>NZ_JMLQ01000004.1 GCF_000686025.1 Rhodococcus sp. UNC23MFCrub1.1
GGGGTAAGGCCCCCGGCAGACCACCGGGTTGATAGGCCAGAACTGGAAGCCCAGCAATGGGTGCAGGTGACTGGTACTAATAGGCCGAGGACTTACCACAAAGAAGCTACGCGTCCACTGTGCAGTATCTGAGACAACACACGAGTTGGTCAGCAGATAACTGAAACCCGCACCACCGATCCATCACCAGCAGCACCGGTGACAGGAAAAGTGTGTGCCTCGTGCTCTGTTGTTTCACAGAGTTTCGGTGGCCATAGCGGAGGGGAAACGCCCGGACCCATTCCGAACCCGGAAGCTAAGCCCTCCAGCGCCGATGGTACTGCACCCGACAGGGTGTGGGAGAGTAGGACACCGCCGAACAACCCTTCCCAGAAAGCCCCCCGACCACCGGCCGGGGGGCTTTCTGCATTCGCGGGTATCGGTGTCCGGACACAGTCCGATCAAGCAGAGTCCCGTCCTACTCGCGCCGGGATAGTCTCGTATCCACCATGCCGCAGAAACCACGACGCTCGATATCGCCTCTGGGCTCCCCGCTGCTCGGGCACACCGAGGAATCACCGCGTCGCCGGCGTATCCGGGTGCAGATTCTGCTCACCGTCTTCCTGCTGGGCGCCAACGCGATCGGCGCCGTGATCGTGGGTGCACTCATCAGCGTGGTCGTGCCGGGGCCGGACGTCGTCACGCCCCGTGAGTACTGGTGGGTGAACTTCATCCTCATCCCGTGCTACCTCGTGGTCGCGTTCCTCATCGGAGTGGGGTGGGGAACCAAGCGGACCGTCAAGGGACTGCGCTGGGCCATCGAGGACCGCGTGCCCACCCGCAAGGAACAGAAGCGCACGCTGGCGATGCCGTGGCGGCTCACCCGGTTGCAGATCGGTCTCTGGATCGGCGGGCTCGTCATCGTCACGACGGCCGACGGCATCATCGATCCCAACTCCATCCCCAAGGTCGCGTTCACCATCGCGTTCGGTGGTGCGACCGTCTGCGCGTTCAGCTACCTGCTGACGGAGTTCGCTCTGCGCCCGGCGGCGGCGCGTGCTCTCGAGGCCGGCGATCTCCGCCGTATCCGTATCGCCGGGGTGATGGGGCGCTCCATCCTCTCGTGGCTCCTGGGTACCGGCGTCCCAGTGGCGGGACTCATGGTCATCGCCATCGCCTCGTTCATCCGCGATGACACCACCGCCGACCAGTTCGCGGTCGCCATCCTCGCGCTCGGCGGCATCACGTTCCTGTTCGGCTTCGCGCTGACGCTGCTCGGCGGTCTGGCGACGACGGCGCCCATCGACAACGTGCGCTCGGCGATGGTCGAGATCGAACGCGGCAACCTCGACGCACGGGTGTCCGTCTACGACGGCACCGAGCTCGGCGAACTGCAGAGCGGCTTCAACCGCATGGCCGAGGGCCTCGCCGAGCGGGACAAGATCCGGGACCTGTTCGGTCGCCATGTCGGCATGGAGGTCGCCGAGGCCGCGCTGAAGAGCAATCCCGAGCTCGGCGGCGAGGAGCGCGACATCGCCGTCTTCTTCATCGACCTGATCGGATCCACGGAGCTGGCTGCCTCCCAGCCCCCGGCGCAGGTGGTGGATCTGTTGAACCGCTTCTTCGACGTGGTGGTCGACGAGGTGGACAAGCATCACGGCTTCGTCAACAAGTTCGAGGGCGATGCGGCGCTGGCCATCTTCGGTGCTCCCGGCGATCTCGACGATCACTGCGGGGAGGCCCTCAGCGCGGCTCGCGCCATCATGCGGCGACTCGAGAACGAGGTCCCGGACTGCCAGGCAGCCATCGGTATCGCGTCCGGGCGAGCCGTCGCGGGCAACATCGGTGCGAAGCAACGATTCGAGTACACGGTCATCGGTGATCCGGTGAACGAGGCGGCTCGGTTGTCCGAGCTCGCCAAGTCTGCGGACGGGCGTCTGGTGGCGTCGGCACGCACGGTGGAGCACGCCCACAATCAGTCGAGTGACGAGTGGTCGTTCGGCAAGAGCGTGACGTTACGGGGGCGGTCGGAGGAGACGCAGCTCGCGACCCCTGCCTGACGGCGGCCCACACGGTCGATAGGGTGGCCCGGTGCGTCTGGTCATTGCTCGGTGTCAGGTCGACTACGTCGGTCGGTTGACGGCCCATCTGCCGTGGGCGAAGCGTCTACTGCTCGTCAAGTCCGACGGATCGGTGAGCGTCCACGCGGACGATCGGGCGTACAAGCCGCTCAACTGGATGACGCCGCCGTGCTGGCTGGTCGAGAACCCTGCAGAGGCTCTCCCTGCCGACGGCGACGTCGTGCCCGCGGACCGACAGCTGTGGGTCGTGACCAACAAGGCCGGCGAGGAACTGCGCATCACGATCGAGGACATCGAACTCGACAGCAGCCACGAGCTGGGTGTCGATCCGGGTCTGACCAAGGACGGCGTCGAGTCCCATCTTCAGGAACTGCTCGCCGAGCACGTGCACACGCTCGGTGACGGGTACACCCTGGTACGCCGGGAGTACCCGACGGCGATCGGACCCGTGGACCTTCTGTGCCGCGCCGAGGACGGTGCGACGGTCGCGGTGGAGATCAAGCGTCGAGGAGACATCGACGGTGTCGAGCAGCTGACACGCTATCTCGAACTCCTGAACCGTGATCCACTGCTGGCTCCGGTGCGGGGCGTGTTCGCGGCCCAGCAGATCAAGCCGCAGGCGAAGACGCTCGCGGAGGATCGCGGGATTCGTTGCCTCACACTGGACTACGACTCGCTCCGCGGAATCGAATCGTCCGCGTTCACGCTCTTCTGACGCGGTCGCCTACCATCGGTCGAGTGCCGAGACGCAACAACCAACGAACCGGCCGGTCGGGCCGACCGGGGCGACCCGCGCCGACGTTCGGTGACGCCACGGCGCGAGTGGAGCGCGGCCCGTCCTTCGACGGCGACGAGGAGTACGTCGTGCGCCCGATTCCCGGCGCTCGCGCGACCAAGACCTACCGGTGCCCCGGCTGCGACCACGAGATCATGCCCGGTGTGGCGCACGTGGTCGTCTGGCCCGCCGAGAAACTCGGCGGACCCGACGACAGGCGGCACTGGCACACCGGATGCTGGTCCGGCCGCGGTACGCGCGGGCTCACCCGCAGGTGGTCCTGACTCTCAGGACTGGGTCGAGCTCGACTGGCCGTTCGAGGAGCGCTCGGTCGACGTCTCGGCCGGTGCCTCGTCGAGGAGTGACTCGTCGATCTCGAGATCGTCCGGCGCCAACGGTGCGTCGAGCAGTTCGCTCTCCCGGTTGACCGAGGCGAGCATGGCCGGCACGGAATCGAGTTGGCCGCGGATGCCGAGCAGCTGAGCGAGCACCCGGCCACGCAGGACTCGCAGTTCCTCGGCGAGCTCCTTGGCGTGAGCGATCCGGCGCTCCGACTGCTCGGTGGCGGCCTGGAGCCGACGCTTGGCCTCGGCGGTGGCATCGGCGAGCCGACGATCCGCCTCGGCCTTGGAGTCCGCTTCGAGCTCGTCGACGGCGTTCATCACCTTGGTGCGGCGATCGGCCATCGTGATCTCGAAGTCCTCCTGCACCGCGGCGCGCTTCTTCTCGGCCTCGGCGGCGAGGCGATCACGCTCGGCCTGCGCCTCCTCGACGATGCGGGCGGCGGCTGTGCGTGCCTCGGCCATGGTCTGCTCGTGCTCGGTCTCGAGTGCGGACCGTCGGTCCTTGAGCTCGGCGACCAGGCCCTCGTACTCGCCGCGCATGCGGGTGGCGTCCTGCTCGGCCACGGACACGAGTTCGGCAGCGTCGGCCTCGGCCTTGGCGCGCACCTCGGACGCCTCGTCCGAGGCGAGTCGCAGCATGCGAGAGATGCGATCGCTCATGCCCTCGGCGGTGGTCGGGGGGACCGAGAGCCGATCGATGTCCTTACGGAGATCGTCGATCTCGTCGCGGGCGTCCTCGAGCTGGACCGCGAGATCGCGGGCCTGCGCGGCCGCCGCGTCGCGATCGGTCGCGATGACGCGGAGCTCGGCATCGAACCGCTCGAAGTACCGCTGAACCTCGTCCTTGTCGTACCCCTTGCGGACCACGCTGAAGGGCAGGGAGCTGCTACCGCTGACGTTCTCTGGTGCCATGCGGACAACCTACCGTCACGCGCCCCGTTTCGGCCGTCGGGTGCTGATCACGACGGGTTCCGGGGAAGGGTCAGCTCGCGGCGGGCTCGACCAGCTCGACGAGGACGCCGCCGGCGTCCTTGGGGTGCACGAAATTGATCCGGGAATCGGCGGTACCGCGGCGGGGAGCGTCGTACAGCAACCGGGCACCACGCTCGCGGAGGAACGCCGCGGTCTCCTCGACGTCGCGGACGCGGAAGGCGAGCTGCTGCAGGCCGGGACCGTTCCGGTCGAGGAACTTGGCGATGGTCGACGTCTCGTCGAGGGGAGCGAGGAGCTGGATCTGCGCGGCGCCGTCGGCGGCACCGGGAACGGAGATCATCGCCTCGACGACACCCTGGCTCTCGTTGACCTCGCGGTGGGTCACCGTCATCCCGAAGTGGTCCCGGTAGAACTCGAGGGCGACGTCGAGGTCGGCCACTGCGATCCCCACGTGGTCGATGGCCGTCACGAGGCCTGCCGTCACCGCGTCTGCGGTCGCCGTCGTGTGCTCGTCGGTGGTCGTCATACTTTGACGTTAGACCTTTTTCCCGGCAGTTCGGGCGTGGTCTGGGTCACAATCGATCGTCGACATCTCTGGACGACCGCCAACTCTGTGTGGCCAAGGCGACGCCGCCGATGGTCGAGGACCGTTCACCGACTGCGGCAGAATGGACACATGGCCGACAACCAGCTCTCCAGCACCGCACCTGCCGCGTCCTCCACGGTCTCGCAGCCGCCGATCGTGCGGTGGTTCCGCGTCGTGGCGGTCGCGGAAGCCGTCACCTGGGTCGCGCTGCTCATCGGCATGGCCGTCAAGTACGTCCCCGACCCCAACATCGACAGTGGTGTCCGGATCCCGGGCATGCTGCACGGCGCGGTCTTCGTCCTGTACCTCGTGATCACCGTGCTGACCGCCCTCGCGTTGCGGTGGAGCAAGGGCGTCACGGCGCTCGCACTCCTCGCGAGCATCCCGCCCTTCGGCACCATCGTCTTCGAGGTGTGGGCGTCGAGGACCGGACGTCTGGTTCGATCGGCCGGAGCCGCATCGCCGCGGGCCGCGGCGGAGTGACAAAATAACCTCGTGACTCGACCCGGATCTCGCCCACCAGTACGTCCGTCGGCCGCGGCAGCCGCCGCCATGTCCGGCGCGGTCGACCTCTCGGCGCTCAAGGCCAAGGCGCAGGCCGCGTCCGCGCCGCCGTCTCCCACCGCCGCCAACGGTCTCGCGGTCTCCGTCACGGTGACGGAGGTGGACTTCGAGGCCGAGGTGTTGGTGCGCTCGAGCCAGGTCCCCGTGATCGTCAATCTGCTGTCGCCGCGCTCCCCGCAGTCGCTGCAGCTGACGCAGTCCCTCGAGGCCCTCGCAGTCGAGGGTGACGGCGCCTGGGTGCTCGCCAACGTCGACGTCGACGTCAATCCGCGCATCGCGCAGGCCTTCGGCGTGCAGGCCGTTCCCACGCTGGTCGCGGTCGCAGCAGGCCAGCCCCTCGCGGATCTGCAGGGCCTGCAGCCCGAGGAGAGCCTGCGTGAGTGGTTGGCGGCCATCGCCCGCGCCGTCGAGGGGAAGCTGACCGGTGTCCCGAACGCCGACGAACCGGCCCCCGAGCCCGAGGACCCGCGCTTCGACGCAGCCGAGGCCGCGCTCGCCGAGGGTGACCTCGCGGGTGCAGAGGCGGCCTTCCAGGAGATCGTCGACGCCGAGCCGGCCAACAAGCAGGCATTGAACGGCCTGCGTCAGGTCCGATTCCTGGCACGCGTCCAGGGGATGCCGGACGACATCGTCGAGCAGGCCGACGCGGCGCCGGACGACGTCGATCTCGGTCTCCAGGCGGCCGACGCGTTGCTGTATCAGCAGCGGACCGAGGACTCGTTCGCTCGTGTCGTGGAGCTGGTCCGGCGCACGCGTGAGGACGATCGCGCCCGTGCTCGCGCCCGGTTGCTGGAGTTGTTCGAGCTCTTCGACCCGGCGGATCCGCTGGTGGTCACCGCTCGACGCAAGCTGGCGTCCGCCCTCTACTAGGAGTAGCGGCCGTCGCACGCCTCCCGGCCACCCAGCACGCCCCAGCGGAACGCGTCGACGCGCGCGAAGCCGCTGGGGACCGTGCGACCGTCCACGTCACTCGCGGCGAGCCCGTCCGACAACAGACCCGACACCGCCTCGTCGAGGTCGCCCGGTGACAGTGTCACCGTCGACCTCTGCGCCGCGTCCGTGTCGGAGGGACTCAGTGCTGCGGTGACCACTCCCGACAGGCACGCCGACCGGAGCGCGGCTCGGGCGTCCGTCAGGCCCTGGCCGGCCTCGTTCTGCACGGCCAGCACGTACCGGGAGACGAAGAGGACATAGGCGCCGTAGTCACCGGTGACGTCGAGCGGCACGATGTCGTCCTCGCTCACCTCGGTGGGACGTCCGCGATCGGCCAGCGCGTCGACTGAGATACCGATCGTGTTGGTGGAGGGGCAGTAGGAGACCGGTTCGGTGGTGAGCGCGTCCGCGCACCCGGTGTCGGCGCCGGAGTAGTCGACCGTCGGGGGATCCGTGGTGGGCATCACCTGTTCGAACGTCGCGGCGAACTGCTCGAGCGAGTCCTGCGTGACGGGGAGCTCGCCGGTGTCGAGAGGGCTGTCGAACTGTTGGGGAAGGGTCGAGCGCCGCGACTCGACCTCCTTCTCGTCGATGCGCGTGCAGGCCCCGGCGCCGTCGGTGAAGCCGATCTGGGCGGCGGTGACCCGTTCGAACGCGGAGCCGTGCACCGAGTCGGGATCACCGGGGTCGACGTCGCGGACGGCCACGGTGGCCGCGAGGACGTCGTTCAACCCGTCCGAGGTGTCGAGCGTGAAGTGGGTCGAGTCGCCCTCGGCGACATGGCGCATGAAGGCGCCCGCGAAGCAGTCTGCCTGTTGCTCGGCGACGATGGTCGGGTCGTCGTCCCCGACGAGGCCGGACTGCGTCTGCACGGCGTGGCCGTACTCGTGGGCGAGCACCATGACCACTGACATGGGTCCGAACGCGTCGATCATGGCCGGCATGAGCAGCCCGCGGTCCCAGCCGATGCTGTCGTCGAGCGAGCAGTAGCCGGCGTTGGCGAGTCCGTCCGTCGGTTCGCTGCAGAAGAGCGGACCCTCGCCGGCGGCGGCGGTGGCGTCCCAGGACACCAGGGACCGGACGGGCTGGAAGGACCCGCGGAACAGCGTCGAGTACGTGGTGCGCCAGAACTTCTGGATGTCGTCCACGGCGTCCGTCGCCAGCAGGTCGACGTCGGTTCCGGCGGCGCCGTCGACGTCGAGCTGGGCATGGGAGACACCGGGTCTCGGGCCGGACGGGCCGTCCGTGACGGGGAGACCGGCGACGGTGAAGGGGTCGTCGTAGATGGAGACGGGGGAGCCCGTCACCACCGCGCCACACGAGGTGAGCGCAGTGGTGACGGCGAGTGCGAGGAGGCTCGCGGACCAGCCGAACCGGACGCGAGCCCCGCGCATCATCTCTCCAGTCTGAGCCAGATCGCTCCGTAGGGCGGAAGGGCGACCCGAGCGGATGCCGGACGACCGTGCCACGAGTGCTCGGTCGCGGTGACCTCACCGAGGTTGCCCACTCCCGAACCGCCGTAGACCTCCGCGTCGGTGTTGAGGATCTCGACCCATCGGCCCGGCTCGGGTAATCCAACACGATAGTCGCCGTGCGGGGAACCGGAGAAGTTGAACAGGCAGGCCGTGACGGAGCCGTCGTCGCCGAAGCGCAGGAAGCTCAGCACGTTGTTCGCGGTGTCGTTGGCGTCGATCCACGAGAAGCCACTGGGCGAGCCGTCCTGTGTCCAGAACTCCGGGCCTGCGACGTACGTGCGGTTGAGGTCGCCGACCAGTTGCTGCACACCGCGGTGCAGCGAGCCGCTTCCCTCCTCGCCGATCTCCCACCAGTCGAGACCGCGCTCGTCGGACCACTCGGCGGTCTGGCCGAACTCCTGGCCCATGAACAGCAGTTGCTTGCCGGGATGCGCCCACATGTAGGCGAGCATGCCGCGCAGACCCGCGGCCTTCGCCCAGTCGTCACCCGGCATGCGGGACCAGAGCGTGCCCTTCCCGTGCACGACCTCGTCGTGGCTGATGGGCAGCACGAAGTTCTCGCTCCAGGCGTAGACCAGGGAGAACGTGACCTCGTGGTGGTGGTACGCGCGGTGGATCGGATCGCGCCCGATGTACCCGAGCGTGTCGTGCATCCAGCCCATGTTCCACTTCATGGAGAAGCCGAGGCCGCCCACGCTGGTGGGACGCGTGACGCCGGGCCACGAGGTCGACTCCTCGGCCACGGTGACGACGCCGCGGTGCAACTTGTGCACGGTCGCGTTCATCTCCTGCAGGAACGCCACGGCCTCGAGATTCTCGCGACCGCCGTAGATGTTGGGGCTCCACCCACCCTCGGGGCGCGAGTAGTCCAGGTAGAGCATCGACGCGACCGCGTCGACGCGGAGCCCGTCGATGTGGAACTCCTCGATCCAGTACAGCGCGTTGGCGACGAGGAAGTTGCGCACCTCGGTACGACCGAAGTCGAAGACGTAGGTGCCCCAGTCCAACTGCTCGCCTCGCTGCGGGTCGCCGTGCTCGTAGAGCGGGGAGCCGTCGAACCGCGCGAGGGCCCAGTCGTCCTTGGGGAAGTGCGCCGGGACCCAGTCGACGATGACACCGATGCCGTCACGGTGCAGGAGGTCGACGAAGGCGCGGAAGTCGTCGGGGGTGCCGAAGCGCGACGTCGGTGCGTAGTACGAGGTGACCTGGTATCCCCACGATCCACCGAAGGGGTGTTCGGCGACGGGCAGCAGCTCGACGTGGGTGAAGCCGGTCTCGCGTACGTGAGCCGAGAGCTGTTCCGCCAGTTCGCGATAGTTCAGTCCGGGGCGCCAGGAGGCGAGATGCACCTCGTACACGCTCATCGGCGCCCGGTGCGGTTCCAGCTCGGCGCGGGCGGTGATCCAGTCACCGTCCGACCACTCGTACGACGACTGGTTCACGACCGACGCCGTCGACGGCGGGACCTCGGTGGCGAAGGCCATCGGGTCGGCCTTGTCCTTCACCGAGCCGTCCTTGCCGTGCACCCGGAACTTGTACAGCGTGCCGGCGCCGATGTCGGGGACGAACAGCTCCCACACACCGGTGGTGCCGAGCACGCGCATCGGCCAGGTCTGTCCGCCCCAGCCGTCGAACTCGCCGACGACGGTGACGCCGACGGCGCCCGGCGCCCACACCGCGAACGAGGTGCCGTTCACAGGTCCGTCGGGCGTGGTGTAGCTCTGCAGATGCGCTCCGAGGATGTCCCAGAGTCGTTCGTGGCGCCCCTCTCCGAAGAGATGGAGATCGAGCTCGCCGAGGGTCGGCAGGAAGCGGTAGCCGTCGGCGACGGTCACCTGGTGACCGCCCGGGTACTCGACGCGGAGCCGGTAGTCCGCGAGGTCCTCCACCGGCACCAGGGCCGAGAACACGCCGTGCGCGACGTGCGTGAGCTCGTGGTCCTTCCCGCCGATGACCGCGGTGACGCTGAGAGCGCTGGGACGCAATGCCCGGATGGCGGTGCCGCCCGGCATGGGGTGCGCGCCGAGAACGGAGTGGGGGTCGTGGTGCTGCCCGCGGGCGAGCAGCGAGAGGTCGTGATCACCGGGAGCGGCGAGGGTGTCCGTGCTCGCGCCGGGGGTGGTGCGTTCCGTCATGAGATCTCCTTCCGGAAGGCGAGTTCGGTGCGGGCGGGGAACGGGACGGGCGGCAGCGCCAGGATGTGGGCGACCGACCGCCACGGCTCGAGCTTGACGTAGTTGGCCTGGCCCCACTGGAACTGCTGACCGCTCACCTCGTCGGTGACCGTCAGGTGCTCCTGCCAGTCGCGGCCGATCTGCGGCATGTCGAGCCAGACGGTGCCTTCCTCGGCGCCGAACGGGTTCAGGTTGATCACGACCAGCACCGCGTCACCGGTCACCGCGTCGAACTTCGAGTAGGCGATGATCGCGTCGTTGTCGACGTGGTGGAAGTGGATGTTGCGCAACTGCTGCAACGCCGGGTGCGCCTTGCGGACGGCGTTGAGCATGGTCAACCACGGCTCGAGCGATTCGCCGCGAGCCCGTGCGCCCTCGAAGTCGCGGGGGCGCAACTCGAATTTCTCCGTGTCGAGGTACTCCTCGCTGCCCTCGCGCACCGGAACGTGTTCGTAGAGTTCGTATCCCGAGTACACACCCCACGTGGGGGACAGGGTGGCGGCGAGAGCGGCACGCAGCGCGAACATGCCGGGGCCGCCCTTCTGCAGGCTCTCGTGGAGGATGTCCGGCGTGTTGACGAACAGGTTGGGTCGACCCAGATCGGCCTTGGCGGCGATCTCCTGTCCGAACTCCGTGAGCTCCCACTTGGCCGTGCGCCACGTGAAGTACGTGTAAGACTGCGTGAAACCGCGTCGCGCGAGACCGTAGAGCCGCGCGGGACGCGTGAACGCCTCGGCGAGGAAGAGCACGTCGGGGTGCGTCTTCTTGACCTCGGCGATGAGCCACTCCCAGAAGTCCGGTGGCTTGGTGTGCGGGTTGTCGACCCGGAAGATCTTGACTCCCTGGCTGATCCAGAACTTGACGACGCGCAGCACCTCCGCGTAGATGCCCTTGCGATCGTTGTCGAAGTTGACCGGGTAGATGTCCTGGTACTTCTTGGGCGGGTTCTCCGCGTAGGCGATGGTGCCGTCGGGGAGCACGGTGAACCAGTCGGGGTGTGCGGCGGCCCAGGGGTGGTCCGGGGCGCACTGCAGGGCGAGGTCCAGGGCGATCTCGAGGCCGAGCTTGCGCGCGGCCGTGACGAGTGCGCGGAACTCCTTGACCGTCCCCAGCTCGGGATGCACGGCGTCGTGGCCGCCCTCGGACGAGCCGATGGCCCACGGGGAGCCCACGTCGGTGGGTCCAGGAGTCAGAGTGTTGTTGCGGCCCTTGCGATTCACCTTGCCGATCGGATGGATCGGCGGGAAGTAGACGACGTCGAAGCCCATGGCCGCCACGCGGGGGAGCGCGCCGATGGTGGTCTCGAACGTGCCGTGGCGAGGAGTGCCGTCCTCGTTCCAGCCGCCCGTGGAGCGGGGGAAGAGCTCATACCACGAGCCGACGAGTGCCTCGCGGCGGTCGACCCAGACGTTGATCGCCTCGCCGCGCGTCACCAGCTCGCGCAGCGGCGTCTCGTGCAGGATCTCGCGCACCTCGGGCGTGAACGCCGGTGCGACGCGTGACGGCAGCGGTGCGTCGCTCCGCAGCGCCGTCACGACGTTCTCGAGCAGTGGCTTCTCCGAGCGACCGACGTTCTTCGCGGCGCGTTCGAACAGGCGTGCGCCGGTCTCGAGATCGTTGGCCAGTTCGGCCGGCCCCTGGCCCACGCCGAGTTTCGCCTCGACCGCATGCATCCAGGTGGCGATCGGATCACCCCAGCCCTCGATACGGGCGATCCAGAAGCCTTCGGCGTCGGGAGTGAACACACCGTGGAAGATGTCCGGCTGCTCGCCGGGGACCATCGGGATGTGGACCGACTTGCCCTGGCCGGGCCCGCGAACCGCCAACGTCGCGTTGACGGCGTCGTGCCCCTCGCGCCACACCGCGGCCTTGATCGGGAATGTCTCTCCCACAACGGCCTTGGCGGGATACTTACCGGACGATGTGTTGGGTAGTACGTCGTCGATGCCGATACGGCCTGTCACCGAAGCCCCTTTTCTGCTGGTTGTCGCAGTTCTGTCGATGTCGGGTTGTCGGGCTGAGCTCGAAGTCAACCGTAGACGAGATGCCCCGGTCTTTCTCGAAACCGACCGAGAGCACCGACGCGACCTGCGGACGAGGCACGCGGCAGTCTCGGACGCCACCGGGAGAAGTACCCGAACGGCTCCTCGGCAAACGCGGAACCACGGTGCGCGGCGGTCGCCCGCAGTAGTCTTCGGAATCGTGAAAGCACTCCGCAGATTCACCGTCCGCGCGCAGCTCCCGGCCCGACTCTCCGGACTCGCCGAACTGTCCGTCAACCTGCGATGGTCGTGGCATCCGCCGACCCTGGAGCTGTTCGAGAGCATCGATCCGGACCTGTGGGTCAGTGGTGACCGCGATCCGGTGCGCATCCTCGGCGAGGTGCGCTCGTCCCGCCTCGAGGACCTGGCGAACGACGACGCGTTCGTGCAGCGGGTGGATGATCTCGTCGCCGACCTGCACCTCTACCTGGCGCAACCCCGATGGTTCCAGCAGCAGGTCGACTCCGGTGCGGATCTGCCGGTGGGCATCGCGTACTTCTCGATGGAGTTCGGCGTCTCCGAGGTGCTGCCCAACTACTCCGGTGGTCTCGGCATCCTCGCCGGCGATCACCTCAAGGCCGCGTCCGATCTGGGGTTGCCCCTCATCGGCGTGGGCCTGCTGTACCGCTCCGGGTACTTCCGCCAGTCGCTGACGGCCGACGGCTGGCAGGCCGAGCGGTATCCGTCCCTCGACCCGCAGGGTCTGCCGCTGCGACTGCTCACCGACGAGTCCGATTCCCCGGTGCTCGTCCACGTCGCGATGCCGGGCGACCGCGTGCTGCGCGCGCGTATCTGGATCGCCCAGGTCGGACGCATCCCGCTGCTGCTGCTGGACTCCGACATCGCCGACAACGATCCCGAGCTGCGCGGCGTGACCGATCGCCTCTACGGCGGCGATCAGGACCACCGGGTGAAGCAGGAGATCCTGGCCGGGGTCGGCGGCGTCCGAGCCGTGCGCGCCTACACCGAGTACCACTCGCTTCCCGCGCCCAGCGTCTTCCACATGAACGAGGGCCACGCCGGCTTCCTCGGTCTCGAGCGCATCCGTGAACTGCACGCGGGCGGGCTGGACTTCGATTCCGCGCTCGCCGCGGTGCGAGCGTCCACCGTCTTCACGACGCACACTCCCGTGCCCGCCGGTATCGACCGCTTCCCCGCGGATCTGGTGCGCCTCTACTTCGGCGACGGCACGGCGGAGTCGTCGCTGCTGCCCGGCATCGAGATGGAACGCATCCTCGAACTCGGCCGCGAGAGCGACCCCGCGGTGTTCAACATGGCCCACATGGGGCTGCGGTCGGCGCAGCGCGCGAACGGAGTTTCCAAGCTCCACGGCATCGTCAGTCGCGGCATGTTCGACGAACTCTGGCCCGGATTCGACGCGTCCGACGTCCCCATCGGCTCGGTCACCAACGGCGTGCACGCACCGACGTGGGCGTCGCAGCGGTGGCTCGACCTCGCGGCGCGCACGGTGGGAACCCGCACGATGGAGGAGGCGCAGGGCTGGGAGCAGCTGGCCGAGGTCTCCGCATCGGACCTGTGGGAGACGCGTTCGGCGCTGCGGTCCGATCTGGTCGCGGAAGTGCGCCGCCGCGTGCGCCACTCGGCCCTCGAGCGCGGGTCCACCGACGCCGAACTCGCGTGGACGGACGACGTGTTCGACCCGTCGGTGCTCACGATCGGATTCGCGCGCCGTGTCCCCACCTACAAGCGACTGACGTTGATGCTGCGGCAACCGGAGCGCCTGCGCGCCATGCTGCTCGATCCGGTCCGCCCGGTACAGCTGGTGGTGGCCGGCAAGTCGCACCCCGCGGACGACGGTGGCAAGGCCCTGATCCAGCAGATCGTGCGATTCGCCGATCAGCACGACGTTCGGCACCGCATCGTCTTCCTGCCCGACTACGACATGTCGATGGCCCGCTACCTCTACTGGGGATGCGACGTCTGGCTCAACAACCCGTTGCGGCCGCTCGAGGCGTGCGGCACCTCGGGCATGAAGTCCGCTCTCAACGGTGGACTGAACCTTTCCATCCGGGACGGATGGTGGGACGAGATGTACGACGGGGAGAACGGCTGGGCCATCCCCACCGCCGACGGCGTCGTCGACGAGAACCGCCGCGACGATCTCGAGGCCGCGGCGCTGTACGAGTTGCTCGAGAAGTCGGTGCTCCCCAAGTTCTACGACCGGGGCGACGACGGGTTGCCGGCGCGCTGGGTCGAGATGGTGCGGCACACCCTCACGGTCACGGGCCCGAAGGTGTTGGCTTCCAGGATGGTTCGCGACTACACGCAGCAGTACTACGGTCCCGCCACCCGGGCGGGTGCGGCGGCGATCTCCGACGACTACGCCGGTGCGAAGGCCATGGCCGACTATCGGCGCCGCGTCGATGCGGCGTGGCCCGCGGTCACGGTGACCGACGTCGAGGCGGACGGTCTGCCGGACACCCCGGTGCTGGGTTCGACACTCACCCTGTCCGCGACGGTGGGGCTCGGCGGACTCGGCCCGTCGGACGTGTCCGTGCAGGCCGTGTTCGGCCACGTCGATCAGGACGAGCAGCTCGGCGACGTCGTGACGGTCCCGATGCTGCACCAGGGATCGGCCGCGGGCGGCGAGCGGTTCCTCGCCGACACGACGCTGCCGCTCTCCGGGTCGGTCGGATACACGGTGCGGGTCCTGCCGCACCATCCGCTGCTCGCGGGAGACGCCGAGCTCGGTCGGGTGGCGGGTCCGTCCCCGATGTAGGTCCCTGCGGGTCCAGGTTCAGGCCTGGGTGGCGGTGAGGCGCGTCAGCGCCTTGCGCACGATCTCCGGGTCCGTCGTCTCCCAGAACGGTGGGAGCGACGCCCGGAGGTAGCCGCCGTATCGCGCCGTGGCCAGTCGGGAGTCGAGCACGGCGACGACGCCCTTGTCGTCGACGCTGCGGAGCAGTCGGCCGACACCCTGGGCCAGCAGTAGCGCCGCGTGGTTCGCGGCGACGGCGAGGAACCCGTTGCCTCCGCGCGACTCGACGGCGCGCTGCCGCGCCACCAGCAGCGGATCGTCGGGTCGCGGGAACGGGATGCGGTCGACGATCACGAGGGTCAGTGACCGACCGGGGACGTCGACGCCCTGCCACAGGGAGAGCGTGCCGAACAGTGACGTGGCCTCGTCCTGCGCGAAGCGCTCGACCAGGGCGCCGGTGGCGTCGTCGCCCTGGCACAGCACGGGGGTGTCCAGCCGTTCGCGCATCTCGGCCGCCGCGGCCTTCGCCGCCCGCATCGACGAGAACAGGCCCAGAGTGCGGCCACCCGCGGCGCGCACGAGCCCCGCTATCTCGTCGAGCTGACTCGGCGACGTACCGTCGCGCCCCGGTGCGGTGAGGTGCTTGGCGATGTAGAGGATGCCGGCCCTGCCGTGGTCGAACGGCGATCCCACGTCGAGCGAGTTCCACCGGAACGTGTCCGCGTCGGACGGTGCCTCGGTGCCGGTCGCGAGGGCCGCGTCGACGCGGGTGGGGTTGGCGGCCGGCAGACCCCAGTTGACGGCGAGACCGTCGAACGAGCCGCCCACGGTGAGCGTCGCGGAGGTGAGGACCACGGTCGACTCCGCGAACAGCCGGGTCCGGAGCAGTCCGCCGACGGACAGCGGTGCCACCCGAACCACCCGCTTCACGACGCCGCGGAACTCGTCGACGGCCAACCACACCACGTCCCGCCGCTTCGCGGGATCGCTCTCCTCGTACGTCTCGAGAATGCGCACCGCGGTGTCGTGCACGTCGTCGATGGCGGCGAGAGCCGCGGTCCGCGCGGCCGCCGCGTCGGGGTCCGCGGCGGCGCCGCCCTGCTTGGCCGGCCCGATGGCCGTGCGCACGGCCCACGCGGCGTCGCGGATGCTCGCGATCGTCTGGGACGCGCCGGGGGGCAACTCCTCCCAGCGTCCGCCCTCGAGTTCGTCGAGCAACGCGGCGAAACCCTCTGCGGCGCCGGCCAGTCGGTCGAGAATCTCGTCCTCCACGAGCTTCCCGCAGCGACGCATGGCGGCGCCGACCGCGGTCGCGGACATCTCCGCCGTCGCCGCGGACGTCACCCGGTCCACGAGCTCGTGCGCCTCGTCCACCACGACGACGTCGTGTTCGGGCAGCACCGAGATGCCGGTGATGGCGTCTATGGCGAGCATCGCGTGATTGGTGACGACGACGTCGGCGCGCGCCGCGTCCACCCGAGCGAGCTCGGCGAAGCAGTCCTCGCCGTAGGGGCAGCGCGACTTCCCCAGACACTCGCGGGAGGTCACGCTCATCTGCCGCCAGGCCTGATCGGACACGCCCGGGTTCAGCTCGTCGCGGTCACCGGTCTCGGTGTCCGAGGACCACTCGGTGATGCGCTTGACCTCACGGCCGAGCCGCGACACGGCGAAGGCGTCGAACAGCTCCTCCTCCGGGGCGTCGGACGGTGCGCCGTGCAGTTTGTTGAGGCACAGGTAGTTGCCGCGGCCCTTGAGGATCGCGAATGTCGGTTCGTGCGCGAGGGCCGTGGTGAGAGCCTTCGACAGACGCGGCAGGTCGCGGTCGACCAGCTGACGCTGCAGCGCGATGGTCGCCGTGGACACGACGACGGTCTTTCCCGACGTCACGGCGTGCCGCAGCGACGGAACCAGGTAGGCGAGCGACTTGCCGGTGCCGGTGCCCGCCTGCACCGCGAGGTGCTCGCCGGTGTCGATGCTGTGCGCGACGGCCGAGGCCATGGTGAGCTGGGCCGTGCGCTCGGTGCCGCCGAGCGCCGTCACCGCGGTGCTGAGCAGACTCGGAACGGTGGGTAACTCGGACTTCGACTTCGGCGGCACCGTGCGAGGTTACGCCGGGGTGCCGACGCGTCGGGCTCTCGGTCAGCGGTCGGCGTGTACACCCTCGTCGGCGAGTTCGGCGAGAACTGCCGGCACCGTCGTGGGGCTCACCGCGGCGCAGTAGTCCAGCAGCACCGTCGTCTCGAAGCCGGCGCGCGCGGCGTCGCGGGCCGTGGCGCGGACGCAGTGATCGGTGGCCAGGCCGACGACGTGGACGGCGTCGATGTTCCGAGCGCGGAGCCACTCCGCGAGGCCTGTGCCGGACTCGTCGGCACCCTCGAAACCGGAGTAGGCCGCGTCGTACTCGCCCTTCGAGAAGACTGCCTCGATCGGGGTGAGGTCGAGATCGGGGTGGAAGTCGCAGCCGGGTGTGCCGACGACGCAGTGCCGCGGCCAGCTGTCGACGTAGTCCGGGGTCTCGGAGAAGTGGGCGCCGGGGTCGACGTGGTGATCACGTGTCGCGACGACGGCGTCGTAGCTCGCGCCGGCGACGAGCGTGCTGACGGCGGCGGCGACTCGCGCCCCGCCTTCGACGGCCAGCGAGCCGCCCTCACAGAAATCGTTCTGGACGTCGACGACGACGAGTGCGGTGGCCACGGTCAGGAGAATACCGTCGGCACGGCCGGATCTCCCTGGGACAGACCGAGTCCCTCCCAGGGCAGTGATCGCAGGCCCTCCGCGACCAGCGTGCGTGCGTCCTCGACCGTGGCGGTGTGCACGATCTCGCCGCCGCGCACCATGGGTACGGACAGCTCCCGCACCGTGTACGGATCGGTCGCGCGCAACGGCGCGCCGGCCTTCGTCACCAGCTCCTCGACGACGGTGCCCGTGCTGCGGGCCAGGCGGACGGCGCGCTTGCGTCCACCGCGCGACTCCTTGTGCGAACTGCGCTTGGCCACGGGGATGCCGTCGACCTCGACCAGTTTGTAGACCATGCCGGCGGTCGGTGCGCCCGATCCCGTGACGACGGACGTGCCGACGCCGTAGGTGTCCACGGGCTCGGCCCGCAGCGAGGCGATGGCGTACTCGTCCAGATCGCCCGAGACGACGATGCGGGTGCGCGTGGCGCCGAGGTCGTCGAGCTGCCGACGGACCTGCCGCGCCAGGACACCGAGATCGCCCGAGTCGATGCGCACGCCGCCGAGCTCGGGCCCGGCCACCTCGATGGCCGTCGCGACGCCGGCGGTGATGTCGTAGGTGTCCACCAACAGCGTGGTGCCCACACCGAGGGCGGCGATCTGCGAGCGGAACGCCGCGGCCTCGTCCGGCCCGTCGACGCCCGTGTGCAGCAGCGTGAAGGCGTGCGCACTGGTTCCGGCGCCCGGAATGCCGTGGCGGCGGACCGCTTCGAGGTTGGACGTGGCCGCGAAACCGCAGATGTACGCGACGCGCGACGAGGCCACCGCCGCTTCCTCGTGGGCGCGTCGAGAGCCCATCTCGATGAGCGGCCGGCCGTCGGACGCGGAGACCATGCGGGTGGCCGCGGCGGCGATGGCGCTGTCGTGGTTGTAGATCGACAGTGCGAGCGTCTCGAGGATCACGCACTCGGCGAAGGTGCCGCGCACGGACAGGACGGGGGAGCCGGGGAAGAACAGTTCGCCCTCGCGGTAACCGTCGATGTCGCCGCCGAACCGGTAGCTCCGGAGCCAGTCGAGGGTGTCCGCCTCGAGGAACGACAACGACGCGAGTTCGTCCTCGCCGAAGCGGAAGTCGCGAAGAGCGTCGAGGAAGCGGCCCGTGCCCGCGACGACGCCGTACCGCCGCCCGTCGGGAAGCCGCCGGGCGAACACCTCGAAGGTGCAGGCGCGATGCGCCGAACCGTCGCGGAGGGCGGCCGACAGCATGGTCAGCTCGTACTGATCGGTGAACAGCGCAGTGGAGGTCACCACTGCACCCTAGAGCGGTCACCGTGTCACGGGGCGACCGATGTACGCCGTATCCTGGGCGGCATGGCTTCGGATCTCACCGCGACACTTCCGCAGGCCACGCCCGACGAGGCTGTGGAGGTGTCCGAGGACACCGCGACGGACACACCCTGGGTCACCATCGTCTGGGACGACCCGGTCAACCTGATGCACTACGTCACCTACGTCTTCCAGAAGCTGTTCGGCTACAGCAAGGACAAGGCGACGGAGCTGATGATGCAGGTGCACTCGGAAGGCAAGGCGGTCGTCTCGAGCGGGCCCCGCGACAAGATGGAGATCGACGTGCAGAAGCTGCACGCGGCGGGCCTGTGGGCCACCATGCAGCACGACGTCTGACTCTCGAACACTCGTCTCACCCACTCTGGAAGGACCGTCGTCGTGCGCATGTGGACCCGGAAGAACGCGCTGGGCGGCGTCAAGTTCAAGTCGGAGATGGACGGCCGCGAGGTGGCCGTCCTGCGGTCGCTCGTCGAGTCGGTGGTGGGGCTGCTGGAGCGACGGGGCGCCGAGGCGCCGACCGACGACCTGGCCGAGCTCACCGGCATGCGATCCGGCAACACCTCCGCTCCCGAGGACCCCACGCTCGCGCGGTTGCTTCCCGATTTCCACCGGCCCGAGGGCGCCGACACGGCCGAGTCCGACGCGCTCGCCGAGCAGGCCGACCTCAACGGCGCCCTCCGCAGCCTGTACGAGCCGGACATCATCGACATCAAGCGCGCCGCCGGCGCGACCATCCTGTCGACGCTGCCGAACGGCGGCGGCAAGATCGTTGTCACCCGCGAGCAGGCCGACTCCTGGCTGACCGGGCTGAACGACGTCCGGCTGGCCCTCGGCACCACCCTCGGCATCGATGCGGACACCCCCGACCAACTCGAGGAGGACGATCCGCGAGCACCGCACCTGGACGTCTACCACTGGCTCACCTGGATGCAGGACTCGCTGGTCCAGGTACTCATGCCGTGATGCGCGACCTGCTGTCGGACGTCGCCGGACTGACCGTCGGACACCACCACGTGTTGAATCCCGAGGTCACGCTGTCCGACGAGCACCACGACGGCGTCGGACGCGCGACCGGCTGCACCGTCGTCATGACGGACGCGCCGGTCACCGCGGCCGTCGATGTCCGCGGCGGCGGGCCGGGTACCCGCGAGACCGACCTGCTGGATCCGTCCCACGCCGTGCAGCAGATCGACGCGGTGCTGCTGACAGGTGGTTCCGCCTACGGTCTCGCGGCGGCGGACGGAGTCATGCGCCACCTCGAGGAGCATCGGCGCGGCGTGCGGATGGGCCGAGACGACCGTGTCGTCCCGATCGTGCCGGGCGCCGTGATCTTCGATCTGCCGATGGGGGACTGGTCCGTGCGACCGGACGCGGAGTTCGGGCGAGCAGCTGCGGCAGCCGCGTCCGCCGACTTCGCGCTCGGATGCGTCGGCGCGGGGACGGGCGCGCGCGCCGGGCTCCTGAAAGGCGGCGTCGGCAGCGCGTCGACACGGATCGAGACCGGCGCCGCGGCGGGTCTGGTGGTCAGCGCGTTGATGGTCGTCAATCCCGTCGGATCGGTCTTCGACCCCGCGACGGGTGTCCTGTGGAGTGCGGCGTCCGTCCCGGAGGTGGGCCTGCGAGCCCCGAGTGCGGACGACGTGCGGGCGGCCGCCGAGCTCGCGCCGAAGGACACCTCCCTCAACACGACCATCGGCGTCGTCGCCACGGACGCGCAGCTCACCGAGTCGGAGTGCCGGCGGGTGGCCGTCGCCGCACACGACGGGCTCGCACGCGCGATCCGACCGGCCCACTCGCCGCTGGACGGCGACACGATCTTCGCCGTCGCGACGGGACGGGCGGCCGCCCGCCCCGCCGAGGTGGACATGCCGATGATGATGCCCCATCTGGCCGTGCTCGACGGAGTGTGCGCGGCGGTCGCCCCGGTGGTCGAGCGCGCCATCGCGCGGGCGATCCTCGCCGCGACGGCGGTGGCCGGGGTTCCCGCCTATCGGGACGTGTTCCCGAGTTCCGGCGCGTGAGCCCGACCCGCACTCTCGAGTATCGTCGAAACCGGACATCACCTCTCGCCTCACGATCGGGAACGCCATGACTTTCGGAACCTCCGGCGCGCAGCCGGCCACGCAGCCGCGACGCTCGCGCTGGGCGAGCGCCGCCATGGTGATCGGTGGCTTCGTCGCCGTTCTGTACGTCATCGAGGCGGTGGACGTGGCGTCCGGTCTCGCCCTCGACCGGCACGGCATCGGCCCCCGATCGGTCGACGGTCTCCAGGGCGTCGCCTTCGCCCCTCTGCTCCACCACGGGTGGGACCACCTGTTCGCCAACACCGTTCCGCTGCTGGTGTTGGGATTCGTGCTGATGCTCTCGGGCATCGCGCGCGGTCTGGCCGTCACCGCGGTGGTGTGGATCGTGGGTGGGCTGGGCACCTGGCTGACGGGCGAGACCGCGTCCCTGCACGTCGGCGCCTCGATCATCGTGTTCGGGTGGTTGTCCTACCTCATCGTGCGCGGCGTCTTCGCCCGCGATCTCGGGCAGTTGCTCGTCGGGGTCCTGGTGCTGCTCGTCTACGGCAGCGCGTTGTGGGGGGTGCTCCCCACGCAGGAGGACGTGTCGTGGCAGGGCCACCTGTTCGGCGCACTCGCGGGAGTGCTGGCGGCCTGGATGTTCGCCGGTGCCGCACGCCGGGAACGCGCCGCGCGCACACTCCCGCCGTCGCCCACACTGCACCGGTGACAGGAGCCGTGCGCACCCTTCGGACATCTCACGACACGGTGTGTCGCCGAACTCTCTCGGACCTCTCACCGCGCGTGGCAGCATGACACCCATGCGTCTCACGGTTCTGGGTTGTTCGGGCAGTGTCTCGGGTCCGGACTCGCCGGCATCGGGATATCTCATCGAGGCGCCCGACACCGCTCCGCTCGTCATGGACTTCGGCCCCGGTGTTCTCGGTGCCCTGCAGAAGTACGTGAACCCCGCCGACGTGCACGTGCTGCTGTCGCACCTGCACGCCGATCACTGCCTCGACGTCCCCGGACTGCTGGTCTGGCGCCGGTACGGCCCCACTGCGGTGGAGGGCCGTGCCGTGGTCCTCGGGCCGTCGGACATGGCGTTCCGTCTGGGCGTGGCGTCCGCGGAGAGCGGTGGCCGGATCGACGACATGTCGGACACCCTCGATCTGCGGTACCTCCGAGACGGTTCCGTGGTGACGTTCGGTGCGCTGACCATCGAGCCGCGACGCGTGTACCACCCGCCGGAGTCCTACGGCATGCGCATCACCACCGAGAGTGGAACCGTCCTGGCTTACACCGGGGACACCGGAATGTGCGACGCGGTGGTCGAACTGTCGACCGGGGCCGACGTGCTCCTGGCCGAGGCGTCGTGGACACACGCCGCGGATCGCCCTCAGGGCGTACACCTCTCGGGTACCGAGGCCGGCCGGCTGGCGGCCATGGCGGAGGTCTCGGAACTGCTGCTCACCCACATCCCGCCGTGGACGTCACGCGAGGACGTCGTCGCGGAGGCGAAGGCCGAGTTCGGTGGTCCGGTGCATGCCGTCTCACCCGGCTACGTCGTCGAGGTCTGACCGCTCGCACGTCCCTCGGGGCGCGGCAGTCCGTCCCCGGGCCGTGTCGGCGACCCGACTAGGGTGGCAGGCGTGTCCACACGTGAAGACGGCAGAGCAGACGACGAACTCCGCACCATCACCATCACCCGCGGTTTCACCTCGCACCCGGCAGGATCGGTGCTGGTCGAGTTCGGCAACACCCGGGTGATGTGCACCGCCAGCGTGGAGGAGGGGGTGCCGCGGTGGCGCAAGGGATCCGGGCTCGGCTGGCTCACCGCCGAGTACGCCATGCTTCCCGGCGCGACGCACACCCGCAACAGCCGCGAATCGGTGAAGGGCAAGGTCAGCGGACGCACGTCCGAGATCAGCCGACTCATCGGGCGCTCGCTGCGGGCCTGCATCGATCTCGCCGCTCTCGGTGAGAACACCATCGCCCTCGACTGCGACGTGCTGCAGGCCGACGGCGGGACGCGCACCGCGGCGATCACGGGTGCCTTCGTGGCACTGTCCGATGCCGTCACCTATCTCGCGGCTCACGGCAAGCTCGCCGATCCGCAGCCCATCTCCTGCGCCATCGCTGCCGTGTCGGTCGGCGTGGTGGACGGCCGCGTCCGGTTGGACCTGCCGTACGAGGAGGACTCCCGCGCCGAGGTGGACATGAACGTCGTGGCCACCGACACCGGAACACTCGTCGAGATCCAGGGCACCGGCGAGGGCGCGACCTTCCCGCGGTCCACCCTCGACGCCATGCTCGACAATGCCCTCGCCGGCTGCGAGCGCATCTTCGCGATCCAGAAGGAGGCTCTCGCGGCCCCTTACCCCGGTGAGCTGCCCGGTGCCTGACGTACGGCTCCTCGTCGCCAGCCGCAACGCGAAGAAGCTCGCCGAACTGCGGCGGGTGCTCGATGCCGCGCAGGTCGGCGGCGTGGAACTGATGGGGCTCGACGAGGTCGCCGAGTACCCGGAGACTCCCGAGACCGGGGCGACTTTCGAGGAGAACGCTCTGATCAAGGCTCGGGACGGCGCTGCCGCGACCGGAATGCCGTGTGTGGCAGATGATTCGGGGATCGCGATCGACGCACTGAACGGTATGCCCGGAGTGCTGTCGGCGCGATGGTCGGGGCAGCACGGCCAGGACGAGGCGAACACCGCGCTGGTGCTGGCGCAACTGGCCGACGTGCCGGACGAGCGGCGCGGTGCGGCGTTCGTCTCCGCCTGCGCGCTGGTGCTGCCAGACGGACGTGAGCATGTGGTCCGCGGCGAGTGGCGGGGGAGTGTGTCGAGAACCCGTGCTGGAAGCGGTGGTTTCGGTTACGACCCGATCTTCGTTCCGGACGGTGCCGGGCAGTCCGCTGCCGAGATGACGCCTGCGGAGAAGGACGCGTCGTCCCATCGCGGCGTCGCGTTGCGCCGGTTGCTCCCGGAGATCACCGCGCTCACGCAGTAGGTCGGACGGCGAAGTCCCGCTTCACCTGCTGGGTGCGGCGGTGCTCGATGACGAACGACAGGAACGGCACGGTGCCGGCGAGGAGCGTGCCGATGGTGCGGCCGACGGGCCAGCGCACCTTCACGGCGAGGTCGAGCGTGACGATCAGGTACGCGAAGTAGACCCAGCCGTGCACGATCGCGATCCACCCGGGCAGGTTCTCGACGCCGAAGACGTACTTGGCCACCATCTCCGCGGTCAGCACCAGCAGCCATACGCCGGTGGCGTAGGCGAGAACGCGATAGCGCAGAAGCGCGGGCTCGATCCGCCGGTCGGTCGGCCGACCCCCGGTGCTTCGAGCGGCGGGACGAGGTTCTGCGGTGCTCACGAAGTGCTCCTGTCGTTCTCGCGGCCGGCGTCCAACTCCGCGAGATAGCTGTTGTACTCCCGCAGTTGACGAGTCTCCTCGTCGTCGGCAGTGTCGTCGGGCAGGCGGGTCGTCCGAGCTGTCGGGCGCTGCGGGAGGAGATCGGTGGGGATCTCGGTGATCACCGTGGACTCCACCGGTTCGTCCACGGTGTCCTCGAGTTGGACGAACCGTCGGTAGGCGAACACGACGAAGGCGGCGAAAAGGGGCCACTGGAAGGCGTAGCCGAGATTCTGACCCGTGCCGGACGACGATTCGAATCGTTCCCACTGCCAGTACCCGAGCGCCAGGCATCCGCAGGCGGCGACGATGACCAGCACGATGAGTGCTGGGCGGCGCGTCCTGGGGGTGGTGTCCCGGCTCTGATCCACACCACGACGGTACCGGACCGCGCACGGTCAACGACACCGCGTCGTAGGGGTCGTGGTGGGACTCACCTGCTGGTGCGCGAGGGGGGACTTGAACCCCCACGTCCTGAGACACCAGGACCTAAACCTGGCGCGTCTGCCAATTCCGCCACTCGCGCGTGCAGGTGAGTCTAGACGACCTCGGCCGGCACCTCGCGGGTCCGCGGCCTGCGGACGAGCGAACGCTGGTAGCGCCACACCGCGTGCCGCAGCGTCGCGCGGTCGGTGTCGAGGTCACCTGCGACCGCGTCCAGGACGGCAGTCCGGTCCTCGACTCCGTCGACGGTCACGGCGAGTGTCACGCGCAGGAAGTCGTCGACCCCGGCGTCGCTCAGCGGTGACGCGACGCCGAGGGCGCCGAGAAAGCACTCCCATGACAGCTCGCCGACACCAGGGACGGAGACGAACGCCTCGTGTTGCGTCTCGGACCCGTCCACGTCCGTCGCCCCGGTCACCCCGACTGCGAGCAGTGCGGCGGCGACAGCCCGCGCGGCGTCGGCCTTGGTCGAGTGATTCCCCGGAACCCGCTGCCGGTTGTTCACGACGTCGGCATCGAGCGTGGTGAGAGCGCGGAGATCGTCCACCGCGCCGCATCGCGAGCGCCGCCACGCGGCGATCACGCGGCGCACTCCCGTGGTGGGACCGCCATACGTCGCTCTCGACGAGAACACGGCGTCGAGGAGAGCGGCCTCGACGTCCCCGGCCCACCCCGGAAACCAGAACGGCCAGGTCTCCCGTGGAATCACCGCGTCGACGGCGGTAGCGGTGGCAGTCCGCGTCGAACGGTCGACGAGCGCTGCGATGGTGTCGGTCATGTGAGTCCCCCCGGTCTCGGTGCACGACGTGTGCGATCAGGAAGGTAGACGGACGGTCCGACAGGAACCGCCCGTCCGCTCGTATAACGAATTGGTAACGATGAACACGAGGAATCCCTCAGGTTCCTCGCCCGCGGAAACCGCCCTGGTCTGCAGCGATCGACCCTACTTTCGGGTCAGTTGAGCCGCCGTTTCTGGCCACGATCACGACGTACCCGCGGGTAGCACTAGGACGTCAAACAGAACGTGAGGAATTCCTCATGATTCCGTGTCATCCTTGAGCCCACGAGATGCGAGTGGTCCGTCGATGACGACTGCCCACCGTCTCGGGCTCCCGGAGTCTTGTGTCGCCGGTGGCCCAGCAACGTCGAACAACTCAGCCACGTCGAACGAGCCCAGCGTCAGAAGTACCCAGCACCTCGCGATCCGAGGTAGGAGAGGACACGCACGCGTGACCATCAACGAGAGCACTCCCCCCAACCGCCAGCGCTCCACCGATCGGGCGGAGTCGCTCGCGGAGCGGTTCGTCG
Organism: Rhodococcus sp. UNC23MFCrub1.1; assembly: GCF_000686025.1. Lineage (GTDB taxonomy): Bacteria > Actinomycetota > Actinomycetes > Mycobacteriales > Mycobacteriaceae > Rhodococcoides. The sequence continues at coordinate 25,798 of NZ_JMLQ01000004.1, forward strand.
CGGGCGAGCCCTACGCGTTCGCCTTCGGTGGCCAGGGTGCGCCCTGGTTGCCCACCCTCGACGAGCTGACCCGGGACTGTGCACTCGAGCCGCAGATCACCGATCTCGTCAACACCGCGGCCGACATCCTCGCGCCCGTGGCGCAGGAGCTCCTGGTCGTGCGGCCCCTCGGCTTCGATCCCATCGCCTGGATGCTGGAGCAGGAGCTCGCCGACGATCCGTCGGCCGGTCCGTCCACCGCGGCCCTCGCCTCCGCGGCCGTCTCCGTCCCCGGCGTCCTCCTCACCCAGATCGCCGCACTGCGCGCGCTGTCGGTGCAGGGACTGGACTGGACCGCCACTCCGCCCTCCGCCGTCGTCGGCCACTCGCAGGGTGTCCTCGCCGAGGCGGCAGTCGCCGATCTCGGACGCAGTGACGCCGAACTGCTGGCCGTCGCGCAGCTTATCGGTGCCGCAGCCGGTCTCGTCGGCCGCCGCCGTGCCCTCATCGGCTCGGGCGAGCGGGCTCCCATGATCGCCGTCTCCGCCGTCGACCCCGTCCGTCTGCAGGCCATCGTCGACGAGGTCGCGGGCGACGACGCCACGACGTCCGCCGTCGTCGCCATCCGCAACGGTCGCCGCCGCGTCGTCCTCAGCGGTCCGTACACCAAGCTCGTCCGCGTGCAGCAGCGCTGCGAGGAGATCTCGGCCACCGAGACCCGCGAGCGTGACGCCAAGAAGCGTGGCGGCGCGATCTTCGCTCCCGTCTTCGAACCCCTCGACATCGAGGTCGGCTTCCACCACCCGCAGATGGGTGAGGCCGTCGACGTCGTCGGCCAGTGGGCCGAGCGCTGTGGCGTCGACGTCTCTCGTGCTCGCGCACTCGCGCAGGCCATCCTGGTCGATCCCGTCGACTGGGTCGCCGCGACCGAGTCCGTGGTCACCGCGGGCGCGTCGTGGATCCTCGACCTCGGTCCCGGTGACGCCCTCACCCGCCTGACCGCATCGAACATCAGTGGCCACGGCGTGGGCGTCGTCGCCGCGTCGACCCGCACCGGGCACCGCAACCTCCTCACTCCCGGCGCCGCACCCGAGGTGGACCGCCCGTGGAGCGACTTCGCCCCGTCCGTGGTCACCCTCCCGAACGGGTACACCGCCGTCGAGACGTCCTTCACCAAGCTGACGGGTCGGTCGCCGATCCTGCTCGCGGGCATGACCCCGACCACCGTCGACCCGAAGATCGTCGCCGCCGCGACCAACGCCGGCCACTGGGCCGAGCTCGCCGGTGGCGGACAGGTCACCGAGGAGATCTTCGCCGGCCACGTCGCCGAGCTGCAGGAGCTCCTCGAGCCGGGCCGGTCCGTGCAGTTCAACTCGCTCTTCCTCGACCCCTACCTGTGGAAGCTGCAGCTCGGCGGCAAGCGCCTCGTGCAGAAGGCCCGCACGGCGGGTGCGCCGTTCGACGGCGTCGTCGTCACCGCGGGCATCCCCGAGCTCGACGAGGCCGTCGCGCTCATCGAGGAGCTGACCGAGGTCGGCATCAGCCACGTCTGCTTCAAGCCGGGCACGGTGGCGCAGATCCGCGCGGTGATCCGCATCGCCAACGAGGTTCCGGACTACCCGGTCATCGTCCACATCGAGGGCGGCCGCGCCGGTGGCCACCATTCGTGGGAGGACCTCGACGACCTGCTGGTAGCCACCTACGCGGAGCTGCGGTCGCACGACAACATCGTCATCTGCGTCGGCGGCGGCATCGGAACTCCCGAGCGCGCAGCCGACTACCTCACCGGACGCTGGTCGGAGGCCGCAGGCTTCCCGGCCATGCCGCTCGACGGCATCCTCGTCGGCACCGCCGCGATGGCCACGCTCGAGGCGACAACGTCACCCGAGGTCAAGCAGCTCCTCGTCGACACCCCCGGAACGCCCGACTGGGTCGGTGCCGGCACCGCGATCGGCGGCATGGCCTCCGGGCGCAGCCAGCTCGGCGCGGACATCCACGAGATCGACAACGCCGCCTCGCGGACCGGTCGTCTGCTCGACGAGGTCGCCGGCGACGACGAGGCCGTGGCCGCCCGCCGCGACGAGATCATCGCCGCTCTCGACGCCACCGCGAAGCCGTACTTCGGCGACATCGCGTCCATGACGTACCTGCGCTGGCTCGAGCGTTACCTCGAGCTCGCCGTCGGGCACGACATCGACACCGACACTCCGTGGCTCGACGTCACGTGGCGCGTCCGCTTCCGCGACATGCTCCAGCGCGCCGAGGCCCGCCTGCACCCCGTCGACCGTGGCCCCGTTCCCACCCTCTTCGCCGAGGACGACATCCTCGATCGCCCCGCCGATGCCCTGCGGGCACTCGTCGCGGCCTACCCCGACGCCTCGACGGTCGAGCTGCACCCGGCCGACGTGCCGTTCTTCATCTCGCTGTGCCGCATCCCCGGCAAGCCGGTCAACTTCGTTCCCGTCGTGGACAAGGACGTCCGCCGCTGGTGGCGCAGTGACTCGCTGTGGCAGGCCCACGACGCGCGGTACTCGGCAGACCAGGTCTGCGTCATCCCCGGCACCGTGGCCGTCGCCGGCATCGACCGGCTGAACGAGCCGGTCGGCGATCTGCTGAACCGCTTCGAGAAGGCCACCGCGGATCGCCTGCTCGGCTCCGGCGCGGACTCCGTCGCCGTCGCCACCCGCCGTCATCCCGACATCGCGGGCGGTCTCGTGGGCATGGTGCTCGCCGCTCCGGACATCACCTGGGCATCGCGCCTCGCGCCCAACCCCGTTCGTCGACTCGGTGCACTGTCCGAGTGGGACGTCGTGTCCGACGAGGCCGCCACCCACGCCCGTACCGGCGCCACGCTGACCGTCGCCGGCTCGGACCAGGTGCTCCTCTCGGTTCCGCTCTCGCCCGGCAAGAGCGTCGACATCCGCATCACCGTCCCCGCCTCGGCGGTCGACGGCGGAGCGCCGCTCGTCACCGACGCGGACGCCGAGTCGTCGATGTCCGCACTGCTCGGAGTCGCTGCGGGACAGGAACTCCCGACGGTCAAGGGCGGCGCTGCTCGCCTCAACATCGCCTGGTCGCCCGACCTCGTCGCCGACCATGCGGGTGTCACCGGCTCCGGCCTCCCCGCGGACTACGGCGTCGGCCACTCGGCCGTGCCCGACGTCCTCGTCGGAGCGTGCTGGCCCGCCGTGTTCGCCGTGCTCGGCTCGGCGCGTACCGCCGACGCCGGCTCCGTCATCGAGGGCATGCTCGACCTGGTGCACCTCGACCACCGCATCGATCTCATGGGCACGCTGCCGGACCACCACAGCATCCTGGTGGTGAAGGCGCAGTCGGGCGAGGTCGTCGACACCGATCTCGGCCGCGTGGTCGAGGTCTCCGTCGAGATCGGCGCCATGCTGGGCGAGGGCCTCGACGCTCCCGTCGTCGCCACCCTCGTCGAGCGGTTCGCCATCCGTGGCCGCACCGGCACCGGCACGCTGTCGGATCCGCCGCGCGCCGGCGGGTCGGTCACCGACGCGCTGGTCGAGACCCCGCGCCGCCGTCGCCGCGACACCACCATCACGGCTCCGCGTCACATGGGTGCGTTCGCTCAGGTCTCCGGCGACCACAACCCGATCCACACCTCGGACGCCGCAGCACGTCTCGCCGGTCTCGGCGATCCCATCGTGCACGGCATGTGGCTCTCGGCTGCCGCGCAGCAGGTGGTCACCGCCGTCGATCCGGCCGCGACGACTCCGCCGCGTCGCCTCACGGCGTGGACCACGCGCTTCCTCGGCATGGTGCGTCCCGGCGCCTCGATCGACGTCCGCGTCGATCGCGTCGGCTACGAGGCCGGTTCCGAGATCGTCGAGGTCTCCTGCAAGGTCGACGGCGACATGGTCATGATGGCCACCGGCCGCATCGCCGCACCGAAGACGGTCTACGCGTTCCCGGGCCAGGGCATCCAGCAGCCCGGCATGGGACTCGACGCACGGGCTCGCTCGAAGGCCGCCCGTGAGATCTGGGAGCGAGCGGACAAGCACACCCGCGCTGCCCTCGGCTTCTCGATTTTCGCTGTCGTGCGGGACAACCCGACCGAACTGCGGGCCAGGGGAGTGACCCACCGTCATCCTGACGGCGTCCTGCACCTGACCCAGTTCACCCAGGTCGCGATGGCCGTGCTCGGTGTCGCCCAGGTGGCTGAGCTCCGCGAGTCCGGCGCGTTCGTCGAGGACTCGTTCCTCGCCGGGCACTCCGTCGGTGAGTACAACGCTCTCGCCGCCGTCGCCGGGGTCCTGCCGCTCGAGGCCGTCCTCGAAGTGGTCTTCCAGCGCGGCTCCGCCATGCACCAGCTGGTCCCGCGTGATGCGAAGGGCCGCAGCCAGTACCGCATGGCCGCCATCCGTCCGTCCCAGGTCGGCCTCGCCGACGACGACGTCATCGGATTCGTCGAGTCCATCGGTGAGCGCACCGGCGAGTTCCTGCAGGTGGTCAACCTCAACCTGCGCGGCTCCCAGTACGCCATCGCCGGCACCGTCGCGGGTCTCGAGGAGCTCGAGCGCGAGATCGACCGTCGCCGTGCCGAGTTCGGCGGCAAGCGGGCCTTCATCCTGGTCCCCGGCATCGACGTCCCGTTCCACTCCACCGTTCTTCGCGGCGGTGTGGACGACTTCCGGGCTCGTCTCCTCGAGCTGCTCCCGGAGACGATCGACCCGTCGATCCTCGTCGGCCGCTACATCCCCAACCTGGTTCCGCGTCTGTTCACGCTCGATCGTGACTTCGTGCAGGAGATCGCCGACCTGGTGCCGTCCGAGCCGCTGGCCGACGTCCTGGGTCTGTGGGACGACTGGGCCGCCCGCCCGGCCGATCTGTGCCGCGTGATCCTGACCGAGCTGCTGGCATGGCAGTTCGCCAGCCCCGTCCGGTGGATCGAGACGCAGGACCTGCTGTTCGCCGACGAGTCGGACGGCGGACTGGGCATCGAGCGTTTCGTCGAGGTGGGTCTGGGATCCGTTCCCACGGTGGCCAACCTGGCGACCAACACGCTGAAGCTGCCCGGTCGCATCGGCCACCCCGTCGAGGTGCTCAACATCGAGCGCGACGCGGCCGTCGTCTTCTCCACGGACACCGATCCGGAGATGGTGGACGAGCCCGAGTCCGAGACTCCCGCTGCAGATCCGGCGGCTGCCCCGGCAGCCGTCGCCGCCCCGGTCGCTGCTCCCGCGGCACCGGCCGGTGGGCCGCGTCCCGACGACATCGCGTTCACGGCGTCGGACGCCACGACCGTGCTGATCGCCCTGTGGACCAAGCTCCGCATCGATCAGATCGGCCCCGCCGACACCATCGAGGCACTGTGCGACGGCGTCTCGTCCCGGCGTAACCAGCTGCTCGTCGATCTCGGTTCCGAGCTGTCGCTCGGTGCGATCGACGGCGCGGCCGACGCCGACATGGGTGCCCTCGCCGGCACCGTCAACAAGCTGGCACGTACCTACCGTCCGTTCGGGCCGGTGCTCAGCGACTCGGTGAACGATCACCTGCGCAAGGTGTTCGGACCGTCGGGACGTCGTCCCGGCTCCATCGCGGAGCGCGTCGCCAAGGTGTGGCAGCTCGGTGACGGGTGGGCCCACCACGTCACCGCCGAGGTCGCTCTCGGCACCAGGGACGGCGCATCGATCCGCGGCGGCGACCTCGGTGGTCTCGCAGACGGTGCCGTCGCCGACGGTGCCGCGGTCGACGCGGTCATCGACGCAGCCGTGACTGCGGTCGGTCAGCGACGCGGCATCCAGGTGTCCATGCCCTCCAGTGGGGGCAGCGGCGGCGGTGGCACCGTCGACGCGGCCGCCCTGGGCGAGTTCACCGAGAACATCACCGGGCGCAGCGGAGTGCTGGCCTCGGCGGCCCGACTCGTCCTCGAACAGCTCGGATTCGCCGAGAACCTCACTCTGCCCGAGGCGGACGCGAGCGAGGCCGAGCTGGTCGACCTGGTGTCCACCGAGCTCGGCACCGACTGGCCGCGTCTGGTCGCTCCGTCGTTCGACGCACGCAAGGCGGTGCTGATCGACGACCGCTGGGCCAGTGCGCGTGAGGATCTCGCCCGGCTGTGGCTGGGGGACGAGAAGGCTCAGGCACTCGCTGTCGACACTTTCGCCGGAACCGGTACGGCGGTCGCGTCCCAGGCGAGCTGGTGGCAGCAGAAGGCTGACGCCCAGGGGCGCGGCGACCTGGCGGCCACCTACGGCGCCATCGCGTCGGCTGCGGCGCAGTCGACCGAGGCGTCGACCCGCTGGACCGGACAGGTCGCGGTCGTCACCGGCGCCAGCAAGAACTCGATCGCCGCTGCGGTGACCGGGGAACTGCTCGCCGGCGGTGCGACCGTGTTCCTCACCACCTCGCGTCTCGACGAGAGCCGAGTCGGGTTCTACCGTGAGCTCTACCGCACGAATGCCACTGCGGGAGCAGCCCTCTGGGTGGTCCCGGCGAACATGGCCTCGTACGCCGACGTCGATGCCCTGATCGAGTGGATCGGCAGCGACCAGATCGATTCGGCCGGTGGCGCGAAGAAGCTGGTCAAGCCCGCCGTCACCCCGACGATGCTGTTCCCCTTCGCGGCACCGCGGGTCGCCGGCGAGCTGTCCGACGCCGGTGCCCGCGCCGAGATGGAGATGCGCGTCCTGCTCTGGTCGGTCGAGCGTCTCATCGGTGGTCTGTCGAAGATCGGTCACGACCGCGACGTCGACACCCGACTGCACGTGACACTTCCCGGTTCGCCGAACCGTGGACTGTTCGGTGGCGACGGTGCCTACGGCGAGTCCAAGGCAGCGCTCGACGCCGTGGTGAACCGCTGGAAGGCGGAGCGCACCTGGGCCGAGCGAGTCACGTTGGTGCACGCCCGTATCGGTTGGGTTCGCGGCACCGGCCTCATGGGTCACAACGACCCGGTGGCCAACGCTGCCGAGGCGGCCGGTGTGCGCACCTGGTCCACGGCGGAGATGGCCGAGCAGCTGCTCGCCACCTGCGACGAGGAGTCCCGGACCGCCGCCGCGCAGGCACCGCTCGAGGTCGATCTCACCGGCGGCCTCGCCGAGGCGGGCCTCGATCTGGCCGCACTCGCCAAGCAGGCGGCCGACGAGGCCGTCGCGGACGACGCCGTCGCCGAGGCACTCGCCACCGTCGACGCGCTTCCCGCGCCGCCGCGGCTCGACGAGCAGCCCGCAGCACCCGCGTGGACCGCTCTGGACATCGAGCCGTCCGAGATGGTCGTCATCGTCGGTACGGGCGAGCTCGGGCCGTACGGCAGCGCACGCACCCGCTTCGAGATGGAGGTCGACGAGAAGCTCTCGGCGGCAGGTGTTCTCGAACTCGCGTGGAACACCGGCCTGGTGGTCTGGGAGAACGATCCCAAGCCGGGGTGGTACGACGCCGAGTCCGGCGATCTGGTGCCCGAGGCGGAGATCGCCGACCGGTACCACGACACGGTCGTCGAACGCTGCGGTATCCGGCAGTACGAGGACGACGGCGCGATGGTGAACAACACCGCGCCGCTGCTCACCTCGGTGTTCCTGGACAACGATCTGACGTTCGTCGTCGGCAGCGAGGCGGAGGCACGCGCCTTCGTCGGTGCCGATCCCGAGCGGACGGTCGTGAACCAGAACGCGGAGGGTGACTGGCAGGTCACGCGCAAGGCGGGTACCGAGATCCGCGTACCGCGTCAGATGAAGCTGTCGCGCACGGTCGGTGGTCAGATCCCCACGGGATTCGACGCCACCAAGTGGGGCATCTCGCCGGACATGGCGAGCTCCATCGACCGGGTCGCGCTGTGGAACATCGTCTGCACGGTCGACGCGTTCATCACCAGCGGCTTCACCCCGTCCGAGCTCATGCGCTGGACGCACCCTTCGCTGGTCGCCAACACGCAGGGCACCGGTATGGGCGGGATGGAGTCGATGCGCTCGCTGTACATCGACACCCTTCTGGGTGACGCTCGTGCGAACGACATCCTGCAGGAAGCGCTGCCGAACGTCGTTGCGGCACACGTGGTGCAGTCGTACGTCGGGTCCTACGGCGCGATGATCCACCCGGTCGCGGCCTGCGCCACGGCGGCGGTCTCGGTCGAGGAGGGCGTGGACAAGATCCGGCTCGGCAAGGCGACGTTCGTCGTGGCCGGCGGGTTCGACGACCTCAGCACCGAGGGCATCATCGGCTTCGGCGACATGTCGGCGACGGCGGAGGCCTCGGCGATGCACGCCAAGGGCATCTCGGATCGCCGGTTCTCCCGAGCCAACGACCGTCGACGCGGCGGCTTCGTCGAGTCGCACGGCGGCGGAACGATTCTGCTGGCTCGCGGTGACCTCGCTCTGGAGATGGGCCTCCCCGTCCTCGGTGTCGTCGGATGGGCGCAGTCCTTCGGTGACGGCGTGCACACGTCGATCCCGGCTCCCGGTCTCGGCGCCCTCGGCGCTGCCCGCGGCGGTCAGGACTCGGCGATGGCGTTGTCGCTCAGCGCACTCGGCGTCTCCGCGGACGACATCGCGATCGTCTCCAAGCACGACACGTCGACCAACGCGAACGATCCCAACGAGGCGGAGATGCACACGCGTCTGGCCCGAGCACTGGGCCGCACGGAGGGCAACCCCCTCTTCGTGGTCTCGCAGAAGTCGCTGACCGGACACAGCAAGGGCGGCGCTGCCGCCTTCCAGCTGATCGGTCTCTGCCAGGTGCTGGCCGAGGGCGTCGTGCCGCCGAACCGCAGTCTCGACTGCGTCGACGACACGATGACCGAGTTCGAGAACCTGGTCTGGGTACGCGAACCGCTGCGCTTCGGGGAGCGGCTGCCGTTCAAGGCCGGTCTGCTGACCAGCCTCGGCTTCGGCCATGTGTCCGGCATCATCGCCGTGGTGCACCCGCAGGCGTTCCTCGAGGCGGTTCCGGCCGCGCAGCGCGAGGAGTACACGGCGAAGGCGCAGGCACGTGTGGTGGCCGGCAAGCGGCGGCTGATGGAGGCGATGTGCGGCGGATCCTCGCTGTACGAGCGTCCGGAGGATCGCCGACTGGGCCACGACGGCACGTCGAGCGATGCGAAGCACGAGCTCGAGATCGATCTGCTGCTGAGCGAAGATTCTCGCCTCGGCGCGGACGACGTCTACCGTACGGTGGCCGAGTGAGCATCCTGGGAGTCGGTCTGGATCTGGTGTCGGTCTCGGAGTTCGCCGAGCAGATGGAGAAGGTCGGGACCACCATGGTCCGCGACAGCTTCACTGCCGGCGAGCGCCGCCACGCCGCCACGCGCAGTGCGGATCCCGCGCGGCACTACGCCGCGCGGTGGGCCGCGAAGGAAGCGGTGCTGAAGGCTTGGGCCGCATCACGTTTCGCTCGTGCGCCCCAGATCGGCGACAACCCGTACCCGCTGATCGAGGTCGTCAACGACGCGTGGGGACGTCCGTCGATCAAGCTGCACGGCATGGCCGCGGAGTTCCTGCCGACGGTCAAGATCCACCTGTCGCTGACCCACGACGGCGACATGGCGGGAGCGGTGGCGATCCTCGAGGAGTGATCGTCAGACGAATGACGGAGAAGAGGAGAGCCGACGCGATCAGCGTCGGCTCTCCTTTTCTGCCACCAACAGGTAGGCGCCCATCAGGCGCTTCAGCTCGGCGACGGCGTCGGCGTGACTCTGACCGTCCTGCACCGAGAAGTTGAGCATGGAGTAGACGACGTGCACGAGCACCTCGGCCATGAGGTTGCGGCGGGCACGTGGGGTGCGGGGTGTGAGCGGTGCGAGCACCCGCTCCACCTGGGCGGCGAACGCCTTCTCGTGGATCATGCCGGTGGCGCGTGTGGCCGGGGTGGACTGCATCGCCAACCACACCTCGCGTCGGGACGGATCCGACGTCCACAGGCTGGAGAGATGGTCCAGGAAGTCGTCGAGGAAGCGTAGCCAGTCGAGTGACGGAACCTCCCCGTCGAAATCGGCGAACTCCTGGCGCACGCCTGCGAGATCCTGGCGACCCAGTTCGCACACGATGACGTACTTGTTGGCGAAGAACTGGTACAGCGTGCCGATGGGCAGCCCGGCGCGGGCCGCGACCTCCTCGCACGTGAACGACTCGAACCCCACGTCGGTCAACAGTTCGCGCGACGCCGTCAACAACGCGTCGAACTTCCGTTTGCTGCGCTCCTGGGTGGGGCGGCGGCGGGGGAGCAGCTCGACGGGCTCGTTCTCGTCCGCGTTCTCGCTGGTGTCGGCCCCGTCGCGGACATCGGTCTCGTCGTGAAGGCCCTGTTCGTGCGCTGTCTCCTCGGTGATCGGGGTGCTGCGCCCCGGTGCTCCGTCGGTCGACTCCACGTCACCAACAGTATCGGTCGACCCACCGTTCTCGAACAGTGAGCTACCGTTCGGCCGCATTCAATATGAACTTACGGTATGTTTAGAGACTGTTACAAGACGCATCGTTCACTGACGGAGCAAGTAGTCGATCGTTCAGGCCGGTCTCGGGGGAGTCACGACGGCTGTGTCGGCTTCCGGTTCGTCTTCGAGAAGAGGAGGCACATCATGAACGACACCCCCCGCAACAGCAGCGCACCCGAGACCCGTGGTGACACCACCGTGGTCTCCGCCGTTCTGCTGTATCACCTGGACGGGTCCACGGTGACGGCGTCCCTGCTGTCTCCCATCGACGGGTCGGACCTCGGCGTCGCCGAGTCGATCGACCTCGAGGACTTCTCGCCCGAGCAGATCGGGCTGACGGTGCCGATGCTGTGGGACCTGGTGGACGTCGCCGACGCCTGTGTCATGTCCGTCGTGACCTCGGGCGCTGCCGCTGACATCGACGTGGCTCCGCCCATCCTCGAACTCGCGTTCGGTGTTCCCGTCTTCGACTCTCCCACCCCGGTCGTCGCGGACACGCCCGCCGCCGGCGCGACACTCGACGACGACGCCACTCCTCCTGCCGACGATGTCGCGCCCTGGCAGCGGACCACACCCTCCGCTGTCGCCGCCGCCGCAGCGGCAGCCCGCCCACCTCTGCGCCCGACGCGTCCCGTCCCGGCCAAGCCGGTACGCCGGTCCGCGACCGGTGCGGGGAAGTCCGGCGTCGTGAAGTCGGGCGCGTCCGCGTCGCCGATCTCGAAGTCCGCAGCGGCACGTGCCGGTGTGGCAGGTGCCGCCGCCGCGGCTGCTCGCCCCCGAGTCGCGTCCGCCGACGAGGTCACGCCCGTCGACAAGGCCGTTCCTCCCACGACGTCGTCCGACACCGACACCGAGGTGTTCCCCGCCGTCGTGGCGCCTGCTGTCGTCGATCCGATCGACGATGCTCGGACCGAGGCCATCCCGGTGGTGACGGCCGCGTCCGTCGCTCCCACCGGTCGCCGCTCGCGCCGTTTCGTCGGGTTCGCCGGCGCTGCCGCCGCAGCAGCGCTGGTCGCGGCGGGCATCGGTACCGCTGCCGTGATGTCCGGTGGATCGGACAGCGTGCCCCAGAACACCGCCGCGGAGCAGCAGGCCCCGAACGGTGGCTCCGCGTCCCCGGTGGCAGATGCTCCCGCAGTCGCGGCACCGGTGGTTCCCGCTGCTCCGGCCGCGTCGCCGGCCCCCGCTGCTCCGGCAGCGCCGGTTCCGACAGAGGACGCCGCAGCAGACGCCGCGGCCTCCGACTGGACCGCGCCGTCGGCAGCACCCTGGTCGCCGACCGCCGCTGCGCCGGCGCCCACGCCGTGGACCACCACGCCGCCACAGCAGCAGTCGTCCTCTCCCAGTGCGGTACCCGCTCCGCAGTTCACCGTCCCGGTGCCCGAGCAGGATCCGAACAAGTCCCCGCAGCAGCTGCAGGACGAGGCGTGGGCGAAGCACTGGCAGCAGACCGGGCAGTGGCTGAACCAGGAGTTCCCGCAGTAGGTCGACGTGTCGAGGTGCCAGACTGTTTTCCATGACCTCTGGTACCGATGCGCAGTTGTCCGAGCTCCGAGACCGCGTGCGTGCGAGCATGCCGAGAGTGCGCGCCGAACTGGCAGACCTCGTCGCCTTTCGCTCCATCGCCGATCCCGAGCAGGCGCCGCCGTCCGAGTGCCGCTCCGCCGCGGAGTGGGTGCGGGACGCATTCCGCGACGCCGGCGTGAAAGACACGGAGTTGCACGAGACGTCCGACGGATCGGCGGCTGTCATCGGTCGGCGCCGCGCTGCGGACGGTGCTCCGACAGTCCTGCTGTACTCGCACTACGACGTCCAGCCTGCGGGCGACGAGTCGCTGTGGAACAGCGCGCCTTTCGAGTTGACCGATCGGGACGGTCGCTGGTTCGGCCGCGGTTCGGCCGATTGCAAGGGCAACGTGCTGATGCACCTCGCGGCGCTCCGTGCGCTCGGCTCCGACTCGGAGGTGGGCATCGTGGTGGTGTGCGAGGGCTCGGAGGAGACCGGGACCGGTGGCCTCGAGGACCTGGTGCGCGACCGTCCCGAGCTGTTCGCCGCAGATGTGATCGTCATCGGCGACACGGGCAACATCGCCGTCGGAACGCCGACGCTGACGACGTCGCTGCGCGGCATGGCGATTGTTCGGGTCGACGTCGAGACACTCCGCGGCGCAGTGCATTCCGGGATGTACGGCGGGCCCGCGCCCGACGCACTGGTGGCCCTCGTGGCGATGCTCGCCACGCTGCACGACGTCAACGGCGACACCACCATCGACGGGGTGGACGGTTCCGGCGTGTGGGACGGTGCCGAGTGTCCGGTCGAGCGTTTCCGGACGGATGCGGGCGTGCTGGACGGTGTGGAGCTCGCCGGGAGCGGGTCCATCGCGGACCATCTCTGGGCCCGGCCATCCGTCACCGTCATGGGCATCGACTGCCCACCCGTGGTGGGAAGCGCCGCCGCCGTGGTGCCTCGCGCGTCCGCGCGCATCGGACTGCGCGTACCGCCCGGCATGGACGCCGAGAAGACGCGTGATCTGCTCGTCACTCACCTGACGAATGCGGCGCCGTGGTCCGCGCGGGTGACGGTCACGCCGGATGCCGTCGGATCACCCTTCGCCGCCCGTACGGACGGCCCCGCGTACGGCACGCTGATGACCGCGTTGAGCGACGCCTACGGCGAGCCCGTGCAATTCGCCGGGCAGGGCGGTTCCATTCCGCTGTGCACCGCGCTGCAGCGCGCGGTTCCGGACGCGGAGATCGTCCTCATGGGCGTCGAGGAGCCGCTGTCGACCATTCACGCACCGAACGAGAGCGTCGACCCCAGCGAGATCGAGACCATCGCGGTGGCCGAAGCAGCGTTCCTGAGCCGCCTGCCCGAGCAGTGGCGGCTCAGAGCTTCAGATCGCGGATGAGCTTGGCGACGTGGCCGGTGGCCTTCACGTTGTACTGAGCCACCTCGACCTTGCCGTCGGCGTCGATGACGAACGTCGAGCGGATGACGCCCGTGACGGTCTTGCCGTACATCGACTTCTCGCCGAACGCGCCCCACGCCTGCAGGGTCGACTTCTCCGGATCGGAGAGCAGCGGGAACGTGAGGCTCTCGTCGTCGCGGAACTTCGCCAGCTTGGCGGGCTTGTCCGGCGACACCCCGATCACCTCGAGGCCCGCATCGTTGAGCTGCGCCAGGCTGTCGCGGAAGTCGCACGCCTGCTTCGTGCACCCCGGCGTCGCCGCGGCGGGGTAGAAGTAGACGACCACGCGTCGGCCGGCGTAGTCCGACAGCGACACGGTGTTGCCGTCGGCGTCGGGAAGGGACAGGGCGGGAGCAGCGTCGCCTGCGGACAGTCTCGAGGTCGTGGTCACGATGCCAAACTTAGCCGACTCGTCCGAGCCGGGCAGGCGCGCCGGGCGTCGTGCTCTAGGCTCTGAGGCGACCGCAGAAGTTCTGCATCTTCGTCCAGCCGGGAGGGCTTTCGTGGCACGCAACACCGACAACATCGAGCGCGACATCGAGGCCGCACGCGACCAGCTCGCGTCGACCCTTGACGAGCTCAGCGTGCGCGCCAACCCGAAGCGGCTGGTCGAGAACACCAAGCGCAGCGTCGTGGGCACCCTCAACGAGCCCGCCGTGAAGTTCTCGCTCATCGGCGTCGGCGCCGTCGTCGCCATCCTGGTGATCCGCAAGATCGTCAGCTGAGCATCTGCGCAGGTCAGTGACTCGATTTCACTCCATGCGCGCCAGGTGTTAATGTCTTTCACGCACCGAGGAGCGCGAGCCGCTCCGACCATGCGCCTATAGCTCAGTTGGTAGAGCAAGTGACTCTTAATCACTGGGTCCGGGGTTCGAGTCCCTGTGGGCGCACCACAAAGGGCCCCTGATCAGCGGTTATGCTGATCAGGGGTTCTTCTGGTTTCGGTGTCACTCACTACTTATTCATGACTTTCAACTCGAAACTCGCGTGTTCGGGCTCTCCGGGCAGAGACTGACGGTGCATTACCGCTGGTCAGGGCGTCGCCATCTGGTCTGTACTGGGTCCAATGGACGGTAATCAAGAGTCATGTAGCAACGGACGTCCACCACGGGCCGCGCTGAGGGCTGTCGCCCGCCATCTGACATGGGGCGGCCGGTAGTCGTGCCGCCAGCGACCATTACCCTTTGGCGTTCACCACCGAGCTCCCCACTCGTGTGCCGCACCCGGGCGCGAAGTTCCGAGCGCGGTGACGTGATGGTGGGTTAACTGGTCTGGCGCGCCCGAAACTGGTCGCTGCCGCGCGCGGTCACCGGTCGTCGGGCATTGCTCTGCTCAGTTGCAGGGCGACGCCGTGACGGCCATGGCCCGTGAGCACACCCCTGACGTGGTGGTGATGGACGTGCGATGCCGTGGGTCGACCGCGTCGCCGCGACCTCCGACCTGCGCCGCAACCTCGAGGCGGACGGACCCGCGGCGCTGGTGCTGACGACTTCGACATCGAGGAAGCAGCCTGGTCCGGCATCGAGCCGCGCCGACTGGCTCGTCCTCGAGGACGCGGAGACCGAGTTTCTCCTTGTCGCGAGCGGTGCACACCGGATCCCAGGTCGTTCCCGCTCCGGCGACCCGTCGCCTCCTCGCCCGGCACCGCACCCACGATCGACCCGGCCCAGAGTCAGGACCCACGTGTTCGAGCCGCTCGGCGAACTCGACCTGCAGGACTGTGGCCAGCTCGCGATCTACGTTCGCCGCACGAATTTGCTGTGATCGGGTCCGAGCATCCGGAGGACGTGACAGATCGACGTGCGGTCACCGGCTACTGTCGGCCGATCTGCCTGCAGCCCGCAGCATCTCGAGAGCGGAGCCCACTGCGCGAATGGTGTCGTCGTCGAGAACCGCGCCGATGCGCCGGTCGAGTTCGCGGTCGAACACGACAGTTCCTGCCGCGAGAATCTCGCGGCCGGCCGGTGTCAGTGCGACGAGTGAGGACCGGCGGTCGTCCGGGTTCGCTCGGCGGGCGCAGTAGCCCGCCGCTTCGATGCGGTCGACGACCTTGCTGGTTCCCCCGACAGTGATGGCGAACTCGGCGGCGATGTCCTGCACCCGGACACCACCGTCATGGGCATCGAGCAAGCGCAGGATCTCGAACCAGGTCAGGTGCAGGTCGCACTCGCCCTGCAGTGCCTTGTCGATCGCGATCCACAGGTCGATCTCGTACCGGACGAGGTTGTCGAAAAGGGCGGTGTTGTCGTTCGTCATGGCCGTTCCGTGTTGATTGTGGGCGGGTGCGCTCGCGATGTGCGAGCGCACCCGAGGTGGATCAGGTCAGTCGGCGGCTACACCGTCGAAGGCGCTGACCTTGTCGATGCGTCCGTGCACGGTGACGATGCCGGGTCCGCCGTTGCGCTCGGAGTACTCGTCGACGCGATCGTCGCCCATGTACCGGGCGCCCAGCCTGCCGGCCCAGCGTCGAGCTTCGGTCGGGTCGTGGTCGATGCAGGCGGTGCCCTGGAACATGACGAACGAATACGGCGGTCGGTCGTCGTCGACGACGAGCGCGAACCGTGGGTCGCGGGCGAGGTTGCGGCCCTTCACCGAGGTCGTCTCGGTCTGGAAAACCAGATCCTTATCGTCGAGGAGGAACCACAGCGGTGCGGCATGGGTCTGCCGTCTGCTCGGACGGTGGCCAGTTTCCCGGTGCGCGTTCCAGCCGAGACGAACGCGCGCCACTGGTCCTCGGTCATGATGGGCATGGTGGTGATCCTGTCGTCGCACGAAGGGGGCTGGGTGTTGTGCCCCGGTGAGGTGGTCAGCGACCCCAGAATGCGTCCTCGGCGGCGGCGTCGGCGGAGAACAACCACATCTCGACGATCTTGCCGTCGGCCACGCGCAGGAGGTCCACCCCGTCCATGGCCATGCTCTGCTCACCGCGGCGGCCGGAGAAGTGGATCGACGCGGCAACCAGGTCGCCGTTGTCCATGTACGAGTTGACGGCGTCGATGGCGAACGTGCCGGCGCTGGTCTCCATCATCGCCCCGAGGAGCGCGAAGACGGCATCACGGCCGGTGTGGTCGCCGGAGAATCGGTGCGAGCCCGGCTGGTGCCAGACGATGTTCTCGGCCAGCAACTCGCCGAGCGTGGTCATGTCGCCGGTCTGGACGGCGGTGAAGTAGGTACGGGCGAGGTCGGTGGTGGTGCTCATGAGTGGGTGTCCTTCGTTCGTGTGTCGGGACAGCCCTCGTGTCGGGGCCGTGAAACAACCGTGGCATATGTATTCCATGGAAGCAACTTCCAAGTACGTATATTCTTGAATCACGTCGGAGGCCCAATCGCGATTCGTTCTTCATGGAGCCGTCCGGGCGCGCCACCGCACTGCATCACCCGATCGAGGAGAACCGATGACGCACGACGAGACCCCCACCACCACCGTGCGCGAGAGCGGCGGAGTGCTCGCTCGGCGGCAGCCCGCCGCGGCGCACGAGCAGCCGGCAGCGATCGAGGTGCGCGGCGCGAAGGTTCACAATCTCGCCGACATCGATGCGTCGATACCCCTGCACACGCTTGTCGCGGTCGCGGGGGTGTCGGGGTCGGGAAAGTCGTCGTTGGCAATGGGGGTTCTGTACGCGGAGGGCTCGCGCCGCTACATCGAGGCACTCTCGACCTACACCCGCCGCCGCATGTCGCAGTCCGCTCGCGCCGACGTCGACAGTGTCGAGCACGTGCCGGCCGCACTGGCCCTGCGCCAGAGACCCGGCGTGCCCGGCGTGCGCAGCACCTTCGGCACGTCGACCGAGCTACTCAATGTCCTGCGATTGATGTTCTCGCGTTTGGGTTCCCATTGTTGTCCGAACGGTCACCGACTCGACCCCACGGTCGAGGTCGCCCTCGACCACGACCTGACGTGCCCGGTCTGCGGAACCACCTTCCGCCCTCCGGGCGCCGAGTCGCTCGCCTTCAACTCCGACGGCGCCTGCCCTCGGTGTTCGGGCAACGGCGTTGTGCGCGAGGTGGACCAGAGTTTGTTGGTGCCCGATCCGAGCCTGAGCATCGACGCCGGTGCGGTGGCTCCCTGGTCGATGTTCGGTCTCACGGTGATGCCTCGCGTCGTCGCCGAGATGGGTGTACGCACCGATGTGCCATATGAAGAACTGCGCGCCGAGGAACGCGACGTCGTCATGCACGGCCCGGCGGAGAAGCGGCACATCACCGTCCCCACCCAGAACGGCAAGCTGTTCGAGATGGACTTCACCTACCGCAACGCCGTACGCGCGGTGGAGGAAGCGCTGAACAAGGCGACGAGCGAGAAGGGGCTGAGCCGGGTCGACCGTTACATCAGCACCCACACCTGCCCCAGTTGCCACGGCGTCCGTCTCAGCGACTCGGCCCTCCGATCGCACATCGGCGGCATCGATCTCGGCCAGGCCACCGCCAAGACTCTCGACGACCTCACCGGCTGGGTCACCACCATCGAGACGTCCCTGCCCGCGGACATGACGCAGATGGCGCGCAACCTCGTCGACACACTCCTCGAGATGGCCCTGCGGCTCGTCGGGCTCGGCCTGGGCTATCTGACACTCGACCGCGGCAGTGCCACCCTCTCCACGGGCGAACGGCAACGCGTCCAACTCGCGCGCGCGGTGCGAAACAGAACCACCGGAGTGCTCTACGTGTTGGACGAACCGTCCATCGGACTCCACCCGTCCAACGTCGACGCCCTCCTCGACATCATGCGAGACCTCCTGCGGGACGGGAACTCCGTGGTGTGTGTCGACCACGACGTCCAGGTCCTACGCGACGCCGACTGGATCGTCGAGATGGGGCCCGGCGCGGGCAGAGACGGCGGACACGTGGTGGCGACCGGCACTCCCGCCGACCTGGGGGACGATCCGGCCTCCCTGCTCGGCGGCTTCCTCGTCGGTCGCGAAGGCATCGTCGTGCGCGATCGCGCACCGTCCGATCAGATGTTCGCCCGCGGACGGATTCACCTGACCACCCGTCCCCTGCACACCGTTCACGCTCTCGCAGTCGACATCCCGTCGGGGCGTATCACCGCGGTGACCGGCGTCTCCGGGTCCGGCAAGACGACGATGGTTCTCGACAGCCTGGTGCCCGCACTGATCGCTCGCGGCGCCGGCGGACGTCCACCCGCACACGTCACAGCATTCGACGCACCGGGCATCACGCGCGTCAACGTGGTCGACGCCACCCCCATCGGAATCAACGTGCGCTCCACCGTCGCCACGTACAGCGGGATCCTCGACGACCTGCGCCGCGCCTTTGCATCGACACCGGCAGCCGCAGAGCGCGGTCTCACGGCCGCCGACTTCTCGTACAACACAGGGTCCCTGCGCTGCCCCCGGTGCGAGGGAACCGGCCAGATCTCACTCGATGTGCAGTTCCTGCCGGACGTCGACATCGACTGCCCCGACTGCTCCGGCACGCGTTACTCCCCGGCCGCCCACGAGATCCGCCGACCTGTCCAGAATGCCTCCGGTCCACCGGACATCTCCCTCCCGGACCTGCTCTCCTGCACGGTGACCGAGGCGCTCGAGCTCACCACCGACCTCCGGCGCGTCCACACCCGCCTGCAGACCCTCGTCGACCTCGGATTGGGCTACCTCACCCTCGGCGAAGCCACACCCGCTCTCTCCGGCGGCGAGGCGCAGCGCCTCAAACTGGCAACCGAACTACGTCGCGACCAAGCCGACACCCTCTTCGTTTTCGACGAACCCAGCGTCGGACTGCACCCACTCGACGTCCGCACACTGCTCACCGTCATCGACCGCCTCAACGACAACGGCGCCACCATCGTCGTCATCGAACACGACCTCGACATGATCGCCAACGCCGACCACATCATCGACATGGGCCCCGGCGGCGGTGACGCCGGCGGACGCATCGTCGCCACCGGCACACCCGACGACGTCGCCGCCGACCCCTCCAGCATCACAGGCCGCTATCTCCACGAGCACCTACGAGCCGGAGTAGCGAACAACGGCCCCCGCGGTCGGGACCGGTGACACATTCGTCGAAACTAACGGGCTCTCAAATTCTTTCGGCTGCCGCATCCTCCGACTGCCTACCTCGTGAATAAGACCGGGCCGCTCTCACTCGGTCCCCGCACCGAACGGAGCACCACCGCCGACGGGCGTGGGTGCGGATCATCAGGCGGTCGCACGGCAGTGCCTCGCACCGGGCGATCGATCCTGCAAGAGGGCCGGTGACGAGTTCGGCTGCGTCCTCTGCGATATGAGCCATCGCGTACTCGACGAGCTGAGTGACCGGGTGCTGCTGAACACGCGGTATGACCATGACCGTCGCACCACACTCCGGCACCGCGCCGTTCACCCTCTCGGTCCTCGACAACGCCCTCACCGGGGTCGGCCAGACGGCTCAGCAGGCCTACGCAGAGATCATCGAGCTGGCGAAGACGTCGGAACGGAGCGGGTATCAGCGGTTCTGGATGTCCGAGCACCACGCCATGCCCGGCGCGACCGCCTCCTCGCCGCAAATGATGCTGTCCAGACTGACCGGCGAAACCGAACGCATCCGCCTGGGGGCAGGCGGGGTCATGCTGCCCAACCACTCACCACTGGTGATCGCCGAACAGTTCGGGATGCTGGACACCCTCGCGCCGGGACGAGTCGATCTGGGACTCGGGCGCGCACCGGGTACCGATCCGGCGACGGCGGAAGCGCTGCGGCGGACCACGAACGGCGACGACTTCCCCTCTCGGGTTGCCGAAGTGATCGGATTTCTGGGCGACGACTTCCCCCGCGGCCATCGTTATGCGAACGTGCACGCCGTCCCGGGCCCGTGGCAGGCGGATCAGAACAGGGTTCCTCGACCGGCCACAGCGCCACAGGTGTGGATCCTCGGCTCCTCCCCGTACTCCGCCCAGTTGGCGGGCCGACTGGGCCGTCCGTACGCGTTCGCGTTGCAGTTCGGGGACGCAGACGTCGACGGTGCCATGTCGTTGTACAGGAGCACTTTCCGACCGTCCGACGTCCTGGACGAGCCGTACAGCCTCGTCAGCGTCGGAGTCGTCGCCCACGACGATGCGGAAGAAGCGAGCCGCCAGACCACATCCGCTGCCATGGCCATGCTCCGCATGCTCCAACGCAAACCGTTCGCACTGATCCCACCGGCCGAAGCCGAGGCCTACCCTGCGACCGCTCAGGAGCGGAACGTTCTCGACCACTACCGGCAGCAGTACGTGCACGGCACCGTCGACACCGTCGTCGACACCCTCGAACAGCTACAGAGTAGAACCGGTGTCGACGAGGTCATGCTCGCCGTTCAGGGACATTCGCGCAGCGCCATGTCCCGCACCGTCGAACTGATCGCCGACCACTACGACATGGCCGAGTCGACCCTCGCCGCGGCCGCTCGGTGATCTGACGCGGCGGCCCGACCTCGACCCCGTCAGGCACCGGCGGCGGTGAGGTGGTCTCGGCAGTCGAGGTACTCGAGATGGTACTGACGGTGGTGAGTTCACCCGGTGATGGATCCGGTCGGGCGCCGGGGGAGAGCATGGACGGTCGCGACCACCCGGCGCAACACGTGTGAGGTGGGGGCGGTCACACAGCATCGGATCGAGTGCACAGCCCACACCACTCCGGGTGGAAAGTTGTCCGTCCGCTGACACTTCCCTGACGCTGCGCTGGCAATCGCATTGCGATGCTTGATCTGTCACCGAAAGTGGTTCGGTGACAACAGATCGAGAGGTAAGACCATGCGCACCAAGACCGTCGTCCGCGCCACCTCCGTCGCTGCCGTCGCCTCAGCCGCCATCGTTCTGGCGGCATGCGGCACCGGGCAGGCATCCACGCCCGCCGCAGCCGACACCGACACCGCCGCAGGCACCAACGCCTCCGCCGACGCGGTCGGCGAACTCACCCTCGACCGCATCGAGGACCAGTTCGATACCTGGCTCGATACCGTCGCGCAGGGCGACCCCCAGGCGATCAACGCTCTCTACCGAGAGGACGCGGTACTTCTTCCGACGTTGTGGGCAGGGGTGTACAACAGCTCCGACGAGCGACTGGCCTATTTCACCGACTTCGTCACCAAGAAGCCGACCGGCGAGATCGACGAGTCCGTGCCGCAGCTGCTCAGTCCCACGTCGGGGTCGCTGTCGGGCCTCTACACGTTCACCATCGGCGAGTCCGGGGACAAGGTGCCGGCGCGCTTCACCTTCGTCTTCGAGCTCGAGGATGACGGGGACGTCGTGATCGTCGACCACCACTCCTCGAAGCTGCCGGCCTGAACCACCTGACACGGCGCACACCGCCGGGATGGGACCATGACCCGTGCGTGTACTCCTGGTCGAAGACGACCCGTCGATCTCCGACCCTCTGACCGCGGGTCTGCGGCGATACGGCTACGAGGTGCAGCAGGTGACGACGGGGGCGGACGCACTCGCGGCTCCGCTGCCCGACGTGGTTCTGCTCGACCTCGGGCTACCCGACATGGACGGCTTGGACGTGTGTCGTGAAATGCGGCGGAACTCGGCGGTACCCATCGTGGTCATCACCGCACGAGACGACGAGATCGACACCGTGGCCGGTCTCGAGGTGGGTGCGGACGACTACGTCAGCAAGCCGTTCGGGGTGCGCGAGATCATCGCCCGTATTCGAGCGGTGATGCGGCGCACCGGGTCCGACTCCGCGACGTCGGTGGCGGCGCCCCAGTCGCTCGGGCTGATCCTGCTCGACCGTGCTGCCCGCCGAGTGAGTGTGGACGGCGTCGAGGTTCTGCTGGCGCCGAAGGAGTTCGACCTCCTCGCTCACCTCGCCGAGTCGCCGGGCGCGGTGTTCACCCGCGAACAGCTGATGGAGGCGGTGTGGGACGAGCACTGGTTCGGCCCCACGAGAACGCTGGACGTCCACGTCGCTGCGCTCCGGCAGAAGTTCGGCGACGCGCTCGCTCTGACGACCGTGCGCGGCGTCGGTTTCCGCCTGGAGGTCTGATGGTCCGCCGTCTCGTCGCGTCGTATCTCGCACTGGTGGCACTCGCGTTGGCGCTGTTCACCGTTCCCGAGGGCATCGGACTGGTGAACGCCCTGCGCGGCAACCAGGCGGAGGTGGGACTGCGTGAAGCGCGTACCGTCGCGGTCCTGCTCGCGACCGCCGATGCTGCCGACCCCGACTCGGCGGCGGGAGCGGACCTGGCGCTGCTCACCCTGCGCAGCAACCTCGAGGAGCAGACGGGTGGCCGGGTGGAGTTGCTCTCCGCGGACGGGCGTCCCGCACTGGGACGTCCGGTGTCGAACCCTCTCGGAGTCGACATCGGCGCGGCGCTGCAGGGGCGGGAAACCGTGACGCGTACGGACGATTCCGTGCTCGGTGAGCCCGGTCTGCAGGTCACCGTGCCGTCGAACGATCCGAACGGTACGACGGTCGGAGCGGTGCGTCTGACGTATCCGTCCGCTCCCGTCACCGCGCAGATCAAGGAGCTGTTCGGGTTCCAGCTGATCGTGGCGTTGGCGACGCTGGGTATCGCGGCGGCCGCGGCGTGGTGGCTCGCCCGGTCGATGACGCGTCCGTTGCGGCTTCTCGACGGTATGGCTCGGTCCCTGTCACGCGGGGACTTCGCCGCCCGCACGGATCCGTTGGACGCAGGGCCGGAAGAGACACGTCGGGTCGCCGAATCCATGAACGATGCCGCTCGGCGCATCAGCGACCTGATCGACGCGAAGAGGCAGTTCGTGGCCGACGCGTCGCACCAACTCCGCACACCGTTGACCGCTCTGCGATTGAGTCTCGACAACCTCCAGGACGAGGTGAGCGACCCCGACGCACGGGCGGCCGTGGACCGGTCGATCGCGGACACCGTGAGGATGACGCGACTGGTGCATGACCTGTTGACCCTTGCGCGCGCCCAGAAGCCGATCGACCGTCCGACAACGGTCGACGTTCAGGCCGTCGTCGACGAGCGCCTCGCCACCTGGTCCGCTGCGGCGAGTGCGCATGGCGTGGAACTGGTCTCGTGCGTTCCCGCCGGTACTCGGGCGGTCCTCGGCGACGGTCACCTCGAACAATTCCTGGACAATGTTCTGGCCAACGCGGTCGACGTCGCCCCACCGGGCACCGACATCGTCGTCGACGCCGCGGTCGGGGGTGAGTCCTTGCGCCTGACGATCACCGATAGAGGGCCGGGACTCTCGGCGGAGGACCGGCGCCGTGCGCTCGACCGTTTCTGGACCCGACGCCCGGGTGGATCCGGCCTCGGATTGTCCATCGTCGATCAGCTCGCCCGCGAGAACAGGGGGAGTCTTTCGCTCGAACCGAACCCGGACGGGGGACTGATCGTGGTGATCACGCTACCGACATCGACCCCGCTCCGCACTCGTCCGCGACCGTCCGGTTCGAGCGGCAGCACGTCGTGACCCGGGCCGACGCTGCCACCGTGGGAGGTAGCGGGCGCTCGGTATCGCCGAGTCGGCCGGGTTCGCTGATGTCGAATGGTGCGTCGACGGTCACATCACCTGCCTCCTCGAAGGTGACGGAGATCGAGGTTGCGTCGAAACTCCATCGCGCTTCTCACACGCGTGCACTACGCGAGCGGAAGCCGGCGACGAGGTCGACGGCGAGGAAGGCGAGCAGGGACAGACCCAGGAGCGGCACGAACCACCCCACGGCCACGGTGGCGACGACGAGTCCGACCGCAGCGACGGGCGGGATGCGCCAGAGGGCTCCCCGCTGCGGCGGCCGGCCCACCGGGGATGCGCCACTACGAACAGGTCTGCGCTGGAACCACATTCGATACCCGGCGACGATCATGGTCACCAGGACGGCCGCCAACGCCAGCAGGGCGAGTTGGCTGACGAGCCCGAACAGCACCCCCATGTGCAGGCTGATGCCCCAGGTGGTGAGTTTGGCGGCGAGGGGCCAGTCGGAGAAGCGCTGCACGTCGACGACTCTCTCGGATGCCCCGTCGACGGCGATCGAGTCGGTGGAGAACACCCACTGATCACGCAGTTGCACCACCCTGAATGCGGTGTCGCTCGAGGCGGGGATCGATGCTTCGACGGCGCCGGTGACGTCGTTCGCACGAGCGACGGCGAGGACACCGTCGATCTGCCGGACATCCACCGGCTCGGCTGTCGTCGCGGCATCGGACGTGCCGTGTCCGGTGTGGCCTGCGTGCTGGTCGTCGGAATGGCCGGCGTGACCGGTGAGATCGGTGTCGACGGCGGGGGTTGTCCAGCTCAACGCGGATCGTAGGTCGTCGATGTTGGATCCGGCGTGGTTCGACCACGTCAATCCGGTCGCGGACAGGAATACCAGCCCGACGACGATCCACGCTCCGCTCGCCCCGTGCAGGCCGAGCGTGCGCCGTCGACCGCGGGCGGTGCGGTCGACGGTGAACAGGCGTGCATTGTCGGAGTTCCGACTGCGCTGGCGTCGGTAGCGCTCCACCCAGAGGAATACCCCGCCCAGCGCGACGACGCCGAGCCAGGACGCGGCGAGTTCGCTGTAAAGGCGGCCGGTGTCGCCGAGGTGCAGGGTGCGGTGCAGCTCGCTGAGCCAGGTGCGCAGCGGAAGCGAGCCGGATGAGCCGTAGACCGTCGAGCGCCCGACGGGGGCGGCGGTGGCGGGATCGATGAACACGGCCGCGCGCTCGGACTCGCCGAGGCTCGGATCGGTGAACATGACGCGGGTGGTGTTGCCCGGCTCGGTGGCAGGTCGAACGGCAGCGACGGTGAGATCGGGTCGCTCCTGCTGTGCTGCGACGATCTGGTCGGACACCGGTAGTGCAGGTCCGGTGCTGTCGGTGTGGAGCAGGTCGCGGTACACGACGCTCTCGAGTGTGGGTGCGATCGCGTAGAGGCCGCCGGTCACCGCGGCGACGAGGATGAACGGTGCGATGAAGATGCCGGCGTAGAAGTGCAGGCGCAGGATCAGTGGTCGCCACGCTGACGTGGGCGGCGCTGGGGAAGCCGCGGTGGGCTCGGTCTTCTCGGGTGTGGACATGGTTGTGCTCGATTCCGGTGGTGGCGCGCGCGAGAGCGCCGAGTCTCGACACACGAGATCGGCGGTCGGCGAGGCAGGATGCATCACCCGACGGCGTGCTGCGTCGGGCGGCTGTCGAGGAAGGGTTACCGGAGTCGGGCGGGTGGGCCGCGGGTGCCGCGCCCGGAGAGGTCGAGCAGACGCGCGGGTGCGTCGACACGGATGACGGGTCGGGCTGGGCGGACCGTGTCGGTGTCGACGGCCGCCACGGCACGGACGATCGGGAGGATGCGGCGCATCGCTCGTGCGGCGGCGATGATGCCGCGTTCGGCGCCGTGGACGGCGACGGCGCCGATACCGACGGCGCCGAGGTGGGCTGCGGCCATGCGGGGGTCGAGGAGCGGACCGTGGTGATGGCCGTCCACGACGGTCAGGGTGAGGTGTCCGAGCACCTGCGCTGCGACGAGGGCGACGACGAGGCGGCTCCTGCCGGCCGGCACTGTCGAGACCATCCACCCGACGCCGGCGCAGACCGCGAGCAGCGCGACCGCGGCGGACTGAGAGGGCAGTGCCGCTCCACCGAGATCATGAGCGGCGGCGACGACGAGCACGGACAGAGCGCCGACGACGACGCCGCGCAGAGGCGCACTGGTCGCCGGGGTGCTCATCGCCGACACCCTACCCGGCTGCTACGCAACGTAGTAGTTCTCGCGGTCGGATCGGCACTCCTGTTCTGCGTCTGCGGACCGCGGTGCTGCCGGCCGGACGCCAATTTCCACGCGCTCGCACTGCTCGCGGTGCAACCCCTGTCGCACCGCTGATCCGCACCGTCGTCTCGGTACAGGCGACGAGTCACGGCCGATAGTGTGACCACATGGTCGACCGAGTTCCCCTGAGCCCCACGACGGCACTGCTGGCAATGGCCAAGGCGTGGGAATCCACGCTGAACGAGGCGCTCAAGGCCATGGGGTTGACTGCTCGCAAGTACGGGATGCTCGCTCACATCGGATCCGCGCCCGGCATCTCGTTCAGTGAACTCGCCCGTCGATCGTCCATCACGGTGCAAAGTGTGCACGTCACGGTCGCCGGTTTCATCTCGTCCGGATTGGTCGATGATCACACGGCGCATTCGGGATCTGCAGCGCACCTCAGTATTTCGAGTGACGGCGAGAAGCTACTGGCTCGTGCCTCCGACGTGATGAGAACGGTGGACGAGAAATTCTCCGCGGCTGCGCCCGATCTGGCCGATGCGCTGCGCGTGCATGCGGAGCGATGGGCCGCCCGCGATCGGTAGACCTTCAGCTATATTGAAGGTGTGGAAGACCTCATGCTGTCCGCTCACGTCGTGGTGGGCATTGTGTTCGTGGGACCCGTGGCGGTGGTGACGAGCCTGTTCCCCCGGTACGCCCCGGTGTCGATCCCGTCCGTCCGCGAGTCCGGCGAGCGCAGTACCGACGTTGCTCGTGTGCTGCATCGCGTGACTCGCGTGTACGGCACGCTCGCGCTGGCCGTGCCCGTCACGGGTCTGACGCTGGCGCTCGTCCAGGGAAGAACGACCGATACGTGGGTGATTGCGGCGATGGCTCTCACTGCAGTAGCCGGTGGCTTGCTGGCCTTCCGGATCGCTCCGCTGCAGCGAGAGGCGCTGACCTCACCGGACACGGGTGCGCGTCTGCGCCGAATCGGGATGTCGACCGGTGTTTTCAACCTGGTGTGGGTCGTCGTCGTGGTGTTGATGGTCGTACGGCCCGGTGAGACCGCGTAACTCCCGGGCTGCTGCGTGCGTTGTCGATACTCTCGGTGATCGAAACAGTCACCGTCGTAGTACTTCTCGTCAATGTGGTGACGTTCGACGGCAGAGGGTTCTCGCTGCGTACACGAGTGCAGGCTCTGATTCCCGTCCTCAGCGGACCTTTGACGTACCGCAATGTTGCACGTGAGCGTCGGCGCCACAACGCTGCGCCGCGCGACACGTGAGCGTTGCGGTAGAGCCGCGATTCACCCGCGAGAGTTGTCTCCAGCGACCAGTCCTGCTCGTAGGTGGTCGTGGAGATAGTGGCCGGTGATGCTCGAGGGGTCGGCGGCGACGTCGTCGGGTGTGCCGGTGGCGACGATGTGCCCGCCGGCCTTCTCGTCGCGTGTCATCGCTCCCCCTTCGTCGAGTGGTGCGGTGCCGTGCAGATGCCCGTGAGGCCGACACCGAAATGTCTGTATGTCGAAGCTTCGAACAGTGTCCCGCGGCTTCGCCGAGAAGTCGGTACTCCACCTCAAGAATTACGCTGAGCTTGTCTGCTGGCACGTATTCCGCGAAGTTCGCGTGGCCGTGAGAACCTCGGTGGATACCCTGAACGCGCCGGGGGGCACGGGGCACCTCGACGACATTCTCGGGGGCCGCACATGACCGTTCGCACCACACTTTTCGCCATCGCCACCGCGGCACTCACGGCGATGGGCACCGTCGCGGTCGCGACGCCGGCCGCTGCTGCACCCGACCTGACCGACGTGCTGTTCGTGGCCAACAACTGGGACGGGACCGCGGACTACCTCACCCCCGACGGCAACCTGACCAGACTGGGTCGGTTGAACGTCGTGCCGGACAAGGAACAGCGCCTCGCGGAGGTCTACCGGAATCCAGTGCGTGCCGCGTTCTACTTCGGAATCCGGCAGCTGGTGGGCGAAGGGCACGACCAGTACGCCGACGACATGTACACATCGAAGGACGGCAGGAAGCTGATCGTCTCGCGGCCCAGCTTCGCCGATGTCGTCTCCCTCGACATCGCAACCGGTGCGATCGATTGGCGGTTCGCCGTCGACGGCCAGCGCGCCGATCACATGGCGATCTCGGACGACGGCACCCAGGTCGCTGTCTCGGCGTCGACGGCCAACACGGTGCACATCCTGGATACGGCGAACGGCCGCGAGATCGGCAGATTCCCCACCGGCACCTCCCCGCACGAGAACGTGTACACGAAAGACGGCCGCTACATCATCAACGCGAGCATCGGCCGCGTCGAGTCACCCCTCGACGCGCCCGCTCTCGGCGTGACCAAGTTCCCGCGCTGGATCGCCTTCTACGACAGGACCACCGGGGCCGTCACGCGCCAGATAGACATCGGGCGCAAACTGGCCGAGGCCGGGCACCCCGACATGAGTTCGTCCGTCCGCCCGATGACGCTCTCGCCGGACGAACGTTTCCTCTACCTGCAGGTCTCTTTCTTCCACGGGATCGTGGAGTACGACCTGCAGCAGGACCGGGTGACCCGGGTGGCCGATCTCCCCGTCACTCCTGCGGCGGCGGCACTTCCGCGCGAGTCGTACTTGCTCGACTCGGCCCATCACGGCATCGCGATGAACACCGCCGGCACCAAGATGTGCGTCGCGGGAACGATGTCGGACTACGCCACCGTGGTCTCGCGGGACACCCTGACGGCGGGGCCGCTGGTGACGTCCGGTGAGAAGCCCTACTGGTCCACGCGCAGTGCCGACGGTCAGTACTGCTTCGTGTCGTGGGCGGGAAGTGACAAGGTCTCGTCCATCTCGTTCGACACCGGTCTGGAAGTGGGCAGCGCCGTGGTCGGCGACCATCCGCAGCGGATGCGTACCGGCGTCGTCAGCAGCTCGATCATCGGCTGAAGCTTCGCTGGACGCGCACGCAGTGCGTCAGACGTCCAGGTCCGTCAGCCATTGCTGCACGGTGCGCGGGGTGATGCCGAGCAGGTGCTGCGCGGACCTGTCCGGGGTGATGACCTCACCGGACATCGTGTGTCGGTGGTGGTAGGACTCCACGACGGGCCCGGCGGCTCCAGCGCCGAACAGGGGAGTGATGAGGTCTCCGTAGTGGTCGGGGGTGATGGCGCGGAAGGTCACGGGCCGGTCGAGGTAGGCGGCAAATCCTGCGGCGACGTCGGCACCGACGAGGCCTGGCAGTGCACCGACCGACACGACGCCGGTGACGGTGTGGTCGGTGAGCAGACGAACGGCGACGTCCGCGATGTCGAGGTGTGAGCTCCAGGACACGGCGTAGTCGTCCCGGATCGGGTACATGAGGACGCCGTCGTCACGTACCGGACCGAGGGAAACGGGGAGCAGGAAGTTCTCGAGGAACACGCGGGGCTCGATCACGGCATGGGACACGCCGCTGTCGGCGAGCTCGCGGGCGAGGACCTCGGGAGCCGACGTCGGCGGGGTCGAGTCGTCGATGGTGGATCCACTGGTGGAGAACACGACTCGGGCAGGGCGCGCGCGCCGGACGGCCTCGGCGACAGCGTGGGCCGCGGCCATCTGGACATCGAGGGGACCGATGGGAATATGGACGAAGACGCCGTCTGCGCCGGTGTAGGCGTCGACGAGCGAGTCGACGGAGGTGTAGTCGACGGCCACCGCCGGGCCCTCGACGGACGAGGTGTCGCGGACAGCGGCGGTGCCGGAGTGGCCGGCCGCGGTGAGTGCGGCGAGGACGGGAGAACCCTGAGCGCCCGTGGCGCCGTGAACGATGTAGGTCATGTCCCCATTAGTGCATGCGATGCAGTGGTTACATCAAGTGCACTGGCTGTAACGTGGGGATACATGAGGCCGATCGCGTTCGAGGACTGCTCCGTCGAGACCTGCGGAGTGACGCGGTTCCTGAGTCTGCTGGACGGCCCGTGGGCCACGTTGATCGTGCGCGAACTGTTGGGTGGTCCCCACCGGTTCGGCGAACTGCTCACTGCACTCGACGGAATCAGTGCCCACACGTTGACCAATCGTCTGCGCAAGTTCGAGACCCACGGGTTGCTCGTACGGACGGTGTACCCGGAGATTCCGCCGCGGGTGGTCTACGAGCTCACGCCGCTGGGGCAGGGGCTCCGGCCGGTGTTGGACGCCATGAACGAGTGGGCCATGACCGTGCCGATCGCCGGTGTTGGCGAACGCGCCTAACCCGTGTCGGAGCCGACTTCGCCGACCCCGGCGATCAACTGTTCACGCGCACGCGCGACCCGTGAGCGGACTGTGCCGATGGGGCACCCGCACACATCAGCCGCCTCCTGGTAGGACAGCCCGAGCACCTGCGTCAGGATCAGTGCCTCGCGTCGGTCCGCGGGCAGATCGGCCAGCATCATGCGAACTTCCACCAGGTCCTCCGCGACGTTCGATCCCGTGGAGGCACTCTGCGCGGAATCCGCCACGGCCACCCAGTCGTCGCTTCCGACGAGCCGCGGGCGAGCCATCGCCGACCTGACCTGATCGACCACCACGCGTCGTGCGATGGACAGGAGCCAGGTGCGCGCGGAGGACTGCGCCGCGAACCGCGGGAGGGATGTCATCGCGCGGAGGTACGTCTCCTGCGTGAGATCGTCCGCGGCGGACGGGGAGCTCAGATGGGCGACGAATCGCCACACGTCACGCTGTGTCTCTCGAACGAAGGACTCGAGTGCGCGGTGATCACCTCGGCCGGCGGCGAGCGCCAACTCGGTGGTGTGCGCGTCGTGCTCGGCTCGGGAACTCACACCTTCAGTATAGTTGATGACCTTCAGTGTTATTGAAAAGGCCCGTCGGGAACTTTTCCGCAGTCCCGGGCGACCATTGACTCGTGGACTGCACACTCGCGCGAGAAGCGTTGTCGGCGCGCATCGACGGCGAACGGGAGCCCGTACCGTCCGCCCGGACCGACGAGCACCTGGAGTCCTGCGCCCGGTGCCAGAACTGGTACGCCTCCGCGACCGAGCTGACGCGCAGTCTCCGTGTCGGGTCCGCCCCACGCACCCCGGATCTGACACCGCAGATACTCGACGCCGTCGGCCTCCGTGCGCCGCGCGGTCGTCCCCGTCGCGTGGCGCGGTGGGTGTGCCGAGACCATCCGTGGAGAGCCGCCCTCGTTCTCGTGGCCATGGCGCAGATCTCGCTCGGCGTCGTACAACTCCTCGGAGTGGGACACACCCCTGCGGCCGACCCCATGGCGATGGGTCACGAGTCGATGGCCGGACACCTGTTCAACGAGAGCACCGCGTGGAACATCGCTGTCGGGATCGGATTCCTCGTCGCCGCGTGGCGACCGGCAGCGTCGGCAGGCTTGATGCCGGTCCTGGTCGCCTTCACCGGGCTGCTGGCGGTCTTCGTGATCACCGACTCGATATCCGGCCAAGTGACCGTCCAGCGCGTCGCGTCCCACGCCATCATCGCCGTCGGTGTCGCGGTCACCGCGATGGTCCGGCGCAGCGCGAACGGGTCGACATCACCATCACCGCAACGCTTGTCGCACAGCGACGACGAGGGCGTCATCGTTCCGGACGGCGCGCGCCAGGGGCGCCGACGCGGCCACCTGCGAGACGCCGACGACTCCGCCGCGTGACATCCCCACTCCACCGAAACCGCAGTGTCGAACGAAAGAGCTGATCACCATGTCCGTCGGCACCCACCAGAACACTGACATCGCCGACGATGCGACGTCCGTGCGTGTCGCACTCGCCGTCGAGGGCATGACGTGCGGTGCCTGCGCCAACCGGATCGAGCGCAAGCTCAACAAGGTCGACGGGGTGAAGGCCTCGGTGAACTACGCCACCGCGGTCGCCACCATCGAGGCTCCGCCGTCCGTCACCACAGCAGACCTGTGCGGGATGGTCGAGGCCGTCGGATTCACAGCCGCGGAGTTCACCGACGACACCCGCGTCGACACCACGGCCGAGGACGCGCATTCCCGAGACCTGTTCCGCCGTCTCGTCGTCGCCCTGGTTCTGTTCGTTCCGCTGGCCGATCTGTCCATCATGTTCGCCGTCGTGCCCGACACACGCATCACGGGGTGGCAATTCATCCTGCTGGCGCTCGCTGCCCCGGTCGTCCTGTGGTCGGCGTTGCCGTTCCACCGGGCAGCGTTGTCCGGATTCGCGCACCGCACCACCACGATGGACACGTTGGTGTCCACGGGCATCATCGCCGCCACCGGGTGGTCCGTCTACTCGATGTTCTTCCAGACCTCCACGGCGGATCAGACCCGGGGCATCTGGGCGGCCATCACGTCGAGCGATGCGATCTACCTCGAAGTGGCAGCCGGCGTCACAGTGTTCGTACTCGCCGGCCGCTACTTCGAGGCAAAAGCCAAACGCCGCGCCGGCGGCGCCCTTCGAGCTCTCGCCGCTCTGGGAGCTCGGGATGTCTCGGTGCTCGTCCGCGGTGGCGGCGAACTACGGATTCCCGTCTCGGAACTGAAGGAGGGGCAGCAGTTCGTCGTCCGTCCGGGGGAGGTGATCGCCGCGGATGGTCTTGTCGTGGACGGACACTGCACTGTCGACACCAGTGCCATGACCGGTGAGTCGCTTCCCGTCGACAAGGAGGTCGGCACGGCGGTGACCGGCGGCACCGTCGTGCTGGACGGACGTCTCGTCGTCGAGGCCGCCGCGGTCGGGGCCGACACCGCGCTGGCCGGCATGATCAGGTTGGTCGACGCCGCCCAGTCGGGCAAGGCCGATCTGCAGCGCCTGGCGGACCGCATCTCCGGCATCTTCGTTCCCGTGGTGTTCCTGCTCTCGGCCGCGACATTCGCCGGATGGGTTGTCGGCAGCGGCGACATGAACGCAGCGGTCAGCGCTGCACTCGCGGTCCTGATCATCGCCTGTCCCTGTGCGCTGGGCCTGGCCACACCCACAGCGTTGATGGTGGCCTCCGGCCGCGGGGCGCAACTGGGGGTGTTCATCAAGGGACATCAGGCGCTGGAGGCCACACGCACGGTCGACACCGTCGTCTTCGACAAGACCGGGACCATCACCACCGGAGCGCTGACGTTCGAATCGATCGTCGTCGCTCACGGGGAGAACGAGGACGATCTGTTCCGACTCGCCGGAGCCGTGGAGGTCGCATCCGAGCACGCGATCGCGGCCGCGATCGTCGGCGCCGCTCGTGACCGACTGGGGACACTTCCGTCGGTCGACGATTTCGTCGCGCTCCCCGGACTGGGGGCACGAGGGCTCGTGGACGGCCGAGCCGTGGAGATCGGACGGCGGCGATTGTTCGAGGACAGGCAGTGGCCCGTTCCCGGAATTCTCGCCCGTGCACAGCACGAGAGTGAGCAACTCGGAGCGACAGCCGTCTATCTGGCAGTCGACGACCGAGTGCGGGCAGTTCTCGTCGTCTCCGACACGGTCAAGCCGTCCGCCGCGGCGGCCGTCGCGCAGCTGCACGCGCTCGGGCTCCGCACTCTGCTCGTCACGGGAGACAACGCCTACGCCGCGCAGGCAGTCGCCGACGCCGTGGGCATCACCGACGTCGTCGCCGAGGTGCTCCCCGAGGGCAAGGTCGAGATCGTCTCGTCGCTGCGCGAGAGCGGCCGCACGGTCGCCATGGTGGGCGACGGCATCAACGACGGACCGGCCCTCGCCACAGCGGACCTCGGTCTGGCGATCGGTGCGGGGACCGATGTCGCCATCGGTGCCGCCGACATCATCGTCGTCCGGGACGACCTCGGCGCCGTGGTGGATTCCCTGGGCCTGGCGAAGGCCACGCTCGCGACGATCAAGGGAAACATGGTGTGGGCGTTCGGCTACAACGTCGCCGCCATCCCCGTCGCAGCGGCCGGACTGCTCACTCCGCTGCTGGCCGGGGCGGCCATGGCGTTCTCCTCGTTCTTCGTCGTCTCGAACTCTCTGCGACTACGCCGTTTCACAACCTCCAACTCGGTCACCGGCGAGCGGGAATCGCCGCGCTGAGGGTTCGCGGGAACTTTCTCGATGGAGCGGCCGACTTCTCTTCCATCACCACTCCACGAAAAGAGAGAACCACATCGTGTCCAAGACCGACCGTGTCCAGCGTACTGCGCTGGCGGAAGCCGAACGCAGACGTTCGGTGCTCATCCGCGCCGGAATCACCGCCGCCCTGGTCGTTTTCGCGCTGGTCGTGGGCATCGTGGTCATCTCCGGCCGCGACACCCCCGGCGCAGCGGCTGCGCCGGCGTCGGTCACCGACACCGGCGCCCTGCGCGCAGCCGAGCCCGACGTCGAGACCCTCGGCGGCGGGCAGACACCCACACGAGTCCTGACGATCTACGAGGACTTCCAGTGCCCGAGCTGTCGAGCCTTCGAAGCCACCTTCGGTAGTGCTCTCGACGAGCTCCGCACGAGCGGGGCCGCGGCGATCGACTACCACCCGATCGCAATTCTCGACAGGATGTCGACCACCGACTACTCCACACGCGCTGCCAACGCGTCCCTGTGCGTGGCTGATTCGTCGATGGACAACTGGCTGCGCTTCCATTCGTCAGCCTACGAACAGCAGCCCGCCGAAGGTGGTGCCGGACTGACGGACGATCAGCTCACCGAGATGGCCGTGGCGGCGGGTGCACCCGAGACGGTCGGCGAGTGCATCGCCGACGGAACCCACACCGACTGGGTCGCCTCCTCCACCCAGTCGGTGCTAGAGACCAACGTGAATTCGACTCCGACCGTCCTGCTCAACGGCGAACCCCTCCAGCTGACAACCCCCGAGGCACTGACCGCCGCCGTGCTCGCGATCTCGTGACCGACGTCCTCGCGAGCACCGAGGTGTCCGGACGCCCCCCGCTCGGCCGCATCGCGGGCGGGGGGATCCTCGTCGCCGGGGCGATCGGACTCCTGGCGGCGCTGGTGTTGGTCATCGAGCGATATCGGCTGTTGCTCGATCCCAGCTATGTACCGTCCTGCAGTCTCAACCCGGTTCTGTCGTGCGGGTCGGTGATGACCACGCCGCAGGCCGAGCTGTTCGGCTTCCCCAACCCCATCCTGGGAATCCCCGCGTTCACGGTGGTGGTGGTGACAGGCGTCCTCTGTCTCGGCGGTGTCCGTGTCCCGCGGTGGTACTGGGCAGGGTTGGCGATCGGACTGTCGGCCGGGGTGGTGTTCGTGCACTGGTTGATCTTTCAGAGCCTGTACCGGATCGGCGCACTGTGTCCCTACTGCATGGTCGTGTGGGCGGTCACTGTGCCGCTGTGGGTGGTCGCGGTCTCCCGCGCGACGCAGTGGGCACCGTTCGTCAGATGGAGATGGACCATCGTCGCGCTCTGGTTCACCGCAGTGATCCTGTTGTGCGGGGAACGATTCCTCGACTACTGGCAGACCCTGCTCTAGCTCGGATACGGCACTGTCCCAGCCGCATCGACGCCGACGACGACCGCGAGCAGGGCAATCGCCAGGATTCCGACCAGTCGCGCGTCCCGCCGGTGTTCGACCCGTGCTCCCAACCACGACGCCAACGCGACGAGAACGACGAGAACCACGAGATGGACGTCGATCATGCGCGCACGTTCACTTCCGCGTTCTCGACAACTGGGCCAGCATCGCGTTGTAGGCCGCGAGCTCGTCGTCGTCGGTGCGATCGGCTGCCCGGTCCTCCCGCACCTCGGTCTTCCTGTCCTGGCGCGCCCACTGCGTCACCAGAGCGAGGACGACCATCACCAGCGGGACCTCGCTCGACGCCCACGCCAAGCCCCCGCCGAAGCGCTGATCACTCGCGAGGTCCTGGACCCAGGGGAGGTCGAGGTACCGATAGAACGTACCGCCGATGAGACGGTCCATCGTCATCACCGCGATACCGAAGAACGCGTGAAAGGGCATGGCCGCGAACAGCAACGCCAGCCGACCGAGGTGCGGTAGACGCTTCGGGCCCGGATCGATCCCGATGATGACCCAGTAGTAGAGGTACCCGGTGACGATGAAATGGATGTTCATGAGTTCGTGACCCCAGTGGTACCGCACCAACTCGTCGAACAGTGGGCTGAAGTACACCGCGAACGGTGAGAGCACGAACAGTCCGACGGCGACAGCCGGGTTGGACAGAACTCGAAGTAGCGGTGAGTGCACGACCATGACGATCCATTCGCGCGGCCCGGGGGCGTTGCCGTCCCGCGCGGCCGGCAGTGCGCGGAGCGCAAGAGTGACCGGCCCGCCGAGAACGAGC
The DNA here is from genome assembly GCF_000686025.1 of Rhodococcus sp. UNC23MFCrub1.1. Lineage (GTDB taxonomy): Bacteria > Actinomycetota > Actinomycetes > Mycobacteriales > Mycobacteriaceae > Rhodococcoides. The sequence continues at coordinate 61,982 of NZ_JMLQ01000004.1, forward strand.
AGCACAGGAACGAACATGTTCAACGTCATGTGCACGCCCATGTGGACGCCGAACATCGCCGAACCGTAGGCGCCCACCCCGGAACTGGTCGCCACCAACAGGGTCAGGCACCCTGATGCCCAGGCGACGGTGCATCCGAGCGGCCACGGGTCGCCGCGCCTGCGCAGGCGGACGACGGCCCACCCGTACAGCCCGGCCAACAGGACCGCGCCTGCGCCGGTGACGAAGTCGAAGCGCCAGAACGAGGCGAACTGCGAGAGCGACGGGGGACCAGTGGGCTGAAACCCGAGAAAGACGTCATAGACGGTGGACGCGGTGACCAGAAAAGCCGGAGCAGGCCGCACGGCCATGAGCACGACCAGCGCCCAGACGAACACCAGGATCACCGACGACGCCTGTGCCGACACTCGCATGTACCGATCGGACGGAGGACGCCGAACAGCCGCAGTCACGGCGAGGACCGCGGAGACCAGGACGAGTGCCCCTGCCACGAGGGCGAATCGGCCGTACTCCGAATTGAACACAGCTCCCGACGGAAGGAGGATGACGGCCACCACGATCGCTGGTCCCACGGTGAGAACCGCCGCGCACGAGGCGACGACACGATGCCGGGACACGGCCAGGTCGCATTCGCGCGCGTCGCGTCCGTCCACGCGCAGGATCATCGAGCGCAACGAGATCGCGGCGCCGGTCCACACGGAGAAGGCGACCATCGCCACGATGACTGCGCTGGTACCGATGTCGTGATCGCGGCCCTGCCCGGCGTTGCCGATCACCCAGGCCGGGAGAATCCCGATCACGGAGACAGCGGCCGACGCGGCTAGCGGTACCCAGTTCAGAGTCCAACGCGTGAGGACGACCACGGCGAGAGCGGCGACTGCGCTCACCATCCACGCCTTCGGTGCCTCGTTCGGCGCCACGAGGTCGAGAAGTGCGCCGCGCCGCACGGCATCGCCCAGACCGATCCCGGTGGCATCCGCCGCGGACACCGGAATCAATGCTGCGGACGACATCAGCCAGACGGAGCTGGAACGCGCGGCGATCAACAGTGCCGCATAGCCCTCCGGGCCGATGCGCCCGGACTTGGTGACCCGTGTGCAGGTGAGTGCGTGCACCAGCGCCCCGAGCGTGACCGCGCCGGACAGGGCAGCGACGAACCGCAGCACCACGTACAGCTGAGAGGTGACGATGCCGGGATACGAGTCTCCGCTCGCGAGGTAGCGGGTGTCACCGGAGACCGCGGTGACCGACACGACGAGGCCGACTGCGACGACGATCGTCGCAGTGAGCACATGGGTCGAGAGTGTGCGAGAGGGCCGCGACGACGCGTCTCCTGACGAACGCATCCCCGGTGTCATCGGCCGCTGCACTGGTCACGGTGGGTCGAGGAAGACGTCACATCACTCCCATCATGATGGCCATCCCGCCGGCCATGGCCACCTCGCACGCGGCGGCGACGGTCTGCGGCTGGTACACGCGTCCCACGGTGGCCACTGCACCGCGCTCCGCGGTGGTGGGGGCCAGGGCGGCGTCCTGTTCGACTGCGAACATGCGGTGGAGCCAGAGGATCGCGGCCGCGGCGAACGCCAGCGTCAGAGCGAAAGATACGAGGGAGACCCACTCCGAACCCGCGCTCGTCCGAGCAGAAGTCTCCATCGCCGCGTGATGGGCGTGCGCGGACGCGTCACCAGCCATCGAATCGCCACCGGAATGATCGTGTGCGGCGGTGTCGGGCAACCACCCGGCCATGACGACCACCATCCACACCATCGCGGCCATCATGAATGCGTGATAAGCGGCCATCACGGGACCATGACGACCGACGTCCACCCGTCGCCGCACACTCGCGAGAACACCCTGCGCGGCCGTGAACACGAACCACAGGGTGGCCGCACCGAAGAAGACACCCTGGGGGAGCAGGGGTACAACAAGGCCCCACGGCCACGCCATCGCGATCATCGCCACACACATCGCCAGGTGCAGGCCGTGATCGATCACACCGCGGGTCCGCCCGACGTGGGCCAGCCGCGACACGCAGTAGCCGGCGGCGGCGACGAACAGGGCCGTACAGATCCAGCGCAACGTGCCATCGGCGATCACGACCGGTCCTCGTCCACGATCGAGGTGGGCATCACACGTGGCTGCATGCGCGGTTCGTTCCTCTGCTCGGGCCGCACGGGCGCGTAGGCCCGTGATCGTCCACCAGTGGTCGGGTGCCGCGTACCGAAAGTTCCCGACAGTCCCGGTTCGACTCGACGACCGCGCTCTCGAAGCCGAAACCGATGCACCACAACCGCACTCGTCCGGACGAATTCCCGACGGAGGGGAACCCGACCGCGCCCACAGCCGACTACCGAGGCATGAACACTCGTACCTTCTCGACGGCGCTCGTCGCTGTGGCCCTGGTGGCGTCCGCGTGCACACGGACCGTGGACGCACCCGATCCGACGGCGGACGGAGGTGCCGTCCGGCCCGCGCCTTTCCCCGTCACGGTGGCGGACTGTGCCGGTGAGCCCACCACGTTCGACGGGCCACCGGCGACGGTGGTGACAGCCAATCTGGCCGCACTCGAGCTGGTGATCCGTCTGGGGCGGGCGGACAGTGTCGCCGGAACCGGGTGGGCGTCCGGAGTGTCCACGCTCCCGGACGACGTCCGCGAGGCCGCGGAGACGGTTCCCGTGTTGTCGACCGGTGGCATTCCCAAGGAGGTCCTGCTCACCACCGGAGCGCAGGCGTACATCGACGCCTTCGGATCGATGCAGATGATGGGGGGAGACGGATTGTCCGAGGAGGAGATGACCGCTGCCGATATGCGACACGTGGTGCTGTCGTCGAGTGCCTGCGCAGCGACACTCCAGGGTGCCCGCACGGACCTGGACGCCGTCTACCGCGACATCGAGAGCATCGGCGCGATCCTCGACGCATCTGCCCCCGCAGCCGACCTCGTGGCCGACATGAAGGACACGATCGCCGAGGTCGCCGTCGCACATCCACCGCGGGACGACCGACCGACAGTGTTCTACTACTCGCCGGACCACACCACGCAGGGGATGACCACGGTCGGCGGTAAGCAGATCGCGAACGCCATCTACGAATTGGCCGGAGCCCGTAACGCATTCACCGACGATGCGACGAGCATGCGACCCGTGTCCTGGGAAGACGTCATCGCCGCCGACCCTGATTTCATCCAGATCGCTGTCAGGAACAAGGCATCCGCCGCGGAGCAGTCCGCCGCGTACGCTGCAGCGCTCGAAACTCTCCGCAGCGATCCGCGAGCGCGTGACCTTCGCGCCGTCCGCGAGCAAAGTTTCATCGACCTGGGTGCGGAGGAGACCACGCTCCCCGGCATCGCCAACGCGGCCGCCGTGGCGACCATCGCGAACGCCGTCGATGGTTCGTGACCGCGGTGCCGCGCTGCTCACCGGCGCCACCACGGTCCTGCTCGTCGCGGGATTCACACTGGCGGTGAGCTACGGATCGACGTCGGTTCCCGTGTCGACCGTGTGGTCGACCGTTCGAGGAGGTCTGCTCGGTACACCCTTCGCCCCCGGCACGATCGATCTCATCGTGTGGCAGGTGCGCATTCCACGCCCCATCCTCGCCGTCGTCGTGGGTGCCGGTCTGGGGACGGTCGGGGTCGCCGTGCAGGCGCTGGTGCGCAACGATCTCGCGGATCCGTACCTCCTCGGTATCTCCTCGGGAGCCTCCGTCGGTGCCGTGTGGGTGTTGGTGTTCGGGGGTGGCGTCGTCGGGACGCTCGTCGGCATCATCGGATCCGCGGTGGTCCTTCCCGTTGCGGCGTTCCTCGGTGCTCTCATCGCCCTCGCGGTCGTGTGGTCGGTGACCAGAGCCGCGGGCGGCATCGGCGGAGCCTTCGGGCCCACCCGACTCGTCCTGACCGGAGTCACCGTCGGCCAGATCCTCACCGCGATCACCAGTTTCATGGTGCTGCAGACCGACGACCAGGCGCAGACCCGCAGTGTCCTGTTCTGGCTGATGGGCTCGCTCGGCGGGGCCACCTGGTCGCAGCTACCTGTCACCGTCATCGGGGTCGCACTCGGCGCGGCAGTGCTCTACGGCCGTGCCCGCCACCTCAATGCTCTCGCGCTCGGCGACGAGACCGCGTCCTCTCTGGGCATCTCCGTGCTCCGTGTCCGCCGGGAGGTGTTCGTCGTCGTCAGCCTGATGACGGGGGTCATCGTCGCCGTGTCGGGAGCGATCGGATTCATCGGGTTGCTCGTCCCTCACCTGTGCCGCTTCGTCGTCGGCGTCGACCATCGCCGGCTGCTTCCCGCCGCGGCTCTGGTCGGGGCGACGCTGATGGTGTTCGTCGATCTGTCGTGCCGTGTCGCAGCGCGTCTGGTTCATCAGGAACTGCCCGTGAACGTGGTCACCGCCGCGCTCGGAGGCCCGGTCCTGCTCGTACTTCTCATGACACGGACCGGCCGCCCATGACCGACACCGGACCACCGCCAGTGTCGCTGTCGATCGAGAAGTTGTCGGTTCGACTGTCCGGCAACGACATCGTCTCCGATGTCTCCGTCCTCGCTCGGGCAGGGTGCATCACCGGGATCATCGGACCCAACGGCAGCGGCAAGTCGACCCTGCTCCGCACGGTCTACCGCCACGTGTCACCGACGCACGGGCGCATCGTCGTCGGTGATCGCGACCTGTCGGCCATGTCCACCGAGGCGTCGGCCCGCCTCGTCGCCGCGGTACCGCAGGAACGAGAGGGCGCACCGGGTGCGACCGTACGTGACGTCGTCGCGCTCGGCCGGATCCCGCACCAGTCGAGCTTCCGCCGCGAGTCGTCGGAGGACCGCGCGGTGATCGATCGAGCTCTCGCCGATGTGGAGATCGAGGATCTCGCAGCCAGGACCTTCCAGTCGTTGTCCGGCGGGGAGAAGCAGAGAGCGCTGCTGGCTCGATGCTTCGCTCAGGGGGCCGGGGTGTTCGTGCTCGACGAGCCGACCAATCACCTCGACCTCGCGCACCAGGTACAGATGCTGGCGTTGCTCGAGCGCACGGGCTGCACCTGCCTGATCACGCTGCACGATCTCGGCGTCGCCGCTGCGGTGTGCGACGAGGTGCACGTGTTGTCGAAGGGCGCCATCGTGGCGTCAGGTCCGCCCTCGGCGGTCCTGACCGGTGCGCTGCTCCGAGACGTGTTCGGCGTGCGTGCGGCAATCGGAAGACATCCGCTCACCGGAGGCGTGCAGATCTCGGTGGACTACCTGAGCGAAGCGACATGACGGTGAGCCCGATCGTCCGTAGCGGTGACCGTTGGATCGTCGTCGTCGCTGCCGGGATTCTCTCGTTCACGGCGATGATGGAGATGTCCGCGTTGAATCTTGCTCTGCCGGCGATCGCTCGACACACGGGGACGACGACAACGGTCGCGCAGATCGCCATCATCGGATATCAGGCGATGCTGACGATCTGCCTGATTCCGGCCGGGCGTTTCCTCGCCGCGCACGACGCGCGCCGCACTGTCCTCGGCGCACTGACTCTCTTCGCCGCCACCGGAGTGCTCGCCGCGTTCGCGCCCGGCGACGAGATCGGCATCGTGTGGACCACGGCGTGGCGAACGCTGCAGGGTGCGGCGGCGGCGGTTCTGTTCGTCTGCATGCCGCTGCTGTCGACGGGAGCGGTGTCCCCGCAGCGTCGAGCTCGTGCCCTGAGCGTGACCACAGGACTCGGGTCACTCGGGATCGTGATGGGCCCGGTTCTGGCCGGTCCGCTCATCGACAATTTCGGTTGGCAGTCCGCGCTGCTCCTCAAGATTCCGGCGTGTGTCGCCGCCGGGTGGATTCTCGCGCGGACGCCGCCGGGGTCGCTCGCCGGGGCACGTGGCCGACCGCCGCGGAGCGACGGTGGCCGGCCGGAGGACGAGACACCGACGAAACACATCGTGCTGGCTGTGGGTCTGGTCGCGAGTGCTGCATCCGTGGTCCCGCTAGGGGTGTCGATCGCCCTGCAAGCGGCAGGCGGGTCCGCCACCGACGCAGCGATGGTCATCATCGTCCAGGCGGCCGCCATGGCTGCGGTCGGTCTCGTCGCGGGCATGCTCGCCGATCGCATCGGACCGTCTCGACTCGTCGTGATCGGGGTTGCGGCGGTGACTGTCGGACTCGTCGCGATGGTCCTGCACCGCGGCGACTGGAGCATCGGCGAGCTGGCATGGCGATTGGCGCTGGTCGGGGTAGGCATGGGGCTCTACGGAGGCCCTGCGCAGGCATGGGTGATGTCCTCGGTCGCTCCGGCACGGGCCGCGATCGCGGCATCGCACATGCAACTCGCCAGAACCACAGGCTTCATCGTCGGGCCTCTCGTCGCGGCGTCGCTCTGGACGGCGCCCGTCGTACCCAATCCCGCTCTCACCGTCGCCGCCGCGGTCGCCGCGTGCGCCGCCATCCTGCTTGCCCACCACCGAACTCACCATCGCACCACGTCACGAGAGGACACCCGATGACAGACCGCACCCTGCTGGACGGATCTCGCTACCGCGCCGACCCGTATCCGCTGTTCGCAACCCTGACCTCGTCCGGGACCGTGCACGCGGTCTCCTTCCCGGCGCTCGACGCCTGGCTGATCACCGGACACGCCGCTGCACGACGCGCGCTGACGGACCAACGACTGGGGAAGGACCACGCCAGAGCGAACTCCGAGTTCCTGGCCAAGGCGTCGATCATGCCCGAGCCGCAACGATCCCGGCTGCAGAAGCACCTGCTCCACAGGGACGAACCGCACCACACACGGATGCGATCACTGGTCACAGACCACCTCTCGGCACGCCGATCCGAAGCCCACCGCGATGCGATCAGAGCCGACATCGATGCTTTGATCGACGCGATGCCGGCGACGGCGGACGATCGACCGGTGGATCTGGTCGCTGCCGTCGCCGAGGCGCTGCCGATGCTCGCCCTCGCTCGCGCGATCGGGCTACCGGATCATCTGCGGGACCGATTCGAGCCCGAGTGGCGGACCGTGGTCGCTCCGGTTCCGCCAGGACACCCGCGACGAGAGCGCTACGAGAACAACCTCGTGGAACTGCAGGACTACATAAACGACGTGGTACTCGAGTCCCGTGACGAGACCGTGCTCGGCGACATCGTTCGCGCCGCCGACGCAGCGATCATCACTGTGCAGGAACGAGACTCGATGATCTTTCAACTGTTCGCCGCCGGCCAGGATCCGGTGGCCGCACAACTCGAACTGGCCCTCGTCGGAGTGCTCGAACGCCCGGTCGTTCTCCAGCAGCTTCGGAACCATCCCGACCTCGTACCGTCCGCCGTCGAAGAGCTGCTCCGCCACGATTCGGCCTTCAATCTGACGACGTGGAGGTTCCTCGAGGCGGACGGTCACATCGACGGTGTGGCGGTGCCGGCCGGTGACTCGGTCATCGTGGCTCTGGGAGCGGCCAATCGGGACCCCGAGGTCTTCGAGTGTCCTCACGACGTGCGCATCGACCGATCGCCGAATCCGCACCTCGCATTCGGATACGGGCGTCATGCGTGCCCGGCAGCGGGTCTGGCGCGCGTCGAGCTGCAGGAAGCGTTGACGGCATTGATCATTCGCTTGGACGGGCTCAGGCCTGCTTACGACCGCAACGACGACCTCGACTGGTCGAGTTCACCGATCACCCGGGCTGTCGCCGCGCTGCCGGTGCACTACTCGTGCCGACGGAGTGCGAGCGCATGACCGTCACGCTTCCCCGTCATCTGAGAGACGACGTGACGATGGCGGAGAACATTCTCGAGATACTTCTCGGTCGCCGCCGCGCGGTGCCCGGCGAGGCACCGACCGCGGTTCCGGCAGCGCTCGAGGCGTCGACGCAGTTCGCGCAGATCATGGCTCACGTTCTGCAGCAGCGTCCCATTCGGATGACGCTGCCCGCCTTTCCCTGTAAGTCGCCGAGTCCGGACAAGGTGTGTGGAGTTCTGCCCGACGAAGGAGAACGTCTCGCCCTGATGGAGCTCGATGATCTGTGTCGGCGCATCGGCGAGATCTACGAACCGGGGGCGACACTGACCATCTGCTCGGACGGTCACGTCTTCGCCGACCACATCGGTGTGGACGACGGCGCCATCACCGAGTACGGCACCGCCCTGCGTGCACTCCTCGACGCCCAGCGCCTCGGCCATCTCGAATGGTTCGATCTCGGCGCACTCTGGCCGGGTCGCACCTTCGAGGACAAACGAACACTGCTCGACACCGCCTGGTGTGACGGACCCGAGGAAGTTCGAGCACGCGCCCGACACGACGAGGCAGCCGCGCGGCAGCTCAGAGGGGTGATCAAGTTCCTGGCCGAGGACGCTCCGAGCGGTGACGGCCACACCAGGTCGTACCGACATCGCCGAGCGAAGATCGCTGCGCGACACGTCGTGTCGCGAAGTCAAGGGTGGGGTCGGGTGATCGCCGCGCACCTCCCGAATCACGTGCGTCTGTCGATTCACCCGCAACCGCGCGGAGCGGACAAGCTGGGGATTCGACTGCTCGACCATGCTGATGCGTGGACCACGCCGTGGCATTCCGTGGTTCTCTACAACGCCGATGGAATGCCTGAACTGGTACGCCACGAACACGCGCGGCGCTGCGGCATCCCCCGATTACGCGACGGACGCATCTCGCACTACGTCGTCACGTGACTCAGACAACCCCTTCGGCCGGTCCTGCAGCCGCCCCCTGCGGCGGTTACAGGACCGGCCGAAGGGGGCGTTCGTGACAATCCGCGAGGATGTGCTGTCAGGAACCGGCCCAGACGCAGTCGATGAAGAACCGCCATCCGCCATCGGATCCGCGGTGCGCCACGTCTGCGCTCCGACCCGTCGTCTCGGCCGAAGTTCCGTCCGGCCCTACTACGGTGATCGCGTAGTCGTTGAGAACGAGGGCGTGGTCACCCACCTGTTGAACCCACGTCACGTTCGACTTCACGCTCGGTGGCGGATCGACCATGGCGGTCACCACTGCCCTGATCTCATCTGTTCCTCGTGCCACAGTCCCGAACTCCGGTGAGAACGTGGCATCGTCGTCGTACATCGACATCAACCCTTCGACGTCGCCTGCATTGAGGTACTGCGAGTAGATGCGCACCAGGTCGGTGGGTGTCGCAGCCTTCTCGTATGTGACTGGGGGGGGTGGACATTCTGATCCCTCTCTCATCGGGTGGACGGTGTAGGTGGTCGGCTCAGAAGTAGGGGTCACGGGTGGGCGGTTCCAGGCCGAGTTCGAGGCGACCGTAGAACTCGCCGACGGTCTGGAAGTTGAAGACGACATGGGTGGCGATGGCATGGGCGTCTCGCCATGCTCGCTGGATCGGGTTGCTCACGTACATTCCGCGCGCCCCGGCCATGCGCTGCATTCGATCGAGGGCAGAGAGGATCACCTTGACCGAGTAGACGTTGTCTCGTCGGCACTCGACGCGCGTCTTCAGATCCAGAGCGGCGGGATTCAAAATTCGACGGCCGGTGCGCTCGAGCAGCAGCTGGGCGGAGTCGAGTTCGACTGCGGTCTCCGTGAGTTCCGCCTGTGTGGAGGGATGCTCGGCAACCCCGGCGCCGGTCACGCTGGAGGCGCGGGACTTGGTCCATTCCCGGAGGTACTCGTAGGCGCCGCGGGCCGCGCCGAGTGCGACGTACGCGGCGTTGTACGAGAAGCCGGGGGCCAGGGGAACCTGGTACAGCGAGCTTCCGAGGGACTCGACGCCCGGTCCGACGCCGTCACGGGCCCACTCGAACGGCATGACCCGGTGGGTGGGAACGAACGCATTCTCGACGACGGTGTCGTGGCTGCCGGACGCGGACAGGCCGACGTTGTGCCACGTGTCCTCCCACGTGAAATCGCCCGGGGCGATCAGGAACATGTGGAGCTTGGGCGGTGTCTGGCCTTCGATGAAGGCCCCCAGGATGGTCCACTCGTCGTGGATGATGCCGCTGCTCCACGGCCAACGGCCGTCGAGCACGTAGCCTCCGTCGACGGCTTTCGCCTTGCCCATCGGAGCGAAGATTCCGCCGATGCTGACATCGGGTCCGTCGGACCAGACGTCGGCCTGTGCCTGCTCGGGGAAGTGGGACAGAAGCCAGGAGTGGGCACCGAGGAACGAGGCGAGCCATGCAGACGAGGTGCAGCCTCGGTACCCCCGACGGGGGACTGCTGCGCGGCGGTGTCCGAGGAACACGACACGGCAGCGACAGCCAGAACGGCGAATGCCGCTGGGAGAGGGGCGCGTCCGGCGGCAGTGCGCGAGGAGGGAGTGGGAACGGTGACGGGCGGTGTACACCGGTACGCACAGGTGTTCCCAGGTGCTCAATGGCGACCGAAGTCGGGACCACTCGGGTGCCGTAGATGCCCAACCTGCCGTGCGACGGTTGGGCAGCTCGTGACGATCAAGCCCACGCTCAGAGATCGGCCACCAGCGGTGCGACCTCCGTTCCCAGTAGCTCAATGCCGCGGAGCAGATCACTGTGAGCCAAGCGGGGATTGGTCATCTGCAGGGACAGCCGATCCACACCGCCGAGCTGTTCGCCCACTCGCGCGATCTTGTCGGCCACCGTCTGCGGGTCACCCATGAAAAAGGCACCGTTAGGTCCGGACGTGGCATCGAACTGCGCTCGGGTCGGTCGCGCGAATCCTCGCTCCCGCGAGATCTTCGTGAACATCTCGTTCCACCCGGGGTAGATGGTGTCCGCCGCCGCCTGCGTGCTCTCCGCGACGAACCCGAACACGTGCAGGCCCACCTTCAGCTTCTCCGGCGCATGACCTGCCTGTGCACCCGCGCGGCGGTACAGATCGACGAGCGGCGCGAACTGGCGCGGCTCACCGCCGATGATCGCGATCATCAGCGGCAACCCCAACAGACCTGCGCGAGCGAATGATTCGGGACTGCCGCCGACACCCACCCAGATCGGCAGAGGATCCTGCATGGGACGCGGATAGATGCTCTGCCGCGTCAGCGCCGGCCGGTGCTTGCCCGACCACGTCACCTCGACGTTGTCCCGGATCTGCAGCAGCAGCTCGAGCTTCTCGATGAACAGCGAGTCGTAGTCGGCCAGGTCCAGACCGAACAAGGGAAACGACTCGGTGAACGAGCCGCGGCCCACGACCAGATCCGTCCGCCCCTTCGAGATCAGATCCAGGGTGGCGAATTCCTGGAAAACTCGCACCGGATCGTCCGCGCTGAGTACCTTGACCGCACTGCCCAGCCGGATTCGTTCCGTGCGAGCTGCCGCGGCCGCGAGGATGATCGATGGAGCGGAATCGAAGTACTCGCTGCGGTGGTGCTCGCCGATCCCGAACGAGTAAAGACCCACCCGGTCGGCGAGGGTGATCTCCTCGAGCAGGTGCTCCATTCGCTCGGCAGCGCCGATCACGCGGCCGTCGGTCGGGTCGGTCACGGAGGACACGAAGCTGTCCACACCTACATGCATTGCTGAACCTCTCGGTCGGGGCCACGACGTCGACCCTGGTTTAGTTTACAAGTCAACCATCTCGACCGAGAAACTGTTCCCAGGGCAGGGACTCGCACCCTGGACCTTTACTGACACTCGACGGCTGTGCCGCCCCGCAACCTGGCACCCGGGGCGCCAACTGGGACAAGAACACAACACAGCTCGACGAGCACCACCTCGCGCAGTACAGCCAGACACAGCTACCTCTACCGAGCCGGAAGAAACACTCCATGACCGAGCCTCTCAGCTTCAAGGTCGTGGTATCGAGACGGCGGCGATACGCCGCAGCGACGGATGGACCGTGTACAGCCCTTCTCGGGCTGAGCGCACTGATCGGTCGGTTCCCCGAGCAACGCCACAGCGAAGGACAAGTGTTCTACGCCTGCTGCGCCAGTTGGTGTTCACCTTCCACGCAGCCGCTGCACCGCTGAAAGGTCAGGTCAGATCAGGCGGTGGCGTGGTGGGACGGCCGGCAGCAGTGTCGCGAAGCCACTGCGGTACCTCTCGTCCGCTTCGCTCGCGGATGGCGATGGAGGCGCGGGCAGCGGCAGCAGCCACCCTGGGCCGCTCGGCCGGTCGGTCACTGCGTTCCTCGGTGGCGGTCATCGGGGGTCCTCCTGCTGCTCGCTCTGGCTGTCAGTGTCCTCGGTTTCGGTCGGCGGCACCAGCGCCCGCCGTGCCGCTGCACGGTCGGTGACAGCGACCAGAACGTCTTCCTCGGTCCTGGTGGTCAGCGCCGAGTCGGTGACCGTGGCGTAGATGTCCCAGCCGAGTTCGGCCTCGTCGCCGTTGTCACTGGTGTGCGTTCGAGGCACCATGTGATGCGTTGCCAGGCCTGGGCGCGCTTGTCTGCGACAGTGCGTTGTCGGACGGTGAGAGGAACGCCGACGACGGCGAGGACCAATAGACGAGATGTGGTACGTCGTCTCTATGCACGTCGCTGGGGTCCGGTCGTACCCGAGGGTGTCGGCGTGGTCATGGTGGCGTCCTGTATTCACTTGGCCGCGGCCCGAATGACTTTGCTCGCAGTGCGTTTGGGTGGTCTTGCTGTTCCGTCTGTGGGCGATCGCCTTGATGATCGGAGCTGAGCTGCGAGTGATCGGCACACCGGGATGCCGGACGGCGGTTCGCCGTCCAGGGTCTGTTGTATTCGCGAGGAAAGTAGGGTTCGCGCCGCGGCTCCGTCGTGGCTCACTGCGCTGCACTCGATCGTGTCATGGTGCTCGCCACAGGGAGTCTCGATCGATGCTGTCGGGTGAGCAGTGGCCGGCGAGTGCCATGACGAGGTCGAATTCGGCAACGATATTGGCGACGACGTCGGCGGCACCGGCGGCACCGGCCAGAGCGAGTCCGTACATGTGCGGTCTGCCGATGCACACGGCGTCGGCGCCCAGGGCGAGTGCCTTGAACACATCCGACCCTGATCGGATTCCGGAGTCGAACAACACCCTCACGCGTCCGTCGACTGCGTCGACGACCCCCGGCAAAGCGTCAGCGGCTCCGATCGCTCCGTCGATCTGTCGTCCCCCGTGGTTGGACACCATGATTCCGGCGACGCCGAGATCGACGGCGCGTCGGGCGTCGTCGGGATGCAGAACGCCTTTCAAGACGATCGGCAGGGACGTGCGGTCCTGCAGTCCGGCGATGTCGTTCCAGTTCAGGCTTTTCGCGAGTAGATGTCGGTGAACGTCGTCCCCGCGGTGCGCGGCTCGGGCGACAGGAGATTGGCCACGGTGCTGCCCGGTGCGTTCCGTGCGATCGAGAACAGGGTGGACAGCGCGGACAGTGCACTCGACGGGCCCGTGATGGGGAGCTTCGGCTTTTCGGCGCCGGCCGCCAGGCGCTCCGCGACGATCGAACGGAACCGAGCATCCGAGGTGTACTGGCTGATGCCGATACCACGTGAGAACGGTAGCGATCCAAGGTTGAGGTCCTGTGGTCGCCATCCCAGCAGTGTCGTGTCGAGGGTCACCGTGATCGCGCTGGCACCGGAGCGCTCGGCCCGCGTGAGCAGGGAATCGACCAGGTCGTCGTCGGTCGACCAGTAGAGTTGGAACCACCTCGGGGACCCGGGCGCGATCCGGTCCATGCCGGCAGCGACCTCCTCCATCGCGACGGACCCCTGGTTGGAGAAGATGTAGGGAAGTCCCAGTGTGGCGGCGGCTTGGCCGATCAACAAATCTGCCTATCGATGCACTGCGCCCCCGGCTCCGACCGGAGCGAACAACACGGGTGCCGGAAGCGTGAGGCCGAGGAGTTCGCTTTCGGTGGTTCTCGCAGACACGTCCCGAAGGACCCGAGGCACGATGTTCCATCGGTCGAGAGCGCGGCGGTTGTTGTCCATCGTGGTGCCGGAGCCGGCCCCACCCGCAATGTAGGCACGCGCTCGGTCGGACATCTTCGTGAGTGCACGCCGTTCCAATCCAGGGAAATCCGTGGGAACAGTCGGTGTTCGTCCGGCCACCCCCGCTGTGTAGATGTGGTTCTGGCGTTCGCGTCCGGTGGAGAGTGGCATGTGCGGATCCGTTCCCGAGTCGTGGCCCACTTGGTCGGCATTGCCGTCGACCGATCGATGGTGCGTCGGCATGGCGGGGACGGTACACGAGCTCGGATTAGCGAGGAATGCGCAGCTCAAGGGTGTGCAGCGGCACAAATTCGGTGAGGTGCCCGTGTGCGCGGTTGCCCTTGCGTCCTCGTCCGCCTCGTCGTTCACCTACAAGGTTGTGCGCCGTCTCGTCATGAAAGCCGTTGCCCGTGCGACCGGGGCAACTGACAGCAATGATTCCCGACTGCTATTGCGGTCTCATCGGAACCGTGATGGTCATGTGACTCTTGATCCACGCTACTGAGGTGGGATTCATGGTCCCACTGGATTACCGAGTTCGGCCGGGGACAGTCACTGGGTCCGGGGTCCGAGTCCCTTCTGGTTCAGATGCTACTCACTACTATTTTTCGAGACCGTGGACCACAGGTCTGACGGCGAGGTGCCGATGTGACGTCGACACGGCGTGCCTGTCCGGTGATGAGTTCGGCAGCGCACCCGAGTCGACACGGCATGACTACACACACGCTCGCCGTTTCCGGCGCCACCATCACCTACGACGTCCATGGTCCACTGACCTCGGATACACCCCTGTTGCTCATCGGTTCACCGATGGATGCGAGTGGGTTCACTACGCTCCGTACGCATTTCATCGATCGACCGGTCGTGACCTACGACCAACGCAACACCGGCCGCAGCGTCTGTGGCGAACCCACGGCTGCGGTCACGCCGTGGCAGCACGCCGCCGATCTGGATGCGTTGATCACAGCGCTGGGGTCCGGACCTGTCGACGTGTTCGCGTCGAGCGGCGGCGCGGTCAACGCCCTCGTCTGCGTCGAACGCCGGCCGGGCGCGATCCGAACTCTCGTCGCCCACGAGCCACCCGCCGGTGGTGCACTCGCTGACCACAACCACATCTCGGCTGCCTGCACGCACATGGTGGAGTCCCACGACGCGGCGGGGACGGGGCCGGCGATGGCCGAGTTCATCCGCCTGGTGATGCACCGCGGTCCTGTCGACGACGCGTACCTCGCAGGGCCGGCGCCGGACCCGGCGCAGTTCGGACTCCCGACCGAGGACGACGGTTCTCGTACCGATCCGCTGATGTCGAACATGCGTGGACTGGGCGTCGATTACGTGCCCGACGTGGAGCGTCTGACGGCAGCGTCGACTCGCATCGTCATCGCAGTAGGCGAAGAGTCCGGTGGGCCTGAGGACGGCGAGATGGCCGGTCGTGCAGCGTATGCGGTGGCCCGTCTGTTGGGCCAGGACGCTGTCGTCTTCCCCGGCGGACACCAGGGGTTTCTCGGTGGTGAGTACGGTCAGACGGGCCGGCCCATCGAGTTTGCCGCAGCGCTCCGGACGTGGTTGGACTGTGCTGGATGAGGCGTGCCCGAGTCTGGGTGCGGCAGCAACGGCAACTGCAGCACAGTCGGATTCTCGGAGCGAAAAGCACGCGAAGTGACCCGGCAGTCGGAGAACCTGCGCACGAGGTTCGCGCTCATTGCCGAGTGATCGTTACCGCTGCGAACAATATCGTCGAAACGTTGACTCGGTCCCGATACGAGGTCGATTCTGAGTAGATGACAACCACCAACGAATCGGAGCATCTCGCGGCGGTGCAGGACCGGCTCACCGCCGCCCTGCCCGGGGTGAGCCGACACGACATCGAACAGACCGTGGCGGCCGAGTATGCCCGCTTCGAGGGACGCTCGGTGCGCGACTTCGTGCCGCTGTTCGTCGAGCGCAACGCACGAGAGGCACTGCGCTCCGTCGCACCGCACTGACACCACCTGTCGCACAGCAGTACACGGCCGCCCAGAACGTGGGCGACCGTGCACGGTGCGGCCATTCACCGATCGGATCGCGCTTGCTGCGGCGCGGATCAGATCGGCCCGGGGTGTGTCAGCTGAAGAAGCTGAGTCCGTCGAGGAAGTCGCCGCTGCCGCCGAAGATGTCGGACAGGGCGCCGAGGAAGTCGACGAAGCTTGCGAGGTCGGTGATCATGGGAGCTCCCGTGGTCGAGTGGTGGTGGCAGGAATGCCTGTTCATTGGTACCGAGCATTGGTGAACGAACGGTGGATCGTCGGTTGTCCCAATGGGGTTGCCGCCGTGAACGGTTCCGATCAGACCGGGGTGATCACCAGCAGCTGAGCCCAGTACGCGGCGGTATGCTCACCGAGGTAGGGGAGCAGGGTGTCGAAGAGGATGTAGGACAACGGGGGACTCCTCGGGTCGGGTCGTGGTGGGGCTGCGCCGAGTGAGGGGTGCCCGCTCCGCGGGTAGTCGGAGTGGCGGTGCGGTGAACAGCGGGTGTCGACTCGGCTCACCGCCGGGTGGGACGGCTCGTCGGCCGCGATGATGGTGCGATGAGCACGAGTCAGGCCGAGGGCCTTCGCGGGATGATCGAGTTCGCGCGTCGGTGGTTGCCCTACGGCGGCGGTCCTGACGAGGAGATCCTCGTGACGTTCGGTGTCCCCGGGTACCAGTTCCACGAGCGGCTCGCTCGTGTCCTCGACAGCGGCGACCCGACGGTGGCGCAGGCGTTGTCGGCGCCCGAGATCGCGGCGCTGCGCCTGCAGTGCCGTACCCGCTCGCTGCATCGTCACAACGTCCCCGCCTGGCAGTGACCCACTGGTCCTCGAAACGCCTCGTCAGCTGCCGCTGAGTCGTCCTCGGCGAGACTCACCGCGACTGCGCGAGGTGGGATGCTTCCGGCCATGACCGGTCGACATGTGGGACTCGCGTTGTTTCTGGTGGTGACGGTTGCTCTCGCGTCCTACGGCGTCCTGACCACTCCTGACCCGAGGTCGGTCGCCGAGATCGGTTCGGCCGATCACTTCGTCTGCGCGTTGCCACAGGACGTCGGCGGCTATCTGGCGGCCCCGCCGCCGCAGCAGAGCGTCGCTCCCCGTCCGGCGCGGGGCACGGTGCCCGAGGGGTTCGAGCCGGTGGCAGCCGTGGTGTGCGACATCGGTATCGGAGACCACGTCGATGCCGACGGGACCGTGACCTATGTCGAACGCCGCTACGCCGGGGACTTCGGCAGCGCTGTGCGGGAGCTGAACGGGCCGCCCACACGTCGCTCGATCTTCGACGCCGAATGTCTGGCGTCCGTGCTCGCTGCGGCGCCGGTCGACATGTGGCTCGTCGACGTGGACGGCCGCGCCGTACAACCGTCGTACCCGCGTGGTGACTGCGGCCTGGACAATACCCTGGGACTCGCCAAGATTCTCGAGCTCCCGGAGGTAGAGGCCACCGAACACCGCGTCCGCCTCGATGCTGCCGGGATCACCTACTTCTACTCGTGCTCGCCGATCGTCTCGACACCGGTGCCGGGGTCTCGGTCGCTACTCGACCTGACGTTGACACCGTCCGGGTTCTGCCGCTTCGACACCGCCGGACCCGATCTGATGTTCACCGGGGCGGATCGGTACGAATCCGAGCCGTACCTCGACTGGAACGCCGCCCTCATCGACGTCGAGCCCGCCGGTCCCTGCGGTGAACGCGCGACGTCGCTGGCGACCACCTCGACGCAGTCCACGATCGGGGACGAGTTGGTCATGATCGACGTCCTTATCGAACTCGACGGGTGCCGGCGCATCCTGGGCGACGGCTTCACTCCGTTGTCGGCGCCCGCCTCTGTCGTCGACTCGATCGTCAGCGCAGCGTCGTGACCTGACGTCTGTCGGCCACGTCGGGTCGAGCCCTGACGGCCGTGGTTTCCGTTGATCGCCGTTCACAGAGCAGAACGTGGTTGGGGCGCACGTTTCACCACTCGACGCCTGCATGGTTGCGCGTCGACCACGACCGTGGCATCGGATCACGCCAGTCCGGCCAGCAAAGCTTTCAGTCGAAGATCCGCCGACGGACATTGGTGTCCGCGAGGTCCACGAGTTCGTCGGCCCGGCCGGACAAGATCGTCCGAATGCCGTACAGCGTGAAGCCTTTTGCCTGTTCCAGAGTGATCTTGGGAGGGATGGAGAGTTCCTGCGCCGCGGTGACGACGTCGATGACGGCGGGACCGTCGTACGCGAACGCGTCGGTCAGAGCCGCCTCCAAATCCTGCGGCTTCTCCACTCGTCGGCCGAACATCCCCAGAGCCTGTGCCACAGCAGCGAAGTCGGGGTTCTTCAAATCGGTGCCGTAGTTGACGATGCCGGCAGCCTTCATCTCGAGTTCGACGAAGTTCAACGACGAATTGTCGAAGATGATGACCTTGACCGGCAGACCGCTCTGCATCAACGTGATCAGCTCACCGAAGCCCATCGTCAACCCGCCGTCGCCGGCGAAGGCCACCACCTGCCTACCCGGCTGAGCGGTCTGCGCACCGATCGCCAACGGGAGAGCGCAGGCCATCGACCCGTGATTGAACGACCCGAGCAGCCGGCGTTTGCCGTTCATCGTCAGGTATCGGGCGGCCCACACGACAGGCGACCCCACGTCGACGGTGAAGACGGCATCGTCGTCGGCCAGCTCGTTCGCCATGCGCGCCAGATACTCCGGCCGGATGGGTGTGCGGTGCCGGTCGTCCACAGCGAACGAATCGAGATTCTTGCGTGTCTTGCGGTAGTGCTTGACCGATGTGTCCAGATGCTTGCTGTCCGTCTTGGCGTGGACACGGGGGAGCAGAGCGTCCACGGTGTCGGCGACGGTACCCACCAAGCCGACGTCCAGGGTCGCTCTGCGGCCCAGGTTCTGGCCACGGATGTCCACCTGGATGATCTTCGCGTCGTCGGGATAGAAGTTGCGGTACGGAAAGTCGGTGCCCAGCATGAGAAGAACGGCGGCATGCGAGATCGCGCGGTACCCCGAGGCGAAGCCGAGCAGCCCCGTCATCCCCACATCGTAGGGATTGTCGTACTCGACGTGCTCCTTGCCGCGCAGTGCGTGCACGACAGGAGCCTGCAGCGCGCCGGCGATCTCGAGCAGTTGTCGATGCGCACCCGCCACACCGGCGCCGGCCAGAATGGTGATGTTGTCGGACGAGTTCAGGATCGACGCGGCCTCGTCGAGCGAGGCATCGTCGGGTCGCACGTGGGACGTGGTCGCGCGGATGGCCGGGGTGGCCTTTCTCTGTTCGGCATGCGCCAGCAGCACTTCGCCCGGGACGACGACCACTGCGACACCGCGTTCCTCGATCGCCGCCCGCATCGCCATCGCGAACACGTGTTCCGCCATCTCCGGGTCACTGACCAGTTCGCAGAAGACGCTGCACTCCTGAAAGAGGTTCTGCGGGTGAGTTTCCTGGAAGTACTGCGATCCGATCTCGCTGCGCGGGATGTGCGCCGCGATCGCGAGCACGGGAACCCGGCTGCGATGTGCGTCGAACAGCCCATTGATCAGGTGGAGATTGCCGGGACCACAACTGCCGGCGCACACCGCGAGTTCGCCGGTGATCGCCGCGTCACCGGCTGCGGCGAAGGCGGCAGTCTCCTCGTTGCGGACGTGCTGCCACGTCATGCCGTCGTTCCGGCGGATCGCGTCGGTGAAGCCGTTCAACGAATCGCCCGGAAGGCCGTAGACGTGGGTCACGCCGCTCTCGGTCAGGGTCTGCACGAAATGGTCTGCCACGGTCGCCATGGCGAACAGTATGCGCCGGATCCGCACCGGAAGCGTCGTGGAACGGGTAACCGATCGTCCTGGCTCGGACACTCGTGGAGATCGGTGAGGACCGGCGAAAGCGCTGTGTTCGAATACTGCAGCAGGTGCCCGGGCGAGCTCTGGGGACAGCCGGGCCTGTGTCGTCCCGGGGAGCGTCAGAATGGATCCATGCAGAGAAAGACGACGAGCGGAAGGCGGTGAGCAGCATGACGGACGACGCGCCGACCGATCGTGGGCCCGTGTTCGACGGTGTCCGCATCGGTAGGCCTGCGACGGGCGCGTTGATCGACGCCGGGTATCGCACGGTGCTCGACCTTCCGGCGGACCTCGCGGTGTTGTCCGCGCTGCACGGAGTGGGGCCGTCGGCGATCAGGCGGTTGGCCGAGGCGCGCGACGATCGGCGTTGACGGGAACGATCCCTTCCACCTCCAAGGTATAGCGCACGGTGGGGCTTGCGGCAAGCCCCCGCGGTCGGCGCAGAATGGCTCGCTCGATGCCATGACCTGCACGTTTCCCCGATCGGAGCCGACCTGTGGACACCGTGTTCGCCCTGCCCCCGCACCGCCGAGCCAAGGCCGACCCCGCCTCGATCGCGGCGGATGATCGACATCTCGCCAGAATCGACGCGGCCCTGCGTCGGTCCCTCGCGGATCTCGAACGACGCCTCGCCCGGACTCGCGCCGCCCCTGGCCGATCCGGCCAGGACGCGATGGAACGCGACCTGGAGACACATCGACTCACCGCTGAGATCCGCGCAGTGCGTCGTGTCGGGCGGGACATGTGTCTCGGGCGACTCGTGCCGGCGGACGGAACGGAGCCGGTGTACGTCGGGCGGCGCGGACTCCTCGACGAGGCCGGTCATCCTCTGCTCGTCGACTGGCGCTCACCAGCAGCAGCACCGTTCTT
This sequence comes from Rhodococcus sp. UNC23MFCrub1.1, assembly GCF_000686025.1. GTDB lineage: Bacteria > Actinomycetota > Actinomycetes > Mycobacteriales > Mycobacteriaceae > Rhodococcoides. The sequence continues at coordinate 82,481 of NZ_JMLQ01000004.1, forward strand.
CGCCGCGACCCCGGCACGTCCGATGGGTGCTGCCTGGCGGCGTCGTTACCGGTGGACCGGAGGACGAGTGAGCGATTACTGGGACGAGGTGTTCACCGCTGAGATCCCCGACGGCGCCGTGGCATTGGACGATCGGTCGGCCTTCGTCGCCGATCTCGGGGCGGCGCGGTCGTCCCGCATGCGCGACGTGCTGGGCACCATCGCAGCGGACCAGGATGCGATCGTCCGCGCCCCGTCCAGAGGAGTGCGTGTGGTGGACGGCGGCCCCGGAACGGGAAAGAGCGTGGTCGCGCTGCACCGTGCGGCCTACCTTCTGTATGCGGATCCGCAGGTCGGGCACCACCGCGGCGGGGTCTTGGTGATCGGACCGCACGGGCCCTACCTGTCGTACGTCGCCGACGTGCTTCCTGATCTCGGAGAGGACGGCGTCCGGGTGTGCCTGCTCGACGAGATGGTTCCCGAGGGCCGGAATGCAGTAGCGGAGGCCTCACCACGCGCCGCCGCGGTGAAAGGCTCCGCGTCGATGACGGAGATGATCGATCGCGCGATCCGCTTCTACGAGACTCCGCCCGCGAACGACATGGTCGTCGAGACCGAGTGGGGTGCAGTGCTGCTCCGGGCAGCCGACTGGGCGGAAGCCTTCACGGCACCCGACGCGGAGACTCCGCACAACGATGCGAGAGAGGAGATCTGGGCGGCGCTGAGCGATATCGTCGTCGACCGCCTCGCCGGCGACGTGTCGGCCGCCGAGCTGACGTCGTCGCTGCGGGCGATCGACGAGCTTCGCGACAGCGTCGAGTCGTCGTGGACGGTGATCGATGCTCCCGATCTCGTCGCCGACCTCTGGGCCGTGCCGGCATACCTACGCCATTGCGCGCCCTGGTTGGACGAGGACGACAGGGCCGCGGTCCGCAGAGACCTCGGTGCGCCCTGGACGACTGCGGATCTCCCTCTTCTCGACGTCGCTCGTCGCCGCCTCGGAGACCCACGGGCGACGACAATGCGCGTGCGCCGTGCCCGGACGATCGCCTCCGAGCGTGCGCGCCGACGCGCGGTGGTCGACGATCTCGTCGAGTCCGACGATTCGGAGCTTCGTGTCATGTCGATGCTCCGCGGCGACGACTTGCAGAATATGCTGGACTACAACGAGTTTCCGACGGGCGAACCGGATCGGCTTGCTGGTCCGTTCTCCCACGTCGTCGTCGACGAGGCCCAGGAACTGACGGATGCGCAGTGGCAGATGATCCGTGCCCGCTGCCCGTCGGGCAGTCTCACGGTGGTGGGTGACCGCGCGCAGGCCCACAGCGGTTTTCCGGAATCCTGGGAGGCGCGGCTGGCGCGTGTCGGATTCACCGACGTGGCGGTGTCCACGCTCGACGTCAACTACCGCACACCGGCCGAGATCATGGCCGCGGCCGAACCGGTCATCAAAGCGGTCCTCCCCGACGCGAACGTGCCTCGTTCGGTCCGCAGCACCGGGGTGGTCGTTCGCCACGCCGGAGTGGACGACCTGGACGCGATTCTCGACGAGTGGGCCGCGGCCGGCGAGGGCGTGGCATGCGTCATCGGTATGCCGGCTCGGCCGGACACCGAGCGGATCCGTTCTCTGAGCGCACGGTCGGTCAAGGGGCTCGAGTTCGATCTTGTCGTCCTCGTCGAGGGGCCGGGTGTGGACAGCGCCGTCGACCGATACGTGGCGATGACGCGGGCGACGCGGCAACTCGTGGTGCTGAGCTGATCGACTGGTGCGGGTGGGATGGTTCCGAGACGGCATTCCTGGTGTCCCTCGTCGGTCGAGACCTCGTCTGTCTCAGGGTGGGGTCGGGGTGTTCCCGGATGTTCGGGCGAGCGGAACGTTCCTAGTGTCGATCGTGTGCAGACACCCTCGGAGACGACGCGCATGAGTATGCCTGCGGCGGTGGCCTTTCTCCTCGCTGCGGCAGCCGGGCTGCTGCATGCGGCCGCGAGCGCGTACTGGGCGGTGGGAGGTCGATGGCAGCTCGCCTCGGTGGGGGACTGGGCGGTGACCCTGGCCGACGACCGACCGGTGGCGAGCGGTCTCGCGCTCGGTGTCGTCGCTGTCGTGAAGGCCGGCGCTGCTGTCCTCCCGTGGGTGACCGAGCGGGTCCGAGGCCACCGTTATCGGCAGGTCCGCGTGTGCGGGTGGTGCGCGGGCGGTGCGCTGTTCGTGTGGGGCGCAGTGTCGACGGTGTCCGCGGTAGCGGTGCTCGTCGGCGTCATCGTGCCCGACGGCGGGTACGACCGGACCGCGATGATCGGGCATGCCGTGGTCTGGGATCCGCTGTTCACGGTCTGGGGAGCAGCGCTGCTGACCGGGTTGTGGTCCACCACGCACCGGGCCACAGCGCTGACGGGAGTACGACGATGACCGCGGCACGACGAGTCGTCGCCGTGTTTCTGGGCGCCCTGACACTGCTCGCACTGTCGATCTGCCCAGCGGCCGGTCGAGGGCACGACGAGGAGTCGTTGCAGGGCCTCGTCACTCGGTGGGCCTCGGAGATCGGTGCACCGGGCATGGCCGCACGGATCGTCGACAGCGACGGTGCACGGTCTACGGCATTCGTGGGAGTCGACGGGGACGGTCACGACATCGACGGGTCGACCCCTTTCGTCTGGGGGTCGGTGTCGAAGCAGTTCGCGGCAGCGACAGCGAGGGGCCTCGAGCGCGAGGGCGTTCTCGACGCCACCAGCCCTGTCGTCGAGGTGGTCCCGCAGGCTCGCCGAGTGCTCTCCGACCCCGCAGTGACCGTCGACGACCTCGTTCATCACACCAGCGGGCTGCCGCACGACATCACCGTCACCGACGAGTGGACCCGAAGGGGTTCCGCGACAGACGCCGTCACCGCCCTCGACGCGCCGAAGGGGGCCGGTCCTCGTGGTGAGTTCCGGTACTCGAGTCTGAACTACCTGCTCCTGCAGGCTGTGATCGAGCAGGCGGGAGGGTCCTCCTACGCGGACGCCGTGCGCCGCGTCGTACTCGATCCCGCCGGCAGTGACGCCATCACCGACCCGCAGTTGTTCGTCGACAGTGTTCCGCGGGGACACGTTCCGTTCTTCGGTTCCACCCGCCCGGTCGACGTCGGTGTCGATTCGGCGGGGTTGGGATACGGCTACCTCGCCGGCTCCATCGATGACCTGGGACGCTATGCGTCGTGGCGACTGCGGGAACGTCACGACGACGAAGCCCGGTATCGCGAGGTGCCGACAGCTCAGGGTTCGACCTACGGTGACGGCCTGTTCCACGAGAGGATCGATGGCCACGATGTCTGGTGGCATGCGGGTGCGGTGCCCGGCTACTACACTTACGTCTCTGTGATTCCGTCGCTGGACACAGCAATCGTGGTGGCGGCGAACCGATACGGTGAGATCGAGGCCGATCGACTCGCGGCCGTCGGCCGGAACCTGACGACGTCGGTGACGGGTGGACGGACGAGCGAGCTACCCGAGTCCTCGGCGTCCACCGTGCTCGGAGCGCTCGCTGCGATCATCGCGACGCTGGTGGTCGGCATCGGCGTTCACGCGGTCCGCATCGTCTCGGGCAGGACGCCCCAGCGGACCAGAGGAGTCGCCGTCGTGCGCGGGGTCGTTGCGGTCGGGGTAGGGACAGCGGCCGCTGTCGCCGTCCTGTTCGGACTGTCTTCTTCGACCGGCGCGGGGTTGTCGGTGGCAGGCAGGTGGGCGCCGGACGTGGCTCTGTTGGTGTGGGTATTGCTCGTGGCGATCGCTGCGGCCGCCGTGGTCGACGTGCTCGGGCAGGTCGTGGGGTGCCGACGTGTCCGTGGGGCGCAGTGAGGTCAGACATCGGGAGTGTCGCTGGTGTGCACTCGCCGACGCCCTGTCCGGCGTTCACACGAGGTCGCGGCGGCGCAGAGCCCACGATGCGGTGGCCAGAAGTGCTGTGGCCACGATGACGAGGATGAACGCGGCAGAGTGGAACCGGCGCGCCGACGTCGGCGGGAAGATGCGTGTGCGGTGCTGTGTCGCGCAACCACTGGGGAGCGCCGATGAGGGTACCGAGCGGCCCCAGCAGCAGGTCGAGGACGACTGCCGCCCACCCGACTGCGATCCACCGGCTTCCGAATCCGTATGCGGCGTAGGCGATCGCGGCGACGGCAAGGGTTGCCGGCAGCTGCGACACCGCTCCGACGAGCACGTCGACGACACCGGGGCCGTCTCCGCCGACGGCAGCAGCCCCGGTGACGAGCCCGACACCTGCCAGAAGCAACACGAGGGTTGCCGTGACTGTCGCCGTGGCGGCAGCGGCGAGCAAACGGGACACAGGGGAGACGGCGGTAGCGAGGAGTATTTCCGCGCGACCCGTCCGGTCGTCCTCGCGCAGGTGCCCGACCACGGTGTCACGCCGAACTCGTGGGCGAAGGCAGCGATGAACCCGCTGCTGGTGCTGTAACCGACTGCTGCTGCCGTGTCGGCGAGGTGTGTCCCCGCCCGAGAAGGTCGGCCGCAGCGATCATGCGAGCGCGTGTCCGCCAGCATCCGTAGGTCAGTCCCGTATCGGCGGCGAATGCTCGCAGGATCGTTTTCTTTCTGACTACGGCACCAACAGGAGCTTTCAGCGCTACACGAGAGCGATCAACGCTTTCGCCGCGGCCCTGGACAATTCCACCGTGTCGGAAGGACAGTAGAGCCGGACTGCCCGGACGCACCGATGCGTCACGTACGGCGTTCGCTCTGTCCGAACACACGTCGACGAACGACGGCGCCGGCGACACTACACACCGCAGCGCAGACAAGGCCGCTCGCGACGGCGACGCCCGGTGCGAGGGAGGTCAATCCCGCAACGAGTGACACCCATGCGAGGACCACTGCGCCGGTCTCCAGGCGCGCCGCCAGGACTGGCCCTGTTCTCCGTCTGTGCGCCGACACCGCCTTCAGGTACAACCCGTAGGCGGCATAGACCGTGGTGTACGCACCGATGCAGAACGCGAACACACCCATCGCGAACCACCCGGGGACAACGTCGTAGGGAGCGTCGCCGAGGGCGGACATTGCGGCGACCGAGATGGGCACCACCAATGCCGTTCCGATGTACAGGAGGACGGCGAGGCCCAGCACCGAATCCTTGGGCGACGACGTCCACGACATCGCACCACTGTAACCAACTGATCGGTCTAGATCGTGCTCGCCGCTGCCGCGCACGGGCGGGTCACGGCGTGTCCGTGCGAGACCTGACCGAGAGAATCGCTGCGACCAGGGCTCCGACCAGCAGGAGGAGCACCACGTCGTCGCTGCGATCGGCCGCCGACGTGCCTCCCCACGTCGCCACGCGCACGATCACCGCGAGCAGGTAGAGGCCGATCGCGGCGGTGCGTGGATTTCCCATGACGGCACCGTATGCCTGTATCGACGCCGCATCAACGCCGAAGACGAACAAGTGGCAGCGCACGAATGGTCTATCGCTCGACGGTGTCAGGTCCGGTGCGCTGCCCCTCTGGAGAACTTTCAGCCGAATGTGCCGATCCTGCTGCGGGTATCGGCACCGACTCTTGCGCTGCGTCGCGGGACGTGTCATTCTCGGACGCATGACAACCGGAAAGGCGGACACCGCCACCCTCGCGTGAGCGCCGCAGCAACACCCTTCGCGGTCAGGGCAGGAACCGCATCGTCATCGATTCATCAGATGGCATCCGTACCCACGTTGCGGGACACGTGGCTCGCGCTGGGTGTGTCCACTCTGCCGTCCGACAGGCCGACCGCCGAGGCCGCCGTAGCGGATCTGTACAGGCATGCAGGGTTCCGTTGTCCCGAGTTCGTGTGGGTACCGTCCCCACCGGCTGGCGCCGAACTGGTTGTCTCCGAACAGTTGTCGGGTACGAACTCCCTGACGTCCGGTGCTGCCGCTCGAATCGCGTCGACCGTCTCACGGTCACGCGAACGCATGGACAACCGCACGGGCGGGGTGTCGCGACGATGGCCTTCCGACAGTCGCTCCCTCTGGGCTGCACGCACGCAGCCACTGGCGGAGTCCGCGCGGCAGGGGATCGCGCCCGACGAGTTGCTGCGAATCGCGGTGTGGGATTCATTGCGCACCAGCCTGTTCGATGGAGTGGCGGCCGCTGTGCGGTCACTCGTTCAGCGACCGACGGGAAGCGTGGCGTGGTACGGGCAGCAGGAAGCGCACCGGCTCGCGTACTACGACATCCATCGCACACTGGGCATCTCTGCCTTCCGCGGTACGGATCACGCATCCTCGATACTCAGACAGCCCTCGCGGGGGCGACCGGCTGGTGGTGGGCATTCGACAATGTCTGCGTCATGTCCGAGCGACCTGGAATTCTTCAGACCGAACCTCTTCCGGGAGCGGTGCACAACGAACGGCGACTGCACGGACAGAACGAGCCCGCCGTCCAGTTCGCCGACGGACGATCCGTTCATGTCGATCACGGGACCATCGTTCCCGAGTGGGTGATCGCCGAACCCACCGTCGAGCGCATCGCACGCGAACGCAACATCGAGGTACGCCGGTGCGCCATCGAGCGCATCGGGTGGGACGTCTACATCGACGAGGCCGGACTCGAGCTCGTCGACCGGACGGACGATCCGGGGAATGCCGGCGCCCCGCTGTCGCTCTACGCCACGCCGACCAGCTGGGTGGACGACGGCGGAATCCTGCTAGTGGTCAACGGTTCTGTCGATCGGGACGGTCGGCGGCGACGCTACGGGTTGCCGGTTCCGAACGGCATGACGTCCGCGCTCGACGCCGCCGGATGGACCTACGGCATCACCGGCGACGACTACTCCTGTCTCGTGCGCCGCACGTGACCACATTCCGACGACCGAGGTGACTTCGATGACCACGACCATGACTTTGTCCACACTCACGGCCCTGACCGGCCTCGACGTCTTCGACTATCTCGATCGAGACGTGTCGATACCCGTCGTCGACGGGCTTCAAGCTCAGGGCGATCTGATCGTCGTGCCGCGCCCGATGATCGTCCACGTGCAGGCAGTTCGGGGCACGCGGGCCGGCGACGTGCCCCTCACCGGCGTCGAACTGCTTCGCAGCGCCGCCGGCGGCAACCCTCACAGCCTCGTCTGCGAGGAAGGCCATTGCATGTGGTCCACTCCGGTGTTCGATCCGAACGGCCTTGCGTTGGGCATCCTCGACACCGAGGTCACGGCGTACCTGATTCATCCCGAACACGGTGCGACAGGAATTGCGCCCGGCTCCTACGTCATCAGCAGGCAACGCGAGCGTGGAGTGGGTCGACACTTCCGATCAGCGCGGTTGGTCGCGGATTGACGCACGCGACCAGCCAGGGGCGCGGCTGACACCGCGCCCCTGGTGACGACAGGATCAGTCGGTGACGGCCACGAACTCGTTCGGAGTGACGTCGAGTTCGCTGCTGACGGTGACGTCACCGGTGGTCAGATCCACGGCGTGGATGCTGTCGGTGTCCGGTTCGGTGACGTAGGCGGTGTCGCCGGTGATGGAGATGCCGGGGTGTGCGTCCTGGTACTCGCTGGGGCCTTCCCACTCACCGATGACAGGGTAGGAAGCGGTGAACTCGCGCGTCTCGGGATCGAAGACGTGCAGGGCGCCGTCGGTTCCGATGATGTAGGCCTTGTCGTCGGGTCCACGGGAGACCCCGCGCCAGGTGTACTCGGCACCGTCGGGCATCTGGACGACGTCCAGCGTCTTCGCCACGGTGTCGATGACGGTGACCGCCTGCAGCAGTGAGCCTTCCGCGTCTGCGTCGTTCTTGTAGTCGCCGACGACCAAGGGGCTGGTCTCGCTGACGTACGCGTTGCCCGTACGCCCGTAGGGCTGGTCCGGAGCGTCGAGCTTGGTGATCTCGCCCTTGTCGTAGACCAGGACACCGTTCTCGCAGCCGAATACGACGATCTCGTTCTGTGCCGTTCCCTCGCCGTGGACGCCGGGGCACTGATCGTTGCGCGCGATGACCGCACCGGCGGCATCGCGCACCTCGATACCGGTGCGTCCGTTGGCATTACCAACGGTGGTGAGGAACGTGCCGTCCTCGAGAACGACCGAGACTCCGTGATGCGCCTCCACACCGGGAATGCTCTCCACCTCGGGGAGACCGTCGCTCGACTCCAGTGCTGCCGTGTCGAAGATCGTGGTGTCGCTGGTACCGTCGGCGTACAAGATCGTCTTGCCGCCGTGCCGGACGACATGGCCCGCCTTCTCCGCCTCGAAGACCGTGTCCGTGAGCTGTGGTGCGTCCGTGGTGCCCGCGGCGGTGTCGAGTACTTGGAAGCCCTTGCTCGTGGTCACCATGACGTTGCGCCCGTCGCCGGCGAGGTTGAGGCGTGTGTAGTCCTCGGAGTCGAAGTCCGCGACGGTCTCGAGGGTGGCGGCGTCCAGCACCTGTACGCCGCCGTCGTAGGAGACCGCGACACGAGGGCCGGCCTGCATCGCTGCGGTGGTGCTCGTGGTGGAGTCGGCGGCGGTCGTGGTGGTTCCGGAGGAGCACGCCGCGAGAGTGACGACCGCGCCGAGCGCGAGCACAGTGGAGCCTGCCCGCCGGAAGTGATTGAGACGCATGTGAATCCTTTTCTGTGTGGGAACGATACCGATCAGGGGGAGAGGCCGGCGGCGATGCGTTCGGTGTTGACGCGCATCAACGTCAGATAGTCGGGGGCGCCGCCGTCGGGACCGGTGAGCGACTCGGTGAACAACTGCACGACGTCCACGCTGATGTCGGCTTCACTGGCGAGTGCCTGAACGAGTCGGTCGGGCGAGGACGATTCTGCGAAGACGGTGCGGACACCGGTGGAGTCGACGGCATCGACGAGATCGGACAGGTCGGACGCCGACGGTGCGGCGAGGGTGGTGCCGCCGGGAATGACCGCCCCGACGACCTCGAAGTCGAAACGGTCAGCGAGGTAACCGAAGACATGGTGGTTGGTGACGAGCGCACGCCGTTCGTCGGGGATCGCGGCGAACAAGGCGGACATCTCCTCGTCGAGACTCTGCAGCTGTCCTCGGTACTCGGCCGCTCGTGTCGACATGGTGGCCGGATCCACTCCGTCGAGATCGCCGAGCACCGGTTCCAAGGAATCGACGACGGCGATCATGCGGGCAGGATCGGTCCAGAAGTGGGAGTCCGGGCTGCCCGCCGCGTCGCCCTCCCGGTAGTCGAGCACGTCGATGACGTCCCCGGCGACGAACGTCGGAACCTTCTCTGCGGCTGCGGCGTCGAGATGCTGCTGTAGTCCCTCCTCCAATCCCAGCCCGTTCGAGACGACGAGGTCCGCCGAGCGCAGACGCGCGCCCTCCTGCGCGGAGATCTCGAACGAGTGTGGGTCGGCGTTCGGCTTCATCAGCGTCACGACCTCTGCCTCGTCGCCGACGAGTTCCTCGACGACGTCGCCGAGGATGTTCGTGGAGACCATGACCACCGGACGGTCGTCGGCTGTCGCCGAACATCCAGCGAGAAGGGCCACCACAGCGACTGCCGCCGCGGCCAGGAGACTGCCCGTCCGGTGTCCTCGCATCATCAGCGTCCCGTCTCGGCCGTGAAGGCCGGTTCGGACGCGGTCTCGAACGTGCGGGAGACGCGGGCGTCGTCGGCGTAGTCGATCTCGTACAGCTTCCGTTCGGTGGGCGCGCTGAGGTAGGCGCGCTGCTGGTCGGCGATCAGAGTGGGTGTCTCACCGGCGGCCTGTGATGCGGCGACGAGCGCGCCCGTCTCGGCAACGACCGAACCGTCGGCTCCGTCCAGCACGAACACGCGGCCGTCGGCCGAGAGGCCGAGAAGATGGTCGTCGCTGTCGTCGACCGCCGACACATGCGTCAAGCGAGTGGGAGCGGGAAGGAGCGTCCACGACCTCTGGCGGGTGTCGAGTAACCAGATGCCCTGATCGCCGGCGAGGCCGGCGACGGTGGGGCGGCCCTCGCGATTGTCGAACGACGTTGCGGGAGGGGCGGACACGTCAGTCGGGTACGGGATCTTTTCCACTGTGAGTTCGTCTCCGGTGGCGGACGCGAGCAGCGCGCCGTCGAAGCAGCCGATCACGGTGCCGACACGCGTGGTGATGGTGCCGGCGGCGTCGGGGCACGACTCGACGAGACCGGTGCGCTTTCCGTCCGAGGTGTGTCCGACGACTGTCCGTGAGGGGCCGACCCCGTCGGTGACGAGGGCGAACGATCCGACGGGCACGACCATGCCGTCTCCCGGCGGGTTCTGCAGCCGGAACGACTCGGAGATCTCGCCCTTCGACAACGCCGCGGTGTCGAGCAGGACGGCGTCGCCGGAGTCGGGGAAGTAGAGCCCGGTTCCGCCCGAGGTGGATTGATTCGACGTGGCCACGGTCGCGTCGCCGGCGCCCTCGACGGTGCCGAGGAGCCGGGGTTCGGCGCGGTAGTAGTGGAAGTGGTCGACGTGGTCCCAGGTCCAGACGCCACTGTCCACGATCTCGATTCCCGCGTCCGTCCCGGCGAACAGGTAGCGTCCGTCGGTGCTCATCGCCTCGGGTGCACCGATGGTGCCGAGGTCGGACACCGATTCGTCCAGTAGGTCCAGGTGCGAGATCGAGCCGGTGGGATCGATGGTCGTGAGGCCGAGTCGTGGCTCGGCGAGTTCCGCGGCGTCGGCGATCGCTCCGTGGCCTTCGGCGGGTACCTCGTCGGCGGGGATCGTCGGAGCCTGCTCGGTGGAGCACGCGGTCAGGCCGACGACGAGGGCGAGAGCGGTGGTCGTGATGTGTTGTCGCACAGTGTCCTTTCGGGTGGATCGGGTCGGCCGGTGTCAGACGGAGAGCGCCGGCGCTGATGTCGTGCGTCCGATCGACGCGGTCGCCGCCCTTGCCGCCACCGACAGGCCCGACAGCGCGATCGCCGTCGCGGCGACCGTGGCGCCGGCCGCCGTGGCCGCGTGCCACGAGATGAGCAGACCGACGAACACCGACAGCACACCGATCGAGGCGGCCGCCACCATTCGAGTCGGTATCCGAGTGGTCCACTGCCCGGCGGCGACGGCAGGTGCGAGCAGGAGTCCGACGACCAGAAGCGAGCCGACAGCCTGGTAGGAGGCCACGACAGCAAGCGTCACCAGGGCGACCAGAGCAGCCTGTGCCGCGCGGGGAGCAAGGCCCAGTACCGACGCGATGCGGGGATCGAGCGCGAGCGCCACCAACGAGCGGTGGAAGCCCGCGGCCACCGTCATGCCGACCACCACAGCGACGGCCAGGAGTGCGATGTCCACGGACGTGATGGCCAGGATGTCTCCGAACAGGATGGACGTGGCATCGGTGGCGAAGCTTCCCGAATGGGAGATGATGATGACTCCCAGTGCCAGCATCGAGACGAACAGCATGCCGATGCTCGTGTCGTAGGAGAGGGATCCGCGACGCTGGAGCGCAGCGATGCCGAGGCTCATCACGACCGCGCTGAGCGCGCCGCCCACCAGCGCGGGCGCCCCCAGGACCGTCGCCAGGGCGACCCCGGGCAACATCCCGTGCGCGAGGGCTTCTCCCAGAAAAGCCATGCCGCGGATGACGACCCACGTACCGACGACCCCGCACAGCACCGCCACGAGTGCGCCCCCGACGAGGGCGCGTTGCACGAAGGCGAGCGAGAAGGGCTCGACGAGCGCCTGAATTGTCACGCTTGGGATCGTAACGATAGTGATAGTGGTTTTCAAAGTCGTTAAGGTGAGTCCATGAGCCAGATCGACACGACCCGACTCGCTGCTCGGCTGCGCAGTGCCCGCGTGGAGTTCGACAAACACGTGGCCATCGACGGGGTCGACCTCGATGTCGTCGCGGGAGAGGTGACGGCGATCGCAGGTCCGAACGGTGCCGGCAAATCCACACTGCTGGAGATGATCGCGGGAACGCGTGCGCTGACGTCCGGCACCCGAGTCGCGACGCGGGCACTAGGATTCGTTCCACAGCGCGCGGCGGTCCCGGACCGACTGCCGGTGACGGTGCGGGACGTCGCGACAGTCGGCGTCTGGGGCGGGAGGCGGGCGTGGCGCCGTCTCGATGCCGAGTCTCGCCGTGTCGTCGACGACGCGCTCGATCGCCTCGGTATCAGCGAGCTCGCAGACAGGCCCTTCTCCGCGTTGTCAGGCGGTCAGAGACAGCGGGCGTTGCTCGCGCAGGGCCTTGCGCGTCGCGCTGATCTTCTGCTTCTCGACGAACCCACGACGGGTCTGGACGCGACGAGCGGGGATCGCATTCGGGACGTCATGAGGGCTGAAGCCCGGCGCGGCGTGGCAGTCGCCTGCGTGTCTCACGATCCGCTCGTGATCGACATGGCCGATCGGGTCGTGAAGCTCGAGGCGGGGCGGGTGGTCCGCTGATGGGCGTTCGAGTGTCACCGATCGACCGTGGATGCCGAACGGGTCATCGATTGTGGACTGTCGCCCCCGTCCACCGGGGTCGGAAGTCCACGACCGCTACGACTCAGGAGGCGCTCTGCTGCTTGTGGTTCCGACGGTCGACACGTGCTGCAACCCCCGCTGCGACGACGGCCGCGCACATCGCCACCACGACCGCGAGTACCGAGCGGGAACCCACGGTCCCGGGGTCGAGAACGAGAATCCGGTCGGCACTACCCGTCCATCCGAACTCGTACGGACGGTCCGGAGGAGCGGACAGTGTGACGACGGCGAGCATGGTCGGGATCAGCAGGCCCACGGAAGTGATCGTCGGATCGGACGGTCGGGACGACAGTAGCGAATAGACGATGGCAGCAGGCAGGACCACGGCATACCCGACGGTGGACACGAGGCCGTACGGGAACAGAGCCGACGCGCAGACGAGCGCGAGGATGCAGCAGCCCACCGGAGTGGAGGGTGCCCACCGCGCTGCGAGGGCGCCGACGGTGAAGCCGGCGATCGCGAGGAGAACGAGCCACCACGCGTTCCACACCATTCCTCCGACGAAGGTGCAGGCCACGGCAAGCCCTGCGCACAAGAATGCACCGCTGTCCGCGGAACCGATGGCTGCCCCGACGATCACGACGACCGTCGCTGCCGCGGCCACTGTCCACTGACCGACGGACGCACTGTAGTCACCGAGGAGCGCGTACACGACCCACAGCAGACTGACCGCAGCGGCCATGCGCCAGTGCACAGTTCGGGGACCACGGGTCACGACGTGCGGCATCGAGATCGTGCTCGCGAGTAGCACTGCGGTCACCACGAGCACCGGGATCGGCACGACCGGCTCGGGGAAGAATGCGTCGCCCGGCAGACTCACCGACCATCGGAAGTGGTCCGGATACTGCTGCGCAACGAGTGGGGAGAAGCGGTAGGCCGATGCGGCTCCGAGAGCCAGAGCGACGAATGCGGTGCGACTGGTGTGGGCCAGTGTCACCGCCGTGACGAGGATCAGTCCGGATCCGACACCGGCCACAGTCACGGACCACGCCGTGGAGATGTCGACCGCCGCCGGCGTTGCCAGGACGGCGGTGCCCGCCGCGCCGACACCGGTGATCAAGCCCCGCCGCGAGTGAGTGAACGCCACACGGACAGCCGTCAATACCACCACGACTGCGACGACGCCGGCCCACGCGGGACTGAGGAACACAGAGCTGACAGGAGAGTCGCGCTCTGCCACCATCAGATCGGTGGGCGGGGTGGACATCACCGCGAGACACGCTGTGTAGGCGCCCGTTCCGGCGGCGGCGCTCGCCCGAGGGTCGTACTGTCGCCACTGCACGGCGACCAAACTACCGCGGTGACACACGGAGGCAGCGATGAGTACCGACCACGAGCAGCCGGACGACCCACGCGCCCACTGGCGCGTTCTGCCGGAGACGGTGTCACCGACCGACGACGGAGTGCAGACGCAGACGACGCAGGTCGATCTCGATGTGCCGCCGTCGTTCGATCCGATTCAGGGAATGGTGCGCACGTACCGCTGACGACGGCCGCTGCCGCCGGCCGACTCAGTCCCGGCGACCCACCACCGGGTTGAGCTCGGAGTCCGCGAGTCCGCCCGGCTCGATGCCGGGGAGGAACTCGCGCCACGTACCGCTGATCAGGGTCGGCGATTCCACGACACGGGTGCCGTCGGCGAAGTAGGTGGTGGCGAGTGCTCGACGCGGCTGCGTCGTCCGGTTCGGGCCCGCAGTGTGGAAGCACAGCGCGGAATGGAACGACACGTCTCCCACTGCGAACGGCTCCGCTTCCACCGCGACGTCACGCTGGAGGAAGCGTTGGGTGACGGCCTCGTCGTACGACGTGCCGACCTTGACGAACTCCAGATCGGCGACCTCGTCCAACACGTCCCGACCGCGGGCGAAGGACAGCGGACCCATCCGGCCCGGGATGGCCGACATCGGCATCCACGCGGTGACGGCGTCGGTGGTCTGCAGGGGGAAGTGTTCGGCGTCGTGATGCCACGGCGTGCGCCCGCAGCCGGGCTCTTTGGACAGCGCATTGTCGTGGTACAGGCGCACTCCGGGCACGTCGAGCAGTGCCGCAGCCAGACCGCCGATGCGGGGCGAGAGCGCCACGGTGCGCATCAGATCGTCGTGGAGCCACATCTGCTCGAGCGCGGTGAATCGCCCGGCGACGTCGTCACCGTGCTCCGCGCGCAGCAACTCCTCGAGTCGCTCGGCGAGGCGGCGCACCACCGCCGGCGACAGCACTGCGGGCAGTCGCACGAAAGCCTGCCGTGCGAAGGCCTCGACGGAAGCGGGATCGAGGGCGTAGGGCTCGGCCAGCTCGCGCTCGATCTGCTCGTCCGTGGCGGCCTCGACATCGGGCAGGCCGGGACCCTCGACCAGTTCGGCGGGCGCCGCATCGTTCGCGGCCAGGGTGACGTACCAGTCCCACCAGTCCTGATCGTCGCCTGCCCAGTCCTGATCGATACCGCCGTCCCGGTTCTGTTCGGGCAGGCGATCATTGGTGGTCGAGTCGTTCAGAGCCACAGCAGCGCCGCCTCGTGTGAGAAGGTGTAGGAACCGGACGCGTCGCGGCATGAGGCCAGGTACTCGCCCAGCACCGGAGCGGCTTCCATCTCTTCCAGCGACACCGAGTCGTCGAACGCGCAGCGCTGGAGAAAACCTTCGGCGATGCCACGGTCGGAGGTACCGGTCGTGTAGGTGACGCGCTGATCGCGTACGTCCGCGCCGGCTCGTGTCAGTGCGTCGCGCACCTGCTCGGCGGTCGTGTACGGCGTCGCCTCGCGCACCCCGGCGCGGAAGGCGTCGTAGAACGCGAGGTAGTGCGAGGCCGCCGTGGCCTGTGCGACCAGGCCCAGGCCTCCGGGAGCCAGTGCGGCCACGAATCGTTCTGCCGCAGCGTCCAATTCGTCCGGCGGCAGTGCGTAGAGAGCGTGGGTGGCCCAGACGACGTCGTAGCCGGCGTGATCCGCGGGGAGGTCCTGCAGGGTCATCACCAGGTCATGCCGGGCCGCGAACGGCGCGCCGAGCGCGCCGCGTGCCTCGGCGACGGAGAACGCGGACGGGTCGAGAAGGTCGTAGGCCAGCTCGGGAACCGCCGACAGGTCGGTGTAGCGGCGCAGCGCGGTGGGGAACTTTCCGCTGCCGCACGCCACGTCGAGCAGCGACCAGCCCTCGTGCGCGCGGTCGCCGAGGAGCGTCGGCCAGTCGGCGGCCAACGCCAGCTGCCGGTAGTCCTCGGTCGCGAGAGCGTAGAACGCCTCCATGCCCGTGCGACCGGCTTCGCTCCAGTGCTCGAGGCTGCGCTCTGCTGTGTCTCCGCTGCTCATGTCACTCCTCCTGAAAGGAGCCGACCGCAACACACCGGATGAGGCGTCGTGATTGACTCGTATCTGATGTCCAACATAGCTGCGCCACCGCCCACCGAGCTCGCCGCAGTGCTTCTCGACGGTGTGCGCGCCGTGCGGCGGGGAGCTCCGGCCCTGGCCGGCCTCGAACCCGACTCCTACGCCCGCCTGCATTCCGCTTTCGAACTGCTCTCCGATCAGCGCGATCTGATCGCCGAGCACCTTGCCGGCAGGCTGGGTACCAGGGGGGACGGACCGATCTCGGTGCTGTCTGTGGGATGCGGTGACGGCGTGCTGGACGTCCGTCTCGCCGCCGGTCTGGTGTTGGCGGTGCCAGGGCGCCCCGTGCGGTACGTCGGAATCGATCCGTGGATCGGCAGTGTCGAGCGCTTCACCGCCACGATGGCCGCGCTGGGTGCCGACGAGCTGAGTGCCGACGGCCACGTGGCGTCGTTCGGTGACTCCCCGGTGGACGACGAGACCTTCGACGTCGTGATGTTCGTGCACTCGATGTACTACGTCGCCGACGTCGGGGCGACCCTGCGCGCTGCTCTCGCGCTGCTACGTCCCGGCGGCGAACTGTGGGTGGCCGTCGCACCGTCGGCCGAGCTGAACGCGCTGGTGGGAGTTCTCGCACCTCCGCTCGAGGGTCATCGACAGTGGTTCAGCGGTGACGTCGGAGACGCCTTCGTCGACGCCGGGATCGTCGTCGACGACGTGGCCACTCTGCACGCGCTGGTCGATCTGGCGTCCGCGAGCGACGAGGTGCTCGACTTCGCGGTGCAGGCCAGGCTGACCCCCGATCTACAGGGCCCGGTGCGGGCCTACCTCGACGCGGTGTCGGTCGCCGGCGCGGACGGAGGCCTTCGAGTGCCGCATCCGGTGGACGTGTTCACCGCGTCCCGTCACTGACCCCGTCCCGCAGTGCGTCGTCGATCGTCTCGCCCACGGCAGCCGCGCCCACGGCGGTCATGATCGTGCCGGCATGATCGAGGCCGTCCAGTGCTCTGACGGACGTCAGCTCGAGAGCGTCGATGTCCTGCGGCGAGTACATCGGCGGAGACCCTGCCCCGACGCTCCACTGCGCGTGCAGAAATCGGATCGGCACCGTCAGGTCGCGGAACCGCGAGTCGCCGAAGAAGACGTCCGTGGCGTCCGCGACGACCGCATCGGTCGACAGCCGGATCGCACCGTCGGCCAGATCATGAGCGGCGTACTCCCGGAGGAGCGGATCGTCACGGTCCAGCAGCGGTAACGACGTCGACACCAGGAAGTCGAGGTAGTCGTCGAGGTCGTCCCATCGCTGCCGCGTTCGCGCGATCCTGTCCTCGAACACGGCCGCGACGGTGTCTCGGGTGAGACCGGCAGGCGGTTCCACCGGCACGCCTCCGTCGACGAGAACGAGACTCTTCGCTCTGGACGGGAACCGGGCTGCGAATTCCACTGCGGCGAATGCACCCATCGACATGCCGCACACGTGCACGGAGTCGAGTCCCAGGGCCTCGAGAACGGCGTCCAGATCGTCCGCGTGACGGGCGAGCGACGACGCGCCCGTGACGTCGACGCTGTCACCGCGGCCGCGGAGGTCCGGCGCGACGAGCGTCAGGTGTGGCGCCTCCGCGTGCAGCCAGTTCCACAGCATGCGCTGGCTGGACACCCCGTGGATCACGAGGATCGGATCGGAGCTGCCCGTGAGTGTCTCGACGGTGATGTGTCCGCCCGACACCGGTACTCGTTCGACGGTCATGGTGCAGACACTAGGAGGTCGGACCCCGTGATGACGGTGGAAGTACGTGCGCTGCACGTTTCGCTGTCCGATTCGGGTCACGGTTGTACCGTCGCAGAGTCACGAGGCCACGAGGGATGCACCTCGACGGCCACACACCGTCGAAGAAGGGGCCTCATGCCCGACACGTCACCGCGCAGGCACCACGAGATCGTCATCGTCGGCGGAGGCTTCTCCGGCCTGGGTACCGCTATCGCGCTCCGCAAGGCCGGTTTCGACGATCTTCTCATCGTCGACGACGGTGACGGTCCCGGCGGCACGTGGCAGTGGAACACCTATCCGGGCGTGGCGGTCGACATCCCGTCCTTCAGCTACCAGTTCTCGTTTGCTCAGCGATCCACCTGGTCGCGCAGCTACGCCCCCGGCCGCGAGTTGCGTGCCTACGCCGAGCAGATCGTCGACGAGTACGGCCTGGCGCCTCATCTGCAGTTCGGCACGCGCGTACACGGGGCCTCGTTCGATGCGCCGTCCGCGACGTGGTCGATCTCGACCAGCGCCGGCGACGTGACGGCACGCTGGTTGATCCACGCGGGCGGGCCGCTGAGCCAGCCCAAGCTCCCCGACATCGAGGGCATCGACACCTTCGAGGGCGCGACAATGCACACCAGCCGGTGGAACCACGAGGTCTCGCTGGCCGGTAAGCGGGTCGGCATCATCGGTACCGGCGCGACGGCGGTGCAGGTGGTCCCGGAGATCGCACCGGAGGTGGACCATCTGACGGTGTTTCAACGCACGCCCATCTGGTGCCTGCCGAAGCCGGACTTCCCGCTCGGCCGGATGGGACGGGCGAGTCTCGAGGCAGTCCCCGGAGTCCGGCAGATCGCCCGCCTGGCGAGCCAGGCGTTCGTCGAGGCGACGTTCCCGGTGCTGGCGCACTTTCACAAGTGGGTTCCCGCCACCGCGGCTCTCCAGGTCGCCGCGCGTCGGTACATCGCCGCACAGGTACACGATCCGGCCACACGGGACGCCCTGACTCCGACCTACGCGCTCGGGTGCAAACGGCCGAGTTTCCACAACTCGTATCTCTCGACGTTCAACCGGGACAACGTCTCTCTGCAGACGACGTCCATCGAGGCGATCACGCCCGGCGGCATCCGCACGAGCGACGGCGTGCAGCACGAGCTCGACGTGTTGGTCCTCGCCACCGGATTCAAGGTCACCGACAGGGACGCACTGCCGACGTATCCGCTCACCTCCGCCGACGGCACCGATCTGGCGGAGCACTGGGACGCCGAGAGGTTCCACACCTATCAGGGCGTCGCGACTGCGGGCTTTCCGAACTTCTTCACCGTCTTCGGCCCCTACGGATACAACGGCGCCTCGTTCTTCACCCTGGTCGAGAACAGTGCCGCGCATATCGTGCGTGTCCTGACCGAGGCTCGTCGACGCCGGGCCACCTTCGCCGAGGTGACCTCGGCGGCGCAGGAGCAGTACATGAGCGCGATACTGGCACGTCGGTCGTGGCAGGTCTTCACCGATCCGACGTGTGCCGGCGCCAACAGCTACTACTTCACCGCGAACGGGGACGTGCCGTTCCGGGCGTCGACCACTCCCGAGGCGGCATGGCGCAGCCGCCGATTCCCCCTGGCCGACTACGCCTTCGGTGGACGGGCGGGCTGATCGCCGCCGAGGTCGAACTCAGCTCGCGCGCAGAGCCGCGACGACCGGCGCGAACATGGTGGTCTTGATCGCGCCGAGGGTGCCGCGGTCCTTGCCGGCAATGGGCGTGATCCGCTCGATCGCGGCACCGACGACCTCGTCGTCGGGGGCGATGGCGTCGACGAGTCTCGCGGCCAGTGCGTCGTCGCCGCCGTAACGGTGCCCCGTGGTCATCGCGACGACGGCGTCCTGCGGTGACAGCTTCGCCTGGATCAGCGCCGCCATGCCCGGGGTGAAAGGAATGTTGATGTCGACCTCGGGGAAGCAGTAGTAACCGCGATCGGCTCGCATGGTGCGGAAGTCGTGCGCCAGAGCGAACATCGCGCCGGCGCCGAAGGCATGGCCGTTGACGGCGGCGACGGTGGGGAGCGGGAACGTCAGGATGCGGGCGAACAGAGCGTGCACGCGGCCGACGTACCAGTCGGCGCGCTCGCCGTTGGCCATGAGCCAGTCGAGGTCGAGTCCGTTGGAGTAGAACTTTCCGGTGCCGACGGTGACGAGTCCGCGGGCGTCGGCTTCGACCGTGTCGAGCTGGGCGCCGACGGTGTCGAGCCAGTCCGGGGAGAAGCGATTCTCGTCGTCCCCGAGGGTGAGGACGGCGATGCCGTCGCGGAGGTCGAGGGTGGCGGTCATGAGGAGGCCTTTCGTGTGGGCGGGGCGTGATCCGTGGTCGGTGGGGGCAGGGCGAGAATGCCGCGGACGGCGGCGGCAAGTCGTTCCCGGGCGGCGATGTCGGGTGATGTGGTGCCGCGCAGCAACAGTGCTGTCGGGAGCCCGACGACGCAGTCCTTGACGACGGCGACGCTCTCACGATCGGCGCGGTTCCACAGGGCTCGGGAGAGTTGGACGAGCAGTGCGGCCAGTGTCTCGTCGAGGGTGCGCAGGTCTGCGGCGACCTCGTCGGGCAGGTCGTCGGTGCCCAACAGCTCTCGCCGCGAGACCGTCATGAGAAACCTTGCTGCGACGGGTGATTCGGCGAGGAAGGCAGCCGGTGCGTCTGCGGCTGCCACGACGGCCCGGACGGCGGAGTCACGTCCGGGTCGGTGCTCGAGTGCCGTGGTCACCGCATCGTTCTGCAGAGTGAGCATCCGACGTGCGTCACGGACCCACACTCGTCCGAGGAGGCCCGCTCGTGACCCGAACGCATGATAGATGGCGCCGTTGGAGATCGAGGTGCGCTCCGACATCGCGCGGATCGTGACGGCGGAGGCGCCGGAGTCGACCGCCAGCGACTCGGCGGCGTCCATCAGCGCGTCGAGGTCGTGGAGGCGGGGGCGAGGCACCACCGAACCATACCAGAGCATGTGCTCTGTTACGGCACGGTGGTCGCCGGCGGGCTGCCTCAGGCGGGTGGTCGGTAGCCCGGGGGATTGGGCTCGTCGACCCAGATGTCCACTGCGAGTTCGCCTCCCGGCGTGCAGTCGTATGCCGACAGGTCGGTCACGCCCGACTCCAGCAGGACGTCCTCGCACAGCAGAGTCTGTCCCGTGTAGTCGCGGGCCGGTCTGCTCAGCACCGCGTACGCCGCGTCCGCGTAGATCTCGGGCTTCCGTGCCTCGCTCATCGCCTTGTCGCCGCCGAGCAGGTTCTGCACCGCGGCGGTCGCGATGAACGTGCGAGGCCACAGCGTGTTCGATGCGATGCCGATCTCCCGCATCTCCTCCGCGATTCCCAGGGCGCACAACGTCATCCCGAACTTGGCCATCATGTAGGGGGTCGGCACGAGCCACCGTTGTTCGAGGCGCAAGGGCGGTGAGAGCGTGAGGACGTGCGGGTTGTCGCGGCCCTTCATGTGGGGCAGGCACGCCTGCGACACGGCGTACGTCCCGCGCACCTGGATGCCGTTCATCAGATCGAACTGTTTGAGAGCAACCTCGTCGATGGATCCGAGGTTGATCGCCGAGGCGTTGTTGATGCAGATGTCGATGCCACCGAACTGCTCCACGGCGGCGCCGACGGCGGCCTGCACCGCCTCGCCGTCACGAACGTCTCCGACGATGGGCAGCGCCTGCCCGCCCGCCTCCTCGATCTCCGCGGCCGCGGTGTGCACGGTCCCGTCGAGCTTGGGGTGGGGTTCGGCAGTCTTGGCCAGCAGCGCGATGGTGGCGCCGTCCGCTGCGAGGCGCTTCGCGATGGCCAGCCCGATTCCGCGGCTGGCCCCGGAGATGAACACGGTCTTACCCGAGAAAGTCATGAGGCATCCGTCCTTCGTCGATGTCGCGGTGAACGGTGAGTACCGCGGACACCTCGGACCGTAGCAGAGCGGATGCTCGGTTACTCGAACCCCGATCAGCGTCCCGACATGCGCAGGACCCGTAGGCTGGGGGTGATCACAGTCGCTCCGTAGTCGAGCGGCGGCGGACCAACCCCGGAAGTCCGTCGGAGAGGGTGGCGTGCAGCGCATCGTCGATCCCGAATCCCGCGCGGTCGAGGCCGTCCTGGCGGACGTGTGGGGAGCGCGATCGGTGTATCAGCCGATCGTCGACCTGGACTCCGGGGTGGTGGTCGGTTACGAGGCATTGGCTCGGTGGCCCGCGGTACCCGGTGTGGATGTCGGACGGGTATTCGACGAGGCGGCGGATCGAGGTGTGGTGCGTGAGCTCGACTGGGCATGCCGACTGGCCGCACTCTCCGGTGCCGCGGAGGCCGGTCTGAGTACCGAGTACAGCGTCTTCATCAACGTCGAACCGCACAACGGGCCCGTCATACCCGACTTCGCACGGAGAATGCTCGACAGCTTCGACCGGCCGATCAACGTCGTGATCGAACTGACCGAGAGGTCGCTGCTGTCCGATCCCGCCACGTTGCTGGCGGTGGTCGACGCTGCTCGACGACTCGGGTGCTCGGTGGCCCTCGACGACGTCGGGGCCAACGAGGCCACGGTCACCATGCTGGAGTTCGTGGCACCGGACATCATCAAGTTGGACTGCACGCTGGTGCAGTCCGATCCGAGTCCGGCACAAGCGCGTGTCATCGCTGCGGTGCGTGCGCACGCCGAGTTCACCGGCGCGACGATTCTCGCCGAGGGTGTGGAGAACGAGGAGCATCTGGCCCGTGCCAGAGCGCTCGGTGCCACCCTGGGGCAGGGCTGGTTGTTCGGCCGACCCGCGGCGTTGCCGTCCGACACGTCGCGACGCCGCGACGTTCTCGACCGGACGCCGTCGGTGGTGTCACGTAGACGGTCGTCGGCCGGTTCCGCAGTGCCGGAGGTGCCGTCCGACCTGTTCGGGGAGATCCCACCCCTGGTGGGGCGAAAAGCGTTCGTGCTGAGCATGGCTCGTGAGATCGAGGACCACGCCCGCGGCGCTGTGGACCCACTCATCGTGCTCTCGGCATTCCAACGTGCCCGGTGGTTCGCGCCGAACGTGGTCGACCGGTACGCCGATCTCGCGGCCCTGCACCCGTTCATCGCCGCGCTGGGGGTGGGCCTGCCGGACGAGCCGGCCCCCGGAGTGCGCGGTGCCGCACTGGATGCAACAGAACGATTCTCGGGCGAGTGGACGGTGACGGCGGTGGGCCGGCACTACTTCGCGGCGCTGATCGCTCGCGACCTCGGCGATGTCGACGTTCCCGACGCCGATCGGCGATTCGAGTTCATCCTCACGCACGACCGTCGTCTGGTCGTGTCGGCGGCACGGTCGCTGATGAGGCGCGTGCTGCCGTCTCGCGGATGATCCTCACGCGTCCTCGACGTGACCTTCCGCGTCGGAGACCCCCGGCAGCACATCGGCGAATCGAACGAGGAATTCGCTGATCGCGTCCACGGTGTCGGCGTCGTAGTCGCCGAGTGCAGTGTCGAGCGCCGCCGAGGACCGTCGAAGAAAGGGGTCGATCCGCTCGTGGGCGGCCTCGGTGGCCCGCAGCGTCACCGATCTGCGGTCTCTGCTCTCGCGGTTGCGGGAAACGAACCCCCTCTCTTCCAGCCGGTTGATCAACGCCGTGGTGGCACCGGAGGTGAGGCCCACCCGCCGCGACAGCGCCGCGGGAGTCAGCGGGCTGCCTTCGCGTTCGGCCCAGATCACCTCTCCCAGTGCGGTTCCGTCCGTGGTCGGCAGGTCCATCCAGCGGGCGAGGAGATGCGCCGATTCCTGGTACCTCACCGCGTACAGCCGGAGGGCCTGGAGAACGCGCGTCTGGGGTGAGGTCATCGGTGGGTGGTCTTTCCCGCGTGGGCGATGTCAGGCACGGAGACGAGGGTATTCCGCGAGGCGGGGAACATGCTTCTCGCTCGTCAGGAGGGTCGACTGGAACAGTCTGCGCACCGGCGCCGAAGCCGCCACGCGGTGGCCGACGCGGAGTGCCCGCACTCCCGTGGGAGACATCGGATGCAGCAGCTTCGCGCCGCCGCGGGGGAGTCCTTGCGCGCTGTCGGCATAGCCACGCATGAGCTCCTCGTAGCGAGCGAAGGCGAGGTCCGGTCGATCGGGGTGCGCGGCCAACTCGCCGGTGAGGATGTGCGCTCCGACCAGGGAGAGTGTGGTGCCCATTCCGGTCGGACCCGAGCCCCACGCGGCATCCCCGACGAGCGCCACCCTGCCCTTGCTCCAGGTGGAGACGAGTACCTGTTCCATGCGCTGGGTGTAGAACTCGTCCGGCCGGGCCGCGAACCCCGCCACGATGCGGTCCGTCTGCCATCCGGCACCGCGGAACCGTTCACGCAGAATCTCCACTTGGGTTGCCACGGGCAGTTTCTCGAAGCCGAACGGCTCGGACCGGAAGGACATGCTCGCTCTGATGGTGCCCTCGTTGTCCGGCCTGACGGACGCGACGCGTCCGCGGGTCGCCGTGTACCAGTCCCACGTGTTCACGTCCTCGGGACGCCGATCGAGGGTGCCGTAGGTGATGCTCACACCGAAGTCGCGCAGCTCGGTCTCGGCTCCGAACATTAGGCGCCGTGTGCGAGAACTGCGTCCTTCGGCGACGAGCACCAGGTCGAAGCGCTCGGTGGATCCGCTGTCGAAGGTCACGTCGACACCGGAGGCATCCTGCTCGATGGCGGAGATGAAGTCACCGAAGCGGCGTTCGACACTGTCGGGGACCGCGTCGACGAGGATCTGCGCCAGTCGGCCCCGCAGGATCTCGATCTCCGCGGTGGGGCCGTCGCGACCCTCCTCGCGAGGGAAGACTGCGGAGGGTTCTCCGCGCTCGTCGACGAAGCGGGTGCCTTCTTCCCCGGTGAGGTGCTCCATGATCGAGTGATCGACACCCATGCGTCGGACGATCTCTCGGCCGAGGCCGCGAATGTCGATGTTCTGTCCCGTCTCACGCGGCGACGCCGACCGTTCGAGCAGGGTGACGTCGAAACCGGTGCGTGCAAGCCCCCATGCGAGGGTCGGGCCGGCAACACTCGCGCCGGTGACGAGGACGCGGACGGGGTGCTGCTGTGAGGCGGTCACGGTCGAGCCTTTCGATGGGGGGTCGAGGCCGACCCGCCACCACTATAACTTCACTGTGAAGTAACTTCACCATGAAGAGTGTTTTGCGGCCTCGTCTCGGTCAGTCGGCGATGCGTCGACGACTGCGTTCCACTCCGTCGACGATGGTCGCCGTCAGTTCGTCGTACGCCTCCCGGGTGTCCAAGTTTCCCGCAGCTGCTTCTGCCGAGAGTGCCTCCGCTGCACCGAGAACGGCCGTCATGGTCGACGCCGGAAGCGCTCCCTCGGCGAACGGTTCGAGGAATGATCGACACCGATCCGAGTAGGCGGCGTCCGACCGGCGCTTGTAGCCGGCCAACTCGGGTGCGCCTTCCAGGGCCGCGGCGACGCCCGCCAGTTCGCGCCCGTGGGTGACCACGCAGTCGACGTGCGCCGTGGCGATGGCGCGCGCTCGCTCGGCAAGTGAGTGCTCGACCGCGTCGAGCGCCTGCTCCAGTGCGAATGTCTGCGTCGCGTCGTACGCCTCGAACAAGGCCACCAGCAAGGCTGCGCGTGAGGGAAAGTGACTGTAGACAACAGGTTTGGTGATACCGGCCGCGTGCGCGAGTCGACCCAGCGTCAGTGCGTCGGTGCCTTCCTCGCGCACGATCGTCCAGGCGAGGGCCACCAGTTGCCCGTGGCGATCCTCTCTCGTCATTCGCACCCGTGCCATCGACACCGCCTCGTCTCTTATGTACCGTTGGTAACCTACCATCGGTAACTTACTGATGGTACATCCCGACCGAGAGGATCGTCATGACCGCGCTCGTCGTCGTCGCCCACCCCGACCCCACGTCGTTCACCCAGCGTCTCGCTCGCTCCGTCGCCGACCGACTCACCGAGGACGCCGTGTCCACCGCTGTTGCCGACCTTCATGCCGAGGGCTTCGATCCACGGTTCTCGCTCGAGGACCGCGCCGGATATCCGGCGGGTGGGACTCCTCCTGCGGATGTGCTCGCCGAGCAGCGTCGCCTGGACGGTGTCGACGACCTGGTTCTGGTCTTTCCGGTCTACTGGTGGTCGATGCCCGCGCTCCTCAAGGGGTGGGTCGATCGCGTCTTCACCGACGGGTGGGCATTCGACACCGGAGTCACGCCGACCGGACGCAGGCTCGACAACCTGACCGTGCATCTGGCCATGGTCGCGGGGGAGGACGCCGAGGGCTTCGCGAAGCGCGGCTACGACACCGCCCTGTCCACCCAGATCATCACTGGCATTCTCGGATACACCGGCGCGCGAACCGGGCACACGGGAATCGTCCACGACGCGGAGTCGCGCTCACGTGACTCCCTCGCCCGGGATGCGCGGGCGATCGTGGACGGCGTGGCGGCCCGGGTCCGTTCCTCGGCGGCGGAGGCTTCCGGTGCGCGGGCGTGAACTCGGTGGCTAGGCCACCGTGAAGCGAACCGTGTTGCCCGCGGGGTCGAGCAGGGTGGTGTTGAGTGGAGCGTCCGTGGTGAGGGTCAGTCCCGCTCGGCCGGAACCGATGTCGATCGCGATCTGCTCGGTCCACTTCCTGCCCGCGGGTGGGACCGTGCCGATGGCGGCCGACTCGAGATGGACCATCCAGGTCCCGCCTGTCGGCTTCGCGCCGCTGTAGGGATCCACGCGAGGTGCGTCGGTGTTGTTCAAGTTCACGTAGATGGCCAGTGGGCACGCGTCGGTGACGAACGTCCTCCAGGTCAGAGTGACTACGGCGATGCCGGGCCTTTCGTGGGGTGTGTACACTTCGCTACCCACCTCGCCGGCGCACGGCAACGACATTCCCCGGCCCAGTGAGATGTTGTACGGGAAGGGTGTGAACTCCTGGTGGTGGGCCGATGCGAGGCCGGGTTATGTCGCGAGTACGCCGACGACTGCGGAACCTGTGACGGCCAGACGTCTGAACCACGAGGAAGACGCGAGTGGCACGATACGGGACGAAAGGGACCAGGGTGGTGGGTGAGCGCGAGTCCGGTCGGCGTTGCGGTGTCGTTGACGCATCGTGACCGTTCACACATGCTCGGGCCCGAGCTGGCACCACAATGCTGTCGGCCACCTCGCTACGGTGAGGCGTGCATTACCAATCCTTTACCAAAGTCTTCGCAGTTGCCGGTGCCGTCGCGGTGCTGACCGCCTGCAGTGCGGACGTCTCGGCCGACGACGCCACGGGCCGCACGGTCGACACCAGCCTGGGGGCCATCGTCGTCCCCGACGAGATCCGGTCGGTCGTGGTCATCGACGGGCGTCGGGATCTGGACATCGCCCTGTCCTTCGGCCTCCCTGTCGTCGGCATGCCCGTCGAGTCCGAGGCTCCGCCGGAGATCCCGGGGCCGTTGACGGCACCGACCCGAGACCTGCTGTCGCGGGGAGTCGCGGAGCTGTTCCCGCGCAACAGCATCGACATCGAAGCCGTGGCCGCAGCGGATCCCGACCTCATCATCGCGCGTGACGAGGTGGTCGAGGAGATCTACGACCAGTTGAGCGCCGTCGCGCCTGTGCTCCCCGTGGGGTCGACCGATTCCGGGGTGTCCTGGCAGGACGACGTGACCAGGGTCGGTGCGGCACTGGGTCGCGAGGACACGGCCGCCACCCTGCTCGACGAGTACTCGGACCGCGTCGCCGCGCTCCGACAACAACTCGCAGGACCTCTCGGTGACACGACGGTGCTGTCGATCGCCACCGGAGACGGCGGTGGCATCTCGATCAACAGGGAGCGAATCACCTCGCTGGTGCTGGAGGACGTCGGAGCTCGATTCGGACAGGCCTGGCAATCGGCTCGTCCCGAGGCCGACTTCGCAGCGGAGAACATCCCTGTCGCAGCGGATTCGGACGTTCTTCTCGCGGCCATCACGTCGAGTGACGATCTACGAGCACTGGAGTCGAATCGACTCTGGGCCGATCTGCCGGCTGTGCGGGACGGGCGGGTGGTGCGAACGGACAAGTTCACCAACGACGGTGGGCCGATCACAGCGCAGTGGTCACTCGACCTCGTCGAGCAGATGTACGGGTCGGCCGGCTGAGCGGTCACCGGCGCGGAGTGCTCGGCACAGGCGTCGTCGACCAGCTGCACGGGTCGCAGCGCACCACACCCCCTCCAGCCGGCTGAAGGGGGTGTGGACGACGTGGAACCCGTGCGGCGTCCCTCATGTCGAGCGACACTGCCGACTGGAAGCCCTACAGCGTCTCTCGCTGGAGGTCTTTCGCATCAGCGGCAGGCGCGTCTGCCTCCGTCACGAGTCTCGCAGCGATTCGTCGGGGGTCGTCGGCGGGCAACGAGGCGATGAGGGTGCGGACGGGGTGCGAGGACGGTCCTGTCACCAGGTACTTCTGGCCCGGCCGTATCCGCTCCGCCTGCTCGATCATGTCGTCGGTCACGACGGTGTTCGGGGTGGTGTCGTGGAGTGCGTCGCGCACGATGCGTCGTGGGTCGTACTGCCGTAGGTCGAGCGACTCCCACTCCGAACGGTGAAGCGGCACGCCCATTTCCCGCTCCGCCGTGGCGCGCGTCGTCTCGACGAACTGCTTCAGCGTTCGAATCGCGCGGGTGAGGTGGTGTGCGTAGCCGGGCAGCCG
Organism: Rhodococcus sp. UNC23MFCrub1.1; assembly: GCF_000686025.1. GTDB lineage: Bacteria > Actinomycetota > Actinomycetes > Mycobacteriales > Mycobacteriaceae > Rhodococcoides. Next base: position 110,606 of record NZ_JMLQ01000004.1, read on the forward strand.
GCTCGGTCCGAGGACGAGGCCGGCGATGACGGCGACGAAGAACAGCTTCTCGAGAGTCAGTCCGAACATGGGGTTCTCCCGATCGTGGTGGGGTTCGAGGTGAGTGCCCGCCGGTCGTGCACGGTGGTGATGGCCACGGCGGCTCCGAAGAGCGCCGACATCGGCAGTGCGACGAGAAACATCGACAGCACGTCGGCCGCCGGCGTGACGAGCGCGCTGAAGAGGGCGATGACGACGACGATGATCCGCCAACTGCTGCGTAGCCGGTGGGCGGACAGGACCCCGAGGCAGTTGAGCATCACCAGCAGTACGGGGAGGACGAACGCGACTCCGGTGGCGAGGACGATCTTCATGGTGAAGTCGACGTAGTAGGAGGCGTCGAGGATGGTGCTGTCCTGATCGGAGGAGAAGCTCGCGAGGACGGTGACCATGCGGGGGAAGATGAGGAAGCCGAAGGCGCATCCGGCGGCGAACAGTGGCACCGCCGCCGCGGTGAAGCCGAGAACGTACTTCTTCTCTCGAGCCGTGAGGCCGGGGGTGAGGTAGGCGAACAGTTCTCGCAGCCAGACCGGGCTCGACAGGATGATTCCCGAGAAGAGGCCGATCCTCATCTGCAGGTCGAAGGCCCCGGTGACGGTGTCGTAGTTCAGGCTGGCCTGACGGGACTGCGCGAGTTCCTCCACCGGTGTGCGCAGGACGTCGAGGATCTGGTCGGAGAGTACGAAGCCGAGAATCACTCCGACGACCAGCGACACCGCCGCGCGGGTCGCGCGGCGGCGTGCCTCGCTGACATGCCCGGCGAGGGGCATCGTGCCTCGCGCGGCGGTGGTCGTGGTCATGAGGCGTGTCGGTACGGCACCGGGACGCCGTCCGCGGCGGTCGTGGTCGAGTCGACGGCGTCGACGCGTCCCGTCGACGGCGTGGGGGTGTCGTCGCGGACCTCGTCCTTGAGGATGCGCATGGACTGCCCGACGCCTTTGGCGAGGGAGGGGAGCTTGGTCGAGCCGAAGACGAGAAGCAGGATGGCGAGGACGATGAGTGCGTGCCAGCCGGTCAGGTTGTGCAACATGATGATTCCTTCTGTGTGAGTGGTCAGTTGGACGGTGCGGCGGGAGGGGTCCCGCCGCCCATGGGAGGTTGTCCGCCGCCGCCGGGCCCGCCCCCTGCGGGTGCTGCGCCGGCGGCGGGTTCGGTGGTGGTGTCGACGGCGACGGCCAGTGATCCGACGTAGCCGGAGGTGGGGTCGCCGGTGAAGGTGCCCATCTCGAGGCTGTGTCCGTCGCCGAACACGTTGTCGTTGTCGAGACTGCCGATCTGCGCGAGGTTCTCGGTCGACCCGGCGTAGGTGTCCAGCTGGTAGACGGCGTCGAGCATGTCCCGGGGGAAGGCGACCTGGGAGGTGGCTATCGCGTTGTCGGCGGTGGTGGCGGAGGCGACGTCCGGGTAGACCTCGAAGTGGATGTGCGTCCAGCGGCCGGAGTAGCAGGCCGGGACGATGGTCGTGAATGTCACGACGCCGGCGGCATCGGCGACCTGGACGCCGCGCAGATATGTTTCGTCCTCGATGCCGTCGGAGTACATCGAGTACTTGCCGGCTGCGTCGCAGTGCCACAGGTAGACGGCGGCGCCGGTGAAGGGGTTGTTGTCGTTCGCGAGGTCGGTGACGGTGAAGGTCATCGACAACGGGACTCCGGCGGCGACGGTGCCGCCGTCCAGGCTCGAGGTGACGTCGGCGCGGACGATTCCCGATTCCTCGAGGACGTTGACGCCGTTGCTTCCGTCGGCCGGGTAGGGGCCGTTGGTCTCATCGGGGATCTCGTTCGTGGCGACTGCGGCGGTGGCGACAGCGGTGGCGGTCGTGGTGCTCGCGGTGTCGGACGACCCCGAGCACGCGGCCAGGGCCAGTGCTCCGGCTCCGGCGCCGACGACGCTGAGGACTCTGCGGCGTGTGACGAGAGTGGCGATGTCGAAACCAACTCCCTGATCGACGACGTCATCGTCGGGCCGGGGGAGTGGGCGCCCGGCGTAGGTGGGCCCGTCGGGTGTGGGGGTGGGTTCCGGAACGGTGCTCATTGCGGTGGCTCCTCGGTTGTCGCGGTGTGCGTTTCGGTGTGGAGTCGATACTTCGTGAGGTTCCGGGGAGCGGCCTGCACGCCAGCTGTGAGGCACCCGGGAGTGTGTGTGGTCCGGCCACCACTTGACCTTCACCTCGGGGCAGGGCTGATTCTCGACGCATGACCACCACAGATGCTCCCGACGTCGTTCTCCGCTACCTCGACGCCGCCGACCGCGACGACAGCGACTCACTCACGACCTGCTTTGCTCCGGACGGAACTGTGACGGACGAAGGCCACACCTATCGGGGCCGCGACGAGATCCGCGCGTGGCGTGAGACCGTGGCCGGCCGCTACACCTACACCACGACTGTGACGGGGTCCGAGCTCGTCGATGCGAGGAATCATCGAGTCTCGGTTCGTATCGCCGGGAACTTCCCCGGTGGGGTGGCCGACCTCGTCTACCGATTCGAGCTCGCCGACGGCGTGATCGCACGGTTGACCATCGGTGGATGAGAGACTGGGTCCGTGGCGGCGCGGGTGACCATCGGCGAGTTCTCGACGATGACGAGACTGACGCGAAAAGCGTTGCGGCTCTATCACGATGCTGGCCTCCTGGAACCGGTCGACGTCGATCCGTCGAGCGGGTACCGCTATTACGACGTCTCCCAGGTCGCGAGTGCACAAGTGATCAAGCGACTGCGCGACCTCGACATGCCGCTTCCTGATGTGCGGTCCTACGTCACCGCCGAGAACGACAGTGTTCGGCGCAGTGTGCTCACGCAGCACCTCGATCGCCTGGAGTCGGAATTGCGGCGGACGCACGACGCGGTGTCGTCTCTCCGTGCACTGGTGAACGAGTCGACGACGTCGCCGTCGATCGAGATGCGGACCGACCCCCCGATCGTCGCCGTGGCCGTCAGCGGCACCGTGACGCTGTCCGGCGTCGCGGACTGGTGGAATACCGCGCACCACACCCTGATCGAGCGCCTGAGTAGTGCTGGGATCGAGGCTGTCGGGCCGCTCGGGGCCGACTTCGACAAGGAACTGTTCGCGGACGAGACGGGCTCCGCATCATTGTGGTACCCCGTCGACGCGGCGCGTGCCGCTCGGTGCGCTCTCGACGTGGTGACGGTTGCCGGAGGCCACTTCGCCGTGGCGCTGCACGACGGTCCGGACGCCCGGATCGACGAGACGTACTCTGCGCTCGGCACCCATGTCGCAGAGCACGGCATCAGACGAGAAGGACCCGTGCGTGAGCGCTATCCGCGAGGCGTCGTCTTCGAGGGTGAACTGGTGACGGAGATCGGCTGGCCGGTCCGGGACCCCACCGCGCTGTGACCGCGACCGTCAGGGTCCGGTTGCGCGCGTTGCGTGATGACGATTGTGAGTGGTGGTGATGACCACGCTACGGAACGTAGAGGGCGAGGACGTGTGGCCGACATTCACGGCGGACACCTGGAAATCGGTCCAGATGCGCACCGCCGCAGCGACGACGAGGACGAGTGCTGCCGCGATCACGAGGTCACCCGACCCTCGACGGCCGAATTGTGGCGGCGTGTGATGACGACGTGGGGAAGAAAGTAGCCGATCGTCAGCACTGCCGCGCTCAGCGCGATGGGTCCCGCGAACGAGTGTGGCCACAACGCCGGTCCGAGGTAGAAGCTGCCGAGCATCAGCGCGAAGACGCCGAACGCGCGAAGCAGGCGAATTCTCGTCGTGATCCGAGTCGCGGTGTTCTCATGTGTGAGCGACAGAACGACTCGCGGGTTCTCCCGAGCCGTGACCTTGGCACCCACTGCAGCAAGAGTGCTGCCGATGACGACGAGCGCGACGGCCGGGATCACGGTCATCTGCTTCTCCTCACGTGGCGGATCTCCTCAACGTACCGATCGGTTCGTACGGCGGCTCCTCATGGCCCGTCTGTGGGCGGACGCCGCGCGGCGTCCACCAACAGCGATGCCTCGCGTAGCCCAGCCCGGGGGGCGTCTCCCTCAGTGCTTTCACTGCCATCACTCTGGACGGCGCCGACGCCACGGCAGTATCGACGTCAGCACGCGGAACCTCGGCTGGATCGAGGGCAGGCGTTCGCCTCGTCGACCGGGCGCTGCCACCGAGGAACCACGCCCTGACGAGAGCCGTACCGGCGTAGGCGACGAGGACGACGCACGCTGCTGCTTTCGCGACATGCCACCACGACGGCGCCGAGACGAGCTCGGAGACCGCGTCGGGGAGGACGAGCGCGGCGAAGAACACCAGGAAGAACGTCGTGCCCGCTTTCTCCACAGCAGGTCGTTCGAACCACGGGCGATCTGTCATACGTCCACCATCACACACGGCATCAGGTTCGCGCGGCGGGTACGAGCCTCGGAACCAGTCGCACGTAGACCACCATGCCGAGCAGCTCGACCAGTGTCTGTGTCACCACCACGACGGCAGCGAGGTCGAGTGCCGGCGGAAGGGCGAGGGCAAGGGGGAGAACGACGAGAGAGTTACGAGTCGCACCCGAGAAGACGAGTGCCCGTGTCGACGGCACGTCCTGACCGAACACCCGACCCACGCCGATGCCAGTCGGCGCCATGACCACGAGAAACGCGACGAAGACGAGGGCCGCGACGATGAGTCGGTCGAACTCGCCTCGGACCGAATCGATCTGCGACGCGACGACCACCGCGAGCGTCGCCATCATGAGGGGCACCATCGCGGCGGCCATCACGTCCATCAGCTGCAGGCCGACCCGATGCCGTCGGGCGAGTGCTTGCGTCAGTGCGGCCACCGTCAGAGGGACGACGATGAGCAGGATGAAGGCCTCCACGAACGGTGCCACGTCGATGACGGCCACCGTCTCGGATCCGGCGAACACCCACAGCCAGAGGGGAAGCAAGGCGACCTGCAGCAGCATCAGCAAGGGAGCGGCAGCGAGAAGCCGCGTCGACGCGGCACCCGCGAGCCCACTGAACACGATGACATAGTCGATACACGGAGCCAGCAGGACGAGCACGATGCCCACGAGTACCGCCCTCTCGTCCGCGACGACCCGCGTGAGGGCGAGGACGACCACCGGGACCACCACGAAGTTGAGGACCCCGACGGCTGCGAGGAAGCGGACATCGCGGAGGGATCGACCGATCTCCGCGAACGGGACTGCCAGGAACGTCGCGTAGAGCAGGGCGACGAGTACCGGATCGATGGCGTGTTCGAAGGTCGGGGCTCTCTGCGGGAAGGTCAGCCCCACAATGGCTCCGACGGCCAGTGCCGCGAGATACAGGCCGATCTGGTGTCTGTCCCACCACTGTGCGGCGGGGCTGTTCGCCCAGTCGGTCATGCGTCGACACTAAGCGAGGGAATCACTGATCAGCAATCCATGAATTCAGAATCAGCTGTACTGTGTCGCCATGGACGTTCTCACCCCGGTGGCCGCACTGGCTCGTTTCGGCCAGGCTCTGTCCGACGAGACTCGGACACGCGTGTTGCTCGCGCTTCGTGACGGACCCCGGTATCCCGCTGAGTTGGCGGACGAACTCGAGGTGAGTCGACAGAAGCTGTCCAACCACCTCGCCTGCCTTCGTGGCTGCGGTCTCGTCGTCGCGGTGCCGGACGGACGGCGATCACGGTACGAATTGGCGGACGCCACCGTCGGCGCGGCGCTGGGAGAATTGATGACCGTGGTTCTCGCAGTGGACCCCTCGCTGTGCGCCGCCAGCGCCGAGGACGGGTGTTGCTGATGGACACGAACGCCGACACGCTGTCGCGACGGCAGGTGGTGACTCGACGCGTCCGGTGGCTCGTCGCGGCCACCATCGCCTACAACATCGTGGAAGCCGCTGTGGCCGTCACAGAGGGTGTCCGGGTCTCGTCGACCGCGCTCATCGGGTTCGGGTTGGACTCCGTCATCGAGGTGTCCTCGGCCGCGGCGGTGGCATGGCAGTTCTCGGCGCGCGACCCCCGTGCGCGCGAGGCGATCACGCTCAGGGTCATCGCCTTCTCCTTCTTCGCGCTCGCGGCCTATGTCGCGGTCGACGCGGTGGCATCGTTGCTGGGTTCGCGTGACCCCGAACCGTCGACGGTCGGAATCGTGGTCACGGCGGTGAGCGTCGTGGTCATGCCGATGCTGTCGTGGGCCCAGCGACGAGCCGGTCGCGAACTCGGTTCTGCCACGGCGGTGGCCGATTCGAAGCAGACCCTTCTGTGCACGTACCTGTCGGCCGTCGTCCTCGTCGGGCTGGCGCTGCATGCGACTCTCGGATGGTCGTGGGCCGATCCCGTTGCTGCTCTTGTCATCTCGGTTCTTGCGGTGCGTGAGGGCAGAAATGCATGGAGGGGCGACGTCTGCTGCGAGTCACCGCGGTCGGGGTGTGGCGCAGCCACCAGCAGATGACCGCCACCACACCCTCGAGGTCGACGCAGTCCACCATCCTTCCGGCCCGATCGGACCTTCCGGTCAGGCCGGGAGGTGCGCCCGATCGCGTGAGGTGAAGTGGCGGCGGTACTCCGACGGCGTGGTCGAGAAGGAGACGGCGAAGCGTTGACGAAACGTCACCGGGCTACCGAATCCGCACGCGGACGCCACGGCGTCGATGGACCAGTCCGTCGTCTCGAGCAGCCGCCGGCTCTCGTCGAGCCGACGTTCGAGAACCCACCGCGCGGGCGTCGCGCCCGTCGAGCGCGCAAAGTGACGAACGAAGCTGCGGCGGCTCATGCGCGCATGATCGGCCAGGCGGTCGATCGACATCTCCGCGTCGAGATGGCCGAGGATCCACTCCTGGACATCGGCGATGGTCGTGTCGGCGGCAGGTTCGCCGAGAGGCCGTTCGATGTACTGCGCCTGCCCACCCTCGCGGTGCGGTGCGATCACCAGCTGCCGCGCGACCCGAGTGGCGGCGGCGGCGCCCAGATGTTTTCGGACGAGGTGCAGACACGCGTCGATCGAGGAGACGGTTCCTGCCGAGGTGACGACGTCGCCGTGATCGATGTAGAGAACGGACGGGTCCACGGTGCTGCCGTCGCTGCGCTCCGCGAGGTCGGCGAGTGCAGCCCAGTGCGTCACGACGGAGCGTCCTTCCAGGAGGCCCGCATCGGCCACGGCGAAGGCGCCCAGACACAGGCCGATGATCACGGCGCCGCGCGAGTGTGCCTCGCGGACAGCGTGTCCGACGGTGTCGCCGAGACGCGGGAGCGACGTGTGCCAGGACGGCACGATCACGATGTCGGCCGTGGTGGTGACATCTGGACCCACCACGTCACCGAGCACGTATCCCTCGGAGGTCCTGATGCTGCCGGGCGAGTCCGACCACAGCGTCGTCTCCCAGTCGGATGCCAGACCCAGCCGCTGCACCTCGCCGAACACCATGAGCGGGGCGGCGAGGTGGAACATGGTGACGTCGTCGAACGCGTAGATCGCGATACGCACGGGTGACTCCTCCGATACAGAACTCGAGTTGGCTCGAATCCATCGTAAGCGTGCATACGTGCCACTGTTCTGCGACCGAAGGCGGGAGAACACTGAGGTGGTGGGTCGGCCCGGTCGGGCAGACCACGTGACACACCGTCAGGAAAGAGGAGACATGACACCACGCCGGGCACTGATCGTCGTCGATGTGCAGCAGGAGTACTTCTCGGGGCCCCTCGAGATCGCCTACCCGCCTCGCGCCGAGTCGCTCACCAACATCGTGTCGGCCATCGAAACGGCCGTCAACGCAGGAATTCCCGTCATCGCGGTACAGCACAGCATGCCCGTCGGTGCACCGGTCTTCGCCCCGGGCACCGACGGCTACGCCCTGCACCAGGACATCGAGTCGGCGCTGCCTGCGGGCGTCACACGCGTGCAGAAGCAGTACGGCAGCGTCTTCGCGGGAACGGACGTGGCCGAACAGCTTCGGGCCCGAGACGTCGACACGATCACGATCGTCGGCTTCATGACCAACAACTGTGACCTCGCGACTGCCGTCGAGGCCGAAGGTCTCGGCTTCGCGGCAGAGATCCTGTCGGACGCGTCCGGTGCGATCGACCTCTCCAACGCGGCGGGAACCGCGTCCGCGAAGGTCGTGCACACGACGCTCATGACGCTGCTGCACTCGAACTTCGCGGCGGTGGCCACGACGACCGCATGGTCCGACGCGGTGCGCGCAGAGACGCCGCTCGACAAGAGCAATCTCGTCGAGTCCGCGATGACCGGCCGTGACGCCGTGCGAGTCTGATCACCGACCACCTTCCTCGAGTCGGGAGCAGACATGACGCAGTTGTCGAGAGTGCAGAACTTCACCGTGTCCCGCGACGGGGTGGCCGCCGGCGTCGAGCAGAGCCTCGAGAACCCGTTCGGCCTGGACCATCGTGAGCTCATGTCGTGGTATCTCGGCACCGCGAGCATGCCGGGACGCCCCGGATCCGGCGGTACGCGCGGCCTCGACGACTACTTCGCTCGGGACTTCGCCAACAACATCGGTGCCGAGATCATGGGGCGCAACAAGTTCGGCCCACAACGCGGACCGTGGGCCGATCACGAATGGCAGGGATGGTGGGGTGACGAGCCGCCGTTCCACACGCCGGTCTTCGTGATGACGCATTATGTGCGGCCGTCCCTCACCCTGTCCGACACCACGTTCCATTTCGTCGATGCCGGCCCGTCCGATGTCCTGACGCAGGCGAAGGCTGCGGCGAACGGTCGAGACGTCCGGATCGGTGGCGGTGTCACCACGGTCCGGGAGTTCCTCGACGCCGACCTCGTCGACACGCTGCACGTCGCGGTCGCACCCGTCGATCTCGGACCGGGCCTGGCGCTGTGGGAGTCCGCGGACGATCTGAACGATCGCTTCGAGCACGAGGTCGTTCCCAGCGCGAGCGGTATCGTGCACCATCTGTTCTGGAGGCGCCATCAGACGTAGGGTTCCCGCCGACCCGGGATAACTTACAACTGTGTCGCTTCCTTCTCGTGCCGTGATCCGGCTCATCGGATCGCCGCGGGTGGAGAGCGACGCGGGCGTCGTCGACGTCCGGGCCTTCGGCGGACCTCGGTGTGCGACGGTGTTCTCGTATCTGGCGATGAATCACGGACGCGGTGTGGTGTACGGCGAGCTCGCCTCAGTGATCTGGTCGACCGATCAACCCACCACCTGGTCGTCGGCCGTTCGGAGCGTCCTGTCCAAGGTCCGCGAGCTGCTGGCGACGAGTGCAGCGCTGGCGGGCACCACCGTGTCCAGTCGATCAGGAGCGGTGACACTGACGCTCGGCCCCGCGGTGATCGTGGATCTGGACCTGGCGCGTCGGCACCTGGATCCCGATCACCACTCGGCGGATGCGCGTGCCGATCGCGCCGGTGAGTTGCTCGGCCTGCTCGACGCTCCACCTCTGGACGGCCTGCACGGAACCTGGGCCGACGAGGTTCGCACCGTGTTCGGCCGCATCCGTCTTCGTGCACTGGAGGTGGACGCCGCCGCCTCGCTCGAACTCGGTCGCCACGAGCACGCGCTGGCCCGGGCGCAGGAGCTGCTCGACTCGGACCCTTTCTGCGAGGCCGCCTACCGGGTCGCCATGCGTGCGCACGACGCCCTGGGAAACCGCGCTCGCGCCCTCGGTGTCGCCGAGCGGTGCCGCACCGTGCTGGCCACCGAACTCGGCGTGGAGATGTCCGCGGAGACCCAGCGAGTGTTCGTCGAGTTGCTCCGAGATCCCGACGCGATCGAGGTGACGACACCGTCGTCGTCGCAGATGGTCGTCGTCCCGGCTCGACGAGCGGAGGTGGACCGCGTCGGGGCCACTCCTCCGGGCGATTCGCCCTTGCTCGTGGGACGTACCAGGGAACTCGACGTCATCGCGTCGGCCGTCGAGGCGGCGGCGGGTGGGGCCGGTCAGCTCGTCGTCGTCTCCGGTGACGCCGGCGTCGGCAAGTCGACGGTGGTGACCGCGGCGCTGAACCGTGCCGACTCCGCCGGCGCCGACGTGCTCTACGGGCGGTGCAGCATGGACACGGTCGTCCCGTTCGAACCGTTCATCGACGCACTCGGGCGCGAGAACGACCGGAACGACGATGCTCCCGCCGCCTCCGCCGTCCGCGAGATGCTGACGACCGGGTGGGTCGACACGGATCGGTGGTCGGCCGAGGGACCCGACGCGGATCATCGCGCGATGCTCTCGTCGGCGATGGAACGGTGGTTGACCGGTCCCACCCGTCGTCGGGTGACGGTGTTCGCGATCGACGATCTGCAGTGGGCGTCGCAGGCCACGCTCTCCGTGCTGCGATTCCTGGTACACGCGGCGGGGCGCCATCGCCTCTGTGTGGTCGTGACGATGCGCGGAGCGCAGCTCGACGGTCCTGCGGCGGACCTGCGGTCGGCCCTGCCGCCGTCCTCGGTACACACGGTGTCGATCCCGGCCCTCACCGTCGAGGACGTGCAGGACTGGACGCGCCGGTGCGGCAGCACCTTGGACCCGATCTGGTTGCACGGCTGGACATCCGGATCACCGATCTTCCTCGAGGCCGTGTTCGACGCGCATCGGCGCGAGCCGGACGGACCGTCACCGGCGTCCCTGGCGGACGCCGTGCTGTGGGTCCTGCACCGCTTGACTCCGACCGCGCGGGAGATCGTGACGCTGTGTGCCGTCGCGGGAGTCAGCGCCACGCGCGTCGTCGTGCGCACCGCGCTCGCCACCCTCGACGACCGTTCCTTCGCTCGGGCGCTCGACGAACTGGCCGCCGCCGGTCTGGTGATCGAGGAACGAGCGCAGGACGTCCTGCACCTACGCCACGCGCTGATCGTCGACGTCGTCGACGCCACGCTGTCCGGGGCCGATCGCGCGGCGGCGCATTCTGCCGTCGCGGCCGCACTCATCGGCTCGGGGGCCACGTCCACCGTCGACGAGCTCGCCAGGACCGCAGGTCACCTCGAACGCGCGCTCGACGCCGACCGGTCGGCGGCAGCGGAGTATCTACGTCGTGCGGGCGAGAGGTCATACGCCGTCGCGGCGTACGAGGACGCCGCCGAGTTCTTTCGGAGGGCGTCCGAGCGCAGCGTTCCCGGGGGCGACACCCGCGCACGATGCGAACTGTTCATCCGGCAGGGGCGTTCGCAGCGGCGTGCTCTGGACCGCGGCTACGGCGCGACCCTGCTGGACGCCGCCGAGATGGCGCGCCGACTGGGCGATCTCGATCTGCTGCTGGACGCGCTCACCGCGGACGTCATCGACGGCATCGCCCTGTTCCAGCTCTACGAACCCGACCCGAGGCGGACGGAGCACCTGCGGACAGGGCTCGATGCTCTCGAGAGGGCGGGTCGCGGTGCTTCCGGAGCTGCCTCCGAGCTCCTGACCCAGATGGTGGAGGAACTGGCATGGACCTCGACCGGATGGTCGGGTCGTGCTGCAGACCTCGCGCGCGCGGCCGACATGGCGCGCGGTGCAGGAGACGACGACGCCCTCGCCCACGCTCTGCGCGCCGTTCTCACCGGCCTGCGGCTGCCTCGCTTCCGGCAGCAGCGGGCCGAGGCGCTCGCCGAGCTGGTGCGACTGGTGGACCTCGGACCGGGGCACCTCGATCCGTCGCTCGCCGTCACCATGGCGCGGGCGCACATCGAGTCCGGCGAGCCGCGCGAGGCCGCCGCGGCTCTCGACGCCGTGTCGGCCACGCGGCTCGCGCTGGACGAGGAGGCACTCTGGACGGTGCAGTGCATGCGGGTCGGACTTCTCGTCGCGACGGGTGAGTTGCGCCGTGCCGCAGAGGTTCTCGAGGGCGACGTTCGCCGCCCGCCGCCGGCGCCGATGGGGCGGCACACGTGGGGCCGGGAGATGAATGCCGTCTTCCTGCTCGGGATGTTCCGAGACGGGCTCGGCGAGTTCGCGGCGATGAAGCGGGACATGGAGCCACTCTTCGAGGCTCTCCCCGCCTATCGAGCAGCCTTCGCGTTGTCCGCCGTGGACAGCGGCGACACGGACGGCGCCCGATCCCTCGTGCAGTGGTTCGAGAACGGCAGACTGGCGGCGCTCTCCGTCGACACCTTGTGGCTCATCACCGTCGTCCTGGCGGCGCGCGCGGCCGCGGCGACGGCATCCACCGCGGTGTGCGAGGACGCGCTCGCACTGCTGGCTCCCTACGCCGATCACACCGTCCTGCTGACTCCCGGTGTCCTCGGAGTCGTTCACCACCATCTCGCCGACCTCTGCGCGGCACTCGGACGGTGGGACGACGCGCACGCTCACGTCCGGCGTGCCCGCGCCGCGCACGCCGCTCGCGGCTATCGGATGTGGGAGGCCGAGAGTGTGCTCCTCGCCGCTCGCATCGCGGTGTCCCGCGGCGAGCCCGTCGACGCGGTCGACGTTCGTGCGGCCCGGTCGACGGCGCGAGAGTGCGAGGCGGCGGCGTTGCTCGACCGTTTCGAGGAGATTCCGCTCGGCCCGGGCACTCCCGACCGACGGCCCCGACAGCACTGAGGACCACGTCGGACTTGATAGCGTGTCGCTGATCGGGCAGTCGCGCGGCGCAGTGCCGTCGTCACCTCAGGAGCAGCAGTGGCGCATCGTTACCGGGTCAGAGAGATCGCGCAACAAGCGGAGTTGAGCGAGGCCACGGTCGACCGTGTGCTCAACGATCGACCCGGTGTCCGCCCGTCGACACGGGAGATGGTGGCGCGGGCGATCGCCGATCTCGACGGCCAACGAGAACAACTGCGGTTCAGTGGACGCAAGTACATGCTCGACGTCGTCATGTCTGCGCCCGATCGTTTCTCGAAGACCTTCAAGCGTGCGGTCGAGGCCGAACTGCCGAGTCTCGAACCCGCCACGGTGCGCGCACGGTTTCATCTGCAGGAGAGCGCCACCGCCGAGGCGGTGGTCGCGCGGCTGAACAGGCTGTCGGGCAGCGGATCTCAGGGCGTCATTCTGAAGGCGCCTGCCGTACCGGACGTCGCCGCCGCGGTCGATCGCCTCGTGGCCGCCGGGATTCCCGTGGTGACCTACGTGACCGACATTCCGGGGAGCCGACGGTCCGGGTACGTGGGAATGGACAATCGTGCAGCGGGGGAGACGGCCGCGTATCTGATCACCACGATGATGGCCGATCACCCGGGTGACGTCCTGATCACGCTGAGCAGCAACGCGTTCCACGGCGAGGAGGAGCGGGAGATGGGCTTTCGCACCGCGCTGCGACGACTACCCGGACCTGTGCGGACGGTCGTCGAGATCGCGGAGAACGACGGGCTCGACGATCGCGTGGAGTCGCTGGTTCTCGACGCCCTCGATCGGCACCCCACCATCTCCGCCGTCTACTCGTGTGGCGGCGGGAACTCGGCCATCGTGCGGGCCTTCCGGACGCTGGATCGACCCTGCCGGGTGTTCGTCGCGCACGACCTCGATGCGGACAACCGGGACCTGCTGTATCGCCGACAGATCAGCGCGGTGCTCGAGCACGACATGCGCGCGGACGCTCAGCGTGCGTGTCGGATGGTGCTGCACGCGCGCGATGCCTCGACCGCGGTCCGCGGATCCTCGTCACCCATCCGCATCGTCACCCCGTTCAACATGCCCTGACCGCTCGGGCGGGTCCCGTCTCGAGGGGAAACTGAGGGTTCGAAGCCTTGTCTCGAGGTGTCCGCGCCCGGCAGGCTCGACCATGACGACAACGGCCATCGGGACCGAGGAGCAGGTATGACCAGCAACATCAGCAGCCACTCGCACCGCGCGGATCGCCTCCGCGCGGCCGACTGCGACATCGAGGAGTTCCGGGCACTGGTGTCCGAGAGCACCCAGCTCGCCGACCACCCCCACGCGTCCGACGTGGTGCAGAACGTGCTCGTGTACGACGGACCGGAGCTCGCGCGGCGAGCGACCGACGACCAGGTGCGTGCCGACATCCAGGACGAACTGGCGAATGCACTCCTGAACGGCCCCGGCATCGTGGTGTTCCGCGGTGCCTTCACGGCCGACCACGCGGTCGCGGAGACCACCCGCACGTACCGGGACGTCATTCGTGGCCAGCGCGAGAGCGGTGTGAGCAACGGTGACCACTTCGCGAAGCCGGGAGCGAACGATCGCATCTGGTCGGCCCTGCAGAAGTTGGCGGTCGCCGAGCCCGAGCAGTTCGCTCGGTACTACGCCAACGATCTCCTGGCGCTGGTGGCGGAGGCGTGGCTCGGGCCGATGTATCAGGTCACGTCCGCCATCAACGTCGTCAATCCCGGTGGCGCCGCCCAGAATCCGCATCGTGACTACCACCTCGGGTTCATGTCGACCGACACGGCCGCGGCGTTCCGGGCGCACATCCACCGCCTGTCACCGGCGCTGACACTGCAGGGAGCGGTGGCGCACTGCGACATGCCGATCGAGAGCGGCCCGACGATGTATCTGCCGCACTCACAGAAGTTCGAGGCCGGCTACATCGCCTTCAACCTCCCCGAGTTCCGGGAGTACTTCGCCGACAACCACGTTCAGCTTCCGCTTCGGGAGGGCGACGCCGTGTTCTTCAATCCGGCGCTGTTCCACGCGGCAGGGCACAACACGTCGACCGACATCTTCAGGATGGCGAACCTGCTGCAGATCTCCTCGCCGTTCGGCCGCGCGCTCGACAGCGTCGACCGGCAGGCGATCGTGTCCGCCCTGTATCCGACGCTGATGGACTGGGCGGCGCAGGGTCGTGAGCGGGACGTCGCCAACGTGATCGCGGCGTCGGCTGAAGGCTACGCGTTCCCGTCGAACCTGGACCTCGACCAGCCGATCAGCGGTCTGGCGGGGGAGACGCACGCCGAACTGGTGCGGCGCGCGCTGGCGAGCGGGCTCGACGCCGCCGAGTTCGACGCCGCCGCGGCGGATCTGTTCGCCCGCCACCGGGCGTGACTCACACCTCGGTCGCGGTCCCGCAGATTCCGCACACCTCGAGCACGCGCCGCTTCCAGCGTGCGACGGGGATGAAGAAGACGCTGAGCTGCGTGTACTGCCGCATCCGCTCCCACTGGGTGGTGTTGTGGCAGCGGGGGCACGTCCGGGTGCTGCCGGCGCCGAGCGAGGACCGTTTCGTGCCGTATCCGAAGAGGAAGAACATCGGACCAGCCTAGAGGCCACCGAATACCCATGTGTGCGCACGTGCGCACACATGGGTATGGTCGTCGGCATGGCCGTTCTGCAGGTTCGATCCGAGTCCGTTCTCGCGGTCCCGGCGTTTCGCAGGCTCTTCACCGCGCAGGTGGTGGCACTGGTCGGCACCGGTCTGCTCACCGTGGCGCTGGGACTTCTTGCCTACGACATCGCCGGTAGTTCCGCCGGCGCTGTCCTCGGCACGGCGCTGGCCGTCAAGATGGTCGCCTACGTCGGGGTGGCTCCGGTCATGTCCGTGCTCACCGGTCGTCTGCCACGCACGACCGTGCTGGTGTCCGCAGACGTCGTACGGCTCCTGATCGCGTTACTGCTGCCGTTCGTGACGCAGGTGTGGCAGGTGTACGTCCTCGTGTTCGTCCTGCAGGCGGCCTCGGCCACCTTCACGCCGACCTTCCAGGCCGTCGTTCCTGCGGTGATCTCCCGCGACGATCAGTACACCCGCGCGCTCTCGCTGTCCCGGCTCGCCTACGACCTCGAGTCGCTGGTGAGTCCGATGCTCGCCGCGGCGCTGCTCACCGTCGTGTCGTATCACTCGCTGTTCGTCGGCACAGCAGTAGGTTTCGCGCTGTCGGCCGTCCTCGTGGTGAACACCCGAATTCCGGACAGAGAGCCCCGGTCCGCCCTGGACGGGGCTCGGTCGTTCGGTGACCGACTCGTGGCCGGAGTGCGCCGCTTCGGTGGCCGTCCGTCGCTTCGGGGGCTGCTCGCACTGAACCTCGTCGTCGCGGCCGGAACGGCGTTGGTGATCGTCAACAGCGTCGTCTACGTGCGCGACATCGTGGGTGGGCCGGCCAGCGCCCTGGCCGTGGCTCTCGGCGTCTTCGGCGGCGGGTCGATGATGGTGGCGTTCGCAGTTCCCCGCATTCTCACAGTCGTCGACGACCGTCGGCTGATGCTCGCCGGTGGTGTGGTCGTCTCTCTCGGGACGACGGGTGCTGTCGCGCTCGCCGCCCTCCGTCCGAACGGTGCCGCGGGCTGGGCGTCACTCGCCGTCGTCTGGGCCGTGGTGGGCGCTGGAACGTCGATGATTTCCACCCCGTCTGCTCGCGTGATCACCCGAGAATCCGACGACGGTGACCGGGACGAGCTCTTCACGGCGCAGTTCTCGCTGTCTCATGCGTGCTTCCTGCTCACCTATCCGGTGGCGGGCTGGGTGGGCGCCGAGGTGAGTCAGGTCGTCGCCGCGTCGATCATCGCCGTCCTCGCTACACTTGCCGCGCTGGGTGCCGGTCGGCTCTGGACTCCGGCATCGACGGTGGGCGCGCCACCGACCGAGTAGACGGAAGCGGCGATCATGACGGCATCGGACGAGAAGCGGGCTCACGCGAGTCTCGACCACGCCGACCGCCCGGACCGCGCGCGTCTCGAGGCCGCCGGCGACACGTTCCGCATGCTGTCCGATCCCACTCGGCTGCACCTGCTCTGGACGTTGAGCCACGGCCCCGCCGACGTCACGGCGCTCACGGAGGAGACCGGCGCGTCCCGCACCGCGGTGAGTCAGCATCTGGCGAAGCTGCGCTTCGTCGGCATGGTCGAGACCGAACGCAGCGGCCGCAACGTCATCTACCGACTCGCCGACGGCCACCTGGCCCGGCTGGTGCGAGAGGGTCTCAACTTCGCCGATCACACCGTGACCGGCGAGCCTCCGCATCACTGATCGGGTCTAGATCCACCCGTGGCGCCGGGCGATCGCGCATGCCTCGTGGCGATTGGCGGCGCCGAGTTTGGCCGCGGCGGCCGAGAGATAGTTGCGTGCCGTTCCCGGTGAGAGATGTGCGCGCTGGGCGATCTCGGCGATCGTGGCTCCGTCCGCGGCGAATTCGAGCACGTCCGACTCGCGCGGTGTCAGCGGCGAATCGCCCGCGCCGATGGCCTCGGCCGCCAGACTCGGATCGACGTAGCGTCCGCCGCTCACCACCGTTCGCACCACCTCGGCGAGGGTCGCCGCGGACGTGGTCTTCGGGAGGAATCCGCCGACGCCGGCAGAGAGCGCCTTCTTGAGGTATCCGGGCCGACCGTGGCTGGTGACGATGATCGACCGGCAGTCGGGAAGCAGCGCGGCGATGCGTTGGGCCGTCTCGATACCGTCGATCCCGCCGAGCTGCAGGTCGAGCACCGCGACGTCGGGGGTGGTCCGCGCGGCCTCGGTCACCGCCGCCTCGCCCGAGTCCGCATGTCCCACGACCTCGATGTCGTCCTCCAGATCGAGCATCGTGCCCAGGGCCACCCGGATGAGGTTCTCGTCGTCTGCCAGCAGTACCCGGATCATGATGTGCCCTTCGTGGGGGATGTCGTCGTCGGTGCGAATTCGACAGCGAGGGTGAAGGTGTCGGCTCCGGCCTCGACGGTGAGGGAACCTCCGACCGCAGCCAGACGCTCACGGAGACCGGCGAGACCGGTGCCGTCGCCCGCACGTTCCGGCGACGTCGGCCGGTCGTTGACGATGCGGAGCCGGTCGTCACCGAACTCGATACGGCAGTAGGTGGCACGCGAGTGGCGCAGGATGTTCGTGACGCCTTCCCGCACCACCCACGCGGCCTGTTCGGCTACTGCGCCGGGGATGTCGGCGACCGTCCCCGTCAGCTCGGTCCGGATACCGGCGGCGGACAACAGGGACTGGGCGCCGCGGAGTTCCGCCGCGACGTCGACGGAACGGTAGCCGCGCACCAGCTCCCGAGCGTCGGTCATCGACTCCCGGGCGAGCACACGTACCTCGTCCATCTGCGCGGCAGCTCGGTCGTCTCCTCGCCGAGCCAGCGCGGCGGCGAGCTCGCTCTTGACCGCGATGGCGGACAGCGCGCGACCGACGACGTCGTGCAGGTCCCGGGAGAAGCGCAGTCGTTCCTCGGCGACCGACAGGGCGGCGGCGGCGTCGCGGGTGGTGGCCAGCTCGGTGACGATGCGCAGCAACCACATCGACAGGCGCACCGTGGTGGCCATGGCGACGATGCAGAAGGCCAGGAGTGTGATCTCGAGGGCGGTCGAGCCCGATGCGGCGGCGACCACCGGGGCGACCACCGCGGCGCCGAGAGACCAGCGCAGGTCCACCAGTGCCGCGATCGGTGTCGTCACCAGGATGGCCACCCACAGGAGGTTCGGTGCGGCGCCCACCACGACGAGCACGGCGGCCGCTGCGATCTGTACGCACAACGGTGCCCGGACGTCCGCACTCGAAGCGCCACCGAGTGCGGGAATACGGTGCAGCACAACGAGTGCAGACACCACGCACACCAGCGCGGCGGCGGTGGAGATCGCGTCACTCGCCTGCGCCGAGGCCGCCATCGAGGCCACCGCGACCGCGACGACGATGAACTGGAAGGACTGCCGGGTGTAGGTGCGGACCTTCTCGACGTCGCTGCTGCCCCGCCATCCGAGTGTCGGGTCGAGATGATCGCGCAGTCTCATGGTCTCCAGCCTTGCAGATCTGACGGTCGGTGGCGGGACGTCAGGAGCGCGGTTCCCAGCGGAAGTGGGTCCGGGCGATCAGGACGCTGCCCGCGATCCAGGCGAGCATGACGAGAGCCGGCTGACCAGCCTCCGCGAACGTCGACGCGAAGCCCACCGAGTCGGCGCCACCGGCGGCATCACCCACCGAGGTGGTGCCGAACCACCCGAGGTTCAGGAGATCGCTGACCGCGGCCATCGGTGTCAGAGCCACCACGTCGGCGAGGGACTCGGGTACCACGTCGCGTAGGAGTGACGATCCGAGCATGGCCAGCAGGATGACGGGCAGGCTGGTGATCTGTGCTGCTTCCGCGTTGCGGGTGAAGGCGGACGTGATGAGGGCCAGTGCGGCGAAGAGCGCCGCACCACCGACCAGTGCCGCCGCGATGAGCAGGACGTTGACGGGAGTGCCGCCGCCGAGGACCACCACGACCACGCCGACGATCACTCCGAGGAGGAGGGTCAGGAGGAACGACGGCACCGCGGGTCCGAGGAGGATCTGTGCGTCCGTGCTCTCCCCGGTGCGGAGACGTTTGAGCACCAACTCGTCTCGACGCGTCGCGTAGACCGACAGGAGGTTGTAGTAGACCAGGAACACCAGCAGGAACAGGGCGAAGATCTCCAGCGCGGCCGACACGCCGGCGTCGGTGAGCCCACCGTCTCGACCCGCGACGACCAGAAGGACGATCGGCAGGACGAGGGGCATGACCAGAGCGTTGAAGAGAAGGACGCGGTTGCGTCCGAGGAGCGTGAATTCCGCTCGGGACAGTGCGGTCATCGTACTCATGCCGTGATCACCTCGGGGTCGTCGAATGTGTCTGCGATGGAGAGGAACACGGTTTCGAGGGACGCGGCTCGCGCGTCGAGACCGTGCAGGGTGACGCCGCTGTCGCGGGCCCACACGAGCAGCTCGGTCAGCGTCTCCTGTACCGAGTTCGTCGTGATCGACACCGTGTCGCCCTCCCGGTCGACGTCGGCTCCCGGGAGTTGCGGCAGTGCGGTCCGCGGGTCCTTCAGCTCGATGCGCGCCGGGTGACCGGCGACCACGTCGTCGACCGTTCCGCTGCGAACGACGCTGCCGCGGTGCATGATCGCCAACCGATCGCACAGCGATTCCGCCTCGTCGAGATAGTGCGTGGTGAGCATGATGGTCACCCCGGAGTTCTTGAGCTCCTGAATGAGCTGCCACGTGTTGCGCCGACTCTCGGGATCGAGTCCGGTGGTCGGTTCGTCCAGGAACAGGACTCGCGGTCGGCTGATGATCGCGCAGGCGAGATCGAGACGACGCTGCTCGCCGCCCGACAGGAACTTCACTCGGGTGTCCGCACGGGCTTCGAGATCGACGCGCGCCAGGACGTCGTCGACAGGCAGTGGATCGCTGCACGTGCCGGCCCACATCCGCAGGCTCTCGGCCGCGGTCAGGTCCTGCGGTAGTCCACCCTTCTGCAGCATGATGCCCAGGGCGGGCCGGACCTTTCTCCGATCCGCGACGGGGTCGAGTCCCAGAATGCGGACCGTGCCCTCGCTGGGACGCGACAGACCCTGGATGACTTCCAGAGTCGACGTCTTGCCGGCGCCGTTGGTGCCGAGCAGTCCGAACAGTTCGCCCTCCGCGATGTCGAGGTCGAGGTTGCGGACCGCGTCGTACGCAGTCTTGCCGGAGCCGTAGCGGCGGGTCATTCCCGACACCTCGATGACGGTCATGACGCTCGCCCCCAGTGCCGACGCCCGACGGCGACGCGGACGGCGAGGAACACGGCGACGACGGCAGCCGCTGCCACGGTCGGCACCGAGACTCCGACGATCGCGATGAGCACCGCGATGAGAGCCACCGAGATGACGGCCACCACCAGTTCGCGGGCCGGGGTCGGCGCGGGTCCGATCTCCATGAGGTCGGTGAAGAGGTTTCCTTCGTCTGGTTGCTTCATGAGAACAATTCTTCGGATCGTGCGGCAGGACCGGCAGTGCCAGGATGCATCGGTCGAGATGACACCGTCACGGTCGAGCGATGACAAACGTCATGAACCGGACGGCCGAGTAGCGTGTCGACCATGAACGGATGGTTCGTCGTCGCGCTGCTCGGGGTGCTCGGTCTGGCGGCGATCGTTCTCGGCGGCGCCGACGATTCACCGGGACTCCAGTTTCTCGGTCTGATCCTCGTCGTCAGCGCGGTCGTGACGGCGGTTCGTCGTCGCCGTATCTCCTGATCGCGATTCCTCGACGGTTCGCGCTCCGTCCGCGGCGTACGCGCCGTTTCCGCCGACGGTCCGCGGGTAGCCGACACCGACGCGATCCGTGCGACGAAGGAGCAGCGATGACGACCGTGACGGACCTACTGGCCACCCATCCCCTCGATGGTGATCGTGCACTGGTGGCGGCCTGTGTGGAGGCGTGTCTCGACTGTTCGACGGCGTGCACCGTCTGTGCCGACGCCTGCCTCGCCGAGGATTCCGTCGCGCGACTCAGGTCGTGCATTCGACTCGATCAGGACTGCGCCGACCTGTGTGCCGCGACCGCCCGGATCATCACGCGGAGCGGTGCCCGGTCCGAGACGGCACGCGCCGCGCTGATCGCCTGTGCGTCCGCGTGCGACGACTGTGCCGACGAGTGCGCCCGGCATGCGGGGATGCACGAACACTGCGCCGCGTGTGCGGACGCATGTCGGCGATGTGCGCGGGCGTGCCGCGACCTGCTGGCCGCGCCGGGCACACCGATGTGAGGAGCCGGCGAGGAACAAGCACATCGGGTTTCGGTCACCTCTGGTGTTCGGTGACGCGGTCGGGCACGGGTACCGCGGTCGGACCGACCGAAACTCCCTGATCGAGGATCTGACGGCGTGTTTCGACGCGACGATCGCGGGAACACGGGCGCCGCAGCACCACCGTCGGGTGGGGCTCGGTTGTCCGGTGACCCGTGGAGGAACTCAGTGTCCGATCTTCAGCCGTTCTACGACGACGTCCAAGCTCACTACGACCTCTCGGACGAGTTCTTCAGGCTCTTCCTCGATCCGACGCAGACCTACAGCTGTGCGTACTTCGAGCGCAAGGACATGACACTCGAGGAAGCGCAGCTCGCGAAGATCGACCTGTCGCTGTCCAAGTGCGACCTCCGTCCAGGCATGCGTCTGCTCGATGTCGGCTGCGGGTGGGGCGCGACGCTTCGGCGAGCGGTGGAGAAGTACGACGTGAACGTCGTCGGTCTGACCCTGAGCAGGAACCAGTACGAGCACGTGTCGGCGATGCTGAACGGGCTCGACACGGGACGCACCACCGAGGTGCGGCTGCAGGGGTGGGAGGAGTTCGACGAGCCGGTCGATCGCATCGTCAGCATCGGCGCCTTCGAGCACTTCACCTCCCCCCGCTACGACGACTTCTTCGCCCGCGCTTACTCGATCCTGCCCGGGGACGGCCGGATGATGCTGCACACCATCGTGCAACTCGGCCGCGACATGTTCCGGCAGAAGTCGCGCGTGACGCGGGCGGACATGGACTTCGCCGACTTCATCGGCCGCGAGATCTTTCCCGGCGGCGAGCTCCCGATCCCGCAGGTGGTGATCGAGAAGGGCGAGCGAGCCGGCTTCCGCGTGGAGAAGGTCCAATCGCTGCAACAGCACTACGCTCGAACGCTCGATCTGTGGTCGGCCGCGATGGAGGAGAGGAAGGACGAAGCCGTCGCCATCGCCGGCGAGGCGATGTACCAGACCTACATGCGGTACCTGCCCGGCTGCGCCGACTTCTTCCGGCGTGAGCTGATCGACGTCCGCCAGTTCACGATGGTGAAGTAGACGGCGTCGCCTGGTCGGGGGCGTCGATCTCCGCGATCACGACGCCGATGTCGTCGGCGCTGTAGGGAAGTCCGAGGACATCCGTCAGAGCGGCAGCTGCCCGGCTCGCGACGAGATCGCCGGCCTCCTGGAGATCCGTGCCGTAGGCGGCGATCACCGTCACCAGACCGCCCGTGCACCGGTGACCCTCGGTGTAGAGCGAGATGTCGGCGGGCTCTGTGCCCGCCACCTCGGCGACGGCGCTGCGGACGGCGATACGTACGACGACGTCACTGACCCGAAGGGTGTCCGCGTCGACGTCCACTCCCTCGACGACGCCCTCGACGACGCCCTTGTCGGGGTAGCGGGCGTCGAGGGGCCACGTCCGGACCCCGACGGCTCGCACGCGTGAGAGGGCGGCGGCACTGATGTCCACCCACCCGTGGACGGGCGCATCGCGCAGCACGCTCGCGGCTCGACGGAGCGTCGAATCCGTCTGCGGCGGTGTCGAATCAGGCTGACCCGACGTCATCTCCACGTCTCCAATCGTGTCTCGAGTGTGGCGCGTGCACGCGTGAGGTGGCCGCGGACGGCACCGGGGGAGAGGGCCATGACCGTGCCGATCTCGGTGTGCTTCATGCCCTCGACCTCACGGAGCAACCAGCAGGCCCGCTGGCGATACGGTAGCTCAGCGAGGGCATCGTCCAACGCGGACAGGAAGTCGGCGTCGGACACGGTGCGCGACGGGTCGTCCCTCGGGTCCTGGCTCGGCCTCTCGAACACCCAGTCCTCGACGGGCGCGATGCTGCGGCGCCGCCGATGATCCGTCACCTTGTGGGAGACGACGCTGAACAACCAGGTGCGCAGCGACGAGTCGGAACGGAAGTGGCGCAGTCCGCGCCAGGCGTCGACCAACGCGTCCTGGACGATGTCCTCGGCAGCGCCTCGGTCGGACAGGAGGTGGGTTGCGTAGCGAAGCATGTCCGGTCCGAGTCGGCGCACGATTTCCTCGAACGCGCGTCGGTCGCCCATGCCCGCGGCGGCGGCGAGGGCGCGATCGCCGAGCTCGCGGTGGTCGGCGGCGAACGTCGGACGAGTGGACGTGTCGCGGTCCGCCGACGGTGCTGCGATGGACGGGAGGCTGACATCACCGGCCACGTCGGGACTACCGGGATCGGGCGCGATCGACGGACGACTGAGCACTGTTCCCCCCCGAACCGCCGTCGGAGTGACCCACCCCGAAGATTGATGAAGCAACTACTTTCCCCGACGTGACTGTTCCCGCGCAGGATCACGCGCAAACCGATGTGATGCGCATCACTTGATTTCCGACGTGCGTTTTCGTGGTGAGGACCCGACTCAATGACTGTGACGAGCCGTCACAGTCCAGAGAGAGGACCTGAAGTGAACGCCCCGCAGACTGCGACAGGAAACGCCGTGAGGACGTCCGTCGCATCGACCGTCGACCACAGTGACGACCGAACCGACCGCAGAGATCGCGGCCGCACAGTCGTCGCGGATGCCGTGGTCGCCACCGTCGCCGGCATCGCCGCACGAGAGGTACCGGGCCTCCACGCCCTGGAACCGGCCGGTTCTCGTGCGCTGGACGTACTCCGGTCCGCAGTGGGCGTCGACGGGGCGAGGCACACACAGGGGGTGTCGGTCGAGGTGGACGACCGCACCGCAGTCGTCTCGCTCGATCTGGTGGCGGACTACGGAATATCCATCGCCGACGTCGCAGCGGACGTCCGCCGCAACGTCTCCAGTGCGGTGACGGCACTGACCGGACTCACCTGCAGCCGTGTCGACGTCGTCGTGCACGACGTGAAGGTCGGTGGCCACCGCACGGCCGCCTGACCACAGTTTCGTCCGACCACACACACCGACTCGCGCTCCGCGGGCCGGTCGAAGAAGGGAACCATGATGACCACGATCGAGAAATGCACCGACGAGGTGCGCGCATGAGCGCCCGTCGGAGCCTGTCCAGCCGACTCTTCGAGGGCCTGGGCCGCGTGACGTGGGGCTACGCCAAGCGCAAGATCGACGAGCGCCGCACCCGACGAGGAGGACGACGATGACCAAGTTCACCGTCTACATCGCCGAGGCCATCGGCACCGCCGTTCTCGTGATCGGAGGTGTGGGCACCGCCGTCCTGGCGGGCGACGACGTCGGCACCACCGGAATCGCGCTCGCCTTCGGCCTGACACTGCTCGCGATGGTGTTCGTGCTCGGACCCGTGTCCGGTTGCCACATCAACCCGGCGGTCACGCTCGCGTTCCTCGTAACCGGCCGCATGACGGCCGCCCGCGCCGCCGGATACGCCGCCGCACAGGTGATCGGCGGACTCGTCGGCGCCCTGGTGGTCTACGCCATGGCGACGGGTCGACCCGGATACGACCGAACGGTCGACGGTCTCGGCGCCAACGGATACGGCGACGCCTCGGCAGGAAACTACTCGCTTCTCGCCGTCGCGATCGTGGAGATCGTGGCAACGGCAGTTCTCGTGCTGGTCGTACTCGGCGTGACAGGGCCGCATTCCGTTGCGGCAGCCGGGGTTCCGATCGGACTGACGCTCGCGTTCGTGCATCTGCTCGCCATCGGGGTCGACTCGACGTCGGTCAACCCGGCGCGCTCCATCGGGCCTGCGCTGATCGCCGGCGGAAGCGCACTCTCGCAACTGTGGGTGTTCCTGGTCTTCCCGCTGATCGGTGGTGTGGTCGGTGCACTCGCCTACAAGGCCGTGCGGCCCGCCGAGGCGGTCGCCGCGCACTGACTCTCGTGTGCGACGAGCCCGTTGCTCGCCGGGTGCACCCGGGGCATGATGCGACGGTCGGTCGTGGGGGCCGTCGCACATGGGGGTGGGTCATGAACACGGTTCGTCGTACGCCAGGTCTGCGCGCGATCCTGGACGACTATCGACGCTGGCGCGCGATCGGGCCGGGCGGGCTCCCCGACAATCCGGTCGGCTGGGTGGTCATGACCGCTCTACGCCCCCTCTGTCGAGAGACCATTCGACTGCGCGACAACGATATCCGGGCCGCCGTCGGTGCGCTCGAGTTGCCGGACCGCGGCAGTCGACCCGTCATGGCACCGTTCCCGATCCCGCACCGGCAGGTGGTGTCCGACGGCGATCCCGTCAGCGTCCGGTCGTTGCAGGATCACCTGACGATCCTGAGCTCCACCGACGGATGCCACAGCGCGCGTAGCCATCTGGAACGTCGAGGCGACGCGCTCCACGTCGATCACCCGCGCAGCGCCGCCGCTCGGCGTGCTCGCGGAGAGATCGCCCACGTGCACGACGCGCAAGGGTCGATGCACGTGGTCGCCGATCCGCGGGACGTCGCCGAGATCGTCTCGCGTGGCTGGGGAGAGCGGCATCCGCTGGCCGGGCGTTCCCTCGTGGGACTGCCGGACAGCTATCTCTACCTCTACGCACCTCGGAACGAGGCAGAGCAGCAGCAGCTGCGGCGCGTCGTGGACCGAGCGATCGTCTCTGCTGGAACGTGATCGGTTCCCGGGGTCACAGGCCGTGCGGTGTCCAGACTTCGACGACACCGGCGCTCGCGGGCGGCACTCGCACCTAGTCTGAGCGCCATGAGATTCGACGAGTACCGGGCCCACGACGCGACCGGGCTCGCCCAGCTGGTCGCGTCCGGCGACGTGACGGCCGCGGAGTTGGTCGAGGTCGCGATCGCGCGAGCGCGCGAGGTGGATCCCACCCTGAACGCCCTCGTGCAGTGGCAGGAGGATGCCGCGCGAGTGCGGGCCGCGGGCGCCTTGTCCGGTCCGATGGCGGGAGTGCCGTTCCTGCTCAAGGATCTCTTCCAGGCTCAGGCCGGGATCGTCGAGACGTCGGGGTCACGCTCGGGGGCGTCGTCCAGGCCCCGGGTCACGGACACCGTGGTGCAACGGTGGCTCGACGCCGGGGTCGTCGTCCTGGGCCGCACGGCCGTACCCGAATTCGGCGCCAAGGGAGTCACCGAGCCGCAGGCGCACGGTGCGACCCGCAACCCGTGGGATCCCGCCCGCACACCCGGTGGCTCCTCCGGTGGTTCGGCCGCCGCGGTGGCGTCGGGCATCGTGCCCGTCGCCGGCGCCAGTGACGGCGGCGGCTCCATCCGCATCCCCGCGGCGTACTGCGGCCTGTTCGGACTCAAGCCTGGCCGGGCAGTCGTCCCTGCCGGGCCCCGCGCCGGGGAGATGCTCTTCGGGAGCGCCGTCACCAGTGTGCTCACCCGCTCCGTGCGCGACTCGGCCGCGTTCCTCGACATCGTGCGCGGCTCGGACGACGACGCTCCCTTCGAGTTCGCGGCCCCGTCGACGCCCCATGTGGAGGCACTCGGCCGGCCGGGTCCTCGGCTCCGGATCGGGGTCGCGGCGCGATCGGCGCTGAACGACGCACCCCACCCGGACGTCCTCGCCGCGCTCGACCGCGCCCGCGACCTGCTCGTCGAACTGGGCCACACCGTCGAGGAGGTCGCCTCGCCGTTCGACGAGGAGCAGCTGGCCAGAGACTTCCTCGTGCCGTGGTTCGTCCACCTCGCCGCCGAGGTGTCGTCCGCGTCGGCCACGGCGCGGCCCACCACGACGCAGTTCGAACTCGACACGCTGGTCCTCGCCGAGATCGGGCGCGCCACGAGAGCGGTGGATCACGATGTGGCACTGGCACGCTGGCAGGACCACGTCCGCGCCATCGCTGCATTCCACCGCCGCTTCGATCTGCTCATGACACCCACGACGGCGGGTCCCGCGCCGCTGATCGGCGCCTTCGACACCCCGTTCGTCGAGAGGGTGGGCGCCCGGCTCGCGCTCGCGCTGCGACTCGGACCGATTCTCGGACGGCTCGGCGCGGTGCAGGACGCGGTGATGCGCAGCCTGTCCGCTGTCCCGTACACGCAATCGGCCAATCTGACCGGGCGGCCGGCGATGAGTGTTCCGCTCTCGGCGACAGTCGACGGTCTGCCCGTCGGCGTGCACTTCCTGGCGCCACCGGGTGGGGAGACTCGGCTGCTGGTGCTCGCCGCGGAGCTCGAGGTGGCGCGGCCGTGGTTCGACAGGATCCCCGCGGACGTGGTCAGTGAGCGAGTCGGATGACGCCGTCGACGATCTCCACCTGCGCGGTGGTGAGCGGTACGGCGCGTCCGACGGCGGCCACCACTGCGGAGTAGGGCGGGAAACCGAAGATCACTCCCTTGGGCCCGGACACCATGGACCCGTCGGTCACGTCGAATTCCGCCCTGTGCCAGGGGCACTGGAGGCAGCCGTTCTCGGTCACCCGCCCGCGCCCGAGCTTGGCGAGTTGGTGTCGGCACGTGTTCGCGACGGCGAACGGTGTCCCGTCGGGCCGGATGCCGACCGCGAGCACCCCGTGGTCGTCGGTGCGCACCTCGGCCACGCCCCTCTCGTCCAGATCGGCGACACGCACGAGGTCGCGCCCGCGTGCCCGGATCGGCTGATCGTGGAGCACGGGTGGGAGCACGCTGCGCGGTCGCGGGGCGGGGGCGTGGTCGTCGGCCATGGGCGAGGGTTACCCGGACGGCGGCCGACTACGCGTCGTCGGTACCGGGCCTCGGGACGTCGGTCTCCCAACGCGCGCGGCGTTCGTCGTCGGACTGTTCCCACCACGGCGTGCCACGTTCGCCGAGAGCGACCTTGGCGGCCTGTACACCGGCGCGGGACTCCGCGGCGCCGCCGGTCCGGCGGACGTCGCGTCGCCACGCCATCAGGATCGACCGCAGTTCGGCGCCGCGCTCCTCGGGAATGTCGGGATCGGTGGCGCGCCACTTCCGCCCGTCGATCACGATGTGGTGGCCGTCCTCGGTGTACTCCCGGCCGTCCGTCATGACACCGATGCTAGCGACGACTCCGGGATGTCCCGTCGGGTTCCGGCCCGGGGACGCATCGTGACGACAGTGATGGCCACGAAGGTCAGCGCCAGACCGATCGCGGTGAGGGCGGTGAACGGCTCGCCGAAGAGCAGGGCGCCCCACACGGTGGTGACGGGCGGTACGAGGAACATCAGAGCGTTCACCCTCGTCACCCCCACCCGGTCGAGCAGATACCAGTACAGCCCGTACCCACCGAACGTCGCGAACACCACCAGTCCCGCCGTCGCCGCCCAGAAGTCGAGTGTCGTCGGCGGTACCGCGGTGCCCGTCGCGACCGCGCCGGCGGTGAAGACGACGGCCGATGTGGCGCAGTGGATTCCGAGGGCGCTGACGGGTGCCGGTCGCTGGGCGCGACGGTCGACGAAGGTCGCGGCGACCAGAGACATCATTCCCACCAGCGGAACGAGGTAGGCCCACGCCGGGGTGGTCGCGGTGGTCGCCGTGGCGTCCGCAACGGTGGCGAGCGCGACGCCGAGAGAACCGATCAGGAGCCCGATCCATTGTCGGCCCGAGGCCGCCGCGCCCAGCAGGGGGCCCGCCAGCGCTGCCGCGACGAGTGGCTGCACTCCGTCGACGAGGGCCGTGGTGCCGGTGGAGACCCCGAGGCCGATGGCCCAGTACACAGTGAGGAGGTAGCCGGACTGTGACAGAAAGCCCACGATCACCTGCCGCCGAAGGTCCGGGCCTCGAACTCGGCGAGACCCGAGGAGCCACGTCGGTGCGAGCAGCAGGGCGAGGGGGAGGAACCGCCACATCAGGACGGTGGTGACGGCAGCGTGCTCACCGCTGATCTTCGCGCCGATGAAACCGGACGACCAGCAGAGTACGAACGCCGCGCCCGCCAGTACCGACCCGACGGCAGTGCGTCGATCCACAGGTATACCGATCTGTCTACTCATGACAGCAGACTACACAGATCGGTATAGTTCGAAACATGACATCCGAGGTCGCCTGGACGCCGAAGGCGCGTGCCGTGCTGGCCGCGGCCGACGAGCTGTTCTACGAGCAGGGCATTCACGCGGTCGGCGTCGACACGATCGCGGCGCGAGCCGGCGTCACGAAGAAGACGTTGTACGACCGCTTCGAGTCCAAGGAACGGCTCGTCGTGGAGTACCTGCGGGAACGTGACCGTCAGTGGCGCGAGTTCCTCGCCGTCCGGCTGGGTGCCGTCTCCGCCGACGACGCCGGCGATCGGATCGATGCGGTGTTCGTCGCCTCGGCCGAGTGGACGGCGCAGCGAAGTGGCAAGGGATGCAGCATGGTCAACGCGCACGCGGAGATCAGCGACCCCGCCCACCCGGCCTTTCCGGTGATCATCGGCCAGAAGCGCTGGATGGCCGATCTGTTCGTCGACATCCTCGCGGCCGCAGGCGTGCCCGACCCGGTGGGCACGGCCGACCTGCTGATGCTCGTGCACGAGGGCGCGCTGGTGTGCGCGGGAATGGGAGTGGTCGAGCGGCCCTTCGACCGTGCGCGTGCTGCCGCGCGTCTACTCCTCGAGCCCACCGGCCGGTGACCACCCGAGCGCCGGCCCGAGCGTCGTCGCCATGTCGGTGAGAATCTGCACGTAGTCGTCGGGGTCGAAGCTGAAAGGCAGAGCGAACGCCACCTCGTCGATCTCCCGGAAGGCTGCGCGCGCCTGCAACTGCTCCACGAGCTGCTCGGTGGTGCCCACCAGATCGGGAGCGAACAGCAGGCGGGCCGGGCCGACCGGTGACCGGGTGCGGCCCAGACGGGCATCGGCGTACTCCTGGTAGCGGGCACGCTGGCTCGATGTGGCCGAGTCGGTCGGAATCACCACCAAGCCCTGCGAGACCCGAGCACCGTTCCCCGCCGAGTGTGCCGAGCGGAAAGCCTCGATGTGGGAGAGCTGGATGCGGTCGAAGTCGTCGTCCTCCTCGGCCTTCACGACGCTGCTCGTCAGGAAGTTCATACCGTTCGCGCCGGCCCAGCGAGCCGACCCGAGCGACGCTCCGCCGTACCACATCCGGGACGCGAGACCGGGCGAATGAGGCTGTGCGCGTGAGGAATGCACCTCGATGCCGTCCATCCCCTCGAAGTCCGTCAGACGATCGCCTCGGATCGCGGCGAGGAGCCGCTCGACCCGGGCGTAGCTGAAGTCCTCCCGATCGGCGGTGTCGGGGTACAGCGCATCCCTGAGCCGGTCGAAGTTCATCGGCGGGCCCACGCTGACCCCGGGATTCAGGCGCCCGCCGGACAGGATGTCGACGGTGGCGAGGTCCTCGGCCAGCCGCACCGGGTTCTCCCACCCCAGCGGAGTCACGGCGGTGCCGAACTCGATCCGCGAGGTCCGCTGCGATGCGGCGGCCAGCACGGCGACGGGGGAGGAGATGCCGTACTGCAGGTGGCGATGCCGCAACCAGGCGCTGTCGAAGCCGAGACGTTCGCCCAGCTCGATGATCGCGAGCGTCGACTCGTGCCCGGCCGCGGGGTCGTCCCCGTCGAACAGTCCGATCGTGAGAAAACCCATCCTGCGAAGCGGTCTCGGGTGCATGGGTCCATGATCCCCCCGTGAGCCTTTCGCGCATCCCCGAGTACGCAAACCGCGCACGGGGGCGAAGCCCTATGATCACGCGATGACCGATCACGATCATGTTGCCGCTCGCCGAGAGATCACGTCCGCCCTACTGGCGGCCTTCGAACGTCGTCACGAGGTGCTCGACGTCATCGTCGAGGCCGAGACCCGGCCCGACGCCGTGGAGGCGATCGCCACCCTGCTCGGCACGTCACGGTTGGGCGGCGAGGCCGTCATGGGCATGTCGTTCGCCAGCCTCACCAAGGACGCCCGCCGGAGCAACGCCGCCGAGCTCGAGGACTTGGACAGCCGCCTGAACTTCACGTTGGCCGAGCGTCCCGCCAGCGCGGGAGAGACCCTGGTGCTGGAAGCGTTCTCGGACGACGACCGCGACCTGTTCGCCGCCCGCCTCGCGGACGTCGGTTCCGCGGGTGACGGATCCGGCGGAGCGGCCGGTGATCTGGACACCGAGCTGGCGGCGGCACGGGACCGCCTCGACTCCGAGCAGGCCGCGTGGTTCGTCGCACGCGAGGGCGCGGAGAAGGTGGGCATCGTCTTCGGCGAGCTCGCCGGTGGCGACATCGACCTCCGGGTGTGGATCCACCCCGGACACCGGAAGAAGGGCTACGGCACTGCGGCGCTGCGGAAGTCGCGCGCCGAGATGGCGGCGGTGTTCCCGGGGGTGCCCATGATCGTGCGCACCCCCGGGGTCCAGCCGTCCTGACACATCTCGTGAGAGGCGATCAGGCCCGGTACTTCTCGACGTACCGGGTCATCGTCTCGAGCTGGTAGCGGGAGACGTCGTGGGCGTTCTCGTTCTCGGCGAACACACTCGACACCATGACGGTGTCGTTGTCGTAGAACCCGAGTGAGCCGAGGCCGCCGAAGAACCGGTCCCAGTCGACGTCGCCGTCGCCGATCTTCAGGTGCTGGTGCACCCGCACCGCGTTGCCGGGTGGGTTGGTGATGTACCGCAACCCGTGCGAACGGTGATGATCCATCGTGTCCGCCACGTGCACAAGACGCACCATGTCCCCGGCGGCGGCCATGATCGCCGGCAGGTCACCACCCATGTGGAACTGGTGGCACGCCACGATCACCATCCCGATGTTCGGGGAATTGACCCCGCGGATGGTGCGGATCGCGGCGAGCCCGTCCTCGACGAAATCGTCCGGATGCGGATCGATCAGGACGTCGAGACCCTCGCGCTCGATGATGGGGACCAGTTCCTCCATCGACCGGTAGAACGCCCGCTCGGACTCCTCCGGCTTCTCCGGTCGACCGGAGAACTCGGTGTTCATCGTCGACACCCCGAGGTCGACGGTGATCTGGATGGCCCGCTTCCAGTACCGCACGGCCGCCTCGCGGGCGTCCTCGTCGGGACCGGACCACCGCAGCACCGGCAACACCGACGCGATCCCGACGCCGGCGTCCGAGCACGCCTTGCGGAACTTCGCGACCAACCCGTCATCGGCCTTGGGATGGTTGAAGAACGGGATCATGTCCACGTGCGGGGTGAGCTGCAACCACTCGTACCCCAGATCGGCCACCACGGCGGGCAGCTCGAGCAGCGAATGCGAATGATGAAACGGCGTCGGATCGAGCGCGATCTTCATCTCAGGCTCCGACGATGGACGAGCGCTGCACCATCTCGACGGCGACCGGGGCACCGGACTCGAGCGACTTCACGCCGGCCTCGCACACCGCGGCTGCAGCGTATCCGTCCCACGCTCCGGGGCCGTCGACGTAGTTGCCCGTCTCGGCGCCGGCCTTCACCGCGTCGACCCAGCGCTGGATCTCGGTGTCGTAGGCCTGGCCGAAGCGCTGCACGAAGCCGGGAGTGATGGTGCCGCCCCAGGTTCCAGGAGCGGACTTGCGGACGAGGCCGACGTCGAGACCGATCATCGCGCTGCCGTGCTCGGCCACGACCTCGGTGCGCACCTCGTAGGCGACGCCGGTGGTGACGAACACCTCGGCGTCGACGTGTCGACCGGACTCCGTGGTGAAGATGGCGATCTGCGGATCCCGCAGGCCCTGCGGTGCCGACGGATTGGCCGACGGGCTGATGATCTGCACCGACGTGATCTCCTCGTCGAGGAGGAAGCGCGTGACGTCCACCTCGTGCACCAGCGAGTCGCGCACGATCATCGCGCTGTCGAAGTGCGGCGGCACGGCGGGGTTGCGGTGTGCGCAGTGCACCACCAGCGGACGGCCGAGCTCGCCGGAATCGATGAGTGCCTTGAGCTGGTCGTACTCGGTGTCGAAGCGGCGCATGAATCCGACCTGGATGAGCTTCTTGCCCAGCGCGGCCTCGGCTTCCACGACGGCGAGGGACGTGGCCACATCGGTGGTCAGCGGCTTCTCGCACATGACGGGCTTGCCGTGCTCGAGACACGCGAGAAGCTGCTTCTCGTGGGTCGGGCCGGGAGTGGCCAGGACGACGGCGTCGACCTCGGGGTCGGCGATCGCGTCGAGGGGATCCTCGACGACGCGGCAGCCGGGGATGGTCGCGGCGAGTTCGTGGGCCTTCGCGCTGACGTAGTCGTTGATCACGGCGACGCGGGCGCCGGTGATCTTCGAGGTGATGCGGGCGACGTGATCGGCACCCATCATGCCGACACCCAGGACCGCGATGCGGAGTTCGGTGGTCATCGTGTCAATCCGTTTCTGTAGGTGCGAAAGTGTGGTCAGGCGAACGTGACGGCGGGAATGCCGCAGGAGCCCAGGTACTTCCGGGTGCGCTGCGCGATCGGCAGGGGAGCGTCGACGGCGCACGGGTACATGTCCTGCTCGACGATCGCGAAGATGTCCGCGGTGAGCTTGCCGTCGTCCGCGAGGCGCTCGATGGTCTTCAGGAGCGGGGGCATGTCCGGGATGCCGAGCGGCGGTTCCGTCATGGCGCCGAGCTTGACGGCCTCGCCGAACGGCAGATCCTCCGCTGCGACCCTGGCGCGGACCTCCTCGTTCACCTGCTTGAGGTGGAGGTACCCGATGCGCTCGGGCGCCCGCTCGATGATCGCGATGTTGTCACCGCCGCAGTAGCTGATGTGGCCGGTGTCGAGGCACAGGTTCACGAACTCGCTCGAGGTGCCGTCGAGGAAGCGGTACACGTTCTCCTCGGTGTCGACGTGGCTGTCGGCGTGCGGGTGGTACTGCGCCTTGACGCCGTACTGCTCGAACATGCGCTTACCGAGCTCGTTCATGCCCTCGGTCTTCTTGCGCCACTGGTCCGCCGTGAGGTCGCGGTCCTCGAGCACCGCGCCGGTGGAGGGGTCACGCCACATCTCGGGGATGACGACGACGTGCTTGCCGCCGGCGGCGGCGGTCAGCTTGGCGACGTCCTCGATCTGAGTCCACACCGCGTCCCACGCGTCGTCCTGATGCAGGTGTTCGAACACCGTGCCGGCCGACAGCTTGAGACCCCGAGAGCCCAACTCCGACAGCAGCTTCTGCGGATCAGTGGGCAGGTAGCCGTACGGGCCCAGTTCGATCCACTCGTAGCCCGACGCCGACACCTCGTCGAGGAAGCGGCCGTACGGGGTCTGCTGAGGATCCTCGGGGAACCACACTCCCCAGGAGTCGGGGGCGGATCCGACGCGAATCGTGCTCATGTCTCGGGGGTTCCTCTCGAAGAATGTCCGGCGCTCGTGCTGTGGCACTAACGCGCTTAAGTAACGCGCTTAAGCTACTATGAGGTGGATCACGCTTCCGTGTCAAGCCCCGTCCCAGAGGAGTGCCGGTGTCCACGCCGCCCCGCAGCCGCAAGACGACGATGAGTGACGTCGCCGCTCTGGCGGGAGTGTCCCGGACCCTGGTGTCGTTCGTCCTCAGTGGCAAACCGGGTGCGAGTGACGACACTCGCGACCGTGTCCTCGCCGCTGCGCGCGAACTCGACTATCGACCCGACAACGCTGCGCGACTCCTCGCGCGCGGGCGGAGCAGGACGTTGGGGGTCGTGATCGACGTGCGACAGCCGTTCCAGGCCGATCTCGTGACCCACATCTATCCCGTGGCCGAGGCGGCCGGGTACGAGGTGTTGCTGTCCGCGAGCGCGCCCGGCCGGGACGAGACGAAGGCGATCGAGGCGCTGCTCAGCCATCGCTGCGAAGGCGTGATCCTGCTCGGTCCGTCGTCCTCACCCGAGTACGTCGCGCATCTCGAGGAGCGGGCGGTGGTGGTCATGATCGGACGGGCCCTGCCCGCCACCGACTTCGACATCGTGCGCAGCGCCGACGACCACGGAGTGCGTCAGGCGGTCGACCACCTCGTCGGTCTCGGGCACGTGGACATCCACCACGTCGACGGTGGTACCGACTCCGGTGCGACCGAGCGTCGCGCCGCCTTCCGTGCCGCGATGGACGAGCGCGGTCTTCCCGCCGTGGTGTGGCCGGGTGCGCACACCGAGGAGGCGGGCAGTGCCGCCGGAACGCGCATGGTCGCCGAGCGGCGGGTGCCCACCGCGGTGATGGCCGGCAACGATCTGTGCGCGGTGGGACTGATGGACGCGTTCCACCGTGCCGGAATCGCTGTGCCCGATGATGTCTCGGTAGTGGGATACGATGACAGCGAGCTGGCGCACCTCTCGCGCATCGATCTCACGACCGTCCGGCAGGACGCCGAGGGTCTGGCCGCGACGGCGGTGCGGTTCGCCATCGCCCGCCTCGAGGACGAGAGCCTCGCGCCCGCCGAGCTGGTGGTCGAGCCGTCACTCGTCGTGCGCGGGAGTACCGGGCCCGTGCGCACGGTCGCGCGTCAGACGGCCCGGCGCACCTGACGCCGTTCGCGGGCGGTCAACCCGCCCCACACTCCGTACGGTTCGGCGGACTCGAGAGCCACTTCGCGGCACCGAGCGATCACCGGGCAGTGTGCGCACAGCCTCTTCGCGATCTCCTCGCGTTCGCGGGCAGCTCGTCGTCCCTCTCCGGCGGGGGAGAAGAACAGGTCGCTGCGCTCGCCGCGGCACACCGCGGCGAGACGCCACTGCCCGGAGTCGGTGGAGCTCGTCTCGACGGAGATCGTCATGACACACGATGCTGTCGCAGTGAGAGGGGTCGGCACAGGGTTCGACTCGAGCAGGTCGCAACTCCGCAGAGGCACCCTCGTTTCGACGCGGCCCTCGTCGGTCACCCTCTCGAAATGCAGACGTTCCTCCCCGACCCCGGCTTCGCCCGCAGCGCACAGCTGCTCGACGACAAGCGGCTCGGGAAGCAACGCGTCGAGACCTTCCAGATCCTGCGCGCCCTGGTATGGCCCTCCTACGGGTGGAAGAACCACCCGGCGGTGGTGATGTGGCGGGGATTCACCCCGGCGCTCGTGGCCTACGGGATCGCGACCTGCCGGGAGTGGGCGGCCCGCGGGCGGGCGGAGGCCCTGGAGGCACGGCTCCTCGACTACAGCGACGGGCGTGCGTGGACGTACGACGAGTTGCGCGACGACGGCCGACTGCCGCCCTGGCTCGGTGACGACTCGGTGCACGCGAGCCATCGTCGCGCCCTGGCCGCGAAGGCGCCGCAGGCGTACCCGGCCGACTGGGCGGGGGAGACCGGGTACGTCTGGCCCGGATCCCTCTTCCCGCGCTGGCCCCTGACGGTCGGCGACACCACGCCCAGTGCCGTGGTGTCCTCGATGATCGAGATGGGCGCGCCCGCAGAGCTGTTCGACCCGGGTACGGAGGAGTGGTCCGCCCTGCGGGCCCTGCACCGTGGCCGATCCGCGCAGGTGCGGACGACGAACCACCGTCTGCTGACGGTCGCTGCAGCGCTGGTGCGGCCGGGCCGCACGGCTCTCCTGCTGGACACCGACCCGCTCGCTCCCGACCTCCCGCTGCCCGAACCGTCCGCCGAGCCGGGCGGCACGGTGTCGGCGTCCGTCGCGCGCGAGCCGACCCCCGAGGACGTCGAGGCGATGCGGGCCGAGGGCCGCGATCCCGGGCGTCTGCGCGTGTTCCGCCGTGGCGCGACCGTGCGCGATGCCGGGGAGTACGCGCTGGTGGTCACGTCCGGTGCCGCGGTGCCGGGCGAGTTCGCGGCTGTTCCGTCGCTCCGTCTGACGACGTGAGGACTAGCGCCCTCGCCACGCGGACCAGAGTTCGGAGTACCGGCCGCCCGACTCCACCAGGTCCCGGTGCGGCCCCTGCTCGACGATGCGGCCGTGCTCGAGCACCACGACGCTGTCGGCGCTCGCCGCCTGGGTGAGGCGGTGGGCGACGACGATCGTCGTCCGTCCGCGAGTGGCGGCCCGGGCGGCCTCCTCGAGGTCGCGCGCGCCGGCGCTGCCGGCTTCGGCGGTGGCTTCGTCGAGGACGGCGACCGCCGGATCGGCCAGGACGATACGGGCCAGTGCGATCTGTTGCGCGCGAGACGGAGTCAGCTCGACGCCGCCCTCGCCGACCACCGTGTCGAGACCGTCCTCGAGGGTGCTCACCCACGAATGCGCGCCGACCGTCCGCAGCGCGTGTTCGACCGTCTCCCGATCCGCGTCCGGTGCCGCGAGCCGCAGATCGTCGATGAGCGGTCCGGCGAACACGTGCACCTCCTGGCTGACGATCGCGACGTGCCGGCGCAGTCGATCGGAGCCGATGTCGTCGAGCGACACCCCGCCCACCCGGACCGATCCGGAGTCCGCTCGCATCGAGCCCGCCACGAGCGCGGCGATGGTGGACTTGCCGGCGCCGGTCGAGCCGACCAGCGCCACCGTCGTGCCGTCGTCGATCCGCAGATCGATCCCGTGCAGGACGTCGTCGACCCCGTCGTAGGAGTGGCGGAGGTTCGTCACGACGACGGTGCCGTCGGCGGGCTCCGCCTCGGTCCCGGGAGAGCGGTCGTCGGGCAGATCGATGACGCCCACCAGTCGTGCGAGGGAGGCCCCGGCCGACTGGATGTCGTCGAACGAGTACAGCAGCATGCCGATCGGGTTGAAGAGCCGGTGGAACAGCAGTGCCGCCGCGGTGGTCTGACCGACGGTGACGGCGTCCTCGCGCACCAGCAGGAAGCCGACGGTGAGGATGACCGAGAGGCCGACGCACTCGGCCCGGTTGCTGCGCGAGCCGAACCGGGTGAAGAGACGGAAGACGGTGACGGCGACGTCGCGAGCCTTGCCGGACGATGCGTCGATGCGCGCGAGGTGCTCACCCTCCATGCCGTACGCCCGCACGGTGCGGGCCCCCTGCATGCTGCTGACCAGAGACTGGGCGCGCTCGCCCATCGCGACGCGCTCGGCGGCGTACATCGGGGCGGACCTCGGCAGATACCAGTGCAGGGCCATCACGTACATCGGGATCGCCACCATGCCCGCGAGTCCCAGACGCCAGTCGAGCCCGAGCATCGTGATCAGACTGAGCAGGACCAGCAGCACGGCGGCGAGGATGTTCGGCACCACTTCGCCGAGCGATTTCGCCATCACCGCGATGTCGTCCCCGACGCGGGAGAGCAGGTCTCCCTTGCCGACTCGCTCCAGTGTGCTCACCGGGAGGTGGAGTGCGCGACCGAGGACCCGCTCGCGCAGCGAGGCCAACATCTTCTCGCCGAGCAGACTGACGGTGTAGGCGCCGATCCCGGTGAAGACACCGCCCGCGACCGCCGCAGCGCCGATGACCGTCACGACACCGACGATCGTGGACGTCGGTGCGCCCTCGGTCACCCGATCGACGAGCATGCCGAAGACGTACACGGGAATCAGCGCCATCGCCGCCGCGACCACGCCGATGGCGACGGTGAGCGCGACCGATCCCCGCCGCGCACGGAGTTCGCCGCGAAGGAACGTCCAGCATCGCCGTCCACTCGCGATGGGCAGCAGTGCGGTCGGTTCGGTCATCGCAGAACCGCCTCTCGGTAGCGCTCGTCCGTCTCCGCCAACCCGTGGTGGGTGCCGACGGTCGCGACGCGCCCCTCGTCGAGCACGACGACGCGGTCGGTGACCGCGAGGAGCGCGGGGCTGGTGGTGATGAGCACCGTCGTCTGGGTGCGGGCGTCGCCGTCGTGACGCAGTCCCGCGATGCCGGTGGCGATGGCGTGTTCGGTCACCGCGTCGACGGCGGTGGTCGGATCGTGGAGGACGAGTACCGGTGGCTGCGCCGCGAGTGCGCGGGCGAGGGCGACTCGTTGGCGTTGCCCACCGGACAGGCTGGCACCGCGGTCGGTCACCGGATGGTCGAGACCGCCGTCGTGCATGGCGACGATGTCGGTGACGGCGGAGGCGGTCACCGCGGCGTCGAGGTCGCTCCCGCGGTCCAGAGCGATGTTGGACCGCACCGTGCCGGCGAACAGATCCGACGTGTGCGGTTCCACCAGCACGGTGCGGCGGACCTCGGGGAGCGCGAGCTCGGCCACGTCGACGCCGCCGACCGTCAGCCGTCCGGTGACGTCGTCGGGCGACACCTGGCCGGAGAGGACGGCGGCCAGTGCATCGGCGTCCTGCGGCCGGTAGGCGACGACGCCGACGATCTCACCGCGCTCGAGATGGAGGTCGAGATGCGTCAAGGTCCCGTAGGACAGGTCGTCGAGTCCGACGGACGAGGTGTCGGGGGACCGCGTACCGGTGGAGGTGACCACCGGGTCGGCGCCGAGAACCAATGCCAACCGGTCCGCTGATCCGCGGATGACCGCGAGGAAGCCGGGAAGTCGGGAGAGCGAACTCAGCGGCTCGATGAGGAACTGCGCCAGTCCGACGACAGTGATCAGCTCGGCGACGGAGATCCGGCCCTCGAGAGCGAGGAACCCGGCCGTGCCGGCCACGGCGGCGGACAGCAGCGCGCCCACCGTCGCCGAGACACCGAGATACACGCTGTTGCCACGGGCCAGACGCATCGTCGCGGCCAGTGCACGTCGGCTCGACTGCACGAACCGCCGGGACGCGACGTCCTCGGCGCCGATACCGCGGAGGGGCCGTACGCCGCTGACGAGATCGGTGGCGAGACCCGAGACGCGGGCCACCTCCGCCTGCTGATCGGTCGCGGCGCGGGTGAGGAACGGCGCACACAACTGGAGGAGAAGGAGAAGGACAGGCGTGCCGATGACGACGGCCAGCCCGAGCGGCACATCGATGACGAGAAGTGCCACCGCCGTGACGACGAGGGCGGTGACAGCGGCGGCGACCCGGGCGATGGCGTCGAGCGCCCACGAGGTCTTCTCGGCGTCCGAGGTGCTGACCGTCAACAGCTCGCCGGGGCCGAGATCGACCTGGACGCCGCGCGGGTCGAGCACGCGTCCCGCGACCTCCACGCGTAGCAGGTGTGCTTCCCGCTCGATCGCGACGACGATGATGCGGGCGCCGATGCGGTACGCGTAGGAGAGGACGACGAACAGGCCCGCCAGCCCCAGCAACGAGACGATCATCGCGGTGACGTCGCCGGTCTCGACCGCGCGGCCGATGATGAGACCGATGGCGACCGGCACCATCGTCTCGCAGAACTGGTGCACACAGAACAGGGCCGACGAACCGACGAGTCGCACACGGTGGCGCCGGGTGGTGCGGCGCAGGATGGCCCCGCCGGTGGACGGAGGTGCGTCATGCATTAGCCGACCCTAACCCACGTGGCCGACCGGTCGGGACGACGCGTACGCGTCAGTCGTGCTCGGGATTCCTGGTGCGACGGGCGGCGTCGCGCTGCTGCTGAGCGCGTTCCCGGCACCGACGCAGGAACTCCTCGTCGGACTCGGAGTTCGTCGCGACAGCGCGGCCGGGACGGACGTCGTACTCGGGGAAACGGGTCGCCCTCGGTCGGCGTCCCGCGTCGGGACCGCCCCAGATGCCGCCGCCGACGGGCCGGCCCGCCACGAGCCAGGCCACGGACCCGGCGAGAGGAAGAAACACGACGAGCAGGAGCCAGACCGTCTTCGGGAGGTGACGGATGCCACCTTCGTCGGCCGTGATGACGTCGATGAGGCAGAAGATCCAGAGCACGGCGACGATCAGGCCGAGATAGGGCACGGGCGCGTCCTCACGTAGAGCGGTTCACGTCCCGATTCACGAACCGCATGGTCTGTTGACGCGCTCACCCTAGCGCCCGACGTCGCCCTCGTCACTCCGTACGAGCCGTCGCGGGGGTAGGTGGTTCCGAATGCCCTCTGTGAGCGCCCACCGACCGGGTTTCCCCCGGCGGTCCGACGGGCATGCACGGATGTATCGACGAAAGGACAAGTCGTGGTCGCGCAGAACGAGAACGAGCAGCCGCAGGATTTCGCACGCACCACGCGTGCGCACGCCGGTGAGGCCATCACCGACAGCCGCGCATGGCCGGGCTACTTCCTGATGGCGCTGGGCTTCGTCGCGCTCGGACTGGGCCTGACCGCAGCGGGCGGCGGCTTCGAGGGATGGGTGCTGGTCGCCGGCATCGCCTGCCCGGTTCTCCTGCTCGCCGGCCTCGCCGTGGTCCTGCTCGAGCGCAAGCGCGTCAAGGCGGCCGAGGGCAAGTCCCTCACTGATCCCGGTGGTCACTGACCACGATCACGTGACGGGTTCCGATGCGTCGGAACCCGTCGTCTCCGTGCCGAGAACTCGCACGCAGTACTTCCGTGCGTGGTCCGAGCTGCACGGCGGGTACGACGTGCACTCGTCGGCACTGGTGCACGGCTGGCTGACCATCACGTACGTTCTGGCCCGCCCGCTCGCGCGGGCGCGCGTCGCCCCCACCGCGGTCACCGCTGTGGGGGTTCTCTTCGCTGTCCTGGCTCTCGCCGTCGCGGGTTCCGGTCCGTGGGGCGCCGGCGCGGCGGCACTGCTTCTCGTCCTGTCGGCGCTGGTGGACAGCCTCGACGGCGCCGTCGCACTGCTCCGCGGTCGATCGACGGCATTCGGCTACGTTGCCGACTCGGTGGCCGATCGACTCTCGGACATGCTCGTCTTCGCGGTTCTCCTGGTGCTGGGAGCACCCGCACCCCTGGTGGTCGCGGTCGCGCTGCTCACCCTGTTGCACGAGACGGCGCGGGCTCGCGCGGTGTCCGCGGGGATGGCGTCGATCGGAGTCGTGACGGTGTGGGAGCGCCCGTCCCGCGTGATCGCCGTCGTGGTGACTCTCCTGGGAGCCTCGGTGGTGGACACCGGTCCGCTGTTCGGCACCATCGGTGCCGCCGTGTCCCTGATCCTCGCCGTCGTCGGCTTCAGTCAGATCAGCGTGTCGATCCATCACGCTCTGAGTGCGCTTCCCGCTCCGCGACCCGGTCGCACTCGAGAGTGAACACCCAGCCGATCAGCACGATGATGTGCAGCAGGAACAGCCACAGCACCGTGGCGACGGCCGCTCCGACGGGTTCGAGGCCGCCGAACGGGCCCGACCAGTCGATGGGTATCGCGAGGAACAGCACGTAGCCCTGCAGGAATCCCGAGACGAAGGACGCGGTGGTCAGGGCACCGATCGCGACTGCCGTACGCGAGAGGGTGGTCGGCGCGACCACCCGGTACGTCCATCCGATGGGTACGGCGAGCACCAGCCAGACGGTGACGAATCCGAGCCAGACGCGGAACGCTCCCGCGCCGATGCCGCCGTTCACCGAGGCGAGTGCGTTGCCCACCACGAGAACGGGGATGGTGAGCAGCGGCGTGACGATCAGGACCGGGAGCGCCGACGCGCGACCGCGCCAGCCGACGAACGATTCGCGCACGGGCTCGTAGACGAGCAGGGCCCGTCGCATGCCCTCGCCGTAGAAGGTGGCGGGCAGGATCGCGACCAGGCCGCCCAGCCACCCGAGGTGGGTCCCGGCGTCGAACAGGGTCCGCACTGCACCCGGGGCGCCCGCCGCGCCCGGCAGAAGTCCGGC
The DNA here is from genome assembly GCF_000686025.1 of Rhodococcus sp. UNC23MFCrub1.1. Taxonomy (GTDB): domain Bacteria; phylum Actinomycetota; class Actinomycetes; order Mycobacteriales; family Mycobacteriaceae; genus Rhodococcoides. The sequence continues at coordinate 153,118 of NZ_JMLQ01000004.1, forward strand.
GATGGCGTCTCCGTACCCGACGACGGTCTCCTCACCCAGCAGCAGCGTGGTGAGGCGCAGACCCAACAGCAACATCGGCACGACGGCGATGCCGCCGTAGAACGTGATGCCCGCCGCCACCAGGGCCGTGTCGCGCGCCGCCAGCCGACGTCGCATTCCCGCCGCGACGGCCGTTCGTTCACGCACGATGCGTCGAGTCGTGCGGACGCCCGTCATGGGGCATGTCTACCCGGTGGCCCGTGCGCTCAACCTGCACCGTTTCGTCCGGGCGGTGCGCGGGTAAGAACGCTGGGACCCGCACGACTTCCGTGGGTGACTTCCGGTCCCTCCACGAGCTGGACCTACGACAGAGAACTGGTGCCATCAGTGACACGACAGCCTTCCACCCCCTACCCCCCGGGTGTCAGTCTTCGACCCGACGGGAGCGCGAACGTCGCGGTCTACACCGAGACGGCCGAGTCGGTGACCGTCGTCACGTACGACGAGAACGGTACCGAACTGTCGTCGACGACACTGCCCGAGTACACCGGCCACGTGTTCCACGGCATCGTCGAGAACATGTCCGTCGGAACGCGATACGGATTCCGGGTCGACGGCCCGTGGGATCCGGCCGCCGGGTTGCGCCACAACGCCGCCAAGCTCCTCCTCGACCCCTACGCTAAAGCCGTTGCGGGGTCCGTGGAATGGGACGAAGCGGTGTTCTCCCACCATCACGACGAGCCCGAGACCCGCAACGACGCCGATTCCGCGCCCTTCATGCCGCGGTCCGTGGTCGTCGACGACTCGTTCGACTGGGGAGACGACGCCGCGCCGAGAATCCCGTTGTCCGAGTCCGTCGTCTACGAGGTGCACGTCAAGGGGTTCACCCAGATCGACGAGAACGTGGACGAGGCCGTCCGCGGGACCTACGCGGGCCTCGCGCATCCGTCCGCCATCGAGCACCTGACACGGCTGGGCATCACCGCCGTCGAACTGCTGCCCACGCATCAGTTCGTCCAGGACTCGCACCTGCTCGAGGAGGGTCGCCGGAACTACTGGGGATACAACTCGATCGGCTTCCTCGCGCCGCACAACGAGTACAGCAGTGCGGGCGACACGGGTGGGCAGGTCACCGAGTTCAAGTCGATGGTCAAGGCGCTGCACGCGGCCGGCCTCGAGGTGATCCTCGACGTGGTCTACAACCACACCGCCGAGGGCAACCACCTCGGACCCACCCTGTCCCTCAAGGGAATCGACAACGCGTCCTACTACCGGCTGGTCCCCGAGGACCACAGCTCGTACTACGACACGACGGGAACGGGCAACAGCCTGAACGTCGGCCGTCCCGCCGCACTCGCCCTCATCATGGACTCGTTGCGCTACTGGGTCACCGAGATGCACGTCGACGGCTTCCGCTTCGACCTCGCGAGCACCCTGACCCGTCAGGACGAGGACCTCGACCGACACAGCGCGTTCCTCGACATGGTGCATCAGGATCCGGTGCTCGCCCCGGTGAAGTTGATCGCCGAGCCGTGGGACACCGCCGGCTATCAGGTCGGCGGCTTCCCGGCGCGCTGGTCGGAGTGGAACGGTAAGTTCCGCGACGACGTCCGCGACTTCTGGCGCGGCGAGGAGGGTAGCCTTCCCGCTCTGGCGCAACGTATCTCGGGTAGCCCCGACGTCTACGAGAACGATCGCCGGCCCACCCTCGCGAGTGTCAACTTCATCACCGCGCACGACGGCTTCACTCTCGCCGACCTCACGATGTACGACGAGAAGCACAACGAGGAGAACGGCGAGGACAGCCAGGACGGCGAGTCCGACAACCGGTCGTGGGGATGCGGCGCGGAGGGTCCGACGGACGATGCGGACGTCAACGCGCTGCGCGATCGCCAGCGCCGCAACTTCCTCGGCACGCTGCTTCTCTCGGCCGGCGTTCCGATGCTCCTGGGAGGCGACGAACTCGCGCGCTCGCAGGGCGGCAACAACAACGCCTACTGCCAGGACAACGAGATCTCGTGGTTCGACTGGGCGGTCGCCGACGACGCACTCGTCGAGTTCACCACGGCGCTGATCACACTCCGCCGCGAGCATCCGGCGCTGCGTCCGGTGTGGTTCCGCCACGGCGAGAACGACACCACCACCGACACGAGCGGCGGTCGACCCGACACGATCGACTTCCAGCGCGCGGACGGCGTCGCGATGGGTGACGACGACTGGACCACCGGATCGAACAAGTCGATCGCCGTGCTGTTCAAGTCGTCGGCCGAGGACACCGTGTTCCTGTGGCTGATGAACGCCTCCGACACCCCGGTCGAGTTCACCCTGCCCGACGAGACGTGGTCACTCACGATCTCGAGCGACCCCGAGCAGCAGGTGGGCGAGGACCCGACGTCACTGCTGGTACGAGACAGGTCGTTCACGCTGCTGCAGGCTCAGTAGCCGGTCGCGGCACGGCAGATCCGACGCGGGCCCCGATCACCGATGTGGTGATCGGGGCCCGCCGTCGTCCACACCCAGCATCGCGGTGATCACCGCGGCGAGCCGGCGCTCGTCGACGTGCCGTGACAGGTCGTCCACCACCGTGAACGCTGCTTCGACGAGAACCGACGACTGTGCCCGCGAGCGTCCCGGCATCGTCGACGCGAGGAGGTGCACCCACTCTCCGCGCTCCTGGCGAGCCATCACGGTGAGTTCGCGTGCCGTCGCCGGACCGGTCGAGAGGCCGTGGCGCCGGAGTACCCGCAGTGCCGGCGCCCGCGTCGCGAGGGCCACGCGCCGCCGCGCCAGCCCGGCCAGCGCCTGGTGCGGCGTGTCCGACCGGGCGAGCACACGCGCCGTCTCGTCCGCCGCCCGGCGCGCGGCGCCGAGGCACACCTCGTCCAGCACCACGGTCTTGCCGCCGAACCAGCGGTAGGTGCTCGACGCCGCGATGCCCACCGAGGAGGCGATGGCCGCCATCGTCACGTCGGCGGGCTCGCTCTCGTCGAACAGCGCCGCGGCCGAGCGCAGGAGTGCGTCCCGTCGCCCGACGGGCGGGACGCCGTGCGGGAGTTCCGGATCGTCGACGGCGTCCGGCAGGTCCGCCGAGAGGACCGCGGCGCACGCGGAGTCGAGAACCTCGAGCACCGCGGCGGCGGGGACGGTGAGGCGGTGCGTTCCGATGCTGGAGAGGGTGGAGAGCACCGCCCGAGTCGTGACGTCGGAGTCGCGAGAGGGCCGAAGGATCGGATCGGCACGACGTGCTGCCGCGGTGACGGCATCGAGAACCGTGGTCACCGAACCGATGTCGGGGTCGTGCAGATGCGGGCGGTCGCGGCGCAGCGTGCCGAGCGAGCGGCGCACGGTGAGGGCGCCGAGAGCAAGCGCGTGGTGATCGGCGGGAGCGCCCTCCCGAGCGATGCGCCGTTCGAGGCGTTCGACCGCGGTCAGATGCAGCGTGCGGAGCAGGTCGTACTTCGAGTCGAACCACCGATACACCGACGGCCCCGAGACGCCCGCGGCCGCCGCGACGTCGTCGATGCCGACGGCCGCGTAGCCGCGGGCGCCGAACAGATCCGCTGCCGCGTCGAGCAGTCGCCGCGGCCGGGGCGACCCACCGGTCACCGCGGTGTGGGCGCGCCGAGAGCCGCGGCGTGCAGTGCCACCTCGCCGGCCTTGACGACGAAGTGGACGCGACGGCCGGGCACGAGGTCGAGTTCGGTGGCCGCCGCGACGGTGACGTCGGCGTGCAGCGCGGGCAGACCCGCGGCCGCGGTGGACGTGATGCGGACCGACGATCCGGTGGACTCCACGTGGCCGATCTGCACGGGCAGCACGTTGCGGGGGCTGCCCCGCGGTGGGTCGACGAAGACGGAGACGGCGGTGGGATGCAGCAGGGCCACCGCCGATGAGCCCGCGTCGAGAGGGTCCGGGGCGCGGCCCTGCACGGCGACACCCGACGCGGTCGTGAGCGTGTCCGGAGCGGTGATGGTGCCCTCGATCGAGTTCACTCCGACGAGGGCGGCCGCGAACCGGGTACGCGGAGCCGTCAGAACGTCGCGGACGGTGCCGTGTTCGACCACTCGTCCGGCGTCGACGACGGCCACCTCACCGGCGAGCGTCAGGGCGTCGACCCGGTCGTGGGTCACCAGCAGGGTGGTGCGCGAGGTCTCGGCGAGCACCTCGCGGAGCACGCGGCGCATGGCTGGTGCGGACTCGGCGTCGAGCGCCGCGAACGGCTCGTCGAGCAGGAGCACGTCGGGGTCCGCCGCGAGTGCGCGGGCGAGGGCGACGCGTTGGGCCTGTCCGCCGGACAGTGCGCGCGGCCGCCGATCGGCGAGGTCTGCCGCGTCGACGGCCTCGAGCCATCGGCGCGCGAGTCGCTCGGACTCGGCTCGTCCGGCACCTCGTGAGCGGGGCGCGAAGGCGACGTTCGCCAGCGCGGACAGGTGTGGGAACAGCAGCGCGTCCTGGGCGAGGAGAGCCACCCGTCGGCGATGCGGCGGGACGTCGATGCGCTGCGCGCTGTCGGTGAGGGTGCGCGCTCCGATGCGGACCACGCCGTCGTCGGGCCGGACGAGTCCGGCCACCATCGACAGCAGCGTCGACTTCCCGGCACCGTTGGGCCCGAGGATCGCCACCACACCGCCCGACGGCACCGTGAGCGTGAGGTCGGCGCCGCGTGCTCGGTGACGGACGTCGAGGACGACCGAGGTGTCGGTGGGTGTCACAGCACGCCTGCCGGACGCCGACTGCGAGTGAGGATCACGATGACGATCGCGACGACGATGAGGACCAGCGAGAGGGCCACCGCCGCATCGGGATCCGTCTCGCGCTGGAGGTAGATCTCGAGCGGGAGGGTGCGGGTGACGCCCTGGAGCGACCCGGCGAACGTGAGGGTGGCGCCGAACTCGCCGAGCGCGCGGGCGAAGGAGAGCACCGCACCCGACGCCAGCCCGGGCAGGACCAGGGGAAGGGTGACCCGCAGCAGGACGGTGCCGGGTGAGGCTCCGAGGGTCGCGGCGACGACCTCGTACCGCGTGCCCGCCGTGCGCAGTGCGCCCTCGAGACTGATCACGAGGAAGGGGAGGGCGACGAACGTCTGCGCGAGGACCACCGCGGTGGTGGTGAAGGCGATGTCGATGCCCCACGCCCGCAGGTGTTCACCCAGCAGTCCCTGCCTGCCGAACGCGTAGAGCAGGGCGAGCCCACCCACCACCGGGGGCAGGACGAGGGGGAGCAGGACGAGTGCGCGCACGACGGCGACGATCCGCCCGGTCGACCGCGCGAGGACCAGGGCCATCGGCACCCCCAGCAGGATGCAGAGGACAGTGCTGGCGGCCGCCGTGCGCAGGCTGAGCAGCAGCGCGGCCCGGGACGACTCCGAGGTGACGAGCGGAACGAAGCGAGCCACGTCGACCGAGAGCAGCATCGCCACGAGAGGGAGCACGACGAGCGCCGTGCCGAGGCTGGCCGGCACGAGGATCCAGGCGGGCGGACGCACCGCGTCGCGGTGGCCGCGCGTCCCGCCCGCGAGGACGGAGATCACGGTGTCTCGACGATGACGGTGGTCGCCTTGACCACCGCGACGGCGACGCTGCCGGGTTCCAGTCCGAGTGTCCGCACCGATTCTGCGCTCATCAGCGACGTCACGGTGAACGCGCCGCACTGCATCTGTACCTCGGCCATCACCGTGTCGACGACCACCGAGGTGACGAGTCCGGCCAGACGGTTGCGCGCGGAGCTGACCGTGCCGCTCGGATCCGGCGGTGCGGCGGCGCGGGCCCGAGCGTGCGCCGCGAGCGAGGCGCCGTTCACGACGGTGCGTCCGGCCGAGTCCTTCGACGTCTCGACGACACCACTCTCGATCCACCGGCGGACGGTGTCGTCGCTGACACCGACCAGGGCGGCGGCGTCTCGGACACGCAGATCACTCATCGGGTCGCACGCCGGAACGAGACGGGGCGCGGCGCAGATGCGGACGACGTGGGACCGAGGGCGCGCATCCACGTGATGCTAGCGGCCGGGAACAGACTCGGGGGTGTCGGCGTTGCACAGCTCGACGGAGTCGGATCCATGCCCCGGGTACCACCCCTTTCGCCGCTACGAGCGGCCTTCTGCCGAGAGGCGCACGGCCGACTCCGTCCTCGACGCCGCCGAGTTCACGCTCGGCGGCATCGTGCTGTCCGGGGTCGCTTGTGACGCACACCAACAGCACCCGCGATCATCGAAACGGGACGCCTGGTCCGCATTCCCGCTGGCAGAGGCTCCGGACCGCTGGTGAGGAGCCGGGTCGATGCTCGATCGGTACTCGACCGTGACCGTGTTCCCCAGCTCCGGAGTGGTGAGAAATCCCAGGTGGGTGGCATCATGTGCGTGATAGCTGATGGTTCGGGCGCAGGTGAGTGGAGTCGAGAGAATGACGATGTCGTGGGGTAGGACCCGTCGCGGGCGCTCGACTCTGGTGGCCGCGATGACGGTGCTCGCACTCTCCGCGGCCGGGTGCACCGCGGGGTCGGGTCAGTCACCGGCGGCGGCTCCCGCACCGATCGACTCCAACCCGCTGTCGGAGCTCATGAAGCCGAAGGTGTCGTTGCCGGCGCCCGACGCGTCCGTCGGATTCTCCCCGAGTGCTCCGGTCGCGGTGACCGTGGCGGACGGCACCCTGTCCGAGGTGACGCTCACCGACGACGCCGGCACCCCTGTCCCCGGAGCACTGTCCGAGGATCGGTCGTCCTGGACGAACAGCGAGGTGCTCGACTACAACGGCGCCTACACGTTGCGTACGCGGGCCTACGGTCTGGGCGGTGAGGCGTCGTCCGTCTCGTCCTTCACCACCAGTTCGCCGGACAACGTCACCAAGCCGTACCTGCTGCCGTCCGAGAACGAGATCGTGGGCATCGGCCAACCGGTCGCCGTGCAGTTCGACGAGCCGATCCCCGACAAGGTCGCCGCGCAGAACGCGATCACCGTCGTGACGGACCCGCCGGTCGAGGGTGCCTTCTACTGGGTCAACCAGAAAGAGGTGCGGTGGCGCCCGCAGAACTACTGGGCTCCCGGCACCCGCGTCACCGTGACGGTGGACGTCTTCGGTCGCGACCTCGGCGAGGGACTCTTCGGCCAGGAGAACGCGTCGTCGTCCTTCTCGATCGGTGACGCCGTCATCGCCACCGCGGACGACGCCACCAAGCAGGTGACGTTCTCCGTCAACGGAGTCGACGTCAAGACCATGCCGACGTCGATGGGCAAGGACAGCTCGCCCACCGACAACGGGGTCTACATCATCGGTGACAAGTTCGCGTCCATGGTCATGGACTCGTCGACCTACGGCGTCGCCGTGGACTCCGCGCAGGGCTACCGCACTCCGGTCGACTGGGCGACGCGAATGTCGTACAGCGGCATCTTCTTCCACTCGGCGCCGTGGTCAGTCGGATCACAGGGCTATTCGAACGTCAGCCATGGTTGTCTGAACCTGAGCCCGTCGAACGCGAAGTGGGTCTACGACAACACCAAGCGTGGTGACATCACCGTCGTGAAGAACACCGTGGGTGGAACGCTGTCGGGTACCGACGGACTGGGCGACTGGAACATCCCGTGGGACGAGTGGAAAGCCGGCAACGCCCAGTCCGTCTGAGCCGCTAGACCTTCAGGCCCAGAGCGGTGAGGTAACCGACCGGGTCCACGGCCTCGCCGCCGCGTCGCACCTCGAAGTGCAGGTGCGGGCCGTTGGAGTCGCCGGTACTGCCGACCGCGCCGATGGCCTGACCGGGAGCGATGGTGTCACCCACGGCGACATCGATGCGACTCTGGTGTCCGTAGAGGACCTCCGTGTCGCCCTTCTGGATCTTCACCAGGTTGCCGTACCCGTCGCCCGCGTCACCGGCCTGCGTGACGGTGCCGCCGGTGACCGCGTAGATCGTGGTGCCCTGCGCGGCTCCGAGGTCGATGCCCTCGTGGTTCTGCCGTCCGCCGCCGGTCGGGTTGTTGCGCCCGCCGTAACCGGACGTGACCTCGAAGGTGCCGGGCGTCAAGGGGAGTCGTGATCCGCCGACGCCCAGCGGGGCCGCCTGGAAGGGCGACGTGGCGTCCGGCGCGGCGTCGGGAGTCACCGGGGTGAGGGTGATGTCGCCGAGAACGAGCCCCGCGACCTCCTGCACCAGCACGCCCGTCGCGTCGAAGACGGCGGCGAGGATCGCCGCCTGCTGCTTGGCGCTCAGCGGAACACCGGGAATCTGGAACGCGGGCAGAGCGGGGAGCGGCGGAAGCGCGGGTGCCGCTGCGGCCGTGGGTGTCCCGGCGAAGAGCAGAGCTCCGGTGGCCGCGACGCCCACCATGGCGGCGGATCCCCAGCGACCACGGCGGCGCACCGGTGACGGCGATGCGTCCACGGTGTCCTGTGATGCGGTGTTCGAGTGTGATGTTCGGTGCACGAGCTACCTCCGTATGCGCCCACGGGCGTCGCCATTCGGTCGGCGCCGACCCGGGGGAGGAGTCCCGTCGCTGCTGCGCTGTCCACGGCGGTACGGCCGTCGACGTCCCTCTGTCCCGTACCGGTCTCACCGACCGGTACCGGACGAGCAGTCGCCCACGGCGCACCGCTCGGCGAAGTCGAATGCCCTTCCCTTGGCATTCACGTCCGTCGAGCGAACAACACGAGTAACACACGGCGCACCTTCCCCAAGAGCGCCACGGGTCACTCTACGGGACAGCAGTATCGCTCGGTAACACGAATGCTCAATTACACCAACGTAATTCGGTTGTGCCGGCCTACCTGCGAAAACACATACGTGTAATTCGTCGGTGGGGCCGTCACGGTGCGGAGATCGGACCTGTCCGGACTGGTACCTTGCGTTCGGGGGCGGGTTACTGCCGCGTGTGGCGCGACTGTGGGGGATGTTCTGTATGCGACGACAACGGGCGATGGCGGCTGCGCTGGCACTGGTGGGGGGAGTGAGCCTGGTGCTCGCGCCCGTGGCGGCGGCCGAACCGTGTGGAGGACTGCCCGGTACCGGGATCGACGGAACAGGTTTTCCCGGTCAGCCACCTGCGGGACGGCAGGGTCTGGTGCCCGCCTACAACGGGCCGTCGACGTCCACCGTGGGGTGGGTGACCGGTCAGGAGAGTGTGAACCGGACGTTCGATCGTTTCGGAATCTCGGGGACCGATCTCGGCATCAGTTGGGACAACGGAGCCGGTCAGACCCTCATGGCGTTCGGCGACACCTTCGGGAACTGCGCGGTCCCGGGCGGGCAGTGGCGGCACAATGTTCTGTTGCGCAGCAACGACACCGACCTGTCGGACGGCATCACGTTCGCCGACGGTGTGCCCGGTGACGTGAACTCCGGTGCGGTGGTGGCCGGGAACGATCCGCGATTCGCCACCCAACTGCTCTCGGCTCTCGGGCTCTCACCTGTCGAGTACACGATCGTTCCCACGTCGGCGATCGCCGTGAACGGCGTGCAGTATCTGCACTTCATGTCGGTCCGCGAGTGGAGCGGCTCGGTGTGGTCGACGAACTACGCGGGAATCGCGACGTCGCGCGACAACGGGCAGACGTGGTTCCCCGAGCCCGGCACGATCCGGTTCAACAGCGGCGTGGCCGTCCCCGGTACGGAGCAGTTGGACGCCCGCTTCCAGCAGGCGGCGTTCGTCCGCGGCCAGGACGGGTTCGTGTACCAGTACGGGACACCGAACGGCCGTCTCGGTGCGGCCTACCTGGCCCGCGTCGCACCCGACGCGATGCTGGACCTCACCCGGTACGAGTACTGGAACGGTGGGTCCTGGACCTCCGACCTGGCCGCCGCCGCTCCTGTGGTCGGCCAGCCGGTCGGGGAGATGTCCGTCGCGTGGAATGCGTATCTCGGTCGCTACATCATGCTGTACGGCAACGACGTCGAGGGCCGCATCATGGCGCGGACCGCGTCGGCACCCGAGGGGCCGTGGAGCGCTCCCACCGCGCTGGTGGTGAACAACGACATCGGCAACTACCCGGGCGGTGGCCTCTACGCGCCCTACATCCACCCGAGGTCGGCCGGTGACTCGCTGTACTTCACGGCGTCGCAGTACTCGTCCTACAACGTCATCCTCATGCGGACGGACCTCGACGCGCTGCCCCGCTGAGCCCCACGCACGACGAAGGCCCCCGACTCGCGAGTCGGGGGCCTTCGTGTTCGGGGTGGACGACGGGACTCGAACCCGCGACAGCCAGGATCACAACCTGGTGCTCTACCAACTGAACTACGCCCACCATTGCTGCACACCCTGCGGCGATGCAGCGCGTTCGATACTAGCGTGACCGATACGCGGGAAGCCAATCGGTTCCCTGTGTCACGCGTCGCCACCGGTCAGCGTCGTCACGACGACGCCGATCTCCTCGGTGGTCGGTCCCGGAGCCGCCACGAAGGCCGTCTGCCGGTAGTACTTCAGCTCCCGGATCGACTCCTCGATGTCCGCGAGTGCCCGGTGCGCGAGGCCCTTGGGAGGCTGACCGAAGTAGATGCGTGGGTACCACCGGCGGCACAACTCCTTGATGGAGCTGACGTCGATCATCCGGTAGTGCAGGTAGTCGTTCAGTTCCGGCATGTCCCGCGCGATGAAGCCGCGGTCGGTGCCGATCGAGTTGCCGGCGAGCGGCGCGGTGCCGGCAGGAACGTGCTGCCGGATGTACTCGAGCACCTTCTCCTGCGCCTGCTCCATCGTGACCGTCGACGCACGGACCTCCTCGGTGAGCCCCGACTTGGCGTGCATCTCGGTGACCACGTCCGGCATCGAGGCCAGTGCGTCGTCGTCGCAGTGGATCACGATGTCCACGCCGTCGCCGAGAACGTTGAGGTCGCTGTCGGTGACCAGGGCCGCGATCTCGATGAGCTTGTCCGAGCCCAGCTCGAGGCCCGTCATCTCGCAGTCGATCCACACCAGTTTGTCGTTCACGCACATCCTCGGTATCCGTCGTGTCCATCGGTACCGCTGCCACAGTAGACCCGCACGTGTCGGTACCGGCGATAGAGTTCAGCCCGTACCGCCGGCGACACGAGAACGGGAGCACGAGTGACGATGACGGAACCGACGGAGGGTGGCCGCGCGGCCGCGATCGCAGCGGGGTACGCCACGGAAGGCCCCGCCATCGAACTCGGCAGTGTGGTGCTGGACGGCGTCGCGGATCCGACCGCACGGGTCCGGTTACCGCTGAAGATGGTCAACCGTCACGGCCTCGTGGCCGGCGCCACGGGAACCGGCAAGACGAAGACCGTGCAGGTGATCGCCGAACAGCTCTCCGCGGCCGGTGTTCCGGTGGTGCTGGCCGACGTCAAGGGCGACCTCTCGGGACTGTCCGCTCCGGGCGCGGACTCGGACGGCCTGCGCGGCCGGGCCGGCGAGACCGGCGCGGACGGGTGGGCGCCCACGGGATTCCCGGTCGAGTTCCTCTCCCTCGGTACCGAGGGTGGCGCGGTGCCGGTACGCGCGACCATCACGGCGTTCGGCCCGATCCTGCTCAGCAAGGTGTTGCAGCTCAACGCGACTCAGGAGTCGACCCTCGGACTGATCTTCCACTGGGCGGACACGCAGGGGCTCGCGCTGCTCGACCTGAAGGATCTGCGTGCCGTCATCACGCACCTCACGAGCGACGAGGGCAAGGCCGACCTGAAGGGCATCGGCGGCGTCTCGTCGTCCACCGCCGGTGTCATCCTGCGGGCACTGGTGAACCTGGAGGCCGACGGCGGCGATACGTTCTTCGGTGAGCCGGAGATGCGGACGGAGGACCTGATCCGCACCGCACCGGACGGACGCGGCATCGTCACCCTCTTCGAACTCGGCGCTCTCGCAGCGCGTCCCGTCATGTTCTCCACGTTCCTGATGTGGGTGCTGGCCGATCTCTTCCAGACCCTGCCGGAGGAGGGGGACCTCGACGCACCGAAGCTGGTGTTCGTGTTCGACGAGGCACATCTGCTCTTCGCCGACGCGTCGAAGGCCTTCCTCCAGCAGGTCGAGCAGACCGTGAAACTGATCCGCTCCAAGGGTGTCGGCATCTTCTTCTGCACGCAGCTGCCGTCGGACGTTCCCGGGCCGGTGCTCTCCCAGCTCGGCGCGCGGGTGCAGCACGCGCTGCGCGCCTTCACCCCGGACGACCAGAAGGCGCTGACCAAGACGGTACGGACCTATCCCAAGAGTGCGGACTACGACCTGGAGGAGGCACTCACCACCCTCGGGACCGGCGAGGCGATCGTCACGGTGCTGTCCGAGCGGGGCGCGCCGACTCCCGTGGCCTGGACCAGGATTCGTCCGCCGCAGTCGCTGATGGACACCATCGGAACGGACGCGATCACGGCCGCCGCGACCGCCAGTCCGTTGTACGCGACGTACGGCACCACCGTCGACGGCGAGTCCGCGTACGAGTTGCTGAACGCACGGATGGCCCCCGAACCGACGCCGCAGCAGCCGGAGTTCCCGCCGCTGCCGCAGACCTACGACCTGCCGCCGCTGCCCGCGCCGGAGCCGGAAGGGCCGTCGGCCGCAGAACGCATCATGGCCAACCCCGCCGTGAAGAGCTTCCTGCGGTCGGCAGCCAGTGCGGCCGGTCGCGAGATCTCACGGAGCATCTTCGGGACCGGACGCCGCCGTCGGAGGTAGAAGGTCAGGAACCGCCGAGCTTCTTGTAGAAGCTGCCGATGATCGGAGCGCTGATCGAGCGCGGACTGTACTGGCCCGCAACGGACATGCCCTTGCTGAGGATTCCGGGAACGATGCGCATCTTGTTCTTCTCGAGCCCGTCGAGAGACAGCCGTGCCGTGTACGCGCTGTCGATCCACAGGAAGTCCGGCACCAGCTTGTCGACGATGGAGGCGTCCGCGGGATCGGGCGTCTCGGTGCGGACCGGGCCGGGTGCGAGGAGCGTGCAGTGCACGCCGGTGCCGGCGAGCTCCGATCGCAACGACTCGGAGAACGTGTTGACGAACGCCTTGGTGGCGGCGTAGGTCGCATTGTTGGGGATGGCCATGTTGCCCGCGGCCGAGCCGGTGACGAGGATGCCGCCGGCGCCGCGCTCGATCATGCCGGGCAGGACCGCCAGCGTGAGATCGTGCACCGCAACAGCATTGAGCTGCACCTGGGCGCGCTCGTAGGCGGGATCCAGCGCCGACACCGGACCGAAGGTGGCAATGCCGGCGTTGTTGCAGAGCACCGAGATGTCGCGGCCGGCCAGTTCGTCCGCCAGGGTCTGGCGTTGAACGGGATCAGACAGATCGTTCACGCGGACCTCGACGGTGACGCCGTGCTCGGCGGTCAGCTTCGCCGCCAGCGCCTCGAGCAACTCGCCTCGACGGGCGACGACGATCAGCGAATGACCACGGGCGGCGAGTTCGGTGGCGAGTGCTTCTCCGATGCCGGACGACGCTCCGGTGACGACGGCACGGGACTCTACGGTGGGTGCGGGGAGGCTCACGGTCACCGAGGCTAGCGTGACGCTGCGGAGCACGCGACGTCAGAGGGCGGCCGCGAGGCGGGTCCCTTGTTCGATCGCCCGCTTCGCGTCCACCTCCGCCGCCACGTCGGCGCCGCCGATGACGTCGACTACTGTTCCCGCAGCTGTGAGATCGTCCAGAAGATCGCGCACCGACTCCTGACCGGCGCACACGACGATCGTGTCGACCTCCAGTGCGCGTGTCCGTCCGTCGACGGTGATGTGAAGTCCGTCGTCGTCGATCCGGTCGTACCGCACCCCCGACAACTGCGTCACGTTCCTGTTTCGCAGGGCAGCGCGATGCACCCAGCCGCTGGTCTTGCCGAGTCGCGTCCCGATCCGTCCCGCCGTCCGCTGCAGCAGGTACACCTCGCGAGCCGCGGGGGGAGCGACGGCGGTGGCCACGGCACCCGCGGCCGCCGGATCGTCGGTGACTCCCCATTCCCGACGCCACTCCGCGGTGTGCAGAGTCGAGGAGTGTTCCGTGGTGAGGAACTCGCAGACGTCGACACCGATGCCGCCGGCCCCGATGACGGCCACGCGCCTGCCGACGTCGCGGTGGCCGAGCACCGCCTCGGCGTACGTGACGACGCTGGGGTGATCGATGCCGGGAATGGACGGGATGCGCGGCACCACACCCGTGGCCAGGACGACGCGATCGAAGTGCACGAGGTCCGCGGCGCCGGCCGTCGTGCCGAGCCGAACGTCGACCGTCGCTGCGGCGAGTGCGTGGGTGAAGTAGCGGACCGTCTCGGCGAACTCCTCCTTGCCGGGGATGCGCTGCGCGATCGCGAACTGGCCGCCGATCTCGTCGCGCGCCTCGAAGAGGGTGACGCGATGACCACGCTGCCCCAGTGCGACCGCGGTGGCGAGTCCCGCCGGGCCGGCGCCGACGACGGCGACCGTTCTCGCGGAGCGAGTCGGGGACAGCACGAGTTCGGTCTCCCGCCCGGCCCGCGGATTGAGCAGGCAGGACGCCTTGCGGTGGACGAAGACGTGGTCGAGACAGGCCTGGTTGCAGGCGATGCACGTGTTGATCTCGTCCCGTCGGCCGTTCCTCGCCTTGAGCAGCCAGTCGGGATCCGCCAGCATCGGGCGGGCCAGCGACACCAGGTGCGCGCTGCCGTCGGCGAGCAGGCGTTCGGCGACCTCCGGCATGTTGATCCGGTTCGCCGCCGCCACCGGCACCGTCACCACCTCGGTGAGGCGGCGGGTGAAGTCGATGAACGCGGCCCTCGGTACGGACGTCACGATGGTGGGCACGCGCGACTCGTGCCAGCCGAAGTCGGAGTCGAACAGATCGATCCCGGCTCCTTCGAGTTCGGTGGCGAGTGCCACGATCTCGTCCCACGTCTGACCGTTCTCGACCAGATCGGCCAGCGAGATCCGGAACGAGAGCAGGAAGTCCGGTCCGACCGCTGCTCTGATGCGACGCACGATCTCCACCGGAAGGCGGCGCCGGTTCTCGGCGGACCCGCCCCATCGATCGGTGCGACGGTTCGTCCTCGGTGCGAGGAACTGGTTGAGGAAGTAGCCCTCGCCGCCCATGATCTCGACGCCGTCGTAGCCTGCGCGCTGCGCCAGGCGCGCGCACCGGACGTAGTGGCTGATCTGCCGTTCCACGCCCCGATCGGTGAGGCCGCGGGCGCGGAACGGGGTGATCGGCGACTTCCCACCCGACGCACTCACCGAGAGCGGATGGTAGGAGTAGCGGCCCGCGTGCAGGATCTGCAGCACGATCCGACCACCCTCGCGGTGCACGGCATCGGTCACGCGTCGGTGGCGACGGGCCTCGAGACGGTTGGTCAACTTGGCCGCGAACGGAAGCAGCCAGCCGGTGCGATTGGGGGAGTAGCCCCCGGTGACGACGAGTCCCACACCACCTCGGGCGCGCTCGGCGAAGTACGCGGCGAGCTTCTCGACGTCCTTCGCCCGATCCTCGAGTCCAGTGTGGATCGAGCCCATCATCACCCGGTTGGGCAACGTCGTACGACCGACCGTGATCGGCGACAGCAGAACAGGGAATTCGGTCATCTCGGCACCCTATGCTGCGAGACATGGTGGTCGTGGGCGCGCCCGGTGTCGTGACGAAGAAGCAGGTGCTGGCGTGGGGTTTCTGGGACTGGGGCGGCGCCGCCTTCCAGGCCGTGATCCTCACGTTCGTGTTCTCGGTATACCTGACCGACTCGGTGGGTGCCGATCTGCCCGGCGGAGTGTCCGCCACGTCGTGGTTGGGGTGGTCGCTCGGCATCGCCGGAGTTCTGGTCGCGGTCCTGGCTCCCGTCTCCGGTCAGCGCAGCGATGCCAGAGGTCGCCGCAAACGGCTCCTCTTCGTACTGTCGACCGCGACCGTCGTGTGCATGGCGGCACTGTTCTTCGTGAAGGACGACTACCACTACCTGTGGCTGGGCCTGATCCTGCTGTCCGTCGCCTCGGTGCTCTTCGAGGTGGCGCAGGTGCCCTACACCGCGATGCTGCGTCAGGTCTCGACGCCCGACAATCTGGGTCGGGTGTCCGGATTCGGCTGGGCAATGGGCTATTTCGGCGGCATCGTCCTGCTGTTGATGTGCTACTTCGGGTTCATCGCCGGCGCCGGCGACGAGCGCGGCCTGCTGGGCATCACCACCGAGGACGGCCTCAACATCCGGCTCGTGGCGCTGCTCGCGGCGGTGTGGTTTCTCGTGTTCTCGCTTCCCGTGCTCTTCGCGGTTCCCGAACTCCCCGTCACCGACCCCGAGGCGGCGGCCGCGCGAGCCGGCTACCTCGAGTCGTACCGCGTGCTGTGGCGCGACGTGTCCGAGCTGTGGCGCACCGACCGCCGCACCGTGTGGTTCCTCGTCGCGAGTGCTCTGTTCCGTGACGGTCTGGCCGGGGTCTTCACCTTCGGAGCGGTGTTGGCCGTCACCGTGTACGGCATCTCCAGTGCCGACGTGCTGCTCTTCGGGGTCGCCGCCAACGTCGTCGCCGCACTCGGCGCCGTCGTCGCGGGGCGTGTCGACGACGTGCTGGGGCCCAAGCTCGTCATCGTCGTCTCGCTCGTGTCGATGATCGTCGCCGGGCTGGTCCTGCTCGCCGTCTCGGGTCCCCTGATGTTCTGGATCTTCGGACTGATCCTGTGCCTGTTCGTCGGACCCGCACAGTCGGCGTCGCGCACCTTCCTGACCCGCATAGTCCCGCCCGGCCGGGAAGGCCAGATGTTCGGCCTCTACGCCACGACGGGACGCGCGGTCTCGTTCCTCGCTCCAAGCCTCTTCGGACTCTTCGTCTTCCTCTTCGACGCGGATCGGGCCGGCATCATCGGCATCGTGCTGGTGCTGGCGGCCGGGCTACTGGCCCTGCTCCGCGTCGCGGCACCCGAGGGTGATCGGGGGAGGGACGCGGCGGCGTGAAGGTCGACCACAAGAAGGAGATCGCGACGTACAGCGCTCGACTCGGGGTGTTCGACGTGGTCGAGGTGCCGCCCCTGCAGTACCTCACGATCGACGGGGACGGTGATCCGAACACGACCGCCTGGACCGACGCGGTGTCGTCTCTGTATCCGCTCGCGTACGGCCTGAAGTTCCTCGCCAAGCGTGAACTCGGCAGAGACCACGTGGTGATGCCGCTCGAAGCGCTGTGGTGGGCGGACGACTGGGCGTCGTTCACCCGCGAGCGGGACCCGTCGCGATGGCGATGGACCGCGATGATCATGACCCCCGACTGGATCACGGCCGAGCATCTGGAGACCGTCCGCGAACAGAAGGCGGGCCCGCGGACAGGCGACGTGCGCCTGATACGTCTCGACGAGGGGCTGTGCGTGCAGACGCTGCACGTCGGGTCCTACGACGACGAGGCGCCGGTGCTCGCGCACATGCACGACGTCGTCGTCCCGGCGCACTCGCTCCGGATGACGGGACGTCATCACGAGATCTATCTCGGCGACCCACGGCGTGTGGTGGCCGACAAGCTGAGAACGATTCTGCGACAACCGGTCACGCGCTAACGCGCGAGGACCTCGTCCGCCAGTCGGTCCGGATCGTCCTCCGGCACCCAGTGGCTGACACTCAATTCGACGAACTCGTAGGGGCCGGTGACGTGCTGGGCGCACCGCTCGGCGGCGGCGCGGCCGACCGCGGTGTCCTGGTTACCCCACACGTAGGTGGTCGGCACCTCGACGGACGGGAGATCCGCGAAGTCGCGCGTCATGGCGCGGTACCACTCCAGCGCGGCGGTGAGCGTCTCACGCCGGCCGACCACCGGAAGATGCTGCGAGACGATCGTCGGATCGGCGGCACCGGAGAACATGGCGATCAACCGGCGGGCGTCGTCCTCGAGCAGCAGATCCTCCGCCTTGCCGGGCTGACGGAAGAGAGTCATGTACTCGCTGCGCTTCTTCTGGTCCTCGTCTTCGCGGATCGCCCATCCGAAGGCGGCCGGGTGCGGGACGGACACTGCGGTGAGGGTGCGCACGCGATCCGGATGCAGCGCCGCGACGTACCAGGCGACGATCGACCCCCAGTCGTGCCCCACGAGATCGACTGCCGCGAAGCCCAGTTCGTCGAGCATTCCGATGACGTCGGCGACCAGCAGGTCGACGCGGTAAGCGTCGGTACCGGTCGGACGGGCACCGGGGGAGTACCCGCGCTGGTTCGGCACGACGACGTCGCGGCCCGCGTCCGCCATGCGGATCGCCACGTCGCGCCAACTCGCGGACGTCTCGGGAAAACCGTGCAGGAGAAGGGCCGGGCGGTCGCCGGGGGTTCCGTAGCGGTCCGCGTCGAAGGTCAGGTCACCGACTGAGATCTGCATGGGGAAAGGCTATCGGGTCCTCACGCTCCGAGTGCGGCTGCCGACGTCCGTGCGCCGCGGACGTTCCGAGGCTGCCACTGGCCCATTCCCAGCATGATCACGCGCAGCTGGGACAGCGCGCGTTCGACGATGTCGCGTTCGGCCGCGCCGGCGGGCGTCACCTCGACCAGGTCCACCACCGTCGCCAGCATCGTGTTGACGATGAGGTCGGCGACCATCTCGAGATCGTCGCCGGGCCACGACGACAGGGCGGGGGTCCGGGACAGGTCCTGGGTGAGCTCGTGCACGATCATTCGCAGCTCGGTCTCGATCGCGCGCCGGACCTCCACCACCCCGCCGGACCGCTCGCGGATCAGGAAGCGGAACTGGACGTCGTGTTCGCGGATCTCGCCCACCAGCAGTTCGAGCGACTCGCGCGCGTTGTCCGCGGACGGGTGACGACGGACGTCGCGCAGGATCTTGCGAAGGACGCGCATGCTGTCCTCGACGACCGCGACTCCGAGGTCCTCCATCGACGCGAAGTGGCGGTAGAACGCCGTCGGCACAATTCCTGCCGCGCGCGTGACCTCCCGCAGGCTCACGCTGGAGAAACTGCGGTCCGCGATGGCGTCCAGCGTTCCGTCCACGAGTGCCCGCCGGGTGCGTTCCTTGCGTTCGGCCCTGCTGGCCGTCGTGGAACCTACGGAATTCTCGGACATTCCTCGACATTAACCGACAACGGTGTATGGGTGTGCACTTCCGCCGCCCGAGAGCCTGGCGGGTCACTGCTGCTCACGGTACGTGTCCGTCGTCACATTGGCCTTGAAAGTTGCCGGTACGGGCTGTCACACTCGGTTCCAGTGAACGAGTGTGCACTGGAGAAGTGATCCGGTCACCGGCCCGTCATTCGAGGAGGACGACTTGAGCATCGCCACCACCCCCACATCGCGCGGCCGTCGCAGTTCGCTGCTGTCCAGGTTGCGGCCCCGGTTGCTCGAGACGCTGACGACGCCGCACGCGGTCGATCGGTACCTCGAACTCGTCGACCCCATGATGACTGTCGACGACATGCGCGCCGAGGTGGTGGCCGTCCGTCACCAGACTCCCGACACCGTCACGCTGACGCTGCGCCCCACGTGGCAGTGGAAGGGGTTCTCCGCCGGCCACTTCGTGCAGATCGGCGTCGTGGTCGACGGCGTCCGGCACACGCGTTGCTACTCCCCGGCAGGTACCGCCGGAACCGACGACGACACGATCGAGCTCACCGTCAAGGCTCAGCCCGACGGCATCGTGTCCAACTACCTGGTCGCCTCGGCGAAGCCCGGTCTCGTGGTCAATCTCGCGCCGGCCACGGGCACCTTCGAGCTCCCGAGCCCGCGGCCGGACCACGTTCTGCTGATCAGTGGTGGAAGCGGCATCACCCCGGTGATGTCGATGCTGCGCACGCTGGTGCACGAGGGGTACACCGGACGCGTGGCATTCCTGCACTACGCCTACACGGAGAACGACGTCTGCTACCGCGCCGAACTCGACCGCATCGCGGCCGAGAACGACAACGTGGACGTTCTGTACGCGTACACCGATCAGCAGAACGGTGGTCATCTGCACGGATTCTTCGACACCGAGCACCTGAACGCCGCAGCACCCTGGCACGCCTCGGCGCAGACGTTCCTGTGTGGTCCGCCCGGGTTGATGAAGGGTGTCAGGTCGGTGTTCGACGACCTCGGGCTCTCCGAGTCGTTGTTCTCGGAGGAGTTCGTCACCGCCGTTCCGGTCGTCGACGGGGATGCCTCGGGAACCGTGTCGTTCTCGGGTTCGTCCGTCGAGGCGGAGAACGACGGCGCCACCCTCCTGGAGCAGGCCGAGAATGCCGGGCTGACACCGGAATTCGGCTGCAGGATGGGAATCTGCTTCACCTGCACGGCAATCAAGAAGTCGGGATGCACCCGCAACGTCAAGACCGGTGAGCTCGACTCCGATCCGGACAACGAAATCCAGCTCTGCATCTCCGTCCCCGTGGGCGACGTCGACATCGACGTCTGACCCATCCACATACTCGAAGAGGAGGTCACCATGTTCGGACTCTCACTGTCCTTTCTCCCGTTCATCGGTTCCAGCTCGGCGCCCGACACCGCGACGTCCGGCGTCGACGTGATGGACGAGCCGGGAACCGACGGACCTGTCGTCCTGAGCTACGAAGCCGTGGAGGAACTCGGACGCAAGCTCGACGACCTGCGCGCCCGCACCGTCGCGGATCTGGGTCAGGAGGACCGCGACTACATCTTCAAGATCATCAAGGCGCAGCGCGGACTCGAGGTCGCCGGTCGCGGACTGATGTACTTCGGCTTCTTCCCGCCGGCCTGGATCGCCGCCGTCAGCGCCCTGAGCCTGTCGAAGATCCTCGACAACATGGAGATCGGCCACAACGTCATGCACGGCCAGTACGACTGGATGCGTGAGCCGGGCCTGAACTCCAAGGTCTTCGAGTGGGACAACACGTGCCCCGGTGACCAGTGGCGCCACTCGCACAACTACATGCACCACACGTACACCAACATCCTCGACATGGACCGCGACATCGGTTACGGCATCCTGCGGATGGACAGCGCGCAGAAGTGGAACCCGTACTACCTGGGCAACCCGATCTACGCGTTCCTGCTCATGACCTTCTTCGAGTGGGGCGTCATGATGCACGACCTGGAGGCCGAGAACGTCATCCAGGGCAAGCGCAAATGGCACGACGTCAAGCCCCTGCTCGAGGGCTGGTGGAAGAAGGCCGGACGACAGGTCCTCAAGGACTACATCGTCTTCCCCGCGCTGACCGGGCCGATGTTCGTCCCGACGCTGGTGGGCAACTTCACCGCCAACATCGTCCGCAACGTGTGGGCCTACTCCATCATCTTCTGCGGCCACTTCCCGACGGGCGTGCAGACGTTCACCGTCGAGGAGACCGCGCAGGAGACCCGCGGCCAGTGGTACGTGCGTCAGATGCTCGGCTCCGCGAACATCGAGGGTGGGGACCTGTTCCACATCATGTCCGGCAACCTCTCGCACCAGATCGAGCACCACCTTTTCCCCGACCTGCCCGCGCACCGCTACCCGCAGATCGCACCCGAGGTCAAGGCGCTCTGTGAGGAGTACGGCCTTCCGTACAACACTGGTGGCTTCTTCCATCAGATCGGTACTGTGTGGGGCAAGATCTTCCGACTCGCCCTTCCCGACCGGTTCACCGGTGTGGACAAGGTGACCGGTGTGATCATCGAGCGCGAAAAAGCTGCAGCCTGAGAGGTAGTGCCATGGTCGGCAAGTTCGAACGCAACAAGGACACCGTGCAGGAACTGACCGAGTCCGCGGCGACCCACGTCGGACGCATCGCGGTCATCATCGCCACGGCAGTCCGCGACGTCACCCGCGAGATCGGTGACCTCGTCACCGACGGCATCGAGATGAGGGAAGCGTCGCGCCGGGCACAGTCCGACACGCGCACCTTCGAGGTGATCGAGGGGGACTTCGAGGAGTCGTCCAGGCGGTCGAACGGTCGCTGACCCGGAGCCTCACGACGGCGCCGCACCCATGACGGGTGCGGCGCCGTTGTCGTGTGTGGGTGCCGGCTCGGTCGTTGCCGTTGGGCTGGGCTTCGCGCACCGCGGTTCGTCCCGTGCACTCCCCATCGGGGGAGCACCACGCGAACTGCGCCGCGGGGTATGTGCGCCCGGCATGGGTGCGCACGGCGGCGGGGTCGGTCACACTGTCCCGATGAAGGTGACGGACGAGGAGCGGCGCAAGATCCTGGTGCACCGGCATGCCGTGGGTCTGGGGTCGTCGCTGACGCCCGAGGACGTGGTCCAGCGCATCGTCGCGCTCCACGCCACGGATGCGGCGAGCGTGTCGTTGCAGGTTCTGGCGCGATCGACCACCGCGACCCTGGACGACGTGCGCGACGCTCTGTACACCCGCCGCTCGCTGGTGCGGGTCATGGCGATGCGCCGCACCCTTTTCGTCATCGACAAGCAGTTCATGCCCGTCGTGCAGTCCGGTTCGAGCGCCGGGGTGGCCAGAACCCTGAGAACGCGTCTGGCGAAGCAACTCTCGACCCTGCCCACCGACCCGGTGATCGATGATGTGCCGGCGTTCCTCGACCATCTCGAGTCGGGTGTCGATGCGGCACTGGCTGCGTCGGGCACCGCGACGGGAGCCGAGTTGTCCACCGCCGTACCGGAACTGCGCACCGCGTTCCTCCCGACCACGGACAAGAAGTACGACGTCCGTCGCTACGTGACGTCGTCGCTGCTGACGTTGCTGTCGGTGGAGGGGCGCATCGTGCGCGTGGAACCGCGGGGGAACTGGACCTCGCGCCACCACACGTGGGCACCGGTGAGCGCGTGGTGGCCCGACGGTGTGCCGCCGATCGAGGAGGCGGATGCGCGAGTTCGCCTGGCGCGCACCTGGCTGGAGGCGTTCGGTCCGGCGACTCCCGAGGACCTCCAGTGGTGGACCGGATGGAACAAGGGTCACACCGTCAAAGCCCTCGCCGCTCTCGACGTCGAGGAGGTCGAGCTGTCGTCGGGTGGGGGAATCATGCTGCGCAGCGGCGACATCAGCGGTGCCGACGGGGGTGTGGCGCTGCTGCCCGCGCTGGATCCGACGCCGATGGGGTGGAAGGATCGGCGATGGTTCCTGCCGGACGAGTACCGACCGGATCTGTTCGACACGTTCGGCAACGTCGGCCCCACGGTGTGGTCGAACGGCCGGGTGGTCGGCGGTTGGGCCGTACGCGGCGCCGGTGAGGTGGTGTTCCGGTTGTTCGAGAAGGCCGACGAGGAGCAGGTCGCGGCGGAAGCTGCACGTCTCGAGGCCCATCTCGACGGCGCGTCCATCACCCCGACCTTTCCGACTCCGCTCGAGAAGGCGCTGCGGACAGGATCAGGGAACTAGGCCTGCACGCCGGGCGGCGTGCGCGGCTTCGTGTCTGGTCGACGCGTCGAGCTTGGCCATGATCGACTTCATGTAGCTCTTGACTGTGGACACGGTGAGGCCGAGCTCCTCGGCGATGGCGATGTTCGACCGGCCCAGCGCCACCAGCGACAACACGTCCCGTTCGCGGGCCGTCACGTGCGGAGCGGACGGTATCGGTGCGGCGGGTTCCAGGAAGGCGCGCATCGAGTCGAGCACGGACGTGAGCTCGGGTGCGTCCGACCGTGCCGCGACCGCCCGCAGCCGCGTGTACGTCTGACGGACGTCCTCGCGCAGCCGGTCGGCATCGCGCCGCGCCTCGTCGACGGCGAGGTCCTGGCCCAGAACCCCCGCTTCGAGGGTCAGCACGTCGAGCACGCGATCCCCGATGTGGCCGGCCGTGTGCATCGCGCCGTAGAGCACGCCGACGGCTGTCCGCCCGACGACGACTGGGGCGGCGATCATGGCGCGCAGGCCCTCGGCGGAGATGATGGCGTCGTATCGGTGGCTGATCTTCGGAGTCCGCATGTAGTCGTCGAGCGCGACGGTGCGATTGACCTGCAACACCTTGCCGCCGAGACCGTGACCTGCCTCGAGTTCGACACCGTCGAGCGCCCCGACGGACTGCCCGGCGAAATGGCGCAGCGTCAATCGCCGTCCCGCGGTCATGACTCCGCCGAAAGCGAGCGTGACGCCCGAACCGGCGCGCAACCGGTCCACGGCGGCGTCGAAATGTGTGTCGATCATGGTCTCCGTCTTCCTACCCTCTTCGGAGGGTATCGGGCCGCGAGTGTTCCGCGCCACACTCTCACCATGACGACCTTGACCGACGATGTCGCACGCCTGCTGGCGACCTACGGATCCGCCGACGCCGACCTCGCCGCCCTGCTGTGCGACGACCACGACCCGGCGGCGATCGCGTTCACCTTCATCGAAGGCGATCTCACGGCGCGCGACCTCACCTACGGCGAGCTGCACGAGCTGTCGGCGCGATTCGCGACGGGCCTCGCCGAGATGGGCGTCGGCCGGGGTGACCGCGTGGGAGTGTTGATGAGCAAGCGGCTCGAACTGGTCGTCGCCCTGCTCGGGCTCTGGCGACTCGGCGCGGTGCACGTCCCGCTGTTCACCGCCTTCGCTACTCCGGCGATCGCGATGCGCGTCGAGGCCGCGCAGGCGCGCGTCGTCATCACCGAGACCGACCAGCGCGAGAAGCTCGACTCGATCGAGGGCATCACGGTGATCGAGACGGGGGAGGGCTTCGACGCTCTGGTTCGTGAGCACGAGCCGATGGCGGCCTCGGTGGCCGTGGGCGGCGACGGTGTGATGATCCAGCTCTTCACCAGCGGCACGACGGGAAAGCCGAAGGGCGTGCCGGTGCCTGTGTCGGCGCTGGCGTCGTTCGTCGCCTACATGACCTACGGCCTCGACGTGTCCGAGGACGACGTCTTCTGGAACGCCGCCGACCCCGGCTGGGCCTACGGGCTCTACTACGCCATTCTCGGCCCGATGGCGATGGGCCGTCGCAGTCTGATGCTGCACGCCGGCTTCACCCCCGCGCTCACGGTCGCGGTGATGCAGAAGTTCGAGGTCACCAACTTCGCGGCGGCGCCGACGGTGTACCGGAGCCTGAGCAAGGACCCGTCGGTCGGTGGCATCACGTTGCGACGGGCGTCGTCGGCGGGGGAGCCGCTGACGCCGGACGTTCTGGTGTGGTCGGAGACGGCGCTCGGCGTCCCGGTGCGGGATCACTATGGCCAGACCGAGCACGGAATGGTCATCGTCAACGCCTGGCACGACGCGGTGCGTGAGCCGCTGATCCCTGGTTCGATGGGAAAGCCGTTGCCGGGCTTCACCGCCGGAGTCGTCGAGGATCAGATCGGCTTCGAGGTGGCGGGCAGCCCGCTGATGTGGTTCACCGGATACGTCGACGCTCCCGACAAGACAGCCGAACGGTTCACCGACGACGGGTCCTGGTACCTGACGGGCGATGCCGGACGCATCGAGAACGGCTCCTACTTCTTCTCCGCGCGTAACGACGACGTCATCATCATGGCCGGCTACCGGATCGGGCCCTTCGACGTCGAAAGCGTTCTCGTGGAACACCCGTCGGTCATGGATGTGGCGGTGGTGGGCCAACCCGACGACATCCGCGGAGAGGTGATCGAGGCGTACGTCGTTCTGGCGGAGGGCGTCTCGGGTACCGCCGAGTTGGAGTCCGAGCTGCAGCAGCTGGTGAAGTCCAACTTCGCCGCGCACGCCTACCCGCGCACGGTGCACTTCGTCGACGCACTGCCCAAGACGCCCAGCGGCAAGGTGCAGCGCTTCCTGCTGCGCCGGAGCCGTCAGCCGGGCAGCAGCGCTCGGAACTCGGGGCAGTAGGCGCCGATCGCGGTACCGACGATGGCGCCCGCGGCGCTCTCGTCCCATGTGCCGCGGCTGCCCGTCGTGACGGCGTCCACCTCGGCGATCACCGGCTGCCCCTGCTGCAGTTCGGCGCAGATGCCGCGTCCGAGAATCTTCATCGTCTCCGGGTCGGTGTACTCGATGGCGCCACTGTCCAACCCTGCGATGAAGAGGTCGTCCGCGGCGACGGCGTCGGGCCCCGTCGGCACGGAGGGACCGGCCACCGACGGCGTGCTGGGCGCCTCGGACGTCGAGGTCGCCGGAGCCGGGTCGTCGGCCGGGGGGGTCGCCGGGTCACCGCCGCACCCCGCCACGCTCAGAGTCGCGAGGAGGAGAAGGGTAGCGGTGCGGCGGGTCACCGGTGCGACGTTACCGCTCTCGTGGTGATCCAATGACCGCGTGAAGCGCACCCACGACCGCCGCCGCGATGCCCACGTGGCGCTGGGTCTCGCCGCTGTGGCGGGCTTCGTCGACGCCGTCGGCTTCCTCGCTCTCGGCGGCTTCTTCGTCTCCTTCATGACGGGCAACACCACTCGGGCGGCCGTCGAACTCACTGCGGGACATCTCGGTGCGGCGTCCGTCGGGCTCGTGGTGATCGTGTCGTTCGTGGGCGGGGTCGTCACCGGGTCGCTCGTCGGCGACCTCGCCGGCCGGCGTCGTAAGACCGTCGTCCTCCTGCTCGTCGCGGTACTGCTGGCGGCGGCCGGCGTCGTGCACCTCGGCGGCGGCGCGACCCTGGTGTCCGCTCTGATCGTGGCGGCAGCGATGGGCGCCGAGAACGCGGTGTTCGAGCGGGACGGCGGCATCAGCCTCACGTACATGACCGGGACGCTCGTGACCATGGCACGCACGATCGCCGCTCGGATCCAGGGGCGCAGCTCGGAATCCTGGGTCCGCCCGCTGTTGATGTGGGCGGCGCTCGCGGGCGGAGCGATTCTCGGCGCCGCGGCCTTCGCGATCGTCGGACTCGGCGCACCCGTGGTGGCGCTGATCGCGGTGCTCGTGGCTGCCGTCGTCGTCTTCTCGATGGGCGAATGAGCGCCGTGGTGCCCCCGGCAGGATTCGAACCTGCGACCAAGGGATTAGAAGGCCCTTGCTCTATCCCCTGAGCTACGGAGGCGTGCAACGGTGTCCGATGCGCCGTCGAGTGTAGCGAGGCGCTGCGCCCTGCCCGGGCCGGAGGTGCGGCTTAGACTTCTCGCTCCGAGGGAAGGCAGCAGGCGTGCAGGACGTGATGGACCAGGTGCTCGCGGCATGGCGCGCGGGGGAGTCGGTGGGCGTGGGCACCGTGGTGCGCACGTTCCGATCGGCACCGCGTCCGCCGGGTGCGTCGATGGCTGTGCTCGCGGACGGCAGAGTCGTCGGGTCGGTGTCCGGTGGCTGCGTCGAGGGCGCGGTGTACGAGGCCGCGCAGAACGGTGAGGCGGGTCTGCATCGCTACGGAGTCAGCGACGACGATGCGTTCGCGGTGGGTCTGACCTGCGGGGGCATCCTCGACGTCTTCGTCGAGACCGTGTCCCGATCGACCTTTCCGGAGTTCGGCGCGGTGGCGTCGGCGATCGCGGAGCACCGGCCGGTCGCGGTGGCCACTGTCATCGAGCACCCCGATGCTGCGCGGGTCGGTTCTCGCCTGGTCGTCGACCCGGTGGCGGCGTCCGGCACGCTCGGGTCGCCCCGCGCGAATGCCGCGGTGATCGACGACGCCCGTGGTCTTCTCGAAGCGGGCCGCACCGACGTCCTGCACTACGGCCCCGACGGTCAGCGGCGCGGCGAGGGAATGACGGTGTTCGTGAACTCCTTCGCGCCCCGTGCTCGCATGATCGTGTTCGGTGCGATCGACTTCGCGTCGGCGGTGGCGCGTCAGGGTGCGCTGCTCGGCTATCGCGTGACCGTCTGCGATGCGCGGCCGGTGTTCACGACAACCGAGCGATTCCCGACGGCCGACGAGGTGGTCGTCGAGTGGCCGCACCGCTACCTCGAGCGACTGCTGGCCGAGGGTGAGATCGACGAGCGCACCGTGATCTGCGTACTGACCCACGACCCCAAGTTCGACGTGCCGCTGCTCGAGGTGGCGTTGCGGCTGCCCCGCGTCGGCTACGTGGGGGCGATGGGGTCGCGGCGGACCCACAACGATCGGGTCGCGAGACTGCGCGAGGTGGGAATCGGCGACGACGAGCTCGCGCGACTGTCGTCCCCGATCGGGCTCGACCTCGGCGCCCGGACACCGGAGGAGACGGCGGTGTCGATCGCGGCGGAGATCGTCGCGAGGCGGTGGGGCGGGAACGGACGGCCGCTGGGGGAGCGCGAGGGACGCATTCACCATTGACGCCCCTCGCGAGTACGTCCGAACTGCTGCTGCAGCACGGAGGATCACGACGTTTCCGGCGTACTCGCCGGAGGGGGTGACGTGTGAGTTGCGCGTCTACTACGTCCCGTAGGTGCTGCGATGCCGGTCACCTCCTACCCTGGAGGTATGGCAACGACTGAGGCACCGCGTTCCGCGACCGCGGAACCGGACGGTGGGGCGCGACGAGCCGGATCGGCAGGCGTGTTCGCGAGTGCCGGACTGATCGCCGCGGTGGTGGCCGGCCTGATCGTCGCGCTGTCCGCATCGCAGGCGTTGGTCCTGCTCGGCATCCCGGATCCGGGTCCGGTGACGACGTACGGTCTGCCCGCTGTGCGCGCGCTCGGGGAGGTCGCGGCCGTCATCGCCGTGGGCTCTCTGCTGCTCGCAGCCTTCCTCGTGCCGCCGCAGAGATCGGGCGTCCTCGACATCGACGGCTATCGCGCGCTGCGCACCGCGTCGTCGGCGGCAATCGTGTGGGCGGCCTGCGCGATCGTGCTGGTGCCGCTGACCCTCTCGGACACGTCCGGTCAGCCGGTGTCCGAGGCGCTGCGTCCGGAGAACCTGTGGTCGGGCCTGTCGCAGATCGAGTTGGCCCGCGCGTGGCAGTGGACCGCGATCATCGCGATCCTGCTCGCACTCGGGACACGTGCCGTGCTGCGGTGGTCGTGGACGCCGATCCTGCTGGTGGTCGCGCTCGGCTCGCTCATGCCTCTCGCACTGTCGGGGCACTCGTCGTCCGGTGGATCGCACGACGTCGCCACCAACAGCCTCATCCTGCATCTTCTCGCCGCGTCGCTCTGGGCGGGCGGACTGTTCGCCGTCCTGGCGCACGCCCGTCGCGCCGGCGCGCACACCGATGTCGCGGCGCGCCGCTTCTCCGCGGTCGCCACGGTGGCGTTCGTGGTCATGGGTGTCAGTGGAGTGGTCAACGCCTTCGTCCGCGTCGAGCCCGCAGATCTGTTCGACACCACCTACGGCCGACTCGTACTCGCCAAGGTCGTCGCCCTGGTCGTCCTCGGCGTGTTCGGCTACACCCAGCGTCGACGGGCCCTGCCCGCGCTCGCCGCGGACCCGACGTCGCGCGCGAATCTCGTGCGTTTCGCCGGTGCCGAGGTACTGGTCTTCGCGGCCACGATCGGGCTCGCGGTCGGACTCTCCCGGACACCGCCCCCGCTGGGGAGCGCTCGGGAGCTGACGCTCACCGAGGCGGAGTTGGGGTACGACCTCACCGCGCCCCCGAGCCTCGAGCGTTTCCTCTTCGACTGGCGGTTCGACCTGATCTTCGGCACCGCCGCCGTCGTCATGGCCGTCGTCTACCTCCTCGGCGTTCGTCGACTGCGGGCCCGTGGCGACGCATGGCCGGTGGGTCGCACGATCGCCTGGGTCCTGGGCTGCGCGACGCTGCTGTTCGCGACGTCATCGGGTGTCTACCGCTACTCGATGGCGATGTTCAGCGTGCACATGGGCTCGCACATGGTGCTGTCGATGCTCACCCCGGTGCTGCTCGCGCTCGGCGGCGGCGTGACCCTGGCCCTACGGGTGCTGCCGGCGGCCGGCCGGGACGGTGTGCCGGGACCGCGCGAGTGGATCCTCGAGGCCCTGCACAGCCCGGTGTCCCGGTTCCTCACCCAGCCCCTGGTCGCGGCCGTCATCTTCGTGGGTGGCTTCTACGCGCTCTACCTCGGCGGCATCTACGGCGCGACCGTCGACTCGCACGGCGCCCACCTGCTGATGAACGCGCACTTCCTGCTGAGCGGCTACCTGTTCTACTGGGTCGTCATCGGCGTCGATCCGGCACCGCGTCGATTGTCGCCCGTGACCAAGCTGGCGATGGTGTTCGGATCGCTGCCGTTCCATGCCTTCTTCGGTATCGCGCTGATGAGCACCGAGACGGTGATGGGCCAGACCTTCTTCCGCGGCCTGTCGCTGCCGTGGAACTCCGACCTCCTGGCGGATCAGCGACTCGGCGGCGGCATCGCGTGGGCGACGGGCGAGATCCCGCTGATCCTCGTCATGCTGGCGTTGCTGGTGCAGTGGTCCAACACGGACCGGAAGGAAGCAGTCCGCACGGACCGGGCGGCCGATCGCGACGACGGTGCGGACCTCGCGGCGCACAACGCGATGTTCGCGGAGCTGGCGCGCCGCGAGCGTGAGCGCAGTTAGAAGACCAGACCGCGCAGGGCGAGGAAGCGGAGCCCGCCGACGAGGGCGGTGACTCCGACCAGGATCAGGGCCGACAACGCGGCGCCGGCGGTCGGCAGTGCGACGTCGAGCGCTGTCAGCGCTGCGGTGCTGGCGCCCAGACCGATGAGTGCCAGTCCGCCGCCCTCCCACTGCGCGGTGAACCAGCCCACCCGATCGGCGGCGTGGAACGTGAGACGGCGGTGCAGTTCGTTGGCGAGAACGGTCGACGCCACTGCTCCGACGGCATTGGCTACGATGGAACCCTCGCTGTGCATCGCGACGAACACGGCGACGTAGAGGACGTTGCTGAGCCCGCCGACCAGTGCGAAGCGGACCAACTGGGGGAACGCTCCGTCACTGCGCAGCGCCACCAGCATCGGATGCCCGGGGTGCGAGGGAAGCACGGGGGAGACCACGTTGTCGATCACGACGCCCTCCCGTGCAATCTGCTCTTGACGCTGACGATCTCGTCCGGTGTCAGCGCTCGACCCGGCAGGGGCACCGACCTATCCGGCACCGCCGCGAGGGAATCGATCACCAGGGCGAAATAGCGTCGCCAGTTGTCCTCGTCCACCTCGTCTGCAACCTCGGCGCCGGCCACGATCATCCGCACCAGGGTGAAGAGGTCGCCGGGCTGCACGTCCGGGCGGAGCTTCCCGGCCTTCTGGGCGCGCTGGATGAGAGTGTCGATGGTCGGTTCGAGCTTGGACCGGACTGCCGCGATGCGGTCGAGGCCGTCGTCGCACCCGAGGACGACGTGACCGAGACCACGGTCCGCGGCCATGTGTCGACACATGAATTCGAAGAAATCGACCATCGCAGCCCAGGGATCGTCGGCCTCCGCGGCCACCTCTGCGCGGCTGAGCACGTCGACCAGACGCTGCTCGAGGATGCCGTCGATGAGTTCCTGTTTGTTGGCGAACCGCCGGTACACGGTGCCCACACCCACCCCGGCGCGCGCAGCGACGTCGTCGAGCGTGATCTCGAGACCCTTGCGTGCCAACAACTCTCGCGCACAGTCGATGATCTTGAGCTTGTTCCGCTCGGCGTCCGCTCGAAGCGGCTTCGCCGCTGTGGTGGGTTTCACAGTCCGTTTCGTCCTGGTTCGTCGGTTAACCGGAGGGCATACCTCCGCATCGCTGCTATCGTCTTGCTATCCGGAGCGTACGCCTCCGTATAGCTCCATTTCACGCCGTACCGAAGCGAGGATCAATGTCTTCCACCACATCCGACGTCGGAAACGTCCAACCGACGATTCGGTCGAGCGCGCACGACGCGCCCGACCGCACTCGCTGGCTCATCCTGGGCGTACTCGGCCTGGCCCAGCTGATGGTCGTGCTCGACGCGACCGTCGTGAACATCGCGCTTCCCGCCGCACAGCTCGATCTCGGCTTCGACAACGCGGACCGCTCGTGGGTGGTCACCTCCTACGCTCTGGCATTCGGCAGCCTCCTGCTGCTCGGTGGTCGACTGAGTGACCTCTTCGGTCGCCGCACCACCTTCCTCGTCGGACTCGTCGGCTTCGCGGTGATGTCCGCCGTCGGCGGCGCAGCCGTCAACTTCGGCATGCTGGTCGCGGCCCGTGCGGGACAGGGTGTCTTCGGCGCCCTGCTCGCTCCCGCAGCGCTGTCCCTGCTGACCACGACGTTCACGGATCCGAAGGAACGTGCGAAGGCGTTCGGCATCTTCGGCGCGGTCGCCGGTGCCGGCGGCGCCATCGGCCTGCTTCTCGGCGGTGTGCTCACGGAGTGGGCGAACTGGCGCTGGAGCCTGTACGTCAACTTGATCTTCGCGGGAATCGCGTTCGTCGGCGGCTTCCTCCTGCTGGCCAAGCACCGCGCCACCGAGCGTCCGGTACTCGACATCCCCGGCACCCTCACCGTGTCCGCGGCGCTGTTCTCCATCGTCTACGGATTCGCGCACGCCGAGTCCGACGGGTGGAGCAACGCGGTGACCATCGGTTTCCTCGCGGTCGGTGTGGTCCTGCTCGGTGTCTTCGTCTACCTGCAGACGCGGGCGACGCATCCGCTTCTCCCGCTGCGCATCGTGCTCGACCGCACCCGCGGCGGCGCGTACCTCGCGGTGTTCGTCATCGGTGCCGGCATGTTCGCGGTGTTCCTGTTCCTCACGTACTACCTGCAGAGCACGCTCGGCTACACGCCCATCACCACCGGGTTCGCGTTCCTGCCGATGATCGCGACCCTCGTGGTCACGGCCACCGTCGCGACGTCGGTCATCCTGCCGCGCTTCGGGCCTCGCGTTCTCATGTCCGCCGGCATGCTGATCGCGTCGGCCGGCATGGCCCTGCTGACCCAGATCTCGATCGACAGTTCCTACGCCGCGCACATCCTGCCGAGCCTGCTCGTCATGGGCGTGGGCATGGGCGCCACGATGGCCCCGGCCATGCAGGGCGCCGTGTCCGGAGTCTCGCCGGACGACGCCGGCGTCGCCTCCGCGACCGTCAACACGATGCAGCAGATCGGCGGATCCATCGGTACTGCGCTGCTCAGCACCATCGCGGCGACGGCAGCGACGAACTACGCGACCGACAACCAGGCGGCCGTGGCTCAGGCCGCGGATCCGCAGGCCGCCGCGACGCTGCTCCGGATGAACGCGGAGATCGCCAGCTACACCACGACGTTCTGGTGGGCGTCGGGCATCTTCCTCGCCGGCTCGGTGATGGCAGCGCTGCTCGTCCGCTCGGGCAAGCTGCCCGACGGACCCGAGGGTGCCACCGTCGTCTCTCACTGACGTACACAGTCACCGGATCCGGTGCAGAGAACCGTGTCAGACGCGGTTCTCTGCACCGGATTCGTCGTGGATGCGAGTGAGCAGGTCGGTGAGGGTCGCTCGGTCGTCCGCGCTCAGGCCGGCGAACATCGCCTCGGACGCGCTGCGCTGCGCCTGTGCGATGGTGTCCGCGAGTGCCCGCCCCTCGTCGGTGAGGTCGAGGAGAACCGCGCGACGATCGGTGGCATCGGCGTGCCGTGCGACGTAGCCGGCCGACTCCAGCGCGTCGACGACATCGGTTGCCGATCGGGGTGCGATGCGTAACCGTTCCGCCAGATCTCCGGGCCGAAGTGGTCCCGCCGCGCCGGACAGCACGCGCAGTGCCCGTCCGTGTGAGGGCGAGAGTCCGAAAGGTTCGAGTGCGGCCATGTGGCGGCGCCGCATCGACCTGGCCACCATCATGACCAGATCGGCCGGGTCCTTCTCGTGGGAATGCACGGGACGATACTAGCGTTGCAGCGGTCGACCTCATAATGAGGTAACCTCAGTTCTACCCGATCAGGGAGGTCATATGCGTTCCTCCACCACACCGGCAAGGCCGGTGCAGTCCCCCGTGACATCTGCGGACCACCAGCCCGCACCGCTCGGGCGCGTCGTCGCCCTCTTCCGGCCCTATCGCGGCCGGGTCGCCGCGGTGAGCGCGGTCATCACCCTCAGCGCCGTCGTGGCACTGGGATCGCCGCTGCTCCTGCGCGACATGCTCGATCACGCCATCCCGAACGCCGACGTCACGCTGGTGACGATCCTCGCGGCCGGCATGATCGCGATCGCCGTCGTCACCAGCTGTCTCGGCGTCGCCCAGACCTGGATGTCCAACAGCATCGGGCAGGCCCTGATGCATCAGCTCCGCGTGCAGGTCTATTCGCACCTGCAGCGTCAGTCGCTCGGCTTCTTCGCGCGCACCCGCACCGGCGAGGTGCAGTCGCGCATCGCCAACGACATCGGCGGCATGCAGTCCGTCGTCACCAACACGGCCACGTCGATCGCTCAGAACGCGACCACCGTCATGGCCACCGTCGTCGCGCTCTTCCTGCTCGACTGGAAACTGGCCCTCTTCTCGCTCGCCATCCTGCCGGTGTTCGTCCGCATCGCTCGGCGGGTCGGCGACGAGCGTCGCCGTATCTCCACCGTGCGACAACGCCTGCTCAGCGATCTGTCCGTCCAGGTGGAGGAGTCGCTCTCGGTGAGCGGCATCCTGCTGGGCAAGACGACCGGCGCGTCGTCGGTCCTCACGAATCGGTTCACCGAACGCTCGTCCGAGGTCGCCGACGTCGAACTCCGCTCGATGATGGCGGGCAAGTGGCGCATGGCGACCATGTCGATCAGCTTCGCCGCAATGCCGGCCCTGGTCTACTGGTTCGCCGGCATCACCATCGGCAACGGCAGCGCGTTGACGGTGGGAACGCTGGTCGCGTTCACCACCCTTCAGACTCAGCTGTTCCGCCCCACGATGATGCTGCTCAACACCGGCGTCGAGGTGCAGAGCTCCCTGGCTCTGTTCGGCCGAGTCTTCGAGTACCTCGATCTCCCGGTGGACATCGACGAACCCGCCGTACCGACGCCGATCGATCCGACGGCCCGACGCGGTGAGGTGCGCTTCCGCCACGTGGGCTTCGACTATCCGGGTGCGGCACATCCGACGCTCACGGACATCGACCTCACGGTCCCCGCCGGGAGCACCCTGGCGATCGTGGGAGCGACCGGCGCCGGCAAGACGACACTCGGGTATCTGACGGCGCGGCTCTACGATCCGACGTCCGGGTCGGTCGAGGTCGACGGTGTCGATCTCCGCGATCTCTCGCTCGCCGACGTGTCTGCGACGGTCGGGGTGGTGTCGCAGGAGACCTATCTCTTCCACGACACGATCCGCGAGAACCTCCGCTTCGCGCGGCCCGACGCCACCGACGCGGACATCGAGAATGCCGCTCGCACAGCGCAGATCCACGATTTCATCGCCTCGCTCGACGACGGCTACGACACGATGGTGGGGGAGCGTGGCTACCGGTTCTCCGGCGGCGAGAAGCAGCGCCTCGCCATCGCGCGCACCGTACTGCGCAACCCGCCCGTCCTCGTTCTGGACGAGGCCACCAGCGCCCTGGACACCACCACCGAACGTGCTCTCGCCGACGCGATCGACCAGCTCGAGCAGGACCGCACCACCATCGTGGTGGCCCACCGACTCTCCACCGTGCGGTCGGCCGATCGCATCGTGGTGCTCGATCACGGGCACGTCGTCGAATCGGGAACCCACGACGAGCTCGTCGCCCGCGGCGGTGCCTACGCCGCACTGCTGGAGGCGTCCGGCGACTCGCTGGTCACTGCCTGACCACTCCTCTTGTCAACCCCCGCGGCGCTCCTGTGGACGGCCGTCCACAGGTGCTCGCGGGCCCTTCTGTCCGCGCTGCGAGCGGCGCAGAGTCGGGGGCGCGGTCGGTACCGGATCGACTGCGAGAGGGGGAACGATGTACGAGTCGTATCTGACCGTGGTGGGCACCGTCATCACCGATCCGATCAAGCGCACCACGCCGTCCGGCGACGAGGTGCTCAGCTTCCGCGTGGCCAGCAATTCGCGCCGCATGGACCGCGAGAGTGGGGAGTGGCAGGACGGGGACACGCTCTACGCCTCGGTCAGCTGCTGGCGACGTCTCGTGTCGGGGGTCGGAGCGTCGCTGATGAAGGGCGATTCGGTCATCGTCTTCGGGCAGGCGCACACCAACGAGTACACGACCAAGGAGGGCGTGGGCCGAGCCGATCTCGAGATCCGAGCCACCGCGGTGGGACCCGATCTCGCTCGGTGCCACGTCAAGGTGGACCGGCCGCGTCAGGCGGCCGAGCGGCAGGAGTCCGGCGAGACCGTCGCCGAGGCCGCGGTGGACACGGCGGAGCCCGAGCCGGTGCCGGTGGGCTGACCGCGAACGGTTTCACGGGCACCGGTCGGTCCCGGTAGACTTCCGCGTCGAGCACATCTCCCAGTTGTCGGCCCCGTCGTCGGCATCTCAGCCGGCGCGATCCGCCCGGCACACACGCTGGTGAGCACATCGAGAGGAACTCGTGGCGGAATTCATCTACACCATGAAGAAGGTGCGCAAGGCGCACGGCGACAAGGTCATTCTGGACGACGTGACGATGAGCTTCCTGCCGGGAGCGAAGATCGGCGTCGTCGGCCCCAACGGCGCCGGCAAGTCTTCGATCCTCAAGATCATGGCCGGGATCGACCAGCCCGGAAACGGTGAGGCGTTCCTCGCGCAGGGCGCCACCGTCGGCATCCTCATGCAGGAGCCCGAGCTCGACGAGAACAAGACGGTTCGCGAGAACGTCGAGGACGGTCTCGGCGAGACGATGGTCCAACTCAAGCGGTACAACGAGATCGCCGAGCTGATGGCCACCGACTACTCCGACGAGCTGATGGAGGAGATGGGCGAGCTGCAGGAGAAGCTCGACCACGCCGACGCGTGGGAGATCGACTCGCAGCTCGAGCAGGCCATGGACGCACTGCGCTGCCCGCCGCCGGACGAGGGTGTGACCCACCTGTCCGGTGGTGAGAAGCGTCGTGTGGCGTTGTGCAAGCTGCTGCTGAGCAAGCCGGACCTGCTGCTGCTCGACGAGCCCACCAACCACCTCGACGCCGAGTCGGTTCTCTGGCTCGAGCAGCATCTGGCCGCGTACCAGGGTGCCATCCTGGCCGTGACCCACGACCGGTACTTCCTCGATCAC
The DNA here is from genome assembly GCF_000686025.1 of Rhodococcus sp. UNC23MFCrub1.1. Taxonomy (GTDB): domain Bacteria; phylum Actinomycetota; class Actinomycetes; order Mycobacteriales; family Mycobacteriaceae; genus Rhodococcoides. The sequence goes on from NZ_JMLQ01000004.1 coordinate 189,693, forward strand.
GTCGCGCAGTGGATCTGCGAGGTCGACCGTGGTCGCCTCTACCCCTACGAGGGCAACTACTCCACCTACCTGGAGAAGAAGGCCGAGCGTCTCGAGGTCCAGGGCAAGAAGGACCAGAAGCTGCAGAAGCGCCTCAAGGACGAACTCGCCTGGGTCCGCTCCGGCGCCAAGGCTCGCCAGGCCAAGAACAAGGCACGTCTCGATCGCTACGACGAGATGGCGGCCGAGGCCGACAAGATGCGCAAGCTCGACTTCGACGAGATCCAGATCCCCAACCCGCCGCGCCTCGGCGACGTCGTGGTCGAGGTCAAGAGCCTCGACAAGGGCTTCGACGGCCGCGTGCTGATCAAGGACCTGTCGTTCACGCTTCCGCGAAACGGCATCGTCGGTGTCATCGGCCCCAACGGCGTCGGAAAGACCACGCTCTTCAAGACCATCGTCGGTCTCGAGGAGCCGGACGGCGGCGAGGTCAAGATCGGTCAGACGGTCAAGCTGAGCTACGTCGACCAGAACCGCTCGGGCATCGACCCGGCGAAGACGGTCTGGGAGACGGTGTCGGACGGCCTCGACTTCATCACCATCGGTACGCAGGAGTTCCCGTCGCGGGCGTATATCAGCTCGTTCGGGTTCAAGGGCCACGACCAGCAGAAGGCTGCCGGCGTGCTGTCCGGTGGTGAGCGCAACCGCCTGAACCTGGCGATGACGCTCAAGCAGGGCGGCAACCTGATCCTGCTCGACGAGCCCACCAACGACCTGGACGTCGAGACCCTCGGTTCACTGGAGAACGCCCTCGAGGAGTTCCCCGGTTGCGCCGTCGTGATCTCGCACGACCGGTGGTTCCTCGACCGGACGTGCACGCACATCCTGGCGTGGGAAGGTGGCTTCGGCGACAACGAGGCCGCTTGGTACTGGTACGAGGGCAACTTCGAGGGCTACGAGGCCAACAAGGTCGAGCGCCTCGGTCCCGACGCCGCTCGCCCGCACCGCGTGACGCACCGGAAGCTCACGCGCGACTGAAATGTACTGGTAAGTAACCTATTTTCATCGCACGCCACGTCACCGCGGTGTTCGGCTCCCGGCCTCGCGAGGCTAGGGTCGGGAGCCGAACCCCACGGACAACGTCGCCCCGACCGGTGGATCCGCCGCTCGTGGTGATCGAAAGGCGACAGCGATGACTTCAGCGGGAGAGCACTCCGAGGCGGCAACGGCGCCGAACTCGGTGCTCGATCGGGCGGACGACCTCCGCGCGGTGTACTTCGGGCACGTCGATCTGGACGTGTTGCGGACCACCACGGGAGCCGACCCGACCGCGGTGGTGCACCGACATCTGGAGCTCGCCGAGCGTCGTGATCCCGGCGTCGCCTCTCTCGCCCTGCACCGCGGACCCGACAGCACCGTCGGCGTGGCCCTGCAGATCGTCACCGACGACATGCCGATGCTGGTCGAGTCGGTCACCGCCTGGCTCACCGGAGCCGGCATCGCGGTCGTCGAGGTGGTGCACCCGATCCTGCGCGTCGTGCGCGACGAGTCCGGCGCGCTCCTCTCCATCCGAGGCGGAGCCACCCCGTCCGATGTCGAGACCGGCGATCTCGCGGACGGCAGCATCCTCGAATCGTGGATCCACGTGGCTCTGCACCCCGCGGCGAGCGAGGAGGCCTTCGCCTCGCTCGAGAGCTCGCTGGCCGACGTGCTCGCCGACGTCCGTCGCGTCGTCGACGACACCGAGGCCATGCAGCGTCGCCAGCTGGAACTGGCCGATCGTCTGGAACGACCACGCCGCGGAGACGCGGACGGAACCGAGTCCGTCACCCCCGAGGCGCGGCACGACGCCGCCCGCCTGCTGCGGTGGTTGTCCGAGGGCAACTTCCGCGTGCTCGGCAGCCGCCGGTACACCGCGACGGAGGCGGGTCTCGAACCCGTCGCCGAGTCCGCGCTGGGCATCCTGCGATCCGACGATCCGGGCGCCGTCGCGGGCTTCGACCTGCCGATCGACCGAGTGGTCGCTCGCGAGGACCTTCTCGTGCTCACCCGCGCCTCGAGCTCCACGTCGGTGCACCGCGCCGTGCACCCCTACTTCGTCGGTGTCCACGACCTGGACGACGAGGGAAACACGGTGGGAGAGCACCGGTTCACGGGGCTGTTCACCATCTCCGCACTGCACGGCAACGTCCTCGACATCCCGGTCGTGGGTGATCGCGTGCGCACCGTCATCGAGCGCGCCGGGCACACCCTGTCGTCGTACTCCGGCCAGGCCATGCTCGAGTCGATCCAGTCCTTCCCGCGCACCGAACTCTTCTCGGCGGACAGCAGGTCGCTCTTCGACACCATCTCGGCCGTGGAGCGCAGTGCCCTGCGCCGCGAGGTGCTGCTCTTCCTGCGCCGCGACGGGTACGGCCGGTTCGTGTCGGCGCTGGTCTACCTTCCGCGCGACTCCTACACCACCCGCCTGCGTCTCGAGACCCGCAGGATCCTGCTGCACGAGCTCGGCGGTACCGACGTCGAGTACGAGGCACGCGTCTCGGACAGCCCACTCGCGTTGGTGCACTTCACTGTTCGCTTCGACGGACAGAGCGCGGACGCCGTCGACGTCTCGGACGCCAACCGCGACCGCATCCGGGCCCTGATCGCCGACGCCACCCGCACGTGGGATGACGCTCTGCGTGAGGCGGCCGCGGCCGACCCGTCGGTGTCGCCCGACAACGCGGCGCGCTATGCCGTCGCCTTCCCCGAGGCCTACAAGCAGGACTTCGACGCGGACCGGGCGCTCGTCGACATCGCTCGACTCGACGCGCTCGTCGGCGACGACATCGACATGTGCCTGTACCGCCCGCGCGACGCCGAGGCGGGTCACTGGCGTTTCTCCCTCTACGTGACCGGCAGCGAGGTCTCGCTGAGCCAGGTGCTGCCCGTCCTGCAGAGCCTCGGTGTGGAGGTGGTCGACGAGCGGCCGTACGCCGTGGTGCGCAAGGACGGAACGCGCTGCTGGATCTACGATTTCGGCCTGTCCGCGGAGCCCGAGGTCATCGAGGGCGCCGAGAACCAGACGAGTGTGGTCAGCCGACGATTCACCGACGCGTTCGCTGCCGTGTGGAACGGCCACGCGGAGGCCGACCGCTTCAACGAACTGGTTCTGCGGGCCGGTCTCGAGTGGCGCCGCGCGGTGGTGCTGCGGGCGTACGCGAAGTACCTGCGCCAGGCCGCATTCCCTTTCAGCCAGACCGGCATCGAGGGTGTTCTCCTCGCCAACCCGGTGACGGCTCGACTGATCGTCGACCTGTTCGACGCGCAGTTCGATCCCGCCTCGGCGTCCGAGGAGCGTGCCGACGAGATCGCGTCGGAGCTCGCCGAACTGATCGATCAGGTGGTCAGCCTCGACGCCGACAGGGTGCTGCGTGCCCTGTTCACCCTCGTGCGAGCGACGCTGCGCACCAACCACTTCGTCGTCGACGAGCAGGGTCGCGAGCGCGATTTCCTGTCCCTGAAGTTCGACCCTCGCGGCATCGACGTGCTGCCCAAGCCGCGCCCGCGTTTCGAGATCTTCGTGTACTCGCCGCGCGTCGAGGGCGTGCACCTGCGCTTCGGCACGGTCGCGCGCGGTGGTCTCCGCTGGTCCGACCGGCGCGAGGACTTCCGCACCGAGGTGCTGGGACTGGCCAAGGCGCAGGCCGTCAAGAACGCGGTCATCGTGCCGGTGGGGGCGAAGGGCGGCTTCGTCGTCAAGCAGCCGCCGTCTCCGACCGGCGATGCTGCGACCGACCGCTCCGCGACCACCGCCGAGGGGAGAGCCTGCTACCGCATGTTCATCGCGGGGCTGCTGGACGTCACCGACAACCTCGACCGCGCCACCCGCGCCGCGATCCCACCGCAGCGCGTGGTGCGACGTGACGACGACGACTCGTACCTCGTGGTGGCGGCGGACAAGGGCACTGCCACGTTCTCCGATCTCGCGAACGAGGTGTCCGCCGAGTACGGCTTCTGGCTCGGTGACGCCTTCGCCTCGGGCGGGTCGGTGGGGTACGACCACAAGGCGATGGGCATCACCGCCAAGGGTGCCTGGGAGAGCGTGAAGCGTCACTTCCGCGAGTACGGCATCGACACGCAGTCCGACGAGATCACCGTGGTCGGTATCGGTGACATGAGTGGCGACGTGTTCGGCAACGGGATGCTGCTCAGTGAACATCTCCGCATCGTCGCCGCGTTCGACCACCGGCACATCTTCCTGGATCCCGCACCCGACGCGGCCGCCTCCTTCGCGGAGCGACGGCGACTGTTCGAACTGCCGCGCTCGTCGTGGGCGGATTACGACACCTCCCTGATCAGCAGGGGTGGCGGAGTACACGAACGCACCGTGAAGTCGGTACCGGTCAGCGCCGAGGTGCGCGCGGCTCTCGGACTGGCGGACGACGTCACCGCCCTGTCACCGCCCGAACTGATGCGCGCCATCCTCACGGCGCCGGTGGACCTGCTGTGGAACGGCGGCATCGGCACCTACGTGAAGTCGCGCACCGAGAGCGATGCCGACGTGGGCGACAAGGCCAACGACCCGGTGCGCGTGAACGGTGCGGACCTGCGGGCGCGCGTGGTCGGAGAGGGCGGCAACCTCGGGGTGACCGCGCTCGGCCGCATCGAGTACAGCGCCGCGGGCGGCAAGATCAACACCGACGCCGTGGACAACTCCGCCGGCGTCGACTGCTCCGATCACGAGGTCAACATCAAGATCCTGCTCGATTCCACCGTGACGTCGGGTGACCTGGCCGCAGAGGACCGGGAGTCCCTGCTGGCCTCCATGACGGACGAGGTGGGCGCCCTCGTTCTCGAGGACAACGTCGCGCAGAACGAGCTGCTGGGTGTCTCACGGGCACACGCCCCCGAACTGCTGGGCGTCCACGCTCGACTGATCGCCGACCTGGTGGCGTCGGGCCGGGTGGACAGGTCGCTCGACGCGCTGCCGACGAAGTCGGAGATCTCGCGGCGCCTGCAGAACGGCCTGGGTCTCACCTCGCCCGAGCTGTCGACTCTCATGGCTCACGTGAAGTTGGCGCTGCAGGAAGACCTGCTGGCATCGGATCTGCCGGACAACGACGTGTTCGCCCCGCTCATGACGGACTACTTCCCGACGCCGTTGCGCGAACGTTTCGCCGGTGCCATCAAGGCGCATCCGCTGCGCCGGGAGATCGTGGCCACGCGGGTGGCGAACGAGACGGTCGACCACGGCGGCATCACCTACGCCTTCCGCCTCGCGGAGGACTCGGGAGTCGGGAGCACGGACGCGGCGCGAGCGTTCGCGGCGACGAGCGAGATCTTCGGTCTGCACGACATCTGGGCCGCGATCGCCGCGGCCGACATGCCCACGGACGCGTCCGACGAACTGGTGCTCGAGTCTCGTCGCCTCCTCGACCGAGGATCCCGCTGGCTGTTGTCGAACCGGCCGCAGCCCATCGCTGTCGGTGCCGAGATCACGAGGTTCGCGCGCAAGGTGCGGATCCTGGAATCGCAGCTTCCGACCTGGCTGAAGGGTCGGCAGGCACGCAGCGGACTCGACCGTGCCACGTCCGCCATCGAGAAAGGCGCACCGGAAGAGCTCGCGCACAGAGTGTTCCGGCTCCTCGACGTGTTCTGCCTGCTCGACGTCATCGAGACGGCGGACATCGCGAACGAGGACGACGAGGTGATGGCGAGCCTCTACTACGCCCTCAGCGAGCACCTCGGCATCGACTGGCTGCTGTCTGCAGTGTCCACGCTCGAACGCGGCGACCGCTGGCACTCCCTGGCGCGGTTGGCGTTGCGGGACGACCTGTACTCGTCGCTGCGTGCCCTCACGCTCGACGTGACGGGCGGCGGCGAACCGGGGGAGACGGCGGACGAGATGATCGCCGACTGGGAGTCCACCAATGCCTCCCGGCTCGCTCGTGCCCGAGCGGCCCTGACGGAGATCGGCGAGTCCGGAACGCTGGATCTGGCGACGCTCTCGGTGGCGGCGCGGCAGATCCGCAGCATGGTGCGAGGGGCGGGTGCGCGGACCGACGTCTCGCGTTGACCACGCCCGGGGGACGGACGTGCCCGGCCCGGCGCCGGGCCGGGCCGGATAGGTTGGGGGAGTGACAGACGACGAGCTCATCGGCTTCCACTGCCCCGTCGAGGTGCGCTGGTCGGACATGGACGTGTACCAGCACATCAACCACGCACGCATGGTGACGCTGCTGGAGGAGGCCCGCATCCCGTGGCTCATGGCCGACGGTGTCCCCACCGCGACCCTGCGGAACAGTGCGGTGATCGCCGACCTGCACGTGCGCTACCGCGGCCAGTTGCGCCACGAGGACACGCCTCTCGACGTGTTCATGTGGGTGGAGCAGTTGCGGGCCGTCGACTTCACGGCGGGATACGAGGTGCGCCCGCACGGCGCACCGATGAGTACTCCGCCGGCCATCGTGGCGTCGACGCAGATCGCAGCCTTCGACATCGACACCCAGCGCCTGCGCCGGCTGTCCGGCGACGAGCGTGAGTACCTGCAGCGCTGGCAGCGGCCGTGACGGGTGCGCTGGCCGAGCGGTCGGTGACCGTCCCGGACTCGCGGGACCGGGACGATCTGTCGACCTTCCTGACCCACGCCGCGCGGCTCGACCCGGGCGCGGTGGTGCGCCTCCGGCGCCGCGGTGACAGTCACGTGGTCGCGTGGATCGAGACCGGATTCGACGTCCTCGCCGCCCGCGTGATCCGCGCCCGGGTGCTGCCGTCGGACGTCACCGTGGCCGCGGACGGGCTCCTCTCGGCGATGCGATCCGCCGGACCTGCACCGTTCGATCCCGGCTTCGGCATGGACTCCGCCTGGCGCGGTCCGGTGCCGCCGGACGTTGGGTGGACCCATGTGGACGACGTCCCCGGTCCGGTGTTCGTGGAGCTGGCCGAGCGTGGTGTCGCCCTGGCCCGCGAACACGGAACCGATCACGGCCCGCCCGTGTCGCTGCTCGATCAGGGCGTGGTGACCGTCGAGGCCGACGGCGAGGCGGTGCCCGTGTCGATGCGCATGATCTTCGCGCTCAACGCCATGAAGTTCGTGCCCACGGTGTCCGACTCGTCGCGGAGTGCGGACGACGCGCGCGTCCGGGTGCGAATCGCTCGGTCCTGGATCCGGCTCGACGCCCGCTACGGATCGGTGTTCCGCAGCCGGGGCGCCACGATCCCGCTCATGGTGTCCTGACCGACCCGCACCGCGACTCGCTCAGACGAGCCAGGCCGCCGCGTCGGCCGGAAGCAGCCCGTCCTGCAGCGGTGCGCTGGCGAGCAGCAGCGCTCCCGGCGGCAGGGTGATGGGCTCGGACGTGGTGTTCAGAGCGCAGATGACGCCGCCGCGGCGCCGGAACGCCAGACACCCGGGAGGGCTCCCGTACCACTCGACTCCGGGCTCGCTGAACTCCGGCCGCGCGGCCCGCAGGCTCAACGCCGTCCGATAGAGGCTCAGCATGGACTCCACGTCCTCGAGTTGGCTCTCCACGGTCAGCGGGGCCCACTCGGCGGGAATCGGCAACCAGGTCTCCCGCGCCGTCGAGAATCCGAACGGCGGCTCGGTGCCCTCCCACGGCAGCGGGACGCGGCACGCGTCTCGTCCGCGTTCCTGGCCGCCGGATCGGAACCAGGCGGGATCCTGCAGAGCGGAGTCGGGGAGGTCCGCGTTGGGCAGCCCGAGCTCGGAGCCGTTGTAGACGAACACGACACCGGGGAGCGCCAGCAGGACCAGGGCCATCGCGCGTGCGCGCTGCAGACCCTGCTCACCTCCGCCGTACCGGGTGACCTCGCGGTCGACGTCGTGGTTGGACAGGGTCCACGTCGGCGTGCCGCCGACACGGTCGACCGCGTCGAGCGAGTTGTCGACGGCGTCCCTGATGGCCGAGGCGTCGAACGCGGACTCGGCCAGCCGGAAGTTGAAGCCCAGGGTGAGCTCGTCGGGACGGATGTAGCGACTGAAGCGTTCGTTGTCCTGGACCCACACCTCGCCGACCGTCATCGCGCCGTCGTACTCGTCCACGACCCGGCGGATGGCGCGGTGGATCTCGTGCACCCCGTCGTCGTCGAAACGGGGGTCTCCGTCCTCGTTGCGCATCAGCTCGTTCACGGACAGATCCATGTCCGGGAGATCCGCCGGCTTGGCCATGCCGTGGGCCACGTCGATGCGGAACCCGTCGACACCGCGGTCGAGCCAGAACCGGATCGTCGCCTCCAGGTCGGCGAGCACCTCGGGTTCGGTCCAGTTCAGATCCGGCTGCTCGGGCGCGAAGATGTGGAGGTACCACTGACCGGGTGTGCCGTCCGCCTCGGTGACGCGGTGCCACGCGGGACCGCCGAAGATGCTGGGCCAGTTGTTCGGCGGCTCGGAGCCGTCGCCCTTGCCGTCCCGGAACACGTAGCGGGCCCGCTCCGGGCTCCCGGGCGCCGCGGCCAGAGCGGCCTGGAACCATTCGTGCTGATCGCTCGTGTGGTTCGGCACCAGGTCCATCGTGACCTTCATGCCCCGCGCGTGCGCCTCCGTCACCACGGCGTCCATCGTCTCGAGAGATCCGAACAGCGGATCGATGTCGCGGGGATCGGACACGTCGTATCCGTGGTCGACCATCGGCGACCGCATCACCGGGCTGAGCCAGAGTGCATCGACGCCGAGCAGTTCCAGGTATCCGAGCTTGTCCCGGATGCCACCCAGATCACCGATCCCGTCGCCGTCGGAGTCCGCGAACGAGCGGGGGTAGATCTGGTAGAAGACGGCGTCGGACCACCAGGGGGCCGGGGCGGACGGGCCGTCGGCGGGGGACGGGCCGGCAGACGCGTCGATCGGAGTGCTCACAGGCGCAATAGTGCCAAAGGCCGAGCCGCGAGGGGCGGTGCGCCCGTCACCACGACCCCTCCGGCCTGCCCGGCTCCCACGAGAATCACCACGCGTCCGCTGTTCATGCCATGGGGAGGTCAAGAAAATCGGAACGATCGGCGTGAAAACTACCCAAAGTTTGTTTGGTGGGGTATTTTCAGGCGGAACTTCAAGCGACGGTAAAGGAACCTCCATGACGACTCCTGTTTTCGAAGCCGTGAGTCTCGACTCCGTCGAGCTCCTGCCGGCTCCGATCGATCCTTCGTGGATCCTCGAGGGTGCTCCCGTCGCGCGCAGCGGTCAGTGGTCCTGCAGCCCGGACACCACCACGTCGTCGTGGGTCTGGGACTGCACCGCCGGCACCTTCAACTGGTACTTCGAGCAGGACGAGACCATCCACGTGATCGAGGGCGAGGTCGTCGTCCAGTCCGCGGGCAACGAGCCCCGCGTGCTCCGCGCCGGGGATGCCGCTCTGTTCTACGCCGGCACCTGGGCCGAGTGGCACGTGCCGCACTACGTGCGCAAGCACGCCATCCTGCGCCCGCACATCCCGCGTCCCCTGTGGTTCGCGATGCGTGTCGCCCGCAAGCTGCGGGGCAAGGGTCGCCCCGGCGCCCTCGGCTGAGCGCGCAGCACTACAACGGCGAGTTCACCATCGAGTTCGCCGCCATCTCGATGTAGTCGACGAACTGCTGTCGATGCACATCGTCCATCGTGTCCGAGTCGATCGACGCCAGGGCCGTGTGCATCGCGCGCAGCCAGGCGTCGCGCTCGAACGGCCCGATGACGAACGGCGAGTGCCGCATCCGCAGACGCGGGTGGCCGCGCTCGTCCGAGTAGGTACGCGGACCACCCCAGTACTGCTCGAGGAACATGCGCATCCGGGACTCCGCCGGGCCCAGGTCCTCCTCCGGGTACAGCCGCCGCAGAATCTCGTCCCGCTCGACCTCGGCGTAGAAGCGCGCGGTCAGGGTGCGAAACGTCTCCGCACCGCCGACCGCGTCGTAGAAGGTCTGTGCCGGCTCGGTCATGGCTCCATTGTTCTCCACGATCACGTGCTCATACTCGGGGCGGGTCCGAAGGGCCGCCCGTTGGGGTAGGGCGCCGCGATGCCGGACTCGTCGAAGGCGTCCAGGATCTGACGATGCAACTGGCGCTGCACGGCCCACTGCCGGCCGGGTCGGACCTTGATGGTCAGGCGCAGCGTCACCGTGTCCGACGTGACGGCGTCGACGCCGAGCATCTGCGGGGCCTCGAGAATGTCCTCCTGGAACTCGCCACGCTCGATGGACTCGCGCGCCGTGCGCTCGGCCACCTCGCACGCGACGTCGATGTCGGCGGAATGACTGACGGGGAGGTCCAACACCGCGACGGCGTGACCCTGGCTCATGTTGCCGACACGCAGCACCTCGCCGTTGCGGACGTACCAGAGCGTCCCGGAGATGTCGCGGACCGTGGTGACCCGCAGGCCCACGGTCTCGACCGTGCCCGATGCCTCGCCGAGATCGACGATGTCGCCGACTCCGTACTGGTCCTCGAGCAGCATGAAGATGCCGGAGAGGAAGTCGCGGACGAGGTTCTGCGCGCCGAAACCGAGCGCGACACCCACGATGCCTGCGGACGCGATGAAGGGGGCGACGTTCACACCGACGATGGAGAGCGCGGAGAGCACGAACCAGACCAGGATGCCGACGGAGACCGCCGACTTGAGCACCGAACCGATGGTGCGGGCGCGCTGGTTGCGGCGCTCGTTCAGGATGGTGGTGGTGACGCCGGCGGGGGCACGTTCGCGCAGCGGCCTCAGCAGGGGCGGTTTACCCGCAGCGCTGCGACCCGCGCCGGGTGAGCGGCTGGTGAACCGGTCGATCATGCGGTGCAGGATGTAACGCAGAACCACGGCGAGCAGGGCGTACCCCAGAACCTGGAGCGGGCGTTGGATCAGCCAGTCGCGACCGGTGTCGGAGAGCGAGAGGGCGAGGACGTCGTTCGGGTCGAAGGAATACACCCGAAAAGTCTACGGATCTCCTCGGCGCACGCCACCTGTCACCACCCGTCTCGGCACCCACCCCGCCACCCGTGCGGGGGGACACCCGGAGTTCACCGCGTGGCCGTCGGCCGGACCTCGAATGAGCGTGCGAACGGCACCGATTCGTGATGCACTGTGGTTGGTCTTCACGTGCGGGCGGTGGCTGTCGCAAACCAGTGGTAGTCGCGCCGCGCGCAGTGGTCACTGGAGGTGGCATGAAGAAGAGCGGGACTGTCGCGAAGGTTCGGGCCGGGCATCGACAACTGTCGCCCACCGACGCCGTGCAGGGCGGCGCGTCGGGGGCGCGACCCCAGTCCGAACACCCTGTCGTCTTCGGCGGCGCGTCGTTGCACGCCGTCACCGATCACTCCGATCCGGCCGACGTCGACGGGCACCTCGATCACGAGGACGCCGTCCCCGCCTGGGTGAAGCGGCGCGTACTCCTCCTGAACGCCACGTTCGAACCACTCACCGCGCTGCCCATGCGGCGTGCCGTCGTCCTGCTGGTCTGCGAGAAGGCCGTCGTGGTGCACGACGACGACGACGGTCCCGTCGTTCACTCGGCGGACATCGCTCTGCAGGTGCCGTCGGTCATCCGCCTCCGCTCGTACGTGCGGGTGCCCTACCGGGCGCGCATCCCGATGACGCGGGCGGCTCTGATGCATCGGGACCGTTTCCGGTGCGCGTACTGCGGTTCCAAGGCCGAGACCATCGACCACGTGGTGCCGCGCAGTCGCGGCGGCGGTCACTCCTGGGAGAACTGCGTCGCGTGCTGCGCTTCCTGCAATCACCGCAAGGCGGACAAGATGCTCAGCGAGCTGGGGTGGACCCTGCGCGCCGCGCTGGTCCCGCCGAAGGGTCCGCACTGGCGACTGCTCGCGAGCATCAAGGAACTCGATCCCACCTGGCTGCCGTACCTGGGTGAGGGCGCGGCCTGACACCCGTCCACTAAGGTGATGGGCGTGAGCATCCTCGAAACCGCGCTGATCTTCGGACTGATTCCGTTGGCACTGTTCCTCGCGCTCTTCGTGTTCGCGAAGATCACGTCGACCGATCCCGCGCCGCGTCCCGCCCCCTACCGACTCGGGCAGCAGTGGGACCACGCCCCGGTGCTGTGGTCGGCCACGGACGAGGTGACGCCGTACTCGCAGCACGCTGCGCATTCGACACACGCCGAACTCACCGCGGGTTCGGCTTCGCTGGTAGGAGGCCGGGCAAGTGGCAAGTGGTGAACTCTCGACCCGTCGGATCGACGAGGAGAACCTTCCCGTCGGCCATGTGGTGACCGCGAGCGGTCGAGTCTCCGGTGTGCACCAGGTGGGCACCGTCAACCCCGACCTGTCCCCGTTCGCGACCGACGAGCTGATCCAGCTCGACGAGTCGCTCATCGAGGCCACCCGCCGTACGGGCATCCGCTTCAACGTGCTGGTCGGTGACCTCGGCTCCGACACCGCCGCGGGTGCGGACGCCGCTCTCGCGGGAACGCCCGAGGCCGAGTACTCGGTGCTCATCGCGGTCTCACCGAACCAGCACGCCATCGAGGTTCGTTCCGGTCGAGGCGTCGCCCATCTCGTCGACGACCGCATCGCGCAGCTCGGTATCACCGCGGCCACGGGATCCTTCCGTGACGGCGACCTGATCGACGGCCTCGTCGCCGCCGTGCGCGTCATGAGCGCGGCGATCACCGGCCCGTCCGCCTGACACGGCGCCACCCCGGCACAGAGACAAGGGCCCATCATCCGCGAGGATGATGGGCCCTTGTCCGTGCGCGAGTCAGGTGCGGTCAGGCACCGTCCGCCGCTCGAGCGGCGAGCGACCGCACCACGGACGCGCGACCCTCGACGACGAGGCGCGCGAGGGCCGGCGGGTGGTCGCCCGCGAGGAACTCGTCCGCCGCCGCCACCGACTGCTCACTGATGGACCAGGTCGGGTACAGACCGACGACGACGGTCTGCGCGACCTCGCTGGAACGACGTGCCCAGACATCGGAGATGGCGTCGAAGTAGCGGGAGACGAACGGCTCCAACAACTCTCCCTGGCCCGCACCGGGAAACGCGCCGATGATGGCACGTGCGGTGATGTTGGGTAGGGAGTCGTTGTCGATGACCGTGGTCCACGCCTCCTCCTTGACCGAGGCCTGCGGGCGGGCAGCTCGTGCCGCCGCCGCGTTGCGGGCACCGGCCGCGGTGTTGTCCTTCTCGGCCTCGGCGTCGATCACGGGTGTGTCGGACCCCGCGTCGATCGCGCCGCTGCGAGCCAGAGCGGTGACGAACCGCCAGCGCAGATCGGTGTCGACGGTGAGGCCGCCCAGATCCTGGCCGTCCACGTCTCCGTCGAGCAGCGCCTGCATCACTGTCGTGTGGCGCTCGGCCAGCACGGACGAGGCCAGCGCGTTGACGTAGGCCAGCTGATGATCCGACCCACCGTCGGCCGCGCGCGCCAGCTCGAGGAGGCGGTCGGCGAACTCGGGCCATCCCGTGGACTGCGCCCACCCCGGCTCGGCGTAGCTGCCGAGCGCGGTCTGCGCCTGCAGCAGGAGCCGCTGCACGACTCCGACCTCGGTCTCGGAGGTGATGCCGCGCTGCACCAGTGCGACGAAGTCGCGTGCCTTCAGATCGGCCTGCCGGGTCATCTCCCACGCCGCCGACCACGCCAGGGTGCGAGGAAGCGACTCGGTGATGTCGCCGATGCGCGCGATGAGCGTCTCGAGCGAGGTTGGATCCAGCTGCAGCGAGCAGTACGTCAGGTCGTCGTCGTTGACGAGCACCAACCGACCGGCGGGCGTGCCCACCAGCGCGGGAACCTCGGTGCGCTCCTGCGGCTCGACGTCGAGCTCGACCCGCTGGGTGCGAGTGAGCGCGCCGGAGTCGTCACCGTCGTAGATGCCGACGGCGATGCGGTGCACGCGGCGCTCACCCTTGCCGGGTGCCGCGGCCCCCTGCACGACGGAGAAGGACGAGTAGTTGCCGTCGTCGTCGATCTCGAATTCCGGTGTCAGGGTGTTCAGGCCGGTGGTGCGCAGCCACTGATCACCCCAGTCCGACAGGTCGCGACCGGACGAGGCCTCGAGAGCCGACAGCAGATCCGAGAAGGTCGCGTTGCCGAAGGCGTGGTCGCGGAAGTAGCTGCGCAGGCCCGCGAGGAAGTCCTCGAGCCCGACGTAGGCGACGAGCTGCTTGAGGACGCTGGCGCCCTTGGCATAGGTGATGCCGTCGAAGTTGACCTCGACTGCGGCGAGATCGGGAATGTCCGCGGCGATGGGGTGCGTCGACGGCAACTGGTCCTGGCGGTAGGCCCAGCTCTTCTCGACGTTCGCGAACGTGGTCCACGCGCTGGTGTACTCGGTGGCCTCCGACTGGCAGAGCACCGACGCGAACGTGGCGAAGGACTCGTTGAGCCACAGGTCGTCCCACCACCGCATGGTCACGAGATCGCCGAACCACATGTGGGCCATCTCGTGCAGCACGGTCTCGGCGCGGCGCTCGTAGGAGTAGCGCGTCACCTTGGACCGGAAGACGTAGTCCTCCAGGAAGGTCACCGCGCCGGCGTTCTCCATGGCGCCCGCGTTGAACTCGGGCACGAACAGCTGGTCGTACTTGCCGAAGGCGTACGGGACACCGAAGTTACGGTGGTAGAACTCGAAGCCCTGCTTGGTCTCGGTGAAGAGGCGATCGGCGTCCATGTACTCCGACAGCGATGCGCGGCAGTAGATTCCGAGCGGAATGGTGCCGTGGTCGTCCGAGTAGGAATCGGTCCACTGCGCGTACGGGCCGGCGATGAGCGCGACGAGGTAGGTGCTCATCACGGGAGTCGTCTCGAACACGTGCGTCGTGGCACCGGACGCCTCGGAGGTCTCCGCGGCAGCCGCGTTGGAGATGACGGCCCAGTCCCTCGGTGCCGTCACCGTCACGTCGAAGGTCGCTTTGAGATCCGGCTGATCGAAACACGCGAACATGCGCTTGGCGTCCGCGGTCTCGAACTGGCTGTACAGGTAGACGGAGCCGTCCGACGGATCGACGAAGCGGTGCAGGCCCTCACCGGTATGGGAGTAGACGCACTCCGCGACCACGGTGAGCTCGTTGTGCTCCGCGAGGTCGGTGAGCGCGATGCCCGTCGACTCGTCGTAGGAGGAGACGTCGACGTCGGTTCCGTTGAGCGTCGCGGAGCTCACCGAGGCGGCGACGATGTCGACGACACTGGAGGCTCCGGCGGTCGCGTCGAAGGTGACGGTGGTGGTCGAGGAGAAGGTCTTCTCGCCCGGGCCACCGGCTCCGTCCGTCAGGTCGAGAGTGATGGAGTAGTGCGTGACCGTGAGCAGCGAGGACCGTTCCTCTGCCTGGTCCCTGGTCAAATTGGGGGCAACCACGTGCACCCTTTCTGTCGATTTCTTCTGCCACCGCCGAACTGCGGTCGCGGCTGTGTCCATCCCATCATGACGCCGGTCGCCGCGGGCGGGTAGAACAGGTGTGCAGAGTTCGTGTCACCGGCCCACTGTGCGGGACGCTCCGCAGACCAGCCGAACACCGAGCACTACCCGACGACGAAAGGACCGACGTGAGCGATAGCAAGGACGTGGCAGATTTCTGGTTCGACCCGCTCTGCCCGTGGTGCTGGATCACCTCGCGCTGGATTCTCGAGGTGGCGAAGGTTCGCGACATCGAGACGAACTTCCACGTCATGAGCCTGGCGGTCCTCAACGAGGGACGCGATCTTCCCGACGAGTACCAGGACATGATGAAGAAGGCGTGGGGTCCCGTCCGCGTCGCGATCGCGGCCGCGCAGGAGAAGGGCGACGAGATCCTCGCGCCGCTCTACACCGAGATGGGGACGCGAATCCACAACGAGGGCAACAAGGACTTCCCGGACGTGATCCAGAAGTCGCTCGCTGCACTGGACCTCCCGGCCTCGTTGGCCGAGGCGGCCGCGAGCAGTGAGTTCGACGACGCGCTGCGCAAGAGCCACCACGCGGGAATGGACAAGGTGGGCAAGGACGTCGGCACGCCGACCATCCACGTCAACGGTGTCGCCTTCTTCGGTCCCGTGCTGTCGAGGATCCCGCGCGGCGAGGAGGCCGGCAAGCTGTGGGACGCGTCGGTGATCTTCGCGTCGTACCCGCACTTCTTCGAGCTCAAGCGTTCTCGCAACGAGGACCCGCAGTTCGACTGAGTCGACCGCGCACCCCGTCGGTGATTCCGGCGGGGTGCGTCAGACCACGATGAGGTCGGGACGGCCGCGGCGATCGCGAGTGCCGTCCCCGAACTCCAGTGCCTCGCCGCCGAGCCAGCGACGCGCGGACCAGGCGGCCGCCACCGCGTCGAGTACGTCGTCCATCGCGGGCCCGTCCTCGATCGCACTCGTGGCCTCCAGCAGCGCCGGCACGTCCACCACCACCGAGAGTGCTTGCAGCCGTTGCGCGATGCCGCGGGCTCGTTTCTTCGACGTGAAGCGGGTGGCGGGGGCGAGTGCCCGGAACGACGATTCCGGGTGCACCTCGATCACCCGCGCGATGTCGGGGTCGGCCGCGTCCCAGGCCCGGATGTGGTCGGTGAGGTACCAGGACTGCTTGCTGATGGCCTTGCCCGTGCGGGCGCGGGCGATCACGCAGGCGTCCTCCCAGGAGGCCGCCCACACCGCGTCGCGTACCGGCGTGGGGAAGAGCGACGATCGCGCCGGGCCCAGGAACGTCCGAACCTGGAGTTCGCTCGCCCGCACTCCGGCGTCGGGAACGGTCAGCGGCATGTCGACCCCGACGGCCGCGCAGTCCCGGGTGGTGTCCAGGACGGCCGCGACGGTGTCGACCAGGGTCAACGACACTCGTCCCTCGTGGAGGCGAGCCACCACCCACCGGCCCGCGGCGCCGTCCACCCCGGCGACGGGGCCCCACCCGCACGGTGGCGTCGGGGCGGAGGGGGGCACCTGTCAAACTCTAGCCATGCGCGTATACCTGGGTGCCGATCACGCCGGCTTCGAGTTCAAGAATCAGATCATCGACCACCTGCGGGAATCGGGACACGAGCCGATCGACTGCGGTGCGTTCACGTATGACGCGGTGGACGACTACCCGGCGTTCTGCATCGAGGCGGCTCGCCGCACGGTCGCTGACCCGGAGAGCCTCGGACTGGTGCTCGGTGGCTCCGGCAACGGTGAGCAGATCGCGGCCAACAAGGTCCCCGGCGCGCGGTGTGCTCTCGCCTGGAGCGTCGAGACGGCCCAGCTCGCGCGTCAGCACAACAAGGCGCAGCTGATCGGCATCGGCGGCCGCATGCACACGCTGCCCGAGGCGCTCGCGATCGTGGACGCGTTCCTCGAGACCCCGTGGTCGGGCGAGGAGCGCCACCAGCGCCGCATCGACATCCTGTCCGAGTACGAGCGCACCGGCGACGCGCCGGCCGTTCCCGGTGCACCCTCGGCCGACGGCGGCTCCGAATAAGAGGGTCCGCACCACAGCCCGAGTAGTCAGGTACCACCCATGCCCGAGGGGCACACTCTCCATCGTCTGGCGCGACTGCACCAGAAGCGTTTCGGCGGCCAGGTCATCGAGGTGTCCAGTCCGCAGGGACGTTTCGTCGACGGCGCCGAGTGGGTCTCCGGGCATGTCCTGAAGCGCGCCGACGCCTGGGGCAAGCATCTGCTCCACCGGTACGACAACGGGGCGATCGTCCACGTCCACCTGGGGCTGTACGGAAAGTTCGGCGAGCAGTCCGTTCCCATGAAGGAGCCCGTCGGCCAGGTGCGGATGCGCATGGTGGGGGAGGAGTACGGCACCGACCTGCGCGGCCCCACCCGCTGCGAGATCTTCGACGACACTCAGGTCGACGCGCTGGTGGCGCGCCTGGGTCCCGATCCGCTGCGCAAGGAGTCCGACCCGGAGAAGGCCTTCCACCGGATCCACAAGTCGGCCATGGCGGTCGGCGCGTTGCTGATGGAGCAGGACGTCATCGCCGGCATCGGCAACGTCTACCGAGCCGAGCTGCTGTTCCGGCACCGCGTGAGCCCGTTCCGCACCGGCAAGCACCTCGACCACGAGGAGTGGGACGAGATGTGGACGGATCTCGTCGAGTTGATGAAGGTGGGCGTGCGACGCGGGCGCATCATCACGCTGGACAAGGAACACGACTCGGGCACCGGGTCGCGAGGACCGGGACGCCCGCGTTCCTACGTCTACAAGCGGAACGGCCAGCCGTGCCTGATCTGCGGCACGACGATTCTCACCGCGGACATGAAGGGCCGCAACCTCTTCTGGTGCCCGACGTGTCAGGCGACGTGAGGTCGGTCGAGCGCTGATCCGTCCGCACACGTTCCGGGGGCGCGCACCCGGTTCCGCTGACTGGACGGGGTGCACGGCACCGGGGGTGTGCGGACCGGCGCCCGTGGAGGTCAGAAACCTCCGAAGTCGCCGCCGCCCCCGAAGTCGCCACCACCGCCGAAGTCGCCACCACCGCCGAAGTCGCCACCACCGAAGTCGCCCCCGGCATCGCCGCCCATGTCGCCGCCACCGTCACCCGTGTCGCCGCCCATGTCGCCGCCGTCGCTCATGTCGGTCCCGTCGCCCTCACCGCTGGCGAAGTTGTCCGCCCCGTAGCCCACGCCGGCCATCCCGGAGAACATCGCGGAGAACAGGAACATGGATCCCATGCCCCACGCGCCGGCCACGAGGGCGGGCTTCCACCACGGCTCGGAGTACCAGCCCGCAGGGACGGGGCGACCCGCCACGCGTCCGCCGGGGTAGTAGTTCGGCGTCTTCTCGGACGGTCCGGGGCTCGCGGTCACGGCCCGACCCTCGTAGTCGACGGTGCGTTCCTCGGTGACCTCGCCCGCGGACTTCTGTCCGTCGATGGTGGGGACCTCGGGGCCGGGGTCCATGCCCATCGCCAGCCGGGCAGCGCGGATGTAGTAGAGCCCTTCCAGCGCAGTCTGTTTGGCCAGACGCGCCTGGGTGGGGGACTGCGCCTGATCGATCTGTGAGCCCGCGGCCGTGTAGCGCTCGGACGCGTCGGCCAGAGCCTGCTTGGAGGCAGTGTCCGAGCCCACCAGGTTGTACACCTGGCCGCCGAGGCGCTCGATGGCCTGACGCGCGTCGGCCTTGGCGTCGTCGAGCGACTCGAGACTCCGTCGGCCGGACCTGCGCTGGGACACGACGACGACGCCGACGACCAGAGCCACGACGACGATGATCAGGAGCAGAGGTTCCATGGTCCCAGTGTACGGAGAGTCCGGTTCCGGTCGCGGATCACGACGCGGGGCGCAGCGACTCCCGGCCGTTGCTCCACGCGTCCATGAGATGGTCCGCCAGGACGTTCTCGACATGGTCGATGGCGCGCATCCCGAAGACGACGTCCGCCTCGAGTTCCGGTTCGCGCGCGACGAGGTCGCCCACCACGTCGTGTCGCATGACCTGCTCGTGCACCGCGTCCGCCTCGACGTGCTCGGCGTAGAACGCGACACACTCGGCCGGGAACTCCAACCGCTGCAACGCTTTCACCAGCCGCTGCGATCCGGGTGAGGAGGTGATCTCGGTCGCGGCGAGGTGTCCGACGGCGGCACCCCGCAGCGATCGGTGCAGACCGAACATCGACATCAGGTTGACCGGTGCGAGGGTCGGTGCACCCACCCGGTCGAGGTAACCGAGGTAGGTCGCGTCGAGTCCCGCCGCTGCCAGGAGGTCGCGAAAGAGGTTCTGGTGCATCCGGCTTCCGCGCCCGCCGCCGAATTCGTCGAACTCGACGGCGACGTAGGAGGCCTTGGCCTGACCCTGCAGCCGCGGGATCGTCCACGCGTGGGGGTCGGCCTCCTTGAGGTGGTACAGCGACCGGTGCGCGAGGTACTCCCGCATCTGCTCGGCGGTGCCGGTGTCGCGGAGGTGGAAGGACGGGCCGGACCCGTCGACGTGCTCCGTCGACAACAGGTCCATCTCGTCGGCCGCCGAGCCGCCCACCGTCACGTGCGCACGGACGTCGGCGAGGAATGCGCTCTCCATCTCGGCACGCAGACGCAGGAGGTCGGGATTCCACTCCCAGGCGTCGTCCACACCGGGGAGCCCGCGGTAGTGCAGTTCGTAGCAGAGGTACAACGCGAGATGAAGGTCGTCGCCGTAGGGATCGGCGTCCGTGAGGGGGGCGACGACGCTGCCCGCGTCCGACGGGGACTGCACGAGTGTGGACAGGACGGCGGAGGACAGCGGCCCACGCGCCGTCGGCAGCGCGGCTGCGGTCGGCGGGGTCGAGGTGGTCGGGGTGTCGTTCAGCATCGCGGTCACCTCGTCCGACTACCCGTTTCGACCGTGTCCGAACATGCGCGGCGGTCGCTGGGGTCCGAAGACGGGCAGCGGACCCGATCCGGGTTCGGTCGGTACGGGCGTGGTGCGGCGGAGCAACAGGGTGGCCGCGTCGAGCACCAGTTCGCGGTCGTACGTCAGGCGGTAGTCGAACACCGGGTCCGACTCGGTCGATCCGTCGCCGTCCGTTTCGGCTCCGATGACGGCGGCGGTGAAGTGCGGGCTCACGACGATCACCGACAGTTCCCGCAACAGCGGGTCCGCGGCGGGCAGCCTCATGGTGTGCAGGCCGGGCACCGGCGGTGTGGTCGCGGCGCCGCCTCGTCCGAACAGGGCGACGAGCGTCCCAGACGCGGCGAGGTGCGCGGCCTGATGCATCTGCTCGGCGGACACCTCGAACGAGTGCGGAACCGTGGCCAGCACGATGGTCGACGGTCCGGTGGCCGCCGCGTGGAGCGCGAACTGGTCGATGATCGTGGAGAGCAGGGACAGACGCCCGCGGCGGATGCCACCGGTGGCCGCGGCGAGTGCGAAGGGCGTCGGCGCGGACGGCATGCGGTGGGTGAGCCCGACGGCGAAGGGGGAGTCCGACGGCAGGTCGGCGGCGGTCGGGCCGGCGTGTGGCTCACGGCGCGGCAGCGGAGCGGGCGTGCCGAAGAGCCAGCCCTGGCCGAGAGCAGCGCCCATCTCACGCGCGAGATGGAGGTGTTCCTCGGTCTCGATGCCCTCGGCGAGGACCACCGCGCCCGTGCGGTCGGACTCCGCCGAGACCGCCGCGAGCACCCGCGCGGTGTCCGCCGTCGCCCGCTGCTGGGTGAACGTCATGTCCAGCTTGATGATGTCGGGCCGCAGGAACGGCAGCAGGGCCAGGCTCGCCGTCTCGGCTCCCATGTCGTCCACCGCCACGAGCCACCGTCGGTCGCGCACTCGTTCCACTGCCTCGAGCAGCGATGCGGGGTCGGCGAGCAGGTCACGTTCGGTGATCTCCACGACCACCGACAGTCGCGACGCCTCGGCGAGCAGAGCGGCCACCCCCGCGGGAGGCGCGAGGTTCATCGCGCTGGGTTCCATGTTGACGAACAACTGCAACCCGGTCGGCAGATTGGCCTCCAGCGCCCCCCGGAGCGCACTGACGCGGCACATCCAGTCCAGCTGACCGACGGTCCCGTGCGCACGCGCCGACTCGAACAGTGCAGCGGGTGACTCCCAGGGTGTGCCGACGGGGCCGCGGGCGAGGGCCTCGTAGCCGACCAGCGCGCGCGTCGAGAGGTCGACGACGGGTTGGTAGAGGGAGTGGACCGTCAGGCCTGCGGGGATCTC
The DNA here is from genome assembly GCF_000686025.1 of Rhodococcus sp. UNC23MFCrub1.1. Taxonomy (GTDB): domain Bacteria; phylum Actinomycetota; class Actinomycetes; order Mycobacteriales; family Mycobacteriaceae; genus Rhodococcoides. Next base: position 211,167 of record NZ_JMLQ01000004.1, read on the forward strand.
TTCCACGCCCGGTCCTCTCGTCGGCGGACCGAGTCCGCGTGCCTGCAGCATCTGAAACAGTAGGCCGATCACCCCTCGCGAGGGCGAGGAAGGATCAGACGGGCGACGGCACGACGGTGACAGGGACGTCCACCGAGTGCATCACGGCTCGGCTGGTCGATCCCAGCAGGAGCGAGGTGAATCCACCCCGCCCGCGGCGACCCACGACGACGAGGTCCGCCTCGGCCGATCTGGCCACGAGTTCCCGCACCGGCCGGTCCTGGACCACCACGCGCTCCACCTCGACGTCGGGGTAGTCCTGCGACCACCCGGCCATCGTCTCCGCGAGGACGGCCTCCTCGTCCTCGGCAGACCGACCGCGGCCGCCGGGAACGTCGATGTCGCTCCACGCGTGCACGGCGATCAGCGATGCCCCGCGTGACGAGGCGATCTCGAACGCCCAGCGGACGGCGGGCACGCTGTTGTCCGTGCCGTCGACGCCGACGACGACGGCGTGTCCCGTGCCCTCGTTCGGCGGCGTGTCCAGAGGCACCACGGTGACGGCGCACGAGGCGTGTGTCGACACCGCCGTGCTCACCGACGCGGAGAGTCCTCCGGTGAACTCGCCGAGCCCCCGCGTCCCCACGACGATCATCGCGGCGTCCGTCGATCGTTCGACCAGTACTCCGGCGGGGGTGCCGTGGTGGGTCTCGGTGGAGACCGACACGTCGGCCGCCACGGCCCGCGCCGCGTCCACTCCGTCGGCGAGAATGCGGTCGAGTGCACTCGCTGCAGTGCCGTCGACGTCCGCGAAGGCCGGCGCGGACACCGCCGTGACCAGCACGAGGGGCAGGCCGCGAGCGGTGCAGAGCCGCGTGGCCCATCGCACGGCCGCGAGCGCTGCGGACGATCCGTCGACTCCGACGACGACGGGGTGGGACACGGGCATGCAGGCCTCCAGCGGTTCGAACGGACGGTGCCGAGATGACCACAGTGTTCCCGACGCGAGGCGATGTCATGCCCGGAACAGGCAGTTGAGTGTGCAACGGCGTTATCTCGATGTGCTGTGAACGTTACCGGATCGTGATGCTCTGCACGCAGCCTCGTCACTCTGGCGGGCGAATCTAAGGCAGACGCCGAGGAACGAGATCGACGCACACGAACCGGGAGACACAGAAATGACCGCACACGGACTCGACACCCACTTCTCTTTCGACGCTGCCGATCTCACCGTCCTCGAATACGAACGCGGCGACGTCGCCGTGGTGTCGGTCGGCGGCGAGATCGACATGAGCACCACGCCCGAACTCCGCGAGGTCCTGGCACGCGTGGCCGCTCGCGGCCACGAGGACGTGGTTCTCGACCTGTCGGACGTCACCTTCCTGGGCAGCGCCGGCGCCGTCCTTCTCCTCGGCGCGGCGTCCTCGCTGTCGGTCCGTCCGATGGTGCTGGTGGCCACCGACCCCGCAGTGCGGCGCCCGCTCGAGCTCCTCGGCGTCTGCTCGCCGATCACCGTGTGCGGAAGCATCTTCGAGGCAGTGTCGCTGGTCACCTCGGCGCGCGACGGCGCCGGAGTCCTGTCCGACGCCGGCTGACCCCCGAACACACGAGAGCCCCCCGATTCGGTGAATCGGGGGGCTCTCGCGTTCGTGGAGCGGGCGACGGGAATCGAACCCGCGTAATCAGTTTGGAAGACTGAGGCTCTACCATTGAGCTACGCCCGCATGCCTGCGGCGGTGCTGGGATCGCCAGCTCCTGCCGCCTGCGTTGAGGAACTGTACCGAACGTCGCGCGCGATCGAGAAATCGGCCCGCCGTCGGCGCCTCCGCGGTACCGCCGTAGGATCGTCGGCGCACGTCGCTGTGGCCTTGCCGGTGCGAATCGCCACGATCGAGGGTGACGGCGTGCACGAGGAACGGGATGTGGCGCAGCTTGGTAGCGCATCCGCTTTGGGAGCGGAGGGTCGCAGGTTCGAATCCTGTCATCCCGACAGACGTCGGTCGCCGCGATCGAATGGTCCAGATCCACCTTCCCACCGGAACCACCCCGCACCACCACAGTCCGACAACGAATCACTGCAGTCGAGCAGATGAAGGAGCACGTTCGTGAAGAGCACTGTCGAGCAGCTGAGCCCGACGCGAGTCCGTATCAACGTCGAGGTGCCCTTCGAGGAGCTGAAGCCTGATTTCGACCGCGCCTACAAGACGCTCGCGCAGCAGATCCGCCTGCCCGGGTTCCGGCCCGGCAAGGCGCCCGCGAAGCTTCTCGAGGCACGCGTCGGCCGCGCGAACGTCCTGAACCAGGTGGTCAACGACGCGTTGCCCGCCAAGTACAACGACGCGCTCAGCTCGACCGAGCTGAAGCCCCTCGGCCAGCCGGACATCGAGATCACCAAGCTCGAGGACGGCGAGGAGATCGTCTTCACCGCCGAGGTCGACGTGCGTCCCGAGATCACGCTGCCCGACTTCTCGAGCGTCACCGTCACCGTCGACCCGGTCGAGATCACCGACGAGGCCGTCGACGAGCAGCTGCTCTCGCTGCGTCAGCGTTTCGGCACCCTCACCGGTGTCGAGCGCGCTGCGCAGACCGGCGACTTCGTCTCCATCGACCTGTCGGCCACGGTCGACGGCGAGGACGTCGCGGAGGCCTCGACCGAGGGCCTGTCCCACGAGGTCGGCTCCGGCCAGCTCATCGAGGGTCTCGACGACGCGATCGTCGGCCTGTCCGTGGGTGACTCCAAGGAGTTCCCGACGACGCTGCTCGCCGGTGAGCACGCCGGCCGGGAAGCGCAGGTCACCGTCACGGTGAAGTCGGTGAAGGAGCGCGAGCTGCCCGAGCCCGACGACGAGTTCGCCCAGCTGGCGAGCCAGTTCGACACGTTCGACGAACTGATGGCCGATCTGCGCGAGCGCGTGGCCCGCGTCAAGAAGGTCGAGCAGGCCGGACAGATCCGCGACAAGGTGCTCGAGGCTCTGCTCGAGTCCGTCGAGGTCCCGGTTCCCGAGGCCTTCGTCAAGGCCGAGGTCGATTCCGCGCTGCACGACGCGATCCATCCGCTCGACCACGACGAGGACAAGCTCGCGCAGCAGCTCGAGGCCGCAGGCTCCTCGCGCGAGGAGTTCGACACGAACGCGCGTGAGAGTGCCGAGAAGTCCGTGCGCACCCAGCTGTTGCTCGACACCATCGCCGACGCCGAGTCGGTCCAGGTCGGACAGGAAGAGCTGACCCAGAACATCGTCTTCCAGGCGCAGCGGTACGGCATCGCACCGGAGGAGTTCATCCAGCAGGTGCAGCAGGCCAACCAGCTGCCCGCACTGTTCGCCGACATCCGACGCAGCAAGGCACTCGCCGCGATCGTCGATCGCGTCTCCGTGACCGACACCGCCGGTGCGAGCGTCGACACCAAGGAGCTCTTCGGAGATCCCGAGGACGAGGCCACCGACGAGACCGAGTCGACGGAGATCGAGTCGTCCACGGACGAGTCGGCTGCGGACGATTCGTCTGCGGGCGAACAGCAGAAGTAACGCTCACAGCGAACGACGGCGGTTCCGGGACTCCGGGGCCGCCGTCCTTCGTTAGTGTCGGTGACAGAGAACGTGAGCGTTCCGTCCACAGGGAATGTTCGCGCTCACGGCGAGAAACTCGTTCAGGCGAGACCACATCGAGCACGAGAAGGCAGGTACCGTGACCACCACGAACCCGGCGACCAACACCGACCAGGCAGGGCCGTCCCGTCAGGCAGGGTCGATCGTGACCGCTCCGGCCATGACGTCCGCGACCGCCGGACTCAACCTCAGCGACTCCGTCTACGAGCGTCTGCTCCGTGAGCGCATCATCTTCCTCGGCACACAGGTCGACGACGACATCGCGAACAAGCTGTGCGCCCAGATCCTGCTGCTCTCGGCAGAGGACCCCACTCGCGACATCGCGCTCTACATCAACTCGCCCGGCGGTTCCGTCTCGGCCGGCATGGCGATCTACGACACGATGAACTTCGCCGAGTGCGACGTCGCGACCTACGCGATGGGCCTGGCGGCGTCGATGGGCCAGTTCCTGCTCACCGCCGGGACCAAGGGCAAGCGCTACGCCCTGCCGCACGCCCGCATCATGATGCACCAGCCGTCCGCCGGAATCGGTGGCAGCGCGGCGGACATCGCCATCATGGCCGAGCAGTTCGCCCTCACCAAGCGCGAGATGGCCGAACTGATCGCACAGCACACCGGCCAGTCGTTCGAGCAGGTCACCGAGGACTCCGACCGCGACCGGTGGTTCACGGCGCAGCAGGCCCTCGAGTACGGCATGGTCGATCACGTCATCACACGCGCCGAGCAGGCCGGCGGCACCAGCGGAGCCGACAACTGATCGGACCGGACAGCGCAGTGCGCGACGCGCTCGCTCCTGTCGGTCGTCCGATCTCTTCACCCACACCCTTGGAGTACTGATGTCCCAGCTCTTCGATCCCCGTTCTCTCCCCGGCTCCAGCTCGCCCGCCGGGCCCGATTCCCGCTACATCCTCCCGTCCTTCGTCGAACACTCCAGCTACGGCGTCAAGGAGTCGAACCCGTACAACAAGCTCTTCGAGGAGCGCATCATCTTCCTCGGCGTGCAGGTCGACGACGCCTCGGCGAACGACATCATGGCGCAGCTGCTCGTGCTCGAGGGTCTCGATCCCGACCGCGACATCACGATGTACATCAACTCGCCCGGTGGCTCGTTCACGTCGCTGATGGCGATCTACGACACGATGCAGTACGTGCGCGCCGATGTCGCGACCGTCTGCCTCGGTCAGGCCGCGTCGGCCGCCGCCGTGCTGCTCGCAGCGGGTGCCCCCGGCAAGCGTGCGGCACTACCGAACGCTCGCGTCCTCATCCACCAGCCGTCCACCGGCGGTGTGCAGGGCCAGGTGTCGGACCTCGAGATCCAGGCTCGGGAGATCGAGCGCATGCGTCGTCTGATGGAGACCACCCTCGGTCGCCACACCGGCAAGGACGCCGACGTCATCCGCAAGGACACCGATCGCGACAAGATCCTCACGGCCGAGGAGGCCAAGGACTACGGGATCATCGACACCGTCTTCGAGTACCGCAAGCTCTCCGCACGCAAGTGACGCCGGCCGGCCGGAGGCCGCTCCCGACACGCCCGGACGACGGGTCGTGGATGGGTGGCTCCGGCCGGTTCCGAGCCCCCGGACTGCATCGATTCACCCACGTCCGAGGGGGTGCGACGCCGCTCCGACATGCCTGCTCGGGTTGCGTCAGAAGTCGACCTCCGACCGCGAAGGCGGGTACGGTCGCACGCAGAGATTCTCTTTCACTAGTGAGGACTAACGCTCATGGCACGCATCGGTGACGGTGGTGATCTGCTCAAGTGCTCTTTCTGCGGTAAGAGCCAGAAGCAGGTCAAGAAGCTCATTGCCGGACCAGGTGTCTACATCTGTGACGAGTGCATCGATCTGTGCAACGAGATCATCGAGGAAGAACTGGCCGAGTCGAGCGAGGTCAAGCTCGACGAGTTGCCCAAGCCCGCGGAGATCCGCGACTTCCTGGAGAACTACGTCATCGGTCAGGACACGGCGAAGCGTCGTCTCGCCGTCGCGGTCTACAACCATTACAAGCGCATCCAGGCCGGCGACAAGGCCCGTGACGCCCGTGGTGAGACCGTGGAACTGGCCAAGTCCAACATCCTGATGCTCGGCCCCACCGGCTGCGGCAAGACGTACCTCGCGCAGACGCTGGCGAAGATGCTGAACGTCCCGTTCGCCATCGCCGACGCCACCGCGTTGACCGAGGCCGGGTACGTCGGTGAGGACGTCGAGAACATCCTCCTCAAGCTGATCCAGGCCGCGGACTACGACGTCAAGCGCGCCGAGACCGGCATCATCTACATCGACGAGGTCGACAAGATCGCTCGCAAGAGCGAGAACCCGTCTATCACGCGCGACGTCTCCGGCGAGGGTGTGCAGCAGGCCCTGCTCAAGATCCTCGAGGGCACGCAGGCCAGTGTCCCGCCGCAGGGTGGACGCAAGCACCCGCACCAGGAGTTCATCCAGATCGACACGACCAACGTGCTCTTCATCGTCGCCGGTGCGTTCGCCGGGCTCGAGAAGATCGTGTCGGACCGCATCGGCAAGCGCGGCCTCGGCTTCGGCGCCGAGGTCCACTCCAAGGCCGAGATCGACACGCAGGACCACTTCGCCGAGGTCATGCCCGAGGATCTGATCAAGTTCGGTCTGATTCCCGAGTTCATCGGTCGCCTGCCGGTCGTCGCGTCGGTCACGCACCTCGACAAGGAGTCCCTCGTGACCATCCTGTCGGAGCCGAAGAACGCTCTGGTGAAGCAGTACACGCGCCTGTTCGACATGGACGGTGTCGAATTGGAGTTCACCCCGGACGCGCTGGACGCGATGGCCGAGCAGGCCATCCATCGCGGCACGGGCGCTCGTGGACTGCGCGCGATCATGGAGGAAGTGCTCAACCCGGTCATGTTCGACATCCCCAGTCGTGACGACGTGGCGAAGGTGGTCGTGACGGCGGAGACCGTGAACGACAACGTGCTCCCCACCATCGTGCCGCGCAAGCCGGACCGGCCGGAACGGCGCGAGAAGAGCGCCTGACCCCCTCAGTTCGATCGAGAGCCCCGACGACCGCTGGTCGCCGGGGTTCTCGTGCGTCGGGGCTCTGGAGCGTCGGGGCTCTGGAACGTCGGGGCTCTGGAACGTCGGGGGTAGGGTCGCCGCCATGCGCGTCGCGATCACGTACTGCACCCAGTGTCAGTGGCTCCTGCGAGCCGGATGGATGGCGCAGGAACTGCTGCAGACTTTCGGATCCGACCTCACCGAGGTGGCGCTGATTCCCGGCACCGGCGGAGTCTTCCGCGTCGTGGTGGGGGAGTCCGTGGTGTGGGATCGCAAGGAGCGCGGCGGTTTTCCCGAGATCACCGTCCTGAAGCAACTCGTTCGAGACGAGGTCGACCCGGAGCGCGACCTCGGGCACGCGGACCGTCCCTAGACGCGCTCGAACACCGCCGCGAGTCCCTGGCCGCCGCCGATGCACATCGTCTCGAGGCCGTACCGCACGTCTCGTCGCACCATCTCGTGAGCGAGGGTGGTCAGGATGCGTGCGCCGGTCGCGCCGACCGGGTGGCCGAGGGAGATGCCCGAGCCGTGCGGGTTGAGCCGAGGGTCGGCGGGGTCCATCGACCACTCGGTCAGCACCGACAACACCTGGGCGGCGAACGCCTCGTTCAGTTCGACGACGTCCATGTCGTCTAGGGTGAGGCCGAGCCGGCCGAGAACGGCGGCCGTCGCCGGGACCGGGCCGATGCCCATCGTCGCCGGCGCGACACCGGCCACCGCCCATCCGGCGAGTCGGACCAGGGGTGTCAGCCCCAGCGCTGCGGCCCTGTCCGCCGTGGTGACGAGGCAGAGCGCGGCGCCGTCGTTCTGGCCGCTGGCGTTGCCGGCGGTGACCGTCGATTCCGGATCGATCGTTCCGCGGATCGGGCGGAGCCGGGACAGCGACTCGAGGGTGGTGTCGGCTCGGGGGTGCTCGTCGTCGATGACGACGACGGGATCGCCCCTGCGCCGAGGCACTGTGACGGGCACGATCTCCTCGGCGAAGACGCCGCTCCGTTGCGCCGCGACGGCGCGCTGGTGGGACTGCACCGCGAAGGCGTCCTGGTCGGCGCGGGGCACACCGTACTGCTCGCGGAGGTTCTCGGCCGTCTCGATCATCCCACCGGGCACGGGAAAGTGTGTGCCGCCGGCCGTGATCCGGGCCCGTGCGAGCCTGTCCTGGAGGGGCACGGAGTCGGCGCCGACGCCCCACCGCACACCGTCGGTGTAGAACTCGGTGGAGCTCATCGACTCCACGCCTCCCGCGAGCACGACGTCGCTCACGCCCGTGGAGACCTGCATGCAGGCGTCGAGAACGGCCTGCAGCCCGGACCCGCAGCGGCGGTCGACCTGGCGGCCGGGAACGCCGATGCCGAGCCCCGCATCGAGTGCGGCGACGCGTCCGATCGCCGGTGCCTCGCCGTTCGGTGAGCCCTGCCCGAGGATCACGTCGTCGATGTCGGCGCCGGACAGCCCGGTGCGCGAGAGGATCTCGATGATCACGGCAGACGCGAGGTCCGCTGCGGGAACGGTCTTCAGGGCCCCGCCGAAGCGGCCCACGGGGGTGCGCAGCGGAGCGCAGATGACGGCGTCGAGCATGGCGTGGTCTCGTCTCGTGTGTCGGTGTTCGGGTGGGGGGAGAGGTCAGGAGGTGCGGGCTGCGTCCGACCGCGACGCGACGCGGGCGAGATCGGCGTCGATGGCGGCCGCGGTGCTCAGCAGCGCCGGCACGACGGTGGTGCTCAACTCGTCGAGCGAGTAGCGCGCCGCGGGCGTGCTGATGTTGACCGCGGCGGTAACGGCTCCGCCGTGCCCGTGCAGCGGCGCGGCGACCGAGCGGAGTCCGATCTCGAGTTCCTGATCGACGATGCAGAAGCCCTGTTTCCGAACGAGATCGAGTTCGGCGCGCAGGCTCGACTCCGTCGTCACCGTTCGTCCCGTGAGGTCGCGGAGGTCGGTGCGCGCGAGAAGGTCCGCGAGAGCGTTCTCGTCGACACCGGCCCACAGGACTCTGCCCATCGAGGTGGCGTAGGCGGGGAAACGGGTGCCGATGGTGATGGACACGGTCATGATGCGGCTCACCGGGACCCGGGCGACGTAGACGACGTCGAGGTCGTCCAGGACGGACACCGACGAGGACTCGTGCACGCGCGCGGTCAATGCCTCGAGATGCGGTCCGGCGATCTCGGGGAGCGAGAGCGACGAGAGGTACGAGTAGCCGAGATCGAGGACCCTCGGAGTCGGCGCGAAGGTGGTGCCGTCGGTGCGGACGTACCCGAGTTCGACCAGGGTGAGCAGGAAGCGACGGGCCGTGGCGCGGGTGAGATCGGTGGCTCGGGCGACCTCGGACAGCGTGCGACGGGGATGGTCCGCGTCGAAGGCCCGGATCACCGCGAGTCCGCGGGCGAGGGACTGCACGTGATCCGCGGCGGCAGCGCGGGTCTGCGGCGGTGCGGGCTCGGTCATGGGGTCCACTCCTCGTCGGCTCGGATGCGCGTGTCTCATTGAAGCACAGTGTTCGCATCGCGGACTTCGGTTCACTTGTCGAACAGTGCGTTAGGGTCACGGTCATGATGAACAAGGTGGTGGCCTCGGCCGCCGAGGCGGTGGCCGACATCCCGAGCGGATCGTCGATCGCGGTGGGCGGATTCGGTCTGGTCGGTGTGCCGGAACTCTTGATCGCTGCGCTGCTCGATCAGGGTGCGACCGATCTCGAGACCATCAGCAACAACTGCGGGACCGACGGCTTCGGGTTGGGGATCCTGTTGGAGCAGGGCCGGATCCGCAGGACCGTCAGCTCGTACGTCGGGTCGAACAAGGAGTTCGCCCGCCAGTACCTCGGCGGTGAACTCGAAGTGGAGCTGACACCGCAGGGCACGCTCGCCGAGCGGCTGCGAGCGGGCGGCGCCGGAGTCCCGGCCTTCTTCACCCCCGCGGGGGTGGGGACCCAGGTCGCCGAGGGCGGGCTGCCACAGCGGTACGACGGCGCCGGCGGGGTCGCTCTCGCCTCGGCCCCGAAGGAGACGCGCGAGTTCGACGGTGTCACCCATGTCCTCGAGCGCGGGATCGCCGCCGACTTCGCACTGGTGCACGCCTGGAAGGGTGATCGGTACGGCAATCTCGTCTACCGGGCCAGCGCCCGCAACTTCAATCCACCGGCAGCGGAGTCGGGGCGCATCACCATCGCCCAGGTGGAGCATCTGGTCGAGCCGGGGGAGCTGACGCCCGAGGACGTGCACACGCCCGGAATCCACGTTCAGCGCGTCGTCGTCGTCGGGCCCGTGACGGTCGGGATCGAGCGCAGGACGGTGCGGTCATGACCCCGACTCCCCGCACACGGGACGAGATGGCGGCACGGGTGGCCGCCGAACTCGAGGACGGGCAGTACGTGAACCTGGGCATCGGTATGCCCACGTTGATCCCGGCCCACATTCCCCCCGACAGGACCGTGATCCTGCACTCGGAGAACGGAGTTCTGGGCGTGGGCCCGTACCCCACCGAGGACGAACTCGATCCCGAGCTGATCAATGCCGGCAAGGAGACCGTCACCGTGCTCCCGGGGGCCTCGTTCTTCGACTCGGCACAGTCCTTCGGCATGATCCGCGGCGGCGCCGTGGACGTCGCCGTCCTCGGCGCGATGCAGGTGGACAGCCGCGGTGATCTCGCCAACTGGATGATCCCCGGCCACATGGTCAAGGGGATGGGCGGCGCGATGGACCTGGTCCACGGAGCGCGACGCGTCATCGTGATGATGGAACACGTCTCCCGCAGCGGGGAGCCCAAGATCGTCGAGAGGTGCACGCTCCCGCTCACCGGTCGCGGCTGCGTGCACCGCATCATCACCGATCTGGCGGTCATCGACGTCACGGCGGACGGGCTCGAACTGATCGAGACCGCACCCGGCGTGGGGGTCGACGACGTCCTCGCGGCGACGGGCGCCGAGGTCCGCGTCCGGACGTAGCGTTACCGTTTCCTTCTCATGGTCGACTCACTCACCGACGGACTGAAGGTCCGCCATCTGACGATGATGGGCCTCGGCTCCGCGATCGGCGCCGGGCTGTTCCTGGGCACCGGCGCCGGCATCGCCGCCGCGGACCCGCCGTCCTCCTGTCCTACGCCATCGCCGGCTTCCTCGTGATCCTCGTCATGCGCATGCTCGGCGAGATGGCCGCCGCCTCGCCGTCGTCGGGATCGTTCTCGACCTACGCCGAGATGGCGTTCGGCCGCACCGCCGGCTTCGTCACCGGCTGGCTGTACTGGTTCACCCTCGTCATGGTCATGGGCGCCGAGATGACCGGCGCCGCAGCCTTCATGGGTGCATGGTTCGGTGTGGATCCGTGGATCCCCGCCCTCGTGGCCATGGTCGTCTTCGCCGCGATCAACCTCGCGAAGGTGTCGAACTTCGGCGAGTTCGAGTTCTGGTTCGCCGCCATCAAGGTCACCGTCATCATCGGGTTCCTCGTCGTCGGGACGTTGCTGGTGTTCGGCCTGCTCCCCGGTTCGGACCCTGTCGGCGCCGCCAACTTCACCGGTCTCGGTGGGTTCGCGCCCAATGGCGTCTCGGGCATCGCCGCGGGCTTGCTGGTCGTGGCGTTCGCCTTCGGCGGCATCGAGATCGTGACCATCGCGGCGGCCGAGTCGAAGGACCCGGCCCTGTCGGTGGGGCGCGCGGTGCGCAGCGTCGTGTGGCGCATCAGCGTCTTCTACCTCGGGTCGATCCTGGTGATCACGTTGCTGCTGCCGTGGAACCGCCTCGACGAGGCGCAGTCGGCCGCGGAGAGCCCGTTCACGCTGGTGCTGCAGCAGGCGAACCTCTCCGGGGTGGTCGGCTTCATGGAGGCCGTCATCGTGCTGTCACTGCTCAGTGCCTTCAACGCGCAGATCTACGCGACCAGCCGGATGATGTACTCGCTGGCGTTGCGGGAAGGCCGGAGGCCGGCCGGTGGTGGGCGGGAAGGCCGGAGGGGGCCGTTGGCGCGGGTGGATGCGTCGGGGGTCCCGCGTGCCGCGCTGCTCGTCTCGGTGTTCTTCGGCTTCGTGGCCGTGCTGCTGAACTATCTCGACCTCGACGGTCTGCTGACGTTCCTGCTGAACGCTGTGGGCGCGTCCCTGTTGGCGATCTGGGCGGTGACGGTGGCGTCGCAGCTACGACTACGACGCCGTCTGGAGGCGGCAGGTCCACTGCCCGTCCGCATGTGGGCGTTCCCATACCTCAGCTGGGTGGCGCTCGCGCTCCTCGTGGGCCTGACCGTGCTCATGCTGACGGACGCGTCGTCCCGTCGTCAGGTACTCGCCACCCTCGCGGTGGTCGTGCTGTTGACCGTCGTCGGTCTGATCACCGGGCGTCGTCGGGCGGCGGCTCGCTGATCACACGGTGGGCGTGGGTGTAGACGTTCATACCGTCTCCGCGGAGGAAGCCGACGACAGTCAGGCCGGACTCGTCGGCGAGGTCGACGGCGAGCGACGACGGCGCGGACACCGCGGCGAGGATCGGGATCCCGGCCATGACGGCCTTCTGCGCGAGCTCGAAGGACGCGCGTCCGCTGACCATGAGCACCGTTCCCGTGAGGGGAACCCGTCCCTCGAGCACCGCCCACCCGATCACCTTGTCCACGGCGTTGTGTCGGCCGACGTCCTCCCGCACCGCGAGAAGCGTGCCGTCCGTGTCGAAGAGCGCGGCCGCGTGCAGCCCGCCCGTGGACGCGAAGATGCGCTGGTGCTCGCGGAGGGTGTCCGGGAGCGTGGTCAGGACGGTCGTCGTGACTGTCGCGCCGTCGGCTCCGGGGGAGTGGCGGGTCTTGAGCCGCACCGCATCGAGTGACGCCTTGCCGCAGACGCCGCAGGACGACGTCGTGTAGAAGTTCCGTTCGACCCCGGGGTCGGGTGGTGGGACGTGCGCTGCCAGAGCGAGATCGAGCACGTTGTAGGTGTTGAGCCCCTCGTCGTCGACACCGTCGCAGTACCGTGCGGCCAGAATGTCGTCGCGGCCGCCGATGACGCCCTCGGTGGCGAGGAACCCGTGCGCGAGTTCGACGTCGTGTCCGGGCGTACGCATGGTGACGGCCAACGCCTTGCCGCCGACGCGTAACTCCAACGGTTCCTCGGCGACCACGGTGTCGGGCCGTGACGAGCGGTGCGGTCCGCGGATGCGGACGACCGGTCGGCGGACGGTGGCGCGGCCCATCAGTGGTGGCTCTCGTGCGACGTGCTCATCACTCCATAGTGGACCCGCGTCGGCCCGGCGCGCGGACGGACCCGTGTCCGAGGCGGCGGTGCATAAGTTAGCCTTGCCTACACCAGGGGGGCTGGGTCCCCGCCGTCCATCGAAGGGACCACCTCACCATGGCCATGTCGGCCGGCGTCTCACGTCGTTCTTTCCTCCTCGGTGCCACCGGCGCGATCGTCGCGGTGGCCGCTGCGTGCAGCAGTTCGGACTCCGGCGGATCGCAGGACTCCGGCGCGACCGTGTCCATGAAGTACGGCGAGGTCAGCGTGCCGTCGGATCCGCAGCGCGTCGTCAGCGTCGGGTACAACGACCAGGACACCCTGCTCGCGCTGGGTGTCGTTCCGGTCGGAGTGTTCGACTGGTACGGCGACTACCCGTCCGCGACCTGGCCCTGGGCGCAGTCTGCGCTGGGGGGCGCCGCACCGGCGATCGTCGGGACCGCGTCCGAGGGCATCGACGTGGAGAAGGTGGCGTCGGCAGGCCCCGATCTCATCGTCGGTACCTATGCCGGTATCACGCAGTCGGAGTTCGACTCGCTGTCCCAGCTCGCCCCGACCGTCACCCAGCCGACCGGTTTCGTCGACTACGGCATTCCGTGGCGCGACCAGACCGCACTGCTCGGCCAGGCGCTCGGTCGGGCTGATCAGGCGAGCACGCTGATCACCGATCTCGAGCGCGAGTTCGCCGACACGGCTGCCGCCAACCCGTCGTTCGCCGGCAAGACGGTGCTGCTCGGAGCGCTGCAGGGCCCCGGACAGTTCGGTGTCTACGGCGCGCAGGACCCGAAGGTGCGCTTCCTCAACGAACTGGGCTTCGTGAATCCGCCGGTCGTCGACCAGGTGGGCGAGCGCAACTTCGCCACCGTGAGCACCGAGCAGTTGTCTCTCGCCGACGTCGACGTGCTCATCTGGTACGCCGGTGGCGGCTTCGGTGACAAGCTCCGTGCCGAGCTGGCGGCCACTCCCGTCTACCAGCAGCTGTCCGCCGTCCAGGAGAATCGCGTGATCATTCTCGAGGACGAGGCGGCCGAGGCCATGGCGTGGAGCACCGTGCTCAGCCTGCCGTTCGCGTTGCAGGAGATCCCCGGTCGGCTGGCACCTCTCGTGCGCTGACACGCCCGGTCGCGGATCGGCCGGCGGTACTGTCGGCGGCGTGACCGTGCTGATCATCGGCGACGCCGACCGTCCGGACTCGGCCGGTGAGAGCCCGGGCCGATTCGCGGTGCGAGGTCCGGAGTCGGACGCGTGGTTCGACGCCGAGACGGACCGTGCGGTGGTCGGCTGGCGCTGTGTGCTGATCGGTTCCGCAGCCGATGTCGCGGTCTACCGCGAGCGAGCGCTGCGGGCGGGCGCAGAACCCGACGAGATCTCCGTCGTCGTCACGCAGGACGGCAGTGTCGACGTCTACTGCCCGGTGTGCGGAACGGTCGGACCGGCACCGCCCTGTGGGTCCTGCGGTGCGAATCTCGTGGTGACCGACCATGTCTCGAGCCGTCTCGCTGCTCGCCTCGGCGTTCCGGACGCCGCGTCGTGACACTGCGGGTGGTCCACTCGACCGCGGTCACTCCGGACGGTGCGGTGCGGCGCATCGACCTCGCGCCGCTGCGCTCGGGGGACGCGCTGCCGTCGTTCGTGCCCGGAAGCCACGTGGTGGTGCGCTGCGGCGACGACGCGTCCGCCCCGTACAACGCCTACTCCCTGATCGGATCGCCGCACGTCCCGTCCCTCTACTCGTGCGCGGTACTCGCCGTCGGCGCCGGGTCGCGATGGCTGCAGAGCCGGCGCTTGGGTGACCTCGTCGAGGTCGACACTCCGCGCAGCACCTTCGCTCCGGTTCTTCGTGCGCGGAGGCACCTGCTGGTGGCCGGCGGGATCGGCATCACGCCGATCCTGTCCCTGGCGCGGTGGCTCGGGTCGACCGCCGAGGTGCACTACGTCCACCGGCCGGAACGCGGCGCGTTCGCCGAGGACGTGGCCACGTCGTGCGATGCGCGGATCAGCACCACCCGCGAGGACTTCACGAGCGGACTGGCGGACGCGCTCACCCGGCAACCACTGGGAACTCACCTGTTCGTCTGCGGGCCACCCTCTCTCGTCGAGGCGACGCTGACTGCCGCGCGTGCGGTGGGCTGGCCGGAGAGCCGTCTGCACACCGAGGCGTTCATCCGCCCCGATACTCCTCGCCGGTCGTTCGTGCTCGAACTCGCGCGCAGCGGTCGCACCCTGCCGGTGTCGGCCGACGAGTCGGTGCTGGACGTCCTCGACACTGCCGCCGTGTCCGTCGACCGGCAGTGTCGTCACGGTGTCTGCGGTCGGTGTCGGACGCCCGTGCTCGCGGGCGCCGTCGATCATCGCGACCTGTTCCTGTCCGACGACGAACGCACACGGTCGGATTCGATGATGGTCTGCGTGTCCCGCGCCGCGGGGGACCGTCTGGTGGTGGACCTGTGACCGACCTACGGGCCTTCCCGTTCCCCTTCGACGGTGACACGTACCGGTACAGCACGAATCTCGAACCGGCGCGCACGGCTCATCGGACCGCCGCGGGCGGCTGGGGTGAGCACGTCGTCGAACCGGGCACCGACTATCGGGGCGCGCTGGCCGAACGCGCCCGCATCCTCGCACGGGACCCCCGGCGAGCGGTGTCGTTGCCGCACATGGCGCCGGCCGGGTGGGACGCGCTCGAGACGGTGCTGACCGAACTGCACCGCAGCGTGCCCGACGAGACGACGCTCGATCTCGACGACGGGCGTGTCCGTTTCTCGAACAGATTGTCCGGCACCAGCATCGACGTCGCCAGAGGTGACCCGAGCGTCGACCCACTGCTGCTGGCGGCGGGGGAGACCCCGGACGATCTCGTCCTGCTCGACACCCGCAGGGGCGAGCTGTTCGCCGACGCGGGCGTGGTGACGTTCGCGTCGGGGTGGTCCGTGAACTTCGCTCTGGGTGCGAGCTTCGAGGACATCCACGGTCCCGTCCCGCGTGTGCGGGAGGAAGGGGTCGTGGCGCGGGCGCGCGCGTTCCTCCTCGGGCTGGGTGCGGGAGCGATCGTGCGGCGCACCAACTGGTCGCTCGGTGTCGATCATCGGCTCGACGCCTCTCTGGAGACGCGCGGGGAGTGGGCACCCGCGCGACGGCACCTCGAGACCGCGTCCGTCGACGAGGTCGGCCGGCGCCTCTGCCTGCGGGTCGAGGTGCAGCACCTGACGCGCCTCGCTCCGTCCGGTGCGATCCTCTTCCTCATCCGCACCCATCAGGCCTCGCTCGACGAACTCGCCGCGGTGCCCGGCTGGGCGGAGCGCGTCGTCGCGGTCACCGCGGAGCTGCCGCGTGACATGGCCGACTACAAGGGGCTGACCGCGCTGCGACCGGCGATCGACCGCTGGTGGCGGAGCAGACGTCGCGCGGTGCTCGGGTGATCGCCTAGGTTCGGGGGCATGACCGACGCGAGCGCTTTCCGGACTCCCGACGCCTACCTCGACCTTCCCCGCATCGCGGGCCTCGCACTGTCCGTCGACGGAGCGTCGCTCGTCACCACGATGTCCGAGCTGAATGCCGCACGGACGAAGTACGTCTCGAGTCTGTGGTCCATCGCGACGGACGGCACGTCGGCGCCGCGCCGGCTCACCCGGTCCGCCACCGGTGACTCCGCACCGACCTTCGCCGCGAACGGCGACCTGCTCTTCGTGCGAGCGGAGTCCGGTGACGACGACGCACCGTCCGCGGTGTGGGCGCTGTCCGCGCGGGGCGGAGAGGCCCGCAGAGTCGCGCACCGCGGCGGAGGGGTCGGGGGAGTCGTGGCCGCGTCCGACGCGCCGGTGTTCGCCGTCTCCGGTGAGGTTCTGGGCGACGTCGACCGTGACGAGACGCTGCGCGCGCTGCGGAAGGACAAGGCCGTCTCCGCGATCCTGCACAGCGGATATCCGATGCGGCACTGGGACAGCGACCTCGGTCCGGCGTCCACGCACGTCTTCGTGGGGAACCTCGGCGACACCGAGGACACCGACGTCGCTCTGCGGACGGTGACGCCGCGACCCGGCGGCTCGGCGGGCGGCGGCGCGTACCGCGACACCTCCGTCGCGGTGGCTCCCGACGGCTCGTGGCTGGTGGCCACACGCAGGGTCGCGGGAGCCGATGCCACCACACGGCACGTGCTCGTCCGGATCGACACCTCGGACGGTGCCGACGCCGTGCTGGTCGACGACCCGGTGGCCGACGTCGGTGCCCCTGCCGTCTCGCCGGACGGAACGCGCGTCGCCTATGTGCGCGAGACGCATCCGGAACCGGATGCGGCGCCGCGGACCACGCTGCACGTCCTCGACCTGACGACCGGGCTGCCGGAGCAGTGGGCGGCCGGGTGGGACCGGTGGCCGTCGTCGCCGGTGTGGTCCGCCGACGGGCACAGCATCCTGGTGACGGCGGACGACGACGGCCGGGCACCGATCTTCGTCGTGACGCCCGACGCGGCCCTCCGCCTGACGCACGACGACCACGCCTACACCGACCTGCGCCCGGCTCCGGACGGTGATGTCGTCCACGCGCTGCGCTCGTCGTATCTCGTTCCGCCGCATCCGGTCCGGATCACGCTCGTCGACGGTGCGGTGACCGAGCTGCGATCACCGGCCGCCACGCCGACACTGCCGGGCACCCTCGAGGACGTCGAGACCACCGCCGAGGACGGCGTGCGGGTGCGCGCCTGGTTGGCTCTGCCCACGGGCACGTCCGCCGACTGGCCCGCGCCGCTGGTGCTGTGGGCGCACGGCGGACCGCTCGGATCGTGGAACGCCTGGTCGTGGCGCTGGAATCCGTGGATGCTGGTGGCACAGGGATTCGCCGTCCTGCTCCCCGATCCGGCACTGTCCACCGGGTACGGACAGGCGTTCGTGCAGCGCGGCTGGGGCCGATGGGGGACGGAGCCCTACACGGACCTGATGGCCGTCACCGACGCCGTCGAGCAACGCGAGGACATCGACTCCACGCGCACGGCGATGATGGGCGGCTCGTTCGGCGGCTACATGGCCAACTGGGTCGCAGGTCACACCGACCGCTTCCGGGCGATCGTCTCGCACGCCGGTCTGTGGGCGCTGGACCAGTTCGGTCCCACCACCGACGAGGCGTCGTACTGGGCGCACGAGATGACGCCGGAGATGGCGTTCGAGAACTCACCGCACCTGGCCGTCGCGGACATCGTCACCCCGATGCTGGTGATCCACGGCGACAAGGACTATCGCGTGCCCGTGGGCGAAGCGCTGCGGTTGTGGTGGGAGCTGTTGTCCGAGTCCGGTTCTCCCGCCGACGAGAACGGGGAGACCGTGCACCGGTTCCTGTACTTCCCCGACGAGAACCACTGGATCCTCTCGCCGCAGCACACCGCTGTCTGGTACGGCGCCGTGCACGCCTTCCTGGCCGAGCACGTACTCGGACAATCCACTCCGATGCCCGAGATCCTCGCGGCGCGACCGGGCCGGACCGTCGATCCCGACGCGCACTAGAATCACCCGGTGATCAGATCGACGACAGCGCCCGACGAGAACCCTGCCGACCGCCTGCCCAAGGCCTGGAATCCCGGTGACGTGGAAGCAGGCCTCTACCAGGGATGGGTCGACTCCGGGTACTTCGTCGCCGATCCGGACAGCGCGAAGCCGGGGTACTCGATCGTGCTCCCGCCGCCCAACGTCACCGGCAGCCTGCACATGGGCCATGCCCTCGATCACACACTGATGGACGTCCTGTCCCGTCGCAAGCGGATGCAGGGCTACGAGGTGCTGTGGCTTCCCGGCATGGACCACGCGGGCATCGCCACGCAGTCGCTCGTGGAGAAGCAACTCGTCGCCGAGGGAACGTCCAAGGACGAACTGGGCCGGGACGCCTTCATCGAGAAGGTGTGGGAGTGGAAGCGTGAGTCCGGCGGCACCATCGGCGAGCAGATGCGCCGGATCGGTGACGGCGTCGACTGGAGCCGCGAGCGGTTCACGATGGACGAGGGCCTCTCGCGTGCCGTCCAGACCATGTTCAAGCTGCTCCACGATCGTGGCCTGATCTACCGCGCCGAGCGCCTCGTCAACTGGTCGCCGGTGCTGAAGACGGCGATCTCCGACATCGAGGTCAAGTACGAGGACGTCGAGGGCGAACTGGTCTCGCTGCGCTACGGATCGTTGAACGACGACGAACCGCACGTGGTGGTCGCCACCACTCGTGTCGAGACGATGCTCGGCGACACCGCCGTCGCCGTTCACCCCGACGACGAGCGCTACCGGGACCTGGTGGGAACGACGCTTCCGCACCCGTTCCTCGACCGCGAGATCCCGGTCGTCGCCGACGACTACGTCGACCCCGAGTTCGGCACCGGCGCCGTGAAGATCACGCCGGCACACGACCCCAACGACTTCGAGATGGGTCTCCGGCACAGCTTGCCGATGCCGTCGATCATGGACACGTCGGGCCGGATCGCCGACACCGGAACGCAGTTCGACGGTATGGACCGCTTCGAGGCTCGTGTCGCCGTGCGCGAGGCACTCGCGGAGCAGGGCCGCGTCGTCGCCGAGAAGCGTCCGTACGTCCACAGTGTCGGCCATTCCGAGCGCAGCGGCGAGCCCATCGAGCCGCGACTCTCCCTCCAGTGGTGGGTGAACGTCACCACGTTGGCGGCCTCCGCCGGCGACGCCGTGCGCGACGGGCGCACCGTGGTGCACCCGAAGAGTCAGGAACCGCGGTGGTTCGCCTGGGTCGACGACATGCACGACTGGTGCATCTCGCGCCAGCTGTGGTGGGGGCACCGCATCCCCATCTGGTACGGACCCGACGGTGAGACGGTCTGCGTGGGCCCCGACGAGACGCCGCCCGAGGGCTGGGTGCAGGACCCGGACGTGTTGGACACGTGGTTCTCGTCCGGCCTGTGGCCCTTCTCGACGATGGGCTGGCCCGACCGCACTCCCGACCTCGAGAAGTTCTATCCCACCAGCGTTCTCGTCACGGGTTACGACATCCTGTTCTTCTGGGTCGCCCGCATGATGATGTTCGGCACCACCGTCGGCGACGAGCTGCCCGGTCCGGTGCCGTTCCGCGACGTGTTCCTGCACGGGCTGGTGCGTGACGAGTTCGGCCGCAAGATGTCGAAGTCGAAGGGCAACGGCATCGACCCTCTCGACTGGGTCGACCGATTCGGTGCGGATGCACTGCGTTTCACGCTGGCGCGCGGCGCGCATCCCGGCGGTGACCTCTCGGTCGGCGAGGACAACGCGCAGAGTTCGCGCAACTTCGCCACCAAGCTGTTCAACGCCACCAAGTTCGCGTTGATGAACGGCGCTGTGGTGCAGGATCTCCCGGCCCGCGAGACGCTCACGGACGCCGACCGCTGGATCCTCGACCGGCTGGCGACGGTACGCGCCGAAGTGGACGACGCGCTGGACCGCTACGAGTTCGGCAAGGCGTGCGAGGCGCTGTACCACTTCGCCTGGGACGAGGTCTGCGACTGGTACCTCGAACTGGCCAAGGTGCAGTTCTCGTCGGAGAGCGCGGCGGAACCCACTCGTATCGTCCTCGGTGTCGTGCTCGACTCCATTCTCCGCCTGCTGCATCCGGTCGTCCCGTTCGTCACCGAGACGCTCTGGAAGGCGCTCACGGGCGGCGAGAGCATCGTGGTCGCACCGTGGCCGAAGGAGACCGGGGTCGGAGCCGATCCCGTCGCGTTGCAACGCGTGTCCGACATGCAGAAGCTCATCACCGAGGTGCGCCGCTTCCGCAGCGACCAGGGCGTGAAGCCGAAGCAGAAGGTCCCGGCGCGGCTGCTCGGGGTCGAGGAGGCGGACCTCACGGCACAGATCCCCGCGACCCGTGCGCTCGCCTTCCTGACGGAGCCGGAGGAGGACTTCGCCGAGACGGCGTCCATCGAGGTTCGACTCTCGCTCGGTACCGTCGTCGTCTCCGTCGACACGTCCGGCACCGTCGACGTGGCGGCCGAGCGCAAGCGCGCCGAGAAGGATCTCGCGGCCGCGGAGAAGGAACTCGCCGCCACCACGGCCAAGCTGGGCAACGAGGCCTTCATCGGCAAGGCCCCCGAGGCGGTCGTGGACAAGATCCGCGCACGGCAGCAGATCGCCCGCGAGGACGTCGAGCGCATCACCGCACGTCTGCGTGAGATGGGGCCGGCGTGAGCTATCCGGGAAACTCCGGGCCGGAGGGGGTGACGGGACCCTCGCCGGTCGATCTCGCCGAGTTCACGCTGGTGGAGTCCGAACTGGACCAGCGCTGGGGCGAGACGACCATCGAGCCGTCGCTCACGCGCATCAGTGCGCTGATGGACCTGCTCGGGTCCCCGCAGGCGAGCTACCCGTCCATCCACGTCGCGGGCACCAACGGCAAGACGTCGGTCACCCGGATGATCGAGTCGCTGCTGCGGGCGTTCCACCGGCGCACCGGTCGCACCACCAGCCCCCACCTGCAGTTGGCCACCGAGCGGATCGCGGTCGACGGGGTGCCGCTGACCCCTCGCCAGTACGTCGACACGTACCGCGACATCCTGCCGTACGTCGAGATGATCGACGCGCAGTCGGAGGCCGCGGGCGGGCCCAGAATGAGCAAGTTCGAGGTGGTGACCGCGATGGCGTTCGCGGCGTTCGCGGAGGCCCCGGTCGACGTCGCCGTCGTCGAGGTGGGTCTCGGCGGGCGGTGGGACGCCACCAACGTGGTGGACGCGCAGGTCTCCGTCATCACCCCGATCGGTATCGACCACATCGAGTACCTCGGTACCGATCTGGCCGGTATCGCCGAGGAGAAGGCCGGCATCATCAAGAAGGCCCCCGAACGGCTCGATCCGGTCGACACGGTGGCGGTTCTCGACGAGCAGCAACCCGAGGTCACCGACGTCCTGTTGCGGCGTGCCGTGGAGATGGACGCGGCGGTGGCCCGCGCCGGGTCCGAGTTCGTGGTCCTGGCCCGTCGCGTCGCGGTCGGCGGTCAGCAGCTCGAGCTCCGCGGCCTCGGCGGCGTGTACGACGACATCTTCCTTCCGCTCCACGGTGAACACCAGGCGCGCAACGCCTCGCTGGCCCTCGCGGCGGTCGAGGCGTTCTTCGGCGCGGGTGCCGACCACGGACTCGACGTCGAGACGGTGCGCGAGGGTTTCGCCTCGGTGGTGAACCCGGGCCGACTCGAGCGGGTGCGCAACGCACCGACGGTCTTCGTCGACGCCGCGCACAACCCGCACGGCGCCGCCGCACTCGCCGCGACGCTGACGGCCGAGTTCGACTTCCGCAAGCTCGTCGGCGTCGTGTCCGTGATGAAGGACAAGGACGTCGACGGCATCCTGCAGGCACTCGAACCCGTACTCGACGAGATCGTCGTGACCCACAACGGCTCCCCGCGCGGGCTCGACGTCGAGGCACTCGCCGACGCCGCCGTGGCCAAGTTCGGCGACGAGCGTGTCGTCGTCGCGGAGACGCTCCCGGACGCACTCGAGATCGCGATCGGCATCGCGGAGGACGTCGCGGACGAGGGTGAGGCCGTCTCCGGTGCCGGCGTCGTCGTCACGGGATCCGTGGTGACCGCCGGTGCGGCACGCACTCTCTTCGGGAAGGACCCGGTATGACAGTCCCCGAGGCGGGCCAGGTCCCGCCGCCCGCACGCGATCCGTGGAAGGGGTTCCGCGGCGTCTGCGCCGGCACCCTCGTCCTCGAGGCGATCGTCGTCTTCCTGTCCCTCCCGGTCGTCGCGACCGTCGGCGGCGGACTCACGTGGATCAGTGGGACGTACATCATCGCGCTGGGCGTGGTCATGCTGCTCGGTGCAGGACTGCAGGGTCGGTCGTGGGCTCTGTCCTTCGATCTCGCGCTGCAGGTCCTGGTGATCCTCGGCTTCTTCGCGCACCCGTCGATCGCCGTCGTGGGCGTGCTGTTCCTCGCCGTGTGGGTGTACCTGCTGTATCTGCGCCGCGATCTCCGCAAGCGCATCGCCGAGGGCCGGTTGCCGAGCCAGCGAGAATGACGCCGGTGCTCCGGGGCCGATCGAGGGTCCTCTAGGCTCAGCGCTCGTGACCGAACGCACTCTCGTACTGATCAAGCCGGACGGCGTCGAACGTCGCTACGTCGGCGACATCCTCGGCCGTATCGAGCGCAAGGGGCTCGACCTCGTCGCCCTGAAGCTCCTGACGGTGGACCGCGAGGTGGCGGAGAAGCACTACGCCGAGCACGCCGAGCGGCCGTTCTTCCCCGACCTCATCGAGTTCATCACCTCGGGACCGCTCGTCGCGGCGGTGCTCGAGGGTCCTCGTTCCATCGAGGCCTTCCGTCAGATCGCCGGTGGCACCGACCCCGTGGCCAAGGCGACGCCCGGCACCATCCGCGCCGACCTCGCGCTGGACGGACAGAAGAACCTGGTCCACGGCTCCGACTCGCCCGAGTCCGCTGCTCGTGAGATCGCGCTCTGGTTCCCCGAGCACGGCTGACGCTCCACCTCGAGTACCACCCCCGACCGCCGGGCCGCACCGCGAACCCCGCAGTGGCACGCGGCGGTCGGGGAGTGTGGGATACTGGCCTAGGTCGCGACGCGCACCACGCGAACGTGACCGGATGACAATCACGGACCGAAGCCCGTCATCGCGAACACGCGCAGGCATCGATGCGAGTCTCCTTCTCGCACCGCCGACGCGTCCCGCTGAAGATCAGGTGCTCGGATCGGCCATCCGCCCAGGCAGTGCGGTGACAGTCGCCGACCGTTCCGGTCGACGACCTGACGCAGTGCGAACCCGCTTTTTCGTCGGATCGTCCGATCCCGCGAACGAACCATGACTCCCGCGTGGCCGCGTGCCATTCGACGGACGACGCCCGATCGGGCACCTCGACCGTGGATGTTCGCGCCCGGGAGCCCGAGGAGAACACGTGGCCGACACCGTGCCGCCCCAGGAGCCGCTCGATCAGGGCGCCCCCACCTTTCCCGAGCGCATCCGCGTTCACGCGCTCGCCAAGCTGCTGGGAGTGACCAGCAAGCAGGTCGTCGCCCAGCTGGCCGAGATGGGCGTCGACGTCCGCAGCGTCCAGTCCAGCGTCGTTCGTGACGACGCGCAGACCGTCGCCTCCGCACTGGGTGCTCCGGCGCTCGACGCCGCCGACGTGGCAGGTCTGCCCGCTGCGGAGAGCGCACCTCCCGCCGCCGAGGAGACCAGCTCGGCGTCCACGGCCGACGAGAGTCCGGCGTCTCCCACCGAGCCGGACCTCTTCACGAACATCGAGACGGCCGAGGCGACGGCCCCGTCGTCCGCCGACCCCGCCACCGCGCCGCTGTTCCTGCAGCCCGAGGTCACCGAGGCGCCGAAGGCTCCCCGGACGCGGGCACGTCGCGCTCGATCCGCGCCGAAGAAGGCGGAGGTCGACGAGACCACGACAGCGGACGCACCCGAGGCCGAGGGCACTGCCGACGTGTCCACCCCTGTCGAGGTGTCCGCCCCCGCCGAGAGCACCCCCGCCGTCGAGACGGCGACCGAGTCCGACACCTCCTCGTCCGATGCCTCCGCGTCCGACGAGGGCACCGACGACGACGCGAACGAGCAGGACGGATCGTCCGGTCCTCGCCGCCGCCGCCGTGGCCGTCGTGGCCGTGGTCGTGGACGCGGCGACAACCAGAACGACGATCAGAGCGACGACGACGAGTCGGACGAGTCCGCCGCGGATCGCTCCGATGCGCCTGCCGCCGAGAACGCGACGGCGGAATCGGAGACCACGGACACGGATGACGCCGCGGAGGGCGACGACGCGCCGAAGCGCTCCTCGAGCCGCCGCTCGCGCAGCCGTCGTGGGTCGCGGGCGGACACGTCCGCCGACTCGGACGCGCCAGAGACCACCGATTCGACCGACGCGTCCAGCACGACCGACACCACTGCCGCCGAGACGGAACCGTCCGCGGAGGACACCGACGGTGCCTCCGGGGAGAACGACGGCGCCTCCGGGGACAACGACGACGACTCGACCGGGGACAGCGCGAGCCGTCGCCGGCGCCGCCGTCGTCGCCGCAAGAGCGGTGGCGAGAGCGCGGACGCCGAGACCACGACCGACGACGATCCACCCAACACGGTGGTGCACGAACGCGAGCCACGTCAGCGCGCGGCCAAGTCCAAGGACGAGGTCCAGGGCATCACCGGGTCGACCCGGCTCGAGGCGAAGCGTCAGCGTCGCCGCGACGGTCGTGACGCCGGCCGTCGCCGTCCGCCGATCCTGACCGAGTCCGAGTTCCTCGCGCGCCGCGAGTCGGTGGACCGGACGATGGTCGTGCGCGAGAAGTCGCTGGCCGGGCACCCGGACCTGACCCAGGTCGCGGTGCTCGAGGACGGCGTTCTCGTCGAACACTTCGTCACCAGCACGGCCTCGGGCTCCATCGTGGGCAACGTCTACCTCGGCCGCGTGCAGAACGTGCTGCCCAGCATGGAAGCCGCGTTCATCGACATCGGCAAGGGCCGCAACGGTGTGCTGTACGCCGGCGAGGTCGACTGGGACGCCGCCGGTCTGGGCGGCAACAGCCGCAAGATCGAGCAGGCGCTCAAGCCCGGTGACCAGGTGCTCGTGCAGGTCAGCAAGGATCCCGTCGGGCACAAGGGCGCCCGGTTGACCACGCAGATCTCGCTCGCCGGCCGCTTCCTGGTCTACGTGCCCGGTGGCTCGTCCACCGGCATCAGCCGCAAGCTGCCCGACAACGAGCGCAAACGTCTCAAGGACATCCTGCGCGACATCGTCCCGTCCGAGGCCGGGGTCATCATCCGGACCGCGTCGGAGGGCGTCAGCGCCGAGGAGCTCGAGCGCGACGTCACCCGTCTGCAGGCGCAGTGGGCCACCGTCTCGGAGCGCTCGACGGGTGCCGAGGCGTCCAAGTCGTCGGCTCCGGTCACGCTGTACGAGGAGCCCGACCTCCTGGTCAAGGTGGTCCGCGATCTCTTCAACGAGGATTTCTCCAAGCTGGTCATCGAGGGCGACCGTGCCTGGTCGACGGTGCAGAACTACATCGAGACCGTCGCCCCCGACATGCTGCCCCGCGTCGAGCGGTACACCTCGGAGTCCAAGGACGTCGATGTCTTCGGTGCCTTCCGCATCGACGAGCAGCTGGCCAAGGCGCTCGACCGCAAGGTGTGGTTGCCGTCCGGCGGCACGCTGGTGATCGACCGCACCGAGGCCATGACCGTGGTCGACGTCAACACCGGCAAGTTCACCGGTGAGGGCGGCAACCTCGAGGAGACCGTCACCCGGAACAACCTCGAGGCGGCCGAGGAGGTCGTGCGGCAGATGCGCTTGCGCGACATCGGCGGCATGATCGTCGTCGACTTCATCGACATGGTGCTCGAGTCCAACCGCGACCTGGTGCTCCGTCGCCTGACCGAGGCCCTGGGCCGCGATCGCACACGGCACCAGGTGTCCGAGGTGACGTCGCTCGGACTGGTCCAGATGACGCGCAAGCGCATGGGTACCGGTCTCATCGAGGCGTTCTCCACGACGTGCGAGCACTGCCACGGGCGTGGGCTGATCATGCATCAGTTCCCCGTCGAGCCGGCCAAGGACGAGGGTGGGCGCTCCCACTCCCGCTCCGATCGGTCGCGGTCCGACAACTCCCGTTCGGACACCACCTCCCGCTCCGACAGCCAGGCCTCCGAGGGCGGCTCGCGTCGCAAGCGCGGCGGCCGGGACCGTTCGGAGAATCGAGTCGACGAGACGACGACGGCCGAGACCACCGAGTCCGAGTCGGGAAGCGACACGGCTGTGCGTCGTGCTCATCCCGTCGCTCTGGCCATGGCGGCGCACCTGCATCCGGACGATGTCGCCGAGGTGGCGGACACCGTGTCGGATCCGATCGAGGACGCGACGGCCGCCGTGGCAGCGGTGCGCGACGCCGCCGGCCGCAACGGCCGATCGGACTCGGCCGCCGAGGTGACCGAGACGTCGGACACGCCGTCGACACCCGATTCCGCCACACCCGAACCCGCGGCGCCGGAGCCTGTCGCTCCCGAACCCACCGCCGCGACGCGTCCGCGCCGCAGTCGTCGGGTGTCCCGAGCGGCGTCCGCGCCGGCCGGGGACTCCGCCGGCACGGTCATCGTGGTGCCCTCGGCACTCGAGACGTCCACGGCAGCACCGACTTCCGGCAGCGGCGACGAGGGCGGCGCTGCCGAACCCGTTGCAGTGACCGTCGGGGGCGGCGCCTCCGTGGAGCCCGTCGCACCGGTCCGGCGTCCGCGCCGTCGGGCAGCGGGTCGGCCGGCCGGGCCGCCGGTGGACGACGAGGCCTGAGCTGCGGCCGAGCACCGGGCCCGGCGGTTTGACCGGGCCACGGGCTCTACCGTAATCTTGGACAGTCGCTGCCGGCGACGTGGCTCCGTCCTGTCCTCCGCGAGGTGAGCGGGCGCAGCCACCCGAACTTCGGTTCGCCGGCGCAAGAGTGTGACCAGCAGGGGCTGCGGAACCGCAGCCACGAGACCAGTCACGTCCCCGACCAGGGACGTGAGAACGCATCAAAGAAGCAAGGGGTAGCCCTCCGATGGCAACGTACGCGATCGTCAAGACCGGCGGAAAGCAGTACAAGGTCGCTGTAGGTGACCTCGTCAAGGTCGAGAAGATCGAGGGAGCGCCCGGAACGGCTGTCTCGCTTGCTCCCGTTCTCGTCGTCGACGGGTCCGAGCTGACCACCGGGGCCGACAAGCTGGCCGGCATCACCGTCACCGGTGAGGTCGTCGAGCACACCAAGGGCCCGAAGATCCGCATCCACAAGTTCAAGAACAAGACCGGGTACCACAAGCGTCAGGGACACCGGCAGAAGCTGACCGTCCTGAAGGTCACCGGCATCAAGTAAGCCCTGACACCGGTCTCCATCCGGCGTCTCTGCGTCACCACGGCTCGTTCCACCAGGGCTCGTCCATCACGGCACCGGCTCCACCAACCCCGGGAGGGTTTCTCATGGCACACAAGAAGGGCGCGTCCAGCTCACGCAACGGTCGCGATTCCAATGCTCAGCGTCTCGGCGTCAAGCGCTTCGGCGGACAGTCGGTCAGCGCGGGCGAGATCCTCGTCCGTCAGCGCGGCACCCACTTCCACCCGGGTGTGAACGTCGGCCGTGGCGGCGACGACACGCTCTTCGCCCTCTCGGCGGGTGCAGTTCTCTTCGGCACCAAGCGTGGCCGCAAGACCGTCAACATCGTCCCGGCCGCCGCGGAGGCCTGATTCTCCTGCGGCGCCCGCGAGGCCCGGCTTCGGCCGTTCCTGCGACGTCAGTGCACGTTCCCGTCAGGGGCGGTTCGGAGGGCTCGTCCTCCGTCCGCCCCTGACGGCGTTTCACCCCTCGGCGCCCTGTCGGCCGCCGATCTCTCAGCAGTTCAGCATCATCTGCCTTTCGGAAGGACCCTCCACCCATGTCGCGTTTCGTCGACCGTGTCACCCTGCACGTCAGTGCGGGAAAGGGCGGTAACGGGTGCTCCTCCGTCCACCGGGAGAAGTTCAAGCCCCTCGGTGGTCCGGACGGCGGCAACGGCGGCCGCGGCGGCGACGTGGTCCTCGTGGTGGATCCGAGCGTGCACACCCTTCTCGACTTCCACTTCCACTCTCATGCGAAGGCAGGAAACGGCACGCAGGGGGCCGGCAGCAATCGCGACGGCGCCGTCGGCGAGGACCTGATCCTGGGTGTCCCGGACGGCACCATGGTTCTCGACAGCGACGGCCGGATCCTCGCCGACCTGGTGGGCGAGGGCACGCGTTTCGACGCGGCGGCCGGCGGTCGCGGCGGCCTGGGCAACGCCGCCCTCGCATCACGAGCACGCAAGGCGCCCGGCTTCGCGCTGCTCGGCGAGGACGGGGTCGAGCGCGACCTGGTCCTGGAGCTAAAGTCCGTGGCCGACGTCGGTCTGGTCGGCTTCCCGAGCGCCGGAAAGTCGTCTCTCGTCTCCGTGCTCTCGGCCGCCAAGCCGAAGATCGCCGACTACCCGTTCACGACACTGGTCCCGAACCTCGGCGTCGTCTCGAGCGGCGACACCACGTTCACCGTCGCCGACGTCCCCGGCCTCATCCCCGGCGCCAGTCAGGGCAAGGGGCTGGGCCTGGACTTCCTGCGTCACCTCGAGCGCTGTGCCGTGCTCGCCCACGTCGTCGACTGCGCGACCCTCGATCCGGGTCGCGATCCCGTGTCCGACGTCGACGCTCTCGAGGCCGAACTGGCCGCGTACACGCCCGCCCTGTCGAGCGACGCCGGCCTGGGCGAGTTGGCCGATCGCCCGCGCATCGTCGTGCTCAACAAGGTGGACGTTCCCGAGGCGCAGGAACTGGCCGACATGGTGCGCGAGGACTTCGAGGCCCGCGGCTGGCCCGTCTTCGCCATCTCCGCGGTGAGTCGGGAAGGTCTGCGTCCCTTGACCTTCGCTCTCGCGGAGCTGGTCGCGCAGTACCGCATCGATCATCCCAAGGCCGTCGCGCGTCGGCAGGTCATCCGGCCCGTCGCCACCGACAAGGCGGGCTTCAGCGTCATCTCCGATCCTGACGAGCCGGGCGGCTTCATCGTGCGCGGCGAGCGCCCGGAGCGGTGGGTCATGCAGACGGCCTTCGACAACGACGAGGCCGTCGGTTACCTCGCCGACCGACTCGCTCGTCTCGGTGTCGAGGCGGAACTGGTCAAGCAGGGCGCGCAGCCCGGGGCGTCCGTGACCATCGGCGACGTCAGCTTCGAGTGGGAGCCGCAGACCCCCGCCGGTGTCGACGTCACCATGACCGGCCGCGGTACCGACTCGCGCATCGACCAGGTCGAGCGCATCGGCGCGCCCGAGCGCAAGCACGCCCGCCGTGTCCGTCGAGGGCTGGAGAGCGACGAGCAGTGACCGCGACGCAGCCGCACGGGAGTACGCGGGAGATCATCGCGTCGGCGCGCAGCATCGTCGTGAAGATCGGGTCGTCGGCTCTCACCAGCATGGAGGCCGGACTCGACCTCGCCCGGCTGGACGCGTTGGCGGATGCGATCGAGGCGCGGATGCGTGCCGGGTCCGACGTCGTCGTCGTGTCGTCCGGAGCGATCGGTGCCGGTATGGCGCCGTTGGGTCTCAAGCAGCGGCCTCGTGACCTGGCGACGAAGCAGGCCGCGGCCAGTGTCGGCCAGTTGGCGCTGGCGCACGCGTGGGGCACCTCCTTCGGCCGCTACGGTCGGACCGTCGGTCAGGTGCTGTTGACGGCGGACGACATCGCCCGTCGGTCGAATCACCGCAACGCTCAGCGCACCTTCGACCGACTGCGCTCACTCGGCGCCGTGGCCGTCGTCAACGAGAACGACACCGTCGCGACGGCCGAGATCCGCTTCGGCGACAACGACCGTCTCGCAGCCCTGGTCGCGCACCTCGTCGGCGCGGACGCGTTGCTGCTGCTGTCCGACGTCGACGGCCTCTACGACGGCGACCCCCGCAAGGACCCCGACGCGACCTTCGTCCGCGAGGTCGCGAGTCCCGAGGATCTCGACGGCGTCGTCGCCGGATCGGGCGGCTCCCTCGGCACCGGCGGCATGGCGTCCAAGTTGTCCGCGGCCCGCCTGGCAGCGGACGCGGGTGTTCCCGTCCTGCTGGCGGCGGCGTCCGAGGCGGCCTCCGCGCTCAGTGGCGGACCGGTGGGGACCACGTTCACCGCGCGCCCGAACAGGTTGTCGGCCCGCCGATTCTGGGTTCGTCATGCCGCGGACACCGCCGGCGCCCTCACGCTCGACGACGGCGCCGTCACCGCGGTGATCGGCCGGCGACGCTCGTTGCTGTCGGCAGGAATCGTCTCGGTCAGTGGCTCGTTCGACGCCGGCGACGTGGTGACCCTGCACGGCGTCGACGGCACCGTGGTCGCGCGCGGAGTCGTCGCGTACGACGCGGCGGAGCTCGCCGGCATGATCGGTCGCTCGACGGGCGATCTCGCCCCCGAGGCCCGACGCCCCGTGGTGCACGCGGACGACCTCGTCCCGGACTGAGCGACCGGTCAGGCCGGAGCCGAGGCGGCGAGCACGCGCCGGAGTGCGAGGGCCAGCAGCGCCACCGCGACACCGGCCGCGACCATCGACCACAACGCCCAGCCGAAGCCGGTCAGCTCCGCGAGAGAGCCGAACGCGACGGGTGCCAGCAGCACCCCGATCCGGGCGATCAGCGACACCACTGTGAGGGCCGTGCCCGCGGTGATGCCGGGGAGTCGTCCGGCCAACCCGAACGCAGCCGGAAAGATCGGTGCCGCACCGAATCCCGCGACGGCGAACATCACCGGGGCGATCACGGGCGAACTCACCACGGGTGCCGCCAGGAACGCGGCCGCGATGAGCAGTGCGCCGCCCATCAGCACGGCGTGGCGTCCGACGCGGTCCACCACGGCGTCACCGACGAGGCGTCCGACGAACATCGCGGACGAGAAGGCCACGACGGTGAGACCCGCCAGTCCCGGCCCGGCCCCGAGATCGGTGGAGTAGATCGCACCCCAGGACTGCGGCACGTCCTCGACCAGGGCGCACACCAACACGAGCCCTCCGAGCAACGCCAGGGCGCCGGAGAACACGCGCCGTGGCCCTCGGCCGGACGGTCGAGGGACGGTGTCGGGCACGGCGCGTCCGTCGGGAACCAGCGAGCGGTGAGCCACCAGCGCGAGCGCCAGCAGGACCCCACCGACGAGAGCGAAGTGGACGAGCACGGCGAGTCCGATCCCGGCCGCGGCGGCGCCCGTGAGGCCGCCGGTGACGGCCCCTGCGCTCCACGCCGCGTGGAATCGGTTGAGAAGCGAACGCCGCCGGTTCTTCTCGACGATCACCCCCTGCGCGTTCATCGCCACGTCCATGACGGCGTCGGCCCCGCCCAGGACGGCGAGAGCGAGTGCCAGTGCCCACCACGTCCCGGCGAGTGCCGGGAGTACGAACGCCAGGCACAGCACCGTCGCGGAGAGCAGGACGACTCGGTGACTGCCGAGCCGCCGGATACCGACGGCGGCCAGGGGAGTGGCGAGAAGGCCGCCGGTGCCGACTCCCGCGAGCGCCAGACCGAGCACCGACGCGTCGAGTTCGAGAGCATCGCGGATCGCAGGCAGGCGCGGCGCCCAGTTACCGAGCACCGCACCGTTGACGAAGAAGATCGCCGCGACGGCCCACGGGGCACCGCCGACGGTCCTGCCGTCCGTCACAGAAAGGACGCCAGGACCTCGGAGCAGCCGGCCTCGATCTTCTGGGCGGCGAACTCGTCCCCGCGGGTGCGTCCTCGGTTGACGATGAACACCGGGATGTCGTTCTTCCACGCGTGCCGGACGAAGCGCAGTCCGGACATGACGGTGAGCGAGGACCCCAGCACCACGAGCGAGCGCGCGGCGTCGACCATGTCGTAGGCGCTCCGGACGCGCGGCTTGGGCACGCTCTCACCGAAGTAGACGATGTCGGGTTTGAGGATGCCGCCGCACACCTCGCATCCGACCATGCGGAAGTGGGCGGTGCTCTCGATGATCGCGTCGGCGTCCGGGGCGATCTCGACGCCGTCGGCACCGACGACGGACTCGATGAAGCCGGGATTGGCAGCGGTCAGACGTTCGTCGAGAGCCACGCGGGAGACGAGGCGATCACAGTCGAGGCAACGGACCCGGCCGTACACACCGTGCAGGTCGATCACCGAGCGGGAGCCGGCCTTGGTGTGCAGCATGTCGACGTTCTGCGTGATGACGCCGGAGACGGTACCCACGCGCTCGAGCTCGGCGAGGGCGCGGTGCCCGGCGTTGGGGCGGGTGGCGTCCATGTGGCGCCAGCCGACGTGGTTGCGAGCCCAGTAGTGACGTCGGAAATCGTCGTCGCCGATGAACTGCTGGAACGTCATCGGGTTGCGCGGCGGAGAGTCCGGGCCCCGGTAGTCGGGAATTCCCGAGTCCGTGGACATCCCGGCACCGGTCAGCGCGACGACGCGGCCGTCGGCCATCGCGTCCTGTAGAGAGAGGGCGCTGCGCGGCGACCGATCGAGAGAGCGTGGGGAAACCGAGGTCACGTCTCCAGAGTAGGTCGCCGCGCGGGCTGGGGTGGAGCGGCGGGGTGGGATGTCCGGTCGGCCCGTGGCGTCAGGCAGGAACCTCGATCAACGGGTAGACGCCGTTCTCGTCGTGACGCTCGTTGCCGACGACGGGCGGGTTGAACACGCACAGCATCCGCATGCGGGTCCGCGTCTCCACCGTGTGACGCTCGTGCCCGTTCAGCAGGTACATCGATCCCGGACCCAGGTCGTACGTCTCACCGGTCTCGCGGTCGGTGAGCGTGCCCTCGCCCTCGATGAGCCAGACGGCCTCGACGTGGTTGGCGTAATGGAAGTTGTTGACGGTGTTCGGCTCGATGGTGGTCTCGTGGAACGAGAACCCGACCTTGTCACCGCCCAGGACGATCCGCTTGGACCGCCACTGGCCGTCCTCGCTCGCGATGTCGCGCTCGGTTCCGGTGATGGCCTCGGTGGTGCGAACGATCATGTGGTCCTCCTCGTGCTGTGCGGACGTGCGGAACGCGATTCGGTCAGGAGCAGACGGTCGCGGTGGCGTCGGCCAGGATGCCGAGGCCGTGATCGAGATCCTCCTCGGTGATGGTGAGCGGCGGAAGCAGCTTCACCACCTCGTCGGAGGGTCCGGACGTCTCGGCGAGCAGGCCCTTGTCGTAGGCGAGCGCGGTGACCTTCGACGCCTTCTCCGCGTCGTCGAACACGAGACCCTGGACCATGCCGCGACCGCGGGTGCTCAGACCCTCGAAGCGGGCCGAGAGATCGATGAACGCGTCCTGGATCCGCTCGCCCTTGGCCAGGATCGACGCCTCGAACGCGCCGTCGGCCCAGTAGTGGTCGAGCGCGGCCTTGCTGGTGACGAAGGCCGGGCTGTTGCCGCGGAACGTGCCGTTGTGCTCGCCGGGACCCCAGACGTCGAGTTCCGGGCGCATGAGCGTCAGTGCCATCGGCATGCCGTAGCCGCCGATCGACTTCGACAGCGTGACGATGTCCGGCACGATGCCGGCGTCCTCGAAGGAGAAGAACGGCCCGGTGCGGCCGACGCCCATCTGCACGTCGTCCACGATGAGCAGGATGTCGCGGCGCTTCAGCAGATCTGCGAGCCCGCGCAGCCACTCGGCACGGGCGACGTTGACGCCGCCCTCACCCTGGACCGTCTCGACGATGACGGCCGCGGGGCGGTTGATGCCGCTTCCCGAGTCGTCCAGCACTCGTTCCATCCACTGGAAGTCGTCCGTGGCACCGCCGAAGTAGTTGTCGAACGGCATCGGGGTCGCGTGGACCAGCGGGATGCCGGCGCCGGCGCGCTTCATGGAGTTGCCGGTGACGGACAGAGCGCCGAGCGTCATGCCGTGGAACGCGTTCGTGAAGTTGATGACCGAGGAACGGCCGGTGACCTTTCGCGCCAATTTGAGCGCGGCTTCCACGGTGTTCGTTCCGGTGGGTCCGGGGAATTGCACCTTGTAATCCAACCCGCGGGGCTCGAGAATGCGCGTGGTGAACGACTCGAGGAATTCACGCTTCGCGACGGTGGACATGTCGAGACCGTGCGTGATGCCGTCCCGCATGATGTAGTCGACCAGTGCCTGCTTGAGCACGGGATTGTTGTGGCCGTAATTGAGCGCACCGGCTCCGGCGAAGAAGTCGAGGTAGCGACGGCCGTTCTCGTCGGTGATCCACGAACCCTGCGCGGTGTCGAACACTGCGGGCCACTGTCGGCTGTAGCTGCGGACCTGCGACTCGCGGGCCTCGAAGATGTCGGTGGTGGTGTCGGTCGGGGTGATGCTGGTGGTCATCGAGGTCCTTCGGGTGTGGTCGTCGGAAGTGTCGGCGAGCGTGCCGTCGAACGGGCCGACCGTGTAGAGGTCCTCCGGCTCGTGGCTGTCGGGAAAGTCGTTCGCTGCGAACAGATCTCGTCGGGTGATGGTGGTGTCGCGTCGTCGCGCCAAAGATGTGAAGAGGGCGATCGACGCGTCGTTGTCGGGGCTGATGGTGGTCTCGAGGAGGCGTGCTCCGCGTGGGGTGGTGCGGTCGACGAGGCCCTGCAGCATGCGCACGGCCAGGCCGTGCCCGCGCTGGTCGGAGTCGACCGCCACCTGCCAGACGAACAGGGTGTCGTCGGCGTCGGGACGGATGTATCCGGTGACGAAGCCGACCGGACGGTCGTCGGCGTCCACTGCCACGATCGAGGTGTCGGAGAAATCGCGGCACCACAGCACGTACGAGTAACTGGAATTGACGTCCAGTACTCGGGAGTCCCTCGCGATCTCCCACAATCGCGTCCCGTCGGCCACGCGTGGTGGGCGGAACGAGAAATCGATGTCGTCGGTCGGGGCGGCTCTCTGTAACACTGGCGTCATATTGCAGACGAACGTAACAAGGCTGACCGGACATGTCAGGCGCCCTCGTCGTCAGGCACGAGAATGGCACGCCTATCGCCAGTACGTTCGCCCCTTGTGAGTGTGGTCACACGACGATGCGTTCGCCGGCGACTCGGGGGCCTGCCGCGGCCCGCGGGAGGCGCGGGAACCCTCGCAGCGGCACCGCGGCGTGGGGCTGCTGTGACCAGTGTGAACAGGGTGATCAAGACTGAATGGTCTCGACGACGGTGAAATAAATGGTCAGAGCCCGGCGAGGCACCCACCGTTCCCGTTCGGTGATGGCTAATGTCCGGCACACTATGACTCCCACGGTCAGACTTCCCCGGCCCGCCCGACTGCGAGGCGCCGCTGCACGTGTCGGTGCAGCCAGCTCGACCCCCGTCGCGATGGTGCTCGCCGTTCTGCTCCCCACCGTGGCGGCCGGAGTGTTCTGGGTCACGCAGACCGATCGCCCCGCCACCACCGGCACCGTTTCCGTCGCCGCCACTGCGGGCGGGTCGACGACGGACCCGCTCGGGTCGAGTCGTGCCGCCCTGACCAACACGGTCCTGCCGCTGCAGATCCTGAGTGGCGGTATGGCCGAGCTGTCCGACGGCAGCGTGGAGCTGGACGACGGCGCTCACCAGATGTCCGACGGCCTGCACCAGGCCCGCGACGGCTCGGCCGAACTAGCCGACGGCATGACCCAGCTCCGAGCCGGCCTCTGGCAGCTCGGTGACGGCTCGTCGCAGGTGAGCGGAGGAGTGGATCGCGTGGTGGGTGCGCTCACCGGCGTCGGAGCCGCGCAGGGCCAGATCGAACTGATCGTTCAGCAGACTCTCGACTCGCTCGCCGCGTCCACCGATCCGGGCGCCGCCGCGTCCGCGGATCAGCTGCGGCCGGTCCTCGACCTGCTGCGCACCCAGGGACTGAACGCCGGGGTGATGACCGACCTGCAGACGCTGCGCGACGGTGCGCGCACCGTGGCGTACCAACTCGACGACCCGTCCTCGGAGTTCGTCGACGGCATGGTGCGTGCCACCGACGGATCCGCGCAGCTGCGCGACGGCCTCGTCCTGCTCGACGACGGCGGGGTACGCCTCGTCGACGGCACCACGCGCCTGGTCGGGGGAGTCGGCCCGATGGAGACCATGTTCTCCACCCTGCGCACCAACGTGGAGAAAGCGTCCACCTCGCTGCCGGCAGCAGAGCGGATCGAACCCGACCCGGCCGGCGGCGGTACCTCGTACGTGGTGCGGTCCGCCTCGGACGCGTGGCCGTACCTCGCGGCGGCGTTCGCGCTCGTCGCAGCAGCGCTCGTCGGATTCTTCGTCCCGCGCGCCCGCGCCGCGGTCCTGGGGGCGGTGGCCACCGCGTCGACGATGGTGCTGGCCCTGACGTTCGCCGACACCGGCGCGAGTCTCTCGGGCTCGATGGTCTCGACCGTCCTGATCGGAGTCTGGGTCGCCGCGGTGGCCACTGCGGCGCGTGCACTGCGCACCGCACTCGGAGCCGTCCGTGCCGGAGTGGTGCTCGGGGTCCTCGGGCTCGTCCAGGTGGTGCTCGGCGGGTTGGTCCTGCGCGGGGTCGGTGGTCTGCCCGACACGGTCGGACTCTTCACCCCCCTCGGCCAACTGGTCCGGTCGTTGGAGAACGCCGCCGCGGGCGGAAGCATCGTCACCTCGCTCGTGTCGGTGATCGCCGCACTGGTCACGGTGGCTGTATCGGTGGCCGTCCTGGCCGCGCATCGCACGATCGACGACGCGGAACCGGTCGACCACGGCGCCGATGCGGCTGTCGAGAACGACGCCGACGAGGCCGACCGAACCGAGGACGACAGCGTCTCGTCCTCCGTACGCTAGGACCACCGGCCGGACGATCCCGCGGCAGGAATACCTGTCGGCGCCGGGTGGGCGGAGGAGCGTGACGTGCTGCTCGACGGAGCCAACGCACTGATCTACGGGGGCGGCGGTGTCGTCGGGAGCCGGCTGGCCGTCGCCCTGGCCCGCGACGGAGCGCGCGTGCACCTCGCGGGCCGCTCCCGGACGAAGATGCAGCACGTCGTCGACATCATCCGCGCGGACGGTGGCCACGCCGAGGCGGCCGTCATCGACGTGCTGGACGAGGTCGACGTCGACGAGTACGTGGACGTCGTCGCCGCCTGCTCCGGGAGCATCGACGTGTCGATCGACGTCATCATCCCTGGCCGGGCGTCGCGTTCGACCCACTCCGAAGCGTCGGCGCGTCGGCTCGATCGCACCGAGGTCGCGGATCTCGAACGTCCGGTCCTGGACGCGCTGCGTGCCCACTTCATCACCGCGCGGGCGGCCGCACGGCACATGGTGTGCCAGCACTCCGGTCTCATCCTCGTTCCGCGCTGCCTGCCGACCGCAGGCGACGCGGGGCTGGACGCGTCGTCGCTGGCCTCCGTCGTCATCGATCGGCTCGCCGCGCAACTTGCCGGCGACCTGGTCGGCACCGGGGTGCGCGTCACCGCCGTCGACACCGATCCGACGTCGGCCGACGAGACGGCCCGACGGCTGGTGGCCGCGGCGTCAGACGGCGATACGTAGCGCCTCGACGAGATCCCGGTACAGGGTGTCGGTGTCGAGCAGCTCGCGGTGCGTTCCCTTCGACCGGACACGTCCGCGCTCGAGCACGAAGATGGTGTCCGCGTCGATGACCGTCGACAGGCGGTGCGCGATGGTCACCACGGCACCGTGCACCGACAGGTCGCGGATGGCGTCGTGGATGGCGGCCTCGGTGATGCCGTCCACCTGCGCGGTGGCCTCGTCCAACAGCAGGATGTCCGGTGGGCGGACGATGGCACGGGCCAACGCGATGCGCTGACGCTCGCCGCCCGAGACCGCCGAGTCGCGCAACTCGGTGGCGAGACCGGCCGGCAACAGCTCGATCTTCTCGGCCAGCCGCACGCGTTCGAGTGCCGCCCACAGCTCGGCGTCGGTCGCGTCCGGGTGGGTGAGCCGGAGATTGTCGGCGATCGTGCCCGGCAGTGTGGGTGTGGCCTGCTCGACGTAGCCGATGCGCGCGCGGATCTGACTGTGGGACAAGGCCGAGTACGGGACACCGTTCAGGGCGAGTTCGCCGTCCCGCGGTTCGAGGAAGCGCAGGATCAACGAGAACAGCGTCGTCTTGCCGGCGCCCGACGGCCCGACGACGGCGGTGTGGCCGCGCGACGGAATGCTCATGTCGATCGCGTTCACCGCGGCGCCCTCGTCGCCGTACCCGGCCGTGACCCGAGTGAGGGTGAGCGCCGAGACCTCCGCGCTCGCCGGCAGGTCCGCGACCGCGGTGGGCGCCTCCTTCTCGAGGTCCATCACCTGCACCTCACGAATGCGGGCCGCGGCGGCGATGCCGCGCTGCAGCTGCGAGACGTAGAGCGTGAGCTGGGCGACCGGGCCCACCAACTGGAACGCGTAGAGCAGGAACGCGACCAGGCTGGAGACGGCCAGCGCTCCCGAGCTCACCCGATACGCGCCCACGCCGAGCACCGCGATGATGGTGAGCTGGATCCCGGAACCGGTGATGGTCCACGCCCAGGCTTCGAGACGCACTGCCCGGATACCGTAGGACGCCGAGACGCGGGCCTCCTCGATGACCAGCTCGCTCGAACGACTCTCCGCCCGACTGGCCTTGACCGTGCGAACGGCGCGCAACGCGCCCTCCAGGATGCCGCCGAGCCGACCCATCGCCTCCTGTGCATTGCGTTGAGCGCGAGCCACCTTCGGCATGAGGAACCCGGCGGCGACACCGATGAGACCGATGCCGAGCAGAGCCGTCCCGAGGAGGGGGAGGTCGAGGGTCGCCATGAGCACGATGACACCCACGATCGCGATGCTGCCGTTGACGATCTCGACCAGCGCCCAGGACGACGCCTCGCGGAGCAGCATCGTGTCGGACGTGACCCGCGTGAGCATCTCGCCCGCGGGACGAGCGGTGACCGCCGGGATGGTGGCGCCGAAGAACCGCCGCACCATCGATGATCGCGCCTCGAGCACGACGCGTTCGGCCATGGTTCCCAGGAGCAGGCGTTGAGCCAGACCCACGATGATCCCCACGACGAGGAGCCCGACCAACAGGACGATGGCCGACCGCGTGGCGCCCGGGACGTCGAAGGAGTCCAACAGTCGTTTGGTGACCAGCGGAGTGGCCAGGGACGACGCGGTGACCAGCAGACCGAGAAGCAGACCGAACCGGAACAACCGGCGATGCGGGCGGATGAAGGTCCAGAGGAGGCGGAGATTGGGGAGCCGACCAGGTGCATCGGGAGTAGCTGTCGTCACCTCGTCACACTAGTCGCGCGCCGACAGACACCCCTTCTGTCCATCCTCGGCCTACCTGCCCGTCCCCGGCCTACCCGACCACCCGCGGCCGGCCTCCGGCCTACCCGCGACCGATCAACGCGAACGGAAGCACCGCATCGGCCCCCGCCTGCCGGAGCGCCCGCGCCGCCACGGTGAGCGTCCACCCGGTGTCGGTGGAGAGATCGAGCAGCAGGACGGGTCCGCGATGCGCCGTCAGATCGGGTGCCTCGAAGGCGTCCACCAATGAGGCGACGCGGAACGCGGAGTTCGCGCCCGAGACGGGCCGGGCATCGGGCCGACGGTGCAGAACGCCCAGTGGCTCCAGCCTGCCGACCCTCGCCAGACGCTCCCCGAGGTCGTTCAACAGCGCCGGTCGGGAGTCGCTCTCCATGACCATCAGCCCGGTGGGCCGCTCGTCCCACGTCCACTCTGCGAGGACCTTGATGCACGCGGCCTCCAGCCCGTCGGGTGCCGGACCGTCCTCGCCGTCCGTCAGCGCGCGCAGGCGTGGTCCCCACACCGGGTCGGTGAGGCGGCCGAGGATGCGGCCGGTCTCCGGGCCGTCGCTGATCTTCCCCGACAGCTCGACGCCGACCTTCTTCAGTCCTGTCGGCCACTGCTTGCGGATGGCGAGGTCCAGCCCGGGTCGATCGAGACGCCGCCGGGTCGACTCCACGTGATCGGCCGACACGTCCGCGGAGAGGTGCTGCCCGGTGCAGTTGTCGCAGCGCCCGCACCGGTCCGCCTCCGCATCCCCGGTGAGGGACGGATCGTCGAGTTGCCGGCGCAGGAACGCCATCCGGCACTCGTCGGTGCTCTGGTACTCGATCATCGCGCGCTGCTCGGACAGCCGTGCCTCGTCGAGTCGTTCGTAGCGCTCCCGGTCGTAGTGCCAGTGTTCCCCGGTACCGAGCCAACCGCCCTTGACCCGCCGGACGGCGCCGTCGACGTCGAGGACCTTGAGCACCATCTCGAGCCGAGTGCGTCCGAGCTCGACGAGCGGTTCGAGAGCCTGGGTGGACTGGGCGCGCTCGGTGTCCAGCACCTCGAGCACCCGACGTACGACGTGTTCGCGAGGGAAGGCGACGGACGCGAAGTAGCTCCAGATCTCCCGGTCCTCCGGACCGGGCAGGAGGACGACGTCGGCGCGCTCGGTGGCGCGTCCCGCGCGGCCCACCTGCTGGTAGTAGGAGATGGGCGACGACGGTGCACCCACGTGCACGACGAACCCCAGATCGGGTTTGTCGAAACCCATGCCCAACGCCGAGGTCGCGACGAGCGCCTTGACACGGTTCTGCAGCAGATCCTGTTCCGCCGCTTCGCGTTCCGTCGGATCGGTCTGGCCGGTGTAGGCGGCCACCTCCATTCCTCGATCGCGCAGCAGCGCCGCGAGGTCGTTGGCTCCCGCGACCGTCAGCGAGTAGACGATGCCCGAGCCGGGCAGGGTCTCGAGATGGTCGGCGAGCCAGGCGATGCGCGCCGTCGGATCGGGGATGGTGACCACGGACAGGTGCAGCGACTCGCGCTGGAGACCGCCACGCAGGACGGTGGTGTCGGCCCCGCCGACACCGAGCTGTGCCGCGACGTCCTCGACCACCCGATCGTTCGCGGTGGCCGTGGTGGCGAGAACGGGGACCCCCTCGCGCAACTCGGCGATGAGCGACCTGATGCGGCGATAGTCCGGCCGGAAGTCGTGACCCCAGTCGGAGACGCAGTGCGCTTCGTCCACCACGACGAGCCCCGCGTCCGCGGAGAGCGAGGGCAGCACCTGATCGCGGAAGTCCGGATTGTTCAGCCGCTCCGGGCTCACCAGCAGCACATCCAGTTCACCGGCCGCGACGCGTGCGTGGACGTCGTCCCACTCGGTGACGTTGCCCGAGTTGATGGTGGCGGCGGTGACCCCGGCGCGCTCGGCCGCAGCGACCTGGTTGCGCATGAGCGCGAGCAGAGGCGACACGATGACGGTCGGTCCGAGCCCCTGCTCGCGCAACAGGCGTGCGGCGATGAAGTACACGGCCGACTTTCCCCACCCGGTGCGCTGCACGACGAGTGCGCGTCGATGATGGACGACGAGCGCCTCGATCGCCGTCCACTGGTCCTCACGGAGAACGGCATCGGGGCCGGCGAGGTCGGTCAGCAGCTCCTGTGCGCGCTCACGGGTACTCATGCGTCACGCGTCCCGGCGAGAGCCCGGTCGACCTCGGTGACGGTGGGAGCCGAGGACCCCGCGCCGTCGCGCGTGGTGGCCACGGCTCCTGCCGCACACGCGCGCCGAACCGCGGCGGCGGGGCCGTCGCGCCACGCGGCGGCCAGCGTGCCGGCGAAGACGTCGCCGGCGCCCGTGGTGTCGACGGCCTCGACGGCGGGCGAGGGATGGGCGGTGACGACGCCGTCGGCGCTGCGATGGCGGGCACCGTCGGCCCCCAGCGTGGTGACCACGTGCGGAATGCGGGCGAGTGCGTCGACCCCCAGGGCGTTCTCCTCGTCGCGGTTGACGATCGCGACGTCGACGAGAACCAGCAGATCGTCGGAGAGCGGTTGCACCGGTGACGGATTGAGGAACACGAGCGTGCCGTTGGCCCGCGCGTGTCGCGCCGCCGCGACGACCGTCGCGACGGGCGTCTCGAGTTGGCACAGCAGGACGTCGGCTTCGGCGACGGCAGCCAGTTCCTCCGCCGTGAGCTCGGTCAGGGTCTCGTTGGCACCGCCCACGACGACGATGGAGTTCTCCGCGGCGTCGTCGACCGTGATGACCGCGACGCCACTCGCGCCCTCGACCTCGCGCAGCAGCGACGCGTCGACCTCGGCCCCGACAAGGGTCTCGCGCAGTTCGAGCGCGAAGGTGTCGGAGCCGACTGCTCCGACGAAGACCACCTCGGCGCCGGCCCGAGCGGCGGCGACCGCCTGATTGGCGCCCTTGCCGCCGGGGGAGGTGCGGAACGCGCTGCCGAGGACCGTCTCACCCGGTGCGGGCAGCGTGGGGGTGCGGGCGACGAGGTCCATGTTGATGCTGCCGACGATGGTGATGCGGGGACGTGCGGTGTCAGGATCGGCCATGGTGCACGACACTAACGGGTGGTTCGGACACCCGAGCCGTCTCGACGAGCGGGCGGCCAGTCCACGAACGACTTGCTCCGCGGCGGCGCGAACGTGCGCACCTTGGACGTGCGGAGACCCTGCCGGACCAGCCCCTCGGCGACGGTGATCGCCGCGGTCACCCCGTCGACGACGGGAACGTCGACCCTGGCCCGCACGGCGGCGTCGAGACCGGACATTCCGCCGCACCCCAGGACGATCACCTCG
The DNA here is from genome assembly GCF_000686025.1 of Rhodococcus sp. UNC23MFCrub1.1. Lineage (GTDB taxonomy): Bacteria > Actinomycetota > Actinomycetes > Mycobacteriales > Mycobacteriaceae > Rhodococcoides. The sequence goes on from NZ_JMLQ01000004.1 coordinate 253,941, forward strand.
GCTCGGTCGTCGCGCACCGCGCGCTCCGCCTCGTCGACGACGGCGCGCACCGCCGCGTCGGGATCACGGTCGAGGTCGAGCACCCCGAGGCCGCTGGCGCGGACCGACGCGCAGCGGGTGTGCAGGCCCGCGACGAGCAGTCGGTCCTCGATCAGCGGGACCGTGCGATCGAGGGTGGTCACCACCGAGTACGAACGCCCCAGGAACATCGCGGTGCTCGCCGCGGCCTCGGTGATGTCGACGACGGGAACGTCGAGCAGCTCCTGCAGGCCCTCGCGGCCGTGCTCGCCGTAGCCGGCCTGCACGACGGCGTCGAACGGTTCCGCGTACGCGCGGACGGTCTCCATGACCGCGACGGCGGCGAGGTACGACTCGTAGTTGCCCTCCACCGACTCGGCCCCGAACGCCGGCGTCAGCGCGACCACGGTGGTGCCCGGCGACGCGATCTCGCGGGCGCGCGCACCGATGGCCTCGGTCATGGATCGCGTCGTGTTGACGTTGACGACGAGGATGCGCACGGCAGCTCCGGAGTTCGACGGGAACGGGGTTCGGCGTCGCTCAGAGTAGACCCGCTCCGCAGGCCGGAAGATATATCGCGAACTCGGTTACGTTGGCAGCGCACGAGCGTGAACCGAACGAGAGGACCGGACCCACACCATGGCCGAACTGTTCTGCAACGGAGGCGCCATGCGTGGCGGCAACCTGCACCACAACGTCTCCAGTCACACCTTCCTCGGCTCGGTGCGGACGGCGCCGAACTACCGGTTCTTCGCGGTGCGCGACGAGTTCCCCGGCCTGCTGCTGACCGAGACCGGTGGCGCCTCCATCGCCGGTGAGCTGTACGACGTCCCGATGGAGAACATCCGCACCGACTTCCTGCCGGAGGAGCCCGTCGAACTCGAACTCTCGGTCATCGAGCTCGCCGACGGACGGTCGGTGATGGCCGTGGTGCTGCGACCGGGCCTGGTCGACTCGCTGTCCGCCGAGCTCACCGAGATCACGGATCTCGGTGGGTGGCGTGCCTACCGCGGGCTTCCCGATCCGGACGAGACCGTCTCTGCGGGAGCATGAGTCGTGTCCGCCGCTGCTGACTTCCTCCTCTTTCCCGATCTTGCCTCGCGCGCTCTGGGCGGGTCGGTGAGCGCCGCCAACGACGAGTTGTTCGCGCAGCGCGAGAACCTGATCAAGCCGACGGCGCCGTTCTTCGATCCGTCGGAGTTCGGCCACAAGGGCAAGGTGTACGACGGCTGGGAGACCCGCCGCCGACGCGACGACGGGCACGACTGGGCTCTCGTGCGGCTGGGTGCGGCGGGCATCGTGCACGGCGTCGTCGTGGACACCGCGTTCTTCCGCGGCAACTATCCGCCGTTCGTGTCGGTCGAGGCCGCGTCCGTCGAGGGCTACCCCTCGGCCGAGGAACTGTCGACGGTGCAGTGGCACACCATCGTCGAGAAGTCGCGGGCCGACGGCGACACGGCGAATCTGTATCCCGTGACCGACACCCGTCGCTGGACCCACGTCCGGTTGTCGATCTATCCGGACGGGGGAGTGGCGCGGTTGCGGGTGCACGGCGAGGTGGTGCCCGACCCGCGGTTCCTGACCGGAACGGTCGATCTGCTGGCGGCGGAACACGGTGGGCGGCTCGTGGAGTGCTCGGACGCGTTCTACGCGTCTCCGGCCAACATCATCCTGCCCGGCCGTGCCCGGAACATGGGTGAGGGGTGGGAGAACTCGCGTCGGCGAGGCGGCGGAAACGACCACGCGACGTTCGCTCTCGGTGTCGCCGGGGTGCCGCGGCACGTGGAGGTGGACACGTCGTACTACGTCGGCAACGCCCCGGGCTGGGTGCGACTGAGCACCGTCGACGATCGGGTCGCCGACGTCGCGGATCCGTCCGCGTGGGCCGAGGTCCTGCCGCGTACGGCGGTCCAGCCCGACACGCGGCACCTGTTCCTTCTCGACGGCGCCCCTGCCGCAACACATCTGCGCCTCGACGTCTACCCGGACGGGGGTCTGTCCCGGCTGCGGTTGTTCGGCGATCCGGACGAGCGTGGCCGCGTCGACGCGCGCGCCGCCTGGTGGGACGGGCTTCCCGCCGAACACCGCGCACTCCTCGCCGAGCAGGCCCCGGCATGAGCGCGTGGGATCTCGCGTTCCGCGCGCGCCGTGCGGTCGTGACCGCGGCCGACGGTTCCCGTACCGAGACGGCGTGCACGGTGGGGGTGCGGGACGGCCGCATCGTCGCCGTCGTGGGTCACGACGATCCCGTCGATGCGGACGTCGTCGTGGACCTGGCCGACGACGAGGTACTGCTCCCGGGTCTGGTGGACACCCACGTGCACGTGAACGAGCCCGGTCGCACCGAGTGGGAGGGTTTCGCGAGTGCGACGGCCGCCGCGGCCGCCGGGGGCATCACGACCCTGATCGACATGCCGCTCAACAGTATTCCGTCGACGGTCTCCACCGACGCACTCGACGTCAAACGAGCGGTGGCCGAGCCCGAGGCTCGCATCGACGTCGGCTTCTGGGGTGGCGCCGTACCCGGCAACGTCCCGGACCTGCGCGCGATGCACGAGGCCGGTGTCTTCGGCTTCAAGTGCTTCCTGCTGCACTCGGGTGTCGACGAGTTCCCGCCTCTCTCGCCCGACGAGCTCGAGGAGGCGATGCGGGAGATCGCCTCGTTCGACGGACTGCTGATCGTGCACGCCGAGGACGCGCAGATCATCGCCGACTCCGAGAACGCCGGCGGCCGGGACTACGCAGGTTTCCTGGCGTCGCGACCGCGCGCCGCGGAGAACACGGCCATCGCCGACGTGATCGCGGCGTCGCGGCGGACGGGATGCCGCGTCCACATCCTGCACCTGTCGAGTGCCGACGCCGTGCCGCTCGTGGCGGCGGCGAAGAAGGACGGTGTGCGGATCACTGCCGAGACCTGCCCGCACTACCTGTCGTTCGCGGCGGAGGAGATCGCGGACGGGGCGACCCAGTTCAAGTGCTGCCCGCCCATCAGGGAGGCCGACAACCGGGACGCGTTGTGGCAGGCGTTGTCCGACGGCGTGATCGACACGGTGGTCACCGATCACTCGCCGTGCACCACGGAGCTCAAGCGGTTCGACATCGGCGACTTCGGTGTCGCGTGGGGCGGCATCGCCTCGCTGCAGGTGTCCTTGGCCGCCGTGTGGTCCGAGGCCCGTCGGCGTGGGCACTCTCTCGCCGACGTCGTCGGGTGGATGTCCGCGGCGACGGCGGCTCAGGTCGGACTGGAGAGCAAGGGCGCGATCGCGGTGGGCAAGGACGCCGACCTGGCGGTGTTCGCACCGGACCAGGAGTTCGTGGTGCACGCGGAGGAACTGAGGCACAGGAATCCGGTGAGTGCGTACGACGACCGCACGGTGACGGGCTGTGTGCGCTCGACCTGGCTCGCCGGACGACGCATCGATTTCGACGGTCCACCGCAGGGAAGGCTGCTGACGCGCGGCTGATTGCAGATTGTTGACAATCGGACGATCGTCCTCGACAGTGAGGGCATGACTGCAGCAGCATTCGTGCCTCGAACAGCCGACGCCTCCACCAGTGCTCCCACCGCTCGGCTGTCGCCCGCCCTGAAGCAGGCCACACCCATCGTCGTGGATCACGCGTCGGGAAGTTGGATCACCGGGACCGACGGGCGCCGCTACCTCGACTTCACCACGGGTATCGGCGTGACCAGCACCGGACACTGCCATCCGCGCGTGGTCGCGGCGGCGCGCGAGCAGGTCGGCAAGATCATCCACGCGCAGTACACGACCGTCATGCACACGCCTCTGCTCGAGTTGACCGAGAAGCTCGGCACCGTCCTGCCGGTCGGCCTGGACAGCGTGTTCTACGCCAACTCGGGGTCCGAGGCCGTCGAGGCGTCGATTCGTCTGGCGCGCATGGCCACCGGCCGCCCGAACATCATCGCGTTCCACGGCGGCTTCCACGGTCGCACCGTCGCCGCGGCGACACTCACCACAGCCGGGACCAAGTTCCGGTCCGGCTTCGCTCCGATGATGGGCGGCGTCCACATCGCGCCGTTCCCGTACGCGTTCCGATACGGCTGGGACCTCGACACCGCGGTGACCTTCGCCTTGCGCGAGCTCGACTACCTGCTGCAGACCGTGTCCGCCGTCGCCGACACCGCGGCGTTCATCATCGAGCCGGTCCTGGGCGACGGTGGTTACCTTCCCACCCCGCCGGCGTTCCTGGACGGACTCCGAGAGCGAGCCGATCGGCACGGCATCGTGCTCATCGTGGACGAGGTCCAGGCGGGAGTGGGCCGCACGGGGAAGTTCTGGGGTCACCAGTTCTCCGATTCCACCCCGGACGTTCTCATCACGGCCAAGGGTCTCGCCAGCGGCTTCCCGATCTCCGCGATCGCCGCCTCGACCGCCCTCATGAGTACCGCCCTGCCGGGATCGCAGGGCGGCACCTACGGCGGGAACGCGGTGGCCGCGGCGGCCGCCGTCGCCACGCTCGACGTGGTCGAGGACGAGGGCCTGGTGGAGAACGCCCGTCTGCGCGGGGAGCAGCTTCTCGGTGGACTGCGTGAGATCGCGGCTCGGCACGACGAGATCGGAGATGCCCGCGGGCTCGGTCTGATGGCGGCATTCGAGTTCGTCGACGACGCCGGGGACGCCGATCCGGGCGCCGCGCTCGCTCTGCAGAAGGCAGCTCTGGACCGCGATCTCCTGTTGTTGACGTGCGGTGCGCTGGGCAACGTGGTGCGCATCATCCCGCCCCTCGTGGTGACGCGGGACGAGGTCGAGCTGGGACTCGAGCGCATCGCGGAGGCGTGCGACGCGGCGCTGGGAGTTCGGTCGTGACGACGACGGTCGACCGACCCGTGCCGGTGGCCGATCGCAGCATTCTGATCGGTGGTCGATGGCGGGACGCGGTGGACGGCCGCACGTTCGACGTCGAGAACCCTGCCACCGGCGAGACCATCGCGCGCGTCGCCGACGGGGGGCCCGCCGACGCCGCTCTGGCGCTCGATGCCGCGAGCGCCGCCCAGTCTGCGTGGGCGGCGACGTCGCCGCGGGAGCGGAGCGTCGTGCTGCGCCGTGCGTTCGACCTCGTGGTCGAGCGGACGGAGGACCTCGCCGCCGTGATGACCGCCGAGATGGGCAAGCCGCTCGCCGAGGCGCGCGGCGAGGTCGCCTACGCAGCCGAGTTCCTTCGCTGGTTCTCCGAGGAGGCCGTCCGCATCGCCGGCGATCACACCCTGACCGGCGACGGGTCGACGCGCATGGTGGTCACACGAGTACCGGTGGGACCGTGTGTGCTGGTGACGCCCTGGAACTTTCCGCTTGCCATGGGTGCCCGCAAGATCGGGCCCGCTGTGGCCGCCGGATGCACCATGGTGTTCAAGCCGGCCGAACAGACACCGCTCACCTCGCTCGCTCTGGCCCGCATCTTTCAGGAGGCCGGACTGCCGGACGGCGTCCTCAACATCGTCACGACCTCGGACGCGGGTGGCGTCGTCGAACCGTGGTTGCGCAGCGGTGTGGCTCGGAAGCTGAGTTTCACGGGCTCCACCGCCGTCGGCAGGCTGTTGCTCGGCCAGGCGGCGTCCACCGTCATGCGGACGTCGATGGAACTGGGCGGGAACGCGCCCCTCGTCGTCTGTGCGGACGCCGATCTGGGGACGGCGCTCGACGGAGCCATGATCGCCAAGATGCGCAACATGGGGGAGGCCTGCACCGCCGCCAACCGGTTGTTCGTCCATCGGTCCGTCGTCGACACCTTCGCGGAGCAGCTGACCGCGCGGATGGCCGAGCTGACCGTGGGAGACGGTGCGCACGAGGGTGTCCGGGTCGGCCCGCTGATCGATGCGGAGGGCCGCGCGAAGGTGCAGCGCCTCGTCGACGACGCGGTGAGACGCGGGGCGCGAGTCCTGACCGGCGGTGCCACGCCGGAGGGGCCGGGATACTTCTACCCTCCGACGGTGCTGGTGGACGTTCCACCCGACGCCGAGATCGTGCACACCGAGATCTTCGGGCCGGTCGCCGCGATCATCACCTTCGACGACGAGGACGAGGTGGTGCGCATCGCCAACGACACCGAGTGGGGTCTCGTGGGCTACGTGTTCACTCGCGACGTCGACCGGGCCTTCGATCTGGGCGAGCGTCTCGAAGTGGGCATGGTCGGTCTCAACACCGGGCTGGTGTCCAACCCCGCGGCACCCTTCGGCGGGGTCAAGCAGTCCGGACTGGGGCGTGAGGGCGGGCGTCTCGGCATCGACGAGTTCCTCGAGGTGAAGTACTTCGCCGTGCCGCGTCGGCCGGGGCGGACGCTGTGACGGCCACTCGACGGCTGACACCCCTCGACGCCCGCACCACGTCGATCGTCATCGCGGACCAGTTGCGCGAGCGCATCATCGACGGATCGTTCGCACCGGGGGAGCAGGTCCACGAGGCGACGGTCGCGACCGAACTCGCCGTCTCCCGCGGACCCGTTCGCGAGGCGCTGCAGCGGCTGAGTCAGGAGGGGCTGCTCGTCTCCTTCCGCAATCGCGGCGTCTTCGTCGTCGAGCTGGGTGAGTCCGACGTCGCCGAGATCTACCAGGCGCGCGCGGCCATCGAGATCGGTGCCGCGTTCACCGTTCTGCGGCGTGGTGACTCCGGACGCGTCGCGGACGCGTTGTCGCGCATCGTGGTCGAGATGCAGCCGGCCATCGACCGGGGCGACTGGCGGTCGGTGGCGGAGCGGGATCTCGCGTTCCACACCGCACTGGTCGCGGCGACGGGCAACAGCCGGATGGGCCGGATGTACGCGACGCTCGCGGCCGAGGCCCGCATCTGCATGGCCAACCTCGAGACCGCGTACCACCGGCCCGACGCGTTGATCGAGGAGCACACGCTGCTCGTCGATCTGCTGCGAGCGCAGGACTGGGCCCGGCTCGAACCTGCTCTGCGCGAACACATGGACACCGCCGTGCACGATCTGACGGCGTCGCTACGTGAGTCGGCGGAGACCGCGTAGTCACTCGCGCTGCGCCCGTGGGTGCGAGCACCTACGCTCGCTCCAGGAACCCGGATAACCTCGAAACTGTCAGGGGTACAGCATGATCGACACGATCAGTACGGCCGAACACAGCTCCCGCCTCGCTGCCGTGCGTGCCGTCATGGCCGAGCGGGGTCTCGCGGCGCTCATGATCACCGATCCGTCGAACATCTACTATCTGACGGCCTACAACGCCCTGTCGTTCTACACCCCGCAGGTGCTCTTCGTGCCGGCCGAGGGCGACATGCTGTTCTTCGCCCGCGCCATGGACGCGCACGGCGCCTCACGCACGTCGTGGCTTCCCGACGACCAGGTGTTCGGCTATCCGGAGACCCTGGTCCAACGGCCGGACACCCATCCCTTCGTCTGGGTGGCCGACACGCTGCGCGGACTGAGCCTGGTCTCGAACTTCGAGCACGGCCAGGTGGGGCTCGAGATGGACTCCTACTACTTCAGCCCGAAGGCGTTCGAAGCACTCGTGAAGTGCCTGCCGGAGTACCGGTTCGTCGATTCGCGTGAGCTGGTGAACTGGGTGCGATCGGTGAAGTCGGACACCGAGATCGAGCTGATGCGCGGGGCGGCGGCGATCTGCGAGAGCGCCATGGCGACCGCGATGGACGCGATCGCCGTCGGTGTGCGCCAGTGCGACGCCGCCGCGGCGATCTCCGCGGCGCAGGTGCGCGGCACGGACGACTTCGGCGGCGACCACCCGGCCATCGTTCCGATGCTGCCCACCGGTGAGGGTGCGGACACCCCGCATCTCACCTGGACCGACCGGCCGTTCCGGGACGGGGAGTCGACCGTGGTGGAACTGACCGGGGTGTTCCGCCGCTACCACGTCCCGATGGCGCGGACGGTCTCGCTCGGGCGACCGGACCCGCGCATGGCCGGTCTCGCCGCCGCCACCGACGACGCACTCGGAGCCGTGCTCGCGGAGATGAGGCCCGGAGTGCAGACCAGTGACCTCGCGGCGACGTGGAACCGTGAACTGGGCCGGGCGGGATTTCACAAGCCTTCCCGCATCGGGTACTCGATCGGCATCGCGTACGCGCCGGACTGGGGCGAGCGCACCATCAGCCTGCGCAGCGACGACGCCACGATCCTGCAGCGCAACATGACGTTCCACGTCATCGGCGGTATGTGGCTCGACGGTTACGGATACGAGGTGTCCGAGTCAGTGGTGGTCACCGACACCGGTATCGACACCTTCACCGCCTACCCGCGATGCCTGACAGTCAAGGAGTGACGGACATGCACGCACAGACGTACGAGACGACCACGCTTCCGTGGGCGCTGCGCACCGATCACCTCGTCGGGTCGATGATCGACTCGTCGACCTCGCTGCTCGCCGCGCAGAAGCACGACATCGTGCGCTTCGCCATGGGATCGCCCGCCGCCGAGGCGGTTCCGCACGCGGCGATGGCGGAGATCGCGGGCCGGGTCCTGACCGCAGATGCCTTCGACTACGGTGCGACAGAGGGTGATCCGGCTCTGATCGAGCAGCTGGTGGCCTTCTGCGACGCCTTCGGTGAACCGACGTCTCCCGATCGGTTGGTCATCACGTCGGGTGGCATGCAGGGGCTCGATCTCGCGTGCACGCTGTTCGTCGACCCCGGCGATCTGGTGATCGTCGAGAGCCCGACGTACACGAACGGCACCGCGACCGTGCTCAGCTACGGTGGCGACATCCTCGAGGCGCCGATGGATTCCGACGGGCTGATCGTCGAGGCGCTTCCCGAGTCGGTCGCCCGCGCGGGCCGACTGCCCACGATGATCTACACCATCCCGACGTTCCAGAATCCGTCCGGGACGACCATGTCGCTGCCGCGCCGACTGGCGCTCTTGGAACTCGCCCGCGAGTGGGGCGCCGTGGTGCTCGACGACGACCCCTACGGCCACCTCCGCTTCCAGGGAGATCCGGTTCCGAGCCTGCGAGCGCTCGCTCCCGACGACCCGCTCGTGTTCTCCGTACGCACGTTCTCGAAGCTCATCGCCCCGGGTCTGCGCGTCGGGTGGGTGGACGCGGACCCCGCCGCTCGCCGGTTGATCATCAACGCGAAGCAGGCGATGGACACGTGCACCAACGTGCCGAACCAGCGGATCGTGGCCGAGTTCCTGCGACAGGGACTGCTCACCGAGCACCTGGCGTCCCTCGCGGACATCTACCTGCCCCGCAAGATCGCGATGCAGACGAGCCTGGAGCGGCACCTCGGTGGGAGGGTGCGCACCACCGATCCCGAGGGCGGTTTCTTCCTGTGGGTCACGCTGGTGGGTGACGACGCCGCTGTGGACACGCGGCGGCTGTTCGAGATCGCACTCGCGCACGGTGTCGCCTTCATCCCGGGTCCGGCGCTGTCCGCGAACGGCCTCTTCGGCGATGCGATGCGACTGTGCTTCGCGTCCTCGACGCCCGAGCGCATCGACGTCGGGGTGCAGCGGTTGGCGGGTGCGCTGGACGCGGCCCGAGCCGAACTGTGACGGCGGCCGACCTCCAGCAGGATCGCGCGTCGACCGACGTCGCGACGGTCGAGCGGATCACGAGAGCGCTGATCGACGCCGGTCCCGACGAGTCCGCCGTGGTGGCCGAGATCTGCCGCATCGCAGAGAGTCTCGGTCTGCAGACCGTCGTCACCGACGCGTCGCCGGGGCGGCCGAACGTCGAGGTGGTCCTTCCCGGCGAGCCCGGCCCGGGCCTGCTGTTCCTCGGGCACTCGGACGTGGTGCCCGCCGGGGAGGGCTGGAGCGGGAACCCGTTCCGCTCGCGGGTGCACGACGGTCGGATCGTGGGACGCGGCGCCTGCGACATGAAAGGTGGTCTCGCCGCTGTACTCGCCGCGATGGGGTCACTGGCCCGGCGCGGTGTGGTCCCGGCGCGCACCGTGACACTCGCCTGCGTGGTGGACGAGGAGGACACGGGCCTGGGCATCCGGGCATGGGTGTCCGACCGTACCGACCAGACCGGCCGGCCTCCGGCCTTCACGGTCGATGGCGGCCGGCCTCCGGCCTTCAGGGTCGATGACGGCCGGCCTCCGGCCTTCACGGGATGCGTCGTGGCGGAACCCACGGCCGGCACCGTGATCGTCGGGTGCCGCGGAGCGGCGAACATCGTGCTCACCGTCACCGGTCGGAGCGCGCATGCCGGCCGGCCCGAGAACGGTCGCAGTGCCGTGGTCGCGGCGGCCCGTGTCGTGGGCGAGATCGACGGGCTGCACGCGGAACTGGCCACCGTGCCGCACCCGGTGCTCGGCGCCGCGTCGTGGAACGTCGGCCGGATCGACGGTGGGACCGGACCGTCGATCGTCGCGGGCCGCTGCCGGCTGGAGATCGATCGCCGCCTGCTGCCGGACGACGACGTGGACGCCGTCGTCGCGGACCTGCTCCGCCGGGTCCGCCCCGTTACTGATCTGGACGTCGACGCGTACGTCGAGATGGAGATGCCAGGATTCCTCACCGACGAGTCGAGCCAGCTCGTCGAGTCGGCGCTGGCGGCGCTGCGCTCCACGGGTGCGCCGGACCCGTCGACCGCGGTGTGGACGGCGTCCTGCGACGGGGGGTTCGTCGCCCGTGACCTCGGAGTGCCCACCATCGTGCTGGGTCCCGGTGATCTCGAGGCGCAGGCCCATCAGCCCGACGAGTCCGTGGACCTGCTCGAGGTCGCTCGCCTCTCCCGGGCCTACGCTCGACTGATGACGGAGCAGCGACCGTGAGCCCCTCCCGCACGAACGGCGGAGCGAGGCCGATCATCACCGTCCTGCACGACGGACTCCTTCCCGACCGGGTGCAGGAACTCGACACCTCGTACGAGGTGCGGCATGCCACCGCCGACACGTTCGGCGATGCGGTCGACGGCGCGCAGGCGGTCCTGCTGTGGGACTTCTTCTCGTCGGCGCTCCGGGACCAGTGGTCGCGCTGCTCCGCACTCGAATGGGTGCACGTCGCCGCAGCAGGGGTGGACAAGCTGTTGTTCGACGACCTCGCGGCGTCCGACGTCGTGGTGACCAACGCGCGCGGGGTGTTCGACGTGCCGATCGCCGAGTTCGTGCTCGCGTCCGTGCTCGCTCTGGCGAAGGACGTGCGCGGCACCGTCGAACTCGGCCGACAGGCGCGATGGTTGCGCCGGGAGACCGAGAACATCGCGGGGCGTCGAGCTCTGGTGATCGGAACGGGCAGTATCGGCCGGGCCACGGCGCGCATGTTGCGTGCCGTCGGTATGGACGTCGCCGGGGTCGGACGGACGGCTCGCACGGGTGATGCGGATTTCGGAACCGTCTACGCCAGTACGGATCTCGCGTCGGTGGTACCCGGCGCCGACTACCTCGTTCTCATCGCACCGCTGACACCGTCGACACGGGGCATGGTCGGCCGCGACGTTCTCGCGGCGGCCGATCCCGGGGTGCGCGTGATCAACGTGGGTCGTGGCGAACTGCTCGACACCGACGCGCTGGTCGACGCTCTGCGCAGCGGCCACGTCGGGGGAGCTGCCCTCGACGTGTTCGACACCGAGCCGCTGCCACCCGAGCACGTGCTGTGGACCCTCGACCACGTGCTGCTGACCGCACACATGAGCGGTGACACCGTGGGGTGGCGCGACCGGCTCTACTCCGGTTTCGCCGAGAATGCCGAACTATTCGCGGCCGGCCGACCGCTGCGCAACGTCGTCGACAAGTCCCTCGGGTTCGTCGCCGGGTGACCCGGTGACCGCGGGCGTCCGGTCGTATCCCTTGCGGTCGTAGATCGCGATCACCAGAGCGCCGAGGACCAGGCCGATGACGTGCCCGAGCAGCGTCATGCCGAGTCCGTGGGCGAGACCCGAGTTCCAGCGTGAGTCGAAGTAGAGGATCGAGCGCACGGCGAGATACACCTGATGCATCGGTTCGAATTGGGCGAGCCACCCGAAGAGCGCAGGTGACGCCTGGATCGGGATGGTGGCGCCGGCGGACGGCAGGCCCAGGATCACGAAGACGACGAGGTTGAGGATCAGCCCCGGAGTGCCGAAGATCGACAGCACCGACACCGCGGTGATCCCGACGGCCGAGATCGCCAGCACTCCGAAGAGCCACAGACCCAGCGCATTCGGGATCGGCATGCCCAGTGCGGTGGCGATCGCGACGTAGAGACCGGACACCACGAACCCGATCACCACCATCGTGAGCCATTTCGCGGCGAGCACGCGCAGGCGACTGTCGGTGGATCGGCGACGCTGCAGGAAGGTGGGGCCGAACTCGAGCGGCACGAAGCCGAGTGCGCCGTCGACGAGAGCGCTGGCGATCATCGCGCCGGTGAATCCGGCGAGCACGAGCAGCAGGGCGTAGTAGAAGGCGGACAGCCCGAGCCCCGTGCCGTCCGGAAGTGGGTCGTAGGGAGTGACGACGATGTCGACCGGCGCAGCCAGTGTGAGGGCCGCGGCCCCGGAGAGGGTGGCGCCCGCGGGCAGTGCCTCGATCACTTGCGTCGTGAGTCGTTCTCCCAGAGTGCCGTTCGCGGAGTCGAGCGCCGTGTCGCCGATGGTGGTCATGAGGGAGGAACCGAGTGTGCCGGCACGCGGATTGGTCATGATCGTCACGATGGGTCGCTCGATGTCGCCCGCCACGACGGAGGCCTGCGTCAGGATCGACACTCGTTTGGTGAAGTCGCTCGGCACGACGATCGCGCCGTAGACGTCGCCGTTCGCGAGGAGGTTCTGCGCCTCCGCGATACCGACCTGCTTCAGATCGATCTTCTCCGCGTCGATGCCGTCCGCGATGCCCTGGCCGATCTGCTGCCCCAGGTTCGCCTGCTCACCGTTCGGCAGCACGTCGCCCTCGTCGCTGACCACCAGTGCCACCGGGAAGTGGCGGAGGTTCTCCTTGGGGTCGAGGATGCCGCCGAGGTACAGCGCCGCGAGCAGCGACATGACGACGGAGACCGCGACGACCGGCAGCACCCAGGTGGTGGGGCGCCGGAATGCGGGCGCAGCGGCTTCGGGGGACATGGCGGGCCTTCCGTCGGCAAGTTCTCGGGTGACCGATACACATCTGTATCGTCTCGTTCGATACGATAGTGCATCATGGCGGCGACTTCAGGCAACGTGACCGCGAGAACAGGCAGGACCGCCACTCGCAGCAGAGCACAGACTCGCGAGCGAGTGCTGGACGGCGCCCTCGAGGTGTTCGTCGAACGGGGTTTCGGGCGATCGACCCCGGAACAGATCTGCGAGCGAGCGGGATTCACTCGCGGAGCGTTCTACTCGAACTTCTCGTCGATGGACGAGGTCTTTCTCGAACTGTGGACGCGACAGGCGTCGGGACTGATCACGCGGGTACGCGGAGTGGTCGACGCCCTGGAGTACGACGCGTCCGACGGACGGTCCTTCGAGGAGATCGTCGTGGCAGCGCTGAGCGGACTGGTCGGCGACGTGTCGTGGCACGTACTCATGGCGGAGTTCGGCGCCCACGCGGCGCGGAACCCGGGGCTGGCGGCCGTGGTGACCGGGCACCGGGCCGCGCTCCGTGACGCCCTGCGTCCCATGATCATTCACGGTCTCGCGATCCACGGGCGCGAGGTGGCGGTGGACGACGACACCCTCGGTCGGGGTGTCGTCGCCGCCTACGAAGGAGCGATGGCCCAGGCGATGATCGAGCCGGCCAACCCGGTACCCGCGCGACTCGCCCTCGAGCTCGTGGCCGCGGTCATATGGTCGTTCTCGCGCGAGCGCTGACTCAGAACGCCCGCTCGTACTGCGGAGGTGTGGCCGGGGTGATGTCCGCGCCGAGCTCGCGTGCCGCACGACGGGCCCAGTAGGGGTCGCGTAGCAGTTCGCGCGCCAGGAACACGGCCACGGCCTCGCCGGACCCGATGATGTCCTCGGCCTGCTTGGGCTCGGTGATCAGTCCGACAGCGGCCGCGGGGATGCGCGTCTCGCTCTGGATGCGCCGGGCGAACGGCACCTGGTAGCCGGGTTCGACGGGGATGGACGCCTTCGCGACGTTGCCACCCGTGGAGACGTCGACGAGGTCGACACCGTGATCCTCGAGCTGCTGGGTGAGCAGAACGGTCTGGTCGGGCGTCCAGGCCTCGGAGTCGACGCCGCGCTCCTCGCCGGTCCAGTCGGTCGCGGACACGCGCACGAAGACGGGCTTGTCGGCCGGCCACACCTCGCGGATCGCGTCGACCACGCGCAGGGTCAGGCGGATACGACCCTCGAAGCTGCCGCCGTACTCGTCGGTCCGGTGGTTGCTGGCCGGGGACAGGAACTGGTGCAGCAGGTAACCGTGCGCCGCGTGCACCTCGGCCACGTCGAAGCCGGCGGCCAGCGCGCGTACCGCGGCGGAGCGGAAGTCGTCGACGACCTTGTCGATGTCCGCGGTCGTCATCTCGCGCGGAGCCGGGTAGTGGCCGAACTCGACAGCGCTGGGTCCGACCGTCTCCCACGCGAGGGAGTCGTCCGCCGCCAGCGGCTTTCCGCCACGCCACGGTGCGTCGGTGGACGCCTTGCGACCGGCGTGGGCCAACTGGATCGCGGGCACACTGCCGTGCTGCCGGATCTCGGTGACCACCTCGGCCAACGCGTTCGCCTGTTGGTCGTTCCAGATGCCGAGGTCCCACGGCGTGATGCGGCCCTCCGGGCTCACCGACGCCGCCTCGGTCATCACCAGGCCGACGCCGCCGACGGCACGCGAGACGAGGTGAGTCCGGTGCCACGGCGTGACCGCGCCCGTCGAGGGTCCCTCCGCGTCCGCCGAGTACTGGCACATCGGCGACATCCACACCCGGTTGGGAAAGGTGACCTCACGCAGGGTCAAGGGCTCGAACAGCAGGCTCACAGTCATCTCCTCGTCTCGTCCGACACGCGCGCCGTCCACGACGACAGCGCTCAGGATGAACGAACAATCGGGCCGGGCGATCATTCCCGTCGGCCGGATCGTCCCGGGTGCGCTCGGGCGTACGGGCTGGTGGGAGCGTGACCTACCCTGGACGGCGTGACTGCCACCACCAGCGCCGAGGTGTCCACCCCCGATGCTCTCGAAGCGGACGTGCACGACGCTGCTGCCCGCGCCCGGGCCGCCGCGCGCGCGCTCGCTCTGCTGACGACCGCGCGCAAGGACGACGCGCTGCACGCCGCGGCGGACGCCGTCCTGGCCTCCGCCGACGCGATCCTCGCCGCCAACAGCGAGGACCTCGCACTCGCCGAGGCGTCCGGCACCCCGCCCTCGCAGCTCGACCGACTGCGGCTGACCCCCGACCGCATCGACGGCATCGCCGCCGGACTGCGCCAGGTGGCGTCTCTGCCGGATCCCGTGGGGGAGTTCCTCGAGGGTCGGACCCTGCCCAACGGACTCGAGATCCGGCAGCTCGCGGTGCCGCTCGGCGTCGTCGGCATGATCTACGAAGCCCGGCCCAACGTCACGGTCGACGCGTTCGGGCTCACTCTGAAGTCGGGCAACGCCGTCCTCCTGCGGGGGTCGTCCTCCGCCGCGCGATCGAACGCCGCGCTGGTGGGTGTTCTGCGGGCGGCCCTGTCGGCGCTGGACCTTCCCGCCGACGCCGTCCAACTCCTGTCCAGCGAGGATCGAGCGACGGTCACGCACCTCATCCGGGCTCGCGGACTCGTCGACGTCGTCATCCCGCGCGGTGGGGCCGGCCTCATCTCGGCGGTGGTGCGCGACGCGACGGTGCCCACCATCGAGACCGGTGTCGGCAACTGCCACGTCTACGTGCACGCGTCCGCGGACCTCGACATGGCCGAGCGCATCCTGCTCAACGCGAAGACACGTCGAGTGAGCGTGTGCAACGCCGCGGAGACGGTGCTGATCGACGCCGCCGTGGCCGACGTGGCGGTGCCGCGTCTGGTGCAGGCGTTGTCGGACAACGGCGTACGTGTCCACGGCGATCTTCCCGGTCTCGTTCCGGCCACCGAGAACGACTGGGCCGACGAGTACCTGTCCGACGACATCGCCCTCGCCGTCGTCGACGACCTGGATGCCGCCGTCGCGCACATCGACAGGTACGGCACGGGACACACCGAGGCGATCGTGGCATCGGATCTCGCTGCCACACGGGCGTTCTCGGCTCGGGTGGACGCAGCGGCCGTCATGGTCAACGCCTCCACCGCGTTCACGGACGGTGAGCAGTTCGGCTTCGGAGCCGAGATCGGCATCTCCACCCAGAAGCTCCACGCCCGCGGCCCGATGGGGCTGCGGGAACTCACCTCGACCAAGTGGATCGTGCAGGGCGACGGGCACATTCGTCCGGCCTGACCCGCCTCCACCACCTCTCTGGAACAACCGAAAGGCCCGGCGTGACGCAGACGTACTCCGACATCGTTCCGTTCTTCTCCGACGTCGACGACGTGGCGACCCGCCTCGCCGCCACGGGGTACCTCGCCGACAAGGCGACCGCCACGGCGGTGTTCCTCGCCGATCGTCTGGGCAAGCCGCTGCTCATCGAGGGCCCGGCAGGTGTCGGCAAGACGGAGCTGGCTCGCGCCGTCTCGCAGGCCGCGGGAGCCGAACTGGTCCGCCTGCAGTGCTACGAGGGCGTCGACGAGGCGCGGGCACTGTACGAGTGGAACCACGCGAAGCAGATCCTGCGCATCCAGTCGAGTTCCGGCGCGGGGTGGGACGAGACACGCCACGACGTGTTCTCCGAGGAGTTCCTGCTGTCGCGGCCCCTGCTCACGGCGATCCGTCGATCGGATCCCACCGTGCTGCTGATCGACGAGACCGACAAGGCGGACATCGAGATCGAGGGCCTGCTCCTCGAAGTGCTCAGCGACTTCGCGATCACCGTGCCGGAGCTCGGCACCATCTCGGCGACCAGGCGGCCGTTCACGGTGCTGACCTCCAACGCGACACGCGAGTTGTCGGAGGCGCTGAAGCGTCGCTGCCTGTTCCTGCATCTCGACTTCCCGGACGCCGACCTGGAGCGGCGCATCCTGGCCAGCCGGGTCCCGGAGCTGCCGGAGGCGATGGCCGAGCAGATGGTGCGCATCGTGCAGGTGTTGCGGGACATGCAGTTGCAGAAGTTGCCGTCGGTCGCCGAGACCATCGACTGGGGCCGCACCCTGCTGGCTCTGGGCATGGACGAGGTGAGCGACACGGCCGTGCGGTCGACGCTCGGCGTCATTCTCAAGCACCGCTCCGATCAGGACCGCGCCGTCGCCGAACTCCGACTCGGCTGACCCGTGACCGGGACGGTGGACATCTCCGGCATCCCCGCACACCTGGTGGGGTTCGTGGAGGCGCTGCGTCGCCGCGGTATCGACGTCGGCCCGTCGGAGACGGTCGACGCGGGCGCGGTGCTGGCCGTTCTCGACATCCTCGATCGGGTGGTGGTGCGGGAGGGTCTCGCGTGCGCGCTGGTGCGCCGACCCGGCCATCGCCCCGCGTTCGACGCGCTCTTCGATCTGTGGTTCCCGGCCGCGATCGGTGCGCGGACCGCCGACGAGGAGAACACGGTCGGCCCGCCTCTCGCCGAGGACGGCACCGTCGATCTCGACGCTCTGAAACACGTGCTGGCGGAGCTGCTCGCGGACGGTTCCGCGGAGGCCATGGCGCAGGTCGAGCGCCTGGTGGGCGACATCGTCGAGACCTACGGCAAGTACAGCTCCAGCCGCGGCGAGTCGTTCTCGGAGTACCAGACGCTGCGCACGGTGGAGCCGTCGACGCTGCTGGCGAAGATTCTCGACGGACTGATCGGCCGCTCCAGCGGTCCCGGTGCACCCACGACCGGCGAGTTCGAGTCCGAACTGGCCCGTCGGACGGCCGCGGTCCGCATCGCGGAGTTCCGGTCGATGATCGAGAAGGAGACCCGTCGCCGCACCGCCGAGGTGCTGGGCAAGGAACGGGTGGCGTCCTACGGCGTCCCGCGCCTGGCCGAGGACGTCGACTTCCTCCGCGCGTCCGAGTCGGAACTGGCGGCCCTCCGCAAGAACGTCGCTCCGTTGGCGCGGCTCCTGGCGAGCCGACTGGCGGCCCGTCGACGGCGGTCGCGAGCGGGGTCGATCGACCTGCGGCGCACCCTGCGCAAGTCCTTGTCGACGGGCGGCGTCCCCATCGACCTGGCCAACCGCAAGCCCCGCACCGCGCGGCCCGAACTGGTGATCTTCTGCGACGTCTCGGGATCGGTCGCCGGCTTCAGCCAGTTCACCCTGCTGCTCGTGCACACGTTGCGCGAACAGTTCTCCCGAGTGCGTGTCTTCGCGTTCATCGACACCGCCGACGAGGTGACCCGGTTCTTCGACGCCTCGGCCGGACGCGCGTCGCTCGCCGAGTCGATGTCGCGCATGATCGCGGAGTCGGAGCTGATCACCTACGACGGCCATTCCGACTACGGCCACTCCTTCGAGACCTTCACCGCGCATCACCTCGATGCCATCGGTCCTCGGGCGTCGCTGTTGATCCTGGGCGATGCCCGCACCAACTACCGCGATCCGCGCACCGAGTCCCTCGCCCGCATGGTCACCGTCGCCCGGCACGCGCACTGGCTCAACCCCGAGCCGAAGGCGCAGTGGGGGACCGGTGACTCGGCCGCCGACGTCTATCGGCGGGTGATCTCGATGCACGAGTGCCGGTCGGCGGCGCAACTGGCCGAGGTCGTGTCGCGGCTCCTTCCCACGGGATCCTGACGTCTCTCGGTTCGGCCGAATCCTCTGTTCGGGGCAGGTCCACGTAGAGTCGTCACTCGTGCAGGAACCGACGACGCCGCCCGAGGGCCGACGCCCGCGACGTCTCGGCGTCATGGGTGGCACGTTCGACCCCATTCACCACGGGCACCTCGTGGCCGCCAGTGAGGTCGCCGACCGGTTCCAGCTCGACGAGGTCGTCTTCGTTCCCACCGGCCAGCCCTGGCAGAAGCAGGACCGGACGGTGAGCCCGGCGGAGGACCGCTACCTCATGACGGTCGTCGCCACCGCGTCGAACCCTCGCTTCTCCGTCAGCCGCGTCGACCTCGACCGTGCCAAGCCGACGTACACCGTCGACACGCTTCGCGATCTCGCCGACCAGCATCCCGGTGACCAGTTGTTCTTCATCACCGGGGCCGATGCTCTCAGCAGCATCATCGGCTGGCAGAACTGGCAGGAACTGTTCGAGCTGGCCCGCTTCGTCGGCGTGTCCCGCCCCGGGTACGAACTGGGTGCCGACCATCTGGCCGAGTACCTCGATCGGTTGCCGAAGGACGTCCTGACCCTCGTGGAGATCCCGGCTCTGGCCATCTCGTCCACGGAATGTCGACGGCGTGCCGCCGAGAACCGTCCCGTCTGGTACCTCGTGCCGGACGGCGTCGTCCAGTACATCTCGAAGCGGGACCTGTACCGACCCGCCGGGGAGGAGCGTCACGACGGCATCGCGACCGTCTCCGAGCCCGCACCCCAGCACACCGGCACTTCCGCCACCACCGCATCAGCCCTACCAGGAGAGAACACCACGTGAGCGCTACACCCGAGGCCATCAGGGTCGCCAGCATCGCCGCACTCGCGGCGGACGAGAAGCTCGCCGCCGACGTCATGGCCCTCGACGTCTCCGACCAGCTGGTCATCACCGACTGCTTCGTCATCGCGTCGGCACCCAACGAGCGCCAGGTCAACGCCATCGTCGAGAACATCGAGGAGAAGCTCCGCGAGGCGGGCAGCCAGCCCGTTCGTCGTGAGGGCACCCGCGAGGGCCGATGGGCACTGCTCGACTACGTCGACGTGGTCGTCCACGTGCTCCACAACGACGAGCGTCACTTCTACGCCCTCGAGCGTCTGTGGAAGGACTGCCCGGTCCTCGAGATCGAGGGTCTCGGAGCCACGGACACCTCGACGCAGTACGGCACCGACGATCACGGTGTCGACGACGCCCTCGACCACGGTGTCGATCGCGTCACCGAACCGGACGAGTGACGTCCGTTCGTCGGTTGGTGCTGCTCCGGCACGGTCAGACCGAGTACAACGCGGCCTCGCGCATGCAGGGTCATCTCGACACCGACCTGACCGAGCTGGGTCGCACACAGGCCGAGGTCGCCGCTCGAGCGTTGGCATTGCTGCAGCCGCATCGCATCGTCTCGTCCGATCTGCGACGGGCACACGACACGGCGACCGCGCTGTCGACGGCCACGGGTGTTCCCGTCGAGCTCGACCAGCGGCTCCGGGAGACGCACCTCGGTGACTGGCAGGGGCTGACGCACTTCGACGTCGACGACGTCTCACCCGGCGTCCGCGAATCGTGGCGCGCCGACGCCGAGTTCCGTCCGCCGGGCGGCGAGTCGCGCGTGGACGTCGCCGAGCGCTCGATGCCGCTGATCCAGGAGCTGCTGAAGGACCCGGAGTGGACCACGGCGCCCGTCGTCGTGGTCGCCCACGGTGGAACCATCGCCGCGCTCACGGCCGCACTGCTCGATCTGCCGGTCGACCGGTGGCCGGTGCTCGGGGGACTGGGGAATGCCAGCTGGGTGCAGGTCGCCGGACACGGAACGGACGACGTCTCCTGGCGCCTGGACGTGTGGAACGCGACGGCCGCCGTGGCGGGTGACGTTCTCTGATGTCCGCCGCGGATCGCCCGGTCCTGCTCGTCCTCGCGGATTCGCTCGCGTACTACGGTCCCGAGGGCGGTCTGCCGGCCGATCATCCCCGCATCTGGCCCACCCTCGTCGCGCGCGAACTGGGGTGGGACGTCGAGCTCGTCGGTCGCATCGGCTGGACCTGCCGCGACGCCTGGTGGGCACTCACCCAGGATCCCCGTGTGTGGGCGTCGATACCGCGTGCCGGGGCGGTGGTCCTCGCGACCGGCGGGATGGACTCGTTGCCGTCACCTCTGCCGACGGCCCTGCGGGAGCAGATCCGCTACGTCCGACCGCCCATCCTGCGGCGCGGTGTGCGCGCCGCCTACGGGTGGCTGCAGCCGCGGCTCTCACACCTGGGCCGTCCGGTGGCCCTGCCGCCGCATCTGAGTGTCGACTACCTCGAGCAGATCCGCGCCGCCCTCGCGGCAGTGCGTCCGGAGATACCCGTCATCGCGACGCTCCCGTCGGTGCATCGATGCGACGCCTACGGACGAGTGCACACCGGCCGCGAACCAGCGGTGCGCGCGACTACGGCGTGGGCGGTGGGACACGATCTCCCGCTCGTCGACCTCAAGGCGGCCGTCGAGGAGAACATCGTGTCCGGGAACGCGAATCCCGATGGTATTCACTGGGGTTGGGACGCACACGTGCGCGTGGCCGAGTCCGTCGTCGCTGCCGTGCGCGCCTCCGCCCGCATCTGATCCACAGGGTCGTGGCCGTCCACAGATGAGCCCGGCGGCGGCTCGTCTCGTCCTGGCCCGGGCCTACCGTCGCGGGCATGGCACCCGAGATCGCTGCTCCCGAGCCGGCCGACCCCGACGGCGGCCGGTCCGACGCGGTGCATCGCCGCGCGGGTCTCGTCGGCTCGCGCTTCCGGATCGATCCGGGGTCCCGC
Organism: Rhodococcus sp. UNC23MFCrub1.1; assembly: GCF_000686025.1. GTDB lineage: Bacteria > Actinomycetota > Actinomycetes > Mycobacteriales > Mycobacteriaceae > Rhodococcoides. The sequence goes on from NZ_JMLQ01000004.1 coordinate 275,380, forward strand.
GGCGTCCGTGCGCTCGCCGTGGCCGCCGTCCTTCTCGTGGGCGCCGTGGGGGCGGTGGTGATGCGAGATTCTCCGCAGGTCACCGCGGTGCCGCCGCTTCCTCCTCTGGTCACGGAGTCCGAGACGCCGACGACGTCGGCACCGGAGTCCGCGGGAGTCGTGGTCAGCGTGCTCGGCGCGGTGGTGCGCCCCGGACTCGTCACCGTTCCCGCCGAGTCCCGCATCGCCGATGTCGTCGCGGCCGCGGGTGGGCGCCGGGACGACGCGGACCTCTTCGGGCTCAACTGGGCGGCGAAGGTGTCGGACGGTGACCAGGTGGTGGTGGGGTCGACGACGGGGTCGGTACCGCTCGCTCCAGCGCCCGTGTCCGTGGCCGGTGAGGGGTCGTCCGATGCCGGCGGGAAGGCCCCGGGTCTGGTGTCGCTGAACGAGGCGACGGAGGCAGAGCTCGATGCCCTGCCCGGTGTCGGTCCGGTGACCGCGGGCGCGATCGTGCAGTGGCGCACCGAGAACGGCGGCTTCACGTCCGTCGATCAGCTGTCCGAGGTGAGCGGTGTCGGCCCCGCTCGGCTCGAGAAGCTGACGCCCCTGGTCACGGTGTGACCGACGCACCGGCCGTGGATCTGCGGCTCGTCCCGAGTGCGGTGGGGGCGTGGGCTGCGACCGTGGTGGCCGTCGGCGCGGGGTGGCGGCCCGCGGCGGCTCTGGCCGCGGTGTGCGTGCTCGTGGCGGTCGTCGGCTGGTGGTGCCGGCGTCGGCACGGCTGGGGATCGGTGGTGATGCTCGTCGTCGTGGCGGCCTGCTGCGTCACCGCGGCGTTCGCGGCGATGTCGTCCCTGCGGATGCACGAGGTGACGACGGGCCCGGTCCGCGAGGGCGCGCTGGGCGGTGCGTACGCGACGGTCGAGGGCGTCGTCACGGACGATCCACGTCCGATCACGGGCTCGTTCGCGAATCAGGTGCTCGTGCCGATACGAGCAAGCCGAGTGGCGCTGCGCGGCACCGTCGTCGATGGGTCGGCACGGATCACCGTGTTCGCGCCCCCGGATCCGTGGCGGGCACTGGAACCGGGTGTCTCGGTGACGTTCCGGGCGCGGCTCGCGGCTCCCGATCGTGTGGGCGCGGTGGATGCCGTCGCACGTGCCACGGGGCCACCCGAGGTGGGGAGCGCGCCGGCCCTGCTCCGGTGGTCGGGCGTGGTGCGACGTGCTCTCGCGGAGGCCGCTGCCATCGCTCTGCCACGTGAGGAGGAGGGGCTGCTCCCGGGGATGGTGGTGGGGGACAGGTCGGGACTCGACGTCTCCGTCCAGGACTCGTTCACGGCGGCCGGAATGTCCCACTTGACCGCTGTGTCGGGTGCGAACTTCACCTTCGTCGTCGGGTGTGTCGTCCTCGGCGCTCGGCTGCTCTCGGCCGGCCCTCGGACCACCGCGGCGCTCGCGGGAATCGTCCTCGTCGCGTTCGTCGTGGTGGCGAGACCGTCACCCAGCGTCCTGCGTGCGGCGGTCATGGGTGTGCTGGGTCTGCTGGCGGTGATGACCGGCCGCCGTCGCCATGTGATGCCGGCCCTGTGCACCGCGGTGCTGGTGCTGCTGGCCGTCGATCCGGGACTGGCGGTGTCGTGGGGGTTCGCGCTGTCGGTGACCGCGACGGTCGCTCTCGTGCTGCTCGCCCCGGTGCTGACGGCGATGGTGAGCCGCGCCGACGCACCGCCCGGTCGCCGACGTCCGGTGCTCGACGCCGTGGCCGTGGCGCTGGCGGCGCACCTGGTGACCGCGCCGCTGGTCGCCGCCATGGCCGGAACGTTCTCCGTCTACTCGGTGGCGGCGAACGTGCTCGCCGCACCCGTCGTCGGGCCGGTCACCGTGATCGGAGCGCTGGCGGCCGTGGTGGCCGTCGTGAGCGTGGAGGCCGGGGCCGTCGTCGCCGGGGTGGCGTGGGTGCCGCTGCGGTGGTTGCTGGCCGTGGCCGCGTACACGGCGGACGCTCCCGGTGCGACGGTGCTCACTCCGACCGGGCCTCGGGGCGCCGCCGTCGTCGGGGGATGTGTCCTCGTCGCGGCGGGCGCGGCGGTGATGGTCCGGCGTCGGTGGCTGTCGGCGCACCGTGGCACCATCGACCGGTGAGTTCGACAGCGAGCAGCACCCGTCCCGAGCCCCTGCACCTCGTCCTGGGCGACGAGGAGCTCCTCGTCGAGCGTGCGGTGTCGTCCATCGTGGCCGCGATGCGCGCGGCAACGGTGGGGGCCGGGGCCGAGGTGCCGGTCGACCGTCTGCGGGCGGGGGACACGACGGTCGCCGAGCTCGCGGAACTGCTCAGCCCCTCCCTCTTCGCCGAGGATCGCGTGGTCGTCTTCGAGGCGGCCGCGGAGGCCGGTAAGGACGCGATGACGCTGGTTCTCGACGCCGCGGCGACGCCGGTGGACGGTGTGGTCCTGGTCGTTCTGCACTCCGGTGGAGGCCGGGCCAAGGCCATGGTGGGGGCGCTGCAGAAGTCCGGTGCCGTGGTCCACGAGTGCGCGAAGCTGTCCAAGGCGTCGGAGCGCGTCGACTTCGTGCGGGCCGAGTTCCGCTCCCACTCGGAGACACGCGTCGCTCCCGATGCGATCGCCGCGCTCGTCGACGCGGTGGGGTCCGATCTCCGCGAACTGGCCGCCGCGTGCTCGCAACTGGTGTCGGACACGGCGGGGAAGGTCGATGTCGCGGCGGTCCGCCGCTATTACTCGGGCCGTGCGGAGGTCACGGGCTTCGACATCGCCGACAAGGCCGTGTCGGGTGACCGTGCCGGCGCCCTCGAGGCACTGCGGTGGGCGATGTTGGGCGGCACACCGCACGTGCTGCTCGCGGACGCACTGGCCGAGGCCGTTCACACGGTGGCGCGGGTCGGTTCGGCGGGCCGCGGCGATCCGTTCCGGATGGCGTCCGAACTGGGGATGCCGCCGTGGAAGATCAAGAAGGCGCAGGCGCAGGCCCGCATGTGGGATCCGCAGCGCATCGCCGAGGCACTGCAGGTGGTGGCCGCGCTCAACGCGGACGTCAAGGGCCAGGCCGCCGATGCGGACTACGCGGTGGAACGCGCCGTGAACGTGGTGGCGGGGCTGAGTTCGCGCTGACAGCGCCGCCCGGGCACACGACTACGCCCCGGGCATCGTGCTCGCCCGGGGCGTAGTGCTGACAAGCTACTGCACAGGAACTCTCGAGAAGAACTGCACAGGGACTCTCGAGAGGAGCCGCGAGGGCTCGGGAGAGATCAGAGCTTGTTGAAGGCCAGCGACAGTGCCGACTTCTTGTTGGCAGCCTGGTTCTTGTGGATGACGCCCTTGCTGGCTGCCTTGTCGAGCTTGCGGCTCGCAGTCAGCAGGATCTCCTCGGCCTTGGCCTTGTCGCCGGCTTCGGTCGCCTCACGGAAGGAGCGAATCACGGTGCGGAGCGACGACTTCACCGACTGGTTGCGCAGGCGCTGACGCTCGTTGGTAGCGATTCGCTTCACCTGGGACTTGATGTTGGCCACGCGTAGTTATCCTTCGTCTCTTCTCGGTCCGGGACGGCTGACTCCGGGGAACACTCTCGAGCCGTACGTGCAGTGCTTGTGAAAGCTGGTGACGGTGGGTGCGCACGAGCGTGCCCACGTCCGACGTACGAGACTACCAGCGTCGGTCCGGTAACCCAATTCGGTGATCTCGCTGCAGGGAGTCGGTGTGCACGTGACTCGTGAGGTTGCATGGAATTAACGTGTCCACCGTGCTCCAGGGGTACCTGTGAGGCAGCATGGCGACCATGAGTCCCCGATCAAGCGCTGCACCACAGGCGAAGAAGAGCCGTTCGCAGTCGCAGTCCTCGTCCGGGCCGAGCGTCTTCGACGGTTACCGGGACATCGGGAAGTACGGACTGGCGTTCGACGAGATGTTCGACGGCGACGGCGGGCTGCGTGGACCGTACAAGGGAATCCACAAGGCGCTCGCGCCGTCGGACGCCGCGGAACTGGACGCCCGCTCGGACGCCCTCGGCCGCGCCTTCGTCGATCAGGGCATCACGTTCGCGCTCGAGGGGCAGGAGCGTCCGTTCCCTCTCGACCAGGTGCCCCGGGTCATCGCGGCGTCCGAGTGGAACAAGCTCGAGCGCGGGATCAAGCAGCGGGTCAAGGCACTCGAGTTCTTCCTGGCGGACATCTACGGGGAGCAGGAGATCCTGCGTGACGGCGTGGTCCCGAAATCTCTGGTGACGTCGTGCGAACACTTCCACCGCGAGGCGTTCGGCATCGTGCCGCCCAATGGTGTGCGCATCCACGTCGCCGGTATCGACCTGATCCGGGACGCCGAGGGCACGTTCCGTGTCCTCGAGGACAACCTGCGCTCGCCGTCGGGGGTCTCGTACGTGATGGAGAACCGCCGCACCATGGCGCGCGTGTTCCCCGACCTGTTCGCCAGCCACCGGGTGCGTGCGGTCGGTGACTACGCCACGCACCTGCTGCGCGCCCTGCGTGCCGCTGCCGCGATCAACGAGGCGGACCCCACCGTCGTCGTCCTCACACCCGGCGTCGCGAACTCTGCGTACTTCGAGCACTCCCTCCTCGCCCGGCTGATGGGCGTCGAGCTGGTCGAGGGCCGCGACCTCTTCTGCCGCGACAACGTCGTCTACATGCGCACCACCGAGGGCGAGCGCCAGGTCGACGTGATCTACCGCCGCATCGACGACGACTACCTCGACCCCATGCAGTTCCGACCCGACTCCGTTCTCGGTGTGGCCGGACTGGTCAACGCCGCACGTGCCGGCAACGTCGTCATCTCCAGCGCCATCGGCAACGGTGTCGGCGACGACAAGCTCACCTACACGTACGTGCCGACCATCATCGAGTACTACCTCGGCGAGAAGCCGCTCCTGGCCAATGTCGACACGTACCGGTGCTGGCTGCCGGACGAGTGCGAGGAGGTGCTCGACCGTGTCGACGAACTGGTGATCAAGCCCGTCGAGGGCTCCGGCGGATACGGCATCGTGTTCGGTCCGGACGCGTCGCCCAAGGAACTGGCCACGATCAGCAAGAAGATCCGGGCCGATCCGCGCGGATGGATCGCGCAGCCGGTGGTGCAGCTGTCGACGGTGCCCACCAAGATCGGTGACCAGCTCGCACCGCGGCACGTCGATCTGCGGCCCTTCGCCGTGAACGACGGCGACGACGTGTGGGTGCTGCCCGGCGGTCTGACCCGCGTGGCGCTGCCCGAAGGCTCCCTGGTGGTCAACTCGAGCCAGGGCGGCGGCAGCAAGGACACGTGGGTGCTGGCCGGCCGCGCCACCAAGGAGGACGAGCGTGAGCTCGGCGGGGCGGAGATCGTGTCCGAACCCCCGTCGTCACCCACCGCGGAGCAGGGCCCCGAGCTCAACAGCCAGCAGATTCAACAGCAGCAGCAACAGCTGACCCACTCCCCGAAGGACGGTGCCCGCTGATGTTGGCTCGTAACGCCGAATCGCTGTACTGGATCGGCCGCTACGTCGAACGCGCCGACGACACCGCGCGCATCCTCGACGTCACGGTGCACCAGCTGCTCGAGGACGCGACCGTCGATCCCGACCACACCTCCCGAGTGTTGCTGCGCGTGTTGGGGTTCGAGCTCCCCGACGAGCGCCTGGACGTGTGGTCGTTGACGGAACTCGTCGCGTTCTCCCGCGAGGGCAACGGCTCCATCGTCGACTCGTTGTCCAGCGCCCGCGAGAACGCTCGCGGCGCACGCGAGGTCACCTCGAGCGAGATGTGGGAATGTCTCAACACGACGTACAACGCACTGGGTGAACGCATTCGAGCGTCGAAGCGTCTGGGACCCCACGAGTTCCTGGGGTTCATCGAGGAGCGCGCCGCGATGTTCGCCGGGCTCGCCGACTCGACGCTCAGCCGCGACGACGGCTACCGGTTCCTGCTGCTCGGTCGCTCCGTGGAACGCATCGACATGACCGTCCGCCTGCTGCTCGCCCGTGCCGGCGACCGACCGTCGTCGCCGGCGTGGGTCACGGTGCTGCGGTCGGCCGGTGCACACGACACGTATCTGCGTACCTACCGTGGCGCTCTCGACGCTCAACGCGTCCTGGAGTTCATGCTCCTCGACCGGCTGTTCCCGCGCTCGGTGTTCTACGCACTGAGCGAGGCCGAACACTCGCTCGACAGCCTCGACCATCACCCCGACATGCGCGTCGGATCCCGTGCCGAGGCGCAGCGACTTCTCGGCCGCGCTCGCAGTGAACTCGAGTTCCTGCAGCCGGGTGTTCTGCTGGAGGACCTGCAGGACCGTCTGATGTCGTTGCAGGAGACCTGCCGCGAGGTGGGTGAGGCGATCTCCAAGCAGTACTTCCACGCAGCGCCCTGGGTCGCCTGGACGGACGCCGGAAGCCGAACGGACGAAGCACAATTGGAGGGTGAACTGTGAGCTGGCGGATGCGCGTCGTGCACACCACGGGGTACAACTACGACGCACCGGTCACGTCCTCGTACAACGAGGCGCGACTGACGCCGCGGAGCGACAACCGGCAGAACGTCATTCTGAACCGTGTCGAGACCGATCCGGCGACGAGGTCGTACCGGTACACCGACTACTGGGGCACCGCGGTCACGGCGTTCGATCTGCACGCTCCGCACACGTCCCTCGAGGTGGCCGGGTCCTCCGTCGTCGAGACGGACGCGTTCGTCCCGCCGGAGGAGACCCTCGACTGGGAGGACCTGGCCGCAGACCCCGTGGTGGACAGGTTCAACGAGCTGCTCGGCCACAGCACCTACGTCCCTCGGAACCGTCAGCTGACGTCCGTCGCGAAGAAGTTGGCGAAGGATCTGGGGCCGTACGACGCCGTGGTGGCCGTCTGCGACTGGGTGAACCAGGAGATGTCCTACGTTCCCGGCACCACCGGGGTGCACACGTCCGCGGTGGAGGCGTGGGCCGAGAAGAAGGGCGTCTGCCAGGACTACGCACACCTCACACTGGTGTTGCTCCGCAGTATCGGCATTCCTGCGCGCTACGTCTCGGGCTACCTGCACCCGAATGCCGAAGCGGTGGTCGGTGATTCGGTCGAGGGTCAGTCACACGCGTGGATCGAGGCGTGGACCGGATCGTGGTGGGGCTACGACCCGACCAACGGTGTGCCGGTGAACGAACAGCACGTCTCGGTGGGAATCGGACGCGACTACGCCGACGTGCCACCCCTCAAGGGAATCTTCTCCGGTGGCGGCTCCACGGAACTCGACGTCGTCGTGGAGATCACCCGGCTGGCCTGACGCCCGATCCGCCCAACAGCGAGCGCGTCAGTCTCTGACGCTCGTCCACGCAGGCGGTGAGCACCGCGGCGATGTCGTCGTCGGTGATCACCGTCGGGTGCCCGTCGGCGCCATGGTCGTCGCGTTCGATCGCGGCCACCACGGTGCGGCGCACGAGTTCTCGGACGTACGAGGCCGTTCCACCCTCGGTCGCCTCCACCAGCGGTGTGAGATCGGCTGCCACGTTCACGGCCGACAGGTAGAGCCGTGCCAACCGTTCGCGACCGCGGGTGTCGGGCAACGGGATCTCGACCGCGAGGTCGATACGGCCGGGCCTGTCCCGGACCGCTCGCTCGATGGAGTCCGGTCTGTTGGTGGTCAGGACGAACGTGACGTCCGCGTCGCCGTCCATGCCGTCCATCTCATCGAGCAAGGCGAACAGGAGCGAGTTCACACCCGTTTCCTCGCGCTCCCGGGCGATGAGATCGACGTCCTCGACGACCACGACCGACGGGGTGAGTCGACGCGCGAGCGCGGCGGCTTCCGAGATGTGCCGCATCGCGGACCCGGTAAGTACGATCACCGTGCTGGTCGGCACCAGTCCCAGCAGGTGACGGACGGTGTGGGTCTTGCCGGTTCCGGGCGGTCCGTACAGCAGTAGTCCGCGGCCCACATGCTGGCCGGCCTCGCGGAGCCGCGCCGCGGAGGACCCGACGGTGACGAGATGGCGAGTCATCGCCTCGAGGGTGCCGTCGGGAAGGATCAAGTCCTCGCCCGCGACGGTGGGCCTCGCCATGAACCTCACGAGGCCGTTGCCGCGTCCACCGCTCCCTCCCAGGGTCAGGACCTGCCCGCGCATGACGTCGTGGTCGGTCATGAGCGAGAGGAGGGCGTCCAGCGTGCTCGCACCGGCGTCTCGATCGCCGGACAGCACCTCGATCTGGAGTGGGGCCTGGTGGGCCGGGTCGGGAATGTGGAGCGCGACCGCCACGGGAATACCGCCGGGAGAGTGGGTGTCGAGCAACCCGAACACCGGGACGGACATCGTCGACGCGGGACCGACGTCCACCGACCGGTACTCGACCGGTGCGCCGCGACAACTGCCACCGCGACGGCAGGAACTCAGCATGGCGACGAGATCGTCGTGGTAACGCTCGTGGCCACGAACCGACGACCACCGTTGTGCCGCAGATGAAGTCGACTCCTCCGGGCGGTCATCGGCATAGGCCTCGACGGCGAGGACGAGGGTCGCGGCCTGATAGGCGGGGAGTGAGCGGCGATGCGAGATCACCGCATCCGGAGGCGCCGCCAGGTGCGAGAAGATCTGCAGCGCAGGCTCTTCGAGCGGACCGGTGTCGAGTGCCCGGGCGCGATGGGAGAGATGGGACAGGGCTCCGCTGACGATGTCGAGGGAGTCCGGGGAATGCGTGAGGGTCACAGTGAACGCACTACCAGTGCGGATGGTTCGAAGGAATGTGACGCGGGATGTGGCGCCCGTGAGGAAGGGGAAGAGGGGGGCGGAGAATCACATCCGCACGGACACGGTAGCACCGCGGCATGGATGTGCGCCAGAGCCGGCCGGAGCTGACGACCCTCGCGGCGTCCGGGCGGAGGTGATTCACTGGAGACCATGTCGGCCACCGGATGGTTCCTCGTCGCCCTGATCGTTCTCGTCGCCGCCGTTCTCGCGTTCCGACTTCTCGGACGCGCCGCATCCGGCAGGCCCACGACCTCCGGCGAGGTCGGAACGGTCGGCCTGGACGACGGTGCTCGCGCCGAGATTCATCGACTGCTGGCCGCCGACAAGAAGATTCAGGCGATCAAGGTCTATCGGGAGCGAACTGGCGCCGGACTGCGCGACGCGAAGGTGGCGGTCGAGTCCCTCGAACGCGGTGAGTCCCTCACGCCGGGCCCGGCGCAGTGGGACGACCTCGTTCCACGCCTCACGGCACTGAAGAACGAGGGACAGGCGATCGTCGCGATCAAGTTGCTCCGCGAGCGGACCGGGTTGTCACTGCTCGAGGCCAAGAACGCCGTCGATCGACTGTGATCCGAGTTCAGTGCCAGGAGAAGTCGGAGCGCAGGCGCTGTGCCACCAGGTCGAAACGATCACGGGGGAGGACGGCTCCCTCTCGTCGGATCCCGCCCTCGGGAACGTCGAGCACGCGGTCGAGACGGACCCAACTCGGGCGTCCCTGCGCGTCCCACGGCCCGCCTCCGAGGCCGAGCCAGTCGCGGTCGCCGTCGTGCTTGCTCTGACTCGAGAGCATGAGGCCGAGCAGAGTGGAACCGTCGCGGCCGACCACGAGCACCGGTCGATCCTTGCCCTGCGACGGATCCTCCTCGTAGGCCACCCACGTCCACACGACCTCGCCCGGGTCCGCGGCGCCGTCCAGCGCGGGGGAGTACTCGATGCGCCGTGCGCGCATGGCGGTGGGAATCGAGGTCGACGTCACGGGCCGTCCCGACGGTGCTCCGGTGGGTGACGTGCCACCGGCACCGGACGCGCCGATGCGTGAACCCAACGACTGCGTCACCTTGTCGAGGGCGCCGGACCGCTGCAGCTGCCGGAACAGGCGCGGGCCTTCCGCCACTGCGAGTCGTCCCAGTTTCTTGCCGATCGACGCCAGAGTTGCCATGCCGACCAGGCTACCGAGACCCGAGGACGTAGCTCACCACCGTGAGTGAGGTTCGGCTACCCTAAGTCCGATTTCGGGAGATTCCCGATGTGAAAGAGGGTTGTCGTGAGGCGTGGAAGTGTCGGACGTGTGGGTTACCGCACGGTGGTGGCCGTCGGATTGAGTGTCCTGGCGCTGGTGTCGGCGTGCTCGTCCGACACCGAGAGCGGATCGACCGAGGGGTCGGTGACCGTGACTCACGCCTACGGCGAGACCGTCGTGCCGGCCGATCCGCAGCGTGTGGTCTCGGTCGGACTGACCGAGCAGGACACCCTGCTGGCTCTCGGCGTCGTTCCCGTCGGTGTCACGGAGTGGTACGGAGAGCAGCCGGACGCGACGTGGCCCTGGGCTCACGATCTGCTGGGTGACGCCCGGCCCGAGGTGCTCACCCAGGACGACGGCATCCAGTTCGAGAAGGTCACCGCCCTCGAACCCGACCTCATCATCGGCACCAACGCCGGCATGACGCAGGACGACTACACCCGGTTGAGCGCCATCGCCCCGACCATCGCCCACAGCGACGTCGATTCCCCCTACTTCGAGCCGTGGGATCAGCAGACCCGCACCATCGGAGCCGCGCTCGGCAAGCCCGACGAGGCGGAGGCGCTCGTCGAGAACGTCCGCACCCGGTACCGAGAGGCCGCCGAGGCCCACCCCGAGTTCGCGGGGAAGAAGGCCGTCCTCCTGCAGAACGCGATCTACGACGGCAACGCCATCGCCTATCAGGACGGTCTGAGCACCGACTTCCTCACCTCGCTCGGGTTCGAGATCCCGTCCGAGCTCGACGCCTTCGTCCAGGAGGAGGACGCCCAGGCGTACATCCCGTTGGAGAACCTCTCCGTGCTCGACACCGCCGACGTGCTGCTCTGGGCCACCGAGTCCCCGGAGGACCGCGCGACCCTCGAGGCCGACCCGGTCTACTCGTCGTTGCAGGAGGTGCGGGAGAACAGGCTCGTCTTCACCGACGCGATCACGGCCGGCGCCATCTACTTCACCTCGCCGCTGAGCCTGCCGTACCTGCTCGACTCGCTCGTACCGGCATTCGAGAGCACCCTCGCGGGTGCCGGAGCGGCCACCACCACGGCCCCCGCCTGACCCCTCCGGCCTGCCCGCCCCACCTGCACGACCGGCCTCCGGCCTGCCCGGGACCCCGGCCGTGGTGACGTGCAGATATTCTGTACGTCACCACGGCCGTCTCGTCAGGAGTACCCCATCACCAATTTTGCGGACACGACGTTCACGGATCCCACCAGGATCCGTAACTTCTGCATCATCGCCCACATCGACCATGGCAAGTCGACGCTGGCCGACCGCATGCTGCAGCTCACCGGTGTCATCGACGACCGGTCGATGCGCGCGCAGTACCTCGATCGCATGGACATCGAGCGTGAGCGCGGCATCACCATCAAGGCGCAGAACGTCCGCCTGCCGTGGAAGGTGGGGGACACCGAGCACGTCCTGCACCTGATCGACACCCCCGGGCACGTCGACTTCACCTACGAGGTGTCGCGTGCACTCGAGGCGTGCGAGGGTGCCGTGCTCCTCGTCGACGCTGCACAGGGCATCGAGGCGCAGACGCTCGCGAACCTCTACCTGGCACTCGAGAAGGATCTGACGATCATTCCGGTGCTGAACAAGATCGACCTGCCCGCGGCCGACCCCGACCGCTACGCCGCGGAGATCGCCCACATCGTCGGCTGCGAGGCGGACGACGTGCTGCGCGTCTCGGGCAAGACCGGCATGGGCGTCGAGGCATTGCTCGACGAGGTGGTCCGTCTGGTGCCCGCGCCGGTCGGCGACGCCGACGGCCCCGCACGCGCCATGATCTTCGACTCCGTCTACGACGCGTACCGCGGCGTGGTGACGTACGTGCGTGTGGTGGACGGCAAGATCCTGCCGCGCGAGAAGGTCACCATGATGTCGACCGGTTCGACGCACGAGCTCGTCGAGGTGGGCATCGTCTCGCCGGACCCCAAGGCGACGAAGGGCCTCGGCGTCGGTGAGGTGGGCTATCTCATCACCGGCGTCAAGGACGTGCGTCAGTCGAAGGTGGGAGACACCGTCACCAGCGCCCGCAACGGCGCGACCGAAGCGCTCACCGGATATCGCGAGCCACGGCCGATGGTCTACTCGGGTCTCTACCCGGTGGACGGGTCCGATTACCCCGATCTGCGCGACGCCCTCGAGAAGTTGCAGCTCAACGACGCCGCCCTCACCTACGAACCGGAGACGTCCGTCGCTCTCGGGTTCGGGTTCCGCTGCGGATTCCTCGGTCTGCTGCACATGGAGATCACCCGCGAGCGCCTCGAGCGCGAGTTCGGGCTCGACCTGATCTCGACCTCGCCCAACGTCGTGTACCGGGTGGAGATGAACGACGGCGCCGAGCACATCGTCACCAACCCGTCGTACTGGCCGGAAGGCAAGGCGCGCGCCGTGTTCGAGCCGATGGTCAAGTGCACCATCATCTCGCCGAGCGAGTTCATCGGGTCCATCATGGAGCTGTGCCAGAGCCGCCGCGGTGAGCTCGGCGGCATGGACTACCTGTCGGAGACCCGCGTCGAGCTGCGCTACACCATCCCGATGGCCGAGATCATCTTCGACTTCTTCGACATCCTCAAGTCACGCACCCGCGGCTACGCGAGCCTCGACTACGAGGAGATCGGCGAGGAGTCGGCCAACCTGGTGAAGGTGGACATCCTGCTGCAGGGCGAAGCCGTCGACGCGTTCTCGGCCATCGTGCACGCCGACGCGGCCGGTGCCTACGGCAACAAGATGACCACCCGACTCAAGGACCTGATCCCGCGCCAGCAGTACGAGATCCCGATCCAGGCGGCGATCGGGTCGAAGATCATCGCGCGCGAGAACATCCGTGCGATCCGCAAGGACGTCCTGGCGAAGTGCTACGGCGGTGACATCAGCCGTAAGCGCAAACTGCTCGAGAAGCAGAAGGCCGGCAAGAAGCGGATGAAGACCATCGGTCGTGTCGACGTGCCACAGGAGGCGTTCGTCGCCGCCCTGTCCACCGACGCGTCCGCGGACAAGAAGAAGTAGGTCCGCGGTCGCTCCCGCGGGGACACCCATGACCAGGACCCCGCCGGCCGGCACCGGGTCCGCCGCCGACGACGATCCGCCGTCGCTGGCCGACGCGGACCTGCTCCGTACTCCGCCGGCGACGCCGCGCGGAGTGCGCACGCGCGCTGCACTCGTCGCGGCGGCGCGGGTGGTGTTCGAGCGTGCCGGGTACCTCGATGCCCGTCTGGTGGACATCACCGCCGAGGCTCGCTGTTCGTCCGGCACGTTCTACACCTACTTCGCGAGCAAGGAAGAGATCTTCGCGGCGGTGCTCGAGGTGTCGCAGGACGACATGATGCACCCCGGTACCGAACACGTGCCGGACGACGGTGATCCGGTCGCCGTCATCGAGGCGAGCACGCGCGCGTACTTCGAGGCGTACGAACGCAACGCGAAGCTGATGGAACTGCTCGAACAGGTGGCGGCCATCGACATCCGGTTCCGGCGGCTCCGACGCAACCGTGCCGACGCGTTCGTCCGTCGCAACGCGCGCAGCATCGCCGGTCTCCAGCGACGAGGCCTGGCGGACAGCGGCGTGGATCCCGTCGTCGCATCACTCGCGTTGTCGGGCATGATCTCCCGGCTGGCGTTCACCCATTTCGTGGTGGAGCCGTCCCTCGGCGAGCCGCCGACGTGGTCGTCGGATCAGCTGGTGCACGCGGCGACGCGCCTGTGGGTCAACGCCCTCCGACTCGACTGACCGTCAGGAGTGCGGGTGGCCGTGGGCGGGCTGGAACTGCCCGGCCTGCGCTGCCTCCTCCGCCCGGATGACGTGCACCACGGCGTTGATCAGCGCGAGGTGGGTGAACGCCTGCGGGAAGTTGCCCAGGTGCCGACCCGTCTTCGCGTCGATCTCCTCCGCGTAGAGCTTCAGCGGGCTCGCGAACCCGAGCAGCCGTTCACACAGTCGCTTCGCGCGGTGCAGTTCGCCGATCTCGACCAGTGCGGACACCAACCAGAACGAGCAGATGGTGAAGGTGCCCTCCTCGCCGGAGAGCCCGTCGTCCGTGGTGTCGACGCGGTAGCGCAGTACCAGGCCGTCCTCGGTGAGCTCATCGGCGATGGCGAGCACCGTCGCCCGGACGCGCTCGTCGTCCGACGGCAGGAACCGCAGGAGCGGCACCAGCAGCAACGAGGCGTCGAGTGAGTCGTCGCCGTATCGCTGGGTGAAGACTCCGCGCGAGTCGACGCCGTGCTCGAGAACGTCGGCCTTGATCTCGTCGGCGATGCTCGACCATTCCTCAGCGTACGCCTTCTCGCCGTGCAGCACAGCAAGTTTCGCTCCGCGGTCGAGCGCCACCCAGCACATCACCTTGGACGACGTGAAGTGCTGCGGTTCCCCACGTACCTCCCAGATGCCCCGGTCGGGCTCGCGCCAGTGCTCGATCGCTTCCTCCACCTGACGCTTCAGCAAGGGCCACAGCGACTCCGGAACATTCTCCCGCGAGCGCACGTGCAGGTAGACGGAATCGAGCATCGTGCCCCAGATGTCGTGCTGCACCTGGTTGTAGGCACCGTTACCGATGCGCACAGGGACGGCTCCGTCGTACCCGGACAGGTGTCCGAGCTCCTCCTCCTCGAGCGTGCGTTCGCCGCCGATGCCGTACATCACCTGCAGCGGAACGGGTTCGCCGTCCGGGCCCGACGTCACGTCGGAGATGAAGGCGAAGAAGTCGTTGGCCTCGCGATCGAGGCCGAGCGTGTACAGACCCCACAGGGCGAAGGTGGAGTCGCGTACCCAGGCGTACCGGTAGTCCCAGTTCCGCTCTCCGCCCGGCGTCTCCGGCAACGACGTGGTGCTCGCGGCGAGCAGCGCGCCGGTCGGTGCGTACGTGAGACCCTTGAGGGTGAGCGCGCTGCGCTGCAGGAACCCGCGCCACGGATGGTCGGGAAAGCGGCCGATGGTGATCCACTGGCGCCAGCACTCCGCCGTCTGCCACATCTTCTCGGCTGACTCCTCGAAGGTGCGGGGAGGATCGAGCGTCGACCACGACAGCGCGACGAAGACGTTGTCGCCCTCCGTCATCCGAGTCCGGGCGCGGGCCTCTCGCCCCTCGAGGCCGATGCGCAGATTGGTGGTCAACTTGAGGGTGGGTTCGGTGCCGTCGCCCGCCGTGGCGGTGGCCGTCGCCTCCTCGTAGACGTTGCCGGTGTACTCCCACACGGCAGGCTTGCGGTGGTAGTCGAACGCGGGCTCACAACTCATCTCGAGCTCGACCGTTCCACTGACGCACTTCACGCTGCGGATGAGGCAGTGCTCGGCGTCCCAGTCGGACGGGGCCCGGCGGTGCGTGCGGGAGCGCTCGTCCGTGTTGTGCCACTTGCCCATCACCAGAGCGTCGCGGACCACCAACCATCCGGTCTCGGTCTGCCACGTGGTCTCGACGATCAGACCGCCCGGGAGATAGCGCCGCGCCGCGGGCACGTTCTGACCGTAGGGGCCGATGCGGAACTGCCCGGCACCGCGATCGAGCACCGCTCCGAAGATGCTGGGGGAGTCCGGTCGCGGAATGCACATCCACTCCACCGCACCGTTGCGAGCGATCAGACACGTGGTCTCGCAGTCCGACAGGAAGGCGTAGTCGTCGATCGGCGGAAACGTCGTGCGATGCGGCAGCCAGGTCTGGGCCGTGCCGGGAACGGTGTCGAGCGCGCCGCCCTCCTCGGCCGGCTCGGCCGCGCCGGGGCCGAAGACGGCTTCCCCCGCGCTGGCGACGCGGGGGACCACGGACTGTTCGTCGAACGGGCTCATCCGCCCATCATGAAGCCGTCCGGCGCCCCAGTCCACCGCGGAGAGCGAGGGACTACTGTCGTGAGGTGTGAACGCAGTGGCCACGTGGTGGGACGGAGTCGAACTCTGGATCGCCGGGTTACCGTTCGTGCCCCAGGTCGCCGTCGTCCTGCTGGTGGTCGTGCCGGCAGCGGCACTCACCGCGTACGTCGTCGACATCGTGTTGTCTGCGCTCTTCGATGCCAGGCGGCGCTACTTCCGCCGGACGCCCGCCGACCGGGATCCCGCAGCCGTGACCACCGGCAACTCCGACCCCCGAGAGAAGTGACACCGTGCCCCGCTCCCGTGTGACCCTGGCCCTCATCGCGCTGATCGTGCTGGTGATCGTCGCGTGGCTGTTGACTCGGTAGCAGGCTCTCTCCGACTTTCTGCTAAATTCTCGGCTGTGTCCGACGCAGCCCCGCACCCGATCCGCCATGAACTGGCGCTGATCGCTGTCGGCATGCTCGCGGTCGCTGACGTCGACTGTCGCTGACCCCACACGGCGCGCCCTCACCGATTCCGGCGCGTTCCGCTCGTCAGTTCCGTCCATCACCGCTGTTCATGTCCGTGCCGCCGCGCGCTCGCGTGTGCCGCACTCCTCGAGAGGTCCACCGTGTTCCCATCACGTCGTGTCCGCCTGCTGTCCGCCGCCGCCGTCGCGGCTGCCCTCACCCTGACCGCGTGCTCCACCGGGTCCTCCGACACCGTCGGGGAGACCGCCGCGTCCACGTCCGGTCCGTCGCTCACCCTCGTCGGGTACGCCGTGCCCAAGAACGGGTGGGATGCCATCGGCGCCGCGTTCGCCTCCACCGAGAACGGTGACAACGTCACCATCAACGCCGACTACGGCGCCTCGGGCAACCAGTCGCGCAAGGTCGCCGACGGCGCACCGGCCGACATCGTCAACTTCTCGGTCGAGCCCGACGTCACCCGACTGGTGAAGGCCGGCAAGGTCGACGAGGCCTGGAACCAGAACGCCTACGGTGGCGTGCCGTTCGGCTCCGTGGTGTCCATCGTGACGCGACCGGGCAACCCGAAGAACATTCGCACGTGGGAGGACCTGATCCGCCCCGACGTGCAGGTCATCAGCCCCAGCCCGCTCAGCTCCGGCTCGGCGAAGTGGAACTTGTTGGCGCCCTACGCCTCCGTGAGCAACGGCGGCCAGGATCGCCAGGCCGGCCTGGACTACGTCACCGAACTGGTGAAGCACTTCCCGGTGCAGCCCGACTCCGGCCGCTCCGCGTCCGAGGCGTTCCTCCAGGGCCAGGGCGACGTCCTGCTCAGCTACGAGAACGAGGCGCTGTTGCTCGAGGGGCAGGGTCAGCCGGTGGAGCACATCGTTCCGGACCAGACCTTCCGCATCGACAACCCCGTCGCGGTCGTCAACTCCAGCGCGAATCTCGAGCAGGCCAACGCGTTGAACGACTACCTCTACACCGCGGACGGCCAGAAGATCTGGGCCGACAGCGGTTTCCGTCCCGTCGACCCCGCAGTCGCCGCCGACTACACCGACAAGTTCCCGACGCCGCAGAAGCTGTACACCATCGACGACCTCGGTGGCTGGGCTGCGGTGGACAGTGACCTGTTCGGCGAGAACGGTGCCATCAACGCGATCTACAAGGCATCGAGCTGACCATGACGACAGAGGTCGCCGGTCGGCGAAAGTTCCTCCCTCGCCGGCCGGCCTCCGGCCTTCCCGCCCGTCGCCGGCCGGCCTCCGGCCTTCCCGCCCGTCGCCGGCCGGCCTCCCATCTTCCCGGGGGGTCGCTCACGCTCGGCACCGTCGTCCTGTGGCTCTCAGTCATCGTCCTGCTGCCCCTGGCGGCCGTGCTGAGTCGCTCCCTGTCCGACGGACCCGCCGAGTTCTGGGACGCGGTCACCGATCCGCGGGCGCTGGCCACTCTGCGCGTGACGGTGCAGGTCTCGGTGGTGGCGGCGCTGATCAACGTGGTGATGGGCACCGTCATCGCATGGGTGTTGGTGCGAGACGACTTCCCGGGCAAGTCCGTCGTCAACGCCCTGATCGACCTGCCGTTCGCCCTGCCCACCATCGTCGCGAGCCTGGTGCTCCTGTCGCTGTACGGACCGATGAGTCCGGTGGGCATCACGTTGAACGCCACCAAGGCCGGTGTCGTGCTCGCCCTCGCCTTCGTCACGCTTCCGTTCGTCGTCCGCGCGGTGCAGCCGGTCCTCATCGAGCTCGACCGGGAAGTGGAGGAAGCGGCCGCCTCGCTCGGTGCGAGCAATCTGGTGATCTTCCGGCGGGTCGTGCTGCCGGTGCTGCTGCCGTCGATCCTCTCGGGTGCCGGACTGGCGTTCTCGCGGGCACTCGGCGAGTTCGGATCCGTCGTCCTCATCGGTGGCAACATTCCCGGCGAGACGCAGATCGCGTCGCAGCTCATCCGCGAGCAGATCGAGACCGATCAGCCCGTCGACGCGGCCGCGATCTCGGTGGTGCTGTTGCTCATCGCCTTCGTGGTGCTGTTCGTGCTGCGCATCTCCGGTAGCCGCCTCGCCCGGCGGGAGGAGCAGAAGTGAAGCTGTCCACTGGAACTCGACTGAGCCTCCGTACGGTCGCGCTGCTCTATCTGGCCGTGCTGGTGGTGTTCCCGCTGGGTGCGATCCTGTACCGCACGTTCGAGAACGGCATCGTCTCGTTCTTCCAGCTCATCACCACACCGGCCGCACAGTCGGCGTTGCAGTTGTCGCTGATCATCGTTGCGATCGTCGTGCCGCTGAACGTGGTGTTCGGCGTCGTCACGGCCCTGGCTCTCGCGCGCGGCAACTTCCGTGGCAAGGGTCTCGTCCAGGCGGTCGTCGATCTCCCGTTCGCGGTGTCCCCGGTCATCGTGGGTGTCGCGCTCATCCTGCTGTGGGGTGCCGGCGGCTGGTTCGGCTTCCTCGCCGAGTGGGGCATCACGATCATCTTCGCGCTGCCCGGCATGGTACTGGCCACCATCTTCGTCACGCTGCCGTTCGTGGTGCGCGAGGTGGAACCGGTGCTGCACGAGATCGGACAGGAACAGGAGGAGGCCGCGGCCACGTTGGGCGCGACGTCGTGGCAGACCTTCTGGCGCATCACACTTCCCGCCATCCGCTGGGGGCTGACGTACGGCGTCGTCCTGACGGTCGCCCGCGCGCTCGGCGAGTTCGGTGCCGTCATCATCGTCTCCACCAACCTGCCGGGCATCTCGCAGACGCTGACGCTGCTGGTGAACGCCAGGTACGAGGACTTCAACCAACCGGGCGCGTACGCCGCCTCGACACTTCTCATGGTCGTCGCCGTCATCGTGTTGTTGCTGATGACGGTTCTGGACCGCAAGCGAACCAAGGAATGAGCACCGTGACGACGACGACCACGACGACAGAGAAGCGCACGGGCGGCATCGAGATCTCCGTCCGGGGAGCGCGGAAGAACTACGGCGACTTCGCGGCCCTCGACGACGTGTCCCTCGACATCCCGTCCGGATCGTTGACGGCGCTGCTGGGGCCCAGCGGGTCGGGAAAGTCGACACTGTTGCGGTCGATCGCCGGACTCGAGGAGCTGGACTCCGGCGTGGTGGTCATCGCCGGCGACGACGTCACGACCGTCAGTCCGCAGAAGCGCGACATCGGATTCGTCTTCCAGCACTACGCCGCGTTCAAGCACCTCACCGTGCGCAAGAACGTCGCCTTCGGGCTCGAGATCCGCAAGCGGCCCAAGGCCGAGATCGACGAGCGCGTCGATCAGCTGCTCGACATCGTCGGTCTCTCGGGATTCCAGACGCGCTTCCCGGCGCAACTGTCCGGTGGCCAGCGTCAGCGCATGGCCCTGGCCCGCGCGCTCGCCGTGGACCCGCGGGTGTTGCTGCTCGACGAGCCGTTCGGTGCCCTGGACGCCAAGGTGCGGGCCGATCTCCGCACGTGGCTCCGTCGACTGCACGACGAGGTGCACGTCACCACGGTGCTCGTCACGCACGATCAGCAGGAGGCGCTGGACGTCGCCGACCGGATCGCGGTCATGAACAAGGGCCGGATCGAGCAGGTGGGCGCTCCTCGCGATCTCTACGACACCCCGGCGAACGATTTCGTCATGTCCTTCCTCGGCGAGGTGTCGCGGCTCAACGGCCAGCTGGTCCGTCCGCACGACATCCGGGTCGGCCGCACACCGGATCTCGCGAACGCGCAGCAGACCGGCACGGCCGAGAACGCAGGGGTGTTGCGGGCGACCGTCGAGCGTGTCGTGCACCTGGGCTTCGAGGTGCGGGTGGAGCTGCGCAACGGCGCCACCAACGAGCTGTTCTTCGCGCAGATCACCCGCGGCGACAACGAGGCGCTGGGGCTGCAGAGCGGGGAGACCGTGTACGTGCGTGCCACGCGCGTGCCGGTGATCCCCGGCTGATGCACGCGCATCCCCGACGCGGGGACGTGCGTCGCGCAACGTGAGTGCTCCGCGGCCGAGCGCACATCACTTGTGTCGAGTGAACACAGGGTGCGGCATGCCGTAGGGGGTGTGCGCTCGCCACAACGCGTGTGCACACACCGTGCAGCGTCCGTGCTTGCCGCGTGAGGGCTCCGCGGCAGAGTGGACACCACTTGTGTCGAGTGAACACAGGGTGCGGCCTGCCGTAGGGGGTGTGCGCTCGCTACAACTCGTGTGCACACACCGTGCAGCAACCCCCGACGACCCTGATCCTGGACACTTGCCCCCGGTTACCGGTGGCTGGAGTCCACGATCAGGGCGCAACCCCTTCGACGGAGGCTACTTCTCCAGGGCGCGCAGCACGGCTGCCGCGACCTCGGCCGGCGTCGCGGTGTCGTCGGCATCGACGTGATGATCGGTGACCGGGATCCCGGCCGCAGCGATCTCGACTCGCGCGGCAGCGAGATCCTCGCCGTCCGACGACGAGATGGGCACGATCGCGACCACTCCGGCATCCGCGAACAACCGGGCCAACCGGGCGAGTTGCACCGTCGCGGCGCGGGTTCCGGCTGCGGCGTCGATGTCGAGGACTCCGCGGACGTTGTCACCGCCGACGATGTAGGCGGTGCGACCGGAGGCGGTCAGTGCGTCCTCGAGCGCGACGGCGACCGCGGCCTTGTGCGAGGACGGGTGGCCGGTGAGCCAGATCGTCGCACCGTGCTGACCGGTACGGCGGACACGCTCGTCGCGGGTGATCGACGACGGAACCCAGGACGGGGTGTCCGAGCGGTCGAGCACCGCGCGGGACCCCTCGATGATGCCCGCGGCCACGGTGTCGTTCGTGTGCTCGTCCAGCAGGATGAACGCACCGGAGTCGCGGTTGTCCGCGTAGTCGTCGGTCACGATCACCGCACTGGTTCGCAGCGTCACCCGCGCGATGTCGTTGAGCGACAGGTTCTCCGAGCCGGGATGCTCGTCGAGCGTCTCCGGATCGAGTCGCGAGTGAATGCGCTGCACCGTCGCGCGCACCGTGGTGGTGGTGTGCTTGATCGCCAGTCGGTCGCCGACACCGAGAGGTGCCTCCGCCAGCCAGCACACGGTGGCATCGAATTCCCGTGCGAGCGTGGGCAGGTGGGCGTCGGGCTCGCCACTGACCAGGACGTCGCCGCGTGCCACGTCGATGTCGTCGGCCAGTTCGACGGAGACGCTGAGCGGAGCCACGGCGACGTCGCGGGCGTCGTCCAGCGTGTCGAGTGCCGTGACCACACTGCGCGATCCGGACGGCAGCGCGACGATCGAGTCGCCGATCTGCACGGTGCCGGCGGACAGCCGGCCGGTGTACCGACGGCGTTCGCCGTCGGTGGGGCGAGAGACCCACTGCACGGGCAACCGCAGCTCCGTGGCGACCGGTGCGGGAGCGACCAGGTCGAGGCTCTCGAGGTGATCGAGCAGAGTGGGGCCCGTGTACCAGGGCATGGTCGAGGACGGCCGAACGACGTTGTCGCCCAGCTTCGCCGCGATCGGGATGACCAGGATCTCCGTGCCGAGGCGGGCACCGAGCTCGGCGAGCTCGCGCTCGACGTCACGGAAGCGGGACTCGTCGAAGTCGATGAGGTCCATCTTGTTGACGGTCGCCACCAGGCGGTCGACACCCACGAGCGTCGCGATCCGGGCGTGACGACGCGTCTGCCGCAACACGCCGGCGCGGGCGTCCACGAGCAGGATGGCGACGTTCGCGTTGGAGGCTCCCGTGAACATGTTGCGCGTGTAGCGCTCGTGTCCCGGGGTGTCTGCGAGGACGTAGCTGCGACTCGGCGTGGAGAAGAAGCGGTAGGCGACATCGATGGTGATGCCCTGCTCGCGCTCGGCACGCAGACCGTCCGACAGGGCGGCGAGGTCGGCCACGCCCTCCTCGTCGGTCACGGCGTCGAGGTGATCGAGCGGAAGACTGTCCGTGTCGTGCAGCAGCCGCCCGATGAGGGTGGACTTGCCGTCGTCGACGGAGCCGGCCGTGGCGATGCGCAGCAGCTGACGCGGGGCGGTGGGGGCCGGGGACACCGGAACGTCCGACATCGGAAGCGGATTGGTGATGGTCATCAGAAGTACCCCTCGCGCTTGCGATCTTCCATCGCGGCTGTGGACGTGCGGTCGTCGGCGCGGGTCTCGCCGCGCTCGGACACGGTGGCCGCGGAGATCTCCGTGATCACCCCGGCGATGTCGGTGGCGTGCGAGCGCACGGCGCCGGTGATGGTGAGGTCGCCCACCGTGCGGTAGCGCACCATCTCGACGGCAGCGGTCTCGTGCTCGGTCGGGGAGGTGAACTCCGAGGTGGCGAGCAGGATGCCGTCGCGCTCGAACACCTCGCGCTCGTGGGCGAAGTAGATGGACGGCAGTTCGAGCTGCTCGAGCTCGATGTACCGCCAGATGTCCAGCTCGGTCCAGTTGCTCAGCGGGAACACGCGGACCTGCTCACCGCGCTTGATGCGGCCGTTGTACAGCGACCACGGCTCGGGGCGTTGGGCCCGCGGATCCCACTGGCCGAACTCGTCGCGGAAGCTCAGCACACGCTCCTTGGCGCGCGCACGCTCCTCGTCGCGCCGCGCACCACCGAAGGCGGCGTCGAACTTGTTCTCCTCCAACGCGTCCAGCAACGTCCGGGTCTGGAGACGGTTGCGTGAGCCGGAGAACCCGCCGACCTCGCGGACGCGACCGGAGTCGATCGACTCCTGGACGGACGCGACGACGAGGCGATGGCCGCCCTCCTCGAGTCGTCGGTCGCGGAACTCGATGACCTCGGGGAAGTTGTGTCCGGTGTCGACGTGCATCACCGGGAAGGGAACGGGGGAGGGGCGGAACGCCTTCTCCGCCAGGCGGAGCAGGACGATGGAGTCCTTGCCCGCCGAGAACAGCAGTACGGGTCGTTCGAGCTCGGCCACCACCTCGCGGATGATGTGCACGGACTCGGCCTCGAGTGCCCGGAGCTCGTCGACGTGGGTGACGTCCACGCTCGTGGCGGCTGTCATCGGGTTCCTTCCTCGGTCGAGTGCAGTCCGCACTCGGTCTTGGTGCTGCCGGCCCAGCGACCGCTGCGCGGGTCCGCTCCGGGAGCGGGCTTGGCCGTGCACGGTGCGCACCCGATCGACGGGTAGCCCTCGTCGACGAGCGGGTTCACGAGGATGCCGTGCTCGTCGATGTAGGACTGCATCTCGTCGTCGGACCACGCCGCGATCGGGTTGATCTTCACCAGGCCGAACGCCTCGTCGAAGGAGATCAGCGGCGAGTTGGCGCGCGTGGGTGCCTCGACGCGGCGGATGCCGGTGACCCAGGCGCTGTAGTTCGCCAGCTCACGCTTCAGCGGCACGACCTTGCGCAGTGCGCAGCAGCGTGCGGGATCGCGGGCGAAGAGATCCTTGCCCTCGAGCCTGTCCTGCTCGGCCACCGACACGGTCGTCTTCGCGTCGATGACGTTGACCCCGTAGACCGACTCGACGGCGTCACGAGTACCGATGGTCTCGGCGAAGTGGTAGCCGGTCTCCAGGAAGAGCACGTCGACACCCGGATGCACCTGCGCGGCCAGATGGACCAGCGCGCCGTCCTGCATGTTCGACGCGACGATGTAGTCGTCGCCGAAGGTGTCCTCGGTCCAGCGCATGAGCTCGTCCGCCGAGGCGCCGTCCATCTCCCGCGCACCCCGCTCGGCGATGGCGCGGAGCTCGGACTCGGTCAGGTGGCGATGGGTGGCGACGCTCATGAGACAACCTTTCGCGGGCGGACGGTCCAGGAGACAACGCGAGGGCGGGACACGCGATTCCCGTGCTCGCTCACTGCAGATCCGCGTCGTCGGCGCGTACGGCCCACTGCGCGAACCGCTCGCCCTCGTCGCGCTGCTTGACGAAGTTGCGGACGACCCGGTCGATGTAGTCGCCCAGCTCGGCGCTGGTGACCTTGTGCTGGCGCAACTTCCGGCCGAAGGCACTGTCGAAGCCGAGGCTTCCACCGAGATGGACCTGGAAGCCCTCCACCTGTCCGCCGTCACCGTCGTCCACCAGTTGGCCCTTGAACCCGATGTCGGCGACCTGTGAACGAGCGCACGAGTTGGGGCAGCCGTTGATGTTCACGGTGATGGGGACGTCGAGTTGCGCGTTGACGTCGGCCAGCCGCTGCTCGAGTTCGGGGACGAGCACCTGCGAACGCTTGCGGGTCTCGGCGAAGGACAGCTTGCAGAACTCGATGCCGCTGCACGCCATCAGGTTCTTGCGCCAGATGGACGGCCGCGCCGGCAGACCCAGCGCGTCCATCTCGGCGATGAAGTCCTCGAGCTTCTCGTCGGAGATGTCCAGGACGATGAGCTTCTGGTACGGGGTGAACCGGATGCGATCCGACCCTGCCCGCGCGGCCGCGTCGGCGACCTTCGTCAGGATCGTGCCGGACACGCGGCCCGCGATGGGGGCGAGTCCGACGGCGTTGAGGCCGTTCTTCAGCTTCTGGACCCCGACGTGGTCGACGGGCCGGGTCGGCTTCTCCGGGGCGGGGCCGTCGAGAAGCGGCCGCTTCAGGTACTCGGTCTCGAGCACTTCCCGGAACTTCTCCACGCCCCAGTCCTTGACCAGGAACTTCAGCCGCGCCTTGTTGCGCAGACGCCGGTACCCGTAGTCACGGAAGATCGAGACGACGCCTTCCCACACGTCGGCGACCTCGTGCAGCGGCACCCAGACCCCGAGCCGCTGCGCGAGCATGGGATTGGTGGACAGACCGCCGCCGACCCAGACGTCGAGGCCGGGACCGTGCTCGGGATGGTTCACCCCGATGAAGGCGATGTCGTTGACCTCGTGGACCACGTCCTGCTGGCCGGAGATCGCGGTCTTGAACTTGCGGGGGAGGTTCGAGTACTCCGGCCGGCCGATGAAGCGCTCGACGATCTCGTCGATGGCGGGCGTGGGATCGAGGACCTCGTCGAGCGACTCGCCGGCGAGCGGGGAGCCCAGCACGACGCGCGGGCAGTCGCCGCACGCCTCGGTGGTCTTCAGACCGACCGACTCGATGCGGCGCCAGATCTCGGGGACGTTCTCCACCTCGATCCAGTGGTACTGCACGTTCTCCCGGTCGGACAGATCGGCGGTGTCGCGGCCGAACTCCTGCGAGATCTCACCCAGAGTGCGCAACTGCAACGCGCTGAGTGCGCCGGCATCGCAGCGGATGCGCATCATGAAGTACTTCGCTTCGAGCAGGTCGATGTTCTCGTCGCCCGTGAAGGTGCCGTCGTAGCCCTGCTCGCGCTGGGTGTAGAGCCCCCACCAGCGGAAGCGCCCGCGCAGATCGGCCTTGTCGATGCTGTCGAAACCCTGCTTGGAGTAGATGTTCTCGATCCGCGCGCGGACGTTGAGCGGGTTGTCGTCCTTCTTGCTCTGTTCGTTCGCGTTGAGCGGTTCCCGGTAGCCGAGTGCCCACTGGCCCTCGGACCTCCGCTTGGCGGGACGGGTCGACCGTGCGCGCGGCGCAGCGGTGTCGGGGGTGTTCGTCATGGGCGCTCCAAGGTCGGGCGCCGAACAGGAAGGGGTGTCTCGGAGGGCTGGTCCGCACACCTCGTCCCTGACCGGCCGGGGGGTGTGCGGGCTGGCGGGAGGGTCAGACGAGCGGCCTCAGACAGCTGCAGACGCGTGCGAGATCGACGTGGCGCCGAGCCACGAGCATGATCTCCACGACTGTCATGAGCCCCATTCTGCCACGACGCGGGTGCCTCCCCCGACCAGGGCGTCGACGAGGAGGGAGGAGGACACTGGTCCGGTGATCCCCGTTCCACTCGCTCCTCCCGCTGTCGGTGTGCTCGCACCCGAGTCGTTCGTCGATCGTCCGGCCGCGCCGTTCGGCCTCTACCTCCATGTGCCGTTCTGCGCGACGCGCTGCGGTTACTGCGACTTCAACACCTACACCGCCGGGGAGCTCGGAACGTCGGCGTCACCGCAGTCCTGGCTCGACGGGGTGCGCCGCGAGCTCGACCTCGCCGCGGCGACGTTCGCGCGGGAGTCGGGCAGCGTGCCCAGCGTCGACACCGTGTTCGTGGGCGGCGGAACGCCGTCGCTGCTCGGTGCCGACGGCCTCGCCGATCTCCTCGGTGCCGCGCGCTCGTCCTTCACGTTCTCGGCCGATGCCGAGGTGACGACGGAGTCGAATCCCGAGTCGACGTCGCCGGCCTTCTTCGACGGAATCCGCGCGGCCGGCTACACACGTGTGTCGTTGGGCATGCAGTCGGCGGCACCGCACGTGCTCGCGATCCTCGACCGCACCCACACCCCGGGACGCGCCGGGGACGCGGCACGGGAAGCGGCGGCGGCCGGGTTCGACCACGTGAACCTCGACCTCATCTACGGAACGCCGGGAGAGAGTGACGACGACCTCGACGCGTCGTTGACGGCGGTGCTCGACGCCGGTGTCGACCACGTGTCCGCGTACGCGCTCATCGTCGAGGACGGGACGGCCCTGGCGAGACGGGTGCGCCGGGGCGAGCTCCCGGCTCCGGACGACGACGTGCTGGCGTCGCGCTACGAGCGGATCGACGCGCGTCTCGGCGCGGCCGGCTTCGGGTGGTACGAGGTGTCCAACTGGGCGCGGGGCGACGGTGCGGAGTGCCGGCACAACCTGGGGTACTGGGACGGCGGTGACTGGTGGGGCATCGGTCCCGGCGCACACAGCCATGTGAACGGGACGCGGTTCTGGAACGTCAAGCATCCGGCGCGATACGCGGAGACGCTGGCGAACGGTGCGCTGCCGATCGCGGACAGCGAATCTCTCACGAGCGACGAGCAACACATGGAACGTGTCATGTTGACCGCGCGGCTGCGGGCGGGAATGGCCGCTGGTGATCTGTCGGCGGACGAGGTGGCCCGTGCGGACTCGATCGCGTCCGACGGACTGCTCGTCCGTCTGGGCGATCGGTACGTCCTCACCGACCGTGGGCGGTTGCTCGCCGACGGGGTCGTGCGCGACATTCTCGAGTGAGTGCCGCTCAGGAGAAGTAGGCGAATGCCGAGGTCACCAGTTCGATCAGATCGACTCTGCCTGCGAAGAGGTCTGTGAAGAAGGTCTGCCAGCCTGTCCATGGGTCCATACGGACAACCTATCGACTTCAGGCCCCGATCGCGTCGTAATCGAACACCCGCGCGTGCAGGACGACACGGTTTCGCAGCGCAGCCCGCACCGCCCGGTGCAGGCCGTCCTCGAGGTACACGACGCCGTGGTAGTGCACGGCATGGGGAAACAGGTCCCCGTAGAACGTGCTGTCCTCGGACAGCAGACGGTCGAGTTCGAGCACCTTCGTGGTGGTCACGATCTCGTCGAGGCGCAGCTGACGTGGCGGAATCTTGGACCAGTCGCGGAGCGACAGACCGTGCTCCGGATACGGCTTGCCGTCGCGCACTCCCTTGAAGATCACACCGGTCACAGTAGTGACTCGGGCGAGCGGAATGGGGCACCCGCGCGTCGCCGACTAGAATCGGCTGGTCCCGCACAGCCACCGGTCCCGAGCGTAGGAGGGTTGCGATGTCGAGTACGGAGGATCGACGTTTCGAGGTCCTGCGTGCCCTGGTCGCCGACTATGTCGCGACGCAGGAGCCCATCGGATCGAAAGCACTGGTCGATCGACACAACCTGGGAGTGTCCAGCGCGACCGTGCGCAACGACATGGCCGTGCTGGAGGCCGAGGGCTACATCACGCAGCCGCACACCAGCTCGGGTCGTATCCCCACCGACAAGGGCTACCGGCAGTTCGTCGACCGCATCGCCGACGTCAAGCCGCTCTCCGCGGCGGAGCGACGGGCGATCCTGCAGTTCCTCGACACCGGCGTCGACCTGGACGACGTGCTGCGGCGCGGTGTTCGCCTGCTCGCCCAGCTGACCCGTCAGGTCGCCGTCGTGCAGTACCCGACGCTGTCCGCGTCGTCGGTCCGCCATCTCGAGGTGGTGGCCCTGACGCCGGCGCGACTGTTGCTGGTGCTGATCACCGACTCCGGCCGCGTCGATCAGCGCATCGTCGAGCTCGGCGACGTCATCGACGACGAGGACCTCTCGCGTCTGCGGTCGCTGCTCGGCGGCGCGCTGGAGGGCAAGCGTCTCGCCCTGGCGTCGGCCGCGGTGGCCGAACTCGCCGAGACGGCGCCCGAGGATCTGCGCGACGCCGTGGTGCGCTCGTCGACCGTGCTGGTCGAGACGCTCGTCGAACACCCGGAGGAGCGGCTCGTGCTCGGGGGGACCGCCAACCTGACGCGCAACGCCGCCGACTTCGCCGCGCTCAGTGGGTTCCCGGGGTCGCTGCGCTCCGTGCTCGAGGCGCTGGAGGAGCAGGTCGTGGTGCTCAAGCTCATCGCGGCGACCCAGGACACCGGCCGAGTGACCGTCCGGATCGGCGAGGAGACCATGGCCCCGGAGATGCGGGGCACCTCGGTGGTCTCCACCGGCTACGGCTCGGCGGGCAACGTGCTGGGCGGTATGGGTGTGCTCGGCCCCACTCGCATGGACTACCCGGGAACGATCGCGTCGGTCGCGGCTGTTGCTCGATACATCGGAGAGGTGCTGGCCGAACGATGACGGCCGGTGCACTCACCTGCCCCACCCGAACTTTTCCCGACCCACCTTCCACCAAGAGGATATGAGTACACACGTGGCACGCGACTATTACGGAACTCTGGGCGTCGACAACAAGGCGTCGGACCAGGAGATCAAGCGCGCGTATCGCAAACTCGCGCGTGAGTTCCACCCCGACGTCAACCCCGACGAGTCGGCCCAGGCCCGCTTCAAGGACATCAGCTCCGCGTACGAGGTGCTGTCCGATCCCGAGAAGCGACGCATCGTCGATCTCGGTGGCGATCCGCTCGAGAGTGGCGGCGGAGGCGGAGCAGGCGGCTTCGGCGGTGCCGGCTTCGGCGGCGGACTGGGCGACGTGTTCGAGGCGTTCTTCGGCGGCAACGGCGGCGGCACCCGCGGACCCCGCGGTCGCGTCCAGCCCGGCTCGGACTCGCTGCTGCGCACCACGCTGACGCTGGAGGAGTGCGCCACCGGCGTCACCAAGCACATCGCCGTCGAGACGGCCGTGTTGTGCGACGTGTGCACCGGTTCCGGGACCAACGGCGACTCGACGCCGGTCCGCTGTGAGACGTGCAACGGTGCCGGCGAGGTCCAGTCGGTCCAGCGGTCGTTCCTCGGACAGGTCATGACGGCGCGTCCGTGCCCCACCTGCCGCGGCGCGGGCGAGACGATCCCCGATCCCTGCCGCAAGTGTGGCGGCGACGGGCGCGTGCGTGCCCGCCGCGAACTGGCCGTGAAGGTGCCGGCCGGTGTCGGCAGCGGGATGCGCATCCGCCTCGCGGCGCAGGGCGAGGTCGGCCCCGGCGGCGGTCCCGCCGGTGACGTGTACGCCGAGGTGGTCGAGAAGTCGCACGACGTGTTCGTACGCGACGGCGACGATCTGCACTGCACCATCCGCGTGCCGATGGCGGACGCCGCCCTGGGCACGTCCGTCAGCGTCGACGCGATTCTCGACGGTCCCACGACGATCACCGTCGACCCCGGCACGCAGCCCGGCTCGGTGCAGGTCCTGCGCGGTCACGGCATGCCCAA
Source organism: Rhodococcus sp. UNC23MFCrub1.1 (assembly GCF_000686025.1). GTDB lineage: Bacteria > Actinomycetota > Actinomycetes > Mycobacteriales > Mycobacteriaceae > Rhodococcoides. Next base: position 305,144 of record NZ_JMLQ01000004.1, read on the forward strand.
GCTGCGCAGCGGTGTCCGCGGCGATCTGCACGCGCACCTCGAGGTGGTCGTCCCGGCCCGCCTGGACTCCACGGAGACCAAGTTGCTGCAGCAACTGCGCACTCACCGCGAACGCGACAACGCCGAGGTGGTCACCACCGCATCGCAGCACACCGGGGGACTGTTCTCCCGTCTGCGCGACGCCTTCAGTCGCTGATCGGGCGGGGGACCACTGGTGGCGGCGACCGTCTACTTCCTCGATCCGCTGCCGTCTCCAGGGGAGTCGGGCGCGTTGGACGGGGCCGAAGGTCGGCACGCGGCCACGGTGCGCCGGACGACCGTCGGTGAGCGGCTGGTGCTGTCGGACGGCCGCGGCTCGCTCGCGGCCGTCGAGGTCACCGGCGTCGAGAAGGCCCGGCTCTCGTTCACGGTGCTCTCCGTCACCACCGCGGAGCCGCCCCGGCCCACGGTGACCGTGATCCAGGCGCTCCCGAAGTCGGAGCGCTCGGAACTGGCCGTCGAGACGGCGACCGAGGCGGGTGCGGACGCGATCGTGCCGTGGCAGTCGCTGCGCTGCGTGTCGCGATGGGACGGCCCGAAGGCCGTCAAAGGTGTCGCGAAGTGGCGGAACGCTGCCTCCGCGGCCGCCAAGCAGGCGCGGCGTGCCTTCGTTCCCGACGTCGCCGACCTGCACGACACTCGGATGGTGCGCAGCCTGGTCGAGGGCGTCGTCGCACGTGGGGGCATCGTGGTCGCGCTGCACGAGGCTGCGCCCGGGGCCTTCGCGGACCTCCCGTTCCGCGGCGCACCCGAGGTGGTGCTCGTCGTCGGACCCGAGGGCGGGCTCGACGACACGGAGATCGACATGCTCGTCGGTGCCGGCGCGACGCCCGCGCTCCTGGGGCCGACCGTCCTGCGGACATCGACCGCGGCGGCCGTGGCGTTGGGCGCGCTCGGCGTCCTGACCGATCGCTGGGACGGCGCGCCCCCTGCTTGATCTGCGGCGCGGGCCGCTGGTGCACGTGCTCCGGTTTCCGCAACCCTCTCCTGTCGCGACCGGAGCAGGTTGCTGCAACCGGAGCACTTGGCGCCGCCCGGCCCGAGGGGGCAGCTACGAGGGTTGCGCGCGACATACTGGAATGCGCTTCTCGGGGGAGACGTTAAAGTGGTGAGAGGTTCCCGTCGCGGCGAACCGAGTATCGAAACCCGAGAGAAGGCCATAGCCACCACGTGAGTGACAACATCCCTTTCGTCGGCACCAGAGGTGACGATGCGCAGGACACCACTCGTGCGTCCCGCGCGCAGAAGCGGCAGTCCTCACGCCCGGTTCTGACCGATGCGCGTGTGACCGAGTCCATCGAACTCGACCCCGCCGTGATGTTCCCTCTGCTCGGGTCCGCCGACGGTAACCTCCGGGCGCTCGAGCAGGTGCTCTCCGCCGAGATCCACGTACGCGGCAACGTCGTCACGTTCGAGGGGGCACCGTCCGACATCGCCGTCGGCAAGCGGGTGCTCACCGAGCTCGCCGCCGTCGTGGTCGCCGGCGGACCGGTCACTCCGGACGCGGTGCGGCGCACCGTCGCGATGCTCAGCCGCGGCGTGAGCGAGTCTCCCGCCGAGGTCCTGAGCCTGGACATCCTGTCCCGACGCGGCAAGACCATCCGGCCCAAGACGCTGAACCAGAAGCGCTACGTCGACGCGATCGACGCCAACACCATCGTGTTCGGCGTGGGTCCCGCCGGAACGGGCAAGACCTACCTGGCCATGGCCAAGGCGGTGCAGGCTCTGCAGGCGAAGCAGGTCAGCCGCATCATCCTCACGCGCCCGGCCGTCGAGGCGGGGGAGCGACTCGGGTTCCTCCCCGGCACACTGCACGACAAGATCGATCCGTACCTGCGTCCGCTCCACGACGCGCTGCACGACATGATGGACGTCGAAGCCATCCCGAAGCTCATGCAGGCGGGCATCATCGAGGTCGCACCGCTGGCCTACATGCGTGGCCGCACGCTGAACGACGCGTTCATCATCCTCGACGAGGCGCAGAACACCACGGCCGAGCAGATGAAGATGTTCCTGACCCGTCTCGGCTTCAACTCGAAGATCGTCGTCACCGGTGACATCACCCAGGTGGATCTTCCCGGCGGATCGCGTTCGGGACTGCGTGCCGCCACCGAGATCCTGGTGGACATCGACGACATCCACTTCGCCAAGCTCGACAGCAGCGACGTGGTCCGGCACCGACTGGTCTCCGACATCGTCGACGCCTACGACCGTTTCGACGCCGCGGACGCCAAGTCCGCCAACCGCGCTGCGCGTCGCAGTGGCGGTCCCCGCGCCGCGCACCACTGATGTGGGCGTGCACGGGCACGGGGGCGTCGCCGCGCACTAGTACGGTGTTCGCATGAGCATCGAGGTCTCCAACGAATCCGGGATGGACGTCGGAGAAGAGGATCTGATCGCGGTCGCGCGCTACGCCATCGCGCAGATGGACGTGCACCCGGCAGCCGAGCTGTCCATGGTCCTCGTCGACTCCGCCACCATGGCCGATCTCCACATGCGCTGGATGGACCTGCCAGGTCCCACCGACGTGATGTCGTTCCCGATGGACGAGCTCGAGCCGGGCGGTCGCCCGGACTCACCGGACCCCGGTCCGTCGATGCTCGGAGACATCGTGCTGTGCCCGTCGTTCGCGGCGGACCAGGCCGAGAAGGCCGGGCACCCGCTCGAGCACGAACTCGCACTCCTCACCGTGCACGGTGTGCTGCACCTCCTCGGCTACGACCACGCGGAGCCGGACGAGGAGAAGGAGATGTTCGGCCTGCAGAACAGCATCCTCGAGGACTGGTACGAGAGTCTGCGCCAGGCCGAGCGCGACGCTCTGTCGGCTGCGCGAGACGCGAAATTGTTGGGCAGCACCGGCTTCGCGAATCCCCGGACCGATGCCGGTGGTGAGTCGACCCGGTGACCAGCGCTCCGGCACTGATCGTGCTCGCGGTTGTCCTCGTCCCTCTCGGTGGCCTCTTCGCCGCCATCGACTCCGCCGTCAACACCGTCTCCTCAGCACGCGTCGAGGAGATGGTGAAGGAATCTCGGGGCGGGGCGAGCGAACTGCTCCGCATCCTCGAGGATCGTCCGCGGTACGTCAATCTGATGGTGCTGCTGCGCATCCTGTGCGAGATCGGGTCCACGGTTCTGCTCGCCGGAGCGTTGCTGGACCTGCTCGCGCCGGCGCAGGCACTGGCCATCGCCGCCGGCGTCATGGTGGTGGTCGACTACGTCGTCATCGGCGTGGGGCCCCGCACACTCGGCCGCCAGCACGCGTACTCCATCTCGCTGGGGTCGTCCTACCCGCTGCGCGCCATCGGCATCCTGCTGGGCCCGGTGAGCCGGTTGCTCATTCTCGTCGGCAATGCGATCACGCCCGGCCGCGGCTTCCGCAACGGTCCCTTCGCCTCCGAGATCGAACTGCGGGAACTGGTCGACATGGCGCAGGAGCGCGGCGTGGTCGCCGACGACGAGCGCCGCATGATCCAGTCCGTGTTCGAGCTCGGCGACACCTCCGCACGCGAGGTGATGGTGCCGCGCACCGAGATGGTGTGGATCGAGCGTGACAAGTCCGCCGGACAGGCGACCACCCTCGCCGTGCGGAGCGGGCATTCGCGGATCCCGGTGATCGGCGAGAACGTCGACGACATCCTCGGCGTCGTCTACCTCAAAGACCTCGTGCAACAGACGTACACGTCGTCCGACGGTGGTCGCAGCGTGCGTGTCGACGAGGTCATGCGTCCCGCGGTGTTCGTCCCGGACTCCAAGCCGCTGGACAGCCTGCTGGCCGAGATGCAGAGGGACCGCAAGCACATGGCCGTCCTGGTGGACGAGTACGGCGGCGTCGCCGGACTCGTCACCATCGAGGACGTGCTCGAGGAGATCGTCGGCGAGATCGCGGACGAGTACGACACCGACGAGGTGGCCCCGATCGAGGAACTCGAGGACGGCCGCTTCCGGGTGTCGTCCCGGCTTCCTCTCGAGGACCTCGGCGAACTGTTCGACATCGAGATCGACAACGACGAGGTGGACACCGTCGGCGGCCTGCTGTCCTACGAGATCGGGCGCGTCCCGCTGCCGGGCGCCCGAGTCGAGGCACACGGGTTGATCCTGGTGGCCGAGGGCGGCTCCGATGCGCGCGGACGAGTGCGCGTGAGCACCGTGACCGCCGAGAAGCTTCCCGAACCGGACGCCGACGACGAGGCCTCCGAGTCGCCGGACGAGAGAGACGAGATCGACCATGACCGAGACTGACGATTTCCACTCCGGGTTCGTGTGCTTCGTCGGACGGCCCAACACCGGCAAGTCCACTCTGACGAATGCCCTGGTGGGGGCCAAGATCGCCATCACGTCCTCTCGGCCCCAGACCACACGCCACACCATTCGGGGCATCGTGCACCGGGACCACGCGCAGCTGATCCTCGTGGACACCCCGGGCCTGCACCGGCCGAGGACCCTGCTCGGGCAGCGTCTGAACGACCTTGTGCGCGACACCTACTCGGAGGTCGACGCCATCGGTCTCTGCATCCCGGCGGACGAGAAGATCGGCCCCGGCGATCGCTGGATCCTGGAGCAGGTCCGCCACAACGCGGGCAGGACAGCGCTGGTCGGTCTGGTGACCAAGATCGACAAGGTCTCCAAGCAGCGCGTCATGGAGCAGCTGATCGCCGTCTCCAACCTGCTCGGTCCCGACTGCGAGGTGGTCCCCGTGTCCGCCGCGTCCGGCGAGCAGGTGGAGGTCGTCGTCGACGTCTTCGCGAAGGTGCTGCCGCCCGGGCCTGCGTTCTACCCCGACGGTGAGCTGACGGACGAGCCGGAGGAGACCCTCATGGCCGAGTTGATCCGGGAGGCAGCGCTCGAGGGAGTGCACGACGAGCTCCCGCACTCCCTCGCCGTGGTCATCGAGGAGGTCGGGCCCCGCGAGGGGTCGGACACGATGCTGGACGTGCACGCCATTCTCTACGTCGAACGTCAGTCGCAGAAGGCGATCGTCATCGGCAAGGGTGGGGCCCGACTGCGCGACGTGGGCACCGCGGCTCGCGGTCAGATCGAGAAGCTGCTCGGCACCCGCATCTACCTCGACCTCCGCGTCAAGGTGGCCAAGGACTGGCAGCGCGATCCCAAGCAGATGGGCAAGCTGGGCTTCTGACCCCGCGCTACCGTGCCGCGATCGATCGTCGCGACACGGTAGCCGGGTGCAGGTTCAGGACAGGTGCTCAGGCTCCGTCTGGGTCTTGTGGTGCTCGTCGGAGCGCATGGCGTCCTGGCCGCCGTGCCCCACTCCCGGGCTGCCGGCCCTGGCCGGACTCAACGAGACGACGATCGACTTCGACGTGGGGCAGTTGCTGTCGGTCGCCGACGAGTCCAGCGGAACCAGCGGGTTGGTCTCCGGGTAGTAGGCGGCTGCGGACCCCTTGGGCGTCTGGTACTCGACGATCCGGAAGTTCTCGGCGACGCGCACCACGTCGTCGTCGTCCCACTTGGTGGTGATGTCGACGAAGTCGCCGTCCTTCATGCCGAGTTCCGCGATGTCGCCGCGGTTGACGAACACGACGCGGCGGCCGCCCTCGATTCCCCGGTACCGGTCGCTGAGTCCGTAGATCGTGGTGTTGAACTGATCATGGCTCCGGAACGTCTGCAGCAGAAGATGTTTCGGCGGCACCTGCAGAGCCTCGATGGGCGAGACGAAGAACTCGGCGAGGCCGGACTCCGTCTGGAAGGTCCGCGAGTCCCGCGGCGGGTGGGGGAGGACGAAGCCTCCGGGGCGCCGAGCGTTGACCTCGTAGCCCTGGCATCCCGGAACCACCCGCGAGATGTGCTGACGGATGGTGCGGTAGTCGTCGCGCATGCCCTTCCAGTCGAGACCGTAGCGGTCGCCGATCGTGGCTTCCGCGATCTGCGTGATGATCTCGACCTCGGACTTGACGTGCGGGCTCGGCGGATCGAGCGGACCGCGGGAGGAGTGCACCGAGCACGTCGAGTCCTCGACGCTGATCCACTGCGGCCCGCTGGCCTGGATGTCCTTCTCGGTGCGGCCCTTGGTCGGCAGGATCAGCGCCACGTCCCCGGTGACGAGGTGCGAGCGGTTGATCTTCGTCGAGATGTGCACCGTCATGTTCGTCTTGCGCATGGCATCGAAGGTGACGGTGCTGTCCGGCGTGGCCTGGGCGAAGTTGCCGCCGAGACCGAGGAAGAACTTCACCTTGCCGTCGCGCATCCCGCGGATCGAGTCGATCGTGTCGAGACCGTTCTCGCGGGGCGGATCGAAGCCGAACTCGCTCTCGAGTGCGTCGAGGAAGTGCTTCGGTACCCGCTCCCAGATGCCCATCGTGCGGTCGCCCTGCACGTTCGAGTGACCGCGCACGGGCAGCACACCCGCGTTCGGCTTACCGATGTTGCCCTGAGCGAACGCGAGGTTGGTGATCTCCTTGACGGTGTTCACGGCGTTGCGGTGCTGCGTGATGCCCATGGCCCAGCAGAAGACGGTGGCCTTCGAGTCGCGCAGAAGCTTCGCTGCGTCTGTGATCTGGGCTCGGGAGAGACCGGTGACCGTCTCCACCTCGTCCCAGTCGACCGCCGAGACGTGCTGCTTCCACAGATCGAAGTTGTTGGTGTACTTCTCGATGAACTCGTGATCGAGGGCGTCCCACTCGACCAGCAGCTTGCCGATGGCCTGGAAGAGCGCCAGGTCGCCGTTGATGCGGATCGGCAGGTGCATGTCCTCGAGATCGGTGCCGGGTCCCACCATGCCGCGCGGGGTCTGCGGATTCTTGAAGTTGATGAGGCCGGCCTCGCGCAACGGGTTGATCGCCAGGATCTTGGCGCCGTTCTGCTTGGCCTTCTCCAGCGCGGACAGCATGCGCGGGTGGTTGGTGCCCGGGTTCTGTCCGGCCAGGATGATGAGGTCCGCGCCGTACACGTCGTCGAGCACGACGCTGGCCTTGCCGATGCCCATCGACTCCTGCAGAGCGAACGACGTGGACTCGTGACACATGTTGGAACAGTCCGGCAGGTTGTTGGTGCCGTACGCGCGAACGAAGAGCTGGTACACGAACGCGGACTCGTTCGACGCGCGGCCCGACGTGTAGAACGTGGCCTCGTCCGGGTGCAGCGAGCGCAGCTCCTCGCCGATGAGGTCGAATGCCTCGTCCCACCCGATCGCCTCGTAGTGGGTGCCGCCCGACCGCTTGACCATCGGGTGCGTGATGCGTCCCTGCTGACCGAGCCAGTGCTCACTGTGCGAGTCGAGGTCGGCGATGCTGTGGCGCGCGAAGAACTCCGGGGTGGCGCGGCGCTTGTCGGCTTCCTCGGCGACGGCCTTCGCGCCGTTCTCGCAGAACTCCGCGGCGTGACGGTGACCCGGATCCGGATCGGGCCACGCGCAGCTCATGCAGTCGAAGCCCTCGGCCTGGTTCAGGTCGAGCAGGGTCCGTGCGGTCCGCACCGGGCCCATGCGCTCGAGCGAGCGCTTCATCGAGACGGCGACGGCGGTCGGACCGGCGGCATGCGTCTTCGGCTTCTCGATCGACAGGTCGGCCTCGTCGTAGTCCCGAGAGTCGTGTGTGCGTGTCATCGATCCGTCACTCCTTCATGTCGCGCGTGCCCCTCTGGTCGAGGGTAGTGCGCGGCGCCGACACGACCGGTCGGACGACGCGCTTCCACTCCTGTCTACCCGCGCCGACGATTCCGTACCCGTCGCCTAGCGTGAGGCCATGACGAGAACTCGCACCGTGTCCGATCACGTCGACGTCGCGGCATCGCCCGACGAGGTCTACGCACTGGTCAGCGATCCGACGCAGACGCATCGGTGGAGCCCCGAGAACACGGGAGCGGTGGTGGACGAGCCGCGCCGTGGAGGTACCTACGAGGGCATGACGTTCGTCGGCCGCAACAAGCGCGGCCGGGCGACGTGGAGCACGCGGTGCGTGGTGACAGCCGCCGAGCCCGCACGGCGATTCGCGTTCCGGGTGGAGGTCATCGGACCCGGCAAGCCGATCGTCCGCGCACGGAACGCGAGCTGGGAGTACACCTTCGCGCCAGTGGACGGCGGCACCCGCGTCACCGAGACGTGGACGGACGATCGGCCGTGGCTCGACGCGGTGGCCGCGCTGTTCGACAAGGTGGCCACCGGGGGCAGTTCCTTCGCGTCCTTCCAGCGCCGCAACATCGCGCGGACGCTGGCGAATCTGCAGGCCGAGCTCGGCGCTCCCTGACCTCGCCCGGTCGTCCTGCGTGGGACAATGACACGGTGCCGGCGAGCAGAGGTGGAGTGTGAGGTCGTATCGCGATCATGCCGTCGTCCTGCGCCAGCACAAGCTCGGTGAGGCCGACCGCATCGTCACGCTCCTCACGCGCCGCCACGGACTGGTACGCGCAGTGGCGAAGGGCGTGCGCCGCACGACGTCGAAGTTCGGCGCCCGGCTCGAGCCGTTCGCCTACATCGACGTGCAGCTGTATCCCGGTCGCAACCTCGACATCGTGACCCAGGTGCAGACCGTCGAGTCGTTCGCGTCCGACATCGTCGCCGACTACGGCCGCTACACCACCGGGTGCGCCGTCCTCGAGACCTCCGAGCGACTGGCGGGTGAGGAGCATGCTCCGGCGCCTCGTCTGCATCACCTGACCGTCGGCGCGCTGCGCACCCTGGCCTCCGGGGCTCGCGACTCGGAACTGGTGCTGGACGCGTTCCTGCTGCGGGCGATGAACTTCGCCGGGTGGGCTCCGTCGCTGGACGAGTGCGCGACGTGCGCTGCGCCCGGTCCGCATCGCGCGTTCCACGTCTCCGCCGGGGGAGCGGTGTGCACCCACTGTCGCCCCGCCGGGTCCAGCACACCCTCGGTGGGTGTGCTCGACCTGATGTCGGCCCTGCAGAGCGGCGACTGGGCGGGTACCGAGGCGTCGACCGACTCGATGCGCGTGCAGGCGAGCGGTCTGGTGGCCGCGCACCTGCAGTGGCATCTCGAACGGCAACTGCGGACGCTCCCGTTCGTCGAACGCAGTGGCGGGTCCGGGACCGCCGGGTCCGCACCTGCCGGAGAAACTCCGGTCGGGCAGGATGAGACCCGTGATCCGTCGAAGTCCACGCGAGCAGCCCACCCGGCGTGAGGTCCGCGCGCCCGATCCGCACCCGTCCGGTGCCCGCGCGCCGATCCTGCAGCCCGAGTTGATTCCCCGCCACGTGGCGCTCGTCATGGACGGCAACGGACGCTGGGCGCAGGATCGCGGACTGCCCCGCACCGCCGGTCACGAGCGCGGCGAGGCCGTCCTCATGGACACGGTCTGCGGATGCATCGACATCGGCGTGCGGTGGCTGTCCGCCTACGCGTTCTCGACGGAGAACTGGCGTCGCAGCCCGGACGAGGTGAAGTTCCTCATGGGCTTCAACCGCGACGTCATCCGCCGCCGCCGCGACGAGATGCACGAGATGGGGGTGCGCGTCCGCTGGGCGGGGCGCCGACCTCGTCTGTGGCGCAGCGTCATCAACGAACTCGAGACGGCCGAGGAGCTCACGAAGGACAACACCGTCATGACGCTGACGATGTGCGTCAACTACGGCGGCCGCGCCGAGATCGTGGACGCAGCCCGCGAGATCGCCCGTCGCGCAGCAGCCGGACAGCTCGATCCCGACAAGATCTCCGAGGCGTCCTTCGCGAAGTACCTCGACGAACCGGACATGCCCGACGTCGATCTCTTCCTGCGGCCGTCCGGCGAGCAGCGCACGTCCAATTTCCTGATCTGGCAGTCCGCCTACGCGGAGATGGTGTTCCAGGAGAAGCTCTTTCCCGATTTCGATCGCCGCGACCTGTGGGCCGCGTGCGTCGAGTACGCCTCGCGTGACCGCAGATTCGGTGGTGTGAAATGACGGAGCAGGACATCGTGGCGGCCCTGCAGGACCGTGCCCGGCTGGCACTCGGACAGTTCGCGGACGTGTCCGTGGGCGACGACGGATCGCTCGGGTTCAGCTACGCGGGCGCACTCTGCTCGCTGCGTGCGGTCGCTCTGAGTCCGGGACTCGAGGTGCTCGCTCTGACGGCCGTGCTGGCCTGGGACCGTCCGTCGTCGGGAACGCTGCGGGCGCGAGTGGCGGTGCGCAACAGCGAGTCCCAGTTCGGCTCGATCTCGCTCACGACGCACGGGTCGCAGGCCGACGTCGTGATGCGCTACACGTTCCCGGCGTCGGGTCTCGACGACGAACCACTCATGACGATGCTCGTCCTGGTGCTCTCGGGTGTGGAGAAGGCGCGCGTCGGCCTGGTGCCGTGACTCATCGCGCGGCGCACTCGCTGCAGGTGCCGAAGATCTCGGCCGTGTGGCTGACGTCGCTGAACCCGTGCTTCGAGGCCACCGACTTGGTCCAGCGCTCCACGGCGGCACCTTCCACCTCGACGGTGAAGCCGCAGTCGCGGCACACCAGATGGTGGTGGTGACCGTCGGAGCACCGGCGGTAGACGGACTCACCGGAATCGGTCCGTAGGACGTCGATGGTGCCGGCGTCCGCGAGGGCCTGCAGGGTGCGGTAGACGGTGGTGAGGCCGATACCGTCGCCACGCTTGCGCAGTTCGTCGTGCAGCTCCTGCGCCGACCGGAACTCGTCGACGGTCTCCAGCAGTTCGGAGATGGCGCTGCGCTGCTTGGTCGAGCGCACACCGATGGTGCGGGGAGCGGTCACGAGTGGTTCTCCTCCTGAGCGTGGGCGACGGCGTCGACGACGATGTGGGCGAGGTGGTCGTCCACCAGGCGGTACAGGACCTCGCGTCCGGCACGCTCACCGCGGACGACGCCCGCGGCCTTGAGGACACGCAGGTGCTGGCTGATGAGGGGCTGCGTGACGCCCAGCGCACCGACCAGCTCGTGCACGCACCGTTCCGACTCGCGCAGTTGCAGCACGATCGCGATGCGTACCGGAGCAGCGAGTGCACGCAGCAGGTCGCCCGCGCCGCCCAGCACGTCCTTGGACGGCAGCGGAACGGGGCTCGGAGCCGCGGGAGGGACCACCGTGTCGTCGATGCTCATGAAGGTCCTCCTGCACTGTCGGGTGGCGCTTAATGGAAACAGTAACCACTTTCGACATCTACTCTGATATGCGCGGACGTGCATGTCAACTCACCGGTGCTCGAAGACCGGGACGTCGCCGGATAGTCTGATGTGTCGCGAGCAGAGGGACACCCCCTCGCTCGGCAGTACTACCGACCACCCGAGATGGAGAGCTGGCCCCGTGGCACCGAAGTCCAAGATCGATACCGTCGCCAACCTGGCCAAACGCCGGGGACTCGTCTATCAGTGTGGCGAGATCTACGGCGGAACCAAGTCGGCCTGGGATTACGGCCCCCTCGGCGTGGAGCTGAAGGACAACATCAAGAAGCAGTGGTGGCGCAACATGATCACCAGCCGCGAGGACACGGTGGGTCTCGACTCGTCCGTGATCCTGCCGCGCGAGGTGTGGGAAGCGTCCGGCCACGTCGAGACGTTCTCCGATCCGCTGGTCGAGTCGCTCCACACCCACAAGCGCTACCGCGCCGATCACCTTCTCGAGGCGTACGAGGAGAAGCACGGCCACCCGCCGGAGAACGGACTCGCCGACATCCGTGATCCCGAGACCGGCGAGCCCGGTTCCTGGACGGAGCCGCGCGCGTTCTCCGGACTGCTCAAGACGTTCCTCGGACCTGTCGACGACGAGGCAGGCCTGCACTACCTCCGCCCCGAGACGGCGCAGGGCATCTTCGTCAACTTCGCCAACGTGCTCACCACGTCGCGCAAGAAGCCGCCGTTCGGCATCGGCCAGATCGGCAAGAGCTTCCGCAACGAGATCACGCCCGGCAACTTCATCTTCCGCACCCGCGAGTTCGAGCAGATGGAGATGGAGTTCTTCGTCAAGCCCGGCGAGGACGAGCAGTGGCACCAGTACTGGATCGACTACCGCATGAAGTGGTACACCGATCTGGGCATCGACCCGGAGAACCTGCGCCTGTACGAGCACGCGCAGGAGAAGCTGTCGCACTACTCCAAGCGCACCGTGGACATCGAGTACCGCTTCGAGTTCCAGGGCAGCGCGTGGGGCGAGCTCGAGGGCGTCGCCAACCGCACCGACTTCGATCTGTCGACGCACTCGAAGCACTCCGGCACCGACCTGAGCTTCTACGACCAGGCCAACGACGAGCGCTACACCCCGTACGTCATCGAACCTGCTGCGGGACTGACGCGTTCGCTCATGGCGTTCCTCGTCGACGCGTACCACGAGGACGAGGCGCCCAATGCGAAGGGCGGCGTGGACAAGCGGACGGTGCTGCGACTCGATCGTCGTCTGGCGCCGGTCAAGGCCGCCGTGCTCCCGCTGAGCCGCAACGCCGACCTGACGCCCAAGGCCAAGGACCTCGCGGCGACTCTGCGACAGAACTGGAACGTCGAGTTCGACGACGCCGGCGCCATCGGTCGCCGCTACCGTCGCCAGGACGAGATCGGCACCCCGTTCTGCATCACGGTCGACTTCGACACGCTGGACGACCATGCGGTCACCATCCGCGAGCGCGACAGCATGGCACAGGAACGGATCGCCCTCGATCAGGTCGAGGGCTACCTCGCCACCCGCCTGCTGGGCTGCTGACCGCTACTTCTGCAGAGCAGCGGTCATCTGCTCCTCGGTCTCTTTCCCGACCCGCTCGAAGGCGATGCCGGCGAGCGGGTCGGCCAGTTTCGCAAGGCCGTTGAACTCGATGTTCGCGTGATAGGTGATCTCGGTGGAGGTCGGGCCGGCCTCGTTCAGCGTGATGTCGTCGGTGCTCGTAGCCGTCTTGTTCGTGCCCTTCAGGACGATGTGGCCGGGCTCGTCGACCTCGAGACGGTAGGTCAGCTCGGTCGAGATGCCGTACAGCTTCGACGTGTTGTTCCATTCCGTGCCGACGGCGACCGGTCCGGGCGTGGACTGCGTGCACTCCACGGTGCCCGGATCCCATTCGGTGGCGTTCGCGAAGTCGCGCAGGTACGCGGCCACGTCCGCCCGTGATCGGGTGACGGTGAAGGTGCGGGTGACATCGACCATGGCGTGTCGGACTCCTGAGCTCGAGGATGCGTACCGGGCAGGGATGCCCTCGTCGGACTCGGTCCAATCTGGAGCTACCTGGCGCATGCGCGCTGCTGGTACTCCACCAACTGGCGCTGCACCGACACGGGTACCGGGATGCGGGTGTGGACCGGCACACCGTCACCCACTGCGATCCACGCGGGGAACACGAAGGGCTTCGTGGCGTCCGCGATGACATGCGGTTCGCAGGACGCCGTCGACAGCGTGACCGCGACGATGTCGGCGAGTTCGGCGGCGCCACATTCTTCGGCGTGGATTCGGTTCAGGGTGTCGTTCTGCGACGCGAGCGGCACCTCGACCGCGATGTCGTCACTCGTCTCGACGACCGCTGTCGCCGGTTCCGCTCCGACATCGCACAGCGCTGTTCCGTACGGCACGGTGACGTCGATGCGGGAGCCGCGGTCGAGCGTGATCTCGCGAGGTGTCGCGTCGACCGTCTCGAAGCCAGGGGAACGCAGTGCGACCGACCGGACGGTGACCGGCTGCTCCGACGCGCCGGTGAGCGTCACCTGAAGCTGTCCGCCGACCGCGTCGTCGTCGCGGCTCCGGTAGGTGGATGCGCTCACGGGGGCGCGGACCTCCGGCGGCGACGGTGCGCAGCCGACGAGGAGAGTCAGGGCGAGAGTCAGGGCAAGGGCGCTCGCCGCGACCCGGGCGGTCACCGGCTCAGAAACGTCCGCCGGACGAGCGTCCGATGCGTCCCGAGCTGCCGGAGCCGCCGAACGAGCGCGGGCCGCCGCCGAATCCGCCGTAGCCACCGCCGCGACGGTTGCCGTACGAGCGGCCCCCGGAGAAGCCGCCCCGCAGCACGCTGTCGATGAGCACGCCGGTGAGGACGCCGCCCGCCGAGGACGAGCCGCCGTACCCACCGCTGTGCCGAGGACGCTGTGTCGCCTCCCAGTCGGCGACGTCCGCCTGAGCGAGGTGCGACGCCTGCGCGGCGAGGGACAGGGCGGCCGCGGCGTGCTGCAGAGCGCGTGGCGCGTCCGTGGCACCCAGCTGCTGGGCGGCTTGGACGTGCCGTTCGGCCTCGGCGAGCCGCGTGCGTGCCTGGACCTTCACCGCGCCGCTGCGGGCGCCGATGTACTCGCTCGCGGCACGCACCTGTGCCTGCGCCGACGCGAGGTCCCGGTCCAGTCGAGCGCGGGCATGGTCGTCCTGTTCCTTGCTCTGTGTGGCGACGGCGAGTGCGGAGTCGAGTTGCGCGTCGGCCGCGACGAGGGCGTTCATACTGCCCAGCGGATCCTGCGTGCCGCGGGTCCGTGCCCGACCCAACGCCTCGGCGACGGCGGCCCGTGCCGCGGCGAGTCGGTCTCCGCCGTGCGAGGCGAGGCGGTCCGCCGACGCGATGTCGGCTTCCGCGTCGGCCATCGCCGCGTCGAGCCCGGAGCGCGCGGCCTCGATGTCGGCGTCGGCGTGCTCGACGGCGTCGAGCAGCGATCGGGCGCGCGACAGCGCACTCTCCGCGGTGCGCACCGCGGCCACCACCGGTCCCTGGTGACCCACCGGTTGCGCGGCGGCATCACGCCCCTCGTCGATGCTCGCGTCGGCGAGCTCGAGCTGTTCCTTCGCCAGGTCGACGTTGTTCGCCACCGGCGCGAGGACGGAGCTGTCGTACCGCCCCGCGAGGCTCGTCAGGGTCGCCGCCGCCGCGTCCAGCCGCGCCGTCTGCTCCACCTGCCCGCGCGTGAGCGCGTCGAGACGGGAGTCCGCGTCGATCAACAGGTTCCGGATCTCGTCGAACTCGGCGACCTTCTCGTCGAGGTGCCGGTCCGCGTCACTGCACGAGGTGATGATCGACAGGAGCATCTGGCGCCGCTCGTCGGGCGACTCGGGGATCGCGTCGTCCAGACGCTGCCTCGTCTCGAACGCGGCCGCGAGCGCGCGGCGGGCGCCGTCGAGAGCCTCGACGAACGGGCGAGCCGCGGCCTGTCCCAGTTCGCCGACGGCAGTGGACAACTCGTCGGCACTGGCCCGGATCGCCTCGTCGGTCTCCACCAGCAGAGCGCGGGAACGCTCGTCCAGGACGTCGAGCGGGAGAGCGGCGAAGGCCGCGGGGTCACTGCCGTCCAACTGCTCGGCGGCCTCCAGTGCATCGGCTCGCCGCCGCCGTGCGCGCAGCCGAGTGAAGGCGAAGGCGCCCAGTACGAGGACGAGGATCACGCCGACGGCGACCCAGAGACCTGCCGATCCCGAGCCGGTGGTCGACGCCGCCTTGCCCAGGCCGGTGGCTGCCGCCGTCGCCGCGCCCGCCCAGTTCTCCTCGCGCAGCGCCGGTTCGATCGAGGCCTGCTCGAGTTCGGAGATCTCCGAGTCCGAGATGCTCGACAGCGCCTGGGGAACGTTCAGGACGTACGAGCGGGCCTGCGTCGCGACCGCCATGAGCACATCACGGTCCCCGAAGTCGCTGGTGGACGCCGTGCGCTCACCCCACGAGGTGGCAGCCTGGCCCGAGAAGTCGTCGACGAAGACCACCCAGAGCCGGAAGCCCTGCTCGTCGTAGAGGGTGTCGACGGCGGACTGCACCTCGGACACCTCACCGGCATCGAGTGCGCCGGCCTGATCGGTGACCTGCTCGGGCACTCGGAACGGTTCCTCGGCGGAGGCGGGCACGCCCACACCGACCACGGCGAGGACGAGCAGGATCGCGGTGGTGGCGGCACGCAGGAGCACTCGGACCCGGGTCATGGTGGGAACCTACCGGGAGGGTGGCCGAACGGTGCGAACGAGGACGAGAGACCCGTGACAACTGTCATGCCGCGGTCGTGACGCACGAACGAGGGTTCGTCCCTCGCATCGGAGCAGTGTTCTTCTCATGACCACACCAGCGATTCACCTCGACCATCTGCGGAAGTCGTTCGCCGGGCCGGGCCACACCCGTGTCCAGGCCGTCGACGACCTGTCACTCGTCGTCCACCCGGGCGAGATCGTCGCGTTCCTCGGGCCCAACGGCGCCGGCAAGACCACCACGATCGACATGATGCTGGGCCTCGGTCGACCCGACGAGGGCTCCGTCGCCCTCTTCGGCGGATCGCCCGAGGACGCCGTCGCGACGGGCCGCGTGTCGGCGGTGATGCAGAGCGGGGGACTGCTCGAGGACATCACCGTCGAGGAGACCGTTCGCCTCATCGGCACCCTGTACTCGTCCACCCGGCCCGTCTCGGAAGTCCTGGCACGCGCAGGCATCGCGGACATCGGGGGCCGGATGGTGGGGAAGTGCTCCGGCGGTCAGCAGCAGCGGTTGCGGTTCGCGCTCGCCCTGCTCCCGGACCCCGACCTCATCGTGCTCGACGAGCCGACCACGGGCATGGACGTGGAGGGCCGACGTGAGTTCTGGGCCGCCATGCGCGAGGACACCTCGCACGGACGCACGGTCCTGTTCGCCACGCACTACCTCGACGAGGCGGACGCCTACGCCGACCGCATCGTGCTGCTGCGCGACGGGCGCATCGTGGCGGACGGCACCGCGGCCGAGATCAAGAACGTGGCGTCCGGCCGGCGGGTCTCGGCGATCCTGCCGGGCGCGCGGGCAGCCGATCTGCTGGCCGTTCCCGGCGTCGACGACGTCGAGATCCACGGTGACCGGCTCACCGTCCACGCGACGGACTCGGATGCAGTCGCTCGATACCTGTTCGCACACACCGCAGCTCGCGAGGTGGAGATCGTTCCCCACACTCTCGAGGACGCGTTCCTGACCCTCACCACCGACACCACCGGGAGCCTCGCATGACCGCCACCGATTCGACCACCACCACCACTGTCCGGACGCTGCCGGCTCGGGGCGGATTCGACGCCGGCTTCCTCGCACTCGAGATACGCCGGATGTTGCGGAACCGCCGCACCGTCGTCTTCGCACTCGTCGTGCCGCCGATCTTCTTCCTCATCTTCGGGCTGCAGGGTGATCTGAAGATCGAGTCGGCAGGATCGGCGAACGTCACCGGCTACGTCATGGTGAGCATGGCCCTCTACGGCGCGATGCTGGCCACCACGAGTGGCGGCGCCATGGTCTCGATCGAACGCGGACTCGGATGGAGCCGTCAGCTGCGGCTCACCCCGCTGACCCCCACCGCGTACATCGCGGTGAAGGTCGTCGTCGCCATGGCGCTCGGGCTCGTGTCCGTGGCCGTCGTCTTCGCCGTCGGTGCGGCGACAGGCGCGACTCTTCCCGCCGCGGCATGGGTGGAGTGCTTCGTGCTCGCCTGGATCACCTCGATCGTGTTCGCGGCGTTCGGCCTCTTCATGGGGTACCTGCTGCCGTCGGAGAACGTGATGCAGATTCTCGGACCCGGTCTCGCTGTGCTCGCGTTCGCCGGTGGTCTCTTCGTCCCGGCGAGTGGATGGTTCGCGACCGTGGCGAAGTTCGTCCCCACCTACGGGGTGGCCACGTTGGCGCGGTCGCCGCTCGGGGACACCTCGTGGATGTCGCTGGTGGAGGCGCTCGTCAACGTCGCGGTGTGGACGACGATCTTCGTGATCGGCGCGATGACGATGTTCCGCAAGGACACCGCCCGCGTATGACACGTCCGGACACCAGGGGGTCTAGCGTGGCGGCGGTGAGCAGGACCACCGCCGCCGCGCTCGGCCGTCGTCAGGGCCTCGTGCAGTCACTTCGGTCGCATTTCGTCATCGAGCCGCGCGAGGTGAACGTCGACGACAGCGAGGGGACGCGACTGCGCGCCGCCGTGCGCCGAGGCTGGGTCTTCAGTGCGGTGTGGCTGGCCTACCTGATCTATCCGGTACGGGCGGTGTGGAGTTACGACGGGCCCGTCCACTGGCAGGTGGCCGCAGCGCTGTGTCTGCTCGCCTTCGCCGCGGTGTTCCTGGGTGGTTTCCGCGACTTCCGGGGACGGCTGCATGCCGAGGCGCAGGTGCGGGTGCCCCGACAGTGGGCTGTGGTGGTGGCGCTGATGCTGCTGCTGGTTCCGGTCGCTCCCGCAGCCGGTGACTCCGTGTTGACGGGATGCGTGTTCGTGGCGGTTCTCGCCGTCATGACCCTTCCTCGCCGGTCGGGTCTCCTCGTGCTAGCTGCGAACGTCGCTGCGGTCGAGGTGCTTCCCCGTGTCGTCCCGAGTTGGACCCCGGACGATTCCGCCGGGTTCACCGTGGCGGTGGCCGCGTTCGCCGCCTGGGGAATCAGCCAACTCGTCGCTCGCAACATCCAGCTGACCGAGGCGCGCCGCCGCCTGTCCGACCTGGCCGTGGTCGAGGAGCGCGAGAGAGTCGCTCGCGACGTCCACGACATCCTCGGCCACTCGCTGACCGTCATCACCATGAAGGCCGAGCTGGCCGGGCGACTCGTCGAGGTGGATCCGGCGCGTGCCGCCGTCGAGATCGCCGACGTCGAGAGCCTCTCGCGCGCAGCGCTCGCCGACGTGCGATCGACGGTGGGCGGGCTGCGTCACCTGCGACTCGACACCGAGATACGGGGAGTGCGCAGCGCCGTCGAAGCGGCAGGGATGACACTGCACATCGAGGGGTCGGTGCGTGACGTGGCGGAGGAGTTCCGTGAGCTGTTCGCCTGGGCGCTCCGGGAAGCGGTGACGAACGTGGTGCGTCACAGCGGCGGAACCGAATGCCGGGTGCGACTCGATGCCCGCCGGATCACCGTCGCGGACAACGGCATCGGGCCGCAGGGCGAGTCCACGGGCACCGGCCTGCGGGGACTCACCGACCGCGCGGACGCCCTCGGCGCCGCCGTCCGGGTCGCACGGGGAAGTGACGGCGGGTTCACTCTCACGGTGACGGCGCCGTGACGATCCGACTCCTGCTGGCCGACGACCAGGCCCTGGTCCGCGGCGCTCTGGCCGCCCTGTTGGGACTCGAGCACGATCTCGACGTCGTCGCGGAGGTGGGGCGCGGCGACGAGGTGGTGCCCGCAGCGCTCGAGCACCGTCCCGACGTGGCGCTTCTCGACGTCGAGATGCCCGGGGGAGACGGCATCGCCACCACCGCCCTGCTGAGGGCGGCAGTCCCCACGTGTCGCGTGCTCGTGGTCACCACCTTCGGACGGCCCGGGTACGTGCGGCGGGCCATCGACGCCGGTGCCGGCGGATTCGTGGTCAAGGACACGCCCGCTCGCCAGCTCGCCGAGGCGGTCCGGCGGGTCCACGCCGGGATGCGCGTCATCGACCCGGCACTGGCGACGGAGACACTGACGGCCGGGAACTCGCCCCTGACACCGCGGGAGCGGGACGTCCTGTCCGCGGCGCGCTCCGGGACCACCGCCGGGTCCATCGCCGCCGCGCTGCACCTCTCCGAGGGCACGGTGCGGAACCATCTCTCCGCCGCCATCGGGAAGACCGGTGCCACCACGCGCGCCGAGGCCGTGCGCATCGCGGAGGACAACGGGTGGTTGTGAGGCGCGCCGGACCGATCTCCGCGGGTGCGGCTGGCAGAATCGACGTGTGAGTACCGACTACCGCTACGACGACCCGTACGTGCCGCAGCCCGATCGTCTCGGCTTCGGCGGCACCGTCGCGCGCTGGCTCCGTCGGCTCGTCGCGGGCGTGGTCCTCGTGGGAGTGCTCCTCGTCGGTGGGACCGCCGTGCGGGTCTGGCAGGTGGCTCGGATCGACGATCACACGCCGTCGGACGCCATCGTCGTGCTCGGCGCGGCCCAGTACGACGGCGTCCCGTCGTCGGTCTTCGAGGCGCGACTCGAACAGGCGTCGGCGCTGTTCTCCAGCGGGGTCGCTCCGCTGATCGTGACGGTCGGTGGCAAGCAGGTGGGCGACAACTACACCGAGGCGGCGTCGGGTCGGAACTACCTGATGGATCAGGGTGTTCCGGGCGAGGACATCGTCGCCGTCGAGGAGGGGTCGGACACCCTGCTCAGCATCGAGGCCGTCGCGGCGGAGTTGCAGTCGCGAGGACTGACCGACATCACCCTGGTGAGCGATCCGTGGCACTCGCTGCGCACCCGCACCATGGCGCGCGACGCCGGTCTGGACGCGTGGACGTCGCCCACCCGCCAGGGCCCCGCCGTGTTCACCCGCGAGTCGCAGATCCACGGGATCGCCAGGGAGACAGCGGCTCTGCTGTGGTACCAGCTGACGCACTACTCCGCGGACTTCCAGTACACGGCCAGCCAGTGACGCAGTACGACGCGGCGGACCTCGAACGACTGGTGGCGGAGGGGCCGAAGACGGCCGCGCTGGTGCTCACCGAGACACCCGGCGATTCGCGAGGACACTTCGCCCGTGATCGCGCCCGGGTGCTGCACTCGGCCGCGTTGCGACGCCTCGCCGACAAGACTCAGGTCACCGGTCCCCGTGAGGGCGACACGCCCCGCACCCGATTGACGCACTCTCTGGAGGTCGCCCAGATCGGGCGCAGCATCGCCGACGGCATCGGGTGCGACCCCGATCTGGTGGAACTGGCCGGGCTGGCCCACGACATCGGCCACCCGCCCTACGGCCACAACGGCGAGCGAGCTCTCGACGAGGTGGCCGAGTCCTGCGGCGGGTTCGAGGGCAACGCTCAGAACCTTCGGATCCTCACGGTGCTGGAACCGAAGGTCCTCACCGAGGACGGCGCCAGCGCCGGGCTGAACCTCACTCGTGCCTCGCTCGATGCCGCGATCAAGTACCCGTGGCTGCGGCCGCGGCCGGGCGCGAAGTTCGGCGCCTACGACGACGACGCCGACACCCTCACCTGGATCCGCGAGGGCGCACCCGAGGGTCGTCAGAGCCTGGAGGCGCAGGCGATGGACTGGGCCGACGACGTCGCGTACTCGGTGCACGACGTGGAGGACGGCATCATCGCCGGGCGCATCGACCTCCGGTCGCTGGCCGACCCCAGCGAGCAGTCGGCCCTCGCCGAGATGTCGGTGAGCGAGTTCCGCGGCTTCGACCGTGACCACATGCGCGAGGCCGCTCAGCGGTTGTCGGAGATGCCGGTGGTCACCGATGCGTCAGGCTACGACGGCACTCTCGTCCGCTCGGTGGCGCTCAAGCGGATGACGAGCGAACTGGTGGGCCGATTCACCACCGCCGCGATCTCCAGCACCCGGGAGGCAGCCGACGGCAGGCCTGTGCGGCGCTACGAGGCCGATCTCTCCGTACCGTCGCTGGTCCGAGCGGAGGTGGCGCTGCTCAAGACGATGGCGCTGCGTTACGTGATGTCCGACGCCGGGCACCGGCTCCGGCAGGACCGTCAGCGCGATCGCATCCACCGCGTCGCGGCCTGGCTGCTGTACTCGGCACCGACCTCGCTCGATCCGATGTTCGTTCCCGTGTGGAACGCCGCCGCGGACGACTCCCAGCGCATCCGCGTCGTGGTGGATCAGATCGCGTCCTACACGGAGTCGCGGCTCGAACGGGTGGACAAGAGCAGCCTCGGAGCGCAGGCGTCCTGGGGTTAGCGGGTCCGGGTCGGTACGGCGGGGGAGCCGTGTCGGACCCGGCACTAGACTGGGCTCGTGGCCGGCCGGATACCTGAACGCGATGTAGCCGCCATTCGCGAACGCACTCGCATCGAGGACATCGTCGGCGAGTACGTCGCACTGAAGGCTCCGCGAGGCGACTCCATGAGCGGGCTCTGCCCGTTCCACGACGAGAAGAACCCGTCTTTCCACGTCCGGCCGAATCACGGCACCTTCCACTGCTTCGGCTGTGGTGAGGGCGGCGACGTGTACACGTTCCTGCAGAAGATCGAGCACATCACGTTCGTCGAGAGCGTCGAGCAACTCGCGGATCGGCTGAGCTACTCCATCTCGTACGAGGGTGGCGGCACCTCGGTCCAGCGTGATCGTGGGACCCGGTCCCGCCTCGTCGCGGCCAATGCGGCAGCGCAGCAGTTCTACGCCGAGCAACTCGGATCACCCGAGGCGCAGGCGGCGCGGGACTACCTGACGCAGCGCAACTTCGATGCCGCTGCGGCACAGGAGTTCGGGTGCGGGTTCGCCCCGAGTGGGTGGGACACGCTCACCAAGCATCTGCTGAACAAGGGCTTCGAGTTCAAGGAACTCGAGGCGGCCGGGCTGTCCCGCGAGGGCAAGCGGGGTCCGATGGACCGGTTCCACCGTCGATTGCTGTGGCCCATCCGCAACCTGTCCGGTGACGTCATCGGCTTCGGCGCACGCAAGATCTTCGACGACGACACGATGCCGGGAAAGTATGTCAACACTCCGGAGACGTTGCTGTACAAGAAGTCTCAGGTGCTGTTCGGCCTCGACCTGGCGAAGAAGGACATCGCCAAGGGGCATCAGGCCGTCGTCGTCGAGGGCTACACCGACGTCATGGCCATGCATCTGGCCGGGGTCAAGACGGCGGTCGCCTCGTGCGGTACCGCCTTCGGTGACGAGCATCTCGCGCTCCTGCGTCGGCTGCTGATGGACGACAAGTTCTGGCGCGGCGAGATCATCTACACCTTCGACGGGGACTCCGCTGGCCAGGCTGCCGCGATGAAGGCCTTCTCGGGAGACCAGAAGCTCGCCGGCCAGACGTTCATCGCGGTGGCTCCGGACGGGATGGATCCGTGCGACCTGCGCCTCGAGAAGGGCGACGCGGCTGTACGTGATCTCGTCGCGCGTCGTACCCCACTCTTCGAGTTCGCCATCCGCGGCGCACTGTCCGAGTGCGATCTCGACACCGCCGAGGGGCAGGTCGAAGCCCTGCGCCGCACCGTGCCGATGGTCGCGCAGATGAAGGACCGTGCGCTGCGCGACAACTACGCGGCTCGGCTCAGCGGCTGGGTGGGTTGGATCGACGAGCGCATGGTGGTCAACCGGGTGCGCGAGGAAGCGGCGAAGATCGCGAAGGGTGGCGCGCCGGCGCCGCTCCGGCGGCCGGTCCGCAGTACCGAGACCGAGAAGGCCGCGCCGGTCGGTCCGGCGCATCCGGCGCGCAACGACCCCACCCTGTGGCCGCAGCGCGAAGCCCTCAAGGCCGTCATGCAGCACCCCGGTATCGCCGGGTCCGTGTTCGATTCGCTGCCGCCCGAGACGTTCGGGCACCCGGCGTACGCCGCGGTGTCCGAGGCGGTCCGCGAGGCCGGTGGAACGGCCGCGGGGCTCGGGGGCGGGGAGTGGCTCGATGCCGTCGGCAAGAAGGCGGAGCCGAAGGGATTGCGCTCACTGGTCACGGAACTGGCCGTCGAGGCCATGCCCATCTCCGACGAGGCGACCCCGCGCTACATCTCGGGTGTGCTCGCGCGCCTGCAGGAAGTGTGGGTAGGCCGGCAGGTCGCGGAACTGAAATCGAAGCTGCAGCGCATGTCACCCATCGACAAGCCGGACGACTACAACGCGCTGTTCGGCGACCTCATCGCGCTCGAGCAGTACCGCCGCAGCCTGTTGGAGCAGGCAGTTGGCAGCACCACGGACGCGGAGTTCCCCGCTGTCTAGAGCTTGTCGTGCGGGATGTAGAGCTGAGTGTCGTCGACCTGCTTCATCGGCTCGAGCTTCGGCTGTGTACTGAGGGTGTCGGCCAACTTCTGGCGTCCGGCCGACACGACCTTCTTCGTCGCGGGACTCGACGCCACCGCCTTCGTCGCGCGGCTGATCTGTTCGTAGCGCGCCCGCCCCGCCTTGGTGCCGAGCACGTATCCGGCAGCGATGCCGGCCAACATTCCCATCATGTGAGCGTGAGTCCTTTCGAGACGTCTGAGACCATCCTGCCCGACGTGACCGGGCACGGCGAACTCCCCGGGGCGGGTGCGGCGAAACGAGAAGAGCCCGTGACCGACAACGGTCACGGGCTCTGCGTGCTCCCCCATCTGGACTTGAACCAGAAACCCTTCGATTAACAGTCGAATGCTCTGCCAATTGAGCTATGGGGGAATGTTCGTGGCTCCGACAGCACCCTCTCGGATGCATCCTCGCCGAGAAGAGACTCTAACCCATGGCACCCGTCGACCACCAAATCGCCTCGTCCTGGCACCACCACACCCGGCCTGGTCAGGGTAACCTAACTCGGAACGACGACCTCGACTGCGGGAGCACCGACGATGACCGACGACACCGAGCCGACCTTCTACTGGGCCGAGGTGGTGGACCGGACGACACTGAGCCCCAACCTCGTTCGCCTCACCTTCGGCGGAGAGGACCTGCGCCGGTACCGCCCGGCCGGTGTGGCCGACGAGTGCGTCGCGCTCTACTTCCCGGCTCCCGGCGACGCTCGGCCGCCGGCCATGCAGTGTGTCGACGGGGTGTGGTGGTACCACGACGACGCCACCCGTCCCGAGGGACGCAACTACACGGTGCGACGGGTGACGGACGCCGGTGAGCTGGTGATCGACTTCGTCGCCCACGACGGCGGGGTGGCCGCCTCCTGGGCGCTGTCGGCGCGACCGGGCGACGTCGTGGTCGTCACTCCGCCGCGGCACTGGTTCGCGCCGCCGGCGGACACCGCGTGGTTCCTCCTCGCGGCGGATCTCGCCGGGCTTCCGGCGCTGGGCCGAGTGCTCGAGGAGTTGCCCGCGAACACTCGGGCCCACGCGATCGTCGAGGTTCTCGACGAGGCCGACGTGCAGACGTTCGAGTCGGCGGCCGAGGTGACAGTGCAGTGGTGCGTCGGGTCCGGTAACGGGCACGGTCCCGGAGTGCTGCCGGACGCGGTGCAGGCGTGGGAGTTCCCGCCGGGCGAGGGTTACGTCTTCTTCGCGGGGGAGGCCGCGGACTCGCGTGCCGTCCGCAAGTACGTGCGCCGCGAGCAGGGTATGGGCGTCGACCGTTTCGACATCATCGGCTACTGGCGCGTGCGAGCCGAGCAGTGGCTCGCGAAGTACACGGCGGTGGAGAAAGAGGTGTCCGCCGTCTACGTGGGCGCGCTGCAGGAGGGCCGTTCGGAGTCCGAGGCGGCTCTGATCTACGACGAAGCGCTGGAGAAGGTGGGGCTCTGACGCACTCCTCGGCGCGCGAACTCCAGGAGCACCGCACCCGAAGCAACCCCTGCCACGATGTCGATCCACATCCGGTCCGACCCGGCGACGGCCAGGACGAAGCCGAGCACCCCGAGAACGGTCAGCACCGCGCCCAGGACGTCGAACAGTCGCAGGTGCCACAGGCGCGCCAGGACGACGAAGTGCACGCCGACCACGACGGCCACCCAGGCGACCCCGGCCTCGGGCAGTCCGAGAGGCCCCGCCACGACGCGGATGCCGACGAAGAGCAGCACCACCTCGGCGAGCACGATCATGGCGTAACCGCGTCCGAACGGTGTGACACCCGCGGGCACCGTGGCCACGGGATTGCGCGCGATTCCCACGAGAACGGTGATCGCGGCCGCCGCAGCGGCCACACAGAACGCGAGACGCAGGAGTGTCGGCGACGACGCCGAGTTGACCACCACGAACACGAGTCCGAACACGGCGCCGATGAGGGATCCGAGCTTCTGTGGGGGCAACCGGCGTCGGGTGGTCATGGACTCAGTGTGGACGGTCTCCGGTCCGCGCGGTCACTTTCCGCGGGGGAGGTGCGGTCCTGGAGTGGAATACATTGCCCTCCGAATCGTCTTTGGGCTCGCGTGCGATGCCGAAACGCCACATCAACGGCCCGACGAGTCGATCGAAGACCGCCGGCACCAGCGAGTAGCCCGCCGACGCGAACTTGTTGACGAGGCCGAACACCGCATCGGCGTCCCGCTCACGCTGTGGGCGCCGGACGACCGCCGCGACGGCACGGGCGATGACCTCGGGCTCCGCGACGGGGGGAGGCGGCGATCCTGCTCTCCCGACGACGGTGGCGGCCTGCTCGTAGATCGGCGTGTTCACGGCACCGGGTGCGACGGCGCTGACGTGCACGCCGGGATACTGCCGAACCTCCTGCTGGAGAACACGGGTGAGGCCCCGCAGCCCCCACTTGGACGTGACGTAGGTGCCCATCCACGGCACCGCGATACGGCCCAGCAACGAGCCGATGACCACGAGGTGGCCGTGCTCCTGGTCGCGGAACACCGTCAGCGTCGACCGTGCGACGTTCGCGGACCCGAGCAGGTCGACCGACACGGCGTGATCGAACACCTCTGCCGGGGTGTCGAGGAACGTCCCGTAGGACATCACGGCGGCGGAGTGCACGCAGACGTCGAGGCGGCCGAACTGCTCGACGACCTCGGTGACGACCTTGGTCACGTCGTCGCCGCGCACCACGTCGACCGGCTTGACGGCCACCGCGGCGGCGCCGCGTTGCAGGCATTCGTCGGCCACGGCGGCCAGACCGTCACGGCCACGGGCACACACGACGATGGACCAGCCGCGCTCGGCGTAGAGGTGGGCGGTGGCGCGGCCGATACCGCTGGACGCGCCGGTGATCAGGATCGTCCCGGCGGATCGACGATCGGTGGGAGAGATGGACTGGGTCATGGATCACCTCGAGTATCGACGCGCTGCCGACGTCGGCGCGCGTCCGGAGAGTCGACGGCCGAGACCGTCGATGGTGACGCCAGTTCTCGACGCCGTCGACGCCGCGGATGTGACCGGCGGCGTCCCAGAGCAGTACCCCGAATTCGGAGTCACGAGCAGGACGAGACCGATCAACGCCGATATTTCTCGCGATACATCGCGTTGTCCGCCCGCCTCATCAGTTCGTCGAGGTCCGGGCCGACGCCGCCGGGGGCGGGGTTCCACACCGCGACCCCCGCACTGACGGAGAGTTGCGCGGCGCCGAGCCCGTCGAGGGCGGTCGCCCCGAGGTCGAGGACCTCCTGTTCGCCGGCCCCGGGGAGGACGACCACGAACTCGTCGCCGCCGACGCGGGCGATCAGATCGTCGGAGCGAAAACTTCTGTGGAGAATGCCGGACAGTCGTACCAGCGCCGTGTCGCCCGCGTCGTGGCCGGCTCGGTCGTTGATCTCCTTGAAACCGTCGAGATCGAGATAGAGGACACCGACGGGCACGGCATCACGTTCGCAGTCGGCGAGCGCGGGCGAGGCGCCCCGTGCGAGACCGCGCCGGTTCAGCAGCCCCGTCAGGTCGTCTCGGTGAGACAGCGAATCGGCTCGAGCGCGTGCTCGATCCACCGACCTGTAGCGCTCCCACAGCAGACCGATGGTGCGGATCCGCACGTAGTGGATCAACCCCGCCACCAGAACGGTGCGCACGATCGCGGCCGCGAAGGTGCGCACCCCGACGTTTCCGATCCCGTTGACCGAGGCAAGGGCGATCCAGGCCAGTACGCCCCCGGTGACGACGACGACCACGTGCCATCGTCGTTGCAGCAGCGCGGCGGCGGCGACGATGGAGAGCGCGAGTCCGAAGGCGGGGAATCCGGAATCCGCATCGGCGTTGCCCAGAACGGGACTGGCGATGATCAGGGCTGCGGCGACGAACGTCACGACGTCCGTGTGACGGTAGAACCACATGGCCCGCGGCGTGTGCAGTGCCCAGAACGTCGTGGCCGCGAGCGCGGCGACCAGCAGGTTGTAGGACTGAACCCACCAGTGAACCACGTAGTCGGGGTCCGTCACCACCCACAGGAACACCGCTCCGTACAGAACGGTGCTCAGCACGCAGATCGCGGCGAGGCCCTGGACGACCACCACGTCCGATCGCACCGGATCGCCGTCGTGGGCGCTGTCGCGCCATTGCCGACGCGCTCGGCGTGCGGACGCCACCAGCGCGCCCGCCCCCGTGTCACTCACTCGCGCAGACCACCCTCGCTCCGGGCTCCCATGGCCCGTGTCACCACCACGCTACCGGGCGGACGAGTCCTCGCCACGTGAGAGGCGCAGGGCGCGACCACGTTCGACGTGTTCGCGATCGGTCTCCTCGTTCTTCTCCGAGACGCGCGTGTCGCGCGGTGGAAGCTGCAGATGGTCCTCGGCCTCGATGCCGGCCTGGAGTTGGCGGCCGCGTTCCAGCTCGGAATCGAGTTCCGCCCCGAACAGCAGAGCGAGGTTCGTGATCCAGAGCCACAGCAGGAAGATGATCACGCCGGCCAACGAGCCGTAGGTCTTGTTGTAGCTGCTGAAGTTCGCGACGTAGAAACCGAAGAGCACGGACGCGAGGATCCACACGACGATGGCCATGCCGGCCCCTGTGCTGATCCATCGGAACTTCGGCTGCTGCACGTTGGGTGTGGCGTAGTAGAGGATCGCGACGGCCAGGACGATCAGCGCGAGGACGACGGGCCACCGCGCGATGTTCCACACCGTCAGTGCGGTGTCGCCGGCACCGATCGCGTCACCCACGGCCGTGGCGACGGGACCGCTGACGGCCAGCATGAGTCCCGCTGCGGCGATGCAGATCAGGCCGACCAGAGTGACGACCAGCATGACCGGTCGCAGCTTCCAGATCGGTCGGCCCTCGTCCACCTCGTACATCCGATTCATGGCGCGGCCGAACGCGCCCACGTAGCCGGACGCCGACCAGAGGGCGCCGGCCAGACCGATGATCAGGGCGAGTCCGGCGGTGGGCGCCTGCACGAGCTGCTCGACCGGTCCGCGCAGCGTGTCGACGGCGGACGAGGGCCCCAGGTCGGACACGATGTCGAGCACCGCGGTGACGGTGCGCTCGCCCTGCCCGAACACGCCGAGAAGGGACACGACGGCGAGAAGAGCCGGGAACAGCGACAGCACCGCGTAATACGTGAGAGCAGCGGCCAGATCGGTGCACTGGTCCTTGGAGAACTCGCGCGCGGTCTTGCGCAGGACGTAGAAGAACGACGGCTTGGTGAGATCGGTGGGTGAATCGGGCTTTCGAGGATCGTCCGGGTCCGCGTGGGCCGGGTCGTCACCCGTCGTCTGCTCTCGGGTCATGGACTGCGGACTACCCGCACTCACCCGACGCAAACCGCCGCCGGGTCACGCGGACAGCGGCGGGGTCGGGGCGTCCTCCACCTCGTGCACGCCGCGGACGAACTCGGCGAGAGCGTCCTGCGCGGTGTGTCGAGGCGCCCACTCCAGCAGGTCGCGGGCGCGACCGGAGTCCATGATGGGAAGCCGCAGCACCGCGTCGAACAGGCCGGGGTCGGTGGGAACGAGGCGTGCGGTGAACAGAGCATCGAGGGCGAGTCGCACCGCGGACGCGGGCAGAGGGATCAACCGCGCGCGGAGAATTTCCGCGAAGGTGGCCGGGGTGATGACGGGGTCCGCCGCGAGGTTGAACGCGCCCGACACCTCGCGCACCGCCGCCGCGGCGAATGCTCGTCCGACATCGCGGGAGTGCACTCCCTGGAACACCAGATCCGCGATGTCAGGGAAGACCGGGACGAACGCGGGTCGAACCAGCCGGGCCGGGACGAAGGGTCCGCCGAACAGTCGACGCTGTTCCGTGGACGCCGACGCCTCGAAGACGAAGGCCGGGCGCATCCGGACGACCCGGAGGTCGGTATTCCGCGTCTCCACCCGGTCGAGCACACGCTCGAGATACGACTTCTCGCGCGTGTAGGCCGCGCCCTGCCAGCCGTGCGTCGGCCAGTCCTCGGTCACCCGAACGTCTTTCGATCCCGGGGAGTAGGCACCGACCGACGACGCGTGCACCAACGCGCTCACTCCGGCCGCCGCCGCGGCGTCGAAGACCCGCATCGCGCCGACGACGTTGACGTCCCAGGTCTGCACCGGATCGCGCGACGGCTGGAACTGCCACGCCAGGTGTACGACGACGTCGACTCCGTCGAACAGCGGACCCAGGTCGTCCCGTGCGATGTCCGCCTCGACGAACGTCGTCCGTGCGGGAGCCCACGCCGGACGACCGTCCGTCGGCACGGGCGAGCGCCGCGCGATCGCACGGACCGCGGAGACCGCCGGGTCGTCGACCAGCGCGTCGACGACCGAGGTCCCGAGGTTTCCCGTCGCTCCGGTCACGGCCACGACGAGCCCACTGCGTTGTTCCGGCATGTCGTGGCGATACCCGTGCGTCGGGGAGCCAAACGGGGCGCCTCCGGAACCGAACGTCAGGGAGCGTCGGTGAGGTACCCGCCGCCGCGGGGGAAGTACTCCGCAGCAGGGATCGTGCGGTCGTCGTCCTCGGTGCGCACCGCGTCGATCACGAGCGCTCGGTTACGGCCGAGGTGGGCGTTCGGGCCGGAGACGATCGCCATGCCGTCACCCTCGTGGATGAAGACGCGACCGGGTGTACCGCCGTAGATGCCCTGCGACACATGCGCTTCGACGATACGGATCCGACGGCCACGGTGATGGGTCCACGCGTTGGGGTAGGGATCGGACTGAGCGCGGACCAGACGGTCGATGTCCTCGGCCGGCCACGTCCAGTCGATACGGCTGTCGATGTCCGCACGCTTGTGGAAGAACGTCCGCTGCGAGAGGTCCTGCGGGGTCCACACCGCGGTACCGCTCTCGATCGCGCCGAGCGCCTCGAGCAGTACCTCGGGAATGAGGTCGATGGTCGCCTGCACCAACTGGGTCGCGGTGTCGCGCGGGCCGATCGGGACGGACCGCTGGATGACGACGTCGCCGGTGTCGAGCTCGTCGTCCATGCGGTGCGCGGTCAGGCCGGTCTCGGCCGCGCCACTGATCAGCGACCAGATCACGGGCGAGAATCCCGTGAACCGGGGCAGCAGCGAATCGTGCAGGTTGAGGGTGCCGTGCGGCGGCATGTCGTAGATGGACCGGGGCAGCTTGGTGCGCCAGTTGTTCGCGACGATGATGTCCGGCTTCGCCTCCTCCAACGCGACGCGCAGCGCATCGTCCGGAGTGAGGGCGAGGTGGACCGGCACGTCGTGGGCGCGTGCCAGATCTTCCACGGAATCCGACCAGATCGACTCGTACGAGTGCTCACTGGGAGGATGGGTGACGGCCAGGACCACCTCGTGATAGGACTCGATGACCGTCCGAAGCGTCGTGTGTCCCCAGGTCTGATAGCCGAACATCGCCACTCGCATGCTGGTTAGCCTAACCTTCCCCGGCCACCTCTCGGCATCAGCCCCTGAGCATCACCGGGACGCCCTGGTAGGGCTGCAGGGTCATCGGGAAACTGCCCAGCTCGTCGACGACGGCGATGTCCTGGTCGGTGAACAGGTCCACCACCGTGGCCCCGCCGGTGAGGTGCTTCGACTGCACCGTCGCGTGGATCTCGTCGCCCGTGAAGTTCAGCACCGTCGCCGAGATGGATCCGTTGCCCAGCTGGTGCACCAGGACGAGCAGCCCCTTGTGCGACACGGACGGGACGTCGAGCTGGGTGGCCGTCGCGATGCCGTACCTCGTCCGCACATCGAGGATGCGGGACAGCTGACGCGCGAACGACGTCGAGTCCTTCATCTGCTCCGGCAACGAGCCGTAGAGACTGCGGCCACGGGGGATCCCGGACTCCGACCGGGTGGCGTCGGGCGAGGTGTTCATGAGGTCGTGCGCCCCACGGTTGATCCAGCGGGTGTCGCCCTCACGGATGAGATCGGCGACCTCCTCCGCCGGCACCGGGAGGATGCCGGTGAGGTCCCAGCCGGACAGCGCGAACACGCCCGGTTGCAGCGCGTTGTACATGGCCAGCATGAGATGGGCGCGCTTGACCGTCTCGATGTCGGTGTCGTCCATCCGGTCGAGGTCGCGGATGCCCAACGACGCCGTGATGACCGACGCGGTGGTGCAGGCGATCCCGTTGTTGGTGAACGTGCGGTTGTACGGCGCCCACCGGCCGGTGAGTCGTTCGCACAGTTCGGCGCGGATCTGGTCACCCAGATCGCCGCCCTTGATCACGTCGCCGCCGTACGAGAACTCGTCCTCACGGTGCAGGGTCGCGAAGTGCACCAGCTCGAAGGTCATCTCGTCGTGATTCTGCAGCGCGTGCACCAGCGAGGCGGTGTCCACACCGTGGTCCCGCGCCAGATTCATGGTGAGCCTGAGGAACTCGGTGTTCCCCATGACGAGCGCGTGGTGATAGGCGGGGCGGTTGATGAAGTCGTAGGACAGATCGGCGCCGCTGCTTCCCATCGCCTTGATGTCGTCGATGGTGAGGTTAAGCTCCTGGAAGGTGAAGCCACCCATCTTGCGCACCACACTGGAGATGAGGTGATTGGCGGCCTCCGAGAGCGGGTGGCCCTCGGACCATCCCGGACCCTCGGTCCGGCGCTCGACTCCGAGGAACCCGTTGGCGTCGAGACGCAGTGCGCCGGCGCCGAGGTCCGCGATGGAGTGGCAGGCGTCGCCGATGACGAGGCGCATACCGGCGAACGAGGGATCGAGCCAGTTGATGGAGGGCTGACCCGCCTTGAAGTAGTGCAGGTACACCCAGCGGCGCTCGACCCCGTCGACTCCGCGGATGACCGGCGTGGCACTCCAGTTGGTCTCCTTGACGCCCATCTCGTAGAAGATGACGCGCTGGAGCTGGCCGACGATGTACCCGGCACGAGCGAGATTGGCCTCGGACTCGGCATCGATGTTCACCGAGTCCTGGCCCGCCTTCACGCGGGGGAGCAGGTGCCAGTCCTGCGGCTCGATCTCCACCATGTGGTAGATGCCGGGGTAGTCGGAGACGTTCATCTCCGCCAATCGGAAATCGGCGCCCTTGCCGGTGTGTCCTGGGACGATGTCGTCGATGACGATGCCCTCGTAGGCGGACGCGACGACGCACAGCCGCCGGAACTCCTCCTCGGAGCCGAACGCCGGGTCGATCTGCATGCTGACGCGGTCGAAGTGGCCGTCGACCGACGGTGTGGCATGCCACCCGTGCAGTCCGCCGGCCTCCTTGACGGGGCCGGTGTGCACGGCCGTGATGCCGATGTCCGAGAACACCTGCCACAGAGCCTCGTCGCCGAGCGTGCCAAGAAAGCTCTGTCCTGGAGCCGCGATGAGCGAGATGGGATACGCGGTGAACCACACGGGTGCGCGCTCGACGGCTCCGCGCGGATCCGGCGACGCGTAGGGGTTCTGCCACATGCTGCCCTTGCCGGACAACTGTTCCGCGATCAGCTTGGCATCGTGCAGCATCGACCGGTCGACGAGCCACGACACGTACTCGGGATTGGAGGCGTCGGCGTCACCCTGGGGCAGCGCGCCCGCAGTGCGGTACGCACGACGCACCGACGGCTTCAGTGGGCGAGGCCTGGCCGGGTAAAAACTCTCGTCGTACGTGATCTCGCTGGGTTCGTGCTGAACTTCCGGATCCACTGTTCCTCCGATGTGACGGGACGCGCGGACATCTTCGATGGGAAGCTCCCACAGGCGTGCCTGGTCTGCATGCCGTCCGGGGAACTACCCGAGGGTCGACGAACCGAAACGCCGACCGCACCTCAGACTACGCACGGACCGACGGAGTGTGCCGAACACGCCTCGGTGGATCGGCGGGCGTGTGATCGAATGGTGCAATGGACACGGAAGGGCGGGCCGAAGGTGGCCTGACACCCGAACGACTCGGTGAGATCGTCGGCTCGCTGGGTCGACGCATCGAGGACACGGACGAGCTCGGTGAGTTGCTGCAGCGGTCGGTGGATCTCGCGCACGACGTCATCAGAGGCGCCGACAGTTGCGGCGTGACAATCGATTACGACGGCACCACGTACACGGCGGTCTACACCGACAGAACCACCCTCGCGGTGGACGAGATGCAGTACGAGACCGGCGAGGGTCCATGCCTCGAGGCGTCCCGTACCGACACCACGATCGTCGTCGACTGCGACAGCACCGAGCAGCGGTGGCCGGAGTTCGCGGCCGCGGCGCGCACCGAGGGTGTGCACTCGTTCCTCGCCTCGCCCATCAGGACTCTCGACGGCGTGATCGGCTCGTTCAACCTGTACGGCTCGTCCGCCGACGCCTTCGACGACATGGACGCCGACATCCTGGACAGCCTCACCACCACGGTGGGACGGGCCATCGGGGAGCATGCTCGCTACACCGACGCCACCACCACGGTGAGCGGACTGCGCGACGCCATGGCGCGACGCGCCCCCATCGAGCAGGCCAAGGGCATTCTGATGGCGATGCGCGGTCTCGACGCGGACGCCGCGTTCGACGTGCTCTCGCGTGAGGCGCAGCGCCGGAACGTGCGAGTTCGCGAGGTGGCCGCCGACTTCGTGCGCGACGCCACCAGGACCGATCCGGCCGGCTGACGGTCAGCCGGCGCGTCGCTCCAGCAGCATCGAGGTGACCTCGTTCGCGCTGGCCGGGTGGGCGAGCCAGAAGCCCTGGGCCAGATCGCAACCACTGTCCCGCAGACGGTCGAACTGGGCCTGTGACTCGACACCCTCGCCGACGACGGCGACGTCGAACGCGTGTGCCAGGGACACGATGGCGGACACGATGGCCTCGGGCTGCTTGCCCGGCATGGCCTGGATGTACGTCTGATCGATCTTGAACGCCTCGATGACGGGATACCGGCTGAGGTAGGTGACGGAGCTGTGGCCGCTGCCCAGATCGTCCAGGAGGATGGACACGCCCATCTCGTGCAGTTCGGTGAGGGCGTCCCGCACCTGCGCCGTGTCCGCGAGCCACACCGTCTCGGTGATCTCCAGGCCGAGTCGGCCCACCGGCAGACCGGAACTGGCGAGGATGCGGGCGACGCTGGCCACGAACTCGGGCTGGCGAAGCTGCAGGGCACTGACGTTGACCCGCACGCCGACGTCAGAGATGGCCTGCCACTCCGCCGCCTGCACGCACGCGGTGTGCAGAGCCCACAGGCCGAGGGTGTTGATCTGGCCCGTGCGCTCGGCGATCCGGACGAAGGTCTCCGGGCTCACCGAGCCGAGGGTGGGGTGCTGCCACCGCGCGAGTGCCTCCACGGCGGTGATGCGGCCGGTCGCGATGTCGAAGATGGGCTGGTACGCGAGCGTCAGGATCTGGCTGTCGAGAGCCGACCGGAGATCGGCCGACAGAGCCAACTGGTTGCGGCGGTGCTCTCGATCGTCGGTGTCGAACACCGCGACGTTCCCGCGACCGGTGTCCTTCGCGCGATACATCGCCACGTCGGCGCGGCGGATGAGCTCGTTGCCGGGCACGGTGTCGTCCGCCAACGCGACGCCGATGCTCGCGGTGATGCGCAGTTCGTTGCCGTCGACGACGATGGCCGCCCGCACGGCGTCCGCGTAGGCCTGCGCCACGGCGATCGACTCCTCCGGACCGGAGAGGTTCTCGCAGACCGCCACGAACTCGTCGCCGCCCAGGCGGGCCACGGTGTCGCCGGGGCGCGATGCCCGGGTGAGGCGGTTGCCGATGGACACCAGAGCCGAGTCGCCCGCCTCGTGCCCCAGCCCGTCGTTGATGGACTTGAAGTCGTCGAGGTCGATGAGCATGACGGCCGTCGTGGTGGCCTTCGCGACGCCCCGCTCGACGGCGGACTCGATGCGGTCGTACGCCAGTGCGCGATTGGGGAGCCCCGTCAGCGGGTCCCGGAGGCTGCGGTAGCGCAGTTCGCTCTCGACGCCGACACGATGCACGGCTGCGGACACGACGTCGGACACCGTGTCGAGGGCGCCGGTGTCGAGCATCGGATTGTCCGAGACCAGAATCGGCGGCCCCGCCGTCGTGATGTCGATGATCGGCACGGACGACCCGGTGGCGGACGAGAGATAGCGCGAGTCGACCCCGAGGACGGTCAACACACCCCACGGCTGGCCGGTGCCGTCGATCGGCACGGCGACCGCGTTGTCGACACCACCCGCGACGAGGGCGGCGACGTCGAACCTGGACTCGTGCGCGTCCCCGGACCACACGATCCGGGTGGCCGATCGGCTGGCGAACGCGGTGATCGAGGAGGGCCCGGTGGCGCACACATCGTGCGGTGCGTCGTCCCCCGTGGCGGCGACGATCTCGAGAGTGGCAGGCAGGTCGTGCGCGCGGGTGATGACGGCGCACCGCGCCCCGTACAGCGTCACGACGGCGTCGGTGGCCGCCGACAGAAGGTCGTCGAGCCGGCCGCGCAGAGCGAGCCTGCTCAGCTCGGCGACGACCCGCTGCTCGGACGCCCGGAAGGTCGACGCGTCCAGAGCCTTCTGCAGGAGATGGTCGTCGGCATTCTGTGCAGAGGCGTC
This sequence comes from Rhodococcus sp. UNC23MFCrub1.1, assembly GCF_000686025.1. Taxonomy (GTDB): domain Bacteria; phylum Actinomycetota; class Actinomycetes; order Mycobacteriales; family Mycobacteriaceae; genus Rhodococcoides. The sequence continues at coordinate 341,098 of NZ_JMLQ01000004.1, forward strand.
GCGATGGATCGAGACGACCAGGGACGAGTCGTCGTCGTGGCCGCGTACGGCGAATGCTGAGGTGGACACCGCGAGCCTTTCTCCTGTGAGGTGATGCACCAGTTCTGTTCGGCCGAGCCAAGTTCCGTGGAGCTGGACAGCCGAGAGGATGTCCGTGAGCGTCGTGGGGGGAGTGGGGACGACGACGGCGTCCACGGTCGGTTCGTCCGGCGGCCCGTGCTCACCGCCGTCGAGTCCGAGAGTCCTCGACGCCTCGGGATTCGCGTGGACGATCCGGCCGTCGGACGTGGACACGAGCACCACGTCGGGGGAATGGTCGAACACCGTCGCGAGACCGAGTCGCGAGGACATGAAGGCCTCCGACAGCGTCGGGCGCGGGTCTGATCCATCCTCGTCGGGCATCATCGTCGTTCCTCACGGCTCTGCCGTCGGTCCTGCCTCTCTCGTCACCGTTCGGAGTCGACGAACAGACGGGTAGCCGGGTCGATCGCTTCGAAACAAACCTAGAGTTCAAAATATAGCAGACGAACAGCCGAAACGACGGTGTGTGCGTGTCGGGACAACGGTGTCCCGGCGAGGGGGACGTCCTGGCCTGACGACCGAGGTGCGGGAAGGCGAAGGGTCCGAGTGGGGCGGGCGGGGCTCGAACCCGCGACCAATGGATTATGAGTCCACGGCTCTAACCGACTGAGCTACCGCCCCCGGCGCTGACGCGCGCTCACGATACCTGGGCAGGATTAGCGACGGCGGCCGCGGGTACGCGTGCCGCATGACCGAACCGAACGGCGACTCGCCCGTGTCCGACGAACCCTCGACCTCCTCGGAGAGGCCCTACGACTCCTCGCGCGACCCCGACGCGGACCCTTCGGAACTGGACGACGCGGCCGGAACGCAGCCCGACCAGGCGGAGGGCTGACGTTCAGCTCGGTGTGAGCGTTCCGACTCGCAGCATCTCGAGGACGACGTCGGCGGGCTGGGGGCGGGCGTAGAGGTACCCCTGCGCGCGCGAGCACCCCAGTTCCAGCAACACGGCACGGGCGTCGACGTCCTCGAGCCCCTCCGCGATGAGGTCGAGGTCGTAGGCCCGAGCGAGGGCGGTGACGGCCTCGACGATCGCGCGGTCGTCCCTACTGGTCGCGAGGTGGGTGACGAACTCGCGATCGATCTTGACGGCGTCGACCGGCAGCGTCTTGAGATGCGAGAGCGAGCTGTACCCGGTGCCGAAGTCGTCGATGGCCACGCGTACCCCGAGTGCACGGATGTCGCGCAGAGCCCGTGCGGCCAGGACGATGTCGTGGACCACCGCCACCTCGGTGATCTCGATGCACAGGTACTGCGGCTCGAGGGAGTACCGGGACAACGCCTCTCGTACGGTGTGCACGAAGTCGAGCGAGACCAACTGTGCGGGTGACACATTGACCCGCAGTGCGATGTCCAGTGTTCCCAACGTCGAGCGCCACGACGCGTACGTTCTGCACGCGGTGTGGAGCACCCACCGTCCGAGGTCGGTGGCCAGGTTGACGGCCTCGGCGATGGCAATGAACTCGACGGGCGGCAGCATGCCCCGGGTGGGATGCTGCCACCGCACCAGGGCCTCGACCGCGGTGATGCGGTCGGTCGTGAGGTCGATCTCGGGTTGGAAGTACAGGAGCAGTGACTCGCCCTCGATCGCTGCGCGCAGATGCAGCTCGATGTCGTTCTGCAACTCGTTGCGTTCGCGGATCTCGGAACTGAACAGCGAGACCTGATTGCCCCCGGCCGTTTTGGCGGCCAGCGCAGCCTGGTCGGCGTCCGCGATCACCGAATCGACCGTACCGCTGCCGGGGATGCCCAGTGCGACACCGATACTGGCGGTACGTGAGACGTACTCGCCCGCCATGTCGACCCGTGCGGTCACCACGGTGAGAATGCGGCAGGCCTCGGCGTACGCGTCGTCCTCCGTCATCGGACCGGGAAGAACGACCACGAACTCGTCGCCGCCCCACCGTGCGAGAAGAGTGTCCGCGTCCGAATGCCGCTGCAGCCGTGCACCGACCGTGCGGAGGAACGTGTCACCGGCCGAGTGCCCCAGGAAATCGTTCAGGGCCTTGAGGCGATCGAGGTCGAAGTAGAGCACCGCGAATGCGTCACCGCCCCCGGCGAGTCGAGCGGACAGCAGCTCCGAGACACCCCGCCGGTTGAGCAACCCCGTCAACGCGTCGTGCGTGGCGGCCCACCGCAGGTGCTCCTCGGCGTCGATCCGAGCCTGCAGTTGGGAGAAGAGGGTGGCGATCGCTTTCAGCGCCTCGACCTCCTCGTCGGACCACTCGCGGTCGCCCGACGCGACCAACCCCAGGGTTCCGGTCGTCGTGTCGCGGGTGACGAGCGGGACCGATGCCATCGAGATGCTCTGGTAACCGGAGGCGCTCTCGACGCGTCGGCGGTAGTCCTCCATGGCGGGATCGGGGCGGAAGAGCAGCGGCTCCTTGAGGTGCTCCGTCGCGGCGAACACGGGGTCGGCGTCACGGAAGGTGACGGTCCCCAGTGGGTCGGGATCAGGGACGTCGGTACGAGCGGGCCACTCCGCCACCATCACGGTGGCACGGCGTTGCGCGTCGTGATGCCGGAGATAGGCGGCGTCCACGTCGAAGTAGTCGACGAGATTCGAGAGGACCTTCTCGTAGCCCGCACCGACCGTGGCGGCGTTGACGCCGATCAGATGGGTCGCCACCCGGGTCACCAGCACGTCGAAGCTCGGACGGCGCTCCAACGTCGGGTCTCCTCGCGTGGCTGCGGAGCGCTGGACTGCACTCGTTCAGCCGACTGTACCGCGAAGAGTGCCGTCAGCGAGGTCGACGCCGACTTCGAACGGCGGGAATTGCGCAGTGAGACAGTCGCAATACGAGGCCGACCGGTTTGTCTCGCGGCTGACCAGCGGTATCGAGGAAGCGGTGACGCAGTGCGCGTAGTCGCTCGGCGTAACGCGGGGACAGAGCGTCGAATTCGTACTCCTCCGAGGCGTAGAGGAACACGGGAGACACGGGATGGACTGCCAGACCGTGCAACTCGGCCGTGATCCACGCACGCTCCACTGCACCGCCGGCGACGACGTGATCGCGGCCGGTGGTTCCCGGCGCGAACACGACGAGTACCGCGGACGTGGTCGCCATCCGATCGCGCGTGTCGTCGCCCAACGCCGTGCCGGCGTCCCAGTCCGCGAGAAGACGCATCACGTCGGGTCGTCGGGCGACGTCGAGCTTGACCAGGTCGGTGGCGTCGAGGGCCAGAGTGGCGACATCGATACCGGTGTCCGGGTCGTCGTCTCCGGGCCACCGCAGTTCGGACATCATCTCGGCGTGCAGCGTGGTGGTGAGGTAGCGGAGTCGGTCCGATTCCGCCAGGATCTCGCCGATCTCGGACAGCGCCGCCCGATCCGTGATCACGACCGCTGAGCCGTCCTCCGCTGCAGCCGCCGCGCACAGGTCGCGCACGACCTCGTCGGCCAGTGCGGTCGGTGTGCCCGGGTGACGGTTCGTCGAACGCCGCATCATGGCGTCGTGGAGGGGAGCGAGGGCAGTGTCCGGCCTTCGCGCCAGTCTCAGTTCGACGCGTACGCGACCGTCCCCCTCGTCGACGACGGTCGGCACCGCCGTGAGTCCGGCTCGGGCCGCGGCGACCCGAGCGTTGAACACCGCGGCGCCCAGGGCGATTCGGCTCCCGCGGTGCGCGACATCGAGACCGGTGGTGCGCAGAGGATCGAGCGTGATCGTGACGACGTCGTCGGACGTGGTCACGATCCACGGCTGAACGTTGCCGCCGGACGGTGCGCGCCGAGCGGCCTCCACCATCGAGTCCACGACCGAGGTCGGTGTCGTGGGCGCCGTCGTCGGTGCCGGCTCGTCGATGGGGTCCCGGGCGCTCTCGGTCGTTCCGAGGGTGTCGAGAGCGCCGTCGACGTCGACACGGGTGCGACCGGACGGCATGGAAAGGCCCAACACGATGCGCCGCACCACCGCTGCGACCGTCGCCCCTCCCAGAGCGACGTCGCTCCCTAGCTGCGGCCACGTCGAGATCGTGCGGTCGACTTCGACCATGGACGCGGCGAACCGCGCGGACACGTCGGATGCACCGAGGATCGACATGACGTGGGGTGCCTTGTCGCGCGTGCTGAGACCGCTGAGGGCGCCCGACGAGAGAGTGCCGACGGCGCCGTGGAAGATCGGACGATCGGGCTCGAGATCGAACCGTTCCACGTCGAGAAGTCCGCGGTCGCTGGTCTCCATGATCACCGGGATGCGATGCCGCTTGGCGGCTTCACGCAGCAGGACCTTCACGTCGAGGGAATCGCATTCCTCGACGACGATGTCGAGGCCGTCCAGGAAGTCGTCGACCGTGTCGGCGGTGATGCCGCGTGCTTCGACGCGCACGGACAGGTAAGGGTCCAGCTCGGCGATGCGCCGGGAGACGATGTCGGTCTTGCTCTCGCCCAGGTCGAGAACGGTCGACGGGATCCGGTTGAGGTTGGAGAGCTCCAACTCGTCGAAGTCGGCGACCCGCAATTCCCCGCACAGTCCCTCGAGGGCCAGGGTGTGCGCGACCGCGTGCCCCACGCTCAGACCCACGACGCCGATCTTCGCCGCGCCGAACCGGTCCTGCTCCTCGGCGGTGATCTTGTTGCGGTTGCGGTCGAGCCGGAGCCGACGGAACCCGCGAGGCCCGAGAACGCGGACGAGCGTGCGGCGCCACGGATAGTGCACCCAGCGAGGGGATTCGTCCAGAACGTCGTCATCGGGCCGGGGGACCAGCGCGGACAGTCCCCGTGCCTGGGCGTCGAGTGTGTCGAGAACGACGGTCACACCGTCGCCGAGCAGAGACTCGACGACCGCTCGATCGTTCTCCGAGTGTGGATCGAGAACGAGTGCAGCAGAGCCTGTCAGCGCATCGGTCACGAGTCGCTCCTTCGTGTCGGGCCTATGTCGTTCCCGTGGACCAGGTGTGGACCAGTTGCGCTGCCGCGTCGTCGATCCGTCGAGCGTGATGCGCGTGAGCGGTCTCTCGGAACGTGTTCAGATCCCACCAGAGGGCCCTCGTGCTGTAGCGGTCGTCCGGATACGGCGTGGGGTCGATCGTATCGGCCACCACGGCCCCCGACTTCTGCCACATGGACACGGCATGGTCCGCAGCGGTGGAGAGTGCGAAACGCACCCCGAGCAACGAGCACGCCAGCGGTCCTGCGTGCGCGATCATGTCGACGAGACGTTTGTCGCGTGGAGCTGCACGATCCACCCAGCCCGATTTGAGCTCGATGACTCCCTCGCGGAGACGGTCGTTAACAGCGTCTCGCAAGACGTTCCGCGCCAACGGGTTCCGTTGCCACTCCAGGTCGGCGTGCGTCTGACGGGCGTGCTCGTACGGACCCTGGACGCGGATGCCGGCGAGCATGCGCCCGGACGCATCCAGGGCGCACAGAAAGATGGTCGTGTTCCGCCCGTCGCGGATGGTGTCGTACTCGAGGGCGACGGACACGTCGTGCCGCTCGTAACTGATGCGTGCACCTTCGAGGTAGCGACGCCACAGATCCGGGCGGGAGGTGGGGGAGGTGGCGACCACGGTGCACTCGAACACCGGATCGTCGTAGTACCCGAAGGCGTGTGTGGGGCGTGTGTGCGTGGTCGAGAGTGGCGGGGCCGTCATGGTCTGGCGCTCCTGTACTCGGGATGGTGTCCACCGGGGTTCAGCGGTCGTGCCTCCGGCCCGGCGAGTCAGGCCGCGGGGGCGACCGGCGTCGACTCGACGAGCAGGTATCGACGGTCCCCGACCTGTACCCGGGAGAGTTCGAGATCCACCTCGACGGCCCCACCGTCCTTGCGGACCAGCCGGAGCCGAGCGTCGGCCGAGCCGTCGAGGGCGGCAAACGCCCGCGCGGTCGCATCGGCGAGGGCCTCGGTGTCGGCAGGATGGAGCACTGCGGACGATCCGAGCAGCGCGAGCTCACCCGAGTCGTAGCCGAGCAGGTTGCTGCACGCGGAGTTGTAGAACGCGAGAGCGCCGGAGCCGTCGTGCACCGTCGTCGCCCGGTCGGACCGCACGACTCGGTAGTACAGGGACGAGAGGTCAGGGGCAGCCGTGACCGAGCTCGCTGACGTATTCATCGATACCAGGTCCGACATGGGACCGATAGTGGCACAGTGACTTACGGTTCTGCCACGGTGCAACTGAGGCAAAACCGGTAAAGAGTCGGTTTTTATGTGTGATGTCATGAGTTGCAGGTCACTGCATTTTCGGATCAGATGTTGATCAGAATGCGCGGAAGATGCCTCGAGCTGCGAGTACGACACGCTGCATCGACCGGGTGGGGTGGTGACGGCCGTGCGGGGGCATCGGGCCGATCAGGGGATTTCAGGAGAAGTCATGGATCGGATGGAAGGTCGGACGAGTGTCCGGCGGCCCCTCAACACGCTCGTGTCCGAGTTGGCGACGCGGTTGCTCGGTGCCGACTCCGCGAACGTCGTCGAGGCGTACCGGGCGCTGCTCCGAGACCTGTCCACCGATTTCGGGATGGACACGTGCTTTCTCCGGCACAACGACGAGCGCATCGACGCGTCGATTCTCGCCGCGGAGTGGCCCCCGCGGCCCGTCGTTCCCGACCCGGATCCGTTGGGCGTCGTGTACTTCGACAGAGCGGATCCCGTGTTCGCCCGGTCGCGCAGCCAGACCGAGGTCGAGATCTACAGGCCGAGCGATCAGCCCGAGAACTACCGCGACCGGGTGAAGGACGCATCAGGGGTTCCGGCGACCACGATGGTCGCGGTACCCCTGGTCGGCGACGGCCGCACCCTGGGCGTCCTGGGTTTCGTTCGATTCGCCGACCGCGAGTGGACCGCGGAGGAGCTCGAGGCCGTCACTGCGGTCGGAGCGATGCTCGCCCAGGTGCAGAGGCGCGTGGCCGCGGAGAACGAACTGCGCCACACCGCGATGATCGACGAACTGACCGGGCTGATGAACCGTCACGGGCTGACCGAGCTGCTCGACGGGCGCGCCGGCGACGGCACCGCGGTGGGCGTGCTGTTCGTGGACATCGACCGGCTGGCCGCTCTCAACGACTTCCTCGGCCATCGCATGGGTGACGAGTTCCTGCGCACCGTCGCGGACCGCATCCGCCGCCGACTGCCGGACGGGGACGTGGTGGCGAGGCTCGGCGGGGACGAGTTCGTCGTCGTCCTCGGTGGTGCGCCCACGGCCGAGGACGGTGCGGAGCGTGCGGAGATGGTCCGGTCGGTGGTCGCCGAGCCGATGGTGGTGGGGGACGACAGGGTGACCCGCACCGCGAGTATCGGCGTGGCCGTGGGAACCGCGGATCCGTCGGAGATGCTGCGCCGGGCGGATCAGGCGGCGCTGCACGTGAAGTCGTCGGGTGGCAACGGCGTCGTCCTCTACTCGGACGAGATCGCGGCGACCAACGACCTGCGGACCGACGTCGAGCTGACGCTGGGCCATGCCATCTCCCACGACCGGTTGGTGCTGCACTTCCAACCCGAGGTGGACCTGCGTTCCGGTGAGATCACCGCAGTGGAAGCTCTCGTCCGCTGGCCGCATCCGACCCGCGGCATGCTCGGGCCCGACGTCTTCGTGCCCATCGCCGACGCGGCGAACCTCGCCCCGGAACTCGGGCGCTGGGTCATCGATGCGGCGTGCCGGGCGTATGTGAGCTGGCGGGACGCCACGGGTCGCACCGACCTGGTTCTGCGCGTGAACATCTCACCGGTCCACCTCGCCGTGCGCGACTTCGCGCAGGAGGTGGCGGACGTCCTGCGGACCCACGGGATCGACCCGGCCTGCTTCTGCCTGGAGCTGTCCGAGGTCGCGGTGGTGGATTCGGTGGCGCGATCGGGCGCAGCCCTCACCTCCCTGCGCGACAGGGGAATCAGGACGGCCATCGACCACTTCGGTGTCGGCTACTCGTCACTGCTGCATCTCAAGAGGTTGCCGCTCGACGTGCTCAAGATCGACAGGCACTTCACCGACGGGCTCGGCGTGGACGGCGACGATCGTGCGCTCGTCTCGGTCATGATCGGACTTGCTCGGTCACTCCGGCTCGACGTCGTCGCCAACGGAGTCGAGACGTCCGCGGCGGCGCGCACTCTGGTCGAGCTGGGCTGCCACCGCGCGCAGGGTCACGCCATCTGTCCGCCCGTCGACGAACCCACCCTCCGCTCGCTGCTCGTCGACGGGACCCGGCTGCTCGACGTGTCCTGATCGTCGGTCCCGACGAGCCGGAGCGTCACCGGGACACCGTTGAGGACGGCATTTCCCGCGACGCCCTCGACGCGGTCCGGATCGGTGAGGTCGTTGACGCTCGGTCCGCGGACGTCGCGGGCCACCGTCAGTCGCACACCGTCGCGGTCATGCCCGAAACCGTGCGGGATGCTCACGACGCCGGGCATCACCGAGTCGCTCGCCGTCACCTCGATGCGCACGGAGCCGGCGGCGGACACGACCTCGACGGTGTCCCCGTCGGCGATGCCGAGACGGTCGAGATCGGCGGGATGTGCCAGCAGACCGTGGCGCGGCTTGCCCTTCACGAGACGCGGCGCGTTGTGCATCCACGAGTTGTTGCTGCGAACGTGGCGGCGCCCGATCAGGAGCAGTTCGCCGTCCGCGGACGGCGTCGCGGCGAGTAGAGCGCTCCGCAGTCTGTCGATGTCCGGGGTGATCACGTCGTGCATCAGACCGATACGCCGATCGCGGGTGAGCAGCTTGCCCGGCAGACCGGGACGCAGCGGACCGAGGTCGGTGCCGTGCGGGTTCTTGCGAAGTGTCCGCAGAGTGACCCCGCGAGCGCGCAGCAGCAGGAGTTCGACCGTTCGGGCGGGGGACAGCCGAGTGCGCACCTCACGGACCACGGCCGCGGCGTTCACCCGACCCAGGGTCCGCGCACGCGTTCCGCGGCGGCGGACGGCGGCGTAGCGCAGACTCAGATCGCGGAAGATCTCCCAGTCGTGGCGCGCGTCGGCTTCTTTCGGCAGGACGGCCGGATTGAACTTGGCGGTGTTCCGCACCGCGAACGTCGAGAAGATCAGGTCGTAGTGGTCCCGCTCGAGGGCCACCGTGGACGGCAGGATGATGTCGGCGTGGCGTGAGGTCTCGTTGACGTAGATGTCGAAGGACACCATGAAATCGAGCCCGGCGAACGCGTCGTCGAGCCGGGGGCCGCCCGGCATCGACAGCACCGGGTTGCCCGACGCCACCACCATGGCGCGGACGCGCCCGGGCCCGTCGGTGGTCATCTCGTCCACGAGGGTCGACGCCGGGAGCTCGCCACTGAACTCGGGCAGATCCCGCACCCGGCTGCGCCACTTGTCGAAATGACCGCGGCCGGTGATCTTGTTCGCGATCAGGTCGACGGCCGGATCGGTGAACAGCACGCCGCCGACCCGGTCGAGATTGCCGGTCAGGATGTTCAGGACGTGCACTGCCCACTGGCACACGGTGCCGAACTCCTGGGTGGAGACACCCATCCGGCCATAGACCGCGGCCGATCCGGCGCTCGCGAGATCGCGTGCCAGCGTGCGGATCACGTCGGCGTCGATACCGGTGAGAGGTGCCACGGCCTCGGGCGTGAACGCCGCCACCGCCTCGGTCACACCCTCGACGCCGTCGACGTACGGGGCGGGGGTAGCGGCGCCGTCGGCCAGGACGACGTGAACGAGCGCCAGCAGCAGATGAGCATCCGTGCCGGGACGGATGAAGTGGTGGGTGTCGGCGACGTCCGCCGTCTCGGTGCGCCTCGGGTCGATCACCACCATGCGCCCGCCACGTGCGTGCAGTTCCTTCACCCGCTTCCCGAAATCGGGCACCGTCATCATGGATCCGTTCGACGCCATCGGGTTGGCGCCCAGGACGAGGAAGAAGTCGGTGTTGTCGATGTCGGCGATCGGCTGACGGAGCTGATGCCCGTAGAACAACATGTTGGTCAGCTGGTGCGGCAACTGGTCCAGCGACGTGGCGGAGTACCGGTTGCGGGTGCGCAGCATCGACAGGAACGGGATGCCGTGGGTCATGGCGCCGAGACTGTGCACGTTGGGGTTGCCCGCGTAGACACCCACGGCGTCGGCGCCGTGCTCGTCACGGATGGCGGACAGGCGTCGGGCCACGAGGTCCACCGCCTCGTCCCACCCGATCTCGCGCCACCCCGACTCGGTGCGCTGCAGCGGTCGGCGGACACGGTCGGGGTCGTTCAGGATGTCGACGAGCGCGGTCGCCTTGGGGCAGATGTGTCCGCGGGACAACGGATCCTTCTTGTCCCCGCGGACGGACTGCACACCCTCGTCGGTCACCGTGTACTCGAGTCCGCACATGGCCTCGCAGAGGGTGCAGGTGCCGTGGGCGGTGCGGGTGGTTCCAGCCGAGGTCATTCCACGCACGCTAGTCGCGTGTACCCGGACGCATCGAGATTCTGTGACGAGTGTGAATTACAGTCGGGCTCGTGGTCACCGGCAACGCATCCGAGATTCTGTCCTCACTCACCGACTGGCCGGTCCCGGCGGTGTCGGCCGCGGTGATCACCGACGGTCCCGACGTGGCCGCGCGGCACGGTGATCGGGACCGCGTGCAGGAACTGGCCTCGGTCACCAAGCTCCTCGTCGCCTACGCGGCGCTCGTCGCGGTGGAGGAGGGAGCCGTCGAGCTCGACGAGGCGGCGGGACCCGAAGGATCCACCGTCCGACACCTTCTCGCCCACACCTCGGGAGTCGCGTTCGACGACCGACGGCCCACCACGGCGCCGGGGACGAAACGCATCTACTCGAGCGCCGGCTTCGAGATCCTGGCGGAGCACGTGACCGAGCGTTCCGGCATCGAGTTCGGGGAGTACCTGTCCGCCGCCGTGCTCGAACCGTTGGGTATGACCTCGACCGAGCTGCACGGGTCGGCCGGCCACGGAGCCCGGTCCAATCTTCGCGACATGGAGGCGTTCGCGGCGGAACTGCTCGCACCGACGCTCGTCTCCGGCCAGACCGTCGACGAGGCGACGAGCGTGCAGTTCGAGGGACTCGGAGGCATCCTCCCCGGGTACGGGTCGCAGCGACCCAACGACTGGGGTCTGGGCTTCGAACTCCGTGATCACAAGTCGCCGCACTGGACGGGGGAGACGAACTCGGCGCGCACGTTCGGGCACTTCGGGCAGTCGGGAACGTTCCTCTGGGTGGACCCCGAAGCCCGCGTCTCGTGCGTCGTGCTCGCCGACCGCGCCTTCGGGGACTGGGCCAAGCCGCTGTGGACCGCGTTGGGTGACACGGTGCTCGCGGGCGTGTGACCCGCCGCGACACGCCGCCGGAACCCACCCGACACACCGAACGACTGGTGTAACAGGGGTAACTCGAGGCACACTGGTAGAAGCCGTACATCAGCAGACGCGTCAGGCCGTTGGGGAAGACGTCCCTCGTCGAAGCTGGAGGCAACGGTGAACGCACTGAACCAATTCGCGGACTCGACCACGGGTGTCGTCTACATTCACTCGTCGCCGGCCGCGCTGTGCCCGCATGTCGAATGGGCGCTGTCCGATGCGCTCGACTGCCGAGCAAATCTCAAGTGGACCGCGCAGCCCGCGTTCGACGGTCAACTGCGGGCCACCACCAACTGGACCGGCCCCGTGGGCACCGGCGCCCGGTTGGCCAGCGTGCTGCGCTCATGGCAGATGCTGCGTTTCGAGGTCACCGAGGACCCCAGTGAGGGTGTCGACGGTGAACGTTTCGCGCACGTGCCCGGCCTCGGCCTGTGGCACGGCGCCACCAGTGCCAACGGCGACGTCATGGTGGGCGAGCAGCGACTGCGGTCGATCCTGGAACAGGGCCGCGGCGACGTGTACGCGCAGCTGGATCACGTTCTCGGTACCGCCTGGGACGCGGAGCTCGAACAGTTCCGTCTCGGTGGAGTCGGCGGCGAGGTCACCTGGCTCGCGAGTTAGTGGGCCTCCGGCCCCCGTGAGCCTTTTGCGCATCCCTGGATGCGCAAAAGGCTCACGGGGCGACGCCACTCAGAGCGGGATGTTCTTGTGGCGACCACGGCGCGCCGGGGCGTCCGCCAGCGCGCGGGTGAGAGTGCTGCGGGTGGCGGCCGGATCGATGATCGCGTCCACGACGCCGATGCCCACGGCCCGCTCGACACCACCGGCGATGGCCTCGTGCTCGGCCGTCAGACGGTCGTGCAGCGCCTCGCGCTCGTGATCGGGCGCCGCTGCCAGTGCCTTCTTGTGCAGGATGCCCACGGCCGCCTTGGCGCCCATGACCGCGACCTCGGACTCCGGCCAGGCGTAGACGGCCGTTGCTCCGAGAGCCCGTGAGTTCATCGCGATGTATGCGCCGCCGTAGATCTTGCGGGTCACCAGTGTCACGCGGGGCACGGTGGCCTCCGCAAACGCGTGCAGCAGTTTGGCGCCGCGGCGGACCACGCCCTCCCACTCCATGCTGACGCCCGGGAGGTATCCCGGGACGTCCACGACGACGACGAGCGGTATGCCGAAGGCATCGCACAGGCGGACGAAGCGGGCGGCCTTCTCGGCGGACTCGGAGTTGAGGCACCCACCGAGGCGGATCGGGTTGTTGGCGATGACACCGACCGAGCGACCACCGAGGCGGCCGAGCCCGGTGACGATGCTGCGCGCCCAACCACCCTGGAACTCCTCGAAGGACGACTCGCCCTCGACGTTGTCGAGCAGCTCGTTGATGACCGGGTGCACGTCGTACGCGCGGCGGTTCGACGCGGGCAGGAGTGCCTTGAGATCGGTGTCGCCGTGCTGGGCGGCGGCCAGGTCGAACTCGCCCTGCTCACTGAACATCGACACGAGCCGACGTCCCCGTGCGAGGGCGTCGAGTTCGTCGTCGGCGACGATGTGGCAGACGCCGGACTTGCGGAAGTGGGTGTCGGGCCCACCGAGCGAGGCCATGTCGACCTGCTCGCCGGTGACGCTGCGCACCACGTCGGGACCGGTCACGAAGACCCGGCCCTCGGGGGCCATGATCACGACGTCGGTGAGCGCGGGGCCGTACGCGGCGCCGCCGGCGGCGAATCCGAGCACGACCGAGATCTGCGGAACGGTGCCCGACGCACGCACCATGGCCTCGAAGACCAGCCCGACGGCGTGCAGAGCCTCGACGCCCTCGGCGAGACGGGCCCCACCGGAGTGCCAGATGCCGACGATGGGCGCTCCGGAGTCCAGGGCCTCGTCGATGGCGGAGACGATGTGCTTGCAGCCGTCGACTCCCATGGCGCCGCCCATGACGGTGGCGTCGGAGCAGTAGGCGATGGTGTGGACTCCGTCGATCTCACCCGAGGCGGCCAGCACACCGGACTTGTCACGGTCGTGCAGCGGGGTGGTCGTACCGGAGTCGAAGAGCTTCTCGAGACGAGCGAGGGGGTCGCGCGGGTCACGCGACGAGGAGTGGCGGGTGTGCGGAGCGAGGACGGTCATCGTGTTCTCCCCTTCATACTGCCGCTCCCGGCAGGGGAGTGGTGGTGAGGGCGAAGATCCGGCGACCGCGGTCGCCGGACCTCCGCCCTCGTGCGCGTACGACTGTCACGCCGTGACGGCTGCGGAGCCGTCAGTGGCGTCCGAAGGCGAGCGCAACATTGTGCCCACCGAATCCGAACGAGTTGTTCAGTGCGTACTCGATCTCGCCGCGACGGGCCTCGCCCGACACGACGTCGAGGTCGATCTCCGGATCCTGGTTGTCCAGGTTCAGCGTGGGCGGAACGATCCCGTCCCGGATGCTGAGCACTGTCAGGATCGACTCCAGGGCGCCGACAGCGCCGATGGAGTGCCCGAGGGCCGACTTCGGTGCGTACACCGATGCGTGGTTGCCCACCGCAGCGTTGATCGCGGTGGCCTCGGCCGTGTCCCCGATGGGAGTGGCCGTGGCGTGGGCGTTGACGTGCGAGATGTCCTGCGCCGTCAGTCCCGCCGTCTCGATGGCCCGGCGCATCGCACGCGCCGCACCGGTTCCGGCCGGATCGGGAGCCACCAGGTGGTACCCGTCCGAGGTGATGCCGGCGCCGAGAAGGCGAGCATGGATCGTCGCGCCGCGAGCCTTGGCGTGCTCCTCGCTCTCGATCACCATGAGCGCACCGGACTCGCCGAAGACGAAGCCGTCACGATCCTTGTCGAACGGCCGCGAGGCCGCCTGCGGATCGTCGTTGCGTGTGCTCATGGCACGCATCATCGAGAAGGCCGCGATCGGCACCGCGTCGATGTGTCCCTCGACCCCACCCGTGACCATGATGTCCGCGTCGCCCATGACGATCATCCGCCATGCGTGAGCGATCGCTTCCGATCCCGACGAGCATGCCGACACCGGTGTGATGACACCGGCGCGTGCACCCAGGTCGAGCCCCACGACAGCCGACGGTCCATTCGGCATGATCATCTGCACGGCGAGCGGGGACACCTTGCGGTACCCGCCCTCGCGCATCTTCTTGTCGGCGTCGAGCAGTGCGTCTCCGCCGCCCAGGCCGGTGCCGATCGAGACGCCGAACCGCTCCGAGTCGACCTCGGGGCTGCCGGCGTTCTTCCACACCTCCTTGCCCAGGACGTATGCCATCTGCTCGACGTAGCTCATGCGTCGTTGCTCGACGCGAGAGAGAAGAGTCGATGGATTGACGGCCAGATGGCCGCCGATGCGAACCGGAAGATCGAACTCGGTGACGAAATCGTCCTCGAGCACGTCGATGCCGCTCTCCCCGTTCAGCAGTCCCTTCCACGTCGCGTCGACGTCACCGGCGATGGAGGTGGTCACCGCCAGGCTGGTCACGACGACGTTGCGGAAGCCCCCGTTGGCTGTGCTGGGCGTGGTCACGGTCGTGCTCACTCGCCTGCGGAGTCGCTCTGGTTGTCGAGCTTCGCCTTGATGGCCTCGGCGGCCTCGGGGTTCTCGGCTTCGAGCTTCTGGATGTAGTTCACGGCGTCGCCGACGGTGCGGAGGCTGGCGAGATCCTCGTCGGGGATCTTGACGCCGTACTTGTCCTCGGTCTGCACTGCGATCTCGACCATGGAGAGGGAGTCGATGTCCAGGTCGTCGACGAACGACTTCTCGACGGTCACCTCGGACGGCTCGATGCCGGTGACCTCTTCGATGATCTCGGCGAGTCCGGCGATGAGTTCTTCCTGCGTGGCCACGGAGTGGCTCCCTTCGTGTAAGGAACTGTGCACACGGCGCGACTGTGCGCCGGTGCGGATGCTGTCTCGACGAACGCTCGTTCTCGAGTCGGGCCGGCTACGTACCGGCCCCGCTCACCTCACGACGTGCGGTGAGCGATGCGCATCCCCGGCCCGGTCCGTGACGGACCGGCGGGGTTGCGCGCAGTAACCTAACCGACCGATACCGGGGCGGTGAGGCCGGAGACGTCCTCCGGAGTCTTGAGGGCGACCGTCGGGGTGCCGCGCATCTCGCGCTTGGCGATCCCGACGAGGGTACCGGCCGGCGGGAGCTCGACGATCGAGGCGACCTCGGCCGCGCGCAGCGTCGCTGTGCACAGATCCCACCGGACGGGCCGGGTGACCTGGCCGGCGAGCTTGGCCAGTGCGTCCGCGCCGGAGGTGACCTCGCGGCCGTCGAGGTTGGAGAGCAGGCGACGCGTCGGATCGGACGGCGTGATGGAGGCAGCTGCGGCGACCACGGCGTCCTGCGCGGGTGCCATGAAGCGCGTGTGGAACGCGCCGGCGACGGGCAGCGGGCGAATGCGTGCCTTCTCGGGCGGGTTCGCGGCGAGCTCGGCGAGGTCGGTGAGGAGACCGGCGGCCACGATCTGGCCGGCGGCGTTCCGGTTGGCGGCCTCGAGGCCGAGCTCGGTCAGACGCTCGAGCACCGCGTCCTCGTCGCCACCGAGCACGGCGGACATGCCGGTCGGAGCCAGTGCGCAGGCCTTGGCCATCTCGGCGCCGCGGATCGCGGCGAGAGCGACCGCGTCGTCGGCGGAGATGACGCCCGCGACGGCGGCTGCGGCGAGTTCACCGACGGAGTGGCCGGCGACGACCATGTTCTCCGGCAGTCCGTGCGTGCGCTCGATCTCCTCGAAGGCGAGGAGCGCAGCGGCCACGACGAGCGGCTGGGTCACGGCGGTGTCGGTGATCTCCTCCGCCGTGGCGGTGGTTCCGAGCCGCGTCAGGTCGAGGCCCGACGCCTGCGACCAGAGGGCGAGACGATCCGCGGCCCCGGGGAGTCCGAGCCACGGCACGAGCATGCCGGGTGTCTGAGAGCCCTGTCCGGGCGAAAGCACTGCAATCACGGAACTAAGAAAACACTGTGAAGGCCGTTTCAGGAGATGTTCTACGCGATGAACCTTGTCGGTCGTATTTGTCAGAACCCTACAAACGCCCTGCAGGATGGGTCGCATCGTTCCTGGCGCAAGATCCGTTACTGTATGAGATTCCCAAATGTTCCGGCTGTGACTGTTGTTATCGGTGATGGGCTTTCGTTATGGGATTGCGACAGGCGACCCACTGTTGCCGCGATTCTCAGGACGTACGCATCACGGGCATTGGTCGGATCCCGACCAGTCACCTCCGCGATTCGCTTGAGCCGATATCGCACAGTATTTGGATGAACAAACAGTGACCTGGCACACGTCTCGACCGCTCCGCCGCAATCGAGATACGCATCGAGCGTGTCCGAGAGTGCCGATCCGGCAGCCTGGAGCGGCTGGACGATGAGCTCGTTGAGCGACGTGACCGCCGCCTGATCGCCCAGCAACGCTCGTTCCGGCAGTAGTTCACCCGCGTGCACCGGCCGCGGTGCTCCCCGCCATCCGACCACCGCCTGCATCCCCGCGAACGCCTCCACGGCACTCGAGTGCGCGGCGCCGAGGGTGCGGGTCGTCGGGCCGATGACCACCGGGGTGTCGGAGAAGTTGCGCATGAGGTCGTCGAGGAAGGCGGCACTGGTCGGGTCGCCGGAAAGATGACCGGAGACCACCATGACCAGACGCGTGCCCTGCACGACGGCGAGCGCGGCGCGATGGTGGCGCTGCGCCACCGTGTGCACGGTCCCGACGACGGAGACGCCCTGATCCGGTGGAGGCGATCCGACGAGCACGGTGGCCGGCGCCGTCGCGTCCCAGTTGAGGGTCGCGGCACGCGAGAGCATGTCCGAGCCGGTGTCGCCGCGGACGACGGCGTCCACCACGAGGGCCTCGAGCCGGGTGTCCCACGCGCCACGCGACTCGGCCGCGCTCGCGTACACCGACGCGGCGGCGAATCCGAGCTCGCGCCCGTAGCGCAGCACTGCTTCCGTGAGCGCGACGAGTTGCTGATCGTTGCGCGCCAGGGCCGGGAGCCACTGCTCGAAGAACTCCATGGCGACCCGCACCATGTCGACGGTCTGCCGCAGAGTCAGGCGCCGCGCCAGATCCTGCGGGATGACCTGGAACGCGTCGAGGCTGAAGCGGATGTCGCTGTCGGGGTTCTGCAACCACTCGAGGAAGTTGACGACGGCCGTCTGCACGAGCATCTGCACACTCGCGCGCTGCGACGCATCGAGGTCGCTCACGAACGGCAGCTGATCCTGCATCTGGGTCAGCGCCTCGGTGGAGAGCCTGCTGGAGAACTGTTTCACCCGTCGCAGCAGTGCATCGGGAAGCGGGACTCGTTGTTGTCTCGCGCGGATCGCGCCACCGGGTCGGTGGGCCTCCGCGGCGGCGCGGCGGAGCTCGCGGCGTTCCCGGACACGCTCCGATTCCCCCTCCGGCGAACCGTCGGGGGAATCGGGAGCGATGTCGGCCATGGCCACGAACTTACGCGGCGTGCCTGGTGCAACTGTCAGGCGACGCCCGGATCGGCCGTGGAGATCGGAGCGGCCAGGACGTCGTCGATCTGGTAGCGCTCGGCTGCCTCGACGGCCTTGTCCTTGTCCACCTCACCGGAGCGGGCGAGCGCGGACAGCACGGCGACGACGATCGACTCCGCGTCGACGTTGAACTGCCGCCGTGCCGCGGTGCGGGTGTCGGAGAAGCCGAACCCGTCGGTGCCCAGCGTCGTGTAGTGGCCGGGAACCCACTGACGGATCTGATCCGGAACAGCACGCATCCAGTCCGACGCGGCGACGAAGGGTCCCTCCGCCTCCTGCAGCTTGCTGGTGACGTACGGGACGCGCGGCTCGTCGCCGGGGTTGCGCAGGGCCTCGGTCTCGGCGTCGACACCGTCGCGGCGGAGTTCGCCCCAGCTGGTCACCGACCAGACGTCCGCGGACACGCCGTAGTCCTCGGCGAGGAGTTCCTGCGCACGCAGCCCGGACGGCATGCCCACACCGGAGACCAGGATCTGCGCCTTCGGGCCGTCGGCCTCGCCCTTCTGGAACAGGTAGATGCCCTTCAGCAGACCCTCGACGTCGAGGTTCTCCGGCTCCGCCGGCTGGCGGTACGGCTCGTTGTACAGAGTGATGTAGTAGAAGATGTTCTCTCCACCGAATCCCTCCACACCCTCGGTGCCGCCGTACATCCGGCGCAGACCGTCCTTGATGATGTGCGCGATCTCGAACGAGAACGCCGGGTCGTACGCGACGGCCGCCGGGTTGGTCGCCGCGAGCAACAGCGAGTGTCCGTCGGCATGCTGCAGGCCCTCACCGGTGAGGGTGGTGCGGCCGGCGGTGGCGCCGAGCACGAAGCCGCGGGCCATCTGGTCGGCAGCGGCCCAGAGGCCGTCGCCGGTCCGCTGGAAACCGAACATCGAGTAGAAGATGTACAGCGGGATCATCGGTTCGCCGTGAGTGGCGTACGACGTGCCGACGGCCGTGAAGGACGACGTCGAGCCGGCCTCGTTGATGCCCTCGTGCAGGATCTGGCCGGTGACGTTCTCCTTGTAGGCGAGCATCAGTTCCGAGTCGACCGAGGTGTAGAGCTGGCCGTTGCGGTTGTAGATCTTGAGCGACGGGAACCACGAGTCCATACCGAAGGTGCGGGCCTCGTCGGGGATGATCGGCACGACGCGATGGCCGATCTCCTTGTCGCGAAGAAGTTCCTTCATGACGCGGACGAGCGCCATGGTCGTCGCGACCTCCTGCTTGCCGGAACCCTTCATGATCGACTTGTAGGTCGAGTCGGGCGGCATGGGCAGCGGCTTCGCCGAAGTGCGACGCTCCGGGACGTATCCGCCCAGGGCCTTGCGGCGATCGAGCATGTACTGGATCTCGGGGGAGTCCTCGCCCGGGTGGTAGTACGGGGGCAGGTACGGATCCTTCTCGAGCTCCTCGTCGGAGATCGGGATGTGCTGGATGTCGCGGAACGCCTTGAGGTCGTCCAGCGTCAGCTTCTTCATCTGGTGGGTCGCGTTGCGGCCCTCGAAGTGCTTGCCCAGCGTGTAGCCCTTGATGGTGTGCGCCAGGATCACCGTCGGCTGGCCCTTGTGCTCCATCGCGGCGGCGTACGCGGCGTGGACCTTGCGGTAGTCGTGGCCACCGCGCTTGAGGTTCCAGATCTCGGCGTCGCTCAGATCCTTGACCAGTTCCTTGGTCCGCGGATCGCGACCGAAGAAGTTGTCGCGGACGTAACTGCCGTCGTTGGCCTTGTACGTCTGGAAGTCGCCGTCGGGCGTGGTGTTCATCAGGTTCACCAGCGCGCCGTCGCGGTCCTTGTGCAGGAGCGTGTCCCACTCGCGGCCCCACACGACCTTGATGACGTTCCAGCCGGCGCCACGGAAGAACGACTCCAGTTCCTGGATGATCTTGCCGTTGCCGCGCACCGGGCCGTCGAGGCGCTGCAGGTTGCAGTTGACGACGAAGGTCAGGTTGTCCAGACCCTCGGTGGCAGCCACGTGAGCGAGGCCTCGCGACTCCGGCTCGTCCATCTCGCCGTCGCCGAGGAACGCCCACACGTGCTGATCGGTGGTGTCCTTGATGCCGCGGTCGGCGAGGTAGTGGTTGAAGCGCGCCTGGTAGATGGCGTTCATCGGGCCGAGGCCCATCGACACCGTCGGGAACTCCCAGAAGTCCTGCATCAGACGCGGGTGCGGGTACGACGGCAGGCCGCCACCCTGATCCGCGTGGCTGTATTCCTGCCGGAAGCCGTCCATGCGCTCGGCCGGAATGCGACCCTCGAGGAACGCGCGGGCATAGATGCCGGGGGAGGCGTGGCCCTGGATGAAGATGTGGTCACCGCCGCCCGGGTGGTCCTTGCCGCGGAAGAAGTGGTTGAAGCCCACCTCGTACAGAGCAGCGGACGAGGCGTACGTGGAGATGTGGCCACCGACGCCGACGCCGGGGCGCTGCGCGCGGTGCACCATGATCGCGGCGTTCCAGCGGATCCAGGCGCGGTAGCGGCGTTCCATGGACTCGTCGCCGGGGAACCACGGCTCGTTCTCGGTGGGGATGGTGTTGACGTAGTCGGTCGACGTCAGCGCGGGAATGGACACACGCTTCTCACCGGCACGCTCGAGCATGCGCAGCATCAGGTAGCGGGCGCGCTGCGGCCCGGAGCGCTCGAGGAGCTGGTCGAAGGATTCCATCCACTCGTCGGTCTCGTCACTGTCGATGTCCGGAAGGTACGACGCCACCCCCTCTCGGATGACGCGAACACGGCCGTCCGTGCTCGCCTTCCTGGCGACAGCGCCCATCGCGGCGTCTGCCGCGTCGGTGCGCTCTTCCTTCGTCGATTCCGACAACGTGTGTTCTCCTCGATGTGGCGGGAGCATGGTGTGCTCCCGGTCCAGTGCGAGCCGGTCCTGTGACGCCGGCCCGCTGTGCAGCTTCACGGTGATCTGGGTCAATCTCGGGTGATCGAGGTCAATCCTGCCCCATCGGACCCCGCTTGGTGCAGGTGGTTCCCGATTGGGTAAGCGTGAAATCAATGCAACGGAAAAACGCGCAGATCGCCGCGTCGGCTTGCGCCGGGGCGCCCGACCCTGTTCGCTTTGACTACTGCACACTTTGCTGTATCGCCCGGTCGGTCTCGATCGGGTTCACGACTCGAAGGAGGACACGACCGTGGTCGCCGCGGCGGACGCCCAGAACTATGCCCAGAAGCTCGGAGTCACCCGCGACATGGTCGTGCAAGAGTTGGGTTGGGACGAGGACACCGACGACGACTTGCGGGCCGACGTCGAGGAGATGATCGGCGGCGAGACCGTCGACGAGGATTCCGACGAGGTGGTCGACGTCGTGCTGCTGTGGTGGCGCGACGGGGACGGAGACCTGGTCGACGCCCTCATGGACGCCATCACCCCCCTCTCCGACGACGGTTTCGTGTGGGTCCTCACTCCCAAGACAGGCCAGTCCGGCCATGTCGAGCCCAGCGAGATCGCCGAGTCCGCACCCACCGCGGGCCTCACCCAGACCTCCACCACGAACCTCGGTGCGTGGATCGGCAGTCGGCTGGTGCAGCCCAAGGCTCAGCCCACGAAGCGCTGATGACGCTCGAGGTGGGAGTCGAGGCTCCCGACTTCACGTTGAAGGACCAGAACAACCAGCCCGTCACGCTGTCGGACTATCGCGGCACCAAGAACGTGCTGCTGATCTTCTTCCCGCTCGCGTTCACCGGCACGTGCCAGGGTGAACTCTGCCGGGTGCGCGACGAGCTGCCGAAGTTCGAGAACGACGACACCGCGGTGCTCGCCGTCTCGGTCGGTCCGCCTCCCACGCACAAGATCTGGTCCGCCGAGCAGGGATACACGTTCCCGCTCCTGTCGGACTTCTGGCCGCACGGCGCCGTGGCGCAGCAGTACGGCGTGTTCAACGAGGACCTCGGGTTCGCCAACCGCGGCACCTTCCTCATCGACACGTCCGGAGTGGTGCGGTTCGCCGAGATGATGGGTCCGGGCGAGGCCCGTGACCAGGGGGCTTGGGAGAACGCTCTCGCCACGCTAGATTCTTGAGCGCGTTCCCCGGCTCGGTCGGGGAACGACGGGGCGTATAGCTCAGCGGTAGAGCTCTGGTTTTACACACCAGCGGTCGGGGGTTCGAACCCCTCTGCGCCCACGCTGGTCAAAGGGGTTATGGCCCCGATCTGGCCTCACAGACACCGGATTCTCATCACGTTTTGTCACAAGCGCTCCGTAACTCGCCGCCGCCACCACCAATGCGTACGGCTGGTTGTGCCAGTACCGAGCCATCGTGAATGCTGCCGTCGCGTGTCATTACCAGGTAGAAACCGTCGGAATGGATACGCCATCGAGGATCATCAGCGTGGCGCACGTATGCCGTTCGTCGAGCAGGTTGATGACTGGCACGCCAGCTCGTCCGCACGCGGCCTTCCATCGATCCCTCAGTTAGTCGGGTTACACAGGCACTCCCAGCTCGTTAACGAACAAGTATCCGCTGTCATGGAATTTGTCACCGGCCCGTGACATCTTCTGGCGCTGCACAGCACGAGCGTGAATGAGCGACGTGTATACCGGGTCGGGGATCGGGAGATCTTGCTTCGATCGATCCGTCTTCGGCTCACCCGTTTCGACCTCGCCGTCGACGATGGTGCGCGCGTCCGAACGATGCGGATGGTGTGAGCTTCCATGTCGATGTGCTCCCATCCGAGGCCGGAGGTTCAGCATTCCACTCAAGCGGTCCCTCGAGCGTCTCGACCCAGATACTCGCCCAACCCTCAACTGGTCCGGAGTCTTCTGTAGTACTCGCAAACAAGGCGACTGCCTCGATGAGCGAACGTGCTCTGTCATCTGGTGCCTGGTTCATCGCCACGCCCAGGTCATCGAACAGCTCCGCGATAACAGCGCCGGTCGTGACGAAGGAGTGCAGTGCTCGTGCGGCTGGGGAGTCCCACTGTGCTGCGATCGCTCGTGCAGTCCCTGCGTCAACCGTCGTCTCATTGTAGTTGGCTCGCTCCACCTGGAAGGAGATGCTGTCGTTGTCTGACCAGCGGTCAGGTGGTTATGTTGTCATTCACTCATATCACTTCATTTCATTAGCTTTGCGCACTGCCAGAGAAACCTACGATGGTCAAAACGAGAACGGGAGGTTTTGTTGTTTCACAGTCACACTCAGCCGTGGGGGACAGGCAACGCACAAGCCTGGATCGACGAAAAGTACGGACCGGGCTATGAACCGGTGCCTTACGGGACCACTTTCGCGAGCTTTGACTACGGCGAGTTCGCGATCATGCACCGAATAGTTGCGCGTCGGCTCGACCCGTATACGGGGAAGTACACGTTGAAGTCCCTGCCGCTGCATGATGCTGTGCTGCCGGAAGACCTCCTCTTCCCAATCCCCCTGCGGGAAGAAGCAAGTAACCTTGACGCCTTCAGCTATCACTGGCAGCAGTTGACTTACGCGTTCAAGCTCCCAAGCCCCGCAGGCTTCCCGAAGCTGGCGTTGTCTGATGAAGAGCGTGAACTCTTAGAGCAGTACGTCACTTACTGCCGTCGTCTCGCAAAGTACTCTGTTTTCAATGACAAGCTGGGCTCACTTTCCATGACAACCCAAAACGAAGAGACGTCTGTATCCGCCGTCTTGCCTAGTGAAGAAGCGTTCACGGCAGCCTCTGCGACTTTCAGGCTGATCAACAACGAAAGTGACGAGGCTTCGTTTGACAAAGCGTTCAAGATCCTGAACAAAAAACTGCAGAATGAGACCAGCTCACGTGCGAAGCGGGGTCAGGTTGTACTTGACGGTTGGAAAATAGCCCGTAAAGAGATAAGCAAGCAGATGTTGGAAACTTATATATCTAGGAAGTTGGTGGCTCACAAAGAAGTCGACGAACGTCGACCCTTAACGTTCGCGAACGTAAACCCGAGCAATCTGATCCTGGATTTCAACTACGGGGACACACTTCACTGGGGCAAGAGAAGAGATGCGCTTGCCGAGCTGACGGCGGACGGTCAGATGGAACAGTTCTACAAGCACTGTGTCCTCAGCTCGATGCTGAGTCTGGGTCACTTGTACTTCGGTTTCACGGTTGCGGTGGAGTCCGCTCTAGGCGTCTAAAGGTAACCAGCGGATTCACCCCGGCACGACGGGAGGTCGGATGCCGGGGTGGACACGCTGAACTAGTACCAGCGCACGTGTGTATGAACCAGAACGCGCCGGCCGCAGCGAGGGCGATGGTCACGCCACAGATGAAGAGGTAGAACATCATGTCAGCGAGGAAGTCGACGATGATCAGTCGCTTCTTTCGCCGGGGTACGGACATCATGATTCGACCTCGAATGTCTCAATAAGCTCGACGTCGTAACCAGCGGGCTTGCAGCGCTAAATTGGCTACTCGGGTGACCACCATTCCTAGTGCTGCTAGACGAGCCTAATTCGTGTGAACCATCTTTCCTATGCCAGGTGCAGTCGTTTTCTCGGTACCATACCGAGTCTTTGACAGCCACGGACTGATTTCATAGTTCAAACGCCAATACTTTTGATCTTCCATAATTTCTCCTTTATAGTGTTACTAACTATGCCACGTCGTCACTATCACCTTGATGAAGTCCTGGCCTACGCTGAGGCCGGCAAGACTGCGTGTGAGATCGTGGAGTTTCTCGGGTTGCCTGTGGGGAGCGAGCGCCGCAGAAGGCGATCAACAGATCTCGGCCCTCTGCCTAAACGCCCACCGGCCCGTGCAGACAAGATCCGTGGCCGCGTCATTGCGTGGATGGTCGCCAACGGGCTAAACGACAAGGTCTGCAGTGTGTTGCCTGAAGATGTCGCTCTTCCCGATGCACATCCGTGAACTGAAGCAGGACGACGACTTAGGATCGTTGATCTTCGTCTGTCGCTCTTGCAAGCGGCCTGGTGATGTCTAGGTACGATGCCCGCATGCTAGGTCAAGCGATCATGTGGTTCGTGGCTCCGATTCTGGGGTTCCTCTACATCTGGAACGTCGTCGGACTCGTGATCATGCGTAGGGATCGCTCGTGGCCGGTCAAGCTTGCGAAGCGCAACTGGCGTGGTCCGCTGATCCTGGTTGTGACACTAGGGGTCGCCGCGGCATCAGTCTCACGAGGCATCCAGCTTTTCATCGCATTCTCATCCAGCTGATTCCGTCTCAGGACTCGATTGCGCCCTTCTTCGATGGTCGTTTATTTAACCGGCCACCGACCGCTCCTGCGACAAGCGCTCGCTGTCGTTCCAGTCATACCGTCCGGCCCTACCTTCGTAAATGCGAACTTGCCTGTCTTCCCAGCTCGACCTCCAAGAGCGCCGATGCGTTTATAGAAGTCTGGGCCGTGCTTGGCTTTGTTTTTCTCAGCGGCCTTAGCTCCGCCGGCGGCAGTGCCGCTCACGACTTGAACCTCCGAGTTACACGGTCAACAAACGTTGGGTTGTCCGTGCGCTGGCGAGCCTTAGCTGCTGCGCGTTCCTCAGCCTTCTGTTGCTCCGACACGCACTCCTTAAGCTCGGCGTTCTCCCGTCGCACGTCAGCGGTCTCGCGGTGCAGGAACTCAAGTGCTTCGTTGTACCTCGCGATGTACTTGTCGAACCTCTGCTTCTGCCCGGCCACGATACTAATGACGCCATCTAGCGGGTTGGGCGTTTGGTCTGTCCTACGCCCTGCTGCTTCCGTACATCCTTCGTCACAGTGACGTTGTGACTCGTAGGTCGCTGCGCTGGGTGCATTGCTCGTTCTGCCGACTCCTGCCGCTTCTGATACAGCCGTCTGCTCTCAAACCTGTCCCAGCTACCGGCCCGTCGGATGTTGCCGACAGTTGATACAGACACGCCCACGCGCTCTGCAATTGACTCGACGCTTCCGTTCCGCTTTTCGAGGTGTCTCTGCACCTCGTCGAACCGCTGTCTAATTATTGGTCTCCTCGCCATAAGTCTTTCTGGTGCTGAGCACCGCTTTTGTTTACTACCCGCACGCATCTTCTTCTTCCATGACGATGAGCGTTTCTGCCCCCATCTTCTGATCCTTCACCTCGGATGAGTCACTGGGAACGAACATCAGGCTGTCTCCACTGGGGGAGCGATACCTTCGTCTACCCACTCAGGGGGAGGTTGTAGGTCCGGACTTTGATGTCCTCGACCGCCTCTACGACTGCGGTGGTCTCTTCGTCCGTGCAGTTCTTGAGGAGCGGCTTAGCTGTTGCAAAATTCAACCCCGTGACGTGAGCGACCAGGCCGCGGCGACCCTGATCAGTGATCGGTAGGGGGTATGGGGGAATTTGAATCAGCCGCTTCAGATGCGACTGCTGTGTTTGTGTTAGTTAATAGCTAACCTAGACACCCTTAGTTTAACAAATTTGATAACTTATGCAAACACCCTGCAAAGAATCAATAGGTGGTTTGATCAAAACCGCACCGCGCACTACTAGCCCCTCCCCATTGTGGACGCAAAATGAAGTGAACATGCGCAAGAGTACATGTATGTGACGTTGCGTCCAGGCGCTGATACATCGCCCCCTGTTACGTCAACCTGGCTAATGCGACGCATATACAGATCGGGAGACTTTCACCTAGTACTCGGAGATGGAACGGTCATAGAAAGTGTTTGTATTGGATTCGTATTCACGTGTTCCGTATAGCTGCGGAAGGGGGGCGCTATGTCTCGCTACCACCTTCTCTCGTTGCTATACCTTCGTCCTTCTTCTCATCGGTTCCTTGGTTTCTGATTGTTGGGTAAATCTTCTGGGCTGTATCTAGAGCTTCTTGCACGGACTGAGTCATTATCCCGGCAGCGCGCAAGAACGATATGCCTGCAACTGTGAATAGGATGGAGAGTACAGGTGCAGCGACACCGAGATTCGATGCAAAAACGATGACCGTCACAAGTCCCCCGAAGAAGAGAACTGATAGCGTGGCGTAAAAGATGCGCCTTAGTAGGGTAACCTTCGCTTCTACTGAAATATATTCGGCCTCCGGGAGGGTCACCCAAGCTCCTGCGTTGAATTTAACAACTGCGATAGCGATTTGATTGTGAAGCTCCCGTTTTTCTGCCGGCGTGTGCATTGACATGATCTCGACTTGCAGATTGAGCAAACCTTGCACACGTGTTGCGATCGCGCTGTTGAGTGCGGGATGCTCAACATCAGCCATGTTGGGTATTGATTCAACAGCCTTAGCAACTCTACGAATTTCGCGGTTTATGTCTCTTCGAAGCTTGACGTTTTCAGCTGAGAAGTCGGTAGCATCAAGTTTATTGAACATTGCGTGAACGGCTCTGCTACTCAAATGGCCGTTATCTTCGTCTTGACGTCGTCGAACTTTGGTCTGAACGCCGGTGGCGACGCCAGCGATAGTTCCGATAACGACGCTCACGCTTAGTGCTACTAACGGGGGACCGAACGCATCTGCTTCTATCAGGCTCAGCACTAGAAGGGACGAAACTAGCACGACTACTAAGCCTGTCAGCATGCCTGCGATCCGCAGGATCAGCTCGAAGCGTTCCCTCTGCCGTCTTCCCTGTAGTACCTGTTCGATCACCGCACGCATTTGCGGGTCAGCGTCTTGGTACGACTCAAGCGGTTCTTCACTCACCCGAGCATTCAACCAGGTGTTCGATCCTCAGAGGCCGCCTGCACTAGTCCAATCATTCAAACGGATGACTCAAAGTTGTCCTCGTCCAACTGCTTGCGAATGTATCGCAGGTAGACAGGGTTGAGCGCTGCGTTCAAGTAGGTGGTGATGATCCTGACCGACTCGCCAACCTCCTCGTAGCTGTTGTCATAGGAATCCCAGTTCACTAGCTGAGCGAGCCCCACACCAACTATCTCACCGCGCAGTTTGCGCGCCCGCTTCAGTCCAGTCTCGACATTTCCCAGGAGGGTCTCGTCGAAGATGCCCAAGCGTGCGAGTTCGATCGAGTGCTCCGTGGATGAGAAGACGTCCGAGTAGTCCGTAACACCATCGAGGTAGGTGTCGTTGGCTATGTCGCTCTCTGACTCTAGTCTGAACGACCAGGTGAAGTTGTCAGTGAGTCGCCATATCTGGCGCAGTGACGCGGCGATCTCTTTGCCAGCCTCGATCTGCTCGCGTCTCATGACTGCCACACGTTGGGCTTGCAACTGCTCCTTGTGTCGCTTGCGCTCTTCATCCAAGCGCTCCTCCGCCTTGCGTGCATCCTCGACCGCACGTTGGTTGGTCCTCTGAGCCTGCCACAACGCGATAGTCACAGCGGCTAACGTTCCTGCACCTGACACCCAGGCCGCTAGTGGACCGAATTGACCCGAGCCCCAGTGATGAATGAGACCTAGCACGCCGAACACAACGACACCGGTTGCGCTTGCGGTACCGATCGTCCAAGCGATCGTCTTCTTCCACATGGGCATGAGCTTAGTGGACCCCACCGACATCGATTGAAGAACTGTGAATAACCAGTGTCGTCAACAAAAAATAGTATTGACTTTCTAACCCAAATGGCTCATTGAACCGTCCTGGGTCTGGTGGAGACTTTGATCTCACCAGGAGAATGCCGGTATGGCTGCACCGAAGAAGTTCGACGAGGAGACCCGCCACCGCGCGGTGAGGATGTATCAGGAGCGGATTGCCGAGCGCGGTGACACGAAGCTCGCCGCCCGGAAGCATGTGGGTGGATTGTTGGATGTGAATCCGGCGACGCTGCGGAACTGGGTCGAGAAAACCGGCGCCGCTGACGAATCCGACGGAGGATCAGGGGGCGCCGATCGTGATGCGGAGTTTAGAGCTCTCCGTCGCGAGAATGCCGAATTACGCAGAGCCACTTACTACGGACTAGATATTGCTCTTCAACTGGAAGCCGTAGCAGCACCCCAGTGTCACTCAATACGCCGCAACAAGAGTGCAGTTTCGGTAGGCTTTGGCAAAACTCGGACGGAGGTACTGCAAACGTGGGTGACATGCAGGGTGACTACAATGCGATGGCAAAGGCTGATCAGATAATCAGATCGCGTCATGAGAGGCCCAGCGTAAGTCCAGGACTGTACTAGACGACTTTGTTCAGTTTCTATCCTCAAACGGTGTTCCGGGTCGCCCTTCTGCAGCGAGACATCGGAATTATTCCCTGAGAAGACGTTCGCTGGTTTCACTACTAGAAAACGCGAGCGTATTGGCACGCTCACCTTCGTTGGATACGGGTATGTAGTCGACGAGAGCGACATGACTACAAGTAATTATTTCTATGTCCAAGGGTCGGGGATTATCAACGGATTTATTTCGGATCTAGCTCGGTTGAAAACGAGTACTAGTAGTAGTTCCGTAGTCACCGTGGGTGGCTCGAGTCCCATTTCAAGGGACGACACTTTCGCTTACGTCTCTCGGTGGAGAGGTCCATCAGACACCAGCCTTTTTGGCTGGGACTCCGAACCAAGAAGACGCTCGCTTCTGATCCGAGCTCGTCAATACATTGAATTGAAGCGCGCTTACTGAACACCGGTTGGCTGACCAAAACAGTGTAGAAGACAGAGCTTCTCTTGAGTTCTGAAGTTGGCACCTCACGGGAAAACGCCGACCATGGTCGTGTCGGTGCGGGGTGAGAAGATCGCCCCATGATCAAGCAGACGCGAGCGTCCCGGTGGTTGCAGGTTCTTGAAACTGGCCGGGTGCTGATAAGTCAGTCGGCGAACTCTGCTGAGATGTACCGCGCCAACGGTAGGCCGCTGCCGTTGCAAGCGCAGAACATGATGATCGGCGTGAGTACCGACCCCATCAAGATGATGATCGAGTCCAACCCTCCGATAGAGGGAACAGCCTTGGCTGGGCAGCTGAACGGAGTGATCCAGCAGGCGAAGTCACTCACAGCTGGAGCCGGGTTCCACACTGGCTTGACGAGGTTGGTCGAAGCCGTTGACGAAGTGCTGCCGGTTCTACGCTCGACCACAGACGACGAGATTGACTCAGCTACAACCCTGGTGGGGGAGCTCGAACGTGGCTTCATGTTGTCCCTCATTCTTTCCATGTCCGCGCACAACGCGATACTGCAACGTGTCTCGGACTGGGAAGAGGAACACACCAGGTTCGTCCAGGGTCGGTCTCGTAAGGACGTCGGGCACTACTTCTCGATGCACGCGACCAACGCCGAGGAGATCCGGAACCAGTCTGAGCACGCGTTCCCTGTAGAAAGCTCGTTCTACTCTGACACCCCCGGACCCGGGAAGATCCACATGCAGCACATGGTCCATGCGATCAACTCGGGCGCTAACGTCATGGTCTTCGGCGGCGGTGGCATGGGAAGCACTGAGTACTACCCCGAAGCTATGGGCATCGAGTACGCCCAGTGGTTCACCTACATACACGCTCTCTGGGACGAGCAGTTCAGGCCGCGCTTCGCGGCTTTGTACAACCGTGGCAAGGACCCCGAGGACAAGCTGCAGAAGAACGACATCAAGTCAGAGTTCTTCAACGACATACGCAAGATCCGAACGGACTTCGTTCATCATCAGGGGATCGTCGAGGATGCGGCCAACCTGGAGTTCTTCGATTGGAATTTCGAGGCCGGCTCTCGTCTAGAGGTCAGCATGGAACAGATGATCGAGGTCATGGACAAGTTCCCACGTGATCAGCTCCTAGAGGAGCCGAAGCCGCACAAGCAGAAGCGCCGGTCGTTGCGTGGCTCCTTCGACGTCAACCTGCTCGACAAGTACTTGGAGCACATCGAGGGGTCACCGACGCTAGGGATCAACCAGGCGAACGATGAGATGATGCGAGACTGGCTGGTCAAGAAGGGTCTGCTGTAGATGACGACGTGCGCCTCTTAGTGCAGTTGGGAGCAACCAGTGGGAGCTAAGCCGAAGACAATCCAGTCCTACCGCGAGGCTGAGTTGAACGCGGTACGTCAGCTTGTCGAGCTAGGTCGAGCTGATGTCAAAGCGACTCCGATCGGCGCTGACTACGGGATCGATTTCGTCGGCGACAACCTGATCGGTCAGGTGAAGTGGCATGTTGCGAAGATCAGCCGACCAGCTCTACAGCGGCTGTTCGGTTCGCGAGGCGCGCACACACACCTCATGTTGTTCTTCAGCAAGTCGGAGTACACGCTTCAGGCCGTGGCCTATGCGGACAGCGTTGGCATGTGCCTATTCCTGTACGACAAGGTCGGGACGCTCAGGCCAGCAAATCCACTCGCTGCAGAGTTCTTCACCGGACTGAAGAAAGCTAAGAGGGATGAGCGCCGTGCAGCCGACGAACGCAGGGCGGCAAAGCTGGAGAAGCACCGGCAGAAAATGTTAGCGCAGCATCGTGCGGAGGATGAGCATCAGTTGAAGAGTCAGTCAGGTGAGCTTGACACCTAGTCGGCTATTGATTAAATGAAGGCATTAGTTGTGTCTAGATTAGAGACAACTATGACAACGATTTAAGAATAGACTTTCAATGTGCCGCAGGCTGAGCGGTGAGCGGGGGGTTCATGGTCGCCGCGGGGCGCTGCGGTCGGGTCGCAGCGCGATGACGTAGTGCGAACGACCGATAGGCGGCACAGGTCATCGCTGCCACGATGGGCTTCAGGCGGAGGTACCGCTCCATCGCGTGGAGGAAATATATTGAGCAGCAGAAACTTTCGACGTCGACAGGTAGCCACTGTTGCGGTGGTCGCGGCCGGGTTGGCCTTCGTCGCACCGGCAGTCGCCAGTGCGCAACCGTCCACATTCCGTAGCAGCACGGGCAGCAGCCTGATCGACGATCCGATCGGAACCTCGAGCGAGGGGCACGCATCCTCGGCGAGGCCATCGGCGGATTCGGTGGAAGAGACCTCGGTAGTAGCGGCCCCGGCACACCGACGCAGAACTGCAACGAGCAGACAGTGTCGGGCGGCGAGGGCGTGACCGATACCAATCACCAGCTCGGCCGAACGGGTCCGACGTCCTTCGTGCTCGACTACGAGACGGAGAACGTACCGGACAACATCGAGGTGTTCTACCAGGGCGGCAAGGTGTACGAATCCGGGTACATCGGCGACGACCTGAACGAGGGAACCGGGTCCGCAGTCGTCTCGCCTCCGCCGGGTGCCGCCACGACGGTGCTGGTGCGGGTCACCGGGCCGAGCGGTACCTCCTGGGCGTACACCGTCCGCCGCCCGGCGCAACAAACAACCGGGCGCAGCGCCGCGGGCTGCGTCAGAACACCTGCCGGTACAGCTCCTCGATCTGCTGGGCGGTGGGGACGACCGGGTTGTTGTTCGGCGAACCCGAGGCCAACGCCTGCTCGGCCATCAGCGGTACCAGCGATTCCCACTTCTCGGCGTCGATGCCGTGCGAGCTGGGGGACGGTACTTCGACCGTCGCGCAGAGCTTCTCGATGTAGCTGACCAGTGCTGCCGAGGCCACGTCGTCGCTGTCGCCTTCATGCGCGGCACCGAGTTGACGCCCGCACTCGGCGTACCGCTCGGGGGCGCCGGGGATGGAGAAGGCGGTGATTGCGGGGAGCAGCATCGCATTCGACAAGCCGTGTGCGACATGGAAATGCCCGCCGATGGGCCGGCTCATGCCGTGCACCAGGCACACACTGGCGTTGGAGAACGCCATGCCGGCCTGGGTGGATGCGGCCATCATTGCGGCGCGGGCCTCCGCGTCGTTCCCGTCGGTGTACGCGCGAACGAGGAACTTCCCGATGGTGCGCATCGCGTTCAGGGCCAGGGCGTCGGAAATCGGGTTGGCCTTCTTGCTGACGTACGCCTCGATCGCGTGGGTCAACGCGTCGACACCGGTGTCCGCGGTGAGGCGAGGGGGCATCGACATCGTCAATTCGGGGTCGACGACGGAGGCGATGGGAAGGAACGACAGGCCGGGACACAGCATCTTCTCGTCCGACTCGCTGTCGGTGATGACCGTGAATTGCGTTGCCTCGGAGCCACTTCCGGCGGTGGTCGGGATGGCAATGATGGGCAGCGCAGGTCCGGTGTACGGGCCGGGCGCCTTGTAGTCGCGCATGATGCCGCCACCCTTGCTGAGCACCGACAGTGCCTTCGCGGTGTCCATGGGGCTGCCGCCGCCGAAGCCGATGACGGCGTCCGCGTCGTGCGCTGCGACCGCGGCGACGCCGGCGGTGAGGGAGTCGGTGGTGGGGTCGGGAACCGTCTCGGCGAACAGCGCACCGGTCTTGCCGGCAGCCGCGATGATGCTCATGACGCGGTCCGCTGCGCCCGTGCTGACCATGAACTTGTCGGTCACGAGAAGGGGGCGCTCGACGCCGAGGTCGGTGAGCACCTGCCCGAGGTCCTCGACGGCACCGGGTCCCATGCGCAGGAATCGGGGAAAGGAAATGGATGTCGACATCGTCGTCGTGCTCCTTCTCGTGGTCGGTCGTGCGTGATGCGGAAATGCCGATGCCGCACCGACCCCCATGCTGCGGGACGTCGGTGCGGCTCGGATGGATAGGTGGTCAGTCGTTCTCGGGGAACCCGAGGTTGATGCCGCCGTGGCTCGGGTCGAGCCAGCGGGAGGTGACGGCCTTGGCGCGGGTGAAGAAGTGCACGCCCTCGGTGCCGTGGGCGTGGGTGTCGCCGAAGAGGCTGTTCTTCCAGCCACCGAAGCTGTAGTAGGCCATGGGAACCGGGATCGGCACGTTGATGCCGATCATGCCGACCTCGACCTCGTTCTGGAAGCGTCGGGCGGCGCCACCGTCGTTGGTGAAGATGGCGGTGCCGTTGCCGTAGGGGTTGTCGTTGATGAGCTGCAGCGCCTCGTCGTAGGTGTCGACGCGGACGACGGAGAGGACGGGTCCGAAGATCTCGTCGGTGTAGATGCTCATCTCGGGGGTGACGTGGTCGATGAGGGTCGGTCCGAGCCAGAAGCCCTCGTCCCCGCCGTCGGCCTTCACGGTGCGGCCGTCGACGACGATGGTGGCGCCGGATTCCTCGCCCGCGTCGACGTAGGAGGCGACCTTGTCGCGGTGCGCCTTGGTCACCAGCGGGCCCATGTCTGCGCCGCGGGTGCCGTCGCCGGTCTTGAGCGGGGTGGTGCGCTCGCCGATCTTGGCGACCAGCTCGTCAGCGATGTCGCCGACCGCGACGAGGGCGGAGATGGCCATGCAGCGCTCACCGGCGGAGCCGAAGCCGGCGTTGACCATGGCGTCGGCAGCGAGGTCGAGGTCGGCATCGGGGAGCACGATGGCGTGGTTCTTGGCGCCGCCGAGGGCCTGGACGCGCTTGCCGTGCGAGGTGCCCGTGGCGTAGACGTACTGCGCGATGGGGGTGGAGCCGACGAAGCTGATGGACTTGATGTTGCGGTTCTCGAGCAGCTCGTCGACGGCCGTCTTGTCGCCCTGGAGGACGTTGAAGACGCCGTCGGGCAGGCCCGCTTCCTTCCACAGTTCGGCGATCCAGATGCTCGCCGTCGGGTCCTTCTCGGACGGCTTGAGCACGACGGTGTTGCCGGCGGCGATGGCGATGGGGAAGAACCACATCGGCACCATGGCCGGGAAGTTGAACGGGCTGATGATGCCGACGGGTCCGAGCGGCTGGCGCAGGGAGAAGACGTCGACTCCGGTCGAGGCGTTCTCGGTGAAGCCGCCCTTGAGCAGATGCGGGATACCGCAGGCGAATTCGACGACTTCCTGGCCGCGGCTGATCTCGCCGAGCGCGTCGGAGAGGACCTTGCCGTGCTCGGCGGTGATGATCTCGGCGAGTTCGCCCTTCTTCGCGTTGAGCAGCTCGCGGAAGTTGAAGAGGATCGCGGTGCGCTTGGACAGCGAGGTGTCGCGCCAGGCGGGGAAGGCGGCGGTGGCCGAGTCGATGACGACGCGGGCATCCTCGACGGTGGCGAGAGCGAGCTCGCCGGTGACCTGACCGGTGGCCGGGTTGGTGACCGGGGAGGTCTTGTCGGAGGTGCCGGCGAACGGCTTGCCGTCCACCCAGTGCGTGATCGTGTTCACGGAGATTCCTTCGGTCGAGTGCTGGCCTGTGACCTGAGTCTCCCTAGCAGAATTGCGTCTGTCAAAGGCCAAAGGCGCACTCTCGCGTGCAGATCTGCACGTCGTGGGTACGCTCACGGCATGTTCTCCGCCGATCACCTCCGCTTCTTCCTGGAGGTCTCGCGCCACGGGCGCCTCAACGACGCCTCGCGAGTGCTGGGTGTCGACCACACGACGGTGGGCCGCCGCATCACCAGTCTGGAGAAGGCGGCGGGCCATCGACTCTTCGATCGCACGCCGTCGGGCTGGCGGCTGACGGAGGCGGGTCGGCGCCTCGTGGGCTACGCGGAGACGGTGGAGTCGACGCTGATCGCGGCGTTCGAGGACCAGACGACGTCCGTGGGCTCGCTGACCGGCTCCGTGCGGATCGCCGCCCCGGACGGTTTCGGTGCCTTCGTGCTCACGCCGCAGCTGACGCGGCTGCGCCGGGACCACCCCCGACTCGACGTCGAGCTGGTCACCGCCACGGAGCACGACGCGCTGAGCACCCGCGGCTTCGACGTCGCCGTGAGCCTGGAGCGGCCGTCGCCGCGATTCATGTCATCGCGGAAGCTGGCGTCGTACGAGCTCAAGCTGTACGCGTCACCGTCGTACCTCCGCGCCGCGCCCACACTGGAGAGCCTCGACGACCTGCGTCGGCACGTCCTGATCTGGTACGTCGACGCGCTGTTGGACGTGGTGCCGCTGCGCATCCTCGACGCCATGCATCTCGACGGTCGACCGCAGTTCCAGACCAACAACATCACCGGGCACTGGCTCGCGGCCCGCCACGGGCTCGGGATCGCACCGTTGCCCAACTACATCGGCGAGCCGGACGACCAGCTGGTCTGCGTGTTGCCCGACGAGTTCGCCGTGCGCCGCGACTACTGGACCGCGATGCCTCGCGATCTCACGCGACTGGCGCGGGTGAAGGCCGTCGACGAACTACTGCGATCGATCGTCGCCGACGACGTGCACCTTCTGGCACCGGATGCGGACGATCAGTGAGCCCGTCGCGGTAGTGCGAAGACCAGGACGAACGCGAGCACGGCGAATCCGGCGCTGACTCCCATGGCGTGCGCCGCGCTGTCGGTGAACGCCGTCGCGACGGCGTCCTCACCGGGGCCCATGACGTTCAGCGAGCCGAAGAGGACGCTGCCGATGATGGCGATGCCGATCGCGCTGCCGACCCGCTGCATCGTCGAGATGACACCGCTGGCGGCGCCCGCGTCGGGCCGATCGACCGTCGCGACGATGAACTGCGCATTGGGAGCGATGAAGGCGCCGTTGCCCAGGCCTGCGATGAACAGGGGCAGCAGCAGCTTCCAGTTGGTCAGGGCCGACGCATCGGTGAACAGCAGGACCAACCAGGCCCACACGAGTCCCAGGGTGACGAGGGCCGTGCCGAGCACCAGGACATTGCGGCCGAGACGTTCGGCCAGCCTGTTGGACTGCGACGACGAGATGATGCTGCCGATCGCGAACGGGATCGACACCACGCCCGAGGCGAGGGCCGAGTTGCCGAGACCGGTCTGCCACAGGATCGAGATGGTGAAGAAGATCGACGTGAAGGCAGCGAAGTAGACGAGGGCGAGAATGACCCCGCCGGTGAACGCGGGCCGGGTGAACAGTCGCGGCGGGACAAGAGGGGTGCGGCCGGCACGCGAGTAGCGCACCTCCCACGCGCCGAACAGCCCGATGAGCACGATGCCGGCGCCGAGTGTCACATACGTCCAGGTCGGCCATCCGGTGTCCTGGCCCTCGATGAGGGGGACCAGGATCGCGACGAGACCTGCCGTGACGAGTGCGAGACCCACCCAGTCGATACCGCGCGCGGGGGCGTCGGGGGAGTCGATCTCGGAGCGGGTCGGCAAGATCTTCGCGGCCAGGATCAAGCCGATGAGTCCGAACGGCAGGTTGACCCAGAAGACCAACCGCCACCCGCTCTCGCTGCCGGCGGCCTCGATGATCAGACCGCCGATGATGGGGCCCAGTGCGGACGAGACGCCGATGACGGCGCCCATGATGGCGAAGGCCTTGCCCCGCATCTGCGGCGGGAACAGCAACTGGATGTAGGCGGTGACGGCGGGGACGAAGATGCCGCCCGCGAGTCCCTGCACGATGCGCGCCGCGACGAGCTGCAGATCGTTCTGCGCGAGTCCACACGCGAGGCTGGCCACCGTGAAGAGGGCGAGTCCGGTGAAGAACACCCACTTGTGGCCGATGCGGTCGCCCACCCGACCCGCCGGGATCAGTGCCAGGCCGAACGCGAGCGCGTATCCGGAGATGATCCAGGACAGGGTGGCCTCGGACGCGTCGAGGCTCGTGCGGATGGTGGGGAGCGCGACGTTGACGATGGTCGTGTCGAGCAGGGCGATGAACATGCCCATGAGCAGGACGATCAACGACTGCCAGGCGCGTCGGGAGACCGCGGGGGCCGCGTTGTCGGCCGAGGTGGAAGTGGTGGACACCCGAGAAACCTTTCGCACAGGACAGGAACTGACGACCGTATTCGGTGAAGACGTGAGTCTCGGACCGGTCGCGGCCGCATTCTCTAGAGTTGCGTGCACCACGGACCGCGGCGCACGGGGTGCAGCGTTCCCCGCGGGACGCGCACGCAATCACCGCGGCGCCGGTGACGGAAGCGAGGGGGATCTTCGATGACACATGCGTTCACGGACGATGCGTTGGGGCGCGACGATGCGGTGGGGCTCGCGCTGCGAGTGCGCAGGCGCGAGGTCTCCGCCGCGGAACTGGCGTCGGCGGCACTGTCGCGCATCGAGAAGATGGCCGAGTTGGACGCGCTGGTGGGGCCACCACTGACGACTCCCGTCGTCGGCGACCAGGCGGGGCCGTTCGCGGGTGTGCCGACGCTGATCAAGGACAACAGCGACGTCCGAGGGCTGCCGACGGGCCAGGGCTCCGAGATCATCCGTGCTCGTCCCGCGGACCGGCACGGTCCCGTGGCCCGCGAGATGCTCTCGATGGGGTTCGGTGTCATGGCCAAGACGACGCTGCCGGAGTTCGGACTCAGCGCGTCGACCGAGTTCCCGACCCGGCCGCCCACCCGGAACCCCTGGAACACCGAGTACTCGACGGGCGCGTCCTCGGGCGGATCCGCGGCGCTGGTGGCGGCGGGGGCGGTTCCCCTCGCACACGGCAACGACGGCGGCGGCTCGATCCGGATCCCAGCGGCCTGCACGGGGCTCGTGGGCCTCAAGCCGTCGCGCGGCAGGTTCGTGCTGCCGGCGCTGGAGAAGCTGCTGCCCGTCGCGATCGTCTCCGAGGGCGTGCTGACGCGCAGTGTCCGTGACACCGCCGCGTTCTGGGCCGCGGCCGATCACGCGAGTGCACGACGCCTGCGACCGATCGGCACCGTGACGGGCCCGTCGGCGCGGCGACTGCGGGTCGGTGTGATCCGGCAGTCGCCCGCGGGCGGCCCCACCGACGTCGAGACGCTCGCCGCGCTGGACGACGCCGCCGCGCTCCTCGAGCGCCTCGGTCACACGGTGGACGAGATGACCACCGTGCCGATCGACCCACGCTTTCCCGAGGACTTCGTCGAGTACTGGTCGTTCCTCGCCTACGTTCTGCAGAAGACGACGCCGCGTCTCGAGGGCCGCACGGAACGCGACTTCGACACGCTCACCGTGGGACTCGCGGACCGCTTCCGTCGTACGCGGTACCGATTGCCGTCGGTGGTGCGTCGACTACGCAGGGCCGGTGCCGACTACGCCTCGATGTTCGCGAGCGTCGACCTGGTGCTGTCCCCGGTGCTCGGGCACACCACGCCGCGGCTGGGGCATCTGTCGCCGCACGTGCCGTTCGACGAGTACCTCGAGAGGCTCACGTCCTACGCCGCGTTCACTCCGCTGCACAACGTGGCGGGCGCGCCGGCGATGTCGCTGCCGCTGGGGCGCTCGAGCGCCGGACTGCCGGTGGGGGTCATGTTCTCCGGTGTGCAGGGCGACGAGCGAACGCTGCTCGAGGTGGCCTTCGAGATCGAAGGCGCGGCACCGTGGCGTTCCCTCGCCGACTGACACGAGAACGTCGCCCGTTCTCCGTGTTGCGACCCCCGACGGGCCGGCGGGTGCCTAGTGTTCTGGGACAGGGGGCGACCCGAGCCCGCTGACAGGCACGAACGTCGGAGGAACACATGTCCGCAGGGCTCGTCGACATCCTGATCCGCATCAGCTACCTGTTCCGCGGCTGGAGCTTCTAGTCAGGCGTTCGGGTTCGCCACGTTCTGCAGTCGCACCTGACCGCGGGCGATCTCCTTACCTGAGTCGGCGCTGGTGATGATCACCTGCCAGAGCTGCTGTACCCGACCCTGTTGCAGCGGGGTGGCGACCACGTCGACCCGCCCCTCGGTCATCGACCGGAGGAAGTCCGTTCCGTTGTGGACGCCGACCGCGAACTGTCCGCGGTCCGAGACCGCCACGCTCGCACCGATACTCGCGGCCGATTCGACGGCCGAGGCGTAGACGCCGCCGTGCACGACGCCCCACGGGGTGTGATGATCGCCCGTCAGATCGATGTGTCCGCGTACCTCGGTGCCGGTGGCCGTGGTGACCTGCAGCCCGGCTGCGGCGGTGAAGACGGTGTCGGCGAAGTTCTGTAGGTCGGTCATGGGGTCTCCTGTGTAGGCGGACCCACAGTCAACCCCAACGAGCTCAGCGTCGGTCGACGTGTCCACCGAACACGATGGAGGCGTCGGCGAGTGCCACGCTCACGGTCGGCGTGCGTCCGTGCAGGTGACCCAGCGGACCGTCCGATGCGAACGTCCACGTCGTCGACAGCGCGCGGGTGGTCGCGTAGATCGTGTTGCGGGACACGACGGTGCGACCGCCGAGGTGCTGTGCGGTGGTGAGCGGAATGCGCGGCGTGCCCGGTGTGAGTCGGCGCCCGACCCGCGCGTCGAGCGCCGCGACGGGGGCACCGTCGAACGTCATCGACGCGGTGACATGCGGCCCGCTCGTCTCGCTGCGGAATTCGCCCAGATGCTTCGGTATGGACCACAGTTCGCGCCCACCGGTGCGGGACTGCGGACTGTCGACCCAGATGTGCGGGATGGTGGCCATGACGGTGACGCCGCGCCGGACGAGTACCGAGCCGATCAACTCGTCGTAGGACAGGACGCCGCCCGAGGTGTAGCGCACGAAGGCCGCGGAGACGACAGCGTGCCCGCCGACCGTCACCAGCCGGGCATCGGCGTCGGACACGGCGGACACCACGTCCTGCGGGAGCTCGTGGACGGGAACGCGGTAGACCGACACCAGCAGGGTGCCGCCGAGGTACCAGGGCTCCGGCGGATACAGCTCGCCGTCCGCGCCGGTGTGCCAGTCCTGCGTCCGCGCCGACTCCGTCATGCGCACAGGGTATCCGAATACGTGGACGTCCGACTATCTGACCGTGACGCGGCGGATAGGATCGCAGACGATGATCACCGCACCCGCCGTCGGAATCGTGTCCGGATACCTCGCCGACCTGATGCTGGGGGATCCACGACGCCGTCATCCCGTGGCCGCCTTCGGATCTCTCGCCGCCGCCCTCGAGACGCGGACGTACCGGGACGACCGACTCGCCGGAACCGTCCACACCGCACTGCTCGTCGGTGGAGCCATCGGCGCGACGGCCGCGGCGGATCGACTCGTGCGCGATCACCCGGTTCCGCGTGCGACGCTGACGGCCGCCGCGGTCTGGGCGTGTCTCGGCGGAACGACGCTGGCCCGCACGGGTCTCGCGCTGGCCGACGCCCTGGACGCCAACGATCTTCCGGCCGCGCGGGCGATTCTGCCGTCGCTCTGCGGGCGTGATCCCGCTCTGCTGGACGACGCGGGCGCGGCGCGGGCGGCGCTCGAATCGGTGGCCGAGAACACCTCGGACGCGACGACGGGCGTGCTCTTCTGGGCCGCGGTGGCAGGGGCTCCTGGCGCCGTCGGCTACCGCGCCGTCAACACCCTCGACGCGATGATCGGCTACCACTCGCCGCGCTACGAACGGTTCGGATGGTGTGCCGCCCGGCTCGACGACGTGGTCAACCTGATCCCCGCCCGACTCACCGGACTCCTCACGGCAGCATCGGCGCCGACGGTGGGTGGGACGCCGCGGGACGCCCTGGCCGCGTGGCGCGCGAGCGCGTCCGACCATCCGAGCCCGAATGCCGGAGTGACCGAGTCGACCGCCGCGGGCGCCCTCGGAGTACGGCTCGGCGGCGAGACGGCCTACGCGCACGGTGTCGAACAGCGGCCCGTCCTGGGCCGGGGAAGCGTCCCCACGACGAACGATCTGCGGCGTGCGGTGCGCCTGTCGGCCGCGGTGCAGGCGAGCGCCGCGGCGGTGTCAGCGCTTCTTGCCGTAGCGATCGGTCAGCAGCGTCGTCGACTCGGCCGCGGGCGCCGACTTCCTTCGTAGGCCTCGCCGCGGCTTCAGCAGCGCGTCCAGTCCGTCGTCGTACTCGTCGGGAGCGGCGGTGGGCTCGAGATCGTCGCTCGGTTCGAGATCGTCACTCGACTCGGCGTTGCCACGCCGCCGTTCCTTGATCTCGGCGCGCACGAAGTACGCCAGACCCAGCGGAGCCATGATGCCGAACGCCAGCCACTGCAACCCGTAGGACAGGTAAGGCCCGGCGTCGAGCTGCGGCAGCGCGAGAACACCGAGACCGCCGGGCTGCGCGTCGGCGAGCTGCACGTACCCGTCGACCGGATCGGTGCCGGTCAACTCACCGACCTGGGCGGGCGTGATCGTGTAGACCTGCGGGACCCCGGGGCCGGCGACGGCGGGCTTGTCCGGAACCGACGGTTCCGAGACGCGCAGGCGGCCCTCCAGCGTGACGGTGCCGGCCGGCGGGGGATCGAAGGTCGGGACGTCGATACCCGTGGTGGGCAGCACGTAGCCGCGGTTCACCAGGATCGTGGGCCCGGCGTCGGTGACGAACGGGGTGAGGACCTCGAAGGCCGGGGTGTCGTCGACGCTGCGCAGGCGGACCACCACATCGCTGTCGGCGTCGTACGTCCCGGTGACCACGACCCGTCGCCAGTCGTCCTCGGGGGCGACGACCTGCTCGGTCAACAGGTCGGCAGCATCGACCGGTTCCGCGTCGAAGGAGCGGCTGATCTGCTCGTTCCGCGCCGACGTGGTGGTGTTCTTGCCCAGTTGCCAGGGCGCGAGAACGGAGAAGCAGAGGTACGCGAAGAGGATGACGACAGCCGCGAGTGCCAACCACCCGGGACGGAGAAGGAACGACAGTCGGCGCACGACTACACAGCGTAGTCGTCGCGTCGCGACGGGGGTGTCAGTGCTGCGTGAGGGCCTCGAGTAGACCGGGGACGGCCGCCTCGATCTGCTCGCGCACCGTCCGGAAGTCGCCGTCGTCGCCGTAGTACGGATCGGCCACCGAGTCGGAATCGGCGTCCGGGTCGAACGAGCGCAGCAGTGCCAGCCGGTCCGCGGGGACGCCGAGGCGACGGAGGTCGCGCTCGTGAGTTCGATCCAGCGCGACGACGAGGTCCGCACCCAGGATCTCGGCATCGACGGTGCGGGCGCGATGGGCCGACGGGTAGCCGTGCGACTCCAGCTCGGCAGCGGCGCGCGGGTCGGCGGCGTCGCCGACGTGCCAGTCGCCCGTGCCGGCGCTGGTGACGCGCACCCGGTCGTCCATCCCGGCATCCGCGAGGGCCTGCGTCACGATCTTCTCGGCCATCGGCGACCGACAGATGTTGCCCGTGCAGACGAAGGTCACGTGCACCGTCATGCCGCGTCCGTCGTGAGCGAGGAGAGCAGCGTGGTGAGTTCCGCCGCCGATCCGACGGACCACGAGGCCGCGTCGTGCTCGGACTCGAATCCGTATCCCCACCGGACCAGGACGACGGGGATGCCCCAGTGCCCGGCGCCGAACACGTCGTGGTCGCGGTCGCCGACCATCACCACCGACGCGGTACCGCCCTCGGCCGTGGACCGAGCCGGGCGCCCCACCTGCTCGAGTGCGCGCGCGACGACGTCCGCCTTGGACCGGCGGCTGCCGTCGTCGCTGGCGCCCGCGATGAAGCGGAAGTAGTCGGCCAGGCCGAAGTGTTCGAGAATGCGCCGTGCGAATCGTTCGTTCTTCGACGTCGCGACCGCCATCGGGACACCGGCGGCCACGAGCGCGTCCAGCACGTCGACGATGCCCTCGTACACCCGGTTCTCGGACCAGCCGCGGCTGTCGTAGTACTCCGTGTAGGCGGCGCGGGCGCGCTCGACCCTGTCCTCGTCGAGACCGAGGGACCGGAACGTGTCGATCATCGGCGGACCGATGACGTGCGCCCGGACGTCGTCGCCGGGCGGCGGGCTCCCCACCGTCGCGAGCGCGTGATCGAAACCGGCGAGAATGCCGGGTGCGGAATCGGTGAGCGTGCCGTCGAGGTCGAAGAGGACGAGGTCGACGGCTGTGGTGGACATGGGGGTCAGTATATGGAGCGCCTACAGTCACCCGAGTGACAGGCGACGCCCGTATCGATCCGCTGCTTCGCCACCACGGCGACGTGGAGGTCGAGGCGGGCATGCTCGACTTCGCGGTGAACGTTCGTGGGTCCCGGCCCCCCGAGTGGTTGCGGCGCAGACTGATCGAGGCCGTCGACCGACTCGCGGCGTATCCGTCCGAGGCCGAGGACCGGCGGGTTCGCGACCGAGTGGCGTTGCGCCACGGTCGATCTCCGGACGAGGTGCTGTTGCTCGCCGGAGCGGCCGAAGGATTCGCGATGCTGCCCCGGCTGCGCCCGCGCCTCGCCGCGGTCGTCCACCCGTCCTTCACCGAGCCGGAGTTCGCCCTGCGCAGTGCCGACGTCCCGGTGCATCGGGTCGTCCTGCCCGCGCCGTACCGGCTCGTCGACGCCGCCGTTCCGCACGACGCCGACCTGGTGGTGCTGGGCAATCCCACCAACCCGACGTCCATCGGCCATCCCCGCGCGGACGTGCTCGCACTCCGGGCGGAGGGACGCGTGCTCGTCGTGGACGAGGCATTCGCCGACACCGTGCCCGGCGAGCCCGAGTCCCTGGCGTCGCAGTCTCGTCCCGACGTGGTGGTGCTGCGCAGCCTC
The DNA here is from genome assembly GCF_000686025.1 of Rhodococcus sp. UNC23MFCrub1.1. Lineage (GTDB taxonomy): Bacteria > Actinomycetota > Actinomycetes > Mycobacteriales > Mycobacteriaceae > Rhodococcoides. The sequence continues at coordinate 384,863 of NZ_JMLQ01000004.1, forward strand.
ACCAAGTCGTTCGCCCTCGCGGGGCTGCGGTGCGGGTACGCGCTGGGAGCGCCGGACGTCCTCGCCACACTGAACCGGGGCCGACCCCACTGGCCGCTGGGCACCCTGCAGCTGGCCGCGATCGAGGCGTGCTGCGAACCCGACGCCGTCGCGTCCGTGGACGCCGACGCGCTCGTGCTCGCCCGCGAGCGGCAGTACCTCGTCGAACGGCTCCGCGTACTCGGGGTGGAGGTGACGGCACCGGCGACGGCGTCGTTCGTGCTCGTCCGCGCGGAGAACGGCGCAGCGATCCGGGCCGCGTTGCGGGACCGCGGTGTCGCGGTCCGCCGAGGCGACACCTTTCCCGGCCTCGGCCCGGATCACCTGCGGATCGCGGTGCGGGGCGCGGACTCCGTCGACCGACTCGCCGACGCGTGGGGTGACGTGGTGCGCGAGATGGGCACACCTAGGGTCGAGTGATGGCATCGACGGGAACCGCAGCGCCCACCCTGGCCGAGATCATCGACGTGCTCGACGCGGCGTACCCGCCCCGGCTCGCCGAGAGCTGGGACTCGGTCGGTCTGGTGTGCGGCGATCCCGCGAACTCCGTGACCACCGTGATGTTCGCCGTCGACGCCACGGCCGCCGTCGTGGACGAGGCGATCACCGCCGGTGCCGATCTGCTCGTGGTGCACCACCCACTGCTGCTGCGCGGTGTCGACACAGTCGGTGCCCACACGCCCAAGGGCGCGTTGGTGCATCGCCTGATCACGGCGGGGTGCGCTCTGTTCACCGCCCACACCAACGCGGACTCGGCGCAGCCCGGGGTGTCCGACGCGCTGGCGACACTGCTGGGCCTCACCGATCTGCGCCCGCTCGACGAGAAGTCGGACGGGGGCCTCGACAAGTGGGGTGTGTACGTCCCGGTGGCCGACGCCCCCGCTGTGCGGCAGGCCATGTTCGACGCGGGCGGCGGGTCGATCGGCGACTACCGCGAGTGCAGCTGGAGCGTCGTGGGCGACGGCCAGTTCCGTCCCGTCGACGACGCGCGGCCGGCGATCGGCACCGTCGGCACCGTCGAGTCGGTCGAGGAACGGCGCGTCGAGATGGTCGCTCCGCGCTCTGCACGCGCTGCCGTTCTCACCGCGCTGCGCTCGGCGCACCCCTACGAGGAAGTGGCGTTCGACGTCGTCGAGACGGCCGGGTTGCCGACCGACTGCGGGCTGGGCCGGATCGGGACGCTGGCCGAGCCGATGTCGTTGCGCGCCTTCGCCGACCGCGTCGGCAGCCGGCTCCCGTCCACTGCCTGGGGAGTGCGCGCCGCCGGCGACCCGGACGCGACGATCCGGCGGGTGGCCGTGTGCGGTGGATCCGGGGACTCGATGCTCGGCGCCGTCACCGCAGCGGGTGTCGATGCCTACGTGACCTCCGACCTGCGACACCACGTGGCGGACGAACACCTGCGGGCCGGCGGACCCGCGCTGATCGACGTCGCGCACTGGGCGGGGGAGTTCCCGTGGTGCGCCCAGGCGCGCGACCTGCTGGACAGCGCGTTCGGTGATCGCGACGGCTGGACCACCCGGACACTGACGATCAGAACGGATCCGTGGAGCATCGGCGTCCGTCCCCCGCAGGACTAGTACCGTGACACGCGTGAACGTCGACCCGAAGATCCAGCTCTCCCTCCTCGACCTGGCCGCCATGGACACCGAACTGGCCCAGCTCGCACACCGTCGACGCACTCTTCCCGAGCAGGTCGAGCTCGATGCACTCGAACGCGAGCGGATCGACCGCAAGGACGCAGCCGTGGGCGTGCAGATCTCGCTCGACGATCTGGACCGGGACATTCGCAAGCTCGAGGGCGAGGTCGACGCCGTGCGCCGCCGCGAGGAGAAGGACCGCGCTGCGCTGGCCTCCGGCGCGGCTCCCGCGAAGCAGCTCAGCGAACTCCAGCACGAGCTGGGCAGCCTCGAGCGCCGCCGCGGCATCCTCGAGGACGAGTTGCTCGAGGTCATGGAGCAGCGCGAGGCGTCGCAGAGCGACTACGAGCACGCCGGTGCCAATCTGACACAGGTCGAGGACACGATCGTCGACGCCACCCGTCGACGCGACGACGCGCTCGCCGACGTCGAGAACGCCGAGCGCACTCGGTCGGCGCAGCGCGAGGAGCTCGCCGCGCAGCTGCCCGCCGAGGTGTCCGCGATGTACGAGAAGCAGCGTGAGAGGTCGGGCATCGGTGCGGCCCTGCTGCGTGGTCGGCGCTGCGGTGCGTGCCGGATCGAGCTGGATCGCGGCGAGATCGCGCGCATCGCCGGCACCGCGCCCGACGTGGTCGTGCGGTGCTCGGAGTGCAACGCGATCCTGGTGCGCACCAACGAGTCCGGTCTGTGAGTCCCCATCCCGACTCCGTCCTGGTGGAGGCCGACGGGGGATCGCGAGGCAACCCCGGGCCCGCCGGCTACGGAGCCGTCGTGTGGGACGCGGCGCGAGCCACGGTGTTGGCCGAGCGCCGCGAACACCTGGGAGTGGTGACGAACAACGTCGCCGAGTACCGCGGACTGATCGCCGGTCTCGAGGCGGCCCGCGAACTCGGGGCCTCGCGCGTCTCGGTGCGGATGGACTCCAAGCTGGTGGTCGAGCAGATGTCCGGCCGCTGGAAGGTCAAGCACCCGGACATGATTCCGCTGCGCGCGCGAGCAGCCGCTGTCGCGGACACGTTCGACGACGTGCAGTACGCGTGGATTCCGCGTGCCGAGAACTCGCATGCCGACCGGCTGGCCAACCAGGCGATGGACGGTGAGGACGCGCTGCTCACCGGTGCGGCCGAGGTCGCGAGCGCGCCGACGCCGGTGTCGGAACGGCCTGCCTGGCAGTCCGTCTCGGGTGCCGCGACCCGCACGATCCTGCTGCGGCACGGCCAGACCGCCCTGTCGGTGGATCGTCGGTACTCCGGCCGAGGCAACCCGGAGCTCACCGAGCTCGGGCGAGCGCAGGCGGCGGCCGCGGCGCAGCGTGTCGCACTGCTGGGCGGCGTCGACGTCGTCCTGAGCTCACCGCTGGGCCGGGCGTTCGACACCGCGTCGGCCGTCTCCCGCGCGATCGACGTCCCCGTCACCGTCGTCGAGGATCTGACGGAGACGGACTTCGGCGAGTGGGAGGGCCTCACCTTCCTCGAGGCCACCGAGCGCGATCCCGAGCTGCATCGGCGGTGGATGGGCGACACGTCCGTCGCGCCTCCCGGCGGCGAGAGCTTCGATGCCGTCCTCGAACGGGTGCGTCGGGTCCGCGAACACATCGCGACCGAGTACGCGGGGAAGACCGTCGTCGTGGTCTCGCACGTGACGCCCATCAAGACGCTCCTGCAGCTCGGCCTGGACGTCGGCCCGTCGATCCTCTACCGGATGCACCTCGACCTGGCGTCCATCAGCATCGTCGACTGGTTCGACGACGACGCGGCCTCCGTACGCCTGGTGAACGACACGTCATTCCTCTGGACCTGACCCCTACACCTGCAGGGCGAGCCACAGGGCGACGGTCGCCGCGACCACGGTGATCGGTGTGGTCACCAGACCCACCACGGTGAACGTCCGCAGGCTCGGCGGCTCGCCCTCCGCGCGAGCCACGCGGCGCCACAACATGATCGCGAGCGACCCGACGTAGGTGAGGTTGGGCCCGAGGTTGACGCCGATCAGCATGGCGAGCAGCGCGCCCACCGGTGCAGCGCCTGTCGTCGACGTCAGTGCGGCGAGCAGCAGCAGCGTCGCGGGCAGGTTGTTGAGCACGTTGGAGGCGACCGCGGCCACCGCGGCGACGGTCAGGAGCGCGAGCAGCGTGGACGACGTCGGCAGGATCTCGGTGACGGCCTCGCCCACCGGACCCCCGGCGAGTCCCGCGACCACCACTCCGAGCGCGAAGACGAACACGCAGAACCAGAGATCGAGTGCACGCACGATCGCGACGGGAGTCGTCTCGGACCGGCGCAGCGCAGGAACGGCGAGCACGATCGCGGCCGCCGCGGCCACCCACACCGGTTCGAGGCCGAGCGACCCACTGATCGCGAAACCCACCAGAGCGCAGCCGATCACGACGAGGGCGAGCGTCGGCGCCGCCACGGACGGACCGTCGTCCTGCGGCGGGTTCTCCACCTCGCGCAGGTCGCCGCGGAACAACCAACGGAACGCCGCGTACTCGAGCGCGATCGCGACGAGCCACGGCGCTGCCATCAACGCGGTGAAGTGCAGGAACGACAGACCGGTGGCCGAGAACACCAGCAGGTTGGTCAGATTCGAGACCGGCAGCAGCGTGGAGGCCGAGTTCGACAGGTGTGCCACCGCATACGACGCCGGCCGTGGCGACATCCCGGCGCGGCGGGCGGCGGCGATGACGACCGGGGTGAGCAGGACGACCGTCGCGTCGAGACTGAGCACTGCCGTGGTGAGGGACGCGGTGACGAACACGAGCATCAGGAGCCGCGTGGGGGAGGATCGCGACCGGGCGTGCAGGACGGACGCGATCCACGTGAACACACCGTGCGCGTCGGCGAGGTGAGCGAGAGCCAGGATCGCCGCGAGGAACGCCACCGTGGGGGCGAGCTCCGCCGTCTCCTCGAGTGCGTCGCTCGTCGACACGACTCCGAGCAGGATCGCCAGTGCCGCGGCCGGAACGGCGATGGTGGCCTCGGGGAGTCCGCGAGGGCGAGCGATGGCGAAGACCAGGACGGCAGCCACCAGCAGCGCGGCCACGACGGTCCGCGCGGTGGAATCGGTGATCACGCGAGGATCTTGCGCAGCGTGCGGAGGTTTCGCGTGGTCGTCGTCGACTTGTAGGACGCGCGCGCACTGGCCTTGCCGACGACGCTGGACAGGGTGTCACCGCGCACGACCTCCCAGAACAGGACGCGATGGGGCCCGAGTGTAGACCTCTCGACGGCAGGGTCGGCCGTCTCGCCGATCGCCGCGAGATCGGTGGTGGACACACCATCCGTCGAGAAGATCACGTAAGGGTGGCGTACCGCCTCGTCGGTCTCCCACGGGAAGGCGGCGACGATCTCGGCGAGCTGCTCCACGGTCACGACCACCACCCACGCCTCGTAGCCGAAGGCCTGCCGCAGGACGCCCTCCACGTCGGAGCGCACCACGGCCGGGTCCTGCGTCGTCGCGGTGAGCACCACGTTGCCCGACGCGAGAACGGTGCGCACCGCGGTGTATCCGGCGTCCTCCAGCGACGACCGCAGGGCCGCCATGGAGATGCGGATGCCGCCGACGTTGATGCCGCGCAGGAGGACGACGAAGGTCATGCGCGTGACTCTAGATCCCCGGTCCGACCGTCCGTCCGCTCGGCACACCCACCCCCCGCGAGTACGTCCGAACTGTCGTGATCGCGGCTCGCCCAGCGACGGTTCGGACGTACTCGCGTGGGTCGACGAGGGGGTCGGGCGTGGGTGGGACGGGGGTGGCGGAGCGGCTACCATGACGGGGCGGACGAGTTGGCCGGGCGGCCGCGGCACGGAGAACTGACGACCGGCGTCGTCAAGCTTCGAGCCGAGGAAAGTCCGGACTCCACAGAGCAGGGCGGTTGCCAACAGCAACCCGAGGCGACTCGCGGGACAGTGCCACAGAGAAGAGACCGCCGACCGGTCCTCGGATCGGTCGGTCAGGGTGAAACGGTGCGGTAAGAGCGCACCAGCACCCCGGGTGACCGGGGTGGCTCGGTAAACCCCGCCCGGAGCAAGATCGAAGGTCGCACCGCCGTTCGCGGTGGTGCGTCTGCGCAGGTGTTCGAGGGCTGCTCGCCCGAGCCTGCGGGTTGATCGCTCGAGGTACCCGGCGACGGTGTGCCCAGATGGATGGTCGCCACCCGGGATTCGTCCCGGGGACAGGATCCGGCTTACACGCCGACTCGTCCGCGCACACGACCAGCACGGACCGCTACGTCGGAGGGCGGACTAGAACATACGTTCGATGTCCTCTACAGTGAGTCTCGGCGGGCCGGCGGTAGGAAACTACGGGAAGCGTCGGCCCGCCGCCACGTATCGAGTCCTCCTGAACGACGAAAGGCCCCGTCCTCGATGAGGGCGGAGCCGTTCGTGAGCAGAGTGGATCAGATGGGGTCGACCACCAGCAGGGTGGCCCAGTACGTCGCGGCGTCATGGCCCATCAGCGGCAACAGTTGATCGAAGAGAAGGGTCGACATGTCGTACTCCTATCGGGTGCGTGGTCCGGCTCCGGTCCGGCGTGTGTACCCGGACATGCGAGAAGTGTAACGCGGCCGCTGGTCCCGCGGTGTGTGCGGTCGGCGCGTCGCCGACCGTGAATCACGAGGCCGCAGAACGCGAAGTCTGTTCCGTCGGGGCGGATCTGGGGCACACTGTCGATCATGAGTGACGACGACGATCAGTGGTACTTCCGTATCAGCGACAAGGCTGTCGTGCAGGGCAAGGAGGCCGGTGCGATGGACCGCATGGGCCCCTACCCCGACAGGGCCACCGCCGAGCGCGCCCTCGAGATCGCCGCGGAGCGTAACAAGGCCGCGGACGACGCCGACGACACCTGGTCTTCGTGACCGCATCGGCGCGCTCGTGACCGCGTCGGTATCGAGGCGGGCCGTTGCGCCTCGGGTCGACGGTGTCGACTTCTCGGCTGTGCGCGCCGAGTTCGACCTGCCGACCGGGTACCCGCCCGACGCGGTCCCGGTGGCGGACTCTCGTCCGCCGCGGCGCGACGCGACCGACCTGGAGTTCGTGACCATCGACCCGCCCGGGTCGATGGATCTGGACCAGGCTCTCGTCGTCCACCGCACCGACGCGGGTTTCCGCCTGTACTACGCCATCGCCGACGTCGGTGCGGTCGTCGCGCCGGGAAGCGTGCTGGACGAGGAGGTGCGCCGCCGTGGACAGACGCTCTACCTCCCGGACGACAGCGTGCCGCTGCACCCTCGGCAGATGTCCGAGGACGCGTCGTCCCTCCTGCCGGACCGGGTACGGCCGGCCGCGCTGTGGACCATCGACACCGACCCCGCGGGGACGGCGACGTCCTGGCACGTCGAGCCGGCGACGGTGCGCTCACGGCAACGGTTCACCTACGCCGAGGTGCAGTCGGCTGTCGACTCCGGCACCGTGCATCCGTCGCTGACGGCGCTGCAGGATCTCGGTCGGGCGCGGCGGGCCCTCGCGGTCGAGCGTGGAGCCATCGAACTCGCGTTGCCCGAGCAGGAGGTCGTCGCCAACGGTTCCGACCGCGGCGGATGGCGCCTCGAGATCGCGCCGCGCACCGAGGCCGACGCGTGGAACGCCGAGATGTCCCTGCTCACCGGGATGTGCGCTGCCGCGATCATGCTCGAGGCGAGGGTCGGCATCCTGCGCACTCTCCCGCCGCCGGGCGCGTCGGACGTCGAGGCATTGCGGGCGGTGGTGCGGGCACTGGGCCTGCAGTGGCCGACCGGTGCCTCGCCCGGCCAGGTTCTCGCCGGCCTGGATCCGGCGGCTCCCACGACTCTCGCCGTGATGACCGAGGCGACCACGCTGTTGCGCGGCGCCGCGTACGTCGCCTTCGACGGTGAGACACCCGAGCAGCCGGATCATTCCGGGATCGGTGGTCCGTACGCCCACGTCACCGCGCCGCTGCGTCGGCGCGTCGACAGGTACGCCACCGAGGTGTGTCTCGCCCACTGCGCCGGAACCGCTGTCCCCGACTGGGTGCTCGCCGAATTCGCGGACCTGCCCGACGCGATGCGGCGCAGCGACTCGCTGGCGTCGAAGGTGGACCGTGCGTGCATCGACCTCGTCGAGGCCAGAGTGCTGGCCGACAGCGTCGGCGACACCGTCTCGGCCATCGTGCTGCGCGGACGAACCGACAAGCGGCCCGCCGAGGTCTTCGTTCCCGAGTACACCGTCGTCGGCCCGTGTTCGGGAGACCCGGCCGAGGGCACGACCGTCACCGTGCGGGTGGGGCCGGTGGACGTCGCGACCCGGCGAGTGGAGTTCTCGGTCGGGTAGGCCGGAGGCCGGTCGTCGGGTAGGCCGGAGGCCGGTCGTCGGTGGTCGGGTAGGCCGCTCAGGTTGTCAGCCGAGGGAGGCTGCGCGGCGCCGCAGCTTCGTCCACGCGCGGGGGAGCGGCTCCAGCGCGTCCGCGCTGTCGTGTCCCTCGTTCGCGTACAGGACACCGAAGGTGAAGGTGTCCTCGCCTCGCTCGGCCGCGGAGGCGGCCTCGGTCAGGATCGTGGCGCGCGACACCGCACTGTCCTGGACGTCGCCGAGGACGGACTGCACCTTCTTCGCGGCCTTCGCGACGTCGGCGGCCGTCGTTCGTACTGTTCCGTCCGAGAGTGCGCCCGCCGCTGCCTCGGCCGCGTAGCGCAGCTTCTTGGCGTTCTTGCGCACGTCGTGCAGAGCCTCGGCACGCTCGTCGCCGGTGAGCGCGGCCGCGTGAGCCTCGGCTCGGGCGATCGTGCGGTACTGGCCACGGAGCACCTTCCGGAAGACCTTGTCCGCGCGGCCGTCCGACGGACCGACGGTGGGTGCTGCCAGGAGTGCATCGAGCGCGTCGAGCAGGGCGAAGTAGCGCTCGCCGCTCAACTCCCGCACGATCTCCTCGTGCGCGAGCGTGTACAACCGTCGCTGGGTGCCGACGAGGGTCTCGACCACGGGACCGCGCACAGCGTCGGACGGCAGCGCCGAGAGCGACGCGTCGTAGCGGGCCGCCAGCACCTCTGCGTCGCGAGCGGTGCCGAGAATGTCGGCGAGCCAGGACAGTTCGCCACGGACCGCGTCGACGGACGTTCGGTCGAGCAGGTCGCGGTAGGACCGCAGCACGCTGCGCAGTCGCCGCGTGGCGACGCGCATGGCGTGCACCGCGTCGTCGTCGTTCTCCCGCACGCGCGGATCCGCCGCGAGGAGAGCGGACACGTCAGTGGCCAGGGCGGCGAGCAGCGCGGACCCGGCGGTGCCGTCGGGCGTGGCATCGCCGGTCCGGAGATCCGCCAGGCGGGATCCGAGCGCCCGTGCGAGCTTCGACGGTGAGGAACCGGGGTCGGCGCCGTGGGAGAGCAGGTAGGTGCTCACCTTCTCCAGGGTGCGGCGGTCACCGTCGATCAGCTCCACCTCCCATTCGCGCCAGCGAACAGTGGTGTCGTCCAACAAATTCCGGGCGGTGACGGTGTCGTCGCACAGCTCCGCGGCGGTCTGGTGCCGCTTCGTGGCCACGACGGTGACGATGCGGCGGGTCTCGATGCTCGCGACGGGCACGAGCGGTTTGCCTCGCACGTGCGCCGTCACACCATCGGCGACCTCGGCCGGCACGCGAGCGGTGTTGCCGCCCGCGGACAGCGGGCTCCGCAGCTCGAGACGCTCGTCGGACGAGACGGGCATCTTGATGTGCCAGCCCGCGTCGGAGCTTCCGGTCCGTCGACGCACCGTGATGCGTCGACGCGCCAGGTCGAGATCCGGGGTGTCGAAGTACGTGGAGACCGGGTGTGTCAGCTCCGGCGCGGACGCGGACACGATCGACTTCGCCCCCGTGAGCTCGGGAACCGGCGTGTCCATGCCGACGTCGAACTTGGCCTCGATCTCCGTGTGCGCATCCGCACCACCTGAACTCATGGTGACATCTTTACCACCTGCAGGTGAACGGCCGGTTCGTCAGCGGCGGAAGGAGTCCGTCGCTTCGACGAGGTGATGGATGATTCCCGGTTCCGCGGCGGAGTGCCCGGCGTCGTCGACGATGTGGAGTGTCGACGACGGCCAGGATCGATGCAGATCCCAGGCGCTCGTGGCCGGGCACACCACGTCGTAACGGCCCTGCACGATGACACCGGGGATGTGGGCGATGGAGTCCATGTTCGCCAGCAACTGATTCTGTTCCAGGAACCCCTGGTGCACGAAGTAGTGATTCTCGATGCGCGAGAACGCGAGTGCGAACCGTGCCTCGGAGTTCTGCTCCACGCGTTCCGGTTTCGGGAGCAGGGTGCTGGTGGCGCCCTCCCACGTGGACCACGCGACCGCCGCGTTCAGCGCGGTCTCCGGGTCGGACGAGTGAAGGAGTCGGTGGTAGATCTCCACGGGGTCGCCGTCGCGCTCCGCCGCCGGGATCGGGGCGAGAAACTTCTCCCACAGTTCTGGGAAGAGGTGTCCCGCGCCGCCGCGGTAGTACCAGTCGATCTCCGACTCACGCAGCAGGAAGATGCCGCGCAGCACCAGTGACGTGACGCGGTGCGGGTGCGCCTGGGCGTACGCGAGCGACAACGTCGATCCCCACGACCCGCCGAACACCGACCACGTGTCGATGCCGAGATGCTCACGCAGGACCTCCATGTCGGCGATGGAGTGTCCGGTGGTGTTGACGGAGAGATCGGCGCCGTCGGCGACGTGCGGCGTGGACCGACCGCACCCGCGCTGGTCGAACAGCACGATCCTGTAGGCCTCGGGATCGAAGTAGCGACGCTGATCGGGACCCGTGCCGCCGCCCGGTCCGCCGTGCACGAACACCACCGGAGTGCCGTCGGGGTTGCCGCTGACCTCGAAATGGAGGTGCTGCCCGTCGCCGACGTCGAGCATCCCCGAGTCGTGCGGGTCGAGTTCGGGGTAGAGGGACCGGCGCGCCGTCATCGTCACAGCCCCACGAGGCCCGACGCGAGATCGGGAATCTCGAGGATGTCGACGACCTGGCTCCGGACGTCGGAGCACGCGTCGGTCGCGGCCGTGTCGACGATCCCGCGGTTCTGGATCACTGCGGCGTTCAGTCCGAAGCGTGCCGCCCACGTCTGCACCAGGATGTTCAGGCCGCCGCGGCCCACGGTCGGGCCCTGCACGCGCCAGTTCGACAGCTGCGCCTCGAGGTCGGTGCACAGCGACTGAGCCTGATCCTCGGACACCGTCGGGGTGGCCGCAGCCGCCGACGTGGTCGTCGTGGGAGCGGCCGTCGTCGTCGACGCAGTGGTGGTGTCCGTCCCGCCTGCGCACGACGTCAGGGTCACGGTCGCTGCTGCCAAGACACCCGCCGCGGCGAGTCCATGTCGCATCATCATGGCCCCGAGTGTGCCACCCGGGTGCTTTCCCGACCGGCCCGCCCGCGTCGCTCGCCAGGGGTCGCAGTCCTAGAAGCTGTGCTCCTGCGCGGGGAAGGCCCCCGACCGCACCTCGGCGGCGTAGGTCGACGCCGCGGCGCGCAGCTGGTCGCCGACGTCGCCGAAACGCTTGACGAACTTGGCGGTGCGACCGCTGGTGAAACCGGCCATGTCCTGCCAGACGAGAACCTGGGCGTCGCACTCCGGACCGGCACCGATGCCGACGGTGGGGATCGTCAGCTTGCGCGTCACCTGGCCGGCGAGATCGGCGGGCACCATCTCCATGACGACGGCGAAGGCGCCGGCCTCCTGGACGGCGATGGCGTCGGCCACGAGCTGCTCGGACGCGTCGCCGCGGCCCTGCACGCGAAAGCCACCGAGTCCGTTGACGCTCTGCGGGGTGAAGCCGATGTGCGCCATCACGGGGATACCGGCGGCGGTGATGGCGGCGATCTGCGGGGCGACACGCTCGCCGCCCTCGAGCTTGACCGCGTTGGCCTGGCCCTCGCGCATGAAGCGGACAGCGGTCTCGACGGCCTGCTGCGGAGAGATCTCGTAGGTGCCGAACGGCAGGTCGGCGACCACGAGTGCGTTGGGGGCACCACGGACCACGCCGCGGACCAGGGGGATGAGCTCCGCGATGTCGATGTGCACCGTGGTGTCGTAGCCGTAGACGACGTTGGCGGCCGAGTCGCCCACGAGCAGGACGGGGATGCCGGCCTCCTCGAAGATGCGCGCGCTCGAGTAGTCGTAGGCGGTGAGCATGCTCCAGCGGTCGCCGGAGGCCTTCATCGCCTGCAGGTGGTGGGTGCGGGTCTTGCGGCCCGTGGGTGCGGATCCGTACAGCGGGGTCTCAGCAGCAGACATCGAGCGTCCCTTTCGTCCTCGAGGCCCGCTCGGCGGGTCCCCGGGTAGAGGTGATGACGCGTTCAGTCTGCCACCGCCGGGTTCCGCGGCACGAGTGCGCTTGGTCACACACCACGCCGTGCCACCATCGAGACGTGTCCTCCCGTCGCGTGTCCGTCCGTCTCGCCGTCTCCCTCTCGGTTCTCGCAGTGCTGGCCGCGGCGTGCGGCTCCGATGTCGGCGGCACTCCCACCGACGACGAGGGTGGGTCCGTGCCCGTCACGACGACGGAGACGCGTGCCGATCAACCGTCGACGCTGGACGCCTTTCGGGCGCAGCGTGTCACGTGGGGATCGTGCGAGGGATTCGTGACCGACGGGTCCGAGCTGGACCCGAGCCTGCAGTGCGGCCGGGTGACCGTGCCGATCGACTACGACGATCCGGCCGGGCCCACCGCCTCACTGGCGCTGTCCCGGTCGGCGGCGACGGGGGAGAAGGTGGGCTCGATGCTCGTCAACCCCGGCGGACCCGGCGCGTCGGGCCTCTCGACTGCGACGGTGGCGCGGGGTACCGCCGTCGAATCGTCCTTCGACGTCATCGGATTCGACCCTCGGGGCATCGGTGCGTCGGTGCCGGCGGTGCGCTGCGACACTCCGCGGGAGTTCGACACCGAGCGTGCGGACAACGACGTGGACACCTCGCCCGCCGGCATCGCCGAGACCGAGAAGGAGAATCAGGACTACGCCGCGCGGTGCGCCGAGCGCAACGATCCGGTGTTGCTCGAACACCTCACGTCGGCCGACGTCGCGCGGGACATGGACGTCGTCCGGTCGGTGCTCGGCGATGATCAGCTGACGTATCTCGGATTTTCGTACGGGACGCGGCTGGGCTACACCTACGCCGAACTCTTCCCCGAGAACGTGCGCGCGATGGTGCTCGACGGCGCTCTCGACCCCGCTGCGAACGCGGCCGACGAGGTGGTCGCGCAGGGCGCAGGCTTCCAGTCGGTGTTCGACGCCTTCGCGGCCGACTGCGCGGGACGGTCCGACTGTCCACTCGGTACCGACACGGCGGGAGCCGTCCGTTCCTTCCGGGCCCTGGTCGATCCGTTGGTGGACCGGCCCGCGAGCACCGAGCTCACCGGGCCGGAGGGTGCCCGCTCGCTGAGCTACGACGACGCCGTGACCGGAGTGCAGCAGGCGCTCTACAGCACCGAACTGTGGGGACCGTTGCGGCGCGGACTGACTCAGCTGGAGAACGGTCAGGGCGACATCCTGCTCTCGCTCGCCGATCTCTACAACGGGCGCCTGAGCGACGGCACGTACAGCAACACCAACGACGCGTTCACCGCCGTGCGGTGCGTCGACGATCCGCGGGTGACCGACCGGGCGGAGGAGGGCGCGCTCGACGCCCGGTTCCGCGCCGCCGCGCCGTTCCTGGACGACGGCCGGGGCAACGGCACCGCGCCGCTCGAGCCGTGCGCCTTCTGGCCGGTCCCCTCGGCAGCCGACCCGGGGCCGGTCTCGATACCGGGACTCGCACCGACCGTGGTGGTCTCGACCACCGACGATCCCGCCACCCCGTACGAGGCCGGGGTCGCTCTGGCCGCGCAGCTGGGCTCGTCGCTGATCACCTACGAGGGAAATCAGCACACCGCCTCGTTCGCCGGGATCGCCTGCATCGACGACGCCGTGTCCGCCTACCTCGTCGACCTGACGCCTCCACCAGCAGGTCTGCGCTGCTGAGCCGTGACCTCACAGTCGTCGCCACCGCGCTGTGAGGTCCAGAAAGTGCGACCGGTTTCACGATGTAACACGGATTTAATGCAACGTGCCTAGCCTGACGGTCATGGATCGCCAAAAGGAATTCGTGCTTCGCACTCTGGAGGAGCGCGACATCCGGTTCGTCCGTCTGTGGTTCACGGACGTGCTCGGCTACCTCAAGTCCGTGGCCATCGCTCCGGCCGAACTCGAGGGCGCGTTCGAGGAGGGCATCGGCTTCGACGGCTCGGCGATCGAGGGCTTCTCGCGAGTCTCCGAGGCCGACACCGTGGCCAAGCCCGACCCCACGACGTTCCAGATCCTGCCCTGGACCACCAGCAAGGGCGAGCAGCACTCCGCCCGCATGTTCTGCGACATCGCGATGCCCGACGGGTCGCCGTCCTGGGCCGATTCCCGGCACGTGCTGCGTCGCCAGCTCTCCAAGGCCGCAGACCTCGGATTCAGCTGCTACGTGCATCCCGAGATCGAGTTCTTCCTGTGCAAGGAACTGCCCGACGACGGTCGGCCCCCCGTCCCCGCGGACAACGGCGGCTACTTCGACCAGGCCGTCCACGACGAGGCGCCGAACTTCCGGCGTCACGCCATCGACGCCCTCGAGTCCATGGGCATCTCGGTGGAGTTCAGCCACCACGAGGCCGCGCCCGGTCAGCAGGAGATCGACCTGCGCTACGCCGACGCCCTGTCCATGGCCGACAACGTGATGACCTTCCGCTACCTCGTCAAGGAGGTCGCGATCGACGAGGGCGTGCGCGCGACATTCATGCCCAAGCCCTTCAGCGATCAGGCCGGCTCGGCCATGCACACGCACATGAGCCTGTTCGAGGGCGAGACCAACGCCTTCCACAACCCGGACGACCCCATGCAGTTGTCCGAGACCGGCAAAGCCTTCATCGCGGGCATCCTCGAGCACGCCAACGAGATCAGCGCGGTCACCAACCAGTGGGTCAACTCCTACAAGCGTCTGATCCACGGCGGCGAGGCCCCCACGGCGGCGTCCTGGGGTCCGTCGAATCGCTCTGCGCTGGTGCGCGTTCCGATGTACACGCCGAACAAGGCGTCCTCTCGTCGCGTCGAGATCCGCAGCCCCGACTCGGCGTGCAACCCGTACCTCACCTTCGCCGTGCTGCTCGCGGCCGGACTGCGCGGGGTGGAGAAGGGGTACACGCTGCCGCCCGAGGCCGAGGAGGACGTGTGGTCGTTGACCTCCGCCGAACGCCGCGCCATGGGCTACCGGGAGCTGCCCAGCAGCCTCAACGAGGCGCTCGCCGCCATGGAGGGCTCCGAACTGGTGGCCGAGGCGCTCGGCGAGCACGTCTTCGACTACTTCCTGCGCAACAAGCGTCGTGAGTGGGAGTCGTACCGTTCGCACGTGACGCCGTTCGAGCTCAAGACCTACCTGGGTCTGTAGGGCCGGCGCGACTGCGCGATTGTCGAGTGGACGGGGCTGTCGAGTAACGTCGACACGCCATGAACATGTCGGAATGCACCACCGTCCCGAGATTCGTCGACCCGCGGTTCGTCCACCCGACGTTCGCTGACGCCGACCCGGCGGTCGACTCTTACACCGTGGTGGAGGCTCGCCCGTGATTCCGCCCAGTTCCCGTTCCACCGTGCCCAGCCCCGGACGGCTCGGTCTCGTCGAGGCGTCTGCCCCGGCGAACCTGTCGCTGCTGGGCTGGACCGACGAGGACAGCACCGAGCTGCTGTGGTCGCTGTCGCGCTCGCCCGACGCCGATCTCGCGCTGCGCACTCTCGCGCGCCTCGCCGAGGATCTCGGTGACAACTGGTCCGACCTCGACGCCCGCCTGCGCACCGACAAGAGTCTGCGCGGCCGCATGTTCGCTCTCGCCGGATCGTCCAGCGCTCTCGGTGACCACCTGGTGTCCGAGCCGGAGAAGTGGCGCCTGCTCACCACCTGCACGGAGTCGTTGCCCACGGCCGACGAGCTGCGCGACTCGATGCTCGCGAGCGTCGGTGCCGTCGCGGAGACGGGCGACGACGCCCTCGGCCAGGTGTTCCGGGCCGAGCTGACTGGACCCAAGGCCATCATCGCGCTGCGCACGGCGTACCGCGACCACCTCATGATCCTGGCCGCCGCCGATCTCGCGGCGACCGTGGAGAACGAGCCCGTCGTGCCCTACGAGGTGGTCGGTCGTCAGCTGTCCGATCTGGCGGACGCGGCGCTCACCGCGGCACTGTCGGTGGCCGTCACCGTCACGTTCCCCGACGGGCCCTGCTCGGTCCGACTCGCGGTCATCGCGATGGGCAAGTGCGGTGCGCAGGAACTGAACTACGTGAGCGACGTAGACGTCGTCTTCGTCGCCGAACCCTCCAACTCCCTCGCCACCCGCATTGCCGGCGAGATGATGCGCATCGGCTCGTCCGCCTTCTTCGAGGTCGACGCCGCACTGCGTCCCGAGGGCAAGCAGGGCGAACTGGTCCGCACTCTCGACTCGCACCTGGCGTACTACCAGCGGTGGGCGAAGACCTGGGAGTTCCAGGCGTTGCTCAAGGCGCGCGCCATGACCGGTGACGCCGAGCTGGGCCAGGCCTACGTCGACGCGGTGACGCCGATGGTGTGGGTGGCCAGTGAGCGCGAGGACTTCGTCCCCGAGGTGCAGGCGATGCGCCGCCGCGTCGAGGAGATGGTGCCGGCCGAGCTGCGCGAGCGCGAGATCAAGCTGGGGCGCGGCAGCCTGCGTGACGTCGAGTTCGCCGTCCAGTTGCTGCAACTCGTGCACGGACGAGCCGACGACTCCCTCCACGAACGCGGTACCGTCGCCGCGCTGTCCGCTCTTGCCACCGGCGGCTACATCGGGCGTGACGACGCGGCCAACCTCACCGCGTCCTACGAGTTCCTCCGCCTCATCGAGCACCGGCTGCAGCTGCAGAAGCTGCAGCGCACGCACCTGCTGCCGCCGGACGACGACGACGAAGCGATGCGCTGGCTCGCCCGCGCCGCCCACATGCGTCCCGACGGCAACCACGACGCGACCGGCGTTCTGCGCCAGGAGATCCGTCGCAACGCGCAGCGGATCCGGCGGTTGCACGCTCGGCTGTTCTATCGCCCTCTGCTCGAATCGGTGGCCCGGCTGGACAGCGACTCGCTGCGCCTCAGTTCGGATTCCGCGATCCGGCAGCTCTCGGCGCTCGGCTACTCGGCTCCACAGAACGCGCTCGGACACCTGAGCGCACTCGTCGGCATGGGTGCGCGCAAGGGTCGCATCCAGTCGCTGCTGCTGCCGACGCTGCTCGAATGGCTGGGCGACACACCGGATCCCGACGCGGGCCTGCTGGCCTACCGACGGCTGTCCGAGGAGGTCGCCGAGCAGTCCTGGTTCCTGCGGCTGGTCCGCGACGAGGGCCCGGTGGCGCAGCGCCTGATGCAGGTGCTCGGGTCGTCGGAGTACCTGCGCGGTGTGTTGGTCAACGCGCCGGAGGTCATCCGGCTCTTCGCCGACGGATCGACCGGCCCCAAACTGCTCGACGTCGATCCCACCGAGACGTACGGCGCCATCCTGAAGTCCTCTGCGCGCTACGACGATCCGGTACGCGCGGTCGCGGCGGCGCGGTCCCTGCGTCGCTACGAACTGGCGCGGGTCGCCTCGGCGGACATCCTCGGACTGCTCGAGGTCCCCGAGGTGTGCCGGGCGCTGTCCTCGGTGTGGGCAGCGGTCATCAACGCCGCCCTGGACGCGGCGGTCCGTGCGTCCGTCGCCGAGCGCGGCGGCACCGCTCCCGCGTCGATCGCCATCATCGGCATGGGTCGACTCGGTGGTGGTGAACTGGGCTACGGGTCCGACGCCGACGTGTTGTTCGTGTGCGAGCCGGCCGAGGGCGCCGACGACAGCGACGCCGTCAAGTGGGCCAACGCCATCGCCGATCGTGTCCGCAAGCTCCTGGGTTCGCCGAGCCAGGACCCGCCGCTGGAGGTGGACACCGGACTGCGTCCCGAGGGGCGCAACGGGCCTGTCGTGCGCACACTCTCTGCCTACGACGCGTACTACTCGCAGTGGGCGCAGCCGTGGGAGGTGCAGGCCCTGCTCCGCGCCCACCAGGTCGCCGGCGATCAGGACCTGGGAATCCGGTTCCTGCTCATGGCCGACCGCATCCGGTACCCCGAGGGCGGAGTCTCCGAGGACGCCGTCCGCGAGATCCGGCGCATCAAGGCCCGGGTCGACGCGGAGCGACTGCCCAAGGGAGCCGACCCGAAGACGCACACCAAGCTGGGGCGCGGGGGACTGGCCGACGTCGAGTGGACCGTGCAGTTGCTGCAACTGCGTCACGCCCACCGCATTCCGGCGCTGCACAACACGTCGACCCTGGAGTGCCTCGACGCGATCGGCGCCGCGGAGCTCATGAGCCCTGGCGACGTCGACCTCCTGCGCCAGGCGTGGCTCACGGCCACGAAGGCCCGTAACGCGCTGGTCCTGGTGCGCGGCAAGCCGACCGATCAGTTGCCGGCTCCCGGCAAGGTGCTGTCGGCCGTCGCGCAGGTGGCCGGCTGGCCCAGTGGCGACGCGGGGGAGTTCCTCGACAACTACCTGCGCGTCACCCGTCGGGCCAAGGCCGTGGTGGAACGCGCGTTCGGTTCCTGACCCGTACCGGTTCTGCACAGAGAACGACCCCGCTCGGCCGACTGTGCCGGGCGGGGTCGTCTTCTGTGCAGTATGTGTACCTCGGTGTCAGTCGGCCCCGGCGGTGACGAAACCCTGCTGCACCATCCAGTCACGCGCCACCTCGGCGGGTTCCCGGCCGTCGACGTCGACCTGCTTGTTCAGCTCGGTGATGGCGTCGATGGTGAGCGCCGCGGACACCGGTGCGGTGATCTCCGCGATCTCCGGGTAGCGGTCGGCGATCTCCTGACGCAAGTTCACCGTCGCGTTGTAGCGCGGGAAGAACAGCTTGTCGTCCTCGACGACCACCAGGTCGAGACCCTTGATGCGGCCGTCGGTGGTGAACACCTCGCCGAACTTGCACTGCGAGCCGTCCGCCGTCGCCTGGTAGATGATGCCCGTCTGCAGGATCTGGCGGTTCACCGCGTTCGCGTCGAAGCCGTACGCCGCCGCCATGCCGGGGAAACCGTCCTGGCGGGAGTTGAACTCGGTCTCCACGCACACCGCCGCGGCGGCGGGATCACGCTGCACCAGGGCGGCGTAGTCGGACAGCGTCTTCACGCCGGTCTCCTGCGCCGTCTGCTGGTTCATCGCGAGTGCGTACGTGTTGTCCATCGGCGCCGGGTTGACCCAGACGATGCCGTTCGCCTTGTCCGCGTCGCGCACCGCGTCGTACTGCTCTGTCGCGTCGGGAATGGGAGTCTCGTTGCCGAGGTAGTTGATCCAGCCGGTGCCGGTGTACTCGTAGGTGACGTCGACCTGGCCGCTGATCATGGCCTGCCGCGTGCTGTTGGATCCCGAGATGTTGGTCAGGTCGCGGACGTTCGCCCCCGCCGCCTCGAGCGCGAACTCCAGGATGTAGCCGAGGATGATCTGCTCGGTGAAGTCCTTGGAACCGACGGTGAGCTCGGCGCCTTCGAGACCCGGCTGCGCCGTGATGCTTCCGGGTTCGACGGCCAGGGGCACCGCGCTGCCGGACTGCAGCCCGCAGCTGGTGAGGGCGAGGGTGGAGACCGCGCACAGTGCGATCAGGGTACGGCGCATCAGCGCAGTCCTTTCGGTCCGAGGAAGGCCTCGGCGAGAGCGCCCAACCAGTCGACGAGCAACGCCAACGCCACCGCGAGCACGGCGCCCACGACGAGGATGAGCGGCTGATTGAGCTTGTACCCGGTGTCGATGAGCACGCCGAGGCCGCCGGCGCCGACGAGGAAGCTCAGCGTGGCGGTACCGACCGCCAGCACGAGAGAGGTGCGCAGGCCGGCGAGGATGTACGGCACCGCGAGTGGGAACTCGATGCGCCACAGGATGCCGGAGCCCGACATGCCCTGTCCGCGTGCGGCATCGATGTAACTGGCGTCCACCTGCTGGAACCCCAGCATGGTGTTCCGCAGCACCGGCAGCAGCGAGTAGAACGCGATGGGCAGGACACCGACCCAGAACCCGGTGCTGCCGGTTGCCAGGAACAACAGCACCAGCAGGCCGACGGCAGGGGCAGCCTGGCCGATGTTCGCGATACCGATGAAGACGGGAGCGAGCCGTCGATAGCCGTTGCGAGTGAGGATGATTCCGAGGGGCACCGCGATCAGCACGACGAGTGCCGTCACGACGAACGTGATCAGGACGTGCTCGAGAACGCGCTGGGAGATCGTGGCGACGTTGATCGTCGCCGCCTGCGTCGCCGTGAGATCACGCGTGAGGGCGTAGACCAGCGTGACCACCACGAGGACGAGAACCAGTGCGGGCTGGACGACCAGACGGATCCGTTCGGCTCGCCGCGCTGCCCTGGCCGCGGACTTCGCATCGCCCTCTGCGTCGGCGGGATCGTCGACGACGGACGCCTCGACCGACGCCGTCACGACGACGCGCCCGAGACGGACGCCGCGCCCGCGTCGACCACGTCGTCGTGGTCGTGCGCGTGCTGCGAACGGATGGTCTTGATGGTGTCGATCAGTGCCTCGATGGTGACGGTGCCGACGTACTCGCCGCGCTTGCCCGTCACGGTCGCCGTCGCGTTGCCCTCGGCGAGCAGGGCCTCGAGCGCGTCCTGCAGCGTGGACTGGATCGACACGAGCTCACCGATCGGCACACCGACGTCGCGGAGGCTGCCCACGCCGGCGAGGTGACGACGGTCGGTCCACCGGATGGGCCGCTTCCGAAAGTCGAGGATGAGACCCCACGCCTCCGGATCGGTGCCGAGCGCCCGGTTCATCGTCTCGACCGGCTCGTCCTCACCGAAGGCGGGAACATCGCTGAGCTCGATGTCGCGCACACGCATGAGGGTGAGCTGCTTGAGAGCCGCACCGGCGCCGACGAAGCCGGCCACCGTCTCGTCGGCGGGATTGGCCAGCACGGCCTCGGGGGTGTCGTACTGCAGGATGCGGGACTGGTTGCCCAGGACGGCGATCCGGTCGCCCAGCTTGACGGCCTCGTCGAAGTCGTGTGTCACGAAGACGATCGTCTTGCCCAGCTCGGCCTGCAGGCGCATCAGCTCGTCCTGCAGGAGGCCGCGGGTGATGGGGTCGACGGCACCGAACGGCTCGTCCATCAACAGCACCGGGGGGTCGGCCGCCAGAGCGCGGGCCACACCCACGCGCTGCTGCTGCCCACCGGAGAGCTGGCGCGGGTAGCGCTCGCGGTACTGGCCCGGATCGAGTCCGACCAGATCGAGCATCTCGTCGGTGCGGTCGGAGATCTTCTTCTTGTTCCAGCCGATGAGCCCGGGGACCATGCCGACGTTCTGCGCGATCGTCATGTGCGGGAACAGGCCGGCCTGCTGGATCGAGTAGCCGATGGTGCGTCGCAGTTCGTTCGGATCGATGGACAGCGCGTCCTTGCCGCCGATCGTGATCCGGCCGGACGTGGGCTCGATGAGGCGGTTGATCATCCGCATCGTCGTCGTCTTGCCGCAGCCCGACGGTCCCACCAACACGACGACCTCACCCGCGGGGATGGTGAGCGACACGTGGTCGACCGCGGCGGCCTTCTGGTTGGGGTAGGACTTCGTCACGTCCTCGAGGACGATCTCTGCTCCGGTGGTGGTGCGAGTCGTGTCAGTCACGGATACCCCTCGAGGTGGTGAGTTTGCCGATCAGGACGTAGATCCCGTCGAGGATCAGCGCCAGGATGACGATCAGGACGGTGCCGGTGAGGGCCTGGGGAACTGCGGTGGGGCTGCCGACGCGGGCGAGGCCGGAGAACAGGAGATTGCCGAGACCGGGGCCCTTGGCGTACGCGGCGATGGCGAGAATGCCCATCGCCATCTGAGTGCTGACGCGCATCCCGGTGAGAATCGACGGCCACGCGAGAGGAATCTCGATGCGACGCAACACGGTGGCTCGGCTCATGCCGATACCGCGTGCCGCATCGCTGACCGCCGGGTTCACCGCGTCGAGTCCGACCACCGTGTTCCGGATGATCGGCAGCAACGAGTACAGCACCAGCGCGGTGACGGTCGGCTTGACGCCGAGACCGAGAATGGGAATCAGCAGTCCCAGCAGCGCGAACGACGGGATGGTGAGCACCGTGCTCGCGAGAGCGGTGGCGACGGCGGAGCCGGCGGGACTGCGGTAGACGAGAACTCCGATGGCGACACCCAGGATGGTCGCGATGACGACACACTGGACGACGGCGGAGACGTGAAGATAGGAATCGATCGCGAGCTGCCTTCGGCGGCCGACGATGAAGTCCCACAGAGCATCCATCAGGTGCAGATCCTTCGCTCGGCAACAGGAGAGACGCGACTGTGGTGGTGCCACGACGTCCGGCGGCCGGGTGGATCGTCACCCGGAACACAGCGGACACCCGTGTCTACCCCGAAAGTTCGGAGTTCAATCCAGCTTTCGGTCGAGTCGTGTCCGCATCGTTCCCGAATCGTCCCGGAAACGACGCGAGCCCGCGCCGGACAGGGTCCGGAGCGGGCTCGACGTGGTGGAGCGTGACTCAGCAGTCGTAGTACAGCTGGAACTCGTACGGATGCGGACGGAGGTTCACCGGCGCGATCTCGTTCTCACGCTTGAGCGAGATCCAGGTCTCGATCAGGTCGGTGGTGAAGACGCCACCGGCGGTGAGGTACTCGTGGTCGGCCTCGAGGCGGTCGATCACGGCAGGCAGCGAGGTGGGTGCCTGCGGGATGTTCTTCGCTTCCTCGGGCGGGAGCTCGTAGAGGTCCTTGTCGACGGGAGCGAGCGGCTCGATCTTGTTCTTGATGCCGTCCAGGCCGGCCATCATCTGCGCGGCGAACGACAGGTACGGGTTACCGGACGCGTCGGGCGCGCGGAACTCGAGACGCTTGGCCTTCGGGTTGTTGCCCGTGGTGGGGATACGGACGGCGGCCGAGCGGTTACGGCCCGAGTACACCAGGTTGATGGGGGCCTCGTATCCCGGCACCAGGCGGTGGTACGAGTTGATCGTCGGATTCGTGAACGCCAGCAGCGACGGCGCGTGGTGCAGGATGCCGCCGATGTAGTGACGAGCGAGATCCGACAGACCCGCGTAGCCCTTCTCGTCGTAGAAGAGCGGCTTGCCGTCCTTCCAGAGCGACTGGTGGACGTGCATGCCCGAGCCGTTGTCACCGAAGAGCGGCTTCGGCATGAAGGTCGCGGACTTGCCGTGCTGCCAGCAGGTGTTCTTGACGATGTACTTGAACAGCTGCAGGTCGTCGGCTGCACGCAGCATGGTGTTGAACTTGTAGTTGATCTCCTGCTGACCGCCGGTGCCGACCTCGTGGTGGCCGCGCTCGAGCTCGAAGCCCGCGTTCTGCAGGTTGGTGGAGATGGCGTCGCGGATGTCGACGTAGTGGTCGTACGGCGCGACGGGGAAGTAGCCGCCCTTCGGGCGGACCTTGTAGCCGAGGTTGGGGGACCCGTCGGCCTCGGTCTCGGCGCCGGTGTTCCAGGCGCCGGAGCTCGAGTCGAGCTCGTAGAACGCGCCGTTCATCTGGGAGTCGTAGCGCACCGAGTCGAAGATGTAGAACTCGGCCTCGGGACCGAAGAACGCGGTGTCGGCGATGCCGGTGCTGGCGAGGTACTCCTCGGCCTTGCGCGCGACGTTGCGGGGGTCGCGGCTGTAGGACTCGCGGGTGTACGGATCGTGGACGAAGAAGTCCATGTTCAGCGTCTTGGCGTGACGGAACGGGTCGATCTGAGCGGTGCCGTAGTCGGGCAGCAGCATCATGTCCGACTCGTGGATCGACTGGAAGCCACGCACGGACGAGCCATCGAACGCGAGACCGTCTTCGAGGGTGTCCTTGGTGAACGCCTTCGCCGCGATCGAGAAGTGCTGCTGGATGCCCGGGAGATCGGTGAAACGGATGTCGACGTACTCGACGCTCTCATCCGCTATGTACTTGATGACCTCTTCGGCCGTGGTGAAATCCACGCTGGAACTCCTTCTTGTCGAGTGCTGGTCCGCGACGTCTGTGTGAGTGCGGCAGCTGCGCCACGCCGACGGTAGGGAAGTGGTGTTGCCTCACCGTCAAGACCGTGTTTCGTCGGTGTTACGCGTCCCGTCGTCGCAGCTGGTGGCCGGTGGGAAGACCCTCCCGCCGGGGCGACACCTATCCTGGAGCAATGGCCCCGCACGCACACCAGTATGGAGAACACTCATGGCACGGATGACCGGATCGTGGCTCTCGGGCCCCGCCGCCGCGCTGCCCGACGGTGACCACGAGCAGCAGGCCTACCAGGGCGAGTACCTGGGACTTCCCAAGGTGGGGCCGGGTTCGCTCGCGCCGACACCGAGGCGTGTCGCGGCGTTGGCCATCGACTGGCTGATGTCGATGGGTGTGTCCGCGCTGTTCCTCGGCGGCAGTGTCGCCGGGGGCAACCTGTCGACCCTGACCCTGGGAGTGTGGTTCCTGCTCGGATTCGTGTCCGTGAGCTTGTTCTCCTTCACGCCCGGTCAGTTCTGCATGGGCATGCAGGTGGCGCGCATCGACGCTCCGGGCCGCGTGGGAGTCGTGCGCGCGCTGGTGCGTCAGGTCTTCATCGCCTTCGTGGTGCCCGCCGTCATCACCGACATCGACAGCCGCGGCATGCACGACCGCGCGACGGGCACCGCACTCCTCATGTCCCGGTAGTGGGGCTCACCCCTCGTGCGCCCTTTGCGCATCCCTGGGTACGCACAAGGCGCACGGGGCCGGAGGCCACTAGCGACGCTTGATGGTGCGCTGCACACCCTTCATCTTCGCGCCGCCCGGCATCGGTCCCTTGGGGAGTGCCGGGCCACCGCGCGCGCCCAGCGCCGAGAGCCGTGACTCGATGGTCTCCATGCGCTTGCTGTCGATGTTCTTCGGCAGCTTGGTCAGGTACTTCTGCAGCTGCGAGAGCGGCACCTGGCCCTCGTCGTTGCCGACGACGACGTCGTAGATCGGGGTGTCGCCGACGAGGCGTGCGGTCTTCTTCTTCTCCTGCGCCAGCAGTGCCTTCACGCGCTGCGGTGCGCCCTCGGCCACCAGGATGACGCCGGGACGACCGATGACGCGGTGCACGGCGTCCAGCTGCGTGGTGCCGGCGATGGCGGTCTTGACACGCCACCCGCCCTGCAGGTTGTCCAGTGCCCACGCGGCGGCGCCGGCCTGGCCCTCGGCCTTGCCGTACACCGACTTCTGCACGCGGCGACCGAAGATCACGAACGCGATGAGCACACCGATGAGGAGCCCGAACGGCAGCAGGAGCCACTCGATCCCGAAGATCAGCCCGATCAGGAAGAACAGCACCGCCATACCGACGACCGATCCGATCATCAGCGGCAGGAGGAGCTTGTCCTCCTTGCGCTGCATCTGGAAGGCCTGCCACAACTGGGAGCGCCGTTCCTTCGAGGCCTGCTTGCGTGCTGCCTTCGCCGCGGCCTTCGCCTCTTTCGAGGCCTTGCCCTTGCCTACTGTACCGCCGTTCGCCATGGCTCCCAGGATAGGCGCAGACGCAGCGCGGCCCGCCATCCGGTAGGACGGCGGGCCGCGTGGTGTCGCTGGGGGTGTGGGGTCAGCGGGCTGCCAGGCGCGCCATCAGCGAGCTGGCTTCCTGGGACGCCTCGCCGCCGTGCTCGAGGTGGGACATGTTCTCGGAGATCGCACGGCCGTGGTGAGCCATGGCCTGCGCGTAGAGGCGACCCGCGCGGTACGAGGAGCGGACCAGGGGACCGGCGAGGACGCCGGCGTAGCCCATGGCCTCGGCGGCCTTGGAGTGCTCGACGAACTCCTCCGGCTTGGCCCACCGGTCGACCGGATGGTGCCGCGGCGACGGGCGCAGGTACTGGGTGATGGTGAGGATGTCGCAGCCGGCGTCGTGCAGGTCCTGCATCGCCTGCGTGACTTCCTCGTAAGTCTCGCCCATGCCCAGGATCAGGTTCGACTTGGTCACCAGGCCGGCGTCGCGCGCCGCGGTGATGACGTCGAGGCTGCGCTGGTAGCGGAACGCGGGACGGATGCGCTTGAAGATGCGCGGCACCGTCTCCACGTTGTGCGCGAGCACCTCGGGGCGCGAGGAGAAGACCTCGGCCAGTTGGTCGGGGTCGGCGTTGAAGTCGGGGATCAGCAGCTCGACACCGGTGTTGGGGTTGAGGCGCTTGATCTCACGGACGGTCTCGGCGTACAGCCAGGCGCCGCCGTCCTCGAGATCGTCGCGGGCGACACCCGTGATGGTGGAGTAGCGCAGACCCATCGCCTGCACCGACTCGGCCACGCGGCGCGGCTCGTCCCGATCGAGGTCGGCAGGTTTGCCGGTGTCGATCTGGCAGAAGTCGCAGCGACGGGTGCACTGCTCACCGCCGATGAGGAACGTGGCTTCGCGGTCTTCCCAGCATTCGTAGATGTTGGGACACCCGGCCTCTTCGCACACCGTGTGCAGTCCCTCGCGCTTGACGAGTCCCTTGAGTTCGGAGTACTCGGGGCCCATCTTCGCGCGGGTCTTGATCCACGACGGTTTGCGTTCGATCGGGGTCTCCGCGTTTCGGATCTCGAGGCGGAGAAGCTTGCGTCCGTTCGGAGCTTGTGCAGGAGAGTTCTCGGGTGCGACGGTCACCGCATCGATGCTACTCGCGGGGGGTCATCCGCCGAAGTTCACCGTGGTGAAGCGTGGCGTGGGTGCGACGGGCGTTCTGTCCAGATCGTGCACCGCCAACGGCAGGCGACCGTCGAGTGCGTCCAGGATGCGCTGCGTGACCGCCGGAGTGACCTCGTCGACGGTCACGTCGCGGCCGAGTTCGTCCGACAGTGTGGTGACGCCGGCGTCCGCGATACCGCACGGAACGATGATGCCGAATCCCTCCAGGGACGCATTGCAGTTCAGGGCGAAGCCGTGCAGAGCCACACCCCGCTGCACGCGAACCCCGATGGCAGCCACCTTGCGTTCGGGCTGCCATCCCGGACCAGAATTTCGGGCTCCGCGCACCTCGCCGGCCGCGAGCCAGACCCCGGAACGGCCGTCGATACGCCCGACCTCGAGGCCCAGATCGGTGCACACGGCGATGAGTGCCTCCTCGATCAGCCGGACGTACCGAACGACGTCGACGGGCTCCGCGAGCCGCACGATGGGATAGCCGACCAGCTGCCCGGGACCGTGCCAGGTGATCTTGCCGCCACGGTCGACGTCGATGACGGGGGTGCCATCGCGCGGCCGATCCTCGGGAGCCGTACGCCGACCCGCGGTGAAGACGGCGGGATGCTCGAGAAGCAGCAACTCGTCGGCGCCGACGTTCTCGGCACGACGGCCGGCGACCTCGCGCTGGATCTCGAGAGCGTCGAGGTAGTCGATCGTGCCGAGCGAACGCACGAGCATCGGCCGGGAGTCGGCGCGGGCGGAGCGGGTGATCATGACATCGAAGAGTACGCCGCCGGGTCAGCCGACGGTGTCCGCGAGCGCCTCTCCGATGGTGTTGTGCTCGAACGTGAATCCGTGCTTCTCGAGCACCGCGGGGATGGCTCGCGGATTGTGCAGGATGGCCTCGTTCGCGAACTCGCCGATGATCGCGGAGATCGCGAACCCGGGCACCATCCACGGTGCCGGGCGATGCACCGCTCGCGACATGGCGCTGTTGAACTGGGCGTTGGTCACCGGTGCGGGCCCCTGGAGGTTGACCGGTCCGGTGATGTCCTGATTCTCTAGGGTGAAGACGATCGCCCGGACCTCGTCCGTCAGTGAGATCCACGGGAAGTACTGGCGGCCGCTGCCGAGCCGACCGCCCAGCGCGAAGAGGTACAGCGGGCGGAGCTTGCCCATCATGCCGCCGTGCCGGGACAGGACGGCAGCGCTGCGCAGGAACACCACCCGGACGCCGTTCGAGGCCGCGAAGGACGTGGCGTCCTCCCAGTCGCGACACACCTCGGCGAGGAAGCCCGTACCGACCGGCGCCGTCTCGTCGACCACGGTGTCGCCGGTATCACCGTAGAAGTTGATGCCGCTGGCGTTGACGAGCGTCGGCACCTTCGCCTCGACGACGGCGCGGGAGATCACCTCTGTGGGGACGATGCGACTGTCGCGGACGGCCTGCTTGTACGCGCCGGTCCACCGCTTGTCACCGATCCCGACACCGCACAGGTTCACCACGGCGTCGGCGCCCTGGAGAGCCTCCGGGTCGAGTGACCCGGCGGTGGGATCCCAGCCGATCTCGTCCGGTCCCGCGGGTGCACGGCGGACGAGGCGGAAGACGTCGTGCCCTCCGCTGCGCAACGCCGCCACGAGCGACGTGCCGATGAGTCCGGACGAACCTGCGATGACGATGCGCACGAGTGACTGCCTCCTGGGACGGCGACGGGGGCACCCACTGCACGGTGTGCAGCGAGTGCCCCCTCGTTCGACAGGTCACAGATTCCCGGAGGTCGGGGCTGCGAAGTGTCGGGGACTTCCGAGATTACCGAAGAAGCGTCAGAGGCCGAGGTCGGCTTCGAACGCGCCCTCCTCGAGGCGGTGCTTGATGGTGGTCAGGAAGCGACCCGCATCGGCGCCGTCGACGAGACGGTGGTCGTAGGTGAGCGGCAGGAACGCCATGGAGCGGACACCGATGGACTCGCTGCCCGAGGCGTCGGTCACCACGACCGGGCGCTTGACGATGGCCCCGGTGCCCAACATGGCGGCCTGCGGCGGAACAAGGATCGGCGTGTCGAACAGGGCGCCCTGGCTGCCGATGTTGGTGATGGTGAACGTGCCACCGGACAGCTCGTCCGGCTTGAGGCCGTTCGACCGTGCCCGTGCCGCGATGTCCGCGATGGCGCGTGCGATGCCGGCCAGCGACAGGTCGCCCGCGTTGTGGATGACGGGGGAGAGGAGGCCCTGCTCGGTGTCCACCGCGATGCCCAGGTGCTCGGCGTCGTGGTACGTGATCTCCTTCTTCTCCTCGTCGATGCTCGCGTTCACGTTGGGGTGAACCTTGAGCGCCTCGACGACGGCCTTCGCGAAGAACGGCAGGAACGTCAGGTTGACGCCCTCGCGCTCCTTGAACGTGGCCTTGGCGCGGGTGCGCAGTGCTGCCACCTTGGTCAGGTCGACCTCGAACACCTGCGTGAGCTGCGCCGACGTCTGCAGCGACTCGCGGGTCTTCTTGGCGGTGATCTGCCGGATGCGATTGATCTTCTGCGTCGAACCGCGCAGGTGCGCGAGTTCGGGCCGCACGCCGGCAGTGGACGGTGCCGAGGGCTTGGCGGACGCGGCGGGAGCTGCGGCAGCCGGAGCAGCCTTCTCCTCGGCCGGTGCCTTCTTCGCCTCTGCGGCGGCGAGGACGTCCTGCTTGCGGATGCGCCCACCCACGCCGGTTCCCGACAGGGAGTTCAGGTCGACGTCGTTCTCCTGCGCGAGCTTGCGCACGAGCGGCGTGACGTACGGGCTGGAACCGCCGGCGTTCGAGCCGCCGGCCGGCGCCTCGGACTCCGATTTCGAGGAGTTCTCGGACTTGCTCTCGGACTTCGGCTCCGGCGTGTAGACCTCGCCGGCGGGCTCGGGGTCGGCCTGCTTGGCGGGCCTCTCGGCGGGCTTCGCCTCCGCCTCGGGCTCCGGCTTCTTCTCCGGCTCGGGCTTCTTCTCGGGCTCCGGCTCGGGCGCGGATTCCTTCTTCGCGGGAGCACCGGAACCGATGACGGCGAGCTGGCCGCCGACCTCGACGGTGTCGTCCTCCTCGGCGCTGATCTCGAGCAGGGTGCCGGCGACCGGGGACGGGATCTCGGTGTCGACCTTGTCGGTGGAGACCTCGAGGAGCGGCTCGTCCACGGCGACCTCGTCGCCGACGGCCTTGAGCCACCGGGTGACGGTGCCCTCCGTGACGGACTCGCCCAGTTCGGGCATCGTGACGGGAGTGCCGTCGCCGCCACCGGTGGAACCGCTGCTCGCACCGCCGTCGTCGTCGCTGTCGGGTGCGGGCGCGTCGGCCTCGCTCTCGCCCTCGACGGACGCCTGCTCGGCGGCGTCGGACGGGCCTGCGTCGGCTTCGTCGCTGCTCGAGTCGTCGCTGCTCGAGTCGTCGCTGCTCGAGTCGTCGCCGTCGGACGGCGCCTCGTCCGCGTCACCGATGACACCGAGCTCACCGCCGATCTCGACAGTGTCGTCCTCCTGCGCGACGATCTTGGTCAGGACACCCGCTGCCGGAGACGGAATCTCCGTGTCCACCTTGTCGGTGGAGACTTCGAGCAAGGGTTCGTCGACTTCGACCGTGTCCCCCTCCTGTTTCAGCCACCGTGTGACAGTCCCCTCGGTGACGCTTTCACCGAGAGCTGGCATCTGGACGGAGAAGGTCATGTCTGTTGACTCCTCGACAAGTTGTAGTACGGGTGTAGCGGCTCGTGGTCGCTAGCGGGTGTGGTGTCTAGCCGGTCGCGGTACGTGGACCATTGTGGCCGCGTCGCACCGTTCTCGCGGCGAGTTGTGCCGGTAACGGGTGACGCGCACCGTGAGATGGTTCACGCGATGCCCGATCATCCTGTCACTTCGTGAGACGGTTCGCGCTCGGTGGGGTCGGCGTGCCGTCCGGATGATGGTGTGGACCGGATTGAGTGCATTTCGTGCACGCGAGAGTCGCGTGCACTGCTCGGCGGATGGAGGAGACACCGTGGGACTGTTCGACAGATTCAAGCGCCCGAGTCGATCCCGAGGCGGAGCGTCGTCGTCCGACAGAGCGCATCTCGCCGACTGGACGGCCGCCCGCATCGGCGTCGAGGCCTACGTCGAACCGGAGACGACGGTCACTCCGATCACCGTGGTGCTGGTCGCGAACGACGGTGAGTGGACCCGCCGCGCGGTGGGCGGCGAGAAGGGCGCGCGCAAGCTGGGCGAGGACCTGAAGATCCCGGTCTACGACGTGCGCAAGACCGGGTATCCCCAGCGGATGCGGGACCACGACGCCCGACAGAAGATCATCCGGAGGCGCGAGCAGGGAGCCTGAGCTCCCCGCTCGCGCGAGCGGGTCAGCCCTGCTCGGCGATGTCCTCGAGCACCGAGATCATGGTGCGCACCGGGACACCGGTGCCGCCCTTGCTCGTGTAGCCGTGCGGCCCGCCGGTGTTGAAGGCCGGCCCGGCCACGTCGATGTGCGCCCACTGGACGCCCTCGGCGACGAACTCCTTCAGGTAGAGCCCGGCCGCGAGCATGCCGCCCCACCGGTGGTTGGTGACGTTGGCGAGGTCGGCGACGCGGGAGTCGAGATCGGGTCGCAGTTCGGCCGGCAGCGGCATCGCCCAGGCGTTCTCGCCGATGCGCTGCGATATGGCGGCGACGCGGTCGCGGAACACCTCGGTGCCCATGACACCCGGGGTGCGTGTGCCGAGGGCGACCATCTGCGCTCCGGTGAGGGTCGCGGTGTCGATGAGGTAGTCCGGCTCGTCCTCGCAGGCGCGCACGATGGCGTCGGCGAGAATGAGGCGGCCCTCGGCGTCGGTGTTGATGACCTCGACCGTGGTGCCGCCGTACTGGGTCAGCACGTCGCCGGGACGCTGCGCCGTGGACGACGGCATGTTCTCGGCCATCGGCACCGTCGCGGTGACGTCGATCGGCAGTTTCAACTTGGCCGCCAGCACCACCGTCGCGACGACGGCGGCCGCGCCGGCCATGTCCGAGGTCATGTTCTCCATGCCCGCCGCGGGCTTGATCGAGATGCCGCCGGTGTCGAACGTGATGCCCTTGCCGACGAGAGCGACGGTGGGGGACTTCTTCTTCCCGCCGGACCAGGACAGCCGGACCAGACGCGGCGGGCGGGACGAGCCCTTGCCGACGCCGACGATGCCGCCGTAGCCCCCGCGCTCGAGTGCCTTCTCGTCGAGCACCTGCACGGTGAGGCCGGCCTCGGTCCCGAGGGCACGGCCGCGCTCGGCGAACTCGGCCGGGAAGAGGTGGCTCGGGGGCGTGTTGACGAGGTCACGCGCGGTGGCGACCGCCTCGGCGACGGCCTCGGAGCGCGCGAGTTCGGCGCGAGCCTGCTTGTCGCGCGGCGATCCGACGAGCAGATCCACCCGCGTGATCGGTGTCGCGTCGTCCTTGGGCGCCGACTTCTGCTTGTACTCGCTGAACTGGTAGGCGCCGAGGTAGAGGCCCTCCGCGGCGGCGGCGAGGCCGACGGCGGACAGGGTCGTCGCGACGTGGCCGATGCCGGTGAGCGCGCGCGCCGCCGATCCGGCCGCACGACGCAGCACGTCGTCGGTGCGCTCGGCGGCGGTGCCCAGACCGACGGCGAGAACGCTGGCGGCGGGCAGGGACGAGGGTGCGGGAACGCGGGTGACCTGATCGGCCCGGCCGGTGGCGCCGAGGGCCGTGACCGCGGCGAGGACGTCTGCGGCGGCGTTCCCGAGGAAGTCCTCGCCGACGATGCGGACACCGTCGTCGGTCTTCTCGAGTCCGACGACGACGACCTCGACGGCCTTGTCGATGGTTCCGGCGAGGACCAGTTCGGGTCCGAGTGTGCGCTGCGACTGACTGCTCACGTGCTGCTGCTCCTGATGGTCGGGGACGGTCGGTGAGGGTGGAGCGACGCAGTCGATCGTATGCCGACCCCGACATCGGGCTCGTCTGAGTTAGCGTTCCCCACCATGAGCGAAGAGTTGTTGCACGGTCCGGTCCACGAGGCGCACGTCGCCCTCGGAGCCACGTTCGCCCCCTTCGGCGGGTGGACGATGCCGGTGTCGTACGCGGGCACCGTCTCCGAGCACACGTCGACGCGCACCACCGCGGGGTTGTTCGACGTGAGTCACCTGGGCAAGGCGGTCGTCTCCGGTCCCGGCGCCGCGGCGTACGTCGACTCGGTGCTGACCAACGCGCTCGACCGCATCGGGCCCGGCCAGGCGCAGTACACGTTGTGCTGCACCGAGAACGGCGGAGTGGTCGACGACCTCATCGCCTACCTCGTGTCCGACGACGAGGTGTTCCTCGTGCCCAACGCGGCCAACACCGCCGCCGTGGTCGAGGTGCTCGCGCAGGGTGCCCCGGCCGGCATCGAGGTCCGCTCGGCCCACCGGGAGTACGGCGTCCTCGCCGTGCAGGGACCGCGGTCGGCCGACGTCCTCGCCGCCGTCGGGCTGCCGTCCTCCCTCGATTACATGGCGTTCGAGGACGTCGCGTTCGGATCCGGCTCGGTACGGGTCTGTCGCACCGGCTACACGGGGGAGCACGGGTACGAGCTGCTGCCGCAGTGGGACACGGCCGCGTCGCTGTTCGAGGCGCTGCTGGGCGCGGTGCGCGAGGTGGGCGGCGAGCCCGCCGGTCTCGGAGCGCGCGACACGCTGCGCACCGAGATGGGCTACCCGCTGCACGGGCACGAGCTGTCCGTCGACATCAGTCCGCTGGAAGCGCGCTGCGGCTGGGCGGTGGGCTGGAAGAAGGACGAGTTCCGCGGACGCGACGCCCTCGTGGCGCAGAAGGAGGCGGGCGCACCCCGCACCCTCGTCGGCCTCCGCGCCGTCGGACGCGGTGTGCTGCGTCCGGATCTGACCGTCCTGCGCCCGGGGAATTCGGTCGGCACCGGAGAACCGGTCGGTGCGACCACGTCCGGCACCTTCTCGCCGACCCTCAAGGTGGGCATCGCGCTCGCGTTGCTCGACACCGCGGCGGGCGTCGCCGTCGGTGACGCGGTCGACGTGGACGTGCGTGGTCGGGCGATCGCGTGCGAGGTGGTCAGGCCGCCGTTCGTCGAGGCGCACGTGCGGTGAGATGCCACACCACGCTGCTTTAGAGTGTTCGGCATGACTGGCCTGGAATTCACGCGTCACGAGCACCCGTCGCCCGCCACCGCGGAAGCGCGGGCAGCGGTGTTGCAGGCGCCCGGGTTCGGCGTGCACTTCACCGATCACATGGTGGCCATCGACTACGACGCCGGCACCGGGTGGCACGACGCGGTGGTGACGCCCTACGCGCCGTTCCCGATGGATCCCGCGGCCATGGTTCTGCACTACGGCCAGGCCATCTTCGAAGGTCTCAAGGTCTACCGCCAGCCCGACGGCAGTCTCGCGTCGTTCCGCCCCGGCGCGAACGCGGAGCGCCTGCAGAGCTCGGCCGCGCGGTTGGCGATGCCGGCCCTGCCGGTGGAGCTGTTCCGCGAGTCCATCGAGCAGCTGCTCGCCGTCGACCACGAGTGGGTGCCCGTCGCCGGCGGCGAGGACGCGCTCTACCTGCGGCCGTTCATGTTCGCCACCGAGGCGGGGCTGGGCGTGCGCCCGTCGTCCTCCTACCGCTACCTCCTCATCGCCTCGCCCGCCGGCGCGTACTTCCCGCGCGGGGTCAAGCCGGTCAGCGTGTGGCTCTCCACCGAGTACGTGCGCGCCGCGCCGGGCGGCACCGGAGCCGCGAAGTTCGCGGGCAACTACGCAGCCTCCCTGCTGGCCCAGGCGCAGGCCGCGGACCAGGGCTGCGACCAGGTCGTGTGGCTCGACGCTCTCGAGCGCCGCTACGTCGAGGAGATGGGCGGGATGAACCTGTTCTTCGTCTTCGGCTCCGGACCCGACGCGCGGTTGGTCACGCCGTCCCTGTCCGGCTCGCTGCTGCCCGGCATCACGCGTGACTCGCTGCTGGCGCTCGCCACCGACGCGGGCTTCGCCGTGGAGGAGCGCAAGATCTCCACGGACGAGTGGCAGAAGAAGGCGGAGTCGGGCGAGATCACCGAGGTCTTCGCGTGCGGCACCGCAGCCGTGATCACCCCCGTCGGCAGTGTGAAGTCGGCCGAGGGCGACTTCCGCATCGGTACCGGAGAGCCCGGCGAGGTCACCATGGCGCTGCGCGACACACTCACCGGAATCCAGCGCGGCACCTTCGCCGACACCCACGGCTGGATGAGCACGCTGCGCGACTGATCGCTCAGCCGACGAGGCAGAGCACGAGCACCACGGCGGTGGTCAGCTCGATGCTCGCCCCGAGCACGTCACCGACGAGACCGCCGAATCGCCGAACGCAGTGCCGGGCGAGCAGAGTGACGGCAGCGAGTGCCACCGCGACGGCTGCCACTCCCTGCAGCGGGACGCCGGGGACGGCGAGCAGCCCGGCGGCGAGTGCCACGAGGACCCACAGGGTGACCACGGCGGGTGACTGCGACGCCGCGACGAGTGAGCCGAAGCCACTGCCGGTGGCGGCGGGCACCGAGCGGCGGCACACGATCACGACGGCGCACCGGGACACGACGGCAGCGACCACGATCGCGAGAGCGTCTCCCCGAGAGACGAGTTCGCCCATGGCCACCGCCTGCACGCCGAGAATCAGAACGAGGGTCGCGGCCCCGAACGGTCCGGTGGACCCGGACTTCATGATCGCCAGCGCACGCTCGGCCGGGCCGTAGGACCCGAGTCCGTCCGCGGTGTCCGCGAGCCCGTCGAGATGCATTCCGCGGGTCAACAGCGCCAGGATGCCGACGCCCATCAGTCCCGCGAGCAGGGGCGGCAGGTCGGCTGCGGCGCACGACCACACCACCAGTGCGGCCGCGCCGCCCAGCGCCAGGCCCACGAGCGGGACGATCCCGATCGCGCGGCGTGCGTCGTCGCGATCGACGGCGTCCGGACCACGCACCGGCAGCACCGTCAGCCAGGAGAACGCCAGGCGCACCGGGTCCAGGAACATCAGGGCCGCGTGCTCACTCCGGCATCGGAGAACGTCGCCATGTCGGCGAGTGTCGCGACGGCACCGGACAGGATCGGCAGCGCGACCATCGCCCCCGAGCCCTCGCCGAGGCGCATCGACAGGTCGAGCAGGGGATCGAGTCGCAGGTGTGCGAGCGCCAAGGCGTGTGCCGGTTCCGTCGACCGATGGCCGGCCAGCCACCACGACGAGGCGCCGACCGAGAGATCGTTCGCGACCAGTGCCGCCGCCGTGACGACGACGCCGTCGAGCAGCACCGGTGTGCGACGCACCGCGGCCTGCACCAGGAAGCCGGTCATCGCGGCGAGATCGGCGCCGCCGACGGTGCGCAGCAGTGCGATCGGGTCGCGGGTGACGGGACGCGCACGCCGCAGGGCGTCACGGATCGCGGCGGTCTTGCGGATCCACCCCGCGTCGTCGATGCCGGTACCGCGGCCGACCGCCGCCACCGGTTCGGTGTTGGTGACGGCAGCGATCAGCACGGTGGCGGGGGTGGTGTTGCCGATGCCCATGTCGCCGGCGATCAACAGGTCGGCGCCGCCGTCGACCTCCTCGTCGGCGATGTCGCGGCCCGCTGTCAGGGCGGCGATCACCTCGTCCTGCGACAGTGCGTCCTCGCGGTCGATCGACCCACTGGAGCGACGCACCTTGTGCGACGACACGGAGTCGTCGGTGTCCGCGTCGACCGCGATGTCCACCACTCGCACGGTCGCACCGGACACCGTCGCCAACGCGTTGATCGCGGCGCCGCCGGCGGCGATGTTCGCGACCATCTGCGCCGTCACCTCGGGCGGGTACGCGGAGACCCCACCGCGGGCGATGCCGTGATCGCCGGCGAAGACCACGGCGCGAGCCCGAGCGAACCGATGCGGAGGGCTCACGCCCTGGCACGACGCGACCCACACGGCGAGGTCCTCGAGACGGCCGAGCGAGTCCGCGGGCTTGGTCAACGACGACTGCCTGGCTCTCGCCTCACGGGCGATCTCGGCGTCGGGTGGATCCACCGGACGGAACAGTGCGGAACTCTCGGTCACCACGTGCCTCTCGATCGGTCGGTGGGTCGGTCACTCGGTCGGGTGAGGGGGACGGACAACCCGGCCACCACCAACGTCACCGCGTCACACACCTGCGCGAGACGGGCGTTCGCGGCACCGATCTCGTCGCGGAAGAGTCTGCCCGCCCGCGACTCCGGGATCACGCCCAGACCCACCTCGGGGGAGACGAGCACCAGCGGACCCTCGAACCGGTCGACGGCCGTCACCAGGTCGTCGACCGCGGCCACCACCGTGCCGCGCGGCGAGTCCCACGCGCGCAGATCGTCCAGCGCGCCGGTGAGCCAGGTCCCCAGGTCGTCGACCAGTGTGGGCACGTCGTCCCGCAGGGCCTCGGACAGTGCCGCGTACGAGGTGATCTCGACCGTGGACCAGTGCTTAGGCCGCGTCCGTCGATGCGTGTCGATGCGGGCGTCCCAATCGGCGTCCGCACTGTTCCGCCGCCCGGTGGCCACGTACCGGACCTCGGCGTGACCGGCCAGCAACGACTCCGCATGGCCGGACTTGCCGGACCGGGCACCTCCGAGGACGAGCGTGCGCGTCACCGCGGGTGCGCTCAGACCGCGTCGCCGGGGCCGACGCGAGGCTTGGGGGCACGCATCTTGCGGACCTGCGACGCGCGGACGAACGAGTACCAGCCGAGCTTGAAGCCGCCGTCCGGAGTCTCGGGGAAACGGTCCCGCACCTTGTTGTTGACGCGGCGGCCGAGCAGATAGCCGTCGATACCCATGAAGATCATCATGATGAACAGCGCGAGCGTGACGATCGACTGCACCTCGGGGCTCAGGAACAGTGCCACGAGCAGGATCAGGGCCATCGGCATGAAGAGCCCGACGAAGTTGCGACGCGAGTCGACCAGGTCACGCGCGTAGGCGCGGACGGGGCCCTTGTCGCGGGGGAGGAGGAACTTGTCCTCGCCGGCCATCATGCGGGCACGCTGGTCGGCGGCCTTCGCGCGACGCTCGGCCGAGGCGGCCTTGCGCTCGTCCTTGCTGCCCCGCGTCGCCTTGCGTCGCGCCCGGGCCTCCTTGGCCGTCAGCGGTGCCGGTGCGACCGGGCCACGGCGGCGGCCCTCGGCCTCACGCCGTGAGGGCGTGGGACGGCCCTTGCCGAGGCTGACGTTGCCGCGGGTCTGCGCCGTGCTCTCGTCCAGGCTCGTCGACTCGTGGTCGACGGGGGTCTGGGTGTCGGACTTCTCACTCGACTTACCGAAGGGCAGCTTCACCCCCACAGGTTATTCGACGTTCACCACCACGCGAACACCGCAGTCGTGGGCTCTCACGACCGGCGCTCCTCGTTAGAGTGTTCCGATGCGCGTTCTCATCGCCCCCGATTCCTTCGGAGACACCCTGACCGCGGCCGAAGCAGCCGACGCCATCGCGGCGGGGTGGTCGAGCGCGCGCGACGACGAGCTGATCCTCGCGCCCCAGTCCGACGGCGGACCCGGGTTCGTCGACGCACTCGCGGCCGACGGCGGCGAGGTGATCGAGTCGACCGTGTCCGGACCCCTCGGCGACGTCGTGACCGCGCGCTGGTTGCTCGACGGCGCGACCGCCTACGTGGAGGTCGCGCAGACCGTCGGTCTCGGACTGCTCGGTCGTTCGCCGGATCCGGATTCGGCCGTCGCGGCGTCCAGCAGGGGAGTGGGGCAGATCGTCGCGGAGGCGCTGACCCGTGGTGCGACCACCGTGGTGGTCGGTCTCGGTGGCAGCAGCTCGACCGACGGCGGCGCGGGCATGATCGAGGCTCTCGGGGGACCCGACGCGGCGGTCGCGGCTCTCGCGGACGTCGACCTCGTCGCGGCCACGGACGTCGACAATCCGTTGCTGGGTCCGGCCGGTGCGGCCGCGGTGTTCGGACCGCAGAAGGGTGCGGACGCGGACACCGTGCGTGTGCTGGAGGAGCGGAACGCCGACTGGTGCGTCGAGCTCGATCGCGTCGCCGAGCGCGCGGTGGCGGACCTGCCGGGGGCGGGTGCGGCCGGCGGCCTGGGCGCCGCGTTGCTCGCGCTGGGAGCGACCCGCACGTCCGGGGCCGATCTGGTGGCCGAGCGCACCCGTCGCCACGAGGTGATGCCGACGGTCGACGTGGTGCTGACGGGCGAGGGGAAGTTCGACTCGCAGTCGTTGCGCGGAAAGGTGGTGACCGCTCTCGCGGGGTCGGCTCGCGAGCACGGTGTGCGCACGGTGGTCCTCGCCGGTCAGGTGCGTCTGGGCGAGGACGACATGCGCGCGGCGGGCATCGAGTCGGCGCACTCGGTGACCGATTTCGCCGGATCGGTCGCCCTCGCCATGTCGGACGCGCGTGCCCAGCTGACCGGACTCGCCGCGGACGTCGCCCGCACCGGCTCGTGGGCGTGACCGCCCCGGCGATCGTGTGGAATAGCGGGGTCGGGAGTACCGTTGACTGTGTTCGCCGGCGTTGTCGCCGAGAGGGCACGAACGATAGGGAGAACCCATGACTGTGCAGAACGACGTCGCCACCAGTGACGTGACCACCACCGACACCGAGACGCACGCCGTCCTGATGACCGAAGCGGCCTCGTCCAAGGCCAAGGCACTGCTCGATCAGGAAGGCCGCGACGACCTGGCGCTGCGCATCGCGGTTCAGCCCGGCGGGTGCGCAGGGCTGCGCTACCAGCTGTTCTTCGACGACCGCTCGCTCGACGGCGACCTGGTCAAGGACTTCGGCGGCGTCACGCTCGCCGTGGACCGGATGAGCGCGCCGTACGTCGAGGGCGCATCGATCGACTTCGTCGACACCATCGAGAAGCAGGGTTTCACGATCGACAACCCCAACGCCACGGGTTCGTGCGCGTGCGGTGACTCCTTCAACTGAGTCCCGAGTAGTCTCCCGCCGTCCCCGGCACCCTGCGTGGGTGCCGGGGACGACGTGTGTCCGGGGTGCGTCGTCCCGGGGCGTCCGTCTGATGGGGTTCACCCACTCGTCACCCGGGTAAGGTTCACAGCAGTTCTCCTCCACCTGCTGCGAAAGGCCCTCGGACGTGACCATTGCGGTGTCCGGCTCCATTGCTACCGACCATCTGATGCGGTTTCCCGGTCGGTTCGCCGACCAGTTCCTCGCCGATCAGCTGGCACACGTCTCGCTGAGCTTCCTCGTCGACGACCTCGTCATCCGCAAGGGCGGGGTGGGCGGCAACATCGCCTACGCCATGGGTGTTCTGGGCGGCGCACCGCTGCTCGTCGGCTCGGTCGGTCCCGACTTCGCCGAGTATCAGACGTGGCTCGAGGACAACGGCGTCGACTGCTCCGCCGTCACCCTCTCCGAGACGGCTCACACCGCGCGTTTCGTCTGCACCACCGACGAGGACATGGCACAGATCGCCTCGTTCTACCCCGGCGCGATGACCGAGGCCGGCGACATCTCCGTCCACACCGTGGCCGAGGGTCGCGACCTGGAACTCGTCCTGGTCGGCGCCAAC
Source organism: Rhodococcus sp. UNC23MFCrub1.1 (assembly GCF_000686025.1). Classification (GTDB taxonomy): domain Bacteria; phylum Actinomycetota; class Actinomycetes; order Mycobacteriales; family Mycobacteriaceae; genus Rhodococcoides. The sequence continues at coordinate 424,664 of NZ_JMLQ01000004.1, forward strand.
GACCCGGCCGCGATGATGCGCCACACGGCGGAGTGCCGCGAACTGGGCATCCCCTTCGCCGCGGATCCGTCGCAGCAGCTCGCACGCCTCGACGGAACGCAGGCCACCGAGCTCATCCAGGGTGCCGAGTACCTGTTCACCAACGAGTACGAGTGGGGCCTCCTCCGTCAGAAGACCGGGCTGACCGAACGCCAGATCCGCGACACCGTCGGCCTGCGCGTGACCACGCTCGGCAAGAACGGCGTCGAGATCGTCGGCGCCGACGGCACGGACATTCGCGTCTCCGTGGTCCCGGAGACCAGCAAGGTCGACCCCACCGGTGTCGGTGACGCGTTCCGCGCCGGCTTCCTCGTCGGCCGCGCCAACGGGCTGGGCCTCGAGCGCGCCGCCCAGCTCGGATCGTTCATCGCGGTGCTCGTGCTCGAGACCACCGGCACCCAGGAATGGACGCTCGTCCGTGACGACGCGATCAAGCGCCTCACCGACGCGTACGGCGACGAGGCCGCGGCCGAGATCGCCGCGATCCTCCCGCAGTAGTTCGCGTCTGTTGGCTAGAGCCGAACCGGGTACGTGGGTTCGGCGATGGCCGGCACGATGCGCTTCTCGACGAAGATGCCGTGCCACACCATGAAGATGAGCACGGTCCACAACCGGCGGCTATGATCGCTGCGTCCCTCGCGGTGGTCGTTCAGCATGCGGGTGATCGCGGCCTTGTCGAGCAGGTGATCGGTCTGGGAATCGGCGATCTGCTGGTGCGCCCAGTCGAAGAGCTCGGTGCCCCGCAGCCAATGCCGAAGCGGCACAGGGAAACCCAGCTTCGCGCGGTTGAGCACATGATCGGGCACGATGCCGTCGAGTGCTTTGCGTAGCGCGTACTTCGTCGTCGACTTCGTGATCTTCTGCTCCAGCGGCAACTGCTCCGCCACCCGAAACACCTCGTTGTCGAGGAACGGCACGCGCAACTCCAACGAGTTGGCCATCGTGATCTTGTCGGCCTTCACCAGGATGTCGCCGCGCAGCCACGTGAACAGGTCCAGATGCTGCATCCGCGCCACCGGGTCCCAGCCGGCGGACTGCGCGTAGATCGGCGCCGTCACGTCCTGATGGGTCCACTCGGGCCGGAACTCCCGCAACACCGACCGCAACTGCGCATCGTTGAAGCTGCGCGCATTGCCGTAGTAGCGCTCCTCCAGGCTCATCGACCCGCGGTGCAGGAGACTCTTGCCGCGGGTGCCCTCCGGGATGCGCTCACTCAGTCGACCGGCGGCGCGTCGCAGGGAGGGTGGCAGCTTCTCGAACGGTGCGAGCGACAACGGCTCCCGGTAGATGGTGTAGCCGCCGAACAACTCGTCCGCACCCTCGCCCGACAGCACCACCTTGACGTGCTTCCGTGCTTCCTTGGCGACGAAGTAGAGCGGCACCAGCGCCGGGTCCGCCACCGGATCGTCGAGATACCAGACGATCTCGGGGATCGCCGCGGCGAACTCCTCGGGCCCGACGACCTTGATGACGTGCTTGGCGCCGATCGCGGCGGCCGACTCGGCCGCGACGTCCACCTCGGAGTAGCCCTCACGCTCGAAACCGGTGGTGAAGGTGACCAGATCCGGGTTGTGCCGCATGGCGAGCGCGGCGATCGCCGTGGAGTCGATGCCGCCGGACAGGAACGAGCCCACGGTGACGTCGGCACGCATGTGCTTGGCGACGGAGTCCTCGAGCGCCTCGGCGATCTCGCGGTAGCGCGCCGCCTCGGTGCCCGACGGGACGGGACGCACCGGGAACGTCGGCCGGAAGTAGCGGGTGACGGTCGGCTCGGAGCCGGGAGTCAGGCGAGCGGTGCAGCCGGACTCCAGGCGACGGATGCCCGCGTGGAGCGTCTCGGGTTCCGGCACGTACTGCAGCACCGTGTAGTGCTCCAGGGCGCGGGGGTCGAGCTCGTCGGACACGCCCAACGACTCGAGGAGTTCGAGAATGCTCTTCTTCTCGCTCGCGAACGCGGTGCCCGCGGCGCCCGTCGAGTAGAACAGCGGCTTGATGCCGAACGGGTCACGCGCGAGGAACAGTTCCCGCTTCTCGGTGTCCCACAGCGCGAAGGCGAACATGCCCCGCAGGCGTCGAACGGCGTCGTCGCCCCAGAAGTGGAACGCGGCGAGAATGGCCTCGCCGTCACCCTCGGTGGCGAACGTCGCGCCGTGCTCGCGTGCCAACGTCTCGCGCAGTTCGAGATAGTTGTAGATCTCGCCGTTGAACACCAGCGCGTAGCGCTCCGGACTCTCCGCGGGACCCCAGCGGAGCGGCTGGTGCGAGTGCTCGATGTCGATGATCGAGAGCCGGTTGAAGCCCAGCGCCAGATCGTCGTCGTGCCACGTTCCCGGCTCGTCCGGCCCGCGGTGTCGCATGCAGTGCGACGCGTGGCCGACGGCATCGACGACATCTTCCGCGGATGCGTTCGACGTCAGCAGTCCCAGCAGTCCACACACGGTCGGTACGCCTCGTTTCGTTCGGGTGTCGGCCCGGTAGCGGGCCTGGTCACAGGCGTCGCCGGGACCTCGACGGCCCGACGCGCATCGGTCCGAGTATGCCGCAGTGCGGCGGGAACGCCGAAGTGACCGGCCGGGCCCGGTGTCGCCACCCAACTCGCACCCGACCCGACACGAGAACCGAGCCCGCTTTGGTCTACGCTGCGTAGTACACGAGTACCTCGTGCGTGTGAGCGACTTCGGTGGCTCGTCCGGACGGTTCTCGTACTCTCCATCTGGCAATCAGGAAGGCGTGATCGTGGCGCAGCGTGGTGGTGGATCCGGTCGTCGGACGACACGACGAGTCGGATTGGTGGCCTCTCTTGCAGTGGCCGCCGTGGTGCTGTCGGGCTGCGGCATCGACAATTCCGTACTTCGATTCGGATGGCCTTCGGGCGTCACGCCGCAGGCCGAGCGGATGCGCGAGCTGTGGACGTGGTCCGTCATCGCGGCGCTCATCATGGGCGTCATCGTGTGGGGCCTGACCTTCTGGACGGTGGCATTCCACCGCAAGAAGAAGGACTCGCCGGAGTTCCCGCGCCAGACCGCGTACAACGTCCCGCTCGAGCTGTTCTACACGGCCGTGCCGTTCGTCATCATCGCCGTCCTCTTCTACTTCACGGTCGTCGTGCAGAACTACGTCCAGGAGAAGCAGGACAACCCCGACGTGGTCGTCGACGTCACCGCGTTCCAGTGGAACTGGAAGTTCGGCTACCGCACCGTCGACCTCAAGGACGGGCAGCCGCTGTACGACGGCACCGACCAGGAGCGCGAGCAGGCAGCAGAGGAGGCCGGCACCCCCGAGGGTGAGGAGCCGGGCCCGCTGTTCGGCCGCGAGAAGTCCGACCAGTCGTACCTGCACTACAACGAGGTCGAGACCGTCGGCTCCAGCTCCGAGGTCCCGATCCTCGTGCTCCCCACCGGCAAGCGCATCGAGTTCGAGATCGCGTCCTCCGACGTCATCCACTCGTTCTGGGTTCCCGAGTTCCTGTTCAAGCGCGACGTCATGCCGAACCCGGACGAGAACAATTCCGACAACGTGTTCCAGATCAGCGAGATCGAGCGTGAGGGCGCCTTCGTCGGGCGCTGCGCCGAGATGTGCGGCACGTACCACGCGATGATGAACTTTGAGGTTCGCGCGGTCAGCCCCGAGGCCTTCGAGAACTACATGGCGGCGCGTCGCGACGGCCAGACCAACGCTCAGGCGCTGGAGTCCATCGGCGAAGAGCCTCGCGCGACCTCCACCTCGCCGTTCAACACCGACCGCACCGTCAAGGCTGCGACCGTGGCAGAAGGAAACTGACATCCCATGAAGATCGAAGCGAAACTCTTCGAGATCCTGACCGGGTTCTTCATCCTCGTCGGAATCCTCTACGGCGTGTTCACCGGCTTCTCGCGGACCGGCATCGAGTGGGCCGGCCTCACCGCCATCGCCCTCTCGGCGGGCCTGACGCTGATCGTCGGAACGTACTTCCGGTTCGTCGCTCGTCGACTGGACACCCGTCCCGAGGACTACGACGACGCGGAGATCGCCGACGGTTCAGGCGACCTGGGCTTCTTCAGCCCCGGTAGCTTCTGGCCCATCATTCTCGCCGGATGCGCCGCCTTCATGGCCCTGGCGTTCGCGTTCTACGAGCCCTGGATGCTCGCGGTCGGCGCCCTCGCCATCATCGCCGCCGCAGCCGGACTGGTCTTCGAGTACCACGTGGGACCCGAGAAGCACTGACACAGCTCCACCCCGAACGCCCCCGGCCTGTGGTCGGGGGCGTTCGGCGTCGGTGAGGTGGGATTGCGCCCTCCTGGTGGGCTTTTCGCACCTCCGGTGTTCCCGCACCCACGCTGCGCCGTCGCACGTCGCCTTGCCGAGCAACACGCATGCGTGACGCGAGGAAGGGTGCGGGAACTGGTGCCCCGGCGGCCGCTCGCGCGATGATGACGACGTGTTCGAGAACTTCGACGAATCGATGATCGAGGTCGAGGCCGCGTCGATCCTCACCCGGCACTGCGGCGCGGGCGATCTCCCGGTGCTGTTGCTGCACGGGCACCCGCGTACGTCGGCGACGTGGCACCGTGTCGCCCCACTGCTGGTCGACGCAGGACATACGGTCGTCTGCCCGGACTTGCGCGGGTACGGACGCTCCCAGGGCCCGGCGCCGACACCCGACCACTCCGCACACTCGAAGCGGGCGATGGCCTCGGACATGGTGCAGGTGATGGCCGCACTCGGGCACCGACGCTTCGCCGTGGTCGGTCACGACCGTGGAAGCTACGTGGCCCTGCGCCTGGCCCTGGACCACCCGGGCCTCGTGGCCGCGCTGTCCCTGCTCGACTGCATCCCCATCAGCGAGCACCTCGACCGGGCGGACAGTCGATTCGCGACCCGATGGTGGCACTGGTTCTTCTACGCCCAGCCCGACCTCCCCGAGCGCGCCATCACTGCCGATCCCTCTGCGTGGTACCGCGGCGATCCGGCCCTCATGGGAGTGGAGAACCACCGTGAGTGGCTGACGGTGATCCACGATCCCGATGTCGTACGCGCGATGCTCGAGGACTACCGAGCGGGACTCACCGTAGACGCCGACCACGAACGCGCCGACCGAGCGCAGGGGAGGACGTTGGCCGTGCCGGTGCAGGTGCTGTGGTCCACACGGGACGACCTCGAGGAGTTGTACGGCGATCCGTTGACCATCTGGCGTGCGTGGGCGCCGGGCGTCGTCGGGCACGGCATCGATTCGGGACACCACATGGCCGAGGAGGCCCCGCACCACCTCGTCGACGCGCTGCTGCGGGGGACACCACATGGCCGAGGAGGCCCCGCACCACCTCGTCGACGCGCTGCTGCCGTTCCTCGCCTCGGCGGGGCGGTGGGATCCAGTGCAGTAGCCCGCGCTCCACACGGTCCAGTGCACCGGATCTGCTGGAGCGGGGCGTTCGTGTGCAGTGATCCGCGGTGGGCGCGGATCACTGCACAAGAGGGGTGGGTGGCATCCCGATCCGCCGGCGCGGATCTCGGACTGCGCTGACACCCCGCCTCGCCGAGCGACGACGGGTGCGGGAACGAGCGGTGGGGGAGGGGACAGACGAGAAGAGGCGCCACCCGAGTGGGTGGCGCCTCTTCTACCGTTCAGCGGGTCGCTCAGTGCCCGTTGGACTCCGGTCCGTGACCGTTGCCGTTGGACGAGCCGTTGCCGTTCGAGTGGCCGTTGGACGAGCCGTTGCCGTTCGAGTGCCCGTTGCCGTTCGAGTGCCCGTTGCCCTGCGACAGGATCTTCGCCTGGTAGGTGCGGAGCATGGTGAGCTGATCGTGCTCACCCTCGTGCGACAGACGCTCGTGCAGCCGGTGCTCCTCGTCCGAGTCCGGAGTGAAGATGCTGCCCGAGCCGGGCTTGCCGGCGGAACCGAGCTTGTTCATCTTCTTCGGGATCGCAGCACCCTGGTACTCGAGCGGGATCGGGTGGCCGTGATCGTCGACCGGGCCGAGGGGCTGGTGGATCTCGACGTAGGCGCCGTGGGGCAGACGCTTGATGACACCCGTCTCGATGCCGTGCTCGAGCACCTGGCGATCGCTGCGCTGGAGACCGATGCAGAAGCGGTAGGTCAGCAGGTAGACGATCGGAGGCAGGACCACGAGGCCGATGCGGCCGATCCAGGTCATCGCGTTCAGGGAGATCGAGAACTTGTACGCGATGATGTCGTTGACGCAGCTGAGCGTCAGGACCACGTAGAACGCGATCGCCATGGCGCCGACCGCGGTACGCACCGGAACGTCGCGGGGACGCTGCAGCAGGTTGTGGTGAGCGTCGTCCTTGGTGAAGCGCTTCTCGATCCAGGGGTACGCGATCATGATCGCGAACACCGCACCCATGATGACTGCGACCCAGAAGACGGCCGGGATCATGTAGTTGCCGATGTAGAGCTCCCACGCGGGCCACAGTCGAGCCAGGCCGTCCGTCCACATCATGTAGAAGTCGGGCTGCGAGCCGGCCGAGACCTGCGACGGGTTGTACGGGCCCAGAGCCCACACCGGGTTGATCTGCAGTACGCCACCCATGACCGCGAGGACACCGAAGGTCATGGCGAAGAAGGCGCCGGACTTGACCGCGAAGACCGGGAGGATGCGGACACCCACCACGTTGGTCTCGGTGCGGCCGGGGCCGGGGAACTGCGTGTGCTTCTGGTACCAGACGAGCGCGAGGTGAGCTGCGATGAGCGCCAGGATGATGGCGGGCAGGAGCAGCACGTGCGCGACGTACAGGCGCGGGATGATCAGCGTGCCGGGGAAGTCACCGTTGAAGATCAGCCAGTGCATCCACGTTCCGATGACCGGGATGGAGATCGTGATGCCCGAGAAGGCGGCGCGCAGGCCGGTACCGGACAGAAGGTCGTCGGGGAGCGAGTAGCCGAAGAAGCCCTCGAACATCGCCAGGATGAGCAGCAGCGAGCCGATGACCCAGTTCGCCTCACGCGGGCGACGGAACGCACCGGTGAAGAAGATGCGCATCATGTGCACGATGATCGAGCAGGCGAACAGCAGAGCTGCCCAGTGGTGGATCTGGCGGATGAACAGACCGCCGCGCACCTCGAAGGACAGGTCCAGCGTGGTGGCGTACGCCTTGGTCATCTCGACACCGCGCAGGGGAGCGTAGGCGCCCTGGTAGGTGGTCTCCGTCATGGAGGGGTCGTAGAAGAGGGTCAAGTACGTACCGGACAGCAGCAGGATGACGAAGCTGTACAGCGCGATCTCGCCCAGCAGGAACGACCAGTGGGTGGGGAAGACCTTGTTGATCTGACGACGCATACCCGCTGAGAGGTGATAGCGGGAGTCGACGTCCTCGGCTTGCTTCGCAGCGAGCGTGGCGATGGATGGACTCATCGTGAACCTTCCGATGACGACGCAGCAGAAGCGCTCTCCTGCTCGTGTACTCCGGCCGGACGTTCCCAATAGGCGGGTCCGAGCGGCTCGATGAAATCGCCCGCGGCGACGAGGTAGCCCTCGTCGTTGACCGTGATGGGCAGCTGCGGAAGAGCGCGGGCGGCCGGTCCGAAGATCGGCTTGGCGTACTCCAACGCGTCGAATTGCGACTGGTGGCACGGGCACAGGATCCGGTTGGTCTGCTGCTCGTACAACGATGTGGGGCACCCGAGGTGGGTGCAGATCTTCGAGTAGGCGAAGTAGTCGCCGTAGTTGAAGCTCTCCTGGCCCTTCCGCTTGATGGTGCGGTCGGCGTCCTCGGTACGCAGACGGATGAGCATGACCGCGTTGCGGATGCCCTTCAGTGCATGCGAGAGCTCCTCCTCGTTTCCACGCTCCGACTCACGGAACGGGAAGACGGTCTCCATGGCGCCGGCGTCGAGATCCTCCGGGCGGACGAGAACGATGTCGTCGACGCGTCCGGTGTAGCGACGCAGGTAGACGGTCTCGCCCTCGTAGTTCGGCGTCCAACCCGAGACCCAGAGCGAGGACTCGTCGCCCTCGGCCCACGGGTTCTTGATCAGACCGCCGAGCGGGAGGATCGACATGACGCCGAGCGCGCCGCCGCCGAAGACGAGGCTGCGCTTGATCATCTTGCGTCGACCCAGCGTGGAGGTGTCGAAGGAGTCGCTGAGCTCGGCGACGACCGTCTTCTTGTCCACCTCGCTCGATCCACCGTCGTGGCGGTCCTGGATGGACACCTCTTCGGGGATGAACTTCTTGGTGAACTGCACGGCGCCGACGCCGACACCGATGATCGCGAGACCCATGGTGAGACCGATCAGCGGTGTGTACAGGCTGTACAGCCCATAGCTGTCCTCGCCCATGCCGGCGTACTGCCACGGCCAGAACAGGTAGATGGCGATGAAGGCCACGGCCGACACACCCGCGAGGAAGAACCAGAGGCTGACGCTGCGCTCGGCGCGCTTCTCGGCCTTGGTTCCGGGGACGGGCCAGCGTGCGCGACGGAACGCCACGTCCACGTGATCGAGGTTGGTGCCGAGTGCGACGAGCTCGTCGCGGCTCATGGCGGCCAGTTCCTCGTCCGTGTACTTGCGGTCCGGGTCGAAGCCCTCGGGGAACTTGTTCGGATCGCCGGGCACGCCGTCGTCCTTGCGGTTGTCGTCGCTCATGACCTCACTCCGATCCACAGTGCTGCTGCGACGACCGCTCCGATGCCGACCACCCAGATGGCGATGGCTTCCGTACCGGGGCCGAAGCCGCCGAGTCCGTATCCACCGGGAGGCTGCGTCTCGGAGGAGGACTTGACGTACGCGATGATGTCTTTCTTCTCTTCGGGCGTGAGCTGGCGGTCCGAGAACTTGGGCATGTTCTGCGGGCCGGTGACCATCGCCTGGTAGATCTGCTGCTCGTTGGCCGGGTCGAGGATCGGCGCGAACTTGCCCGAGGACAGGGCGCCACCGCGACCGGTGAAGTTGTGGCAGGACGCGCAATTGAGGCGGAAGAGTTCACTGCCGCGAGCGATGTCATCGCCGCGAAGCGACTCCTGCGCGATCTCACCGTTGTCGGTGCGCACCACCGTGGGTCCGCCGCCGTTGGCCTGGATGTAGGCGCCGAGAGCGTCGACCTGCGACTGGTTGTACTTCGGGGGCTTCCGCTCGGCCTGGGCCTCGTTGCGCGCCATCGGCATGCGACCGGAAGAGACCTGGAAGTAGACGGCTGCTTCGCCGACGCCGATGAGGGACGGTCCGCGGTCCTGGACACCCTGGAGGTTGGCGCCGTGGCACGTCACGCAGGACGTGTCGTAGATCTGCTGGCCTTCGCGCACCATGGCCGCGCTGTCTTCCTGCGCGGTGGCGACCTGGGCGTCGGGGGTGAGGGCGGCGGCGAGGAAGCCCGCGCCGACGAGACCCATGAACAGCGCCATGGCGCCACTGACCCGGCGACGGGTACGACGCTTGCGACGCGCCTTGGTCGCCGAGGCGTCCGGCGTACCGGCGGACACGACAGTGCCGTCGTCGTCGGGAGTGGCGGGGGGAGAGGAACTCATCTGTATCCCTTGTCGTGTCGGGACGGCTTGTCGGATGCGACCGATGAGGCTGTCATCGGGTATTCGACGCCTGCTCGGTCAGCGGATGAAGTAGATCGTCGCGAACAGCGCGATCCAGACGATGTCGACGAAGTGCCAGTAGTACGACACGACGATGGCGGCGGTGGCCTGAGCCGGCGTGAACTTGCTGACCAGGGTGCGGGCGATCAGGAAGACGAAGGCGATCAGACCGCCGATCACGTGCAGGCCGTGGAAGCCGGTGGTGATGTAGAAGACGGAGCCGTAGACGCTGCTCGAGATCGAGGTGCCCTCGTGAACGAGGTGGTAGTACTCGTAGCCCTGGCCGGCGACGAAGAACGCGCCCATGGCCAGAGTGATCGTGTACCAGCGGCGCAGTCCGAACACGTCGCCACGCTCGGCGGCGAACACCCCCAGCTGGCAGGTGAAGGACGATGCGATGAGCACCGCGGTCACGGGGACGGCCAGCGTCAGGTTGAGCTCGGTCGGCTCCGGCGGCCACTGGCCGGGAGCGGCCTGAGCCCGCGCGACGAAGTACATCGCGAAGAGGCCGGCAAAGAACATCAACTCGCTGGACAGCCACACGATGGTGCCCACGCTGACCATGTTCGGTCGGTTCAGCGAGTGGACACGCTGGGTGATGGCGGATCCCGAAGTACCTACTGCGCTCGTCACATCGAGAAGTATGACTCGTCGTAGTACGGATGGCATAGCCGGGGCGGTATTGGCGAGTCGAGCATCGTTCGCGCGCGCGTGACACAGAATGCCTCCTCGTGGTCCGGTCGGCCCGTCTTCCTGGACTTTCTGTTCAATAGTACTCGTCTGTGCACGTCGGACCGGGTTCCGTCGACCCCCGCGCCCGTGATGTATCCCGCACGCCGGAGTCTCGACCCGAGCTTCAGACTCGATTCCTCCCGAGCGACTCCGGGACCGGTTCCAGCGGCATCTGGCACTGTCGTGACATGACTTCGGGCTCTGGTCGTGGGCGGACACGGTGGTGGCAGCGGCTGTTCGGCCGGGCGGCTCCGGAGCCCCTCGACCCCACTCGCACCGACCTCGTCGTGGTCGCGTCGTGCTTCGACGACGTGGAGGCGTGCTCGACGACCCTCGAGCGCGCGGCGCACACGGACCCCCTCTGGTCGGCGGACGACGACGTGGTGTTGCGCCACCACCTGCTCCTCCCCGCCGATCAGATCGCCGACGCGGTGTCGGTGGCGGCGCAGGACGGTTACAGCGAGGCGACCGCAGGTCCCATGGCGCAGACTCCCGGGCATCTGCCCGGCGGTGTCTCCGACGCGACCGTCCTGGTGCTGCAGCGGGTGCAGGTGCTCGACGCGCTGCACTGCTCGCAGGAACGGTCACGGATGGCGGGGTTGGCCCAACGGCGCGACGGGGTGGTACTGGGCTGGGACGCCCTCCAACCGGCTGCCGAGGACGCATCGCCGGAGCACTAGGCTTCCCGCTCATGAGCGCTGGGGATGGCACGCGTACATGGGCACAGGTCCTCGGGGCCCTGGCATCACGCCAGGACCTGACGGGTGCCGACACGGCGTGGGCGATGGACGAGATCATGTCGGACAACGCCACCGCGGCCCAGATCGCTGCCTTCGGTGTCGCCCTCAAGATGAAGGGCCCCACGTCGGACGAACTGCGCGGACTGGCCGACTCGATGCTCGGCCACGCCAAGCGCGTGCCCGTGGACGACGACGTCGTCGACATCGTCGGTACGGGCGGCGATCGGTCCCACACGGTGAACATCTCGACGATGGCGTCGGTGGTGGTGGCGGCCGCGGGAATCCGGGTGGTCAAGCACGGCAACCGGGCCGCCTCGTCCAAGAGCGGTGGAGCCGACGTGTTGGAAGCGCTGGGCGTGCGTATCGACCAGGGGCCGGAGCGGGTCGCGGCGAGTGTCGCCGAGCTGGGCATCGGGTTCTGCTTCGCGCCCGTGTTCCACCCGGCGCTGCGCTTCGCCGCGGCGCCTCGCAAGGAGATCGGCATCCCCACGGCGTTCAACGTCCTCGGGCCGCTGACGAACCCTGCGAGTCCGCGCGCCGGTCTGGTGGGATGCGCGTTCGACGATCTGATCGACGTCGTCGCGGGCGTGTTCGCGGCGCGCGGCAACTCCGTCCTCGTGGTGCGCGGCGACGACGGGCTGGACGAGATCACCACGTCGACGACCACGTCGGTGCGCGTCGTCCGGAACGGTGTCGTCGACCACGCGGTGCTCGATCCACGCGATCTCGGTATCGAGCGGGTCTCCCTCGATGCCCTCCGAGGCGGGGACGCCGCACACAACGCGGACGTGGCGCGTCGGGTGTTCGGCGGCGAACGAGGCCCCGTGCGGGACGCGGTGCTGCTCAATGCAGCAGGTGCCATCGCGGCGTTCCGCGGCGTCGACGGTTCGCTCGAGGACGCGATGGCCGGTGCGTTGACGACGGCAGCCGCCGCGGTGGACGACGGAGCCGCTCAGACCCTGCTGACGCGGTGGGCGGCGTTCACGTCGGCCTGAGTCACTCGCCGATGGAGAAGCCCGCGTCGACGTCGGCGCTCGAGTAGGACTTGAACGCGATGTGCGTGTCTGTCCGCACCACGCCGGTGACGCGGTTGACGCGCTCGGTGATCACCTCGGCGATCTCCTCGTGCGTACGCACCTTGACCACGGCGATCAGGTCGACGTCGCCGGCGCACGAGTACACCTCGGACACACCCGGTACGTCGGCGACGGCACGCGCGGTCTCCGGAATGGAGTGCACCTCGGCGTGGATCAGAACGATGGCGGTGATCATGGTGAACCTTCCGAACGGTCGTGAGAGGGCGAACTGCGGGTCAGCCTAGTTCTCGGCCGTGCGGTCATCCCCAGGCCATCGTGCGTTCCTTCTCGCGGCGTCCGACGTCGCGCACGGCGGCGCACCACTGTGCCCATCGCCCCGCTCCGTGCGCCGGTTCGCACCATCCGTCCGTGGTGTCGACGATGCGGACGCCACCCGACTCGAGCCACCGCGCGATCAGCGCCACCTCCTCCGGCGTGGCACCGCGTAGGGGAGTGGCGTCCGGAACGACGGTCTCCGCACCGGCGACGAGTGCTTCCACCACGGGCATGGGCGCGACGCCACGGCGGGAACGACCGGCACTGGCGAGACGTCCGTGCCGGACGACGACGAACTCCCACCCGCCGTCGTCGGCGCGGCGCGCGGCGATCAACTGCTCGATGGCCGCGAGTGCCTGCAGCCGCTGCACCGACCGCAGGGCGGTCAACAGGGTGGCCGCGCGGTCGCGCAGGCGGGCCGCGGACTCGAAGAGCAGATCCTCGGACAGTGCGTCGATCCGGGCGGCGACGGCATCGAGCACCGCTGCGTCGGCACCCTCGGTGAGAGCGCGGAAGGCGACGGGCGCGTCGGCGTACTCCTCGGGAGTGAGCGGGCTCGCCGTCGCCGCCGTGCATCCACCGACGGCCTCGGTGGAACAGTCGTGCACCGCCGAGGCGGCGATGCGGTGGGTGCAGGAGCGCAACCGCGTGTGCTCGGCGACGAGAGCGGCGGCCTCGGCTGCCGCCCCGCGAACGGAGAACGGTCCGAGCGCGCCGGGCGCCGGTGTCCGCACGATGGAGATGCGCGGGAACGCCTCGCTCGTCAGGGTCAGCCACCAGCCCTTGCGGGGGTACTTCGATCGACGGTTGTACGGGGGCGTGTGCGCACTGATGAGCCTCAGTTCGCGTACGCCGGCCTCGATGGCATGGCTGCACTCGACGTGGTCGACCCGGGTCGCGAGGGCGACCATCTCCTTCATGCGTCCGCGGGTCTCGGATCCCGTGAAGTAGTTCCGTACACGGCGGTGGAGGTTCCGTGAGGTGCCGACGTAGAGCACCTCGTCGGACGGGCCGCGGAAGAGATAGACACCGGGGGCGTGCGGAAGGCCCGCCGCGAGCGTGCGTTTGGCGCGGTGCGCCGAGGACACCGTCGGCAGGTAGTCGACGAGTTCGGCGTAGCTGTGGACGCCCTGGTTGCCCACCCGTTCGATCAGCCCGTGCAGGACGTCGACGGTGGCCCGGGCGTCGTCGAGTGCCCGGTGGGTGGGCCTGGTGGACACCTGGAAGAGGGTGGCCAGCGAGGACAGCTTGACCGACGGTGCCTCGTCGCGCGTGAGCACCCGCCGGGCGAGCGTGACGGTGCACAGCACCCGGAACGACGGCCACGCCAGATCCATTCGCGTCGCCGCCGCGCGGAGGAACGCGGTGTCGAAGCGCGCGTTGTGCGCCACCAGCACGCTGCCGCGGGCGAACTCGACGAAGGTGGGCAGGACCCGCTCGATACGAGGGGCGTCGAGAAGCATCGCACCGGTGATGCCCGTCAACGCGACGATGGCGGGCGGAATGGACCGGCCCGGGTCCACGAGCGTCGCCATCTCACCGATCACCCGGCCGCCGCGAACCTTGACGGCACCGATCTCGGTGATCGCGTCCTCGCCCGGTCGGCCCCCGGTGGTCTCGAGGTCCACCACCACGAAGGTCGTGTCCCGCAACGACTGGTCCAGTTCGTCGAATGCGAGCTGCACACCGCGTGCATGCCCCGACACCACAGTCGCCCCATCAGTCACGTGCGTCACCGTAGGTGGTCCCACCGACAGGAACCCGGTCCGTCCACGACGAGCACGCCGTGTCGGTGCACGTCGTTAGCGTCCGTTTCCGAGGCGTGATCGAGCGTCGGATCGGGTGTGATCCGGGCTGAACATCACGGCGAGAGACCGTGAACCACAATGAGACGGAGATCACATGATTGTCGATTGCGGCAGTTGCACCGTGCGCGGAGACGCGTGTTCGGACTGTGTCGTCTCGGTGTTGCTGGGGGTGCCGGGCATGCCCGCGGCGTCGGCCGGCGGCCCGCGTGACACCCCCTTCGCCACGCGCAGAATGCGTCTCGAGCAGGACGAACGGGAGGCGATGGCCGTTCTGGCGGAAAGCGGGTTGGTGCCCCGGTTGCGGTTGGTAGGCAGAGAAATTCCCTCACCGCAGGAGACCGGCCACGACCGACCCGCTGCGGGGCCGGAGCACGCCGCGGGGTGAGTCGGACCGTGATCGTTTCGCGACACGAGTCGGCTGGGCTCGACATCGGGGATGCCGTTTCGTAATCTTTCCGAGACATTGCGGAGTCGAGCAGAGCCACCAGGGACTGCGCCGCAAGGTCACCGCCTAATCGGCCACCTCTTCCGGGTGGTCGTACCGGGAACCCACCGTTACACCGGGGTGAATCCCGTCGCAGTCGCACCAGCGGCTCGTCGGGTAGGGCTGATCTTCCCAGCCCGAACCCGTCAGCTAACTCGGTCGGCGGATATCAGGAAGAAACGGAGCACATCTTTTCGTGGCGAAACACCGCAAACCCAGCACTGCCTCGCGGCCGGTCCGCAACGTTCTCGTCGCCGGCGCGCTCACCGCAGGCGCTGTCGCCATCCCCGCCGCCCCCGCCTTCGCGGCACCGGTGGAGATCCCCGGTATCGGCACCTTCGAGGTCCCGGACCAGATCCTGAGCCAGCTTCCCCCCATGCCGCAGGTCCCCGCGCTTCCCGGCCCGGCCGCACCGCAGTCCAGCGCCGCGCAGGTCGCCGTGCAGGCAGCCGAGAGCAAGGTCGGCGCACCGTACGTCTACGGAGCCGCAGGCCCCAGTGCGTTCGACTGCTCCGGTCTCATGAAGTGGGCGTACCAGCAGGCCGGTATCGAGCTTCCCCGCACGAGCTACGACCAGGCCGCGGCCGGCGTGCCCGTCTCGCAGGCGGATCTGAAGCCCGGCGACGTCGTGTCCTTCTACGGCGGCTCGCACTCCGGCATGTACGTGGGCAACGGCAACGTCGTCCACGCGTCCACCGAGAGCCAGCCCGTCAAGATCGCTCCGCTGTCGTCGATGCCCTTCGACGGCGCACGTCGCTACGCCTGACGCAGCGACACCTTCGCTCGACACCCTGACGCCGCACTAAACCGATCGCCCGGTCGGTTCTGTGCGGCGTCAGTCGGTGAATCCGCCGTTTTCGACGGGTTCTCGGGCTTCGTGGACAGAATCATCGTTCGCGTCGTAATCTTTCCGTGACGTCCTCGGCCATCATCCGCGCCGCCGAGCGACCCGGACTCGTCCAGATCGGAGAACCGTTCATCGTGCCGTCATCGGTCCACCCCCGCGTTCGTCCCACTTCTCGTACGAGACTGCGTGGACTGGTGATCGCGAGTGCGATGACAGCGGCGATCGCCGTCCTCCCCGCCGGTCCCGCCGGCGCCGACCCGGTTCCCGGCGCGTCCGCCTCCGAGGCGGTCACGAAGCTCACCGATCTCTCGCGCGAGTCCGAGCAGACCACCGAGGCGATGCACAACGCCCAGATCGAGCTCGACGCGAAGCTCGCCGCCCAGCAGGAGGCGGACGCTCGACACGACGCCGACCGTGCCGCCCTCGACGCGGCCACGGCGCAGATCGACACGGTGCGGCCCGCCGTCGACAAGATCGCCCGTGCCAACTACCAGGGCGCTCGGACGAACCGGCTCTTCGCGGTCATGGTCAGTGATTCCCCGCAGCAGTTGCTCGACCAGATGTCCGCTCTCGACATCATCTCCACCGACGCGGCCGCCACCGTCGGCACCTTCCGGGAGGCCAGCGACGCCGCAGCGGCAGCCGAGGCGGCGTCACAGCAGTCCGCCGACGCGGCCCGGGTGGCCACGGAGCAGGCGAAGGCTGTCAGCGACGACCTGCAGGGCAAGCAGAGCCGTCTGCAGAGCGAGATAGCCGATGTCGTCGCCGCGTTCGGTTCGCTGTCCGACACGGAGAAGCAGGGGCTGGCCGGCGCCGCGTTCCCGCCGGGCTTCGATCCCTCCGCCATCCTCGGCGCCCTCCCGCCGGGATCGCAGGCCGGAGCACTGTCGGCCGCGTTCACGCAGATCGGCAAGCCGTACGTGTGGGGTGCGACCGGCCCGGACGGGTACGACTGCTCGGGCCTCGTGGTGTGGGCCTACAAGCAGATCGGTAAGACTCTCCCGCGGTCGAGTCAGGCGCAGGCCGCCGGCGGCACCCCCGTCGACAAGGCGAACCTCCAGCCCGGCGACGTGGTCCTGTTCTATCCCGACGCATCGCACGTGGGTCTCTACGCCGGTAACGGCAACGTGGTCCATGCATCGACCTTCGGTGTTCCCGTTCGTGTCGAGTCGATGGCATCGTGGCCCTTCTACGGCGCTCGCCGCTACTGACGGTCCGCGCCCTGGCGGCGCTGGGCCTGGTTCTCTCCCTTCTGGTGGCGTGTTCGCCGTCGGCACCCGACGAGCAGACGCCCACGACGACTGCGGGCCCGGACGCCCGCACCGTCGGTGTCACGGCACTGCTCGACTCATGGACGGCCGCACTCCGCTCCGACGACGAGGCCGCGCTGCGCGAGTTGATCGACTCCGACGCTGACCCGGGATTCGCTGATCGCGAGATCGCCCGCGCGCAGGCGCTGCGCGGTATGCCGCTGTCCGACTTCGGCTACGAGATCACTCCGGGTCCGGAGACTCCGGTGCCGGTCGATCGGGCGGATGCACTCGCGGCCACCGAGGTGTGGGCGCCGAACGTCGCACTGCGCTACGCCTGGGCCGACGCCGACATCGGTTCCACGAGTCGCGACATCGCACTCGTCGTCGCTCGTCGGGGCGACACGTGGCGTCTGGTCTCCGATGCCGACCTGCCGCAGTACGGGCGCACCACGTGGCGTGGCCCGTGGGACTTCGGGCCGGTGGTCACGGAGCGAGTCGCCACCGGGTCGACCACGTCGCTCGTCGTGGGTCACGAGGCGCAGCGCGCCTTCATCGACGACCTCGCGGCGGAGCTGCCCTCCGCGGTGGCGGCCGTGACCGAGTTCGCCGGTCTCGGATGGTCTCGCCGCGCGGTCCTGACGGTCACCGGTTCCGATGCCGAGTTCATCAGCGCGGCAGACGGATTCACGTCCACCGATGTCGCGGCCTCGACGATCGCGGATCCGGTCCGCGGGGGCCTGGTCACCGGCCAGCGCATCGTCTTCGGCCCGACTGCGCCGGACCGGCTCACCGACTCGACCCGCCGCACCGTGCTGCGCCACGAGCTCACCCACGTGGCCATGCGCGCGGTCACCGGGGAGGACGCGCCCCTGTGGATGCTCGAGGGTTTCGCCGACTACTCGGGCTATCGAGGCTCGGGACTGTCCTTCGACGAGATCGCGCCCACCCTCGCGGCCGTGGTCCGCGCGGCGGGACCGCCCAGGGTCCTCCCGGAGGACTCGGACTTCGCCGCGGGTGGCAGTCGCGGATCGATCGCGTACGAGTCCGCCTGGTCGGTGGCCTCGTTCGTCGCCGACCGGTTCGGGGAGCCGGTGCTCCGGCAGCTGTACGACCGTTTCGCGGCCGGACCGACCGATCCCACCGTGACCGACTCGGTCTTCTCGGCCACGCTGGGCTTCGGCACCGTCGACTTCCTCGCGCAGTGGGGGCAGTGGGTGGCGGAACAGGCCGCCGGGCAGAGCTGACGGCGGTCTCCGTCTACGGTGGTCCCATGCGTCGAACGCTGCTGGTGACCAATGACTTTCCTCCGCGGCGCGGCGGCATCCAGTCGTATCTGCACACCTTCGCCCAGCTGTTGCCCGCGGACGAACTGGTGGTCTACGCACCGCGGTGGCGTGGCGACTCCCACGTGCGGTTCGACGCGGAGCAGCCCTTCGAGGTGGTGCGGCACCCGACGACGTTGATGCTTCCGACACCGGCCGTTGCCCGTCGGGCGGCCAGGCTGGTGGCCGACCGACAGTGCGACACGGTGTGGTTCGGGGCCGCTGCTCCGCTCGCCGTGCTCGGACAGCACCTGCGCCGTGCCGGAGCCGAGCGCGTCGTGGCCTCCACCCACGGTCACGAGGTGGGCTGGTCGATGCTGCCGGCGGCGCGGCAGGTGCTCGGTCGTATCGGCTCGACGGCGGACGTCGTCACCTTCGTCAGCCGTTACACGCGGGGCCGATTCGCCGCGGCCTTCGGGGCGGACGCGGCCCTCGAACACGTGCCGCCGGGGGTCGACTCGACCGTGTTCGCGCCCGACACGTCGGCACGGGAGACACTGCGCGCGCGCTACGGCCTGGGTGATCGGCCGACCGTCCTGTGCCTGTCGCGGTTGGTGCCGCGCAAGGGACAGGACATGCTGATCCGGGCGCTACCGGGGATTCGCGCGGAGATCGACGGGGCCGTGTTGGTCGTCGTCGGCGGCGGTCCGTACGGCGACACCCTGCGGGCTCTGGCGCAGTCGTGCGGGGTGGCGGATCACGTCGTGTTCACGGGGTCGGTGCCGGCCGAGGAACTGGCGGCACACCACACCCTCGCCGACGTGTTCGCCATGCCGTGTCGCACCCGCGGTGCCGGTCTGGATGTCGAGGGCCTGGGCATCGTGTTCCTCGAGGCGTCCGCGTCCGGCGTGCCGGTGGTCGCGGGCCGGTCGGGTGGAGCGCCGGAGACCGTCGTCGAGGGCGTCACCGGCACAACCGTCGACGGCACCTCGGTCGACGACGTCCGGCGCGCCGTCGTGGACGTGCTGTCCGATCGTGACCGCGCCGCGGCGATGGGGGCCGCGGGACGCGAGTTCGTCTCCACCGAGTGGCGGTGGGACGACCTCGCCGCCCGACTGGCTCACTTGCTGTAGATGGCCTCGATGTCGCTCGCGTAGGACTTCTGGACCACGGCGCGCTTGAGCTTCATCGTCGGGGTCAGCTCGCCGCCCTCCTCGGTGAAGTCCGCCGGCAGGATCCGGTACTTCTTGATGGACTCCGCGTGCGAGACCGTCTTGTTGGCTTCGGCCACGGCAGCATCGATCTCCGCGACGAGGTCGGGATCCTTCGTCAGGTCGGCGACGGTGGCCCCCTCGTCCTTGCCGTTGCGCTGCTTCCAGCCGGGGAACGCGTCGGGGTCGATGGTGATGAGCGCGCCGATGAACGGCTTCTGGTCACCGACGACCATGGCCTGACCGATGAGCGCACTGGCCCGCAGCGAGTCCTCGAGGCCGGCGGGTGAGACGTTCTTGCCACCCGCCGTCACGATGATCTCCTTCTTGCGCCCGGTGATGGCGATGAAGCCGTCCTCGTCCACGGCGCCGAGATCGCCGGTGTGGAACCACCCGTCGGTCAGCGCCTCGGCGGTGGCGTCGTCGTTCTTCCAGTAGCCCTCGAAGACCACGCCGCCCTTGAGCAGGATCTCGCCGTCGTCGGCGATGCGGACGGCGTTGCCCGGCAACGGCTTTCCGACGGTGCCGATGCGCTGTTCGTCCGGCGTGTTCACCGCTGCCGCGGCGGTGGTCTCGGTCAGGCCGTAACCCTCGTAGATGGTCACACCGATGCCGCGGTAGAAGTGCGCGAGGCGCTCACCCAGCGGGGCGCCGCCCGAGATGGCGAGTTCGCACTGCCCACCGAGCGCTGCGCGAAGCTTGCCGTAGACCAGACGGTCGAACAGAGCGTGCTTGGCGCGCAGCACGATCGACGGGCCACCGGTGTCCCGCGCCGCGCTGTAGGCGACGGCGGTGTCGGCGGCCGCGT
This sequence comes from Rhodococcus sp. UNC23MFCrub1.1, assembly GCF_000686025.1. GTDB lineage: Bacteria > Actinomycetota > Actinomycetes > Mycobacteriales > Mycobacteriaceae > Rhodococcoides. The sequence continues at coordinate 444,720 of NZ_JMLQ01000004.1, forward strand.
CGAAGATCTTGCCCTTGCCGTCGCCGTGAGCCTTCTGACGCGCGGTGTTGTACACCTTCTCGAACACGCGCGGGACGCTGAGGATGAAGTGCGGTCGGAACGAGCCGAAGTTGTCGACGAGGTGCGGGATGTCGTGGGTGTGCCCGAGTGTCGCGCCCTGGTCGAAGGCGGCGATGGACACCGCACGTGCCAGCACGTGGGCCATCGGCAGGAACATCAGGGTGGTGCGTCCCTCGGTGAGCATGCGGCCGATGGAACTGGCGGCGATACCGCGGGACTCGGCGATCAGGTTGGAGTGCGTGAGCACGCAGCCCTTCGGCCGTCCCGTGGTGCCGGAGGTGAAGACGAGCGTCGCCGGGTCCGAGGAGCGCAGCGCCGCGACGCGGTCGGCCACCGTCGCGTCGGTGATCTGGGCACCGGCGTCGGTGAGGACGTCGATGGCGCCGGGCCGCTCGGCGGAGGCGTCGATCTGCAGGACCGTCGCGACACCCGGCAGCACGGGAAGGATGTCGGTGAGGATGTTCGTGTGGGCCACCGTCTCGGCGATCATCGCGGCGGCGCCCGAGTTCTCGAGGATCCACCGCACCTGGTCCGACGAGGACGTCTCGTACACCGGAACGGTGACGGCGCCGGCGGACCAGATCGCGTAGTCGAGCAGGGGCCACTCGTAGCGGGTCGACGACATGAGGGCGACCCGGTCGCCCTGCTTGACGCCGGATGCGATGAGCCCCTTGGCCACTGCGCGAACCTGGGCCGCGAAGTCCGCTGCGCGGACGTCCGACCACCCGTCGCGGGTGGCGCGGCGGTACACCACGACGTCGGGCCGGGTCTTCTCGTGCGCGAACACGGCGTCGACCACCGACGCGTCGTCCTCGATGGTGAATGGTGCCGGGACGGTGAACTCGCGCACGGATTCCTCCGATGTCGTAGCGGTTTCGGACGAGGCTTCACAGTAATCCTGTCCATTCCCAGGATGTCACCGGCACGTGCTCGTCGACCGAGGTCGTCGACGCCGTCGACGAGGGCACGTGGGATTCTGGTCCGCATGAGCAGTGTGCAGGTCGCCGACCAGACGTTCGTCGCAGCGCGGGCCGAGGACGTCGCGGCGCTCGTGTCGGACACCCGTCGATGGCGGGCCTGGTTCCCGGGTCTCACCGTCACGGTCCAGGAGGACCGGGCCGAGAAGGGTGTCCGCTGGGTCGTCGGGGGACAGCTCCAGGGAACCATGGAGGTGTGGCTCGAGCCGATGCTCGACGGCGTCGTACTCCACTACTTCCTGCACGCGGAGCCGACCGACGGAGTGCAGGAACCGTCCACCCACCGCCGACGAGTACTGGGCAAGCAGATGTCGTTCGAGATCAAGGCGCTCCTCGAGGCCGGGCGGGCGGCGGGAGAACCGCCGGTCCCGGGGCTTCGGTCCTGACTCGCGGGTACTCGCGGCGACAGGAACCGACCCCGCCGTTCGGGCGGTGCCACCGGACGGTCGATCATGTGGGTACACGGACGCCGATCAGGTGACGGCACGCGGCGCGGAGGGAACGAGTTCCATGGCAGACAAGACCACGAAATCGATCGTCGTCGGAGCGGCGCCGGACGAGGTGATGGCGGTCATCGCCGATTTCCCCAGGTATCCGGAATGGGTCACTGCGGCCAAGTCGGTCGAGATCCTCGAGGAGGGGGAGTCCGGCCGGGCTCGCCGGGTCCGGTTCGTGCTCGACGCGGGCATGGTCAAGGACACCTACGAGCTCGAGTACGACTGGCGGCCGGACGGCACCGCGGTGTCGTGGACGCTCGTCGCGGGGGAGATGCAGAAGTCCCAGGTCGGGTCCTATGTGCTCACCGAGAAAGGTGCCGGAAGCACCGAGGTGACCTACGAACTGACGGTCGATCTCGCCATTCCCATGATCGGCTTGTTCAAGCGCAAGGCGGAGAAGGTCATCACCGACACCGCGTTGAAGGAATTGAAGAAGCGAGTCGAAGGCTGAGCGATCGCGTTCCCGAGACCGCCGCGCGGATCACGTTCGTCGTCGGAGCCGGCGGTGCGGGCAAGTCCACCGTCGCCGCGGCCCTGGCCGTCGACGCACACCGCGCCGGTCGGCGTGTGCTCCTCGCGTCGGTCGACGGCGCGGATCCGTCGGACCTGTTGTCCGACGTCGCAGTCGAGGTGCTGCGCATCGACCCCTCGGCCGTTCTCGAATCGCAGTACCGCCTGCTGACCACGGCTCTGGCGATGGCCGGACGCCACGACCACGGCGCCGGTCCGACGCTGCCGGATCCCGAGGAGCTGACGTCGCTGCCGGGCGCCGAGCCGCTCACCGCGCTGCTCGAGGTGGTGCGCGTCGCCGACAGCGGCGAGTGGGACGACGTGATCGTCGACTGCCCCGGACCGATGTCCTGGCGGGAGATCGTCGCGATCCCCGGAGCTGTCGCGGGGTACGTCGAACGCATCTGGCCACGTCATGCCCGCGTCGTGGCCTCGACGGGCCAGGACGTCCGCGCGGCCGTCCTGGTGGAGCTCGTCGATCGTGTCGTGGCGGCGGCGACGTCGGTCACCGCCGTGCTCGAGGACGACGGACGGACCTCTGCGGTCGTCGTCTCGCGTCCGACCGCGCGGTCCTTCGCAACGGCGCGAGAGCTGGTGGCCGTCACCAGTTTCCACGGCGTCCGCGTCGATCGTGTGGTGGCCGTGGGGGTGATCCCGGACCTCGGGGCCGGGGCGCCGTCGTCCGTGCTGGGCACGCATCCCGGCGTGTTCTGGATGGACCGGGCGCACGCGGAGCATCTCGCGGCGCTGGCGGAGTTCCGCGGCGCGGTGGGCGACCTCCGCGTCGACGTCGTGTCGGCCCAGCCCACCGAGCCGGTAGGGTCGACTGCTCTGGGGGCCGTCGCGGCCGACCTGAACGGGCAGGTGGCGGCCGGACACGGCGGCGCGCTGCCCGCGCTGTCGCCGCGGGTGCGGCACGAGTCCGGGCAGGGCCTGGACTCGGTGTACGTGATGGACGTCCCGCTGCCGTTCGTCGACACGGACTCGGTGGCGGTGGGTCGGGTGGAGGACGACGTGATCGTGAGTGCGCAGGGCAGTCGACGACGACTGCGGTTGGCGTCTGTGCTGCGTCGGTGCGTGGTCACCGGTGCCGGCGTCGACGACGGCGTGCTGTCCGTGACCTTCGCTCCCGACCCGGCGCTGTGGCCGGAGAACCTGCAGAAGGCGGACGTACCGGGAGAGTCCGGCAATGGATGAGGGCCGGCGGGACCTGGCGGCCGAGCTCCGGGTGCTGGCCGAGTTGCTCATCGATCGGGTCGAGCCGGTGCTGCGCCGCCTCGACACCGAGGACGCGCCCGAGTGGCAGGGCTGCTCCTGGTGCCCGTTCTGCGCTCTCGCCGCCGCCCTGCGCGGGGAACGCCACGATCTGCTGACGCTGGTCACCGGTGAGATGGACGGTCTGATCGACGTGCTCCGGGACTTCCTGCAGACCCACGGTTCGGGGCGACACACGCCCGGCGCCGCGGAACGAGCCGACGCGCCGGAGGGCGCTGCGCCACCCGTCGTTCGCCCCGCGAGCTACCAGCCGATTACGGTGACCAGGACGCGTGAAGCCGACCCGGCACGCAGACCCGATCGCGACCGGTGACACCGGTCGCCCGCCACCACGTGAGGATGCCGCAGACGTGAGCGCCCAGTCCCGGTCCAGCCGGCCTCTGACCATCGGCATCGACGTGGGCGGCACCAGCATCCGCGCGTCGGTGGTCGACGTCGACGGTCAGGTGCTCGACTCCACCCAGGCGCCCACGCCGCAGTCTTCCCGCGCACTCGAGAACGGCATCGACCGGGCCGTGCGCGAACTCGCGAGCCGCCACGACATCGCGGCCGTCGGTCTCGCCGTCGCCGGGTTCATCAACTCCGACCGCACCGTCGTGCGCTTCGCCCCCCACCTGCCGTGGGTGAACCGCCCGGTCGCGCGGGAGATGACGGAACGCCTCGGCATCCCGGTCATCCTCGAGCACGACGCCAACGCCGCCGCGTGGGCGGAACACCGCTTCGGTGCGGCCGCGGGCGGTGGGAACGTCGTCATGATCGCGATCGGCACCGGCATCGGCGCCGCACTCCTCATCGACGGCAAGCTCTACCGCGGCAGCTACGGCATCGCGCCGGAACTCGGCCACCTGCAGGTGGTTCCCGACGGGCGTCAGTGCGCGTGCGGCAAGCGCGGCTGCTGGGAGCGCTACTGCAGCGGGACCGCGTTGGTGGACACGGCGATCGAGCTCCTCGCCGCCAACCCGCGGGGATCGACGGTGCTCGCGCGTGAGGCCTTCCTCGATCCCGGATCCCTCACCGGTCGACGCATCGCCAACGCCGCGCAGGACGGTGACCTGGTGGCCATCGAGACGATGTCCGAGTTCGCACGGTGGCTCGGCATCGGACTGGCGCTGGTGTCGGACGTCTACGACCCCGACCGCATGGTCATCGCCGGCGGCGTCGCCACGTCGTCCGCGCTGTTCCTGGACACCGCCCGTGAGCACTACGCCGCGCAGATCACGGGCGCCGGCCACCGGCCCCTCGCCCGGATACGCGGAACCCAGTTGGGGGAGGCCGCGGGCATGATCGGCGCGGCCGAGCTGGCGCGCGTCGAGGTGGGCGCGGCACGCGCCTGACCGCCTCGGCGGAGGGATTCGTGTCCGGCCGATGGCCGGGTGATGACGGCGGTGTGAGATGTGTCCGAGCTGACGCTCGAACTGTGGCTGGTGTCATAAAGCCCCGGTACAGTTACGCCCACGAGATGTCCGAGCGGGCCGCGGGCATCGCGGTGCGGGTCGCGGGTACTTCGAGAAAGGCATGTCGGGCATGTGGTACTGGATATTCAAGTACGTCCTTCTCGGGCCGGTGTTGCAGGTGATGGGCCGTCCTCGCGTGGAGGGCCTGGAGAACATCCCCGACGACGGGCCGGTGATTCTCGCCAGCAACCACCAGGCGGTGTTCGATTCGTTCTACGCGTGCCTGGTCGTGCCGCGTCGCATCACGTTCCTCGCGAAGAGCGAGTACTTCACCGGCAAGGGCCTCAAGGGCCGCTTCCAGAAGTGGTTCTTCTCGTCGGCGGGACAGGTCCCGATCGATCGCACCGGTGCCTCCGCCGCGCAGGACGCGCTCGACGCGGGACTGCGCGTGCTGGCGAAGAACAAGGTGCTGGGTATCTACCCGGAGGGCACGCGCTCGCCGGACGATCGGCTCTACAAGGGCAAGACGGGTATGGCGCGTCTGGCTCTCGAGAGCGGCGTCCCGGTGATTCCGGTCGCGATGATCGGCACCGCGAAGATGAATCCCATCGGCTCGCGGATTCCGCGCCCCACCAAGCTCGGCGTGAAGTTCGGTAAGCCACTGGACTTCTCGCGGTACGAGGGCATGGCCGGCAACCGGTTCGTCGAGCGCGCCGTCACCGACGAGGTGATGTACGAGCTCATGAAGCTCAGTGGTCAGCAGTACGTCGACGTGTACGCGGCGAGCATGAAGAAGACGCCCGCCCCCGTGGTGGATCCGGCTCCGTCGACCGAGGCCGCGCGCATCCCCGACACCCGCGCGGGCTGAGTCAGACCGCCTCGGCGGTCACCCCCGGGCGCTCGGGACTGCGTCGATCGCGCAGCGGCACCGCCGCCACCGCGATCACGAACACCAGTCCCCACCACACGTAGGAGGAGGCCTGGATCTGGTCCCACAGGGGCCAGCCCAGGCCGTTCCAGCGTCCGGGCGCGAGGCGCCAGTGCGACGGATAGTGCAGCAGCACTGCGCCGATCACGGCGAGGGCCACCAGTGCGGGGGCGCGCCGCGTCACGCCGACGTGCACCAGGACCATCAGCATCGGCACCGTCCACACCCAGTGATGCGACCACGACACCGGTGAGACCAGCAGGCCCAGAGCGGCATTGACGCACAGGGCCAGCAGGTACTCGTGTGCCGCCAGAGCGCGTCGCATCGCGACGAGGGCCACCAGCCCCACGACGGCGCTGCACACTATCCAGACGATCGTCCGCGGGCCGTCCGCGAGACCCAGCCGCGCGAGCATCCCGGTGAGGGACTGGTTCGAGATGTACCCCGGCCCGCCGATGCGGTCGGAGTCGAGCAGCACCTCGGTCCAGTACTGCACCGAGTCGCGGAACGTCGCGACGAATCCGAGTGCCGTGAACCCGAGGAACGACAGGCCGGTGACCACGGCCGCCCGGTACTGCTTGCGCAGCAGGAAGTAGAGGACGAACACCGCCGGCGTGAGCTTGATGGCCGTGACGAAGCCGATGAGCAGACCGCGCGGCCACGGGGTGCGCTTCAGCAGGACGTCGAGGACGACGAGGCACATCAACACGACGTTGATCTGCCCGTAGTCGAGGGTGGACCACACCGGTTCGAGCGCGAACGCGATCGCGGTGATGCCGCCCGTGACCCACGCCGTCGTCCCGGCCGACAGGTGCACCAGAGAGCGCAGGCACACCGCCACCGTGACGGCGAGCAGGATCATCGTCATCGCCGTCATGATCAACGAGGCCGCCGGCAGCGGGAGGACCGCCATCGGCGCGAAGGACACCGCGGCCATCGGGGGATAGGTGAACGGCAGCGGGATGTTCACCGAGGTGCGCGGCAGGACTCCGTAGAGATTCACGCCGTCGAGCAGAGCCCGGCCACCGATGCGATACACGTCGAGGTCGAGCCGGTAGATCGCACCCCACTCCCGCAGCGGGGGCAGACCGACCACGTTGAACGCGATGCCCGCCACGAGCCCGACGCACACCGCGACCTTCGCGATCACGGCGACCGGTCGGGGCAGCGACGCCCCCGGCCCGGTGTAGGGAGGGGCGGACGGCAGAGTCCACGTCATGGTCGGGGTGGATCCTTTCGGTGACCTAGGCTCGCAGACGTGCGTTACTTCTACGACTGCGAGTTCATCGAGGACGGCCGCACGATCGATCTGGTGTCCATCGGGATCGTGGCGGAGGACGGGCGTGAATATTACGCCGTGTCCACGGAGTTCGATCCCGAGCGCGCGGGCACCTGGGTCCGCCGCAACGTCCTGCCGAAGCTCCCGCCGTTCTCGTCGCCGCTCTGGCGCTCGCGCAGCCGCATCCGCGACGACATTCTCGAGTTCGTGTCGGCGCCGCACGGCACCGTCGGACCGACCGTCGAGATGTGGGCCTGGGTGGCGGCGTACGACCACGTCGCGCTGTGCCAGCTGTGGGGTTCGATGACGGCGCTCCCGCGGATCATGCCGCGGTACACGCGGGAGTTGAAGCAGTACTGGGAGGAGCACGGCTCGCCCGCGCTGCCGCCGGTGCCGGACGACTCGCACGACGCGCTCGCCGACGCCCGGCACAATCTCGCGAAGTTCCGGGCCGTCGAGGCCGCGAGAGCGTGGTCCGGTCGGGAGTGACACACCGCTGGTCCCGGCCGTCGGAGCGGGCGACTACTCTGTACGCGTGAACTGGACTGTCGACGTTCCGATCGAACGCTTGCCCGAGCTTCCCCCGCTGCCCGAGTCGATGCGCGAGCAACTCGACGTGGCGCTGGCCAAGCCGGCGGCGCAGCAGCCCAGCTGGCCCGCCGATCAGGCGGAGGCCATGCGCAAGGTCCTCGAGAGCGTGCCGCCCATCACGGTCGCCAGCGAGGTCGAGGCGCTGTCGGAGAAGCTCGCGTCCGTCGCCCGCGGCGAGGCGTTCCTGCTGCAGGGCGGTGACTGCGCCGAGACCTTCGTGGACAACACCGAGCCCCACATCAAGGGCAACATCCGCACGCTGCTGCAGATGGCCGTCGTGCTCACCTACGGCGCGTCGATGCCCGTGGTGAAGGTCGCGCGCATCGCCGGCCAGTACGCCAAGCCCCGCTCTTCCGACGTGGACGCCCTGGGCCTGAAGTCCTACCGCGGCGACATGGTGAACTCCCTCGTGGCCGACGACGCCGTCCGCCAGCACGACCCGTCGCGCCTGGTCCGCGCCTACGCCAACGCCAGCGCCGCGATGAACCTGGTGCGCGCGCTCACCGGCGCCGGCATGGCCGACCTGCACAAGGTGCACGACTGGAACCGCGAGTTCGTGCAGAACTCGCCGGCCGGTGCCCGGTACGAGCAGCTCGCCTCCGAGATCGACAACGGTCTCAAGTTCATGGACGCGTGCGGCGTCACGGATCCGAACCTGCACCAGGCCACCATCTACGCCTCTCACGAGGCGCTCGTGCTCGATTACGAGCGCGCGATGCTGCGTCTGGACAACGACGACGAGCACGCCAAGCTCTACGACCTGTCGGCACACTTCCTGTGGATCGGCGACCGCACGCGGCAGCTGGACGGCGCGCACATCGCGTTCGCCGAGCTGGTCTCCAACCCCATCGGACTGAAGATCGGTCCCAGCACGACGCCCGAGATGGCCGTCGAGTACGTCGAGCGGCTCGACCCGACCAACAAGCCCGGCCGGTTGACGCTGATCTCGCGCATGGGCAACGGCAAGGTCCGGGACCTGCTGCCGCCCATCATCGAGAAGGTGCAGGCCACCGGTCACCAGGTCATCTGGCAGTGCGACCCCATGCACGGCAACACGCACGAGGCGTCCACCGGCTACAAGACGCGCCACTTCGACCGCATCGTCGACGAGGTCCAGGGCTTCTTCGAGGTGCACAACGAGCTCGGGACGCACCCGGGTGGCATCCACGTCGAGCTCACCGGTGAGAACGTCACCGAGTGCCTCGGCGGCGCCCAGGACATCTCGGACCTCGATCTGTCCGGACGGTACGAGACGGCCTGCGACCCGCGACTGAACACGCAGCAGTCCCTCGAGCTGGCCTTCCTCGTCGCGGAGATGCTGCGCGGCTGATCGCCGGAGCAGAACTCAGGGCAGCGCGGTCAGAGTGACCGTGCTGCCCTTCTGCACTCGGTCGCCCTGACCGGGCGACTGGGCGATGACGAGCGAGCGATCCGTCTGCGCGACCTGGCGCACCACCACGGTGAGCCCCAGGCGTTCGAGTTCCGACCGCGCCGAGCCGACGGTACGTCCGAGCATCGAGGGCACCTCCACGGCCGTCGACACCCGCAGCGTGACGGTCGATCCCGCGGTCACGGACGTGCCGCTCGCCGGGTCGGTCCCGATGACACGGCCACCGTCGACGTCCTCGTCGAAGACGGAGTCCACCGTCGCCACGGTGATGCCGACCCGATCGAGTTCTGCGCGCGCCTGCTGCTCCGTCCCGCCCCGGACGTCGGGAACGTCGACGGGGGGAGCGCCCTTGCTGGTCACCACCCGGACCTCGCTGCCCACCGGCAGGACCGTCCCGGGCGCGGGGTCGAGTGCGGCGACCGCACCGACGGGTGCGGCGCTGCTGAAGGCGTCACCGCCGTCCACGGGGACGAACGTCCGCTCCCGCAGTGCCGCCTCCACCGTGGTCGAGTCCGCGTTCCCGAGGGCCGGAACGGTGGGCCTGCCCTGAGAAACGAGAAGGGTCACGGTCTCGCCCCGGGCGATCCGTGACCCTGCGGGAGGATCGGTTCCGAGTAATCGGTCCACGGGATCGCTGTCGGTGTAGCGGCCCTCGACGGTCGCCGAGAGATCGGCCGCCTCGATGGCGGAGACGGCGGTGGATCGGTCGAGCCCGTCGATGGCCGGCACCGCGGTGAAGCGGCCGGACCCGGCCCACCAGCCGACGGTGCCGAGCAGGACCGCCACGATCACGACGATCGCGAGCCACGTGAGTGCGACTCGACGCGACCTGCGCTTGTCCGCGTCGAAGTCCGGGAACGCGAAGGCTTTCCGGTCCACCGGCTCGGCGGCGGTGGACCGCGGTTCGTCGGCGCCGCGGGGAGTCGCGGTGGTCACCATCCGCGTGTGCTGAACGCCGCCGGTGGACGGCTGCCCGCGGTCGGAGGCGGCGGAGAAGTCGTCCGCGGGGACCGACACGATCTCCGTCTCCGGAGTACGCGGAGCCTGCGGAGCGTAGGGGCGCGGAGCGTTCAGCGTCTCGGCGCTCAGATGCTCGGCCGACCGCGACGGGGACGGCACCCGGTAGTGGGGCAGAGCGAGGGTCCTGGTGACCGAGCGCACCGCGTCGCCCATCGTGCCGGCGTCGCGGAACCGCTCCTCGGGCCGCCGCGCCGTCGCGTCGCGCACCAGTGCGTCGAAGTGGGGCGGCACCCCTGCGATCACCGAGCTCGGCGGCGGAACGTCGTTCTCGATGCGCTGGTACGCGATCGAGAGGGAGGTGTCTCCCTGGAACGGCGTGCGTCCGGTCAGCAGTTCGAAGAGCAGGATGCCCGCCGAGTACACGTCGCTGCGCGCGTCGGCCGATCCGGTGGTCACCTGCTCGGGGGAGAGGTAGGCGGCAGTGCCGAGGATGACGCTGTTGGACGTCGTCGTCGACGCGGCCACGGCGCGCACCAGACCGAAGTCGGCGATCTTGACCTCGCCCGCGTCGGAGATCAGCACGTTCTCCGGCTTGACGTCGCGGTGCACGAGGCCACCGCGGTGCGCGACCGCGAGTCCGTCGAGCGCCGGTTGGAGAACGGCGGCGACGGCGTGCGGGGGCATCGGTCCGCGTTCGCGGAGCAACTCGCGCAGCGTGCCGCCCTCGACCAGTTCCATGACCAGGAAGGCGTGCTGACCGTCGCGACCGTGATCGTGGACGGCGACCAGACCCGGGTGGCTGAGCCGGGCGACCGCGCGCGCCTCGAACTCGAAGCGACGCACGAACTCGGGGTCGGCGGCGAACTGGGGATCCATGATCTTGATGGCCACGGGCCGGTCCAGACGCAGGTCCAGACCCCGGTAGACCGTGGACATACCGCCGCGGGCGATCGGCGCGTCGACGCGGTAACGACGGTCCAGCAGCGCGCCGAGCAGCGACGGACCTGACGTTGTCACCTGCGTCCACTCTCCTGTCGTGTTCTCGCATCGATCGATGCCGATCATTCGATGGTAGCCAGTGTGACGCATGAGGTAGCAGTCACGTGTGCGGGAACACGGCGCGGGAGGCGGGCGTCGGCGAATTGTCCTGGCGGCGGGCCGTGACTACCTTTGACCGCGTGAGTGCCATTCCCTACTGCGACGACGTCCTGCCTGCCGACGAGGCCGTGATCGCGATTCCCGACGCCGCCGAGATCATGGGCGTCCCCGTGACGAAGCTCTACCAGATGGTGCGTGAGCACAAGCTGATCGCGGTGCGCCGCGATCGAGTGGTCTCGATCCCCGCGAAGTTCGTCGGCGAGGACGGCGAGCCGATCAAGTACCTCGCCGGTGCGATCGCGGTTCTGCTCGACGGCGGCTACAACCACCCGTCGATTCTGCGGTGGCTCTTCACCCCGGACGACAGTCTGCCGGGCATGCCGGCCGACGTGCTGCGCGGCGACCACGCCCGCGAGATCATCCGCCGCGCCCAGGCCATGGCCTTCTAGCGCTCGATCGGATCAGGCGGCGCGTGACCCGGGCCGCGGTAGCCGTTCTCCGGCTCTGACGAGAAGACCTCGACCGGCCGCGGTCGCGGCGACACGAGCGCGCCGAGGAGTGCCCACGCGAGAGCGGACGGACAACGACCGGTACCCGTCGTTCTCCACGGCCTCGAGGATGTCCTGGTACAGCGCGAACGCGACCCGGATGCCCTCGCGCGCCCGCGGTTCCAGCAGGGCGATGCCGGGCTCGGCGGTGCGGTAGAGCGCGCGGGTGGTGGCGATGATGTCGGCCAGAGCGCGGCGGACCCTCGGATCGACGGAGTCCGTACGGCGGCACCACCACAGCAGGTCCTCGTCGACGCCGTAGGCGGTGAGCACGTCGCCGGGCAGATAGATGCGGTCGCGCGCGAGATCCTCGCCCGCGTCGCGAACGAAGTTCGTGACCTGGAAAGCCTCGCCGAGAGCGGACGCCATCGGGCGGGCCTCCTCGACCGGACACACGGTGCCGAGGACGGGGAGCATCTGCAGCCCGATCACGGCGGCGGAGCCGTACATGTACGTCGACAACTCGTCCATGGTGGCGTAGCGATCCTTGTAGATCGCCGAGTGCGGTACGTCCATCAGCATCGATGTCATGAAGGCAGTGAAGTACTCGGACGGGATGTCGTAGCGACGTGCGGTGTCGAACAGGGCCGCCAGGATCAGCTCGTTGCGCCGGTCGGGTCCGGGCGGGACCGACGTCGGCGGGGCGATGGTCGAGGCGAGACCCTCGTTCAGTCGCTCCTCGATGCGGGTGAGCAGCGCCAGGTCGAGTGCGACCGCCGTGTCGTCGCCGCGCTCGGCGATCATGTCGACGTCGATGATGTCATCGACCATGCGTGCGAACGCGTACAGCGCGTGCACCGCGGGCCGACGGTCGGTCGGCAGCAGGCGGGTGGCGAGGAAGTACGTCTTACCGTGTTCGGCTGCCACGTCCCGGCACAGCGCGTAGGCCTCGGGAAGATCGGTCACTCGGTCAACTCCTGGCTGGGCTGGTCCGGACGGGGCTGGTCCGGGCGGGCGGTCTCGGCGCGGACGCGCGGGGCCGGGACGAACGTGTTCTCGTGCTCCGGGTGTGTGACGGCCCGCAGGCGGAGGGGATCGACCGTCCGGAGCGACAGCGCGGCGACCACTGCGGCGAACGTCGCCAGCACGACGTGCGGGAACGTGTATAGACCGATGGACCCGTCCGGCTGGAACACCAACATGAGCCAGGCGGACAGGCCGACCAGCACGGTCAGAGTGGTCGCCGACATGGTGAGACCCGCGGCGACGGCGAGAGGCCACGAGTAGTACCAGGGGAGAGCGGCCGGGGACAGGATCACGATGGCCACCAGCGACACGAGGATGCCCAGCAGTGCGCCGCGCTCCGAGTGGCGCGATCGCCACCACGCCGCGGCCAGGATCGCGGCCAGAGCCACCGCGCACAGCATCCTGGTCACCTCGAGCACGGGGCCGAGCCGAGCGCCCGTGAACCACCCGGTGAAGACCGTGACCAGGTGGGCGAGGATGGTCGGCAGCGAGAGCCAGTTGATGATCTTGGCCGAGCCCGAGAGCGCCGTCAGCCAGCCGATGCCGACGCCGGCCACCAGGGACGCGACGACGAACACCGCGACGAACACGGCGAAACCGATACCTGCGGTCTTCGCGAACACCAGCAGGACGTGCTGGCGTCGCGGCGGGTCACCACGCTCGGCCCGCGCCTCGTTCTCGGTGCGGAGCCGGTCGCGCTCGTGGAGCATCCAGATCCACACCAGGAAGGGCAGCGCGATGCCCGCGGTGGCCTTGATCGCCACGGCGACCGCGACGAGCCCCATCCCGGCGACGTGGTGCCGGTCGAGGACGGCGGCGATGCCGGCCGTCATGAGACCGACCATGAGCATCTCGTTGTGGACGCCGCCGATCAGGTGGATCAGGACCAGGGGATTGAGCACGGCGAGCCACAGGGCCACGGCAGGATCCGCGCCGAAGTGTCGGGCGATGCGGGGAACTGCCCACATGGTGAGGGCGAGCCCCGGCAGCATGGTCAGGCGCAGGAGCATCGTCCCGGCGATCACGTTGTCGCCCGTGAGCGAGGTGATGCCCTCGCCCAGCAGGAGGAACAGCGGGCCGTAGGGCGCGGTGGTGGTGGTCCAGACGTTGCTCACGTTGTCCAGCAGCACACCGGGATTGGCGACGGGACCGACGGCGTACGGGTCGAACCCGTCCCGGAGGAGGGCGCCCTGTGCGAGGTAGGAGTACGCGTCGCGGCTGAACATCGGGACCGCGAGCAGGAGCGGCGCGATCCAGAGCGGCACCACCCAGCGCAGCTGCCGCACCGTGGTCCGGTGACCGAGAGTGGCGCGTCCGAGACGGACCCACGCGGCGATCATGAGCAGCACGCCGATCCACACCATGACGGTCGACAACACGAGTCCGTGCCCGAAGCGGAGCCAGGACAGGTGCATCGCCTCGAGCAGCGGGTCACGACGGCGCACGGCACCCGAGCCGAAACCGCCGAAAGTGATGAGCGCGGACCCGGCCAGACCCACCAACGTGGCGCGGCCGGCGCGTCCCCCGAAGAACCGTCGTGTCGATCGCCACGACGACTCGTCGGTGGCGTCCGCGGCCCGGAGTGGGGAGGACGTCGTCATGTTCCTCCCCGGAAGACGCGACATGCCGGCGACCGTGCGGAAGCCGGGCTGAACTCACGTGAGTTTAGAGGCTCCGGACCGGAAGACGAACCGGCCCGCCGTCAGACGGCCACACGGGCCGAGCGACGCACGGACGGATCGATGCGTTCGGCGGCCAGTCGACCCGAGATCAACACCGTCGGCACACCCACTCCGGGGGTGGTCCCACACCCGGCGAGGACGACGTTGTCGATGCCCTTGACCAGGTTGCGGCGCCGGAACGGGCCGGTCTGGCGGAAGATGTGCGACGCCGAGAACGGGGTTCCCGCGACCATCCCCTGCGCGAGCCAGGTGGCCGGCGTGTCGATGTGGTCGATCTCGAGGTGCTCGGACACGCCGGTGTAACCGCGGCGATCCATCTCGAGCAGGATCTCCCGCACGTAGGGGTCGGTGATGGCGGACCAGTCCAACGGCGCGCTGTCGAGATTGGGGCAGGGCGCGAGGATCGAGATGGGCTCCTGCTCGACGCCGTCGTGCGTGACGCGCAGAGCCGGATCGGTCAGCGAGGTCCGGGTGATGAGCAACGACGGGTCCGACATGAGTGTGCCGCGCCCGCGCGAGGCGGTGAGCTCCTCGAACGTCTCGTTCCAGTTGTGCCCGAAGTCGATGACGTGGTGCGAGCGGGACGACCACCGCGCGGTGACGTCCACCGGCACGCGGCCGTGCACCACGACACAGGACGGTGACGCCCGGATCTTGCGGCGCACCGTGATGCCGGCGGTGGCGAGAAGGCGATCCGTCACCAGGAGATCCGGCGTGAGGATCAGGGAGTCGCACGTGTGCCGCTCGCCGTTCTCGGTCACCACCGCGCGAGCGCGGGTCCCGCCCTTCTCGATGGCGGCCACGCCGGTGGAGAGCAGCAGCGTGCCGCCCGCACTCACGAACGCGTCGGCCATCGCGTTCGCGATCGACTGCATTCCGCCGTCCGGGAACGACACACCCAACGACGTGTCCATGTGCGAGATCGCGGAGTAGACCCCGAGAGCTTTGGCGGGCGCGACACCGGCGTAGAGAGCCTGGAAGGTGAAGATGCGGCGCAGTCGCGGGTCGTCGATGAGCTTGTCGATCCGCTTTCCGAGTTTTCCGAACCCCCCGAGACGCAGCAGGGTCAGCGTGTTCGCTCGCGCCCTGCGCTCGCCCACGAGGTCGAGCGGTGAGTCGAAGTTGTCGTCGATGTAGCGGTCGAACTCCGCGTCGAACATCGATCCGATCCACGCGCGGAGCGTGCGGTAGCGCCGAGCCTCGTCCGGCCCGCACTTCTCGCCGACCTCCGCGATCATCCGCTCGGGATCGGAGTGGACGTCGATGGTGGTGCCGTCGGCGAAACGGGTGTGGTACGCCGGATGCAACGGTGTCAGACGCAGGGGAGGCGTGGTGGACTCGCGGGTCGCACCCACCGCGGCGAGCGCCTGATCGATCAGGTCGGGCATCGTGAGAACGCTCGCGCCCGTGTCGATGCGGTAGCCCGGCGCCGCGACGGAACCCACCCGGCCGCCGACGGTGTCGGACTTCTCGATCACGGTGACCTCGCGATCGGTGCCGCGGAGGTGGAGCGCCGCGGCGAGGCCGGACAGACCGGCGCCCACGACGATCACGTGATCGGTGGGTCCGGACACGGTGGCATGCGTCATGAGGTTCTCCTGGTGGCGGTGTAGGCCATGGCCGTGAGCCGCCTCTTGGCGTCCTCGGTGACATCGGACGCGTTCAGCGCCGCCAGGGCGCTGTCGGTCAGTGTGGTGATGCGGCGCTCGACGTCGTCGACGGCACCGAGATCGATCATGTGCGCACGCAGGTCGTCGACGGCAGCCTCGGAGAGGTCCGTGCCGATTCCCGCGCGCAGAGCAGCCGCGGTGGCGGGATCGCGTTCGTCCGCCGCGTCCAGGGCTGCGGCGAGGAGCACCGTCCGCTTGCCCTCACGCAGATCGTCGCCGGACGGCTTGCCGGTCACGGACGGATCCCCGAACACTCCCAGCAGGTCGTCCCGCAGCTGGAAGGCGATGCCGATGTCCGCACCGAACGTGCTGTAGACCTCCAGCAGGTCGGGGCCGGCGCCGGCGAGCGTGCCGCCGATGAGGAGAGGGCGTTCCACCGTGTAGGCCGCCGTCTTGTAGCGGTCGATCTGGAGCGCGGCCTCGACGGAATCGTCTCCACTGGCCTCCACGGCGATGTCGAGCAGCTGTCCGCCGAGCACCTCGGTGCGCATCGCGGACCACACCGGAGCGAGGCGTGCCGACGTGGCGGAGTCCAGTGCCGCCGCGCGGACGAGATCGTCGGCCCAGCAGAGCGCGATGTCGCCCAGCAGGATCGCGACCGACTCGCCGAACTTGTCCGAGTTCCCGCGCCACCCGGCCGCGCGGTGCCGTTCGGCGAAGGTGACGTGGACGGTGGGGAATCCGCGACGGGTCGAGGACGCGTCGATGATGTCGTCGTGCACCAGCGCGCACGCCTGAACGAATTCGAGGGCGGAGCACACGTCGAGGACGGCGTCGGCCTCGGCGGCGTGCGGATCGCCGCCCGCACCCAGGAAGCCCGTCCACGCGAAAGCGGGGCGGATCCGCTTGCCGCCGCGGAAGACGAAGGAGGTGAGCTCTGCCACGGCGTCGGTGTAGATGGGACCGACCGAGTCGACCGTGGCCTGTTGCGTCGCGACGAAATCGCGCAGGGACGTCTCGACCGCATCGACGAACGTCCCCAGCGGCCACTGATCACGGTCGTCCGCGGCGGACTCCACGTCGAGCGGTCGGTGGGCGGCGGGGCTGTGCGGTGCGGCGGACAGAGTTTCCTCCGGTGTTCGGGGCGGCGGACGGTGTCCGCGGGCAGTCGGTCGGGATGCGGTCGGGTCTCGGGCGCAGCGTCCTGGCAACCCCGACTCTATCCGGGTATTCGGACACGGCGCCGGTGCGGACGACCTGGGGGCCCGAGCAGGTCGGCGCGGGAATCTATGCTGTGAGGCGTGACAGACGAATCCTCCCGCGCGCGGGTCAGCCGCACTCCGTCGGTGATCGACCGGTTGAATTCCGCGGCGCACGGGAGTGTTCCGTTCTCCGTCGAGTTCTCGCCTCCTCGCGACGAGGCCGCCGAGGACCGCCTGTGGCGTGCCGTGCGCACCTTCGAGCAGATGCATCCCGCCTTCGTGTCCATGACGTACGGGGCGGGCGGATCCACGCGTGATCGCACGGTGCGGGTCACCGGCGAGCTGGCGGAGGTCACCAACCTGCTGCCCGTGGCCCACCTCACGGCCGTGGGGCACAGCCGCACCGAGCTGCGCGCGATGGTCGGGGCCTACGCGGACCGCGGCATCTCCAACATTCTCGTGTTGCGCGGCGACCCTCCCGGCGATCCGCTGGGTCCGTGGGAGAAGCATCCGGACGGCGTCGAGTACGCGGAGGAACTGGTGCGGTTGGTCTGCGAGCTGGGCGACTTCCACGTCGGTGTCGCGTCGTTCCCCGAGGGACATCACCGCGCGCCCGATCTCGACCACGACACCCGCCATCTGGTCGCGAAACTGCGTGCGGGCGCCGAGTACTCGATCACCCAGATGTTCTTCGACGTCGAGGACTATCTCCGCCTGCGTGACCGTGTCGCCGCGTTCGATCCGGAGCAGGGCGCCAAGCCGATCATCCCCGAGATCATGCCCATCACGTCGCTGCGCAGCGTCAAGCGTGCGATGGAGCTGTCGGGATCTGCGCTGCCCGCATCCGTCGAGAAGCGCCTGTCCGCCGCGGCCGGGTCCGACCCGGACGAGAACCGGGCCGCCGTGCGCGCGGTGGGCATCGAGATCGCCACCGAGATGGGGGAGCGACTGATCGCCGAGGGCGCCCCCGGCCTGCACTTCATCACGCTGAACTTCGCGAAGGCCACCAGTGAGGTCGTCGGCAATCTCGGGCTCGCCCGCCCGGTTCCGGAGGGCACGGGTGGGATCGGTACTGGATCAGTGCCGGGTGGCCAGAACGCGCGACTTCCACACGAGAGTGCCCTGGCGGCGTCCCCGGTCCGATGAGGCCAGCAGCGCCGAGCCCGCCGCGATGGACAGTGGGTGCAGCGCCGAGGTGACGACGTCGCGGGCCAGCGAGTCGTCGCTGCCCTCCGCGCGCCGCGCAGCGATGCGCGACACCCATCCCGCCAGGTACCCGGCGACTCCCCACCGGCGGGTCGATCCGCGCGCGGCCATCGCGATCGGTGGCAGGACCCATACGGCTGTGGCGATCGCCGAGACGGCGAGAGTGCCTGCAGCGCCGCCGAACTGGGACCAGAGCCACTTCGCGTGACCGGCACGCACCTGCGCGGCGTCGGTGTACATGCGGCACGTCGCGACGCGCCCGCCGTACGCCACTGCCGTCGGGAGACCGCGGGAGCGGACGTGCCGCACCAGCGTCAGATCGTCGGCCACCGCGAAGCGTGTGCACTCGTGTCCGCCGACCACGCGGTAGGACGGTGCGTCGAGCACGAGGAACTGCCCGTTGGCCACGCCCATCGACGGCCGACGGCCTCGATTGGCGGCCCGGACGAGGAGGGTCACCGACCACGACCACGACAGCAGAGGCTGGACGACCCGCTCGATCGTCGTCACCGCCGTCTCCGCGGGCCACGGGCAGAGCATGGCCACGTCGTGCTCGCGGAGAACGGACGCGGCGGCGTCCAGTGCATCAGGATGCAATCGCACGTCCGCGTCGAGGAAGACGACGAGGGTCGGATCGGTGGTCGCGAGCGCGCGGCGGCCGAGGTCGAGGCAGGCGAGGGACTTGCCCATTCCCGGCGCGTCGGCCGGCTCGGTCGTGCGGCCCGCCAGGATCCGGAAACGCGGATCGTCACCCACGGCGGCCCGGGCGACGTCCGCGGTCCCGTCGGACGAGTCGTCGTCCAGCACGAGCACGGTCATCGCGGACCGGGAGCGCTGAGCCATCAGATCCCGCAGCAGGTCGGGGAGACGGTCTGCCTCGTCACGGGCAGGAATGCAGACCGTGATGCGCTCACCGGCCCGCACCGTCGCCGCGGACGAGGGCAGCACGCGGGGTGCGGTCGCTGCGTTGATCAGGGCGATGCCCGCGGTGGCGATCGAGGCGAGAGAGCCGACTCGGACCGCGTTCCGGGCTCGGCGCCGGGCGGTCACCGGCGGCCGGCCGACTCCGCATCGCGTCGGCGTCCGCCGGAAGCGTCGCGGGCGACGTAGGCCATGCCGCCGACGATGGCCGCGATACCCACGGTGACACCGAAGACGATGCCGGCCCACCCGGCGAAGCTGCGCGTGTTCGGATCCGAGTAGCGCACCTCGGCGCGCAGGGTGCTGCGCTCGCCGGCGGGGAGCTTCCAGGACACCACGTTGTCGCCCTCGCGGGCGCCGTTGGTGGTGGTGACACGAGCGGGGAAGGCGATGGTGAACTGCACGTCGCTGCCCTCGGCGGGTACGGAGCTCAGATCGACCTGGCCGGCGAGAGTGACGAGGTCACCCGCGCGGACCAGGGACAGCTGGTAGAGGCCGACCGACTGGTCGGACAGTGCCGCGAGCTGCTGCACGTCACCGAACGTGAGGTCGCTGAACAGCGCCTCGCTGCCGACGTACCCGTCCGAGTCGTACGGCTGCACCCGGATCTTGCTGCCCAGGCTGTCGGGGACCTCCATGCCCGGTCCGGTGTCACCCTCGGCCGTCGGCACCGTCGCGGCGACGATGCGGCCGGACACCCGGTCGTTCGAGGACACGCCCATGGACACCTGTGCCCGGAGGCACCCGGCCAGCAGCGGAACCGTCAGCAGGGCGAGCACGAGGACGGAGACCACGCGGCGCGGTACGGGAACGCGCGGCGACGTGCGAGGAGCAGCGGGGTGGGGCACAGCGGTCATCGTGCCAGGCCGCCGCGACACCGTCAGTGAACGGGTCGGTCGGCGCGGCGTGGCGCGTCGCGAGCGATGTCCGACCGGGGTCGGGACAGGGCGAGGAGGAAGGGGACACCGACGACGCCCATGGCGACGAGGCCGTACAGAGCGGACCAACCGAGGTCCGGCAGGAAGACCGCATGGGCGAGAGCAGAGCCGAGCCACGTCCACACGAACAGCCCCCACGGCACCAGCGGGCTCACCGTGGGCGTGCGCATCGGTGACCGCCCCAGGACCTCCATGGCGACGGCCATGAGCGCCGCGACGAGTAGCCATCCCACATAGTTGGTCCACGGGATGCCGTCGAGCCCGGGCAGGGGAGCGAAGGGACTGCACCAGGTCCACTGACCGTCGGCCACCATCTGAGGGTCGAGATACAGATCCCACCCCACGACGCCGACGGTGGTGAGTCCCACGCGGGTGAGCACCGGTCGGCGCATCCGCTGCGCGACGACGGTGGCGGCGCACCACACCGGGTACAGGCCGGCCGTCCAGGCGAACGGAACCACCACCGGCACGTGGGCCAGGGAGGGTCCGATGCGGTCCTGCGCGTACTCGTAGCACCCGAAGGGCATGCCGGTTCGCGTGCCGATGATCTCGGCCGTCAGACCGATCCCGGCGGTGAGCAGCACCATGAGCGTGGCCCACCCGGCCCCGCGTGCGCTCGCCGCGTGCGTGACGCAGGCGGCGGCGAGCAGAGCGACGACACAGAACGTCACGGCGTCCTTGACGCCGCCCGAGACGAGCGGGTAACTGATCTGCGCGAGGACGGCCGCGACGGCGAAGCCCACCGCGACGGGTGTGGCTCGCCCCGACGCGCGGAGAGTGTCTCCCGACCTCATCGGCGGCCCGGGAGAGCGGCGCCCAGACGCGACGCCACGCGCTTCAGAGGACTGCCCGCGCGTTCGGCGATCGCGAGCCGGGCGGCACTGCGGCCGCTGGATCCGGAGACACCGCCGCCGGGGTGCATCGAGGCGCCGGTCAGGAAGAACGACGGGGCTCCGGGCACGGTCATGTCCGCGAGCGCCGGCATGGGGCGCCACATCATCATCTGGTGCAGTGACATCTCGACGTGCATCACGTTGCCCCCGACGAGCCCGAGTTCCTGTTCGAGGTCCCACGGGGACTGGGTGTGCCGCTGCAGGATGCTGTCGGCGAAGCCGGGGGCGTACTTGTCCACCTCGGCGACGATCCGATCACCCTCCAGTTCCGCCACCTCGGGGCTGCCGCCTCGCCAGCTCCGACCGTCGGCCAGTCGGTACGGGTGCCACTGCGACCACAGCGAGACCTGGTGTTCGCCGGGCTTCGCGATCGACGGGTCGACCGCGCTGAAGCTCATGGCCAGCACCACCGGCGCCGGCGGGAGATCGCCTGCCGATGCCGCTCCGTGCGCCCGACGGAGCTGGGCCCGGTCGTGTACCAGCAGTTGCAGTCCGCGGCTGGACGACTCGACGCCGGGAGCGCCGGGATACTGCGGCAACGACGACGTCGATGCGCGGACCACCATGCCGATGCCCGGCCCCACGTCGATCTGCCGTCGCCACGACTCCGTCGTCGCCGTGTCGAAACCGCCGGCGTCGAGGAGGTCGAGCGTAGTCAGGATGTGGCACCCGGCGATGACCGTGCGTGCGCGCACCTCCTCGCCACTCGCGGTGCGGACCGACCATCCGTCTCCGACACGCGTGACCGACACGACGGCGTCACCGAGGGTGACGGTGCCTCCGTCGGCCTCGATCTTCGTCTGCAGCGCGACGCTCAGCGCGCCACTGCCGCCGACGGCGCGGCCGGGCGGGGTCGTGTGCATCAGAGCGTTGAAGGCCACCATCGGGGCCGTGCCGGGCTCGGACATCGGCGGACCGGACTGGGCGCCGAACCACGCGAGAGCCGCTTTCAGGCGCTCGCTGTCGAACCACCGGTTCAGAAGCGAGTCGCCCGACGCGAGGAACTCGCGGGACAGGGCCGCCGCACCGTCGCTCGCGTCCATGCCCCAGAAGGAGGACAGCAGAGCCCTCCCGGTGGGCGGACTCCCGAACGACGTCATGACACGTGCGCTGCGGGGCCCCCACAGTGCGACGAACGCGCGGTACGCGTCCGCGTCCTTGCGTCCGCACGCCGCCTCGATCGAGGCACAGGTGGCGTCCAGGTCCACGGAGAACACGATGCCCGGCTCGTCGGTGCCGGGCGGAGGCGGCGCGAACGCCCACGGGTCGCAGTCGAGATAGCGCAGGCCGTGATCGGCGAGACGCAACTCCTCGATGATGCCGGTCTGCCGGATCATGATGTGCGCGGACGAGCCCCGATCCACCTTGTGGCCGGGGAAGCGCTCGACCGTGGAGGCCGCGCCTCCGACGACGGTGTCTCGTTCGAGGACGCGGACGGACCATCCGGCATCGGTCAGGTAGGCGGCGGAGACGAGTGCGTTGTGACCCGATCCGACGACGGCGGCATCGATCACGTGGTCGGCCCCTCTTCTGTGGTGGTGTCGAGACCGAGTCCGGTCCCGGGTGTCAGGGGTAATTCGCGGCCGAGCACCGCGAAGGGTCGGGCGTCCCCGGCGAAGTGGAATCGGCGCACGACGTCCTGGAACCCCGTCCGCCGGTAGAGACGCCATGCTCGATTGTCCTCGCCGGTGACCTCGGGGGTGGAGAGCAGCACGGAACTCTCCCGGCGGCCCGCCATGAGGGCGAGCAGGAGCCGTTCGCCGAGACGGTGCCCCTGAGCCTCGGGGGAGACGTGCAGCTCGGTCAACTCGACGTAGTCCGAGAGGACCCGCTCGGCGTTCTCGGCGGACCACCCCGCTCGTCGCATCCCGTCGCGGACCTGCTGATGCCACCACTGATGTGGCGCTCCGCGATAGCAGTAGGCGATCGCCACCAGGTGGTCGTCGTGTGAGACTCCTCCCACCGCGCCCCACCCCGGCCGCAGGATGTGCTCCGCCCACATCGGCGCCCGATGCAACTCGGTTCCGCGCGGGTAGCCCATCGCGGCGACGTAGACGGACAGGGCTTCGGTCAACCGTCGGCGCATGTCCTGCGGGGTGAGTTCGATCAGACGAATGCCCTCGTCGGAGGGGCCGCCTCGGGCGTCGTGAACGGTACTCACCTCGATCCCTCGCATCGTGTCGGACGTCCGCGCTACAGTGAAGTCATCGAACACGCGTTCGAACGAATCGACCTCGGGTCGATCGGCCCGACATCGGGTCGATCGCGCGAGACGGTCCGGAGAACATGTCCGACCTCCATGCTTACATCGCGCTCGATCGGCCCGCTCAGGGGAGTAACCGACAGGCCGACGGTGTTGAGAAGGACGTGGGACGCCGATCGGTTCACGTGTCGGAGAGGGAGGTAGCGCAATGGCTCGGAGCACGGGTGGTCACACTGCGGCACGCCGCAGCTCTGCAGACCGCACGGAGGGTGGTGAGACGATGACGAACGGCACGGTGGTCTCGTTCGACGCCTCCGCGGCGCCGTCGCGCACGCATGCCCGCGCCCGCATGTTGCTGCGTCGTGCGGACGCCATTCTCGGTGACGCGGCCGGTGCACCGTCGGCGGCCGACATGTTCCTCGAGTCCTACGTCGCCGCGTTGCGCGGTGCCGGCGCCCTGCTCGACGCGGTCGATCCGGTGCCCAAGCGTGGGGCGTCCCGCAGCGCCTGGGTGCGCATGCGGACGGCTGCGCCGGAGTTCACGGAGTGGGCGTCGTACTTCGCCGCGTATTCCACGCTGCGTGCGTCCATCGAGGCGGGCTCGGCCGATCGGCTCGACGCGGCCGAGGCGGACGAGTTCTTCTCGCAGGTGGGACGCTTTCTGCACCGCGTCGAGGACCGTGTGACCTCGCGGTCCGACGCGGTCGCGGTGCCCGCGTAGGCCTGGTCGCCACCACGGAGCGACTTTTTCTCGCATACTGGTGGTGCAGGTAGGTGGCTCGCCGCCGATTCTGCTCGTATCATCGACAACAGGTAGCCGGACCGATCGGCTACCTCTCACTTCTGGCCAAGAAGTGAGAGCCACCATCCAGTGCCGGGGGAGGTACCGTGCCACTCTCCGAGCACGAGCAGCGCATGCTCGACCAGATCGAGAGCGCTCTCTATGCCGAGGACCCCAAGTTCGCGTCGACCGTGCGCGGCGGACGGATTCGAGCCGCATCCACGCGGCGTCGTTTTCAGGCCGTCGCTCTGTTCGTGATCGGCCTCATTCTGCTCATTGCAGGCGTGGCCCTCCCGTTCAAGCCCGGTGGATTCCCGATCATCAGTCTCGTCGGCTTCGTGTTCATGTTCGGCTCCGGCGTTCTGCTCTTGCTGCGCAAGCCCACCGCGCCCCAGTCCGAGCAGTCCGAGGGCGACAACCCGCCGGCACCGGGAAGCGGCCCGCGCCGTTCCGGTTCCGCACCGCGCCGAGGTCCTCGCAAGGGATTCTCCTCGCGGATGGAGGATCGTTTCAAGCGACGGTTCGACCAGGAATGAGAGAGACCGGAGCGGTCACATCGACCGCTCCGATTCTCGCGTGAGGGGCAGCACGCCTCTCACACCGATGCTGTGACACATCAGCGCGGCACCCACCACGGGTGCCGCGCTGATGCCGTTCAGGGCCCCGTGGGTGTCGATCCCCCCACCGCGCCCCACCGAGGGTGGTCTCGGCCCCCGGATCCCCACCACGCCCCACCCGGCACCCCTGGCGACTCTGCCGCGCGCGGTCACCCGGGCCCGTGACGCGCGAACGTGCCGTTCGACCTCGGATTATCCGGTTCACGGGTGCCGCGGAACGGTGGGGGACACCTCCACCACGCGCACGTGGGTCTTCCCGCTGCCGGATCGACTTCGCCGCTCTTTGTGCGTGCGACCTGCCCCTTTAGTGACGAGTCACTAATATGTTCCGCCGTGTCGATTGAATGTGGGGGAAAGTGGGGTAATGTGGCGGACAGCGGGGATCGATGGAGTCCCGCGAACTGCACGACACAGGGTCGAGGAGGTGCCGAGTGTTTCTCGGTACCTACACGCCCAAGCTCGATGACAAGTTTCGACTGACGTTGCCGGCGAAGTTTCGCGAAGACCTGGCGGGAGGAGTGATGGTGAGCAAAGGGCAGGACCACAGCCTGGCCATCTACCCCCGTGACGTGTTCGCGGAGCGGGTGGCGAAGCTGTCGAAGGCCTCGCGGTCGAACCCGCAAGCGCGCGCGTACATCCGCAACCTCGCGGCCGGTACGGACGAGCAGCGGCCGGATTCGCAGGGTCGCATCACCATCGGGTCCTCGCACCGCGAGTACGCGGCGCTGTCGAAGGACTGCGTCGTCATCGGCTCGATGGATCATCTCGAGCTGTGGGACGCCGCGTCGTGGGAGCGGTACTCGCAGGAGCACGAAGAAGATTTCTCGCAGGCAGTGGACGAATCGCTCATGGACATGTTGTAGCCACACCCGGCCGGCGGCGAGTGCCGCGTGGCCTCTGCCCGAACCGGGCCTTGACGTACTTCCCCAACGCCAAGTACCGGTCGGACCCTGACGTACTTCCCCAACGCCAGGTTCCACTGTCGGACAGAGACCTCGACGCACTCACCGCTCCACCTGGCACGACACACAGCTCGAATGCGAATCAGGCGGGAGATCACCACCATGGCGGAGGACGAGCAGGCATCCGCCTCGCCTTTCTCGCACGTTCCGGTCCGTCTTCCTCGGGCCGACGAACTTCTCGGACCGGCGTTCGTCGCCGCTGCTGCGAACGACCGTGATCCCGTCTACATCGACGCCACTCTCGGCCTCGGCGGTCATGCCGAACACTTCCTCACCGCGTATCCGCGGTTGCGTCTCGTCGGTCTCGACCGCGACCCGGACGCGTTGGCCATGGCCGGAGAACGGCTGGCTCCCTTCGGTGACCGCGTCTCGCTGGTCGCGACCACGTACGACGGTATCGAGGACGCGCTGGCGTCGGTCGGCCTCGGCGCGACGGACAGCGTCGACGGGATCCTCTTCGATCTCGGCGTCTCGTCGATGCAGCTCGACTCCGCCGATCGTGGCTTCGCCTACTCCGTGGACGCACCGCTCGACATGCGGATGGATCCCACGACGGGTCGGACCGCCGCGGACATCCTCAACACCGCGTCGCACGGTGAGATCGCCCGCATCCTCAGCACCTACGGCGAGGAGCGCTTCGCCGGCCGCATCGCCTCGGCGATCCTGCGCCGCCGGGAGACGGAACCGTTCGTCACCAGCGGGCCTCTCGTCGAACTGCTCTACGCGAGCATCCCGGCGGCGACGCGTCGCACCGGCGGACATCCGGCGAAGCGGACCTTCCAAGCACTGCGGGTCGCGGTGAACGAGGAACTCGACTCGTTGCGAGACGCCATCGCACCGGCTCTCGACTCGCTGGTCGTCGGGGGACGCATCGTCTTCATGTCGTACCAGTCCCTCGAGGACCGCGTGGTCAAGCAGGAGCTGACACCGCGCACCCGGTCCACCACGCCGGAGGGGCTCCCGATGGAGCTGCCGGGAAGCGGACCCGAGTTCCGGCTGCTCACTCGCGGCGCCGAGAAGGCCTCGCAGGACGAGATCGACGACAACCCCCGCGCGGCTCCGGTCAGACTGCGCGGCGCAGAACGCATTTCCAGGAGGTCGTCATGAGTGTTCCGGTGGACGTGACCGGATCGGACGGCAGCCGCCGCGCCGGGTCCTCGCTCGAGACGGTGCGCGCACCGCGGCCTCCCGCTCGCACGGGCGCGGCCAAGCGCGCGTACGACAAGCGTCGCCAGCGTGCGATGTCCCACGAGTCCGACCCGCGCGCGCAACGACCCACCCGATCTGTCGCGGCTCGGATCCCGTTCGTGGCCAGCATCATCGGGCTCCTCGCCATCGGACTCGCCTCGACACTGCTGTTGAGCACACGCGCTGCGGAGGACTCGTACCTGCTCAGTGCGGGGCGTGCCACCAACCAGGAGCTGACGGAACGGGCCGCCGCGCTGCAACGTGACGTGGAGACAGCGAACTCGGCTCCCGAGCTGGCCCGTCGCGCGACCGCACAGGGAATGATCCCGACGAAGGACGTTCCGCGACTGGTGGTCCTGCCGGACGGCGTCGTCCAGGTGATCGGTACGCCGGCACCGGCCGCCGGTCCACCGGCTCCCGACTTCGCGGCCGCCACCCCGTCGGGCGGTGCGGCCACTCCGAGTGCGCGCCCCGGGGCACCCGCGTCCGGCGGGGAGGCGCTCACACCCGTCGGGCGCCCGGGTACGTCGCCGAGTGCGTCCGCGACCCCGACCACGTCGGCACCGGCAGCATCCACCACGCCGGCCCCCACGACGTCCGCGCCCGCGGCACCGACGACCACGCCAGTGCCGGAGAATGCTGCGCCGCAGCCTCTTCCGGCTCCCGCCGCCGCGGTGGGCGAGCAGCAGGTACCCATCGCAGGAGGCGCTCGGTGACCACTCGACAGCCGTACCGGAGCACCGGCCGCGACCACGGCGACCCACGCGCTCGGCCGGCCACCGGCTCCGGTCCTCGTCCGCCGCGTCGACAGGGTCCACGCAAGTCCGAGACGTTCGACTTCCGGTTCCGCTACGGCCGTTTCGCGATGTTCGCGATCCTGGGCGTCGCGACGCTGCAGTTGCTGTGGATCCAGGGCATCGACGCCCCGTCGCTGTCGGCGCAGTCGGCCAGTCAGCGCACCACCACCATCGTCGATCCGGCGACGCGAGGGTCCATCACGGACCGGGACGGCAATCCCATCGCGTTCACGATGGAGGCGAAGGCGCTGACCTTCCAGCCGCAGCGAGTGCGTGTGGAGCTCGAGGAGGCGAAGGCGAAGGACGACACGAAGCCGGATCCGGACGATCGCATCCGGGAGGTCGCTGCCGGTGTCCACGGCATCCTGGGCGACCTGGTGTCGGAAAAGGACCTTCTCGACAAGATGACCGGAGCCTCGTCGTTCGAGTACCTCGTGCGCAGCATCGATCCCGCGGTCGCGGCGACCATCGCCGAGCAGTACCCCGAGGTCGGCCTCGAGCGGCAGGACATCCGCGAGTACCCGGGTGGGGCGCTCGCCGCCAACATCGTCGGGGCGACCGGCTGGGACGGCCACGGCCTGCTCGGCCTCGAGGACTCCCTCGACCCGGTGTTGGCCGGTACCGACGGCTCCCGCACCTACGACCGCGGCAGCGACGGCGCGGTGATTCCCGGCAGTTGGCGCGACCAGCAACCCGCCATCGACGGCTCGAATGTGGAGCTGACGCTCGACAGCGACATCCAGTACTACGTTCAGCAGCAGGTCCAGCAGGCCAAGGATCTGTCGGGCGCCAAGAACGCGTCGGCCGTCGTCCTGGACTCGCACACCGGCCAGGTGCTGGCCATGTCGAACGACGGCACCTTCGACCCGGCCATCGGCGTGGGCAACAACTCGCCGACGGCGCAGATGGGCAATCTCGCGGTGTCCAGCCCGTTCGAGCCGGGATCGGTGAACAAGATCGTCACGGCGGCGGCCGCCGTCGAGGACGGTCTGACGAACCCCGACGAGGTGCTGCAGGTTCCCGGCAGCATCACGATGTCCGGTGCGACGGTCAAGGACGCCTGGGATCACGGCGTCGCGCCGTACACGACCACCGGTGTGTTCGGTAAGTCCTCCAACGTGGGCACGCTGATGCTCGCGCAGCGGGTCGGCGAGGATCGCTACGCGGACATGCTGGACAAGTTCGGGCTGGGACAGCGCACCGACGTGGGCCTGCCCGGCGAGAGTGCCGGCAGTGTCCCGGCCCGCGACCAGTGGTCCGGCGGCACGTTCGCGAACCTCCCGATCGGGCAGGGCCTGTCCATGACCCTGCTGCAGATGACCGGTATGTACCAGGCGATCGCCAACGACGGCGTGCGCATCCCGCCGCGCATCGTGTCGGCGACCGTCGGCAAGGACGGTCAGCGCACCGCGGAGCCGCAGCCCGAGGGCGTGCCGGTGGTCAGTGCCGACACCGCGCGCACCGTGCGCGACATGTTCCGGGCCGTCACGCAGAACGACACCGGCAACCAGCGCGGCACCGGTGTCGCCGCCGGTATCGAGGGATACCAGGTCAGTGGCAAGACCGGCACCGCGCAGCAGGTCGATCCGGAGTGCAAGTGCTACTCCAACTCGAACTACTGGATCACCTTCGCCGGCATCGCGCCGGCGGACGATCCGCGCTACGTGATCGGCATCATGCTCGACGCCCCGACCCGCAGCTCCGACGGATCGGGCGGGCAGTCCGCCGCTCCGCTGTTCCACTCGATCGCGTCCTGGATGCTGCAGCGTGACGCGGTGCCGCTCTCGCAGGAAGGTCGTCGGCTCCTCCTGCAGGCGGACTGATCCGACGACGGTGCAGGGCGTTCACCTGCACCGGGGCGGACTTCGCCATGGCACGTCTCGTGGCGTGCCGACTCGCCGGTAATCTGATGCGTCGGCCGCCGACCACCGGTCGGCGGCACTCGCATGTTCGGCGCCGAGGCAGTCACCGCACCGGCCCGAACACCCACCGTCCGCCCGTCACCACACCAGAGGAGCGTCTCGAAGTGCCCAGCTCGACTCTCCGCCCGCAGCGGCCCACGGTCACGTCGGCGACCGAGCTGGCCGGAGAGATCGGTCTGCGCCACGGAGTGCTCGTCGACGGTGCGCTGGTCGACGCGACGGACGACGTCGGCGTCACGGGCATCGAACTGCGCGCGCAGAGCATCCTGGCGGGCGATCTCTTCGCGGCCCTGCCGGGCGCTCGGTCGCACGGCGCCGCCTTCGCGGGCGAGGCGCTCGAACGCGGAGCGGTCGCCGTGGTCACCGACGACGAGGGTGTGGCCCTCATGATCGGTTCCGGCGTGCCCGACGGCACTGCCGTCCTGGTGCATCCGCAGCCCCGCTCGATCCTCGGCACGCTGTCCGCGGCGGTGCACGATCGGCCGTCCGACAAGATGACGGTCATCGGCATCACCGGCACCTCGGGGAAGACCACCACGTCCTATCTGGTGGAGGCGGCGCTGCGCGCTGCCGGACGCACTCCCGGGCTCATCGGCACCATCGAGACCCGTATCGGCACCGAACCGGTGCCGTCCGCGCTGACCACGCCCGAAGCTCCGAATCTGCACGCGATGTTCGCGGCGATGTACGAGCAGGGGGTGGACACGGTCGTCATGGAGGTGTCCTCCCACGCGCTGTCCCTCGGCCGGGTCGACGGCACCACCTTCGCGGTGGGCGCGTTCACAAACCTCTCGCAGGACCACCTCGACTTCCATCTCACCTTCGAGGACTACTTCGCGGCCAAGGCCCGGTTGTTCGCCGAGGACTCGCCGGTCCGCGCGGATCGCGCCGTCGTCTGCGTCGACGACCGGTGGGGCCGGCGCATGGCGGAGATCGCGGCGGCCGGGGGCCGAGCCGCCCCGCTCACCGTGGCGACCACGACCGAGGGGACGGCCTCCTGGTCGGTGACGTCCTGGTCGTCCGGGCCGGACGGCACCCAGCAGTTCGAGGTCGCCGCACGGGACACCGTCGTGTCGGCGTCACTCCGGATGCCGGGGCGCTACAACGTCGCCAACGCCGTGGTCGCCGCCGCCGTGTGCGCGGAGGTCGGGGTGGATCCGGCGGTCGCCCTCGCCGCGATGGCCGAGGTCGACGTGCCCGGCCGCATGCAGCGCGTCGAGCGTGGTCAGGACTTCCTGGCCGTCGTCGACTACGCCCACAAACCCGCCGCACTCGAGGCGGTGCTGGCCACTCTGCGCGCTCAGACCGACGGCCGCATCGCCGTCGTCGTCGGCGCCGGCGGAGACCGCGACGCCGAGAAGCGGCCGCTGATGGGCGAGGCCGCGGCGCGCGCCGCAGACCTGGTCGTCATCACCGACGACAACCCCAGATCCGAGGACCCGGCCGCCATCCGCGCGGCCGTTCGGCGAGGCGCCGACGCCGTCGGCGGTAGCGCCGAGGTGCGCGAGATCTCTCCGCGCGACGAGGCGATCCACGCCGTGGTGCAGTGGGCGAAGGACGGCGACGTCGTCCTGATCGCCGGCAAGGGCCACGAGGTGGGGCAGGACGTCGGCGGCATCAAGTACCCCTTCGACGACCGCCGTGTGCTCGCCGACGCCCTCGACCGACAGAAAGGCTCGATGTGATCCGACTGTCCCTGTCCGCCGTCGCGGACATCGTGGAGGGCACACTGCACGACGTCCCCGATCCCTCCGTGGAGATCACCGCCGGCGTCGAGTTCGACTCCCGGAAGATCACCGAGGGCGGACTGTTCCTCGCTCTGCCCGGTGAGCGCGTGGACGGCCACGATCATGCCGCCGGTGCCGTCGCCGCCGGTGCCGTCGCGGTGCTCGCAGCGCGGCCGGTGGGCGTTCCCGCCATCGTCGTCGAACACGAGGACGGACCCGGCGCGGCTGTTCTGGACGCACTCGGGAAGCTGGCCGCGGCGTCCGTCGCCGAACTGGCCGCCGGCGATCTCACCGTCGTCGGTGTCACCGGAAGCTCGGGGAAGACATCGACCAAGGATCTGATCCGCGCGGTGCTCGAGCGTGCGGGCACCGTGGTCGCACCGCCCGGCTCCTTCAACAACGAGCTCGGGCATCCCTGGACCGTGCTGCGCGCGGACGCCTCGACACGGTTCCTCGTCCTCGAGCTGTCGGCGCGGGGACGCGGCCACATCGCCGCGCTGGCCGCGATCGCACCGCCGCGGATCGGTGTGGAACTCAACGTCGGCACCGCGCACCTCGGCGAGTTCGGCTCGCGCGAGAACATCGCCGAGGCCAAGTCCGAACTGGTACAAGCGCTTCCGGCTGCGGAGGCCGGTGGTCTGGCGATCCTCAACGCCGACGATCCGCTGGT
Organism: Rhodococcus sp. UNC23MFCrub1.1; assembly: GCF_000686025.1. Lineage (GTDB taxonomy): Bacteria > Actinomycetota > Actinomycetes > Mycobacteriales > Mycobacteriaceae > Rhodococcoides. Next base: position 476,512 of record NZ_JMLQ01000004.1, read on the forward strand.
GGCAGCGATGGCGTCGAAGACCACCGCTCGCGTCGTCACCTACGGGTCGGACACCAGTGCCGACGTCCACGCGCTGGACGTCCGCCTCGACGAGACCGCGCGCGCGTCGTTCACCATGGTCACGCCGTCGGGGAGCGCTCCGGTGTCGCTGCTGGTCCACGGCGAGCACCAGGTGGGCAACGCATTGGCGGCGGCGGCCGTCGGCCTGGACTGCGGCATGGACGTCGAGACCGTCGCGGCCGCGCTGTCGGGCGCGGAGGCCGCCTCGGCCCGGCGCATGGACGTGCGCACGCGCGCCGACGGCGTCACCGTCGTCAACGACTCCTACAACGCCAACCCGGATTCGGTACGCGCCGCGCTGAAGGCGCTCGTCACGATGGCGCGCAGTGGCCGCGACAGGGGTCGGCGGTCCTGGGCCGTGCTGGGTGAGATGGCCGAACTCGGCGACGAGTCGGTGATCGAGCACGATCGGATCGGGCGCCTCGCGGTGCGTCTGGCCGTCAGCAAGATCATCGTCGTGGGAACGGGTCGCCCGTCGCACGGCCTGTACCAGGGTGCCGTCATGGAAGGGTCCTGGGGCGAGGAGGCCCACCTGGTTCCCGATGCCGACGCCGCGATCGCGCTGCTGCGCGACGAGGTTGAGCCGGGTGACCTGGTGTTGGTGAAGGCGTCCCAGTCGGTGGGGCTGTGGACCGTCGCGGAGGCATTGCTGAGCGAGCAGGGGGAGACTCGGTGAGACAGATTCTGTTCGCGGGCGGTATCGCGCTGGCGGTGGCGATCCTGCTGACGCCCGTGTTGATCAAGGCGTTCTCGAAGCAGGGGTTCGGCCAGGAGATCCGGGTCGAGGGTCCTGCGAGCCACCAGTCCAAGCGCGGCACGCCCACCATGGGCGGCGTCGCGATCCTCGCCGGTCTGTGGGCCGGCTACTGGGGCTCGCACCTCATCGGCATCGGCTACGACGCGGACGGGCCGTCGGTGTCGGCGCTCCTGGTGCTGGGTCTGACGACGGTGCTGGGCGTGGTGGGCTTCCTCGACGACTTCATCAAGATCCGCAAGCAGCGCAACCTCGGACTGAACAAGACGGCCAAGCTGGTGGGTCAGCTGTTCGCCGCGGTGATCTTCGGTGTCCTCGCACTGCAGTTCAACGGTGCCGGCGGACTGACGCCGGGCAGCGTCCAGCTGAGCTACGTGCGCGACATCGCGACCGTCTCCATGGGCGGCATCGTCTTCATCCTGTTCTGCTACCTCCTCGTCAGTGCCTGGTCCAATGCGGTCAACCTGACCGACGGCCTCGACGGACTCGCGGCCGGATCGATGACCCTCGTGCTGGGTGCGTACACCGTCATCACGTTCTGGCAGTACCGGCAGGCGTGCACCACGAGTCCGGGACCCGGCTGCTACGACGTCCGTGATCCGCTCGACCTGGCCCTGATCTGTGCCGCTGCGGCGGGTGCGTGCATCGGCTTCCTGTGGTGGAACGCGGCGCCCGCCAAGATCTTCATGGGCGACACGGGCTCGCTCGCGCTCGGTGGCCTGCTCGCCGGCCTGTCCATCGTCACCCGGACCGAGCTGCTGATGGTCGTCATCGGTGCGCTCTTCGTGGCCGAGGCCGCGTCCGTCGTGATCCAGGTGGCGGTCTTCCGGTCGAGCCGCCGACGAGTGTTCCGGATGGCCCCGTTCCATCACCACTTCGAGCTCGGAGGATGGGCCGAGACGACGGTGATCATCCGTTTCTGGTTGTTGGCCGCCATCTCGTCGGCAGTCGGACTGGCTCTGTTCTACAGCGAGTACCTCTCGGCGATCGGCGACTGACGTGGTGTTGCACGATCCCCGCGAACCCCTCACGTCACCGCTCGACCTCCGGGGTCGCCGGGTTCTCGTCGCCGGTGGTCGGGTGTCCGGTCGCGCCGTGATTCCCGCGCTGCTCGAGGTGGGAGCCTCGGTGACGGTGGCCGACTCGGACACGTCCTCACTCGAGGCCTGCGCCGATCTCGGCGTGGACACGGTGTCGATGGACGCGATCGCCACCGACCGCGACGCGGTGGCCGAGAGCGCCCTCGTCGTCACCAGCCCGGGATTTCGCCCCGATTCGCCGTTGCTCACCACCGCGCTCACGGTCGGCGTGCCGGTGTGGGGCGACATCGAGTTCTCCTGGCGTATCGATCAGGCCGAGGTCTACGGGCCGCCGCGCACCTGGTTGGTGGTCACCGGGACCAACGGCAAGACCACGACGACGTCGATGCTCGCGGCCGTCCTCGACGCGGCGGGAGTGGCGTCCGCGGCGTGCGGCAACATCGGCGTACCGGTCGTGGACGCGCTGCGACGCGACCCCCGGGCGGACGTGCTCGCCGTGGAACTGTCCTCCTTCCAATTGTTCTGGGCGCCGTCGGTGCGACCCGCGGCCGGGGTGGTGCTCAACATCGCCGAGGACCATCTCGACTGGCACGGCGGCATGGAGGCCTACGTCCAGGCGAAGCTCCAGGCGCTGCACGGCGACGTCGCCGTGGTGGGGCTGGACGACGCGATCGCGTCCACGCTGCGAGCGCGCGCCGCGGCTCCGTTCACGGTCGGGTTCACTGCGCACGACCCTGCTGCCGGCGATGTCGGTGTCGTGGACGGCACGATCGTGGACCGCGCGTTCGGTGACGCCGAGTCGCTGGTGGAGACGGACGCCATCGAACCCGCAGGGCCCGCGGGACTGCAGGACGCGCTCGCCGCGGCGTCGCTCGCGCGCGCGGCCGGGGTCTCGGCCGAGCACATCGCGGCCGGTCTGCGGTCGTTCCGCGTCGGACCGCACCGCGCCGCCGTGGTGCGTGAGCTCGGTGGGGTGCTGTTCGTCGACGACTCGAAGGCCACCAATCCGCACGCCGCGAGGTCGTCGATCCTCGCGCACGAGCGCGTCGTGTGGCTCGCGGGCGGTCTGCTCAAGGGCGCGGAGGTCGACGATCTCGTCACCGAGGTCGCCCCGCGGCTCGTCGGTGCCGTGGTGTTCGGCCAGGACGGCGACGTGATCGCGGCAGCACTCGGGCGACACGCGCCGGATGTGCCCGTGGATCGGGTGCCGTCGGGAGACGATGCTGGAGTGGCCGATGCGACTGATGTGACTGACGGTGACGAAGTGATGGCACAGGCGGTGCGGGCAGCCGCGCGCCGCGCCGAGCCGGGAACCACCGTGCTCCTGGCACCCTCGACCGCCTCGTTCGATCAGTTCCGGGACTACGGGCACCGCGGTGACAGCTTCGCCGCCGCCGCCGCGAACCTCGGCCCGCACGATCTCGCTCCCACCGCCGACCACGGCACGCCGGCATGAGCCCGGCCCGCGGCGCCACGACACCCCCGTCGCGCGCCGGCGGACCCGTGACCGAGCCGGTCACCTCCGCCCGCCCCGGCCGTACGGCTCCGCGTCGACGACCCGTCCGCGCAAAATTCGAGACGTGGGTCGACCGGCCCCTCGCGTCCTTCCACCTCATCGTCACCGTGGCGGCGCTGCTCACCATCCTCGGACTCGTCATGGTGCTGTCCGCGTCGTCCGTCGAGGCCTACGCCGAGGACGGTTCCGCGTACACGATGTTCACCCGGCAGGCCATCTTCACCGTGGTCGGCCTGGTGCTCTTCGTCGTGGCGCTGCGCCTCCCCATCCGGATCCTGCGCGAGATGTCGTTCCCGATGTTCGTGGTGTCGGTGATCCTGCTGGTGCTCGTGCTGATCCCCGGCATCGGAACGGTCGCGCAGGGCACCCGCGGATGGTTCACCATCGGCGGAGTCGGCCTCCAGCCGTCGGAGATCTCGAAGGTGACCTTCGCCGTGTGGGGCGCGCACCTGCTGGCGTCGCGCCGGGCGGAGCGTGCCGACCTCAAGGGTCTGCTGATTCCCCTGGTGCCCGCCGCGATGGTGATCTTCTTCCTCATCGTGATGCAGCCCGACCTAGGTACCACCGTGGCCCTGGGCATCATCCTCATGGCTCTGCTGTGGTTCGCGGGTCTGCCGGTCAAGGTGTTCGGATCGGTCGTCGGCGGCCTCTTCCTGGCGGCGGTGGTGCTCGCCCTGACGGCCGGGTACCGCTCCGCGCGTATCCAGCAGTGGCTGAACCCCGGCAGCGACCCGCAGGGCACCGGGTACCAGTCGCGGCAGGCGCTGTACTCCCTGGCCGACGGTGGGTTGTTCGGTCTCGGCCTGGGTCAGAGCCGAGCCAAGTGGAGCTATCTTCCCAACGCGCACAACGACTTCATCTTCGCGATCATCGGCGAGGAACTCGGCCTGGTCGGGTGCATCGCGGTCATCGGACTGTTCGGGCTGCTGGTCTTCACGGGCCTGCGCATCGCGGCGCGGGTGCCCGATCCGTTCATGAAGATCCTGGTGGCGACGTTCACCGTCTGGATCCTCGCGCAGGCCGCCATCAACATCGGCTACGTCATCGGGCTCCTGCCCGTGACGGGACTGCAGTTGCCCCTGGTGTCCGCGGGCGGAACGTCCACCGCCATCACACTTCTGGTGCTCGGGCTGCTCGCCAACATCTCGCGACACGAACCCGAGGCGGTGGCCGCACTCGCGTCGGGTCACGACGGGAAGTTCGGCAGACTGCTCAGACTGCCGGTGCCCGAGCCCTACTCGCCGGTCAAGGCGTCGCAGGCGCGAGGCGGGCCGCGTGGTCCGGGCCGACAGGGGGTGGCGGGACCCGCTGCGCGCCAGGCGTTGCCGCCACAGGCGCGACGACGCGAGTCCGAGTCCCGCGCGGCACGCCCCGCTCCCGAGCGACACGCGTCCGGACGCCCGTCCGCGCGGGATCCCCGACGGGGCGCCGCGGACATGGCACGCAGCGCCGCTGCCCGCGACGCACGATCACGAGAACGGAGACATCACCGGTGACAGGCTCTTCCGGCGTGTCCGTCGTCGTCGCCGGCGGCGGCACGGCGGGACACATCGAACCAGCTCTCGCAGTGGCCGACGCCCTGCGGGAGCTGGACCCGTCGATACGGGTGACGGCACTCGGAACCGAACGCGGGCTCGAGACGACGCTGGTACCCGCCCGCGGTTACGAGTTGGCACTCGTTCCGCCGGTGCCGTTGCCGCGCAAGCTGACCCGGTCGCTGTTCGCGTTGCCGGCGAACGTCGTGCGATCGGTCCGCGCCACGCGTGCGGTCCTGCGCGACGTCGACGCCGACGTGGTGATCGGCTTCGGCGGGTACGTCGCGCTGCCGGCCTACCTCGCCGCTCGCGGCACGGTGCCCGTGATCGTGCACGAGGCGAACGCGCGGGCCGGTATCGCGAACAAGGTGGGCGCCCGCCTGGCGACGAGAGTCCTCGCCGCCGTCGCCGGCTCCGGGATCCACGGCCGCGGGTCGTCGGAGGCCGAGATCGTGGGCATCCCCGTCCGGCCGACCATCACCGAGCTCGACCGGGCCGGACTGCGCGCCGAGGCGCGTGCGCACTTCGGACTGCCGCAGCACGGTCCCGTGCTGCTCGTGTTCGGTGGGTCGCAGGGCGCCCGATCGCTCAACCTCGCGGTGTCCGGCGCGTCGGCCGCGCTCGCGGCCGCCGGCGTGTCGGTGCTCCACGCGCACGGCCCGAAGAACACCCTCGACGTTGCCACGGCCGATCCGGACGCCCCGTACGTGGCGGTGCCGTACCTGACCCGCATGGACCTCGCCTACGCCGCCGCCGATGCCGTCGTGTGCCGGTCGGGCGCGATGACCGTCGCGGAGGTCTCGGCCGTCGGTCTGCCCGCCTTCTACGTACCCTTGCCCCATGGCAACGGGGAACAAGAACTCAACGCGGGCCCGATCGTCGCGGCCGGCGGTGGTGTCGTGATCGCCGACGCCGACCTCACGCCGGAGTTCGTGGCCACCGACGTGGTGTCGCTGCTGACCGATCCCGATCGCGTGTCGGCCATGAGTGCGGCCGCCGCGGGCGCGGGTCATCGAGGCGCCGCCGCGGAGGTCGCGCGCATCGTTCTCGAGGTCGCCGGACGAGGTGGTCGGGCATGACGCGACACACCGTTGACGCGACCCTGCCGCCCGAACTGCAGCGCGTGCACATGGTCGGCATCGGGGGAGCGGGCATGTCGGGGATAGCCCGGATCCTGCTCTCGCGCGGTGGCCAGGTGTCGGGCTCCGACGCCAAGGAGAGTCGCGGCGTGAAGGCGCTGCGCGCCCGCGGTGCCCAGATACGGATCGGGCACGACGCGTCGGCGCTCGACATGCTCGAAGGCGGCCCGACGGCGTTGGTCACCACGCACGCGGCCATCCCGAAGACGAACCCGGAGCTGGTCGCGGCCGCCGAGCGTGGTGTGCCCGTCCTCCTGCGTCCGGCCGTGCTCGCCTCGCTGATGAAGGGTTTCCGCACCGTCCTGGTGTCGGGGACGCACGGCAAGACCTCCACCACGTCGATGCTCGTCGTCGCGCTGCAGCACTGCGGTGCGGATCCGTCCTTCGCCGTGGGCGGCGAGCTGAACGAAGCGGGTACCAACTCTCATCACGGCACCGGCGAGGTCTTCGTCGCGGAGGCGGACGAGAGCGACGGGTCGCTGCTGCAGTACGACCCCGACGTCATCGTCGTCACCAACGTGGAGGCGGATCACCTCGACTACTTCGGCAGCGAGGACGCCTACGTCCAGGTGTTCGACGATTTCGCCGCTCGTCTGTCCGCCGGCGGTGCGCTGGTGGTGTGCACGGACGACCCCGGGTCGCGGGAGCTGGCGCGTCGGGTCGCCGCGAAGGCGATCGACGGTGTGCGGGTTCTGACGTACGGCTCCGAGGACGCGCAGGTCGACGGCGCCGAGGTGTCCGCGACGCTGCTCGGGTGGGAGCCCGAGGACACCGGCGGCGTGGTGCAGTTCCGGCTGGCCGGCGAGGACCGTGCCCGCACCGTGCGCCTGGGTGTGCCCGGCCGGCACATGGCGCTGAACGCGCTGGCCGCCATCGTCGCCGCGCGCGAGACCGGGGCCGGAGTCGACGAGATCATCGAGGGGCTGGCCGGGTTCGCCGGTGTGCACCGACGGTTCCAGTTGCAGGGCCGTGAGCGCGGCGTGCGCGTGTTCGACGACTACGCCCACCATCCCACCGAGGTCCGCGCGGTGCTCGGTGCCGCGGCGGACCTGGTGCGCACCGCGGACACCGCGACCCCCGGTCGCGTGATCGTCGTGTTCCAGCCCCACCTGTACTCGCGCACGGTGACCTTCGCGGACCAGTTCGCGGCCGCCCTGGATCTGGCCGACGAGGTGGTCGTGCTCGACGTCTACGGCGCGCGCGAGGAGCCGGTTCCCGGTGTCAGCGGAGCGACGGTGGCCCGGTCGGTGACCAAGCCGGTGCACTACCAGCCCGATCTGTCCGCGGTGCCGCGTCAGGTGGCGCACCTGTGTGTCGCCGGCGACATCGTGGTGACGATGGGCGCGGGCGACGTGACCATGCTGGGAAGCCAGATCCTCGACGCTCTCCGCTCCACCCCGGCGCGGCGCTGAGTTCGGGACGTGACATGGCAGGACGACAGACCGTGAACGCGCGCGGTACCGGCCGCACCCGACCCGCGGCCACACCGCGTCGTGTCGGTGCGGAGCGGTCGACGCGGTCGCGCACGTCGACGCGGGCGCCGGCGCGCGAACCGCGTGTCGGTCGCCGCAGCAAGCTGTTGATCCTTCTCGCGCTCGTCGCCTCGGTCGCCTTCGTGGCGGTGTCGTACTTCGGTCCGCTGTGGGCGGTCTCCTCCGTGCAGGTGAACGGCAACGCCGCGGTCTCGCGCGAGCAGGTCGTGCAGACGCTGCAGGTCGCGGAGGGGACACCCCTGCCGAGAGTGGACACGGATGCTGCCGCGGCGCGGGTCGCCGCCATCCCGAAGGTCGCGTCGGTCCGGGTCCAGCGCGTGTACCCGTCAACGGTGCGGGTCACGGTCGAGGAGCGCGTTCCCGTCGTCTTCTTCGACGCGGCGGACGGTACCCATCTGATGGACGCCGAGGCCGTCGACTTCGCGGTGGAACCGCCCCCGCCCGGGGTGGTGCGCATGGTGGTGGCCAGCCCGTCCTTCGGCAACCTCGAGACCCGTGCGGCCCTGTCGGTGCTCACCGCGCTGCCCGGTCCGCTGCGATCGCAGGTGGCACAGATCGACGCGCCGACCATCTCGGCGGTGTCGTTGACGTTGTACGACGGCCGGGTCGTGGTGTGGGGGAGCAGTGAGGACACGGAGTACAAGGCGTCCATCGCTCTGCCACTGCTCACGCAGCCGGGTCAGACCTACGACGTGTCGAGTCCGGATCTGCCGACCATTCGGTGACGGTGACGTCCCACATATTTTTCCTGCGCGTGTCGGCGCGCCTAATGGAACCCGCCGAGCGGTGTCTCTAGCGTTTCACCCAGTCGATCACTTGACATAACTATGAACCTATGGTTCAGGTTGAGGGTTTGCCTCGACTGCATCATGCACACCAACCACGGAAGGCGAGAGCCCATGACGCCCCCGCACAACTACCTCGCCGTAATCAAGGTCGTCGGCATCGGCGGCGGCGGCGTCAACGCGGTCAACCGCATGATCGAGCAGGGACTCAAGGGAGTCGAGTTCATCGCGGTCAACACGGACGCGCAGGCGCTGCTCATGTCGGACGCCGACGTCAAGCTCGACGTCGGTCGCGAACTCACCCGAGGCCTCGGCGCGGGTGCCGATCCCGAGGTGGGCCGCAAGGCCGCCGAGGATCACAAGGACGAGATCGAAGAGGTGCTCAAGGGCGCCGACATGGTGTTCGTCACCGCGGGCGAGGGTGGCGGCACCGGCACCGGTGGAGCCCCCGTCGTCGCGAGCATCGCGCGCAAGCTCGGCGCCCTCACCGTCGGTGTGGTGACACGCCCGTTCTCCTTCGAGGGCAAGCGGCGCGGCGGTCAGGCCGACGTCGGCATCCAGGGTCTGCGCGAGTCGTGCGACACCCTCATCGTCATCCCGAACGACCGGCTGCTGCAGCTCGGCGACGCGGCCGTCAGCCTCATGGACGCGTTCCGCTCCGCCGACGAGGTGCTGCTCAACGGTGTCCAGGGCATCACCGACCTCATCACCACTCCCGGCCTCATCAACGTGGACTTCGCCGACGTCAAGGGCGTCATGTCCGGTGCGGGCAGCGCCCTCATGGGCATCGGGTCCTCGCGCGGCGAGGGGCGCGCCATCAAGGCGGCCGAGTCGGCCATCAACTCGCCGTTGCTCGAGGCGTCCATGGAGGGTGCACGCGGAGTCCTCCTCTCCATCGCCGGCGGATCCGATCTCGGTCTGTTCGAGATCAACGAAGCGGCATCGCTGGTGCAGGAGGCCGCGCACATCGACGCCAACATCATCTTCGGCACCGTGATCGACGATTCGCTGGGCGACGAGGTGCGCGTCACCGTCATCGCCGCCGGTTTCGACGGCAGCGGTCCGGCCCGTCGCCCCATCGAGGCACCGCAGAGTCAGTCTCGCGGCGCCACCGTGGGAACGGCCCGCGCGGGCGAGACGCGTACCGAGGACGACGGTCCCGCCGTCTTCCGCGACGCGCCGTCCTCGTCTCTTCCCCCCATCGGCGAGCGCGCCGCGCGTGCCACCGGACATCCCGTCCGGGTGGAGGACGAGGGCGACGACGACGTGGACGTGCCCTCCTTCATGCGTCGGTGAGCATCTCCGACCGCGGCTACCGTGTCCGGCGCGTGACGACGTCACGCGCCGGAGGCGTGTCCGAACCGCCCTACGATTCCTTCAATCTCGGTGATCACGTCGGTGACGACCCGGCGCACGTGGAGGCCAATCGGCGTCGTCTCGCCGAGAAGATCGGTCTGTCTCCCGAGCGTCTCGTGTGGATGGACCAGATTCACGGTCGATCCGTCGCGACGGTGGACGGACCGGTCTCCGGACCGGTCGAGGCCACCGACGCCCTCGTCACCACCCAGCGCGACCTCGCGCTCGTCGTCCTGGCCGCCGACTGCGTGCCGCTCCTGTTGTCCGACGATGCCGCGGGCGTCGTCGCCGCCGTTCACGCCGGCCGCGTCGGTGCTCGGATCGGCATCGTCCCGCGCGTTCTCGACGCCATGGTGGCCGCGGGCGCCGCCGTCTCCCGGATCGAGGCGTTCCTCGGCCCGGCGGCCGGGGGAGACGACTACGAGGTGCCGCGCACCATGCAGATCGACGTCGAGACCCACCTGCCGGGCAGCGCGACGCGTACTCGCAAGGGCACACCCGGTCTCGACATCCGGGCGGGCCTGCGTCGCCAGTTGCTCGAGGCCGGCGTCGCCGGAGTGGCCGCCGATCCGCGCGAGACCATCACGGACCGTTCGCTGTTCAGCCACCGCCGGGGGTCGCCCACGGGGCGGCACGCCGGTGTCGTGTGGATGGACACGACCTCGTGACCGCGCCGGACGATCGGCGGACGTATCTCGCGGACCATCTCGCCGAGGTCCGCGATCGACTGTCGCGCGCCTGTGCGGCCGCGGATCGCGCACCCGATTCCGTGACCCTGCTTCCCGTCACCAAGTTCTTCCCGGCCTCCGACGTCGCACTGCTGCGCGAGCTCGGGTGCACCGAGTTCGGCGAGTCGCGCGAGCAGGACGCGTCTCCCAAGGTCGCCGAGATCGGCACCGACGGTGTGCGCTGGCACATGATCGGCCGCCTGCAGCGCAACAAGGCGAAAGCTGTTGCCGCCTGGGCACATGCGATCCACTCGGTGGACACCGACCGTCTGGTCACCGCACTCGGCAAGGCGGTCGCGGGCGCGGTGGACAACGGTGACAGGACTGCGGATCTGGACGTCTACGTGCAGGTGAGTCTGGACGGTGACACGCATCGCGGAGGCGTGGACCGCGAAGACCTGGAGGCACTCACCGCGCAGGTGTCCGAGACCTCGGGTCTGCGACTCGCCGGGCTCATGGCGGTGCCCCCGTTGGGTGCGGACGCCGACGCGTCGTTCGAGGATCTGCAGCGTCTTCACACGCAGGTCCTCGCCTCACATCCGGGCGCGACCGGACTCTCGGCCGGGATGACGGGCGACCTGGAAGAGGCTGTCCGACACGGGTCCACGTGTGTGCGTGTCGGAACCGCAATCCTCGGTCCACGGCCGATAACCTCGCCTTGACGACATGAACACCATCGTCACCACGGACTTACTCCAGTCACACGAGTACCAGCCACACCGCCACGCCAGGAAGGTCGACCGATGAGCACGTTGCACAAGTTCAAGGCTTACTTCGGCATGGTCCCACTCGACGATTTCGAGGACGACTACCTCGACGACACGGATGCGCCCGTCGCATCCCGGTCGTCGCGTGGCGGATACGGAAAATCGATGGACGACCATGATTACGCCGATCGCGACTACGCCGAGCCGGCGTTCGTCGGTGGTCGCCGGGACGAGGACGACGACTACGAGCGTCCCGAGCCCCGGCACAGCGCTCGGGTGGCGCCGCTGTCGTCGCGCTCCGGTGGCGGATCCCGCTCCGGCGGCGCGATGCGCACCTCCACCCGCGGCGCCCTCGCGATGGACACTCGCATGGACCCGCACTCGGAGCTGCGTCGCAGCGAGCCCCGTCACGCCGAACCGCGCGTGTCCGACCGCCGCCAGGCCGCACTCGACGACGGGGGCCCCATGTCGACCATCACCACGCTGCGTCCGCGTGACTACAGCGAGGCGCGCACGATCGGCGAGCGCTTCCGTGACGGCACGCCCGTCATCATGGATCTGGTCGAGATGAGCAACGCCGACGCCAAGCGCCTCGTCGACTTCGCCGCGGGCCTCGCGTTCGCGTTGCGTGGTTCGTTCGACAAGGTCGCCACGAAGGTGTTCCTGCTCTCACCGGCCGACGTCGACGTCTCCGCCGAAGAGCGTCGCCGGATCGCCGAGACGGGCTTCTACAACCAGCAGTGACGTCTCACACGGCGCGGTGGGCCGGTCTCGCAGTGCGAGATGGCCTCCCCGTGTCGCGAGATGGCATTGTGGTGTCGTGCGTGATCAGAAAGTTGTGTCGGTGTCGGTCTCTCCTGCGTTTCGCAGGACGGTGAGCTGAGTGTTCGCGGTCCTGTACTTCATCCTGTTCGTCTTCTGGCTGTTGCTCATCGGCCGGATCATCGTCGAGTTCATCCGTTCGTTCGCACGTGACTGGCGTCCGACGGGTGTGGTCGTGGTCGTACTCGAAGCGATCTTCACGGTCACCGATCCGCCGGTCAAGCTGCTGCGGCGCATCATCCCGCCACTGAATCTGGGCGGTGTCCGGCTCGACCTGTCCATCATGGTGCTGCTCTTCATCGTCTTCATCCTGATGCGCGTGGTGCAGGGCGTCGGCTGACGGTGAGTTCCGTCGACGGCGACAATGTCCCGTGTGACAGAATGTTGCTCGAAGGTGCACGATGAGTGACCATCGCTCTTTGTGCGATATAACTGAATGTCCTGGTTGCCCCCACTACGGCAGCCGGGTGCCACTGCCACTGTTGATCGAACGAATGCTCGCGTACATCGCTTGTCGATGCTCCACCGCTCTCGAGACGCGTGAAGGGACCCTTCCATGCCGCTGACTCCCGCCGATGTGCACAACGTCGCGTTCAGCAAGCCGCCCATCGGTAAGCGCGGATACAACGAGGACGAGGTCGATGCATTTCTCGATCTCGTCGAACAGGAGCTGTCGCGCCTGATCGAGGAGAATGCCGACCTGCGTCAGCGGGTCGGAGAGCTCGATCAGGATCTCGCCGAGGCCAAGAGCTCGGCAGCGTCGCGTCAGAGCACCCCTGCCCCCGCGCCTGCTCCCACCCCCGCACCGGCACCGCGTCCGGAGCCCGCCAAGCCGGCACCGGTCGTCCAGGCCGCTCCGGCACCGGCTCCTGCCCCCGCCGCGGCGTCGTCCGCCGGCGATTCGAACATGCAGGCTGCGAAGATCCTGGGTCTCGCCCAGGAGATGGCCGATCGCCTCACCGGTGACGCGAAGACCGAGTCCGAGCAGCTGCTCGGGAGCGCTCGCGCCAACTCGGACCGTCTGGTCAGCGAGGCGCAGAGCCGCGCCGAGTCCCTCGTCTCCGAGGCTCGCCAGAAGGCCGACGCACTGCTGTCCGACGCACAGACGCGCTCGGAGACACAGCTGCGCCAGGCCAAGGAGAAGGCCGACGCGCTCGAGAGCGATGCCGAGCGCAAGCACACCGAGATCATGGCGACCATCAACCAGCAGCGTTCGGTACTCGAGGAGCGCATCGAGCGCCTCAAGACGTTCGAGCGCGAGTACCGGGTCCGCCTCAAGTCCTACCTCGAGTCCCAGCTGCAGGAACTCGACCAGCGTTCGTCCGCACTGCCGGTCGACAGTGGTCAGGATCCGTTCAGCAAGGACAACGGCCAGTCGTCGAACTTCGGACAGTCGTACGCCAAGGGCAACAACTGATCCGTCCTCGTCGAGGCTGTTCCGGGGGGGAACCAGCGGGGGGATCGAGGGTGAACGGATGAGTGCGTGCTTGTTCTGACGCTGGTTCTGGCGGGCGTCGGGTTCGCGTTACTCGTCGTCTCGCTCGTCACGGGATCCGTGGTGTGGGCCTGGGCCTGCATCGCGGTGTGTCTCGTGGGTGCGGTCCTGCTGCTCGCCGGTGCCCTCGCGGGACGGCGGCGGTAGACTGCCTCACGTCGAAGTACAGGTAGGTCCAGCGATGATCCGGCCATCACCGGGGAGCTGTCCGGAAGAACGGTCTCGGCCCGCACGGGTCGGTGCTCAGTAGAACCGGACGGGTCGAGCCCGTCACAGCTCGATCGGAGAGTGGGTCGCCTCGGCGGCCAAGCGGGGTGGTACCGCGGCTTCCGGCGCAGAGTGCCGGTCGTCGTCCCCGTGCCGCATCGAACGGGCACAGGAGCACCGCAGCCATGACCACCACCGACGACACCACGACGCCCGACGCGGGGTACCCCCGCGTCCGCTACGCCTCGGAGTCCGGCAGTCCCGATTTCCCGGCTCTCGAGCAGCAGGTCCTCGCGCACTGGGACGCGGACGGCACGTTCCGAGCCAGCGTCGACGCGCGTGCCGACGCGGATGAGTTCGTCTTCTACGACGGGCCGCCCTTCGCCAACGGCCTCCCGCACTACGGCCATCTCCTCACCGGCTACGTGAAGGACCTGATCCCGCGTTTCCAGACCATGCGCGGGCGCAAGGTGGAGCGACGGTTCGGCTGGGACTGTCACGGTCTCCCCGCCGAGCTCGAGGCGGAGAAGCAGCTCGGCATCACCGACAAGAGCCAGATCGACACGATGGGTCTGGCGGAGTTCAACGCGTACTGCAAGCAGTCCGTTCTGCGGTACACCGGCGAGTGGCGCGACTATGTCACGCGCCAGGCGCGGTGGGTGGACTTCGACAACGACTACAAGACGCTCGACCTGGACTTCATGGAGTCGGTCATGTGGGCGTTCAAGGAACTGCACGACAAGGGCCTGGTGTACCAGGGCTTCCGCGTGCTGCCCTACAGCTGGTACGAGCAGACGCCGCTGTCGAACCAGGAGACCAGGCTCGACGACGCCTACAAGATGCGTCAGGACCCAGCGGTCACGGTGCGGATGACGTTGAGCGCGCCCGGCTCCCCGCTCGACGGTGCGGACGCACTGATCTGGACCACCACCCCGTGGACCGTGCCGTCCAACCTGGCGATGGCCGTACGCCCCGACATCGACTACGTGCAGATCGAGGACGGCGCGGGCGGCCGTGTCGTGCTCGCCCGAGATCGGGTGTCGCACTACGCCCGTGAGTTCGGCGACGAGCCCGTGGTGGTGTCCGAACACACCGGTGCCGATCTGATCGGTCTCGCCTACGCGCCGCCGTTCGATTTCTTCCTCGGTCACGAGAACAGTCACCGTGTGCTGTCGGCCGACTACGTGACCACCGACTCCGGTACCGGAATCGTCCACCTCGCACCGGCTTTCGGTGAAGAGGACATGGACGTCGCCACGGCCAACGGCATCGAGGTGGTGCAGCCGCTCGATGCGGGCGGCAAGTTCACCGCGATGGTGCCGCCGTACGAGGGGCTGATGATCTTCGATGCCAACCCGGTGATCATCAAGGACCTCAAGGCGTCGGGAAAGCTGGTGCGGCACGAGACGATCGAGCACTCGTACCCGCACAGCTGGCGTTCGGGTCAGCCGCTGATCTACATGGCGGTGCCGTCGTGGTTCGTCTCCGTCACCAGTTTCCGCGACCGGATGGTCGAGCTGAACCAGGACATCACGTGGGTGCCCGAGCACATCCGCGACGGCCAGTTCGGCAAGTGGCTCGAAGGTGCGCGTGACTGGAACATCAGCCGAAACCGGTACTGGGGCAGCCCCATCCCGGTGTGGGTGTCGGACGACCCCGCGTACCCGCGCACCGACGTGTACGGCAGTCTCGACCAGATCGAGGCGGACTTCGGCGTCCGTCCGAACGACCTGCACCGGCCGTTCATCGACGAGCTGACCCGTCCCAACCCGGACGACCCCACGGGCCGGTCCGTCATGCGTCGAGTCCCCGAGGTACTGGACTGCTGGTTCGAGTCGGGCTCGATGCCGTTCGCCCAGGTGCACTACCCGTTCGAGAACGCCGAGTGGTTCTCCACGCACAACCCGGGCGACTTCATCGTCGAGTACAACGGTCAGACGCGTGGGTGGTTCTACACCCTCCACGTCCTGGCGACGGCGCTGTTCGACCGGCCCGCCTTCCGGACGGTCGCGGCACACGGCATCGTGCTGGGCGAGGACGGGCTCAAGATGAGCAAGTCCAAGGGCAACTACCCGGACGTCAACGAGGTGTTCGACCGCGACGGCTCCGATGCCATGCGGTGGTTCCTCATGTCGTCCCCGATCCTGCGGGGCGGCAACCTGATCGTCACCGAGCAGGGCATCCGCGAGGGTGTGCGGCAGGCACTGCTGCCGATGTGGAACGCGTGGAGTTTCCTGCAGCTGTACGCGTCGAAGCCGGGGACGTGGCGGACCGATTCCACCAACGTGCTCGATCGCTACATCCTGGCCAAGTTGGCCGAGACCACGCGCGTCATCACCGAGGCGTTGGAGGCGGTCGACATCGCGGGGGCGTGCGACGAGTTGCGTCAGTTCTGCGACGCGCTGACCAACTGGTACGTGCGGCGTTCGCGTCAGCGCTTCTGGAACGAGGACGCCGACGCGATCGACACTCTGCACACGGTGCTCGAGGTGCTCACCCGCGTCGCGGCCCCGATGCTCCCGCTCGTCAGCGAGGTCGTCTGGCGGGGACTCACCGGTGGGCGCTCCGTGCATCTCGCGGACTGGCCGGTGGTCGGTACCGAGTTGCCGGCCGATCCCGAGCTGGTCGCGGCGATGGACGAGGTCCGCACCGTCTGCGGCGCGGCACTGTCGCTGCGCAAGGCGAAGAACCTGCGCGTCCGCCTGCCGCTGCAGGAGCTCACCGTCGCCGCCGACGACGCCGAGCGGCTGCGCCCGTTCGCGGACCTCATCGCCGACGAGGTGAACGTCAAGCGTGTCGATCTCACCGAGAACGTCGACGTGCACGGCCGTTTCGAGCTCGTCGTCAACGCCCGCGTGGCCGGTCCGCGTCTGGGCAAGCAGGTGCAGGCGGTCATCAAGGCGGTCAAGGCAGGGGAGTGGAGCGAGACCGACGGCGTCGTCACGGCAGCAGGTCTCGAGCTGCTGCCCGAGGAGTTCACCCGGCGCCTGGTCGCGGCGGAACCGGAGTCGACGGCGGCGCTCCCGGGCAATGCCGGGCTGGTCGTGCTCGACTCGGAGGTCACCGAGGAGCTCGAGGCCGAGGGGTGGGCCAAGGATCGCATCCGCGAGTTCCAGGACGCCCGACGCTCCGCGGGTCTGGACGTGTCCGACCGCATCGCGGTGACGGTCGACGTTCCCGCCGAGCGCCGGTCCTGGTTCGACACGCACCGCGATCTCATCGCCGGCGAGATCCTGGCCACCGATCTGCAGGTCGGCGATCCGGGTTCGGCAGCAGTCGATCTCGGCGACGGAGTGCGGGCATCGCTGGTGAAGGCCTGACGGTGTGAGCGGCGGGTCGGCCGAGCGCAGCAGACGCTGGGTGTTGCATCTCGACATGGACGCGTTCTTCGCGTCGGTCGAGCAGCTCACCCGGCCGACGCTGCGGGGCCGACCCGTGCTCGTCGGCGGTGGCGGTGGTCGAGGCGTCGTGGCGGGATGCAGCTACGAGGCACGCGTGTTCGGTGCCCGGTCGGCGATGCCGATGCACCAGGCTCGACGACTCGTCGGATCCGGTGCGGTGGTGGTGCCGCCCCGCGGCAAGGTCTACTCGGCTCTCTCCACCGTCGTCTTCGACACCGTGCGGCGCGTCGTGCCGGTGATCGAACAGCTCTCGCTCGACGAGGCGTTCGGTGAGCCCGCGGAGTTGGCGGGAGCGACCGTCGCCGAGGTGGAGGAGTTCTGCGCCGCGCTGCGTGCGTCAGTCCTGGACGCGTCCGGGCTCGTCGCCTCCATCGGAGCAGGAGCGGGCAAGCAGATCGCGAAGATCGGCTCGGGTCTCGCGAAGCCGGACGGCATCCGGGTGGTCTCTCCGGCGGACCAGGCCGCTCTCCTCGAGACTCTGCCGGTGCGGAAGTTGTGGGGCATCGGGCCGGTGGCCGAGGACAAGCTCCGCCGACTGGGAGTGCACACGGTCGGTGCATTCGCCGCGATGCCGGAGGCGGAGGCCGCGTCCGTACTCGGTTCCGCCGTCGGCCCCAGCCTGCACCGTCTCGCACGTGGTCTCGACGATCGACCCGTGGCGGAACGCGCCGAGTCCAAACAGGTCAGTGCCGAGACCACCTTCGCCACCGACATCGTCGACATGGCCGGGTTGCGATCCGCCATCGTCGCCAGCGCGGAGGCCGCCCACACCCGATTGGCGAAGGACGGGCGGGCGGCCCGCACCGTCGTCCTCAAGCTCCGCAAGTCCGACATGAGCATCGTGACCCGTTCGGCCACACTGCCGTACGCGACGGTCGATCTGGCGACGATCGTGGCCACCGCGCAGCGGCAGGCTCTCGATCCGCGCGAGCTCGGCAGTATCCGACTTGTGGGCGTGGGCCTCGCCGGGCTGTCGACGGTCCGGCAGGAGTCGCTGTTCCCCGAACTCGACCAGGAGGGCCTCGACGTCGACTCCTCGGTCACCGCGGCCGAGCCCGCGCCGGTCGTCACGAGCGACGTCCTGCTCTGGCGGCCGGGGCTCGACGTCCGACACGACGAGTACGGCCACGGGTGGGTGCAGGGCGCAGGGCACGACGTGGTGACCGTGCGGTTCGAGACGCGGAGCACGGGCCCCGGGGTGGCGCGGACCTTCTCCGGAGACGACGAGCACCTCGCGGTGGCGGATCCGATGGACAGTCTGGCCTGAGGCTCACCGATCGAGTCCTGTGACCCATCCGCGGGGCGCGCACCGCCGAATACGCGTGACTGCGGCGTCTGTCGCCGCACCCGTACGACGAGGAGTGCCCGTGCCCGGCACCGAGTTCACGCTGCGAGCCTCGCTCCCATGGTGAGCGATCAGCGGCACCCGCTAGCGGGTCTGCGCGGAGCCGAGTGGGTCGCCGTCTGTGCAGATCTCCTGCACGCGGACGGAGCGACCGCGGTACTCACCTCCGCGCACGCCCCGGACAGCAGGCGCGTGCTGTACCCGACCGCCCACGATGCCGTGCAACTGGCGGATCTGCAGTACCTCCTGGGCGAGGGACCCCACGCGGAGACGATGGCGGACGGTCGGATGCACAGTGTGTCGGTCGACTCGGCGGCGGATTGCGCGCGATGGCCCCTGCTGGTCGACTGTCTCATCGAGTCTGGGGTGCGATGGGTCCGGACCGTCGCGCTCGGAACAGCCAGCCGGGTCGGCACCCTGCAGTGCCACGGACGCGGTCCCCTCGGCACACCCGACGAGAGGACCGTCGCGGCGGTGGGCAGACTCGCCGATGTGCTGGGCGACGAACTGGTCACCTCCGGCCTGGCAGGCGTACCGGCGGATCCGGGCGGTGAGTGCGACCTGATCGACGAGGCCATCGGTGTCCTGGCCGGTCGTCACCGGATCGACGCGCCCGCGGCGTCGGCCGTGCTGCGGGCGGCGGCGTTCGCGGCGGATCGCACGGTGGCACTCCAGGCCCGAGCCGTTCTCGACGTCTGAGCGGTGTGTCGGCAGCATCTGTCGACGCCCGGGACGACACGAGGAGGTTTCGGCGTCCGAACTGCTCGTCGTGACGGTCTTCCGGCGCTCGTTCCTTCCGTGTCTTCGGCGTTACCGGTGACATGCGGGAAATGCGTTCGTGCAATTGTGATGTGTGCGAACAAGTACTGTCACCCGACATTTCCGTCCGTTACTGTGACCGAGTCCACTGACCTTCGGGGAAAGGCTCGTCATGAATGTCAGACTTCTCGCTCGGGCGTGTGCAGCGGCGTCTGTCGCCGCTGCGGCCCTGGTCGTTCCCAGCGCTGTGGCCACCGCGGCGCCGTGTACGGACGTCGACGTCTCGTTTGCACGCGGGACCGGTGAACTGCCCGGACTCGGCATCACCGGTGGACCTTTCACCAGCAGTGTCACCTCCACGCTCGCCGGACGGTCCGTCAGCACCTACGCCGTGAACTACGCTGCCGACTTCTCGCAGGCCAGCGCCGGGCCCGGCTCGCGTGACCTGGTCGCGCACATCACCTCCGTCGCAGCAGCATGTCCTGCAACGCAATTCATCATCGGTGGGTACTCACAGGGTGCCACTGTGGTCACCAATGCCGTGGGTCTGCGCACCCCGAGCAGTCTCACCGGTTCCGTGCTGCCCGCCGGTGTCGCCGACAGGGTCGAGGCCGTCGTCGTGTTCGGCAACCCGTTCGGTCTGACCGGGAGGACCATCGAGTCGGCGAGCGGAACCTACGGCCCGCGCGCCCGCAGTTTCTGCAACTTCGGAGACCCGGTGTGCCAGATCGGCGGATTCAATTCCTTTGCGCATCTCACCTACGCGAGCAATGGCAGCGCGGGTCAGGGTGCGACATTCGCAGCCTCCCGAATCAGCTGAATCGCTCATTGTTCGACTGATCGGAGCTCGGTGGACTGAATGTGCGCGGTGCATGCAGGTTCGGCGTCGAACCCGGCATCCTCCACCCGGCCAGGGGTTCGCCCCGTGCGCAGCGCGTGGTGTTCTGCGCAGGATGCAGAGTGCGCGCTACCCCGTGCGGTGCGCGCGGCGGCCACCGCGCCGGCCGACGCCGCCCACCCTGTGACCCCTCTCGAGAGCGCGACGAGCTTTACCGTTTCCTCAGAACTGGTCGGTAAGGTCTGGCCCGACGCTCGATACCGAGTCAACTCACGAGATGTAAGGACGTACACGTGAAGCTTCCCCGTACCGGACGCGCACTGGTGGCAGGCATGGCAGTCGCCGCCGCCCTGACGATGACGGCGTGCAGCAGCGGCGAGGACGGCGGCACCACCGACGCCACCACGTCGGCAGCCACCACCTCCAGCGCAGTTGCCGAGGCACCGTCCGATCTCCCCCCGGTTCCCACCGCCGAGGAGCTGAACACGCGCCTGCAGGAGAGCCTCGATCCCAACGTGCCGCTCGAGCAGAAGGTCCAGTACGTGCAGGGCGCGGAAGCTGATCCGGAGCTCATCAACAAGGTCGCCGAGGCCGCTCGCGTGAACAACGCGAAGATCCAGGTCCTCGACGTGACCGATCTGGGCGACGGCACGCTCAGCTCCAACGCCACCATCGATCTCGGTGGCCAGGTCAACCCGCTCCAGGTCGCCTACGTGGCCGAGGACGGGGAGTGGAAGCTGTCGAAGGACAACGCTTGCGCGATCGTGTCGCTGGCGCAGCTGACCTCGCCTGCCTGCACCGCCTGACACCGCAGTACCGACCACACGACGCCGGCATCACCTTCGGGTGGTGCCGGCGTCGTCGTGTCTCAGCGCAGCCGGTCGGCGGCGGTGCGCGCGAGCGTCCGCACCAGGTCGGGGTCGACGGGCTCGGTCCCGGTGGCCACCAGTTGGCTCAGGGTGGATCCGGAGACGGTGAGGATCGCGTCCGTCGTCAGGGACACGCCGTCGCTGCTCACCGCGAGTCGCACCGCCACGGAGGCGTCGCCGATCGGGGCGACGTCGGTGAGCAGGGTCGAGGAGCCGACGCGGTAGTCCACCCGCACACCGTCGGCGTCCGTGCCGCTGAAGGTCGCGCATCGTGTGAGCGAGTCCTGCACGGCCGCGAATGCGGTGAGGGCGCCGGGACCGTCGTAGCTCGCGGCGTCCTGGTCGATCGACGAGAAGTCGGGTCCGCCGTAGGAGACGGATGCGGCGCTGATGACGCCGGGCACCTGGGTGGCGATGGGCGCCAGCACCGCGGCGCACTCGGCGGGGTCGGTGCTCGACCGGTCCTCGGCCGTCGCGCCCGGAGCGCTGGGGTCGAGCGGAGGCAGGTCGTAGCCGGTGTAGCCGGGTGGGAGGTCGGCGATGCTCAGGAGCCGACCGGCGAGCAGAGCGTTGTCGGTGATCGGGCCGGTGCCGGTGGCCGACGGCGGAGGGACCGGAGTGAAGGCGGGGAGCCCGACGGTGGGCGCCTCGGGCGTGGCCTCGCTCGGTGTGTCGCCGACGTCCCGATCGGTGCCGCATCCGACGAGCACCACCGCGAGCGCTGCCGTGACCGCGCCCAGTCGTCTCAACTCCACGTCACCGTGTTGCTGGTGGTCTGCTTCAGCGTCGTCTGGCTGTTGGCGTCCCGGTAGACCTGGTCGCCGCCGACGGCGACCGTGCCGCCCAGGGGAAGCGGCTTGGACGGATCGATCCGCAACTGCCCCTGGCCGGTCATCACGAACGACTCGATGTTCAGGGTGCCCTGCTCGTCGGGCAGCTGCCAGATCGGTTCCTCCGGCGACTGGGTCACGGCGACGTCGACCGTCGCGACGCCGTCGTCGAACGAGGTGAGTGTCGCCGTCGTCGTCTGCAGCAGCGAGATCCCGCTGACGACCTCCTGGGTGACGGTCCATCTCGCGCCGACGCCGATGGGCTCTGCCGGGAACGGGACGGCGCGGTACACCGCCTGGGACAGCGCCTGCTCGACGGCTGATCGAGCGATGTCCCGGGCGTCCGGCGACGGATCGATGGTGAGTGCGGTGACGGCACCCGACGGCGTGGTCGCGAAGCCTGCGGACGATCCCGCGGTGGGCCCGAGGCTCGCCTGCAGGGTGGCGTCCGACGTGGTGGCCGCACCGAGTGTCATGTCGACCTGGAGTCCGTCGGACCCGGCCGCCGAGCGTGAGGTCGCCGTCATCGGCAGCGTCAGCGGCGGGGTCGAGAAGTCCTGCGACTCGGCAGCGTCGATCTGCTGGCTGATGGTCGACTCGGCCACGAGGGTCGCGGTCTGCTCTGCTTCCGACGGGGTCGCGGTGACGACGGTCCGCGGCTCGGCTCCGGCATCGACCAGCGTGGTGGTGACGGCGGAGACCGGGAGAGTGACCGCGGACGTGCTGGGGGTCAGCTCCTCGGTCGCGGGTACGTCGGTGTCGGTCCCGCACGCCCCGAGCGAGAGGACGACGGTGACCGCTGCCGCGGCGACGAGGGTGGTGGAGCGTCGGCGGGGTCGTGTCGAGAGCAGTGTCACGCGCCCGAGGTTAGCGTCGGATCCTGAGCGGCCGGTGAGCGGTGAGGGCAGGTAGTGGACAATGGTGGGGTGACCGACGTGGAGAATCCGGACCGACCCCTGGCCCGACGTACCCGACGGCTGTTCGCTGTCGCGGCGGTCGTGCTCGCCCTGGACCTGCTCACGAAGATCGTCGCGGTCGCCGTCATCGAGCCCGGTCGACCGATCGAGATCATCGGTGACACCGTCACCCTCCGCATGGTGCGCAACGCGGGCGCGGCGTTCTCGATGGCCACGGGCATGACCTGGCTGTTGACGCTGGTGGCCGTCGCCGTCGTGGTGGGTGTGATCCGCATCGGACGCACTCTTCGCTCCGGCTGGTGGGCCGTGGGCCTCGGCCTGGTGCTGGGCGGCGCGCTCGGCAATCTGATCGACCGATTCTTCCGCTCGCCCGGCCCGCTGCAGGGTCACGTCGTGGACTTCGTGTCCATCGGCTGGTGGCCGGTCTTCAACGTCGCCGATTCCTCCATCGTCTGCGGGGCCGTCCTGCTGGTGATCATCACGCTGTTCGGGATCGAGCCGGACGGGACTCGCCGTGCCGACGACAAGGGTGACGACCCCGCGGTGACCGAGAGCGCAGCGGCGACGGAGTCGGAGAAGAAGGCGTGAGGGAGACACGGTCGATGCCCGTTCCGGACGGGCTCGACGGCATGCGCGTGGATGCGGGACTGGCTCGGCTGCTGGGGTTGTCGCGGACCGTCGTCGCGACCCTCGCCGAGGAGGGCGCCGTCCAGGTCGACGGTTCCACTGTGGCGAAGTCCGACCGTCTCGGCGGCGGCACGTGGCTCGAGGTGGAACTGCCCGAGCCCGCGCGTCCGTTGACCATCGAGGCACAGCCGGTGCCGGGCATGGAGATCCTGTACTCGGACGACCACATCGTCGTCGTGGACAAGCCGGTCGGAGTGGCCGCGCACGCGAGCGTGGGCTGGACGGGACCGACGGTGATCGGTGGTCTCGCGGCCGCTGGATTCCGCATCTCGACGTCCGGGGTCCACGAGCGTCAGGGCATCGTGCACCGTCTCGACGTCGGGACGTCCGGCGTGATGGTGGTGGCGACGTCGGAGCATGCGTACACCGTGCTCAAGCGCGCGTTCAAGGAGCGCACGATCGACAAGCGCTATCACGCTCTGGTGCAGGGACATCCGGACCCGAGCAGCGGAACCGTCGATGCGCCCATCGGACGACACCGCAGCAACGACTGGAAGTTCGCCGTCACGGCCGACGGCAAGCCCAGCATCACCCACTACGACACGGTCGAGGCGTTCCAGGCCGCGAGCCTGCTGGACGTGCACCTCGAGACCGGGCGCACTCACCAGATCCGGGTGCACTTCTCGGCGCTGCGGCATCCGTGCTGCGGTGATCTGACCTACGGTGCCGATCCGCGCCTGGCCGAACGACTCGGCCTCGAACGCCAGTGGCTGCACGCCCGCGCACTCGGGTTCACTCATCCCGGTGACGGCCGCTACGTGGAGTTCTCGAGCCCGTACCCGGCGGATCTGCAGCACGCACTGGACGTGTTGAGAGCGGGCTGAGACGCGTGCGCGCCGTGTCCGCGGCGTCGGTCGTCGCGTTGATCGTCGCGGTGCTCGTGCTCGGTGTCCTCGACCCGGTCCGTGGTTCGTCGGTTCGCACCGATGCCCTTGGTCCCGACAACGACGAGACCGCCGCGCAGTACGTGGCCCGGGTGGACCCGCCCTCCGGCGACGGAGATCGGTGGGCGCTGGTGTCCTTCACCCGGTCGATGCGTGCCGACGAGATCGCGCCCACCGTCGACGGAATCAGGGTCTCGGTCGTCTATGCGCACGTGCCGATCGACCGCGTGCAGACCCCGCTCGTGGTGGTCCCGGTGCCGGACACCGACTCCGTGCTCGCGTCGTCCGTCCGTCTCGCCGCCGGCCTCGTTCCGCCCGGACGCGACCAGCGCGGGAACGCGATCGCGACGGTGGTGCGCGCACGCCTGCAGGCCGACTGTGACTGCGCCGCAGGAGTTCTGGTACGTGCGAGTGTTCCGGAACTCGCCGCGCTCGCGGGCCTGGACGGCATCCGCGCGGTCGAGGCATTGCCGGGGGACGCGGTCTACGGCCGGTTCGCGGTGGCACCGCTGTATCCCGAACGCGACGGCGACGCGGTGCAGCCCGACGACGGCCCGGTTCCCGCCTCCTGACCTCAGGACCCGAGCAGGCCGAAGCCGAGCACCGCCGAGTCGTCCGCCCAGTCCAGATCGTGAATGCGGATCCCGCCCATCTCGTTGCCGCCGACGGTCGTGACCGTGTCCCCGTCCACCGCGACCACGATGTTCGTGTGCTGCCCGACGAGCAGATCCCCGACGGGCCCACCCGACTCGTACAGGACGACGTCGCCGACCGCGGGGGAGTGGTCGCCGACCGGCGCGAAACGGCCCTGTTCCTGGTAGTACTCCGTCAACGTGTAGACACCGGGAATGCGCCACCCACCCGAGTGCGGATTGGTGAACGGCTGTCCGGCCTGGCGCATCACGTGACTGACGAAGTCGGCGCACCAGGCCTCGTCGACGCCCTCGGAGTAGAACGTGGCGGGACGGGGATCGCGGTACTCACGCTCCACCACCTCGAGCACACGCTGCTGCGCCGGGGACAGGGACGCGTCGGCCGCGGGGAAGTCGGCGGTGTCCCACGGGTACCACCGCTCGGGCGCGGTCCACAGCACCGCCGCGACGGCGACCACCGCGAGGGCGACGACGCCGGCGACGGTACGGCGGAGGCGGGTGGTGGGCATGCCTCGACGCTACCGAGCCGGGCCTCCGTGGTCAGGATCGCGGCGCCGATCTTCACGGAACCCTCACATGATGGACTGGGGACATGAGACGTGTGGGGCACCGACATCTGATCCGTGCCGTCGGCGGGTCCGCCGCCGCGGTGCTCGTCGTCGTGCTCGGATCGGCGGCGTGGGTCGCCGCCTCGTCCCACGGTCGGCTGTACACGGCGGACACCGCGCCGCGTGCTCCCGTCGCCATCGTGCTGGGCGCTCGGGTCCAGGAGGGCGAACCTTCGTCGTTTCTCGCCGGTCGGCTCGACGCGGCACTCGATCTGGTGCGTCGCGGTACCGTGCGCGCACTTCTGTTGTCGGGCAACGCCGCCGGCACATCGGGTGACGAGGTGGAGGTGATGACGCGCTACCTGGTGCGCCGCGGCGTCGATCCCGACCGCATCGTGGCCGACCCGTACGGTCTGACGACCCACGACACGTGTCGACGCGCCGTGGCGACGTACGGAGTGTCGACGGCCCTGATCGTCAGTCAGGACACCCATGCCGCACGTGCGGTGGCCCTGTGCCGAGCTGCGGGGATCGATGCCGGCGGCGTCGTCGCTCCCTGTGACTGTTCCCGGCGCTCGCTGCTGCGGCAGTTCGTACGCGAGATGCTCGCGCGTCCCAAGGCCGTGCTGGACGTGCTCCGCGGCTCCGCGCCCGCGGTGCAGTCGCCATCGACCGACGCGGTGCGCCGCGCCGTCGAGATCGGCTGACCCGAGTCACTCGGATCACCTCGAGCCCAACCCTGTTCGCACCGTCGCACCGCGAGCAGTCCGGAGACCCGAGCGCGAGTTGATGCTTGCGGCAACAGCTCCGGCGTATCGAGCTCAGTCCGTCTGTCTCGCGGACGACGTCGTTGCGTGGCTTCGTGTTCGGCGCGGCGACCGGTGCGCTGCGTGAGGTTCAGCCGGCCTGATCGAGCGTGTCGGTCAGCCCGCGCTGCCGCGGCGGGCCTTCTCCAGCGCGGCCAGTGTCGACATGACGGTGGCGCGCTGACGTTGCAGGTCGCTGAGCCGGGCACGCGCGGGCAGACCCGACGACGCCTCGGCGTCGGCGATGCCGGCCTCGATGGCGGTGAGCTGCTCGAGCAGACCGGTCACGCGATCGGCGAGCACGGCGACGTCCACCGTGCTGACGGCACCCGACGGAGCGGAGGACGCCGAGCGGGACGGGGTGGTGCGGACGGCGGCGGACGCACCGGCGCGGGCCGAGGCCTTCCGGACGTCGGCGGCCGCGGGACGCTTCGGCAGGCGGACCCGGTCGAGAGCGGCACGCGCACTGCGAGCCGCGGTGCGGTGCTCGAGCTCCTCGTCGTCGTCGGACGTCACCGCGCCGCCCAGGGGACGCAGGCCGTACATGCCGATGAAGCGACGCGCCGCGTCGATCGTGTTCTCGTGTTCACGGCACTCACCGCACCGGGGCTCGTCCCGATAGATCTCGATGTCGGTCCGGCTGCCGCACCACACGCAGCCGCCGGGACTCCACCGCCGGGTGACGGGGGTGTCGTCCGCAGCGGTGTCGTGGGGTGAGGTGGTGGTCATCGTGGAGGAGGCGCCGGAGCCGAGATTTCGATCGTCGATCACGTCGAACCAGCGTAGTGCACGACACGAGGCCCGAGGAGCGGGAGCGGCTGTCGCCTCGTGCTTTTCGCGTCGTCGGTGACCAACGTCATGACACACCCGGCTCCGCTCGGTCGTGTCATCGGCGTGTCGCGTCAGCAGACTCGTCGGCCTTCCCCCGGGGCTCCCGACCGTCCATACTCGGCAGTCGTGAGCACACTCGAAGTCACGACCGTCGCCGACGGCGTGCACGTCGCGTTCGGGCCGGACGTCAACTGGACACTGTTGGTCGACGGCGAGGACGTGACGCTGGTCGACTCGGGATATCCGCGGTACGTCGGTGCGGTCGTCGAATCGCTCCGTCGTGTCGGTCGGCGTCCGGAGGACGTGCGGGCGATCCTGCTGACACACGCGCACATCGACCACATCGGCGGCGCCGGCCACTTCGCCTCGACCTACGGCACGCCGGTGCTCACCTCGGACACCGAGGCGCGGCATGCCCGACGTGAGTATCTCGAACAGGCATCGCCGCTCGACGTGGCGCGTAACGTCTGGCGCCGCGGTGCGCTCGCATGGACGGTGCGCATCGCTCGCGCGGGCGGAACCGAATCGGGCGCCGTCGCCGATGCCGAGGGGTTCGACTCGGTCGTCGGATCCGTGCCGGGTGGGCCGCTGGACCTGCCGGGCGGGCCGGTGCCGCTCGACAGTTCGGGTCACACGTCCGGTCACACCGGGTATCACGTGCCGGGTGCGGGGGCCGTTCTGTCCGGTGACGCTCTGGTCACCGGCCACGCTCTGAGCGTTCGGACCGGACCGCAGATGCTGCCGCCCCTGTTCGCGCACGACCGGCCGCGGGAGTTCGACGCGCTCGACGCCTTCGTCGGCCTGGACGCCGACGTCCTGATTCCCGGACACGGGGGAGTGCATCGCGGGTCCGTCGACGACGCGGTGCGGCGGGTACGGTCCGCACGCGCCTGAGTCGACTCCGGGTCAGCGGGGTCGCCGAATGCGGATGGGGCCCTTCGCCGTCGACGGGTCGACCACGTTCCCGCCCTGCGTGATCTCCGCCTCGCCCGCGGCGACGAGGCGGCGGGCGGCGCGGCGGACGGGTTCCATCAGGGGGCGCCAGTCGTCCGGCGCCACGTCGCGAGCCACGTCGGAGGGGCAGATCGACGAATCGCGGGCGCGACTGTCGAGCAGCCGCCGGATCGCGTCCTCGAGGCCGTCGTCGGCTCCCGCGGAGCCGGTGCGTCGGCACGCGTCGCTGCAGTACTTCACCGAGTCCCAGTCGCGTTCCCACTTCTTGCGCCACTCGATCCGTCGACCGCAGACGGCGCAGGTCTTGTCCGCCCGAGCCTCGGCCTCGCCGCTCGGCGCCTTCTTCCTGTGTGCCACCTCGTCGATTGTGCACCGGTCGGGGATAGCGTGAGCGCGTGCGCAGTCTCACGTCCTCTCTCGGCTCCCGGCGCGGTGGAGCTCCCCGGTCGTCCTCCAGCGTCGGCATGGCCAGCGGTGTCGGTGCGTACGGACTGTGGGGACTGTTCCCGGCCTTCTTCGGCGTGCTGTCCTTCGCCGGACCCGTCGAGGTCCTCGCGCACCGCATCGTGTGGACGTTGGTGCTCATGCTCGTCGTCCTGGCGATGTTGGGACGACTGTCCACGCTGCGCGGTCTCCCGGCGCGCACGTGGGGTGTGGTGGCGTTGTCGTCGGCGTTCATCTCGATCAACTGGGGCGTCTACATCTTCGCGGTCTCGCAGGACCGTGTGGTCGAGGCAGCCCTCGGATACTTCGTCAATCCGCTCGTCAGTGTCCTGCTCGGCGTCGTGGTGTTCCGGGAGCGGTTGGGCCGTGCGCAGATCGCGGCCCTCGCGCTGGCCTTCGTCGCGGTGGTCGTGCTCACCGTCGACTACGGACGGCCTCCCGTCATCGCCCTCACCCTGGCCTTCTCGTTCGCGCTGTACGGCGTCATGAAGAAGGTGGTCCGGCTCGAACCCACCACGTCGCTGACCGCGGAGGGGCTCGTGGGGGCGCCGATCGCGATCGGTTACCTGGTGGTGCTGGGCGTCACCGGGGGAGCGAGCGCCCTCTCGCTCGGGGTGCCGCACGCCCTGCTGCTCGTCCTCGCCGGGCCCGTCACCGCACTGCCGCTGCTGCTGTTCGGGGTTGCCGCGCAGAAGCTGCCGTTGGTCACCCTCGGTCTGCTGCAGTACCTGACACCGGGCCTGCAGCTCGCGTGGGGAGTGCTGGTGCTGAACGAGGACATGCCCGCGTCGCGGTGGATCGGTTTCGCGCTCATCTGGTGCGCGCTGGCGATCTTCACGGTCGACTCCGTGCGGCGTCTGCGGGCGCATCGCGTGGCGTCGGTGCCGGTCGAGGCGGCGTCCGCGGACACCCCGCGCTAGTCCTCATCCGTCACAGTCGTCACACGCCGCGTGTGCGGAGAATGTTGTCGGCCCGACGACCTAGAGTGGCTCCCGTGTCGGACTTCGTTCATCTCCACAATCACACCGAGTACTCCATGCTGGACGGGGCGGCGAAGATCGCGCCGATGTTCGCGGAGGCCCAGCGCCTGGGGATGAGCGCGGTCGGGATGACCGACCACGGCAACATGTACGGGGCCAGTGAGTTCTACAACGAGGCCAAGAAGGCCGGGGTCAAGCCCATCATCGGGATCGAGGCCTACATCGCGCCGGAGTCCCGTTTCAACAAGAAGCGCGTGCTGTGGGGAGACCGCAGCCAGAAGTCGGACGACGTCTCGGGCAGCGGCGCGTACACGCACATGACGATGGTGGCGGAGAACGCGACGGGTCTGCGCAACCTGTTCAAGCTGTCGTCCCTCGCGTCCACCGAGGGTCAGCTGGGCAAGTGGGCGCGCATGGACGAGGAGATCATCGCCAACCACGCCGAGGGCATCATCGCCACCACCGGTTGCCCGTCCGGCGAGATCCAGACCCGGCTTCGTCTGGGCCACGAGCGTGAGGCGCTCGAGGCGGCGGCCAAGTGGCAGGAGATCTGGGGCCCCGACAACTTCTTCCTCGAACTGATGGACCACGGTCTGTCGATCGAGCGGAGGGTGCGAGAAGGACTGCTGAGCATCGGGGAGCAGCTCGGCATCCCGCCGCTCGCGACCAACGACTGCCACTACGTCACCAAGGACGCGTCGGTCAATCACGAAGCGCTGCTGTGCATCCAGACCGGTAAGACGCTGAGCGATCCCACCCGGTTCAAGTTCGACGGCGACGGCTACTACCTCAAGTCCGCGGAGGAGATGCGCGCCCTCTGGGACGACGAGGTGCCCGGCGCGTGCGACTCCACGTTGCTCATCGCCGAACGCGTCCAGTCCTACGACGAGGTGTGGGAGCACCGCGACCGGATGCCGGTGTTCCCGGTGCCGGAGGGCTACACGCAGGGCACCTGGCTCCGCAAGGAGGTCATGGACGGCCTGCACCGCCGCTTCCCCGACGGTCCGACGGAGGAGTACCTCTCCCGTGCGGACTACGAGATCAGCGTCATCCTCGAGATGGGCTTCCCTGCCTACTTCCTCGTCGTCGGTGACCTCATCAACCACGCCAAGGAGGTCGGCATCCGCGTCGGCCCCGGTCGAGGTTCGGCGGCCGGGTCGCTCGTCGCCTACGCGATGGGGATCACCAACATCGACCCGCTCCCGCACGGTCTGCTGTTCGAGCGGTTCCTCAATCCCGAGCGCGTCTCCATGCCCGACATCGACATCGACTTCGACGATCGCCGACGCGGCGAGATGGTGCGCTACGCCACCGAGAAGTGGGGCAGTGATCGTGTCGCGCAGGTGATCACGTTCGGCACCATCAAGACGAAGGCCGCCATCAAGGACTCGGCCCGCGTGCAGTTCGGGCAGCCGGGCTTCGCCATCGCCGACCAGATCACCAAGGCACTGCCCCCGCCCGTGATGGCGAAGGACATCTCGGTCGCGGGCATCACCGATCCGACGCACGAGCGGTACAAGGAGGCCACCGAGGTCCGCTCGCTGATCGACTCGAACCCCGACGTCGCGAAGATCTACCAGACCGCCAAGGGTCTCGAGGGGCTGATCCGCAACGCCGGCGTCCACGCCTGCGCGGTCATCATGTCCTCGGAGCCGCTGACCGACGCCATCCCGGTGTGGAAGCGTCCGCAGGACGGCGCCATCATCACCGGCTGGGACTACCCTTCCTGCGAGGCCATCGGCCTGCTGAAGATGGACTTCCTGGGGCTGCGCAACCTCACGGTCATCGGCGACGCCATCGACAACATCAAGGCCAATCGCGGCATCGACATCGATCTCGACGCCCTGCCTCTCGATGATCCGGCGACGTTCGAACTGCTCTCGCGCGGAGACACTCTCGGCGTGTTCCAGCTCGACGGCAGCGCGATGCGGGACCTGCTGCGCAAGATGCAGCCCACCGGATTCGAGGACATCGTCGCCGTCCTGGCGCTCTACCGGCCCGGTCCGATGGGCATGAACTCGCACAACGACTACGCCGATCGCAAGAACGGTCGTCAAGAGGTCAAGCCGATTCACGCGGAACTCGAGGAACCGCTGAAGGTCATCCTCGGCGAGACGTACGGCCTGGTGGTCTATCAGGAGCAGATCATGCAGCTGGCGCAGAAGGTCGCCGGCTACTCGCTCGGCCAGGCCGACCTGCTGCGGCGCGCCATGGGAAAGAAGAAGCTGTCCGAGCTGGAGAAGGCGTACGCCGGATTCCGCCAGGGCATGCTGGACAACGATTTCTCCGAGGCCGCCATCAAGGCGCTCTGGGACACCGTGCTCCCGTTCGCCGGCTACGCGTTCAACAAGTCGCACTCGGCGGGGTACGGGCTGGTGTCCTACTGGACGGCGTATCTCAAGGCCAACTACCCGGCCGAGTACATGGCCGGACTGCTCACCAGTGTCGGCGACGACAAGGACAAGGCGGCGATCTATCTCGCCGACTGCAGACGGCTCGGCATCACCGTGCTGCCGCCGGACGTCAACGAGTCCGAGCTCAACTTCGCCTCGGTGGGCGAGGACATCCGCTTCGGTATGGGCGCGGTGCGCAACGTGGGCGCCAACGTCGTGGCGTCCATCATCTCGGCGCGCAAGGAGAAGGGGAAGTTCACCGACTTCTCCGACTACCTGGCCAAGATCGATGCGACTGCCTGCAACAAGAAGGTCACCGAGTCTCTCGTCAAGGCCGGTGGTTTCGATTCGCTGGACCATCCACGCAAGGGTTTGATGCTGATCCACGCCGACGCGATCGACTCGGTGCTGGGCACCAAGAAGGCGGAGGCCATCGGCCAGTTCGACCTGTTCGGCGGCGTCGACGCCGACGAGTCCATCACCTCCGTCTTCAACGTGAAGATCCCGCCCGAGGAGTGGGACAGCAAGCACCGTCTCGCTTTGGAGCGGGAGATGTTGGGGCTGTACGTGTCCGGGCATCCGCTGAACGGAGTCGAGCACGTGCTCGCGGCTCAGTCGGACACCGCCATTCCCACGATCCTCGAGGGCAGTCTGAAGGACGGCACGCAGGTCACGGTGGGCGGCATTCTGGCGTCGGTCAACCGACGGGTGAACAAGAACGGTCTGACCTGGGCGTCCGCCCAGCTCGAGGATCTCACCGGCGGTATCGAGGTGCTGTTCTTCCCGCAGGCGTACTCCGTGTTCGGTGCGGACGTCGCCGAGGACGCCGTGGTGCTGGTGAAGGCCAGGGTGTCGGCTCGGGACGATCGGATCTCGCTCATCGCGAACGACATCGCGGTTCCCGATCTGTCGTCCGTCGGTGTCGCCAAGCCCGTCGCCGTCAGCTTGCCGACGCGTCAGTGCACCGCGGACAAGGTCGGGGCGCTCAAGCGGGTGCTGGCCAGCCATCCCGGCACCACCGACGTGCACCTGCGCCTCATCAGTGGCGACCGGGTCACCATGCTCAAGGTGGACGAGAAGCTGCGCGTCACACCGTCATCGGCGCTGATGGGCGATCTCAAGGCGCTGCTCGGACCCGGCTGCCTCACCGTCTGACGCTGCCTCACCGTCTGACGACGGCCGACCGCTCGACGGCTGCCGCGAGGTAGGCATCGGGATCGACGCCGAACGGGTTGTCCCGCAAGCCCTCCGCGATGACGTCGCGGTAGCGGTCGGCCGGCACTCCGCGTTCTCGCACGTGGCTCGACGTCAGAGTCATCGCCGGGACGCCGTCGATGTCGTCCAGGCGCAGCGCCGCGTCGTACTTGCCGCGGTGCGGCTCGGGGGACACCTCGACCGGCAGCAGCGCCCACGCTCCCGGCCGTGTCGGTAGGGACGCGCGGACGTCGAGTGTCTGCTCCGTCTGCGCGTTCTCCACCGTCGAGATGTGGTCGAGGGCGGCCCAGTCGAGCAGGTAGGCGCGGGCGATGCTGTCGGAGTCGGGGGAGGGTGTGAGCGAGAGGAACGCGGACGCTCCGGTCCACCGGGCCGAGACGCCGGCGAAGTACACCGCATGCGGCACGGTGATCCACCGGTGTTCGCGAGGAAGCGAGAGTGTCCGCGGGGCGGCGTGCGCACCGAATCTGCTGTCGGCCGCGGAGCCGCCCAAGTAGGCGTCGAGGCGTGCGGGCAGGGTGTTCGAGCCGTAGCCGACGTACCAGACGAGTTCGTGACTGTTCACAGGGACGGACGGTACCGTCGGATCGTCACGTCGAACTCGACCGAGAGGGATGATCCCATGATCACGAACTTCATCAACGCCGTGCTCGAACTCGTCGGTGGCATTGCCGCCGGAAGCAGCGGTCTCTACCTGGCCCCCGGTGTCCTGCCGTTCGGTTCCTGACATACGGCCGGACCACACGAACGCCGACGGGGCGCCCACGTGGAGTGGGCGCCCCGTCGGTGTCTGTCCGTGATCAGTGTCGGGTGCGGAACCGCTCGGTCGCGCCGAGGGCCCACCACAGCGTCACGCCGACAGCGGCGGAGGTGAGGACTGCCGTCTGCATGCTGACTGTCAGTGCGAGAGCGGCGAAGAGGATGACGGCGACCATGATGCTCTCGAGCTTGTAGAGCGGCCAGTCGGTGCCGGCCACGTCCACGGTACGAACGCTCGTCGAGTGCCGCGGGCGTGTGAACTGCAGGTCGACCGTGGTCATATTCGCCTCCCGAACCATTCGTGTTCCGTGTGCCGTGCGTTGGTCCCCAGGCTACACGTACATGGAAGTTAGGGCGACCGAAACCTCCTGATCACCCTGCGGATGGTTGCCGGAGACCGCCGAGGTGTGTGTACTGGGATCATGCCGCTGCACGGAGAGTACGAGCCGAGTCCGTCCACCTGGGCCGCCGATCAGGCCGACCTGTACGAGAGCTCGGGAGGGACCGAGGGCACCGAGATGCGGGGGATGCCCGTCATCCTCCTCACGACCATCGGGAACAAGACGGGCAAGCTCCGTCGGACCCCTCTGATGCGCGTGGAGCACGACGGTGCGTACGCCGCCGTCGCGTCGCTCGGCGGCGCGCCGAAGCACCCCGTCTGGTACTTCAACGTGCTCGCGAACCCCCACGTCGAACTGCGGGACAAGACCGAGAAGTGGGACATGGTCGCGCGCGAGGTCCACGGCGAGGAGAAGGCGCAGTGGTGGGAGCGCGCGGTCGCGGCCTACCCCGACTACGCGGACTACCAGAAGAAGACCGACCGCGAGATCCCTGTCTTCGTGCTCGAGCGGGCCTGAGCGCAGATTCGTCACCCCCGCCGGCGGCCGCTCCGCAGGTGAGGGTGGGTCGGTGGTCGTCGCACCACCGTGGCAGCATGTCCGTGTGACCGAGACGACGAGCCGTACCGACGCCGCTGCGCCGACCGCAGACGACATCGATGCCGCGGCCGTCCGGCTGCGGGACGTGGCCACCCGCACCCCGCTCGAGTTCTGCGAGCGGTTGTCCGAGCAGACGGGTGCGCGGATCCACCTCAAGCGCGAGGATCTCCAGCGCGTGCGCTCGTACAAGTTGCGCGGCGCGTACAACCTCATGCTGCAACTCGACGACGACGAGCGTGCGGTCGGTGTCGTGGCGGCGAGCGCCGGCAATCACGCGCAGGGTGTCGCGTTCGCGTGCCGGGCGCTCGGCATCCGCGGTCGCATCTACGTGCCGACCAACACCCCGAAGCAGAAGCGCGATCGCATCGCCTTCCACGGCGGCGACATGGTGCAGGTCATCAGCGTCGGTTCCACCTTCGATGCGGCCGCGGCGGCCGCCCTCGCCGACGTCCGCACCACCGGTGCCACCATCGTGCCGCCGTTCGACGACCCGAGAACCGTGGCGGGACAGGGAACCATCGCCGCGGAGATCCTGGAGCAACTCGGTGCCGCTCCGGACGTCGTCGTGGTCGCGGTGGGCGGTGGTGGGTGCATGACGGGCATGTCGGCGTACCTCGCCGAGCGGTCGCCGAACACCTCCGTCGTCGGTGCGGAACCCACCGGCGCCGCATCCATGGCGGCGGCGCTCATGGCCGGCGGCCCCGTCACACTCGACGAGATCGACCCGTTCGTCGACGGCGCCGCCGTGCGCCGGATCGGCGATCTCCCGTACCGGGTCGTGTCGTCGCTCGGCGCGACCGTCGCCTCGCATGCCTCGGTGACGGTCGGTGCGGGCCACGACGGACGCGGGTCGGTGGTGGTCACGCAGGTGGACGAGGGTGCCATCTGCACCGCGATGCTGGATCTGTACCAGAGTGAGGGCATCATCGCCGAACCCGCCGGAGCGCTGTCGGTGGCCGCGCTGTCGCAGATCGACATCCCGGCCGGCTCGTCCGTCGTGTGCCTGATCTCGGGCGGTAACAACGACGTCTCGCGCTACGGGGAGATTCTCGAACGGTCGCTCGTGCACAAGGGGCTCAAGCACTACTTCCTCGTCGATTTCCCGCAGGAGCCGGGCGCACTGCGCACGTTCCTCGACGTCGTTCTCGGTCCGGAGGACGACGTGACGCTGTTCGAGTACGTCAAGCGCAACAATCGCGAGACGGGTGCCGCGCTGGTGGGTATCGAGCTCGGTTCGGCCGCGGGCCTGTCGTCCCTCCTCGAGCGGATGGAGACGTCGCCGATGCACGTCGAGCATCTCGAGCCCGGGTCTCCCGCATACCGCTACCTGACCTGAGTCATCCGGCCGACCCCTGACCGCTCGGGTCGACACTGCTCGAACCGCCACCGAGGAGCCGTTCGACCACGTCACGGTGCAGGTCGGGCGGTGTGTGGGGGAGGCCGAGCAGCGCGGCGAGATAGATGCCGTCGCCCACCAGCCGCACGATCTCGGCCTGCACCGGATCGGTCACCTCGCGCTGCAGCGCGCGGTCCCACATGCCCATGACGTCGATGACGGCCTGCTGCACCTCGCCGGGTCTGCCGTCGATGCTGCGCAGCGCGGCGAGAGTGGAGCGGTAGAGCGCCACCTCCTCGGCGGACGAGGCGTCCGGTGGCTGGAGATACCACTGCGCCAGCGAGGTGCCGGCGGCCTCCGCCTCGACGCGTTGGACGTCGGATCGTTCACCGAGGCGACGCACCAGCGCGGCCATCATCGCGTCCTTGCTGGGGAAGTGGTACAGCAGACCGCCTTTCGAGACGCCGGCCCGAGAGGCCACCGCCTCGAGGGTGGCCTTGTCCGTGCCGTCGTCGAGGAGCAGCGTCTCGAGGGCGTCCAGGATGCGGTCGCGTGTGTCGGCTGCCATGACACGCACTGTACCGGCCGGACGGTTGTTGCTACGCTGTCGGTGTCCGTCGACTGTACCGTCCGGACGGTAAACGAAAGAGGTGCCTCGTGTCCGTGTCCCCGGCAGCGTCCGTGCAGCCGAATCCCGACGATCTCGTACCGGCCGGCGCCACCCGCCGCGACTGGCTCGGTCTGGTGGTGCTGGCCGGTGCCGTGATGCTCATCGCCGTCGACGGCACCGTCCTCGACATCGCGCTGCCGTTCCTCAGCGCGGATCTCCGCCCGAGCAGCACCGAGCTGCTGTGGATCATCGACGTCTACTCGTTCGTCCTCGCCGGCCTGCTGGTCACCATGGGCACCGTCGGCGACCGCATCGGACGACGGCGGTTGCTCCTGATCGGCGCGGTCGGTTTCGGGCTGTCCTCGGTGCTCGCCGCCTTCGCGGTCGACCCCGCGATGATGATCGCGGCCCGTGTGCTGCAGGGCATCTCGGGTGCCACGTTGATGCCCGCCACCCTGGGCCTGATCCGCACGATGTTCCAGGTGCGCCGTGAACGCACGCTCGCGATCGGTGTCTGGGGTGCCATGGCCGGCGGCGGCGCGGCGGCGGGTCCTCTGGTGGGCGGGTGGCTTCTCGAGCACTTCTGGTGGGGCTCGGTCTTCCTGATCAACGTGCCGATCATGATCGCGCTGGTCGTCGTGGGTCCGTTCACCATCCCGGAGTCCAAGGATCCGGAACCGGGCCGATTCGACGTACCCAGCGCCGCGCTGTCGATCCTGGCCATCGTTCCCGTCGTCTACGCGATCAAGGAGACCGCGGCTCACGGGCCGCACCCGTCGATGATTCCGGTCGCGCTGGTCGGTCTGGCCGCGGGCACCGTCTTCGTCCGCCGGCAGGGCCGACTCGCCGCTCCGATGATCGACCTGACGCTGTTCGCGCAGCGTCGCTTCGCGACGGCCGTCGCGACGAACCTGCTGTCCGTCTTCGCGCTCGCGGGAGTGCTGTTCTTCGGCTCGCAGTACCTGCAGTCGGTTCTCGGCACGTCCCCGCTGGAGGCCGGTCTGATCATGCTGCCGGGAACGGCGACGAGCATCGTCGCGTCGCTCGCCGCCGCACATCTCGTACGCCGCTGGGAGGCGGGCACCGTTCTCGCAGTGGGACTCGGGGTCTCCGCGGCGGGGGCACTGCTCCTGACACGTCTCGGTCAGACCGACGGCATCCCCGTGTTCATGGCGTCGTTCGTCCTGGTCGGTGTCGGCGCGGGCCTCGCGCTGACGCTGACGTCGGATCTGGTGGTCGCCTCGGTTCCCGCGCCGCGCGCCGGCGCAGCGTCCGCAATCTCCGAGACGGCGTACGAACTCGGGATCGCCCTCGGCGTCGCGTTGCTCGGTTCGGTGGTGATGGCCGTGTTCCGTGGCGGTATCGACACGTCGGCGCTCGACCCGGACACCGCGTCGGGTGCCCGCGAGACCATCGGCGAGGCGGTCTCGCTCGCGCGGACGCTACCGGCGGAACTCGGTGACGCTCTGACCAGTTCGGCCGGCGCCGCCTTCGTCGACGGGATGCACGTCGCGGCGGTGGCCACCGCGATCGTGCTCGCCGCCAACGCTCTCCTCGTGGCTCTGGCTCTGCGTGGCTCGGACGCCGGCGACGCGCGGGCCGAGCCGGAAAGTCACTCCAGCAATACTCACTCCAGCACGACGAAGGAGTGACCCGGAACGGTCGTCGCCGACGCGGTCGCGTTCGGCGTCGGCTCGTCCCACCACAGCAGCGGTGAGCCGCCCACCGGCACTGTCACCGGCGAGTCGGTGAGGTTGCACGCGATACTCAGACCACGGCCCGCGGTGGGGTGCGCCCGGTGGATCACGATCCATCGGGCGTCCTCGTCGTAGTCGACGTGCACGCCGGTCAACCACGGGTTCGTGATCTCGGTGCGCTGGGCGCGCAACGCCAGAAGTGCTCGGTAGCAGTCGAGTACGCGGGCGTGATCACCCTCGGTGACCTCGTCCCAGTTCAGCTTCGAGTTCTCGAACGTCGCGGGATCCTGCGGGTCGGGGATGTCCTCGCTGTCCCACCCGTGGGACGCGAACTCGGCCTTGCGGCCCTTCGCGGTGGCCTCACCCAGCTCGGGTTCGGGATGGGAGGTGAAGAACTGGAACGGGGTGGAGGCGTCGAACTCCTCACCCATGAAGAGCATCGGGGTGAAGGGGGACAACAGGATCAGCGCCGCCTTGACCGCCAGCTGCCCCGGCGTGAGTGAGAAGCCGGGACGATCGCCGATTGCGCGGTTGCCCACCTGATCGTGCGTCGTGGTGTACGCGACGAGCGAGCTCGCCGGGAGCACCCGTCGGTCCAGGGGTCGACCGTGCACGCGGCCACGGAAGGTCGAATACGTCCCGGCGTGGAAGAAGCCCTGCGTGATGGTGGTCGCGAGGCACTGCATCGAGCCGAAGTCACCGAAGTAGCCCTGACGTTCGCCGGACACCGCTGCGTGCACGGCATGGTGGACGTCGTCGTCCCACTGGGCAGTGAGGCCGTACCCGCCGCCCGCCCGGGGAGTGATGAGCGTCGGGTCGTTGAGGTCACTCTCCGCGACCAGGCTCAGGGGCCGACCGACGTGCGCCGACAGGGCCTCGGTCTCCACGGCGAGCTGCTCGAGGATGTGGGTGGCCGTGGTGTCGGCCAGGGCGTGCACCGCATCGAGACGTAGCGCGTCCACGTGGAACTGCTCGAACCACCGCAGTGCGTTGTCGATGATGTAGCGACGCACCGTGTCCGACTCCGCGCCGGCCACGTTGACCGTCTGTCCCCAGGAGTTCGCACCCTCGGACATGTACGGGCCGAACTTCTCGAGGTAGTTGCCCGACGGACCCAGGTGGTTGTAGACCACGTCGAGCGTGACGGCCAGCCCCCGGGCGTGGCAGGCGTCGACGAACCGCTGGAAACCCTCCGGACCGCCGTAGCCCTCGTGGACGGTGTACCAGAGGACGCCGTCGTAGCCCCAGTTGTGTGTCCCGTTGAAACCGTTGACGGGCATGACCTCCACGAAGGTCACGCCGAGGTCGACGAGGTGATCGAGTCGGTCGATCGCCGCGTCGAACGTCCCCTCCGCGGTGAAGGTGCCGATGTGCAGTTCGTACAGCACGCCGCCCGCCAGCGGGCGACCCGTCCACGCGTCGTCGGTCCACGCGAAGGTGTCCGCGGAGTACAGCGCCGACGCCTCGTGCACGCCGTCCGGCTGCCGCGGCGAGCGCGGATCCGGGATCACCGCATCGTCGTCGTCCAGGACGAAGCCGTACCGGGCACCGTCGGCGGCGGGCACCTCGGCGCTCCACCACCCGTCCTTCTCGGTCATCGGGTGCAGGTCGCCGTCGAGGTGCAGTCGGACCCGCTCGGGTGTGGGTGCCCAGACCGCGAACGTCCGG
This sequence comes from Rhodococcus sp. UNC23MFCrub1.1, assembly GCF_000686025.1. Classification (GTDB taxonomy): domain Bacteria; phylum Actinomycetota; class Actinomycetes; order Mycobacteriales; family Mycobacteriaceae; genus Rhodococcoides. The sequence continues at coordinate 516,511 of NZ_JMLQ01000004.1, forward strand.
GGTCCAGTGGTGCGGGAAGCGGCGCGAACCGGAGTGCTCATGGACGCATCCTTACCCAGTAGCCGGGCCACCGACACCGGACCGGCGGGGGAGTTGCACCACACCCGGGTCGTCGGGTTCTGTCGCGGTGGTCGCGGTGAGTGCATGCTGGTGGTGTGGACGACGACATGCACGCCCGGTCCGACGACATCTACGAGCTCCCGATGTTCCCGCTCGGCTCGGTGGTACTTCCGGGGGACGACGTGCCGTTGCACGTGTTCGAGCCCCGCTACCGCGCGATGGTGCAGCACTGCCTGGACACCGAGTCGCACTTCGGGGTGGCGCTCATCGAGCGAGGCCACGAGGTCGGCGGCGGGGACGTGCGCGGCGTGGCCGCAGTGTCGATCCGGATCGACCGCGCCCTCCCCACACCGGACGGGCGCTTCGTGCTCGAGTGCCGCGGAGTCGACCGGATCCGCGTGCTGGAGTGGCTGCCGGACGATCCGTACCCGCGGGCGCGTGTCACCGCCTGGCCCGATCTCCCGGCGGGCGACGAATCGCTGGACGAGGTGTACGACCTCGTGCAGGAGCGCACCGACCGGCTGTTCGAGATCCTGACCGGGATCGCACGCTCGCGTGATCTGCCCACACCCGAGGCGCCACGTGTCGACGCGGACGGAACGCGCTCCGGCGCCGAGGTCTGGGAATTCGCGTCGTCTCTGCCGCTCGGCTCGTCCGATCGCGCGAAGGTGCTCGCGGCAGAAACGGTCGGACGACGACTCCACGTCCTCGCGACCGCCCTCGAAGACGTCATCGCGATCGCCGAGTTCTCCGCGCTGCCCGATCTCTGACCGTCCGACGACGCGGTCGGGGTCTCGATCCGACAGTCGTGGTCCGCGGTCGTTGCTCGCCCACTAGGGTTCTCGGGGCGGGGGTACGCAATCGACACAGGAGGACCCGAGTGGCTCACGAGCGAGCGGGACAACGGGCACAGGCATCGGATCTGGTCGATCTGTCGCATCTGGTGACGGCCTACTACAGCGTGAAGCCGGACGTCGAGAATCCCGATCAGCAGGTGGTCTTCGGTACCTCCGGACATCGTGGATCGTCCCTGGACGGCGCCTTCAACGAAGACCACATCGTGGCCACGACACAGGCCATCGTGGAGTACCGGTCCGCGCAGGGCACCACGGGACCGCTCTTCCTCGGTCGCGACACCCACGCGCTCTCCGAGCCCGCGTGGGTCACCGCCGTGGAAGTTCTCGCGGCCAACGACGTTGCGGTGCTGGTGGATTCGGCAGACCGCTACACGCCCACCCCGGCGGTGAGCCACGCGATCCTGCGTCACAACGCCTCGGGTCCGTCGGCGCTCGCGGACGGCATCGTCGTCACGCCGTCCCACAACCCGCCGCGCGACGGCGGTTTCAAGTACAACCCGCCGAACGGTGGACCCGCCGACAGCGACGCCACCTCCGTGATCGCGGCGCGCGCCAACGAGATCCTGCGCTCCGGTGTGTCGTCCGTGAAGCGCGTGTCTCTGGCGTCGGCACCGGCCGGGTCCGTGCAGAAGTACGACTTCCTCACCAGGTACGTGGACGATCTCCCGTCCGTCGTCGACATCGATGCCATCCGGTCCGCGGGTGTGCGCATCGGCGCCGATCCGCTGGGCGGTGCGAGCGTCGACTACTGGGCGGCGATCGCCGAGCGACACCGCCTCGATCTGACCGTGGTCAACCCGCTCGTCGACGCGACATGGCGGTTCATGACCCTGGACACCGACGGCAAGATCCGGATGGACTGCTCGTCGCGCAACGCGATGGCGTCGTTGATCGGCGCCCGGCACGACTACGACGTGTCGACGGGCAACGACGCCGATGCGGACCGGCACGGCATCGTCACCCCCGACGGCGGACTGATGAACCCGAACCACTACCTCGCGGTGGCGATCGACTACTTGTTCTCGCACCGGCCGGGATGGCCCGCCGAGGCGGCGGTCGGCAAGACCCTCGTCAGTTCCTCGATGATCGACCGCGTCGTGGCCTCGCTCGGTCGCACCCTGCTCGAGGTGCCCGTGGGGTTCAAGTGGTTCGTGCCCGGTCTCGTCTCCGGTGAGATCGGGTTCGGCGGCGAGGAGAGCGCCGGCGCCTCGTTCCTACGGACGGACGGATCCGTCTGGACCACCGACAAGGACGGCATCATCCTGGCCCTGCTCGCCTCCGAGATCACCGCGGTGACCGGGAAGACACCGTCGACCCGCTACCGGGAGCTCACCGAGCAGTTCGGTGACCCGTCCTACGCACGCACCGATGCGCCCGCGACGCGCGAGCAGAAGGCCGTGTTGGCGAAGCTGTCGGCGGAGCAGGTCACCGCGACCACCCTGGCGGGGGAGGACATCACCGCCACGCTCACCTCGGCTCCCGGCAACGGGGCGGCTCTGGGCGGACTCAAGGTCACCACGGACAGCGCCTGGTTCGCCGCTCGGCCGTCGGGTACGGAGGACGTCTACAAGATCTACGCCGAGTCCTTCCGCGGTGCGGAGCACCTCGCCGAGGTGCAGAGCGCCGCGCGCGATCTCGTGTCGTCCGTCCTGACCGGGGAGTGAGCGCCGCAGCAGGGGCCGGTGCCGGGACGCGGGGGACCGCCCCCGATCCCACCCGCGACATCTGGATCCTCGTCTCGGCCGCGTTCGTCATCGCACTCGGCTTCGGCATCGTCGCGCCCGCGCTCCCGGGGTTCGCGCTCGCCTTCGGGGTCGACGAGTTCGCGGTCACCGTCATCATCAGTGCCTTCGCGGCGACACGGCTGATCTTCGCGCCCGCCAGCGGATCGCTCGTGCAGCGCATCGGCGAGCGCCGGGTCTACCTCACCGGTCTCGTCGTCGTCGCGGTGTCGACCGGGTTGTGCGCACTGGCCCAGACGTACTGGCAACTCCTCCTCTTCCGGTCGCTCGGCGGTATCGGGTCCACCATGTTCACCGTGTCCGCGCTGGGACTGCTCATCCGGATCGCCCCGCCCGATCGCCGCGGGCGCGTCTCCGGCATGTACGCGTCGAGCTTCCTGGCCGGCACAGTCCTGGGCCCGTTCGTGGGCGGCATCGTGCTCGGTGTCGGAGGTCTGCGGGCGCCGTTCGTCTTCTACGCCGTGACGCTGGTCGCGGCCGCCGCCGTCGTCGCGGTGGGCCTGCGAACACCCGCCGCGACCACGGAGGCCGATCGGGACGCGGCGGTGGTGCTGCGGTTCGCCGACGCCCTGCGCTCCCCGACGTACCGGTCGGCCCTGCTGTCCAACTTCGCCAACGGATGGGCGGTGTTCGGCGTGCGCACGGCCATCGTGCCGCTGTTCGTCGTCGCCGCGCTCGGACGCAGCGATTCCATGGCCGCCGTGGCCCTCGCGGTGTTCGCGGTGGGCAACGCGGTGGTGTTGGTGCCGGCGGGGCGATGGTCCGATCGGTACGGGCGCAAGCCGTTCCTCGTCGCCGGGCTCCTGCTGTGCGGCGCATCGACCGCGACCATGGGCATCTCGGGATCGACGGAGGTGTTCCTCGTGATCACCTTCGTCGCCGGGCTCGGGTCCGGGCTGATCACGCCGACCCAGCAGGCGGCGGTGGCCGACATGATCGGCTCGCGCGCCCGCGGAGGCCCCGTCCTCGCCGCATTCCAGATGGCCATGGACGTGGGCTCGGTCATCGGGCCGCTGGTCGCCGGTGTACTCGTGACGGAACTCTCCTACGCGGCCGCGTTCGGGACCTCGGGTGCCATCCTGCTGATCGCCGCGGTCGGTTGGATGGTGGTACCCGACACGCGGTCCGGGCGGGTGTCGCTGACCGGGAAGCCCAGCGCGGTGACGATCGATCCGGACGGCGACTCAGGCGGTGCCGACACCGATGAGGGATCCGACGGCGTAGGTCGCCGCGACGGCGAGTGAGCCGAACAGTAGTTGGCGGAGCGCTCCGACGACGGTCGACCGCGAGGTGAAGTGCGCGGCGAGCGCGCCCGCGATCATGAGGCCCACGGCGCCGCACGCGAGCCCGAGGGCGAGGACGTCCGACCCCAGCAGGAACGGAATGATCGGAATGATCGCGCCGATCGAGAACAGGACGAAGGACGATCCGGCCGCCACCCACGGTGACGGCTTCTCAGTGGGGTCGACACCCAACTCCCGCGAGATGTGCAGATCCACAGCACGATCGGCGTCCGTGTGGATCTCGCGCGCGGCGACCGTGGCCGTCTCGGTCGACATGCCCATGTCGGTGAGCATGCCCACCAACTCCGCCTGTTCGGCCTCCGGGTACCTCGTGAACGCGGCGCGCTCGGTGCTCACCTCGGCATCGATCTGCTCGTTCTGCGTGGACACGGACGTGAACTCGCCGAGTGCCATCGAGAACGCCCCCGCGACGAGGCCGGCGATGCCGCTGAGGACCAGCGTGTGCGTCGAGACGCCCGCACCGCCGACACCCGCGATGAGCGAGGTGTTGGTCACCAGTCCGTCCATGGCCCCGAACGTGGCGGCCCGGAGCCAGCCTCCCGAGACGTCGGCGTGAGTGTGATCGATGTCGTGGGGCAGGCCGGGCCCTCCCTCGACGGGCACGGCGGACGCCTGCGGATCACGGGGCTCGATGTGGGTCACGGGGCGAATGTACGCGCGCCGGAACGTCTCTACCAGCAAGCATTGGCATACCTGACATCCAGTTCTCAGCACACTGTCAGTCGCGCGTGACACAGTATTCGCGTGAATGCCTCGAAATCGTCGTCATCGAAATCGTCGAGCAAGTACACGCCACAGAAGTCGTCGAGCACGTCGACCTATGTTCTGGGCGGTCTCGCTCTCCTGGTCATCGCGGCCGTCGTCATCGGCGGAGTGTTGTGGCAGAACTCCCGCAGCCAGCCGCGCGCCGACGGATACGGGTCCGTGCAGAATGCGGCGGTCACCTCCTCGGTCGACGACGACGGCGTGGTGCGGCTGGGTCTCCCGGAGGCGACACGCACGGTCGACATCTACGAGGACGCGATGTGCCCGTACTGCGCCGAGTTGGAGAACACCTACGGCCAGGAACTCGCGCAGAAGATCGACGAGGGCACCATCGCGGTGCGCTATCACATGCTCGACTTCCTGAATCAGTTGTCGCCCAGCGGTGACTACAGCACCCGTGCGGCCGCCGCATCGCAGTGCGTCGCCGCCACGGGCGACGGGCCCGCCTACTCAGCATTCCACTCGGCCCTGTTCTCGCCGGACTTCCAGCCGGAGGAGAAGGGCAGCGCGGACCACACCGCCGACGAGCTCGCCGCCCGCGCCACGGAGGCGGGAGCCTCCGACGAGGCGGCACAGTGCATCACCGACGGAACGCGAGTGGCGGACGCCGCCACCGACGCTGCGACGGGTAGCGCGGCGCTCGCAGCTGCCGGCGCGCGAGGCACTCCCACCGTCATCGTGGACGGCGCGATCGTCGACACCACCACCAACTCCGCCTGGGTGTCCGATCTCGGCTGACGCTGATTTGGACCTCGTCGAACCGATGGTGTAACTTCGGTCGAGCGTTCTTCGAGCGGTGCGAAACACTGTTTCTCACGGTCAGAAGAGCACGGGGCTATGGCGCAGCTGGTAGCGCACCACACTGGCAGTGTGGGGGTCAGGGGTTCGAGTCCCCTTAGCTCCACCGAGTAACGGCTCCACCGAAGTAGGCGGACACGCGAAAGGCCCCGTACCGGTCAGGTACGGGGCCTTTCGCGTGTGATGTGGTGTCAGTGCGCTGCGTCGTACGCGCTCTGCACCTCGGAGGGAATGCGCCCGCGGCTCGACACCGTGAATCCCGCGTCCACGGCCCATTCGCGCACGGCCCTGGTCTGTTCGGGACTGCGTCGTCCCATCGGCTTCGTGCTGCGTCGTCCGCTGTGCGTTCCGGCCGACACCTTCGCCGCGTGCTCGATGTAATAACCCAGAACACGTCGGAACTCGGCGGCATTGTCGGGCCCGAGGTCGATCTCGTAGTGCGTGCCGTCGACCGCGAACGTGATGTGTTCGCCATCGTCCTCGAGAGGTGTTCTGTCGATGTCGTCGACCAGCTGAACAACGACCTTCTTCGCCATGTCTTCTGCTTTCGTCGCTGAGCTCGGTTAATCACGCTTTGCCGAGACCATACCGTGTGAACCGCCCTTCCAATTCGGTCGGGGGCGCCGCGATACACGTCATTTTCTCGGGGCGCGGAGCCATTGTGCACGGATATCGCGATTCACGCTGTCCGGACTCGCGAACGGTCACGACGGGGTCACGGACGGCTACCGATCATCACACGTTCAACCAATTCGCCGTGCCATTCTTGGAAATCGCGAGAACATCGTGTCGGCGCACGTGCGCCGAGGTGGGAAGTGGGGCGTATGCGATCGTCGGTTGCACGACACTGTGGTGTCTCGATCCTCGCGGTCGCACTGGTCTCCGTGGCGGTCCCGCCGGGGGCCGCTGCGATCCCGGTGACACCGGACGCACCGCTCGCGGGCACCGTGATCTTCCTCGATCCCGGACACCAGGGAACGGGCCACGGGGAGAACCTCGCAGCGCAGGTGGACGACGGCCGGGGCGGTACGAAGGACTGCCAGACGAGCGGGATGACGGCGCTCGGCGGAACGCCGGAACACACCATCGTCTGGGACGTGTCGCAACTAGTAGCCTCGCGCCTCGAGAGTCTGGGTGCCGAGATCGTGCTGAGCCGGCCGGACGACACGGGATGGGGTGGGTGCATCACCGACCGTGCGCGGGCGGCTAGTGCATCGGGCGCCGCGGTGGCGGTGAGTGTTCACGCCGACTCCACCTCACTCCGGTCCGACGACGCGCATCACGGATTCCACGTCATCGTGCCGGCGCTGCCGGTGCCGTCCGCCGACGTCGACGAGGTGCAGTCCGGTGAGGGGCGGCGTGCATCCACCGCCATGCGGGACGCGTACGAGCGAGCCGGATTCACCCCGGCGAACTATGCGGGGGTGGACGGGCTGCAGGTGCGATCCGACGTGGCCGCCCCCGCTCTCACGACCGTCCCCGTGGTCTTCCTCGAGATGGGCAACGGGTCGAACCCGTCGGATGCCGCCGAGCTCGAGAGTGCTGAGGGTCGCGCGTCCCATGCGGCGGCGATCGCGACCGGGATCGTCGATTTCGTGGCGGGAAGGCCGGAGGCCGGTCGGTGAGGGCGGGAAGGCCGGAGGCCGGTCGGTAGGGGTGGGGAGGCTGAATCGGCTGACGTACCCTGACGCGGTGTCTCGCAGCGCTGTTCCGGTCGTCCTCGTCGCCGGGTACCTCGGATCCGGTAAGACGACGTTGCTCAACCATCTCCTCCGCCGCAATCACGGCATTCGAATCGGTGTGGTGGTCAACGACTTCGGCGCCGTGGACATCGACTCGATGCTGGTCGCCGGGCAGGTCGACTCGATGATCACCCTGGGCAACGGCTGTCTGTGTTGCGCCGTCGACACCGAGGATCTCGACGAGATGTTCGGAGCCCTCACCGCGACCAGTGCCGCCGTCGACGCGATCGTCGTCGAGGCCAGCGGTGTGGCGGAGCCACGTGCTCTCATCAGGATGGTCGTCGCGAGCACCGACTCGCGGATCCGGTACGGCGGCATGGTGATGGTCGTGGACGCCCTGCACGTACTCGAGTCGACGGCCCGGCACCAGCACCTCGCTCAGCATCTCGGACTCGCCGACCTGGTGGTGGTGAACAAAGCGGATGCGGTGGGACCCGGACGCATCGACGAGGTGCTCACGCTGGTGCGCGACGCGGCTCCCCCTGCCCCGACGGTGGTGACGTCGCACGGAGCCGTGGACGTGTCGCTCCTTCTCGATCCGCCGGAGCGCCCCGACGACGGGCCCCGGCAACTCGCGCTCGACGATCTGTTGCGGGAGCAGGACGATCCCCACGACCACCTGCACGCGAGTTACGAGACGTTCAGCGTCGAGACCAGCGACTGCCTCGATCCGCGGGCGTTCTTCGAGTTCCTCGAGAACCCGCCGCCGGGGCTGTACAGATCCAAGGGATTCGTTCGATTCGGCCGTGGCGCGGCGCGATTCGTCGTCCAGACGGTCGGCGTCCACATCGACGTCGAGACCGCCTCGTCCCGTGGAGACACCGCGCTGGTCTTCATAGGCTCGGGACTCGACGTCGCGGCGGCGCGTGCCCGGATCGAGGCGATGATCCGCACCGAGAGTGCGACCGACGCAGAATCACTCGTGGTGCACAGGTTCCTGCGCACCAGCGACCGCTAGAGCCCCACCCACTCGCTGGTGTCGCCGGGGAACTGCTGGCGCTTCCAGATCGGCACCTCGGTCTTGATGCGATCGACCAACGCCTGCAACGCTGCGAATGCTTCGGCGCGATGGGGAGACGCGACCGCGGCGACGAGAGCGGTGTCACCGATCGTCAGGTCGCCGACGCGATGCACGGCCGCCGTCGGCAGGCCGGACGACGCGGCCGCGTCCTCGCAGCAGCGACGCAGGAACTTCTCGGCGTCGGGGTGGGCTCGGTACTCGAGTGCCGACACCGACTCGCCGTGGTCGTGGTCGCGGACGACTCCCCAGAACACCAGCACGGCACCGTGTTCGGGACCCGAGACGGCGTCGGAGACCTCCGCCGGATCGATCGGATCGCTCGAGATCCGGGCGAGAACCGTTGTCATTCGTGAGCACCGCCTCCGCGTACCTGGGCGACGAGATGGTCCACGATCGGATCCAGCACCGTCAGTCCGTCCTTCACTCCGCCGGGTGATCCGGGCAGGTTCACGATCACTGTCTTCCCAGCGACGCCCACCAACCCGCGGCTGATCGAGGCGTGCACGGTGGCTGCCAGTCCCGTACGTCGGATCTCCTCCGCGACGCCGGGTAGTTCGCGGTCGAGCAGTGGCCGGGTGGCGTCGGGTGTGGCGTCGGTGGGGGAGACGCCCGTGCCGCCGGTGCTGATGATCAGGGCGGGTCCGCCGGTGAGGGCGTCTCGTAAGCCCGCGGCCACGTCGGCGTCTGCCACGACGAGAGGCCCTCGAACGTCGAAACCGCGGTCACCGAGCCACGACACGATGCGCGGTCCCGTGGTGTCCTCGCGCGTCCCGGCTGCGCCGCCGGTGGACGCGACGACGACGACCGCAGTTTGATCGCCGAGAGGCGTTGCTGTGGAGGAGGTGTCGGGCTGGTGGTCGTCGCGCGTCCACACGCCGCGCTTGCCACCCTCCTTGCGGATCAGACGCACCGACTCGATCGACGCTGCCGGATCCACGGCCTTGACCATGTCGTGCAGCGTGAGCCCGGCGATGGACACCGCCGTCAGTGCTTCCATCTCGACGCCCGTCCGCCCGGTCGTGACGGCTGTAGCCTCTATCGTGATCGTGTCGTCGGTGAAGCCGAAGGACACCGCGACCGAGGACAGCGGAAGCGGATGGCACAGCGGAATGAGATCGGACGTCCGCTTCGCTCCGGCGATGCCGGCGATGCGCGCGGTCGACAGGACATCGGCCTTCGGCATGCCGTCGGCACGCACCAGGGCGATCACGTCCCGAGTCGTCCGTAGGGACCCGGCGGCGACCGCGGTGCGCGTGGTCTCGCTCTTCCCGCTGACGTCGACCATGCGGGCCCGGCCGTCGGAGTCCAGGTGCGAGAGCCCTGTGGAGGAACTCCCGGATGAGTGCGCAGCGGATGAATCGTTCACAGCGGCCACACTCGCACACTGTTGCCCGCGGGCACCTCGACGGTGTCCGCGGGGACGTCGACCAGGACATCCGCGGCGGCCATCGACACCACCAGGTGCGACCCCGGTCCGGACGACACCACGACGCCGGTCTCCGTGAGTCGGCCCCGCAGGAACTGACGCCGTCCGGGCAGGGATCGGACTGCCTCGTCGGCGATGCGCTCGGTGACGGTCGCGTCGGGGAGGCCCGAGAGCCTCCGGATCGCCGGACGGGCGAAGACGAGGTAGGACACCAGGGTGCTCACGGGATTGCCGGGGAAGCTGATCACCGGGGTGCCGTCGAGGTCGGTCCACCCCTGCGGCCCACCGGGCTGCATCGCGACGTGGGTGAAGGTTCCCCCGCGGGGGCCGAGCACGTCCCGGACCACCTCGAAGTCGCCCATCGACACACCCCCCGAGGTGATGATCACGTCCGCGTTCTCGGCGGCCTCGGACAGCATCGCGGAGAACTCGTCGGCGGTGTCGGTACTGCGGCCGCGGAACGTCACCACGGCGCCGTCCGCGGTCACCGAGGTCGCGAGCGTGAGACCGTTCGAGTCGTACAGCTGACCGGGTCCGAGTGCACTGCCCGCCTCGACGAGTTCGGCGCCGGTCGCGATGACCGCGACCCGCAGCCGGGGGCGGACGGTGACGTCGGATCGGCCGACGGCCGTGAGAGCGCCGAGGTGACGGGGGCCGAGCGTCGTGCCGGCCGGGACGACGACCGACCCCGCCGCGATGTCGCTGCCCTGCTCCCGCACGTACTCACCCGAGCGCCGTGAGCCGAGGATGCGGACACCGTCCCCGTCCATCTCGGTGTCCTCGACGGGGATCACCGCGTCGGCGCCCTCGGGTACCGGAGCGCCGGTCATGATCTTGCGTGCCGTGCCCGACCGATGCCGTTCGTCACCGGCATCGCCGGCGGCGAGAACGCCGGTGACCGGCAGTGTGACCGGTACGCGGGCAACCGATTCCGCGTCGACCGCGTATCCGTCCATCTGGGAGTTCCGGAAGTTGGGGACGTCGATGAGGGCCTCGATGTCCGCGTGCGTCACGCGGCCGAGCGCATCGGTGAGCGGAACCGTCTCCGGGGGGCGAGCGGACCACGCGCGGGTGATCATCTCGTCGAGCCGAACGGCGTGATCCTCGACCGAGCGTGCCGACGTCGTGTGCGCATGGCCCATGCGGTCATCCTAGAGCGGGAATGAGGACGGTCGGGTTCCCGTTGCCCCGAACGGGCATACTGACGTGAACGGCGAGTGGAGGTGATCGGATGACGACGGTGAGCATGGGAATTCCCAGCCTGCCCGGTGTCGTGCGCGCGCCGTCCATGGTCGGCCGTCCGGACGTTCCGCACCTGCTGGACAGTTTCGGTCGCATCGCGCGGGACCTGCGCATCTCGGTCACCGAGAAGTGCTCGCTGCGATGCACCTACTGCATGCCGGCCGAGGGGCTGCCGAACCTGGAGTTCGAACAGCTGCTCACCGCGCAGGAGATCGCCCGCCTCGTCGGCGTCGCCGATCGACTCCTCGGTGTGCGCGAGGTCCGCTTCACCGGCGGCGAGCCGTTGGTCCGCAAGGACATCGTGGACATCATTGCCCTGACCTCTCAGCACGCACCCGGTGTCGAACTGTCGATGACCACCAACGGCATCGGCCTCGAACGCCGAGCGGAGCGTCTTCGCGAGGCGGGTCTGACCCGGGTCAACGTCTCTCTCGACACGATCGACCGCAAGCACTTCGCATCGTTGACCCGGCGGGACCGG
>NZ_JMLQ01000005.1 GCF_000686025.1 Rhodococcus sp. UNC23MFCrub1.1
GGGCCAGATCGGTCAGATCGCCTACTCCGCGTCCAAGGGCGGCGTGCACGGCATGACCGTCCCCGCGGCGCGTGACCTCGCGCAGGTGGGCATCCGCGTCAACACCATCGCCCCCGGCATCGTCGACACCCCGATGCTCGCCGGCGTCACCCCGGAATACCGCGCCGGCCTCGAGGCGGGCGTCCCGTTCCCGTCCCGACTCGCTCAGCCCACCGAGTACGCGCAGCTCGCACAGATGATCGTCGAGCACGACTACCTCAACGGCGAGACCATCCGCATGGACGGCGCACTCCGGATGGCACCGCGGTAACTGGTCGAGAAAAAGTTTTTCGTCACCACCCATCCACACCGGGTACTGGGACGAATCACATCTCGAGACGCTCGTCGTCGCTGCCAACCCCCGACTGGTAGCGATGGCGAGCGTTTCACTTCGTTACAGAGGAAATCCCGCCGAGCTCGTCCGCAGTCGGAATCTCCCGCGCGGCCGCCCCGTCCATCCAGACCCGCAGCGCGCGGGTGGCCTGCACGTCGTCCTCGTTGTACTCGAGCAACCGCGTGCGTTGCGACGCGTCGACGTCTCCGTCGTATCCCACCGCGCGGCGGTACCAGGCCATCGACGCCTCGCCGCCCGCCTCGTCGTCCCGCCAGTGGAAGCCCGCGACCGGTGCGACCTTCTTGAGGCCCTTGCCCGACGGACACACGAAGTTCTGGGACACCGCGATGTAGATGTCGACCCAGTCCGGCCCGTCGATGAACTCCCGCACCTCGGCCTCGGTGGGGACACCGGGCATGCCGGCGAACCGCCGCGCGGATCCCAGCAGCCATTTGTCCTCGGCGGCGCGCGAGTAGCAGTAGGCCGCGAACGTCAGGCCCTCCGCGTGCGCGTCCGCACGCACGCCCTGCATCCAGGACCAGAACTCGCCGAACGAGCGCGCCTCGTCCATCGTGGGAACCGGTTCCCACGTCACGAAGGCGCGGTACTGCGGCTCGGCACCGTCCCGCCGGTCGAGGAGCGTTCCCCACATGTAGGCGCCGTGCTCCTGGTAGCTCTCCATGTCGACGTCCACCTCGACGTCCGCCCGCTGGACCGTCACGGTGTCACGGCGCCGGACGAGCGGCAGGTCGGCGATCCATGCACGGGCGATGACGACCGTCTCGTCGAAGTCGCCGTGCGGCCACTCGTCGGGCACGCCGCCCGTCCAGTCCGCCAGGTCGTCGATGGTGACGATGCCCGCGGACCGCAGGGCGTCCGCTCGCGACCCCGCCGCCACCAGCGAGACGTCCCGCGTGCGCCGCAGGGTCTCCCCGCACTCGGACCACCACGGACAGGACCGACATTCCGACACCTTCGACGGCGACGTGACGACCGAGCCCGACGCGATGGCCAGTCGGTCACCGAAGCGCGTGTCGTACTCCGCCTCGACCGCCGTCAGATCGTGCACGAGCATCACCTCGGCACCGAAGCCGATGACACCGGCTCGCGCCGACACACCGGCCTGACCGATGCGGCCCAGGAGCCGATGCACGTGCACGGCCGCCAACTGGTCCCGTAACTGCGGTCGCACCTTGCGCGTGGGATCGAGAGCGGGGGCCCACGACGTGAACGGCGTGGTCACCGCGCCGCTTCCCGGATCGGTGACCTTGTGGTTGACCACCAGTACCGGGATGTACCCGCCGTCCGGATCGCGCACCAGCATGTCGCACCGGCCACGCCGACCGGCGTCCTCGTCGTCGGCGAAGGTCGCGTTCCAGATGCGCTCGACACCGGACTCGCACGCCGCGCGGGTGGCGCGGACCTGCATCGAGCGGGACATCGACGGGGAGACCACCACCCACGACTGCGGATCCGCGGCGACCAGGGTGTCCCGGATCTCGGCTCGGTACGCGGCGGCCGCCTCCCGGCGCATCTGCACCCCCGCGTCCTCCGCGGTGTCGACGAGCAGAGAGCGGTAGGCGGTGTCGAGATACACGCGGTGGCGGCACCGGGTGAGCGACGACGCGTCGATCAGCACGGAGGGGCCGGACGCCGGAGCGGGGGGCGGCACGACGTGGGACATTCTCGCAGCGTAGATCCACGGGCCGACACCTCACGCGGATGCAGCGCACCCGGAGCGGACCGATAGGCTGGCGGCAGGCATTCAGGCGCTCGTCGGTCATCCGGTCGGAGCGTTCTGGCGACGTAGTCGGACACGATAGGGGCACGTACACCATGGCTCTGCGCAAGAAGCGTTCTCGCCGTGCGACCCGGAAGGCCGAGGCCAAGGCCCTGCGCCACAAGGCGGGCCTCGAGGCGAAGTACACCGCCCGGAACGAGCGCAAGCATCTGAAGAAGCTGGCGAAGAACGACGCCAAGGCACTGACCAGCCAACAGAAGGTGGATCAGGCGCACATCAGGACCCTGGCCGCACGGGAGAAGGCCGCGCGCGAAGGCAAGATCAACGCGGCGAAGGTGCGCAAGTACGTCGGCATCGGTCGCGTCCTGGCCCCCGTCCTCGTGCCGATCGCGTACCGCGCGGCGACCCTCCTGCGGGGTCAGCTCGACCAGTACCGGGCCGGCCGCATCGGCGTCGACGTGAAGGAGCTCGGCCAGTACACCGGACACGGCGCGAAGCTCAGCGCTCGCATCGTCGGTGCCGAGCGTTCCGTCGCCGAGGTCGCCGCGTCGCACCAGGACGCCGAGACGGGCGCCTTCGCCGATGCGATCCGGTCGCGCCTGACCGAGCTCACCACCGCGGTGCACGCCGCCGAGCAGATGCCGCCGTCGCGCCGCAAGCTGGCTCACGGCGCCATCTCCGACGAGCTCGACGGCATCGAGGCCGACATCCTCGCGCGCCTCGGCGTGCGCTGATCCCTGCCTGAGTCGACGATGGGGACCGAGCGCACGCGCGTGTGGCGTGGTGGTGCCGTGGGAGCACTCACGGCCACGCTCGCCGTCGCCGCGCACGGTGTCGGCGGTGGTGGCGTGCCCACCTCGTCCGCTCTCTCCCTGCTGCTCGCCGTCGCGATCGGTGCGGGCGTGCTCGCCGCCGGTGTCGGAACCGCCCGGACCGGCCCCCTCCCGGTCCTCCTGTGGCTCGTGGGCGGACAGGTCGTCGCGCACGAGGCACTGGCCGCCGTCGCGGAACACGCCCACCCGCTCGACGCGTCGATGCTCGCGGCGCACGCCGTCGCCGTCGGTGTCGGCGCAGTCCTGGTCGCCTCGTCGGAGCGGCTGTTCGCCGCGATCACGTCGGTGCTGCGCGCACCGCAGCTCACGTTCTCGCCGCCGCGTCGCCCCCGACCCGTCACCGCCACCGCGCCGCTCGATCGGCCCGTTCCCGTACCCGTTCTGTCCGCCGTCTCCAGGAGAGGACCACCGCAGGTGCTCGTGCAGCCACTCACACCGCGGTACTCCCTCACCTGAACGGAAGACATCTGTCATGACCAGCTTCTCCACGCGTGCCCTGGGCACGAGTGTCCTCACCGCCGCCGCCCTCCTCGCCTCCGCAGGACTGGCGTCCGCCCACGTCGTCGTGTCCGCTCCGGACGCGGCACAGGGTGGATACGGCGTTCTCACCTTCCGGGTGCCGACCGAGTCGGAGGCGGCGTCCACCACCTCCGTCACCGTCCAGCTGCCCGGCCTCACCTCGGCCCGCACGCAGCCCATGCCCGGCTGGACGGCCGTCGTCGAACGCTCGGCGGACGAACTGGCCACCTCGGTCACCTGGACGGCGGATCCCGGCAACCCCGGTGTCGGGCCCGGACAGTTCGAGCAGTTCCAGCTCTCGGCCGGCCCCCTGCCGGAGGAGGAGAGCGTGTCCTTCCCGGCCCGCCAGACCTACAGTGACGGCGAGGTCGTGAACTGGGACCAGCCGACACCGGAGGACGGTACCGAGCCGGAACTGCCGGCTCCCACACTGGAACTCGCGGCGAGCAGCGGCGATCATCACAGCAGCCCCACGGTGTCGTCAGCGTCCTCGACCACCGAGGCCGCCGCGTCGTCGTCCGACACCACGGCCCGGTGGCTCGGCGGGATCGGCCTGGTTCTCGGAGCACTCGGTGCCGCACTCGGGATCGGCGCCACGGTGCGGAGTCGACGCTCGTGAGCCGGTTCCTCGCTCTGCTGCTCGCCCTCGCCGCGGCGCTGCTGCTCGGCACCTCGACGGCGTCCGCGCACTCGGTGGTGGTGTCCAGCTCCCCCGAGAACGAGAGTTCCGTCGATCAGGGTCCGGCGGAGGCGACGGTGACGTTCAACGAGGCCGTGCAGTCGCAGTTCGCCTCGCTGACCGTCGTCGGTCCCGACGGCAACCTCTGGTCCGACGGTGACCCGCGGGTGTCGGGTTCCACCGTCGCGGTGGACCTCCGAGAGCTCGGGCCGACGGGCACGTACACCATCGCGTTCCGCGTCACGTCCGCCGACGGCCACCCCGTGAGCGGTACGCGGACATTCGAGCTGACGACGGCCGGCACCGGGACCCCCGGTCCCGCGGCCGACGCCGGCGCGTCCTCGACCGAGTCGGGGGGCGGTGTGCCGCTCTGGCCGTTCCTGATCGCCGCCGCGGTGGTGTTCCTCGGCGGTCTCGCGTTCGCTCTGCGGAAGAAGAACTGAGTCGTGGCCGGAACGACGACGGCGCGGTGGTCACCGCTCGCCGTCGTTCCGGCTGCACTGCTCGGAGTGATCGCCGCCCTCGTACTGGCGCCCTCCGACCTTCCGCTCGACTCCCTCGTGCGGACCGGTGCCGACGTCGCCGGTGCCGTGGTGCTCGGGTTCGGTCTGCTGATCCTGTGGGCCCGCGATTCCCGGCACGTCGACGACCACCTCGCGTGGCGCGGCGCCCTCGTCGCGGCCGCGTGCTGGGCAGTCTCCGAGGTCACGCTGCTGGTGCTGGGGGCGGCGCGGTCCGATGCCGTCAGCGCCACCGCGGTGTCGCTCGGCACGTTCACCGACTACGTCCAGAACATCGCGAACGGCCGGATCGGCTCCGCGGTCGTGGTCGTCGCGCTCGCGATGGCCGTGCTGGCGGCCACTGCCCTCCGCACCGATCTGGAAGTCTCCGGCATCGTCGTCGTCGTACCCACCGCCGTCGCCCTCATCGCTCGCCCGATGACCGGCCACATGGCGCAGCAAGCCGTCGGCGCGCTGCTCGTCGCCGTGCACGTCGTGGCGGCATCGGTGTGGCTCGGGCTGCTGGTCGCGATGGCGGTGACCCTGCGGTCACGGACCGCCTGGGCGGATCTGCTCCCGCGCTACTCGGCGGCCGCGCTGTGGTGTGTGGTCGCCGTCGCCGTCACCGGTGTCGTCAACGCCGCCGTGCGGCTCACCTCGGTGACCGCCCTGGTCGACACCGACTACGGGCGGCTGATCCTGCTCAAGTCGGTCCTGCTGGTCGGCCTGGTGATCGGCGGGTGGTGGCGACGGCGCACGTGGGTGAGCGTCATCGGTGCCCACACCACGCACGCCACGGTCTCGACGCGGCGTGCCGTCGTCGAGACCGCGGCGATGGCCGTGGCGTTCGGCGTGGCCGCCGCACTGGCGGCCACGGCCTGATCACGCGGGCAGCGGGTCCGCGCTGGGCAACAACCGGACGAGCACGTCCGACATGGTGATGACACCGACCACCGCACCGCCGTCGCGCACCACCGCGAGATGGTTGCGGGTCTCCCGCATCTCCGCGAGCGCGACGTACACGGGCGCGGCGGCGTCGAGCTCGAAGGCCGGTCGCACGAAGTCGTCCACCGAGCGGGAGTCCTCCGCCTGCAACGTGTCCCGCACGTGGACCAGACCGATCACGTCGGCGCCGTCCCGCACGAGGATGCGCAGATGGCCCGTGCGCAGCGACGCCGCCCGCACGTCGGCGACCGTCGCCGTCGTCGCCACCGCGGTGGGCTCGGAATCGATGCGCACGAGGTCCGCCACCGTGAGCTTCTGCAGTTCCAGCGCACTCGAGAGCTGATCCGAGTAGCCCTTGTCCAGCGATCCGACACTCACCGAGTGCGCGACCAGCTGCTCGAGATCGTCCGGGTTCTGGCCCGACATCACCTGATCGGCCGGCTCCACACCGGCCCGGCGCAGCAGTGCATTCGCCATCCCGTTGAGCGACACCAGGATCGGGCGGGTGAAGAACATGAAGACACGCATCGGGATCGCGAGCATCGTCGCCGACTTCTCGGGATGCGCGATGGCCCACGACTTCGGCGCCATCTCGCCGACGACCAGGTGCAGGAAGGTCACGATGATCAGGGCCAGGACGAAGCCGAGCACGTCGGATGCCCAGTAGGGCAGACCGAGTGACTCGAACAGCGGCCGGAGCCAGTAGTGCACGGCGGGCTTGGTGAACGCACCGAGTGCCAACGTGCACAACGTGATACCCAGCTGCGAGCCGGCGAGCAGCACCGTGAGCTCGGTGGAACTGCGGAGCGCGGCGCGCGCCGACCGCGAATCGGCCGCCGCGTCCTCGAGCCGGTGCCGCTTGGCGGCGAGGAGCGCGAACTCGACGGCGACGAAGAAGGCGCTGAGCGCGATCAGGCCGACGGTGACGACGAGGAACACCAGGGGGTTGCTCACAGCGCACTCTCCGTCTCGACCGCGGTCGAATCATTCGAGGCCGTGTCTGATTCAGGCCGGCCTCCGGCCTTCCCGCCACGCTCGACGACCTCGAGCGTGACCGACGACGGCACGTGGTTGTCGATCTCCTGAATCCTCATGACGAGGAACCGTCGGGGCGGTTCGGCGTCGGTCGCGAGGTCACCGGGGTCGATGGGCAGCTCCAGTTCGATGACGTCGCCGACCTCGGGAAGCGATCCGTGGACGCTTATGGCCAGTCCGGCGATGGTCTCGATGTCACCCTCCGGAAGTTCGCGGTCCAGAGCACGTTCCACCTCGTCGAGGTGGACGTCGCCGGCCACCGTCCACACACCGTCGTCGCCGGGCACGGGTTCCGCGCCGTCGGCGTCGTCGTGCTCGTCGGTGATCTCGCCGACGAGCTCCTCGGCCAGGTCCTCGATGGTGACGACACCGGTGAAGGAGCCGTATTCGTCGATGACGCAGGCGAGTTGGTTCTTCGACGCGCGAAGCTCCCCCATGGCGTCGGGGAGCATCTGGGTCTCGGGGAGCACCAGTGCGTCGCGGGACAGCACGGCGACCGGTGTGTCGCCGGGCAGGTCGGTGGCGAGCACGTCGCGCAGGTGCACGACGCCCTCGATCGAGTCGTCGGCATGGAGCACCGGATACCGCGAGTGCTCGACGCTCATGAGGGCGCGCACCTCGGCGATGGTGGAGTCGGAGCGCACCGTCGCCACCTTCGCGCGGGGGATCATCGCGTGACCCGTGGTCTGGGTGGGGAAGTCGAGGATGCGGTCGAGCAGTGTGGACAGCTCCTCGGGCAGGTCACCGGTGCCCCGGCTCTCGGCCACGATGTGTTCGAGGTCGCGCGGGGTCGCCGAGTGCTCGACGTCGTGGACCGGCTCGATCTTCAGCGCCTTCAGCAGCGCGTTGGACGAGGCGTCGAAGATACGGATGAGCCAGCCGAACAGCTTGAGGTAGATCGTCGTCGACAGCGAGAGCCATCGCGCGACGGGTTCGGGGCGGGCGATGGCGAAGTTCTTGGGGAACAGCTCGCCGAAGAGCATCTGCACGAACGTCGACACCACCAGCGCCGTCACCGCACCGACGGCGAGTCCGACACCGCTCGGAATGCCGACGCCGCCGAGCAGAGTCCCGAGGGACTGTCCGATGAGCGGCTCGGCGAAGTTACCGACGAGCAGGCCGGTGACGGTGATGCCCAACTGAGCGCCCGACAGCATGAAGGACGTGCGCTTCGTGACGGCCAGGGTGCGCGCGGCGACGGTGTCACCCGCCTTCGAGCGCGCTTCGAGCCTCGACCGGTCCACGGTCATGTAGGCGAATTCCTGGGCCACGAAATAGCCTGTGCCGGCGGTGATTCCGACGACGACGACGATACCGAGGAGAAGCGTCAACAACTCGCTCATGTGCCGGTCACCGCCCTGGTCGCATCGGTCGATACGAGGGGGGCCATGACCGGCCCGGGTTTGTCGCTGTCCATTCGTCCTCTAGTCGCTGCGGGTGTTTCGCCCGATTCTACGGGATGCGCGCCGCTACCGTCCCGGCACGTACTTCAGCGCCCGGATGAAGATCGGCAACGTCTTCGCCCAGAGCTTCGGAGGCAGCCGTCGTCCGCCGAGGTTGATCAGGCGCGTCGTGGAGACGGTCTGCGACTCGGTGTACTTCAGGACGCCGTCCGGTCCGTGTCGACGACCGACGCCCGAGACACCCATGCCGCCCATCGGCGCACCGGTGCTTCCCCAGGTCGGCGCGTACCCCTCGTCCACGTTCACGGTGCCGGCGTGCAGTCGCGCGGCGATGGCCTCGCCCTGCGCCTTCGTCTTCGCCCACACGCTGGCGTTCAGTCCGTACTCGGTGGCGTTGGCCCGCTCGACAGCCTCGTCGACACTGGCGACGGGGTAGATGGAGACGAGGGGACCGAACGTCTCGGCTCCCCAGCACTCCATGTCGTCGGTCACGCCGGTGAGCACGGTGGGCTCGTAGAACAGCGGGCCGATGTCGGGGCGTGCCTTGCCGCCGGCGACCACGGTCGCACCCTTCACCTTCGCATCGTCCACGTGGTTCGAGATGGCCTTGACCTGGTCCTCCGAGATGAGGCTGCCCATCTCGACCCCGAACTCGTACGTGGCGGCCAGCGTCATGCGGCGCACCCGCTCACCGAACGCGGCGGTGAACTTGTCGGCGATCGACTTCTCGACGTAGATGCGCTCGATGGAGATGCAGAGCTGACCGGAGTTGGAGAAGCAGGCACGGACGGCCGCGTCGACCACCTCGGGGATCTTGGCGCCGGCGGCGACGATCATGGCGTTCTTGCCGCCGAGCTCGGCGGAGAACCCGATGAGTCGCCGACCGGTCTGCTCGGCGAGAAGCTGGCCGGTGGCGGTGGAACCCGTGAACATCAGGTAGTCGGAGGTGTCGACGATGGCGGTGCCCACCACCGATCCGGGGCCGGGAACCACGGCGAAGAGGTCACGGGGCAGACCGGCCTGGTAGAGCAGTTCGACACATGCGAGCGCGCAGTACGGCGTCTGGCTGTCCGGCTTCAGCACGATGCCGTTGCCGGCCATCAGAGCCGGGATGGCATCGGACACCGCGAGGGTCATCGGGTAGTTCCACGGCGAGATGATGCCGACGATGCCTTTGGGCTGGTAGTTGACCTGCGTCTTGGTCAGCACGGGAAGCATGCCCTTGACGCGCTTGCTCTTCAGCAGTTCGCCGGAGACCCGCGCGTAGTGCCGCGCCGTCATCGCGATGTCGAGGACCTCCTCCTGGGCGGCGGACCGGGACTTCCCGGTCTCTGCCTGCGCCAGGTCGATGAGCGACGCCCGGTGCTTCAACACGAGGTCGCGATACTTGTGGAGGATCTTCGCTCGATCTGCGATGGACGTCGTCGCCCACCGCTTCTGGGCTGCGCGGACCTTGTCGTTCGCCGCCAGCACGTCGTCGCGGGTGCCGACGGGGATGGTCGCCATCTCGCGGCCGGTGAACACCTCGATGACGGGCTTGGTCTCCCGGCCCGGTGCGACCGAGGCGAGGGCGACGAGTCGTGTGAACGTGTCTGCGGTCGGCGCTGACATGCGTATCTCCCAGTGGCGGATGAGTGTGACGACGGTTGACGGATACACCGTCGGTATCGACACGGTACGCCAGGAGTGCGTTCGGACACAGCCCCCGACCGGACGCCTCGGCGGATCGGGCCAAGATTGTGCTTGACCCTCACGCAACGGGAGGCAGGACAGTGACCGGTGTGAACGATGCACTGACCGTGGGACAGGTCGCCGCGCTGGCAGACGTCAGCGTGCGCACCCTGCACCACTACGACGCGGTGGGGCTGGTGGTGCCCGGCGGCAGGTCTCCTGCGGGATACCGCACCTACTCCTCGCAGGACGTGGAGCGCCTGTACTCCGTGCTGACCTATCGCGAACTCGGGTTCCCGCTGACCGAGATCAAGGAGATACTCGACGATCCCGCCGCGGACGCGCTTGAGCATCTCCGACGGCAGCGCACCCTGCTCGACCGGCGCATCGCTCACCTGACAGCCATGGCTAACGCCGTGGACACCGTGATCGAGAGGAAGACGATGGGTACGAACCTGACCCCGGCCGAGCAGCGTGAGATATGGGGCGACGACTGGGCCGGCGAGAAGTACGAGGACGAGGCCCGCGAGCGCTGGGGAACCACCGACGCGTGGGCCCAGAGCACGGAGCGCACCGCCGCGATGTCGGCCGACGACTGGCGTGCGATCAAGGCCGACACCGAACAACTCGAGGCTGATCTCGCGGCAGCGATGCTCCGCGGCGTGGAGCCCGGTTCGGACGAGGCCGACGTCCTCGCGGAACGCCACCGAGCGTCGATCGACCGTTTCTACGACTGCGATCACGCGATGCATGTCTGCGTGGCCGGGATGTACACCGCCGACGAGCGGTTCCGCGCGCACTACGACGGGCGGGCCGCCGGGCTGGCGGAGTGGATCGTCGCCGTCGTCGGAGCGAACGCCCGCGAGAACGGGGCCTGACACACGGACGGAGCACGAGGCCGAGAGGCCACGTGCTCCGTCGTCAGTTCTGTCGGGCGGCTCTAGACGAGGCCCGCGATCCGGCCCACGACACCGAGGACGATCAGCACCACGACGACGCCGACCGCGACCAGGAACACGATCGCGGGTGTCCGAGTGCGCTGGGGCGGTTCATGATTGGGACCCGCGGCCGACGTGGAGTCCGGCGGCGTGTCACCCGGCACGATGCTGCCACCGGGTTCGAGTCCTGCAGTCTCTGCGGGATCGGGGTTCTGGCCGGACATGGGGTGGTCCTCTCGGGTGGCGTCGCGCGCAGTCTCGTCACCGGTGTGACCGTCGTTGCCGTCGTGACTTGTACTCATGACGTGCGGGTTCCCCCGACCTGCACCGTCCAATCGACCTCGAGGGACCGAACCGCCGACGCACCAACCGCCGCCCCGGCGGGTGTCCCCGACAGCGTGACCCGACGTGCCGTAGGACTGCCGCTAGCCTGTGACGCCATGAGCACCTTCATCGCGACCGCCGATCTCGCCGACACCATCGGGCCGGACATCCGGAGCTGCGACACGCAGTTCCGTCAGCTCGGGGCCGTGCGGGAGTTCTGCGGACCCATCACCACCATTCGCTGCTTTCAGGACAACTTGCTGGTCAAGCAGACATTGTCGGAGCCCGGCAACGGCGGAGTCCTGGTGGTCGACGGCGACGCGAGTGTCCACACCGCCCTCGTCGGCGACATCATCGCCGGGCGCGGTGTGGACAACGGGTGGGCGGGCGTCATCGTCAACGGTGCCGTGCGCGACTCGGCCATCCTGGCGACTCTCGCCATCGGGGTGAAGGCGCTGGGAACCAACCCGCGCAAGAGCACGCAGACAGGGTCGGGTGAGAAGAACGTCACAGTCGAGTTCGGCGGAGTCACCTTCATCCCCGGCGAGTTCGTCTACAGCGACGACGACGGTGTCGTCGTCGCGGCGCAACCCCTCCCGCCTCAGGGCTGACCGGCAGCTCAGGCCTGAGCGACGCGGGCGGACACCCCGCCGACGGTGACGGTGTCGCCCGCACGGAGCTGACGTCCTCGGCGCAGTTCGGTCTCACCGTTGACTTCGACGAGACCGTCCGCGATGACGGCCTTCGCCTCGGACCCCGACTCGATGAGGTCGGCCAGCTTGAGGAACTGCCCCAGCCTGATCACCTCGTCGCGGATCTCGACCGTTCGATCGCTGCAGTGATCCCGGCCGTCCTCCGGCCTTCCCGCATGACCCCGGCCGGCCTCCGGCCTTCCCGCGTGATCCCGGCCGGCCTCCGGCCTTCCCGCAGTCACAGGAAGGTCACCCCCTGGGCGAGCGGCAGCTCCGAGCTGTAGTTGACCGTGTTGGTGGTGCGTCGCATGTAGGACTTCCAGGCGTCACTGCCCGATTCGCGCCCGCCACCGGTCTCCTTCTCGCCGCCGAACGCGCCGCCGATCTCCGCGCCCGACGGGCCGATGTTCACGTTCGCGATGCCGCAGTCCGACCCTGCCGCCGACAGGAAGCGTTCCGCCTCGCGCAGGTCCGTCGTGAAGATCGACGACGACAGCCCCTGCGGTACGTCGTTGTGGAGGGCGATGGCCTCGTCCAGGTCGCTGTAGGTCATGACGTACAGAATGGGCGCGAACGTCTCACGGCGCACCACGTCGGTCTGCGCGGGCATCCGCACGATGGCCGGCTGGACGTAGACACCGTCCTCGGCGCCCGCCACTCGCACCCGCTCACCACCCGCGACGACGGTGCCGCCGTCCTTCCGCGCGAGCTCCAACGCGTCGGCGTACCCGTCGTGCGCGGCCTCGTCGATCAGCGGTCCGACCAGCGTCGACGAGTCGAGCGGCGACCCGACGGGCAACGACGAGTACGCGGTACCCAGTCGGTCGACGAGGGTGTCGGCGACGGACTCGTGCACGATGACGCGGCGCAGGGACGTGCACCGTTGACCGGCCGTGCCGGCCGCGGAGAACACCAGGCCGCGGACGGTGAGGTCGAGATCGGCGCTCGGACAGACGATCGCGGCGTTGTTGCCGCCGAGTTCGAGGAGCACGCGGCCGAACCGTGCCGCGACGCGGGGGCCCACCTCGCGACCCATGCGGGTCGATCCGGTGGCGGAGACCAGGGCGATGCGCGGATCGTCGACGAGGGTCTCACCGACGGCACGGTCACCGACGACGAGTTGCGCCACCGCCGGCGACACCCCGGCACGGCGTGCGGCTTCCTCGAACAGCGCCTGCACGGCCACCGCGGTGACGGGCGTCTTCTCCGACGGCTTCCACACCACCGTGTCGCCGGCGACGAGGGCGAGCACGGTGTTCCACGACCACACCGCGACCGGGAAGTTGAAGGCCGTGATCACGGCGACGACTCCGAGTGGGTGCCACTGCTCCATCATCCGGTGGCCGGGCCGCTCGGTGGCGATGGTGTTGCCGTAGAGCTGGCGGGACAGTCCGACGCCGAAGTCGCAGATGTCGATCATCTCCTGGACCTCGCCGAGGCCCTCGCTGACGATCTTGCCGGCCTCGATGGACACCAGCTCACCGAGTGCGTCCTTGTGTTCGCGGAGCAGTTCACCCAGCTCCCGCACCAGACCGCCGCGTACCGGCGCGGGAACGAGAGACCACGACCGGTAGGCGTCCGCGGCTGCGGCGATCACCGAGTCCACGTCGCTCGTGAGCGGCACGTGGCCCAGCACCGCACCGGTGATCGGGCTGGTCGCGGCCAGGCCGGAGTCGTGGTCGAGCGGCGCGGCCCCGACTGCGGCGAGCAGCTCGGACGTACGGGCGGACAGGTCGACGGTCGATGTCATGGATTCATTGTCTCCGATGGTCGTGACAGGATTTATTCCGGCCCAGATGTTGTTTGACAGTATTTTATCGCGTACTTTCGCGTTCATGACGCAGGTACTGCCATCGCGGCCCACCACCCCCGTTCCCGCCGGTGCGCCGGAGTCGGTCCACGACGTGCTGTCGCGCCACATCCTGGCCGACGGCTTCGACATGGTTCTCGACCTCGAGCGGTCGCACGGCTCCACACTCGTCGATGCGCGGACCGGTGCGTCCTATCTCGACATGTTCACGTTCTTCGCCTCGAACGCGCTCGGGATGAACCATCCGTCTCTCGCCCGCGATGACGAGTTCCGGGCGGATCTGCTGACGGCCGCGCTGCACAAGCCGAGCAACTCCGACCTCTACTCCGAGCCGATGGCCCGCTTCGTCGCGACCTTCGCGCGCGTGCTCGGCATCCCCGAACTACCCCACCTCTTCTTCGTCGAGGGCGGTGCGCTCGCCGTCGAGAACGCCCTGAAGGTGGCCTTCGACTGGAAGAGCAGGTTGAACGAGTCCCGCGGTCTCGACCCGGCACTGGGCGGACGGATCCTGCACCTCGAGCACGCCTTCCACGGCCGGTCGGGCTACACCATGTCGCTCACCAACACGGATCCGATCAAGGTCGCGCGTTTCCCGAAGTTCGACTGGCCCCGCATCCCGTCGCCGTACCTGCGCGAGGGCGCGGACATGGACGCTCTCGAGGCGCGCTCACTGGCCGCTGCGCGGGCCGCGTTCGAGTCGTTCCCCGACGACATCGCCGCCGCCATCGTCGAGCCGATCCAGGGCGAGGGCGGCGACCATCACTTCCGACCGTCGTTCCTCCTCGGGCTGCAGGCTCTGTGCCACGAGTTCGACGCATTGTTCGTCGTCGACGAGGTCCAGTCCGGGGCGGGCATCACCGGCACCGCGTGGGCGCACCAGCAGCTGGGCATCGAACCCGATGTACTCGCCTTCGGCAAGAAGACCCAGGTGTGCGGCATCATGGCGGGCCGCCGCGTGGACATGGTGCGCGACAACGTCTTCGAGGTCGGATCCCGGATCAACTCGACGTGGGGCGGCGGCCTGGCCGACATGGTGCGGGCACGGCGGATCCTCGAGGTGATCGAACGCGACGGCCTCATCGCCCGCGCCGCGGAGAGGGGCGCGATCCTCGGCGCCGCTCTCGACGCACTCGCGGTGCGTCACCCGTCGATCTCCGACGTGCGGGGACTCGGCCTGTTCCGGGCGTTCTCACTGCCGGACACCGCGACTCGCGATCGACTGATCACGCGGCTCCTCGTCGACGAGCGCGTGATCATGCTGGGGTGCGGCTCGCGCAGCGTCCGGTTCCGTCCCGCGCTGACCGTGACCGAGGAGGCGCTGGCCGACGCCGTCGCGGCGATCGACCGGGTTCTCAGCTCGTGACCGGATTGTCTGTGTACGCCGAGTGACAGGCACTGCGCCGGGCTCCGCTACCATCCGCCCATGACACTGCGCTACGACGTCGACGGTCACGGTCCCACCCTCGTACTGGTGCACGGAGTCGTTCACCGCCGCCAGGCGTGGGACGCGGTGCTGGACCTGCTCACGCCCTATCGGCGGGTCGTGACCGTGGACCTGCCCGGGCACGGGGAGTCTGAGCCGCTGCACGAGTCCGGTGAGAACGTGCTGCTCACGCTCCAGAACGAGGTCACCGAGTTCGTCCGCGAGATCGAGGAGCCGGACCACCAGGTGCACATCGCCGGCAACTCGCTCGGCGGCTACGTCGCGCTGTGTCTCGCCGCGCAGGGTGAGGTGGCGTCGGCCACCGCGCTGTCCCCCGCCGGCTTCTTCCTCAACCACACCGACCAGGCTCGAACCATGGTGACGTTCCGCGCGATGCGGACCGTCGCGCGCACGTTCGGCAAGGCCACACCGACTGCGCTCAAGATGCGGGCGGTGCGGTACCCCACGCTGCTGCCGTTCTTCGCGCATCCGAGCAGGGTGTCGTACGAGGCCGCCGTCGTCGACGCCTCGTCACTCACCACCAACGCGATGATCGACGCGGGCATCGACGCGCCGTTCGAGTTCCCGCCACTCACCGAACCGCTGGTGCCGGTGACGGTGGCGTGGGGCACGCGAGACCTGATCCTGCCGCACTACCAGGTGCGGGGCGTCCGTCGCCGCTTCCCGCACGCCCGCGTCATCTCGGTCCCCGGGGTCGGCCACGTGCCGATGACGGACAACCCCGAGCTGATCGCGTCGATCCTCCTCGCGGGAAGTCAGGACCGGTCCCCGACCGCAGACCCGTCCTGAGGTTCTAGGCGGTCTCCATCTCGGCGACGATCCGCGCGACGATGTCCGCGGCCGGCGCGGCGATCACCGAACGCCACCCGGTACCGGCCCACAGGTTGGGCACGTCCGCTCGGCCGGCAGCCGTCGCCGCGGTGCGGATCGGGCCCGTGATCGCGTTGACATCGGGATAGCCGGCCGGTGCGGAGGCCGTGAACTGCGCCGCGAACTCGTTCTCGAGTCCCCGAGCCGGTCGTCCCGAGAACGCACGCGTCACCACGGTGCGCCGGTAGCGACGGTCCAGCAGTGCGGCGCGGTGCACCGCCGAGGTACCGGCCTCGTCGGAGCACAGGAACGCGGTGCCCATCTGCGCAGCGACGGCGCCGAGTCCGAGAGCGGCCACCACGCCGGACCCGTCCATGATCCCGCCGGCCGCGATCAAGGGCACGTCGACCGACAGTCCGACGGCGAGCAGCAGGGACGGCAGCGACATCGCGTCACCGCCTCGAGGAGACGACGCGTCGTCCGTGAAGACGCCCCGGTGTCCACCGGCCTCGCTGCCCTGGACGACGAGCATGTCGGCCCCGTCCTCGACGGCCTCGCGGGCCTCGTCGACCGAGGTGACCGTCCCGATCATCAGGGCGCCGATCTCGTGCACGCGGGCGGTGAGCTCGGCGCCGGGTCGACCGAACGTGACCGACACGGCCGCCGGGCGGTGGGCGAGCACCACGTCGATCACCGCGTCGATGTCGTCGGGGCCGGGTGTCGCCGGGCCGGGTACGACCCCGAACTCAGCGGCGATCGGGGCCAGCGCGGCGCGGTACGACTCCATCTCGTCGGCGACCGCGATGTGCGCTGACGGGAGGAAGAGATTGACGCCGTACGGCGCCGACGTGAGGGACTCGATCTCGGAGAGCCGGCCGTCGAGCGCCTCCGGGCTCAGCAGCGCTCCGGCCAGGTACCCCAGGCCACCGGCATCGCTCACGGCGGCGGTCAGGGCGGGGGTGGACGGGCCTCCGGCCATCGGCGCGCACACGACGGGAAGCCTGGCAGGGAACACAGCGGTCATGCGGCCGATCGTACGTCGAGGGGTGATCTCGACTACCTATCACGAATACCCGATGTTTCACCGGTTTCGGGCCGACCAAACCGACTACACGTACACTTCACTGGTCACCAGCAGGGACACACGCCGCGTCGGGGGTCGCATCGAGTTCGAAGGGATTCTCCACGCATGCCGCACCCGACCCGTCCGCCGGTCACGCAGCGCGTCCGCGCGTCCCGCGATCGCGCTCGCCCGGGTCGACACAGCGGATCCCGGCGCATCCGCAACGCGCAACGCAGACCCCTCACCCACCGGCCTCGGGACAACGCACTCGACGTCGTGCGTCGGTGGCTGACCACGCCGCACGATTTCGACTGGATCTTCGTCCACCACTCCACCCGGTCCATCCACGGCATCATCCGGCTGGTCTTCGCCGGCGCGGTGCTGCTCAACGCGACCGTGTCCATGTTGATGCTCGCCTCGCCCAACGGCCCCTCCGGCACGCCGGCGATCGTCTACGTCTTCCTCGTGCTGGCACTGCAGATCGCCGCGATGATCTGGGTGCTCACGGGACCGACGCCGGACACGAAGGCGCAGTTCCTCGGGTTCCTGATCTTCGGCGACGTCGGCATCACGTCGGTGATCCTGCTGGACACCCCGACGTCGGCACTGATCGGCACCTTCCTGTTCGCGATCAACGGCGCTCTCTGCACGTTCTTCCTCAGCCCACGAGTGCTGCTCGCCCATCTCGCGTTCACCAATGCCGTCATCGTCCTCATCGGCACCCTGGCGTACGTCCAGAACCTGTGGGGGCCGTGGGACGCGATCGCCGCGGTGCTGGTGGCCAGCGGCGCGAGCAGTGGGGTGCCGGTCTTCGCGTCCATCGCGTGGTCACTCGTCTCGACGGACGCGAAAGCCTCGGACCTCGATTCGCTGACCGGCGTCAGGAACCGCCGCGGTCTGCAGAACTCGGTCGAGGATCTGTGGGAGACGGCACTCGCGACCACATCGCCCGTGGTGGTCGTGATGATCGACATCGATCGTTTCAAGAGCGTCAACGACCGCTTCGGACACGATCAGGGCGACACCGTGATCGTCCTGGTCGCGACCCGGCTCGCCGAGCTCTTCGACGGCCACGGGGTGCTCGCGCGAACCGGCGGCGAGGAGTTCGTGGCGGTCCTCACCGATGTGGACGGTGACGTCGAGTCGGTGGTCGCCCGTGTCACCGAGACGGTCCACGATCGACAGGACACCATTCCCGTGACCGCCAGCGTCGGCGTCGCCGTGTTGACT
The DNA here is from genome assembly GCF_000686025.1 of Rhodococcus sp. UNC23MFCrub1.1. Lineage (GTDB taxonomy): Bacteria > Actinomycetota > Actinomycetes > Mycobacteriales > Mycobacteriaceae > Rhodococcoides. The sequence goes on from NZ_JMLQ01000005.1 coordinate 18,011, forward strand.
CCCGACTCGTCGCTGTGGAGTTCCGGACCCGGGGCGATCGACCGCGCGACGCGGGGTGCGGACTCGATGATGTACCGAGCCAAGGCCGCCGGCGGGCATCGGCTGCTCTCGACCTTCCTGTGACACCCGCCCTGCATCGGACCCAGACGAGGAAACCCACCCCGTGATCGACATCTTCCACGCACTCGTGGTCATGAACTCGCTGTTCGCCGCGTCGGCGTGGTGCCTGGCGCGGCCGAACGCCTGGTCGATCTCCGCGGTGGTGCTCGCGTCGATCGGCTGGCTGCTCTTCAACGCGCCGCTCGAGGGCCGTGTGCTGGTGGTGTTCTCACTCCAGCACGGATTCACCGAGTCGGACGTGCTGTCCATCGTGGGCATGATCATCGGGGCGGTCGGCATCGTGCGCGCGAGGCGACGAGCCGACCGCCCCGAGGTCAGGCGTCGAGACTGATCAGACGCTGATGCCGAAGTCGCGGGCGATGCCGGCGAGTCCGGAGGCGTAGCCCTGGCCGACGGCGCGGAACTTCCACTCCGCACCGTTGCGGTACAGCTCGCCGAAGACCATGGCGGTCTCCGTCGAGGCGTCCTCGGTGAGGTCGTAACGGGCGAGCTCGGTGCCGTTCGACTTGTCGATCACGCGGATGTAGGCGCCGCGGACCTGGCCGAACGACTGCGAGCGCGCGTCGGCCTCGTAGATCGAGACGGGGAACGTGACGATGTCGACGGTGGACGGGACCGCTGCGAGATCGACGTCGATGACCTCGTCGTCACCGTCGCCCTCACCGGTCTTGTTGTCACCCGTGTGCTGGATCGAGCCGTCCGGAGTCTTCAGATTGTTGAAGAAGACGAAGTACTCGTTGCCGGGCGCCTTCTTGTCCGGGCCGAGCGCGATGGCGCTGGCGTCGAGATCGAAATCCGTTCCGGTCGTCGTGCGCAGATCCCATCCGAGTCCGACGGACACCGCGGTCAGATTCGGTGCGGCCTTCGTGAGAGACACGTTGCCACCCTTGGTCAGGCTGACGCCCATGTGAGAGATCCCTTCTCGTTTCGCCCGATTCATCCGTATTCGGATCGGTGCTGCCCGGCCAACGAACCCGACGTCGTTCCGGTTCCCGGCCCTTCGTGACGACCCGCCGCGCAGCACAGGGCGCGCGGCGGCATCGAACGCTGCATAGTTGTCTGTCACAGCCTGTGTCCTGCGGAGCACGGGCTCGTCCCGTCATCCACGGTCCCGGCAGGAGGCGCTCGATCATGGCCACACAGGCGACCCCGGCGGCATCCGCCGCGGGCACTGCATCACCGTCCCCGTCAGGCCTGTCCGACGCGTCCCGCGTCGCCCGCGCCGATCGCCGGTCGCGCCACAAGGGGCGCCTGCGGCAGGTGCCGCACCACGTCGGCCTCGTGCTCGGTGTCTACGCGACGCTGGTCCTCCTGTGGAGCCTGTCACCCGCGCTCCGAGCCCTCGTCCACGTACCCCGCGAGTGGCTCGACTCGTTCGTCATCGACGCTCCCGACACGAGCCTGTCCTACGGCTTCGTGGTCGCGCTGGTCGCCGCGGCGCTGTCGACGCGCAAACGCGTCGCGTGGTGGATCGCTCTTCTCTACACGGCCGGATCCGCGGTGGTGAACGTATCGACCCTGGTGGACGATCCCGGCAGCGTCGGGTCCTGGATCGGCCTCGTCCTGCAGGTCGCGGTGCTCGCACTGCTGCTCGCCTCCCGCACCGAGTTCGACACCAAGGTCCGACGCGGCGCCGGATGGAAGGCACTCGGTGTACTCGTCACCGGTCTGATCGTCGGCATCCTCGCCGGGTGGGCGCTGCTCGAGGCCTTCCCGGGTTCGCTGCCGCGGAACGAGACCTTCCTGTGGTCACTCAACCGAGTGGCCGGCCTGGCACTGGTGGACAACGAGCAGTTCAGCGGCCGACCACACGGATTCCTCAACTTTCTTCTGGGACTGCTCGCCTTCGTCGCCCTCGCCGCGGCGGTGGTGACACTGTTCCGCTCGCAGCGTGCGAGCAACGCCCTCACCGGCACGGACGAGTCGGCGCTACGCGGACTCATCGCCCGCTCCGGCCACGACGACTCGTTGGCCTACTTCGCCACCCGCCGCGACAAGGCGGTGGTCTTCGCACCGAACGGCAAGGCCGCCATCACCTATCGCGTCGAGGTCGGAGTGTGCCTCGCCAGCGGCGATCCCATCGGCCTCGAGGAGTCCTGGCCTCACGCGATCGAGGCGTGGCTCGAGATGTCGTCTCGGTACGGGTGGGCCCCGGCGGTGATGGGAGCGAGCGAGACCGGTGCCGCCGCGTTCCGGCGGGCGGGACTCGCCGTGCTCGAACTCGGCGACGAGGCGATCCTGCAGACCCGCTCGTTCAGCCTGAACGGACCCGACATGCGCCCGGTGCGCCAAGCGGTCAATCGGGCGCGCGGCAAGGGCGTGACGGTGCGCATCCGACGGCATCGCGACATCCCCGAGGACGAGTGGCCGGGCATCGTCGAGCGTGCCGACCGCTGGCGTGACACCGAGACCGAACGAGGGTTCTCCATGGCACTCGGGCGCCTCGGCGACCCTCTCGACGGCGACTGCCTGCTCGTCGAGGCCGTGCTCGATGCGGACGACCGCGTCGTCGGCACCCTCTCCCTCGTGCCCTGGGGCGCGAGCGGAGCATCGCTCGACCTCATGCGCCGTGATCCCGCCTCACCCAACGGCACCGTCGAGCTCATGGTCTCCGAGCTCGCGTCCCGCTCGGACACCGTGGGCATCACCAAGGTGTCCCTGAACTTCGCCGTCTTCCGCTCCGTGTTCGAGGAGGGCGGCCGCATCGGTGCGGGACCTGTTCTGCGCCTGTGGCGTTCGACGCTCGTGTTCTTCTCGCGATGGTGGCAGCTCGAGGCGCTGTACCGATCGAACCTCAAGTACCAGCCCGAGTGGGTACCGCGGTATCTGTGCTTCGAGGACAACCGCGATCTGCCGAAGGTGGGTACCGCATCGGCCATCGCGGAGGGCTTCCTCACGCTGCCGGGCCTCGGTGCACGTACTCACACCGGCACCCGACAGGCTGTTCCCGCCGCACTGCTGGCCGACGGCACGCTGCACGCCGACGGGAGCGAGCCCGACGACACACCCGTCGACACGCTGCCCGGCCGGCGACGGCCGGAACAGGTCCGGGTTCGGATGTCCAAGCTGGACAGGCTCTCCGCGGACGGCGTCGACGCCTACCCCGTCGCGCATCCGCCCACCCACACCGTGGACGCCGCGGCGAACGCCCCGGAGGGCACCACCGTGCGCGTGTCCGGTCGCCTGCTGCGCATCCGCGACTACGGCGGCGTCGTCTTCGGCCTCGTACGCGACTGGAGCGGGGACCTGCAGATCCTCCTCGACAGCGAGCGCATCGATCGAGATCGGTTGCGACGCTTCACCTCCGATTTCGACCTGGGCGACCTGATCTCCTGCACGGGAGTGGTCGGTCGCAGTCGCACCGGAGCGCTCGCGCTGCTGGTGAGCGACTGGCGCATGAACGCGAAATCGCTGCACCCGCTGCCCGACAAGTTCCGCGGGCTCACCGATCCGGAGGCGCGGGTGCGTCAGCGCTACGTCGACATGGAGATCAATCCGCAGGCGCGCGCCCTCATGCGTGCTCGCAGCGCGGTGGTGAAGTCGCTGCGCGACACGTTGGGCGACCGCGGATACATGGAGGTGGAAACGCCGATCCTGCAACAGATTCACGGCGGCGCGAACGCGGCACCCTTCCTCACGCACATCAATGCCTACAACCTCGATCTCTACCTCCGTATCGCGCCGGAGCTGTACCTCAAGCGGCTGTGCGTCGGCGGCATGGAGCGGGTCTTCGAGATCGGTCGCGTGTTCCGCAACGAGGGCGCCGACTTCAAGCACAATCCGGAGTTCACGATCCTCGAGGCCTACGAGGCGCACAGCGACTACGAGCGCGCGATGGTGTTGTGCCGGGAGCTGATCCAGCGCGCCGCCGTGGCCGCGCACGGCCGCGAGGTGATCTACCGGCCGGCCGAGGACGGCACCATGACGGAGATCGACATCTCCGGCGAGTGGCCGGTGAAGACCATGCACGGCGCCGTCGCGGAGAAGATCGGTGCCGACGTCCGGCCCGACACACCGCTCGCGGAGCTGCAGCGTCTGTGCGATCTGCACGACGTCCCGTATCAGTCGACCTGGGACGAGGGCGCCGTGGCGCAGGAGATGTACGAGCACCTCGTCGAGGACTTCACCGAGTTCCCGACGTTTTACACCAACTTCCCCACGTCGATGTCCCCGCTGACTCGGCCCCACCGCAGCATCGCGGGCGTCGCCGAGAAGTGGGATCTGGTGGCGTGGGGGGTCGAGTTGGGCACCGCGTACAGCGAGTTGACCGACCCCGTCGACCAACGCGCTCGTCTCACCGCGCAGTCGATGCTCGCCGCGGGCGGCGACCCCGAGGCGATGGAACTGGACGAGGACTTCCTCCAGGCGCTCGAGCACGGCATGCCGCCGACCGGTGGCCTCGGAATGGGTGTCGACCGGGTGGTCATGCTCATCACGGGCGGGTCGATCCGCGAGACCCTCGCGTTCCCGTTGGCCAAGCCGCGGAGCTGAATGTTTCACATGAAACCGAACGGCGAGGTGGTCGTCGACGTACTGGGGACCGCCGTGCACGTGGTGGTCTCCCGTCCCGACGCGGCGGCGGCGCCCGCCCCGGTCGTCGTGCTGTGCGGGGGGCTCGCCTCGACGTGGCACGACTGGATCGACGTGTCCGCGCTGCTGGTGGCGGCCGGCCACACGACGGTGGCCATCGATCGACCGGGCTTCGGCGACAGCGAACCGCTGCCTCCGGACCGGGTGCCGACGGTGCACGAGGAGGCCGATCGCATCCTCGCCGTCCTGGACGCCCTCGCGATGACGGACCCCGTGGTCCTGGTGGGGCACTCGATGGCCGGCTTCTACGTCGAGGGCTTCGCGCGGTCGTACCCCGCGCGCACGGCGGCGCTCGTGCTGCTCGACTCGAGCGTCGAGAAGTCGCCGTCGGCCCTGGTGCCGCCGCGCATCCGCATTCCGGTGACCCGCGTGATCGCCCGCATCGTCTCGGCCGCCGGTCTGCAACGGTTGTTCGCCGATACGGTGCGCCACGTCCTGACGCAGGCCATTCCCCCGGACGGGTACGCGCCCGACCGGGTCGACGATCTCCGCCGCATCTACCGCGATCCCTCCTATCTGGAGGCCGCCGCGATCGAGTACGCGGTGTACGCCGACATGGCCCTCGAATTGAACCGCCTGCGCCGCGCGACGCCCGTTCCGTCCGTCCCCGTCATCGTGGCCGCCGCGCACACGGGACGACGGACCCCGTGGGGAGCGCAGTGGTTGCGGCGCCAGCAGCGTCTGGCCCGCTACCTCGGCGGCCGCTTCGCCGTGGTGTCCCCGTCGCACCACCACGCCATGATCGATCAGCCCCGGCGAGTCGCGGCGCTGGTGAGAACTGTCTCCACCGGCTGAACGCCGCGCGAGCGCACACTGGAGAGATGAACCCTCTGCGCACGGTCCAGACCCGTGTGGGCGAGACCATCTTCGCGCGGGTCGCGGGCGACGAGGGCCCCGCTCGACGCGACCGGATCCACCTGGCCGAGGGGCCGCGTCGGTACGGCCCCGATTCGGCGATCCAGCGCGTCCACGCCGATGCGTCGATGTTCGTCGGCGGAATGCGCGCCCTGCTCCTGCAGTCGTTGCACCCGCTGGCGATGGCTGCCGTGGACGAGCACTCCGGCTACCGCGGCGACCCGTGGGGCCGTCTGCAACGCACCAGCACGTTCCTCGCCGAGACCACGTTCGGCACCATCGAGGACGCGGAGCGCGCCGTGCGGATCGTGCGCGCCGTGCACAAGCGCATCACGGGTGTCGCGCCGGACGGGCGGCCGTACGCCGCGTCGGATCCGCACCTGCTGCGGTGGGTCCACGTCGCGGAGATCGACAGCTTCCTGCGCGCGCACGATCGTTACGGTGCCCGACCTCTCGATGCCGGCGGCCGCGACGCCTACGTCCGGGAGTCGGCCTGGGTCGCTCGCGGGCTCGGCGCCGAGGACGTGCCCGAGACGGTCGACGAGCTGAACGAGATGCTGGCGATGTACCGGCCCGAACTGCGCGGCACTCCCGCAGCACGTCGCACCGCCCGCTTCATCCTGCTCAACCCACCGATCCCGTTGGCAGTACGCCCCGCCTACGGTCTGCTGTCGTCGGTGGCGGTGTCGATGATGCCGCGGTGGACCCGCTTCCCCCTCCGGTTGCCCTACCTTCCGATCACCGAGGCCACCGCCGTGCGCGCGAGCGGCATCGCCGTCACCACCGCCATCCGGTGGGCTCTGGGTGCGGGCCCGACGGTGCAGGATGGGCGCGAAGCGGGCTGAGGAGGGCGGCGGGCCTCCCGGGCATCGGATCACAGGTGCGGCCGTGCCGGAGTCGGGGGCCGATCTGTCACGCTCCACGATGATCGTGCACGGTCGCCCGGCCGGTGAGGATCAGGACAACCGCTTTCGCCGGCAAGATCAAGGTGTCGCCGTCTCCGATGCGGAAGTCGATGTCGGACGCCTGAAGTGCACACCCGTCGAGGTCGGCGCCGAAATAGGCCATCCGATTCCTGGACTCGATCGTGCGAAGCACCACCTCCAGTTGCGGCGTCGTGGCGGTCGCGGGCAGTCCCAGTCCCTCCGTCAGATCGAGTCCGTGAACGACGTCGTGGCACAACGAATCGACGAGGTCACCTCCCGGTGGACTCCACTCGGTGGTGATGTTGTCTCGGAGCGCGGCAATCAGTTCGACTCGGCCCATCGTCGCGGCGTCACGGCGGGCAAGACGGTCGGCCGCGCGGTCGAAGCTGCCGCGTTCTCGAATCATCGTCACCAACAACTTGGGCAAGCTCACCCGAAAAGACATCGACAGATGCGCCGCCAGGTCGGCAACGGTCCAACCCTCGCACAGAGTCGGTTGTTGCCACTCGGTGTTCGACAGTCCTTCGAGTACCGCGACCGTTGCTTGCCTCTGCGTCGCGGTCAGTGCCGCGACGCGCTCTCTGTCCAACTCGTTCGACATGCGACTCCACATCCTCCGTCGTGTTCGAGACCTGCCACTGGACAGGCCTGCCACTGGACAGACATGGCGGCGGATCGAAAGTCATCGAAGCGCGGGGCTTCCGGACCACACGCGGTCCGGGCGATCTTCCGGCCGTGACCGGTGGCATCATGCGGGAGTGACGCGTGACGTATCTGCCCACCTCGACGTGACCGTCGTCGACCCCAGCAACCTCGAGTTCCAGATCGCGGTCGCCGAACTACCGGGGACGACGGTCACCGAGTCGCTGTCGTTCCGGCTCGACGGCGAGGAGATCACGCCCACGGTGATCCGCGCGGAGACCGGCGGGCGCATCCACCGATTCGATTGTGGGCGTGGTCAACTCGTCGTCGACTACCGCGCCCGCGTGGAGGGCGAGGCGGATCCCGCCCCGGTGGTCGAGCGAGACCTGTCGGTCTACCTGCGGCCGAGCCGCTACAGCGAGTCGGACAAGTTCCTGGGCTTCGCCGAGACCGAGTTCGGGCGCTACACCTCCGACGCCGACGTGCTCGAGCGCGTCTCAGCCTGGGTCGGCCGCCGTCTGCGCTACGTCCCCGGCAGCAGTGACCCCATCGACGGCGCCACCGACACCCTCCTCGCGGGTAGCGGAGTCTGCCGCGACTACACGCATCTCGTCGTCGCGTTGCTGCGGGCGATGACGGTGCCGGCCCGCCTCGTCGCGGTCTACGCGCCCGGCTGCGACCCGATGGACTTCCACGCGGTCGCGGAGGCCTACGTCGACGGCGTCTGGCGCGTCGTCGACGCGACGCGGCTGGCCCCACGGCAGAGCCTCGTGCGCATCGCCACCGGGCGGGACGCGTCCGACACCGCGTTCCTCGACAACCACGACGGGTACATCGTTCTGGACCGCATGCAGGTCATGGCCACGGTGGACGGGATGCTCCCCTACGACGACGTCCACGAACTCGTGTCCATGCGCTGATCGTGATCACCTTCCGGCGGGTCACCGAGGACGACTTCCCGCTGCTCGCGCGCTGGTTGTCTCACCCGCACGTGGCGCGGTGGTGGAACCACGAGGTCACCGCCGAGGCCGTCGCCCGCGACTTCGGAGCGTCCGCCCGCGGCGAGGAGCCGTCCGAGGACGTGCTGGCTCTCGACGACGGAACCCCCGTCGGCCTGCTCCAGCGCGCCCGGTGGCACGACTACCCGGAGTACGTCGACGAGCTGGAGCCGTTCTGGGCGGTACCCGCGGAGGCCGTCACCATCGACTACCTCATCGGCGAGGCGCACCTCGTCGGGCACGGCCTCGGCACCCGCGTGCTGATCGAGTTCACGGCCGACACGTGGCGGCGGTACCCGAGCGCGACGTGCGTCGTCGTGCCGGTGGCCACGGGCAACGTGGCGTCGTGGCGGGCGCTCGAGAAGGCCGGGTACCGACGTGTCGCCGAGGCCCACCTCACCCCGGACAATCCGATCGACCCCACCGACCACGTGGTGATGGCGATCGACCGCCCGGCTCGATGACGAGGGCCTAGTCTCCTCGGTCATGGAGCATCCCGTGCGATTCCGCGACGACGATCCGTTCTTGGCCACGGTGCGTGAGCGAGCCCTGCGCCTGCCGGGCGCCACCGAGAAGGTCTCCCACGGCCGCCCCAACTTCCGCACCACGAAGGTCTTCGCGATCTACGGAGCCACGGTGAAGGGGGATCACCCGTCCACCCGCTGGGATCGGTCGCTGCAGGTCCTGCCCGACACCGACGAGCGAGCGGCGCTGCTGGACGACGAGCGATTCTTCGAGCCCGCGTACACCGCGGGGAGCGGCTGGGTGAGACTCGACCTGACGATCGGGACCCCCGACTGGGCCGAGGTCGACGAACTGCTCGACATGTCGTTCCGGCGGACGGCGCCCGCCCGGCTGGTCGCGGAACTCCGAACGCTCTCATGACCGCGAGACAGTGGCCGTGAGACAGTGGCCGCTGTGCAACTGCTGCTGATCCGCCATGCTCTGCCACTGCGTTCCGACGCGGATGCCGATCCCGCCCTCGCACCGCTGGGACTCGAGCAGGCCGCGCGCGTGCCCGACGGGCTGCGCGCCCATCGGCTCGCGCGCATCGTCAGCAGTCCACAACTGCGCGCCCGGCAGACCGCGGAACCGCTCGCCGCGGACACCGGACTCCCGGTGGACGTGCTCGACGGTCTGGCGGAGTACGACCGCGACTTCCCGGGTTACCTCCCCATCGAGGAGGCGCGCGAGAAGTTCCCCGCCGAGTTCGAGCGCATCAAGGCCGGGCATCTGCCGAGCGCGGTGGACGCCGACGCCTTCCGCCGACGGGTGTTCGACGACATCGCCTCGGTGGTGCGGGACGCGGAGCCGGAGGACACGGTCGCGATCTTCGCCCACGGCGGGGTGATCAACGTCCACCTGCAGGATCTGCTCGGCACCGCCATGCCTCTGACCTTCCCGATCGACTACGTCTCGGTCACGCGAATACTGTTCTCGCGCAGCGGCAGACGTACGGTAGCGTCGGTGAACGAGACGCAGCACGTGTGGGATCTGCTCCCCCGGAACCGCGCACGATCCTCACCGACTTCTTAATCGCGCAGGTCACCGGGCATTACGGGCACGATCGGTGCTCGGCACGGTCCGTCGAGCGCGTCGGCACCGGTTAGCCTGAGCAGTATCATGACTTCTCCCTCAGCACACGGTGCCCCGCGTTCGGGTCTCGTCGCCACGTTGTCGCGGCCCGTGATCGTCGTTCTCGTGATCGCCCTCCCCCTGCTCCTGGCCGGCCTCTACGCGTCGTTCAGCGGAAACGACGTCATTCCCCTGGCCTCGCAGAGCAGTTCCGAGACCACCACCTCGGCAGACGGTTCCGAGGGCACGGACGGCAGCACCCCCGCCGCGGGAGACCCGCTGGCGAAGACGCGCTCGGCTCTCACCCAGACGCAGTTGCCCCTGAGCCTGCTCAGCGGTGGACTCACTCAGCTGACCGACGCGGCGCCGCAGCTCACCGACGGCGTCACCCAGCTCTCCGACGGCCTCGGGCAGGCGCGCTCCGGGTCGCAGCAGCTCGCGGACGGCAACTCCCAGCTGGCAGGCGGACTCGTGCAGCTGCAGGGCGGAGTGGGCCAGCTCGGTGACGGCGCCGTGCAGATCAGCGGCGGCGTGAACCAGCTGACGACACCCCTGCTGGCGCTCGGCGAGAAGCAGGCTCAGGTCACCTCGTCCATCGCGGACGTCGCGAACCGCATCGAGGTGCTGAACAACCCGATCACCACCGACGCGGCACGGCAGCTGCGTGAGCTCATCGACACGCTGAACGCGCAGGGCATCGGCCCCGACACCGTCTCCCAGATCAACCAGCTGCGCGACGGCGCCGCCCTGCTCGCGTTCCAGCTCGACGATCCTTCCAGTGAGTTCGTCACCGGCGTGAACACCGCCGTCGACGGCAGCGCGCTGCTCTCCACGGGCGCCGGCCAGCTGAACGACGGCATCATCCAGCTCGACGACGGTGGCAAGCAGCTGAAGGCGGGCACCGACCAGATCACGACCGGCATCGAGCCGATCGGCGGCGTCGTCAGCAGCCTGCAGACCAACGTGAAGACCGCGCAGACCTCGCTGCCCGCGGCCAACGCAGTAGCGGCGACCACGACAACCGACGAGAACGGTCAGACGCAGACCACCCTCGTCGTGCAGGGAAGCACCCCGTCGAACTACTACCTGATCGCGGCACTGGTGGCCGTGGCCGCGGCTGCCGCCGTGAGCCTGATGCGCCTGCTGACGCGTCGGGACCGCGTGGCGCGCATCGCACCCGTCCTCGGGGCCCTCGCGGTCACCGCAGCTGCGGGTATCGCCTACTGGTTCGTCGGCGACGGTCTCAGCTTCGGCTCGCTCCTCGGCGGCATCGTCTTCCTGTTCCTGGGTTCCGCGGCGTTCCTCGCCGCGGCGGGCGCCGTGCAGATGGCGTTCGGCCGTGCCGTCGGCCAGTCGATCAACCTGGTGCTGCTGCTCGTCCAGCTCGTCCTGGCAGGCGGAGCCCTGGTGGGGTCGCCCGACAGCTCCGTCTTCGGCAAGGCCGCGGCCTTCACGCCCGTCGGGTGGCTCGCCGCCGGACTCGAGCGCATCGCGGCGGACGCCATGGACTCGACCGGCTGGCTCGCCGTCCTCGTGATGGTCGCCCTGCTCGCGGTGTCCGGTCTCGTCTACTCGCTCGTCGCCCGGTCCGACCCGGAGGACGACCGCGCGGCCTACCGGGACGAACCGCGCCTCGCCTGACTCAGGCGGGCGTCAACGGATGGATCGCCAGGGCGCCCAGCTTGGCGCCGTGGCGACCCATGACGTCGGCCATGTGCGGTGACGCCATGTGCCCGTCGAGGGCCGCCTGGTCCCGCCACACCTCGACGGTGACGATGGTGTCGGGCGCCGCGTTCGAGGTGTAGACGTCGTACTCCAGGCAGCCGTCCTCCTCGCGCGTGAGAACGGCGAACTGCCGCATCGCCTCCAGCACCTCGTCGAAGCCGTCCGTCACCGGAATGGTGGCCACCACGTGCAGATCACTCATCGTCGTTCTCGTCTCGCTCGTTCGTCATCGGTCCACCCGAACGTACGGCGAGGAGCGGCGGCGGGCGTCGGTTATCGCCCGACTGCCCCCTGACGACTCAGCCCTGGAACCCCTCGTCGTTCTCGAAGGCCGTGACGACGGCCGCCAGATCGTCGGCGCCGTGCCCCGCGACGCTCGCGTCCACGTACGCACTGCGCACGGCCTGCAGCAGGCGGGAGGTGCGCGGATCCACCGCATCGATCATGAGGTCGACGTCCTTGACCACGCCGTCGATCCCGAACGACGGGGTGAAGTCGCGCTCGATCATCGAGCGGCCCTTCATCTGTGTGTACGGCGCGTTGATCGGACCACCGTCGAGCGCCTCGAGGACGAGCGAGGGCTCCAGGCCCAGTTCCGACGCCATCGCGAGGGACTGCGCCGTGGCCGCCGTGAGCGTGGACACCATCGCGTTGCACGCCAGTTTGAGCGCACTCGCCCGGCCGGGTTCCGTCCCCGCGTTCACGATCTTCACCGTCATCGACTCGAGCACCGGGCGCACCGACTCGAGCCCCCCGGCGGGTCCGGAGGCCAGCGCCGTGAGCTTTCCCGACTCCGCCGGCTCCTTGGTCCCCAGCATCGGGCAGTCGAGAAAGGCGACCCCGTGGTGCTGCGCCAGATCGGCCAGCCGTCGGGCGCCGGCCGGACCGACGGTCGCGGACTGGACCCACACGGCGCCGTCCTTCACCGCTGACAGGAAGGTGGTGGCCGTGTCCGCGGTGGCCGACTCGTCGTAGAGCATCGTGACGATCACGTCGGCGTCGGCGACGCAGGCCGCCGGATCGTCCGCGACGGTCGCCCCCTGGTCCTTCAGCGGCGCCGCGCGATCGGCGTTGCGGTTCCACACCGTCACCTCGTGGTCGCCGCGGAGCAGAGACCCCGCCATGCCCGCGCCCATCGTTCCGGTTCCCAGTACTGCCACCCGCATGTTCGTTCCCTCTCACCGGCTGGAGCGGATTCTTTTCCGACCCGCTCCGTGTGTTGCAATGCAGGGTGTTCCCCTCACGGAGCACCACCACACGCACTCTCGAACGGATCACGCATGACCAGCACCGACACGCCCGCCACCGAACGGGCGGGGCGTCGCGAGTGGTGGGGTCTCGCCGTCCTCGTCGTCCCCATCGTCCTCGTCTCGATGGACATGTCGGTCCTGTACCTCGCCCTGCCCTCGCTGACCGAGGACCTCCAGCCGAGCAGCTCGCAGCAGCTGTGGATCCTCGACATCTACAGCTTCATGCTCGCCGGCCTACTGGTCACGATGGGCTCCCTCGGCGACCGCATCGGCACCCGTCGGCTGCTCATGATCGGGTCGCTCGTCTTCGGCATCGCGTCCGTCGCCGCCGCCTTCTCGCACACCCCGGAGGCCCTCATCGCCTCGCGGGTTCTTCTCGGGATCGGCGGCGCCACCCTCGCGCCGTCGACACTGTCGTTGCTGCGCAAGCTCTTCGTCGACCCCGTGCAGCGCGGTGTCGCCATCGGAATCTGGACGGCCGGATTCGCCGGCGGTGGCTCGTTCGGCCCGGTCATCGCGGGCGCGCTGCTCGAGTACTTCTGGTGGGGCTCGGTGTTCCTCATCAACATCCCGATCATGGTGGTCCTGCTGATCGCCGCGCCGGTGATGCTGCCCGAGGCGAAGAACCCGAACCCCGGCCGCTTCGACCTGCCCGCCGTCGGCGCCTCGATCGTCGCGATGCTCGGTATCGTCTACGCGCTCAAGCACGCCGCGCAGAACGGCCTCGACTGGCAGGTGGCCGCCGCGCTCGCGGTGGGGCTCCTCGTCGGCTGGTGGTTCGTGCGACGTCAACGCGCGAGCACGCACCCCGTCATCGAGTTCGATCTGTTCCGCACCCCGGCGTTCTCCGTCGCGGTGATCGTCATCCTCGTGTCGGTCTTCATCATCACGGGCTTCAATCTGATGCTGTCGCAGTATCTTCAGCTCGTCATGGGGCTCGGAACCCTCGAGGCGGGACTGTGGTCGCTGATCCCGGCGATCGCGACGGCCACCGCCTCACTGACGGCCCCCCTGATCATGAAGCGCCGCCCGCCGGCCGTCATCCTCGTCGGCGCCATCTCCGTCATGTTCGTCGGTGCCGTCGTCATCGGTGCGGTGGCCCTCCCCTCGGACGTCGGGTCGGGCGCCACGCTCGCGATCCTGCTGTGCGGCATGGTGATCGCTGCGTTCGGTGTGGGTACCGGCACGACGTTCGGCTCGGATCGGGTGCTCGCCACCGCGGCACCGGAGAAGGCGGGCGCGGCCGGTGCCGTGTCGGAGACGGGCGCGGAACTCGGTGGGGCACTGGGCATCGCCGTGCTCGGCTCCATCAGCGTGGCAACATACCGCCTGGTGCTGGGTCCCGCCGACACGTCCGGAGACGGCACGCTCGCCGGCACCCTGGCCGAAGCCGGCCGGATGTCACCCGACGTCGGGCCCGACCTCGCGTCCCGCGCCCGCGAGGCGTACGTGGACGGCATCGTCGCCGCGTCCGGGGCAACGCTCGTCACGCTGCTGATCGCCGGCAGCGCGGCCGCCGTCCTGTTCCGTCGAGCGCGCTGACGCACCGACTCCCGACACAGAACACCCCCTGCAGCAGGCTGCAGGGGGTGTTCTGTTCGTACCGGGGGTGTGGGCTCGCTACCGCTGGGGCGCCTGGGTGGGCACGATCGGCGCGGGCAGCGCCGTCTTTCCCATGAGGAACGAATCGACCGCGGACGCGCAGGAGCGGCCCTCGGCGATGGCCCACACGATGAGCGACTGACCGCGGCCCATGTCGCCGGCCACGAAGACGCCATCGACGTTGGTGTTCCACTTGTCGGTCCGCGACACGTTGCCGCGCTCGTTGAGGTTCACCCCGAGATCGGTGAGCAGGCCCGGCTTCTCGGGTCCGGTGAAGCCCATCGCGAGGAACACGATGTCGGCCTCGAGGTGGAAGTCCGACCCCTCGACCTTGGCGAAGCGACCGTCCTTGAACTCGACCTCGTGCGCGTCGAGTCCGGTGACCATGCCGTTCTCGCCCGTGAAGCGCTCCGTGTTGACGGAGAAGACGCGCTCGCCGCCCTCCTCGTGAGCCGAGGACACGCGGTAGACCAGCGGGTACGTCGGCCACGGGGTGGATCCGGCGCGCTCCTCCGGCGGGCGGGGCATGATCTCGAACTGGTGGACGCTGGCCGCGCCCTGACGGTGCGACGTGCCGAGGCAGTCCGCGCCGGTGTCGCCGCCGCCGATGATGACGACCTTCTTGCCCTTCGCCGTGATGGGCGGCTGGCCGTACTGGTCGACGACGTCGTCGCCGAGCTGAACACGATTGGCCCAGGGCAGGAACTCCATCGCCTGATGGATGCCGCCGTACTCGCGGCCGGGGACCTCGAGGTCGCGGGCCTTGGTGGCACCGCCCGACAGGACGACCGAGTCGAACTCCTCGCGGAGCTCGTCCGCGGTGATGTCGACACCGACGTTGACACCGGTGCGGAAGATGGTGCCCTCGGCCTCCATCTGCGCCAACCGGCGATCGATGTGGCGCTTCTCCATCTTGAACTCGGGGATGCCGTAGCGCAGGAGTCCGCCGATGCGATCAGCTCGCTCGAACACGGTGACGGTGTGGCCGGCACGCGTGAGCTGCTGCGCTGCAGCGAGACCCGCGGGACCGGAACCGACGACGGCCACCTTCTTGCCGGTGAGGTACGTCGGGTAGACGGGCTGGACCCATCCCTCGTCGAAGGCGCGATCGATGATCTCGACCTCGACCTGCTTGATGGTCACCGGGTCCTGGTTGATGCCCAGGACGCACGACGCCTCACACGGAGCCGGGCACAACCGGCCCGTGAACTCCGGGAAGTTGTTGGTGGCGTGCAACCGGTCGATGCTCTCGCGCCACCGGTCCTTGTACACCAGGTCGTTCCACTCGGGAATCAGATTCCCGAGCGGGCACCCGTTGTGGCAGAACGGAATGCCACAGTCCATGCACCGGCTGGCCTGGGTGCGGAGGGTGTCCGTGGAGAAGTCCTCGTACACCTCCTTCCAGTCCATCAGGCGCAGGTCGACGGGACGCCGCGACGGGAGCTCCCGCGACGTGTTCTTCAGAAATCCTTGTGGATCACCCACGAGCTGCCTCCATGATCGCCTCGTCCACGTCCGCGCCGTTCTTCTCGGCCTCGGAGATCGCGAGCAGTACCTTCTTGTAGTCGCGGGGCATCACCTTCACGAAGTGATTGACCTGCTGCGACCAGTCCGCGAGGATGCGCTCGGCGACCTCGGACCCGGTCTCGTCACGATGCCGCGTGATCGCATCCTTGAGCCACGCGAACTCGTCACCCTGGAGCTCCTCGATGTCGACGAGCTCGGTGTTGAGGTTGTCCTCGAACGTCGAGTTCGGGTCGAAGACGAACGCCACACCGCCGGACATGCCGGCACCGAAGTTGCGGCCGGTCTCGCCGAGAATGACGACCTTGCCACCGGTCATGTACTCGCACCCGTGGTCACCGACACCCTCGACCACCGCGACGGCGCCCGAGTTACGGACGGCGAACCGCTCACCGACGACACCGCGGATGAGCGCCTCACCCTCGGTGGCACCGAAGAGGATCACGTTGCCGGCGATGATGTTGTTCTCGGCGACGAAGCTCGAGTTGGCCTGGAGCGACGGGCGTACGACGATCCGCCCACCGGACAGACCCTTGCCGACGAAGTCGTTGGCGTCGCCCTGCAGTCGCAGCGTCATGCCCTTGGGCACGAACGCTCCGAAGCTGTTACCGGCCGATCCGGTGAAGGTGATGTCGATCGTGCCTTCCGGCAGACCGTCCTCGCCGTACGCCTTGGTGACCTCGTGGCCGAGCATCGTGCCCACGGTGCGGTTCACGTTGGTGATCCGCGTCGAGAACTCGACCTTCTCGCCCTTGTCCAGTGCCTCGCGGCTCTGCGCGATGAGTTGCTGGTCGAGAGCCTTGTCCAGTGCGTGGTCCTGCGTGCCGGTGCAGTAGAGATCCTGGTTCATGAACGCCGACTCCGCGACGTCCAGGATCGGCGACAGATCGAGCTTCGACGCCTTCCAGTGATCCTTCGCCGCGGTGGTGTCCAGCAGCGCGACCTGGCCGATGGCCTCGTCGAGCGTGCGGAAACCGAACTCCGCGAGGTACTCGCGGACCTCCTCGGCGATGTACAGGAAGAAGTTCTCGACGAACTCCGGCTGACCGGCGAACCGCTTGCGCAGCAGTGGGTTCTGCGTCGCCACGCCCACCGGGCAGGTGTCGAGGTGGCAGACGCGCATCATGATGCAGCCCGAGACCACCAGCGGCGCGGTGGCGAAGCCGAACTCCTCACCACCGAGCAGCGCGGCGACCATGACGTCGCGACCGGTCTTGAGCTGACCGTCGACCTGCACGACGATGCGATCGCGAAGACCGTTGAGCAGCAACGTCTGCTGGGTCTCGGCCAGGCCGAGCTCCCACGGTGCGCCGGCGTGCTTGACCGACGTCAACGGGGTGGCGCCCGTGCCGCCGTCGTGGCCCGAGATGAGCACCACGTCCGCGTGCGCCTTGGAGACACCGGCGGCGACCGTACCGACACCGACCTCGGAGACGAGCTTCACGTGGATGCGCGCCGACGGGTTGGCGTTCTTCAGGTCGTGGATCAGCTGAGCCAGATCCTCGATCGAGTAGATGTCGTGGTGCGGGGGCGGCGAGATGAGGCCGACACCCGGCGTCGAGTGACGCACCTCGGCCACCCACGGGTACACCTTGTGCGCCGGAAGCTGGCCGCCCTCACCGGGCTTGGCGCCCTGCGCCATCTTGATCTGGATGTCGGTGCAGTTGGTCAGGTAGTTCGACGTGACACCGAAACGACCCGACGCGACCTGCTTGATGGCCGACCGACGCCAGTCACCGTTCTCGTCGGGGAGGAAGCGTGCGGTGTCCTCGCCGCCCTCACCCGAGTTCGAGCGACCACCGAGGCGGTTCATCGCGATGGCCAGCGTCTCGTGCGCCTCTGCCGAGATGGAGCCGTAGCTCATCGCACCCGTGGAGAAACGCTTGACGATGTCGCGTGCCGACTCGACCTCGTCGATCGGGATCGGGGTGCGACCCTCGGTCTTGAAGCGGAACAGTCCGCGCAGCGACGCGAGCCGCTCGGACTGGTCGTCCACCATGCGGGTGTACTCCTTGAACACGGAGTACTGACCGGTGCGGGTGGCGTGCTGGAGCTTGAACACCGTGTCCGGGTTGAACAGGTGGTACTCGCCCTCGCGGCGCCACTGGTACTCGCCGCCCGTCTCGAGCTCGCGGTGCGCGCGCTCGAACTTGTTGTCCAGGTACGCGACTCCGTGACGCACCGCGACGTCGGCCGCGATCTGGTCGAGGTCGATGCCGCCGAGCGGCGACTGCACGCCGTAGAAGTACTCGTCGACCAGGGCCTGCGACAGGCCGATGACCTGGAACAGCTGGGCGCCGGTGTACGAGGCGAGCGTCGAGATGCCCATCTTCGACATCACCTTCAGCACGCCCTTGCCGGCGGCCTTGATGTAGTTCTTGACGGCACTGTCGTAGTCGATGCCCTGCAGGGTGTCGCGGTCGATCATGTCCTCGATCGACTCGAACGCCAGGTAGGGGTTGACCGCTGCGGCACCGAAGCCGACGAGGGTGGCCATGTGGTGGACCTCGCGGGCGTCACCGGCCTCGACGATCAGCCCCACCTTGGTGCGGGTCTTCTCCCGGACGAGGTGGTGATGCACGGCCGAGGTCAGCAGCAGCGACGGGATCGGTGCCAGCCGTTCGCTCGACTCGCGGTCGGACAGGATGACGATGCGCGCGCCGCCGTCGATCGCCGCGGAGACCTGCGAACGAATGATCTCGAGCGAACGACGTAGTCCCTCACCGCCTTCGGCGACCGGGTAGAGGCCGCGGACCACCACGGAGCGCAGTCCGTCCTGGGTGCCGTCGTCGTTGATGTGGACCAGCTTGGCCAGCTCGTCGTTGTGCAGGATCGGCGACTTCAGCACGATCTGCCGGCATGCTTCGGCACTGGGCTGCAGGAGATCTCGCTCGGGACCGATGGTGCCGCCGAGGCTGGTGACCACCTCTTCCCGGATGGCGTCCAGGGGCGGATTCGTCACCTGGGCGAACAGCTGGGAGAAGTAGTCGAACAGCATGCGCGGGCGGTTCGAGAGCACGGCGACGGGCGTGTCGGTGCCCATGGACCCGATGGCCTCGGCGCCCGCCTTGGCCATGGGAGCGACCAGCATGGTCAGTTCCTCGGTGGTGTACCCGAAGATCTGCTGACGGATCAGCACGCGGTCGTGCGTCATGTGGACGTGCGGGCGCTCGGGCAGGTCGTCGATCTCGACGAGACCCTCGTCGAGCCACTCCTGGTAGGGGTGCTCGGCGGCGAGCTCGTCCTTGATCTCGTCGTCGCTGACGATGCGGCCCTGCGCGGTGTCCACCAGGAACATGCGACCGGGCTGCAGGCGGACCTTGCGCACGATCTTCGACGGCTCGATGTCGAGGACGCCGACCTCGGACGCCATGATGACCAGGCCGTCCTCGGTGACCCAGAGACGGCTCGGACGCAGGCCGTTGCGGTCGAGGACCGCGCCGATGACGGTGCCGTCGGTGAAGCACACCGACGCCGGTCCGTCCCACGGCTCCATCAGAGTCGAGTGGTACTGGTAGAACGCCCGGCGAGCCGGATCCATCTTGTCGTGGTGCTCCCACGCCTCGGGGATCATCATCAGCACGGCGTGCGGCAGGCTGCGACCGCCGAGGTGCAGGAACTCCAGCACCTCGTCGAAACGCGCGGTGTCCGACGCTCCGTGCGTGTTCACCGGGAAGATCTTCTCGAGCTTCTCCGGGCCCCCGAAGACGTCCGACTCGATGAGGGCCTCGCGGGCACGCATCCAGTTCTCGTTGCCGGTGACGGTGTTGATCTCACCGTTGTGCGCGACACGGCGGAACGGGTGTGCCAGCGGCCAGGAGGGGAACGTGTTGGTGGAGAAGCGCGAGTGCACCAGACCGAGGGCACTGACGACGCGCTCGTCCTGCAGATCGAGGTAGAAGCCTCGCAGCTGCGGCGTCGTGAGCATGCCCTTGTAGACGATGGTCGACGGCGACAGCGACGGGAAGTACACGGACTCGCGTCCAGGACCGTCCTTGCCGGGGCCTTCGAGGCCGAGTTCGTGCTCGACGCGCTTGCGCACGACGAACGCGCGGCGCTCGAGATCGATGCCGGACAGTGCACGGTCGGGAGCGGCGACGAACAGCTGGCGGAACGTCGGCATGGCGTCGCGCGCCAGCGCGCCCAGGGAGGCGTCGTCCGTCTCGATGTCGCGCCAGCCGAGAACCTCGAGGCCCTCCTCGGTCACGACACGCTCGACACCTGCGACAGCCTCGGCGGACGCGGCGCGCGCCTGCGGGAGGAACGCGATACCGGTGGCATAGGAACCCTCGGGCGGCAGATCGAAGTCGACCACGGCGCGGTAGAACGCGTCGGGGACCTGGATCAGGATGCCGGCACCGTCACCCGTGTTGGGCTCGGCACCCGCAGCGCCGCGGTGTTCGAGATTGATCAGCGCCGTGATCGCCTTGTCGACGATGTCGCGGCTCCGTCGGCCGTGCATGTCGACCACGAACGCGACACCGCAGGAGTCGTGTTCGTTGGCGGGATCGTAGAGGCCGCGCGCTGATGGGTACCGGTGTCCGGGAAGCTGCATGTGTCTTGCCTAACTGACGAGTCGAGCCAAGATCCGCGAGAGCGCGGCCACGTCCGAGATTCGACGCGAGCCACCGCGGGGCGATGCGAGAGCGGGTTCACCGTTGAACACGCACTCCGATGGGGCTCCGGCCACTCTCGGACAACGATCCGTTCCGAGGTGGTGACCGAGTGTTTTCGGGCAGGGGCGATCCTTGTGGGTCGACCCCGCAGCTGAACGATAAGTCAGGAACCGGTCGAATTCACAAATCAGGGCATCCTCATTCGGGCCTGACCTGGTCGTTCCCCCGGCGGTGTGGGTGTGTGCGCGACGTTGCGCGGTACCTCGGCGTTCGTTCACGAGAATACTCCGGGAGCGCACGAGCTCGACGTCGGAGATCTCACACCGAGACGTACGTCCGATGAAAGACTACTGGCCGTAGCGATTTCTCGGCTACGGCCAGTGTGGTGGGCGAAGGGGGACTTGAACCCCCACGTCCCGAAGGACACTGGCACCTGAAGCCAGCGCGTCTGCCATTCCGCCACTCGCCCGAGCGACGGGACGAGATTAACACGACCCGTCACTCGGGCAGAAATCCATACCGTCGGTCCGGGTTTCCGGTCCCGAGGCGGGGCCGGGAACCGGTTCCGGGCGTATAGCATGGATCGGTAGTCGCACGACGGAAGGACACGCGAGGCCGCACGGCCTGCGCGGACGTCGGCGGCGTGGACGCCTCGGGGACGGTTCCAGCATCATGAGTCTCCGACGCACGGACGCAGTACCGATGTGAGACGCAGTACCGACGAAGACGGAGAAGGAGGGTGTCGTGGGAGTGGTTCAGCGATTCGAGAGAAAGCTGCAGAGTGCTGTCGGTGACGCCTTCGCTCGCGTCTTCGGTGGCGGTGTGGTGCCGCAGGAGGTCGAGGCGGCCCTCCAGCAGGAGGCCACCATGTCGGTCCGCACGCTGGACGGCGGACATCTGCTGGCACCCAACGCCTACGTCATCACCATCAGCCCGTCGGATCACGACAGGCTCGCGTCCGACCACGACCTCACCACTCGCGCCTTCTCACGCCATCTCCAGGACTTCATCACCGACCAGGGATGGCAGACGTACGGGCGCGTGGTGGTCCGCTTCGAACCGTCCACCACACTGCACACGGGACAGTTCCGCGCGTCGGGAACAGTCGATCCCGACGCGTCACCCCAGCAGAGCGCTCCACCTCACCAGTCCACTGCACAAGACCGACCGTCGTCGACATCAGGAGCCGGCCCCATGACCCAGAACTCAGGGACTCAGAACCAGGGCGACGAGCCCGACCGCGACAACGATCGGCCCGCATCGGGCGTCGCCGCCCGTGCCCCCCGCAACGGCAGCGCGTACCCGTCCGAGGCGTACGACCCCGAGGCGTCGGGCCGCGTCGACCCGGCGGCGGAGAATCGGGTGCGCCCGCCCCGCGCGTACGGCGACTCCGAGCAGGACGCCCGCGGCTACGGCCGCCCGCCCGCCGGTCAGGAGCAGGGCGGATACGGACGCGCACCGTACGGACAGGGTCACGATCAGCAGGGCTACGGCCAGGCCGGGTACGACCAGCAGGGGTACGGCCAGGCCGGGTACGACCAGCAGGGTCACGAGCAGGGCGGCTACGACCAGGGTTACGGACGCCAGCCGCAGAACCGCGCCCCCTACGACTCGCGTGCCTACGGCCAGCAGCCTCCCGCTCAGCAGCCGTACGACCGCCAGGCCTACGGACAGCCGGCGGCGGATCCGCGCGGTCACGGCCGTCCTCAGTACGACCAGGGTGGACCCGATCCCCGCGCCTACGGCCAGCAGGGCTACGACCAGGGCGGGTACGACCAGCGCGGCTACGACCAGGGCGGCTATGACCAGCGCGGTTACGACCAGGGTGGTTACGACCAGCGCGGGTACGACCAGGGCGGGTACGACCAGCGCGGCTACGACCAGGGCGGCTACGACCGATCGGGCTACGACCAGCACGGTCAGGACCAGCACGGTCAGGACCGTCAGCAGGCGTACGGCGACTACGACCAGCGCGGTTACGCCGACGGTGGCCAGGCCGCACAGCCGCGGGCGTACGGCGCTGCGGCGGCGTACGACCAGCCGGCCACACAGGGCTACCAGCAGGTCGCGGACGGGGACGACTACGACCGCCCGGCCGCGTCTCGCGGGCTCGCCGCCACCCTGCAGCTCGAGGACGGCAGCGGCCGTCACTACCAGTTGCGCGAGGGCGGCAACGTCGTCGGTCGCGGCCAGGAGGCCCAGTTCCGGCTCCCCGACACCGGCGTCTCGCGTCGGCACTTCGAGATCCGCTGGGACGGCCGGGTGGCCATGCTGTCCGACCTGGGTTCCACCAACGGCACGACCGTGAACGGTGCACCGGTCCAGGACTGGCAGCTGGCCGACGGCGACATCGTCCGCGCCGGACATTCGGAGATCCTCGTCCGCATCGTCTGACACGACCGGACCGGCGACGGGTGCGGCGGCCGACACCGGCCGTCGGCGCCTGCCCTTATGATGCTCCGAGACGGGACGTCCCCGGGCGACCGAGAAAGCCGTGACCCGGCTTCTGGTGACACGAGGAGGTGACACGCTGTGCAGGGATTGATTCTGCAGCTCACTCGAGCTGGCTTCCTCCTGATCCTGTGGTTGTTCGTCTGGGCAGTGCTGCGCACCCTGCGGTCGGACATCTATGCGGCCTCCGGGCTGCGCGTGGCACCGCGCTCGCGCACGTCACCGGTGTCGCTGCAGGGCCGCAAGGCGAAGGTGGCCAAGCAGCTGGTGGTCACGCAGGGTTCGCTGGCCGGTACCCGCATCACGCTCGGGTCGCAGCCGGTCCTCATGGGTCGGGCGGACGACTCGACGTTGGTCCTCACCGACGACTACGCGTCCACGCGCCACGCACGGCTGTCTCCTCGCGGGGGTGACTGGTACGTCGAGGATCTCGGTTCGACCAACGGCACCTACCTCGACCGGGCCAAGGTCACGACGGCGGTGCGCGTCCCGCTGGGCACGCCCGTCCGCGTCGGCAAGACCGTGATCGAGCTGCGCCCGTGACACTGGTTCTCCGCTACGCCGCGCGCAGCGATCGCGGTCTCGTGCGATCCAACAACGAGGACTCGGTCTACGCCGGTGCGCGCCTGCTCGCTCTCGCCGACGGCATGGGAGGGCACGCCGCCGGTGAGGTCGCGTCCCAGCTCATGATCGCGGCGCTCGCCCACCTCGACGACGACGAGCCGGGAGACGATCTCCTGGGCAAGCTCGAACGGGCGACGCGCGAGGGCAACTCCACCATCGCCGAGCAGGTCGAGGAGGATCCCGAGCTCGACGGCATGGGCACGACCCTGACGGCGATCCTGTTCGGCGGCAGAAAGATCGGGCTCGTCCACATCGGCGACTCGCGTGCCTACCTGCTGCGCGACGACGAGCTGACGCAGATCACGCGAGACGACACGTTCGTCCAGTCCCTGGTCGACGAGGGCCGGATCACGGCCGAGCAGGCGCACTCGCACCCGCAGCGGTCGCTCATCATGCGCGCGCTCACCGGTAACGAGATCGAGCCGACGCTCACGGTGCGTGAGGCCCGCGCCGGGGATCGGTATCTCCTGTGCTCGGACGGCCTGTCCGACGTCGTCAGCAGCGAGACCATCGCCGACACGCTCCGCGAGGGCGAGAACGACGAGTGCGCCGATCGGCTCATCGAGCTGGCGCTGCGCAGCGGTGGCCCCGACAACGTCACCGTCGTCGTCGCCGACGTCATCGATCTGGACTACGGCCAGTCGCACCCCATTCTCGCCGGAGCCGCGTCGATGTCCGACGAGGAGGACGCGCCGCCGCCGAACACGGCAGCCGGCCGCGCCGCCGCCATGCGGCCGCCCCGCACCACCCCGAAACGTGTCGTGACACCACCGCCCGTGCCGGAGAAGAAGTCGCACAAGCTCCGGTGGTCACTCGCCGGCCTCGGCGTGGTCGCCCTTCTCGTCGTCGGTCTCGTCGTGGGATGGCAACTGCTGCAACGTAACTACTACGTCGGAACCGACGACGGTCGCGTGGTGGTGATGCGCGGTGTCTCCGGTTCGGTGCTCGGCTTCTCGCTGCAGGAGGTCGATCTGGTCGGCTGCGTACGCGACGGGGCCACGGCCACCGAGGACGCGACGGTCGAGCTGCGCGCTCCCGGCGACGCCGACTGCACGATCCTGGGTGTCGACGATCTCCAGCCCTCGGCACGCGAACAGGTGCGCTCGGGTCTGCCGTCGGGCACCCTCGACGACGCGCGCACCCAGGTGGCGCGGCTTGCGTCCGGTGACCTGCTGCCCCCGTGCACGCCGCCGGCGAGCGCCACCACCACGCCGAGCGCCACTCCCGAGGCCACGCCTGCTCCCACGGCCGCACCGCCCGCTCCGGACCCGGCGGTGCCCGTCGATCCGGCGGCTCCCGTGACCACCACGATCGAGCCCACCCCGGCACCGACGCCGACACTGGTGGCGGGCCAGACCTGCAGGACGGGTTCGTGATGTCCGCTCCCAACCTGCCGACCCCGAACCGGCCCACCCCCAGCCAGTCGTCCGCCTCGTTCCCCAGCCCGCCCGGTGGGTTCGCCCCCGCCCCGCCGCAGTCGACGAGACGCGGTGTCGAGGGGGCACTGCTCGGCGCGGCCGCGGTCATCACCACGGTGTCGCTGGTGCTCGTCGAGGCGAGCCAGGAGCAGGCCATCACCTGGGACCTGGCGAAGTACGGCCTCGCCTACCTCGCGATGTTCGCGGTCGCCCACGCCGCGGTCCGTCGTTTCGCCACCCACGCGGATCCGCTGCTGCTCCCGGTCGTCGCCATGCTGAACGGGCTCGGACTGGTGCTCATCCACCGGCTCGACCTCGCGGCGCAGCAGTCGGCGGTGTACCTCGGCATCGAGGAGCCGTCGGCCGACGCCACGCAGCAGGTGCTGTGGACGGCCCTGGGCATCGCCGGGTTCATCGCTGTCCTCGTGCTGGTCCGCGACTACCGCACCCTCGCGCGGTACGGCTACACCCTGGGCCTCGGCGGTCTGGTGTTCCTGGCCCTGCCGGCGGTCCTGCCCTCCTCGTTGTCCGAGGTCAACGGCTCGAAGATCTGGATCCGGTTGCCCGGCTTCAGCATCCAACCCGGTGAGTTCTCGAAGATCCTGCTGCTCATCTTCTTCGCCTCGGTGCTCGTGGCAAAGCGCGAGCTCTTCACCACCGCGGGCAAGCACGTGCTCGGCATGGACTTCCCGCGCGCCCGCGATCTCGGCCCCATCGTCGTCGCGTGGATCGTGTCCATCGGCGTCCTGGTGTTCGAGAAGGATCTCGGCACGTCGCTGCTGATCTACTGCACGGTCCTGGTGATGATCTACGTCGCCACCGAGCGCGTCGGCTGGATCGTCGTGGGTGTGGCGCTGCTCCTGCTCGGCTTCCTGCTCGCGTACCAGTTCTTCGGGCACGTGAAGATCCGCACCGACACGTGGCTGGATCCGTTCGCGGACTACAACGACACCGGCTATCAGATCTCGCAGTCGCTCTTCGGTCTGGCGACCGGCGGCATGGGCGGTACCGGGCTCGGCAGTGGCCGGCCGTCGCAGGTGCCGTTCGCGAGCACCGACTTCATCATCGCGACCATCGGCGAGGAGCTCGGCCTCATTGGCCTGGCAGCCGTGTTGATGCTCTATCTGGTCTTCGTGCTGCGCGGGCTGCGCACCGCCCTCGCTGTGCGCGACAGCTTCGGCAAGCTGCTCGCCGCCGGACTGTCCGTCACCATCGCGGTGCAGCTGTTCGTCGTCGTCGGCGGCGTCACCAAGCTCATCCCGCTCACCGGTCTCACCACACCGTTCATGTCCTACGGAGGATCCTCGCTGCTCGCGAACTACGCTCTGGTCGCCCTGCTCATCAAGATCTCGGACGCCGCACGGGCGCCCGTCGTGCCGCAGAAACGCGGACCGGCGGCTCCGATCGGTGACGCTCCCACCGAGGTGGTGAAGCGACCGTGAACACACCTCTGCGCAGAGTCGCCATCGGCGTCATGGCGATGATCGTCGTCCTGCTCGCGAACGCGACGTACGTCCAGGTCATCAAGGCGGACGACCTCCGAACGGATCCGCGGAACTCGCGGGTGCTGCTCGACGAGTACGCACGCCAGCGTGGGCAGATCTCGAGCGGCGGCCAGGTGCTCGCGGCCTCCGTCGCGACCGACGATCGCTACAAGTACCTGCGGACGTACCCCGCCAACCCCGCGGCACCGTCCAGCCCGGCCGCCAACGCACCGGTCACCGGCTTCTACTCGATGCTGTACTCGAGCACCGCTCTCGAACGGTCCGAGGACGCAGTGTTGAACGGCTCGGACAACCGACTGTTCGGCAAGCGGTTCTTCGACCTGCTCTCCGGTCGCGACCCCCGCGGCGGCAACGTCGTCACCACGATCGATCCGGTGATGCAGCAGGTCGCCTACGACCAGTTGACGTCGAAGGGCTACACCGGCTCCGTCGTGGCCATCGAGCCGTCCACCGGCAAGATCCTGACGATGGTGAGCACGCCGAGCTACGACCCCAACGAGCTCGCGACGCACGACGGCGAGACGTCGACGCAGGCGTGGGAGCGACTGAGCAGCGATCCGGGCGAGCCCCTGGTCAACCGCGCGGTCTCCCAGACCTACCCGCCCGGTTCGACGTTCAAGGTGGTCGTCACCGCGGCCGCGCTGGCGGCCGGCTCCACCCCGGACACCCAGCTCACGGCGGCGCCGACCATCACGCTGCCCGACACGTCGACGACGCTCGAGAACTACAACGGCTCCACGTGCGGCGGCGGCGCCACCGCGTCGTTGCGCGAGGCGTTCGCGCGCTCGTGCAACACCGCCTTCGTGGAACTCGGTATCGACGCCGGCACCCAGAACGTCAAGGACGCCGCGTCCGCGTTCGGCATCGGCGAGGCGAACCAGGCCGTGCCGATCCCGGTCGCCGACAGCACCGTCGGGGAGATCCCGGACGACGCCGCCCTCGGTCAGAGCAGCATCGGCCAGCGCGACGTCGCACTGACACCGCTGCAGAACGCCGAGATCGCGGCCACCATCGCGAACGGTGGCGTGCGCATGGCGCCGCACATGGTGGCCCAGCTGCAGGGTCCGGATCTGTCGACCCTCGACACCACCGAGCCCACGTCACTGGGCCAGTCGATCTCTCCCGAGGTCGCGTCCACGCTCACCGATCTGATGGTCGGCTCGGAGAACAACTCCGGCGGCGAGGGCAAGATCGCGGGGGTGCAGATCGCATCCAAGACCGGCACCGCCGAGCACGGCAGCGATCCGCGCAACACCCCTCCGCACGCCTGGTACATCGCGTTCGCGCCGGCACAGGACCCGAAGATCGCCATCGCGGTCATCGTCGAGAACGGTGGTGACCGCGCACTCGCCGCCACCGGTGGGTCCGTCGCGGCACCAGTGGCGAGAGCAGTGCTCGGCGCCGGATTGCAGGGGAGGTGAGCCCCGCATGAGTGGAGGCCTGGGTAACGGAGCAGTGGTCGCCGACCGCTATCGACTGCTCCGACTGATCGCGACCGGTGGAATGGGACAGGTCTGGGAAGCGACGGACAACCGGCTCGATCGCCGCGTCGCCGTCAAGATCCTCAAGCCGGAGTTCTCGGACGACCCCGAGTTCGTCGAACGGTTCCGTGTCGAGGCGCGCACGACCGCGCTGTTGAACCATCCCGGCATCGCCAACATCTACGACTACGGCGAGGTGCGGGACGCCAACGGGCAGTCGCTCGCGTATCTCGTCATGGAGCTCGTCATCGGCGAGCCCCTCAACACGGTGCTCACGCGCATGGGTCGGCTTCCGCTGGTCCACGCACTGGACATGCTCGAGCAGACCGGCCGCGCCCTGCAGGCCGCGCACCGCGCAGGCATCGTCCACCGTGACGTGAAGCCGGGCAACATCATGATCACGCCCGACGGGACGGTGAAGATCACCGACTTCGGCATCGCGAAGGCCGTGGACGCCTCGCCCGTCACGCGGACCGGCATGGTCATGGGCACCGCGCAGTACATCGCCCCCGAACAGGCGCTGGGTCAGGACGCGACGTCCGCGTCCGACGTGTACTCGCTCGGCGTCGTGGGCTACGAGGCCATCAGCGGGACCCGTCCGTTCGTCGGCGACGGCGCGCTGACGGTCGCGATGAAGCACGTGCGGGACGCCGCGCCGCCGCTTCCCGGCGATCTGCCGCAGCCGGTGCGGGAGCTCATCGAGATCACCATGACCAAGGACCCGGCCGCACGGTACGAGAACGGCGGGGAGTTCGCCGACGCGGTCGCTGCCGTGCGCGCCGGCCGGCGCCCGCCCGCCCCGGGCACGGCGTCCGGTACCGGTCGGGTCGCCCCGCCCGTCGGCGCCGTCGGTGGGCCGTCCAGCACCCGCATGATGACCACGTCCGCCACCGGCTACGCCGCCGCGGCAGCGGCCACACCACGATCACCGGAACCTGATCGTGACCGCGAATCGGGCATGACCCCCGGGCAGAAGGCCCTTGCCTGGGCTGCCGGTGGACTGCTCCTGCTCGCCGCCGTCGTCGCGTTCGGGCTGTTCGTCTTCACCGAGAGCAACGGTTCGACGCCCGTCGTCACCTCGACCACCACGGCGGCGCCCACCACGGAGCCGACAACCACCACGACGCGGCCGACGACCACCACCACCACCGAGCCCACGACGACGACCACCACCACCACGACCACCACGACGACGGAACCGACGACGACCACCACCGAGCCCACGACCACCGAGCCGACGACCACCACCACGACCACGACCGACGGGGGACTGTTCACCATCCCCGGTCTCGGCGGCGGGAACGGCAACGGCAACGGGGACGGCAACCCCTTCAACTACGCACCGGGAGGATCGCGATGACCACACCGCGCAAGCTCTCGTCCCGGTACGACCTCGGGGAGATCCTCGGTTTCGGTGGCATGTCGGAGGTCCACCTCGCGAAGGACGGCCGTCTCGATCGCGACGTGGCCATCAAGGTGCTGCGTCAGGATTTGGCACGCGATCCCACGTTCTACCTGCGGTTCCGCCGCGAGGCACAGAACGCTGCGGCACTGAACCATCCGGCGATCGTGGCGGTGTACGACACGGGTGAGGCGGAGACCGAGACGGGTCCGCTGCCCTACATCGTCATGGAGTACGTCGACGGCGACACGCTGCGCGACATCGTCCGCGCCGAGGGGCCGATGGCTCCCAAGCGTGCGATGGAGGTCATCGCCGACGTCTGCGCCGCCCTCGACTTCAGCCACCGCAACGGCATCGTGCACCGCGACGTCAAACCGGCCAACGTGATGATCAACCGCGCCGGTGCGGTCAAGGTCATGGACTTCGGCATCGCGCGGGCCATCGCCGACAGTTCGTCTCCGATGACGCAGACCGCTGCCGTCATCGGTACCGCCCAGTACCTGTCGCCAGAGCAGGCTCG
This sequence comes from Rhodococcus sp. UNC23MFCrub1.1, assembly GCF_000686025.1. GTDB lineage: Bacteria > Actinomycetota > Actinomycetes > Mycobacteriales > Mycobacteriaceae > Rhodococcoides. The sequence goes on from NZ_JMLQ01000005.1 coordinate 47,835, forward strand.
CGGCGAACAGGTCGATGCGCGATCCGACGTCTACTCGCTGGGCTGCGTGCTGTTCGAGATCCTGACGGGCGAGCCGCCGTTCACGGGTGACTCCCCGGTCGCGGTCGCGTACCAGCACGTCCGGGAAGATCCGCGACTGCCGTCGTCGGTGAATCCGGACATCCCGCGGGAGCTGGACTCGATCATTCTCAAGGCGATGAGCAAGAACCCGGCCAATCGGTACCAGAGCGCCGCGGACATGCGCACCGATCTCATCCGCGTCCTCGGTGGCCAGCGGCCCAGTGCGCCGATGGTGATGAACGACGAGGATCGCACCACCATCCTCGGCTCGATGGATGCGCCGCGGTCCGGCGCTCGGCCGGCGTCCGACAACTCCGGCGAGCCTCGCCGGATCGCCCGCCACGCGCATCCCGACGCGGACGACGACGGAGAACGACCGCGCCGCAAGGGCGTGCGCGTCGCCGTCATGGCGCTCGCCGCCCTCGTGGTCGTCGGCATCGTCGGCGTCTTCCTGTGGAATCTCGGCCCCGGTGCGGAGGCCCGTTCGGTGACCGTCCCGGACGTGTCCGCGCAGACCGCCGACGCCGCCCGCACCACCCTCGAGAACGCGGGCTTCCGCGTCGACGTCCAGCAACGCTCCGACGCGACGGTGCCCGAGGGGTCCGTCATCGGCACGCGACCCGTGTCCGGCACGACGGTCGACGAGAACAGCACCCTCGTTCTCGAGGTGTCCACCGGTCCGGAGCAGATCCAGGTCCCCCAGCTGGCAGGACTGACGCAGAGCGCTGCGGAACAGGCACTGGTGCAGGCCGGTCTCGCTCTCGACCCGTCTATCGGCCGGGCCGCGTCGTCTCGCGCGGACGTCGACAAGGTCATCGGTCAGGAGCCGGCTCGCGGATCGTCGATGGCTCAGGGCTCGTCGGTACGCATCACGCTCGGATCGGGACCGCGTCAGGTGCGGGTCCCCGACGTGGTCGGTCAGAACATCGAGGTCGCTCAGCCCAACATCGCGGGTGCCGGTTTCCTCGTCGACCGCCAGAACGTCGACTCGACGCTCCCGGCCGGTCAGGTGGTCGCCACGACGCCCGCGGGCGGCAGCAACGCCACCGACGGCGACACCGTGGTGGTGCGGGTGTCCAACGGATCGCAGTTCGAGATCCCGGACCTGGCAGGCCAGACCCCGGTCCAGGCCGTCGACCTCCTCCGCGCCGCCGGCTGGGAGGGCACCATCGCCGAGATCGACCAGGTCGACGTCCAGACGTCGGACCTCACGCAGGTCAACCGCGTTCAGCAGCAGGCGGTCGCGCCGGGGACGGCCATCGCCAAGACGGCGCGCGTCAACGTGACCGTCGGCAAGTTCGGGCTCTGACCCGACGCGGCGCCGTGCTCAGACGCGGGCGGCGCTCTCGAGCTCGGCCACCAGGCCCGGTTCGGGAGCCTCGCCGCACACGGCGAGCCAGTTCGCCAGCATGCGGTGACCACCCTGCGTCATGACCGACTCGGGGTGGAACTGCACGCCGTGGATCGGCAGCTCCCGGTGGCGCATCGCCATGACGATGCCGCTCTCGGTGCGCGCGGTCACCTCGAGGTCGTCCGGGATCGTGTCCTCCCGCACCGTCAGCGAGTGGTAGCGCGTCGCGGTGAACGGATCCGGCAACCCTGCCAGCACGCCGTCTCCGGAGTGGTGGACGACGCTGGTCTTGCCGTGCAGCAGTTCCGGCGCGCGTTCGACCACACCGCCGAAGGAGGCACCGATGGCCTGGTGTCCGAGGCACACGCCGAGCAGGGGCGTTGCCGACGAGGCGCAGGCCTGCACCATGTCCATAGTGACGCCGGCACGCTGCGGCGTGCCGGGTCCGGGACTGAGCAGCACTCCGTCCACCTCCGCCACGGCGGCCTCGACATCGAGCACCCCGGGGTCGTCGTTCCGCAGCACTCGGGCCCGTGTCCCCAGCTGGCCGAGGTACTGGACCAGGTTGAACACGAAGCTGTCGTAGTTGTCGACGACGAGGATGCGCATGTCACAAGACTAATGCCGCACGGGTGGGAGCTCGGCTGCAGGTTATCGTGGACGTGAGCAGTGAGCGTCCCCACCGTGGCTCACACCCGCCCGCCTGCAGTCCGGTACGAGAGTTCGAGGTCATCCATGCCCAAGTCGAAGGTCCGCAAGAAGCCCGACTACACGATCGATCCGGCGTCGCGGACGCCCGTCAAGGTCAAGGCCGCGCCGTCGAGCACGCTGTATCTGTCGGTCATGTTCGGTTTCATGGTGCTCGGTCTGGTGTATCTCATCGTGTACTACCTCGCCCAGGACAGCATCGGCTGGATGTCGGATCTGGGGGCCTACAACCTGCTGATCGGCTTCGGTTTCTGGATCGTCGGTCTCGTCATGACGATGAAATGGCGCTGACCGGGGCTTCCTCCGCCGTGCGCGCCGAAATTACACGCGTGTTGTTCATCCACACTGTGGATAACTTCTGTGGATAACTTGTCCACAGGTGGCCGCGAGGCACCGCAGTCCTGGTCCACACCCCTCGCCGCCGTGGCCGCGCTGGGGGTGGGAGCCGCTGCACTCGCCGCCGCTGCCGTCGCCACGACGGGTGATCCGGCCGGCCGCGCGCTCATCGGACTCGCCGCACTGGCAGCCCTGGCGCTGGCTGTGCTGGCCGCGGTCCAACGTCCGAAGTTGAGTGTCGACGGCGACGTCCTGCGCATCAGAACTCTGCGCGGAACCCGCGACTACGGGCGCGACGACGTGCTCTCACTGCGTCTGGTCCCGTACCCGCGGCTCGGTCGACGGGTTCCGATGCTGGAGATGGACGTGACCGACGGCGACGACGAGCGACTCGTCATCTTCGGTCGCTGGGACCTCGGGGCCGATCCGCGCGCCGTGTTCGACACCCTCGAGCTGCACGGGTGGGTCGACGCGGGCTGGTCGCAGCGGGACTAGCCCGCCACGAGAGTCGGAGCGAGCGTCGCGGCACGCAGACCGATCAGCGCCAGTGCGAGCAGCCCGACGCCGGCGATGCCGAACCATCCCAGTCGGCGTGACCGACGAGCGTCCGAACCGGTGACGAACAGCACCGCGGCCGTGGCGGCGGCACCGGCGGCGAGCCCGCCGAGGTGTCCCCACAGGGAGATACCGGGGATCGCGATGCTCAGCACCACGTTGAGCCCGATCACGACGAGCACCGGGGTGGGGCTGCGGCGCAGTCGGACGAGGATCACGGCCTGTGCACCGAGGAGGCCGAACACGGCGCCGGATGCTCCGACCGTCGCCACCAGGGGGCTGGACAGCCACATCACCGCCGCGGCGCCGCCCAGCAGCGCGACGACGTACACGGCGAGGTATCGCGAGCGTCCGAGCACCAGCTCGCAATCGCGCCCGATGACGTACAGGGCGAACATGTTCACGGCGAGGTGCACGATGCCGGAGTGCAGGAAACCACTGCCCAGGATGCGGACGACATCGCCGTCGGCCACCAGGAGCGGGACGAGCTGCCAGCTGCGGAACAGCGAGCTCGACTGGTTCGCCAGGCCGCCGGACTGAGCGGCCGTGAGGGCGAACACGAGGATGTTCAGTGCCATCAGCGCGTAGGTGACGACGGGGGTGGAGACGGTCCTGCTGACACCGCCGGCCATCGTGCGGGCACGCGGGATCGACCCCGCAGCCTGTGCCACGCACTCGACACAGTGCTGACCCACCGCGGCCGGCCGCAGGCATTCCGGGCAGGCCGGTCGGTCGCACCGGGTGCAGGACAGGCCGGTGGGCCGATCGGGGTGGCGCACGCAGGTAGGGAGGGGCGGCACCGGAGCGCCGCCCCATCCTGGTCCTGTCATGTCACACCGATCTCGCGACGGGGGACCGTGTCGGTCGAATCAGGCAATGGTGACGGATTCGATGACGACGTCGTTCACGGGGCGATCGCCGCGGCCGGTCGCGGTCGAGCCGATCTCGTCGACGACCTTCTGCGACGCGGGATCGATGACCTCGCCGAAGATGGTGTGACGACGGTTGAGATGCGGCGTCGGGCCGACGGTGATGAAGAACTGCGAACCGTTGGTGCCGGGGCCCGCGTTCGCCATGGCGAGCAGGTACGGACGGTCGAACGACAGCTCGGGGTGGAACTCGTCACCGAACTTGTATCCGGGACCACCCGTGCCGGTGCCGGTGGGGTCACCACCCTGGAGCATGAAGCCCGCGATGACGCGGTGGAAGATCGCGCCGTCGTAGAAAGGTCCCTCGGAGGAGCCCGACGCGTTCTTCGTGCTGTAGTCCTTGGTGCCCTGCGCGAGACCGACGAAGTTCTCGACCGTCTTCGGCGCGTGGTTGCCGAAGAGGGCGATCACGATGTCGCCGTGATTCGTGTGCAGGGTCGCGGTCTGAGTCTGTAGAGGTGAGGTCACAACACCATCGTGCCACCCGGGGAATGTGCAAGGGTGAACGGATGACGTCAACACCCGACAGTGCCACCGCCAAGAAGGCGCTCGGCATCGCCCGTGACACCGCCCTCACGCTCGCGAAGGGCCCCGCAGCAACAGGTTTCGTCGTCACTCGCAAGGGGGTGTCGGTCCTCCGGTCACGACGCGCCCAGCAGCGTGCCGCTCGTCCCGCACCCGTGCGTGCGGCGGCGCCCGTTCGACGCGGTCGGTTCGTGCCCGGCCGCCGCGCCGGCGTGATCGGACTGCTCGTCCTCCTCGGCGCCGGCGCTGTCGCGTTCTCCCGCTCGCGCCGCACCGAGCTGCCCCCTCCCGCCGCCGAGCCGCCGAGCCTGGGCACGCCGACGACCAACGGTCACCAGGCGCCCTGACACTGCTCCGCCGGTCAGAGCATCCCGAGCACGAACCGCGCCACGTCGGCCAAGTCCATGGTTCGTGGGGCGGGTGGGCTCGGCACTCCGGCCACCACCTCGGCCACGGCCCGTGCCGACACGCTGCCCGGTTCCAGGTAGTCGGCATGGCCCACGGTGCCCGCCGTGTCCAGCGCCTCGGTCTCGGGTCGCTCGCTGGGATCGGGCCCGAACCGTCCCAGGTCGGCGACGGGGTCCCACGCCGCCTCGGCGACGTGCACCGGGCCCGGCGCGGCTGCGGCGGCGCGGTCGCTCCATCCGGGCGAGCCCATCACCACCACGGCGTCGACGGGGGCACCGGCCTCGATGGCCTGCGCCGCGACGACGGTGCCGTAGGAGTGCGCCACCAGCGTCACCTCCGGAGCGTCACCACCGTGTCGACGATCGCCGAGCGCCTCGAGAACGCCGACGAGTGCCGGCGCACCGGCCGCGGCCGGTGCGGTCGAGGCCACGCTGCGCCCGGGCTCGACGAGCTCCGTGTTCCATTGCGGCGCTTCGTATCCGAGCCACGACACACCTGCGGTGACGGAGCCGGGTGACAGCGCACCCGCCTCGGTGACGAGTGCCGCCGTCTCGCCGTCGTGTCGCGCGATCGACCCCGCCACCGTGGTCCCGGCGCCCGGAACCACCACCGCCACCCGATCCGCACCGTCGAGGTCGCCGACGGACACCGCCGCCAGGGTGCGGCGCGCACCCGCCTCGTAGTGCACGAGACGGCGCTCGGGTCGCGCGAGCACCTCGATCAGCGCGTCGATGGCCGCCAGGCGCTGCCGCGTCTCGGCGAGTCCCGCGTCCACGTTCGAGAACGCGCCCCCGAACGCGGCGTCGTCGAGTCGCGCGGACAGGTCCCGTTCGGCGACGACGAGGCGCTCATGGTCCTCAACCATCCGCGCCCGATTGGCGGTGTCGAGCACCGCCGCGGCCCTCGTGGGCGCCGACTCCGGCGTCGCGTCTCCGCCTGCCCTGGTCAGGTCCTCGGCGACCGTGCGATCCAGTTCGGCGAGGGCGCCCGTCCGATCCGCGGGATCCCATCGCGACAAGGCTGCACGGTCGTCACCCGCGCGGGCGAGGACGTCCGCGATCCGACCCAACACCTCCGCTCGCGTCGACAGCTCCGCCGCCGTACCCACGACGGCCGACCGAGCGGCGTCGGCCGCCGCTCCCTCCCACCCGGGCAGCCGCCCGATCGCGGTCGTGCGATCGACCAGCACGCGCAGGCGAGTCCCCGCGGACACCACCCTCGTGTGCATGCTCCACAGGTCCGGTGCTGTCCAGACCACCGACTCGCTCACGCCGACCCCCGTCGTTCCCGGACGGCACGTGACGGCCGCCTCGAGCGGACAGTGGACCAGATGGAGCCGGCGGGCCTCGCTGCGTCGTCCACAGCCCGGGGAACGAGCCGTCAGCGCCGCTCGGCAGGCACTCCGGTGTCCTCGATGACGGCCCTGGGCACCGGCGTGGACATCTGTTGGGCACCTCGGCTGCGCTTGGCCTTGTAGAGCTCGGCGTCGGCGGCCCGGTAGATTTCCGACCACTTGCGCACGGTGGGCATGCAGACCAGTCCGACGCTCCACTCGGCCGAGTGCGCTGCCCGCAGCCGCTCCAGAAGGGTCGCCGCCTCGCCCTCACCGGTTCCCGGCATGAACAGCACGAACTCGTCGCCGCCGAGACGGCCCAGGACGTCGCCCTTGCGCAGCTGGCCGCGCCACGCTGCCGAGACCCGCTCGAGCAGTACGTCGCCGGCGATGTGCCCGTAGATGTCGTTCACGGTCTTGAAGTTGTCGAGATCGAGAACCGCCATGCTCACCGGCAGACCACGAGAGGCGAAGACCGGGAGCAGTTTCTCGACGCGGTCCTCGAGGCCCTGACGGTTGAGGAGTCCGGTCAGGGCGTCCCGCGACGCCGAGTGCCGCATGCGCCGCGAGTGGGAGCCGAAGAACTCGGCGGCGGCCACGATGCCCAGCGCGGTGAGGACGTAACCCACCATCGGCATGGTCGACGGCGACAGCGCGGCCGCCACGACCGATCCCACCGTCAGCACGCTCACCCACACCCAGCCGCCGCGCTCACTCCAGTACCCCGCGAGCTGCATGCCCAGGAACATCGCCGCCTGACTCAGCAGCAGGTACGCCACCGGTCCGTCCGACGTGAGGAACATCGCGCACAGCGACGCGACGGCGCCGCCCGTCACGATGCCCAGCGTGCGAGGCGAGGTCGGACGCGGGCCGAAGTGCAGGACGGCCGCACCGAGGAGTTGGAGACCTGCAGCGAGGACCATGACCACGGTTCCGGTGGTCGTGCCCGAGAACGCGACGGCACCGGCGATGAAGAGAACCGCGGTGGGACACAGATAGACCACCATCGCGGTGCTCGCTTCTGTTCCTCGTCCGGGGTTCACGCGTCAAGTATCGACGATGAGGCGCGCAGTGGTGGACGAAGCATCGCCGGTGGGCATGGTGACATGTCCAGAGACGAGAACACCCTGCTCCGGCATGCGGAACAGGGTGTGGTCGTGACTGTGGAGCCTAGGAGATTCGAACTCCTGACATCTGCCTTGCAAAGGCAGCGCTCTACCAACTGAGCTAAGGCCCCGGATCGACATCCGGCAGTCGATGCCACCGCGTACTCTCCACGCGAATCGCGCGAACAGTGACGGCAACGACGACCGACGTCACGAGGGCGGGGAGAAGAATCCTCACGGACATCCTTTCTCGCTCTCGTTCGTGGGCCTAGGAGGACTTGAACCTCCGACCTCTTCCTTATCAGGGAAGCGCTCTAACCGCCTGAGCTATAGGCCCGCACTCGGCTCGCAGAGCACGGTGGAACGTGCTGTGCTGACCGAGGAACGAGATTACCGCACACACGGCGCGAGACCAAAACGCCGGTGTGCGGTGGGTCAGTCCCGGTCCGCCAGCGTCACTTCCAGGCCGCCGACGAGGTCGGAGCACAGGTTGTAGATGAACGTGCCGATGGTCGTCAGTGCTGTGAACAGCACCACGTTGATGAGACCGATGACGGCGGCGTAGCCGAAGATCTGGCCGGCCGACACCAACCCGGACTCGCCGGACGTGGCGACGATGTCGGAGAACGCATTGTTCAGTCGATCCCACACGCCCATGCCGTCGAGCACCATGTACAGCAGCCCGACGGCCACCATCCAGACGAAGAACAGCGACACGGAGATCACGAGCGACAGCTTCAACATCGACCACGGATCGATCTTGCGCACCTGGACGGTCGCGCGCAGCGGCTCACCGGACTCCGACGATCGCGCCGTCATCATCGGGGTGGCGCGCTCGGTGCGCTGCTCCTCCTGCTGCGGGTGACGGACCGTCGAGAGGTCCGGCATGTCGGTGGGCAGGTCGTTCCGCGCGATGTTGCGCGTCGGCCCGTCGATCACCGCAGCCTTGGCCGTCGCCTCGGCGGGACGCCCCTGGCGGGGACGGTCCTGACCGTCCGTCGGACGTGCAGCGGGCTGCACGGTCGTCCGGGCCTGACCCTGGTCCGGACGAGCCTGCTCGGGAGCGCGGCCCGTCGGAGCGGGACGGCTCTGCAGGTTCGTCTGCGGCTGCCGCTGGGGTGGCTGCTGCTCCCGCACGGGAGCCTGCTGGGAGTCCGGTGTCCGAGCCGGACGGGGACCCTGATGGCCGGGGTCCTGCCGAGCAGGGTCCTGTCGAGCGGAGTCCTGCTGCACCCCGTCCTGGCGTGCGCCGTCCTGCTGGGCAGGCGGCCACGCCGCGGGCGGGCGAGGTGCCGGGGGTCCGCCGGCAGGCCGTGGGGCCTGACGGTCGGACGTGGTGCTCGGCGCGGGGCGTCCGTTTCCGGTGGACCCGGGCTGTTCGGGAGTACTCACTGCGCTCATGACTCCTTGGATCCGTCGGCCTCGGCGATCGCGAGGTCCTCCGGCTCGTCCGCGTTGCGTGCGATGGCCAGCAGGTTGTCGCCGTCGCCGAGGTTCATCAGCCGAACGCCCTTGGTCTGGCGTCCTGCCTTGCGAACCTGACGAGCCGCGGTGCGGATGACACCGCCGCTCGAGGTGATGGCGTAGAGCTCGTCGTCGTCCTCGACGATGAGCGCTCCCACCAGGGTGCCACGACGCGGGTCGTACTGAATGGTCAGCACGCCCTTGCCACCGCGGCCCTGCGGGGGGTAGTCCTCCATCGCGGTGCGCTTCGCGTAGCCACCGGACGTGGCGACCAGCAGGTACGTGCCGTCCTTCACCACGTTCAGGGAGAGCAGTGCGTCCTCGCCGTTGAAGCGCATTCCCTGGACACCCGAAGTGGCGCGGCCCATCGGGCGCAGCACCTCGTCGGTGGCCGAGAAGCGGATCGACTGGCCCTGAGCGGACACGAGCAGCAGGTCGTCCGAATTGGTGCACAGCACGGCTCCGACCAGCTCGTCGTCGCCACGCAGGTTGACGGCCACGATGCCACCGGAACGGTTGGAGTCGAAGTCGGCCAACTTGGACTTCTTCACCAGACCGGCCTTCGTCGCGAGCACCAGGTACGGCGCGTCGTCGTAGGTCTTGATCTGGATGATCTGCGCGATGCGCTCGTCGGGCTGGAACGCCAACAGGTTGGCGACGTGCTGTCCGCGGGCCGTGCGGTTGGCCTCGGGGAGCTCGTACGCCTTGGCCCGGTAGACCCGGCCCTTCGTGGTGAAGAACAGGATCCAGTCGTGCGTCGAGCAGACGAAGAACTTGCTGACGATGTCGTCCTGCTTGAGACCCGCGCCCTGCACACCCTTGCCGCCGCGCTTCTGCGATCGGTAGAGGTCGGTCCGCGTGCGCTTGGCATACCCCGTCTCCGTGATGGTGACCACGACGTTCTCACGCGCGATCAGGTCCTCGTCGCTGACGTCGCCGTCGGCCGCGATGATCCGGGTACGACGATCGTCGCCGAACTTGTCGACGATCTCCTTCAGCTCCGAGCGCACGATCTCCCGCTGACGCTCCGGACGGTCCAGGATGTCCTGCAGGTCCGCGATCTCGATCTCGATCGCGGCGAGCTCGTCGACGATGCGCTGCCGTTCGAGCGCGGCGAGGCGACGCAGCTGCATCGCGAGGATGGCGTCCGCCTGGATCTGGTCGACGTCGAGCAGGTCCATCAGGCCCTGGCGTGCGACATCGGCGTCGGCGGACCGGCGGATCAACGCGATGACCTCGTCGAGGGCGTCGAGCGCCTTCACCAGTCCGCGCAGGATGTGGGCCCGCTCCTCGGCCTTCCGCAACCGGTACCGCGTACGACGGACGATCACGTCGAGCTGGTGGGTCACGTACAGCTTGATCATCTGGTCGATCCGCAGGGTGCGCGGAACGCCGTCGACGATCGAGAGCATGTTGGCGCCGAAGCTCGTCTGCAACTGGCTGTGCTTGTAGAGGTTGTTCAGCACCACCTTCGCTACCGCGTCGCGACGCAGCTTGATGACGATGCGCATACCGACGCGGTCGGACGACTGGTCCTCGATGTCGGAGATGCCGGCGATCCGGCCGTCCTTGAGCTGCTCGGCGATCGAGGCGATCATGTTGTCCGGGTTCACCTGGAACGGCAGCTCGGTGACGACGATCTGCGTGCCGCCGCGCTCCCCCTCCTCGATGTCGACCACGCCGCGCATGCGGATCGATCCGCGACCGGTGCGGTACGCGTCCTCGATGCCCTGCGATCCGACGATGAGACCGTGAGTGGGGAAGTCGGGTCCCTTGATCCGCTCGATCATCGCCTCGAGGGCGACCTCTTCACTGGCCTCGTAGTTGTCCAACATCCAGTACACACCCTCGGCGAGTTCCCGAAGGTTGTGCGGCGGAACGTTGGTCGCCATGCCGACCGCGATTCCGCCACTGCCGTTGGCGAGCAGATTGGGGAAGCGGGCGGGCAGCACGGTCGGCTCGAGGGTGCGGCCGTCGTAGTTCGCGATGAAGTCGACGGTCTCCTCCTCGATGTCCGCAAGCATCTGCATCGCGAGAGGAGTGAGCCGACACTCGGTGTACCGCATGGCCGCCGGGCCGTCGTTGCCGCGGGAACCGAAGTTGCCCTGACCGTCGACGAGCGGGTACCGCATGGACCACGGCTGCGCCATGCGCACGAGGGTGTCGTAGATCGAGCTGTCGCCGTGGGGGTGGTAGTTACCCATGGTCTCGGCCACCGGTCGAGCCGACTTCACGTATCCGCGATCGGGCCGATATCCGTTGTCGAACATGGCGTACAGCACGCGGCGGTGCACGGGCTTGAGACCGTCGCGCACCTCCGGGAGTGCTCGACCGACGATGACGCTCATCGCGTAGTCGATGTAGCTGTTCTGCATCTCCTGCTGGATGTCGACCAGCTCGATGCGGTCGGACGTGGGTCCGTCGCCGCCGGTGGGGGGCAGGGTGGTGTCTGTCATTGCATTCTCCTAGCGCGGCGCTCGGGGCGCGGAGCGCCTATACGTCGAGGAAACGAACGTCCTTGGCATTACGGGTGATGAAGCTGCGGCGGGCCTCGACGTCCTCACCCATGAGGATGGAGAAGAGTTCGTCGGCGGCGGCAGCGTCGTCCAGAGTCACCTGACGCAGCACGCGCACGCTCGGATCCATCGTGGTCTCCCACAGTTCCTTCGCGTTCATCTCGCCCAGGCCTTTGTAGCGCTGGATGCCGTCGTCCTTGTTGATCTTCTTGCCCGACGCCAGGCCGGCCTCGATCAGTCCGTCGCGCTCCCGATCGGAGTAGGCGAACTCGGGATCCGCACCTCGCTGCCACTTGAGCTTGTACAGCGGCGGCATGGCCAGGTAGACGTAGCCGTGCTCCACGAGAGGCCGCATGAAGCGGAACAGCAAGGTGAGCAACAGAGTCGAGATGTGCTGGCCGTCGACGTCGGCGTCGGCCATCAGCACGATCTTGTGATAGCGCAGCTTCGCGATGTCGAACTCGTCGTGGATGCCGGTGCCGAACGCCGTGATGATCGACTGGACCTCGGTGTTCTTGAGGACACGGTCGATGCGGGCCTTCTCGACGTTGATGATCTTGCCGCGCAACGGAAGAATGGCCTGATACATCGAGTCGCGACCGGACTTGGCGGAGCCGCCGGCCGAGTCGCCCTCCACGATGTAGATCTCGCACTTCGACGGATCGTTGGAACGGCAGTCCGCGAGCTTGCCCGGCAGTCCACCGATGTCGGTGGCGCTCTTGCGCCGCACCAGATCTCGCGCACGACGAGCAGCCGTGCGCGCCTGCATCGAGGCGACGGCCTTGGAGATGATGAGCTTGGCCTCGGCGGGATTCGCCTCGAACCAGTGCGTGAGGTGTTCGCCGGCGGCCTTCTGCACGAAGGACTTCACCTCGGTGTTGCCGAGCTTGGTCTTCGTCTGGCCCTCGAACTGCGGCTCACCGACCTTGACGGAGATGATGGCGGCGAGACCCTCGCGGATGTCGTCTCCGGTGAGGATGCCGTCCTTCTCCTTGACAAGCTTCTTCTCGTTGGCGTACTTCTTCACGACGTTGGTCAGCGCAGAGCGGAAACCCTCTTCGTGCGTACCGCCCTCGTGCGTGTTGATCGTGTTGGCGAACGTGTGCACGGACTCCGCGTACGTCGAGTTCCACTGCATCGCGATCTCGAGTTCGTGGCCCGGGCCCTTGGCCGAGAAACCGATGACCGACGGATGCTGCGGCGTCTTCGCACGGTTGATGTAGCGGACGTAGTCCTCGAGACCACCGGGGTAGTGGTAGGTCCGGGTCTTGATCTTGGCCGGTGCTCCCGACGGCTCCTCGGCGTCCGCCTTGGGCGTCTCCGCCAGCTCGCTCTCGGAGGCCTCGTCGGCGATGCGCTCGATGTCCGAGGCGCGCTCGTCGGTGAGGACGATGGTGAGTCCCTTGTTCAAGAACGCCATCTCCTGCAGGCGACGCGCGACCGTGTCGAACTTGAAGACGGTCTCCTCGAAGATGTCCGCGTCCGGCCAGAACGAGATCGCCGTACCCGTGCGCTTCGTCGGCTCGCCCTTGATCAGCTCGCCGGGGACGGATCGCGTGTAGGTCTGCTCCCAGTGGAAGCCGTCGTTGTCGACCTGCGCGAGCAGGGTCGTCGACAGAGCGTTGACCACGGAGATACCCACGCCGTGCAGGCCGCCGGACACCGCGTAGGAGTCGGAGTCGAACTTGCCGCCGGCGTGCAGCTGAGTCATGACGACCTCGATGGTCGGGATGCCCGAGGAGTGCATGCCGACGGGGATACCGCGACCGTCGTCGACGACCCGCACGCCGCCGTCGGCGAGAAGGGTGACCTCCACCGTGGTGGCATGACCTGCCATCGCCTCGTCGACGGAGTTGTCGACGACCTCCCAGATCAGGTGGTGCAGGCCGCGCTCTCCGGTGGAACCGATGTACATACCGGGTCGCTTGCGTACCGCCTCGAGTCCTTCGAGGACGGTGATCGACGACGCGTCGTATTCCTTCGGCTTGTCGCTCTTGCCTGCCTTGGGGTCAGCCACGGTCAGCTGTTCTCCTTCTCGACTACGCTCCCCCGACACTCACCTCGCTCGGTGAGGACGGCAGAGGACCTCGACCCGAAAAAATGCGCTCGGGGACGCATGCCCCTCGCGCTCGGTGGTCTTTACCGGTCCATCGTACCGGTAAAGCGTGGGTCGCGGCTCACGTCGACACCCGAAACGGCCCCTCATTGCGTCGGAGACGGACTTTTCTCGTGTTCCGCGGTTCATTTCGTGGGTACGAGGGCTCCGCGCGTCAGAGATCGAGCGTCAGCCGCTCGCCCGCGGAGCGCGACACACAGATCAGCATGTGATCCTCGCGCTCGTCGTCGGCGAGGCGTCGGTCCCGGTGCTCGGGAGCGCCGGCCAGAACCTTCACCTTGCACGTTCCGCAGAAGCCCTGGCGGCACGAGTACGGCACACCCGGGACGACCTCGCGGATCACGTCGAGTGCCGTCCGGTCCGCCGCGACGTCGAGCACCGTCCCGGACGACGCGAGTTCGACACTGAACGGGGATCCGGCGACGACGGGCGGCGGCGAGAACCGCTCGTAGTGCAGACGCGTCGCTCCCGTCGCCGGGACACCCTCGCGCACCAGAGCCAGCATCGGGGGCGGACCGCAGCAGTAGACGGATCCGCCGTCCGGCGCGTGGCGGAGAAGATCCGCTGCGGTGGGCAACCCGTCGACGTCGTCGGTCCGGACGGTCACACGCTCCTGGTCCCACGTCGACACCTCGTCGAGGAACGGCATCGACTGCCGTGAGCGTCCGCTGTAGACCAGATGCCAGTCCATGCCGAGGGCACGGGCCCGCCGCACCATCGGGATGATCGCGGTGATGCCGATACCACCGGCCACGAACAACGCGGATCCGGACGCGTAGAACGGAAAAGCGTTGCGCGGACCGGTGACCGAGAGTCTGTCTCCCACCTCGAGGGTGTGCATCTCGGCCGAACCGCCGCCGCCGTCCGGTACCAGTCGCACCGCGATCGAGTACGCGTCCTTCTCGAGCGGGTCACCGCACAGCGAGTACTGCCGGCGACGCCCCGAGGGGAGCACGAGGTCGAGGTGGCTGCCCGGATGCCACGGCGGGAGGTCGCCGCCGTCGACTCGGCGAAGCGTCAGCCCGACCACGTTCTCGTCCCGGCACAGCGTGAAACGCTCGGAGACCGCCATCGTGTGCGTCCGCGTCTGGACCGGCGCCGCACGCGCCTTGTACTTCGAGTGATCCAGGATGGCGAACAGCTTGTCCAGCCCGTCCGTGATCTGCGCCAGCGACTCGTCCATGCCGCCCTTGCCGAGCAGATCCTCGGGAATCGTCCGGGACGCGCGGTACTCGCGCACGGCCGCCATGGCTCGTGCGAACGTGCGATCGCCCATCAGACCGTGGCGGCCCTCGCCGCCGGGGAGGTGGCGAGGTACGCGACTGCCAACGAGGTGGATCCCTCCTTGGACGGGTGGTAGTCCTTCCGCAGGTACCGCACGGACGCCTTGCCGACGGCCTTGGCGGTGGGGAACAACCCGCGCTGCGTGACGGCCCTGATCTGCTTCAGCGTGTAGCTGCGCTGATCGTCCGTCAGCGTCGGATCGTTCTTCATGAGGAAGCGGAGACCGCGGCCCCACATGACCACGACGGTCGGTGCGACGAGAAGGTAGGTACGCGTGCGGCGGAACCGACGCGTGTCGAAGTACTGCAACACGTCGTAGGCCACGGCGCGGTGCTCCACCTCCTCGGCCCCGTGCCAGCGCACGAGGTCCAACATGCGGGGATCCACGTCCGCCTCGTCCAGGCCCTTCTCCGTCAGCACCCACATGCCGAGGAACGACGTGAGGTGCTCGATGGCGGCGATGAGAGCCAGGCGCTCGACGAGGCTGTTCTTGGTGTTCGTCGACCTCTTGTCGAGAGCGACCCGGAAGACGTACTCCATCTGCTTCACGTACGGCGCCGGGTCCAGGCCCTGGTCGGCCAGGAACGTGTGAATGCCGGAGTGCGCCTGCGCGTGCATGGCCTCCTGGCCGATGAAGCCGATGACGTCGGCGCGCAGCTTCTCGTCGTGGATCAACGGCAGCGCCTCCTTGAACACGCGCACGAACCACTCCTCGCCCTCGGGAAGGAACAGGTGCATCACGTTCATGAGGTGCGTGGCCAGGGGGTCACCGTCCATGTAGTGCATGCGCATGGACTCCCAGTCGAACGAGACGTTGCGCGCCTGCAGGACGACGGGTCCTGGATCGTCGTTCATCATCGGGTCCTTTCGTGGCTGATCATTCGATCATTCGCCGCAGAGCGCGAGTTCGGATCGGATCCACCGTGACGCTGTCCCCGATCACCACGTCCGGTCGTTTCCCCGTGAAACGCTACGCACCCTCGTGACATCGATCAATGGGCCCGGGGGTTCACCCGTAGGTGTCACGAGGTCCGCGACCCGACACGTGACGGTCGCCCTTCTTCCAACTGGGCGCAGCTGGGCCGGTGATACGGAGCGACGTGACCACACCGTGGCCCACGGACGCGGCGATCTTCGCGAGGATCTGCGACTGCATCAACCGCAACTGGGTCGCCCACGCCGTGGACTCCGCCGACACCGCCAGCACGCCGTCCCGGACGGACACCGGCTCCGCGTGTGCCGCGATGTCCTCACCCACCACCTGGGGCCACCGGCCGAGCACCGTGCCCTCGTCCACCTTCGCCGACCAGCCACGCGACGCGGCGAGCGTCTTCGCGAGCGACCCGAGTGCCTGCGGATCACGGTCGTCGGGCCTCGAACCGGACCAGGTGCGCGACCGTCGCGGCCGGCGTTGCGTCGACGCGCGACCCTGCCCCACGGCCTTGCCGTTGGCCTTGGCCGCCGCACGCGCGTTCTCGAGCGCACGCCGCGCGATGTCCGCTCCGCGCAGCGGGGGCTCGGCCGGATCGCTGCCGGACGGCGTCTCGTCCGTCATGACTCCTCCTCCACGTGGCTCGTGTCGACATCAGTATCGGACGTGCCTCCGACAGAATCCGACCCGGACACCTCGGTCAGTTCCGATCTGCGTGCACCCTCGGTCTCGTGGGCACGGACGTCCATGCGGCGCGCTCGCAACTCGGGCGGCACGTCCTCGGACACTGCCGCGGTCACCAACACCTGCTCCGCCGTCACCGCGACCCCCGCCAGGGCGGTCCGCCGCGCACGATCGAGTTCGGCGAAGACGTCGTCGAGGAGGAGCACGGGATCCGAACCCTCGGAACGCAGCAACTCGAAAGCGCCGAGCCGCAGGGACAGTGCGAAGGACCACGACTCGCCGTGACTCGCGAACCCCTTGGCAGGATCGGTTCCGAGTACGAGGTCGAGATCGTCACGATGCGGGCCGACGAGGGTGACACCGCGTTCGATCTCCCGTGTCCGCATCACCGAGAGCTGTTGCAGGAAGGCTGCTTCGAGCACCTCGACGTCGTCCGGTTCCTCCGTTCGATCCAGCGCGAGCATCTCGGGGGGCATGGCGTCGGCGAGACTGCTCCGGTACGCGATGGCCGCAGGCCGCGACGACGGTGCGATCCGGCGGTAGGCGTCGACGACGAAGGGACCGACGTCGCGTACCGCGCGCAGCCGGTGCTCCACGATCTCGGCACCGAAGCCGGCGAGCTGCCCGTCCCACACGTCGAGCGTGGCCAACGCGTTCGCGCCGTCGCTCGACGACGATCCGCGTCGCAGAACCCCGCTCGCGCTCTTGAGTAGCGCGGACCTCTGCCGGAGAACGCGGTCGTAATCCGCACGGACAGCGGCCATTCGAGGAGACCGCGCGACGATCAGCTCATCGAGGTAGCGGCGCCGCTCGCTCGGATCGCCGCGCACCATCGCCAGATCCTCGGGTGCGAACAGCACCGTGTTCAGGATGCCCAGCACCTCCCGTGTCCGCCGCACCGGAGAAGTGTTGATGCGAGCGCGATTCGCCCGCCCGTCGTTGATCTCCACGTCGACGGTGAGCTCGCGACCGAGGTTGACGACGGACGCCCGCACGAGAGCGCGTTCCGCACCCGTCCGGACGAGCGGAGCATCGGCCGACACCCGGTGCGACGACAGCGTCGCGACGTACCCCAGTGCCTCGAGAATGTTGGTCTTCCCGTGGCCGTTGGGACCGACGAACACCGTCACCCCCGGCGCGAGATCCACCGAGAGTTGTTGCCAGGAACGAAAATCGACCAGGGTCGCCGAGCGGACGAACACTTACGCGCCGGTGCTCTCCGTGTTGGGGGCACGCTGTACCGCGTGTCCACCGAACTGGTTGCGCAGCGCGGACACCGCCTTCATGGCGGGCGAATCCACCTGTCGCGACGCGAATCTCGCGAACAGTGCCGCGGAGATGACGGGAGCCGGCACCGAGTGTCGGATCGCCTCCTCGACGGTCCAGCGTCCTTCACCGGAATCCTGTGTGTAGCCGGAGATGTCGGTGAAGCCCGGATCTTCCTGCAGAGCCTTCACCAGGAGATCGAGCAGCCACGACCGCACGACGGTGCCCTTGGTCCACGCACGCACCACACCGGTGACGTCCTCGATGAGATCCTCCGCGGCAAGGAGTTCGTACCCCTCCGCGTAGGCGTGCATGAGGCCGTACTCGATACCGTTGTGCACCATCTTCGCGTAGTGACCCGCGCCCACCGGGCCGGCGTGGACGAAGCCGTCCGCCCGCTCGCCCTCGGGACGCAACGCATCGAACACGGGCATGGCGCGCTCGACGTCCGCAGCAGCACCGCCGACCATGAGGCCGTACCCGTTCTCCAGGCCCCAGACGCCGCCCGAGACACCGGCGTCGACATAGCCGATGCCCTTCGCGGACAACAGTTCCGCGTGCACCGCGTCATCGGTGAAGCGCGAGTTGCCGCCGTCGATCACGAGGTCGCCCTCGGACAGCACGCCGGCCAGAGTGGTGACGGTGTCGCGTGTGACGGGACCGGACGGCACCATCACCCAGACGATGCGGGGAGCGGGGAGCGCGGCGGCGAGGGCCTCGAGCGACTCGACGTCGGTGACCTCCGGCCGCGGATCGTAACCGGTGACCTCGATGTCGTGGCGCCGCAGGCGCTCACGCATGTTGAAGCCCATCTTGCCGAGACCGACCAACCCGATGTTCATGCGTGGCTTCCTTTCGATGGACCTGCGCCGGTGCCTCGCGAGCGACTCAGCCCGGAAGGCGTACCGGCATGAGCAGGTACGTGTACGCACTCTTCGGTGCGCTGAACGTTCCGGTCTCGTCCGGCTCGAGTTCGTCCTCACCCGCCGGGCGCAGCACTGCGGGCCGGCTCGGTGTGGTGAACCCGAAGGACACCCGCTCGGAGTGCAGCGAGTTGAGACCGTCGATGAGATACCCCGGATTGAACGCGATCACCAGGGGCTCGCCCTGGAAGTTCGCCTCGATCGACTCCTCGGCCCGGCCTGCATCGTCGCCGCCGGCGGACAGAGTGACCGTGTCGGCCGAGAACTCGAGGCGGACCTGCGCCCCACGCTCGGCGAGCAGAGCGACACGCTTGATGGCCTCGAGGAGGGGAGCGATGGGCACGCTGGCGACCGCGGTGTGCTCGGACGGCAGCAACTGCCGGAACTTCGGGAACTCTGCGTCGAGCAGGCGGGTGGTGGTGCGGCGGCCGTCGCTGACGATGCCCAGGAGGCCGTCGTTGCCGATGTGCGATGCGGAGCCCAGAGCGAGCTCGACGCCCGACTCCGCGCCTCCGCCAATGCTTTTCGCGGACTCGGACAGGGTCTTGGCGGGGATGAGGACCGCCGCGGCCGTACCGGGTGCGGCCGGAGTCCAGTCGAGTTCGCGCACGGCGAGACGGAACCGGTCGGTAGCGGCGAGCACCACGGAGTCGCCGTCGATCTCCATGCGGATACCGGTGAGCATCGGGAGCGTGTCGTCACGGCCCGCGGCGATGGCCACCTGGCTGATGGCCTCGGCGAACACGTCGACCGGGACGGTGCCCGTCTGCGACGGCAGTTCGGGGAGTTGCGGGTAGTCCTCCACCGGCATCGTGGGAAGCGAGAACTTGGCACTGCCGCACGTGATGAGCACCTTGGTCCCGTCGACCGAGACGTCGACCGGCTTGTTCGGCAGCGAGCGCGTGATGTCGGCGAGCAGCTTGCCCGACACGAGCACCTGGCCTCCGCCGGCGACCTCCACGGGAACGCGTACCTGGGCCGACACCTCGTAGTCGAAGCCGGAGACCGTCAGTCCGGAGTCGTCGACCGACAGCAGCACACCGCCGAGGACGGGAACCGCGGGACGGGACGGGAGTGATCGCGCCACCCAGGCCACCGAATCGGAAAAATCTTCTCGAGCAACTCGAAACTTCACACTGCCAAGCTCCATCGCCCGGTTGATCCTCTCGCTGACCTGCTCCACACGAGTCGGTGGGCAAACCACACCGTATGCCCTCGAGCGCGTGCTGAAAAGTCGGGGTTGGTCTCGATCCGAGGCCTCGGAGGCGGTTGTGAATGGATCCGTCCCCACCCTGTTTTTAAAGAGATGTTCCTAGGAAGAAATACAAGCAGTAGTCATAGGTCCTGTGGAATCTGTGGACCGACCCTGTCCGGTGCTGGTGGCACGGCGTGGCGGCTCGAGGATGAACCCGGGCATCACGACGGGCTCGGTGCGGGTCACATGTGGACGGACGGTGGACTCGGTGCGAACTACAGATTTCATCCCCGGGGTATCCACGTTATTCACACAGTTGTCCACAGGTGTGTATCGAGCAGAATCGGCCCGGATCCCGGCCGAACTCGTCTCCCTTCGGGGCTCCGTACCGACGAGAACGGCCGCCCGCATCGCCGCGGGGGCGAGTCGAACGGCCGTGGACACTCGGAGGGGTCAGCGCTTGGAGCGCTGCTTCACGCGAGCGGTGAGCTCCTGCACCTGGTTGTACGTACGGTGCCGCTCGGCCATCTCCTTGCGGATCTTCTTGTCGGCGTACATGACGGTGGTGTGGTCACGGCCGAACGTCTGACCGATCTTGGGCAGCGACAGATCGGTCAGCTCGCGGCACAGATACATCGCGATCTGTCGCGCTTGCGCCAGCGCGCGGGCCTTGCCGGGGCCGCACAGTTCCTCGATCGAGGTGTCGAAGTACTCCGCGGTGACGGCCATGATCGTCGCCGCCGTGATCTCCAGTCCCGTCGAGTCCGGCATCAGATCTCGGAGAACGGCCTCGGCGAGCGCGGTGTCCAGGTTGTGCCCGTTGAGCGACGCGAAGGCCGTGACTCGGATGAGCGCGCCCTCGAGCTCACGGATGTTCCGCTCGATCCGGCTCGCGATGAGTTCGAGCACCTCGTGGGGCACGTCGAGGCGGTCCATCTGCGCCTTCTTGCTCAGGATCGCGATACGCGTCTCGAGCTCGGGCGGTTGCACGTCGGTGATGAGGCCCCACTCGAAGCGGGTGCGCAGTCGTTCCTCGAGGGTCGCGAGCTGCTTGGGCGGCCGATCGGAGGAGACCACGATCTGCTTGTTCGCGTTGTGCAGCGTGTTGAAGGTGTGGAAGAACTCCTCCTGGATACCTTCCTTGCCCTCGATGAACTGGATGTCGTCGACCAGCAGGACGTCCGTCTCGCGGTAGCGGCGCTTGAACGCGACCTTGCGGTCGTCTCGAAGGCTGTTGATGAAGTCGTTGGTGAACTCCTCGGTGGACACGTACTTCACACGCATGCCGGGAAACAGACGTTGGGCGTAGTGGCCGGCGGCGTGCAGCAGGTGCGTCTTCCCCAGTCCGGACGCACCCCAGACGAACAGCGGGTTGTACGCCCGCGCCGGAGCCTCCGCGATGGCGACGGCGGCCGCGTGGGCGAACCGGTTGGAGGCGCCGATGACGAAGGTGTCGAACGTGTACTTCGCGTTGAGGCTGGTGCTGCCCGTCGGAGTGGACGTCGAGCGCGGCGGCACCGTGTACGAGGTGGGCCACGAGTTCTGGACGCTGGTCAGAGCGTCCCGGTCGTCGTCGACCTCCTCGTGATCGCCGTAGTCACTGCTCTCGGAGTCGGACGGCTCGCCCGCGGTGGACTCGGTGAGCAGGCGCCGGCGATACACGGGTGCACTGTGTGCGGTGTCGGGGCGACGTTCGGTGTCGACGGGCGTGGGAACGTCCGAGAGGTCGGCGTCGGCTCCGGGCGCCAGCCGGACACCGAGCCCCTCGACCGGGCGGTCGAGGTGGCGACCGAGGGCCGCGAGGATGGGTTCACGCAGACCGCGCTCGACCGCCTCCTGCGCGATCGGCGACGGAACCGAGAGCAGAGCGAAACCTTGCGCCAGAGTGATGGGGCGGACGAGAGCGAGCCACGCCTTCTGGGCGCGAGACAGGGAGGACCCCGAATTCGACTCCGCCGTGAGCTCGGCGACGACGCTCGGCCATACAGCGGCCAAGACGTCCGGATCGTCCTCCACGGTGCCTCCCCAGGGCCGTGGCGTGACCGCGGCCGTCGATGATGCTGCGGTGCCTCGAGGGCCCCGCCGACGACACGAATATGCCACCCGACCTGTGTTTCCACATAATTATCCACAGCTGTGGACAAACGACACCGGTGTAGCTCGACGGCATCTCGCACGGAGACGGGCCGGAGCAGCGGCGTTCTGACCTGCGGCGATGCAGAGCCTTGGTGAGAGATCCCCACCGACGGGGCGAGACGTCGTCACCCGCACAGCGAAGTTAGCAGGCTCGTGGGTGCACAACAAGACGAACGGTCCTCTCCTGCCTCCGAGAGGTCGTCGTCGTGCTCGAGGCGTGTCATCGTGACAGGAGCACCGTCCCCGGGGTAGCGCGGTTTGACCTCGTTCGACGCCGTCAGTACCCTCGAACGGTCACCCGCGACATGCGTGGATCGGTCCTGCCGTTCTCCTGCGCGAGTGGCCACCGAACTCGAGTTCGCCGAACTCGCGACCATCAGCACACCACTGGCAGTCCTCGGGGCTGCCGATATTTCGAGGAGTACCACCGTGGCCAAGGGCAAGCGGACGTTCCAGCCGAACAACCGTCGTCGTGCACGCGTGCACGGTTTCCGTCTGCGCATGCGCACGCGTGCCGGTCGCGCGATCGTGTCGGCTCGTCGCGGCAAGGGCCGCGCGTCGCTGACCGCCTGATTTCCCGGTAACCGGAACGCTCGGGTGTTACCTGAGCAGCATCGGCTGCACCAGTCGTCGGATTTCCAGGCGACGGTGCGCCGCGGCCGCCGCACAGGACGCCACGACATCGTCGTGCACCTGAGGTTCCGGGGGGACGAGAACGCTCTCGTCTCTTCCGGACACCCGCGTTTCGGGCTCGTGGTCAGTAAAGCAGTGGGGCCGGCGGTGACTCGACACAGAGTCGCACGCCGGCTTCGTCATATCTGCAGCTCGATGCTTCCTCTCGTCGAGTCGGATGTCGACGTGGTCGTGCGGGCACTGCCCGGCGCAGCGACCGCGGCGTCCTCCGAACTCGAACGCCAGCTGGCGTCGGGTCTGCGACGACTCGGAGCGATGCGCGCGATGAACTCCTCTCACCCGGTTCCCGCCGAGCGCCCCCGCGCCCTCGGCCGGTCCGAGACGTGATGACGGAGTCCGCGAATCCGGTCCCGGTCGAGCCTGCGTCCGACCGGAGCCTCCTGCGTCGGCTGATGTCTCTCCCGGCCCGATCGGTCATCCTCATCATCGAGGGGTACCGGTCCTACATCTCCCCTCTTCGCCTTCCGACGTGTCGATTCACGCCGACGTGCAGTGAGTACGCCGTGGAGGCGCTCCGCACCCGTGGGTTCGTCGTCGGTGCCGTTCTGGCGGTCGTCCGCCTCCTGAAGTGCGCGCCCTGGCACCCTGGTGGGTGGGATCCCGTTCCACCCCCGCGTCGTCTCCGGGGTGGTGCCGACGCGGTGCCCACCGACACCGACCACGCTTGCCCGCAGTCTCGTGACCCCGTGAGGGTGAATCAACAGAGGAGTACATAGAGCCGTGCTCGACTTCATCTACTACCCGGTATCCGGAATTCTCTGGGTCTGGCACAAAGTGTTCGGCGCCGTGCTCGGCGCGGACAGCGGTTTCGCCTGGGCGCTGTCCGTGGTGTTCCTCGTCTTCACACTGCGTCTGATCCTCTACAAGCCCTTCGTCAAGCAGGTGCGGACGACGCGCCAGATGCAGGAACTTCAGCCGCAGATCAAGGCTCTGCAGAAGAAGTACGGCAAGGACCGTCAGAAGCTGGCCGTGGAGATGCAGAAGCTCCAGAAGGAGCACGGCTTCAACCCGATCATGGGTTGCCTCCCCGTGCTCGCACAGGCGCCGGTGTTCATCGGCCTGTTCCACGTGCTCCGGTCGTTCAACCGCACCGGCACCGGAATCGGGCAGCTGGGTCTGAGCCCGGAGGTCAACGCCGAGACTCCGAACTACTTCTTCAGCGTCGAGGACGTCCAGTCCTTCCTGTCGGCACGTCTGTTCGGTGCGCCCATCTCGGCGGCCATCACGTCACCCGAGTCGCAGCTGCGCGCGTTCGAGCCGTTCGGCGGCATCCCGTCGATCGGTCCGATCCTCGCCGTCTCGATCCCGCTGATGATCATCGCCAGCATCGCGACCCACCTGAACTCGCGCGCGTCGGTGGCGCGTCAGAGCGAGGCAGCTGCGGCCAACCCGCAGTCCGCGATCATGAACAAGCTCGCCCTGTACGTGTTCCCGCTCGGCGTGCTCGTCGGTGGCCCGTTCCTCCCCGTGGCCATCCTCCTGTACTGGGTGAGCAACAACGTGTGGACCTACGCGCAGCAGCACCTCGTCTTCGGTCGCATCGACAAGGAAGAGGCGGCGAAGAAGGAAGCCGCTCTGGAGCGCCGGAACGAGAACGCTCCGAAGCCCGGTGCGCGCCCTGACGCTCTGAAGAAGAAGCCGGCACCGGGAGCCAAGCCCACCCGCGCCGTCGCGGCAGAATCGACCACGGACACCGGCAGTGACACGGCATCATCGGAGTCGAACCCGACACCGGGCACCGCGGCCACCAACGGCGCCACCACTCCTCGGAAGAAGAAGACTCCTCCCGGCAAGGTGCGACCCAAGCAGCAGAAGCGCCGCTGATCCGGCCGTCGTGACCCTGCCGGTCCGCCCGCGGACCAGAACCACGTGAAGTGATACGAGTGCGAACGGAAATGGACGACAACGTGACCATCGATTCGAAGACGGACGAGCAGAGCACACCCGAGGTCGAGGCCTCGGCAGACGACACGGTGGTGGCCGCTGCTCCCGTGACCCCGGAATCAGACACAGAGGCGGACGAGCCCGAGGGTGACGCCGAGGACTACCTCGTCGAAGAGGGCGAGATCGCGGGCGACTACCTGGAGCAGTTGCTCGACGTCCTCGACTTCGACGGCGACATCGACCTCGACGTGGAGGGTGACCGTGCAGTCGTCAGCATCGACGGCGGCAAGGATCTCAACAAGCTGGTCGGTCGCAAAGGTGAGGTACTCGACGCACTGCAGGAACTGACGCGTCTCGCTGTGCAGCAGTCGACGGGCGACCGCAGCAAGCTGATGCTCGATGTGGCGGGATGGCGTGCGGGCCGCCGCGAGGAGTTGACGCGACTGGGAACCGAGGCCGCTGAGCGCGTCGCGGCGTCCGGTGACAGCGAACCTCTGGAGCCGATGACCCCGTTCGAGCGCAAGATCGTGCACGACGCTGTGGCGACGATCGCCGGTGTGACGAGTGAGAGTGACGGCGTCGAGCCGAATCGACACGTGGTCGTCGTCAAGGAGTGATCTGACGAGGGAGTCGACAAGGGGCGCGGTCCACGGACCGCGCCCCTTTCTCGTGCCCGGGGTCGGACGACGTCTCGGCGGGTGAGGAATGTCTGCGGTCGTCACTAGACTGCCTCCAGCGCGTGGCGCCCGGCGTCAGCAGAATTACACGAGTGTGGTTCACGACCACTCAGGACGACGCGAGAGGATGTTTCACGTGGAACATGAGGAAGAGTCCGCGACTCCAGCGTGGGTCGACGATGCCATCGTTCGAGTGTTCGGTGACCGTGCCGACACGGCTCGGGCGTACTACGACTCCCTGAAGGGTGACGGTGTCGTCAGAGGATTGATCGGTCCGCGCGAGGTCCCTCGGCTGTGGGAGCGTCATCTCTTGAATTGCGCCGTGATCGGAGAGCTCATCCCCGAGGGCGCCAGCGTGGTCGACGTCGGCAGTGGTGCCGGGCTGCCAGGGATCCCTCTCGCGATCGCTCGACCGGATCTGTCCGTGTTCCTCGTCGAGCCGCTCCTACGGCGCACGGTGTATCTCGCAGAGATCGTGGAGCAACTCGGTCTCGACGTGACGGTGGTGCGCGGACGAGCCGAGCAGCCGGGCGTCATCAAGGAAGCCGGCGGTTGTGACATCGTCACGTCGCGTGCGGTTGCCCCGTTGGAGAAGTTGGCGCGCTGGTCCCTGCCCCTCGTGCACGAGGGCGGCGTGATGCTCGCCTTGAAGGGCAGCACGGCGCAGGAGGAGATCGATCGCGACTCCGGGACGCTCACGCGGATAGGCGCGAAGAACTTCCAGGTGTTGCAGTGTGGTGAGGGCGTCGTTCCCACACCGACTATCGTTGTACGCGCGGAGCGCGCTGTGCGTGGTAACCGCGTCCCCAAGTTCTCCGCCGGCTCACGCTGACGTCTGCGTGGATCGATCGTTGTCGAAGGAGCAAGTCATGTCGGGTGAATCCGAAGCCGCTGTTTCACGTGAAACACCCGCCGTCGACGTTTCACGTGAAACACGATCGGCATCGGAGTCCTACGGCTACTCCCCCATCACGTCGGACGACACCCCCATCGGTGCGGCGGCGCAGCGCGCGAGCCAGGTTCTGCACAAGAGCGGCGTCGCTCTGCCGCGACCCCCGGTTCGGAGAGTGCTGACGATCGCCAACCAGAAGGGCGGCGTCGGCAAGACGACGACGGCGGTGAACATCGCCGCGGCACTCGCTGTGCAAGGACTGTCTGTTCTGGTCGTCGATCTGGATCCCCAGGGCAATGCGTCCACGGCTCTCGGCGCCGTCCACACGTCGGGCACCCCGTCCAGCTACGAGCTGCTCCTCGGTGAGATCACCGCCGTGGAGGCCATTCAACGCAGCCCGAAGAACGATCGCCTGATGTGCATCCCGGCGACGATCGATCTGGCAGGCGCCGAGATCGAGCTGGTCTCCATGGTGGCTCGCGAAGGTCGACTCAAGACCGCGTTGTCCAGCGCGGCGCTCGACGATCTGCAGATCGACTTCGTCCTCATCGACTGCCCGCCGTCGCTCGGACTCCTGACCGTCAACGCGATGGTCGCGGCAACGGAGGTGCTCATCCCCATCCAGTGCGAGTACTACGCACTGGAAGGCGTCGGTCAGCTGCTGCGCAACATCGAGTTGGTCCAGGCGCACCTCAATCCGCGTCTGCACGTGTCCACCGTGATCCTCACGATGTACGACGGCCGAACCAAGCTCGCCGACCAGGTGGCCGACGAGGTGCGCAAGCACTTCGGTGATGCCGTACTCAAGTCGGTGATTCCTCGCAGCGTGAAGGTCTCCGAAGCTCCCGGATACGGAATGACCGTCTTGGACTACGACCCGGGTTCACGTGGCGCCATGTCCTATCTCGACGCGGGGCGTGAGATGGCAGCGCGGAGCGCGAGCATGAACGCAGCAACGGAGGGAACGGCATGAGTTCGACCAAGAAGGGCGGTCTCGGCCGCGGTCTGGCGGCTCTCATACCGACATCCCCCGGTCAGAGTTCCGGCCTGGGATCGGCGGCCGCGGACGTCGTCATCGGTGGCGAGTCCCGCACGGCGACGGCTCCGTCCCCCACTCCGCCGTCCATCGTGGAGGACGACCTCTCGCCCGCCGGCGCGGTCTATCGGGAGATCGCACCCAGCAAGATCGAACCGAATCCGAAGCAGCCGCGCTCGGTGTTCGAGCAGGAAGCGCTCGACGAACTGGTGCACTCGATCCGCGAGTTCGGCCTCATGCAGCCGATCGTGGTCCGCCAGATCGGCGACGAGCGCTACCAGTTGGTCATGGGTGAGCGCCGATGGCGGGCGAGCCAGGAAGCCGGACTCGACGCGATTCCGGCGATCGTGCGCGAGACAGCCGACGACACGCTCCTCCGCGACGCGCTCCTCGAGAACATTCATCGGGTCCAGCTGAACCCACTCGAAGAGGCGGCTGCGTACCAGCAGCTCCTCGAGGAGTTCGACGTGACGCACGATCAGCTCGCTGCGCGGCTGGGTCGATCACGCCCCGTCATCACGAACATGATCAGGCTTCTACGGCTCCCCATTCCCGTACAGAGGCGCGTGGCGGCGGGCGTTCTGTCCGCCGGTCACGCTCGAGCACTGTTGTCGCTCGAGGCGGGCGCCGCGGCACAGGAGGAGTTGGCGGCACGCATCGTGGCCGAGGGCATGTCGGTGCGAGCCACCGAAGAGGCGGTGACTCTCGCGAATCGGGAGGACCCGGCTGCGCCGGCCCCGGCTCCGAAACGCAAGCCGATCCAGATGCCGGGTCTGCAGGACGTCGCGGAGCGGCTCTCCGAATCGTTCGACACCCGTGTCACCGTGAGCCTCGGCAAGCGTAAAGGCAAGATCGTGGTCGAGTTCGGCTCCGTGGACGACCTTCAGCGCATCGTGGAGATGATGGAACGCCAGAAGTCGTCGTGACCGCGTCGATCGCGGGTACGGCCACCCACGCTCTTTTCGTCACTGTGACGTAACTTCGCCATCGAAACCGAAAGTCAGTGCACTGCTTCGACTTTCGTCTGGCAGGCGACGTGGTGTCCTCGGGAGAGGCCTATCGCTTATCCTGAAGGGGCACACACAGTCGCGGAGGCTCGTCGCCGCCGCGAGTCGGGGTACGGAGGCTGAGTCAACGCGTGTCGATCGTCGTCTCCACACTCACCCTCGGCGGATTCGATGCGCTGCCGGCACACGACCGCCAGTGCGTCTTCTGGACCATGGATCCCGCGGCCCCCTCCACGGCAACTCTCGTCGACACCGAATTCGAGAAGGAAGCGTGGCTGTCGATGGTCATGCTCGAGTGGGGTCCGTGCGGACAGGTCGCCACCGATGTCGCGGGCGCCGATGTACCGGCATCCTCCGACTCGGTGGGGTGCGCTCTGTACGCACCTCCCGGCGCCGTGCCCCGAGTCGCGCACTTCCCCACCGCACCGGTCAGCCCGGATGCAGTCCTGTTGACGTCGCTCTACTCACCGCTGTCCGAGGAGGACGGTGACGGAATTCGGGACACGCTCCTGCACGCAGTGGTGCGCGATCTCGTCAACCGTGGTGTGCGAGCTCTCGAGGCGTTCGGAGTCCGGCTCGAGGATAACGAGGTCGACGAACGCCGGTCCCTCATCGACACCCCCCCGTGCGGGGAGGCGACCTGCATGATCGACGCCGACTTCCTCGAGAAGTACGGCTTCGAGGTCGTGGCTCCGCATCACCGGTTCCCGCGGCTCCGGTTGGAGCTCGATCGGGACCACGGGTGGAAGGAAGACGTGGAGGCTGCGCTCGAGCGGTTGCTGGAGGCTGCAGCACTCACCGTGGTGGAGGCCGATGCTCGCGTGCCCGTCGGGGCTCGCTGAGCGACGTCCGGCCGGCCGGACGGACGAGTGTCAGGCGCCCTCGGCGACAGACAGCTCGTAGGCGAGCAGCTCGGCGAAGGTGAACGTTCCCGTCGGCTGATCGTCCTGGCCGAGGAGATACAGGCGCTTCACCGCGACGAGGACGGCCTCCGCGATGATGTCGCGCATCCGCGGATCGGCGAGCACCTCGACGTCCTCGTGGCTGGTGAGGTAACCCAGCTCGAGCTGCACGGTCGGCATGTTGGTCAGACGCAGCAGGTCCCACGTGCGACCGTGACTCCGGCAGTCCTGCAACGAGGTCCGTGCCACGATCTCACGCTGGATGTAGCTGGTGAGCACCTGACCGATGAGCGACGCGGAGCCGTGTGAATTGCCGAAGTGGAAGCTGGCCACACCGTGCGCCACCGGCGACGGGTAGCTGCTGCAGCGCAGCGAGATCATGAGGTCGGCGCCGATACCGTTGGCGGTCTCGGCACGCTCAGCCGTGCTGGGATCCGCGGACCGGGCACGCGACAGGTACGTCTCCATACCGGTCGCCGCCATGCGCCCCTCGAGCCGTCCGGCGAGATCCCACAGGATCGCCTCCTCGGTCAGCGGACCGTCGGGGGTCTGGACGACCATGCCGGAGTTCACGCCACCCAGTCCCGGGTCGATCACGATGCGCTTGCCCGTCAGCTGCGGTCCCGACCGACGGACGAGCTCCTCCTCGGAGATCGCGTGCGGCGATCCGCCGGTGACCCTGGTGCCGAGCAGGTCGAGGGCACGCAGGGTGGCGGGTCCACAGATGCCGTCGGGCGACAGTCCGATCTCGCTCTGGAAGGACGACAGACCCTCGTGCGTCTCGCCACCGAAGTAGCCGTCGACCCGTCCGTTGTAGAACCCGAGGTCCTGCAGGCGACGCTGCAGGGTGGCGACGTCGTCTCCGTACAGCGGAGCGGAGAGCTGGTAGATCAGGGTGCGGGCGCCGAGTCGGAAGGATGCCTCCTTCACCGAGCGGTACGTGGCGGTGTCGACCTCGCCGGTGACCAGGAGACCGCGCTGCTGTTGGAACGCGCGGACGGCCTCGTCGAGAGCGGCGTCGAACAGGACGTCCGGCTCCGCCCAGGCAGTGTCGCCGTCCACCGCGGCCGAGGGAGGCAGGAAGCCGAGACCCGAGAGGATGTCCCGGACCTCCGCGACGGCTGGACCTCGATCGCCGTGGCGGAGTGGCTTCATACTGTCGTCGACCCTTCTTCGTGACCGGTCGCAACGGCGACCGGCGGTACACGTCCCCGGTGGGTGTTCCTGATGGACGATTGTCTCAGAAGATCATGCTCCTCCCACAATCGTCCCGGCCGCAGAACGCACACACGCCCGGCGTGTCATGGACAGGCCGGGCGTGTGGTGGTGCGGGAATGTCAGGTCAGGCGAGGACGCCGTCCAGGTCGCGCAGCAGCGCGGCCTTACCCTTGGCTCCGACGATGGTCTTCACGGGCTCACCGTTCTGGAACAGGATCATGGTGGGGATGGACATCACCTTGAAGTCACGCGCTGCCTGCGGATTCGCGTCGATGTCGAGCTTGGCGACGGTGATCTTGTCCGCGTGCTCTCCGGCGATCTCCTCGAGCACCGGTGCGACCATCTTGCACGGTCCGCACCACGTCGCCCAGAAGTCGACCAGGACGGGCTTCTCGCTCTGCAGGACCTCGGTGGCGAAGGTGTCGTCACTGATGGTGACGGTGTTCTTGTCGGTCATGTTCTCGTGCCTCTCGTGTGCCGGACGTAGCGGGATGGACGGTGCTCAGACACTCACGACGTCGACGTCGCGGTCGGCGTTCTCGATCGTGTTCTCGGTGATGTCGCCCTGGTCGGCGAGCCAGCGCTCGGCGTCGATGGACGCGGCGCAGCCGGTACCGGCCGCGGTGATGGCCTGCTGGTAGACGTGATCCACCAGGTCGCCGGCCGCGAAGACACCGTCGATGGAGGTGGACGTGGTGGGCGCCTGAACCACCACGTAGCCCGCGTCGTCGAGCTCGACCTGTCCGCGGACGAGCTCGGAGCGGGGGTCGTGGCCGATGGCGACGAACACGCCGGTGACATCGAGGACGCGCTCCTCACCGGAGCGGGTGTCGCGGATCTTCAGACCCGTCACGCCGGACTCACCCTGTACCTCGACCACATCGGCGTTGGTGACGAACGTGATCTTCTCGTTCTCCTTGGCGCGCTCGAGCATGATGCGCGACGCACGGAACTCCTCGCGGCGGTGCACGATGGTGACCGAGCGCGCGAAACGGGTGAGGAAGGTGGCCTCCTCCATGGCGGAGTCGCCACCACCGATGACGGCGATGTCCTGGTCGCGGAAGAAGAAGCCGTCGCATGTCGCACACGCGGAGACGCCGCGGCCGAGCAGCGTCTGCTCTCCGGGAACACCGAGGTAGCGTGCGGCGGCACCCATGGCCAGGATGATCGCGCGGGCACGGTACTCGGTGCCGTCGACGGTCACGGTCTTGACGTCACCGGTCAGTGACAGCTCCTCGACGTCCTCGGTGCGGATGTCGGCGCCGAATCGCATGGCCTGCTCGCGCATCTGCTCCATGAGGTCGGGGCCCATGATGCCGTCACGGAAGCCGGGGAAGTTCTCCACCTCGGTCGTGGTCATCAGCGCGCCGCCGAACTGGGTGCCCTCGAACACCAGGGGCTTCAGCTCCGCGCGAGCGGCGTACACCGCAGCGGTGTAGCCGGCGGGACCGGACCCGACGATGATCAGGTCGTGGATGTCCGAAGTAGTCATCTTCGCCTTCCGAGATCGTGTGTGGAACCAGGGTCGGCGCTCCAGCGCTCGCCCTCTGATGCCCTCAACACTAGGTCAGGAGACGTTGTTCCCTCACTCGAGGCAGGCGGCCCGAGGCGACGGCACCGGGCGTGTCAGCCGATCTCCGCGCGCGAGACCGTGTCCGGATCGTCCGGACCGCAGGAGTCGCCCACAGCGACCGCGACGAGCGAACCGGGCGTGGTCCCGGCCGTGACGAGAAGGGTCGCCTCGATGCCGTCCAGGGTGACCGGGCCGGATCCGACCACCGTGGCCGACGCCGGGATGCCGTTGGCCTCGAGGCAACCGGCCAGCACGGCGGCATCGACGAAGCGGCCTCGATCGACCGACCCGACGACGGACAACACCGTGCGGTCGTCGAGTGGCGGGGCCGAGGCGATCACCTGATCACCGCCCCCGACCGTCTCGATGGACGCGAGTGCCAGGCCGGCACCGGCCCCCACCAGCGCGACGATCGCCGCGGCCGCCGCGATGATCGGGATCCGAGTGCGTCGGCCCGAGCGTCGTTCCGCCAACTCGTCCCGCGGTACTCCGGTGAGTGCGCCCTGCAGTCGCGCGGCGACGTCGGGCGGCATCGTGACACCGGCGGTGAGATCGGCGCCCCGTGCGCGCACCATGTCGACGACGGCGTCCAGGTCGGCCAGACGGGCCGCTGCCTCGGGATCGGTCTCGACGCGCTCGCGGATGCGGGCGGCCTCGTCCTCCGGGAGCAGGCCCGCGTGCAGGTCGGCGAGGAGGTCGGGAGTGAGGGGAGCGCGGTCGGTCACGGACACGTCACCGCCTCGTCTGTCGCCATGACAGATTGGACGCCCGCGGAGGGTCCCCGGTTCCCCTCACTCGTCCGAGTTCTGCACACGGACGGAGGCGAGGACGACGGCGAGCTTCTGACGGCCCCGGGCGCAACGGCTCTTGATCGTGCCGACGGGAACCCCGAGCGCCGCGGCGGCATCGGCGACGGAGTACCCCTCCATGTCGACGGCGACGATCGCGGCGCGCTGGTCGGGAGGGAGTGAGAACAGTGCCTTCTCGACGACGAGGGAGAGATCGACGTCGGCGTAGCGGTCGAAGGGATCACGTGGCTCGCGGGTCTCCTCCCCGAGCGGCACGGTGGGTCGGACGCGATTGCGGCGGATGCGGTCGAGGCACGCGTTGACGACGAACCGTTTCCTGGGTGTCAGTTGGTGACAGCCGGAGACAGTCAAGCCGCCGGACCTGCACCGACTCGGCGAGCTGAGGTCACTACGCGGCAGTGCGGTACAGGTCCACTGCGGACGCAGTGCGGACGCGATAAGGACGCACGACGGTGCCCGCCTGTCCCCTACTCGCTAGTTCCGCGTGTCCGCGCGCGCGTGGGTGGAGCGGTAACCGGGTACGCGCCCCATCTCGTCTCGTAGGTTGTCGTGATGACGAAGTGCTCGAAGACGTCGGCCGCCGAGCGCGTTCTCGAAGAGGAGATGGAGTATCGGCAGTACCTGAAGACGCAGTGGAAGGTGCCTCTCTCCGAGGAGCAGTACGCCATCATCCGCGCCGGTCTCGGTCCGATCGTTCGGGCACGTGCGGAGGCAGCGCAATGTGCTGCAGTTGGCGACGAGACGGAGTGACGCGACGGTCTCAGATGGATTTGGCGGAGTTGCTTGCCTTGCCGGTCGCGGTGGATCTCGTGACGGCGTCGCGTGCACTCGGGATCGCTCGGACTACCGGCTACGAGCTCGCTCAGCGCGGTGAATACCCAGTGCGGACAATCCGGATGGGTGCTCGCTACACCGTCCCCACAGCCGAGATATTGCGTGCTCTCGGGGTGACAGACGGGAGCAGTTCTGTCAGCGAACGCTTTGTCGATGCCGGCAAGTCATCGCTGACCGACGACCTAGAACGACTGGCTGCGTTGCATCAAACCGGTGCGCTGACAGAGGCGGAGTTCTCCACTGCAAAGCAGCGAATGCTCGATATGAGCTAGCCAGGTGGTCGACGTCGACCACCTGGCTGCAACCAGGGTGATGATGACCTCGGTTCGGACGTCACTCGCGACTACATGCGTTCTTTGGGAACACCCGGCGCAGCGGCTTCGGCTCCGGGGGCCGCTCGCCACGAATCCACTCGTCGAGGTCATCGCGGTGGATCCGCCACCGGCCTCGCTCGGTATCGGGGCGAACCGCTCCCTGGGTCGCTTTGAGCTCGCGGGTGCGGAGTGCTCGGTACATGCTCTGCTGCCCCACGCGTGCGTAGGCGCAAGCTTCTGCGAAGGTCATCCAGGGCGTTTCCATGGGGCGTCACTCAACCACGGAGTTGAACTCCGTGCATGAGCAGCTTGTCGGGATCGGCAAGCTGGTCGTGATGGACAACCTGATGGCGCCGGCGCGTCATCGGGTCACCTCGATGTTCGCACACGTGTTCGATCGGCTGATAGAGTCGGCGGCGCGGACCGGGTGGAGATCACCGACCCCGGCGATCTCGGGAAGCACTCGGTCCGCGTCGGCAGACGCCGTCCAACCCGCCCAGGTATATATGGAGTCTTTTCAGTAGGACCCCATGGTTTACTTCTGCGATGACTGTCGCCTTGTACGTCAAAGTCTTCGACGGCATCGTCCTAGCCACGGACTCCGCAACAACCTTCTCGCTCGGCAACAACCAGTACCAGGTGTACAACAACGCGGACAAGATCTTCCACTTGCATCGGAACCTTCCGATCGCCGCTATGACCTGGGGTCTTGGAACGGTAGGGCCAGCCAGTATCTCAACTATCTCCAAGAGTTTCCGGCAGAAGTTGATGGGCCGAGATGCCAGTGAGCCCGGACTGGATGTCGACACCTACACGGTCGAAGAGGTCGCGAAGCGGGTGTCCAGCATGTTCCACACCACAGCGGACGAGGCCGGCCTGACCAGTTGGCCGGACGAACTCGGTTACCTCATAGCCGGGTTCTCTTCCAACTGTGCTCAAGCGGAGGCTTGGCTGCTGAAGTTCACGGGCGCTGAGCTGGAACCGGTACCCATTCAGGAACTCAGCGACAACGACTACGGATTCCGCGCGTATGCCCAACCGGGTGCGGTCAACCGCCTGTTCAACGGTTACGACGAGATGCTGGAGCAGGCAATACTGGCCGGCAACCCGGATCCGGCGGCCGCCAAGTCTGTGCTTCAGTCCCTCCACCTCGACCCGGTCCAGGCTGGCATGCCACTCCCGGATGCGATCGCCCTAGCAAAGTTCATGGTGGAAGTCACGGAGGGCTATACGCGTTACCGCTTCGGAGCGGATACTGTAGGGGGGCCGGTAGAAGTTGCCTCATTGAACCCCCACGAAGGCTTCAAGTGGATTCAGCGCAAGCACTACTTCAATCCGGCACTCAACCAGGGAGAGCAGACGACATGAGTGAATGGGTGACAGCGAGCCTCAAGATTTCGAACGCAGGTTCTGGAGACAAGCCGACCAAGTCGGTCTTCAGTTCAGCAGGCCAGACGAAGCAGTTTTCGAAGCGGCCATCGATAACCCCATCTCGCCCTACTCAATCAGGCCAGGCATCGCAGCCGGCCAGCGGTAAGCCGTCAAAGTAAGGCAAGACCCGGACGCCCCCTGACTCACTGTCAGGGGGCGTTTGTGTGTAGAGCCGCTAGGACGTTGGTGCCACAACGCCGACGCAGTCTGAGCGAGACCGGCAGTCGTACTCGCCGGCCCTCTCGATATTCCCCGTGTTCCACCCACTGAAGGTGCGGTAGACACGCCAGAGCGGAGCCCCGCACTGGAT
The DNA here is from genome assembly GCF_000686025.1 of Rhodococcus sp. UNC23MFCrub1.1. Lineage (GTDB taxonomy): Bacteria > Actinomycetota > Actinomycetes > Mycobacteriales > Mycobacteriaceae > Rhodococcoides. The sequence continues at coordinate 83,241 of NZ_JMLQ01000005.1, forward strand.
GCACTCAACCGAAGTACGCCGCCACTGCTCCGTTGTCGCCATACCGTGAAGTCTAGTTTGCGACGGTGACAGGCTGGTGTAACGACTTGAGCGCCCTGACCAGCGAATTTGCTGGCGCCGACAACATGGTCTCTAGTGCCCGCTCAGCGAACTGCTCCCGCTTGGAAGACAGGTTCACCACGAACCGCTCTACCCGAACGCGGCCTGACCAGCGAGAACGCCAATAAAGAGCAGGAGCGCACGTACCCAGAACCGGGCACATCCCAGGGATCACGTACGTAGGACCTCAACTGCTATGCGGTCCGGGGCTACCCTGCCGGCGACCTCAAGACCCCCGCCAGGGGTACCCGAACGGCGTGCGCTGGGGTAACCTATTGACAAACGTTCCACCCCGCCGACAAGAGCCCCTGGGCTTTCCTTCGGGTAGGCGGGGTGGTCACTTCTTCCAGTAAACCGTGTGGCCCATCCGGAACAGGTTGAACTTCGTCCAAGTGGTGTCGTTGAGCTTCGTCGCCGGCGCCAAGTCTTTGCTCTCAAGTGCGCGAAACGCGATCCACGAGTAGTAGTCGGCAATCTGACCATTCAGGTCGCTCTTGACCGGGTGGAACAACAGCCTGAAGGATACCTTCATCTCCTTCAGCTTGGGCTTCACAGCAGCTTTGAAAGCACCCTGCTGTTTCCCCGTCAGCACTGAGTCGAAGATCATGATGACCTGGTCGTAGTCGTGTGCGACCACACTCGCAAGCCACTTACCCATGGCCGTACCGAAGATTGTGAAAAGCTTCACGGCATCCTGCTTCGACGGGTGCGTGTACCCCTTGTCGATGAAGAGGGTGTGAGCCCTGATATTGGTCATGTCCGCGATGCACTCCAAGACGCGTTGGCGCGTGCCGTAGCTGTTCTGGGTCGCATGAAACTCTAGGTCTTCGCTACCGGCCGCGAGGAGTTCATACTTCAGCGCCTGCATCTTCTGGGCGGACTCGCACGGATCAGAGGTGTACACCGCGGTGACGAGGAAGTACTGAGTTCCCTTGGCGGCGAACGTCATGTCGCCGGACTCATCCATGAAGACGTACAGCGTGCGCTTCTGTGTGTCGGGGGGGTTTGTCACGAGACACGCACCAGACAGGGACGTGCGGAATAGTTGGTTTCATTCATGGCGCGACGAACTCTACGTGGCTCGCGTGTCCGCGTGAATATCCAACCAACACGCCCTAGAAGTCGGGCTTGTCCCAGGGGTCTGATCGTCGACGTAGGCCGGGAGTGGAGACTGTGCCGGGGTGCGGTTCCTTCGGGATCCGCAGTGATGCCTGCCGACGTGCGATGCCCTCACGGATCTCGACGGACGTCTTCGCGTCGTGGTGTGTGCGGCACAGGGTCTGCAAGTTCGCGAGGTCATCAAGACCTCCCGCCGCCTTGTTGACGACGTGGTCAGCGAACAGCGAGCCAGGGGTACCGCCGACGTACCCGCACTGGACGCAGGCCCAGTTGTCCCGCTTGAAGCACCGCTGCTGCAGCTTGTACGGGACGTGGCGGGTGTTGCTGTTGCTGTCCCAGGTCATCGGGCAGTCACAGCGGGGAGCTCGCTGCGGAGCAGTGAGAAGAACTCGGGTGCGGTCTCGAACATGCCGGCGCTGCTGAATGTGGCCTGCTTGATGAGCATGGACATCCTCCACACCAGCGCTGCGGCCGGTGAGTCCGTGTCGGCGTACTGGTCGACGATGTCGTGGAAGCGGGCGTAGTCGCCGGTGTAGAAGGACTCGCAGATGTCGATGGCGTCTCGCTCGACCTGGGTGTCGTCCATGTTTCCTCCGGTGGTGTGTGGCCTCGGTGCCCCGACCCGCGATGTGTGTCCGAGACGCACCGCGGGCCGGGGTGTTCCCGGCTGGGACGGGAGGGAGAGGCGGCCCCCGTGACGCTCGGCCGCACGCCATGAGTGCGTGTGAGCGTGTCCCAGCCGGGAAGTGTGTGTCAGCGTGGTCCGCGGTGGACGTTCGCCGGAGTGGAGACGTTCTCAGGTGCGCGGTACGCGTTGGCTCTGCGGTCGTAGACGAGGCCGTCCGGGCCGTGTGTGCGTCCCTGGTCGTAGGGGCGCCCGATGGTGATGGCTGCGTCGCGGGCTGCCTTCTCCTGCTCGTGGCGGGCGCGCTGCTGCTCGGCGAGGATGCGCTGCTCGTCGGACATCTCGGTGGTGTCGTCGCCGAACATCGCTTCGATGGTGTCGGAGAGGACGCTGCCGGCGGACTGTCCGGTCATGGCTCGGTACGCGCCGTCCTTGAGGAGCTTGCGGTACGCCTGGGCGCATTCCTTCTCGGTGACCTCACGGGGCTCGAGCTTCGCCGAGACGTCTCGGGTCCGGTTGGCGGCCTTGATGGTGACGTCGAGTTCGCGCTGCGCGGTGGAGGCGGCGAGCGCCTGCAGGTACGCCTTGTCGCGGTCGTTGGTGGGCTGGCCCTTGGCGTCGACAACGACACTGCGGCCGTTGACGTTGACGGTGTCGACCATGTCGGGGTCGGGCTGTGTGCGTCGCTCGGCGAGCTCACGGCCGGCGACAATGGCGGCTTCGAGGTTGGCGGAGATGTTGCTGGTGACCATGGCGGCCTCTTTCGTTGGAAGGTGAGTCATCGGCCGCTGAAGGCCATGGCGGCCTTCTGCTGCTCGAACTTGTGCTTGCGGAATGCTTCGTCGAGGTTGGTGACGTGGAAGTGGGTGTGCTCCTCGACGATTCGTCCACCGTCTGCGGTGGTAAGGCTCGAAGAGGGAGCAGTTGCCGGTCCGTAGCTGGGGCCGGGGGTCGGCGCTGTCGACGCGAACGACGACTGCAGGTCCATCGCGGCCTGGATGTACCGGTTGTTCGTCGGATCCAATGGAGTCCCCGAGATGCCGAGGATTTCCGGGATGGCCGACTTGACGATCCCGCCGACCTGCTCCCCGTACTTCTGGAACCTGTTGCGGGCGTATTCCTGTGGATCGACGACCCCACCGGCAGCGAACTTCCCCAGGTTCTTGTTGAACCCGTCGAACAACTGCCACTGCGTGTTCGTCAGAACCGCTTCCGGCTTACCGGAGGTGTTCCAGCCGACAGTGCCGTCCTTGAAGATGCCGCCCGAGTCGTACCCTGCGCCGGTCAGTGCTGACACACCGCGGCCACCGAACTTCGGGTCACGGATCAGGTAGTTGAGCGACGCCCGGATGTTGTCCTCCGGGTTCCAGATGTCGTCGTGACCGGGGTCCTTGTACGACTGGAACGTTGGGTCGATGACCTGAGCGATGCCCTTCGACGGCGTGCCTGCCACCGCGTTGGAGTCGGTCAGGTTGATGGCGTTCGGGTTGAACGTCGACTCGCGCTGCAACTGGTACAGGTACTTGTCGACGTACGTCCGGTCGATGCCCTTCTCGTCGAACAGTCGCTCCACCAACGGCCGGTATTGATCGGCAGTCCCGATGAGAGGGCCACCGGGAGCAGCCCCGGAACCGTCGGTGGTGCCGGCGACCTTCGACCGCACGTACTCGACGGCCTTGTTCTTCAGTTCGTCGTACGCCGCCCGCGGCAGTTGCCCGATCTTCGATGGTCCGAAGTCGGGGATCTGCGACCCGAGAGCGTTGAGGGGCTTCTCGAACAGGCTCGCCACCTGGTCTGCGACGCGGTTACGGACCGCGCCGAGGATGCCACCGCCACCCACCGAACCACCGGCGTCGGAGACCACACCGGGCTCGACGCCTTCCAGCGAACGGTCGGCGGCGATGTGAACGTGGTCGTAGTGACCGGGGAGGTCGTCCGCGTACACCTGATTGCGGAGTTGGTTCTGGTCGGTGATCGAGTTGCCGCCCACGTTGTACAGCAGCGGACCCGGTCCCCAGATCACCTGGGCGAGCTTGTTGCCGAGAGTGCCGACAGCCCAGTCCGCTACCTGCTGCATCGGGCCACCGACGTCGATGGCCTGCCCCTTGCCGTGGTACCCGGAGTGACCGGGACGCAGCGCGGAGTTCAGGGTGGCGTTCGGGAAAGCACCCGACACCGCATTCCACAGTGACTCGTCGACGACGCCACCAAACGCGAAGTTCGCGTCCCGCTGCATCTTCCGCACACCTGCGACGCCCTGAGTGCGGGCGACCTTGTTGGCGGCGTTGATGTAGTTCGGACCCATCGCACGCTGCCACTCGGGGCGCATGACAGCCTCACCACCGGACACGCCGATGGTGTACGGGTCACGGCCCGGTGTGTAGCCGGGGATGATGCCACCGGTAGCGAATCCCTTCGGGGTGACGCCGGCACCCTTACCTGCCTCCGGTGTCTCGATTCGAGCCACACCATCCCACGGCGACAGTCCGGGGATGACCGCTGCGACAGCGTTCCAGGCGTTCTTGAGGGTGTCGTTGATGACGTTGTCGATCACCCAGTTGATCGGTGTCGCTGCGAGATCCTTGAGTTCCGACCACTTCTGACCGATGCCGTCGACGACGTTCCCGAAGAACGTCTGCACACCCGACAGGGCTGTGGTGAGACCGGGGAACGCGGTGTCGACCATCGTGGTGATGACCGACCCGATACCGCCACCGAAGTTGTCCCAGGAGATGCCCATCTCGGACAACTTCGTGGAGACGTCGTCGCGCAGTTCCCCACCGCGGGTCATCAACTGACCGATGCGATCGGAGACGCTTGTCTTGATGGCGTCGACCTTGTCCCCGAAGTTCACCCAAGCGGTGGCCGCGGTCGTGCCGATATCGGCGGTGAGTCCGACTGCGAGCTCCTTGGCCTTGTCTTTCAGGCCACCGACCGATGCTCCCGCACGACGCATAGCGGCCTCGAATGGCGACTCCCCCTCCTTCGGGTCGAGGAACGACCACGCTTCTCCGGAGAAGAAGTCACCGAGATCTGCCAGTCCGTTCCAGACCTTGCCGCCGGGGCTGGCGTCGAAGCCTCCCGGCTTCATGGGGATGTCGAGGCCGGGGATGTCGGTGGGGATTGTGTAGCCGTCGCGGTTCGGGTCGTTCTTGTCGGTCCGGCTGTCGGGGCGCTGACCGTAACCGGTGGATCCTCCGTCGCTGCCCTGAGGGTCAAGTACCGGGTCTGGGTTGTCCTTGAAGATGCCCCACGTCGGATGATTGAGGATAGTGGCGACCTTGTCCGCGAACACCACGGCGCCCTTGACGAGCGAAAGCATGAGTGTCGCAGCGTCTTTGGCGGACTCCCAGAAGTCCGTCATCTTGAGCTTGCCCTCTTCGGAGTTCAGCCAGTCCGCGAACTTGTTGAGCTCGGTGGTGAGACCGGAAACCATCGACTGCCCGGTCGCGTCGGAGGTGGAGAACAAGCCGCCGATGACGCGGCCGATGGAGCCGAACAGATCGAGGATGTCCTTGAGGGCGTCGATCGACTCCTGCATGAACGTGCGAATCTTGTTCTGACCCTCTTCGGACTCCGTGAACTCACGGAACTCCTGCATCACATTCGAGAACGAATCGCCGAATCCGGGGAGGAACTCCGACCCGATCGCGGCGATGTTCGTCAGCGAACCCCATAGGTCGTTGAGACCGTCGAGGAGCGGGCCGATGGCCTGCCGAGTGTTTTCGAAGATCTTCGACCAGTCGAGGGCGGAGGACTCGGAGCTCAGGTCGGCGAGGGAGCGACGCAGCCCGCCGTTGATCTCCGTGGCGATGCCGCCCAGTCCGGTGCGGAGGGTGGGGAAGTACCGATCTGCGAGCTCGGTGATGGATGTACCGAGGCCGTCGAACAAGTTGTCCTGGACCTCGAGACGAAGGTCCTTCCACGCACCGCCGAGGTTCCGGGTCTGCTCGACGAAGTCGCGAGCGTTCGGGGAGAGGTTCGCGAGAGCTTCGGAGTACTTGTCCGCTGCAGTGGCCGCGCTGGTGGTTGCAGTTGCTGCCGCGGTCTGCGCGTCGGTGAGAGCGCTCTGAGCGTCGAGGACCGCTGTCTGGGCGTCGACCAAGGACTGTTGTGCGTCGACGACTTTGAGGTCTGCATCGGCGACGGCGGACTGGGCTTCGACGACCTGCTTGGACCCGTCGACGCCGGCCTTGTTCGCCGCGTCCGTCTCCGCCTTCAGGTCAGCGTTCCGCTCACGCACCTCGTCGATGCGCTGCTTCGCCTGATCGACCCCGAGAACAGCTTCGTCGAAGTCGAGCATCGTGACGGGCTGACCGTCCTTGCCGAGGTCGGACAGACGCTGCTGTGCGCGGCGCAGGGCGAGCTCGGCGTCACGCTCGTCGAGGGAGGATCCCTTCATCGCGAGGTTGAGATCCTCGATCTGTTCCTGGGCGTCCTTCATCGCGGACGTGAGGTCTTCCTGCGCTCGCGTGCGCTGCTTCTGCGCGTCGACGATGCCGCGCTCTGCCCGGCCAACGCCGGCCTGCGCTGTGGTCACACCACGGGTGGCGGACTCGACCTGCTTCGCTGCAGAGGCCTGAGCCTTCGATGCAGCGGCGGCGTCGGTGGATGCGGACTCGGCGGCCTTGGACCCGGCAGAGAAGGCGTCGAAGACACCGGTCGATCCGATGACGATGGTGGCGATACTGGACGCTGCGGCGGCGCCCGCGGCGGGGAGAAGCGAGAGGACGCCGGCGGCTTTGGCGAGCTGTCCGACGAGGGGCACCATATTGACGGCGGCCAGGCCGAGCAACGCGGTCTTGGCGATGCCTGCGGCCGGCCCGATAGCGCCGAGACCGCCACCGACCGAGCCGGCCCCGCCACCGATACCGCGGCCGCCGATGTTCCCTCCGATGTCGGAGGCGGCAAGCCGGAGCGCGGCGATGCGGGCCAGGGCGCCCGTGATGTCGAGATCGAGGTCGACATTGAGGTCGCGTCCCATCTCGGTGCGGAACACGGCCATCTGGGCGCGAGCCGCAGTGAAGTCCAGGTCGACCGGGACCGTGATGGAGTGGCCGCTGTGCGCGCCGGTGAATGAGCGGATCTCGGAGTTGAAGCCGGTGAAGTTCGGCTTGACCGCTACGTCGATGGACGCCCGGTATCGCCGCAACCCTTGTTCGAGCTTGGGCGCGAATCGTTCGAAGTCCGGAACGATGATGACCGGCGCTTCGATGCGCTCGCCTGCGCGGAGGTCCCGCTTCACCTTCCGGTGAAAGCCAGTCAGATCAGGGACGATGGGTAGCTTCGCGCTACTCACGCTGTAGGTGACTGCCATGGCGGGACCTCCGGGTCAGGTCATGCTGCCGCGTCCTCACCACTTCGGTACGCCGCAACGATCCTTCTGTCGAACACCCAGGAAGTCCCAGTCCGTGAGCGCTGGCCGTCGAGCGATCGGGCGATACGCTGGACGTGCCTACGGGTGCAACCGAGGATCTCGGCGGCGCCCGCACTATCTACGGCATACTCTGCAGGACAGGGGGATTCGGCGACGTCGTCCTGTCGTTCGTCCTGCTCCATGCGTGTCGCCGCAGTGATCTCGTCGAGGATATGCCGGACGTAAGGTGTTGCTGCTCGACGCATTTCGGCTTCCCGCTTGCGGACCCCGATGTGATAGTAGAACTGCACAGCCCGGAGCGCTGACCCCTGCAGCAGGACCGCGCTACCGAACCGTTGCACATCGGGGCCGCGGTCAGTCGTCACCGAGGACACCATGCTCGGCTGCCGATGCGATGGCGATGATCGACTGCAAGGCGTCGGAAAACTTCTCGGTGTCCTCCGCCCCTGTGACGATCCCGAAGACGGCGTACACCGCAGCGACGGTCATCTCCGGGACGCGACCAACTTCGCCGGCCTCGGTGACGATGGTGCAGACGGCTTCGAGATCCTGCCGTCCTGCGTGGGTTATCGCGGCGAACGCTCGACGCAGATCGGCAGGGTCGATCATCTGGAAGAGCTCCGGCGTGAACACCCGTGCGTAGTTGTGGTCGTCGGTCATGATGCCTCTTTCTGGGTGGCTTGCCGGTTCCTGGAGGGAACTCGCCCCCCGACTACCGCGGTGAGTGGGGACGGGAACGCCTTCATCGAGTACGACCGGCACGGTTCTCGCTCTGGGCAGCGACGGCAGATCGACGCTGCGATCTCGTGGCGCTTCGCTGCCTGCGTCCTGGTCTCGCCAGCTTCGAAGTCGACGCCGTCGAAAAGCGCGTGATGTCCACGACACAGGGCTTCGGGGAGATCCGGCGCCGCCGTCAGGGCCGCGACGAGATCGACCCAGGTGGCGCTCAAGAGGCTTCCCGTTCGCGCCAGGTGCGCATCGCTCGGGCGGCCCGATCCTTGCGCCAGGACAAGCGTTCTCGCGCTTCGTCGACCGTCCTGGGTGGCGGATCAAGTGCTGCGATTTCCTTCACGTCGGCAGCGGGGGCGTTCTCGTCCTCGTTGCGTTCATCGGCGCTCGGGGCGATTACCCGGTACACAAGCTGGTCATCGTCGAGCGCGGTGAGGGTGAAGGTGCCGGCAACTGGTTCGTGGTCGCCGACCGGACTGAACTGTCGAACACCGCCATGCCGGTCCTTGTTGATGGTGAGGACCGCAGATCCGCCCTTTCCGGGAGTGAACGGGACCTTAACCTTCACCCGTAGTGAGACTCCGCCGATTGCCCGACGCTTGGCCGCTGTACCGCCAGGCCCCTGGGAGCGTGAGTCGGACCCCTTCGCCAGGTGGTCGATCGCAAGCACCGCGGCACCGGTGCGAGCGAGCGGCTTGAGGACCTTGGTGTGTACGGCGGTGAACTCGTCGGCAGAGTTGCTGTTCGACCCGAAGAGCGGGAGCAGTTCTCCGATGGAGTCGATGACGGCGACCGTCGGCTTGAACTTCTTCATGTCCTCGACGACCTGGATGAGCTCGAGACGGTCTTCCGGTTCGGTGTAGCGAAACCGGCTGGGATCTCTCAGTGCCGTGATGGGAGCTCCGAGACTCAGGAGTCTGCGGACAGTTGCCGGCGCTCCGTTGTGGTCCAGGTCAATGACGATGCACCGACCGCTGTCAATCAGTGACTCCACTGCAGCGGCCAGGCAGACGAACGTCTTCCCCGACTCTGGGTCGCCGAAGATGAGATTGACCTGTCCCTCGTAGGTGATGGCGTTGCCGTCCGTTCGACGCAGGACCGTTGGTCGAGGCGGTTCCGGCAGTTCCCCGTCGAGCAGAGCGGCGATGTCCACGTACGGTCCGGTTCCCGGTTCCCGCATAGTGGAGGCGGAACCGGGAACTAACGAAAGTCCCTGGTCGTGCGGTTCCGGGTCGGTTCCGGGAACCGGGGAACTAGTCGGAGTTCCCGAGGTGCCAGCGGCGGTTCCCGGTTCCCGACCCCCTATGCGGGAACCGGGAACCGTGGTCCCGTCGGTGGGTCGCCCAGCTCGTGTCCGGCGGCGCTCACGTCGGGTTCCGGTCATGTGTGACACCTCTGTAGGCGTCGGGTACGGCTTGGCGTCCATCAGGCACTCACCCGCACCACGGTTCGTCGAGCCGACCTCATGCACGTCTCGATCTCACGCTCGGGCAGGCCGGTACCAAGGGAAGCCTCCCGAATGGAGTCCAGCAACCACTGCTCCCCTCCCCGCTCGTAGGCGCGGCAGAACGCCCAATAGGTGATCGCGTTACGACCCCCGCCGGAAGCAGAGGCGACCTTGTCCACGAGGCCGTTGGATCGACGCTCAGGGCTGACCACGGTGGGCTGCGGAACGTACCGGGGTGCTTCGACGAGCGGGAGCAGTTCTTCGGGCAGTGGGGCGATCGGGGCGTCGATCTCCACCCGGTAGAACTCACCTGTGTCGGGGTGAACCGAGCCTGGCATCACGGTGTAGCCGGTGCGCCACGTCTTGATGTCGACACCAGGGTGCCGGTCGACCTTTCCGCGGAGCGGACCCCAGTGCTCGAAATAGGCGTGCCTGCCGCCCGATCCGGTGCGAACCGTCAAGGTCGGCACGGTGATGTTCAGGGCGTCGAGGTCGCCCCCATTTCGGGGGTCCTCGTCGAGGACGACGACGCCGGCGCGAATGCCTCCCCAGTTGGCGTGCGGGTACCTGCGTGCCTGGGACTCGATGACGTCGCGGGCGGCGGTGAAGGAGTGAAACCCGCCGGGGAGGAATGCACGCTTGCCGTGCAGCGGGCCGATCGCGAATCCGAGGTCGAGCATCGGTGTGGGAATCATGCCGTGCCTCCGTCCTGCTGTCGCTTGGCGCACCTGGGACCGAGGTGGCGCCGGATGCTAACCGGGTTCACGAGCCAGGCTCCGCACGCACTGCACTGGGATGCGAGCCGGTAGGTGCCGTTGCGAAGTGCTGCGGCCATCAGTCGGTCCGCCGGGTCGATTAGCTTCTCGATCTGTTCGTCGGGGTCTAGGGGAGCTACCATTGAGGTGTTCCTTTCGGTGGTATGCGGCGGGGCTCCGGGTTGGCGGAGCCCCGCCGTTCTGCGTTGTCGCTCAGCGCTTCTCGCTGTACCAGCCGAATCCGGCGAGCATGATGACGAAGTTCTCAGTGATGAGGAGTGCCGAGAGGGCGAACTCGGTGACGCTCACAGCGCCTCCCTGACCTCGACGGCGGCGCGCACTGCGGCCTCGTCTCGTTCGATCCGTCTCGGGTTGACCCCCAAGGGGGTCCGTCGAACGGACACCCTTGGCTGTTCGGCGAGGGTGGTGGCAAGGGCGTCGACGAGATCGACCGCCTCCGCGACGCTGAGCTTTACCGTGGTCGCACCCCAACGAATCCGGATCTCGGTCCTCTTTCGGTCAGTGGTGACCTGGACGGGGTCGGTATTCATGTCGTCCATGACGGCGAACATCAGGCGTCCACCTCCGTTGCGATGTCGAGCAGGAGCAACAGTCCATGGGCGAGCTCTGCCGCTTCGCTGAGTGTCAACTTGATGGTGTCGAGCTTCTCCAAGGCATTGGCGGCGTCGTGCGGGTTGGCGTGGTGAGTCACCTGGATGTACGGCTCGGTGCCGATCAGCGTCCGCATCAGCGTTGCGTCCAGGTGGGCCAGCGCGAGGGTGTTGACGCCCTCGTTCGTGTAGCCCCACTCGCTACGAAGCAGTACTCGCAGCGGCGCCGATACCCACTTGCTCAGGGCCGGGATCACGCAGTTGCGAGTTTCTTCTTCCTCCGCCCAACGGGGGCACTGAAGCTCCGGGTAGAGCTCCTCGACGACGCTGGTTGCCTTGACGAACCGGGCCTGATCGGAGGCGCGTTCCTTGGCGTAGAGCTGCCAGAGGGCCGATCCCGGCCGCACCTTGCCGTAGTTTCGCGCCATGTAGTCGGCGAACTCCGACTGCGTGGCATCCTCGATCTGGTTCTTGTCAGTGGTGTCAGATACGCTCTTAGACATCAGGTACTCCTCGCTAGGGATGCTCTGGTTCGAGCCCTCGAAGCCGGTTGCCGCCGGCTCGGGGGCGTTTTCGTGGGTGCACCGCATCAGGCGGCACCGCCTTTCGACGTCTCGGCCTCCTGCTCCGCGAGGAACCGTTCGATCTCGGCTCGCCGGTAGAGGACCCTTCGTCCGGCCACGAACGACGCAGGCCCGCGGTCTGTGTTGCGCCAGTACTTGAGGGTGCGAATACCGAAGGGGTACTCGGTAGCAACCTCTCTCATCGTCAGAATGTCCCGCTGCTGCAACGGAATCACCTCCTGTGTCGGTGTGTCAGTACATTCTGATAGTACACACCTCGTGTCAGTTAGCAACGCCATTCTGTGATTCGTGTGAGAGGATTCGTCCATGACCGATACGACAGGCGAGCTCGACGGCCGCTTCGCGGAGAACGTCCGTCGACTTCGGGAGGGCAACGGCTGGAGCAAAGCGGAGTTCGTACGGATCTTGAACGACGCCGGCTGGACTCAGGCGCACCAGACCACACTCACCCGACTCGAATCTGGCCAGCGCGCACCACGTTTGGGCGAGGCCAATCTCATCGCGAAGGTATTCCGGACAAGCATCGACGCGATGCTGCTCCCGCCCAGTCAGGCGGGTATCGAGGATGACCTCGAAAGTTGGAGCAAATTGGTTCGACGGGCGTACAACCTGCTCGTCGGCAGTACCGCGGAGTTCGCGACCAATCACGGCTCCCTGCAGGACGTTGTGGCCGAGGCAGGAGAGCAGTTCCGGGAACTCAAACGGATCGACGCGGAGGACCGCAGTATCGCCAGGCTCGACCTGGCCATCCAGCGAGCGCAAGCTCATCTGGACCTCACCCTCGACCAAGCGAGGGAAGCGGGATTGAGCGCCTACGAGGACGGCAACAATGTCCCGGACCACCAGGATCTATACCTGCTCGACGCCGACTATCCAGGGATCTGAGATGACACAACGGCGCAATCGTCGAGCAGGCGTGGAAGATCGCTGGAAGAAGGCCGACGGCTCGAAGTCCGCTTCGCACAGTCTGGGTAAGCGGTGGCGTGCGCGTTACGTGGATGACAACGGCCGCGAGGTGGCCCGCGGGTTCGACCGCAAGGTGGACGCGCAGTCTTGGCTCGACTCGATCGTCTCTCAGCAGGTGCAGGGGACGTACATAGACCCAAAGCGTGGGCGTATGACCTACCGCCAGTTCTACGCCGAGTGGTCCTGTCTACAGACGTGGGTGCACCACACCCGCCGAGCGATGGATGCGGGCGCCGCTGAGGTTCCGTTCGCGGACACTGCTTTGACGGACATCAGGCGCAGCCACGTCGAGGCATGGGTAAAGGAACTCGTCGAACGCCCGCTCAGCCCGCAGACTGTGCATCAGCGCATCAACAACCTCAAGACAGTTCTGAAGGCTGCTCGCCGGGATAGGCGCATGATCGACGACCCCGTTGACGGAGTCTCTTTGCCGCGCATCCGCCGGGCAGAGATGGCGATGGAGATTCCCGACCCGACCGCTGTTGGCAGGCTTGTCACCAACGCTGACCCATCGTTCTCGGCGTACATCGCGCTGTGTGCTTTCGCCGGCCTACGCCGCGGTGAGGCGGCAGCGTTGCAACCTGGGGACATCGACTTCCTCAGGAAGCGGATATCGGTCAACCGCCAGGCGATCGGAATCTCAAGTGGTGTCGTCGACGTCAGAGCTCCGAAGTATGGGTCAGAGCGCAACGTTCCAGTCGCTAGCGGACTTTTGGAGATCCTCTCCGAACACTTACGCCTGCACGCCCCCGGTGACGATCCTTCCCGCTGGTTGTTTCCGGGACTCGGCGACAACCCGCTGAACGGCAACATGGTCTTCGGCCGTTGGCGTAAAGCTCGCACCGCGGCCTGTGTTGAGACGAAGCTGCATTCCCTGCGCCACTACTTCGCCTCCAGCTTGATCGCGGCCGGCTGCGACGTCGTAATGGTCCAGAGGGCGATGGGCCACTCGTCGGCGTCCATCACTCTCGACACGTACAGCCACTTGTTCCCGAGCGGGGAGGACCGCACCCGCGCTGCTGCCGAGCGGGCGTTTTCGGAGGCACTGCACCCTACTGCGGACGCACTGCGGACGATCAAGGGTGTTTAGCCCGCTGAGCTGCGCGGACGTGCGTTGACGACGATCCGGTGCAGCCAACTGCGGACGGCGGCGTCCGCACGGAACGAGGCGGCGGTGCGGTGCGCGGACAGCAGCGCCTCCTGGAGGGAGTCCGCCGCGTCCTCCGCGGAGTAGCTGGCCCTCCGTGCCGTGAGCCAGAGATGGTCCTGGTGGCGCCGTACGAGCACGGCGAAAGCCGTCGCGTCCCCCGCGATGTGCGCCGCGAGCAGCTCGCCGTCCGTGGCCTCACCACCCGCGACTCCCCCGATTTGTCGCACCCGCGGAGGCTAGCCCAGAAACGAACCGTCCGAGCTGGTCACGAAATCTGTTGTGACAGCGCACGACACGCGGCGATCAGGATGCTGCGGAGACCCCGATGTCCGCGATGGTGCTCTGGTTGCCGCCACCGGCTGTGCTGAGATCCGTGATCCAGAACAGCACGTACCGGACGGGTCCGTCGGGTGTGACGGCGATGTCGGTGAGGCCGTTGCCGAGCGTCGCGGACCCGATCACCTGGGTCTCGTCCAGGCTGGGTGTCGCGCTGGTGGCCGACCGGATCTCGACGACCGTGCCGGGCGACGGCGAGTTCACGTAGACGCTGGCGGGAGTGGTCTCCTGGTCGAGCGTCGCCATGATGCCGACGCCGGACTTGAGGGACGGGAACGGGTTGAAGTACGAGTCCGTCTCCCACACCGTCCCCGCGTCGTTGTCGGCCACGTTGTCGACGGTGCCCGGGTTGTCCGGGGTGCCCTGCGGCGAGAAGACGTCGACGGACGACAGAGCGACGGGCACGGTGGTCGGCGCGGGTGCCGCCTCTCCGGGCGCGGCCGGAGCCGACGCGGACGTCGTGAGCCCGAAGTTCTGCTCGGTGAGAGGTTCGTCGGAACCGCCGCCGGCGAACAGGTTGGCGAGCCACCAGCCGACGAGGCCGAGCACCACGACAGTGAGGACTCCGAGGCCCACCAACGCGGCGACCATGACGTTGGAGCGGTCCGCGGGCGGCTCGTCGTCGGGGTCGGCGAGTGCGTGACCGGTCGATCCGGGCGGCCGTTGACCCAGCCGCAGTGCGGGGATCATCTCGGTCTTCTCGTTGACCACCGCGGCCTGGCCGAGGATGTGCTGCACGGTGGCGGCGGTCCGGATGCCGCTGTTCTGCTCGAGGGCACGCACGGCGACGGCGGAGATCTCGAACGGCACGTCGGGGCGGATCTCGCGGGGCTCGACGGCCGCACCGGACGCCGTGCGATCGGCGATGCGCATCCCGCCGACGGTCGCGGGGCCCGACGGGTCGCCCAGGGGCCACCGCGCGGTGATCAGGGCGTAGAGCATCGCGCCCAGTCCGCGTACGTCGGAGCCGGGATCGGCATCACCGAAGGTGGCCGGGAACGCGAGAACGGCGTCACCCTTGATGCTGATGCGCACACGGTCCGGGTGGTCGATGGACAGTGCGCCGCCGCCGCGATGGGCGGCCTCGGCCGCAGCGGCCAGCGACTTGATGGCGTTGGCGGCGCCCAGGGGCGACGGTTCCGTGTCGGCCATCTCGCGCAGGGATCGTCCGCGAGTCCACTCCGCGACGACGATGCCGCCCGAGCTGCCGCGGACGACGTCGAGGACGCGGGCGAGGCCGGGCGAGTTGATCCGGCCCAGGCGCAGAGTCCGGGACAGCACGGCCTGCGGGCCGTCGGCGCGCTCGGGGGCGTCGCCGGTCGATCGTTGGTCGGCGTCGACGAACGTCAGGGCCACCTCGCGGTCGAGCTTGACGTCGTGGGCCTGCCAGAACTTGAGGCCGCGTGCGCCGCCGTGCGGTGCGAGAAGACGGTAGCGCCCGCCGGCGACCGACGCGCCGGGGATGAGCTTCGGTCCGCGCAACGGTGTGCGGGGCGACTCGGCGACGGGGACGGCCGGGGGCAGCGTGGGCGATCCGACCGGCATGACACCGGTGTCGACGAGTCCGGACTCCGTCTCGTCGGCCGTGCGCTCGGTCTCGGTGACGTCGCCCTGGTCGGACACGTCAGGGCCTGACTCGATCGGATCCGTGGTGGACGCGTCGGGCTGCCGGTCGGTGTTCTCGGACGACCCGGTGGCGGCATCGGAGTCGGCGACGCGACGGTCGTCGGTGGACACGCCACCGGGCTGAGCGGCGTCCTCGGCCTCGGACGGCGTACGCCCCCGTGCACCCTCGTCGTCGGTCACTGACACTCCTTCGTCACTACTGGTCGTGAACGCGCCGGTGTACGCGGGGATGATCGTCGTCTCCGACTCGTCTCCGGTGTACATCGGCGCGCGGGACCCGCCGTGTGCTCGCGGGTCCACTCGCCTGTCAGGGTACGGGAGCCGACCCGCGCCGGTGGCCCGACCGAACCCCTCGGTCGGCCGACCCACCGGGGGCATGTCGGGGCCGCCGATCGCGGGGATCAACTCGGTCTCCGCGTACATGGGATCGGTCCCGACATGCGCTGTCGTCACAGGTCCGGACGTCACGGCCGGGGCGCGGCCGAGGCGACGCGCCACCGCGACGGTGATGGATTCGATTTCCGGGATCCGTGCCCGGTACAGGCACAGACCGGTGATCAGCAGCATGACTGCGCCGTCGAAAGCGACGCGGAGCAGCGCGCCCGGTCCGGTCAGACGGTCGAGCCCGAGGGCCGTGTCGGCCGCGAACACCGCGAGCATGCCGATCGCGGTGGAGATCAGCGTCGCCGCGACCGTGCGCCGGACTCCCGCGAGTCGTAGTTCGCCGAGGCTGCGACGCAGCAGCATCCATCCGATGATCGCCCCGGTGATGTAGCCGAGACCGTTGGCCGCGCCGAGCAACAGGACCACGGATCGATCCGACGTCGCCAGGAACGGCGTCAGGGCGGACAGCGCGATCTTGACGCCGGTGATGCCGAGAACGATCCACGTGGGCGTCCACGCCTGCTCGCGGGCGTAGAAGACCCGCAGGTGGATCAGGACGAGCGAGTAGGGAACGAGGGTGAAGGCCGACCAGCTGACGGCTTCACCGAGTCGCTCGGCGTCGGCTGCGCCGAAGTTGCCGTAGCCGTACAGAGCCTCGCCGACCTGCGGGCCGGCCACGGTGAGGAAGCCGATGACCGGGATGAGCGCGAGCATGGTCATCCGGGTGGCAACCGACAGGTCGTCGACGACGGCCGGGGTGTCCTTGGCGGCGGCGTTGCGGCTGAGCCGGGGCATGATCGCCGTCAGCACCGTCACGCCGAGCACGCCGTACGGCAGCTGCAGCAGGATCCAGGCCTGGTTGTAGATGAGCGGGCCGGCGGGGTCGACGTGCGAGGAGATGCGCGTCGCGAACACCATGCCGGCCTGACTGATGACGACGTAGAGCACGATCGCGACGGCCATGCCGCCGAACTGACGCAGCCTGTCGTCGAGCCCCCACAGCGGGCGCAGATCGATCTTGTTTCGCCGCAGCGCGGGCACCAGACTCAGGGCCTGGACCACGACGCCGAGCGTGATGCCGACGCCCAGCACCAGCAGCTTCGGGTCGCTGATGCGCACCGGATCGAGAGAGATCTCGCCCGGTACGACTAGGTAGATCACCAGGACGGCGAGCACCACCAGGTTGTTGAGCACGGGTGCCCAGGCACCGGGCTTGAAGTTCTGCCGAGTGTTCAGGATCGCCGTGAACAGTGCGGAGAGGCCGTAGAACAGGATCGCGGGCAACAGCAGGAGAAGGAGTGCGGTGGTGAGGCCCGTGTTCACCTGGCCGTCCTCCGACAGGAAGACGTAGCGCGTGAGCAGTGGCGCCGCGGCCGTCGCCAGCACTGCCGCGAGGATCAGCATGGTCAGCGCAGCCGTGAAGAGCCTGCGCACGAAAGCACGGCCGTTGTCGGCGTCCTCGCTCTCCGCCCGCACCAGCACCGGCACGACGATGGCCGTCAGCACGGCACCGAGGACGAGCTCGGCGATCATGTTGGGGATGACACTCGCGACGGTGTACGACGTGGCGACGGTGGTGCCCAGCACCGTCACCAGCAGCAGTTGCTTGGCGAATCCGGTGATGCGGCTGATCAACGTCGCGAACGCGATCGCACCCGTCGCGGAGAGCAGGCGGGAGGAGCTGGAGCCGGACGCCGGCTGCGGTGACGCCGCGGCCGGGGGGATGCGGGTCGGGGCGGCAGGACGGACCGGGGGCGCGACGCTCGTGGGCACCATCATCGGATCCTGAGCCGCGTCGGAGCTGCGCTGCTGCGCCCCATCGGAGCTGCGCTCCCAGGGCGCGCGAGGCGCCCGCGGTACGGCGTCCCGTCGCCCGTGAGGAATGCTCCCCGTCATCGAGAATCCTTACTGTTCGTCGGCGGGATCCGGTTGGCCCCGGAACCGGTGCCACAACCGTCGGCCCGCGAGCAGCAGCAGGAGCGCACCGGCGCCTGCTGTGATGATCGCCAAAGCACGACCGTACGCATTGGACCGCACATTGACGGTCGCAGCCTGCCCGAGTCGCGTCCCGTCGGTGGTGCTCAGGGAGAACTCCACCACCATCTTGCGCGAATCGCTCACTCGAGCGGGGATCTGCAGAGAACGACTTCCCCGTGGGGGCAGCTGCTGCGGGCCGATGTTCTCGATCTGCATCGCGTCGGGCGCGTCGACCGCCAGGTCGACGGTGATGCCGATGGGCAGATCGTTCCGCGCGACCAACAGCAGCGGGCTGGCCTCCGAGGCGAGGGTGAAGACACCGCCGGGCGCGAGGATCGTCACGGATCCGTACAGCCGGTCCAGGCCGGCGGCAACGTCGGCGGCACGGCGGCGCGCGGCCTGTTCCGACTCCCCGCGCTGCCCGCCCCGACGATCCGACGTGGTCATCGCCCGCAGGAGATCCTCCCGGAGCGGAGCGACGTACAGCGCGGGCGAGATCGCGGCACGCGAATCGTCGATCAGCGCGGCCGCCAGCGCACCGATGCGGGCGTTCTGGGCAGCCACGACATCGCGGACGTCGGCCGGTGCGCCGTCCTCCACGGCCGCGTCCGGGTAGTCCGACTCGGCCGCCTCCAGCGGAGGCGGGACCGCCAGCAGGTCGGACAGGGAGCGCGGCGTCGCGAGTCCGCTACGGAACAGGCCCGCGATGGTGCCGAGCACCGCGGAGGCCTCGTCGCGGTCGGGAGTCCAGGTCTGTGGCGGCGCGACGGTGAGTGATCGTGGGCCGTCCGTGGCAGCGACCGTGTCCGGGGCGCCGGCGTTCAGCGCGTCGAAGTGCAACGCGCCGAGCGCGTCCTGCAATCGGGCCGTGCGCGAGTCCTCGGCGACGTCGTACACCTGCTCACGCGGTGTCACGGACGGGGTCGTCGGGTGCTCGCCCACCGCGGACAGCGCGGTGGAGACCTCGGTGTCGTAGAGCGCGGCACGCAGCGGAGGGGTGCCCGCATCGGTCGCGATGGTCACCGTGTCGGGCGTACTGACGGTCTGCACGGCGTCCTGTGCGAGCAGTGCGACCGTCCGGCCCGACGCCGCGACCATGGCCGCCCCCGCATCGTCGAGAGCACCCGCGTCCGGCCACAGGACGTCGCGGCGGGACGTGACTCCGAGGATCGAGTCGGCGACGTCCGCCGGAGTCGTGATCGCGGCAGAGGTCAGAACCGGGTCGGCCACGGCGGCGACGGCCGCGAGATCGGTCTGGGCGAACGGCACCGCGGTGACACACATCGAGGACGCGAGGGTGCGGACGCGATCGAGCCACGACGCGGCGGCGGCGGCGCCGCTGCCCTCGGAGGCAGGGCCGGTGGGATCGGCCGGGTCGTCGACCACGAGGTAACCCCGCGTCATGCTCGAGACGGTGACCAGCAGGTCGGGATCGACGGCGAGACACGTCGAGGACGCGAGTGCGCCCTCGGTGTCGACGGTCGGTCCGGTCGCGAACTCCAGTGCCGACACCAGTCCTTCGAGTCGACCGCCGGCGGAGAGCGAGGCGGCCAGGTCGTCGTCGTTCAGTCGCACCTCCTCGTCGACGGTGCCGGGCAGGCCCGCCGCCAGGTGTGGGCGGTCGGCCAGCGGCCAGAGCAGCGTCGTGGCGACGGGGCGTCCCGTGTCCGGTGGAAGCGGAACGGCATCGGGAGCGGCCGGATCGACCACCGTGGTGTCCCGCGGCAGACCCGCGACGGGAAGCAGGAACGCGGCGTCGTCGAGCCGTGCCTCCTGCCCGTACTCGGGGTTGCCGTTGACGTTCACCATCATCGGATAGACACCCGGCCGATCCAGACCCAGCGACGGTTCGGTGGTCGAGCGCAGCGGCAGGGTCAGCTCGAACGGCAGCGTGTCGCCGCGTTGCAGCGCGGTGTCCGATCCGTCGCCGGTGAGCGACTCGAAGGGCCCGACCGTGTCGAAGCGGTCCTGATCCTCGGTGAGCGAGGTCCGGAGTTCGTCGGCCGTGCGTACCGCGGGTGCTCGCTGCAGCCGGACCGAGATGTCGCTGACCGCGCGGTCCCCGACGTTGGTCACCGTTCCCGTGACGGTGACGACCGGCGCACTGCTGGTGGAGACGGTGGTCGGCGTGACCTCGTCGACGGAGATCGACAGGAACGTGCCGTCGATCGAGGTGTCCGGTGGCGCCAGCGTGGCCGAGGGCGACGGTGTGCTCCGCGTCGTGGTGGGGTCGCTGGGCGGGGTGGAGGGTTGCGCTCCCGCGGGGACGGTCAGCCAGGCGAGCACGGCGAGGATCGCCTGGACCACGGCGAGGCGCCGGGCCGTCGGTGCGGACCGGGTCATTCGGCGGCGGGAAGGTCGGAGACCGGTCGGGATGGTGCGGGAAGGTCGGAGACCGGTAGGGGATTCTGCGTGTCGGCGGACTTCTCGCGCGCCATCGAGTCGATCATCTCGCCGGCTCGCTCGGCGAGCTTGCGCTCGTCGGCGTACGCGAGCCGGGAGTGCAGTTCGCTGAGCGGCACCCAGGCCACCTCGGTGACCTCGACGTCCTCGTCCGACAGTTCGCCGCCGAGGGATCGCAGCAGGTAGTGGTGGACGGTCTTGTGGACGCGTCGTCCCTCGGTCACGAACCAGTAGTCGATGCTTCCCAGGGGCGCGAGGACGGACCCGGTGATGCCGGTCTCCTCCTCCACTTCCCGCTCGGCGGTCTGCTCGGGCGTCTCGCCCTGCTCGATGTGACCCTTGGGCAGCGACCACAGCAGGCGGCCGCGTCGGTCGGTGCGACCGATGAGGGCGGCGCACAGTCCGTCGCGGGGTCCGTCGAGTCCGTCGACGACCAGGCCGCCGGCCGAGGTCTCTCGAACGGTGCGCAGTGTGGGTTTGTCGGCCCCTCGTGTTCCGGGGTCGGCGGCGGCACGAGGACGCCGTCGCACACCGCGACGTGTTCTCTTGGCTCGCTCGGCACCGGACACCCGATCGATACTAGTTCCGTCCGCCCTGCTCCCGGTGGGACGCACCGCGAAGTGCGCGCCTCGGTAGGGTGTGACGTCGTGCCTCCCCCGCCTGCCACCGATCCGGACCGCCGCGCACGGCTCCTCGCGTCGGGTGCCGTGGCCCTGCGCGCGCACGACGACATCCTCGGTCCACTGGGGTCGCTGTTCGCTGCGGCGGGCCACGAGTTGTACCTCGTCGGCGGGAGCGTCCGGGACGCTCTCCTGGGCCGCTTGAGCAGTGACCTCGACTTCACGACGAACGCTCTACCCGAGCACGTGCAGGCGCTGCTGGCGGGCTGGGCCGACCATCAGTGGGACACCGGCATCGACTTCGGCACCGTCAGTGCGGTCAAGCACGGTCGGCAGATCGAGATCACGACGTTCCGGAGCGACAAGTACGACCGGGTGTCCCGGAATCCGATCGTGCAGTACGGCTCGACGCTCGAGGACGACCTGGTCCGGCGCGATTTCACGCTCAACGCCATGGCGGTGCGGATCGGGCCGGACGGGGCCGGCGAGTTCGTCGATCCCCTGGGTGGCCTGGACGCGCTGCTCGAGGGAGTCCTGGACACTCCGACCACCCCGGAGGCGTCCTTCGACGACGATCCGCTCCGGATGCTGCGCGCTGCGCGGTTCGTCGCCCAGCTCGGCTTCACGATGCTGCCGCGGGTCCGCGCGGCGATCGAGAACATGGCGGAGCAGATCGACCGGATCACGGTCGAACGCGTCACCGCCGAGCTGGACAAGCTGATTCTCGGCGAGTTCGCCGTCGACGGCATCGACGCCCTGTGCGAGACGGGGATCGCGGCACGCATCCTCCCGGAGGTGCCGGCGATGACGCTCGAGATCGACGAGCATCACCAGCACAAGGACGTCTATCAGCACTCCCTCACGGTTCTGCAGCAGGCGATCGACCTCGAGGACGGCGATCCGGACCTGGTGCTCCGATGGGCGGCGCTGCTCCACGACATCGGCAAGCCCGACACCAAACGCAACGAGCCCGGCGGCGGGGTGAGCTTCCACCACCACGAGGTGGTGGGCGCCAAGATGGTGCGTCGCCGCCTGCGCGCACTGAAGTTCCCGAAGAAGCTGACCGACGACATCGCGCAGCTCGTCTTCCTGCATCTGCGCTTCCACGGCTACGGCAAAGGTCAGTGGACCGACTCGGCCGTGCGTCGTTACGTCACCGACGCCGGCGATCTGCTGCCCCGGCTGCACAAGCTGGTCCGCGCCGACTGCACCACCCGTAACAAGCGCCGTGCAGCGTCCCTGCAGGCGACGTACGACGATCTCGAGCGGCGTATCGCGGCACTCGCCGAGCAGGAGGACCTGGCCAGGGTGCGTCCGGATCTGGACGGCAACGCCATCATGCAACTGCTCGGCATTCCGGCCGGCCCGCAGGTGGGAGAGGCGTGGAAGTTCCTGAAGGAGCTCCGCCTCGATCGCGGGCCGCTCAGTCGTGAGGATGCGGAGAAGGAGCTCCTGGCGTGGTGGGCCGCGAGGTCCTGACGCCGATCCGGAGCGCGATAGCCGCTGCCGCCGCGTAGGCGACGACGCCGGCGACCACGCAGACGATGGCTGCGGACGTGTCGACCGCGGTCGACCCCGGACCGATCACGAGGGCCGCGCCCGCCACGGCGCCGACGAACGCCACGTTGAACACGGTGTCCTGCACTCCGAAGACGCGTCCGCGAGTGTCGTCGTCGATGTCCGTCTGCATGGCCGCGTCGGCGGTCAGCTTGACCGTCTGACCTGCGAACCCCAGGAGGAAGGCCGCGAGCATCAGCAGGTCCGGCACCAGTGCGACGACGAGGGTGGCCTGGGTGAGCGTGGCCAGGACCAGCGCACCGACCACTGTGCGCGTGCGGCCGAGGCGCGGCAGGAGAACGGGCGTGCCGAGTGCGGCGAGGAACATGCCCGCCGCGGCGGCACCCACCGTCAACCCGAAGCCCGCCACACCGCCGGGCAGGACGGACGAGCGCGCGCCCTCGCGCAGCACCAGCACCATGACGAGGGTGTCGATGCCGAAGGCAACCCGGTGGGCACCCACTCCCACCAGCGCGGCGGCGACGGACGGGGTACGGCGCACCGCGACGAAGCCGGACACCCAGTCGGCGAGAACGCGGCGGGTCGGGGCGGACACCGAGGCGGCGCCGGGACCCAGCCGTCCGGAAGCGAAGCCGCGCGCGAGGAGAGTCGCCGCGACGGCACCGACGGCGGACACGGCCGTCGCGAGGGCCGTGGCCCGATCCGACGGCCCGACGAGTCCGAGCACCAGGACAGCCACCGACGCGCCGACGGCGGAGACGACTGCGCCGACGGTGACCAGGGCGGCGTTGGTCGCGACGAGCGATCGCACCGGAACGACGTGCGGTAGCGACGCGGACAGGCCCGCCAGGACGAACCGGCTCACTCCGACGACGGCGAGGGCCGTGATCAGGACGGCCGTCGTCGAGGCGCCCGCGACGAGTTGCCCGGTGGCGCAGAGGATGAGGAGCGACTTCACGATGCCTGCGCGGGCGAGAACGGTCGCTCGATCGACGCGGTCGAGGATCCGCGCGGCGAACGGGCCGATCAGCGAGTACGGCAACAAGAGCACCGCGAAGCCGGCGGCGATCGCAGCGGGATCGCCGCCGCGCTGTGGGTCGAAGAGAATGGCGCCTCCGAGGGCGGCCTGGAACATGCCGTCGCCGAACTGAGAGGCGACACGCAGCGCGACCAGACGAGGTGCTCCGGGCTCGTGTCGGACGGATCGCAGCGCGTCGACGGCGCCGGTCCGCTCCGTTCGGGTCACGCGGGTGACACTAACCGCCGCCTCGGCGCGTCATCTCTCGCACTGTCGAGGCTGCCGGTGCCATGATGAGGAGGTGGCACACGCAGAAGAACCGGAGGACCGGACCGCGTCGGCCGATCAGGTGGTGCGGCCGGGATCGCTGCTGGTCTCGTCCACGGAACTCGTCGAACCGACGTTCCGTCGCACCGTGGTCTACATCATCGAGCACAACGACGCCGGCAGCCTGGGCGTCGTCATCAATCGGCCGAGCGAGACCGCTGTGCACAACGTGCTCCCGCAGTGGTCGGATCTCGCTGCGTCCCCGAAAGCGCTCTACGTGGGCGGACCCGTCAAACGCGACTCCGCACTGTGTCTGGCCACGCTGCGGTCCGGCGTGGACGTCGACGACGTGCGGGGCATCCGTCGAGTGGACGGCCGTGTCGTGATGGTCGACCTGGACTCCGACCCGGCTGCGATCGCCCCGCTGGTGGAGGGCATGCGCATCTTCGCCGGCTACTCGGGATGGACGCTCGGGCAGCTCGAGGGAGAACTCGAGCGGGACGACTGGATGGTGGTGTCCGCGCTGCCGTCCGACGTCGTGGGCCCGCCGCGCGTCGATCTGTGGGCGCAGGTGTTGCGCCGTCAGCCGCTGCCGCTGGCGATGCTGGCGACCCACCCGATCGACGTCGACCGGAACTGAGACCGAAGTTCTCGTCAGTGGGCGAAGTGCCGAGCGTGCGAGTGCCCGTCGCCGTCGGTGGAGAGCGACGCCAGGACGGCGTCGATCGCTTCGCACAGCATCCTACCCAGGTCTGCCGAGAAGCCCTCTCGCACAACAATTCTCAGGACCGAGACCGACTCGGCACGGGCCGGCATGGTGTACGCGGGAACCTGCCACCCGCGGGCGCGGAGTTCGTGAGAGACGTCGAAGACGGTGAAACCGCAGTTCTCCCGCAGCGCGAATGCCACCACCGGGATGTCGGACCCGTCGGAGATGACGTCGACGTCGCCGTGCTCGCGCAGGTGGTCGGCGACGCGGGTCGCGGTCGAGCGCAGCGAGGTCATGACATCCGTGTAGCCGGCGCGGCCGAGGCGGAGGAAGTTGTAGTACTGACCGATCACCTGATTGCCCGGGCGTGAGAAGTTCAGGGTGAACGTCGGCATGTCACCGCCGAGGTAGTTGACGCGGAACACGAGGTCCTCGGGGAGGTCCTCCTTCTCGCGCCACACGACGAATCCCAGGCCGGGGTACGTCAGTCCGTACTTGTGACCACTGGCGTTGACGGACTTCACGCGCGGCAACCGGAAGTCCCACACCAGATCCGGGTTCAGGAACGGGACCACGAAACCGCCGCTGGCACCGTCCACGTGGATGGGGACGTCCGGCCCGCCGGCCGCGGCGATCTCGTCGAGCACGGCCGAGATCTCCTCGACCGGTTCGAGTTCGCCGGTGAACGTGGTCCCGAGAATCGCGAGCACGCCGATGGTGTTCTCGTCGACGGCGTCGCGCACCTGGTCGGCCGTGACGACGTAGCGGCCCGGCTCCATGTCGAGGTACTTCGGCTCGACGTCGAAGTAGCGACAGAACTTCTCCCAGACCACCTGGACGTTCGTCCCCAACACGAGGTTGGGCCGACCGGTGTCCGCACCGGCCGCGGTCCGACGTGCGCGCCACCGCCATTTCAGTGCCAGACCGGCGAGCATGACGGCCTCGGACGAACCGATGGTCGAGACGCCCGTCGCGGTGGACGGATCGGTCGGGTCGAGCCCGGGCGCGTTCCAGAGATCCGCCACCATGTTGACGCACCGCTCCTCGATCGCCGCGGTGGCCGGGTACTCGTCCTTGTCGATCATGTTCTTGTCGAACGTCTCGGCCATCAGCTTCTCGGCCTCGGGCTCCATCCACGTGGTGACGAACGTGGCGAGGTTGAGGCGGGAACTGCCGTCGAGCATCAGCTCGTCGTGGATGAAGCGGTAGGTGACGTCGGGATCCATGCGGTCGTCCGGCAGTCGCAGCGCCGGAACGGGATCGTTGGCCAAGCGCCCGGTGTAGGCAGGAGAGATCGTTCCGTCGCGCGGGATTCTCGTCACGACGCCACGCTACTGCGGTGACCGGGGCGGTGCCTGTGAACTTCCGGTGTCATTCCAGGAGTGATGCGGCCACTCGTAGATCGGCGACGAGTGCGTCGAACGCGGCATCGCGTTCGTCGTCCGGCGCTCGGAGGACGGCTGACGGGTGCGCGGTGGCAACAGCTCTCGCCTCGCCCACCTCGAGGACGCGCCCCCGGTCGACACCGATCCGGAACGAGGTCCCCAGCATCGCCTGCGCCGCCGTCGCGCCGAGGAGGACCACGACGGACGGGTCGACGGCGCGGATCTCCGCCTCGAGCCACGGGTGACACGCGACGACCTCCGAGCGCAGCGGCTTCTTGTGGATGCGCCGCGGGCCGCGGTCGGCACGCGTGAATTTGAAGTGCTTGACCGCGTTGGTGACGTAGGTCAGCTCCCGGTCGATGTCCGCCTGCGCCAGAGCACGATTCAGGAGCGCACCCGCCGGGCCGACGAAGGGCTGTGCCCGTCGATCCTCCTGATCCCCCGGTTGCTCGCCGATGAGCATCATGCGAGCGGACGGGGTGCCGGCTCCGAACACCGTGTTCTCCGCGGGCTCCCACAGGTCGCATCCCCGGCAACTGCGGGCGGCGTCGGCGAGAACGCGGAGATCGTCGGACTCGGGCACGAAGGTGCCTGCGCCGGGAAACTTCGGGGCCATGTCTTCGGTGGTACCCGCCACGGACCCGGTGACACCTGTTTGGCACCCCCCACGGCCGGGGCATGCCACGGCGATGACCGACCAGTACACGTTCACCGATCCCGTCACCCAGTACCGACAGGACGGGTACCCCGAGCAGCACCAGGATCCGCCGGGCCTCGCCGCGGAACTCGAGCCCAAGGCCGACCACGGTGAGGGCAGCTACCGCGGCACCGGCCGGCTGACCGGGCGCAAGGCACTGGTCACCGGTGCGGACAGCGGCATCGGCCGCGCCGTCGCCATCGCGCTGGCCCGCGAGGGCGCCGACGTCGTTCTCAACTACCTGCCGTCGGAGGAGAAGGACGCGCAGGAGGTGGCCGACCTGGTGCGCACCGCCGGGAGGACCGCGGTACTCGCTCCCGCCGACCTCACGGACGAGTCCGCGGCTCGCGGCATCGTGCGCACCACAGTCGAGAAGTTCGGTGGCTTAGACCTTCTCGTGAACGTCGCCGGCAAGCAGCAGTACGTCGAGAAGCTCGAGGATCTGAGCCCGGAGCAGTTCGACGCCACGTTCAAGACCAACGTGTACGCGCTGTTCTGGATCATCCAGGAAGCGGTTCCGCACATGCCGGCAGGATCGACCATCGTCAACACCAGTTCGATCCAGGCGTACACGCCGTCACCGGGACTCGTGGACTACGCGACGACCAAGATGGCGATCAACACGATGAGCAAGGCGCTGGCGCAGCAACTCGCTCCTCGTGGGATCCGCGTCAACGTCGTTGCTCCCGGTCCGTTCTGGACGCCCTTGCAGGCGTCCGGCGGACAGCCCACGTCGGCGCTGCCCGAGTTCGGCCAGGAGACGCCGCTCGGTCGTGCGGGTCAGCCCGCCGAGTTGGCCGGTGCCTACGTGTACCTCTCGTCGGCCGAGTCCGGGTACGTCACCGGCGACACGCTGAACGTCAACGGCGGCATGCCGACGCCGTAGTCGCCCGATCGTGGACTTCCGGCCCCGCATTCCGGGGTCGGGAGTCCACGATCACCGGAGCTCTCAGGCCTACCCTGGTGACATGACCGACTTCTCGTCCGACCAGGCCGCGTCGTTGCCCGATGCGGAGGTACTCGATCTCGTCGTTGCACTCACGAGTGCTCGCCCGGCGCTGCGGGCGGTGTACGACGCCGCGCTGGGCCTCACCCCGGAAGCGTCCGTCGACCCCGACATCGTGCCGCGCACGCCGTCGGTGACCGACATCCCCCAGGTTCCGACGGACCCGGGGTTCACCGATGCCGGAGTGCCCACCTTCGACGCGGTGCGCGAACGCATCGACGGGCGTTCGGGGCGCGCGGTGGGTTCCACCGAGCTGGACGCCGAGAGCGCGGTCGGACGCACCGAGGCGGAGAAGTTCGCCGAGCGGGAGCGGGCCGGCAAGGCGCGCCTCGACGAGATCAGGAAGTCGATGCAGCGTCCCTGATCGCCTCGCGCTCGTAGCGGCCCGCCAGGACGGCGCACACCACGAGTTGGATCTGGTGGAAGATCAGCAGGGGAAGCACGATCACTCCCACGGGTTGCCCGACGAAGAGCACGGAGGCGATCGCGATGCCGCTGGCCAGGCTCTTCTTCGACCCGCAGAACACCACGACGATGCGGTCGGCGCGAGACATGCGCAATGTTCGCGCGATCCCGGCTGTCGCCGCGAGAACAACAGCGAGCAGTGCACTGCACAAGACCACCACTGCGACGATCTGCCACGGCGTCGTGGCAGCCCAGACTCCCTCGACCCGTGACGCACTGAATGCGGCGTAGACGATCAGGAGGATCGATCCGCGGTCGACGAGCAGCGTGGTGGACCGATGCCGCTCCACCCGTCCTGCGAGCCATCGCCTCGCGAACTGTCCGGCCACGAACGGCAGCAGGAGTTGGAGCATGATGTCGACGATCGATCCGGCATCGATGCTCGCACCGCCCGTCGTGCTCATCAGCAGGACCACCAGCAGCGGCGTCGCGAACACTCCGATGATGTTGGACAGCGACGCGCTGACGACGGCGCCGGCGACGTTGCCGCGGGCGATCGAGGTGAAGGCGATCGACGACTGGATCGTGGACGGAACGAGGCAGAGGTAGAGCATCCCGGTGTACAGATCGTCGGTCAGCAGTCCCGGCGCGAGCACCCGTACGCCGAGCCCGAGGAGCGGGAACAGCAGGTACGTGCAGGCGAGAACCACTCCGTGCAGCCGCCAGTGCCGGACGCCGTCCATGGCGTCACGCAGAGACAGTCTGATTCCGTACAGGAAGAACAGCAGGGCGATGCCGATCGTGGTGACCCACGACAGGACGTCCGCTGCGGTGCCGGAGACCGGGAACACGGTGGCCGCGATGGCAGCAGCGAAGATCGCGAGGACGAAGCCGTCGAGCGCTCTGATGGTGCCTGTCAGGGAGAACGCCACGTCAGGACGGCTGGCACGCGTCCTTGAGGCTGCACGAGATGCAGCTGTGGCCGCATCCACCGGTCTCCTCGACCGGCACTGCGGCCGCGGCGCGGGTGCCCATGGCACCGCCGTACGCAGCGGTGACGAGCGCGGCGACGGTGGTCAGCACGGCGGCGACCACGCCGAAGATGCCCCCCGGCGCGAGGGTCGCCACTGCGCCGACCAGCAGGAAGACCGCGGCGGCGGCCGTCGTCGGGCCGGCGACTCGGTTGGCGACGGTGAACGTCTCGTCCGAGCGCATGCTCGCTTCCGTTCGGACTCCGGCGACGGAGTTGCGCTTCAAGCGGCCGGTCAGACCGAGGAACGCCACCGCGCCCAGCGCCACGGCGCCGACGAGGAGTACGAGCAGAAGGATCACGGACACGACAATCACGAGCACCACTTTACGGCGTCGTGGCCGGGCGTCCGCGTGCGGATCGTCACGCTTTACGCTGGTCGGGTGAGTGAACACGGCGACATCTCCCCCGACACGACCCCCGGCCACCGCTACACGGCGGATCTGGCGGGTTCCCTCGAGTCGCGCTGGCAGGAGCGGTGGGCCGCCGAGGGGACGTTCGACGCACCCAATCCGGTGGGCGAGCTCAGCACCGGCGATCCGGTTCCGACCGACAAGTTGTTCGTGCAGGACATGTTCCCGTACCCGTCCGGCAGCGGTCTGCACGTCGGCCACCCGCTCGGTTACATCGCGACGGACGTGTTCGCCCGCTACCACCGCATGCAGGGCCGCAACGTGCTGCACACGCTGGGTTACGACGCCTTCGGCCTGCCCGCCGAGCAGTACGCGGTGCAGACGGGCACGCACCCGCGCACCACCACCGAGGCGAACATCGCCAACATGCGCCGGCAGCTGGGGCGGCTGGGACTCGGTCACGACACCCGTCGCTCGCTCGCCACGACGGACGTCGACTTCTATCACTGGACGCAGTGGATCTTCCTGCAGATCTTCGATTCCTGGTACGACACCGAGGCCGGTAAGGCACGACGGATCGTCGAGCTCGAGGAGGAGTTCACCTCCGGTGCTCGGACTCTGGACGACGGGCGTGCGTGGGCCGATCTCTCGGTCTCCGAGCGTCGCGACGTCATCGACGGTCATCGTCTGGTCTACCAGTCCAACTCGCTGGTCAACTGGTGCCCCGGTCTGGGCACCGTGCTGGCCAACGAGGAGGTCACCGCCGACGGTCGCAGCGACCGCGGCAATTTCCCGGTGTTCCGGAAGAACCTGCGCCAGTGGATGATGCGGATCACCGCGTACTCCGACCGGTTGATCGACGACCTGGATCTGCTGGATTGGCCGGACAAGGTCAAGACGATGCAGCGCAACTGGATCGGGCGCTCCCGCGGCGCCGAGGTGACGTTCGTCGCCGGTCTGCCGCACGGGTCCGGCACCGCCGACATCGACGTGTTCACCACCCGCCCCGACACGCTCTTCGGCGCCACCTACGTGGTGCTGGCACCCGAACACCCGCTGGTGGACGACATCACGGCGGCGGCATGGCCGACGGACACCGACGAGCGCTGGACGCACGGTGAGGGAACTCCCGTGCTCGCGGTCGGTGCGTACCGTCGTGCGATCGCAGCCAAGTCGGACCTCGAGCGCCAGGAGAACAAGGAGAAGACCGGTGTGTTCACCGGCGCCTTCGCCGTCAACCCCGTCAACGGCGCGTCGGTGCCGGTCTTCATCGCAGACTACGTCCTGACCGGCTACGGCACCGGTGCCATCATGGCCGTCCCGGGTCACGACCAGCGTGACTGGGAGTTCGCCACGAAGTTCGGACTGCCTGTGGTGCAGGTCATCTCGGGTGGCGCTGTCGACGAGTCCGCGTGGACCGGCGACGGCGAGCTGATCAACTCCGATTTCCTGGACGGCCTCACCGTCGACGCGGCCAAGGCGCGTGTCATCGAGCACCTCGAGTCCGAGGGCCGCGGCAGGGGCACCATCCAGTACAAGCTGCGCGACTGGCTGTTCGCCCGTCAGCGGTACTGGGGCGAGCCCTTCCCGGTGGTGTACGACGCGGAGGGCAAGGCGCACCCGTTGCCGGATTCTGCGCTGCCGGTCGAACTTCCGGAGGTGGAGGACTACGCACCCGTGTCGTTCGACCCGGACGACGCGAACAGTGAGCCGTCTCCCCCGTTGGCGAAGGCGACCGACTGGGTGAACGTCGAGCTCGACCTGGGCGACGGGCTGCAGACGTACACGCGCGACACCAATGTCATGCCGCAGTGGGCCGGTAGCTCGTGGTACCAGCTGCGCTACATCGATCCGACCAACTCCGAGCAGATGTGCGCTCCGGAGAACGAGGCGTACTGGATGGGACCGCGCCCCGACGTTCACGGCGAGAACGACCCCGGCGGCCTCGACCTCTACGTCGGCGGCGTGGAACACGCTGTGCTGCACCTGCTGTACGCGCGGTTCTGGCACAAGGTGCTGTTCGACCTGGGGCACGTCAGCTCGAAGGAGCCGTACCGCCGCCTGTACAACCAGGGGTACATCCAGGCGTACGCGTTCACCGACGCGCGCGGCGTCTACGTCGCGGCCGACGAGGTGGAGGAGCGCGACGGCGGGTACTTCCACGACGGGCAGCCCGTCACTCGTGAGTACGGGAAGATGGGCAAGTCCCTGAAGAACTCCGTCTCCCCCGACGAGATCTTCACCGAGTACGGCGCGGACACCCTGCGCATGTACGAGATGTCGATGGGTCCGTTGGACACGTCCCGGCCGTGGGCGACCAAGGACGTCGTCGGCGCGCACCGTTTCCTGCAGCGCGTCTGGCGTCTGGTGGTCGACGAGGAGACCGGCGCCGTCCGGACCACCGACGCGACGCCGAGCGACGCCACGCTGAAGGCTCTCAACCGGACCGTCGAGGGTGTCGACGCGGATTACGCTGCGCTGCGCGACAACACGGCCGGCGCGAAGCTCATCGAGTACACCAACCACCTCACGAAGGAGTACCCGCAGGGCGCACCTCGGGACGCCGTCGAGCCGTTGGTGCTGATGCTGGCTCCTCTCGCACCGCACATCGCCGAGGAACTGTGGAAGACGTTGGGACACAGCGAGTCACTGGCTCACGGTCCCTTCCCCACGGTCGACGAGAAGTGGCTCGTGGACGACACGGTGGACTACCCGATCCAGGTCAACGGCAAGGTGCGCAGTCGCATCACGGTGGCGGCCGACGCGTCCCGTGAGGACGTGCAGGCGGTGGCCCTGGCCGACGAGAAGATCGTCGCGCTTCTCGACGGCAAGGATCCGAAGAAGGTCATCGTCGTACCGGGCAGAATGGTGAACATCGTTCTGTAGCTCGACCGACCTCACCACACCAGGTCGTCGGCTCCCTTGATCTCGCGCCATTCGACGGGCCGGACGCCGGGAACCAGGGCGAGGCGATCGGCCGCCGTCAGCTCGGCCATCGCTAGGCTGGTCGCAGCGGCGATGTCGGTGATCGGCACCTGATACGTGCGGTACGCCCCGAGCGGAGGGATGTCGCTCGCCAGGGCGCCGCGTTCGAGAATGGGTGCCAGCGACTCCGACTGGTCGAGCACGTAGCCGGTCGCGGCGAGCACGTCGTTCTGCCACCAGGCCGCGATCTTGAAGAAGCGCCGCGGGATCGCGACACCGCGGTAGACGGGATCGTCCTCGGCGAACACGCAGCCGCTGAAGACGGAGATCGTCTGCCCGTACGTCCGCGCGTGCTCGAGCACGTAGTCCTCGAGGCCCAACCACAGTTCCTTGGACTGGTTGAGTGTCGCCGTCTGCGGTCCGCACACGGTGTAGTGGAAGGTGTCCTCGTTGGCCTGCTCCGCGACGTCGAGCGTGCCCCACACGGGATCGCGTCGTCGTACGAGGTGCCCACGGTCGATGTCGTTGTTCGCGTACAGCTCCGGGCCCGCCTGCGCGGTCGCCGGCAGTCGCGGATCGAGGCGCCAGTCGTCTCCGCGGTCCACCTCCTGCAACGCGCCGCCGTCGATGTTCACCGCGGTCACGGCGGCGAGGCGCCGTTCGGGGTCCATCGACACGGAGAAGTGCGTGTAGGTCAGGACGGTCAGGTCCGGCCGGGCGGGGAGCGGCAGCGGAGTGGTGGACAGGAAGGTCTCGTCGTATCCCATGCCGTCATTCAGCCACGGTGGGGTGACACGGGGGTGAACACCCACGAACCCCCCGCGAGTACGTCCTGACTGTCGTGATCAGCAGCTGGATCACGACACTGTCGACGTACTCGCGAGGGGCGAGGGGCGAGGGGTGAGGGGTGAAGCGGGGTGCTCTAGAAGTCCACCTTCGCCCGCGACCGCACCTTCGTCACGATGGAGAAGACCACCGCGATGACCATCAGCGTGTACAGCACGACGGTGATGCCACTGCCGACGAGGACGGAGACGTCCCCTTCACTGACGGCCAGGGCTCGTCGCAGCGAATCCTCGGCGAGCGGTCCCAGGATGACGGCGATGAGCACCGGCGCCAACGGGATTCCGAAACGGCGCAGCATGAATCCGATGATGCCGAGTCCGAGCATGGCGATGAGGTCCACTATCGAGGCGCTCACCGCGTAGACGCCGAGCGAGGCGAACACGGTGATGCCGGCGTACAGGTAGTTCTTGGGGATCTTGAGCAGCTGCGCCCACAGTGGGGCGAACGGCAGGTTCAGGATCAGCAGGACCACCATGCCGACGAAGAGGCTGGCGAGCAGTGCCCAGACGACCTCACCGTTCCGCTCGAACAGCAACGGTCCCGGTTGGATCCCGTACTGCTGGAACGCTGCGAGCAGGATCGCTGCCGTCGCCGACGTGGGGAGCCCGAGGGCGAGAAGTGCACCCATCGCGGTACCGGCGGTGGAGTTGCCGGCGGCTTCCGGTCCGGCGACGCCGCGGATCGCGCCCTTGCCGAACATCGGGTTCTTGCTGCGTCGGTCCAAGCGGCGCTCGGTGCCGTAGGCCAGGAAGCTCGGCACCTCGGCGCCGCCGGCGGGGATGACGCCGAAGGGGACACCGAATGCGGTGCCGCGCAACCATGCAGGCATCGCTTCGCGGAACTCTGCCTTGCTCAGGAAGGGTCGACCCTTCGACGGGATCAGCGTGTTGTCGTCTGGCTTGCCGATCTTCGAGGCGATGAAGATGACCTCGCCGAGGGCGAGCATCGCGACGGTGATGACCACCACGGAGATGCCGTCGAACAGTGCGGGTACCTCGAACGTGAACCGTGATGCGCCGGAGGGTCCGTCGATACCGATGACGGCGAGTGTCAGGCCGATCAGCAGTGCGCTCAGACCCTTGAGGACGGAGTCGGACACGACTGCGGACGTCGCGATGAAGGCGAACACCGCCAGGGCGAAGTACTCCGCGGGTCCGAAGTTCGTGGCCAGGTCGGCGAGCGTCGGGGCGAAGAACACCACGAGGGTGGTGGCGATGATGCCGCCGATGAAGGCGCCGATGGCGGAGGTGGCCAACGCTTGTGGGGCGCGGCCGTTCTTCGCCATGCGGTGCCCCTCGAACGTTCCCGCGATCGCCGTGCTGTTTCCGGGGGTGTTCATGAGGATGCCGGAGATCGAGTCACCGAACAGGCCGCCGAAGTAGACGCCGGCGAACATGATGAGCGCCGAGGTCGGCTCGAGGGTGAACGTCACGGGCAGGAGCAGGGCGACAGCCATGGCCGATCCGAGTCCGGGGAGGACACCCACCGCGGTGCCGAGCAGGGCGCCGACGACGACCCACACGATGTTCATGGGCGTCAGCGCGGTGCCGAAGCCGTCGATGAGATTGGAGAGTGCGTCCATCAGAACACCGCCGCGAGGATGCCGCCGGGCAGCGTGAGCCCGAGTCCACCGGAGAAGACAAGCTGGACGACGGACGACATGACCAGCGCCACACCGGCGTCGAAGACGTACCGGGTGCCGCCGAGTCCGATCGAGACGCCCCAGAACAGCAGCGCACCGGCGAGCACCCATCCCAGCGGATTCAGCAGGGCGATGAACAGGGCGATCGAGCCGACGGTGATGCCGACGGAGCGCCAGTTGGACACGGTCCCGGTGTTCGGCTCGCCGGCCTCGTCGACGCCGAGGTCGACCTCGTCCGGAGTGCGCAGCAGTTGAACCGCGACGAGCACGGCGATCACGAAGCACAGCCCCGCGATGATGGCCGGGAAGACCTGCGGGCCGGGCGATGTCGCGGTGTCGGGTACGTCCATGGTGACGGTGCCGTAGATCAGGAACAGGCCGAGGGCGACGAGAAGCCCCGACACCACCAGTCCGCTCCGGCCGTGGAGGAAACCACGATCGGTATCGGGCGGCGTTTCCGCCCGCGTGGTCGAAACACTCTCACTCATACCAGGCCCAACTCTCGGAGGATGTCGGTGATGCGGGTCTGTTCGACCTCGAGGAAGTCACCGAAGTCGTCCCCGGTGACGAAGGACGGCTTCCACCGGTTGCGCTCGATGGCGGTGTCCCACTGTTCGGTCTCCTGCATCTCGGTGACGATCTCGATCAACGTCTGCCTGTCGGTGTCCGAGATGCCGGGAGGTGCGACGAATCCGCGCCAGTTGACCAGGTCGACGTCGTACCCGAGTTCCTTGAACGTCGGGGTGTCGATCCCCTCGACGGGCTCGGGTGCCGCCACCGCGAGGGCGCGGACGTTCCCGGATTCGATCTGGTCGCGGAAGTCGTTGTATCCGCTGACGGCGATGCCGACGGTGTTGGACAACAGCGAGGTCAGCACCTCACCACCGCCGGAGAACGCGATGTAGTTGATCGCTGCCGGATCGATGTCGACCTGCTGTGCCAGCTGGCCGGAGACGATGTGGTCGATACCGCCGAGCGAGCCGCCGCCGATGGGGAGACCGCCGGGGTTGGCCCGCCATGCGGCGATGAAGTCCTCGAGGTTCTGGTACGGCGAGTCTCGCGGTACGACGAAGACCTCGAAGTCCTCGGCCATCTTGGCGATGGGCACGGTGTCCTGCAGGGTGATGTCGGAATCGTTGATCGCGATACCGCCGAGCATGACCGTGCCGGTCACCATGACCGTGGTCGACTGGCCCGTGAGATTCTCGAGCTGACTGAGCCCGATGGTCCCGCCGGCTCCGGGGACGTTCACCACCTGGGCGTTGTTCACGATGCCGTCGGAACGGAGTGCTTGCTGCGACTCACGCGCCACCAGGTCCCATCCACCTCCCGCGGCGGCGGGAGCGATCAGGGTCAACTTGGCGCGGGCGTCGGATCCGCTGGCGCTGCCGGCCGCGTCGATGCCGGCGACGGCGACGACGGCGACGACAGCGAGCGTGCCGAGCGCGCGCTTCACTGTGATCTGCATGGGCACGACAACTCAGAAGTGGTTTCGGTCACATCAGGAGGCTAGGTTCTGGATGTCCGAATAGTCCAGGGAATCCGAGTTGTGGCCATAGTGTGCACGGACGAATACCGCGAAACGTACGTCGCCGCGACGGAATCTCGGTGAACCTGGAGTCTCCCCGATGTGAAAGGCACCGTCATGACCGTTGCAGTAGCGATGAATTCGACACCCGAAGGCCGTGAGGCGCTCGTGCAGGGACAGGCGGAGGCGACGCTGAGGGGAACCGATCTCGTCGTCCTGTCGGTGATCGACGCCGATTCGGTCACCACCGCCCACCGGGACGCAGCCGAGGCGCAGGCACGTCAGGTGCTGGGAGAGAACTCCTTCACGGTGCGCGTCGAACCCGACGGCGGCGATCCGGCGGGGGCTCTCGTCGATCTGGTCTCGGATGTCGGTGCCACGCTGGTGATCATCGGATCACGTCGCCGAAGCGCGGTCGGAAAGTTCCTGACCGGCAGCACGGTTCAGCGCGTGTTGCTCGACAGTCCGGTCCCCGTGCTCGTGGTCAAGGCGAACGAGCACTGAGTCACGCTCGCCCCTGATCCCCGATCACCGTGTGCGCAGGACGATCTCGGTGGGATGCGCATCGGCAGGGGTGTCCACGGCCTGGCGGACGGCGCGGGCGACGGTCTCGACGGTGAGGTACTTCGAGGCGTCGTACTCGTCGCCCTCGCCCGCGACGATCGCGCGCTGCATGTCGGTATCGATGCGCCCCGGGTGGACGGACGTCACGCGCAGGGTCGGCTCCTCGAGGCGCAGTGCGTCGCCGAACGCCCGCAGCGCGAACTTGCTCGCGGCGTAGGCACTCCACCCCGGGTTGGCCCTGATGCCGGCGCCCGAGTTGATCAACACGACGTGGCCGCCGGCTGCTCGGAGCGCGGGCAGCAGGAGGCGGGTGAGCTCGGCCACCGCGAAGACGTTGGCCTCGAACGTGTGTCGCCAGTCCGCGAGCGTCAGCGTCTCCACCGTGCCGAGATCGGCGACGCCCGCGTTGTGCACCAGGACGTCGAGGCTCGTGATGTCCGCGGTGGCCGCGGCGAGAGCGTCCGCATCGGTGAGGTCGACGGGCCACGGCCGCGCGCTGATCAGTTCGTCGGAGATGCCCGCGACGGAGTCGGCCGTCGATCCCCCGACCCAGACGTCGTGATCGGCGGACAACAAGCGAGCGATTCCCGCTCCCAGTCCGCGGGCGGCTCCGGTGACGAGTGCTGTGCGTGGCATACAGCGAGGCTATCCGGCGCCCTTCTGGATGTGCGTCCGCATGTCGGAGTACGCCCTCGCGAAGGTCGCGACGTCGTCGTCGGTGAGGACGTCGAACATCGACGCCCGGACGGCGCCGACATGGCCGGGGCTCGACGCCGCGAGCTTGTCCATACCCGCGTCGGTGAGTTCCGCGAGCATCCCCCGACGGTCGTCCTCGCACTCGACGCGGACGACCCAGCCGGCGTCGACGAGTCGGGTGATCGCCCGGGTGACGCCACTGCGGGTGGTGGTCACCGCATCGGCCAGGTCGCGCATCCGCATCTGTCGGCCTGGTGCCTCCGAGAGCACGACGAGCAGCTCGAAGTCGGTGAAGGAGATCCCGGAATCGCGCGTGAGCTGCCGATCGAGCGTCTGCATCAGCAGACGCGTCGCGTCGAGGTACGAGCGCCAGGCGCGCTGCTCGTCCTCGGTCAGCCACTGAGTCATGACACGAGTCTACCCAAGTAGTTGACAGCGCAACCATGTGCGGTACTGTTGCCGATAGTTGACAACGCAACGATTCGATCGAAGGCGGAGACGATGAGCATGACAGCCGACGAGCAGCAGCGCTCGGACGAGTTCGAGGCCCGGCGCGACCGACTGCGGGGCCTGCACCTGCAGCCTGCGGAGTCCCGCCCGACGTCCTCGGCGCGCGGACTGCACCACACCGCGCTGATCAGCAGCGACGTCGAGCAGACCATCCTGTTCTACCAGGGTGTGCTCGAGTTCCCACTGACCGAGTTGATCGAGAACCGCGACTACCCCGGCTCGTCGCACTTCTTCTTCGACATCGGGAACAGCAACCTCCTCGCCTTCTTCGACTTCCCCGGCCTCGACGTCGGCCCCTACGAGGAGGTGCTCGGCGGACTGCATCACGTGGCCATCAGCGTGGAACCCGACCGCTGGGAACACCTGCGCACCAAGCTGACGGATGCGGGCGTCGAGCTCACGGAGCACAGTGGAGTCTCGATCTACTTCCGTGATCCCGACGGTGCACGCCTCGAACTCATCGCCGACCCGCTCGGCGAGATGTACGGCCACCACGTTCTCTGAGTCCGAATCACCCCCGAACCACGTCCCTCTTCCGAAAGGTCACTCATGACGAAGCTCGCGATCCTCTACTACTCCTCCACCGGCCACGGCACCACGATGGCGGCCGAGCTCGAGAAGGCCGCTCAGGCGGCCGGCGCCGAGGTGCGCGTCCGGCACATCGCCGAGACCCGTGACCCGGCCACCTTTGCCGAGAACCCCGCCTGGACTGCCAACTACGAGGCCACCAAGGATCTGCCGGCCGCCACCGGTGACGACATCGTGTGGGCCGACGGCGTCATCTTCGGCTCGCCGACCCGTTTCGGCAGCGTCGCGTCCCCGTTCCAGACCTTCTTCGACACGCTCGGTGGCCTGTGGGCCCAGGGCAAGCTCGCCGACAAGGCCTACGCCGCGTTCACCTCGAGCCAGACGGCCCACGGCGGCCAGGAGACGACCATCGTCAACCTGTACACCTCGCTCATGCACTTCGGCGGCATCCTCGTTCCCCCCGGCTACACCGACGGACTGAAGTTCGCCGACGGCAACCCCTACGGCGTCGGCCACGTCACCGGACCCGACAACCAGAACGAACTGGACGACGCGACCCGCGCCGCCCTCGGACATCTCGCCACCCGCGTCGTCACCATCGCGGGCAAGCTCGCTCGGTAGTCTCACTCCCCATCCCGAGAAGGGACCCCCATGACGACCTCCACCGCACCCGAACTCGACGTCCGTCGCGCCGACGACCGGCCGGCCACGAACATCGGCTGGCTCGACTCGCACCATTCGTTCTCGTTCGGACATCACTACGATCCCGACAACACCCACCACGGGGTGCTGATGGTGAACAACGACGACATCGTGGACGCGGGTACCGGTTTCGACACGCACCCGCACCGGGACATGGAGATCGTCACGTGGGTCCTGCAGGGATCCCTCGTGCACCAGGACTCCATCGGGCACAACGGGCTCATCTACCCGGGGCTCGCCCAGCGGATGAGCGCCGGCACGGGAATCCTGCACTCGGAGAAGAACGACTCGTGGCGTCTCGCGTCGACGGAGAACCCGTCGCAGAAGCATCGGGACCCGGTGCACTTCGTGCAGATGTGGGTCGTGCCCGACGAGGCCGGCATCACCCCCGGGTACGAGCAGCTCGAGATCGACGACGAACTGCTCTCGGGCGGGCTGGTTCCGGTCGCGTCGGGAATGGACGCCTACAAGGACCACTCGGCGATCCGCATCAAGAACAAGTACGCCGCGATGCACGTCGCACGGTTGCGTTCCGACACCCCGGCTCAGGACCTTCCGGATGCTCCGTTCCTGCACGTCTTCGTCGCCCGCGGCGAGGCCTCGCTCGAGGGCGTGGGCCTGCTGCGCGAGGGTGACGCGGTCCGCATCAAGGGCGGTGGCGGACAGACACTGTCGACGACGTCCGCAGCCGAGGTCATCGTCTGGGAGATGCACGCCACCATCGGTCGCTGACCGTCACGCTTCGATCAGCCCTGGAGCCTGTTCGGCTCCAGGGCCGATCGCCGTCGTGAGTAGGTGAAGTAGAGCACCGACGTGGCCGCCAGCCAGACCGCGAAGAGGATCCACGTCTGGATGTGCAGGGTGCTGATGAGGTACAGGCATGCGCAGATCGACAGGATCGGGAGCACCGGGTACAGCGGAACCTTGAAGCCGCGCTCGATGTTCGGCTCGCGGCGGCGCAGGATGATCACTCCGGCGGAGACGACGATGAAGGCCACGAGCGTGCCCATCGACACCAGGTCCGCCAGGAAGTCCAGCGGCAGGAAACCCGCGAGCAGGGACACGAAGAACGCCACGATGATCGTGTTCTTCACCGGTGCGAGGCTGCGAGGGTTCACCTGCGAGAACACCGTCGGGATCAGACCGTCGCGGCTCATCGCGAACAGGATCCGAGTCTGCCCGTAGAGGGTGACCAGCGTGACCGAGAAGATCGAGACGACGGCGCCCGCCGACAGCACGATCGACGGCCAGCTCGATCCTGTGACGTACTGCAGGATCTCGGCGAGACCGGCCTCCTGGCCCTCGAACTCGGTGTACTTCTGCGCGCCGATCGCCGACATCGTCACCAACAGGTAGATCAGCGTGACCACCACCAGCGCGCTGATGAGCGCGATGGGCAGCGTGCGCTTGGGATTGCGCACCTCCTCGCCGGCCGTCGACACCGCGTCGAGTCCGATGAACGAGAAGAAGATCAGGCCGGACGCCGCACCGACACCGGCGACTCCGAACGGGGCGAACGGTTCCAGATTCTCGAGACTGAATCCTGTGAAACCGACGATGGCGAACATCGCGAGGATGCCGATCTTGATGACGACCATGACGGCGTTCGCACGAGCGGACTCGCTCGTTCCGCGGATCAGCAACACGGCGCACAGCGCGACGAGAACGATGGCGGGCAGGTTGACGCCGAAACCGGCGCCGTCTCCGGGTGCATGCGACAGCACGTCCGGAATGCGTAGTCCGACAGTACGATCGAGCAGGTCGTTGAGATACTGGGACCACAGCACCGACACCGCGGCCGTCGACACGCCGTACTCGAGAATGAGGCAGGCGCCGACGAGGATCGCGACGAACTCGCCGATGGTGGTGTACGTGTAGGTGTAGGTAGACCCGGAGGCCGGGATCGACGACGCCAGCTCGGCGTAGCAGAGCGCCGTCAGGCCGGCCGTGACGGCGGCGATGACGAACGAGAAGATGACCGCGGGGCCCGCCACCGGGACGGCGGACGAGAAGATGAAGAAGATGCCGGTGCCCACGGTCGAGCCGACGCCGATGCACGTCAGCTGGAACGTGGTGATCGACCGCTTCAGCCGACCTTCGCCCGTCGTTTCCAGTGCCGCGATGTCGCTGATCGACTTGCGTCGCAGCAATCCCGAACCGTTGCTCGGATCGCTCATGTTTCCTCCACTATCGGCGTGGTTCACCGAGCGAATCGGCTTCCACGGGGAACGACCAGAATCGGAACAGGGCTGTGCCGCAAAATCTTCGACGCGGTGGATCCGAGGAACACCCGTGCGAGAGGTCCGAGGCGGGACGAACCGAGCACCAGCAGGTCCTCGGGCCCCAGCTCGACCGAGTCCACCACGTGCTGCCAGTCCCCGCCGGATCCCACCGCGCACGTAGGGGACAGGGCCGGGTAGGCGGACGTGACGTCCGACGCCGCGGAGTGCAGCATCTCGGTGGCCTGCTCGCGCCACTGCGACGTCACCAGATCCTCCGCGTCGTAGCCACCGAAGGGGGGATACGTCGTCGAGCGTCGTGGTGCGAACGCCACCAGGCGCAGCGCGATGTTCCAGCGCACCGCGAGAGCCGCCGCGGAGTACAGAGCATCCTTGGCTTCCGGGGTCCCGGTGTAGGCGCAGGAGATGCGGGAGACGGCGTCGGTGCGGCGGCGCGCGCCGCGCGGCGCCAGTGCCAGCGGAACAGCCGACGAGTGCAGCAGCGTCTCGCTCGTGCTCCCCGGCGTGAAGCGATCGTCGGGACCGTCGGAGCTCCCCAGCACCACCAGGTCGGCATGGTGAGTGGCCGCCGCCGCGGTGAGTGCGGCCGACTCGGCGGCGTTCTCGGCGAAGAAGGCGGAGGGCGATCCCAGATCGGCCGGAGTGAGCAGGTCCGCCATCGCCGCATCGGCCCGAGCGGCCGCATCCGTGCCGCGCTCCTCGAGCCAGCGTCGGTACTCCGCGTCCACGTGCGCCATCGACGGGAACGGCCACGTCCGCGGCAGGACGGTGCACGTGCGGACCGTCATCGCGCCGCCCGCGGCCCGAGCGGTGGTCGCCATGCGCGCGGCCAGACCCAGCGCATCGTGACCGGAGTCGTCCGGCAGCCACCCGACCAGCGCGGACATCGACGCGGTCGACACACCCACCACCCCCGACCAGTTGCCCCGGCGCGTTCGACGCCGATGGCTCAGTATGCGACCGACGCGCCGG
The DNA here is from genome assembly GCF_000686025.1 of Rhodococcus sp. UNC23MFCrub1.1. GTDB lineage: Bacteria > Actinomycetota > Actinomycetes > Mycobacteriales > Mycobacteriaceae > Rhodococcoides. The sequence goes on from NZ_JMLQ01000005.1 coordinate 125,590, forward strand.
GCCCGCACCCCGACTCACCGGCGCGTCCTGCAGGATCGCGCCGTCCGACGGATGATGTCTCCCATGGCCGCCCCCGGATTCACCCCGACTCAGCTCGCGGCACGGGCCGCCTATCTCCTGCGCGGCAACGATCTGGGCACCATGACCAGCGCGGCTCCGCGTCTGTACCCACACATGTGGAGCTGGGACGCCGCCTTCGTGTCGGTCGGGCTCGCCCCGTTGAGTGTCGAGCGGGCCGTCGTCGAGCTCGACACCCTGTTGTCCGCTCAGTGGTCCAACGGCATGATCCCGCACATCGTCTTCGCCAGCGGTGTCGACGGATACTTCCCCGGGCCCGCCCGCTGGCAGGTGAACGAACTCGCCGGGCACGCACCCGTCGGCGTCCACACCTCGGGCATCACCCAGCCCCCCGTGCACGCGATCGCCGTGCAGCGCATTCTCGATCACGCCCGTCGACGTGGGCGGACCACGCGGCAGGTCGCCGGTGAGTTCCTCGATCGGCGATGGCCGGATCTGGTGCGGTGGCACCGCTGGCTGGCACACGCACGCGATCAGAACCACACGGGGCGCATCACGCTGTACCACGGGTGGGAATCGGGCATGGACAACTCGCCGCGCTGGGACGCGGCGTACGCGAAGGTGATTCCGGGGGCGGTGCCGCCGTACATCCGGGAAGACACGTCCATCGTCACCGACTCGTCGCAGCGCCCGAGCAACATCGAGTACGACCGCTATCTCTGGCTGCTCGAGGAGATGAAGCTCGCGCGGTACGACGATCTCGCGCTGAACAGCGCCATGAGCTTCGCGGTGGAGGACGTGTTCGTCAGCGCGATCTTCGCTGTCGCCTGTGACGTGCTGGCCACCATCGGCGAGGACCATTCCCGGCCTCATGCGGACGTGCGGGACCTGCGCGCCTGGGCCGACCGGTTCCGGAGCGGCGTCGTCGCCACCACCGACGCGCGTTCCGGCGCGGCTCGGGATCGCGACGTGCGGTCCGGGGAGTGGATCAAGACCGACACGATGGCGATGTTCGCGCCGCTGCTGTGCGGTGGGTTGCCTCGTGACACCGAGCGGGCGCTGCTGCGACTCTTCGAGGGTCCGCGCTTCTGCGGGCACCCGGACTTCAAGTACGCCGTTCCCCCGTCGACGTCGCCGATCTCGAGGGACTTCCGACCTCGCGAGTACTGGCGCGGTCCCGTGTGGCCGGTGGTGACGTGGCTGTTCTCGTGGGCCTTCGCCCGACGCGGGTGGTCGGAGCGGTCGGCGATGTTGCGCGAGGAGGGGTTGCGGCAGGCGAGCGACGGCAGCTTCGCCGAGTACTACGAGCCGTTCACCGGAGAGCCGTTGGGAAGCATGCAGCAATCGTGGACCGCGGCCAGCGTGCTCGACTGGCTGGGCTGACCGCGGTCCACGACGGCAGGGAGAAGGTCAGACCTTCCACACCGCGACGACCGACGGACGGGGCTGCGAGTCGCCACCGTCGGGCCAGTGCGAGGCGGGGGCGTCGGCACTGGCGTCGTCCTCCTCGCCCGGGTGCTGCACGCTCACGACGACACGCTGCTCCTGCACGATCGGACCGCAGGTCTCGGCGCCCTTCGGCACGGTGAGGAACTGCTTCGTCTGGCCGCGGCGGTCACCGTCGAGAACCACCGAGAACAGGCCGTCGTTGGAGTCGAGGGCGTTACCGTCCGTCGACACCCACAGGTTGCCGTCGGCGTCGAACGCCAGGTTGTCCGGGCACGAGATCGGGCTGACCTGCGACTTGTCGAAGCCACCGAAGTAGGTGTCGGCGGCTGCGGGATCGCCACAGACGAGCAGAAGGTTCCACGTGAAACTGGTCCCGGCGTGGTCGTCGTCGAGCTCGAGGACCTGGCCGTTCTTGTTCTTGTCCCGCGGATTCGCCTCGTCGGCGGCAGCCTTGCCCTCGGTGCCTCGGTTCGAGTTGTTGGTCAGCGCCACGTACACCTTGCCGGTGACGGGGTTCGGCTCGAAGTCCTCCGGCCGGTCCATCTTGGTGGCGCCGACCTTGTCACCGGCGAGGCGCGTGAAGACGGCGACCTCCTCGGCGGACATGCCGTCGACCAGGGACTCGCCGCGGCCGTCCTCGCCGGTACGCAACAACGGGATCCACTCGCCCTTGCCGGCGAACTGTCCCGTCGTCGGGAGCTTTCCGGAGCCGTCGATCTGGTCGGGCGCGTCACCGGAGAGCGTCGCGACGTAGAGGGTTCCGGCGTCGAGAAGCGTCACGTTGGACCGCAGTGCCGCAGCGCCGGTGCCCTGCATCATCTTCCGGCTGGAGACGAACTTGTACATGTAGTCGAAACGCTCGTCGTCACCGCTGTAGGCGACCACGGTGCCGTCGTCGGTCACGTGGATGGTCGCGGCCTCGTGCTTGAACCGGCCGAGTGCCGTGTGCTTGATCGGCGCTGCGGTGGGATCCCACGGGTTCACCTCGACGACCCAGCCGAAGCGATTCACCTCGTTCGGCTCCTGCGCCAGATCGAAGCGCTTGTCGAATCGCTCCCATTTGCGCTCGGACGCAGCACCTTCCACGCCGTAGCGCGCCAGACGCTCGGCGACCACGGGGTCGGTCACACTCTCGGCGTTGGCGAAGTACTGGTTGATGTTCTCCTCGCCGGACAACACGGTGCCCCACGGGGTGACGCCACCGGAGCAGTTGTTGAACGTGCCGAACACCCTGGTGCCGGTGGGATCGGCGGAGGTCTTGAGGAAGTCACTGCCGGCCGCGGGTCCGGTGAGGACGAACTCGGTCGATCCGGTGATGCGACGGTTGTAGCGGCCCATCTGCGGGGTGAGCTTGCCCGAGCCGTTCTCACCGGCCACCTGGACCACCGAGAGACCATGGGCGGCAAGGCCGATGGCGACCTGCTCCGCGGTGGGGTTCTCCGCGTCGTACCCCTTGAAGAGGAACGGTTCCGTCGTGTACTCGTGGTTGACCACCAGCAGGTACTCGGTGGACGACCCGTCGATCGGCAGCAGACCCGCGAAGTCGTTGTTGAATCCGAACTGCTTCTCCTGGGCCGCCGAGGTCTGGTTGTCGAAGTCGAAGGCAGGCGCACCCTCGACCACCGGGTCGCCCCACCGGATGACGACGGCCTGCTCGTACCCCTCCGGGACGACGACCGCGTCCTCGGTGTTGGGCGCGACGGCGGCGAAGTCGAGTCCACGCGGCTCCGGGGTCGGGGTGGCCGACGCGGTGGTGGCCGTGCCCGAGTCCTCTGTGCCGCACGCGGCGAGGGCGCTGGTGGCGCCGACGGCCAGCACGGCCATCGCACTACCGCGCAGGATGCCGCGGCGCGTCATCGCCGTCTTGACGATGTCGCCGAAGTACTCGCTCGACGACGTGTTGGGCACCTCGTGGAAGCAGGCGTCGCCGCACTTGTACTTGCACGTCAGCGACGACCGCGAGGAGCTGCCGTCGTGCTGATGGGAGACGATCAGGGGAAGCGGAATCGTGGTCACCGGTCGACCGTAGAAGTGCCGGGCAAAAGGCAAAGGGAAGGTAAGCAACTCCCCGGGTGCAGGAAGGTGAACGGTGGGCGAACGTGTGTCGTCGGGGCACGCTCCGGGTAGACCGAGAGCGACGCGGAGACACCGCGACGAAGGAGGCACGACATGCCGATGCTCTCGGTGGGAGTCGAGAACGACGCCCCGATCGACCTGCACTATCAGGACCGAGGCGAGGGCGCGCCGGTGGTGTTGATCCACGGCTGGCCGCTCAACGAGCGGTCGTGGGAGCCCCAGATCGTCGCACTGCTCGACGCGGGCCACCGCGTCGTCACGTACGACCGGCGTGGATTCGGCAGCTCGTCGCAGCCCGAGTCCGGTTACGACTACGACACGTTCGCCGCGGACCTGTCGGTCCTGCTGGAGACGCTCGACCTGCGGGACGTGACGCTGGTGGGTTTCTCCATGGGCGGCGGCGAGGTGGTGCGCTACCTCGCGAAGTACGGCAGCGACCGCATCGCGAAGGCGGTGCTCGCCGGTGCTGTTCCCCCGTACCTCTACAAGTCCGAGGACAACCCCGACGGCGGCTTGGACGACGAGACGATCGCGGGTTTCGAGAACGGCGTCGAGGAGGACCGCAACGCCTTCCTCGACGGCTTCGCCACCAACTTCTTCAGCGCGAACGGCGAGCTGAAGGTCTCGGAGGAGGATCGTCAGTACGCGGTGGACATGGCGGCCGAAGCGTCGACACCGGCGATCCTCGGGTGCATCGAGACGTTCGCGCGCACCGACTTCCGTGAGGACATGCCGAAGATCGACGTCCCCACCCTCGTCATCCACGGCGACGCGGACGCCATCGTTCCGTTCGAGGTGAGCGGCAAGCGCTCACACGAGGCGATCGCGAACAGCACCCTGGTACTCGTCGAGGGCGGCCCGCACGGGTTCAACACCTCGCACCCGGATCGGTTCAACCAGGAACTGCTCGCGTTCCTGGGCTGACGCGCACTCGCGAGGTGGGCGCCACAGCCCACCTCGCGAGAGTCGGTCAGGCCGCGCCGAGGAGCCCGTGGGGGTCGAGCACGAACTTCGTGGCCTCACCGGAGTCGAAGTCGGCGTAGCCCTGCGGAGCCTGCTCGAGCGAGATGGCGCGTGCGTTGACGGCCTTCGCGATCTGCACGCGATCGTGCAGGATCGCCATCATCAGCCCGCGGTGGTACTGCATCGTCGGGCACTGTCCGGTGGCGAAGGACAACGACTTGGCCCACCCGGTGCCGAGGCTCAGCGACAACGCGCCGACCTTGGCGGCTTCGTCGGATGCGCCGGGATCGCCGGTGACGTACAACCCCGGAATTCCGAGCGAACCACCCGCCGTCGTGATGTCCATCAGCGAATTCAGCACGGTGGCCGGCGCTTCCGTCGCCGACCCGTCACCGTGGCCGCGTGCCTCGAAACCGACGGCGTCGACGCCGCAGTCGACTTCCGGTACCCCGAGCAGCTGCTCGATCTGATCCTTCGGATCGCCCTTGCTGACGTCGACGGTCTCGCAACCGAAGCTTCGGGCCTGCGCGAGCCGGCTCTCGTTGAGGTCGCCCACGATGACGACGGCGGCGCCGAGCAGTTGCGCGCTGGCCGCCGCGGCGAGTCCGACGGGTCCGGCGCCGGCGATGTAGACCGTCGACCCGACTCCTACTCCGGCCGTCACGCAGCCGTGGAAGCCGGTGGGGAAGATGTCCGACAGCATCGTCAGGTCGAGGATCTTCTCCATGGCCTGATCGCGGTCGGGGAACTTCAGCAGGTTCCAGTCCGCGTACGGCACCATGACGTATTCGGCCTGGCCGCCGACCCAGCCGCCCATGTCGACGTAGCCGTAGGCGGCGCCGGGACGATCAGGATTGACGTTCAGGCAGATGCCGGTCTTGCGTTCCTTGCAGTTCTTGCAGCGACCGCACGCGATGTTGAACGGCACCGAGCACAGATCACCCTGCTTGATGAACTCCACGTCGCGGCCCACCTCGATGACCTCGCCCGTGATCTCGTGCCCGAGCACCAGGCCCTCGGGTGCCGTCGTGCGGCCGCGAACCATGTGCTGATCGCTGCCGCAGATGTTGGTGGACACCACCTTCAGGATCACTCCGTGCGGGCACTCGCGGCCCACACTCGCCGGGTTCACGCCGGGCCCGTCTTGCAAGGTGAAGCTGGGGAAGTCGATGTCGACGACCTCGACCTTCCCGGCTCCGGCGTAGGCGACGGCTCTGTTGTCGGCCATGTTTTCAGCTCCCGTTCGAGGTAGAGCGCCGACATTCTCGAGTGCGAATGTCGGCATCTCTCTCGACCGTACGCGAGATGCTGTGCGCCGCGTCACATTCGCGGCTCGGGGATCAGAGCACTTCGGACAGGAACCTCCGCAGTCGCTCGGTCTGCGGGTCGTCGAACAGCGCTGCGGGCGGGCCCACCTCGACGGCGCTGCCGTGGTCCATGAACAGCACGCGGTCGGACACCGAGCGGGCGAAGCCCATCTCGTGCGTGACGACGACCATCGTCATGCCGCCGGTCGCGAGGTCCGCCATGAGGGCGAGCACGCCCTTGACGAGCTCCGGGTCGAGGGCGGACGTGGCCTCGTCGAAGAACATCACCTGCGGTTCCATGGCGAGTGCTCGCGCGATGGCCACGCGCTGCTGCTGACCGCCGGAGAGGTTGCCGGGGCGCGAGCCCGCTTTCTCCTTCAGGCCCACCTTGTCGAGCTGGGCGAGCGCGGCGGCGTGTGCGTCGTCCTTGCTCAGTCCCTTCAACTTCCACGGACCGAGCGCGACGTTGTCGAGGACGGTCCGGTGCGGGAACAGGTTGAACTGCTGGAACACCATGCCGATGCGCTGGCGCAGCGCGTCGGGATCGTCCTTCAGCACCGAGCGTCCGTCGAGCAGGATGTCGCCCTGCTCGGGCTCGTGCAGTCGGTTGAGCACGCGCAGGAGCGTGGACTTGCCCGACCCGGACGGTCCGATGACAGTGGTGGTGGCTCCTGCGGCGACGTCGATGTCGACGCCGCGCAGGACCTTGTTGGTGCCGAAGGACAGGTGCAGGTCACGGCCGGCGAGTGAGACGCCGGTCAACGGCTCGGTCGAGGGTGCGGTGGTCATGTGTCAGCCTCTTTCCACGACGATGGCCTGCTCGACCGGGTCGAGTGTCTGCTCGGCCTTGCCGACGCGCAGACGCTTGTCGATGTAGTTGACCAGGTGGGTCAGCGGGACGGTCATCGCGAGATAGACGAGTCCGGCCGCCACCAGGGGTGACAGGTTTCCGGTCTGCGCGTTGAGGTCTCGGCCGACGGCGAACAGTTCGCGCTGCGTCGCCAGCAGACCCAGGAAGTAGATCAGCGACGAGTCCTTGATCAGCGAGATGAACTGGTTGACGAGTGCGGGAAGCACGCGCCGGACACCCTGCGGCACCACGACCAGGCGCATCGAGCGTCGGTAGCTGAACCCGAGAGCACGCGCTGCCTCGATCTGCCCCTTCTCGACGCTCTGGATGCCGGATCGGAAGATCTCGCCGATGTACGCGGCCGCGAGCAGCGACAACGCCACCGCACCGAGCCAGTACGGGTTGTTGCCGGTGAGCCCACTGACGACGGGTCCGATGCCGAGACCGATGACGAGGATGATCACGACGGCGGGCAGTCCGCGGAAGATGTCGGTGTAGACGCGTGCCGGCCAGCGCAGCCAGCGGGTGCGGGACAGGCCCGCCAGTGCGAGCAGCATGCCGAGAACCGTGCCGATGATGCCCGATGCCAGCGCCAGGATCAGTGTGTTCGGCAGGCCGGTCTTCAGCAGGTCCGGCAGCGCCTGCTTGTAGAGGTTCCAGTCGAAGAACGTGTCGCCGAGCTGCTCGAACGTCGACTTCGGTGCGACGGCCTGCGCGGCGGGAGCGTTCGCGTCGTTCTCGGCGGCGATGGCCGCGAAGTCGGGAAGCTCGGGCTGCGGCGCTGCCTTGCTACCGGGCTTGAATCCCTCCGGGAGTTCGCGCGGCACCCAGTCGGAGTACAGCTGGGCCCAGGTCCCGTCCTCGATGATCGCGTCGAGGCCGGAGTTCAACGCGTCGATCAGCGGCTGGTTGTCCCGCGCGACGGCCCACCCGACGAAGTTGTTGAGGCTGAACGTGTTCTGCGTGATCGCGGTCCCGTCCTCCGGCTTCACCAGGCCCTCGGCCTGCTGCGACGGTGCGACCCAGGCGTCGATCTGTCCGGTGCGGAGATTTGCGTACGCGGTGTTGTAGTCGGGGAACTTCACCGGGTCCAGGCCCAGGGTGTTGACGACGTAGTCGTCCTGCACCGTTCCCTGCACGACGCCGATACGGGTGTCCGGCCCCAGGTTCTCGAAGGCGGTGATCGGTCCGCCGGCCTTCGCGACCAGGGAGAAGTAGCCGAAATCGTAGCCGTTGGTGAAGCCGACCGTGTTGCGCCGCTCGTCGGTGGTGGTGATGGACGACGACCCGACGTCGAAGCGTCGGCCGGCGACCTGCGCGAGCAGACCCGAGAACTCGGTGCCCGAGAAGTTGATCTGCAGGCCGAGCTTCGCGGCGACGGCCTTCAGCAGCTCGTTGTCGTAGCCGGTGTAGGTGCCGGAGCCGTCGACGCAGATGCTCGGCGGCGCGTCGGAGAGCGTGCCGACGGTGAGCTGGCCGGGCGTGATCAGTCCGAGCTGCGAGGTGTCGATGCGATCGAGCGGCGTGACCGACGGCGTCGTGTACCGATCCTCGGTCGCGGCGGCGGCCGCGGCGTCGAAGTTGGTCGGCGTTGACGACGCGCTGTCCACACCGGGAGGTGAGCACAGTTCGGTCGGTGCCGCGGCAGCGGACGAGGAGCCGTCCGACGAGCCGCCGTCCGAGGTGCCGCAGGACGCGAGGAGGACGGCGAGGAGAAGTGTGGAGACGAGGACGATGAGTTTCCGTCCCACGCGGTGCGCAAGCATGAGATGAACACTAGGGCTCACGTGCCGGGATCACCGAAACGTCGAACGCGCAATGGTTGTGCTCAGTGATCTGTTGCCGGTGATCGCCGTGGGGACCGCTCCGACCAGGGGTCTAGTCTCCGTCGGGGCGCACGTCACCGACTATCCAGGACGCCTGGAGGGTGTGCGCCGGGGGACGGAAGGTGTTCGTATGTACTCCAGTCTCGAGTACCCGTTGACGGGCGCTCCGGATGCCGGCAACACGGCGTGGGTTCTGGCCAGTGCCGCGATGGTGCTGTTGATGACTCCGGGGCTCGCGTTCTTCTACGGCGGCATGGTGCGCGTGAAGAGCGTGCTGAACATGATGATGATGAGCCTGTCGGCCATCGGGGTCGTGTGGGTCCTGTGGGTCCTGTTCGGATACTCGATGGTGTTCGGCGACGACAGCGTCGGTGGGTGGATCGGGGACCCGACGCAGTTCGCCGGCCTCACCTCGTTGATCGGCGGCAGCTTCGGAGCCGGGGGCGGCGCGGTCGAGATCCCGCTGGTGGGAACCGTTCCGGCGCTCGCCTTCGTGGCCTTCCAGGCAGGCTTCGCGATGGTCACCGTGGCGCTCGTGTCCGGCGCCGTCGCCGACCGGATGCGTTTCATGCCGTGGGTGATCTTCGCCGGCCTCTGGGCGACACTCGTCTACTTCCCCGTCGCACACTGGGTGTTCGCGTTCGACGGTGTCACCGCGGAGACCGGGGGCTGGATCGCCAACCAGCTGAAGGCCATCGACTTCGCCGGGGGCACCGCGGTGGAGATCAATGCGGGCGCGGCCGGACTGGCGCTCGCCCTGGTCGTCGGCAAGCGTCGTGGGTGGCCCCGGGAGGCGATGCGGCCGCACAACCTGCCCGCCGTCATGGTGGGTGCCGGGCTGCTGTGGTTCGGCTGGTTCGGCTTCAACGCCGGATCGTCGCTCGCGGCGGACGGCGTCGCCGCGGTCGCGTTGGTCAACACGATGGGCGCGGGCGCGATGTCGATGGTGGCGTGGCTGGTGGTCGAGAAGATCCGCGACGGGAAGGCCACATCCTTCGGCGCGGCGTCGGGTGTCGTCGCCGGTCTGGTGGCCATCACGCCGTCGTGCACGGCCGTCACCCCGATCGGCGCTCTGGGCGTCGGCGCTGCCGCCGGTGTCGCCTGCGCCCTGGCGATCGGCCTCAAGTACCGCTTCCGGTACGACGACTCGCTCGACGTGGTCGGAGTGCACCTGGTCGGTGGCATCGTCGGCACGCTCATGATCGGCCTCCTCGCGAGCAGCGACATGCCGCCCGGTGTCGACGGCCTGTTCTACGGCGGCGGCGTCACGCAGCTGGGTCGACAGGTGGTCGCCGTCGTCGTCGTTCTCGCCTATGCGTTCCTGGTCACCGCGGCCATCGCCACGGTGCTGAAGCTGACCATCGGGATCAGAGCGGATCCGCAGCACGAGACGGACGGCATCGACGAACACGAGCATGCCGAGTCCGCGTACGAGTTCGCCTCCTCGCACGGCGGACACGGCAGCTCGGGGCTGTTCGGAAAGCAGTCCGGCTGACTGTCAACCCTGGTGCGACCGCGCCCAGGAGATCGCGCCGGTCAGCTCGGTGAGGTCGTAGTCGGGGCCGTTGACGCCGACGGTGAAGAGGGTGGCTCCGGCGTCGACGAAGGCCTGCGCGTCGTCCGCGCCCGGCCACGCCACCGATCGCTCGATCTGCGACACGTCGCGGCCGACGGTCTCACCGTGTCCGGCCAGGACCTCGGACTTGTGCTTCAGCGCGTCCAGGTCGGCGAAGCTGTGCCAGACGTCGGCGTAGCGGGCGACCATCTTGAGCGTCTTCTTCTCACCGCCACCGCCGATGAGAATCGGGATGTGGCGAGTGGGCGCCGGATTGCCGACGGCGAGACGCGAGGTGATGCGGGCGAGACTCTCGTCGAGCAGTGCCAGGCGTGAGCCGGCGGTACCGAAGTCGTAGCCGAAGTTGTCGTAGTCCTTCTGGTTCCACCCGGCGCCGATGCCCAGGATCAGCCGTCCTCCACTGATGTGGTCCACGGTGCGCGCCATGTCGGCCAGCAGGTCGGGATTGCGGTAGCCGCCGCCGGTGACGAGCGCGCCGATCTCGACGTTCGAGGTCTGCTCGGCCCAGGCGCCCAGCATCGTCCAGCACTCGAAGTGGGCGCCGTCGAGGTCGCCGTACAACGGGTAGAAGTGATCCCAGTTGAAGACGATGTCCACGCCGGCGTCCTCGGACCGCAACACCGCGTCGCGGATGAGGCCGTAATCGGGGGCGTGTTGGGGCTGAAGCTGAACTCCGATGCGAACGGACATGTGTGATCCTTCGGTGAGTGCGCTGGCTGTCGCTTCCATGGTGCCCGGCCTGTCAACCGATGCGCACTCCACACGCGTGCATCGTCGCGCGGAGGACGAAACCTGCCTCGGCGCCGATGATCTCCGAGACCAGGGTGAGATAGCGATCGACGAACGCGCCGCCGTGGGCCGGTTCGGGGTGGTCGTCCGGATCGCCGGGTTCCAGATGGTGCGCGATCTCGTGCAGCACCACCATCTCGCGCAGGGCCCAGGCGCGTCCCCGTACGTGGAGTGGGACAGCGATGGTGGCGGTGTCGACCTCGTAGTGCGCGGCGCCCGCGCCCGAGCGGGCCCGGACCCGTACCGGGACCGCCGCGCGTGGCCACTCGCTGCGCACCCAGTCCAGAGCGGTGACGCCGTCGACGTAGGTCTGGACCGAGTCGAGCGAGGCGAAGCGCCGCTCGATCGGCAGGGTGACCGTGGACCCGAGGAGCTCGACGGTGCGCAGGCCCCGTTCGTCCGCGCGGTCGAACATGGTGCGGACCTGATGCTCGGCGTCGTAGACGCGGGAGCGCTGGCTGTCGCGGGTCACCGTTCGAGTTGTCCTCGGGGGCCGCCGATCTCGCTCTGATTGCCCAGGCGTGCACGTCGACCGGCGTGGTCTCCGGCTCGCCGAGCCTCCGACGAGTACGAGCGACCCGAGCTGCCGCGCCAGGTACCCCGGGCGGTGGAGGCGGACCGGTAGAAGTCGCGCAGCTCGATCTCCTTGTCACGCAACACCAGTGAGGTGCCGGCCTCGGGAGCTTCCGTGGCGACCGCCTCGGCCTCGGCCTCCTTCTTGACGGCGGCCAGGCGCTCGCCGACCCGGTGCGCGAACGCGGTCTGGAACTCGATCCTGGCAGTGACGCCGGCGAGCGGCGCCCGCTCGACCGTGCGATAGCGCCGGCGTCCTCGGACGACGGTGACCTCACGGTCCACGGTGGCGTCCCGGTACGCACCCGACGAGATGTACGTGTCGCTCGCGCGCACCATCTGCACGAGCAGGCTCGCGTACAGGGCCTCGCACGTGTCGATGTCGCTCTCGAACCCGTACGCGAAGACCTGCGTCGACGACTGCGCCACGTCGCACTGCACGTCGTTCGCGCGGGCGATGGCCACGAACAGCAGGACGTAGGTGCGCAGGCCCTTCTTGCCGTGCTCCCCGATGTGGACGACGCGCTGCACCGGCGTCGCCCGCTTCTCGCGCGAGGCGGTGTGCGAGCGTGCCACGGCCAGATCGACCGAGGCGGCGGTCGCGAGACGCTGCGCGGCCTCCATGAACGCCTCGGCCTCGTGGGGATTGTCCGTGGACTCGGCCTGACGCAGAAGCCCACCGATGCGGGCCACCATCCTGTCTGAACTCACGGGCCGAGAGTACGCCCGGACCAGCCGTGAGCCGGGCCCACCGAGCGTCCCCGGGGACGGCCGTCCACAGGCGCTCGCAGGGTCTTGCGGACGACCGCGTCGGCGAGTAGCAGTCAGCGCTCGGAGTTCTCCACCAAGGCCGCGACGGCGTCGATGCGCCGCCGGACCGCCGAGGCTCCGATGACGTCCGCACGGGTGCGGGCCGACGCCAGAGCGCGGGCCGTGAGCCGTCCGGTGCGGGCGTGCTCGATGCGGAGACCGAGATACGCGTCCTCCGCGCTCCATCCCTCGAAGCCGCGGGCGACGTGCAGGCGCCGCGCGGCGTGCAGATGGCGACCCGCTCGCTCGACGTGACCGGTGGCCAGGGACGCGTCGGCCAGGTGGTGGTGCACCACGCCGAAGACGCTCGGGGCGACCGACACGGTCTGCTCCGCGTAGGGCAGCAACCGTTCGTACACGTCGGTGCACACCAGTGTGTTGCCCACCGTGGCACCGGCACGGGCGATGAAGGTCATCGACATCAGCCAGAGCATGTCCGGGGCGATCGCCGCGAGCCGTTGCTCGTCGTACCAGTCCATCAGCTCGCGCGCCTCGTCCATGCGTCCGACGTCGGCGAGCGAGGACGCCACGACCGGGCGGAACGCCGGGATCAGGTCGAACATCGTGGCCATCTCGTCGCGCCGATCCGCGAAGTGCCGGAGATCTCCGCGCATCGTCCGGAGGGTGAGGATCGACGTGTGTTCGCGGCCGTAGGTGTGGCTGCCGAGCGCGGCGTCGGGCGTCTCGCAGATCCGTGCCAGCACGGTCTCCGCGCGCACCAGTCGTCCTGCCGACACGTCCACGCCGAACTTGGAACACACCATGGCCCAGGTCATCTCGGGGTCGTCCGCGAGATCGGCCCGGGTCACCGCCGCGAGTGTCGAGTCGGCGCCGCCGAGGTCGCCGAACGCCTGCTGGGTCCTGGCCAGGATGGTGGCGGCGGACGGATCGCGATGCCGCCGAGACGATGTCGACTCCAGCTCGACGAGGCGCGTCATCGCCTCCTGGCGCAGATCCCAGCACTGGGGCACCAGGAGGCACCACAGCATCGCGCGCAGCGCCGACTCGAGGGCACTGCGGTCTCCCACCGAATGCGCCAGCGTCACAGCCTGTTCGAGAAGGTCGCGGCGTTCCTTCCAGTCATCGGTCCAGCTCAGCTCCATGGCCAGCAGTACCAGGACCTTGGCCGTGGCGGCGCTGTTCGAGCGGCCGGAGTCCTCGAGGACGTGCAGTGCGTCGTGCAGGCTGTCGAGTCGTTCCGGCAACGGGTCGAACATCTGGAACAGGCCCGCACCACTGATCGTGTCCGCCAGCGTCGCGTCGACCTGCAGGTCGACGTCGCCCAGTCTCCGCGCCATGGCGATCGCGTCGAAGAGAGTGGCCCGGTAGGACCGGTCGATGCACTTACGCTGCGCCCGGCCGAGGTCGATCAGCAGTCGGCACCGCTCTCGGGAGTCGCCGTGCGGCACCATCTTCCGAAGCGCGGTCCGGTACCCCACCACCGCGTCCTCGTACGCGGACACCGCGTAGGCGGCGTCGCCGGCACGCCGCGCGTAGAGCGCGGCCTCGGAGCGGTCGGAGTCCAGCGCCCTGCCGAAGTGGTACGCGATGCGCGCGAGTTCGTCGGCGGTGGTGTCGGCACCGAGATCGACCAGGGCCCGAGCCACGTCGGAGTGCATCTGCGCTCGCCGCGCCCCGGGTATCGCGTCGTACAGAGTCGACTGCACGAGAGCGTGTCTCATCACCAGCTCGTCGTCGGTGTCGCCGGCGACCAGGAAGTTCACGGCCAGCAGTTCGTCGAGGGTCTCGGCGAAACGGAGATCGGACGGGATCGTCGAGGCGGCCCGCAGCAGCGGGCGCGAGACCGTCACCCCGGTCACCGCGCAGAGTTCGAGCAGAGTGACTGCGTCACAGCTGAGTTCGCGACTCGCGAGACGCACCGCGTCCGTGACCGTGAAGGGGAGCGAGCCGCCGGGTTCGCGCTCGTGTGCCGCGATGACGGCTGCGACCAGCAGGGCGGAGCCACCCGTCCGTGCCACGATGGCCTCGGGGTCGAGGGTCGAGTTCTGCTCGCGAAGGAGGTCGTGCACCGCGGCCAGAGACAGTCCGCCCAGGGTGATCTCGCGGAACCCCGCCGACAACCGGATGACGTCGAGGGTCGCCTGGAGTTCCGGGGACACGAGGTTCTCGTCCCGCATTGTCGCGAGGATGCAGAGTCGGTCGTTCTGCGTCGACCGCGCGAGATGGCGGACCAGGGCGGCCGTCGCGCCGGAGGCCCACTGCAGGTCGTCGATCACGAGCAGGGTCGGGGCCTGTCGAGCGGGCCCGACGAGCCACCGCTGCACCGCGTCGGACGCCCCTGTGCGGTCGTCGTCCACGTGCGGGGGGATGAGGTCCCCGAATCGACGTGCGGCCCCGGGGATGATGCCGAGGATGTCGGCGCCGTTGGTCCGCAGCCACTGACGCGCTCCGATGACGCCGCGCGAGTCGAGGTCGCGGGTGACTGCCTCCACGAACGGTTCGTACGGGATGGTCGAGTGTTCGCTGCAGCGACCCGACACGACGTCCGTGCCGGCGGCGCGGGCACGCTGCATCACGGCGCGGGCGAGTGACGTCTTCCCTGCCCCCGGCGGACCCGAGACCAGGAGAAACCGTCCATGACCGGCAGCGGCCGCCTCGAGGTCCTCGACGATGCGGCTCATCTCGACATCGCGTCCGACGAAGGCGGATCCCACCGGCGGCTCCTCGCGCTGCGCTGGGGTGGTCTCGGTATCGTCCTCCAACAACTCCAGGTACAACGACTGGGTCTCGCGTGAGGGGCTCACCCCGAGCCGGTCCGCCAGCACCGCTCGGCATCGCGCCGCCGCCCCGAGAGCCTGTCCGCGGTCGCCCAGTGCCACGTAGCCACGCATGGCGATGCGGTACGCGCTCTCGCGCAGGGGGTCGGCTGCCAGCAGGGACTCCGCGGAGGACACGGCGTTCTCGAACGCACCGAGATCCATCGACGCGGTGGCGTCCGCTTCGAGGGCCGTGAGCCGCAGGTCGTCGAACTCTCGCCGGACGTCGTCCGCCCACGCGCCGTTGGCTCCGACGAGCACGGGTTCGGCGAGCAGACGCAACGCCGTCCGGGCATCGCGGGCACGGTCCGCGGGTGATCCCTCCGTGCGGCGGCACGCGTCCCGGATCTCCTCGAGATCGACCGTGGTGTCCGGCGGAAGAGTCAGACGCACCATGCCGGTACGGGACACGATCGACGTACCCGCGATGTCCGCGGCGTCGAGAACGTCCCGCACCTTCGAGATCACCCCACGCAGCACAGAATTCCAGGTGCGCGGCCGCTCCTCGGGCCAGAGCAGGTCCGCCAACTCGTCGTGCGAGACCTCTCGATGGCGATTGAGCGTCAGATACGACAGCAGTTCGACGCAGCGCGGCCCACCGATGATGCGGGGATCGACCACCCGAGAGCCACGCTCGACGGTGACGGCACCGACGAGTCGGACGGAAGCGGGTGAGTCACTCGTCACCTGACAAGTCTAGTCAGCTGTGCGTATTCGCGCCGCACGCAGGCACTTTTGCACTTCTTGTGCACGCGTCGGGCACGGTGAGTACAGGAGAATCCGGCCGACCCGGCCGGCGCACGACCCTCAGGAGCGACCCCATGCCTCGAACCTCCGTCACGGCCTGCCTGCTGGCGGGGTCCGTCGCCTCGCCCCTGTGCACACAGCGGAGCCACCGACTGGGTTCCGGCCCGTCCTGCGGTACCGCGGACGTCGCGTCCGACGGGATGTTCACCTACTCGCGTACGGCGTCCGTGGACCGGTGGGAGGACGACCCGTCGTCCTTCGGCTCCGATCGCTTCACCATCGTCGTCACCGACGGGGACCACGAGGTGGGGGAGATCGTGATCACGCCGGTGTTGTCCACGAGTGCGACGGAACCGATCACGGCCGTCGGCGTGGTCACCACCGAGGGCACCGTCGTGACGTACGAGCACGACGCGGCGGCGTCCGCACGTCGCCGGCCGCTCACGGAATCGTCTCCTCCGCGGGGGCCGCGCGTGACGGGTGCGCATCATCGACTCGCCGTCGTCCGCTTCGGTACCGAGACCTGCGATCAGACGTTCCAGGTGTTCGTGTCCGACGGTGTCCGCGGCACCACGTCGTACCTGCTCGGCGTCCCCGACGGCCCGCTCGACCGGTGAGACGCCGACGGGGTCGCCGCGGCCGAGTGATCGACCGTGACGACCCCGTCGGGACGTTCGCGAGTGGCTACTGCTCGTCGGAGCCGATGATGAACGCCTCGAGCTGCTGACGAGCGATGTCGTCGGCGAGCTGCTTCGGCGGGCTCTTCATCAGGTACGCGGACGCGGGCACGACAGGTCCGCCGATTCCGCGGTCCTGAGCGATCTTCGCGGCGCGCACGGCGTCGATGATGACGCCGGCGGAGTTCGGGGAGTCCCAGACCTCGAGCTTGTACTCGAGGTTCAGCGGGACGTCACCGAACGCGCGACCCTCGAGGCGGACGTAGGCCCACTTGCGGTCGTCGAGCCAGCCGACGTGATCGGACGGGCCGATGTGCACGTCCTTCGCATTGAACTCACGCTGCAGGTTGGACGTGACGGCCTGCGTCTTCGAGATCTTCTTCGACTCGAGGCGCGTGCGCTCGAGCATGTTGAGGAAGTCCATGTTGCCGCCGACGTTCAGCTGCATCGTGCGATCGAGCTGGACGCCGCGATCCTCGAACAGCTTGGCCATGACGCGGTGGGTGATGGTGGCACCGACCTGGCTCTTGATGTCGTCGCCGACGATGGGCACACCGGCGTCGGTGAACTTCTTGGCCCAGACCGGATCGGACGCGATGAAGACGGGCAGCGCGTTGACGAACGCGACCTTCGCGTCGATGCAGGCCTGAGCGTAGAACTTGTCGGCTTCTTCGGATCCGACGGGCAGGTAGGAGACGAGCACGTCGACCTTCGCGTCACGCAGTGCCTGCGCCACGTCGACCGGCTCCGCGTCGGAGATCTCGATGGTCTCCGAGTAGTACTTGCCGATGCCGTCGAGTGTCGGGCCGCGCTGGACGCTGACGTCGCTCGGGGGCACGTCGGCGATCTTGATGGTGTTGTTCTCGCTGTTGAAGATGGCTTCGGACAGATCGAAGCCGACCTTCTTGGCGTCCACGTCGAACGCGGCGACGAACTCGACGTCGCGGACGTGGTACTTGCCGAACTTCACGTGCATGAGGCCGGGAACGGTGGTGTTCTCGTCGGCGTCCTTGTAGTACTGCACGCCCTGAACCAGGGACGACGCGCAGTTACCCACGCCCACAATGGCCACGCGCACCGCAGTGCTGTTGTCACTCATGGTCGGGTTCTCCTTCTTTTCCGTATCGGGTGGCCGGAGCCGACGTGCTCTCCGGGTGTGCCACGGCCGAGGTGTCGGTCGTGGGTGCGGGCGGTGGACTCTCCGAAGTGATCGCCATTGCCTCGGCAGCGATCAATTCGTTGAGCCACCGCACTTCGCGCTCGCTCGACTCGAGGCCGAGCTGATGCAATCCGCGCGTGTACCTGTCCAACGACCCACTTGCTCGGCCGATGGCGTCGCGGAGCCCCTCACGGCGCTCCTCGACCTGGCGACGCCGACCTTCGAGTATCCGCATCCGCGCCTCAGCGGGGGTGCGCCCGAAAAAGGCCAGGTGTACGCCGAATCCATCATCTGTGTAGTTCTGCGGACCCGTGTCCGCGACCAGCTCGGTGAACCGAGCTCGGCCGGCCGGCGTGAGTTCGTAGACACGACGTGCCCGACGCTTGACGGCGCCCTGGACTCCGGGGTTCTCGACGATGAGCCCGTCCGCCTGCATACGACGCAAGGTGGGGTAGAGCGAACCGTACGAGAAGGCCCGGAAGGCACCGAGAAGTCCGGTGAGTCGCTTACGAAGCTCGTAACCGTGCATGGGTGTCTCCAGGAGCAGGCCGAGGATCGCCAGTTCGAGCATGTGCGGTCCCCTTCCTGTTCCGACCCGAGTCCGCGTCGAGATGACGCTCGCTCACTATAACCGCCACATGTATCGGGCCGATATATGGGGGTACATGTAACTGTCGAGAACATGAACACGGGCCCCGTCAGGGATGGTGGGGGCTGACCCGCGTGACCTCACCGGCCAGGGTGGCCTGCAGGTATCCACCGCGGCCGTCCGCATCCGCGGCGTAGACCAGTACCTCCGGCACTCCCTCGTTGCGCACGATCACGTGGGTGACCGACGCGTCCGGTACCTCGACGAACGACGCGGACCCCGCCATCAGGCCCGCCAGTGCCGCGACGTCGAGCGCGGTGAGGTCGAAGGGCAGCTCGTCCGTCTCCCTCGGGCTCGTGTCGGTGGACTCCTCGAAGCCGCCGCGGACCGACACGTCGCGCACGCGGTTGCTCTCGGCGAGGCGGGTCAGAGAGGCGCGATCGTCCGACGGGTACAGCACCAACTCGGTGACCTCGGGGTCGCCGAATCGTGTGATCCACCGGTCGCGGAAGTCGGCCAGGCCCTCCGGGGTGTCGAACACGAAGGGTCGCGCGACGATCGGCGTCACGGTGCCCGCGGCCGTCGCTCCCGGGCCGACGGACGACGACGGAGCCGCGACGCTCGGCGACGACGGCGCATCGGATCCGCGGACCGCCAGCACGACGGCGAGTCCGAGGACGAGGACCACGACGAGCAGACCCACGATCACCGGGCGCCGGGACGGTCCGGGTGCGGGCCGTATCGCCTCGGGCAGCGGTACGTCCGCCTGCAGATCGGCGGCCAACGCGTGGAGATCGCCCAGTGTCGTCGCCGTTCTCGCCGCCGCCACCCGTGACCGGTGCTCGTCGAATGTCAGCTGCCCGTCCGCGTACGCGGTGTCGAGAGCGGTCGCGACCACGGCGCGATCGATGTCACGGGCGCGCAGTCGTCGATCCTGTCCGGTCGCCATCGTCGTCTCCTACGCGGTCGGATCGAACGGGGTGACGCTGAGGAAGTCGCCCGACAGGGACGCCTCGAGGTATCCGTCCTCGTTCGCGGCCTCGTTGCTCGCGTGCAGGCTGATCGCGGGGCCGGCGCCGGTGTTCCGGACGAACAGGTACAGCGAGTCGATCTCGGCGATGTTCAGGCTCGCGCCGGCGCCCAGGACCAATCCGCCGAGCACGCCGGGGCCCAGGTCGGCGAGGTCGACGATCGCCGTCTCTCGGTCCCTGTCCGCGTCGTCCGACTGTCTCCACTCGCCGTCGCGGTACTGATAACGCCTCTCCCGGCCCGGATCGTCGGGACTCGGCGCCCTCAGCAGCGCGTACTCGGAGTAGAACATCAGCTCGTCGACGACGGTGGTTCCCAGCAGGATGCCCGTCGACGCCACGATGTCGTCCATCGCGCGCGGTTCGAGGTAGCCGGCCGAGCCGTAGGTGCCGGTCGCGCTGTCGTCGGACGCACAGGCGCGGACACCGAGGAACAGGAGTGCGGCGACGACCAGGAGAACGGCCCACCGGATCACCGCGCTCAGCACGCTCGGCCGACCCCGACGGGAGAGCCCCGCGGCTGCCGTCCCGGGCGACGCCATCGGAGCCAAATCCGACTCGCCCTGCAGATCGCCGATCAGATCGTGGAGGTCCTCGAGCGCACGTGCATCGGTGGCGAGGGCGATACGGGTGGCGTGCTCCTCGGCGTCGATCTGGCCGTCCGCGAGCGCACGGTCCAGCGCGGCGCACGCGTGCACTCTGTCCTGGTCACGCGCTCTGACACCCACAGATCGGACCGTCGGCATCGCCAGATGGTAGGCCCGTGGACCGGGTCCCTCAAGTGCTCCGGCTCCACGGCTCCGCTCCAGCGCACGGGACGGGGTCGAGCACCACCCCACCTCGACGGCGCACGTACTCTGGTCACCGTGAGATCACAGCGGCAGGTGGTGGACTACGCGTTGCAGCGCAAGTCGCTGCTCGCCGAGGTCTACTCCGGACGAACGGCGATGGCCCAGGTCTGCGACGCCGATCCCTACCTCCTCCGAGCGGCGAAGTTCCACGGTCGGCCGTCCACCGTGGCGTGCCCCATCTGCCGGAAGGAGCAGCTCACGCTGGTCTCCTGGGTGTTCGGGGAGAAGCTCGGGACGATGAACGGCTCGGCCCGGACCGCGGACGAGCTCACCCGCCTCGCCGGCACGCAGGAGGAGTTCTCCGTGCACGTCGTCGAGGTCTGCCGAACCTGCAGTTGGAACCACCTCGTGCAGTCGTACGTCCTGGGCGCCGTTCCGGCGCCCAGGAGCCCCCGCACACGCTCCGCCTCCCGCCGACGCACGGCCAGTGAGTGACGGACGCAGGTCGTCGGCGGTACCGTCCGTCGGTGGTCCCCCGCGCAACCGAGTCGAACGAGCCCGACGCACACGTGACCGTCGCCACCTGGTCACACGTGCGTCCTGACAGTGGAGTACGTGAGTGAGTTCCCCCTACGACAGTTCCGGTGACGATCGCGGGCGTCCGTCCGGCCGCCACGGTCGACCCGACGGGCCCGGGGAACCACCGCGTCACGGGCGCCCGAGCCACGAGCCGGTCCGCGATCCCCAGCAGCGGCCGTCGGGCCCACCCCCACCGCGTGCGCCTCGCCGGGACGGCCCCGGTGGTCCCCCGCCGAGCTGGCCGCCGGCCGATCACCCGCGGCGCCCGGCCTACGGTCCGCCGTCCTACGACGATCGTGGACCGGACACCACCCAAATTCCCCCGACCGCGCCTCCGCCGCGGTCGCAGGCGTTCTCGCAGCCGCGCCCGTACTCGGACGATCCACGGGCGACCGACGTTCCACCCTCCCGGCCCGTGACGTCCCACTCGCGTGGCGACGCCGACGGTGACCGGGACCGGTTCGGTGGAGGACCCACCGAACCGCCATCAGGAGGTACTGCCACGAAGACGAAGAAGAAGTCGAAGTGGAAGGTCCTGCGGCGCACGCTGTACGGCTTGATCGCGCTGGGCATGGTCGTTCCGGTCCTGGTGTTCATGGTCGCGTACGTCGTCGAGGACGTTCCGCGCCCCGGTGACATCAAGACCAACCAGGTCGCCACCGTCCTCGCGTCGGACGGAACGTCCGTCCTCGGCACGGTGGTCCCTCCCGAGGGCAACCGCACCGACGTCGAGATCGGACAGATCCCCGAGCACGTCCGCAACGCGGTGTTGTCGGCCGAGGATCGCGACTTCTACTCCAACCCCGGATTCTCGGTCACCGGCTTCGCACGCGCCGCTCGCGACAATGTGCTCGGGCGCGACAGCGCCGGTGGTGGATCCACCATCACGCAGCAGTACGTGAAGAACGCGCTCGTGGGGTCCGAGCGGACGCTCACCCGCAAGATGCGCGAGCTGGTCATCTCCTCGAAGATGGCGCGTCAGTGGACCAAGGACGACATCCTCGCCGCGTACCTCAACACCATCTACTTCGGCCGCGGCGCGTACGGCATCGCGGCGGCGTCGAAGGCGTACTTCGACAAGCCCGTCGAGCAGTTGAGCGTCGAGGAGGGTGCCGTGCTCGCGGCCACCATCCAGCAGCCCTCCGGACTCGATCCGGAGAACAACCCGACGGGTGCGCAGAGCCGCTGGAACTACGTCCTCGACGGCATGGTCACGATGGGTGCGCTCGATCAGACCCAGCGTCAGGCGATGCAGTACCCGCAGTGGCGACCGCTCGCCTCGGTGGACAGCGGCGACGCCGCCGACGCCGGCCCGAACGGACTGATCAAGAACCAGGTGCTCAAGGAGCTCACCGCGTCGGGCATCAGTGAGCAGGACCTGAACACCGCCGGACTGCAGATCACCACGACGATCGATCCGCAGGATCAGCAGGCCGCCATCGACGCCGTGAACTCCAACATGGAGGGTGAACCGTCCGAGCTGCGCACGGCGTCGGTGTCGATCGACCCCCGCACCGGTGCGGTGCGCTCGTACTACGGCGGTGTCGACGGCCGCGGCTTCGACTTCGCGCAGTCCGGCCTGCAGACCGGTTCGTCGTTCAAGGTCTTCGGCCTGGCGGCGGCTCTGGATCAGGGCATCCCGCTGTCGCAGATGTACGACAGCTCGCCGCTGACGGTCAACGGCATCTCCATCGGCAACGTCGAGGGCGAGTCCTGCGGCACCTGCACCATTGCCGAGGCGCTCAAGCGGTCGCTCAACACGAGCTTCTACCGGTTGCAGCTCAGCCTCGACGGCGGCCCGCAGGCAGTGGCCGACATGGCCCACCGACTCGGTATCCCGACCGAGGTCGAGGGCATCGGCGAGACCCTGACCGAGCCGAACGGCGCCGGCCCCAACAACGGCATCGTGCTCGGGCAGTACCAGTCTCGTGTCATCGACATGGCCAGCGCGTACGCGACGCTCGCCGCATCGGGTACCTACCACGCACCGCACTTCGTGCAGAAGGTCGTGACGGCCGACGGCACCGTGTTGCTCGATCGCGGAGCGGACCCCGGCGAGCAGCGGGTCGACCCTGCCGTCGCGGACAACGTCACGGCGGCCATGCGTCCCATCGCGGGCTACTCGAACGGCCACAACCTGGCCGAGGGACGCGCCTCCGCCGCGAAGACCGGCACCGCGCAGCTCGGTGACACCGGCGAGAACAAGGACGCCTGGATGGTCGGGTACACGCCGTCTCTGGCGACGGCCGTGTGGGTCGGTACCGAGCAGGGCCTCCCGCTGGAGAACAGCTACGGGGGACCCATCTACGGCTCCGGACTTCCGTCGGACATCTGGAAGGACACGCTCGACGCGTCCCTCGAGGGCTCGCCCGTCGAGTCGTTCCCTGCACCGGGTGCGATCGCCGGCCAGGCCGGTGTGCCGCAGTACTCGGCACCCGCGCCGACACGGACCGCGGCGCCGCCCACATCCTCTTCCGCAGCGCCGGAGCCCACGACGCCGGAGCCCGTCGCTCCGCCGGTCGTCGTCCCGTCGCAGGTCGAGATCTTGCCGGGCATCACCATTCCGGTTCCCGGTCTGGCCCCGGCGCCGGCGGAACCTTCCGCCGTCACCCCGCCCGACGACGGGGCGGCTCCGGAGCCGGCCACGCCGCCCGGCGGCTAGGGGTGACGGGCAGGCCGGAGGCCGGTCGGGACGACTCGTCCGACGAGTTGTTGGCGAGTCCGGGTGAGTTGGCGACGGATCGACGCTCCGCTCGTCGGCGCGATCGGCCGAGTCTGACCGACCCCATGGTTGCGGAGTTGTCGACGGTGGTCGGCGGCCCCGTCGGCAAGCACGCATTGGTGGGGCGGCAGCGCCACATCACGCCACTGCGCGTGATCTTCGCGTTCACGGTCGTGTTTCTCGCGCTGGGCTGGTTCGGCAAGGCCGCGTGCATCCAGCAGGCCCCGAACGGCCCCGGCGGCGAGCTGGGACTCGACTGGAGCGGGAGCCGTCAGTACGTCGCGATGTGCTACTCCGACGTGGTCCCCCTCTACGGCGCGGAGCGCCTCGATCAGGGCGCGTTCCCGTACAAGAAGTCGTGGGAGGAAACGGGTTCCGACGGTTCCACGATCACCCGGTACATGGAGTATCCGGTGGTGGCGGGGCTGTACCAGTACGTGTCGATGCAGGTGGCCCACGCGTGGTCTGCGGTCCCGTGGTTGCCGCAGGCGCTCACGGTCGCGCTGTATTTCAACGTGGTGGCGTTCGGCTCCGCCCTCGCCTGGATCGTGACGATCTGGGCGACCACGATGTTGGCGGGACGTCGGGTGTGGGACGCCGCGCTGGCCGCGTGTTCCCCTCTGGTGATCGTGCACGTCTTCACCAACTTCGACGCCCTCGCAACGGCATTCGCCTCCGGTGGGTTGCTGGCGTGGGCGCGACGCAGGCCGGTGCTGGCCGGTGTCCTGCTCGGCATCGGGGGCGCGACGAAGCTCTACCCGCTGTTCCTGCTCGGTCCGCTCCTCGTGCTGTGCATCCGCACGGGGAACATCAGGGACTGGTCGCGGACCACGGCGGCGGCGCTCTCGGCGTGGGTTCTGGTCAATCTGCCCATCGCACTGCTGTTTCCGCGTGGCTGGTCGGAGTTCTTCCGACTGAACTCCGACCGCGGCGCCGATCCGGACTCGCTCTACAACGTGGCCCGGTCGTTCACCGGCTGGGCCGGATTCGACGGCCCGCTCGGTCCCGGCGAGAAGCCGGTGATCCTCAATCTCGTGACGGCGCTGCTCTTCGTGGTCGTGTGCCTCGCCATCGGCTGGGTGGCGCTGACGGCTCCGCGGCGTCCTCGCCTGATGCAGCTGTGTTTCCTCGTGGTCGCCGGTTTCCTGCTGACGAACAAGGTGTGGAGTCCGCAGTACTCCTTGTGGCTGGTGCCGCTCGCGGTCCTGGCTCTGCCGCACCGGCGAATCCTGTTGGCGTGGATGACCATCGACGCACTCGTCTGGGTTCCGCGGATGATGTACTACCTGGGCGTGGCCGACAAGGGTCTGCCCGAGCAGTACTTCACGGCGACCGTCCTGGTGCGCGATCTCGCCGTCGTCGGATTGTGTGTCCTGGTGGTGCGGCAGATCTACCGGCCGGTGGACGATCTGGTGCGTCGCAGCGGCGACGACGATCCGGCCGGTGGTGTGCTCGACGGAGCACCCGACGCGTACCCGTCGTGGGTGCCGGCGATGGTGCGTCCGCGGCCCGTCGAGGTTCCGATCGCGGATGCGGCGCCACCGCCTAGGGCACCACGGTCACCGGCCACCGACCCAGCTTGACCAGTCGGACGGCGACGGAGCCGAAGATGCGGTGCCCGGCAGACTCGGACGTGCCCACGACGATCGCGTCGGCACGCAGTTCGTCGCCGACGGCGGCGAGTCCCATCGCCGGGTCGCCGCGGAACGTCCGGAACTCCCAGTTCACGTGCTGGTGCTCGCCGAAACGCACCACGTGGTCGCGGATCTCGGTGAGCAGCTGGTCCGCCACCTGGCTCCCCGAGTCGTAGACCACGCCGCTCGCCTGCGCGAAGGCGCCGGCCGCCAGCGTCTGCACGTAGACCAGCACGAGCTTGGAGTGCTGCCGGCGCGCCAGTCCGGCGGCGTACGCGGCCGCCCGCCAGGAGGAGTCGGAGCCGTCGAGGCCCACGACGATCAGCTTGGGGCCGTCCACTCCGTACTCGAAGACGGAGGGATCGTTCGACGAGGTCACGACCCGAGCCTACGACTCCTCGTCAGGAGAGGTACGGACGGAGCTGCGGCAACGCTTCGCCCGCGTGCTTGGCGTTGATGCCGTCGCCGATCGCCTGCAGCTTCCACTCGCTCCCGGCTCGGTACACCTTGGCCATGACCAGCCCGGTGAACGGCATGCCGCCCTGCAGCGTGAAGCGTGCCAGCTCGGTGTTGATCGTGTTGTCGACCAGGCGGGTGAAGGCGTTCGCCACCTGCTCGAAGGTCTGCCCGCGGTACGAGGTCACGATGAAGACGATCGAACTCACATGGGCGGGCACCCGCGTCAGGTCCACCGTGATCACCTCGTCGTCGCCCTCGCCCTCGCCGGTGAGGTTGTCGCCCTGGTGGACGATCGACCCGTCCTTCGACCGCAGCTGGCCGAAGTAGACGACGTCGGCGTGCTTGTCGCCGGAGAACATCAGCGCCGAGGCGTCGAGATCGACGTCCGCGCTGCGCCCGCCTCCGAAGAAGCCGGCCTTCTTGATGGGGTCCCAACCGAGGCCCATGCGGATGGTGGTCAGTGCGACGCCACCGTCCTTCTTCAGCGTCACCTTCTGACCCTTGGTGAGGCTGACGGGCCGAGCCTTCGTCAGGCTCACCTCGGCGGGGGCCGCGGGCGCAGAAGGTGCCGGGGGTGCCGCGGGCGGCGGCGTGGGGGCCGGCGGAGGTGTGGGAGCGGCAGGCGGAGGTGTGGGTGCAGCAGGCGCAGGCGCCGCTGCGGGAGCGTCGTCCACCGAGACCCCGTGGTCACCGACGAGAGCGGCGAACCCGCCCGCGTAACCCTGGCCCACGGCACGGACCTTCCAGCCGTCGCCGCGCCGGTACAGCTCGAGCGCGATGACGATGGACTCCGTCGTGAGGCCGTCCACGGTGTACGAGTAGAGCGTCGCACCGGTGCCGCCGTCGATCACGTGGGCGGTGGGCGCGGAGACGCGTCCGAAGCTGCTCGACGAGTCGTCGAGCGTGACGACGACTCGGATCTGCGTGATGTCGGCCGGGACCGCGGCGAGGGTCACGGCGACTTCCTGCGGCCCACCCTGGCCCGGAACCAGCTGCACACCGGGGCCGGAGGGCTGGTTGAAGAAGACGAAGTCGGCGTCGGAGCGAACCTTGCCGCTGTCGGTGACGAGCAGGGCGGAGATGTCCGCCGGTGCGGTCAGCTCGAGACCGATGCGAACGGTGGCGGTGGACAGAGGAGCATTCTGTCCCTTGGTCAACGGCTGTGCAGCCACGTCTCGTCCTCTTCCGGGGTGGTCGGGTACGTCCGAATTCAGCGTACGTGTGTCGGCGGGGCAGCGGCGGAGCCCGACGTGCCGGCCGTTGCCCGGAACCAGTGCAGGATCTCCTCGCTCGCAGCACCGCCGGACCGTTCGGTGACCACGAGCCCGGGGGCGTCCCACTGCAGCAGTTCCAGTTCACCGTGCCGCGGACGGATGGCGGCGGTCGCGGCACGAAGCATCTCCGCGTCGAGGGCGCCGTCCCCGGCGGCGAGCACCGGGGCGTCGGCCTCCAGCGTTCCCGCGTTCACGCACCGTCGGCGCACCTCGGCGACGGCATGCGACTTGCACACCGCGTCGGGCATCGCATAGACCTTGCGGCCCTGCCGGGACACGCCCCAGCCGCGCTCGGTGCACCAGTGTGCGAATTCGTCGACGAAACCCTCGGGCATCGTCTCCACGTTCACGACGAGGTAGCAGAACAGTTCGTCCGCCGTCCTTTGCGTGAGCACCCACGAGTCGTCGCCCCGCCGTGTCATCTCCGCGGTCACCTCCGCGAGCGGCACCGCGGACCCGGCGACGGCGTCCTCGACGGCGCGGCGCCAGTCGAGATCCGGCTCACCGTCGACGAGGATGGTGGCCCCGTTGGTCGTGATCGCGTGCCGCCAGGGTGCTCCCGGCAGGGCGATGCGTCGGAACTGCTCGACGGTGCGCGTCGTGGTCGGCACCACCACCACCTCGGACGCGAGGCTGGTGAGCAGGTCCGCGGCGCGTGTGGTCATGTACGACAGCGGAGCGCCCTCGTAGTACTCGACGCAGCGCACGTCGTCGTCCTGTCCGTCCGTGCGACCCTCCGCCAAGGCGGCGGCGCTGTAGATCATCGTGCGGTCGAGATCGGTCGCGACCAGTGCGGTCCTCGCCTCGGTCACGAGACGTCCCGGACGAGACCCATGCAGGAGTAGGCGAGATCGGGAACGACGTCCACGGGCACTCCCCTCGCCTCGGCGAGCATCCGGATGTGGCGGTGCTCCGGCGCCCGCGCGTCGCGCACGAGAACGCGCCACGGGACCCGGCGGAGCAGCACGCGGGTGGTCTCTCCCACTCCGGGTTTGACGAAGTTGACCGTGCTGATGCCGTACTCCTCCCGTACACGCTCGACCGAGGCCCAGCCACTCCACGTCGGTGTCCGGTCGGCGGACCGTACCGTCGACAGTCCCTCTGCCACGGCGTCCGCGACATCGTCGAATCTGGCGGACACGCTGTCCAGCAACAGGTTCGACACGTCCACCGCGGCGAGGTCGGCGTAGAACTTGGCGCCGTGGAACTCACCGGGCCCGATGAGCGTGTCGTTGAGCACGGTGCGGGAGATCAGGCCCGACACCGTCGAGTTGAGGCATGCCGACGCGATGAGGAAGTCGTCGCGGGTGCCGTAGGTGGTCACACAGTGCCCGGGGTCCGCCAGTACCGCGAGCCGGTCGTCGAAGCGGGGGCCTCCCGCCCGGTGCACCGCGTCGAGGGCGGCGGTCAATTCCCGAGTGATGGCGCCCTTGCCGGTCCACCCGTCCACGAAGACGACGTCGGCCGGGTCGTGGTGACGGGCGAGATGATCCAGTGCGGCCGAGTCGATTCCGCGATCGCGCACGATGGACACGGCGTAGTGCGGCCACGTCAGACCGCGCACGTCCCGCGCCCAGCGGCGCATCAGGATGCCGATGGGGGTGCCGGCGCGGGCGAGAGAGGCGAGCACCAGGTTCTCACCGCGCTCGGCGATCACCAGATCGGTGACGACGCCGACCGCGGTGGCGAGGCGCGTCGCGCTCTCCTCCAGGACGGTGGCGAACAGGTCGCGGTAGGCGGCATCGGGTTGATACTCGACGGGCAGGCTCTCGGCGTAGTGCGCTGCGCCCGATTGGATCTGCTGCTCCCGCGACGCGGTGTCCGCCTCCAGCGAGACGTGCGAGAGATCCTTCAGGAGCCAGGACACCTCGCCCGCCGCGTAGGACCCGAATGCCGGACCGTGCAGCGGTGCCGTCATCGAGACCCCGTCCGCAGCGAGTGCGGATCCGCCGCCACCACGGCGACGGTGACGTCGATACCGGTGCGGGTGAGGGCGTCCACGAGACCGTCCGGACCCGTCAACGCCTCGGTGTCCGCGGGCGGATCCACGACGAGAAGAACGGGGCTCGGCGCCGCCTCGTCCGGTACCCGAGCGTTGTAGAGATGACGTCGGCCACCCGCCGCGGGTTCCGGCGCGACGAACGAGAAGCCGCGCCGCAGTGGGTAACCCGGCTCGTCGAGCACATGAGCGGGTGAGCGGGTGGTGGTCTGGAACAGTGTCGGCGTTCCGCGGTCCGACAGTGCGCGGGCGATGCGGAGCGGGAGGTACATCAGTTCCTCGTGCCCGATCACGACGGTGGTGCCCGAGCCGAGGTGCGGTCGCAGCAGATCGGCCGACTCCTCGACCGCGGCGTCGAAGGCGGCGACGTCCTCGGCCCGGAAACCGTGGCGACCGCCGTCGGGCACTCCGGCCGGCCAGGGCACGTCGACCCTGGTGACGGTCCCTCGGTGTGGAGCATCCACCGGTGCAGGTGCAGCGGGTAGCGCTTCCACGACGGCGATGATGTCGTCGGGCAGATGCACGGTGCCCGTCGCGAGCGACACCGAGTCGATGACCACCCCGAGTTCCGCAGCGACGCGGTCGGTCTCGCGGCGCTGATCCGCCGAGCGCATGTCGACGAGCGAGGCGATCACGTAGCGCGCCCGCGGCGCGAGTGCGTGCACCGCGCGAATGGCACCGAGGGCCGTCGTTCCTGTGGAGATCTCGTCGTCGACCAGAACCATCGGGAGGTAAGAGGGCAGGTCGCGCTCCGGATCGGTGGGTAGGAGGCGATGATCCGTCGCGTGCGAGTGGCCCTCCTCGAACTCGCCGTGCACGGCGAATCCCTCGACGGGTCGACGGGTCGAGTGGATGTAGGACCGTGCGCCGAGGCGCGTCGCCACGCAGTGGCCGAGTCCCGTCGCGGTCTCGGCGAATCCGAGTACCACCACGCCGTCGTCGTGCCCGGCGAGCACGTCGGCGCACAGGGAGCCCAGGAGCTCACCTGCTCGGATCACCTCGGCCGGGTCCTGCGGGATGTGTTTGCCCAGAACGGTCGACACCAGCAGGTGTGCTCGGCGTGGGTTGCGCCGCAGCCCCGGCTGCACCAGGTCGCCCACCCGCCGGCCCACCGACGAGGTGCCGTGCTCGAGGACGAGCCCCAGTTCCGCTGTCGCCCAGGGCAGTCGCCGGTCCATCGCGCGGCTCATCGTGCAGTGCCGGTCGTGGACGCGGGACGCCTGGCCAGTGCCTGCATCACGTCGACGAACGACACACCCTCGGCGGTGACGCCGAAGACGGCGGCCCGGCGCAGCGTCTGCTCGGCCCACGGCCGGTGCGGGCCGAGTTCGTTCATCTTGTTGCCGTAGCCGGAGGCGAGGACGCCGCCTCCGTCGGAGGACGACGCGATGGCCTGTGCATCCTGATACTCCTCGTGGGTGACCACCGACAGCGAGTGCACGGCGGCGACGTGGGACGGGTGGATGACGGTCTTGCCGTGCAGCCCGTTGGCACGGTCGAGCGCGACCTCACGGAGCAGACCGTCGATGTCGCGGCTGACCAGCTGCTGGCGGAAGCGGACGGCGTCGTGCTCGGCGAAGGGCGTGGCTCTCAGCATCGGGCGGAACAGCCGCTCGTGGTCGGCGAAGTACTCCCAGACCGGGCCGGTGACGACGAAACCCGTTCCGTCACTGCGCCCGAGGTGGTTGACGATGGCGCCGATGGTGTCCGCGACCACCCGCACGTCGTAGATCGTCAGGTCGCGGTCGCGTCGGATCCCGAAGGCGCCGCTCATGTCGGTGGCACCGACTCGCACCGCCAGGACGCTGTCGCGGTATCGGTCGAGCACGTCACGTGCACCGGCCAACTCGTCGTCACGGGTCTCCCGGTAGACCATCTCGCGGGACTCCATCACGGGCATGACCACCAGGTGTCTGCCCGCTGCGGCCGACCGAGCGGCCACCTCCTCGAGAAACTTCTCGCCGCTCTCCGGCCGGAACTTGGGAAGAACGAAGCCGTGCAGGACGTCGATGCCGGTGGTGAGACGGTCGCAGACGTGGTGCATGTCCTCCGCCGTGCGGACGCGGACGAAGACGGCGGCCTCGGGCGGATCGACGGCGAGTGCGTCCAGCGCGGCGACGACGTGTCCGCGCGCCGCTTCGAGGTCGGCGTCGGCAACGGCGTCCTCGAGATCGAGCACGACGGACCGGGAGCCCTCGGCCGCGCGCTTGCGTACCGTCTCCACCAGGTTTGCCCTGGTGGCCGGGACGTAGAGCGTGGCGCCCAGGGCGAGCGCCCGCGTCGTGAGGTCGCTCTCCGCGGTCACGGCGACGGGCGGGCGGTGGAACAGGTACTCGAGTGTGGCGGGTTCCAGGTGAGAGAAGTGCTGCACTGCAACCCCTTTCGTATCAGGTCCGACTCTGTCGGCCGCGGATGCGGTCGACCACACCGGAGATGAAGTCCTCGACGGAATCGAGTTCGCGCAGGTACGCCCAGTAGTCGGGCCGGCCCGTTCCGAGTGCCGCGGCGGCCCTCTCGATCCGTGCGAGCTGAGCATCCAACACCGAGCCCCATTCGGCAACCAGTCCCCGGTCGACGGCCAGCAGCTGCGCGTCGCGCAGCCGGAACCGGACGCGCCGATCCACGGCCCCGGGGTCGTCCCGCACCTCGCGCAGGCGTGCCAGGCGTCCGGTGACGGCCTCGATGTCCGCCTCCGCGTCGGCCAGATGCTGCCGTGCGGCGGTGATCCGGTCGAGTGCCTCCTCCGGGTCGCCTCGGTCGCGTGCGGTCGCCGCGTCGTCGATGTCGCGGGCCGCCTCGACCATGTGGGTCTCGCAGTTCTCCCGAGCTCGGGAGAGATCGTCCGAGCTGGCGGCCACGAACTCGCGCAGCAGGGCGGAGTAGGCGGGCGCGATGTACTCGGCCTTGGTGCCGACCGCCTGGAGCCGGGTGCGGACCGATGCCAGGGCGGTGGACGCCGATCCGGCGCGGCCGGGTGCCTCGGCGAGTGCCCTCCGGAGATCGTCCGCGGCGGAGCGCACCTGCGCTGCGCGGCCGGTGACCGCGGTGCCGCTGCCACCGGATTCCGCCGCCGCGAGACCGTCCAGTGCACGGTGTACCGCGGCGACGGCGTCACGCACGGAGCGATAGGAGTGGTGCGGTTCCGATCCGGTGACGGTTGCCAGCACCGAGGTCGCCGCGGTGCGTGCGTCGTTCGCCAGGCGCGGGACCGCGGCGTACTCGAGCGTCGCGTGCTCGAGCCGGGCCCGATGCGCCTCGTAGAACTGGTCGACCGCGACGCTGGCGGCGGAGAGATGGGCGATGGCGGTGGCGAAGGCGTCGTACGCCTCCTCGCTCGCGTCGGACTCGGGGCGCTCCGTGGCCGCCAGATACGAGGCACCCGCTGCGAAGCACTGCTCCTCCACCGGCCGCCAGCGCGCTCGCAGACTGTCGTCCGACCTGCCCAGTCGTTCCAGCGCGTCGACCCCCGCGGATGCGATCGACTGACGCTTGTCCATGTCGAGGAAGGTCCGGACCGTGTCGGCCCGGATGGCGGCGACCGCCTCGGTGCGCGCCCGGCCGCGGCTCAGGCGCCCGGGCCAGCGGTGTGTCACCCGCCCGATGGTACTGGCGGCGCCGTTCTCGGACGCGCCGGCGATCTCGAGTCGCACCGGCTCGCGGGAACGCTGGTGCGATGCCACACGTTGAGGGTATGAACGCGAGTGGACAGCACTTTCCAGCACGCGACCGGTAGCACGCAACCGAAAGGACTCGAGCCATGGGCGTCAGCCTGACCAAGGGTGGCAATGTCTCCCTCACGAAAGCCGCACCGAACCTCACGGCCGTCTCGGTGGGTCTCGGATGGGACATCCGCACGACCACCGGTACCGACTTCGACCTCGATGCCAGCGCCATCGCGCTCGGTACGGACAAGAAGGTGGTCAGCGACCAGCACTTCGTGTTCTTCAACAACCTGAAGAGCCCCGACGGGTCGATCGAGCACACCGGTGACAACACCACCGGTGAGGGCGACGGCGACGACGAGGTCATCAACGTCGAGCTCTCCGCCGTGCCGCCGAACATCGACACCATCAACTTCCCGGTGTCCATCTACGAGGCCGACGCACGCTCGCAGTCGTTCGGCCAGGTCCGCAACGCCTACATCCGCGTCGTCGACAAGTCAAACGGCACCGAACTCGCCCGCTACGACCTCAGCGAGGACGCCTCGACGGAGACCGCCATGGTGTTCGGCGAGCTCTACCGCAACGGTGCGGAGTGGAAGTTCCGCGCCGTGGGCCAGGGCTACGCCTCCGGTCTGGCCGGCATCGCCCGCGACTTCGGAGTGAACGTCTGACCCCTGTGAAGGAGTAATGTCCCGCTCGACGGGGCATTCGGTCCGAGTACCGGAGAGTGTTGCGCGTCGTCCTCGTCGGACGGCGCTGCGACACTCTCCGTTGCATGTCGGGGCAACGACGCCCGTCGCCGGAGCCCGCAGGGATCGACACCAGAGAAAGGCCACCACCCGTGGTTCTACGCATCTTCGGATGGTCGTTCGCGATCACCGCGCTCGCCATCGTGGTGGCCTTCATCTACGGGAGCTGGCAGGCCGTCGCTCTCGTCGTGATCCTCGGCATCCTCGAGGTGTCGCTGTCCTTCGACAACGCGGTCATCAACGCGACGGTCCTGCGCCGGATGAGCGAGTTCTGGCAGAAGATCTTCCTGACCATCGGCATCATCATCGCCGTCTTCGGTATGCGGCTGGTCTTCCCGCTGGTCATCGTCTGGGCCGCGTCCGGCCTGGGCCCCGTGGCGGCGCTCCGTCTCGCGCTCAACCCGCCCGCGGACGATGCCGCCTACTTCCCCGACGGCAGCCCGTCGTACGAGACGCTGATCACCGACGCGCATCCGCAGATCGCCGCGTTCGGTGGCATGTTCCTGCTCATGCTGTTCCTCGGCTTCATCTTCGAGGAGCGCGAGCACACCTGGCTCTCGTGGATCGAGAAGCCGCTGGCCAAGGCCGGCAAGCTCGACATGATGTCCGTGATCGTCGCCGGCATCCTGCTGGTTCTCGCGGCCGAGTTCATGGCGGAGGACGACAAGATCTCCACGGTCATGGTGTCCGGCGTGCTGGGCATGGTCACCTACATCGCGGTGAACGGCCTCGGCAATCTGTTCCACGTCCCCGGTGAAGACGAGGAGGAGGAGACCTCCGGCGGGCCGTCGGACCTCGCGAAGGCCACCGGCAAGGCCGGTTTCTTCCTGTTCCTCTACCTCGAGGTCCTCGACGCGTCCTTCAGCTTCGACGGCGTCATCGGTGCGTTCGCCATCACCGCCGACCCCATCATCATCGCCCTGGGCCTCGGCTTCATCGGTGCGATGTTCGTGCGGTCGCTCACGGTCTATCTGGTGCGCAAGGGCACGCTCGACGACTACGTGTACCTCGAGCACGGCGCCCACTGGGCCATCGGCGCACTGTCGATCATCCTGCTGGTCTCGATCGGCGTGCACATCAACGAGATCATCACCGGACTCGTCGGTGTGGTCCTCATCGGACTGTCGTTCCTGTCCAGCGTGCGCCGTAACCGGCGCCTCGCGGCCGAGGGGCATGCCGACGACGCCAAGGTGCACATCCAGGAGTGACGGGCGGACCTCAGAGTTCGTCGATGTCGATCAGGCCGTCCTGCAGGGCCCGCGCGACCAGGGATGCCTTGGTCGGTGCGGGCCGGCCGACGGCCGCGTACTTCTGACGGATCCGCGTCAGGTGGGTGTTCACCGTTCCGAGCGAGAGGAACATGCTGGCCGCGACGGCCGGCTTGGAATCGCAGCGGAACCAGCTGATGAGCACCTCGATCTCACGAACCGTGAGGTTGGGGCGCTGGTAGGTGGTGCTGTCGGTGTGGCCATGCGTGCGAACGGTGGCCGAGCCGTCCTGATCCGGACGGCGCCATGTCGTGGTCGTCACTGGTGTGCCCTTGTTTCTCGTGTCCCTGGTTTCGGTCGAACTGCCGGTTTCTTCAACAGTCTCTCACCGAACAGTCGGTTTTGTCATCGTCCCCCGGAGGATGACTCGTCACGAACTCTGCAGGACGACTGCACACATTCTGTAAAAGGCGCAGGTCGACGGACGGCTCAGCTGTCGATGCGGCTGCGCAGAACGTCCCGGGCCGCCGGCCATTCGTCGTCGGTCATCGAGAACAGTGCCGTGGTGCGCCACGTTCCGTCGACGCGGCGACGATGCTTGCGCAGCAATCCCTCGAACTGTGCGCCGAGCTTGCCGATCGCCGCACGGGACTGCTCGTTCAGTGCGTCGGTGTGCCACTCCACCCGCACCACGTCGGCGGAGCCGAAGGCGTGCTCGAGCAGAAGGAACTTCGACTCGGGGTTGATCCTGGTTCCCTGGGCCGAGCGCGAGAGCCAGGTGTATCCGATGGCGACGCTCCGGTTCGAGGCGTCGATCTGGTAGTAGGACGTGGTGCCGACCGCGACGCCGGTACGCGCGTCCCGCTGCAGGAATGCCCGCCGCGCCGTGTCCGCGAGGGCGGTGTCGATGTACGCGCGGGCGGTCGTGTCGTCGGACACGACGGATCCGGTCCAGCGGAAGATCGCGGGGTCGTCCGCGGCCGCCGCGAGCTCGCCCGCGTGATCGGGCGTCAGCGGCTCGAGGTGCACGTGCTCGCCGAGCAGGGGGACGGGATCGAACGGCGTGCTCACACGGGTACCTCCGCTTCGGCGTCGGTCCGGCGGCGCGGGGACCGGGTGGGACGGGCGTCGAGAGTGCGGCGACGGGACCGTGCGAACAGGACGACGAGAACGACCAGCAGCACGGCGCGCACCCACACCCCGAACACCACGACGTTCTCCTCGGTGGTCGCGTCGCTGCCACTCGACAACGCGGCGAAGTACCGGAAGACGCCGACACCGAGTACGACGTCGGTGATCAGGTAAGCCGTCACCACGTGCCAGGGAAC
This sequence comes from Rhodococcus sp. UNC23MFCrub1.1, assembly GCF_000686025.1. GTDB lineage: Bacteria > Actinomycetota > Actinomycetes > Mycobacteriales > Mycobacteriaceae > Rhodococcoides. The sequence goes on from NZ_JMLQ01000005.1 coordinate 161,209, forward strand.
GTGCAACAGGACGAAGAACGGGACGAGCCACAGCGTGTACTGCGGTGAGTGCACTTTGTGGAACAGAAGGAACGCCACGAGCATCACCGCGCTGGTCTGCACCCAGGGGTAGGTGCCCTCCGCGAGACGTCGACGCCAGCCGAACCACAGCGCGGCGGCGAACGACACCAGCACCAGCAACGGCGAGAGCACCGAGACCAGGCTCTGGTACGCCTGGTCGTTGGCGGCGCTCATGTCCGGCGTCGCCGACGGCACGTCGTAGAGGATCCGCAGTCCCCAGTACCAGATCGAGTTGGTCGTGATGTCGGCCTGCCGCATGCCCTGGAAGGCGAACGACGCCCGCCATCCGTCGTAGCCGAGGATCGCGAAGGGCAGGTTGACGGCGGCCACCACGGCAGCGGCGACGGCGATCACTCCGGCCGCCCCGCGCACGTCGAGTCGGCGCGGCGACCGGCGTGCGGACACGGGGGACTCCACCCCGCCCACGCCCCCGGCCAGGACGTACGACGCGAGCGGGAGAACGAAGGCGCCCGGATAGAGCTTGAGGCAGAAGCCCACCGCCAGGAGTGCCGACGCAAGATACGCCCGACGTCGGAGCGGCATGCGGGTGGACATCACGTACACGGCGCCGACGGTCGTCGCCACCACGGGGAGTTCCCAGTTGTGGAACGCGTAGAGAACCAGCGCGGGGCCGGCCGACCAGAGCAGCGCGACGCGGCCGCCGAGGCGTCCCAGCATCCAGGCGGTCACCGCGCCGAACGGCGCGAGCAGGAGCGCCGAGTAGAGGAGGAACTGGGCGTCGGTGTGGCTCGCCAGACCGCCGACCCACATGAGGAGACCGCTGAGCACCGGGTACTCGACGGTTCCGCCGGTGAGTGTGCCGTCGGCGGAGATACCGCCGGTCAGGTAGGGGAACAGGTGCTGATCGATGCCGCGGTCGAGCCACAGGAACTGGATGTCGGAGTAGCAGACGGACGAGTCCTTGATGCGGTCGAAGGCCAGACTGCGTCCGGTCTCGTCGAAGGGTGCTCCCGCGCACCGCGCCTTGTTGACGTAGCCGAGCACCATCGTGATCACCGAGATCGCGGTGACAGTAGCCGCCGTGGCGACCCCGGCGCGGCCGGAGATCGTCGCGCGGCCGGTGGTCATGAGGACAAGAGTAGGTGCCCCGGACCTCGCGCCGTGCTGTCCGCACCGTCGATCCGCCGATTTCGTGGTGAGCCGCGGTCCAGGTACCCTGGACAGGTTGCTGACGCAACGACCCTCCTGTCACGGATCGTCCGTGACCGTTTCACAGTCCATAGGAGGTGATGAGGTCTTATGCGTCATTACGAACTGATGGTCATCCTCGACCCCAATCTCGACGAGCGCACGGTCGCCCCGTCGCTGGATACGTTCCTGAACGTCATCCGCAAGGACGGCGGCAAGGTCGACAAGGTCGACGTGTGGGGAAAGCGCCGTCTCGCCTACGAGATCGAGAAGCACGCCGAAGGCATCTACGCGGTGATCGACATCAACGCGGAGCCCGCCACGGTGTCGGAGCTCGATCGCCAGCTCGGCCTGAACGAATCGGTGCTGCGCACCAAGGTTCTGCGCCGCGGCAAGTGATCCCTCGTGTCACCGTCTCGCCCTAGGCTGACGGCAACCGAGAAGATCATGCGCTGACAAGGCACGAGAAAGAGGAATCATGGCAGGCGAAACCGTCATCACCGTCGTCGGGAACCTGACGGCCGATCCCGAACTCCGATTCACCCCCGCAGGTGCAGCGGTCGCGAACTTCACCGTCGCGTCCACGCCCCGCACGTTCGATCGTCAGTCCAACGAATGGAAGGACGGCGACGCACTCTTCATGCGCTGCAACATCTGGCGCGAGGCTGCGGAGAACGTCGCGGAGTCGCTCACCCGCGGTGCGCGAGTCGTCGTGACGGGCCGGTTGCGGCAGCGTTCCTACGAGACGCGTGAAGGCGAGAAGCGCACTGTCGTCGAACTCGAGGTCGACGAGGTCGGTCCCTCTCTGCGGTACGCGACGGCCAAGGTCAACAAGGTCAGTCGTGGCAGCGGCGGAGGCGGCGGCAACAGCGGCGGCGGGTTCGGTGGTTCCTCCGGTGGATCGGGTGGCTCGTCGAGCCGTTCGTCCGGTGGCAGCTCGGGCGGTGACGATCCGTGGGGCAGTGCCCCGCAGGCATCGGGATCGTTCGGTGGCTCCCGTGGCGGCGGCGACGACGAACCGCCGTTCTGATCCGGTACGCACCACACATGCAGTGAATCAAGATTCGGAGATTGTCCATGCCTAAACCGCCGTTGCGCGACAAGGTGATCAAGAAGAAGGTCTGTGCCTTCTGCAAGGAAAAGAACACGTCCATCGACTACAAGGACACGACGTTGCTGCGTAAGTACGTCAGCGACCGCGGCAAGATCCGCGCTCGTCGTGTCACCGGCAACTGCGTCCAGCACCAGCGGGACATCGCCATCGCAGTCAAGAACTCGCGTGAGGTAGCACTGCTGCCCTACGCCGCGACTGCGCGATAAGGGGAAAGGTAACCATGAAGCTCATCCTCACCGCTGATGTCGACAACCTCGGCGCACCCGGAGACACCGTCGAGGTCAAGGACGGCTACGGACGTAACTTCCTGCTGCCCCGTGGACTGGCCATTGCGGCCACCCGCGGAGCACAGAAGCAGGTCGAGGGCATCCGTCGTGCCCAGGAAGCTCGCGCCGTGCGCGGGCTGGACCATGCCAACGAGCTCAAGCAGGCCATCGAGGGCCTGACGTCCGTGACGCTGTCGGTGCGAACCGGCGGCTCGGGCAAGCTCTTCGGTGCGGTCACCGCAGCCGACGTCGCCGCTGCCGTCAAGAGCGCCGGTGGCCCGGTGCTCGACAAGCGCAGCATCGAACTGCCGAAGTCGCACGTGAAGTCCACCGGAACGCACCGCATCACCGTGGCGCTGCACCCCGATGTGACGGCGTCGTTCGACCTCGAGGTCACCGCCTCGTAAGCATCACCGACTCGCAGTACCGAATGCCCCGGCCGATTCTCGGCCGGGGCATTCTGCGTTTGCGTTCGTTCTTTTCCTGCCCGTCTCGGCCGTCCTCCGGCGCGGGCGAGGTGGTGATTCTGTGCGCGGCGAGTGTTTCCGGGTGGGTCCACTGGCACCGTCCCCAAACCTCGGAGCAGACGCGGCCCGAGCACCGTCCGACGCCGAGGGTGCGCCGAAACCTTTACGTACTCTTCGAGATGTCTTGACCAACGATGCGCCCCGAGGAGAGACCGGGCGTTCTGCACCGACGAAACCGCACAGACCCACACCATCCGTGTCCGCCTGGAGGCTTCACCGTGACTGCACAACTCGATCGCTCGTCCCCCGCCGAACCACCCGTACCCGCCCCGAGCCCCACACCGCGCGACCGGCTGGCGAGCATCGCCCGGTACGACGTGCCCGCGTCTCTCGTGGTGTTCCTGGTGGCGGTACCGCTCTCCATCGGAATCGCGGTGGCCTCCGGCGCTCCCGTCATGGCGGGCCTCATCGCGGCCGTCATCGGCGGCATCCTCGCCGGTGCGCTGGGTGGGTCCCCGCTGCAGGTGAGCGGGCCGGCCGCCGGCCTGACCGTGGTGGTGGCCGAGTTGGTGAACCAGTTCGGTTGGCGCATCACGTGTCTCATCACGGTGTTCGCCGGTGTGCTGCAGGTGGTGCTGGGTCTGAGCCGTATCGCCCGCCAGGCGCTCGCCATCTCGCCGGTGGTGGTGCACGCGATGCTGGCCGGTATCGGTATCACCATCGCGCTGCAGCAGATCCACGTGCTGCTCGGTGGGGAGAGCCGGAGTTCCGCCGTCGCCAACATCACGTCTCTGCCTTCGTCGATCCTGAACGCCGAGGCGGCGCCGGTCGCCATCGGCGGCGTGGTCGTTGCGCTGATGCTGCTGTGGCCGCGCATCACCGGCCCACTCGGTAAGGTCCCCGGCCCGCTGGTGGCCGTGGTCGCGGGAACCGGCCTCTCACTGGCCTTCTCGATGAACCTCGAACGAATCGATCTGCCCGGCAACCTGATCGAGGCCGTGGAGTTGCCGGCATTCCCGGACGGGCAGTGGGCAGCGTTCGCGACCGGTGTGCTGACCATCGCGTTGATCGCGAGCGTCGAGAGTCTGCTCTCCGCCGTCGCCATCGACAAGATGCACTCGGGCAGACGCACCAACTTCGATCGCGAACTCATGGGTCAGGGCGCCGCCAACATGGTGTCCGGTGTCGCCGGCGGACTGCCCGTCACCGGCGTCATCGTGCGCAGCGCCACCAACGTCCGATCCGGCGCCCGATCCCCCGCTTCGGCTGTGCTGCACGGTGTCTGGGTTCTCATCTTCTCGGTCCTGTTCATCGGTGTGGTCGAGCTGGTCCCCTACGCCGCACTGGCAGGTCTGCTCGTCATGATCGGTGTGCAGCTGGTCAAGCTCGCGGACATCCGCTCGGCGACGAGGACCGGCGACGTGGTGGTGTACGCGGCGACGGTCGTCGGTGTCGTCACCCTCAATCTGCTCGAGGGTGTGCTGATCGGGCTCGCCATCTCCGTCCTGCTGGTGTTGCGCCGCGTGCTGTGGGCACGGGTGCGTGCCGAGCAGCTCACCGAGGACTCCTGGCGCGTCGTGGTGGAGGGATCGCTCAGCTTCCTGTCGCTTCCTCGCCTCACGCGGGTGCTGCAGTCCGTTCCTGCCGGCCGATCCGTGACGATCGAGCTGACCGTCGACTTCCTCGACCACGCGGTGTACGACGCGCTGCACGAGTGGACGAAGCAGTACGAGGCGACGGGCGGCACCGTCGTCGTCGACGAGGTCGGCGCCGTGGACATGGCGTCGGCCACGGCCGGGCCACCGAGACGCATGCCCCACATGCTGTCCGCGCGCACGTTCATGCCGTGGTCGCAATGGCAGACCGTCGACAGCCACTCCGGGCCGTTCACCGCCGACGCCGTCACCCCGGCGGCGCTCCGGCCGGTCCTGGCCGGTGTCGAGGAATACCACCGTCGCAGCGCGTCGTCCATGCGCCCGCACCTCGAGAAGCTGAGCGAGTTCCAGGACCCGGACACGTTCTTCCTGAGTTGTGTCGACTCGCGCGTGCTGCCGAACACGATCACCAGCGCCGGACCCGGAGACCTCTTCACCGTCCGCAACATGGGCAATCTGATCCCGGTCGGTGATCCGGACACGTCGCTCGAGGCCGCTCTGGAGTACGGCGTGAACACGCTCGCCATCAGTTCCGTCGTGGTCTGCGGGCACTCCGGCTGTGGAGCCATGCGGGGGCTGCTCGCGGACGCCCACGACGCCGACGGGGTGGTGGGTGAGTGGCTCTCGCACGGCCGGGCGAGCCTCAGTGCGTTCCGGAGTGGCCACCCCGTCGCGCGGGATGCCGCGGAGCTGGGGTTCTCCGAGATCGACCAGCTCGCCATGGTGAACGTGGCAGTACAACTGCAGACCCTGTCGCGTCACGCCGTGGTGGGCAAGGCGGTCGCCGAGGGGAGGCTCAAGGTGGTCGGACTCTTCTTCGACATTCCCACGGCGCGGGTCGTGCTCGTCGACGCGGCCTCGGTCACCGAGCTCGATCAGGAGCAAGCGCAGAACTGACCAGGGCTCCACGGGGCGCCGCGATGCACTGCATCGCGGCGCCCCGTCGCGTGTCCGGCGGCTCTTATCCGGACCGGATCAGAATCACTCGGCGGTTTCACCGGCGGATACCGACATGTGACCCAGGTCATGTTGATAACTCCAGCCATGGAGACCTGACACGCCCGACATGTCAAGTCGGCAGGACACGCCGAGTGCGGATTCATCCACAGAGAGAAAAATTGCGAAATCGCCCTGACGTGCACTGATGGGCTGTGTGATCTTGTTGCTGCACAGGTTCTGCACAGGTGGTCAACACGACTCGCCTGCGTTGTCCACACCCCGTCCACAGATTGCTCAACAGGCTCGTTTGGTGCTGGCGGACCGAGCACCTAACGTCCCTCCGGCACATCATCGACGGGCCTCGTCGACCGCCGGACAGCCGCTCGCGCACGCGCGTGCAGTCACCTGTTCGGACCGTGTCGGAGGCCGGGGGTACAACGTGGTGAGCACGGACTCGGCCGACACGGCCGAGGACGGACGAGATCTCCGGGGGCGAGCTTCGGTCGAGCGAGAGGGCGGCGAACTTCTGTGGCAGTCGTGGACGATCGGGGAACGAACGACTACCAGGGGCCGTCCGAGGCGCCCGGTGAGGACTTCGGTCGTCAGCCCCCTCAGGACATGGCTGCCGAGCAGTCCGTTCTGGGCGGCATGCTGCTCAGCAAGGACGCCATCGCGGACGTCCTGGAGGTTCTGCGTCCCGGTGACTTCTACCGCCCGGCCCACCAGATGGTCTACGACGCCATCCTCGATCTGTACGGCCGCGGCGACCCCGCCGACCCGGTCACCGTCTCCGCGGAGCTCGAACGGCGCGGCGAGCTCAAGCGCATCGGCGGCCCGCCCTACCTCGTCACGCTGACGCAGACGGTCCCCACGGCGGCCAACGCGTCGTTCTACGCCGAGATCGTCGTCGAGAAGGCGATCCTGCGTCGCCTCGTCGAGGCCGGTACGCGCATCGTCCAGTTCGGCTACGCGGGCGCGGACGGTCAGGACGTGTCCGAAGTCGTCGACCGGGCTCAGGCCGAGGTGTACGAGGTCACCGAGCGGCGTACCGCGGAGGACTTCGTCCAGCTCGAGGAACTGCTGCAGCCCACGATGGACGAGATCGACTCCATCGCCAGCCGCGGCGGCATGTCGAACGGTGTCCCCACCGGCTTCACCGAGCTCGACGAGGTGACCAACGGTCTGCACCCGGGCCAGATGATCATCGTCGCGGCAAGGCCTGGTGTGGGCAAGGCGCTCGCCCTCGACACGCCGTTGGCGACGCCCACTGGGTGGACGACGATGGGTGAAGTCGAGGTCGGGGACCATCTCATCGATGCGTCCGGATCTGCGACTCGGGTCGTCGCTGCGACCGACGTGATGGTCGGTAGGCCGTGTTACGAGGTCGAGTTCTCCGACGGCACGGTCATCGTGGCCGACGCGGAGCATCAGTGGCTCACGGATACCCGCGCATCGCGAAAGTCGGCGCAGGCTGCGGCTGCTCGATACAACAGGACCAAGAACCAAGGAACGTTCGCCGAGGTGCGCACCACCGAGCAGATCGCCGGTTCGGTCAGGTGCGCGACCAAGGACGCTCGACTGAATCACTCGGTGACCAACGCGAAGCCGATCCAGCGTCCGGACGCGGTCCTTTCCGTCCCTCCCTACACGCTGGGCGCGTGGTTGGGGGACGGCACCAGCGCTTGCGCGCAGATCACCTCCGACGATCCCGAGATCATTGCTCGGATCGAAGGTGAGGGGTTGGTGGCTGTTCGATCCGCAGCTGCTGAGTTGCGATACTCGATTCAGCTTCCCGCACCCGAACCTGTACCGGCCAAGTTCTGTACGGTGTGCGGAAAACGCTTCGTGCCGTTCTCTTCTCAGGTGCGTACCTGCGGCCGTTCATGCGGTGGCCGGGCTCGGTTCCAAGATGACGTGGTGGATCAGCCGCTGTGCCCGCTCTGCGGTGAGCTGTGCACCGGACTTCGGATGTGCCAGAAGTGCCGAAACGCCACGGGGACGGTGCAAGCTCGCCTCCGAACACTCGGTGTGTTGAACAACAAGCACATTCCCATGGAGTACCTCAGGTCGTCGGAGTCGCAGCGGCGAGCTGTACTCGCCGGCCTGCTGGACACCGACGGGACCGTCACGGCAGGCGGATCCGCGCAGTTCAGTGTCACCAATGAGCGACTGGCACTCGACGTCGAGGAACTCATCGTCAGTCTGGGGTACCGAGTACATCGATCGACGAAGAGGGTGGCAGGACGCACCGAGGCGTCGTCGACGGCGTTCACACTCACCTTCTCGACCGATGATGTGGTCTTCGGTCTGCGTCGAAAGCAGTTGCTGCACAAAGAGCGTCGTGCCTCGTCGAATGTGTCCAGGTCTTCGAGTCGCTTCATCGTCGACGTTCGTCGCGTCGACTCGGTGCCGGTCAGATGTGTCGAGGTCGATAACACGGACCACCTCTATCTCGCCGGTCGTTCGATGGTGCCGACACACAACTCCACTCTCGGAATGGATTTCATGCGCTCGTGCTCCATCAAGCACGGCATGGCCAGCGTCATGTTCTCGCTCGAGATGAGCCGCACCGAGATCGTCATGCGTCTCCTCTCCGCCGAGGCCAAGATCAAGCTCGGCGACATGCGCTCGGGAAAGATGACGGACGACGACTGGACCCGCCTCGCCCGCAGGATGAGCGAGATCAGCGAGGCACCACTCTTCGTCGACGACTCCCCCAACCTCACCATGATGGAGATCCGCGCCAAGGCGCGGCGACTCAAGCAGCGACACGATCTCAAGCTCATCGTCATCGACTACCTGCAGCTGATGTCGTCCGGCAAGAAGGTGGAGTCGCGTCAGCAGGAGGTCTCGGACTTCTCGCGATCGCTGAAGCTGTTGGCCAAGGAGCTCATGGTTCCGGTGGTCGCCATCTGTCAGCTCAACCGTGGTCCCGAGCAGCGCACGGACAAGAAGCCGATGGTCTCCGACCTGCGTGAGTCCGGCTCGCTCGAGCAGGACGCCGACATGGTCATCCTGCTCTACCGTCCGGATGCGACCGAGCGCGACGATCCCCGCGGCGGCGAGGCCGACCTGATCCTCGGCAAGCACCGCAACGGCCCCACGGCCACCATCACGGTGGCGCACCAGTTGCACCTGTCGCGCTTCGTCGACATGGCGCGCGGCTAGTCCGCCGAGGCCGGCAAGGAGATCGAGGCGGAGAAGGACACGTCGACGTCGTCGACGACCTTCATCGATCCGAGCAGCTGGGAGTAGGGCTTCACGCCGAAGTCCGTCTGCGTCACCACCGCGTCGAAGGCGACGTGCGTCGTCCCGTCGGAGGTGGAGACCGAAAGGTCGACGGTGTGCTCGCGTGTCACGCCGTGGATCGTCAGCGTGCCGTCGAGACGGTAGCCGTCCTTCGTCGACTCGACGGTGGTCGCGTCGTAGCGGATCTCGGGATGGTCCGACGCGTCCAGCGTGCCGAGGGCGTTGGACCGCGCGAGCATCTTCTCGGGGCCGAACATCGGTGTGACGCCGCCCTCGCCACTGACGACCTCCATGGAGTCGACGCGCACCCGAACCGTGACGGCCGTCGGAGCGCCGTCCGACTCGTCGACGGTGACGCTCCAGTCGCGGAACGCGATGGTCAGCCGGTGCCCCATCTTCGACGCTCGACCGGTCACCCCGGTGTGGACGTTCAGCGTGCCGTCCGCCGCGGTCAGGGTCCTGCTCGAGGTGGTCATCACCCGACTGTATCCGCGCTGCTGGGGCAGAATGCGTGGCCGTGACCACACATGGCTTCTCGGACTACGTCGCGCATCCCCGCCACGGGCCGCTGCCGATGATCCTGCTGGCCGTCACGGTCGTCACCGGTGCGATCGACGCGCTCAGCCTGCTGGCTCTCGGTCGAGTGTTCGTGGCCAACATGACGGGCAACGTCGTGTTCATCGGTTTCGCACTGGGCGGGGCGGCCGGTTTCTCGTTGTGGGGCTCGGTGCTCGCCCTGGTCGGATTCCTGGTGGGCGCGATGGTCGGTGGAACACTGATCACGCGGGCCGGTGGTCGACGAGATCATCTGCTACGCAACGCACTCGGGGTCGAGTTCGTCCTCGCGCTCGCATCGCTGATTGCCGCGATTCTCATGGTGGACGGTCCCGGCCGCGGATACGTCATCGTCGTGCTGCTCGCGCTGGGCCTGGGGCTGCAGAACGCGGCGGTGCGACATCTCGCCGTCCCGGACATGACCACCACCGTGCTGACGATGGCCCTCACCGGCATCGGGTCCGATCTCCGGAAACGGGACGGGGCGGCTGTACTGCGTCGGCTCTCCTCCGTCGTCGCCATGTTCCTCGGTGCGATCCTGGGCACCGTGCTGGTGTTGCATTCGGGTGTGGTGGCGACGCTGGTGCTCGTGGCCGCGCTGTTCGCGGCGATCCTCGTGGTCGTGTGGGCGGTGGGGCGCCGCGAGCGACCATGGCAGGTCGCCGCCTGACGTCGGTCAGTCGAGGCTGACCGCGACCACCGTGTTCCGGCCGCGTCGTTTCGCGTCGTACAGCGCATGATCCGCGGACACGAGCAGCGGCGAGACGGACTGCGGGGCGTAGCTCGTCCAGGCCAACCCGATGCTCACCGTCGCCGTGCGCGACGAGAGGACGTGCAGCCGTTCGTGATCGCGGCGGATCGAGTCGGCGATGGAGGCGGCGTCCTCCTGATCCGCGTGCGGGAGGAGGATCGCGAACTCCTCACCGCCCATGCGCCCGGCGATCGCGTCGTCCGGTAGGGCACCGAGGATGCAGGCGGCGCTGCGGACCAACGCGATGTCGCCCACGGCGTGGCCGAGCGTGTCGTTGATGGACTTGAAGTGGTCGAGGTCGAGCATGAGCAGCGCGACCGGCCGCGAGTCGGTGATGAGGGTGTCGAGGCGCTGCTGGCTCCGTCGTAGGAAGGCGGCGCGGGAGAGGACGCCGGTGAGACTGTCGTACTCGAGGGCCTCACGGAGCTTGTTCTGCACGGCCATCCGGTCCAGCGACACGGCGGCGACCAGCAGCGGTCCGAGTGCGACCAACGCGACGGACAGCACCGCGGAGGCGCCGTCCTGGCCGTCCGCGCCCAGCAGCCCACCGGTCTGGAGTTCCCCGCGTCCGAGGAAGAGCAGCGTCCACGCGGACCACAGCGCGGTGAGCAGCGCGGTGCCGAAGATGGGGATGCGGGTTGCGCACCAGAGCAGCGCGGGCAGCGGCAGCGCGAGCAGCAACGGGCCCTGGACGATGAGACCGGCCAGCATCAGCAGGACGGTCAGCGCGATCGGTGCCGTCTCACCCGTGATCAGGCGCCGGAGCGAGGCGGGGCCGGTGCGGCGGCGCGGCGTCGACGCGCGGAAGGACAGTAGGACGGGGACGATCAGCAGGTAGCTCGTGAGCTCGGATCCGAACCAGCTCAGAGCCTCGACGGCGGGTGCGTGCGGTCCCAGCCGGCCGCCCGAGAGGGTGGCGACGGTCGTCGACAGGAGGGCGGCGACGACGATGCCGAGGCACATTCTGGCGAAGTCCGCGGATCCCGCGAGGGTCATCGGCTCGGGGTGCCGCCGCCGGATCACCAGCGTGCCTCCGAGGACCCCGACGATGTTCGCGACATTGAACGCGACCGCAGCGTAGACGTCGGTACCCGAGACGAGGTCCGCGGTGACGAGGGCGAGCAGCGCTGCGACGGCCGCCGGCGCGGTGAAGGTGCGGGGCCAGCGTACGAAGACGCTCAGCGCCACCGCGTTGGCCACCCACACCGAGGCAAGAAGTCCCGGTGGCCGCGAATGGATTCCGATGATCGCCGCGATGAAGACGGCGGCGGTCAGGAGGGCGATGTCGGTCGCGGCGCGCGCGGCCGGACTGCGCATGTCCGGCTCGGGTGTCGCAGGCAAGGTCGTCCTTCGCATGGACGGGAACCCCCTGTGACATCTCAGTCGTCCCCAACGGCTTCGTTGTTATCGAGTGCAGTATCTACTACCGCAACCGCACGTGGCGACCGATGCGACAGACTGCTCACTCGCGCTGAGGCGCCGCGCTCGCCCACGTCTCCGGTTCCGGTACGGGGACCGATATTCAGTCCACTGCCGGTCGGTGGACTGGACTCGAGCAGCGGACGGGCGGACAGACTCGAGACATGAACGCCCGCGACCTCGCACTCCGGACCACCCTGCTCGTGGGTGGCCTCACGCTCTACGGCACGTCGATGGCCATGATGATCACCGGTGGTCTCGGGCTCAACCCGTGGGACGTGTTCCACCAGGGGCTGGCCGCACGGCTCCCGATCAGTTTCGGGGCGATCACGGCGGTGACCGGCGTGATGGTGCTGCTGCTGTGGATCCCGTTGCGTCAGCGGCCGGGCATCGGAACCGTCGCGAACATCGTCATCATCGCAGTGAGCGTCGACCTCGCGCTGGACTGGTTGCCCGAAGTCGCCTCGATCCCGTCACGCGTAGCGCTGCTCACCGGAGGAGTCGTGCTCAACGGTCTCGCCACGGCGGCCTACATCTCGGCCGGCCTGGGCGCGGGTCCGCGCGACGGCCTGATGACAGGACTCGTCGCGCGGAGCGGACTGTCCGTGCGCCTGGTGCGCACGGCCATCGAACTCGCGGTGCTGGGAACCGGATGGCTCCTCGGCGGCACGGCCGGTGTGGGGACGGTGCTGTACGCGCTCGCGATCGGGCCGCTGGTGCACTTCTTCCTCGGCGTGATGCCCCAGAAGTTCACGGCCCAGAAGTTCACGGCCCGGAAGTGCGCGGTGCGAGCAGGAGGAGATCACTCCTCGGTGGAGAGCTCCGAACCGGCCGACAGGATCCCGACCGAGACACCGTAGGGAAGGAAGCGGACCTTGCGATTCGGATCCACGTTGTCCCGGTGGGCACGCAGAGCATCGAGTTCGGTCGCGAAGACCTGATCGACGCTCGCCGACCCGTCGGAGTCGACGGAGTAGACGGCCCACACCCCGTCGCCCTTCTGACCCGTGGTCTCCGGCTCCGGGGTGGACTTGGTCGCGGCGGGCGTGAACATGCCGACCCACGGAGCGCCTCCGCCCGACTGATCGGCCATCTTCATGGCCTGGCCCAGCATGTCCCGCAGGCCCTCGCCCGCTTCGCGAGCGACGCGCTCGAAGTCCTCGGGATCGAAACCGAACTGTCCTTTACCGCTCATGGTGTACCTCGCAGAGTGTGGTGTGACGGGCTTTACTCCCCCAACGACCGGTGAGCTTCATCCGTTCCCGGGTCAGTACGGCGCGGACGGGTACACCATGAAAGCAAGTACCCCTCGACGAACGGACATCACCGCATGACGAAGCTTCTGTACGTGGTCACCGGATCGGATCACTGGACGCTGAAGGACGGAACCGCGCACCCCACCGGGTACTGGGCGGAGGAGCTCGTCGAGTCGCACCGGACCTTCACCGAGGCCGGCTGGGACATCGTCGTCGCGACGCCCGGTGGTGTGACCCCGACCGTCGACGAGGGATCGCTGGCCGTCGAGGCGAACGGCGGCGACGAGGCCAAGGTCGCCGACCTGAAGTCGTACCTGGAGTCGGTGAAGGACGTGCTCGCGTCACCCGCGCGCCTCGAGGACCAGACGGCGTCGTCCTTCGACGCGGTCTTCGTCCCCGGTGGCCACGGTCCGATGGAAGACCTCGCGGTGTCGGACGACTTCGGCGCCCTGGTCACCGAGTTCCTCGACTCGGGCAAGATCGTGTCGGCCGTGTGCCACGCACCCGCCGCGCTGCTGTCGGCGAAGCGCGACGACGGCAGCTGGCCCTTCTCCGGCTACCAGCTCACGGGCTTCACCAACCAGGAGGAGGAGCAGGCCGGACTGGCCGACAACGCGCCCTGGCTGCTCGAGACCCGTCTGCGCGACGGTGGAGCGAGCTTCTCGGCGGCGGATGCCTGGTCGCCCCACGTCATCGTCGACCGCACCGTCTACACCGGCCAGAACCCGGCATCGACCAAGGCATTGGCGGATCGGCTCGTCGCTGCTCTGAGCTGACGGCACCCTCGCTGACTCCCGGCGCCCGCTGACCCTCCCTGCCGCCCCCGCTGACCCTCACTGATCCCCGCTGATCCCCCCGCGAGTACGTCCATACTGTCGCGATTCCGCGCCGGTTCACGACGCTTCGGACGTACTCGCCGGGAGCGGGCGGGCCGGGAGCGGGCGGGGGGGAAGGGGGTCAGACCATCGCGGCTGCAGCCCGCTCGGCGAGGTCGAGCAGCGGTTGCGGGAAGACCCCGAGCACCACGGTGGCGACGGCCGACACGGCGACGGCCACGGTCGCGCCCGTTCCGTGGGTGATCGTCGCCGAGGGTCCCTCCGTTTCGGTGAAGAACAGCACCACGATGACGCGGATGTAGAACGACGCGGCGATGGCACTGCTGACGACGCCGACGATCACCAGCGCGGCACCGCCGTCCTCGAGTGCGGCCTGGAAGACGGCGAACTTGCTTGTGAAGCCGCTCGTCAGCGGGATGCCGGCGAAGGCGAGCAGGAACAGCGCGAAGGCCGCCGCGGTCAGGGGCGACGATCGTCCGAGGCCCGCCCACCGGGACAGTTCGGTGACCTCGCCGCCCTGATCCCGCACGAGGGACACCACGGCGAAGGCGCCGAGTGTGCTGAAGGCGTAGGCCGCGAGATAGAACAGCGTGGCGGACACGCCCGCCGCTCCCGCGGAGACACCCGTGAGGATGAAGCCCGCGTGGGCGATCGACGAGTACGCCAGCATCCGCGTGACGTCGGTCTGCGTCACCGCGATCACGGCTCCCACGAGCATGGTGACGATGGCGACGGCCCACAGCATCGGCCGCCACGCGTCCTGGAGATCGGGCACGCCCACGACGAGAATGCGCAGCAGCGCGCCGAAGGCCGCCACCTTCGTGGCCGAGGCCATGAACGCGGTCACGGGCGTGGGTGCGCCCTGGTACACGTCGGGGATCCACGAATGAAACGGCACCGCACCGACTTTGAACAGCAGGCCGACGGCCACGAGACCGACCCCCAGCACGCCGAGAACCTGGTCCCCGTCGGCCACGTCGGCGATGTCGTCGAGTCGGACGCTGCCCGCGTAGCCGTAGAGCAGCGCCGTGCCGAACAGGAAGAAGGCCGACGAGAACGCTCCGAGGAGGAAGTACTTGAGCGACGCCTCCTGGGACAGCAGACGCCGACGACGCGCGAGACCGCACAGCAGGTACAGCGGGAGCGAGAGCACCTCCAGCGCGACGAACATGCTCAGCAGATCGTTCGAGGCCGGCAACACCATCATGCCGCCGACGGCGAACAGGGTGAGCGGGTAGATCTCGGTACGGGTGACCCGGGCAGTGACGGCACGGGCCTCGGCGACCGTGCCCGGCACCGTGGACGCCGCGGGCGTGAAGGCATCGACCGCAGCCACTTCGGGATGGTCGGACGAGCGATGCGCCATCAGTACGACCGACGCCGCGGACACCGCGACGATGACCCCCTGCAGGAACAGTGTGGGCCCGTCCACGGCCACCGACCCCACCGCGGCGACGGTGCTGGTTCCGGCCAGCGCGACGACGGCGGCGAACGCTGCCGCGAGTGCGCCGAGGGCGAGCACGAGATGGGTGACGCGGCGCCGATCGGCGGGAACGAACGCCTCGACCAGGACGCCGATCACCGCGGCCGCCAGCACGATGATCATGGGCGACAGCAGGCTGTACTCGAGGGACGGGGTGTCGATGGTCATGGCGCGGCCACTCCTGTCTCGAGTTGCTCGACCGATGTGCGTTCGACGGCCGGCGTGAGGATGTCCAGCGCGGGTCTCGGGTACACGCCCAGCGCGATGACGAGCACGAGAAGTGGAGCGACGACGGCGATCTCGCGCGGCACGAGATCGCGGATCCGTTCCGAGCCGGCGGCGACGGGCCCGGTCATCACCCGTTGATACAGCCACAGCACGTAGATCGCCGAGAGCACCAGCGCCGACGCCGCGATCACCGCCGCGACGCCGTAGCGCGGGAACGTTCCCACGAGGACCAGAAATTCGCTGACGAACGGGGCGAGTCCGGGAAGCGACAGAGTGGCCAGTCCGGCGACGAGGAACGTGCCGGCGAGCACGGGCGCCACCTTCTGCACACCCCCGTGGTCGGCGATGACCGCGCTCCCGCGCCGGGTGACGAGGAACCCTGCGACGAGGAACAGTGCGGCCGTGGCGATCCCGTGGTTCACCATGTACAGCGCGGACCCCGCCTGCGACTGGCTCGTCATGGCGAAGATGCCGAGGATGATGAACCCGAAGTGCGAGATGGAGGTGTACGCGATGAGGCGCATGATGTCGGTCGCGCCGATCGCCAGCACCGCGCCGTAGACGATCCCGACGACGGCGAGCGTGATCACCGCCGGCGCGAAGGTCGCCGACGACTCCGGGAACAGCTGCAGGCAGTACCGCAGCATCCCGAAGGTGCCCACCTTGTCGACGACGGCCATCATCAGTACCGCGGTCGCCGGGGTGCTCTCGGTCGCCGCGCCGGGCAACCAGGTGTGCAGCGGCCACAGCGGCGCCTTCACGGCGAAGGCCACGAGGAATCCCAGGAACAGCGCGTTCAGCACGCCGGGCGAGGCGCCGAGTTCGCCGGCCGCCGCGGCGTCCGCGATGGCGCGCAGGTCGAACGTGCCCGCCGAGAAGGGACTCGCATCCGAGGCGGTGACGACGTACAGGCCGATGACGGCCGCCAGCATGACGAGCCCGCCCGCGAGGTTGTAAAGCAGGAAGGTCACCGCGGCGGAACGCGCTCGTCCGGCATCACGGCCGAAGCCGCCGATGAGGAAGTACATCGGCACGAGCATGGCCTCGAAGAAGAGGTAGAAGAGCAGGATGTCGAGGGAGACGAACGAGACCATGACCATCGACTCGACGACGAGGATCAACGCGACGTAGGTGTGGGTGCGGCGTGAGCGCGACGCGGGCGGGGTGTCGTTCCACCCGGCCAGCAGGAGGATCGGGACCAGGACAGCGGTCAGCAGTACGAGAGTCAGTGCGATGCCGTCGATCCCGAGTGTGTAGCCCGCACCGAAGCTGGGGATCCACTCGTGCTCCTCCACGAACTGGTATCCCGGCGCGCCCGCCTCGAACCCGATCGCACACAGCACGGCGAGGATGAGCACGACGCACGATGTCGTGAGTCCCACCGCGCGGGCGGCCGCAGACCGGGTGGGCGGCACGGCGATCACTGCCAGCGCTCCGATCAGCGGGAGGAGCCAGAGCGCGCTCAGCACGGGAAGGTCGGTCATCGCGTCACTCCCAGTGCCACGGTCAGGGCGACGACCACCAGGACGGCCCCGGCGAACATCGAGAGGGCGTACGACCGGACGAACCCGTTCTGCCACCGGCGTAGTCGTGTGGAGGACTCCCGGACCGCGGTGGCGACGGCACCCACCACTCCCTCGACGCCGACGCGGTCGGCGGTGACCACCGCGGCGGTCGCCCGCTGACCCGGCCGCATGAAGACGGCCTCGTTCACCGCGTCTCCGTACAGATCTCGGCGGGCGGCCGCGGTGAGGACCGACCCCGTGGGTGCGGTCATCGGGATCGCCGATCGGCCGTACATGCGCACGGCCACGCCCACTCCCGAGGCGACGGTCACCAGCACCGCGAGGGTGACGGCCCACGCGGGTACGAGGTGTGCGGGGTCGTGTTCACCGACGACCGGGGCGAGCCATCCCTCCAATCGGGCGCCGATCGCGAGAAGCGCACCGGCACCGACGGATCCGACGGCCAGCACGATCATCGGGCCGGTCATGCTCGCGGGTGCCTCGTGCGGGTGGACTCCGCTCCGCCACCGCCGCTCGCCGAAGAACGTGAGGATCATGACCCGCGTCATGTAGAACGCTGTCAGTCCCGCGCCGACCAAGGTGGCCGCGCCGAGCGCCGCACCCTTCGCACCGCCGGCGTCGATCGCGGCCTCGATGATGCCGTCCTTCGAGAAGAACCCCGAGAACGGTGGGACACCGATGATGGCGAGATAGGCCAGCCCGAACGTCACGTAGGTGATCGGCAGGACGGTGCGCAGTCCGCCGTACCGCCGCATGTCCGTCTCGTCGTTCGTCGCGTGCATCACGGACCCCGCGCCGAGGAACAGGCCGGCCTTGAAGAATCCGTGCGTGAGCAGGTGCAGGATCGCGACCGCGTACCCGGCGGGGCCGAGACCGGCCGCGAGCACCATGTACCCGATCTGGCTCATCGTCGACGCTGCCAGAGCCTTCTTGATGTCGTCCTTCGCGCAGCCGATGACGGCCCCGAAGAGCAGCGTCACGGCGCCGACCAGCACGACGACGTTCTGGGCGGCCGGGGACGCCTCGAAGACGGGCCCGGACCGGACGACGAGGTACACACCGGCGGTGACCATCGTCGCGGCGTGGATGAGCGCCGAGACGGGCGTCGGGCCCTCCATCGCGTCGCCCAGCCACGATTGCAGCGGCACCTGCGCCGACTTGCCGCACGCGGCGAGCAGGAGGACGAGGCCGAGGGCGGTCGCGGTGCCATCGCCCATGCCGTCGACCCCGGCGAACACGTCGTCGTACGAGACGGATCCGACGGACGAGATCATGATCATCAGCGCGACGGCCAGTCCGATGTCGCCGACACGATTGACGACGAACGCCTTGCGTGCGGCCGAGGCCGCCGACGGCCGGGTGGACCAGAATCCGATCAACAGGTACGACGCGAGGCCCACGCCCTCCCATCCGACGTACAGGCCGAGGAAGTTGTCCGCCATGACCAGCAGCAGCATCGCGGCCACGAACAGATTGAGGTACGCGAAGAATCGGCGGCGCGCGGGATCGTCCCGCATGTACCCGATCGAGTACACGTGGATGAGGGTTCCGACGCCGGTGATGAGCAGGACGAAGCACACCGACAGCTGGTCGAGGCGGAGACCGAACTCGATCTGCAGCGACTCGACCGGAACGTAGGTGAAGACCGTCTGCGAGAGCGCGCGGTCCTCCGCCGCCCGCCCGGCCATGTCGACGAAGGCGACGACGGCCAGCGCGAACGACGCGAGCATCGCCGCGCACGCGAGGAGGTGGCCCCACGCATCGCTCCGGCGTCCACCCAGCAGCAGCACGACGGCTCCGGCGAGGGGAATGAGCGGCAGCAGAACCAGAGTCGTCGCCATGTCAGTACTTCAACAGACTGTCGTCGTCGACCGAGACCGATCGACGAGAGCGGAAGATCGCCATGATGACGGCCAGACCCACCACCACCTCGGCGGCGGCGACGACCATCGTGAAGAACGCGAAGACCTGTCCGTCCAGGCTTCCGTGCATCCGCGAGAACGTCACGAAGGCCAGGTTCGCGGCGTTGAGCATCAGCTCGATGCACATGAAGACGACGATGGCGTTGCGGCGCAGGAGGACACCGGCGGCGCCGATGGTGAACAGGGCCGCGGACAGGTACAGGTAGTACTCCGGGTTCATCGGCTCGGCCCGTCGCGGAACTGCCGACTGACCGACGACTCGGCGTCGCTGCCGTCGGGGAGACGAGCGGGCCGGTCCACACCGTTGTGGCGTGCGTAGACACCCGGGCTCGGCAGCGGTGTCACGCGGTCTCCGAAGCGGAACCTGTCCTGCGACAGCTCCTTCTGGGTTCTGGTCCGGCCGACGGCGTCCCGGTGGGTCAGCACCATGGCACCGATCGTGGCAGTGATGAGCAGCGCTCCGGTGAGCTCGAAGGCCCACACGTAGCGCACGAACACCAGCTCGGCGAGCCCCTCGACGTTCGCCGGCGACTGCGCGGTGAAGCCGCGGAAGTCGCTCAGCGCGGCATTGCCGAGCCCCCCGATCAGCAGGACACCGAATCCGAGACCCACGACGATGGCCGCGATGCGGTGCCCCCGTAGCGATTCGACGAGCGAGTCCGACGAGTCCACCCCCACGAGCATGAGTACGAAGAGGAAGAGCATCATCACGGCGCCGGTGTAGACCACGATCTGGACGACACCGAGGAAGACGGCACCCTGGACGATGTAGAAGATCGCGAGCACCACCATCGTCGATGCCAGGAACAGAGCCGAGTACACGGCTTTCGCCGACGCCACGACGCCCAGCGCGCCGATGAGAGCGAGCGGGGCGAGGATCCAGAAGGCGATGGCCTCGGAGGTCGAGACGATCATCGGTCCGCCTCCCGCCGGGCGATGACGGCCCCGCGGTAGTAGTCCTCGTCGGTGGCGCCGTCGGCCATGGCGTGCGGGGGCGCGTCCATCCCCTCGGCGAGCGAGGCCAACAGATCGGTCTTCTCGTAGATCAGATCGGCGCGGTTGTCGTCGGCCATCTCGTACTCGTTGGTCATGGTCAGGGCGCGGGTGGGGCACGCCTCGATGCACAGACCGCACCCGATGCACCGCAGGTAGTTGATCTGGTAGACGCGCCCGTACCGTTCGCCGGGCGAGTACCGCTCGGTCTCCGTGTTGTCGGCGCCCTCGACGTAGATGGCGTCGGCGGGGCACGCCCACGCGCACAGTTCGCAGCCGATGCACTTCTCCAGGCCGTCCGCGTAGCGATTCAGCTGGTGACGGCCGTGGTACCGCGTCGCCGTCGGTACCTTCTCCTCCGGATACGACTCGGTCTCCGGCTTCTTGAACATGGTGGCGAAGGTGACGCCGAAACCCGCGACAGGTCCCAGGAATTCAGGCATCGGTCGTCTCCTTGGTGATGGGTCGAGGGCGTGCCGGACCGGGTGAGCGGTCCGGCATCGGAGGCACGGGGAACCCGCCCGCCGCGGCATCGACCCCCTGCTGGTCCGCCGTCGCACCGGAGTGGGTCCGTTCCAGGCGCCCACGCCGTAGCGTCCGGGCGAGCACGGCGATCAGGGCGGCGGTGTAGACCAGTGACACCACCACGGTGACCGGGCGGACGTGCGGGGAGTCGAGGAGGAGGACGCGCACGGCCGCGATGACCATGATCCACAGCAGCGCAGCGGGAATGAGCACCTTCCACCCGAAGTTCATGAACTGGTCGTAGCGCAGGCGTGGCAGGGTGCTGCGGAGCCAGACGAAGACGAACAGGAAGCCCCACACCTTGATCGTGAACCAGAGAACGGGCCACCAGCCCTGATTGGCGCCGTCCCACAGGCTGATCGGGAAGGGGGCGCGCCAGCCGCCGAGAAAAAGCGTGGTCGCGAGCGCCGAGACGGTGACCATGTTCACGTACTCCGCGAGCATGAACATGGCGAACCGGAGCGAGGAGTACTCGGTGTGGAATCCGCCGACCAGTTCGCCCTCCGCCTCGGGGAGATCGAACGGCGCACGGTTGGTCTCGCCCACCATCGAGGTGATGTAGACGAGGAACGACGGCAGCAGCATCACGACGAACCACAGGCGCTCCTGCGAGGCGACGATGCCGGACGTCGACATGGTGCCCGCGTAGAGGAACACGGCCGCGAAGCTCAGGCCCATGGCCACCTCGTACGAGATCACCTGCGCGGTCGAGCGCAGTGCTCCCAGAAGCGGATACGTGGAACCGGACGACCACCCGGCCAGGACGATGCCGTACACACCGATCGAGGTCACGGCCAGGATGTAGAGCACCGCGACGGGCATGTCGGTCAGCTGGAGCGGGGTGATGTGCCCGAACACCGACACGGTGGGGCCGAACGGGATCACGGCGAAGGCCATGAAGGCGGGGACGACCGAGATGATCGGTGCCAGCAGGTAGATCGGACGGTCCACGCCCCTCGGGACGATCCCCTCCTTCAGGGCGAGCTTCACACCGTCAGCGAGGCTCTGCAGGATGCCCCACGGCCCGACCCTGTTGGGGCCGATGCGCATCTGCATCCAGGCCATGACCTTGCGCTCGGCGTAGATCGCGATGAGCGGTGTCAGCACGAGGAAGCCGAAGACGGCGAGCGCCTTGGCGACGACCAGCCACAGTGGGTCGATCCCGAAGACGGAGAGGTCGGTCATGACGGTGCTCCTGCCGAGAGACGCACGGCGGCACCGGGTGCGACGTGGAGGGTCGCACTCACTCGGGACGGTGCCGAGTTCCACGGCAGCCACACCACGTGGTCCGGCATGGCGGTGACGCGGAGCGGGAGCGTGATCGACCCCGAGTCGGTGGAGACGGTCAGTGGCTCACCGTCGGACACCCCGGTGTCGGCCGCGGTCGCGGGCGACAGCCGGGCGACGGGGGTCCGCGCCGTGCCGGCGAGATCGGTCTCCCCGTCCTGCATCCGCCCGGCGTCGAGCAGCATCCGCCAGCCGGCCAGTACGGCGGTTCCTGCGCCGAGGGCGGTCGGT
Organism: Rhodococcus sp. UNC23MFCrub1.1; assembly: GCF_000686025.1. GTDB lineage: Bacteria > Actinomycetota > Actinomycetes > Mycobacteriales > Mycobacteriaceae > Rhodococcoides. Next base: position 183,120 of record NZ_JMLQ01000005.1, read on the forward strand.
GCCGCGCTGCCGCGGTCCGGAACGTCGGGGGATCCGGGTGCCGACCCGGCCGCGTCGAGTTCGCGGCGTGCCGCGTCGGCGTCCGGCAGTCGGAGGCGGTGACCCATCTCGGTGGCGATCGCGTCGAGGACCCGCAGGTCGGCCATCATGGACGGCGTCGGGAGTGCTGCTCCGAACGTGCGCCGGCGGCCTTCCCAGGTGGTGAACGATCCGGCTTTCTGCGCGACGGCGGCGACCGGGAACACGACGTCGGCCCGGTCGGTCACCTCGCTGCTGCGCAGATCCAGTGCGACGACGAAGGGGGCTCGGTCGAGCGCGGCGCGGGCCGCGTCGGGATCGGGGAGGTCGTCGAGCTCGACACCGGCCACGACGAGCGCGCGGAGGTCGGCGCCGAGGATGCCGACCGTGTCCCGGCCCGGTGTCGCCGGCAGATCGTCGACACCCCACGCCGCGGCCACCGCGTGCCGAGCCGCGGGGTCGCCCACCCGGCGACCTCCGTGCAGGAGGGTGGGGAACGCACCCGAGTCGAGGGCGCCGCGGTCACCGGCACGGCGGGGGATCCACGCGACGCGGGCGCCGGTGTTGTCGGCGGTGCGCGCGACCGCGGCGAGGGTGCCGGGGCTCGACGCCGCGCGCTCGCCGACGAGGATCACCGCGCCCGGCACGCGCAGCTGGTCGAGCACGTCCGGGTCCGCCAGCCCCGCGGCCTCCGTCCCCGGCACCGTGGGACGCACGTCGGCTCTCAGCTTCGTGCTGCCGGGCGACGCGAAGGGCGCCAGTGTCAGTACGCGAGTGTGTCCCCCGCGCACTGCCTTCCGCAGGCGGAGGAAGACGATGGGGCTCTCCTCCTCCGGTTCGAAGGACACGAGGACGACGATCGGTGCGGCCTCGAGTGCGGCGTACGTGACGTCGATCCCGCGGCCGGCCACCCGAGCGGACAGGAAGTCGGTCTCCTCCTCGGACGTCGGGCGGGCTCGGAAGTCGATGTCGTTGGTACCCAGCGCGATCCGCGCGAACTTGCTGTAGGCGTACGCGTCCTCGACGGTGAGACGGCCCCCGGTGAGCACGCCGGCGTGTCCGCGAGCCTCCGCCAGGCCCCGAGCGGCCACCGCCAGGGCCTCCGACCACGACGCGGGCTCGAGGGTGGTTCCGCGTCGGACCAGCGGGGTGTCGAGGCGATCGGGCAGCGTGCCGTACGCGAACGCCCAGCGGCCCTTGTCGCAGCTCCATTCCTCGTTGACCTCGGGATCGTCGCCGGCCAACCGACGCAACACCTTTCCGCGGCGATGGTCCGTGCGCTGGGCGCACCCACTGGAGCAGTGCTCGCAGACGCTGGGAGTCGACACCAGGTCGAAGGGCCGCGCGCGGAATCGGTAGGCGGTGTTGGTGAGTGCACCCACCGGACAGATCTGCACGGTGTTGCCGGAGAAGTACGACTCGAACGGCTCGGCGCCGTAGATGCCGACCTGTTGCAGCGCACCGCGTTCGAGCAGATCGATGAACGGGTCACCGGCGATCTGCTCGGAGAAGCGCGTGCACCGGGCGCAGAGGACGCACCGCTCCCGGTCGAGCAGGACCTCGGTCGACAGGGGGATCGGCTTGGGATACGTGCGTTTGGTCTCCGTGAAGCGCGACTCGGTGCGGCCGGTGGACATGGCCTGGTTCTGCAGCGGGCACTCGCCACCCTTGTCGCACACCGGGCAGTCCAGCGGATGGTTGATCAGGAGCAGTTCCATCACTCCGCGCTGCGCCTTCTCGGCGATTTCCGAGCTGTGCTGCGTCCGGATCACCATGCCGTCGGACACCGTGGTGGTGCACGACGCCAGGGGCTTGCGTTGACCCTCGACGTCGACCAGGCACTGCCGGCACGCGCCGACCGGGTCGAGCAGCGGGTGGTCGCAGAACCGCGGGATCTGCACACCGAGCATCTCGGCCGCCCGGATCACCAGGGTGCCTTTCGGGACCGACATCGGGACGCCGTCGAGGGTGATGTCCACCGTCGTCTCGGCGCGCGCGCCGTCGTTCTGCACCGTGGTCATGTCAGTTGTCCTGCCATCAGGGTGGAGAGGTGCGGATCGAAGGGGCATCCACCCTGCTCCACGTGCGCCACGTACTCGTCCCGGAAGTGGGCGATCGACGAGACGATGGGGCTGGCCGCCCCGTCTCCCAACGCGCAGAACGACTTTCCCAGGATGCTGTCGGCGACGTCGAGCAGCTTCTGCAGGTCACCCTCCGATCCGGTACCGTTCTCGAGGCGCGCGAGTATCTGCACCAGCCAGTAGGTGCCCTCGCGGCAGGGGGTGCATTTCCCGCACGATTCGTGCGCGTAGAACTCGCTCCAGCGACGGACCGCGCGGACCACGCAGGTCGTCTCGTCGAAGATCTGGAGTGCTTTCGTGCCGAGCATCGATCCCGCGGCGCTCACACCCTCGTAGTCGAGCGGGACGTCGAGGTGCTCGGCCGTGAAGATCGGGGTGGAGGATCCGCCGGGTGTCCAGAACTTCAGCGTGTGCCCGGCGCGGACACCGCCCGCGTGCTCGAGCAACTCGCGCAACGTGATGCCGAGCGGCGCCTCGTACTGTCCGGGGCGGATGACGTGGCCGGAGAGGGAGTACAGCGTGAAGCCGGGTGACTTCTCACTGCCCATCGAGCGGAACCACTGCGTCCCGCGCGCCAGGACCGTCGGCACACTCGCGATGGACTCGACGTTGTTGACGACGGTGGGGCTCGCGTAGAGGCCCGCCACGGCGGGGAACGGTGGCCGCAGCCGGGGCTGGCCGCGGCGCCCCTCGAGAGAGTCGAGCAGTGCGGTCTCCTCGCCGCAGATGTAGGCGCCCGCCCCCGCATGGACGACGAGGTCCAGATCGAACCCGGAGCCCTGGATGTCCGTGCCCAGGTACCCCGCGGCGTAGGCCTCGGCGACCGCGGCCTGCAGCCGCCGCAGCGCCGGCACCACCTCACCGCGGAGGTAGACGAACGCGTGCGACGAGCGGATGGCGTACGCCGCGATCACGATGCCCTCGACCAGCGCGTGGGGTGTGGCCATCAGCAGCGGCATGTCCTTGCACGTGCCCGGCTCCGATTCGTCGGCGTTCACCACCAGGTAGTGCGGCACGGTCTGGTCCGCGGGTGTCGGGCCGTCCTGGGGGATGAAGCTCCACTTCGTGCCGGTGGGGAAGCCGGCGCCGCCGCGACCACGCAGGCCGGAGTCCTTGACCGTGCCGATCACCTCGTCGGGTGTCATCGCCAGGGCTGCGGCGAGACCGTCGTACCCGCCGTGGCGGCGGTAGGTGTCCAGAGTCCAGGACTCGGGCTCGTCCCAGTAGCGGCTCAGAACCGGGGTGAGTGTCACGGCCGGGCCTCCTTCGCTGCAGTGCCGTCCGGGCGGGGCACATCGGCCGACGGGGCGGGCGCGGGCTTGTCCGGGGTGGAGTCCGTCGGTGGCTCGGCTGCCGCCGCCGCGTCGGGTTCCGCGTGATCGGGGGCGCGCATGTCCTTCTCCCGCGCGACACGCAGGCCTGCCAGCGTCGCCTCGCCTGCGGTCGGTGCGTCGAGCGCGCCGGGCCGGGTGTCAGGGAAGCCCGCCAGGATGCGCGAGGTCTCGCGGAAGGTGCACAGGGTCGCACCGCGCGTCGGGGTGACCGGGCGCCCGGCGCGGAGTTCGTCGACCAGCGTGCGCGCCGACTCGGGAGTCTGGTTGTCGAAGAACTCCCAGTTCACCATCACCACCGGTGCGTAGTCGCAGGCGGCGTTGCACTCGATGTGTTCGAGCGTCACGGTGCCGTCCGTGACGCCGTCGAGGTGGTCGACGAGGGCCTCGTGAATGGCGTCCCCGCCCATCACGGCGCAGAGAGTGTTGGTGCACACGCCGACGAGGTAGTCGCCTGTCGGCTCGCGGCGGTACATCGAGTAGAACGTCGCCACCGCAGCGACCTCGGCACCCGTGAGGTCGAGTGTGTGCGAACAGAAGTCGATCCCGGCGGGGGTGAGGTACCCGTCCTCGGCCTGGAGCAGATGAAGGATCGGGATGATCGCGGACCGGGCGCGCGGGTAGCGGGCCACGATGGTGGCGGCGTCCGCCTCGAGGCGAGCCAGCACGTCCTCGGGGTAGGTCCGCCGGGCGCCTGGTCGCACGAGTTGGACGCGTTCCTCCGGACGGGGTCCGAAGGGTATCGCCACCGGTTCCCGTGCGCTCATCGGTCCACCCCACCCATCACGGGATCGATGCTCGCCACGGACGCGATCACGTCGGACACCATGCCGCCCTCGCACATCGCCGCGACGGCCTGCAGATTGGTGAACGACGGGTCCCGGAAGTGCACCCGGTAGGGCCGGGATCCACCGTCGGAGACCATGTGCACACCCAGCTCGCCGCGGGGTGACTCCACCGCGACGTAGACCTGTCCCTCGGGCACGCGGATGCCCTCGGTGACGAGCTTGAAATGGTGGATCAGCGATTCCATCGATCCGTCCATGATCTTCTGCACGTGCTCGCGGGAGTTGCCCAGTCCGTCGGGGCCCGAGACCAGGTCCGCAGGCCACGCGATCTTCTTGTCCGACACCATCACGGGCCCCGGCGCCAGTCGGTCGAGGCACTGTTCGACGATCTTCAGCGACTCGCTCATCTCGTCGACACGGATGAGATACCGCGCGTAGCAGTCACTCTCCTGTTCGGTGATCACGTCGAACTCGTAGGTCTCGTAGCCGCAGTAGGGCTCCGCGCGACGGAGATCGTGGGGCAAGCCCGTGGCACGCAGCACCGGACCGGTGATCCCGAGTGCCATGCACCCGGTGAGATCGAGGTACCCGATGCCGCGGGTCCGACCCTTCCAGATGGGGTTGTCGTCCAGCATCGCGCTCATGTCGCGCAGGCGGATCGGCAACAGGTGCAGCAGGTCCCGGATCTTCGGCACGGCGTCGTCGGGCAGGTCCATCGCCAGCCCGCCCGGCCGGACGAACGCGTGATTCATCCGCAGGCCCGTGATCGTCTCGAAGATGTCGAGGATCAGTTCACGTTCCCGGAATCCGAAGAGCATGGCGGTGACCGCGCCGAGCTCCATGCCGCCGGTGGCCAGAGCGACCAGGTGCGAGGAGATGCGGTTGAGTTCCATCAGCAACACCCGGATCACGGTCGCGCGTTCCGGCACGTCGTCGCTGATGCCGAGCAGCTTCTCCACGCCGAGGCAGTACGCCGTCTCGTTGAAGAAGGGCGACAGGTAGTCCATCCGCGTCACGTAGGTGACGCCCTGCGTCCAGTTCCGGTACTCGAGGTTCTTCTCGATACCGGTGTGCAGGTAGCCGATTCCGCACCGCGCCTCGGTGACGGTCTCCCCCTCGATCTCGAGGATGAGGCGGAGGACCCCGTGCGTGGAGGGGTGCTGCGGTCCCATGTTGACGACGATGCGCTCCTCACCGGCGGTGCCGGCCAGGTCGACGATCTCGTCCCAGTCCTGGCCCGACGCGGTGTAGACGGTCGGCGTGGTGTGATCCTTCTCGAGTGTCATCAGTTGTACGACCTGCGCTGATCGGGGGGCGCGATCCGCGCGCCCTTGAACTCCACCGGGATGCCGCCCAGCGGGTAGTCCTTGCGTTGCGGGTGCCCCACCCAGTCGTCGGGCATCTCGATGCGTGTCAGGGACGGGTGCCCGTCGAACTCGATGCCGAAGAAGTCGTACGTCTCGCGCTCGTGCCAGTCGGTGGTGGGGTAGATGCCGCACAGCGACGGAATGTGCGGGTCGGACTCCGGCACTGACACTTCGAGACGCAACCGACGACCGTGCGTGATGGACTGCAGATGGTAGACGGCGTGCAGCTCGCGTCCGGTCTCGCCGGGCTGGTGGACGCCACTGACGCCGAGACACAGTTCGAAGCGGAGTGCCTGATCGTCGCGTAGCGCGGACGCGACAGCGGGCAGGTGCGTACGCGCGATGTGCAGAGTCAGCTCACCGCGGTGCAGCACGGCACGCTCGACGGCGTCGTCCCAACGTTCGCCCCGAGCCGCGAGCGCCGACTCCAGTGCGTCCGCCATGACGTCGTGGTCCCCACCGAACGGTCGACTCGCGTTGTCGTGTCGGGGTTTCGGCGGCGCCAGTCGGCCGTAACCCGACGTGTCGCCCGAACCGCGCACTCCGAACATGCCCCGCGCTCTCATCGCAGCAGCGTCTTCGCGTCGATGACGGACGGAGAACTCAGCGCGGCCTTCTCGGTCTCGGCGATGGCCCTCTCGCGGTCGACGCCCAGCGGCATCGCCTGGATCGACGCGTGCAACTGCAGGATGGCGTTGATCAGCATCTCGGGCCGCGGCGGACAACCGGGCAGATAGATGTCGACCGGTACCACGTGGTCGACGCCCTGCACGATGGCGTAGTTGTTGAACATTCCTCCCGAAGACGCGCAGACACCCATCGCCAGAACCCATTTCGGCTCGGCCATCTGGTCGTACACCTGCCGGAGCACCGGTGCCATCTTCTGGCTCACCCGTCCCGCGACGATCATGAGATCGGCCTGGCGGGGGGAGGCGCGGAAGGCCTCCATACCGAATCGGGCGAGATCGAACCGGCCGGACGTCGTCGACATCATCTCGATCGCACAGCACGCCAGTCCGAAGGTCGCGGGCCACAGAGACCCCTTGCGGGCGAAGCCGGCGAGGCCTTCGACAGTGGTCAGCAGGAAGCCGCTCGGCAGCTTCTCTTCCAATCCCATGCGATCACTTCTTCCACGGCGAGTGGATCAGTCCCAGCTGAGACCTCCACGACGCCACTCGTATGCGTAGGCGACGGAAACGTTGACGATGAACAGGGCCATCGCGGCGAGACCGAACACACCCAGTGCCTCGAAGTGCACAGCCCACGGGTACAGGAACACGATCTCGATGTCGAAGATGATGAAAAGCATTGCGGTGAGGTAGAACTTGACCGGAAAGCGACCGCCGCCGATGTGCTGCGGGGTGGGCTCGACGCCACATTCGTACGCGTCGAGCTTGGCGCGGTTGTATCGCTTCGGTCCCACTTCCGATGCCACGAGGACCGAGAACAGCGCGAAGGCGACCGCGATCGCGCCGAGAACGAGGACCGGCACATATGCGTTCATGCCACTCGAACTCCTGCCCGTGTCGTGGGTTCCGACCGGAACCGCCCTACGCCTCGAGGTGATCTGTGCCACACAGTAGGACTTTTTCGTCGCGATGGGTCCGGTTTGGTGACTCGGGCTCACAATCGTCGCGAATCGGTTATCCCCCGGCGTTAGAGATCGGAGATCCGGCGGGGCCTCAGGCAGGGTCGCGGAGCAGTCCCACCACGGCGCGGCCGAGTTCGAGTGGGTCGATCGGGTGCGACACCGACGCGTCGGCACGCGACCAGGTGGCCAACCACGCGTCGTCGGGGCGGCCGGTGAGCACGAGAAGTGGTGGACACGGGTCGATCTCGTCGCGCAGTTGCTTCGCGAGGCCCATACCGCCGACGGGAGCGCTCTCGCCGTCGAGGATCACCAGATCGACACCGCCGCGATCCAGGTGCTCGATCACGACGGGCGCCGTCGCCACGTCGAGATACTCGATCTCGGGCAGGTCGGGGTGCGGGCTAGGGCCCAGCGCCTGGTGGACGAGCGCCCGCGTGGACGCGTGGCTGCTGTAGATCAGCACCGACAATGTTGCGTCCGCCACGGGTGGGACGTTACCCAGTGCGCTTCGCGCCCGTGCGCCTTTTGCGTATGCCTGGATGCGCAAGAGGCGCACAGGCGCGGAGCGCATCTACGACCGGTACAGCGACTCCTCGTATGCCGGCCCGTAGTACGCCCGCAGTTCCTCGAGCGATTCCGGCGAGTCGGGGATCAGCGTCTTGGAGATCTCTGCGACCGTCGGCAGCACCGACGGATTCCAGGTGTCCGGCTCCCACAGCCGTGACCGCAGGAACGCCTTGGCGCAGTGATGGAAGACCTGCTCGATGTCGACGACGAGCGCGAGGATCGGGCGGTGTCCCTTGACCACGAGGTCGTCGAAGAACGGCGCGTCGGAGATCAACCGCGCGCGGCCGTTGATGCGCAGCGTGTCCCCGCGTCCGGGAACCAGGAAGTCGAGACCCACGAACGGGTTGCTCAGCACGTTGCGGTACCCGTCCATCCGCTTGTTGCCGGGCCGTTCCGCCAGCGCGATGGTGGCGTCGTCGAGGACGTGCACCAGCGAGCCGGGCGGGTCTCCCTTCGGCGAGACGTCGCACCGTCCGGTCTCGTCGGCGGTGGCCACCAGGCAGAACGGCGAGGCCGCGAGGAAGTCGCGGTCGAGCGGATGCAGCCGGGGGCGATCCTTGTGGGCGGCGCGGAAGCTCGGCGTGCCGAACATCGCCGTCAGCGTCTCGCCGTCGGTCACCTGTGTCCACGTCACGACGCGTCACCCACCGGGAGTGCCGGGAGATTCTGCTCGATCTGCTCCCGCGTCGGCTCGAGCCACGGCGGCAGCTTCAACGAGCGCCCGAGTTCGAGCAGTGGCTCGTCGACGTCGAATCCCGGCGCCTCGGTCGCGATCTCGAACAGCACGCCGCCCGGCTCCCGGAAGTAGATCGACTGGAAGTACTGCCGGTCCAGGATCTCGGTGACGTGCGCTCCGCTGTCGACCAGCTCGGTGCGCCAGGCGGTGAGGGTCTCGTGGTCGGGCGCACGGAAGGCGACGTGGTGAACGGTGCCGCCTGCCTGCAGACCACGGTCGCTGCGGTCGGTGACGACGTCGACCAGCGCGCCCGCGCCGCCCGCGGCCATGGCGAACCGCGCGCTCGCGGCACCGTCCGCGGCGACGGTCATGCTCATCCGGTCGGTGAGCAGCTCGGCTGTCGCGTCGAGTGTCGTCTCGGTGAGGGTGACCGAGTGCAGTCCGCGCACCGCGTGTTCGGTGGGCACCGATGCCACGCCGTCCCAGCCGGAGCGGGTGTCCCCGTCGGAGGCGATCAGGTCGAGGACCATGCCGTCGTGGTCGTACAGGCGCAGGACCTCGTCGTCGCCGCGGGTCACCGGCGCCTCGACGCGCACGTTCAGCTCCCGGAGCCGGTCGTGCCAGAAGGACAGCGACGAGCCCGGAACGCTGAACGCCGTCGACGTCACGAGACCGGTTCCCTGTCGTCCGCGCTCGACGTCCTTCCACGGGAAGAAGGTGATGAGCGACGACGGGCTACCGTGCTCGTCCCCGTAATACAGGTGGTAGGTGCCGGGGTCGTCGAAGTTGACGGTCTGCTTCACCAACCGCAGGCCGAGCACGCGCGTGTAGAACTCCACGTTCCGGCCGGGGTCCGACGCGATGGCGGTGACGTGGTGAAGACCGAGAGGGGCGAGTGTCGTCATGGGACCATCGTCCTACGTGTGCGCCGATATCTCCGTGAAAGGGATGCAGTGACCGATACGAACGATGCCTGGCCGGAACTCGTCGTGGACTCGTGGCAGGACACCCGCGACACCGTGCACATGTGGACGCAGATCGTCGGCAAGGTGCGCATGGCTCTGGCGCCACCGCTCAACCACTGGTGGGGCGTGACGTCCTACGTCGATGCGTCCGGACTCACCACCTCGCTCATGCCGTACCGCGGCGGCGGAGTCGAGATCCGCTTCGACTTCCTCCGACACCGGCTGACCATCGAGACCACGTGGGGCGACGCACGCGAGATGGAGTTGCGGCCGCGCACGGTCGCGGACTTCCACGACGAGTTCTTCGCCCACCTCGAGGCGCTCGGGGTCCACGTCTCGATCATGGGCTCCCCCGTCGAGGTCGACCCGTCGATTCCGTTCGCCGAGGACACCGTGCATGCCAGCTACGACGCCGAAGCGATGACGCGATACTGGCGCTCGCTGGTGTCGGCTCATCGGGTGTTCTCCGCGTTCCGCGGCGGGTTCCGCGGGAAGTCCAGTCCGTCCCACTTCTTCTGGGGGGCCTTCGACCTGGCTGTGACCCGGTTCTCGGGTCGCCCCGCGGCGCAGCATCCGGGCGGGGTGCCCAACTGCCCCGACTGGGTGATGCACGAGGCCTACAACGAGGAGGTGTCGAGCGCCGGGTACTGGCCCGGCGGGGCGTCGGAGGGCATCTTCTACTCGTACGCCTACCCGCAACCCGACGGCTTCGACACCGCGGTCGTCGAGCCGGCGCAGGCGTACTTCGATCGCGATCTCGGCGAGTTCGTGCTCCCCTACTCGGCGGTGCGTGAGGCCGAGGACGGCGATGCCCTGCTGCGGGAGTTCCTCGAGAGCACTGCACGCATCGCCGCGGACCTCGCGGAGTGGCCCGACGGTCAGGGCAGGATCGAGTCCACGTAGCCGCCGTCGACGCGCAGTGCGCCGCCCGTGGTGGCCGACGCGAGAGGTGAACTGAGGTAGACCACCATGTTGGCGATCTCCTCGGGCTCGATGAGTCGCTGGATCAGGCTCTGCGGGCGGTACTTCACCATGAACTCGTGCTGCGCCTCGTCCCACGGCAACTCGTCGCCCACCAGATCGCGGACGAAGGTCTCGACACCTCCCGTGTGTGTCGGTCCGGCGATGACGGAGTTGACGGTCACGCCCGAGCCGGCCGCCTCCTTCGCGAAGCCGCGCGACACCGCGAGCAGCGCGGTCTTGGACATGCCGTAATGGATCATCTCGGCCGGAATCACGACGGCCGAGTCGCTGGCGATCGACAGGACCCGTCCCCAGCCCCGGTCCTTCATACCCGGAAGGTAGGCGCGGATCAGACGCACGGCGGCGAGGACGTTGACCTCGAAATAGCGGCGCCACTCGTCGTCGTCGATCTCCAGAGCCGGTGTGGCGCCGAAGATTCCGAGATTGTTCACCAGGACGTCGACATCGGGGTGTGCCTGCACCAGGGCGCGTGTGCCGTCCTCCGTGCTGACGTCCGCCGGGGCCGCGACGACCGTCGCGTCGGGTACCTCCGCGGTGAGACGGTCGAGTGCCGCACCGACGGACGCGTCGGACCGGCCGTTGATCAGCACGGTCGCTCCCGCTCGGGCGAGGCCGACGGCGATGGCGTAGCCGATGCCCTGCGTGGAACCCGTGACGAGGGCTGTCCGGCCGCTCAGATCGATCTGCATGTGTCCTCCTGGTGTCAGGTACGGGTCAGCAGCATCGGCAGGTGGTCTATTCCTGCCTCCAGATAGTTCGGCCCGGTGCGCACGAAGCCGAGGCGCACGTACCACTCCTCCAGGTAGGCCTGGGCGGAGATCGCGACGTCGGTGCCCGCGAACTCGATCGCCGCCCGCACCAGGTCGGCGGCCAGCCCGCGTCCGCGTGCCGCCGACGCCGTGGCGACGCGGCCGATGTGGGCCGGCACCTCGTCCTGCAACACCCGCAGTGTCGCGAGCACGTCGCCGTTCGGCTCCTCCGACCAGAACAAGGTGGTCGTGGGTTCGAGATCGCGCCCGTCGATCTCCTGCTCGCCGACGATGCCCTGCTCGTGAATGAACACCTCGGTGCGCAACTGCAGGACGCGGTACAGCGCAACGGGATCGACGTCTCGAACGGTGGCGTGATGGATGCTGGTCACCGCACCACTATCCCAGGGCCGCGAACCCCACCGGATCCGAGAGCAGGGTCGCGACGGTGGACAGGAACTTGGAGCCCTGTTCGCCGTCGACGAGCCGGTGGTCGAACGACAGACTGAGGGTCGTGACGTGTCGCAGCGCGATCTCCCCGCGGTACTCCCACGGCTGACGCCGGACGGCCCCGAAGCACAGGATGGCGGCCTCGCCGGGCGTGAGGATCGGGGTGCCCGAATCGATGCCGAACACGCCGATGTTGGTGATCGTGATGGTCCCGTCGGCGAGCTCCGCCGGACCGGTCTTCCCCTCCTTGGCGACGGCGGTGAGCGCGGACAGTGACGAGCACAGGTCGCGGAATCCGAGGGTCTGCGCGTTCTTGATGTTGGGAACCATCAGCCCGCGCGGTGTCGCCGCGGCGATACCGAGGTTCACGTACTTCTTGGTGACGATCTCGTTCGCCGCCTCGTCCCACGACGAGTTGAGGCTCGGGTGCTCCCGGACGGCGATGAGCAGGGCCTTCGCGACGAGAGCGAGCGGCGTCACGCGGACGCCGGCCAGCAGTGGGCTCGCCTTCAGCTCGTCGAGCAACTCCATCATCGGTGTGACGTCGACGGTGACGAACTCGGTGACGTGCGGCGCGGTGAACGCGCTGCGCACCATGGCCTCGGCGGTGTGCTTGCGGACGCCTTTGATCGGCGTGCGCTCCTCGTCCGCGTGCGGCGCGGAGGAGACGGCCAGGTCGTCGCGGGTCACGTTGCCGTGCGGTCCCGTCGGGGCCACGGTCGCGAGGTCGATACCGCGCTCACGCGCTTCCTTGCGTACCGGCGGCGCGGCCAGGGGCCGACGACTCGATGTCTCCTCCGCGACGCCGTAGCCGACGAGGACGGGCGTCCGCGTCGGCGCGGCCCCGACCGTCTCGGACTCCGCCTTCTCGACCGACGGCTCGGGACGCGCGTCGGCTGCCGCCTCGTCGGCGGTGTCGGGCGAGGCCTGACCGGTCGTCGCCGGACCCGCCACCTCGATGTCGAGGAACGGTGCGCCCACGTCGATGGTGGTGCCCTCCTCGGCGTGCCGCGCCACGACCACGCCGGCATAGGGAGACGGCAGTTCGACGGACGCCTTCGCGGTCTCGACCTCGGCGATGGTCTGGTTGAGCGTGATGGTGTCGCCGACGTCGACCGACCAGGTGAGCAGCTCGGCGTCGGCGAGCCCCTCGCCGAGGTCCGGCAGCAGGAATGTCTTGACCGTGGACATGGCGGATGCTCCTCGTGAGTGCACTCGTGAACGCTGTGTGTCAGGTCACACAATCACCACGCCGCACAGTGCGCAAGAGACAGCCGACCGAGTGAGCACGATGACCAACGGCGGCGGTCGAGCGAGGCAGTCGGTCGTGCACCGTGCGTCAGCGCAGTGCGGCCACGATCTCGCGCGCGGTGTTCTCGTGACTTTCCGCCGTGGGGTGCAGCGGCACCACCGCGTCCGGAGACGTCGGCACCGCGCCGACCATCCAGCTGTCGGCCGCACACACGTCGTGGTCACGGGTGGTCGGCGCGAGGTCGACGAACGTGTCGTCGTGCGCGGCGGCGGCGCGACTCATCACCGAGTTGAGCTGATCGATGCGGGCCTGTAGGTAGGTCGCGTCCGCGGGCCGCACGGGCTGCGAGTCGAGGCAGCCACCGGGCCGGATGCCGGTGGGATACCCGACCATCACCACCTGCGCGGCCGGCGCCCGGCGGGCGATCTCGTCGAGGATCGTGTCGTACGTCGCGGCGAAGGCGTCGATACGGTCGCTGTAGGTGTCCGGACGATCGGAGCACGACGGCGTCAGAGGAGCCGGGAGCACGCTGATACAGCCCGCCGCGAGCTGAACCAACTGGATGTCGTTGCCGCCGATTCCCAGGGTGACGAGCGTGGTGTCCGGACCGAGCGCGTCGAACTGCGGTGCGGCGACTCCGCCGCCGAGCCCGGTCTGCGGTCCCGCGAGGTTCTCGCTCTCCGCGGCGCCGCACGTCACGTCGCGCACCGTGTCGATGCCGAGTTCGCGAGCGACGAGCGTGGGGTAGTTCACCGCGGACCGGCCGCAGATCCCGGACGGTGTCTGCGGTGCGATTCCGCTGCCGGCGGAGAACGAATCTCCCAGCGCGACATACGCACCGGGTGCCGGCGCGGCGGACGCGGGAGCGGCGGACAGAGTGCTCGCGGCGGCGGCAGCCGCCACTGCGACGACGAGTCGGCGTGTCGACATGCGCGCAGTCCTAGTCGGCGTCGTTCGATGCTTCCGACTCCGCGACGTCGGGTGCGTTCTCCCGCGTCGCCATACCGCCGGCGCCGCCCTGATCGGCGGGTCCGGGTCGACCGCCCTTGGGCTCGTCGGTGGAGTCGTTCGTCGTCGTCTTCTCGGCCATGGACTCAGCGTAAACGGCCGTGGCGCCGTCGGACGTCGAAAGGTCGGGACCGGGTGCGCGCATCCCTACCGCCGCCAGTTCGAGCGCCGCGAGCGAGCGGACCACGGCGGGGTCGCCCGCGCGCCAGGCGCCGGCGGGATCGGGATGGATGTGCGTCAGTTCCGTCAGCGGTCGCCGCGCGAGAGCACGCAGCGCGAAGAGGTCGAGGTCGGCGCCGGACCGGAGAAGCGCCGCCGCGGCGGTGGCCTGCCGGGCGAAGCGGATCCGCCGCGGCAGCCACAGGAGCAGCAGCGCGACGATGGGGAGCAGGGCGACGGTGACACCGAGGAACGACGCCAGCGCCTCGACCGCCGCGACCTGCGCCTCACCTGCGCCGCGTAGTGCGGCGCCGGCGTCCCCGGCCCGGTCGAACGGTGTGCGGACGTCGTCACCGATGAGTGGGACGGCGGACACCCGTTCGCCCGCGGACCGGAGGTTGTTCTCCAGTCCGCTTCCGGCGTCGGCGATCTCGCGTCCGGGCGCCGCCAACGCCATCACCGCGTCGTGCAGCGCCAGGCCCACCCGGATCCAGACCACGGTCCACACCGCGACCACCACGTCGGCGACCACCTGGCGGGTCCGGCGGGCGGGCAGCTCCGAGTAGAGGGTCATCACACGGATTCCGACCAGACGCCTGTCGCGAGGAAGTGGTCGATGCAGGCGCGGTGTGCGTCGAGGTTCATGCCGTGGCTCGACACCCAGGCGTCGTCGTAGTAGGTGCCCTCGTAGCGCTCTCCCCCGTCGCACAGCAGCGTGACGATGCTCCCCTGCTCTCCGCGAGCCTTCATGTCCGCTGCCAACCGGAACGCGCCGACGAGGTTGGTCCCGGTCGATCCACCGGCGTGCAGGCCCGTCACCTGGTCGAGCATGCGGACGGCCGCCACCGAGGCGGCGTCGGGGATCTGCACCATGTGCTCGATGACGGCGGGGACGAACGACGGCTCGACGCGGGGCCGACCGATTCCCTCGATGCGCGATCCGGTGCCGACGGCGTCGCGGGTGTCGTCGCGCCACGCCTCGAAGAACGCGGATCCCTCGGGGTCGACGACGCACACCCGGGTGGGCACGCGCCGGTAGCGGCAGTACCGGCCGATGGTCGCGCTGGTGCCACCGGTGCCGGCGCCGACCACCACCCAGGTGGGGACGGGGAACCGTTCGAGGGCCATCTGATCGAAGATGGAGGCGGCGATGCTGTTGTTGCCACGCCAGTCGGTGACCACCGACGCATTGGTGAACTGGTCGAGATACAGCCAGTCCTTCTGCGCACCCAGTTCCTCCGCGACGTCGTACACGGCACCCGAGTGCTCGACGAGGCGACAGATGCCGCCGTAGCGCTCGATCAGCGCGATCTTCGTCGGGCTGGTGGTGGCCGGCATGACCGCGACGAACTCGAGGCCGATGAGCCGGGCGAAGTACGCCTCCGACACGGCGGTCGACCCGGACGACGCCTCGACGAGCGTGGTGCGGGGCCCGATGTCCCCGTTGGCCAGGCCGAAGAGGAAGAGCGACCGTGCGAGCCGATGCTTGAGCGATCCGGTGGGGTGGACCGACTCGTCCTTGAGGTAGAGATCGATGCCCCACTCGGCCGGCAGTGGGAAGGGATGCAGATGAGTGTCCGCGCTGCGGTTCGCGTCGGCCTCGACGATGCGCAGCGCGTTCTCCACCCAGGAACGGTCCTCGATTCTCATGACGGTCATTCTGTCCGACGCGCGGCCCCGCTCGGTGGTTGACTGCGGTGGTCAGGGGGAACTCGACCTGTCGAGCCCCCACCTTCACGAGAGGCACCTGTGACGATCGCATACATCAATGCCATCTCGACCGCCGTTCCCGAGCACGACGTCCACGACGACTTCGTCGCCTACGCCGACAGCACGTTCACGCTGCGACGTAAGCAATTGCTGTTCCGCCGCATGGCGGATCGCGCGCAGATCTCGCACCGGTGGTCCGCGTTCCCGTCCATCGCCAGTTTCTACGGCGACGATCCCAACGCCGTCGACACGCAGGCGCGGATGCAGGAGTTCGAGCGCACCGCTCCCGGACTCGCCGTTCGTGCCGTCGACGGGCTCGGCCTCGGCGAAACGGCAGGGGACATCACCCATCTCATCGTCCTTACATGTACCGGGTTCTACACTCCGGGAATCGATTTCGAGATCATGAAGCAGTGCGGCGTGCCCACCACGGCAGAGCGCACCCAGGTCGGCTTCATGGGCTGCTTCGCCGGCATCAACGGTCTCAAGCTCGCCCACCACATCGTGCGCTCCGAGCCCGCCGCGAAGGTGCTCGTGGTCAGCGTCGAACTGTGCTCGCTGCACATGCAGCAGACCGACGATCTCGAGACGATGCTGTCGTTCCTGGTGTTCGGCGACGGCGCCGCGGCCGTGCTGGTCACTGCCGAGTCCACCGGTCTGGCCATGGACTCCTTCCAGGCCCTCATGATCGAGGACTCCCGCGACCTCATCACCTGGCGCATCGGCGGCATGGGGTTCGACATGGTGCTCTCCGGCAAGGTGCCGGGCTCGTTGTCACGCGCGTTGGACGAGACCACGATGAAGACGGTGCTCTCGGGGGCGGAGACTTCGTCGATCGACCTGTGGGCCGTGCATCCCGGTGGTCGCTCGATCCTCGACGCGGTGGAGGGCGCGCTGCACCTCGACGCAGACGCTCTGACGTCGTCGCGCCGCGTGCTCGAGAACTACGGCAACATGTCGTCGGCCACCGTGCTGTTCGTGCTCGCGGACATGCTCGAGCGGGGTGACACCGGGTCGGGATGCGCGATGGCGTTCGGCCCCGGACTCACCGCCGAGACCATGCTGTTCCACGCAGCCTGATCACCCCAGCCGTTCGATGGACCCAGCCGTTCCGTCAATCCAGCAGGCGCGTGGCTTCCTCGCGTAGTTCGATCTTGCGGATCTTGCCGGTCACGGTCATGGGGAAGGCATCCATGACGCGCAGGTAGCGCGGGATCTTGTATCGCGCGATGCGGCCGTCGCAGTAGCTCCGGAGATCGTCGACGGTCATGGCCGCCGCGCCCTCACGCAGACGGACGCAGGCCATCAGTTCCTCGCCGTACTTGTCGTCGGGCACACCGATGACCTGGGCGTCCAGGATGTCGGGGTGGGAGTACAGGAACTCCTCGATCTCACGGGGGTAGATGTTCTCGCCGCCGCGGATCACCATGTCCTTGATGCGCCCGGTGATGGCGACGTAGCCGTCGTCGTCCATGGTGCCGATGTCGCCCGTGTGCATCCAGTGCTCGGAATCGAGTGCCTCGGCGGTCTTCTCGGGGTCGTCCCAGTAACCGAGCATCACGGAGTACCCCCGTGTGCACAGTTCACCGGGCTCTCCGCGGGGAACCGTCTCCCCGGTGACGGGGTCGACGATCTTCACCTCGAGATGCGGTCCGACTCGTCCGACCGTGGACACGCGCTGCTCGATCGTGTCGTCGGAGCGGGTCTGCAGTGACACCGGGGAGGTCTCGGTCATCCCGTAACAGATGGAGACCTCCGCCATTCCCATGACGTCGATGACCTGCTTCATCACCTCGGTGGGACAGGGTGATCCGGCCATGATGCCCGTGCGCAGCGACCGAAGATCGTGCTCCGCCAGGTCGGGAACGGCCAGTTCCGCGATGAACATGGTGGGAACTCCGTAGAGCGAGGTGCACCGCTCGGCGGAGACCGCGGCCAGTGTCGCTGCCGGATCGAACGACGGTCCCGGGATCACCATGGTCGAACCGTGCGAGGTGCAGGCGAGGTTTCCCATCACCATCCCGAAGCAGTGATAGAACGGCACGGGAATGCAGACACTGTCCGCCTCGGTGTAATGGCAGAGCTCGCCGACGAAGTAGCCGTTGTTCAGTATGTTGCGGTGGCTCAGCGTCGCGCCCTTGGGGAATCCCGTGGTGCCGGAGGTGTACTGGATGTTGATGGCGTCGTCGGGACCGAGTTCGGCAGTGCGCCGGTCGAGTTCGTCCACATCGACGGACTCACCGTCGGTGACGAGGTCGCTCCAGTCGTCGGTGCCGATGTACACGACGTGGGCCAGATCGGTGCACTCGCCGCGCACGGCGTCGATCATCGAGGCGTAGTCCGAGGTGCCGTGCGCCCGGACCGCCACCAGCATGGTGGCGCCGGACTGGTCGAGCACGTACTGCAGCTCGTGCGCACGGTAGGCAGGGTTGATGGTCACCAGCACCGCGCCGATCTTCGCGGTGGCGTACTGGACGATGGTCCACTCCGGGCAGTTCGGTGCCCAGATCCCCACGCGATCCCCGCGACGGATTCCGCGCGCGAGCAGGCCGCGGGCGAGATCGTCGACGTCGGATCGCAACTCGTCGTACGTCCACCGGCGACCGGACGCGACGTCCACGAGAGCGTCCGACGAGCCCACCCGCGCGGCGGTGCGATCGAAGTTCCGTCCGATCGTCTCGTCGAGCAGCGGCGTGTCGGTCGGGCCGGACGAGTAGGAAGTCTGCGGTGACAAAGTCGCTCCTCGAGGCTCGGGTACCTCCGCGACGGTAATCCATGGGACGGCCGCCCGTCTGCGGTTTCCCCGATTTCGGTTAATCATGATTCATCGAAGTGGCGGTGGTTTCGTTCGGCGTTCACCGGGGGTCCCTATGCTTCGTCGATGCCGCTGCAACGACGACTGAGCACGCGCGACGCCGTCGTCATCGGCGTGGGGTCGATGGTCGGCGCCGGGGTGTTCTCCGCCTTCGGCCCGGCCGCGGCGGCCGCGGGTGGCGGGCTGCTGGTCGGGCTCGCCGTCGCCGCCGTCGTGGCGTTCTGCAACGCGACGTCGACTGCCCAGCTCGCCGCGGTGCACCCCACGTCCGGCGGCGCCTACGCCTACGGGCGAGCGCGACTCGGTGACCGGTGGGGCTTCCTGGCGGGCTGGAGCTTCGTGGTCGGCAAGACCGCGAGTTGTGCCGCCATGGCCCTGACGTTCGGCGCGTACGCGTGGCCCGAGCACGCACGGGCGCTCGCCGTGATCGCGGTGGTGGCGCTGGCGGCGGTCAACTGCCTGGGCATCACCCGCACCGCGTCGGTCACGCGCGTGCTCGTGGCGGTGGTGCTCGTCGTGCTCGTCGCGGCACTGATCGTCGGTGCGACCGGCTCGTCCACCGTGACGGGCGCCGGGTTCTCGGCGACCTCGGGTCCGGTGGGCGTTCTGCAGTCCGCGGGCATCCTGTTCTTCGCCTTCGCCGGGTACGCGCGCATCGCGACGCTCGGAGAGGAGGTGCGGGACCCGGCGCGCACCATCCCGCGCGCCGTGGTCGGCGCCCTCGCGTGCGCGATCGTGATCTACGCGGCCGTCGCAGTGATGCTGCTGCACGTTCTCGGGGCGGACGCACTCGCGCGCTCGACGGCTCCGGTGGCCGCGGCAATGGACGCGGTCGGGGCACACTGGGCGGGCCCGGTGGTGCGCGTCGGGGCATCGGCCGCGGCTCTCGGAGCCCTGCTGGGACTGATCGCGGGAATCGGCCGCACCACGATGGCGATGGCGCGGGAAGGGGACATGCCGCGATACCTCGCGCACGTCGACGAGCGCCGTTCGGTTCCGCGCGCCGCGGAGATCACCGTGGCCGCCGTGGTGGTGGTCGTGGTTCTCACGCTCGACGTGCGGAACGCGATCGGATTCTCGTCGTTCGGAGTTCTCGTCTATTACGCCGTGGCCAATGCCGCGGCATTCACGCAGACCGGTTCCGATCGCCGGTGGCCGCGGGCACTGCAGATGCTCGGGCTCTGCGGCTGCGTCCTGCTGGCGGTCACACTGCCCGCGGCGGCGGTGGTGGTCGGAATCGGGGTTCTGTCGGCAGGGTCGGCCGGACGGTGGATGCTGCAGCGCCGGCGCGCACTGCGGTCATGACATCACTACTGCCCTGACGTCACTGGGCAGAGTTGTACGCCTCTTCGACCTCGGCCGGAATACGTCCGCGGCTCGAGACCGTGTACCCGTTCTGATTCGCCCACTCGCGAATGGCTCTGGTCTGCAGAGGATCTCGCGGAGACGAGCCGACCTGCGTCGCCGTTCCGGTCGCCTTCTTCGCCGTGGCCTTCTTGCCACGTGACGACACCTTCGTGGCGTGCTCGGCCCAGTAATCGAGTTGCTTGCGGAACTCCTTGGCATTCTTCACACCGAGGTCGATCTCGTACTCCACACCGTCGACCGAGAAACCGATGGTCTCCCCTTTACCCGATTTGATGGGTGCGCCGTCGATATCGTCGACCAATTCCACGAAGACCTGTTTCGCCATGACGCTGTGGTTCCTTTCGATGATGAGTTCCCCGACCGAACCGGACATGGATTCATCGAGCCGTCGTCGACTCGTGGGTCCGACCACCATCGCGGTTCTTCCGCCAGAGTTTATCCATCTCGAAGCCCGATTAGCGAGTCACCGCCAATTCCGGTTCGATGTCGTGTACTCGTGCCGGTCCTTCGATACCGCACGGTTCGGTCGTTCGAGGTCACGCGGCTCGGGAAATATTCTCCGCCGGGCGGGCGTTCGCACCTGAGAAGTCTTCTTTTTCTCGAAAGGGTGAACGCACGTGGCCGTACCACTGTCCGTACTCGATCTCGCACAGGTCGGCGAGGGTGAAACTCCTCGAAGCAGTTTCGATGCCAGTGTCGCGTTGGCCCGCCTCGCGGAGGAGAGCGGATATCGGCGAGTCTGGTACGCGGAGCACCACAACATGCCCTCCATCGCGTCCTCGGCGACGTCGGTCCTCATCGCACACGTGGCCGCGCACACCTCGTCCATTCGCCTCGGATCGGGTGGAGTGATGTTGCCTAACCATTCTCCGCTGACCATTGCCGAGCAATTCGGAACGCTGGCCACACTCCATCCGGACCGTATCGATCTCGGTCTCGGCAGAGCGCCGGGTTCCGATCAGACCACCATGCGTGCTCTGCGCCGTGACCCGTCGTCGGCCGATTCCTTTCCGCAGGACGTTCTCGAACTCCAGGGCTACCTGTCGGGTTCGAGTCGGGTTCCGGGAGTGCAGGCAGTGCCGGGCGCGGGAACCGATGTGCCGCTCTACATTCTGGGATCCTCGCTCTTCGGTGCTCAGCTCGCAGCACATCTCGGCCTTCCGTATGCCAACGCGTCGCACTTCTCTCCCGACTCGCTCGAGGAGGCCGTGGCCGTCTATCGGGACACGTTCCAGCCGTCCGCACAGCTCGCCGAGCCCTACGTCATCGCCGCCGTCAACGCGACGGTCGCACCGACGTCCGCTCGCGCGCACGAGCTGTTCACGGCCGGTCTGCGGCGCCGGGTGGTGCAGATGGTGGGACGCGGCCGTTCCTTCTCCGAGGAGGAGGTCGACATGATCATGGACTCGCCCGCTGGCCGACAGATTCAGGGAATGGTGAAGTACTCGGCCGTCGGAACGCCGGCGGAGGCGTCGGACTACATCGATCGTTTCGCCGCGCACGCCCGGGCCGACGAGGTCATCGTCGCCAGCGGTATCGACGACACCGACGAGCGACTGCTCTCCTACCGCCTGCTCGCCGAGCAGCACCTGCACGCCACCGCGGCCTGACGCCGCACGACCGACGCCGCCCGCGCGATGACTTTTCCGCCCGGGCGGTGTCGGTAGTGGTGAGTGGCCCTGACGCCGGGGCCGACGACACCACACCAGGAGACACCATGTCCGGCATGATCTTCGTCAACACCTTCGTCCAGGACGTCGCCGCGAGCCGCGCGTTCTTCACGTCGCTGGGATTCTCTTTCAACGACACCTTCAGCGACGAGAACACCGCGTGCCTGATCGTCAACGAGCAGGCCGTCGTGATGCTGCTGAACGTCCCGCGCTTCAAGGATTTCATCCGCGACGACGTCGCGGACCTCTCCACCTCGCGCGAGATGCTGTTGGCAGTGTCGGCCGACAGCAAGGAGGCCGTCGACGCCATGGCCGACGCGGCGCTCGCCGCGGGCGGCAGTGACTGGATGGATCCGCAGGACCACGGCTTCATGTACGGGCGGTCGTTCCGCGACCTCGACGGTCACGTGTGGGAAGTGACCTGGATGGACCCGGCCGTCGCCTCGGGCGAGGCCACGCCTCCCGACATGTGAGCCGCGGCAGGTGACCCGGGCTCAGCCCGGGTACACCGGTGGCAGTCCGAACCGATCGAACAGCGTGAGATCGAAGAAGCACGCCACATGCGCGACGCGGGCGTCGATGATCTCGAGGACGTGCAGCTGGAACGGGCGGTGCACCCCGTCCTCTCCGAGCATGTAGAGGCCGAAGGCCGGCTGCCCGTTGGCGGTGGTCGCCATCATCCGCATCGACTCGGGGCCGGTCGCGGGACACTTCGTCGAGATGAGGGCGCCGATGTCGGCCGGGCCGCGGTACCACCCGGTGAACGGCGGCATCTCCCAGACCGCCTCTGCGGCGAAGAGTTTCACGATGCCGTCGATGTCGTACGTCTCGAATCCCTCGACGTAGCGTCGCAACAACTCTCGAGTCTCCGGTGACTCCGGCTCGGACACGGAGTTCTCGTCGGGCATGATCGCCTCGATCTGGCCGCGCGCACGTTGCAGCAGGCTGTTGACTGCAGCAGTGGAGGTGCCGAGCAGTTCGGCCACCTCGGACGCCCTCCACTGCAACACCTCTCGGAGTACGAGGACGGCTCGCTGCCGGGCGGACAGATGCTGCAACGCGGCCACGAACGCGAGCCGCACCGATTCACGCGAGCCGATCAGCGATGCCGGGTCGTCGTCCACCGGATCGCCGAACGGCGGCGCCGGCTCGAGCCACGCGATCTCGTGGCGCTCGACCAGCTCGTCCGACGGATCGGACGACGGCGTACCCAGCCCCGACGGCATCGGTCGGCGCTTGCGGCCCTCGAGCGAGGTGAGGCAGGTGTTCGTGGCGATGCGGTAGAGCCACGTGCGCAGCGACGAGTCGCCCTTGAAGTTCGCGTACCCCTTCCACCCTCGGACCAGGGTGTCCTGCACCAGATCCTCCGCGTCATGGATGGATCCGGTCATGCGGTAACAGTGCGCGAGGAGCTCGCGGCGGTACGGTTCCGCGAGAGTCATGAAGTCGTTGCCGAGCTCCTGCGTCGCAGTCATGCGAGGAGGATAGTCCTCGCAGGGACGACTCGCCGAGGAAAATTTCGGGGCTTCGTGATGAGTTTCCGTGGCGTACGCGGTCGACAGTCACATGACCACACACCTCACCCGCGCCACCACCACCGCACCGTCCCGCGGAGCCGTTCGAGCAGGATGGATCGTCAGCGCGCTGGTGGTCGTCTTCATGCTGTTCGACGCCGTGATCCATCTGCTGAACCTGGACGTCGTGAAGGACGCGTCCGCCGAACTCGGACTCCCCGTCGACATGGCCCCGAAGATCGGCGTCGTCTGCCTCGTGATCGTGACCCTGTACGTGATTCCGCGGACCGCGCCGCTGGGTGCCGTCCTGTTGACCGGCTACCTCGGTGGAGCGGTGATCACGAACTGGCGCACCGACCAGCCACTCGTCAGCACGGTGTTCTTCGCGATCTACGTCGGCATCGCCGCGTGGCTCGGACTCTGGCTGCGTGACGGCCGAGTCCGAGCCTTGCTCGCAGGCTGAGTCACACCACCGAGGACCGGAAGGATCGGAGCCGCAGGCTGTTGGTGACGACGAAGACCGACGACAGCGCCATCGCGGCACCGGCCAGCATGGGGTTGAGCAGTCCGGCGGCCGCGAGCGGGATCGCCGCGACGTTGTAGGCGAAGGCCCAGAAGAGATTGACCTTGATGGTGCGGAGGGTTGCGCGCGAGAGGCGCACCGCGTCGACCGCGACGCGCAGATCTCCCCGCACCAGCGTGAGGTCGCCGGCCTCGATCGCGACGTCGGTGCCCGTGCCCATCGAGAGTCCGAGGTCCGACGTAGCCAGTGCCGCAGCATCGTTGACGCCGTCACCGACCATGGCGACGACCTTGCCCGACGCCTGCAGCTCGCGGATCGCGTCCACCTTCTGCTCCGGCAGCACACCGGCGATGACGGTGTCGATACCGACCGTGGCGGCCACCGTGCGGGCTGCGGACTCGTTGTCACCGGTGAGCATGATCGGGTCGAGACCCAGTGCGCGGAGCTCCGAGACCGCCTGCGCGGACGTCTCCTTCACGGTGTCGGAGACCGCGATGACGGCGCGGGCCTCGTCGTCCCACCCGACGACCACCGCGGTGGCCCCGGTGGCCTCGGCGTCCTCGAAGGCCGTCTGCAGAGCGCTGGGCAGTGCGCCGCCCACCAGGCCGGGGCGTCCGACGACCACGCGGTGGCCGTCGACCGTCGCGGTGACACCGCGTCCCGCCGTGGTGGTGAAGTCGGTGGCGGCGACGGGCTCTCCGTGCGCGGTCCGGTACGCGTCGACGATCGCGCGGGCGACCGGGTGCTCGGAACCGGACTCCGCCGCCGCGGCGAACCGCAGCGCGTCGTCGCGAGCGTCTCCCACGACGGACTGCACGCTCATGACACCGCTGGTGATGGTGCCCGTCTTGTCCAGCACGATGGTGTTCACGCGGCGGGTGCGCTCGAGCACCTCGGGTCCCTTGATGAGGACGCCGAGTTGGGCGCCGCGTCCGGTGCCCACCATCAGGGCTGTCGGAGTGGCCAGGCCCAGCGCGCACGGGCACGCGATGATGAGGACCGCGACGGATGCGGTGAACGCGGCGGACCAGCTGCCGCTGACGAGGACCCAGCCCAGCAGGGTGGCCAGGGCGAGACCGATCACGACGGGGACGAAGACGCCCGAGATGCGGTCGGCCAGGCGCTGCGCCTCGGCCTTGCCGTTCTGCGCGTCCTCCACGATGCGGGCCATGCGCGCGAGCTGCGTGTCCGCGCCCACGCGGTCGGCGACGACGGTGAGCGCGCCACCCACGTTGACGGTCCCGCCCGTGACCGTGGCGCCCGGACCGACCTCCACGGGGATGGACTCACCGGAGATCATCGAGGCGTCGACGGCGGACGTGCCGCTCTCGACGGTGCCGTCGGCGGCGATCTTCTCGCCCGGTCGGACGACGATGCGGTCTCCGACCACGAGCTCGTCGGCGGGCACGCTGACCTCACTGCCGTTGCGCAGCACGGTCGCGTTCCTGGAGCCGACCTCGAGCAACGCACGCAGAGCGGCGCCTGCGCTGCGCTTGGACCGCGCTTCCAGATACCGACCGGCGAGCAGGAACGTCGTGACGCCGGCCGCCGCCTCGAGATAGATGTTCGCGCTGCCGTCGCCACGCGAGACGGTGAACTCGAAGGCGTGGCGCATGCCGGGCATGCCCGCGTGGCCGAAGAAGAGCGCGTACAGCGACCAGCCGAAGGCGGCCAGAGTGCCCACCGACACGAGCGTGTCCATGGTGGTCGCGCCGTGCCGCGCGGTGGTGACGGCGGCGCGGTGGAACGGCAGCCCGCCCCACACGACGACGGGCGCGGCGAGGGTGAGCGAGAGCCACTGCCAGTTGTCGAACTGCAGCGGCGGGATCATCGCCATCGCGATGACGGGAACGGACAGCAGCGTCGACACGAGCAGACGCGTGCGCAGGGGATCGGACTCGGCTGCGGCGGCATCGGACTCGGCTGCGGGAGGGCCGGCCGGTCGGTGCGGTTCGTGCACGGTCGCTGTGTAGCCGGCCTTCTCGACGGTGCCGATGAGGTCCCCGGTCTCGACGGTCGCGTCCGTGGCGATGCTCGCCTTTCCGGTGGCGTAGTTGACCGTCGCGGTCACACCGTCGAGGCGGTTGAGCTTCTTCTCGATGCGGTTGGCGCACGACGCACAGGTCATGCCGCCGATGTCGAGCTGGATGTTCGCGGCCTTCTCCCCGGTGGTCACGGCTGAGCCAGCTCGTACCCGGCCTCGTCCACCGCGGTTGCGAGGGCAGCGTCGTCGACAGGTGTGTCGGACTCGACATCGACGCGTCCGGACTCGAGGTCGACGTGGACCGAGGTGACTCCCTGCAGGGCGCTCACCTCCTCCGTCACCGCTGCGACGCAGTGCTGGCAGGTCATTCCGACGACGGTGACAGTCTTCGTGGTCATGAGAACTACCATACCCCCCTACGGTATGCCGTCAACCCCGTGTCGCCCGGCGTTCGGCGGCTCGACACCTCCTGTGGTTAGGGTGGACGAGCCCGGTACACACAGGGTGACCGAGCTCCGATCCGGGAGCACTGGGAAGCGAGAACTCATGGAGCCAGTCGAGCAGACCTGGCGCACCGCCGAGCATCCACGGCCGGACCATTTCCTCCTGCACATCAGTGACACGCACCTGGTCGGCGCCGGCGAGTTGTACGACGCGGTCGACAGCGAGGCGCGTCTTCGCCAGATCTTCGCGGAGCTCGAGGCGACGGGTGCCCGGCCGGAGGCTCTGGTGTTCACGGGTGATCTCGCGGACAAGGGCGAGCCCGACGCGTACGACTCGTTGCGCGCACTGGTCGATCCGGTCGCCGCAGCCCTGGGGTCCGAGGTGATCTGGGCGATGGGCAACCACGACGACCGAGCGGCGTTCCGTCGCGGCCTGCTCGACGAGCGCGGATCGACCGAGCCCGTGGACAGGGTCTACGACATCGGTGGGCTGCGAGTCATCACGTTGGACTCGACCGTCCCGGGCCACCACTACGGCCAGATCTCCGCGGAACAGTTGCGGTGGCTCGCAGCAGAACTGGCGATGCCGGCGCCGGACGGCACAGTGCTCGCGCTGCACCATCCACCGGTTCCCTGCGTGCAAGATCTCGCGGTGTTGGTGGAACTCCGCGACCAGGACTCGCTCGCGGAGGTGCTCGCGGGCAGCGACGTGCGGGCGATCCTCGCGGGCCACCTGCACTACTCCACGTCCGCGACCTTCGCCGGAATCCCGGTGTCGGTGGCGTCGGCCACCTGCTATACCCAGGACCTCAACGTCCCGGTGGGTGCGCAACGCGGGCGCGACGGGGCGCAGGCCTACAACCTGGTGCATCTGTACCAGGACACGGTGGTCCACTCGGTGGTGCCCATCGGGACGGGCGACACCGTCGGCACCTACGTGTCGGCCGACGAGGCCGCCCAGCGCCTGCACGATGCCGGCGTCGTCATCGCCGACGCTCCCCAGAAGGCGATCAGCCGGCAGTCGTAGCTGTGGCGATCAGCCGGCAGTCGTAGCTGTGGCGATCAGCCGGCAGTCGTAGCTGTGGCGATCAGCCGGCAGTCGTAGCTGTGGCGATCAGCCGACCGGTGTGACGGCGTGTTCCCAGGGCGCCGGCACCGGGAAGTAGGTGCTCAGGAACGTCGTCACCGCCGCTGCGCGCTCGTCGGCGTCGATCTCGGGGAAGCTGCCGTCGTTGAGGCAGAAGAAGTCCATCGACCGCTTCGCGAGCAGGCGGTCCATGTCCCGCAGTCCACTGCGCATCGTCGTGTCGACGTACTTGACCGAGGCCTGCGTCTGCACCACGGCGCGGCCGGTGAGCAGGGCGTAGTAGTGGTACAGCGAGTTGGTCACCGAGATGTTGGAGCTCGCGCGGAACCGACTGGCGGCCGTGGCCGCGAACTCGTCGGGGAACTCCTTCTCGAGCTCGAACATCACACTGCGCCGGAGCGGCACGGGAGCGTGCTCGAGGTGGCGCGTGGTGATGCGACCGAATCGGTCGTGGAGCAGGCGACGGTTGACCCGCGCGGCGTTCTCGAATCCGCTGCGCTGCTCGTCGTTGGCGCCCAGTCCGATCCGGGTTCCCGCCTCGACGAACATGCTGATGCCGCCGGGTGAGAAGAACATCTGGGGACCGACCGGGCGGCCGAAGAACATGTCGTCGTTCGAGTACAGGAAGTGCTCGGCGAGACCGTCGATGTGGTGGAGCTGGCATTCCACGGCCTGCGAGTTGTAGGTGGGCAGCACGGAGGTGTCGGTGAAGAACTCCTCGCTGCGCACGAACGTGACGTCGGGATGATCGTCGAGCCACCCCGGCTTCGGTGAGTCGGTGACGACGAAGATGCGCCGAATCCACGGCGCGTACAGGTGTACCGAGCGCAGGGCGTACTTGAGTTCGTCGATCTGGCGGAAGCGGGCCTCGTGATCGTCGCCCTCGCCCACGACGACCTCACGCAGCATCGCCGCGCGTTCCGCCTGCCACTCCACGTCGGTGCCGTCGACCCAGGAGAAGATCAGGTCGATGTCGAAGTCGATGTCCGACGCGTGGTCGGCGAACATGTTCTCGATGGTCGGCCAGTGTCGGCCAAAGCGCTCGACCGTGCCACGCACCGCCTCGTCCTGACGGATGGTGCGTCGGGTCAGCGAGTTCTCGACGGGGAGAACGATCGTGTCGTCCGAGAACTCCCACAGTTCGATCTGGATGCCCTTGCCGGATCCGTAGAAGAGCCCGCTCGGGCGGTGCGCACGAGGGCGGAACAACCGGAAGATCCGCGCCTGCGTGGCCGACGCCAGGAGTCCGTCCGCGATGAGCAGGGCCGGGGATCCCTTGACGTCCATCGGCTTGGAGTAGAACGGCTCGTCCGCGCAGGCCGCGACCAGGGCGTCGCGCAACGTCGGCCTGTCGTGCCTGTCGATGGCGATGACGGGCCGCTCGTCGTTGCCGCGGACGAGCAGGTACTCGATCGCGGTCGCGTCCAGCACATCGCGGACGAACAGGAGGTCCTCCACCATCGCCTCGTGGGGCGTCGTGGTGGTGATGGACAGTGCGAACTTGTCCTTGACCCACACGATGTCGGAGCGCTCGGTCAACCGATGTCGGGACGCCGCGGACGCGACGCGCGCCCGTTCGATCTCGCCGCTGTCGGGCGGGACGAGGTAGACATCGGGCGTCTCGACGTTCTGCAGGGCTGGCGGCTGTGTGATGGTGGACCTTCCCGACGTGCTGGTGGGCGAGCCTGTACGGCGCTGTGACCTGCTCATTCTAAGTGATGCCGAGGGTGGGTCCGGACCACGGGAGTCATCGGCCGCGAAGCTGGCCGAGTGCGTCCTGCACGTGCGTCAGGTGTCGGCTCATCGCCTCGGACGCGGCCTCGCCGGACCCCGAGTCGATGGCGTCGACGATGCTCTCGTGCTCGACGTTGGACCGGTGCCGACGGTCGGGCAGCAGGTTCACCATCTCGGACTGCTGCGACAGGGCCTCGCGGATCTCGGTGATGACGGCGGCGAAGACGTCGTTGCCGCTCGCGGTCGCGATGAGCAGATGGAACTCCGCGTCGAGACGGACCCACTCCTTGGGATCGTTCTCGGCGATCATCCGATTCAACAGGCTGCGGATCGCGTCCATCTGCTCCGGCGTCCGCCGTTCGGCAGCGAGTGCGGCGGCGGGAATCTCGATGTGCGGGCGGGCCTCGCGCAGGGACTCGACGGAATGGTTGCCGAAGACTCTGTCGGTCTCGACGGTCTTCGCCAGGACGAACGTTCCCTTGCCGGTGTGCGTCTCCGTAAGTCCGAGCGCCGTGGTCGAGCGCAGTGCCTCGCGGACCACCGACCGGCTCACGCCGAAGCGCGTCGCGAGAGCGGCCTCGGACGGGAGCTTGGTGCCGACCTCGAGTTCGCCGCTCTCGATCGCCGAACGCAGCTCGCGCAGGACGGCCTCGGCCGCCCCCACGCGCGTCACCGTGGCCTGTTTGCTGGCCCAACTGTCCGACAGGGTCATGGCGTCACTGTGAACGAGGAATGGTGGTCAGGCAAATCGGACGTGCACAGGACGATATTCGCGGTTCTAGTCTCAGCGCTAGAGATCGAGAGAGAGCCCGATGGAACGGTGATCGGGTGCAGTCCGACACACATCCGTGCACTCGGTCGACTGCCGGATCTACGGTCGAGGGGAACGAAGGAGTTCACATGGCTCACAGCATCGTCACCGTCACAGGCGCGGCCGGCAGCATCGGCTACGCGGCACTGTTCCGCATCGCATCGGGTGCGATGCTCGGTCCGGACACGTCCGTCACGTTGCGGCTTCTCGAGATCCCGCCGGCACTGCGCGCAGCCGAGGGCACGGCCATGGAACTGCACGACAGTGCGTTCCCCCTGCTGCGGTCGGTGGAGATCCACGACGATCCGGTCGACGCCTTCGACGGCGCGAACGTCGCGCTGCTGATCGGGGCTCGCCCTCGTACCGCGGGGATGGAGCGCGCCGACCTGCTCGAGGCCAACGGGTCGATCTTCGGGCCGCAGGGCGCCGCTCTCGAGGCGGGCGCCGCGTCCGACATCCGGGTGGTCGTCGTGGGCAATCCCGCCAACACCAACGCGGCCATCGCCGCGGCGCACGCACCCAGCATCCCCGCAGACAGGTTCACCGCGCTGACCCGGCTCGATCACAACCGCGCCGTCGCGCAACTGTCCGCTCGTGCGGACGTCCCGGTGGGTGAGATCTCGCGGGTCAGCATCTGGGGCAACCATTCCGCCACTCAGTACCCGGACATCTTCCACGCGCGAGTCGGTGACCGGTCGGGCGCCGAGTTCGCCGCGGACACCACCTGGCTCGAGGACGTCTTCGTGCCGACGGTGGCGCGCCGCGGTACCGCGATCATCGAGGCGCGCGGTGCGTCGTCCGCTGCCTCCGCGGCGAACGCCACCATCGATCATGTGCGCGACTGGGTCCTGGGCACTCCCGCCGACGACTGGACATCCGTCGCACTCCCGTCGACGGGTGCGTACGGCGTGCCCGAGGGACTGGTGTCCTCGTTCCCCGTGCGGTCCTCCGGCGGCGCCTGGCAGATCGTGGAGGGCCTCGAGATCGGCGAGTTCTCCCGGCGCCGTATCGACGCATCCGTCGCGGAACTGCAGGCCGAGCGCGAGGCTGTCACGAGACTCGGGATGCTGCCGAACTGACTCGACCGTCCATGTCCCGCCGTCGAGGCTGTCGTGGCCACACCGTGTAGGTGATCGCGGCGACGACGTCGACGGCGAGCACGACGAGGGGCACGGGCATGAAGGCCGTCAGCGCCTCGGTTCGCTCGGGAGACCCGACCAGCGCGACGAGGCCGGCGAGCAGCCCGACGGTGACGGCCACGGCGATCAGGGTTCTGACCACGTCCGCCCAGCACGCTCTCGCATAGGCAGCGCCGTGGAGACGAACCGGCGCGGGCCCGCCGCGGAAGTGGTGGGCCACTCGCACGTCTGCCCAGCGAATCATGCGGTGTCCGTACGCGATCGAGAAGCCGATGTAGGCAGCGGCCAGCGCGTGATGCCACGTGGCGGTACTGCCCGACCGCAGGTCGATGACGGTGGCGCAGAGCAGGACGAGATCGACGACCGGGGCGCAGGCCAGAACCACGGCACCGGCACGAGGTCGCCGTGCGCCGTACCGGAGCGTGAGGCCGGCGGCGATGGCCACCCAGAATCCGATCTCGCACGCGACGATGACTGCCAGAACCATGAGCGCTCCTTGTTGGTACGATCGTGTTCACAACAAAGTAGCACAACTGTGTACATTCAGGGAGTGCCGAAACTGATCGATCACGACCAGCGGCGACGCGACGTCGCCGACGCCGCCTGGCGCATCATCGGTCGAGACGGCCTGCTCGATCTGTCGGTGCGCAACGTGGCCGAGGAGGCCGGGCTGGCGACGGCCTCCCTCCGTCGCTCCTTTCCCACTCAGGACGACCTGCGAGCGTTCTGCCTCGAACACGCAGCCGAACGCGTCGTCGAACGCCTGGAGCGCATCGACCCGCAGCTGTCACCCCGCGAGTACTGCGAGGCGAGCCTGCGAGAGTTGTTGCCGCTCACCGACGAGAGTCGCCTCGAGATGG
The DNA here is from genome assembly GCF_000686025.1 of Rhodococcus sp. UNC23MFCrub1.1. Lineage (GTDB taxonomy): Bacteria > Actinomycetota > Actinomycetes > Mycobacteriales > Mycobacteriaceae > Rhodococcoides. Next base: position 214,764 of record NZ_JMLQ01000005.1, read on the forward strand.
AGGTGCAGATGTCGCTGGGCGCTCTCGCCTTCACGAACGCCGCGATGCGCGTCGCCTACGACCGGGCGCACCAGTACCTGGCCGCGGGGTGCAGGCGACTGGTGAACCTACTCGCCGAGAACGACACCGACTACGCGTCACTGTCCGACCGGGTACCCGACGAGGCGCGTCGACTTCATGCATTCCTGGACGGACTCGCGCTGCACCTGGTCCACGCGCCACACGACGAGAACCGCGCGTGGGCCGAGGCGGAGCTGGCGGCACATCTCGACTCGCTGCGAGGGCCGTAGGGTCTACAGCCATGCCCGACACCTGCCCGTGCGGCACTCCCCTACCGATGTCCGAGTGCTGTGGACCCTTGCTCGAGGGACGGATCGGTGCGCCGACCGCCGAGCGGCTCATGCGCTCGCGGTACACCGCCTTCACGGTGCTCGACGCCGAGTATCTGCTGCGCACATGGCATCCCGATACTCGACCGTCGGCGCTCGACCTCGACGACCGCCGCCGGTGGACCGGGCTCGAGATCCTGGGCACCACCGGAGGCGGCATGCTGCACACCACGGGTACGGTCGAGTTCGTGGCTCACTTCCGTGACGCGGGTGCCCGGCGACCGGGTTCGCAGCGGGAGAACAGCACGTTCTCCCGCTGCGATGGAGCCTGGGTCTACGTCGACGCGGTCTGACGCCGCGACTCGATGCCGTCGACGAACTCGGACGTGATGCGCGCGATGTCCCACGGATGCGACAGCGGCGACCAGTGTCCTGCATCGAGATCGGTTCGCGACAGGTCGGCCACCCAGCGCGGCGTGTCCTCGTAGTGGAACGGACGCACCGCGGCGTCACGGGTGTTGACGATCAGATGCACGGGCACGGTGACGTAGCGACGCCGCGGAGAGGTGAAGCGCGGCAGAAGATTTGCTCGATAGATGCGCAGGCCGTTCCACGCGTCGTCGAGAAGTGTCGGTGACTCCTCCACCATCGCGGCGGGGACGTCGGAGAACTCGCCGATGAACTGGGTCCAGCCCTTGCGCTTCATGCGGTACATCCGCACCCGAGCCAACGGCGGGACGTGGAAGGTGACCGTGTACCAGGACGCTCGCGTCTGGGCGAACACCTGTGCCAGGTTGCGCGGTGTGGGCCTACGGAGTCGCGAGCGGGCCCACAGTGCGAGGTGGTCGAGGTTGGGTCCCGACACGGACGTGTAGGACGAGATGCGGAGCGGCGCATCGGCTTCGGCGACGAGCTCCCAGGCCTCCACCGCGCCCCAGTCGTGACCGAGCACGTGGACCGGGGCGTCGGGACTGACCGCGTCGATCACCGCTCGCAGATCGGAGGCCATCGCGTCGAGTCGGTACCCGCGGGTCCGTGCGGGGACCGTGGAGTCACCGGCGCCGCGTGAGTCGTAGGTGACGACGCGGTAGCGGTCGGCGAGAAGTCCGACGACGTGGTTCCAGAGGGCGTGATTGTCCGGCCACCCGTGCACCAGCACGAGAGTGGGGCCCTCGGACACGCCGGCGGTGTACACGGCGAGATCGACGTCACCGTTCCGCACGGTGGAACGCTCGGACTCGAACGGGCGGGTGACGGTCATGGACGCTCCGGAATCGGTGGACGTGGAGTGTGCGGGGGACATCAGACGTCGAGCGTGAGGTGGTCGGAGTCTGCCCGAGACACGCACGGCAGCATGTGTTCCTGCTGCTCGGTGGGACTCAGTCGAGTCTCGCGGTGCTCGGGCGTCCCCGCGAGAACACGCACCTTGCAGGTGCCGCAGAAGCCTTGGCGACAGGAGTACGCGACTGTCGGGTCCTCGTCCACGATGACGGACAGTGCAGACCTGTCGGCGGGAACTGTCAGCGTGCGCCCGCTTCTCGCGAGAGTGACCGTGAACGGCCGACCGCCCACCACGGGTGGGGCCCCGAAACGTTCGAAGTGCAGAGCAGACGCGCCGCAGCCCGCGAACGACGTGCGCACGGTGTTCAGCATCGGCGTCGGTCCGCAGCAGTACACCGCGCCGCCACGGGCGGCCGGACCCAGAAGGTCCGTGGCAGTGGGCAGTCCGTCCTCGACGTCGGTGCGGACGGCGACACGCGGCGAATTCCAGCTCTCGATCTCGTCGAGAAAGGGCATGCTCTCGCGGGAGCGTCCGCAGTAGACGAAGGTCCAGTCCAGGCCGAGATCGCGAGCGGCGCGGACCATCGGCAGGATCGGGGTGATGCCGATGCCGCCGGCGACGAAGTGCACCGAGCGTTCCTGCGCGAACAGGAAGGCGTTGCGGGGGCCGCGCACCGTCACCGTGTCGCCGGGGCGCAGGGCGTGCATCCGCTCCGAGACGGTGCCGATGCGTCGGACGGCGATGCGGTACCGCGTCGTGTCGGCGGGGTCGCCGCACAGCGAGTACTGCCGCCGGAGCGGTCCCGACGTCGCGTCACCCTCCAGGTGCACGTCGATGTGGCAGCCCGGCTGCCAGGCCGGCAGGGACGATCCGCCCGCGTCGACGAGATCGATCTGCGCGACATCGCCGTCGCTGGTCACCGGCGTGACACTCGCGACCGTCAGTGTGGCCGCGGTGTCCGGGGGACGCAGGGCCACCCGAGGGTCGTAGGGGACACGCGACATCGCACCGAGGTAGTTGCCGACGACCAGGCCGATCAGGCCGAGGGCCCGGTCGCCCCGAGGTCGTCCGCGGAGGTCGCGTGGTGCGTCGATCATCGCGACGCTGCCCGCGCGGCGGGCGAGGAGGCCAGATAGGCGACGGCCTGCGCCGTCGAGCCCTCCTGGCTGGGGTGGTAGCTGCGACGGAAGTAGCGCGAGAGCCGCAGGCCGAGATCGACAGGCCCCGGCACGGTGCCCTTCTTCGCCGCGCGGCGCCAGGCGAGTGGCGTGGGACGGCGCCGGGACGCCGGTCCGTCGGCGAGAAGCGGATCGTTTTGCATGAGGAAGCGGGTTCCGCGGATCCACAGGTAGACCAGCAGCGGTGCCGCGAGTGCCTGGGTGCGAAGGCGTCGGACCTCGCGGCGATCGAAGTAGCGCATCGTCTCGTAGGCGACAGAGCGGTGCTCGACCTCCTCGGACCCGTGCCATCGCAGCAGGTCGAGCATGGTCGGGTGGATGTTGGCGCGGTCGAGCCCCTCGGCGTTCAGAACCCAGTCGCCGAGAAACGCGGTGATGTGCTCGATGGCCGCGATGATCGCCAGGCGCTCGACGAGGTAGTTCTTCTCGCGGCTGCTGGTGATGGGTCGAGGGCCGATGACCTTGCCGAAGACCCAGTTCATTTGGTCGGTGAACGGCGTCGGATCGAGTCCGCTGCGCTGCAGGTGCTCGAGGACACCGGAGTGCGCCGACGAGTGCATGGCCTCCTGGCCGATGAACCCGATGACGTCCTCGCGGAGCTTCTCGTCCTCGATGAACGGGAGCGCCTGGCGGAACGTCTCGACGAACCATTCCTCCCCGGCGGGGAGGAGCAGGTGCAGCACGTTGAGCGCGTGTGTGGAGAACGGCTCACCCGGGATCCAGTGCATCGGCAGGTCGTCCCAGTCGAAGTGCACGTCGCGCGCCTGCAACACGAGATTGTCGGCATCGGCGGTCATGTCGGGTCCTTCCGGTGTGGCTTCGTTCACACAAATCTTAGTATGACAACTGGTAACAGTAAAGCACCTCGGGTAAGCGAGAACACATGTGACGTGACGCGAACGACCTTGCCGAGGTCACACGCTGCGCGGACGCTGGACAGAAGGTCGGACACGCAGGACACCCGCCGCCGTCACGGCGTACGGGGTCCGTGACGCAGGCAGGACACGAGACGATGGCGGACAATTCCAAGAGGGCGGAGCGCGGGACCGACGACACTCGGCGGCCCGTGGCGCGCACACCGCGCAATCCGCTCGTTCGAGGCGTCGACCGCGCGGAGGCTCGACTGCACCGTCTTCTCGTGACGCTGTTCCTGCTCGCCGTCCCGTTCGTCGCCGTGATGGGCGTCAGCCTCTACCACGATCAGCAGACCATGGCGGCCGACGCCGTGACGTCGTCCTCGTCGGTGCTCGCCACGACCACCGCGGACGCCGTGGCGCCGGTGGCGTCGGACGAATTCGCGGCGGTCACTCCCACCGTGTTGGCTCCCGCGACCTGGTCCTCCGACGGCGTGAAGCACGTCGGGTCGGTTCCTGTTGCGGCGCAGAGTCCGTCGGGTACCGAGGTGACCATCACCGTCGACGCGGACGGTCGTCGCATCGCACCCCCGCCCACCGGGGTCGACGTCGTGGTGGTCAGCATCTTCGGCGCTGCAGCACTTCTCGCGCTCGTGGCGATCGTGCTCGTGATCGTGCGCAGCGTCTTCGCCCGCGTCTACGACCGTCGTCGGGACCGGGAGTGGGACGACGCGATCGCGCGATTCCTGTCCTGACGGACGTGTGCAGACGGCTGTCGCTACCTCGTCAGAGCGTCGTGAATCGCGACGCCGAGTTCTGCTCTCGGTGAGTCCGGGAACGTGTGATGGGTGGCGCCGTCGAGGATTCGGGTACTGATCGACGGCCAGTTCTTCTGGATGCGATCTCGCACCGCAGCACTGTCGTGAATCCGGCTGGACCCGGCGAGAACGACCGTCGTGGTCGCCTGGAGCGAGTGCAGCGCCGAAGAACTCGGCCGCCTCGGAACGATGGGTCGACGACGAGGGTGATGGGCTGTTCCGAGTTCGGACAGTCGGGACAGGTCGGCGTCGAGAACTGCGTCGCCCGTCTCCCACGCCGTGAATCGTCTCTGTCGCTCTTCCGACGGTCGCAGCAGGAGCGGTAACGCATGAGCCAGGTAGGCGGCGCGCATGCCGGCGAAGCACGAATTCGGATCGAGCAGGACGAGGCGGTCGACGTCGGCCGGCCGACGGAGAGCGAACGCCAGAGCGATCATCGCGCCGTACGAGTGAGCGAGAATCGACGGTCGCCGCAGTGCCGACCCGGCGAACACATCGTCCAACCACAGCATGAGGTCGTCGACGTTCCTCGCGGGTTCACCCGCCGGAACCGATCGCCCCACGTCACCGAGAATGTCCACCGCGACCACTCGGTGGCGACGACTCAGTTCGGTCGCCTGGCCGGTCCAGGCCATCGAGGTCGCCCCGGATCCGGGGAGCAGTACGACAGGGCGACCGTCGGTGGGACCGGCCGAGGTGACATGGGTGTCGCCGAATCGTGTCGGCACCATCGTCGTGGTCGTTTCCGCCGGCCACGTCCCGAGTACGCGGTCGTAGGCCGCAGCGAACTCCCGCCCCTCGGGCGATCGATGGAACGTCTGCATCGCGTCTGTCATGCGGCACCCCCGTTGTCTCGATGGTCGAGTAATACGATAGGTGACATACTGATGCCGTGGACGAAGTCGATGCAACCCCTTCGGTGGACACGGACGTCATGGACCTGGTGCACGGCCTGCGTGCGCTCGTCGTCGAGCTCGATCTGCTGGGTGCGGGATTCGCCGAGAAGCACCGCATGCACAGCACCGACGTGCGGGCATTGATCGTTCTTCTCGATGCTGCTCGTGCCGGTCGAACGGCTACTCCGTCCTGGCTGCGGACGCAGCTGGGAATCACCTCGGCGACCGCGACGGCACTCGTCGACAGGCTCGAACTCGCCGGCCACGTCGAACGGCAGTCGGTCGTCGGTGACCGCCGCAAGGTGGCCCTGAGGGTCACCGACAAGGCACAGCGACTGGGCACAGAGTTCTTCGGCCCGCTGATCCTCAGGGCGGCCACGCAACTCTCCGAGTTGTCGGACGACGACCGAGCAACCATCCGTCGGTATCAGTCCGCGATGCTGGCCGCCATCAGATCGACTGCGCCGGGCTCGTGAGAGCCGTGTGATCGCCGACTACTGGTTCTGCATCCGATTAGCCGCAGCGACAAGGGCTTTGGCGGTCGACTCTGTCGGATCCGAGCCCGTCCCCATGGCCCACGCGGTGCGGTGATCCTGCTGTCCGCGGATGTAGGTGACGTATCCCGTCTCGGTGATCTGCTGGTGGAACGACAAGATCTCGAGGTTGACGCCGGCGTCGTAGAGCATCGACGTCATGGCCTCGGCGGGCCCGTGGCAGACGATCGACGAACTGCGGATGGTGTCGCCGATGGCGAGGGTGGCCGTGAACTCGAACCTGCCCGCACCCTTCGGCGCGCACTCTGCGGAACCGAGCCGGATGGGGCCCGAGGTGGGCGAGTAGGTGTGGACGAACTCCGCGAAGGACATGCCGTCAGCCTCCGCGCGCAACCCGTGCGGCAGAGCCGACGAGGCGTGAATGGCAGCGGAACTGTGTGAGAAGTGTTCGGTGAGGGAATGTGCGCTGGTGCTCATGTCGCTGGGGTCTTTCCGGTGAGAGGAAGGACCGACGGGCGCTCGTTCGACCCGCAGCGGGGGGTCGGTCCGAGATCAGACCCCGCTGCGGTGAACTACGAGAAAGCGCGACATGGCCCCAGAGTAGCTGCGTCGCGGCGTCACAGGCAAGGGTCCGGTTCTCGATTGCTCTCTGTTCGGTTCTAGGACACGCGCTAGAGAAGGGCAGAGAACGCTACCGACGTTGCTACCGTCACGCCATGGACCCCGTTCGCAATCCGTACGCACCCGGCGCCGGCCAGCGGCCACCCGAGCTCGCCGGCAGGTCCAAGCAACTCGACGCGTTCGACGTGGTGCTCGAGCGCATCGCGCGCGGTCGGCCCGAACGCAGTGTCGTGCTCACCGGGTTGCGCGGCGTCGGCAAGACGGTGCTGCTGAACCACCTGCGATCAGCGGCGATCTCGCGGAAGTGGGGAACCGGGAAGATCGAGGCCCGCCCCGACCAGGACCTGCGGCGACCGCTGTCGTCGGCGCTGCACATGGCAGTGCGGGAGATCGCGGTGGCGCATCGCGATCCCGAACGCGTGGACCAGTTCCTCGGTGTGCTGAAGTCCTTCGCTCTTCGTGCGTCCGCAGACAAGGGCATGCGGGACAAGTGGCAGCCCGGCATCGACGCGCCCGCTCTCAAGGGGCGCGCGGACACCGGTGACATCGAGATCGATCTGGTCGAACTGCTGCTCGACGCCGCGTCGCTGGCTCGGGACGTCGGCGTCGGTATCGCCATCTTCATCGACGAGATGCAGGATCTCGCGGCGGAGGACATCTCCGCGATCTGCGGCGCGTGCCACGAACTGAGCCAGGACGCGGCGCCGCTGATCGTCGTCGGCGCCGGTCTTCCCCACCTGCCTGCGGTGCTGTCCGCGTCGAAGAGCTACTCCGAGCGACTGTTCAGCTACCACCGCATCGACCGCCTGGACCGCGCTTCGGCGGACCGCGCCCTCATCGCACCGGCCGAGCGGGAGGACGTCGAGTACACGAGCGAGGCACTCGACGCGCTGTACGAGGCCGCGGACGGGTACCCCTACTTCGTTCAGGCGTACGGCAAGGCGACGTGGGATCTGGCCGCGGACAGCCCGATCACGGTCCACGACGTGCGGGTCGCAGCACCGACGGCCGAGGACGAGCTGGCCGTCGGGTTCTTCGGATCCCGTTACGAGAGAGCAACTCCCGCCGAACGCGAGTACATGCGAGCGATGGCCGACCTGTCCGGCGACGACGGTCCCGTCTCCACGTCGAAGATCGCCGTGGAACTCGGCCGGAAACCGGCGTCGCTGTCCCCCGCACGCGACGGGTTGATCAAGAAGGGACTGATCTACTCCGCCGAGCGCGGGTCGATCGGCTTCACCGTCCCCCACTTCGGGCGGTACCTGAGGGCGCAGGCCGACTAGCGCCGACCTGCACGCTTTCGGTGTGTCGACACCCCTTGCAGCAGGCCGCTCGGGGTGTGGGTGGCTGGAAAGTGTGCGCCGGCTACTCGGCTGCGGGAACCCGCAGGATGAGGGCGTCGCCCTGTCCACCGCCACCACACAGTGCTGCGGCGCCGACTCCGCCGCCGCGTCGCTGCAGCTCCAGTGCGAGGTGCAGGGCGATGCGGGCGCCGGACGCGCCGAGGGGGTGACCGATGGCGATGGCGCCGCCGTTGACGTTGACCTTCTCGGGGTCGATGCCCAGTTCGCGGGTGGAGACGATGCCGACGGCGGCGAACGCCTCGTTGATCTCGACGAGGTCGAGGTCGGTCGGGGCGATGCCCTCCTTGGCGCAGGCGGTGGTGATGGCGTTGGCGGGCTGGGACTGCAGCGAGGAGTCGGGTCCGGCGACGACGCCGTGGGCACCGATCTCGGCGAGCCACGTCAGTCCCAGTTCCTCGGCCTTGGCGCGGCTCATGACGACGACGGCGGCGGCGCCGTCGGAGATCTGCGACGCGGAGCCGGCGGTGATGGTGCCGTTCTTGTCGAACGACGGGCGGAGCTTGGCGAGGCTCTCGCTGGTGGTGTCGGCGCGGATGCCCTCGTCGCTGGTGACGACGACGGGATCACCCTTGCGCTGCGGAATGCTGACGGGAACGACCTCGTCGTCGAAGACGCCGTTCTTCCAGGCTGCGGCGGCGCGCTGGTGCGACGCGGCGGCGAAGGCGTCCTGCTCCTCGCGGGTGACGAAGCGGGTGTCGGCGTTGCGGTCCTCGGTGAGGGCGCCCATGGCCTGGTCGGTGAAGATGTCGTACAGGCCGTCGTAGGCCATGTGGTCCTTCATCGTGACGTCGCCGTACTTGAATCCGCTGCGGCTCTTCTCGAGCATGTGCGGGGCGAGGGACATCGATTCCTGGCCGCCGGCGACGACGATGTCGAACTCTCCGGCGCGGATCATCTGGTCGGCGAGGGCGATGGCGTCGACACCGGACAGACACACCTTGTTGATGGTCAGGGCAGGAACGCTGAGGGGGATGCCGCCGGCGTGGGCGGCCTGGCGTGCGGGAATCTGGCCTGCGCCGGCCGTGAGGACCTGGCCCATGATGACGTACTGGACCTGGTCACCGCTGATCCCGGCCTTCTCCAGGGCGCCGGCGATGGCGACGCCGCCGAGGTCCGAGCCGGAGAGGGTCGACAGCGATCCGAGCAGACGGCCGATGGGAGTGCGGGCACCGGCCACGATGACGGACGTGGTGCCGGAAGGTGCGGTCATGCTGTTTCCTCACTGGTGGGGGCAGATGTGATGGTGGATGCGGCGGGGTCGATCCCCAGAGCGGTCAGAGCCATGGTGGACAAACGGTGTCGGAGCAGCGACGCGGGCACGCGGCCCATCGACTGCGGAGTGGAGTTGAGCAGACCGAACGCCGCGTGAGCCTGGACGCGAGCGTCGTCCTCGGAGCAGTCCGAGTCCAGTTCCCGCAGGGTGCGGACCCAGATCTCGACGTAGCGGCGCTGCAGCGAGCGCACCGAACGCTGGGCGTCGGTCGGCAGGTTCGCGAGATCGCGGAACTGGATCTCGATGAGGCGCGGCGAGGTCATGGCGAAGTCGAGGTGGAACGCGACCAGTTCGTGCAGCGTCGGCAGCGGTGCCGACCGTCGCGCCAGGACCTCTTCCCCACCGGCGTGGAGGTACTCGGAGATTCCCACCAGCAGTTCGACGAGGACGGCTTCCTTGTTCGGAAAGTGGCGATATACGGCGGGACCGCTGATCCCCACCGCGGCGCCGAGGTCCTCGAGTCGTAGACCGTGGTACCCGCGCTCCGCGACGAGGACGGCGGCCGCGTCGACCAGTGCGCTGCGGCGCTCGGCCTTCATCCGTGAACGTTCGGTGGACGCGGAGCCCGCCGCGATACGGTTCACCACCCGGGCCTCCCACCTGTCGTCGGTCGCGAGCAGCCAGTTTACCGTATTCGGTTAGTGACCATTCACTTGGTGACCGCGCTCTCTTCGCGGGATTTCCGCGATGCGCGCCGGTCGGCGGCGGTACATTCATTCCGTCCATGTCGGTCGGGGTCACGAGAGAGGCAGCATGGTCTCGATGTCCTCGCCGACCCGTTTTCTCGTGGTCGGTGCGCTCGCGATAGCCGTGTACGCGACGCTTCCGCCCGGCGTGGTGTCCAGCGTGCTGTACTGCGTCATCGCCGTGGGTGCGGTGGCGTCCATTCCTGTCGGCATCCGCGCACACCGCAAGGTGAGCACCCATTCGTGGTGGATCGTCGCGACGGCGCTGTCGTTCTGGGTCGCCGGCGACATCGCGATCGCGGTGATGGAGAACTCGGGCGGCGGCGTACCTCTCCCGTCGGTGGCGGACGCCGCCTACGTCCTGGGGTACCTCCTCATCGTCGTGGCCCTGCTGTCGGTCCGCAGTTCGGGGACCCCGATGCTGAGTCCGGCGGACGGACTCGAAGCCGCGATCATGACCGCGGGGGTGGGTCTCGCGTCCTGGGTCGTGGTGTCCGGTCCCCGAGGCGAGCGCGTGCCCGACGCCGGAACGTGGCTCGGCATCTTCTACACCGAGATCGACGTCTTCCTGCTGGTACTGCTGGTCTTCGTCGTGTTGAAGCGACGCGCGGGCTCCACCACCCACTGGCTGCTGGGTGCGGCCACGGCACTGATGGTGGTCGCCGACTACACCTCGTACGTGGTGGTCGCGGACGGTCCCGCCGAGAGCACGATCCTCAACGTCTGCTGGCTCGCGTCCTACGTGCTCTTCGGTGCGGCGGCGTTGCGACACGACGAGCGTCCGCGTGTCAGCACCATCAGTCGTGCGCAGACGGGGATGGCTCGACTGGTCCTGCTGACCTCGGCCGTGGCGATGACGCCGGTCGTCATGAGCATCGAACTGATGCGCGGCACTCCGGTCACTCGCTGGGGGCCCGCGGTGGTGATCGCCGCCTCGATCATCGTCGTCCTCGGCGCCGTGCGGATGACCTCGTTCCTGACACTGCTGCAACGACAGTCGCGGGCACTGCGCCTTGCGGCCGACACCGATTCCGTCACGGGACTGGCGAACCGCGGCCGGCTCGGGCGTCGGCTGCACGAGATCCTCGGTCCGAAGGGCCGCGACGGAGTGGCCCTGGTGCTGGTGGATCTCAACCGGTTCTCCGACATCAACCAGACCTTCGGCTACGCGGTGGGAGATCAGGTGCTCACCGAGATCGGTCGCCGACTCGTCGACACGGTGGACTCGTCGGCGACGGTGGGACGTCTCGGGGGTGACGAGTTCGCCCTCGTCCTGCCGGGCCCCGTCGACAGGCACGACGCCGTGGCGGTCGCGATCGCTGCGCAACGCGCGGTCGGGGCCCCGCTCGAGGTGCGGGACATGAAGCTGACGCTGGAAAGCAGTGTGGCCGTGGCACTGTCGACCGACACGCCGCACCCACGATCCGAGGAGCTGGTGCAGCGGGCGTACGCCGCCGTGGTGGCCGCGAAGTCCCGGCAACCGCGACTGGCCGTCTACGACCACACGATGGACATCGACAGGATCGATCAGCTCCGCAGGATGGGCGAGTTGGAGGACGCCATCACGGGAGGTGAGCTCGAGGTGTTCTTCCAGCCCCGCCTCGACCTGCGCACCGGAGCCGTGTCGGGAATGGAAGCCCTTCTGCGGTGGCGACACCCGCGCGAGGGGCTGCTGCTGCCGGCCGCGTTCCTGCCGAGTGCGGAGCAGACCGGCATGCTCCCGGCCGTCACCTCGTTCGTCATCGACACGGCGATGGCCGCGTGCCGACGCTGGCGGCTGGCGGGACTGGACATCGACGTGGCCGTCAATCTCTCCGTCCGGGATCTCGTGGACTCCTCCCTGGCGTCCCGAGTGCGAACGGCTCTGGACGACCACGGCCTTCCCGGGCACGCCGTCGTCTTCGAGGTCACCGAGTCGTCCGCGATGACCGATCCCGAACGATCCATCGACACGCTCGAAGCGCTTCGCGCGCAGGGAGTCTCACTCTCCATCGACGACTTCGGCACGGGGTACAGCTCCTTGACGTACCTGGCGTCGCTTCCGGTGCAGCAGCTGAAGATGGACCGGTCCTTCGTCACCTCGCTCGCGTCGGACTCCGCCAACCTCGCGATCGTCCGATCCACCATCGCTCTCGCGCACAGCATGGGTCTGCACATCGTGGCCGAGGGCGTCGAGGACGAACACACCCTCGACGTGCTGCGCGGACTCGGATGCGACGCGGTGCAGGGCTTCCACATCGCGCGGCCGGTTCCCGCGGGCGACGTCGTGCGCACGGTGAAGGCCGTGAACTCTGCAGTGGGCGCCGCTCGTACTGCTGTGTGACCCAGCGCACCGGCGACGGCGGGTTCTTTGTAACCTGAGGCCCGAGTCGACTCGCACCACCCCTCGACCGTCGACCGGCGAAAGGACAGTCCGTGCGCGCAGTGCAGGTGACCACCCTCGAAGGCCCCGAAGCCCTCACCCTCACCGATCTCGACGAGCCCACCGGCGACGGCGTGGTGATCGACGTGCGTGCGGCCGGCGTGGCCTTCCCCGACGCACTGCTCAGTCGTGGGCTCTACCAGTACAAGCCGGACCTGCCGTTCGTGCCCGGAAGCGAGGTCGCCGGTGTCGTGCGGTCCGCGCCCGAGGGCTCGGGATTCGCGCCCGGTGACCGAGTGGCGGCGCTGACCGGATTCGGCGGCGGTATGGCCGAGGTGGCGGTGGCGACCCCCGACCTCGTCTTCGCGCTGCCCGACGCCGTCTCGTTCGAGGCCGGTGCGGGACTGCTCTTCAACGATCTGACGGTGCACTTCGCCCTCCGCGAGCGCGGACGTCTGGCCGAGGGCGAGACCGTCCTGGTCCACGGCGCCGGTGGCGGCATCGGGACATCGACGCTGCGACTCGCCCCGGTACTGGGAGCGTCACGCACCATCGCGGTGGTGAGCAGCGAGGCCAAGGCCGAGGTCGCTCGCGCCGCGGGCGCCACCGATGTGGTGATGCTGCAGGGCCCGAACGGCGAGGGCTGGAAGGACACGGTCAAGGAACTCACCGGTGGCCGCGGAGTCGACATCGTCATCGACCCCGTCGGTGGGGATCGCTTCACCGACAGCATCCGATCGCTGGCGCCTGCGGGTCGACTCGTGGTCATCGGCTTCACCGGTGGCGACATCCCGACGGTCAAGGTCAACCGACTGCTGCTGAGCAACGTCGAGGTCGTCGGCGCCGGATGGGGTGCGTGGTGGATGAGCCGGCCCGGTTACACGACGACGCAGTGGGCCGAGCTCGAGCCGCTGTTCGCCTCGGGCGCGCTGGTGGCGCCGGAGCCGGTGGTGTACCCACTCGACAAGGCCGGCGAGGCCATCGCATCTCTCGAGAACCGGACCGCCACAGGCAAAGTCGTGGTGACGCTGCAGTGAGTGATGCCTATCGGGACGGTCTCGCGGTCCGCCGCGAGGTGATGGGCGATACCTTCGTCGCGGCCGCCCTCGAGAACAGCACGGGCACCGACTCGGAAGCGTTGCAACGCCACGTCACCGAGCACGTGTGGGACGCCGTGTGGAACAGGCCGGGCCTCGACCGACGGAGTCGGAGCCTGCTGAACATCGGCATGCTGATCGCCCTCCGGGCCGAGCAGGAGCTCGGCGGGCACATCCGGGGCGCACTCACCAACGGTCTGACCCGCGAGGAGATCGTGGAGTCCGTGGTCCACGCCAGTGGCTACTGCGGCGCGCCGGCGGCGCTCGCAGCGATGCGGGTGGTGCAGCGAGTACTCGACGAGGAGCTGGGTCCGCTCGAGTAAGGTCGGGACATGCGTATCGGTGCACACGTCCGCAACTCGGAGAACCCGCTCGGCGAGGCCGAGGATCTCGACGTCGACCTGGTGCAACTGTTTCTCACGGACCCGCAGAAGTGGAACAAGCCCGTTGTCGGTTCGGGGTTGGAGGCGGTCCGGGACAGTGCGGTCGACATCGTCGTCCACTCGTCCTACGTCATCAACGTCGCGAGCCTGAACAACCGCATCCGCATCCCGTCCCGCAAGGCCGTCGCGCAGCAGGCCGACGTGGCCGCAGAGATCGGTGCCCTCGGGTTGGTGGTCCACGGTGGACACGTTCGCGACGGGGAGGATCCCGCCGAGGGAGTGGCCAACTGGCGCAAGCTGTTCGAACGGCAGGCCGAGTCCGGTGGATTCGCGGTTCCGATCTGGATCGAGAACACCGCCGGCGGCGACTTCGCGATGGCGCGGCGCTTCGACGCCATCGCTCGCCTCTGGGACGCCGTCGGGGAGTTCGGAGCAGGGTTCTGCCTCGACACGTGCCACGCCTGGGCCGGCGGTGAGGACCTCGTGGACGCCGTGGAGCGCGTCAAGGCGATCACCGGACGCATCGACCTGGTGCACCTGAACAACTCTCGTGACGAGTTCGATTCGGCTCGCGACCGTCACGCCAATCTCGAGAGCGGCGAGATCGAGGCCGAGGTGCTGGCCGCCGTCGCCGCCGCGGCGGACGCTCCGGTGATGCTGGAGACGCCCGCCGACGGCATGAAGGACGACGTCGCGTACCTCCGCTCGCTCTGAGTCAGACCGCGTCGGCGGGTACCGGCTTCTCGGACCGGACGCTCGCGAGAGCGAGCAGCGCGATGGTCGCGCCACCGGTCATCGCGATGGCCATGGCCGGGCCGTCGTTGCCGAGGACGCCCACCAGGGGCGCGATGAGCGCACCGATGCCGAACTGCGCGGCACCCAGCAGAGCGGCGGCGGTGCCGGCGGCCTCACCGTGGCGTGACAGGGCGAGCGCCGGGGAGTTGGGCATGACGAATCCTGCCGACGCCAGCACGAACAGCACGGGCACCATGAATCCGACGATGCCGCCGAATCCGGTGGTCGTGGTGATGATGAGGGCGGCGCCGGACGCGGCCATCGCGACCAGTGCCACGGTGACGATCCGCTGCGGGGTGAAGCGCTGCAGCGCCAGGACGTTGAGTTGCGACGCGCTGATCAGTGCGACGGCGCCGATGCCGAACACCAGGGCGAACTGCTGCTCGCCGAGTCCGTAGCCGTCCTGCAGCACGAACGAGCTGCCGGAGATGTAGGCGAACAGCGCGGACATACCGAGGCCGGCCACGAGAACGAGAACCACGAACCGTCGGTCGCCGAGCAACGATCCGTAGGTGCGCAGGACGGGCAGGAACTCGTTGGGTCGACGACGCTCCTCGGGGAGCGTCTCCTTCAGCAGGAACATCGCCACGAGCATGAGGGCGGCACCCACGACCGCGAGCCCGGCGAACACGCCGCGCCACGACCCGTGGATGAGGACGAGGCTGCCGAGGCTGGGTGCCACGATCGGCGCGACGCCCATGACCAGGACCAGACGCGACATCACGGTGGCGGCGGCCCTGCCGTCGAACAGGTCGCGGACGATGGCGATCGCGATGACCATGGCGGCGGCGGCACCGAAGCCCTGCAGGGCTCGGGTCACACCCAGGACGCCGACGGTCGGAGCGATCATGCACAGGAGCGACGCGACGATGTGGATCATCGTTCCGGCGATGAGGGGCCGTCGACGTCCCAGGGAGTCCGAGAGCGGCCCGATCACCAGCTGTCCCACGGCCAGTCCGATGAGGGTGCCGGTGAGGGTGAACTGCACCGCGGCATCCGTGGACCCGAGGTCCTCGGTGATCGCGGGCAGCGCCGGGAGGTAGACGTCGATCGTGAGCGGCCCCAGCGCGACGAGGGCGCCGAGAACCAGGATGGTGCGAAGCCTGGAGGGTGCGGCCGGCTGGTCGGAGGTACCGACTGCCGTGCCGGGAGTCGCCGAGGTGGTGCGGGAGTCTGTCGTCACCCGGGGTGCAGCACCGTGCGGCCGCGATGTGTTCCCGATCCGTGTGACGGTCAGGTGAACTGTCGGCGATGCGTGAGGTGCGGGACTGTCGGAAGCGGGGACTCCCCGCGGTCCAGCGCAGCCACCAGAAGGTCGGCCCACCGCATCAGGCCCGCGATGTCGATGTCGTGGGGTGCGTCGGCGTACGTCCCGATGCGATCACGTCCCTGCGTCAACAGCGAGGTGGCTCCCACGCTATTCCCCCGCAGCAGGTGGGTGAGACCGACGGCGAGCTGGGCCAGGCCCTGCCACAGTGCACGTTCCCCTGGCGTACTGATCTTCCACGTGCCTTCGAGGATCTCGTGCGCGTGGAAGGGCATGCCGTCGTCGAGGAGTTGCTGGGCACGGACCAGGGACTCGACCGGCGGGAGCTGGACGTCGTCCGGAATGCGCTCGACGCCCTCGGCTCCGCGGGGCAGGGGACGTCCGAGCCCGTCGCGGGGCCGGCCGTTCTGCGGCCGGCCCTCGGGGTTGCGCTCTCGTCTCGGCGTGACCACCGAGACGACGCTACTCGCCGACCTTGTCCGACAATGCGGTCAGACGGTCGAGCTCGTCGGCGGTCAGCGACAACGTCGGGGCGTCCGTCAGGGACGCGAGCTGTTCGAGACGGCTCGCGCTGGCGATGGGTGCCACGATGCCGTTGCGGGAGAGCAGCCACGCCAGTGCCACGGTGGGGATCGCGGAGCCGTGTGCGTCCGCGATGTCGGCGAGCGCCCCGACGACCTCGAGGCCGGCGTCACTGAAGTAGCCGGACGTCATCGCTGCACGGGGTGTGCCCTCGATGTCCTCGCGCGTGCGGTACTTGCCCGTCAGGAAGCCCGAGGCGAGCGCGAAGTACGGGAAGACGCCCAACTGATTCTTCTCGGCGACCTCCATCAGCTCCGGCTCGTAGCTGCGGCGATGCACCAGGTTGTAGTGCGGCTGCAGCGCCACGGGTGCGTCGAACCCCTCGCGCTGTGCGATGTCGATCCACTGCCGCGCGCGCTCCGCCGTGTAGTTGGAGATGCCGACATACCGCACCTTGCCGGCCTTCACGAGTGCGTCGAAGGCGGCCACCGTCTCCTCGAGCGGGGTGTCCGCGTCATCGAAGTGTGCGTAGTAGAGGTCGATGCGATCGGTCTGCAGGCGCTGCAACGACGCGTCGGCCGCAGCAGCGACCGTGCCCGCGGCCAGACCCTTGAACTGGGGGTGCTGGCTCACCTTGGTGGCCAGGACGACGTCGTCGCGCCGGCCCGTCGAGGTGAACCAGTTCCCGATCACCGTCTCCGACTCGCCGCCCGAGTTACCGGGGGCGAAGGCGGAGTACGAGTCCGCGGTGTCGATCAGCGAACCACCGGCTCCGAGGAAGGCCTCGATGATGCGGTGCGAGTCCGGCTCGTCGCTCGTCCATCCGAAGGTGTTGGCACCGAGTGCGAGCGGGAAGACGTCCAGGTCCGAGGTTCCGATACGAGTCATGTTCGGTGCAACACCTGTGAGCCGTCGCTATTTCCGCCCGGCACCGGGTGAGAGGCGTCCGTCAGGACAGCGCCGCCGTGCTGACGCCGATGCCGCCCGTGGTGTCGGCGCCGTAACGAGCGATCTCCGCGTCGAGGTCCAGCGGAGCGATGCTGGAACGACCGTGGAGGACGGCGTCGTCGATGCGGTCCGCGGGCACTAGCCAGGCGATCTCGAACTCGATGCCGTCGGGATCCTGGCCGTAGAGACTCTTGGACGTCGAGTGATCGGATGCGCCGACCAGTGCGCCCGCGGTGGCCAGCTTCTCCCGCAGGTCGACGAGATCGGACAGCGTCTGCACCTCCCAGGCCAGGTGGTAGAGCCCGACGGTGCTGCGGCCGGCCGGGGACGCGCCCGCTCCGTCGCCGACGGAGAACAGGCCGAGGTCGTGGTCGTTCGTGCTGTCCGGCGCCTGCACGAACACGGCGCGATCGCCCATGGACATGACGACGCGGAAACCGAGCACGTCCGAGTAGAAGCGTGCGCTGCGCTGGGCGTCGCGCACGTAGAGCACGGCGTGGTTCAGACGGGAGATGGCCATGAGAGGTCCCTTCGGATCGAGGCGTTGTCGTTAGCTTGAAGCTTCAACTTCAACTGTACCCCGGTTGTTCCCGCAGCCGCGTGGACACAGCCTGCGTGAACCGAACACCCGCTCCTGCGTGCGGGAGATCGTGTGGGCTCACGGGTGCCTGTGTGCACACGCCTTGCAGCGTCCGTCAGTGATGGCGGTGGTCGGTGACCACGGTGCGCGGACCGAACTTCGGGCGCAGGGCCGTTCCGCTGACCTCGAGCAGACGTACCGCGCGATAGCGGTGCGGCCGGATCGGCGCCAGGTACTCGAGCATCTCGTCGTCCGTCATCGGTGCCCCCGTCAACGTCCATCCGATCACCGACGCCAGGTGGTAGTCGCCGACGGACAGAGCGTCCGCATCTCCCAGCGCCCGTTGCATCACCTCGGCCGCGGTCCACACGCCGATTCCGGGAACGTGGCGCAACCGGCGCTCGGCATCCTCCCTCGTCATGGACACGATCGGTTCGAGCTTGTCGGCCAGGGCCGCGCTCCGCACGATCGTCTTGGAGCGCTTCGGATCCACGTTCGCTCGGTGGAACTCCCAGGACGGCACCCGCCGCCAGACCTCGGCGGGCGGCGGTACCCGCATTCCCGCGGGCGCCGGTCCCGGTGCCGGCTCGCCGAACTTCGAGAGCAGGTAGCGCCATGCCGCGAAGGCGGCGACCCCGTGCACCTTCTGCTCCAGAACGGCCGGGACCAGCGCCTCCATGACCTGCCCGGTGCGGCCGATGCGCAGATGGGGAAATCGACGATGCGCCTCCGCGAGGATGCGGTGCTCGGGCGCGAATCCGTCGGCGTCGTCCTCCATGCCCACGAGCCCCGGAAGAGAGTCGAGGAACTCCGCGGAGCCGGCGCCCCAGGCCTCGCAGGTCACCTCGAACCGGTCCACCTGGCGCAGGCGATACGTCACCGGCCCCGTGCGAAACCGTGAGGTGCGCCAGATGGATCCGTCGGCCTCCACCCGATGGGCGGGATCGCCCGCTCCGCGGCGGTGTGGCGACAACGAATACCGCAGGGCGAGTGGGCGATCCGAGGTGAGAGTGATCTCCACCGCGCCGCCGCGGGAAGTGTGTCCGGGGTCGAGCACGGGAAACGAGCTAGCCGACACGGACGAGGGTGCGACCGATGGTGGCCCCATCGCGCAGAGAGTCGAGCACTCCCGCCACCCCGTCGAGAGTCACCTCGGTGGTGACCTCGGCGAGCCGACTCGGGCGCAGGGAACCGGCCAGGTCGTTCCACAGGGTGCGTCGGGCCTCGATGGGCAACTGCACCGAGTCGATGCCCAGCAGGGCCACTCCCCGGAGAATGAAGGGCAACACCGTGGTCGAGAGCCCGGCTCCCCCGGTGAGCCCGCTGGCGGCGACCGCGCCGCCGTACCTCGTGGTGCTGAGTACGTGCGCGAGGGTCTTGCCGCCGACACAGTCGACCGCGGCGGCCCACTGCGCCTTCCCGAGGGGACGCGGCGCCGCGTCGGGGTCCTCGGGGAGGCGGCCGATGATCGAGGACGCGCCGAGTGTGGTCAGCAGGTCGTGTGCCGACTCCTTGCCGGTGGAGGCGACCACCTCGAACCCGGCCTGCGACAACAGGTCCACGCTGACACTGCCGACCCCGCCGCTCGCTCCGGTGACCAGTACCGGACCGTCGGACGGGGTGAGGCCACGCGCCAGCAGGGCCTGCACGCTGAGTGCGGCGGTGAAGCCCGCGGTGCCGATGGTGGCGGCGTCGGCCGTCGACAGTCCGTCCGCGAGCGGCACGACCCACTCGGCCGGAACGCGCGCGTACTCGGCGTAGCCGCCGTGACGTCCGGTGCCGATCTCGTAGCCGTGTGCCACGACGCGGTCACCGACCGACACCCCGTCGGACGTCGAGGAGACCACCACACCGGCAAGGTCGATGCCGGGGACGATGGGGTACTCCCGCACCACTCCGCCCTTCGGGGTGACGGCCAGGGCGTCCTTGTAGTTGGCGCCCGAGTACTCGACGCGGACGACCACCTCGCCCTCCGGCAGGAACGACAGGTCGACCGTCTCGGACGTCAGATCCACACCGTCGTCGGTCTGCCGGGCGACCAGGGCGCGGAAGTTCTCCGGGATCTCGGTGGCGGATCGATCGTCGGTCGGCGAGGTCACGTGGCGTCTCCCTGTGTCGGTCCAGATCGAAGTCTGGGCTGATGGTTCACGTTCGAGAGTAGGCCGAGCCGTGGACAGGGTGTGCGCTCGGCGCGGGACCGCGGAATTGTCGGTCCTCGGCCGTACTGTCTCGAGGGTGATCATCGTGAGTACCGACGGTTCGTGCCTGAAGAACCCCGGCGGGGCCATCGGCTGGGCCTGGGTCGACCACACCGGCCCGTCCGCCTCCGGCGGAGAAGCGTCCGGCACGAATCAGATCGCCGAGCTCAGGGCGTTGTACGAGGCCGTGGCCGCGCATCCGGGTCCGGAGCCGATGCTCATCGAGTCGGACAGTCAGTACGCCATCAAGTGTGCGTCGGAGTGGCTCGCCGGATGGAAGCGCAAGGGCTGGCGCACGTCCACGGGTGGGCCGGTGCGCAATCTGGAACTGGTCCGCGCGATCGACCGTGCCATCACCGAGCGCGAGGGTCCGGTGCGGTTCCGCTGGGTCCGCGGACACGTGGGCAACCAGTTCAACGAGATGGCGGACGAGCTTGCAGGAATCGCTGCGCGGGCGATCCGAGACGGTTCGCTGACGCCGTGCGAGCCGGTGGGCGCACAGGAACCCGTCACGCTCTTCTAGAGCAGAGGCTCATTCCTGGCGAGCGGTCTGCTTGTCGTCCTTGTCGCCGGCGGTCACGTCGCGCGGACTCGGGGCGGGCAGATCCTTGCCCTCGTCCACGGCGGCTTCACTCCGATCGAGGGTCGGCGCCGGCTCGGCCTCGGCATGGTTGTCGAACTCGCGCACGGCCTCGTCGCGCTCGTCCGGACTCTGTGCAGTGTCCGCACCCGTGCCCTTGGACTCCTCGCGCGGGTCGATGGATGCGGTGTCGACGGGCTCGTTCACGGAATCACTCATGAGCACCGGTGTGCCCGATCGACCGCGCGGTCAACCCTTCCGCACCTGTCACGGCGTCGGAGCGGGCGTCAGGGTCACCGAGAACTGGTTCTCCAGATTGTCGGTGAACTGCTGCTGGCACTGCTCGACCCGTGTCGCGTCGCCACCGGCGTCGCTGAGGCAGGTCGCGAGGTCGCCGACTCCCACCTCGTTGAACACCCATACGGTCAGGGCGATGAACACCGCGCCACCGATGATGCCGAGGACACCCAGCACCAGCCCCGTCGTGGCGACGCCGCCGTTCGTGGCTTCGCGGCGCTTGACTCGGCCGCGGCCGAGCACGCCGAGCACCACGGCGATGATGCCCAGGAAGATGCCGAATCCGAAGGTCCAGAAGGCCAGGATCGACAGGATGCCGAGAATCAGCGCCGCGATTCCCACGCCGTTCTTCGGGCTGACCGGGGGCTGGCCGTAGCCGCCGTCGTAGCCGCCGGGTGGTGGGTACTGCCCGCCGGAACCGGGCTGCTGACCGTACTGAGGCTGCTGACCGTACTGAGGCTGCTGGCCGTACGGGGGCTGCTGACCATATTCGGGCTGCTGGCCGTACTCGGGCGTGGGACCGCTCACTGGTCTCTCCTGACGGGCGACTCGGCTGGTGTCTCGCACTGTAGCGCCGGACGGCACCTCCGGCGTGAGTGCGTGATCGCACCGTTACCGCAGGTGTCCGGTGGGGTATCTCAGCAGGATGAGTACGTGGACCGTCAGCGACGGCACAGTCCTGCACTACACCGACCAGGGAACGGGACGGCCGCTCGTGATGCTGCACGGGTGGGGATTCAGCGGCCGTTTCTTCGACGGCAGTGTCGATCGGCTCGCCGAGCATGCCCGTGTGATCACCGTCGATCTGCGCGCACACGGTGATTCGGAGGACTCGGGCCACGGTTACCGGGTGTCGAGGTTGGCCAAGGACCTCCGCGATCTGCTCGTGGGGCTGGAGCTGACGGACGTCACAGTCCTGGGGTGGTCACTGGGTTGTCCCGTGATCTGGAGTTACCAGGAGCTGTTCGGCACCGACCTGTTGGCGCAGGCGATCTATGTCGCGCAGACTCCGCGGCAGTACCGGACGCCCGAGTGGACCCTGGCGCACACCAGCATCTTCGACGACGCGTCGCTGGCCGCGGTGCAGGGCCGTGTGACGTACGACCGCGAGAACTTCGACCGCGAACAGCTCGACGAGATCACCGCCACCGACCTCCCCGCCGAGCGTGTCGAGGTCCTCCTCGCGGAGATGGCGAAGATGTCCTCAGAGGCGCGCAACGCGGTGATGGCGGACCACACCCACCACGACTGGCGCGATCTGCTGCCGGCACTCGAGCTGCCGTCACTGGTCATGGTGGGCAAGCACGACAAGGCGTTTCCGTGGGAAGCGGCACAGTACGTGGGTGACACGATTCCCGGCGCGCGCACCGTCGTGTTCGAGAACAGCAGTCACGCACTGTTTCTGGACGAGCCGCGGAAGTTCGAGGACGAGGTGCTCGGCTTCCTTGCCGAGCACTCCTGACCTCGGTGGTTTGCGGACAGCGGTTCGCGGACACCCGGCAGACATGAGCCAAGACCTGTACACCGCCACTGTCACCGCCACCGACGGATCGATCTCCTCGAGCGACGACGTGCTCTCCCTCGATGTCCACGAGCCCTCCGACCTCGGGGGTCCGGGTGGGGCGACCAACCCCGAACAGTTGATGGCCGCTGCGCTGAGCTCCTGCCTGCTCGAGTCGCTGCGCATCGCCGTCGGTACCGCGGGGGGATCCCTCGACGGCGCGTCGGTGGAGGGACAGGTGACGCTGTCCTCCGCGGACGGCGCGGGCTACGACGCGGCCTACCGCCTCGGCGTGACACTGCCGGGCGTCGACAACCCGGGCGACGTGCTCGAGCAGGCACGGTCGATCTGCCCGTTCCTCAAGACCGTCACCGGCGTGGACGTGACGCTGAGCGAGTGAGCGCCGCCGGCTGACCGTTCCCGCGGGTGTTCCGCCTCGCGGTAGTGGTTGCAGCCGCTGCGGGAGCATGGAATGCCTGCGGGAACCACTCTCGGCCCCCGCCGTGTCCGCCTCCAGCGAACGCCCTCATCTGCGGGAACACCGGGGACCGCCGCCAAGTTGAGCTGACCACGCTGAACTTTGGAGGACCCCATGAGCGAATCGACTCGCTTGCCCGTTCTGTTCCTGACCGACCCCGTCGTCCTGCCCGGCATGGTCGTGCCGGTCGAACTGGACGACGCTGCCCGCGCTGCGGTCGACGCCGCGCGGACCAGCGCCGACGGCACTCTGCTGATCGCCCCACGACTGGACGACCGCTACCCCGCCTACGGTGTCGTGGCGACGATCGTGCAGGTCGGCCGTCTCGCGACCGGTGAGCCGGCTGCGGTGCTGAAGGCGGAGAAGCGTGCGCACATCGGGTCCGGCGTGAGCGGCCCCGGCGCGGCCCTCTGGGTGGAGGCCGAGCCGGTGTCCGAGCCGGAGCCGACGGACGCCGTACGGACTCTCGCCGCGGAGTACAAGAAGCTCGTTCTGGCCATGTTGCAGCGCCGCGAGGCATGGCAGGTCATCGACTCGGTGAACAAGCTCTCGGACCCGTCCGCGCTGGCCGACACCGCCGGCTACGCGTCGTGGCTCACCGATGTCCAGAAGCGGCAGTTGCTCGAGACCCCGGACGTGGCAGCACGATTGACGGTGCTGACCGAGTGGACCACCGACCACCTCGCCGAGGTAGAGGTGACGGACAAGATCGCGGGCGACGTCCGCGACGGCATGGAGAAGACGCAGAAGGAATTCCTGCTGCGCCAGCAACTCGCCGCCATCCGCAAGGAGCTGGGCGAGGGCGAGCCCGACGGTGCCGACGACTACCGCGGACGCGTCGAGTCCGCAGACCTGCCCGACTCGGTTCGTGAGGCGGCGCTGCGCGAGGTGGGCCGGCTGGAGCGCTCGAGCGATCAGAGTCCCGAGAGTGGTTGGACCCGAACGTGGTTGGACACGGTCCTGGAATTGCCGTGGACGGTGACGACCGACGACAGCACGGACATCGTGGCAGCGCGCGCCGTTCTCGATGCCGACCACCACGGACTCGACGACGTGAAGGACCGCATCACCGAGTACCTGGCCGTCCGATCGAGGCGCGCTTCACGCGGTCTGACGGTGGTGGGCGGACGCGGATCCGGTGCCGTCATGGTGCTGGCGGGTCCCCCCGGCGTGGGCAAGACCTCGCTGGGCGAGTCGGTGGCGAAGGCGTTGGGCCGCAAATTCGTTCGCATCGCCCTCGGTGGCGTGCGCGACGAGGCCGAGATTCGCGGACACCGGCGTACGTACGTCGGAGCCCTGCCGGGCCGGATCGTGCGTGCGATCGCCGAGGCAGGCTCGATGAATCCTGTCGTCCTGCTGGACGAGATCGACAAGATCGGCTCGGACTTCCGCGGTGACCCCGCGGCGGCGCTGCTCGAGGTCCTCGATCCAGCTCAGAATCACACGTTCCGGGACCATTACCTGGACCTCGATCTCGACCTGTCGGACGTGGTGTTCCTGGCGACCGCCAACGTGATCGACCAGATTCCGACGGCGCTACTGGACCGTATGGAACTGGTGACCATCGACGGCTACACCGAGGACGACAAGGTCGTCATCGCACGGAACCACCTGCTTCCGCGGCAGGTCGACCGCGCTGCACTGACCGATGCCGAGGTGACCGTCACGGACGCTGCACTCCGCACGATCGCCGCCGACTACACCCGTGAGCCCGGTGTCCGTCAGTTCGAGCGACTGCTGGCGAAGGCGTTGCGCAAGGTGGCGACCGTGCTGGCGCAGGACGAGCGGCCCATCACGGTGGACGAGCCCGATCTGGTCACCTACCTCGGACGGCCCCGCTTCACCCCCGAGGCACACGAACGCACCGAGGTCCCCGGTGTCGCGACGGGCCTGGCCGTGACCGGTCTGGGCGGCGACGTCCTGTTCATCGAAGCGAGCTCGACGGGTGACACCGCCGGTCTCACCCTCACCGGTCAGCTCGGCGACGTCATGAAGGAGTCGGCGCAGATCGCGCTCTCCTACGTGCGGTCGCACGCGGCGGAACTCGGGGTGGACCCCACGGCGTTGGACAAGGCGATCCACATCCACGTGCCGGCCGGCGCCGTACCGAAGGACGGCCCGTCCGCGGGCGTCACGATGGTCACCGCGCTGGTGTCGATGGCGACGGGGCGACCCGTGCGGTCCGACGTCGGCATGACGGGCGAGGTCTCCCTGAACGGTCGGGTACTCCCGATCGGTGGGGTGAAGCAGAAGTTGCTCGCCGCTCAGCGCGCCGGACTCACCACCGTGTTCGTTCCCGCGCGGAACGAGCCCGATCTCGACGACGTGCCGGCCGAGGTACGGGCTGCCGTCGACGTCCGGCCCATGTCGGACGTCGCCGATATCGTCGCCCAAGCCCTCGAACCTGCGCGGGAGCAGGTCGCCGCGGCCTGACCACGGAATGAGCGGGGCAGCGCGGGGGTTGCCCTCAGTGCAGGTGAACGGGCCGCGCCGTGGGTGTGCAGAGATCGTGACGAGTAACAGGAGGTTCCACATGAGTATGGAAATGACCGCGTGGAACCAGATGTACCGATCGATGCACACCAACGGCGACGATCACCGACCGTTCTCCCGGGTGACCGTGCGGCGGATCATGGTGTTCGCGCGGCCCCTGCGCTCCCTGCTCGTCGGGTTCCTGATCCTCAGCGTCGTCGCGGCGGTCCTGGCCGTCGCGACGCCCGTACTGGCCGGCCGTGTCGTGGACGCGATCGTGCAGGGCCGCGCGTACGGGACGGTCCTCGTGCTGGCCGTCATCATCGCGGTCGTGGCGTTGCTCGATGCCGGTACGGGGCTGGTGAACCGGTGGCTCTCGGCGCGGATCGGCGAGAACCTCATCCTCGACCTCCGTACTCGCGTGTTCGACCACGTGCAGAAGATGCCCATCGCCTTCTTCACACGCACGCGCACCGGTGCCCTGGTCTCGCGGCTGAACAACGACGTCATCGGGGCGCAGCGCGCCTTCAGCGGCACGCTGTCGGGTGTCGTCAGCAACCTCGTGACGTTGCTGCTCACCCTCGTCGTCATGCTCGGGATCTCCTGGCAGATCACCCTGCTGGCACTGTTGCTGTTGCCGATCTTCGTGCTCCCGGCCCGCAGGATGGGCACTCGGCTCGCCCGCCTGCAGCGTGAGGCCGCCGCGCACAACGCGGCCATGTCGACGCAGATGACGGAGCGTTTCTCCGCTCCCGGCGCGACACTGATCAAGCTGTTCGGACGCCCGGGCCACGAGTCGGCCGAGTTCGCGTTGCGGGCGGGCCGCGTCCGCGACATCGGCGTGCGGTCGGCCATGGTCCAGACCGTCTTCGTGACGGCGCTGACCCTCGTGTCTGCGCTGGCACTCGCGCTCGTCTACGGCCTCGGTGGCTTCTACGCGCTGCGGGGGCAGCTCGACGCAGGGTCGGTCGTGACGCTCGCGCTGCTTCTGACCAGGCTGTACGCGCCGCTCACCGCACTGGCGAGCGCCCGCGTCGACATCATGAGCGCCGTGGTGAGCTTCGAGCGGGTCTTCGAGATCCTCGACCTCGATCCGCTCATCACCGACAAGCCCGACGCCCGGGCGGTTCCGGAGGGCCCGGTCACCGTCGAGTTCGACGACGTCCGCTTCGCCTATCCATCGGCCGACAAGGTGTCACTGGCGTCTCTGGAGGACGTGTCCGTCCTGGATGCTCGCGGCGGCGAGGAGGTGCTCCACGGGGTGTCCTTCCGCGCCGAGCCCGGACACATGGTGGCCCTGGTCGGCTCGTCCGGTGCAGGAAAGTCGACCATCGCGCAGCTCGTCTCGCGGCTGTACGACGTGGATTCCGGTGCCGTGCGCATCGGCGACGTCGACGTGCGGGATCTGACGGCCGAATCGATCCGTCGCACCGTCGGCATGGTCACGCAGGACGGCCACCTGTTCCACGAGACGTTGCGGTCCAATCTCACCCTGGCGCACCCGGATGCGACGGAGGAGGAGATCTGGTCCGCGCTGCGGCGTGCGCGTCTCGAGGAGTTGGTGCTGTCGCTGCCGGACGGCCTGGACACGGTGGTCGGCGAGCGCGGCTATCGCTTCTCCGGTGGTGAGCGTCAACGCGTCACCATCGCCCGCCTGCTGCTGGCGCGTCCCACCGTCGTCGTGTTGGACGAGGCCACCGCGTCACTGGACTCCACTTCCGAGGCCGCGGTGCAGGAGGCACTCGCCGAGGCACTGGAGGGACGGACGTCCATCGTCATCGCGCACCGGCTCTCCACCATCCGGGCGGCCGATCTCATCCTGGTCATCGAGAACGGCCGCGTCGTCGAGCGCGGTACGCACACCGAACTGCTGGCGAACTCGGGTCGTTACTCCGAGCTCTACCGCACGCAGTTCGACGAACCGGTCCGCGCCTGACCCTCCGCGATCAGCAGGTGCTGGGTGCAGGCAGACCGGCGAAGCGATCGTTCAGCCACTGCAGTGCGGACGGCAGCCCGAGCAACGCGCCACTGAGGTGGTCGGGGGTCGGGGTGAGCAGCGTCTGCACTCGAGCGCCGGCGCTGCAGTACCGGGCGGTGGTGCTGTCGATGGCGTCGACGGGGATGAGCCCGTCGGTCGGGCTGTGCCACTCGAAGATCGGTGCGCGCGGAACGCCGGGGTAGAGCTCGACACTGTTCTCTTCCACGACGGCACGGCCCTGCGGATCTGCGAACACCGACTTGTTCGCGGTGATCTCCGCGGCGCTGTGGTTGGCGCCCACGGCCAGGATGTCGTTGGTGCAGGAGTCGGCGATCTGATTCATCATCGACGTGCCCTGGGGAGTCAGGTTCTGCGACACGGGCATCCGGTCCGGGTACTCGCGGCCGAGACCGATCGCCGCGGCCAGTGCCAGCCCGAACACGGGGTGCGGTGTGTTCTCGCCGAGCATGTAGGCCATCTTCAACAGGTTCATCGGAACGCCACCCTGGGCGCTGCCCACGATGTTCAACTCGGGTGCGTACGAGGGTGCCAACGCGGCTGCCCAGGCAGTGGCCATGCCGCCGCCGGAGTAGCCGCCCATGCCGACGGGGCTGTTGCGCAGCTGCAGCGGATCGAAGTTCTTGGCAGCGCGGATACCGTCCAGCGTGATCTGACCGCCCAGCTTGGCGGCACCGTAGGCACTGTTGGGGCCGAGGTGGTCCGGCATCGAGACCGACCAGCCGCGGGTGAACACCGCGTTCAAGGCGGCGGCGTCGCGGATGACGACGTTCGGGTCGGTCGACCACAACGCCTGCGAGGGCGCGCACTTCAGGCCGAGAGCATTGACGATCTGCTGGTAGGAGAGCAGCGGGCCGTCGGGCGCCTTCCCCAGTGGGACGAAGACGGTGGTGACACCGACGATGGGGTTGCCCTCGCTGCCGGTGCTGCGGAACGCCAGTTGCCACGTCGACACGCCGATGAAGTTGGGCGGGTTGGGCATCGGACGGCTGGCGAGGATCGTGCCCGGTGCGAGCCCGGAGATGTCGCCCGGCGCGGAGTAGAACGGGTCGGCACTGGGGGTCGGGTACTGGGCGTCTGCGGCTGCGGTCCCCGGAAGGGCGGCAGCGACGACGGCTGCGGTGACCGCGGCGAGCACGAGGCGACGAATGGATCTCACTGGAACACTCCTACGAACCGACTGTGCGGTTATCGAACGACAGCCACATTGAACACTGCCCGAGCGCTCGGTTCCACTCGGGAAACGGCGCCCCGGCCCCGTGATCGAACCGTAAGCAAGCGACACGACGGCGACAACCGTATTCGGTGGTTCTTGTGTAAGGTCCAAACTTTGTCCACTCGAGTGGGAGCGCTCAGTCCTCGCGGTGAACGTCCTCGACGGTCTTGTCCTCACGCAGGCCCCGCCAGCTCGGATGGCGCAACGAGCCGCCGTCCGTCCACTCGAAGAACCGCACCTCGCCGACGACGGTGGGGGCCACCCACGTCGCATCGCGGCGGTCGGCGGTGGGGAGAGGGTCGTCGAACGGTGACTCGTCGACGACGCTCGGGCGCAGCAGTGTCAGCAGGTCCGCGCGCTGGCGCTCGGTGAACCCGGTGCCGACGCGCCCGACGTAGTGCAGTCCGTTCTCCGACGGGATGCCGAGCAGGAGCGACCCGATGCTCCCGGTGCGGGAACCCTTGCCGGCGCGCCATCCGCCGATGACCACCTCCTGCGTCCGCCAGTTCTTCACCTTGATCCACGAGGTGCTGCGTCGGCCCACCTCGTAGGTCGAGTCCCGCCGCTTCGCGACGATGCCCTCCCACCCGCGGCGTTCGCTCTCGGACAGTGCTCCCGCCGCTGTGCCGGGCAGGAGCGGCGAGACGGTCGCCGTCTCGAGGCCGGTCAGGAGCAGTTCGAGGATCATGCGCCGGTCGGTGAACTTCTTGCCCGTCAGATCCGTGCCGTCGAGGTGGAGGATGTCGAAGCAGATGAACTGCACGTCGTCGGGATGCGCGTCCTGCAGTGCCTGAAAGCTGGTGACTCCGTCCGCGCGGTAGACCACGGCCTCACCGTCCAGTACGACCGCATGGTCGGACAGATCCGCGGCGAGCGCCGTGATCCCCGCGTAGCGGCGCGTGAGGTCCTGTCCGGTCCGACTCTCGAGCACGACGTCCCCGTGGTCGAGGGTCGCGACGATGCGGACGCCGTCCCACTTCCCCTCGAACGACCACTCGTCGGCTTCGAGTCCGGACAGCGTTCCGGCGGACGCCAGCATCGGCCGCAGGTGCTGGGGCAGTTCCGTGCGTGTCGGCTGGGGGCGCGATGTCATCCGGTGCACGAGCCACTGGTCCCGGTCGGTCCGGATCAGTGCGTACCGGCCCGCGACGCGCTCACCCGCGAGTTCGACGATGACCTCGTCGTCCCGCCACTTCTCGGTGATGAAGGTGCCGTGATCCCAGACGCTCACCTCGCCGCCGCCGTACTCGCCCTGCGGGATGGTCCCCTCGAAGGATGCGTAGTCCATCGGATGGTCCTCGGTGTGCACGGCGAGATGGTTCTTCTTCTCGTCCGTCGGCAGATTCTTCGGGACCGCCCACGAGACCAGCACGCCGTCGCGCTCGAGTCGGAAGTCGTAGTGGAGTCGACGTGCGTGGTGTTCCTGGATGACGAAGATCGGGTCCGCGGATTCCCGAGTCGTCGATGTCGTCGGGACGGGTTCCGGTGTGCGCGAGGCAGTCCGCTTGCCGCGGTACGGACCGAGGCTGTCGGTGATCGTCGACGCCTCCGGCTCCGGATCGAGGCCGGCGAGCAGATCGCCGTCCCGGTGGAAGCGAGCGAGCACCTCCTCGAAGCTCAGTTGGGCGAGACCGCCGCCGGAGAGCTCGTCCCACGTCCGCGGAGCCGCGACGGTAGGGCGGTCGCGTCCGCGCAGCGAGTACGGCGCGATGGTGGTCTTCTTGCCGTTGTTCTGACTCCAGTCCAGGAAGATCTTCCCGGGCCGCAGAGCCTTCGACATCGATGCGGTGACCAGATCGGGCATCTTCTCCTCGAGAAGCGTCGCAACGCGTTTCGCGACGGTCGAGGCACCGGACGACGAGACCGGCTTCTCCAGCGGGACGTACAGGTGTATGCCTTTGCTACCACTGGTGAGGGGGTGGGCGGTGAGCCCGATGTCGGTGATCATCGCCCGTACCTCACAGGCCACGGTCGCGCAGGTGTCGAGGTCGACGCCCTCGCCCGGATCGAGATCGAAGACGATGCGGGTGGCTTTGCCCTGCTCGTCGCCGTCGAAAGTCCATTGCGGCACATGGGCTTCCAGCGCAGCCTGCTGTCCCAGCCACGCGAGATCGGCGGCGGTGTGGAAGACGGGGTAGACCACGACGCGGTCGGAGTGGTGCAGACGTCGTCGATCGAGCCAGTCCGGGGCCGACGCGGCGAGGTTCTTCTCGAAGAACGAGCCTGCCTGGACCCCGTTCGGCCATCGCTTCCGCGTGACCGGGCGTCCGAGAAGGTGGGGGAGCATCGCGGGCGCGATGTCGACGTAGTAGTCGATCACCTCGCCCTTGGTGGTGCCCGTCTCCGGCCACAGCACCTTGTCGACGTTGGTCAAGGCGATCTGTCGCCCCGCGACCTCCAGCGATGCCATGGGTCCAGGATAGATTGCGTGCTTCGCGAGCTGGGTATGTTCGAGAGCGGTGCCACGCTCGGTGGCAGGACCCGCGCGCGGGACCGACGAGGCAGGAAGCGAGGGCCGCGTGGCCGGAGTGAACGTGACGGTGGATTCGACGATGACACCGGACGAGGCGTGGGCCAGGGCGTCCGATCTGTCCAGCTTCCAGGAGTGGATGACCATCTTCGGTGGATGGCGCAGTCCCGTGCCGGACACGTTGAAGGAAGGCGTCACTATCGATTCGCTGATCAAGGTCAAGGGTTTCCGCAACGTGATCACCTGGACGATCACCGAGTACGAGAAGCCCTACGAGATCGCGCTGCTCGGCAAAGGCAAGGGCGGCATCAAGATCGATCTGAAGATGTCCGTCGCGCCGAAGGGCGCCGGATCGGAGTTCACCCTCGACGCGAACTTCCGCGGCGGGTTGCTGTCCGGCCCGATCGGCGGGGTCGTCGCGAAGGTGCTGGAGTCGGACGTGCGCACGAGTGTGACCAACCTGGCGAAGCTGGGGTAGTTCGTGGAACCTGCTCCGGTGCTGTCACTTCTCGTCGGGGTGGTTCTCCTCGGGTCCCTGTCGCTCGTGATGCGGACGCCGGGCACGAACGTGGACGTGAATTCGGCCGTGGGATTGCGCACGAAGGCGACGACGGCGTCCCGCGATGCCTGGCGAGCCGGTCATCGAGCTGCCGCGGCGCACTTTCTCGCCGTCGGTGTCATCGCTGTCGTGGTCGTCGTTCTGACGAGCACGCTCTGGCTGATCGCGTCGATCACCGAGGCCGACATCGGGCCCGCGGTGGTTTCGGTTCCCGCCGCAGGTCTCGCGGTGCAAGCTGTGATCCTGGTGGCCGCCACCGTGCGTGCGGATCGGGTGGCCAGACGTCACGCGTGATTCCGTACCCGCTGCGAGGAGGCTCGTTCGTGTGGCCGCAGCGTGGACGAATCAGCCCTTCCCCGCCCTACCGGTGTCCGTCCGGCGCAGCCACCACAGCGCCGCGATCGGCAGGATCACCGGGATGAACAGGTAGCCCGATCCGAAGTGCGACCACACCGTGGGCTCCGGGAACTCCTGCGGCACGGCGTAACTGGCGATCGAGACGGCGAGCACACCGACTATCTCGACGACGCAGGAGATGGTCGCGATGCGGCGCGACACCACGGAGGCTCGTGCGAGACACACGGTGCCGACGATGTAGACCAGGGCGGCGAACGCGGACAGCAGGTACGCGACCGGTGCGTCGTCGAACCGGGTCCCGATCTGCACCGCCGAGCGCGACGCGGCGGCGACGGAGAACAGGGCGTAGAGGGCGATGAGGACGCGCCCGATGCCGGACCGGGTGGCCGTCTGCAGGTCCGTGCGTGCGGTGTCAGGCATGGCCGGCCCAGATCTGGTTCAGACGCAGCACCATCACCGCGAGGGTGAGGGTGACGACGATCAGGACGGCGGTGCCGCCGCGACTTCGGTCCCCGAGGGACCACCACACACCGATCGGCAGCAGCAGCGCGAGACCGATGAGGTACGCGCCGAAGGTGACGGTGTGCACATCGCGGTCGGTGGTGGCCAGGGCGACGAAACCGACCACGGCCTGCGCGAGCACGAGCAGCTCGATGCCGACGAGAAACCGGAAGAACACGCGGTCTCCGCGGTTCGCGAGGAGCAGCGCCTGATTGCGGATCAGCTTCACCAGTGCCCAGACCGCGGCGACGAGTGGCAGCACGTAGAGGGCGACCGTGATGGGTGTGAGCATGGTGATCCCAGTTTATCCCCGTCCGATTCGTCCCTCGGCAGGTGAGGTTGCGGCCCCCGGACGGTCGGACCAGTCGTGTCCGAAGCGCGCGACGCAGTGCCAGAGCTGTTTGACGTGCTGATCGTCGTGCTCACCGGTGTTCGCGGCCTGACCGACGATGTACGCGGTGAGACGCCCGTCTCTCGCCACGGACCGTGCGAGGTCGGCGATGTGTGGTCCGCGGTAGTCGGCGCAGTGATCGAACCGACTCGATGTCAGCTCGAACCCGTGGTGCCACC
Organism: Rhodococcus sp. UNC23MFCrub1.1; assembly: GCF_000686025.1. Taxonomy (GTDB): domain Bacteria; phylum Actinomycetota; class Actinomycetes; order Mycobacteriales; family Mycobacteriaceae; genus Rhodococcoides. The sequence goes on from NZ_JMLQ01000005.1 coordinate 247,708, forward strand.
GCACCGGAACTGGTGCCCGGCGTGCGATCGCGTCCAGCTCGGTCCCGCGGAACGACGGGTCGAGAACGAGTGCCTCGACATCGGTGTCGAGTCGTAGCGGTCCGTGGACATGGGCCTCGATGTAGTCGTCGAGCACGTCGACATCGTGGTGGGTGAGTGCCGTCTCGACGAGTGGCATGCGCTCACCGGTGCCGAAGGCTGTCGGCTCGTGGACGGAATCGGGGTAGCAGAAGGTGGTCCGGGGCAGCACGTCTCCGCGGAGCACCAGGTGGGAGGAGCCGAAGCGCACCGATCCGCCCGCGGGCTCCAGGCGGTGATTCAGCGAGCCGTAGATCGGGCGCTCCGATGCCGGGCCGTGGTCGTACGCCCCACCGAACATCCGGGACTCCCATGCGTGGCGACGACCGCCGGGCGCAGGATCGAACCCGCCGTTGCTCGTGCCGGTGACGAACTGCGATCGGTACAGGTTCTCCTCGATCAGCACCTCGAGCAACGGTCGGCCGGCCACGAGCCGATCGGGATGGAAGTGCACGGTCACTCTCGTCGCCGGCGGCACGGGTGGGCCCGCCTCGACTCGCGACGCGACGTGCGCGAGTGCGAGGAGGCGTCGGGCACCCGAGGCGTCGACCACACTCCGACGGTAACGCGGCGGTGTGTCGTCGGGGTTACGCGAGTGAGCAGGACGAAACAGGGCGTTGTTCCGCGGGTGACCATCCGGACATCGAGCGGGCCTGTACTGGTGTCAGCGGGACGGACGTCTCCGCACCCGAGTACTCGCTCACTCATCTTCCGGAGGTTCCCGTGGCCGCGTTCGATCAGACCATCCTCGACAACATGTCCGCCTCACTCGCTGAGATCCCGCACCCGTCACTCCCCAAGGGCAGCAACATCTACGGCGGAACCAAGATCTTCCCGGACTACAAGGCGGAGGACGGCGAGTCGTACTTCACCCTCGTGCACGGCATCGCCCACGAGTCGTCGGTGAGCTTCGTCGCCGTGCTGCAGGCGACGCGCGCTCTGCGCAAGGGCTACGAGTCGGCGATGTACTTCTACGGTCCCGGTGCCATCAACTGCCTGGCGACCCGCGGCTTCCCCACCACCGGAGACTCCGGTTTTCCCGGCGAGCAGAACATCAACGACGCTCTCGCGACGTTCATCTCGGAGGGCGGCACCGTGTTCTGTTGCCGATTCGGGCTCGCGCTGCACGGCGGCCGCGAGGAAGACCTCATCGAGGGCGTAGTGCCCGCGCACCCGCTGGACGTGCAGGACGCGTTGATCCACTACGCCCGCAAGGGCGCGATCATCAACTCCACGTACATGGTCTGAGGTGAGACGGCGATGTCCGACGTTCGACTGCAGACCCCGACCGGCCTCCGGCCTTCCCGCTCGACCAGGAACCACCGGGTCGATCTGGCCCTGCTCGGCATCCGTGGGACCCCACCGGTGCGCCGCACCGCGGGTGCGGGACCGAGCGACGACGGCCATGTGAGCATCGACGGACTCGGTGCAGCGCTGCCCCGCAATCCGTCGAGCCCCTACGTCCTGGACGGCGATCGGGTGCTGTTCGACGGGGACGACATCAGACTGGACATCGCCGCCATCGCCCGGCCGGCCTTCTACGACCTCACCACCGACGACGGTGTGCCCTACGAGAAGCTCGCCAAGCTCCACGGCAAGGGGGTGCTGGCCACGACCGTGGTCCAGACCTGCATTCGCTACGACGAGTCGCAACGGTGTCGGTTCTGCTCCATCGAGGAGTCGTTGCGCAGCGGCGCCACCGTGGCGGTGAAGAAGCCCGCCGATCTCGCCGCCGTGGCCGAGGCGGCGGTGCGACTCGACGGCATCACCCAGATGGTCATGACGACCGGGACCTCGGCGGGCCGAGATCGCGGGGCGTTGCACCTGGCACGCTGCGTCCGCGCGGTGCGCGCCGTGCTCCCCGACCTGCCGATCCAGGTGCAGTGCGAACCGCCCGGTGATCTCGCGACCCTCACCGAGTTGTACGACGCCGGCGCACGGTCCATCGGTATCCACGTCGAGTCCCTGGACGAGGACGTGCGGCGCCGCTGGATGCCGGGCAAGGCGTCGGTCTCGCTCGACGAGTACCGCGCGGCATGGGCGGAGGCGGTGCGTGTCTTCGGACGCAACCAGGTGTCGACGTATCTGCTGGTCGGGCTCGGCGAGGACCCGGACGAGGTGGTTCGCGGCGCCACCGAGCTGATCGCGATGGGGGTCTATCCCTTCGTCGTCCCGTTCCGGCCACACCCGGGGACCCTCGCGGTGGACGTCGACGGGGCCGGGGCGCCGTCCGCCGAGCTGTTGACGGACGTGAGCACTCGGGTGGCCGCGGCACTGGTGGACGCGGAGATGCTGGGGACCGACCAGAAGGCCGGGTGCGCAGCGTGTGGTGCGTGCAGCGTCCTGCAGACGATGGGTGGCTGACATGAGCACCGAACTGTCGATCCTCACCGGGGCACCCACCGTCGGCGCCGCCCCGTTCCTCGTCCGGCCGGCCGAGTCGGCGGCCGATCTCGCCGCCTATCACCGTCTTCGACGCGAGTCGTTCGTCGTCGAGCAGGGCTTGTTCTCGGGTACCGACCGGGACGGCGTCGACGACGATCCGCGCGCGGTCGTCCTTCTCGCGACCGCCCCCGACGGCACCGTCCTCGGCGGGGTCCGGGTGGCTCCCTGCACGGACGTCGACCTGGGATGGTGGTCGGGCAGCCGCCTCGTCGTCGCGCGGGAGAAGCGTAGTCGCGCAGTGGGACCCGCTCTGATCCGAGCCGCCTGCGCTCATGTGGAGACGGCCGGGGTGGTGCGGTTCGACGCCACCGTGCAGTCTCGCCACGTCCCGATGTTCACGGCGCTCGGGTGGACCGCCACCGGCCCCACCGTGCTGGCCGGCGCCCCGCACGAGACGATGCGCTGGACCATCGACACGGTGGCACGTCTCGTCCGGTCGACCAAGGCCGTGCTCGCAGATGTGCTGGCACCCCTGGCCACTGCGCCACTGGGGTTGGGGGCGAGTGGTTTCCGAGGCGACGACGGAGTGCCGGTGCCCGGCTCCGACATCATCGCCGCGTGCGACGCCATCGTGCCCTCGATGGTCGAGCGCGACCCGGAGTGGGCCGGATGGTGTGCCGCCCTGGTGAATCTGAACGATCTGTCCGCCATGGGTGCGACCCCGGTGGGCATGCTGGACGCCGTCGGCGCTCCGACGACGTCGCTCCTCACCCGCGTGATCCGGGGCCTCGCCCGCGCCGGTGACGCGTGGGGGGTTCCCGTGCTCGGCGGCCACACCCAGGTGGGTGTGCCGGCGGCGCTGTCGGTCACGGCACTCGGACGGACGTCGTCGCCGGTGCGTGCGGGCGGCGGTGAGGTCGGTGACGAGCTGAGTCTCACCGCCGACCTCGGGGGCGGCTGGCGACCCGGTTACCACGGCCTGCAGTGGGACTCGACCTCCGCACGCTCCGGGTCGGACCTCCGCGAGATGGGCTCGTTCGTGGCCCGGGCAGCTCCTCGTGCGGCGAAGGACGTCAGCATGGCGGGGCTCGCGGGCACCGTCGGCATGCTGGCCGAGGCATCAGGTACGGGCGCCGAGATCGACGTCGCCCGCATACCCCGACCCGGCGGTGCCGACCTCGGCCGATGGATCACGTGCTTCCCCGGGTTCGCGATGATCACCGCGGACCGCCCCGGACGTCGGCTCCCGCCGGCCGGTCCGGCGACATCGGCCGCCTGCGGCCGCCTCACCTCGGAGCCGGGAGTCACCTTGCGGTGGCCCGACGGCGCCACCACCTCGGCGGTCTCCGCCGCAGTCACAGGATTGGGACCAGCATGAACGACGTAACTCTCTCGGTGGCGTCCGAGCGCTTCGGCCGCGACATGGACGAGTCGTACGCCACCATCGAGCGCACCATCGCGGAAGCACGGCGACGCGGCAGCGCGCTGCTGGTCCTGCCGGAGGCGTGCCTCGGGGGCTACCTCCCGAGTCTGGGAGGCGGAGACGAGTCGGAGGAGAAGCGCCGCACCCGGCTGCAGAACCTGCCGCCGGCCCTCGAGCTGGACGGTCCGGAGATCGCGCGAGTGTCGGCGATGGCCGGAGACATGGTGGTGACCTTCGGTTTCTGTGAGGCGGACGGTCTCACGCGGTACAACGCCGCGGTGACGGTGCACGGTGACGGGGTGCTGGGCTCGTACCGCAAGGTGCACCAGCCGCTGGGCGAGAACCTCTGCTACTCGGCGGGTTCCGAGTACCGCGCCTTCGACACCCCGGTCGGCCGGATGGGCATGCAGATCTGTTACGACAAGGCGTTTCCCGAGGCGGCGCGGGAGATCGCACTCGACGGGGCCGAGATCATCACCTCGCTGTCGGCATGGCCGACCTCGCGGACGGGTCGTGCACCGAACATGGCCGACGATCGATGGAAGCTGCGCTTCGACATCTACGACCAGGCGCGAGCACTGGAGAACCAGGTCGTGTGGATCGCGTCCAATCAGGCGGGGTCCTTCGGGTCGCTGGACTTCGTGTGCAGCGCCAAGATCGTCGGTCCGGGAGGGGAGATCCTCGCCGGCACGGGCGTCGAACCCGGCCTGGCGACAGCGACTCTCGATGTGCAGAAGGCGATCGCGGCGGCTCGCGGAGGTGGCATGTACAACCTTCGGGACCGCCGTCCGTCCGTGTACGGGACCCTCGTCGACGGCGACAGCATGTCTCGGGTGGACCGGGTGATGAGCCGTGCCTGAGATGACCTTCACCGTCCAGTGGCCCAACGGGTGCCGCCAACAGTGCTACTCACCGTCACTCGTCGTCCGTGACCATCTCACGGTCGGGATGCGCTACGAGATCGCCGACTTCGTGCAGCGCAGTCGACTCGCGCTCACCGAGGCCAGTGACCGGGTGCGGGCCAAGTACGGCTTCGCGTGTACCTCGGCAGCGGCGACTCTGCGCGAGATCGAGACCACCGCAGCGGCGTTCGACCACGGCACCGTGCACGTGCTCGACCTGGGAGGAGCGCGATGACCGAGCATCACACCGTGATCGTGATCGGCGCGGGCCAGGCAGGGCTGTCCATGAGCTGGCACCTGACCCGACGCGGTGTCGACCATGTCGTCCTCGAACGGGACACCATCGCCCACGAGTGGCTGGACGGGCGGTGGGACAACTTCACCCTGGTGACACCGAACTGGCAGTGCGTCCTGCCCGGGTACGCCTACGACGGCGACGATCCCGACGGATTCATGACCCGAGACCTGGTGTACGACTTCGTGCGGCGCTACGCCGACTCGTTCGGCGCTCCGGTCCGCGAACACGTCGCGGTGCTGTCGGTGCAGCAGGCACCCGGCGGCGGCCACGTCGTGTCGACCTCCGCCGGGTCGATGACCGCGGATCAGGTCGTGGTGGCCGTCGGTGGCTACCACGTCCCGTCGATTCCACGCCTCGCCGAGCGGGTGCCGGAGACGATCACGCAGATCCACTCGTCGGGGTACCGCAGCGCGGCGGCGCTTCCTCCGGGTGGGGTCCTGGTGGTCGGTACCGGGCAGTCCGGCGCGCAGATCGCCGAGGATCTGCACCTCGAGGGCAGGCAGGTGCACCTCGTCGCGGGGTCCGCGCCTCGTGTCGCCCGCTTCTACCGCGGACGGGACTGCGTCGCGTGGCTGCAGGACATGGGGGTGTACGACGTGTCGATCTCCGAACACGCCGGCGGACTCTCCAAGCGGGAGAGCACGAACCACTACGTGACCGGGCGGGACGGCGGACGCGACATCGACCTGCGTGCCTTCGCGCTGGACGGGATGCGGCTGTACGGGCGGTTGACCGACGTCGGTTCGGACGGTGTCCTGCGTTTCGCGCCGACTCTCGAGCAGTCACTCGACGCGGCGGACGCGGTGTCGGAGGGCATCAAGAACGACATCGACGCCTACATCACCAGGGCGGGACTCGACGCTCCCGTCGAGGAGCGATACACACCGGTCTGGCGGCCCGAGTCGGAACCCACCGAGCTCGATCTCGAGGCGGCGGGCGTCACGTCCGTCGTGTGGGCCGTCGGCTTCCGCCGGGACTATCGCTGGCTGAAGGTCGGGGTGTTCGACGGTGAGGGCCACCCGGCTCACACCCGCGGTGTGACCGCGGCGGAGGGCCTGTACTTCCTGGGTCTGCCATGGCAGAACACCTGGGGCTCGGGCCGATTCGCGGCGGTGGCACGGGATGCGGAGTACCTCGCGGAGCAGATGTCCCCGGCGGTCGGCGCCCGCGTGCCCGCGGCGGTCTGACCGCGAGATGGCGCCGATCCGGGCGGCGGCGCTCGCGGGACACTTCGGCCGTGACGTCGAGCGGTCCGTCGAGAAGATCGTGGGCATCATCGAGCAGGGCCATCAGCGGGGCATCGACCTGTTGGTCCTGCCCGACGCCTGCCTCGGCGGTTACCTCGGTGATCTCGCGCGGCCCGATCTCGAGGAGCTGCCGCCGGCGCTCGACGAGGACGGACCCGAGCTCGCGGTGATCGCTGCTGCGGCCGGTGCGATGACCGTGTGCGTGGGCTACACCGAGAGGGCGGCCCTGGTCCATTACAACGCCGCCGTGTGCCTCACGGGCGACGGTGTGTTGGGTCGTCATCGAAAGGTGCACCAACCGGCGGGGGAGTCGTTGGCCTATGCGGCGGGAGATCGGTTCTCGGCGTTCGACACGCCGGTGGGCAGGATGGGCATGCTGATCGATTACGACAAGACATTCCCCGAGGCGGCGCGCACCTTGGCTCTGGACGGTGCGCGCATCATCGCGGCGCTGTCGGCGTGGCCGGCCAGTGTGACGGACAGGGCGTCGAAGTTGGCCAACGACAGACAGTCTCGCCTGTTCGACCTCTACGACGCCGCCCGGGCAGCCGAGAATCAGGTGGTGCTGCTGTCGTCCAATCACACGGGGGTGACGGGATCTCTGCGCTTCCTCGGGCAGGCGAAGATCGTCGGTCCCGGCGGCGAGGTCCTGTGCCGGACGCGAGACAAGGGTGGCCTGGCGTGCTGCGACATCGACGTGGACGCGGAGGTGGACCGGGCCCGTCGGGTGCTGCGTCACCTCGACGAACGACGACCGGACACCTACCACTCACAGGCATCGAAGGAGACCACGTGCGTGTCGCCCTCCTGACCTACTCGACGAAACCGCGAGGGGGAGTGGTCCACACCGTCGAACTGGCGGAAGCACTGGCGCGCGCGGGAGCGGACGTGACGGTGTGGTCCCTGGCGCGCGGCGGCGACGAGGGCTTCTACCGTGCGATCGATCCCGCGGTGACGGTTCGTCTCGTTCCGTTCCCGGCGCGCGAGGACGAGTCGGTGGGCGATCGCATCCTGCGGTCGATAGCACTGATGCGCAGTGCATTCGACCCGGGTGACGCCGACGTCGTGCATGCCCAGGACTGCATCACCGCGAACGCCGTCGGACGCTGTGTCCGCACGATCCACCACCTCGAGGAGTTCACGACACCGGAACTCGCCGCCTGCCACGAGCGCGCGGTCGTCGAGCCCCTCGCCCGCATCTGTGTCTCGCGCGCCGTGGCCGACGAGGTGCGTGCGGGATGGGGGCTGTCGCCGACGGTCATCCCCAACGGGGTCGACCATGCTCGGTTCGCGGCGGCACGCGGCGACGAGTGGCGCACCCGTCTCGGCCGATACGTCCTCGCGGTCGGTGGCATCGAGCCGCGCAAGGGGAGCATCGACCTGCTCGAGGCCCACGCCGCGCTTCGAGAGCGGTGTCCGGACGTGGGTCTGGTGTTCGCCGGCGGTGAGACGTTGTTCGACTACCGGGGGTACCGGGCGGAGTTCGACACCCGACTCGCGGAACTGGCGGGCAGGCCGGAGGCCGGTCGGTCGACAGGCGACGAGGGGCCCGTACCGCGGGTGCTCGGCACCGTCGACCACGACGTGCTCCCGTCTCTCGTCGCGGGCGCGTCGGCATTCGCGTTCCTCTCCACCAAGGAAGGCTTCGGGCTGGCCGCGATGGAGGCTCTCGCCGCCTCGGTTCCCGTCGTGGTGCGGGATCTCCCCGTGTTCCGCGAGGTGTTCGGGGACGCGGTGCGATACGGCGGCGACGCGGAGGGGACGGCTGCCGCACTCGAGGACGCTCTGACGTCGGACGACCGTGCCGCTGCCGGGCGCGCACTGGCTGCCCGCACGAGTTGGGACGACGCCGCGGCCGCTCATCTCGCGTTCTACGCAGGGCTCGCGCATCGCTGATCAGCGCAGGGGCGATGTGCCCGCGTCGTCGGGTCCGTCGTCGGGGAGGTGTCCCGGCGACGTGGTGTCGACCGTCGCGTCGAAGAACAACTGGACGAACGACAACGGAGCCGCGCGTTGCTCGCTGTCCCGCTCGGGCTCGTCGGACATGGTGGCACTCCCTTCTCGTCGTGGATCGCCGGACCAATCATCTCAGATTCTGAATAGTTGAACAACTGAGAGATACACCGGTGTCGAGGGGAAAATGATGTGATCCACTTCTCAGGGCGCGGAAACTATGTTAAGACATACAGACATGGTTCGAGCGTCGCTGGGCGGCTCGGACCCGCCACGCCGACGATGGGATGTCATGTCTTCGCAAGTCAGCACCACGGGAAGTGCACTACCGCCGGACGCACCCGGTCCCCACTCGCGTCGCCTCGGCGTCATCGCCGTGGTGGCGACCTTCGGTGGCCTGCTGTTCGGATACGACACGGGCGTCATCAACGGCGCGCTGGAGCCGCTGAAGGAGGACCTGTCGCTCACGGCCTTCACCGAGGGCTTCGTCGTCAGCATCCTCATCTTCGGGGCGGCCATCGGCGCACTGGTCGGGGGTCGACTGTCGGACAAGTACGGCCGTCGGCACAACATCCTGATGCTGGCCGGCATCTTCGTCCTCGGCACTCTGGGCTGCGTTCTGGCGCCGTCGTGGGAGGTGCTGGCAGTGTTCCGCTTCATCCTCGGCCTCGCGGTCGGCGGAGCGTCCGCGACCGTGCCGGTGTACCTCTCGGAGGTCTCACCGTTCGAGCGCCGCGGTTCCCTGGTGACGCGCAACGAGGTCATGATCGTCAGCGGCCAGTTCGCGGCCTTCGTGATCAACGCCCTCATCTTCAACATCTGGGGCGAGCACGACTCCGTCTGGCGCTACATGCTGCTGGTCGCCGTGTTGCCCGCGTTCGCACTGTTCTTCGGCATGCTGCGGATGCCCGAGAGTCCGCGCTGGCTCGTCTCGCAGGGCCGGGACGACGACGCCCTGGCGGTGCTGAAGCAGGTGCGGTCCCCCGAACGTGCGGAGGCCGAGATGGCTGAGGTGCACGCGCTGGCCGAGGAGGAGAAGCTCTCGCAGACCGGCGGCGCGGCCGACCTGTCGGTGCGGTGGATCCGACGGTTGATCTACATCGGTGTGGGACTCGGTGTGTTCCAACAGTTCACGGGCATCAACTCGGTGATGTACTACGGCACCCAGCTCCTCGGCGACGCCGGATTCTCGAGCAGCTCCGCCATCATCGCGAACACGCTCAACGGCCTCTTCAGCGTCCTGGGCATCACGGTCGGCCTGCTCATCATGAATCGGATCGATCGCCGAACGATGCTGATCGCGGGCTTCTCACTGACGACGCTCTTCCATCTCCTGGTCGGACTGTCCGCACTGCTGCTGCCGGACGGCACCGCCAAGGCATACTTCATCCTCGTCTTCGTCGTGCTCTTCGTCTTCTGCATGCAGGGTACGATCGGGCCGCTGGTCTGGCTGATGCTCGCAGAGATCTTCCCGCTCAAGATTCGCAGCTTCGCCATCGGTGTCTGCGTGTTCATGCTGTGGATCGCCAATGCTGCCGTCGCACTGGCCTTCCCGCCGGTGGTCGACGCGCTCGGCATCGCGCCGACGTTCTTCATCTTCGTCGGACTGGGCATACTGGCCCTGGTCTTCATCCTCACGCAGGTGCCGGAGACCCGCGGTCAGAGCCTGGAGGAGCTCGAGGCCCGGTTCCGCCGCGAGTACTCCTGACACGATCACCCCACTTCGAGAAGGACGGCGAGACATCATGGCAGTACTGGTGGCAGTGACCGACAGCGACGAGGGCCGACACGCACTGTCGGAGGCGGTGTCGGAGGCGCGCATGCTCGAGACCGACGTGATCGCGGTGAATCTGACCCTCGGCGCGCTAGACACGAGCGACGTGGGCGGTGACGTGGCGGTGCGAGTGATCGACCGGGCGGGGCGCGAGGACCGCGACCCGGTGATCGCGGTGATCGACGAGATCGAGGCGCACCCGGAGGTGACGCGACTCGTGATCGGGATCAAGAAGCGCAGTCGGGTGGGAAAGGCGTTGCTGGGCAGCGTCAGTCAGCGTCTGCTGATGACGTCACCGGTGCCGGTGCTCACCGTTCGACCCAGCTGAGCCGAACGGTGAGCGGTGGCGGAGGTCAGACGGTGCAGAGCGGGCGGATCTCGTTGCTGCCCTGAGTGGTCGGCGACGTCAACAGCAGGCAGGCGTTGTAGCCGCGGCTCTCGACGACGCTCCGGATCTGCTTCCACTGATCGGCACTCACCTGCGGCGACCGCGACAGGACGAAGCCGGACGTGCGGAACGGATCGCCCACCAGCGCCCACGAGTAGTCGTCGGCGATGTAGGTGACGATGTAGTTGGTGGGTCCCTCGGGATTGTCCTGGGTGGGCACACCGGGGAAGCTCACGTGCAGCTGCGCCTGCGTGACCGGATCGTTCACCCGGGCGTTGCCGATGATCTCGTTGGCTCCGCCGTCCCAGCGGGTGCAGTTGTTCTGCACGCGCACGTTGCTGGGGTCGAGCACCTGGTAGTTGGCCCGGGTGTCCTTGGCGCAGTTCAGGTTGAACGGCTGCGGGACGGCCGCGATCTGCCACCAGTCACCCGCGTAGCGCTGGACGTCCAGCTGAGCGATGGGCTGCAGCGGCTCGAACAGGGGCTGCGCGGACGCGGCGCTACCGCCGGCGAGCAGAGCTCCGGTGACCAACGCTCCGGCGACTGCCGTGCGGATGATGCTGCGGATCATGAGGTGACTCCTTCTTTCGTGGCGTTCGGACTGTCTTCGGAGTGCGGGTCGAGTTCGGTCGGCCACCAGATGCGGGGACCGATCAGGGTGAACAGGGCCGGAATCACGATCGTGCGGACCACGAAGGTGTCGAGCAGGATGCCGAGGCCCACGACGATCCCGAGCTGCGTGAGCAGAATGAGGGGCAGGACGCCCAGCACGGTGAACACCGCGGCGAGCACGATGCCCGCACTGGTGATGACCGCGCCCGTCGACGCGACGGCGCGCACGATGCCCGTCCGCGTCCCGTAGGACGGTGTCTCCTCGCGTGCCCGGGTGACGAGGAAGATCGTGTAGTCCACACCCAGGGCCACGAGGAACAGGAACCCGAACAGCGGCACGTTGTCGCCGAGGGCGGGGAAGCCGAAGATGTTCTCGCTGGCCCAGCTGCCGATGCCCAGAGCCGCCAGCGTGCTGAGCACCGTCGTGGCCACGAGCACCAGGGGTGCGAGGGCCGACCGGAGCAGAACGAACAGCACCAGCAGAACCACCAGCAGGATCACCGGGATGATCACCAGGCGGTCGCGAGCTGCGGCATCGGACGTGTCCAGCGCCTGCGCATCGCTGCCGCCCACCAGAGCGTCGGCACCCGTGATCGGAGCGACAGATGCACGCAGGTTCTCGACCGCGGCGAACGCGCCGTCGGAGGACGGTTCCGCGTCGAGCACGACGGACCACTCGGTGAGACCGGTGTTTGAGGTGCCGGGCCGGGAGTCCGCAGTTCGGGACACCGACACCACGCCGTCGGTGTCCTGCAGCGCTGCCTCGACCTCCGAGGCCGCCGCGGTCCGGGCGACGACCACGGTCGGATCTGACTGCCCCGCCGGGAAGTGCTCGGCGAGCGTGTCGATGCCGGTGACGGATTCGGCGGTGACGCGGAACTGCTCGGTCTGCGACAGGCCCACGTTCGTTCCGACGAGGCCGAGAATGCAGACGGCCAGCGCGACCAGCGACACCGCCGCGGCGCGGCCGGGTCGACGACCGACGGCGTTGGCGACGCGGAAGAACACGCCCTTGTCCGTCGGCTCGGGATCGCCCACGCGAGGAACGAACGGCCAGAACAGCTTCCGGCCGAACAGCGAGAGCAGTGGCGGAAGAACGAAGAGCACGAAGACGGCGGCGACCACGAGACCGGCCGCGGCCAGACCGCCCAGGCTGCGCGTACTCGGCAGAGTGCCCAGCAGCAGCGTCAGGAGCGCGAGCACCACCGTCGCGTTGCTCGCCACGATGGCCGGGCCGGCGCGTCGCACGGCATGGTGGAGGGCAACCCGGTGGTCGCTCTCGCGGCGCAGTTCCTCGCGGTACCGGGAGATGAGCAGCAGCGCGTAGTTGGTCCCGGCGCCGAACACCAGGACGCTGGTGATGCCCGAGGTGCTGCCGTCGAACGAGAGCCCGGTGAGCCCGGACACTGCGGTGCCGACCGTCGAGGCGACCCGGTCACCGAAGCCCACGACGGCGAGCGGCACGAGCCAGAGAACCGGTGACCGGTACGTGGCGATCAGCAGCAGGGCCACCACCAGCGCGGTGACGCCGAGCAGCGTGACATTGGCCCCGGAGAAGGAGTCGGCGATGTCGGCGGCGAACGCGGGACCGCCCGTGACCTGCGCCGTCAACCCGTCGGGGAGGCCGTCGGTGGCAGAGGTGCGCAGCTCGGTGACCAGATCGGCCAGTCCCGTTCCGGACTCCGACGTCGACACCTGGACGGGGGCGATGGCCGCCTCGCCGTCGGGTGCGGGAACGACCGGGGCGTCGGGCGCACCCGCGTCCACCCCGCGCTCGACACCGTTCATCCGCATCCTCGCGGCAGCGACGTCGGCGAGGTCCTGTTCGGACAGGGCGCCGCCGTCGGCGCGCGTCACCACGAGGATCACCGGCGAGAGGTCGGAGTCGGGGAATTCCTCGAGCAGGGCGTCGACCCGTGCCGATTCCGCGTCCGAGGGGAGCGATGTCGGCGAACTCTCGGCGGCGGAGTTGCTCCCGACGCCGCCGATGAGCGCGCCGGCGGCAAGGACGACGAGCAGGGCGACGATCCAGGACCGAGGCCCCGAGACGAGGCCGGCCACGCGGTTCCACACAGAGTTGTCGCTCACCGGAAAAGTGTCTCAGTTAGTTGATCGTTAAGCAACTGAGACATTGCTCGGAGGTCCGGCGAGTACGCTGACACCCGAGTTTTCGAAGGAGAATCTGTGTCAGCACACGAACGGTCGGAGCGGTCCGACGCGACCGACGCCGACGGTGCCCGGCGCGATCTCGAATCCACGATCGCCGCCGACATGCGCGCCATGACAGCCGAGTCGGATCAGCTCGGCCGTGTGTTCGGCTCTCGACACCACCTCAGCGCGAACGACTTCCGAGCCCTGCTGCACATCATGGTCGCCGATGTCGGTGGACGTCCGGTGTCGCCGGGCGAGCTCGGCTCTCTCCTCGGACTCTCCTCCGCCGCCATGACGTATCTGGTGGAGCGGATGATCGCGTCGGGTCACATCCGCCGCGAACCCGACACGCGGGACCGACGGCGGGTCATCCTCCGCTACGACGAGCCGGGAATGGACGTCGCACGGCAGTTCTTCGGCCCGCTCGGACAGCACGTCCACGAGTCGCTGTCCGCGCTGCCGGACACGGATCTCGCTGCGGCGCACCGTGTGTTCGGAGCTCTCACCGACGCCATGCAGACCTACCACCAGGAGATCAAGAGCACCGGGTGATCAGGCCCCGAGCTTCTGAGCGAGCATGACGATGATGCCGCTGGGTCCGCGCACGTAGGTCAGTGCATAGACACCCTCGTAGTTCGCGACACCGCGCAACGGGTGGCAGCCGTGCCGAGCGGCCACTGCCAGAGCCTGCTCGAGGTCGTCGACCTCGAAGGCGACGCGGTGCATGCCGATCTGATGCGGGAGCGTCGGTTCCGTCTCGATCATGGTGGGATGGCGGTTCTGGAACAGCTCGATGCGGCCCGCCCCGTCCGGCGTCTGCAGCATCGCGATGTCGGCGTGATTGCCGTCGAGACCCACCGCCGTGTCGGCCCACTCGCCCTGGACCGTGTCACGGCCGAGGAGTGTCAGACCCAGATCGGTGAAGAACGCGATGGCCTCGTCGAGGTCGCGTACCGCGATCCCGACGTTCTCGAGTCGTATCGACATCGCTCGACTCTAACGACCGGTGTGCTCCACGATGACGTCCTTCACGCGATCGACGTCCGCGGGGACGACATCGAAGCGCTGCGGCAGGTCCTCGATGCCCTCGAACGCCGGCGGACGCTCGGGTTCGGTTCCCAGCGCCTCCCGCACGATGTCCGCGAACTTCGCGGGCAACGCGGTCTCGAGCACGATCATGGGCACGCCCTCGCGCAGGTTCCGGCGGGCGACACTCACGCCGTCGGCGGTGTGCGGGTCGATGGTCACGCCGTAGCGCTCGGACACGTCGCGGATGGTCTCGACGCGGTTCGCGTGCGTGCTGCGGCCGGACACGAAGCCGAACTCCTGGATGCGATCGAACTCGGGAGTACCGGAGAAGTCGAAGCCGCCGTCGGTGTCGAGCGCGCGGAACAGCTCACCGAGCCGGACCGCGTCCTGATCGACGAGGTCGTAGAGGAAGCGCTCGAAGTTGGACGCCTTGGAGATGTCCATGCTGGGGCTCGAGGTGTGGTGGGTCTCGGCGGCCGCGCGGGGACGGTAGACACCCGTGCGGAAGAACTCGTCGAGGACGTCGTTCTCGTTGGTCGCGACGACGAGCTGGTCGATCGGCAGGCCCATGCACCGGGCGATGTGTCCGGCGCACACGTTGCCGAAGTTGCCGGACGGCACCGAGAACGACACGCGCCGGCCCGGCCCGTCCGTCGCGAGGAGCCACCCGTGCACGTAGTAGACGACCTGCGCGACGACTCGACCCCAGTTGATCGAGTTGACGGTGCCGATGGCGTGGTGCGCCTTGAACTCGGCGTCCTTGGAGACGGCCTTGACGATGTCCTGGCAGTCGTCGAAATTCCCCTCGACCGCGAGGTTCACGATGTTCTCGTCCTGCAGGCTGAACATCTGGGCCCGCTGGAAACTGCTCATCCGGCCGTGCGGGCTCAGCATGACGACGCGGATGTTCTTCTTGCCGCGCATCGCGTGCTCGGCGGCGCTGCCGGTGTCACCCGATGTCGCGCCCAGGATGTTGAGCTCCTCGCCGCTGCCCGCGAGGGAGTACTCGAACAGGTTGCCCAACAACTGCATCGCCATGTCCTTGAATGCCAGCGTCGGGCCGTTGGACAGCCCCAGGAGATGGAGCGAGGTGCCCTGCTCCTCGCCGAGTGGACGCAGCGGGGTGATGAGTGACGTGTCGTCGCCGGGTCGGCCGTTCGAGTAGACCTCGGCGGTGTACGTCCGGCGCGTGATGTCGCGGAGGTTCTCCGCGGGAATGTCGTCGGCGAACTTCGAGAGCACCTCGAAGGCGAGGTCGGCGTAGGACAGTGAGCGGAACGACTCGAGCTCGTCGGCGGTCAGCTGCGGGTACTCGGCAGGCAGGTAGAGACCACCGTCGGGGGCCAGGCCGCCGAGGAGGATGTCCGAGAAGTGCTGGGGCAGGTTGTGACCCCGCGTCGACTGATACTGCATCTTCGTCTCTCTCGTCCGGTGGCGCGCCCGGCTGACAACTGTGCCACATCCGCCGGTCCGGACCGGATCTGGTGCAGTGAACCGTGGAGAGCACGGTTAGCTGCACCGGGTCAGCCGGTGACGAAGCGTCGCACCTCGGCCGCCACCTCGTCGGGCCGTTCGACGAGGTCCCGCCACGTGTACCGCAACACCGTCCACTCCCTGCTGAGGACGTTCTGCCGGATCCGGTCGCGGTGGAACGCGGCGCTGTCCGAGTGGAAGGCCCACCCGTCGATCTCCACGCAGACCCTGGCGTGCGGGAACGCGAAGTCGAGGATGTAGCCCGCGTACGGCAGGTTCACCCGCAGTCCGGTGATGTGTGCGGATCTCATGATCCTGCGGAACAGCCGTTCGGCCTCGGACCGGGCACCGCCCTCGGCGGCGCGCAGGAGCTGCTCCGCTCGCACGTACCCGCGACGTCCGGGGTTGCGAGCGTGCGCTCGTCGGAGATGGTCGAGGGTCATCGTCTTCTGCAGGGCGCGATCCATGACCTCGGGGCCCAGCACCGTGGACGCCTCCAGAACGGTCAGCGGCGTCCTCGTCACGAGGACACGGCGCACGATCACGACGTCGATGCTCGGCAGGTCGCGCCGGCGCACCCGGACGCCGGTGATTCCGCGACCGGAGCCTGTCCGGGGCACGGTCACCTCGATCGTCTCCGGGGCCCGCGGAAGCATGCGATACCAGTACGCGGCTGCAGGACCGGACAGCGCGCCCGTACTCGTGGACCACACCGCGCACCGGATCCGCGCGTCGTCGGTGAACGGTCGGTCGACGGCGAAGAACACTCCGCGACTCGTGCGCCGCCAGCGGCCGGTGTGGACGCGCCACTCGATGGCCTCGGGGGTGAGTCCGGCGGTGCGGGCCTGCGCGGTGGTCACCACCCCGTCCTGCTCGGCCAGCAGTCTCTCGATCGTCTCGCACTGGACGCGCGCGCCTCCGCGGCAGTTCCGTGGATCGGATCCGGTGCAGTGAACCGGGTACAGCACGGTCGGCTGCACCGGATCACGGCCGCTCCGGCCCCGGCTGGCAGTGCGGGCACCACCAGGTCCGCCGTCGTTCCGGATCTCCCGGCACCTCGGCGACCACGCGGACGGTGGTGCCGCATCGCAGGCACGGCTTGCCCGCGCGACCCGCCACCCAGTGCTGCCGACCTGGCCGGGTGTCTCCGGTGGTCACCTGCATGGCCCGCGGGGTGGACACCGAGTGGCGCATCGCCTTGCGAGTGAGGGCGACCAGTCGAGTGGCATCCACGTCGCACGCCGGCACCCACGGCCCGAGACCACGAAGGAAACACAGTTCGTTGGCCCACAGGTTGCCCGGCCCGGCCATGACGCGCTGGTCGAGCAGTACCGCGACGATCGGGCGCGGGTCCCGCGCGATGTTCGCCGCCGCCTGCGCGGCGTCGAAGTCGTCGTGCAGCGGATCGGGGCCGAGATACGACAGCGCCGCGTCGGCGTCGCGAGTGGTGGAGAACTCGACCACCGGGAGCAGCAGCCCGTACGCGGTGGGCCCGTCGCGCACGGCCAGCCGCACGCGCACGTCGGGATCGAGGCGACGGGGCAGTCGTCGGCCGGGGGCGGTGACGGTCCACGACCCCGTCATCCTCAGATGCGTGTGGAGCGTCAGGTCGCCGTCGAGATCGGTGAGCAGGTGTTTGCCGTGCGTCCGGTGCCGTTGGATCGTGCGTCCCGCGAGGTTCTCCGTCGCATGTGCGGGGACGTTCAGCCGGCCCTCGGCCAGTTCCCGGCCGTCCAGCGCCGCCCGCAGACGTGCTGCGAGCGCGTGGACCGTGTCCCCCTCCGGCACGTCAGGTCCAGTACAGGAGCTGCGCCGCGGGCAGGACGTCCCGTAGTTCCTCGGTGAACCAGCTCTTCATCTCCGCCATGGTGTCCTTCGGGTAGACGTACTTGACGCCCCCGAACTTCGACCGCTTGGCCGAGCGCGAGTCCTCGTCCATCTCGAGCTTCGTGGCCGGGTACCAGCTCAGCAGCACGTCCTTGCTCGACGGAGTGAACCGGTGCGTGATGATCTCGGCGGTGAGGTCGACGTCCGGGACGTCGGCCAGCGCCGCCGCGATGTCGGCGAGGAGCTCGCCGTACTGCTCGCGCCAGCCGGGCACGGGCATGATCGGAGCGATGGTCACGCCCACCGGGTACCCCGCCTGCGCGAGCGCACGCAGCGCCGCGATGCGCGCGGGCATCCGAGCCGTGCCGCCCTCGAAACGGTTCCCGATGTCGCGGGCGTTGACCGACAGTCGCACCCGGGTACGCCCGCCGTGGTCGAGGCCGACCAACTCGGTGACATCGTCGAACTTGGTGGTGAAGCGGAGGGAGGCGCCGGGTCCGAACTCGCCGGCACCGACCCGCGAGATAGCGGCGGCCAGTGATCCGGTGACGTGCTCGATGCCGAGAGGGTCGGTGTAGCAGGACATCTCGAAGGTGGTGCCCTCGTGTCCACGCTCGACGGTGCCGCTGGTGATGGTGCCGCGGCCGACATGCGTCGCGATCGGGGCCAGGACGTCGTCGAGATTGGCGTACACCCGAGTGACAGGTGGGCCCGACAGCGAGCCGGCGAGGTAGCAGTACTGGCAGTGCGCCGGGCAGCCCTTCGCCAGGTCGATGCGCCAGTCGGCGCTGGGTGGGATGGGTTGCGGCTTCAGCGCACTGGGCGGAGCGACCACGACCGCGAGCGTCGACTTCGCCCGCGCGTAGGTCTCCCGCTCGGACTCGCCGCGCAGCCCCGTGAGGCGATCCGCCGGGAGGACGTCGATGTCCGACACACCCGCCGCCTCGCACCGCCGCACGATCTCGGCGGTGTGTGGCAGTTCGGCCGCCGACTTGGTGATCATCACCCGCCGGGGTGTCCACAGGCGGGTCGGAGTGAGCAGTGCATCCGTCATCACCCGATGTCAACGCTCGGTGTCGCGCGATCCTTCCCGCTGGTGATCGCGATTGCGACGCAGCGCGTAGGTGCGTAGCTTGCTGAAACCGCGCACCCGCAGGGGGCGTAGCGACTTGAGGTAGAACTCGTCCTCGCCCGACAGCGCGTCGGCCGTCTCGCTGTCCACCAGCACCGTGCCGGGGTGTGCGTTGCTGGTCAGGCGGGCGGCCATGTTGACCACGGACCCGTACAGGTCGCCGAAGCGGGCGAGCACCGGACCCACGGCGATGCCGACGCGCAGCGCGGGAACGTCGTCCCGGTCGGCGAAGGCGTCGTGCAGCTCCAGGGCGATCCGTGCCGCGTCCCGGGGGTCGGTGGTCTGGAACATCACCTCGTCGCCGACGTTCTTCACCACCGATCCGTGGCCGCGGGCGATGATCGTCGTGGCCACCGACTCGAACTCCTCGAGCAGTGAGGTCAGCTCGGAGACATCGAGTCGACGGGTGAGCGAGGTGTAGCCGACCATGTCCGCGAAGCCGACCGCGAGCACCGTGTCGGTCTCCCCGCTCGACTCGACGGACAGTGCGCGCCCGGCCACCGCGGCGAGATGGCGCCGCCACACGTAGTTCTGCAGTTTCTCCATGGTGGGCACCGTGTCTGCGGCGGTGACCCGGGACTCCGATCGAATGGCGTCCGGATCGGCGGCGTCGGCAGCGATGCGCGAGCGGATGTAGGAGTTGACGACGCCCACCTGCCACTCGGCCAGTCGTGACATCGACTGCCCCAGCGTCCGCGCGACCGCCACCTCCATCGACTTCTCGACGACGTTCTCGTCGACGAGTGTCGTGAGCAGGCGCAGCGCCTCGATGTCGGCATCGGTGAACATGACGGCGTCCGGATCCGGGCTGACCGGGAAGCCCATGGCGATCCACAGTTGTTGCGCGCGTTCGAGATCCACGTTCGCCAGCTCGGCGACCTGATCGCGGGTGTACGTGGGTTCCTCTCCCAGCAGAGTCTGTTCGACCTCGTTCTGCCGGAAGGTGGGCCGGCCGGCGTCCGGTGGGCCCTGGTCAGGCATGGTCGAGAGTCCGCTCGTAGACCGCCCGGACCTCCGCGATGTGCTCGTCCAGTGTCTCCGCCGTCCAGTCCGTCGTCGGGATCGGTTCTCCCACAGTGACGGTGACGGTGCCGGAGTGCGCGGTGAACGAGGACTTCCACATCACGTCGCCCGCTCCCTGGAGGATCAGGGGAACCACCGGGACCCCGGCCGCCATGGCCAGATGGAACCCGCCCTTCTTGAAGCGCCCCAACCGCTCCGTCGGCATGCGGGTGCCCTCCGGGGCCACGGCCACCGACACGCCGCTGTGGAGCTTGTCGATGGCCGGCTTCATCGCTTCGCGCGCCGCGGCGTTGTTCGATCGGTCGACGTAGGCCACGTCGAAGAGAGCCCCGAGGGGGGCGAACCGGGGGTCGCGGCTCAGTTCCTTCTTCGCGACGGCCGTGATGTCCCGACGCAGGACGCGGGCGACGACGATCATGTCCATCGTGGACTGATGGTTGAACAGGAACACCGCCGGTCGGTGGCTCCAGGCGTTCTCCTCGTTCACCACGTTCACCGTGATGCCGGTGAGGGCCAGAGCGACCTCCGGTGCGACGGCGTTGGTGACGTTGGCGCCCACTCGGCGGCTGCCGCTCAGCACGCCCAGGGTCGCACCCAGTCCGGCACTCGCCAGGACCGAGCCGAGGGCGGCGACGCTGCGCACGGTGGACGTCAGATCGGCTCCGCGAGTGGGCCTGCGCAGCTGGACACGGGACCAGCCGCGGTCACGCGCTGTGCGGTCGAGTTCGGGGTCCGCGTTGAGCGCGACGGGACGACCGACGGTCTCGAGCATCGGGACGTCCTCGATGCCGTTGGAGTAGCCGAAACACACGGACGTGTCGACGCCCTCGGCCGTCGCCCAGTCCTCGATTCCCTCGGCCTTGCGCGGACCCCACAGCGACCGGCCGTCGAGGAGGCCGGTGAGGACGCCGTCCGGCCCGATCTCGGGGTGGGTGCAGATCAGGTCGTCGAAACGGAGGTCGTCGACCACGGGCTGAGCCTGGTACGGGGTTGCGGACGTCGACATCACGACGCGGTGACCGGCCCGGCGATGCGCGGCGACGAGGGTGCGGACCTGCGGAAAGATCTGCGAAGCGATCTCGGAGCGGAAGAGCCGCTGCGCCTGCTCCATCAACTCGTCGTGCGTCTTGCCGGCCAACGCGTGCACGGCCTTGTCCATCAGGTTGTCGACGGTGGTCCCGCGCACCCTCATCTCCACGACGGCGCTGCTGATCTCCCACAGCTCGAACAGGTCGACGTCGAAGCGGCGAAGACGTTCCTTGAACACGGCGGTCGCGGAGTAACCGTCGATCACGGTGCCGTCGAAATCGAAGAACGCCACCACGTCCGGACCCTTCGGAGCCTGTGCGACCTCGTCGAGTAGATCCTGGAACGTGTGTGCTGGGTGAGTGCTGGTCACCGGTGTCCTCCGGAAGCGTTGTCTGGTCGATCGGGTGCGTCCGCACCGTCGACGGAGTCGAGGGCCACGTGCACCATCGTGCGGATACGTCTGCTCACACGTCCCCACGCCGCGATGTCCGCAGCGAATTCCTGACGGCGGGAGGCGATGTCGTCGTCCTCGGTGGACAGGAGACCACGATTGTCGGCCAACTGCAGGGCGGTGTCGAAGAGCTCGTTCGAGATGGCCTCGCTGTGCTCGAGCTGCTGTCGGAGTCGCCGCGACTGCGCGACGCCCAGGCAGTCGTCGAGGAACGACACCTTGTCGAACTTCGCACCCGGTGTGAGGGTGAGCAGCTGGTCGGCCACCACCTGATACGCCTCGAAGATCGGCTGCAGTACCCGGTGCGCCAGATGAAAAGGCTGCGACTGCAACGACTTCAGCGCGTATCCGGGTCGATCGAGACCGGTGCGCCAGTGCGGATCGATGAGATCGACCTCGGCTTCGAGGCGCTCCCCGAACTCACGCTTCTCGCCGAAGAAGAACTCGAACTTCAGCATGTCCCGCAGTTCCAGCGCGGACTTCCACAGATCGTCGGCGGCCACCTCGCCCGTGGGGCAGTCCTCGGTGCGTAACACCACCAACTCGCCGATCGCCCGCATCACGAAGAAGTGAATGGCGTTGTTGCGGAAGAACGACGCGACGAGATGCTTGTCCTGCGCGAGCAGGAACAACGGCTCCGGGCCGTCGTCGAAGCGCCGCACCACACCGGCCGCGACCTGCGCGCGAACAGCGGCCGTCATGACGTCGATGTCGGTCAGATCCACCCCACCCGCCGTCGGGAGACCACGCTGCTGGATGTACGACGCCAACGGCTCGATGATCGACCACATCTCACGCTTGTTCAGCGCGCGGTCCTCGATACCGAGCATCGCCATCGCCACCAGCGCCGCCGGCGTCACCGGAGTGGACTCGTTGATGGCGTGCGACACCGCCAGCGCCGCACGCTGCACCGCGACCCGCTTGTCGTCGTACTCGTCGAGGAACTGCCGTGCCGACATCGGAGTCCCGAACCGCAGGTAGACGGTTCCGCGTAACTGGCCCTGGGCGCGGACGTACCCGATGGCCATCCGGATTCCCTCGGCCTGCTTCGTCGCACCGTGCGACTCCTTCGCCATCTCGCCGACCTCGTGCAACCGGTCGTAGGTGATGGACGTCGGGACGAGGTACGCATCGGCCGCCGTGCTGTTCTCGAGCGCGTCGAAGAGGTAGGTGAGCAGGCCGAAGCGCGGAGGCCGGAGCTTGCCGGTGCGAGACCTGCCACCCTCGATGTACCACTCGAGGTTGAACTTTTTGCTCAACAGGAAGCTCATGTACTGGCGCAGGGTCCACTTGTAGACCGCGTCGGAGAACTTGCGCTGGATCAACACCACACCGCTGCGCTTCGCGAGCGGGCCGATGGGCCAGAACCCGACGTTGATGCCGCCCATGACGTGATTGAGCGGGAAGCCCTGCTCGAGCAGGGCGGGGCGCAGAACCAGCGGGTCGAGGTAGGAGCGGTGGTTCGGCAGGAAGACCAGGGGGAACGACTTGTCCAGATCGCGCAGCTCGGCGAGCTTCTCGGTGTCCACCTCGACGCGGTAGGCCCGCGAGAAGAAGGCACCGAGCTGGCCCCAGAGTTCGACGGCACCCTTGTTCTCGGTGGCCACCATCTCGTCGAGGATCTCGTGAACCCGAGCATTGACCGCCGACACCGGGGTGTCCACCGAGGCCGCCAACTCCGCCAGATCGGCGCGGAACTGCGAGCGCTCCGTCATCTCCTCGACGACGAACCGCGGCACCTTGTACTCGCTGCCGATGACCTCACGCTCGGCCTTGTCCAGCGTGAGGCTGGCCTGCCGCGCGATGTAGGACGACAGGGAGCGGCCGGCCGTCGCCTCGAACCGCTCACGCAGCGCCGACAACGAGGCGGGCTCACCCTCGATGATGCGCGGCTCACCGCGGCGTGCCCGGCCCACCCGGAGACCGAATCCCTTACGCGGAGCCTTGGTCCAGCTCACCCGCAACGGAGTGATGAGTGGATCAGCGCCACCGGCCCGCTCGGTGAGTTCGTCGAGGGCCTTGCCCGTCATGACGACCGACTCCGGACGGCCGTCACCGTGGTGGCGGTCGATCCAGTCGTCGGCCGCGTGGACGTCGACGTCGGAGACCGCGTCGATGAGGAAGACCTGATCGTCGGAGGACGAGGATCTCCCCGTCAGCGGATGCTCGGTCGAATCCAGTTGAGACATGTCCGCTCGCCTTCCCCCTCCGATGCGCCACCGGTGGTGGGCCGTGCACGTGATGGTCCGCAACGCTACGCCCGGGACAGGTACCCCGGTGCCACTTTCACGAGCCGCCCCGGCCGCGGAACCGAAGTGGTGCCTCCGTCACGACATGTCGACCTTCTCGTTGTCACCCACGTCCGGCTTGTCGCCCGTGATGCGCGACTTGGCGTACGCGATGAGCGTCGAGACCTTGGACCCCGGCGCCGACCAGAACTCGGCTCCCTCCGACTCCACCCGGATGAGGACGACCTCGTCGGACTCGGGACCGTTCTCGAACCACGCGGCGACGCCCTGGCTCCAGAGATCCTTCTTCTTCGCGTCGTCCAGCACCACGCTCGCGCGCCCCGACAGCGAGACCCACGACGTGCCCGACTGGAACGAGACGTTGACCGACGGATCGGAGCGGATGTCGGCCACCTTCCTCGAGTCGTTCGCCGCGAAGAACCACAGATCGCCGTCGAACTCGGTCTCCTGCAGAGCCATCGGCCTCGCCTTCAGGTGGCCGTCGGTGCCGTGGGTGGTGAACATGCAGAGCTTCGCGTCGGACAGCAGTTCTGCGACGCGGGCGGTGCCTTCGGTTCTCTCGTCAGTAGTCATGGGGCACGGCTACCCGCGGTGGTGGTGGCGCAACCGGACGTGCAGGACTCGGTGCGTCGAACGGTGTCGGTGGGTCGTGCAAAACTTCTGTCGCGTCCGTTCTGCCCCACGCCCGGACTCGCCGATCCCCAGCCACGACCCGCTCCACTCACGACGAGAGGCACCCGATCATGAGCGCTCCCGCCCGGCGCCGCGCCCCCCGACCCGGCGAGGCGCTGTCCGCCGAGGACCTCTCGACTCTCGAGGCGGGGCTCGCGGCCGGTCGCCGCGTCACCGTCTACCTGCGGGAGGCGACGCCGTCCCTCGGCCTCGAGGCGGGCGCCTCGGCGCGGGTGATCTCGGTCGACGGCACCACGGTGACGGTGAGCCCCAAGGGCATCGACGACCAGCTGCCGTACGAGGCGGACGAGTTGCGTCTGAGCAAGGACGCGCCGGCGCCGGCGCGCAAAGCCACGAAGGTCGCTCCGCGCACGACGGCGGCGCGCCCGACAACCCGCCCCGCCGTGGTCCCACCCCCCGTCGTCCCACATGCAGCGACGCCCCGATCGGAGACTCCCGTGCCCGAGAAAGCAGCACCCGAGAAGTCGGTGGCCACGCCGGCTCTCGCGCCGGAGACGTCGGTGAAGCCCGCGGCTCGGCCGGCTCGGCGCACGAAGGCGCAGCCCGCGCCGGTGTCGGTGACCGTGACGTCGGGGCCCGACGATCAGTGGACCGTCACCGTGTCGCACGGTGCGAAGAAGCTGGCCAAGCCGTCGGACGTGACGGCAGACCGGGTCCTCCGCGCGATCCGCGAACTGGGCGACGATGTGGCTTCCGCTGCCGTCGAGGACAAGATCGAGGCGGCTCGTGCTGCCGCGCTCGAGCGGGTCGAGGCCCTGAGTCGGGAACTCGACGAGGCACGCCGCGCGCTCGATCGACTGAAGAACCAGTAGAAGCGTCGCGTTCCGGGTCCCGCGTATTGCTACGGTGTGCGTGACCTCGGAGGGGATACATGCTCAAGAAACTCGTGCTCGTTGCCACCACAGCGCTGGCGCTCGCCGGCGGGATCGGCGCCGGAACCGCGTCGGCCGCACCCGTCGCCGTGCTCGGTGGCGGATCCGGAGTGCTCGTCGCAGACAGCACCGGCAAGGGCAAGTTCGACTGCACACTGACCACCATCGGCAACGACGCCGCCGGTCGACTCGTCGGCATCACCGCAGGTCACTGCGGCGTTCCCGGTGATCTGATCGGCGCCGAGTACCTGCCCGACGCGGGCGCCGTCGGCCGCATCGTGAGCTCGGTCCCCGGCCTCGACTACGCCGTCATCGAGTTCGATCGGGGCCGCGTCGCACCGACCAACCGCGTCGGCAACGTGACCATCACGGGCGTGGGGGCGCCCGCGACCTTCCCCGGCATCATGTGCAAGGAGGGCCGCACCACCGGTAACACGTGCGGCATCACCTACGGGGAGCTCTTCCAGAACGACCGCACCTACACGCAGATCTGCGTCCAGCAGGGTGACTCGGGCGGCCCGGTCGTCGCCGGCACCACGTTGGTGGGCATGGTCAACGCGTACCTGGGCATCCCGTGCATCGGTCCCGAGGTGGGCACCAACATCCAGACGGTGCTCGACGACATCAACCGCGGCGGCGGCGTCGGTACCGGGTTCACCGTCACGGGCTGATCGCCGGACCCCAGCCACACGACGAAGGCCGTGACTCCCGAGAGGGGGTCACGGCCTTCGTCGTGTCGGCTGGGTGGAGCTGTGGATCAGTTGACGCGCAGGCACGCCTTCAGCGTGGTGAGGTCGCCGGCGAATCCGGGGCCGTCGCAGGTGACGCCGCCGAGGGAGTCGACCGTGACGGTCGAGCCCGGTGCCGCGATGGCGATGGACAGACCCGGGTTCAGGCCGAGTGCCTCGGCGACGGAACCCGGTCCGAACGCGATGGCGGCCGGTGCCGCGTAACCGACGGCCGAGCTGCTGGCGATGCCGCCGTTGAGGCCGAGCGCCAGGGCGAGGGCGTTGCGGCTGGCGTCGGCGGACGCGTCACCGTAGGCGGCAGCGGCGCTGGAGGCGTCACTGGTCGCCGAGCACAGGCCACCGGCGGGCACGGCGTCCGCACCGAATGGTGCCTGGCATGCCGTGACCGGTGCGGCCGAGGCGGTGGCGGGCAGGAATGCGGCGACACCGAGTGCGACGGTGAACGCTCCGGCGATGGTTCTCTTGACGACTGACATGACGTGGGTTGCCCTCTCCCGAAAACGATCGACGGCAACGATCGTTGCCGCGTCTTGTCCTCGAAGAATGCCCCCGCCGGGTATCAGCCAACTCTGCCGACGGTCACGGTCAGGTCACGGTCTTGTCACCGCGCGGTCTCAGCTGCAGACGGCGCCCTGCGACGCGGACCCCACGAGCTTGGAGTACTTGGCCAGCACGCCACGGGTGTAGCGAGGCGGAAGCGGTGCCCACTCCGCCTTGCGTGACTCGAGCTCGGCGTCCTCGACCAGCAGGTCGAGCGTGCCGTTCGCGACGTCCAGGCGGATGCGGTCGCCGTCGCGGACGAACGCGATCGGTCCGCCGTCGACGGCCTCGGGAGCGATGTGCCCGACACACAGGCCCGTCGTGCCACCCGAGAACCGACCGTCGGTCATCAGCAGGACGTCCTTGCCGAGGCCCGCGCCCTTGATGGCTCCGGTGATCGCCAGCATCTCGCGCATGCCCGGGCCGCCCTTGGGGCCCTCGTACCGGATGACGACGACGTCGCCGGACGTGATGGTGCCGTCCTCGAGAGCGTCCATCGCGGCGCGCTCACGCTCGAAGACGCGGGCGGTGCCCTCGAAGACGTCGGAGTCGAAGCCTGCCGACTTCACGACGGCGCCGCCGGGAGCCAGCGAGCCCTTCAGGATCGTGATGCCGCCGGTCGGGTGGATCGGCTCGCTCATCGCGCGCAGCACCAGACCGTCGGGATCCGGCGGGGCGATGTCGGCGAGGTTCTCCGCCACCGTCTTGCCGGTGACCGTGAGGCAGTCGCCGTGCAGCAGGCCGGCGTCGAGCAAGGCCTTCATGACGACGGGAACGCCGCCGATGCGATCGACGTCGGTCATGACGTGGCGGCCGAACGGCTTCACGTCGGCGAGGTGCGGCACCTTGGCGCCGACGCGGACGAAATCGTCGAGGGTGAGTTCGACACCTGCCTCGTACGCGATCGCGAGCAGATGCAGCACGGCGTTCGTGGAACCGCCGAAGGCCATGACGACGGCGATGGCGTTCTCGAACGCTTCCTTCGTCATGATGTCGCGCGTGGTGATGCCGCGACGCAGCAGTTCGACGACGGCCTCGCCGCTGGCACGAGCGAATCCGTCGCGACGCTTGTCGGGAGCGGGCGGGGCGGCGCTGCCGGGGAGCGACATGCCCATGGCCTCGGCCGCGCTGGCCATCGTGTTGGCGGTGTACATACCGCCACAGGCGCCCTCGCCGGGGCAGATCGCGCGTTCGATGGTGTCGACGTCCTCACGCGACATCAGGCCGCGCGAGCAGGCGCCGACGGCCTCGAACGCGTCGATGATGGTGACCTGGTGCTCGCTGCCGTCCGAGAGCGTCGCGAAACCGGGAAGAGTGGAGCCCGCGTAGAGGAAGACGCTCGCGAGGTCGAGGCGCGCGGCCGCCATGAGCATTCCGGGCAGCGACTTGTCGCAGCCGGCCAGCAGCACGGAGCCGTCGAGGCGCTCGGCGCTGATCACGGTCTCGACCGAGTCGGCGATGACCTCACGGGAGACCAGCGAGAAGTGCATGCCCTCGTGGCCCATGGAGATGCCGTCGGACACGGAGATGGTGCCGAACTCGAGGGGATAGCCGCCGCCCGTGTGCACACCCTCCTTGACCGCCTTCGCCAGGCGATCGAGCGAGAGGTTGCACGGGGTGATCTCGTTCCACGACGACGCGACGCCGATCTGGGACTTGCCCCAGTCCGCGTCGCCCATGCCGACCGCGCGCAGCATGCCGCGCGCTGCGGTCTTCTCGAGACCGTCGGTGACGTCGCGGCTGCGGGGCTTGACGTCGGCCGTGTCGGCGCTGGTGGAGGTGGTGGCGTCTGCGGGGGTGCTGCTCATGGCAAAAACCCTAGACCGCACCGGAATCACCGATCATCGGGTACCGGACTCGACCTCAGCCACCGTGACCGTTCCGTTATCAACCAGTGACCCGATCGCGACACTCGCGATGCGCTACCGCGTGGTAGCGCTGGCATCGTCATGCCTATCGAGAGCACGTCCCGCGTTCGACGGATCGAGGTGAAGACCGTGAATACACTTGTTGCACAGCCGCTTACGGATGATTCTGCGGTGTCTCCCGCGCCTCGGCCCGCGGCTCGCTCGACGGCGGAACTGTCGGCTCTGCTCCAGGCCGTCGGCCGTGGTGACCGTCAGGCGTTCGCCCGGTTCTACGACGCGACGTCCTCCCGCGTCTACGGAGCCGTGCTCCGGGTGCTCCGCGATCGTGGATTCTCCGAGGAGTGCGTCCAGGACGTCTACCTCGAGGTGTGGCAGAAGGCCCCCACGTTCTCGCCCGAACAGGGGTCGCCGGCGGCGTGGTTGGTGACCATGGCGCACCGGCGAGCCATCGACCGCGTGCGGTCCGAGCAGTCGCGGACCGATCGCGAGTCGAAGTACGCGATGCTCGACGCCGCCGTGGGGATCCACGACACGTCGGACCGCTTCCTCGACCGCCGTCCGGTGCTCGACGCGATGCAGGAACTGAGTGGCCGGCAGCGGGAATGCCTGTTCATGGCGTTCTTCGAAGGTCTCACGTACGCGGAGGCCGCCGATCGTATGGGCGTGCCGGTGTCGACGATGAAGTCGCGGATCCGCAGCGCACTCGCGAAGATGCGCGTCGATCCCCGCGTGGCCTGCCTGGCGGAGTGACCGTCAGCGGCCGTCCGTCACGGGCGGCCCGGACACGTCGCAGTGCATCGGTGTGCGACCCGTCGGGCGATGTGTGCGGATCGAGACGGCGGCGAGTGCCCCGGCGAGAGCCAGCATGGCCGCACAGATGAGCATCGCGGCGCGGAATCCCGACGAGAACTGCGCGGGATCCAGCTGCCCGGAGATGCCGACGATGCCGGGAATCGCGGCGACCGAGAGCAGTTGAGCCGTGCGCGCGACCGCGTTGTTCACCGCGGACGCGGTACCCGCGTGCGATGCCGGTGCCGCACCGATGACGGCCGCGGTGAGTGGCGCCACGAGCAGGGAGAGCCCCACGCCGAACACGACGACGGCCGGCAGCACGGCACCGAGGTAGGTCGATCCCGGCTCGATGCGGATCATGAGTACCAGCCCGACCGCGGCCACCAGTGGTCCCACCGTCATGGGCAGACGAGGTCCGATGCGGCCGGCCAGCGCGCCGGCGCGCGCCGACAGCAGGAGGAGCGCCGCGGTGATCGGCAGTGTCGCCGTGCCGGCGGCGAGGGCCGAGTAGCCGAGCGCGACCTGCAGTTGCAGCAGCAGCAGGAAGAACACGCCGCCGAGCGCGGCGTAGGCCGCGAAGGTCACGATGTTCGCCGCGACGAAGACCCTGGACGAGAAGAGCGACGGCGGCACCAGAGGGTGGGCCGTCCGGCGCTCGACGACCACGAACACGGCCAGCCCGACCAGGCCGATCGCGATGATCGGCCACCGTCCGTCGATCGCCCCGTAGGTCAGTGCCGCGAGAGCGAGGGCGACGACGGCAGCTCCGGGGACGTCGAGTCGGCCGGAGGTCTCGGGGTCTCGCGTCTCGGGCACGTGGCGCAACGCGACGACGACGACCGCGACGGCGAGCGGCACGTTGAGCAGGAAGATGGACCGCCACCCGGCGATCTCCACGAGCCAGCCGCCTAGCAGCGGGCCCACCGCGGACCCGATGCCACCGAAGCCCGACCACAGGCCGATGGCCGCACCCCGATCCTTCGGGTCGATCGAGGCCGACAGGATCGCCAGCGAACCCGGCGTCACCAACGCAGCGCCGATGCCCTGCACGACACGAGCGAGCACGAGGAACTCGACGTTCGGCGCCAGACCGCACGCGACCGACGCGACCGCGAACCAGATCGTGCCCAGGACGAAGATGCGCCGCCGTCCGACACGGTCGCCGAGCGAGCCGCCCAGCAGCACGAACGCGGCGAGCGTCAGGGTGTAGCCGGTGACCGTCCACTGCAGCCCGCTGACGTCGGCGCCCAGTTCGGTCCCGATGTCGGGGAGGGCGATGGTGACCACGGTTCCGTCGAGCAGCGACAGGGTCGATCCCAGCACCGTGGCCAGCACGATCCACCGGCCGCGCGCCGACGACAGGGGGACGGTCGGCGAGGGCGAGGTCACTGGTCGTCGAGACAGACGACGAAGGCGCGCTCGTCGTAGACGTAACTGCGTGACGACGGGCATTCCGACGCGTCGGTCGTGCCCTGCAGGACGTCGACGACCCGGACACCGCCGATCATCGGGGCGTCGCAGTCCGAGCGCTCCGGGTCGGGCGTGCCCAGATCCATGCATCCCCCGACCACGAAGTCGATGTCGAGGCACAGCGCGCCCTGCTCGATGCCGGCGAGCGTCTCGTAGTACGTCTGGTCGACGTCACCGGGACAGAAGTCGGTGGAGACCTCGGCAGACACCACGCGGTAGTTCGATTCGGGAGACCCGCACGCGGCCTCCTCGATGGTGGCCTCGTCGACCGTGCCGCCGAGACGCACGCAGTCACCCGCCTGCGCGTCGATGGAGACGTCGCCGCCGGTGCCGGACGCAGTGGTGGGGACCGGCGGGAGGATCGAATCGTTCGGCAACTCGGGCACCTCGGACGCGGGTACGGAGCCCTGCTGAGCGACGGGGGTACCGGTGATCGTCGACGAGCACCCTGCCAGCAGGGCGACCGCCGTCAGCACGAGGAGAACGGCCGGAGCGCGCCGCGTTCCCGGTCGCCGAGAAATCGTCATGGACGACACTGTAAGCCCGTTGCGCCGTTTGTCCGACGTGTAAGTATTGAGCGGTGGACCTCCCCGTTTCACCCCCGTTGCAGCCCATGCTCGCCAAGGCCTCCAAGACGGTCCCCGACCAGCCCGACTCGGGGGATCCGGCGTGGTCCTACGAGCCGAAGTGGGACGGCTTCCGCACGATCGTCTTCCGTGACGGGGACGAGGTGGTGCTCGGGTCACGCGGTGGTAAGGACCTGGCCCGGTACTTCCCGGAGATGGTCGACGCCGTGCGCGAGGAACTGCCCGAACGATGTGTCGTCGACGGCGAGCTGGTGGTCGCTCTCGAGACCGACGGATCGTGGCGGCTCGACTGGGACTCGCTGTCCGAGCGGATCCACCCCGCCGACAGTCGCGTGCGGATGCTGGCCGAGAAGACCCCCGCGCAGTTCATCGGATTCGATCTCCTGGCTCTCGGTGACGAGGACCTGACCGGTCTTCCCTTCGCCGAGAGGCGTGCCCGCCTGGAGACGATCCTCGACACGGGTCGGACCGAGCCGCGGTGCCACGTGACGCGCGTGACCGCGGACGCCGCTCTGGCCACCGACTGGTTCGACCGGTTCGAGGGAGCGGGACTGGACGGAGTCGTGGCCAAGCGGCTCGACGGCGTGTACATGCCGAACAAGCGCGAGATGATCAAGGTCAAGCACGCCCGCACGGCCGACTGCGTTCTCATCGGGTACCGCATTCACAAGAGCGGCAACGGTATCGGGTCGATGCTGCTGGGTCTCTACAACGGTGACCAGCTCCAGATGATCGGCGGCGCGTCCGCGTTCACGGACGCGAAGCGGTTGTCCTACCTCGAGGAACTGGAACCGTTGCGGCTCGGTGACGACATCGTCTCCGACGGCGAGCAGACCCGCTGGCGCTCCGGCATGGACCGTACGTGGATCCCGGTGCGGCCCGAGCGGGTTCTCGAGGTGGCCTACGACCAGATGGAGAAGTCCAGGCTGCGCCACGCCGCGCGCTTCGTCCGCTGGCGCCCGGACCGGGATCCGCTGAGCTGCACGTACGACCAGCTCGACGTGCCCGCGGACTACGACGTCTCCGACATCCTCGAGAGGTCCTGACCGTGGCCGCGAAGTCGACGCCCGTGATGCTGCAGGTCGGCGAGCGTGAGGTGAAGGTCTCGAGTCCGGACCGCATCATCTACGAGGCCACGGACCGCACACCGGACATCACCAAACTGCAGGTGTGCGAGTACTTCTCGACGGTGGGCGAGCCGTTGATGCGCGCCCTGGGGGACCGTCCCACCGCGATGGAGCGCTGGCCCGACGGGTATCGCGACGGGATGCGCCTGGCCACCGGCCCGCAGGACAAGGGTGGCGACGGCTTCTATCAGAAGCGATTGCCCAGAGGTGCACCCGATTTCGTCGAGACCGTCGAGATCACGTTCCCGAGCCGGAGGCGCGCAGAGGAACTGTGTCCCACCGAGCCGGCGTCGCTGGTGTGGGCCGCCCAGATGGGCACCCTGACCTTCCACCCGTGGCCGGTCCGTCGGCCCGAGGTCGACCGTCCCGACGAGTTGCGCATCGACATCGATCCCCAGCCGGGAACCTCGTTCACCGACGCCCGCCGCGTCGCTCTGGTGACGCGAGAACTGTTGGAGGAACTGGGTCTTCGTGGCTACCCGAAGACCAGTGGCAACCGCGGCATCCACGTGTACGTGCGGATCCGGCCGGAGTGGACGTTCGAGGACGTGCGTCACGCCGCGATCGGCCTGGGCCGTGAACTCGAACGCCGCGACGACGGCGTGACCACGGCCTGGTGGAAGGAGGAGCGCGGTGCGCGCCTCTTCATCGACTACAACCAGAACAACAGGGACCGCACCATCGCGAGTGCGTGGAGTCTGCGGGCGCGTCCCGGCGCCCCGGTGTCGACGCCGCTGACCTGGGAGCGCCTCGCCGAGACCAGCGACCCCCGTGAGTACTCCCTGGTCACCGTCCCCGACTACCTGCAGGACGGCGATCCCTGGGCGTCGATGGACGACGAGGCGTACTCGTTGGCTCCGCTGCTCGATCTGTGGGAGACGCTGCCCGGCGGCGAACTCAACTTCCCCCCGGACTACCCCAAGATGCCCGGCGAGCCGCCCCGCGTCCAGCCGTCGAAGAAGGTGGCCGCCCATTGGGACGAGGACGGCAACCGGGCGCAGGAGTAGGCGACGTCAGTCGGCGACAGGCCGGCGGGCGGCTGCGCGCATCGCCTCGAGCTCGCGGATGATGGTCGCGGCGTCGTGTGGGCCGCTGTGGCGCTGCGGAACCCGGCCCTCGACGCCGAGATAGAACATCGGTGTCCCCGGTAGCTCGCTGGTGAGCGCGTCGAGTTCGTCGTCCTCGACGCGGGTGACGAAGTCGCCGGTCCGGAGGTCGTCCTCGAAGCGATCCATGTCGAGCCCGAGGTCCGCGGCGTAGCGGTCGATGTCGTCGCGCTCGAGGGCGTCGCTGTGCAGGAACAGCGTGTCGTGCATCTCCCAGAACTTGCCCTGTGCCGCAGCAGCTTCCGACGCCTCGGACGCGTACCGGGCATGCGGGTGGTAGTCGTCGAGCGGGTAGTGGCGGAAGATGTAGCGCACCTGGTCTCCGAAGTGTTCCCGCACCTCGCGCGTGCTTCCGGTCGCCTTGCTGCAGAACGGGCACTCGAAATCGCCGTACTCCACGATGGTGAGCGGCGCGTCCACCGGTCCGCGGATGTGGTCCCGCTTCGGGCTCACGCGGCGGAGGAGGTCCAGTGACGGTTCCGCGGGCGGCGGCGCGAATCGGTTGCCGAGCGAGAACACCAGCCAGCCGAGCAGCGCGGCGATCACGGAGGCACTGAGCACGCCGACGCGGGCTTGATCTGCAAGAGCCGGGTCGTCCAGCGCGAGATCGACGATGAACAGCGAGATGGTGAATCCCACGCCGGAGAGCGCGGCGCCGCCGGCGATCTGGGGGAAGGTGAGCCCCGGCGTCATGGATCCCGGCCGGAGCTTCGCGAACGCCACGCTCGCCGTCGTGATGCCGACGAACTTGCCGAGCACCAGGCCGACGACGATGCCCCAGGTCAGCGACGACGTGGCGGCGGCACGCAGCGTCTCCGAGCTCAGGACCACACCCGCGTTCGCGAGGGCGAAGATCGGCACGATGATGAAGGCCGTGTACGGCTGGTAGAGCCGCATCAGCCGCTCGTTCACCGAGACGGCGCGCTCGAGTCCGAGCCGCGCGGCGCGGGCGTACTCCGGATTGGGGGACTGCCGGAACGCGCGGGTCAGCGCGGCGGCATGTTCCACCTCACGCCGTTGCGGCGGGTAGACGGGCAGGATCAGGGCGATCATGACGCCCGCGAGAGTGGGGTGGACGCCGGACTCGTACATGGCGACCCAGGTGACCACCGAGACGAGTCCGTAGCCCGCGCCGCGCCACACCCGCAGGCCGCGCAGCGACGCGATCAGAGCGAGGCCCGCCACGGACACGAGCAGGGGCCCGATCCGCAGTTCGTCGGTGTAGAACACCGCGATGATGGCGAGTGCGCCGACGTCGTCGGCGACGGCGAGGGTCAGCAGGAAGATGCGCAGACGCACGGCTCGGGCGGGTCCGACGACCGCGAGGAGCCCGACCACGAACGCGGTGTCGGTCGAGATCACGACACCCCACGCCGCGGCCTCGGGCCCGGTGGGATTGAGGAGAAGGAACAACGCCGCGGGCAGTGCGAGCCCGGCGATCGCCGCCACGATGGGAACGGCGGCGCGGGACCGGTCGCGGAGCTCGCCCATGGCGAACTCCCGCTTCACCTCGAGCCCGACGACGAAGAAGAACAGCGCCATCAGACCGTCGTTGACCCAGTGCTGCAGGTCGAGCTCGATGCCCTGATCACCCAGCGTGATCGACAGCGGGGTGTGCCAGAACGACTGGTAGGTCTCACCCCACGGCGAGTTCGCCCAGATCAGCGCCACCACGGTGGCGACGAGGAGGAACGCGGCAGCGACGGTCTCGCTGCTGTCTCCCCGACGCGCGTCGGCGATCTTGTCGACCAGGCCTCTGAACCGCGTCCGATGCGCGGTGATCGACTCCGTCACCGCACGAAACTACAGCAGCGCCGCACCCCTCGCGGGGTGCGGCGCTGTGAGCTCGTGCGGTGGAGACGGAGTGTCAGCTCGCGTCGCGTGCCGCTTCTTTCTCGGAACCGGCGCCGGCCGTCGAGAGCTGGCCACCCGCGTTCTCGAGGTGCGCACGCACGAACCAGTGGAACAGCTCCAGCTGGCCGCTGTGTCCGATGAGCAGGTCCTCGGTGACGGGGTCGACCTTGCCGACCTCCTCGATCGCCGCGCGGTAGTCCGAGATCACGCCGGAGTAGACGAGGTCGAGCGCGCCGAGGTGCTCGATGGCCGGCGCGCGGCCGATGCTGTAGTCGTCCCACTTGCGCTGCGAGACGATGGTGCCGGGGGTGCCGAGTGCGGACGAGCCCAGCGTCGCGATGCGCTCCGCGACGTCGTCGGCGAAGCCGCGCACGGCCTCGACCTGGGGATCCAGCATCTCGTGGACGGAGATGAAGTTGGGTCCGACGACGTTCCAGTGCACGTGCTTGAGCGTCAGATGCAGGTCATTCAGGGCGTTGAGGCGGTCCTGGAGGACCTCCGCCACATGGGCACCGTCGGCGACGTCCATGCCGGGAACGGTGTACGAGGCCGTCTTCTGCGTCGTGTCAGTCATGCACCGTGGATTCACCGTCGGCCCCTCGTTCAAACCCCCCGGCGTCGCAGGTCACACCGGCTCGGGGGCATGGTCTCGGTGTGGTCCGGAGCGACCCCGCATCTGCGTAGGCTGAGCGTCGTAGCGTTGTCGAGAAGGGTGTTCCACGAGTCATGCGAGTCTTCTTCTGCCGCAAGTGCGGTCAACAGCTGTCGTTCGAGAACTCCATCTGCCTGAGCTGTGACAGCAGGCTGGGATTCCACCTGCCGAGTCGCAGCATGCAGGTGCTCGACGACGATCTGTCCGTGGTCGTGGACGGCACCACCTGGCGACGCTGCGCCAACATCAAGTTGGCGCAGTGCAACTGGTTGGTCGACGCGACGGACGGGGACACGCTGTGCCTGTCCTGCGCCCTCACCCGCACGCGGCCCGCCGACTCCGACCAGGAGGCCATCGCCGAGTTCGCGTCCGCGGAGACGGCGAAGCGCCGGGTGGTGCTCGAGCTCGACGAGTTGCACCTGCCGATCATCGGGCGGGACGAGAACCCCGAGGGTGGTCTCGCTTTCGACCTGCTCTCGAGCGCCAACCGCAACGTCATCACCGGTCATGCCAACGGTCTGATCACGCTGGACCTCGCCGAGAGCGACGACGTGCACCGCGAGCAGCTGCGGGTGTCGATGGACGAGCCCTATCGCACGCTCGTCGGCCACTTCCGGCACGAGATCGGCCACTTCTATCAGATGGTGCTGATCGGCAGCGGTGAGCATCGCGCGCGGTTCGAGGAACTCTTCGGCAACCCGGACGACGATTACCAGGCGGCACTGGATCGGCACTACAGCGAGGGTGCACCGGACGGCTGGAAGAAGAACTACGTGTCGTCCTACGCGACGATGCATCCGGCCGAGGACTGGGCGGAGACGTTCGCCCACTACCTGCACATCCGGGACACCCTGGACACCGCTGCGGCCTACGCCTTCGCGCCCGCCGGATCCACCTTCGAGGCGCCACTGGCCGGCGACGTCGGTTTCAGCCGGATCATCGACTGGTGGCTACCGCTCACGTGGGCACTCAACCAGCTGAACAGGTCCATGGGACACCAGGACCTCTACCCCTTCGTCCTGCCGGCGAAGGTGCTGGAGAAGATGCGCTTCGTCCACTCCGTCATCGTCCCCGACGAGGTCTGAGCAGGCGCCTTCTACCAGGAACCGCTTCGTTCGGGAGGCAGCCGGGCGATGAGGGACCGCGCGCACTCGATGGTGAGCGTCGTGTCGTGGGACAGCACGTAGTCGTACCGACGTTCCATGTCGGGTCCGGTGTCGCCGAGGTCGCGGGCAGCGAGCACCGCGGAGAAGTGGGGCGTCAGCACGACGACGTCCCATTCCTCGCGCAACGCGTCCGACGCGGCGAGGTTGGCGCCGCGGATCTTCGGGGCAGGCTCGGTCCCGATGTCCTCCGCGAGCGCGCCGACGAGCGTCGCGTTCATGGCCATCAGCTCCCACCGTCGTCCGGTGATGGGCGTGAAGTGCTTGACGTGCTGGAACGCTCCGAGCATCAGCGCGGTCTGCTGGCTGTCGGTCGCCATCGCCTCGAGGTTCTTGCTGATCTCGATGAGCAGACGCTTGCTCGCGCGGCGTACGTCGCGACCGCCGGCAGCCAGGTTGTACGGCGTCGACATCGGGGTGAAGCCGCGATCGCGCGCGATCTCGAACTCGAGGGGTGATCCCACGGGACTGTCGACGGAGAGGTCGGTGGTCGATCCGTAGAGGGAGCCCTCGCCGACACGCGCTCCCATGGCCTGCGCCGTGAGCGCTGCTCGTGGGGTGTCGATGCCCTCGGCCATTACCACGGCGCCGGTGCGCTCCACCTGGGCCGCCACGGCGTTGACCACGCGGGCCGTGAAGCGATTGGGGCGTGTGGCCAGGAGGGTCCGGTCCAGCTTGATCACGTCCGGCTCGAGCAGCGGGAGCAGAGCGAGGGACTCGGGCCGTACTCCCACGTGGTCGACGGCGATGGCCCAGCCGAGTCGTCGGACCTCGGCGACCACCTGCATCAGGTGCGCCGGTCGTCGGATGAGCGCGGTCTCGTCGAACTGCAGCACCGCGCCGCCCATGTCGTGGTCCCGCAGGTCGGGCAGTTCCGTGAGGGAGTCGGGGTCGACCGCGATGAACAGGGGCAGTTCACGAGGAAGCTCGGCGCGCGCGGCCTCGCTGAGCGCTCCGTTCCACCGCGCGGCGTCGAGGTCGGGTGTCATGCCCATCGACTTCGCGGCCGACGCGAGTGACACGGGGTCGGCGAACGACGAGTCGGCGGGACCCAGAACGACCGCCTCGTACCCGACGATGGCATCGGTCTGCAGATCGATGATGCGCTGGAACGACGTGCGGAGGCTCTCGGGACCGAGCAGATCGCTGAGTCCGCCCCCGTCCCGGTCGCCGGAGAACAGCACGGGACGGGCCGGCCTGCTTCCGGCTGTGTTGGTTCGGTCGTCGATCACCACGGCGTGTGCCCTTCCGTCATGTCGGCGCGTTCGCGAGGAACGTGCTCGACCCTCGACCGCCGCCGTGGTTTGACAGGAGTCCTACGTCATCCCGACACGGCGCAGTCAGCGCCCTCCCGGGTGTCTCACCACATTACCCGATTGGCGATGGGGACCACCCGTATGTGTTAATTGCGGTGCGATCAGGTACAGCGACTTCGCTAGGGATGGTTCACAAGCATGGGTGCTCGACGTTCGGTTCGTTTCCTCGCTCGTTCGGCTGCAGGCGTCCTCGCCGCGGCCGCCGTCACCGTCGGGGTGGCCGTGCCCGCGTCCGCGGCGCCGCTGTGGCCCGGTGGCCCGGACATCTCGCTCCCGCCGATCCCCGGCATCACCGCCCCCGCGCCCGGTGTCCCGACACCGCCGGTCGCCCCGCCCGCACCCGTCGAGGCGCCGCGTGGTCCCGCGAACTTCTCCGCTCCCGCACTGAACCCGTCCGCGGGCGAGGTCGTCGGTGTCGCGCAGCCGATCATCGTCCGGTTCGCCGCCCCGATCGACGACCGCGCGGTCGCCGAGCGGGCGATCGACGTGACCACGTCCGCCGGTGACGTCGCCGGCCGCTTCTTCTGGTTCTCCGACAGCCAGGTCCGCTGGCGACCCGACGTCTTCTGGCCGGCGAACACGACCGTGACGGTGACCGCGGGAGATGCGTCGTCCACCTTCACCGTCGGCGACGCGATCGTCACGACGGCCGACGACGACACCAAGACCATCACGGTGACGCGCAACGGCGAGGTGGTGCGCACGATGCCCACCTCGATGGGCAAGGTCGGCCACGAGACGCCCAACGGCACCTACATCGTCGGCGAGCGTTTCCGCGACATGTACATGGACTCGTCCACCTACGGCGTGCCGGTCGATGCGCCCGAGGGCTACCGGACCTACGTGGAGTACGCCACCCGCATGTCGAACAGCGGCATCTTCGTCCACGCCGCGCCGTGGTCGGTGGACAGCCAGGGTGTCGAGAACGTCAGCCACGGCTGCCTCAACGTCAGCACCGAGGACGCGAAATGGTTCTTCGAGACGGCCCAGAAGGGTGATCCGGTGGTGGTGCAGAACACCGACGGCGGCATTCTGAACGGCCGCGACGGCCTCGGCGACTGGCAACTCTGAACGATCACATCTCGGACCGATACTGATCGGTCCATGTTCACCATTCGTTCGCTTTACCTACGCTAGTGTCCCACCGGTGAGAGCAAGCCCGCCGCGATCGCGGCCGGTGGTCCAGCGCACCTTGCCGGAACTGCCACCCGCACAACGATCTTTCCTCCGTCGACCGTGGCGCGACTACGCGCTGTTCCTGGTGTTGGTCGGGCCGAACCTGGTCCTGCTGGGCGTGTTCACCTACCGGCCGCTGCTGGACAACATCAGGCTCTCGTTCTTCGACTGGAACATCTCGTCGCCGACGTCGACCTTCATCGGTCTCTCGAACTATCGCGAATGGTGGGGGCGCAGCGACACGTGGCAGATCGTGTCGAACACCGTCATCTTCACCATCGCGGCGGTGGCGG
Organism: Rhodococcus sp. UNC23MFCrub1.1; assembly: GCF_000686025.1. GTDB lineage: Bacteria > Actinomycetota > Actinomycetes > Mycobacteriales > Mycobacteriaceae > Rhodococcoides. The sequence continues at coordinate 287,390 of NZ_JMLQ01000005.1, forward strand.
GCAGCATGCTCCTCGGACTCGTCCTGGCGATGCTCCTCGATCGCAAGCTGCGCGGCCGTAACATCGTCCGGTCGGCCGTCTTCGCTCCGTTCGTCATCTCCGGCGCGGCCATCGGTGTGGCGTTCCAGTTCGTGTTCGATCCGAACTTCGGCCTGATCCAGGACGTCATGCGGCGGTTCGGCTTCGAGGGAGTGCCGGACTTCTACCAGAGCCCCGGGTGGGCGCTGTTCATGATCACCGTGACGTACCTGTGGAAGAACCTGGGCTACGCCTTCGTCATCTATCTCGCAGCGCTGCAGGGTCTTCGGCAGGATCTGACCGAAGCCGCGCAGATCGACGGCGCGAGCCGGTGGACGACGTTCCGCAAGGTGACGCTTCCTCAGCTGCGTCCCACCACGTTCTTCCTGTCCATCACGGTCATGCTCAACTCGTTGCAGGTCTTCGACATCATCAACGTGATGACGCGGGGCGGTCCGCTGGGTACCGGCACCACCACGATGGTCTATCAGGTGTACGAGGAGTCATTCAGGAACTTCCGGGCGGGCTACGGCGCGACCGTCGCCACGATCATGTTCCTGGTGCTGCTGATCATCACCGTCCTGCAGGTGCGAGTCATGGATCGAGGTGACGCGCGATGAGCGTGATCGACAGGGCACCGGCCGCCGCCACTGCCGACGATGCCCGCCCGGCGCGGGACGCCGCCCGGCGTCGTCGACTCTCCACACTCTTCGGCTACGCAGCGATGGTCGTGGTCATCGTCATCATCGGGTTGCCGCTCTTCTGGATCGTCGTCACCTCGTTCAAGGAGCGCGGTGACATCTACGTGCAGCCGTCGGTCTGGTGGCCCGCGGTGTTCCGCCCGGAGAACTACGACGAGGCGACGACCACCGTTCCGTTCTGGACGTTCCTGAAGAACTCCCTGATCATCACCAGCATCCTGGCCGTCGTGAAGTTCGCGCTGGGCGTGCTCAGCGCCTACGGCCTCGTCTTCCTGCGCTTTCCCGGCAAGACGATCGTCTTCCTCGTGATCATCGCCGCACTGATGGTGCCGAACCAGATCACGGTGATCTCCAACTACGCGCTGGTGGCGCAGTTGGGGTGGCGCAACACCTTCCAGGGCATCATCGTGCCGCTGGCGGGCGTGGCATTCGGAACGTTCCTCATGCGCAACCACTTCCTGTCGATACCGCAGGAGATCATCGAGGCCGCCCGCATGGACGCCGCCGGCCCGGTCCGCCTGCTGTTCCGGGTGGTCCTGCCGTTGTCGGGCCCGACCATGGTCGCGTTCGCCACCATCACCGTGGTGAACGAGTGGAACGAGTACCTCTGGCCGTTCCTGATGTCGGACGACTCGTCCGTCGCGCCGCTGCCGGTGGGCCTGACCCAGTTGCAGAACAACGACGGCGTCACCAACTGGGGGCCCGTCATGGCCGGCACCGTCCTGACGATGCTCCCCATTCTGATCGTCTTCCTGGCTCTCCAGCGTCACATGATCAAGGGCCTCACTTCCGGCGCCGTCAAGGGCTGACCAACCTATGAACAAGGAGCACATGATGCAGCCATTCTCTCGCCGCGGATTCCTCGGACTGTCCGGTGCCGTCGCCGCCGGTGCCGCCCTCACCGCTTGTGCCGGAACGAGTTCGACGAGCAGCTCGTCGTCGTCCGGTGGTGGCGATGCCAGTACGATCACGTTCTGGTCGTCCCACCCGGGCAGCTCGAAGGACATCGAGAACGAGCTCATCTCGCGCTTCCAGACCGCCAATCCCGACCTGACGGTGCAGATGGTCGACGGCGGCAAGAACTACGAGGAGATCGCGCAGAAGTTCAACGCGGCGCTGTCGGGCGGGTCGCTGCCGGACGTCGTGCTGCTCTCGGACGTGTGGTGGTTCAACTTCGCGTTGCTCGGCGCGATCTCGCCGCTGGACGACCTGTTCTCGCAGGCGGGCGTGAACACGAGCGACTACGTCGACTCGCTCGTCGCCGATTACAACTGGAACGACAAGACGTGGGCGCTGCCCTACGCCCGCTCGACCCCGCTGTTCTACTACAACCGCGAGGTGTGGACTGCTGCCGGACTCCCGGATCGCGGGCCGGCCACGTGGCAGGAGTTCGACCAGTGGGGCCCGGAGATTCAGCGCGCCATCGGATCCGGCAAGCTCGCGCACGGCTGGGGCAACGCGGAGGACTACCTGGGGTGGACCTTCGAGGGCCCGATCTGGACGTTCGGCGGCAGCTACTCCGACGAGTTCGATCTGAAGTTCACCGACGAGCGCACCATCGAGGCCGGCAACTTCCTCAAGGACATGATCCACACGAAGAAGTACGCGGCCGTGTCCAACGACATCGCCAACGACTTCTCCGCGGGCCTGCTCGGCTCGACCATCGCGTCGACCGGCGACCTGTCGGGCATCACGAAGAACGCGAAGTTCGACTTCGGCACGGCGTTCCTCCCCGCCGAGGCGGGCACTCCCGGGTGCCCGACGGGTGGCGCCGGACTGGCCATCCCGGCGAACATCCCGGACGAGCGGAAGATCAACGCGCTCAAGTTCATCGAGTTCGTGACCAACACCGAGAACACGGCGTACTTCTCGCAGAACGTCGGCTACATGCCGGTGCGCAAGTCGTCCGCCACCGACGCCTCCGAGGTCGCGTTCCTCGAGCAGAACCCCCGCTCGCGGACCGCGGTGGACCAGCTCGCGCGGACCCGGTCGCAGGACTACGCCCGCGTGTTCGTGCCCGGCGGCGATCAGATCATCGGTGCGGGTCTCGAGCAGATCGCCCTGCAGAACGCCGATGTCGCGTCGACGTTCTCGGGTGTGCAGGATCAGTTGCAGCAGATCATCGATCGCCAGATCACTCCCAAGCTGCCCAAGTAGAAGCGGACCACCTCTGTCATGGCCTCGGTACATTTCGTGGAGACGACCCACCGCTACGCGGGAGCACCGACTCCCTCGGTGGACGCGCTCAGTCTGGACATCGCGGACGGCGAGTTCCTCGTGCTCGTCGGACCGTCGGGATGCGGCAAGTCGACGAGCCTGCGCATGCTCGCCGGGCTCGAGGCGATCGAGAGCGGGCGCATCGAGATCGGCGGCAAGGACGTCAGCGGGTTCGCACCCAAGGAACGTGACGTCGCGATGGTGTTCCAGAACTACGCGCTGTATCCGAACATGACGGTGGCGGAGAACATGGGATTCGCGCTGCGCAACGCGGGAATGTCGAAGGCGGACACGGCCGTCCGCGTCGAGGAGGCGGCTCGGATGCTCGAGCTCGAGCCCCTCCTCGGCCGGCGTCCGGGCAAGCTGTCCGGCGGCCAACGTCAGCGCGTGGCGATGGGGCGCGCGATCGTGCGTCGCCCCGAGGTGTTCTGCATGGACGAGCCGCTCTCCAACCTGGACGCGAAGCTCCGGGTGAGCACGAGGTCGCAGATCGCGTCGTTGCAGCGCCGGCTCGGCACGACGACGGTGTACGTGACGCACGATCAGGTCGAGGCCATGACGATGGGGGACCGGGTCGCGGTCCTGAAGGGCGGTCTCCTGCAGCAGGTCGCGAGTCCGCGAGAGCTGTACGCGAACCCGGTCAACGACTTCGTCGCGTCGTTCATCGGCTCGCCCGCGATGAATCTGCTCGAGACGGACGTGGTGGACGGCCACGCCGTCCTGGGCGGCGCGCGCATCCCGGTGCCCGCCGCGCACAAGGGAAGGATTGTCGTCGGCGTCCGCCCCGAATCGTGGGAACTGGTGGGCGAGTCCGACACCGAGGCCGTCGAACTGACGACCGAGCTGGTCGAGGAACTGGGCGCGGAGTCGTTCGCGTACTCGGTGGGACCGGCCGACGCCGGCTGGACGGCCCGCGGTGGCCGCGTGGTGGTGCGGGTGGATCGTCGTGTCGTGGTCGGTGCGGGCGAGCGCCTGCGCGTCCGGCCGGACGCGGGTGAGGTGTATTTCTTCGATCCCGAGTCCGGCCTACGCCAGCGCTAGATGTTCTTCGCGGGGAGGTTGTGGACGGTGAGTCGCTCGATGGGTGACTTGCCGTCGATGCCTGTGTGGGGTCGGTGGTGATTGTAGTGATGGACCCAGTCCTGGTAGGTCGCTGCGCGGGCTTCGTCGGAGAGGTAGGTGTGGGCGTAGGCCCATTCCTGGTTCAGGGTGCGGTTGAACCGTTCGACTTTGCCGTTGGTCTGCGGTCGGTAGGGGCGGGTGCGCTTGTGCACCACCGATCCGAGTGCTTCGGCGAACAGTGTTGACCGGTAACAGGATCCGTTGTCGGTGAGCACTCTGGCGATGGTGATG
>NZ_JMLQ01000006.1 GCF_000686025.1 Rhodococcus sp. UNC23MFCrub1.1
CCCACTTCTTTGCGGTGGTCGGTGAGACCTGGAAGCGTTCGGCGGCCCGCCGGATGGACCAGTGGTCGTCGACGATCGAACTCGCGAGCTTCAATCGTCCCTTAGGGGTGAGGGAGGCGTTAGCGTGGGACACGAGGACCTCTCGGTTGTCGGTGCAGTTGTGGTAACCACACCGATACCGGAGGTCCTCACCTCTCTGTTGTCGCCACGCCGTCCACAACGTCCCTGGCCATTACAGCTAGATCACCAGATGCGGACGCGCTGCTGCGGATCGAGGTAGAGCGCGTCCTGCTCTGTCACCTCGAAGGCCTCGTGGAAGCTGTCGAGGTTGCGGACCACGCCGTTGCATCGGAACTCGGGCGGCGAGTGCGGATCGATGGACAGGCGGCGCAGCGCCTCCGCGTCCCGCGCCTTGGTGCGCCACACCTGCGCCCAACCGAAGAAGACACGTTGGAGCCCTGTCAGGCCGTCGATCTCCGGGGCCGCGGAGCCGTTCAGTGAGATCTTGTACGCCTCGACGGCGATCGACAGACCACCGAGGTCGCCGATGTTCTCGCCGATCGTGAACTTCCCGTTGACGTGGTGTCCGGGAAGGGCTTTCGGCTCGAACGAGTCGTACTGCTCGATCAGCGCCGTGGTGCGCTTGCCGAACTCGCTGCGATCACTGTCGGTCCACCAGTCGACGAGGTTGCCGTCACCGTCGTACTTGGCTCCCTGGTCGTCGAATCCGTGGCCGATCTCGTGTCCGATGACCGCACCGATTCCGCCGTAGTTCGCGGCGTCGTCGGCGTTCGGGTCGAAGAACGGGGGCTGCAGGATCGCGGCGGGGAACACGATCTCGTTCATGCCCGGGTTGTAGTAGGCGTTGACGGTCTGCGGGGTCATGAACCACTCGCCGCGGTCCACCGGACCACCGAGCTTGTCCAGATCGCGCTGGTACTCGGCCTCGTAGCCGCGGCGGTAGTTGCCCACCACGTCCGACGGGTCGATCATCAGCGAGGAGTAGTCCCGCCAGGTGTCCGGGTAGCCGATCTTCGGGGTGAACTTGTCGAGCTTCGCCAGCGCGGCCGTCCGCGTCTCCGGGCTCATCCACTCGAGGTCGGAGATGTTGCGCCGGTACGCCTCGACGAGGTTGGCCACCAGTTCCTGCATGCGCGTCCGCGAATCGGCCGGGAAGTGCTTCTGTACGTACAGCTTTCCCACCGCCTCGCCCATCAGATCCTGTACGAGGGAGACGCCACGCTTCCAGCGCTCGCGGTTGGTCTCGGTTCCCGTCAGCGTGCGGCCGTAGAAGGCGAAGTTCTCGTCGACGATCGCGGACGTCAGGTACGGCGCGCGGGAGTGGAGGATGCGCCAGGTGGCCCAGGCCTTCCAGTCGTCGAGGCTGCGCGTCGACCACAGCTCCGCGAACGTGGTGAGGAACTCGGGCTGGCGGACGACGATCTCGGCGAAGTGACGGTCCGCGTCGGCGCCGAGGCCCTCGATCCAGGCGCCCCACTCGAAGCCGGGCGCGTCCGCTCGCAGCGACGCGAGCGTCGTCAGGTTGTAGGAGAGATCGGCGTCGCGGCGCTTCACCACGTCCCAGTGGCCCGCCGCCAGGGCGGTCTCGAGATCGAGGACGCTCGCTGCGGAACGGGTCACGCCCGCGAGGGCGAACATGGCGCCGATGTGCTCGGCGTACTGCTCGCGAACCTGTGCGTGCTCGTCCTCCCGGTAGTACGACTCGTCGGGGAGGCCGAGGCCGGACTGCGAGAAGTGGACGAGGTAGCGGTCCGATTTCTTCGAGTCGGTGTCGACGTAGTGCGCGACCGCGCCGCCGACACCGGTGCGCTGCAGAGTGCCGAGTACGCGGGCGAGCGCCTCGCTGTCGGTGGCGTGGGCCACCGCCGCGAGCTCGTCGGCGATCGGCGCGGTGCCGGCCGCCTCGATGGCGTCGGCGTCCAGGAAGCTGCTGTAGAGGTCACCGATCTTCGCGGCGTCCGAGCCGGGCGCCGGGCTGGAGTCCGCCGCGACCTGGATGATGTCGCGGACGTGCTCCTCGGCCCGGTCGTACAGTGTCCGGAACGCGCCGTCGACGGCGCGGTCGGCCGGGATGTCGTACTCGGCCAGCCAGCGGCCGTTGACGTGCTCGAAGAGATCGTCCTGCGCTCTGGTGGCGGCGTCGACGAACTTCAGGTCCAGGCCCGAGGGCCGTGCGAGTGATGAGTCCGAGGTCATGCCTCCATCCTGACAGGCCGGACGAGATGCGCGGGGTCGACGGGGCATTACGCTGGTCCGCGCAGGGTCACGTTGTCGACGAGAGAATTCGGGGTAACCGAGGCTCATGTCCACGGAACAGCACAGCATCGACGAGCCCGTCGCGCCGCCACCCCTCGACGAGGGCGCCCTCCTCGGCGCACTCGCCGCCTGGCTGCCGGAACAGCGGTGGTTCTCCGCCAAGGGTCACACCGTCACCGGAGTGCATCTGCTCACGCGGGAGACGCTGGCCACCACGTCCGAGCTCGTGGTCGAGCACGTGCTCGTGCGGGTGGACCTCGAGGGCACCGAGCCCCAGATCTTCCAGGTGCCCCTCGGTGTCCGAGCCTCGGTGGACGAGGACCTCGACCCGTGGGTCGTCACTCGGGACGGCGGCGCGGTGGTGTTCGACGCCCTGCGTGATCCCGATGCCATCTCGGTCTACTCCGACCTCCTGGCCACCGGCGGGACCGGCGAGGTGCGCTTCCTGGCGATGCCGGGCAGCGACCTGCAGACCGGCCTGCGCGGAAAGGTGCTGGGCGCCGAACAGTCGAACACGTCGGTCATCCTGGGCGACCACCATCTGCTGAAGATCTTCCGGCGCGTCACGATCGGCATCAATCCCGACGTGGAGCTGCACCGGGCGTTGGGCCAGGCGGGGTGCGAGAACGTCGCGCCGCTGCGCGGATGGATGGAAGCGGACATCGACCACACCGAGACGACCCTCGCCATGGCGCAGGACTTCGTGGCGGGATCCACCGAGGGGTGGACCACCGCGCAGGCCAGCGTGCGGGACGTCCTGGCCAGCGGTGACGTGACGACGTCCGACTTCACGAGCGAGGCCCGCGAGCTGGGCCGCGCCGTCGCCTCCGTGCACGCCGATCTCGCGTCGGTGCTGGGCACGTCCCTGGCGCCGGCGGCCGGTACGGCGGCCGACATCTCCGCTCGCGTGGAGACGGCACTGCCGGTGATCGCCGACCTGGAGCAGTACCTCCCGCGCATCCGGGCCCTGATCGACCAGGCAGCGGGCACGGGCGGCATCGACACCCAGCGCATCCACGGTGACCTGCATCTGGGGCAGGTGCTCCGCACGTCGGAGCGGTGGGTCCTCATCGACTTCGAGGGCGAACCGTCGAAGACGTTCGAGGAGCGGCGCACTCCGGACAGCACGCTGCGCGACGTGGCAGGGATGATCCGCTCTTTCGACTACGCCGCCATGAGCCACGTCGTCGAGATCGAGGATTCGCAGGAACGGGCGCGACTCGAGCCCGTGGCGCGGGAGTGGGTGGAGCGCAACGTGTCCGCATTCTGCGACGGCTACACCGAGGTGGCGGGACACGACCCGCGCATCTCGTGGGCGCTGCTGCGAGCGTACGAGCTGGACAAGGCCGTGTACGAGGCTGTCTACGAGGCGCGCAACCGCCCGACCTGGCTCTCGATCCCCCTGCACGCCATCGAGCGGCTCGTCGCGGAGTGACCTCGCGGACGGTCGCCGTGCTGAGGGCGGCCGGATGCGTGTTCGCCGAGGACGAGGCAGCTCTGCTGAACGGCGAGGCTCCGGACGAGAGCACGCTGGCCGACTGGATCGCGCGCCGTGTCGCCGGGGAGCCGCTCGAGTACATCGTGGGGTGGGCGCAGTTCCACGGGGGCCGCGTGCTCGTCGAGCCCGGCGTCTTCGTGCCGCGCCGACGGACCGAGGCCATGGTGGACGCGGCGCTCGACCGACTCGGCACCGGCGTGCTGCTCGATCTGTGCTGCGGCTCGGGTGCCGTGGCCGCCGCGGTGGTGCGCTCGGCGCCGGGGTCCACGGTGTACGCCTCCGACATCGACCCGGTGGCGGTGGCGTGCGCTCGTCGAAACCTGCCGGGCTGCACGGTCTTCGAGAGCGACACCTTCGCCGCGATACCGACGCACCTGCGCCACGGGATCGCCGTCGTCACCGCCAACACGCCGTACGTTCCCTCGTCGGCCATCGAGACGATGCCGCCCGAGGCGCGGGATCACGAACCCCGCGTCACCCTCGACGGTGGACCGGACGGACTGGACGTCCAGCGCCGCGTGGCTGCACAGGCACGCGACTGGCTGGCACCCGGCGGATCACTGATCGTGGAGGCGTCCGCGGCCCAGGCCGACACGGTGCGACAGATCTTCGCTGCCGCCGGTCTGGAGCCGACGGTGGTACACGACGAGGACCGGGACGCCACCATGGTGATCGGGCGAGGGACGCTCGATCAGGGCTGACCGAACCGCCCGGACTGGAAGTCCTCGAACGCCTGGAGCACCTCGGCCTTGGTGTTCATGACGAACGGCCCGGCCATCGCGACGGGCTCGCGGATCGGCTCGCCTCCGAGAACGAACATCTCCATCGACTCGGTGCCCTCGGCGGCGGCGAAGGTCAAGGTGTCGCCCGAGCCGTAGACCGTGGTCTGACCTGTGCGTACGGGCCGCCGCTCGGTGCCGACGGTGCCGGATCCGCCCAACACGTAGGCGATGGCGTTGTAGCGCGCGTTCCAGGGCAGGGTCACCGAGGCACCCGGGGCGACGGTGACGTGGGACAGCGTGATCGGCGTGTAGGTCGATCCCGGTCCCTGGTGGCCGTCCATCTCGCCGGCGATGACGCGCACCAGCGCGCCGCCGTCCGGGCTCGAGAGCAGAGCGACCTCGCGGCCGGTGATGTCCTGGTACCGCGGCGCCGCCATCTTGTTGCTGCGCGGGAGGTTGACCCACAGCTGCACGCCGTGGAACAGCCCGCCCGAGACGACGAGGTGCTCCGGCGGGGCCTCGATGTGCAGGATGCCGCTGCCCGCGGTCATCCACTGGGTGTCGCCGCCGGTGATGGAACCGCCACCGCCGTGCGAGTCCTGGTGGTCCATTATCCCGTCGATCATGTAGGTGACCGTCTCGAAGCCGCGGTGCGGGTGCCACGGTGTGCCCTTGGGCTCGCCCGGCGCGTAGTTCACCTCGCCCATCTGGTCCATGTGGATGAAGGGGTCGAGGTACTTCATGTCGACGCCCGCGAAGGCACGTCGGACCGGGAACCCCTCGCCCTCGTAGCCGGTGGGGGCGGTGGTGACGGCGCGGACCGGCCGGTCCGCCGAGCCTGGCTGCGGCGTGGAGATGCGGGGGAGCGCGAGAACGTTGTCGACGGTCACTGCGGGCATGTCGGCCTCCTGGGATAAAGTTGACGAATCAACTACTTGCCCGGCTCAACCGCGAGGGGCCCGTCCTTGTTCCCCGGCCGGATCCACGTGCAGATCGAACCAGTCGAGGGTGCGCGACCACGCGTCGTACGCAGCCCGTTCGTTGTAGACGGCGGGTCGATCGTTGCAGTGGAAGCCGTGCTCGGCGTCGGGATAGCGGGCGATGCGAGTGTCCACCTGCGCGTCGGTGACGGCAGCGTTCAGCGCATCGACGTCGTCGACCGGGATCCCGGTGTCGAGGTCGCCGAAGAACCCGTGCCACGGCGTTCGCAGTGCCGTGGCGCCGTCGAGCAGCGGCGGGTAGCCGAAGCGACCCTCGCGGATGCCGCCGCCGTAGAACGTGGCCGCGGCACCGAGTGGACGCCGCACCGCCGTCTCGAAGGCGACGGTGCCGCCCATGCAGAACCCGACGATCGCGCACCCGCTCGGTCCGTAGCCGTACCCGGCCAACTCGTCGAACGCGGCATCGACGTCCTGGTCGATCTCCTCGGCCTTCAGAGCGCCGATGAGGTCCATCGCGGTGCTCATGTCGTCGTACGACACCACCGGATCACCGGCCCGGTGGAAGAGATGCGGGGCCACGGCGATCCATCCCGCCGAGGCGAAGCGGCCGCAGACCTCCGCGATGTGGTCGGTCACGCCGAACGCCTCCTGGACGACGACGACACCGCCTCGTATCGGACCTTCCGGGACGCGTGTGGTGAAAGTGATGGCCATCCCACCATCAGATCACGAGAATTTCGGTGTTCCATGTGTGAACTGTGTGAAAAGGGGAAACCGCGCCGAGGAACCAGCAGGAGGCTGCCATGACATCGACCCTGAACAACCCCGGAGCAGCGACGCCGCAGGAGCCGGCCGGGCCGCCGCCGACGTTCGAGGTCGGTGCGCGGGTACGCACCCGGCACTCGATCGACCGCGACTCGGATCCGACGACGTGGCCTCTCGAGACGGGATCGATCGTCGAGGACTTCGCCGACTTCGTGGACTCGTCGTCCGTGGGTCGGGACTGGGCCGTGGCGCACCGGTGGGCGGTGGCCCTGGACAACGGGTGCCTGGTGTTCCGCGACACCGACGACCTCGAGGCCGCCGGCGACCTGACCTCTGCCGCCGAGACGTCAGCGCGGAAGCAGTAGCACCAGCACGGTCACGCCGGCGATGACGATGGCCGCGCGGAACGGTGTCCGTCCGCTGCTCGTCGACGCGATCCATGCGGCGACGACCACGACGGCCAGAGCGGCTCCGCCCGCTGCGGTCGACACCCCGGTGCGCCCGAGAGCCCCGCTCCCCACGACCCCCACGATCGATGCGGTGACGAGCACCCCCGCGGCGAGTGGAGCGACCACGCGAGCAGGGAGTCGGTGTGCCAGCCCGCGGACTCCCGTCGCCGTGTCGTCGGCGATGTCGGGCAGCACGTTGACCAGGTGGGCGCCGAAGCCGAGCAGCGCCCCTACCGTGATCATCCACCATGGCGGCATCGCGTCGGCCACGGTGAGCGAGACGACCACGGGCGCCGATCCGAACGCGACGGTGTACGGCAGCCACGACACGACGGTGGATTTCAGACCCACGTTGTAGGCGAGGGCCGACCCGACTCCCAGCACGAGGTGCACCGCACCCGGGACGACGCCGCACAGCATCGAGAACACCACGCAGACCACCGCCGCGACCGCGACGCTCACCCGCACGGTGGCGGGGTCGAGGCGGCCGACGGCGAGCGGTTTGTCCGTGCGGCCGACCGCGGTGTCCCGCGGGGCGTCGATCAGATCGTTGGTCCAACCGACGATCAGTTGCCCGCTCAGCACCGCCACGACCACGACGACGAGGAGCCCCGCCGAGGGTGGGCCGATGCTGACCGACAGCAGTGCGACGAACGTCGTGACCGCGGCGGCGGGGCCGGGGTGGGAGGCGACGAGGAGAGCGGAGAGTCGACTGCCCATGTACCGGAACAGTACTCAGCTGGCGCGAGCGTCCTCGCGTGCCGGGGCTCCCGCGTCCCGCTCCCGGCGGGCGTCCTCGAGCACGACGAGCCTGCCGAGTGCCGTGCGCGCGTGCATCTGCTGCTGCGTGACGGTCAGCTGGGTGCGCGCTCGGCCGAGGAACGTCCACGTCCAGTTGAAGACGGTGGTGAGTCGGCTCTTGAATCCGACGATGTAGACGAGGTGCACCGCGAGCCACATCAGCCATGCCAGGAAGCCGGTGATCTTGACGGGTCCCACCTGCGCCACGGCCGAGAATCGCGTCACGGTCGCCATGCTGCCCTTGTCCCGGTAGCGGAACGGGGTGCGCTCGGGGCGCGGTGTGTCGGTGGCAGCGGCGCGGACGTCGGCAGTGATGCACCGCGCGGCGTAGCGGCCGCCCTGGATCGCCACCTGGGCGACGCCGGGGAGCTTGTCGCGCGCCATCATGTCGCCGACCACGAAGACCTCGGGGTGGCCCGGCAGTGTCAGATCGGCCTCGACGAGCACGCGGCCCGCGCGGTCCACCTCGGCCCCGGACTTCGCCGCGAGCTGTGCCGCGAGCGGGCTCGCGGAGACACCGGCCGACCAGACCTTGCAGGAGGACTCGATGCGGCGCTCGGTGCCGTCGCTGTCGCGGACAGATAATCCGTCGGCGTCGACGTCGGTGACCGCGGCGCCCAGCTCGACCTCGACGCCGACCTTCTCGAGACGTCGTCGAGCATTCTCGCCCAGCGAGTCGGCGAAGGGCGGCAACACCTTCGGGGCCGCGTCGAGCAGAATCACGCGGGCGTCGCGGCTGTCGATCGTGCGGAACGTTCCGGCGAGGGTGCGGCGCGAGAGCTCGGCGATCTGGCCCGCCATCTCGACACCCGTGGGGCCGGCGCCGACGACGACGAACGTGAGCAGCCGGGCGCGCTCGACGGGGTCGGTGGTGAGTTCGGCGGCGTCGAACGCGTTCATGATGCGCCCGCGCAGCTCGAGGGCGTCGTCGAGCGTCTTCATGCCGGGGGCGAACTCGGCGAAGTGATCGTTGCCGAAGTAGGACTGGCCGGCGCCCGCGGCGACGACGAGGCTGTCGTACGGAGTGACGGTGACGCGGCCACGGCTGACCGAGACGACGGTGCGCGCCTCGAGGTCCACCTCCGTGACGTCGCCGAGCACGACGGCGGCATTCGCCTGGTTCTTGAGGATGAGACGGGTGGAGGGCGCGATCTCGCCCTCGGAGAGGATCCCGGTGGCCACCTGGTAGAGCAACGGCTGGAAGAGGTGGTGCGCGGTGCGCGCCACGATCGTCACGTCGACGTCGCTGCGGCGCAGGGCCTTGGTCGCGAACAGGCCGCCGAATCCGGAGCCGACGACGACGACGCGGTGCGGGGCTGTGGTGGTGGTCACGGTGCCCGTTCCTCTCACTTCACGTGGCCGACCTGCGGGTCCGCCTCCGACGGGGTTTCCGTCTGTGACCCAGACCATACACGGCGCGCTCGATTTGTCAGAACAAATAGGTGGAACAGGGCGAACGCCTACGATTCGAGCATGGATCGCCCCGTGGTCGCCCTCGAGAACGCCGACGCCGTGTACGAGTACTACCGGGAGCATCAGCAGAATCGACGCGTCACGCGGCTCGCCTACGGGGCTCTCGCCGGACGGTTCCGACCCCGCGTCCGGTACGGCGACGGTGCTCGCGAACGCCTCCGCGCCCTCATCTACGACGACACGCGGTTCATCCTGGCCGTGAACCACGTCAGCGAGACCGACCCGTACACGGTCGCCGCCGCCGCGTGGTCCAGCGCGCTGCGACCCGTCATCGGCCGCACCCGCGTCCTGGCCAAGGACGAGCTGTTCGTCGAGACCGAACCGAACCGCCCGCGGACCCGCCGCATCGCCGAGCGGACGTCGCAACGACGTCGCATCGAGATGATGGGCGGCATCCCGGTGTTCCGCAGCCGCGACCACGGTCTGCGCGCCGTGTCTCGGGCCGGCAATCTCATGATGGACGTGTGTGCCGAAAGGCTTTCTCGTGGTGACGATCTCGCGATCTTCCCGGAGGGCACGTGCAACGACGGTGATCCGACGGTGCTCCAGCACGTCGGGAGCGGGATCGGGCACATCGTCGCGCGCGCACGGACTCGCGGCGTCGAACCGAGGCTCGTGGTGATGGGGCTGCACTACGGACCGCCGCCCGGCAGGTACCGCTCGGCGAGCGTGCACATCGACGTGCCGGACATCGTGCTCCCCGACAAGCCGGTCTCCATCGCGCGCACCGTCGCCGAGTACCTTCAGGTGGCCGTGGAGTTGTCGGTCCGCCAGTACTGACTGGTGTTTTTGTCCGGTCGGACCGAAATGTCATGTGCTGCATCGTTGTTCACATTCGGTTCGGCTCCTGCTCGCCTGCCGTGCGCCTGACGTCGAGGTGACGGGAGCAGCGTCGTCTCCATGGTGGAGAACGCACTGAATCCGGCCGGGGAGATCGTCGACACAGGAGTCCCCGCCCACATCGCGGCGAACGCTTCCATCGCCGAGCAGCACGACTGGCACCTGAGCAATCTCCGTCGCCATCGGGTGTCCCGTCGCAACTTCCTCGTGGGTGCTGCCGCCGTCGCCGCGGCGGCCGGGGTGGGAAACCCCGGTTGGAATCGCGTCGCCTACGCGCAGGACGCGCCGCTGACCGTCGGAGGACGGCATCTCTCCTTCGGCTCCGACGCCGCGACGCAGCTCCGGTTCTCGGCGCAGCTCTCCCGCAATCCCGGACTCACCGGGGTGTTTCTCGACCACGGTCCGACCCCGGCACTGGGCGCCACGACGTCGGCCGAGGTGCGCAACCTGGTGAGCCAGGTACCGCGGTCCGACGGCGGCATCCTGGCGGCCGAGCAGTTCTACGTGCACGTTCCGGTGGACGGGCTTACTCCGCGTCTTCCGCACTACTACCGGTGGCGCACCGCCGACGGCTACGTCAGCGATGTCCGCAGTGCCGCACCGGCTCTGCCGCCGGGCCGGCTCGCGCCGTTCCGGTTCACGATGATGGGAGATCAAGGCGTCGACGAGACGCCGACCCAGCCTCCCGGCCTGAAGCCCGGTGACTACGACGATCTGTACTACAAGCCCGACAACGAGCCGTCGGCCAAGCACGCGGCCAACATCGTGCGCCAGATCGCCGACTCGCGGCCCGACTTCCACATCCTCGCGGGCGACATCGCGTACGCGGACCCGTCGGGACAGGGCCGCACTCCTCGCTTCGTACCCAGTGGCGGCACCGTCGACAAGGCCTTCGACAAGTTCAACCCGTACGTCTGGGACGGCTACCTCGCGGCGATCGAGCAGAGCGCGGCGTCGACGCCCTGGCTCTTCGCGACCGGAAATCACGACATGGAGGCGCTGTACGGGCCGAACGGATACGGCGGCCACGCAGCACGATTGGACCAGCCGGACAACGGCCCCGCCGGGTGCCCGTCGGTCTACTCGTTCGTCCACGGCAACGTCGCCGTGCTCTCGCTCGACGCCAACGACGTCTCGAACGAGATCCGCGCGAACACGGGCTACAGCGGCGGACGTCAGACGGGATGGGTGGAGTCGACCCTGGCGCGCTACCGGGCCGATCCGGCCGTCGACTTCATCGTCTGCTTCTTCCACCACTGCGCGTACTCGACGACGAAGGACCACGCGAGCGACGGCGGCGTCCGCAGTGCGTGGGCGGGGCTCTTCGACCGGTACCACGTCGATGTGGTGCTGCAGGCGCACAACCACGTGTTCGAGCGGTCCGATCCGATCCGCGGCGGCTCGCCGACCCGCGTCGCCGGTGACCGGTCGGAGGTCACCTC
The DNA here is from genome assembly GCF_000686025.1 of Rhodococcus sp. UNC23MFCrub1.1. Taxonomy (GTDB): domain Bacteria; phylum Actinomycetota; class Actinomycetes; order Mycobacteriales; family Mycobacteriaceae; genus Rhodococcoides. Next base: position 11,209 of record NZ_JMLQ01000006.1, read on the forward strand.
GGTCTCGGACGGCACCGTCTACTACACGGTGGGCGGCGGTGGGCGCCCGCGTTACGGGTTCCAGGACGGCGAACCCGAGAGCTACCGCGGCAACGAGGTGGCCGACACGTCGGTGCCGAACAGCTACGTCGTCGCCGCGGACGGTTCGAAGGTGCCCGAGTCGCTCACCTGGTCACGGGTGCGATTCCGCAACTATTCGTTCGTCCGCGCGGACGTGACGCCCGGGATCCCCGGCATCACACCGAGTCGGATGCGCATCTCCGCGGTCGACGAGTACGGGCGGGAGTTCGACGAGGTCACCTTCCGTCGCGAGCTGCCGCTCGCGTTCGGCAGCTAGCTGCCGGCCATGTGACCGTCGGCAGCTAGCTGCCGGCCATGTGACCGTCGGCAGCTAGCTGCCGGCCATGTGACCGTCGGCAGCTAGCTGCCGGCGATGTTCACCATCCAGCCGATCCCGAACCGGTCGGTGAGTATCCCGAAGGTGTCGCCCCACGGGGCCGTCTCGAGCGGGACGCCGAGGGTGCCGCCCGCGGCGAGCGCGTCCCAGTAGCCGCGCAGTTCTGGCTCGTCGTCGCCGCTCAGGGACACCGTGCCGTTGGTGCTCACCTCCATCGACGACGGAGTGTCGGCGCCCATCAGCGTGAAGCCGCTCAGGGTGTCGAGCTGACCGTGCATGACGTTGCCCGACTCGGACTCCTCGACGGGCATGCCCGAGTCACCGAACGTCGACAGCGTGAGTTCTCCGCCGAACACGGTGCGATAGAACTCCATCGCTTCCCGCGCCGTGTCCCGGAACGACAGGTACGGATTCAGTCGGGTCGTCATGGTGAGCCTCTTTCTCGAGCAGGGGTGGTCCGCCGACTCCTGTGACTTGATAGAAAGAGTGGGAGCCGCGGGGTTTCGGGGCCGAGATGAGAAAGAGGGTAGTCGTGAGCGAGCAGGTCAGGACAGCAATCGTCACGGGAAGTGCGCGAGGAATCGGTGCCGCCGTCGCCCGACGTCTCGCCGCGGACGGCTTCGGTGTCGCCGTCGTCGATCTCGACGAGGCGGCGTGTGCCGGCACGGTCGACGCGATCACCGCAGCCGGTGGTCAGGCCATCGCCGTCGGCGCGAACGTCGCGGACGAGCAGTCGGTCGTCTCTGCGGTCGAGCGCATCGCCACCGACTTCGGGGCGCCCACGGTGCTGGTGAACAACGCCGGCATCCTGCGCGACAATCTTCTCTTCAAGATGTCGGTCGACGACTGGGACGCCGTGCTCGGCGTGCATCTGCGCGGATCGTTCCTCATGTCCCGCGAGGTGCAGAAGCATCAGGTCGAGGCCAAGTGGGGACGCATCGTCAACCTGTCGTCCACCTCGGCGCTGGGCAACCGCGGTCAGGCCAACTACGCGGCCGCCAAGGCCGGCATGCAGGGCTTCACCAAGACCCTCGCCATCGAGCTGGGCCGCTACAACGTCACCGTCAACGCGATCGCACCCGGCTTCATCGAGACGGAGATGACGGCGGCGACGGCCGAGCGCGTCGGCGTGCCGTTCGAGGACTTCAAGAAGGGTGCCGCGTCGCAGATCCCGGTCAACCGCATCGGTCAGCCCGAGGACATCGCCCACACGGCATCCTTCTTCTGCAGTGAGGGTGCAGGATTCGTGTCCGGCCAGGTCGTGTACGTCGCGGGCGGGCCGAAAGACTGACGTGAAGTTGCTGCTGCTCGCCGACACCCACGTCCCCACCCGCGCGCGGGATCTGCCCGCCGCGGTGTGGGACGCGGTGGACGCGGCCGACCTGGTGGTGCACGCGGGTGACTGGATGGCGCCGTCATTGCTGGACGCGCTCGAGGAACGGTCGACCGATCTGCTCGCCTGCTGGGGCAACAACGACGGTGACGATCTCCGTGCGCGGTTGCCGGAGGTCGCACGGCGGACGGTGGAGGGTGTGCGCATGGTCGTCACGCACGAGACAGGGGCGAAGGGGGGACGGGAGAAGCGGATGGACGCGCAGTTCCCGGACACCGACCTGCTCGTGTTCGGGCACAGCCACATTCCGTGGGACACGCTGTCCTCCAACGGGATGCGCCTGCTCAACCCGGGCTCGCCGACCGACCGTCGGCGGCAACCGCACTGCACCTACATGACGCTGACCCTGAGCGGCGGTGCCGTCTCGGACGTCGTGGTGCACGAGCTGTGACGCGCATCGACGCCTGGACGTGGTCGGTGCGGCTGTTCAAGACGCGCTCCGCCGCCGCGTCGGCGTGCCGCGGCGGACACGTGAAGATCAACGGCAGTGCCGCCAAGCCGGCGCAGCACGTGGTGCCCGGTGACGAGGTACGCATCCGCGCAGGGGGATTCGAGAAGATCGTCGAGGTCACTCAGCTCGTGAACAAGCGAGTGGGAGCCCCGGCCGCGGTGGCGTGCTACATCGACCGGAGCCCGCCCCCACCGCCACGGGAACTGTTCGCCGCAGTGCCCGTTCGCGATCGCGGAGCCGGGAGGCCGACGAAGCGGGACCGGCGCGAGATCGACCGGTTGCGGGCGGCACCGCCGAGCGAGTGACGCACGGCGGTCCCGCCACCGGCGTCAGCGCAGCAGTGCTCGCGACATGACGACGCGCTGGATCTGGTTGGTGCCCTCGTAGATCTGCGTGATCTTGGCGTCACGCATCATGCGCTCGACCGGGAAGTCGCGCGTGTAGCCGGCGCCACCGAAGAGCTGCACCGCGTCGGTGGTCACCTTCATGGCGACGTCCGAGGCGAAGCACTTGGAGGCGGCGGAGATGAAGCCGAGGTTCTTCTCGCCGCGCTCGGCGCGAGCGGCTGCCGAGTACACCATGAGGCGGGCCGCCTCGATCTCCATCGCCATGTCGGCGAGCATGAACTCGACGCCCTGGAACGTGCTGATGGCCTTGCCGAACTGCTTGCGGTCCTTGGTGTACGCGATGGCCGCGTCGAGAGCGCCCTGCGCGATGCCGACGGCCTGCGCGCCGATGGTGGGACGGGTGTGGTCGAGCGTCGCGAGTGCCGTCTTGAAGCCGGTGCCGGGCTCACCGATGATGCGGTCTCCGGGGATGCGGCAGTTCTCGAAGTACAGCTCGCGGGTGGGGCTGCCCTTGATGCCGAGCTTGCGCTCCTTCTCGCCGACAGAGAAGCCCTCGTCGTCCTTGTGCACCATGAACGCCGAGATGCCGTTGGCCTTCTTCTCGGGATCGGTGACGGCCATGACGGTGTACCAGGTCGACTTGCCGGCGTTGGTGATCCACGCCTTCGAGCCGTTCAGGATCCAGTCGTCGCCGTCCGCCTTGGCGCGGGTCTTCATGCCGGCGGCGTCGGAGCCCGCCTCACGCTCGGACAGTCCGTAGGAGGCCATCTCGCCCTCGGCGATGGAGGGCAGCACCTTCTGCTTGAGGTCCTCGTTGCCGCTGAGGATGAGGCCCATGGTGCCGAGCTTGTTCACGGCGGGGATAAGGGAGGAGGAACCGCACACGCGGGCGACCTCCTCGATCACCATGCAGGCCGCGACGGAGTCGGCGCCCTGGCCGCCGTACTCCTCGGGAATGTGCACCGCGTTGAAGCCGGAGGCGTTGAGAGCCTTCAGTGCCTCCTCGGGGAAGCGCTCCTGCTCGTCGACCTCGGTGGCGTACGGCGCGATCTCCTTCTCGGAGAGTGCGCGGATGGCCTCGCGGAGCTCGTTGTGCTCGTCGGCGAGCTGGAAGAGGTCGAAGCTGGGGTTGCCGGCCATGGGATGTCCGTTCGTCGTGGTGAGAGGGTCGTGGCACTCGGTGCCACGGAATGTGGCCAGCGTACCGGACCGACCGGCCGGTGACCATGGCTGCGTGGCACTTGGTGTCACTGGTCACGTGTGGGTGCTCCGGACCCGTACCGTCCGTCCCTTATTCTGGTGGTCGTGCACCACCAGGCGACGACCCGTGCGCCGGGTGCCCGGGCAGTCGGCGCGCGCAGGCCGGGCCACCGCGTCGATCTGGACGGTCTCCGCGGGCTGGCGATCGCCCTCGTGGTCGTCTTCCACATCTGGTTCGGCAGGGTCTCGGGCGGTGTCGACGTCTTCCTCGTCCTGTCCGGCTTCTTCTTCACGTCGATGGTGCTGCGCCGCGTCGAGCGAGCCGACGGTCCGGTCCTGCGGCCCCTCGTCGTCCGCACCGCCCGACGCCTGTACCCCGCGGCGGTGGTGGTGTTCGGCGCGGTGGCCCTCTGGACCGTGTGGGACAGACCCTTCACGATGTGGGACGCGACGACGCGGCAGCTCCTCGCGTCGCTGGCGTACGTCCAGAACTGGGAGCTCGCGCGGACCGCGTCCGACTACGCGGCGGCCGATCTGTCGGTCAGTCCGCTCCAGCACCTGTGGTCGATGTCCGTGCAGGTGCAGTTCTACGTCGGTGTCACGGCCGTGGTGTTCCTCGTCGCCGCGGCGTGCCGTCGGTGTGGTCGTCGGGACCTGACCACACCGGTGCTGGTGTCGGTGCTCGCGGTCGCCGCCGCGGTGTCGTTCACCTATGCGGCCGACATCGGCCGCACCCACCAGGGGTGGGCCTACTACGACACCGGGGCGCGGACGTGGGAACTCGCTGTCGGCGCGATCGCCGGGCTGGTGATCGGTCGAGCGGTGCTGCCGGCCGCGCTACGGGCCGCGGCCGCCGTCGTCGGACTTGCCGCACTGGTGGGCTGTGGGTTCCTCGTCGACGGTGCGGCGCAGTTCCCCGGTCCTGCCGCGCTGGTGCCGGTCGGGGCCGCGATGCTGCTGGTGCTTGCCGGTGCGGGTGCTCCCGAGTCACGAGCACCGGCCGTGACCCGTGCTCTCGAGTCCCGCCCACTGCAGTTCCTCGGCTCCATCGCCTACCCGCTGTACCTGTGGCACTGGCCGATCCTCATCGCGGTGCTCGGAACCGGGCACTCGGTGACCGTGGTGACGGGATCCGCCGTGGTGGTCGTCTCGATCGCCCTGGCCGTCGCCACACGCTCGTGGGTGGAGGAGCCGGTGCACCGTCGGGGCGCGGGCCGCGGCGTCCTCACCGCCCTGGTGACCGTCGGAGCGATCGGCCTCGCCGCGGCGAGCGCGACCTGGCAGGGCTACCTCGATCGAGCGACGGCCCAGCCGACCGCCGACGTGAGCTCCGACGATCGCTACCCGGGGGCGCTCGCGCTCGTCGACGGTGTTCCCGTGCCGGACGCTCCGATGCGACCCACCGTGCTCGATGCGGACCTGGACCTGCCGCAGTCGACGCTGGACGGCTGCATCGCGGACATGACGCAGCGCGAGGTGATCTCGTGCGTGTACGGCGATCCCGACGCGACGCGCACCCTTGCCGTGGCCGGGGGATCGCATGCCGAGCACTGGCTCCCCGCACTCGACCGGATCGGCCGGGATCGCGGGTTCGCCGTGGTGACCTACCTCAAGATGGGGTGCCCGCTCGACATCGGCGAGCCGCTCCTGGTGGATCTGCCCTACCCGGACTGCCGGGACTGGTCCTCGGACGTGCTCGACATCCTCGCGTCGGACCGCCCCGACTGGGTGTTCACCACCTCGACGCGGCCGAGCCCCACGGAGTTCGGCGACGTCACACCCGACGCGTACCTCGACGTCTGGGCACGCTTCTCCGCGCTCGCTCTTCCCGTCGTGGCCGTGCGGGACACTCCGTGGCTCAGCCGGGAGGGCGTCCCGTATCGCGCCGCGGACTGCCTTGCCGACGGCGGCGACAGCGAGTCGTGCGGACTGCCGCGCAGCGAGGTCCTGTCCGAGATCGATCCGGCCCGCGCCGCGTCGCTGCCGTTCCCCTCGGTGGTTCCCGTCGACTTCTCCGATGCGGTCTGCGGTCCCGACGTGTGTCGCGTCGTCGAAGGAAACGTGCTGGTCTACCACGATTCCCACCACCTGTCGGCGACGTACGTCCGGTCGCTCGTGCCGGTGGTCGACAGCACGCTCGGCGAGGTCACGGGGTGGTGGTGAGACCGTCCCCGAAGTGCTGTGCGAGCAGGGTCGTGACGTCGGCGACCGACGTCCCCGGCGGCAACACGAGTGCGGTGGGCCGGTCTCCCGCGGTGTCGGTGACGAACCGCCGCTTCACCGCCCCGAGGGCGCGCCGGACGTCCTCGACCTCCACTCGGGCCCCGTCGCGAAGCCACGTACGCAGCAGGTAGTTGTGCGTCGCCGTGACCGCGGCGGCGAACTGCACCAGGGAGAGCGGCTCCTGCGTCGGGGCGCCGCGGCGCAGGGTGTCGACGAAGACGCGCTCGTACCGCAGCACCATCACCAGTTCGCGCTCGCGCAGGGCGGGCACCGTCTGCAGGACGCGGTAGCGGCGACGGGTGGTGTCCGGCGTGCCGGAGAACCGGGCGAACACGCGCGCGGCGGCCTCGCACACGGCGTCGTACGGGTCGAGGTCGGTCGTTCCCAGGAAGTCCTGCACATGGGCGAGGGTGGCGTCGTGGTCGAGGAAGACCACGTCCTCCTTGGACCGGAACTGCCGGAAGAACGTGCGGCGCGACAGCCCCGCGCTCTCCGCGATCTGGTCGACCGTGGTGGCCTCGTACCCCTTGCTCTCGAAGAGCTCCAGCGCCGCACCCATGACCTCGAGGCGAAACCGGGCGTCCTCGGTTTCTCGCGGTTCGTCGTGGGCGGCCATGGCTTCACGGTAGCGTGAACTGCTCGGACCGGTGAGCTGCCGGAACGCACGTGACGGTGAAGGGACGAGGTCGTGGCGTTGGTGATGGGTGTCGATTCGTCCACCCAGTCGTGCAAAATCGTTGTTCGGGACGCGGATTCCGGTGAGCTGGTCCGCCACGGTCGGGCCGGCCATCCCGACGGCACCGAGATCGACCCGGCCCGGTGGCACGAGGCTCTCGAGACCGCTCTCGCGGACGCCGGTGGAATGGACGGCGTCGACGCGGTCTCCGTCGGAGCGCAGCAGCACGGCATGGTGTGTCTCGACGAGGCGGGCGAGACCGTCCGACCGGCGTTGCTGTGGAACGACACTCGCTCCGCCGAGTCGGCGCGCGACCTGGTGACCGAGCTGGGTGGAGGCCAGGAGTGGGCCGACGCCGTGGGCGTGGTGCCGGTCGCGTCCATCACCGCGGCAAAGCTGCGGTGGCTCGCGGATCACGAGCCGGAGAACGCCGATCGCACTGCGGCAGTCTGTCTTCCGCACGACTGGCTGTCCTGGCGCCTCGGCGGTGCTCGTGGACTCGACGCCCTGGCCACGGATCGGGGTGACGCCAGCGGCACGGGATACTTCTCGGCGGCCACGAACGAGTACCGCGTCGATCTGCTCGGTCTCGCGCTACGCGGGCGCACCCCGCACGTGCCCACCGTGGCGGCGCCCTCGACACGGATCGGCACGACTCCCGGAGGCGCGGCCATCGGGCCCGGAACCGGTGACAATGCCGCTGCGGCACTGGCTCTGGATGCCGGCGAGGGTGACCTGGTGGTCTCCATCGGCACGTCCGGTGTCGTCTCGGCCGTGTCCGCCGTGGCTCCTCGCGACCCGTCGGGACTGGTGGCCGGCTTCGCCGACGCCACCGGTCGTCAACTGCCTCTCGTCTGCACGCTGAACGCCGCGCGCGTGCTCGATGCGACCGCGCGCCTGCTCGGCGTCGACCACGACGAGCTGTCGCGGCTCGCGCTGTCCACGGAGAGCCGGGGACTGGTCATGGTGCCGTACCTCGAGGGTGAGCGCGCACCGAACAGGCCCGGCGCGACCGGCGCGATTCATGGCCTGCGCCTGGGTAATTCGACCCCGGCGCACCTCGCGCGCGCCGCGATCGAGGGTCTGCTGTGCAGTCTCGCCGACGGGATCGACCACCTGGTGGCGCAGGGTGCGACCGTGTCGCGAGTGCTGCTCGTCGGCGGGGGCGCGAAATCCGAGGCGGTGCGCGTCCTCGCGCCGGGAGTCTTCGGCATGCCCGTCGACGTCCCGCCGCCCGGTGAGTACGTGGCCGACGGGGCCGCGCGCCAGGCGGCCTGGGTGCTGTCCGGCGGGGCCGAACCGCCCACCTGGGCCGCGGCGGACATTCCCCGGTACGAGGCGGACCCGACCCCGGCGGTGCGCGAACGCTACGCCGAGGTGCGGGACCTGACGGAGGGTGCCGGGTAGGTCAGCGCCCCGTGGCGTTCGACTCGTCGTCGGCGTGGGTCATGGCAGCGAGGTGCATCTCGTCGACGGTGGCCGAGTCGGGTGTGTAGTCGACTCTGTCCGACTTCGCCAGCACGCCCTCCATGTGCGCGATGTACGCCATCTGCATGATCTTCGTCGGCTCCTCCTCGAAGAGGCGGGCGTACGCATCCTGCCGGGCGTCACCCGTAAGCTGGCCGGCCGCGGCGATCTCCGCGTCGAACTCCGGTGTTCCGTAGGCACTCTGGAATCCGTCACTCGTGAAGTACTGGTCGACGGTGAAGGCCGAGTCACCCGCCTGGTTGCCGTGCTGGATGACCAGGAGGTACGGGCCGGCGTCGGGGGGGAAGGGGCGCTCCTGGTACTGCGACGTACCGGCCGAGTCCATCATCTCGATCGAGATGTTCATGCCCAGTTCGGACAGTGCGTTCTGGACGACCTCGAGGGTCTCGTTGACCTTCGGGAACTGACCGGTACGGCCGATCAGTCGGATCTTCGCATCGACCGGCACGCCGTCCGCTCGTGCCTCGTCGAGCAGTGCTCGCGCCTTCTCCGTGTCGTACGGCCACGCCTCGAGATCGTCGTCGTACCCGACGACTCCCGGCGAGACCAACTGGGCCGCCGGGCGTCCCAGATCGCGAAAGAGGGCGTGCACGATGCCGTTCCGGTTGATGGAATAGTTGATCGCCTGCCGCACACGGATGTCGTCCAGGGGAGGCTCCTCCACCTGGATCCGAACCGCGGTGGTCTCGTTGTTCGGGTAGGCCACACCCAGGTCCCCGGCACCGTCCTCCGGTCCGATACCGGTCGCGATGTCGGCCTCGTCTCCCGAGACCATCGACGCGCGGATGCTGCCTTCGCTGCGCCACTGGTAGACGGCACGGGCGAACTCCGGCCGAGGCCCCCAGTACCGATCGTTGCGCACCAGGGTCAGCCGCTGGCCGTAGTCCCAGGTGTCGAGAGCGAACGGTCCGGTGCCGACCGGTTCCCGCTCGCGTTCCGTGATGCTGGCGGTGCGTGGGACCATCTCCACGAACGAGATCCGCAGCGGGAGGATGGGATCCGGGTTCGGCGCTGCCACCGTCAGGGTCAGCGGATCGACGACGGCCACGGTCAGATCGGCGTCGCCGAAGACGTATCCCTCGACGTTGCATCCGATGTCGGAGTTCACGGTGCGCTCGATGGAGTGCGCGGCGTCCGCGGCCTCGAACGGTCGACCGTCGCTGAAGGTGACTCCGGGGTGCAGACGGAACGTCCACTGGCGGTCGGAGTTCTGTTCCCAGGAGTCGGCAAGCTTGGGTTCGAGATCACCGGTGGTGGGGTTCCGCTCCATGAGAGGTTCGGTGATGTTCGACCGCGTGACGACGCCGATCGAGGTCTGCGAGACGTCGCACGCCTCGAGCGTCGGGGGTTCCTGACTCAGGACGATGCGCAGGGTGTCCGGATCGGTGACCGAGCTGCGGTCCGTGTTGGCCACGGAGCACGCCGAGGCGGTGAGCGCGAGGACGAGCACGCCTGCGAGCGTCCCGGATCGGTGTCGCGGTGCAGGGCTCATGTCGACCTCCGGGTATGACGTCCGAGTGGACGGGGGATTCGAGTGACACCGGACAGGTGGGCTGTGGTGATCGGATCCTGTGACGGTGGACACAACGTAGGAGCGGTTGTCGAGGTCGTCAACGGCGTCGAGCCGTCGTCGAGACCGTCCGCGTCACCATCGAGGCGACGACGCCGACGCCGCTCGAGTCACCCACCTGCGGCGATACGTGGTCAGAGATCGACCGGTCCGGATCGTGAACCGACACATGCGATTTCCGCATCGTTCGATGCCGATGTGGTGCGACCGGAGCGCCACTCGTCGGGACATGCAGTGATGCTCGGTCGGCATCGACCGATGCGACATCAGTGTTGGACGCGCATCAGTGCGGCTTCTAGCGTGTGAGCTGGACCACGTACCCGATGGAGGAGCCGACTGTGACCGACACGCGAGAGACCCCCGAGCGCAGCACCACCCGGCCGACCAGCGGGCTCACCGCGCCCGACGCGGCCGTTCGTGCGCTCGCGCCCGGGGCCGCCACTATCGATCGCATCGCGGACGTCACCCTGCGCTCCGTCGTTCTCCCTCTGACAACACCGATCAGCGACGCGAAAGTGCTGACCGGACGGCAGAAGCCGATGACGGAGGTGGTGTTCCTCTTCGTCGAGATACGCACCGAGCAGGGGCACGAGGGCATCGGGTTCAGCTACTCCAAACGTGCCGGCGGCCCTGCGCAGTTCGCCCACGCGCGAGAGATCGCGCCTGTGCTGATCGGTCAGGATCCCAGTGACATCGGTAAGATCTGGAGCTCTCTCGTCTGGGCCGGTGCCTCCGTCGGTCGCAGCGGCGTCGCCACCCAGGCGATCGCGGCCGTCGACATCGCACTGTGGGACCTGAAGGCGAAGCGCGCCGGGCTCCCGCTCGCGAAACTCATCGGCTCCACCCGTGATGCCGTGCAGACGTACAACACGTCCGGCGGCTTCCTGCACACCCCGATCGAGGAGGTGCTGGAGAACGCGACCGCGTCTCTCGCGGCCGGCATCGGCGGTATCAAACTGAAGGTGGGACAGCCGGACTGGCGCCAGGACATCGCTCGGGTGACCGCAGTGCGCGAGCACCTGGGTGACGACGTGCCCCTGATGGTCGACGCGAACCAGCAGTGGGACCGACCGACGGCGACCCGGATGTGCCGCATTCTCGAACAGTTCGATCTGGTGTGGATCGAGGAACCACTCGACGCCTACGACGCCGAGGGCCACGCCATGCTCGCGCGGACCTTCGACACGTCCATCGCGACCGGTGAGATGCTGGCCAGTGTCGGCGAGCACGTGCGCCTGATCGAGGCCGGGTCCGTCGACATCATCCAGCCCGACGCGCCGCGCATCGGTGGGATCACGCAGTTCCTGAAGCTCGCAGGACTCGCCGAGCATCACGGCCTGCAGATGGCGCCGCACTTCGCGATGGAGATCCACCTGCATCTCGCGGCTGCCTATCCTCTGCAGACCTGGGTGGAGCACTTCGACTGGTTGGATCCGCTGTTCGAGGAGCACCTGGAGACGCGGGACGGGCGGATGCACCTGTCCGAACGTCCTGGCCTCGGCTTCACCCTGAGCGAGCAGGCGCACGCGTGGACCGTGGCGGAGGTGCACGTCGATCGCTGAAGAGTGACCGGCGTCACCTTGTCGGACAGCCTATTGCCCAGATCACACCTGAAGGAATATGTTGTGCTCCGCAACATACAACCGAAGGGACGATCGATGCAGAACACAAGGCTCGCCCTCACCGCGGCGGGTATCGGTCTGGTCATGGCACTCACCGCGTGTGGCAGCAACTCCAGCAGCGACAGCGGCAGCGGAGACTCCGGCGGATCCGGCAACGGCGGCACCAAGGTCGGCGTCATCCTGCCCGACACCAAGTCGTCCGCACGCTACGAGTCGCAGGACCGACCGCTCCTGCAGAAGGCGCTGAGCGACGCGGGTCTCGATCCGATCATCCAGAACGCGGAGGGCGACACCACCAAGTTCTCGTCCATCGCCGACTCGATGATCAGCCAGGGTGCGAAGGTCATCCTGATGAGCAATCTCTCGTCCGAGTCCGGTGCCGCCGTGCAGAAGAAGGCCACCGAAGCGGGCGTCGCCACCATCGACTACGACCGACTCACCCTCGGCGGCTCGGCCGACTACTACGTCTCCTTCGACAGCACCACCGTCGGCAACCTGCAGGGTCAGGGCCTGGTGGACTGCGTGGGCGCGAAGCCCGGCGCGCAGATCATCCAGATCAACGGCTCGCCGACCGACAACAACGCCACGCTGTTCAAGGCCGGCGCGCTCGAGGTGCTGCAGCCGAAGTACGACTCCGGCGACCTGCGCCTCGCGGGCGACCAGGCCATCCCCGAGTGGGACAACCAGGTCGGCGGCACCACCTTCGAGCAGCTGCTCACCGCCAACGGCGGCAAGGTCGACGGCGTTCTCGCCGCCAACGACGGACTCGCGGGCGCCGTCATCACGGTCCTGCAGAAGAACGGCCTGAACGGCACCGTGCCGGTCACCGGTCAGGACGCCACCGAGGACGGACTGAAGGCCGTGCTCCGCGGCGACCAGTGCATGACCGTCTACAAGGACGTCGAGAAGGAGGCGGCCGCTGCCGCCGAGCTCGCCATCGACCTCGCCAAGGGTGACACCGCCGCTGCCGACGCCAAGGCGACGGCGACGTCGGAGGACCCCGAGGGCAACCGTCAGGTGAAGTCGGTCCTCCTGGACCCGGTCACCATCACGCGCGACAACGTCAAGGTCGCCGTCGACGGCGGCGCCGTCTCGGCGGACGCGTTGTGCAGTGGCGACGTGGCTCAGGCCTGCGCGGACGCGGGGATCTCCTGACCACCATGACCGCCGCGGGAGAGCCCGTCCTGCAGTTGCAGGGCATCAACAAGAGTTTCGGTCCGGTGCACGTCCTGCACGACGTCGATCTGACGATCAGGGCAGGAGAGGTCACCGCACTGGTCGGTGACAACGGCGCGGGCAAGTCCACGCTGATCAAGTGCATCGCCGGAATTCACGGCACCGACTCCGGCGAGGTCCGCTTCGGCGGCGAGCCGGTGTCGGTGTCGAATCCGAAAGAGGCTGCGGCGCTGGGTATCGAGGTCGTGTACCAGGACCTCGCCCTGTGCGACAACCTCGACATCGTGCAGAACATGTTCCTCGGCCGTGAGCGTACGGCCAAGGGTCTGCTCGACGAGGCATCGATGGAACAGGCGGCGCGCGACACCCTCGCGTCGCTGTCGGTGCGCACCGTCAAGTCGGTGCGCACCCCGGTCGCGTCGCTGTCCGGTGGACAGCGGCAGACCGTCGCCATCGCCAAGTCGGTGCTCTGGGAGTCGAAGGTGGTGCTGCTCGACGAGCCCACGGCCGCACTGGGAGTCGCGCAGACGCGGCAGGTCCTCGACCTCGTTCGCCGCCTGGCGGACTCGGGTGTGGGAGTGCTGCTCATCAGCCACAACATGAACGACGTCGTCGAGGTGTCCGACTCCGTCGCCGCCCTGTTCCTGGGGCGGATGGCGGCGCAGGTGCGCACGGCGGACGTGTCCGTCGGACGCATCGTCGAGCTCATCACGACCGGCCGCAGCGGTGACCTCGGTCTTCCGTCGGCCGAGGCGAAGGCGGTGACGATATGACCGCCGCACCCGAACAGGACCGCGCCCGGTCCGACTTCTCGATGGACACCGATCGGCGATCGTTCGGCGACGCCGGACGCGACTACGTGGCACGACTGCGCGGCGGCGAGCTGGGGGCACTGCCCGCACTTGCCGGGCTGGTCGTCCTGCTCGTCGTGTTCTCGTCGCTGTCGGGGCAGTTCCTCACCCTCAACAACGTGGCCAATCTGCTCACCCAGGGAGCGGCCACCGCGTTGATCGGCATGGGGCTGGTGTTCGTGCTCCTCCTCGGTGAGATCGACCTCTCCGCCGGCACCGGCTCCGGTGTGGCGGCGGCGATTCTCGCCCTGCACTACACGGAGGGGGGAAACCTGCTCGGCGGCATGGGAACCGGTGTGTTCCTGACGTTCTGCGCCGTTCTGGTGGTGGCCGGAGTGCTCGCGGCGATCACGCGACTGTGGGCGGCCATCGTGCCGGCCGCGATCGCACTCGCCATCGCGCTGCTCGGGGTGCCCGCGAATCCGTGGATCGAGATCGTGCTGGCGATCTGCGTCGGTGCCTCGATCGGCTGCCTCACCGGGTTCCTCGTCTCCCGCGTCGGCATCCCGTCGTTCGTGGTCACGCTGGCACTGTTCCTCGCCTGGGGCGGTGTGGTGCTGCAGCTGATCGGTGAGGGCGGCACCCTCGGAATCTCCGACAACACCGTGCTCTTCGCGGTGGCCAACCGGTCGCTCCCGGTGTGGGCGAGTTGGGTGCTGTTCGCGGTGGTCGTCGGCGGATTCGCGGCGATCAACCTCTCGCGCCAGCGCACTCGGCTGAAGCAGGGACTGACGGCTCCCCCGACGTCGCTGTTGCTGGTCAAGATCGCGGCACTGACGGTGTTCGCCGCCCTCGCCACGTGGGCGATGACGGTGAACCGCAGCCCCAACCCGGCGGTGCTCTCCATCGCCGGTGTGCCGTACGTCGTTCCGATCGTGCTCTTCGTGTTGGTGCTCGCCACGTTCGTCCTCGACCGGACGTCCTACGGTCGGCACGTCTACGCGGTGGGTGGCAACGCGGAGGCGTCGCGGCGAGCGGGTATCGACGTCCGGCGCATCCGCATGAGTGTCTTCGTGGTCAGCTCGACCATCGCGGCACTCGGCGCCATCGTGGCAGCGTCCAAGGTCGGATCCGTGGATCCGCAGGCGGGTGGTGGCAACACGCTGCTGTTCGCCGTCGGCGCCGCCGTCATCGGTGGAACGTCGCTCTTCGGTGGACGTGGTCGCGTGCGGGACGCGGTGATCGGTGCTGCCGTCATCGCGGTGATCGACAACGGACTGCGCCTGCAGGGGCAGTCCGCGGCGGTGGTCTCCATCGTCACCGGTCTCGTGCTGTTGCTCGCGGCCAGTGTCGACGCACTGTCGCGTCGACGAGCTCCGACTGGTCGGTGACAGGCCGACCGGCTCGTTCCGCCCTCGTCCGTAGTGTCCACCTCGGTGGGGCTCGGACGAGGGCGGAACTCGCGGAGGACCTCTCGCTGAACCGGAGCACCGTCAAGACTCTCGTCGACGACCTCGTCGCCGACGGCCTGGTCTCCGAACATCCGTCGTCCGGTGGCGGGGCCGGCCGGCCGTCGCTGGTGGTCGACCCCATCCCGTCCGCCGCCTGGGTACTCGCGGTCGACGCGGCCGTCGACTGGCTGTCCGTCTCCGCGATCGGCTGGGGCGCAGCGGTTCTGGCGGATCTCGACTACGAGGCGGGAGCGGGCCCGGACCCGGCGGACCTGGTGCGCCGCATCGCCGATGCCGCGACCGAGCTCACCCATCGGGTGGGATCGGCCCCGCGTGCAGTGTGTGTCGCCGTACCCGGTCTCGTGCGGTCGGCCGACGGTCTCGTGCGCGTCGCACCCAACCTCGGCTGGACCGACGTTCCGCTCGGTCGTCTGATCGGTGAGGCGGTCGGGGTGCGGTGCATCGTCGCCAACGAGTCCGATCTGGGAGTGGTCGCGGAACACACCCGCGGATGCGCCCGCGGCGTGGACGACGTGGTCTACCTCTTCGCGGAGTTCGGTGTGGGTGCCGGAATACTCAGCGCCGGATCACTTCTCGGCGGTTCCGGTGGCTACGCCGGCGAGGTGGGACACATGCGGACCGCCGCCGGCGGGGGCCTCTGCAGCTGCGGAAGCAACGGGTGCTGGGAGCTGTCCGTCGGGCAGGACGCACTGCGCCGGGCACTCGCGATGCCGGAACCCGCGACGCCGTCCGCGATCGGGCGCGCACTGGCCGACGTCGCCGCCGCCGGGGGTGCCCTGCCGGAGAGCTACATCGAGGCACTGGAGACGGGCGTCTGCACCATCGTCACGATGGTGGACCCCCGCGTCGTCGTGTTCGGCGGCCTCTTCGCCGACGTTCTCCGGGTGCCCTCGGCGATGGCACGCATCACCGAGGGCGTGGGGGAGTGCCTGGTCGGACGCCAGCACGGGGTGGAACTGCACGTCTCGGGCCTGGGTCGGCGGATCTCGGTGATCGGTGCCGCCGAGCTGGCCTTCGCCGAGGTGCTGCAGCGGCTGTAGTGGGCCTTCGGCCCCCGTGAGCCTTGTGCGTGTCCAGGGATGCGCACAACGCTCGCGGGCGTCAGCGCACCGACGACTCCACGGTGGCGCGGGCTCCGCGAGTGTGCAGGGAGTCGAGAGCCGACGTGTAGGCGTCGACGAAGCGCGGATCGTCCACCAGATCCCCGAACAACTCCCGGTTCCGCACGAACGCGAGGGGGTCCTCGCGCTGCTGCCGAGCCAGCGGGGTGAGCGTGTCCTTCAGACGGTCGACGATCTCGATGGGCTCACCCTGCTCGTCGACACCCTCGGCGTAGCGCGCCCAGCTCGCGATCACCGTGGCGGACAGTGCGACCGGCCCTCCGGACTCGAGGTTCGTGCGTACCACCGGGACCAGCCACTTCGGGATCCGGTCCGACGACTCGGCGCAGAGCCGGGCCACGGTGTCCCGGATCTCCGGATTGGAGAAGCGCTCGATCAGCGTCTTCTTGTACTCGGCCAGGTCGATTCCGGGAACCGGCTGCAGCGTGGGAGTGGCTTCCTCGTCCATGTAGCGCAACAGGAACTCGGCGAACAGTGCGTCCTGCGTGACGTCGTGCACGAGCCGGTAGCCACTGAGGTATCCGACGTAGCAGAGGGCCTGATGGCTCGCGTTGAGCAGACGCAGCTTCATCAGCTCGTACGGTGTGACGTCGTCGACGACCTGCACGCCCACGTCCTCGAACGGCGGCCGGCCGAGGGTGAAGTGATCCTCCAGCGCCCACTGGGTGAACGGCTCCGCGGCCACGGGCCACCGGTCCGCGAGGTCGTACCGTGAGGCGAGCTGGTCGACGACGTCGGGTGTGGTGACGGGCGTGATGCGGTCGACCATGGAGTTGGGGAACTGCGCGGTGTCCGTGATCCACTGTGCCAGTGCGGGATCCTTCAGGCGGGCGAACGCGGTGAAGGTCGATCGGGCGATGTGTCCGTTGCCCTCGATGTTGTCGCACGACATGATGGTGAACGGCGCGAGCCCGCGATCCTTCCGGCGGGACAACGCCTCGCACACCAGTCCGAAGGTCGTGCCCGGTACCGCATCGGGTGCCAGATCCGCTCGCACAGCCGGGTTCTCGGCGTCGAACTCGCCCGTGGTGGCAGAGAAGTTGTAGCCGCCCTCGGTGACGGTGAGAGAGACGATGCGGGTGTCGGCGTGGGCGAGCTTCTCGATCACCGCCTCGGGATCGTCCGGCGCGAAGAGGTACTCGGTGATGGATCCGATGACCGAAGTGTCCCACGAGCCGTCGGAGTGCCGCAGTGCCAGGGTGTAGAGACAGTCCTGGGCGTCCATGACGTCCTTCATACGGCGATCACCCGGCAGCACGCCCACGCCGCAGATGCCCCAGCTCGACGCGGACTCGAAGTCGGTGCGGAGCAGCCGGTCCACGTACATCGCCTGGTGCGCACGGTGGAAGCCGCCGACGCCGAAGTGGACGATCCCGGTGGTGATCGCCGAGCGGTCGTACCGTGGCACGTCCACGTCGTCGGGAAGCTGGGCGAGGGTGGCGGCGGACAGCTTCACGAGAGGGTCTCCTGACTGGGTGTCACGGTGACGACAGCCTTGATGCTGCCGTCGGTGCGGTCGTGATTCAGTGCGTCCTCGACATGATCCAGGTCGAACCGACCCGTCACCATGCTGTCGAGCTCGACTCGTCCGGTGCGGACGAGTTCCAGTGCTGTGGGCCAGGTGTCGGCATAGCGGAAGACGCCGGTGACCCACAGTTCCCGGTTCTGGATCACCGACACGGGTATCGGGTACGCGTCTCCGCCCATGCCCACGAGCACCACTCTGCCCGCAGGGCGCACGGCGCGCATCCCGTCCTGCACTGCGCGGGGTGCGCCCGACGCGTCGACGAACGCGTCGACGTCGAGGTCGTGCACCGACTCGTCCGCCGGGTCGATCACGCGGGTCGCCCCGTACCGGGTGGCGTTGGCGTGGCGGTCGGCCGAGATGTCCGACACGACGATCTCCGTGGCGCCGAAGGCGCGTGCGACCTGCGCCGTGAGCACTCCGACCGGCCCGGCGCCCGCGATCAACACTCGCGAGCCGCCGGTGATCCCGGCCTTGCGTGCGGTCGCGATGGCCACCGACAGGGGCTCGAAGAGGGCCGCGGCGTCGTCGGACACGGCGTCGGGTACGTCGTGCGCGAACGTGGATCCGATAGTCACGTACTCACAGAGGGCACCGTCCACGGGAGGGGTCGCATAGAACTCCATGTGGGGGCACAGGTTGTAGTGGCCCGATCGGGTCTCGCGACTGTCGGGATCGGGTCGTTGCGGCTCGATGGACACTCGCGACCCGACTCGCCGAGGGGAGACGCCGTCACCGACGGCGACGATCACACCCGACGCCTCGTGGCCCAGAACGAGCGGCGACTCGACGACGAAGTCGCCGATGCGACCCTCGCGGTAGTAGTGCGCATCCGATCCGCAGACCCCGACGGATGCCACCCGGACGAGGACGTCACCTGCCTTCGGCGTCGGCACAGGTCGCGTCTGCGTCTCGATGTGTCCCGGTTCGGTGAGAACTGCGGCACGCATGGAATCGACTGTTGTGTGGATCACACCTGGATGTTAGCTTAAGTGAGCAGATGAACACTAGGTGAGCAGATGCTCACCTCGACGACCGGGAGCGACATTGTGACGACGCCGAGTTCGAGCGACGAGCTGAGGCTCGCGCTGCGTGCGGCGACGATGTACCACGTCGAGGGCGCGACCCAGGCGGAGATCGCCACCAAGCTCGGTGTCTCCCGTCCCACGGCAGGTCGACTCGTCGCTCGGGCTCGGGCGAACGGGCTCGTGCGCATCGAGATCCACGTGCCCGAGGAGATCAGCGGATCGGTGCACACCGATCTCGAACGTCGACTCGAGGAGCGGTACGGCCTGGACGAGGCGCTGGTGGTCACGTCGACCATCGACGACGCCGGCGGTCGGTACGACGCGGTGGGGCGCGCCGCGTCGGGCATCCTCACCCGGCGCGTGCAGCCCGCTCACACACTCGGTTTCACGTGGGGGCCGGAGACGGTCGCGGTGGCGCAGTCGCTCCAGGGACGCGGCAGCCGCTGCGCCCGCGTGGTGCAGCTGGACGGATCCATGAGCACCGCGGACTACCAGACCGGTGTCGACTTCGTCCTCACCCGCTGCGCCGAGCAACTGCAGGCGACGCCGATGCGGCTCAACGCCCCTCTCTACGCCGACCCGGCGACAGTCGTCGCGCTGCAACAGGACTCGCTGATGTCCAAGGCGCTCGACGCCGGACGCACCGCGGACCTCATGTTCTTCGGACTGGGCCCGGTGTCGACGTCGACGACGCTGTTCGAGGGAAGCTTCCTCGACGCCGACCTCCTGTCCGAACTCGATCGACTCGGTGCGGTCGGTGAGATCGGCGGTCGGTTCTTCGACTCCGACGGCGCCGACGTCGACAGCTCACTGACCGACCGCACGGTCTCGGTGCCGCTGGACGACATCCGGAACTGCGCCACCACGCTCCTCATCTCCGGCGGTGCGCGCAAGCACGCCGCGATCCGGGCCGCTCTGCGCGGCCGTCTCGCCACCGTGCTGGTGACCGATATCGCCTGTGCTCTGGACCTTCTCGACGAGCACGGCAGCAACCCCATGAAGGAATCGAGGTAGTACCGACGTGACATCACGATTCGTCCCACTCGCCGCCCTCGCCGCAGCCACCGTGCTGACGGCGAGCGGCTGCGCGGGCGCGGGATCGTTCGGAGGTGACGGTGGCGGCACGACCATCACCGTGGCCATCGTCTCCAACTCGCAGATGTCCGACGCGATCTCGCTCGCACCGGAGTTCGAGGCCGAGAACCCGGGTGTGAACCTGAAGTTCGTCTCGCTGTCCGAGAACGAGGCGCGCGCGAAGATCACGGCGTCGGTGGCCACGGGCGGTGGTGAGTTCGACGTGGTGATGATCAGCAACTACGAGACGCCGCAATGGGCCGAGAACGGGTGGCTCACCAATCTGTCCGAGTACGCGCAGGCCACACCGGGATACGACGAGGACGATTTCATCCCGTCTCTCAAGGAGTCGCTGTCCTACGAGGGAAGCATGTACTCGGTGCCGTTCTACGGTGAGTCGTCCTTCCTCATGTACCGCAAGGACCTGATGGAGGAAGCAGGCATCACGATGCCGGCCGAGCCCACCTGGGACCAGGTGGCCGAGGCCGCCGCGACACTCGACCGTCCGGGCATGTCCGGCATCTGCCTGCGTGGCAAGCCCGGCTGGGGCGAGGTGCTCGCGCCCCTCGACACCGTCATCAACGCCTTCGGCGGCCGGTGGTACGACGAGAACTGGAACGCGCAACTCGACAGTCCGCAGGTCGAGGAAGCCGTGCAGTTCTACGTCGACCTGGTCCGGTCGCACGGACAGGCCGGCGCGGCGACGAGCGGCTTCAGCGAGTGCGGAACGCAACTCGCGCAGGGCAACACGGCCATGTGGTACGACGCCACCTCGGCGGTGTCGGTGCTCGAGGACCCCACGTCGAGCAACGTCGTCGGCAAGATCGGGTACGCCAAGGCCCCGTCGGCGGCAAAGGGCGACAACGGCTGGCTGTACTCCTGGTCGCTCGGCATCCCGACGACGTCGGAGAGCCCGGACGACGCCTGGAAGTTCGTGTCGTGGATGACGAACAAGGAGTACCTGAAGAAGGTCGGCACCGAGCTCGGCTGGGAGCGGGTGCCACCGGGAAGCCGGTTGTCCACCTACGAGATCCCGGAGTACAAGGAGGCGTCGGCCGCCTTCGGTCAGGTCACGCTCGACTCGATAAACAATGCCGATCCGCTGAACCCGACGGTCGATCCGGTGCCGTACACCGGCGTCCAGTTCCTCACCATCCCCGAGTTCCAGGATCTCGGCACTCGGGTCAGTCAGCAGATCAGCGCCGCCGTGGCAGGACAGATCAGCGTCCAGGACGCGCTCGCTCAAGCGCAGCAGTACGCCGAGGTGGTCGGCAAGACGTATCAGGAGGATCAGTGATGACCACGACCGAAGTCGGCTCGGCGAGATCCGAGACGCCGTTCGTTCCTCGCGAACGGGTGATCTCGAAGGCGGAGGGGTGGCGGCGCCGCGGTCCCCTGCTGCCGGCCATGGTCTTCGCGATCGTCGTCACGCAGATCCCGTTCCTGTTCACGCTGTACTACTCGACGCAGTCGTGGAACCTGGTGCGCCCCGGATCGCGGGAGTTCAACGGTCTGAACAACTACGTGGACGTGTTCCGGGACAGCCAGTTCCGCTCGGTCGCGTTCAACACGGTGATCATGATCGTGGGCACGGTGATCATCTCGGTGGCGCTGGGCCTGGTGCTCGCACTGCTGCTGGACCGTAAGTTCATCGGCCGCAGTCTGATCCGCACCCTGCTGATCACTCCGTTCCTCATCACCCCGGTCGCCGGTGCACTGATCTGGAAGACCACCATGTTCGACCCGGTGTTCGGCCTCATCAACTTCGTGCTCAGCCCGTTCGGGGTCGACCAGATCGACTGGGTCTCGCGGTTCCCGCTCGCCGCGGTCATGACCAACCTCGTCTGGCAGTGGACCCCCTTCATGATGCTGCTCATCCTGGCGGGACTGCAGTCGATGCCGAAGGACATCGCGGAGGCGGCGCGGGTGGACGGCGCCGGGCCCGTCGCACTGTTCCGCGAGTTGACGTTGCCGCATCTGCGACGCTTCATCGAGCTCGGAGCGGTCCTCGGCGCCATCTACCTCATCAACACCTTCGACGCCGTCTACATGATGACGTCCGGTGGCCCGGGTGTGGCGTCGTCGAACCTGCCGTTCTACATCTATCAACGAGCGTTCCTCGGCTTCGACATCGGCCAGGCCGCGGCCATGGGCGTCGTCACCGTGGTGGCCACCATCGTCGTCAGCACACTGGCGCTGCGACTGATCTTCACGAGCTTCAGCGGGAAAGAGGAGGCTGCCTGATGAGTACCACCACCGAGCGGAGCGCCGGCAGCGGAACTCCGAGCGTCACCGCGCCGATCACACGCAAGAAGCGATGGGGGCCCGGATCGATCTGGTCCTTCGTCGCCTGGGTCGCCGGCATCGCCTTCTTCTTCCCGGTCCTGTGGATGGTCATCACCGGGTTCAAGCAGGAAGCCGATGCGTACACCGCGACGCCGAAGATCTTCTTCACCCCGACCCTCGACCAGTACCGCGGCGTTCTCGAGAGCGGCATCGGCACCACGCTGCTCAACTCGGCCTTCGCGACCGTCGTGTCCACGATTCTCGTTCTGCTGCTGGGTGTCCCGGCTGCATTCGCCCTGTCGCTGCGTCCCGTGAAGAAGACGCAGGACGTGCTCTTCTTCTTCATCTCGACGAAGATGCTGCCGGTCGTGGCGGCCATCGTGCCGCTGTACGTCATCGTCGGCGACATCGGTCTGCTCGACAACATCTGGGCGCTCATCATCCTGTACACGGCGATGAATCTGCCGATCGCGGTGTGGATGATGCGGTCGTTCTTCCTCGAGGTCCCGAGCGAGTTGCTCGAGGCCGCGAGCATGGACGGGGCCTCGCTGTGGACATCGGTGCGGGAGGTCATCCTGCCGCTGGTCTCGCCCGGCATCGCGGCCACGTCGCTGATCTGTGTGATCTTCTCGTGGAACGAGTTCTTCTTCGCCGTCAACCTCACCGCCGTTCAGGCACAGACGATTCCGGTCTACCTGGTCGGCTTCATCACCGGGCAGGGCCTGTACTGGGCCCAGCTCTCCGCCGCTGCGACGTTCGCAGCCCTCCCCGTCGTCCTCGCCGGATGGTTCGCGCAGAACAAGCTCGTGCGCGGCCTGTCCTTCGGCGCCATCAAGTAGGAGAAAGAACCATGGCTGCAATCTCGTACAAGCAAGCGTCCTGCATCTACGACGGCGCCGACAAGCTGGCGGTGGACTCGCTCGACCTCGACATCCAGGACGGCGAGTTCGTCGTCCTGGTCGGCCCGTCGGGCTCCGGGAAGTCCACCGCGCTGCGGATGCTCGCCGGTCTCGAGGAGATCGACGGCGGTGCCATCGAGATCGGCGGGAAGAACATGGTCGGTGTGCCGTCCAAGGACCGCGACATCGCGATGGTGTTCCAGAACTACGCGCTCTACCCCAACAAGACCGTCGGCGAGAACATGGGCTTCGCGCTCAAGATGCGCGGGGTCAGCCTCGAGAAGCGTCAGGCCCGCGTCGCCGAGGCGGCCCGACTCCTCGACCTCACCGAATACCTGGATCGCAAGCCCGGCAAGCTCTCCGGCGGTCAGCGGCAGCGCGTCGCCATGGGCCGCGCGATCGTCCGTGAGCCCCAGGTGTTCTGCATGGACGAGCCGCTGTCGAACCTCGACGCCAAACTGCGGGTACAGACACGCACGCAGATCGCCGCGCTGCAGCGTCGGCTGGGGACGACCACCGTGTACGTCACCCACGACCAGGTCGAGGCCATGACGATGGGCGACCGCGTCGCGATCCTCAAGGACGGCAAGCTGCAGCAGTTCGCCGCACCGACCGAGCTCTACGACCACCCGGTCAACGCCTTCGTGGCCGGATTCATCGGCTCGCCGGCGATGAACCTGTTCACGGTGCCCGTCGTGTCCGGCGGCCTGAAGGTCGGTGAGCGCACCGTCCCCCTCGAGCGCGACCAGCTCACCGCCATCGCCGCCGCGGGACTCGACGAGGTGACCCTCGGCCTGCGTCCAGAACAGCTCGCGATCGGCTCCGCGGACGACGACGGACTGCTGGTCACCGTCGACCTCGTGGAGGAACTGGGCAACGAGAGCTACCTCTACGCCAGCTTCGACGACACCCGGATCCGCGCCTCGGACGGCACACCGGCCACGATCGTGGCACGCTCTCCCAGGAGGGCACCCGCGCGGATCGGCGAGAAGGTCACGCTGACCAAGCAGGAGGGCACCGCGTACCTGTTCCACCCGACCTCGGGGGAGCGGATCGGGGCCTGAGCAGCAGGGGGCAAGACTCGGGTGTGGGAACGTGCCGGGAAGACCGTTCCCACACCCGTCCACCGTCGCGGGACCTCGCATGTGAGCGTGCGGCCACAGGATCGCCGGTGATTCTGCGGATCGGCAGAGTGTTCGTCGATCGTGTGTACTCACACTCGCCTGCGGGCTGTCGGTCCCTGTGGGCGTGGTCGAGCAGCACGTCCGCCGCGTCTCGCGGGTGACTCCAGGGCCACCAGTGCTTCGCGTCGACCTCCGGGACGGTCAGGTCCGGCACCCGGCGGTCGACGTCCTGGACCGGTCGACACGTTTCAGCGCACGGCACGAGGGTAGTTCGAGGCACTCGCTCTCGACACAGGAGATTCTCATGGCCCGTGCCACCCTTGCCCACCTGCTCCACGATGTCGGACTCGCGGCCTGGTTCGGCGGAACCCTCGCCAATGCCGTCGCACTGAACGAGGCGTCGTCGAACGCCGACACCGCCGCCTCCACCGGGGCTGTCACCAACGAGGGATGGGATCGGTGGACGCCGGTGAACGCCGCGGCCATCGGTGTCCATCTCGCCGGTGCGACAGCACTGCTGAAGAACGACTACGGACGTCTGAAGGCGCAGGACGCGAGCGAGCAGTTTCGTCCCGAGGAGGTCACTCGCGGCGTAGTGTCGCGCATCATCGGCTGACCGTCCGATCCGCGAGGTCTGTCCGATTCGCAACCTGCAGGGTGGTGATGACGTGACGGCGCATTCGGACGGCGACACCGATGCGGGAGCCGACCAGCGCACTCCGCTGGTGCAACCGCCGAAGCTGCGGACCGAGGCCGATCGCGGCGCGACCCGGTTGGAGCTGTTCTTCGACCTCGCCTACGTGCTGGTCGTGCACCAACTCGCACTCGCACTGAAGGACGACCTTCGCTGGCAGGGCATCGCCGAGTTCGCGGGAATCTTCGCCGTCACGTGGTGGTCCTGGGTGACCACCACGTTGTACGCCAACAGGTTCGACACGAACGACGTCCTGTACCGATTGCTGAAACTCGCCGCCACCTTCGCCGTGGCGGTGATGGCCGCCAGTGCCGCGACGGCGGTGGGCGGCGACGGGACCGTCGCCTTCGGAGCCGGGTACATCGCGACGCGGGTGATTCTCGCCGGTCTGTATCTTCGCGCACGGCGGCACATCCCCGACGTCCGCGTCACGATCGATCTGTACCTCGCGGCCACCGGCGTCAGTATCGTGATGTGGACGGTCTCGCTGCTCACCCCGTCACCGATCACCTACCTGCTGTGGGCGGTGGGAATCATGGTGGAGGCCGCGGCGCCGTTCGCCGCGACCCACTGGGGACCGGATGTGCCGCTGCACCTCGAGCATCTGCCGGAGAGGTTCGGGCTCTTCGTCATTCTCGTTCTCGGTGAGTCGATCTCGGCTGTGGTGCTCGGGATGCACGTTACCCACTGGATGTTCTCGTCCGTCGCCGTCGCGGCACTCGGATTCACGATCGCTGCAGCCGTGTGGTGGATGTACTTCGACATCGGCGGCGCGGAGGCCAAGACGGAGATCCAGGACGACGAGCGGGTGGTGGGCAGTGGCCGTGCCGACGGGTACGTCTACGGGCACCTCCCTCTCACCCTGGGTGTCGCTCTCCTCGGCGTCGGGATCCAGCAGTACGTCCTGCATCCCGTCGGCGAACTGACCGATGCCGGGCGCTGGGCCCTGTCCGGTGGGGTGGCGCTGTTCGTCGTCGGGATCTGCGCCGTTCTCGGCTGGAGTTCTGGCGACTGGAGAACGGTGTTCCCGTGGCCGGCGCTGGCCATTCCCGTCGTCGTCGTGCTGGGTCTCGTCGACACCAGGCTCCCGTTCGCCTCGGCCATCGTCCTCGCTGTCGGCGCGATCACGGCCGTCGTCACCGGGGTGATCCGTCGGCGCCGCAGTCCGGTCGACACGACCGAGACCTGACGCCGGGGCTATCGGTCCCGGCCGGCGTGGTCGAGCAGCACGTCCGCCGCGTCTCCCGGGTGACTCCAGGGCCACCAGTGCTTCGCGTCGACCTCCAGGACGGTCAGGTCGGGGACCCAGCGGTCGACGTCCTGGACCAGATCGGGGGAGAGGAAGCGATCCTTCAGCGGAACCACGACGAGTGTGGGTACGTCGCATCGCGGTGGTGGCCCGGACAGCATGCGCCGAATGATGTTGGCGCGGTAGAGCTCGACACCGCGCTGCATGTTCAGCGGATCCGCGGCGGGAGCGGGGTCCGCGGGACCGGCCTGGACGAACAAAGTCGGAACGTACTTTCCCAGGACCGGCACGTGGAAGCCCCAGATGTACCACGACCGGGCGAGCTGACCGAGCACCGACGGCCACTGGGTGGGCCGCAGTCCGCGCCGACGCGACGTCTCGCGGAGGTGGTCGATGCTGGGACCGGAGACGGAGGTGAACGATCCGAACACCTCGGCGGCGCGGGGATCGCGCATCGGCTCCCACATCTGCACCGAACCCCAGTCGTGGGCGAAGGCGTGGACCGCTCCGCGGAGATCGGGGATCGACTGGACCACCGCATAGGTGTCGTCGGCCAGGCGTTCGATGGCGAACGACTCGGACCGTTCCGGGTGCTCGACGACGGTGCGGCCACCACCGCGCGTGTCGTAGGCGATGACGCGGGCGCGATCACCGATGGCGTCGATCATCGGGTGAAACATGGTGTGGTCGTCCGGATACCCGTGCACGAGCAGCACCGTCGTGTCCGACTCCGGATCGCCGTACTCGAACACGGCCAGTGCGGCACCCGTCGAGTGAGCGGTCCACCTGCTGTGCGGCTCGGTCATCCTGCCTCGCTCCTTCTGTACAGCGACTCTCCTCGGAGCAGTCGCGCGACGAGGTGCAGCCGCACCTCGTCCTGCTCGGGCTGCGGATGCACCACGGCGGAGAGGGCTTCCCCGTCGAGGAGGTGTACCACCGTGAAGAGCACCGTATCGAGTTCCGCCGCGGGAATCGTGCCCGCGATCGGCAGCGAGCGTCCGAGGTCGGTGATCTCCTGGTGGTAGCGCACGGTGAACGGAACGAGACGCTCCCGCAGTGCATCGTCACTCCGGGCGGCGATGAGCAGCTCGTACCAGGCACCGTTGATCGGCGCCCGGCACGCGGCGCGCAGCAACGTCAGGCAGTGCTCGACGGACGCCGAGCCGAAGCCGGACAGCCCGGCGCGGAACTCCTCGAACTGGCGCCTCCGGACCTCGTCCGCCGCGGCCACGACGAGATCGAGACGGGTGGCGAAGTGCCGGAAGAGCGCACCCGACGACACTCCCGCGCGGGTCACCACCTCGTTGACCGTCGTGGCGGCGTAACCCTTCTCGCACAGCGACGCGATGGTCGCGTCGAGGAGTCGCGCGATGGTGTCGGTGCGGCGCTCTTCCTGCGTTCGTCTCACACGGACACGGTAGTGGCCGCAGGTGTCCTCACGCCCGCTCGCAGGAATCGGCCCGCCCGCTCGGACACCCCGAACCAGGAGGCGAATCGGCCCTCGCGATACGCGACTCGTCCGCCGACGAGCGTCGCGGTGACCGCGGTGTCGTTACGGTTGACCATGCGGCTGAGACCCCCGAATTCCGGCATCGTCTCCTCGTTGTACGCGTCGACCTCGTCCGTCAGGCCGGCGGGATTCACCACGACGATGTCGGCGCGATCGCCGAGACGCAGGTGGCCGGCGTCGACGCCGTAGAAGTCGGCGAGCTCGCCGCTGAGCTTGTGAGCCGCCTGGCCGACCGTCAGGAACGACTCGCGGGCGTCGTTCACGCGCCGCAGCAGGCGGATGCCGAAGTTGTAGAACGCCATGTTGCGCAGGTGCGCCCCGGCATCGGAGAACCCCACCGTCACACCGGGCTTCGTGATCAGCTTGTCCATCTGCTTCTGGCGATGATTGGCGATGGTGGTGTGCCAGCGTAGTTTCCGGCCGTGCTCGACCACCAGGTCGAGGAAGGCGTCGACGACGTGGATCCCCTGCTCCCGTGCCAACTCTGCGATGTTCTTGCCGATGACGGACGAGTCGGGGCATTCGGTGATGATGACGTCGCCGAAGTCTCGGTGCCACACACGGGAGGAGAACTTCTTCTCGAAGTCGGCGCGGAACCAGCGTCGATACGCCTCGTCCTTCAGCAGTTCGTTACGGCCGAGCTCCTCACGAAGGTGCAGAGCTGCTCTGCCGGAACCGAATTCCTCGAAGACGACCAGGTCGATTCCGTCGGAGTAGACGTCGAACGTCGTGGGCAGGTGCTGCCAGCGGAACTGCCCCTTGCCCGGCCCGTTCACCGCAGCGGCCAGCGGACCGAAGATGTGGTGGATCCACGGCGAGGCCTTGGCGTCGGCGGCGGCCAGCAGCGAGACCTTCAGTGCGCGTCGGCCGATGCCCGTCGCGGCGCCGAGGAAGAACACCATGTCGTACTTGGTGTTCAGGTTCGGAATGCTCTGCAGCAGACGGCCGCGGCGACGCAGGATCTTGTGCAGACGCCGGAACTCCGACCACGACGCGTAGGACGACGGCAGCGAGCGCGAGCGGTATCGATCCCCGTCCAGCTTGTCCCAGGGATTGGTCATCGTGGACATGCCGAGCATGCCCGCGTCGAGTGCCTTCTCGAGAGCGTCCGCCATCTGCGCCGTCTCCTCGCGCGTCGGTCGCTGGGAGCGGTCGGTCGACCGGTCGAGTCCCATGACGTGGGCGCGCAGGTCCGAGTGCCCCACCAGCGCAGCGATGTTCGGTCCGAGCGGGAGGCGCTCGAGCGCGGCGATGTACTCCTCCGGGCCCGACCAGGTCTTGTGCGTGTCGACGGCCTTGAGCACGTGATCGCGGGGGAGGGCCTCGACGCGGCTGAACAGGTCGGCGATGTCGACGGGAGTGGAGTACAGGGTGGAGAGCGAACAGTTGCCGAGCAGCACCGTCGTCACGCCGTGGCGCACCGACTCGCTCAGGCCCGGCCCCACCAGGACCTCCGCGTCGTAGTGAGTGTGCACGTCGACGAATCCCGGCATGACCCACTGGCCGGTGGCGTCGATGACCTCGGTGTCCGGTCCGACGTCGAGCGCGTCCGAGGACACGGCACGGACCACGCCGTCGACGATGCCGACATCACGGCGAACTCCCGGCCCACCATCTCCGTCGAAGACGGTCCCGCCGCTGATCACCACATCGAAGTGCGACTCGTTCATGTGACCTCCATCACTGTGCGATGGGCTCACCGTAACTTAGAGAGTGATCACTCGCAATAGTGGGACTTCGTCCCCCGTGTGCCTTTTGCGCATCTCCGGATACGCAAAGGGCGCACGGGGCCGAAGGCCACTCAGAACGCGAGTGGACGGTGCGACTCGCGAACATAGGTCCAGGTCGAAGACGGACGCACCAGCCCCGCCGACTCGAGGTCCACGCCGTCGTCGTCGATCGTCGAGGTCAGGAAGGTGCGGTCGGACTCCTCGAGGGCACGGGACTGCACCTCGGCGAACGCCTCGATCGCGATGCGGTGGTACTCGTCGAGCGGGTTCTGTCGGCCGAGTGCCCGGAGATGAATGCTCTCGCGTACATCTCCGAGGTGCGCCAGGTAGTCGGACCACGCGCGGTCGAGATGGTGGAGAACGATGCGCCGGGCGGCGCGTACGCGGGCGTCGGAGTCGACGGCCTCCAGTTCCGCGGCACGCTCGGGATTGCGGGTGGCCAGCAGGTCCCACGCCTCGTCGGTGCCGAGCAACGCGGCCCGACGCGTGTCGAGGATGTCGCGGTGTTGGGCGGTCAGTTGGTTGTACCGCCAGGTGGACGCGTGGGTGTCGAGCATCGCGCCCTCCGCGACGCGCTGCGCGTGGTCGATGCGCTTGGCCGCGACCTCCGTCTCGAGGAAACCCGTGTCGTCGGGGTGGCCGGGGCGATCGCTCTTCTCCAGGTAGCGCGTCACCAGCGAGTCGTCCCAACTGGCGAAGAACACGGAGCGGCCCGGATCACCCTGTCGCCCTGCGCGTCCCCGTAGTTGGTTGTCGAGGCGCTCGGTGACGTACCGCGCGGTGCCGACCACGAGAAGGCCGCCGAGATCGGTCACGCCGTCCCCGAGCCTGATGTCGGTGCCGCGGCCGGCGATCTGCGTCGAGACGGTCACCGCACCGCGCAGTCCGGCCCGCGCGATGATCTCGGCCTCCTCCGCGTCGTTCTTCGCGTTGAGGGCGACCACCGGCACTCCGGCGTCCTCGAGCCGGGCGGCCAGCGACTCGGACTCCTCGACGTCGTGCGTCCCCACGAGCACGGGCTGCCCCGTGGCGTGGGCTTCCAGCACCGCGGCGACGACGGCCGCGTTCTTCTCGGGAGCGGTGGCGTACACGCGGTCGACCTCGTCGACGCGGACGAGCGGCTCGTTCGGCTCGACCACCGACACCCCGAGGCCGTAGAACGTCCGAAGCTGTTCTCCTGCTGCGAGAGCCGTTCCGGTCATTCCGCACACGCGGCGGTACCGACCCATCAGGGCCTGCACGGTGATGGTGTCCAGGACCTGCCCGGTCTCCGTGCGCGCCAGGCCTTCCTTCGCTTCGACCGCGGCCTGGAGACCGTCCGGCCAACGCTGCAGCTCCGCGACACGGCCGCGGGAGGCGTTGACCAGCTGTACCCGACCGTCCCGCACGATGTAGTCGACATCCCTGCGTACCAACACCTCTGCGTGCAGGGTGAGATTGACGCGCACCAACGTGGTGCCGACGTGCTCCTCGCTGTACAGATCGATCCCGCCCAGTGCGTCCTCGAGCTTCTCGGCCCCGGCATCGGTCAGGAACACGTTGCGACGCTCGGCGTCGACCTCCCAGTCGGTGTCCGCGTCGAGGGATCGCACGGCGTCGAGCACGTCGTCGGCCGACACGTCCTGATCGATCGAACCGGCGAGAACCAAGGGCACCAGAGCTTCGTCGACGAGCACCGAGTCGGCCTCGTCGACGACGGCGACGTCCGCGGTCGGGGAGACGAGCAATTCGACATCGTCCACCAGATGATCGCGCAGCACGTCGAAGCCCACCTCGTTGACCGAGGCGTAAGTGACATCGCACCCGTAGGCAGCGCGCCGCTCGTCCGCCGTCGACTCCGCCGTGATCCACCCGACCGTGACTCCGAGAGCGTCGTAGAACGGGCCCATCCACTCGGCGTCGCGTCGAGCGAGGAAGTCGTTGACCGACACCACGTGCACGTCCCTGCCCTGCAGCACGTAGGCGGCGGCCGCGACGGCGCCGGAGAGCGTCTTCCCCTCACCCGTCGCCATCTCGATCACGTCGCCCTCCAGCAGCCGTACGGCTCCGTAGAGCTGAGTGTCGAAGGGGCGCAGGTACAACGCGCGATCGGACGCCTCGCGGGCGAGCGCGAGGAACGCGGGCACGTCGAGGGAGCCGGCTCCGCGCAGACCGTCGGCCGCGGCACGCAGACCGTCCGCGTCGAGGTCGCGGTGGCGGTCCTCTAGCGCTCGGGCGGCATCCACGGCACCTCGCGACCGCGCATGCCCCTTCGCGACCGAACGACCGAGCAGGGACCAGAACCGTGACGCCATGATCGCCAGGCTACCGACGGGCCCGTAGGTGCGGCCGCAAGCCGTGTGCACACCCCCAGCGGTGAGCGCACACGGTCTGCGGCCGGTGGGGAGGGGTGTGCGGTCACCAGAAGGGGTGCGCACACCCGTTGTCGCAGCGCGTCCGACGCGGGAACCGCCTCATCTGAGACGGTCGCGGCCGGACGGCTAGAGAGGACGACGTTCACCATGGTCACCGTGGGCATCGCATGGCTGCGCGACGTGCGTTGTTCGAAGGTCCAGGCCACCGACGGGCCGTCACGCAGGAGTGATGCGCCGACTCGGGAGAGGGCTCGAGTACACGACGTTGGTGGTGATGGAGCCGAGGGTGGCGAGCCGGCCGGTGACACGTTCGAGATCCCGCATCGAGCGGGCGAGGACCTTGATGATGAAGCAGTCGTCACCCGTGACGTGATGCGCCTCGATGATCTCCGGGGTGGACGCCACCAGTGCGTCGAACGGACCGTAATTCCCCGACGGGTACGCCAGGCGGACGAACGCCGAGACCGTGTAGCCGAGCGCCTCGGTGTCGACGGTGACGGAGTAGCCGGTGATGACGCCGATGTCGGTCAGGCGACGGACGCGGTCGGCCGTCGCACTCGACGACAGGTTCACCACTCGGGCCAGATGTGCAACGGTCGCGCGCCCGTCACTCTGCAGCTCTTTTAGCAGTCGCCGATCGATCTCGTCGACCTCGGGGTGTGGATTACGCGGCACAAAGAAAACGATACCGGCCGATCGACGCCGGATCGTGCGATCAGCCGGTGATCACCACTTCTCCCAGTCGCCCGAACAGGATTGGCTGAGGCCATGGAAAAGACACCGTCCGCCGCCGACTTCTTCGCCGCGAAACTGAGGTTCGAGACCGATCCCGCCGATCTCGCCGCCGAGCGATTCCGCGGTGCGGGGCCGCTGGTCATCGACGTTCGTTCGGACGCGTCCTGGAGTGCGGGGCGCATTCCGGGAGCGGTGCACATCGTCGGGGCCGATCTGGGCACGCGCATCGCCGAGGTGGAGCCGGATCGCGACGCCGACATCGTCGTCTACTGCTGGGGACCGGGGTGCAACGGCAGCACCCGAGCGGCCCTGACGCTCACTCGCCTCGGCTACTCCCGCGTGCGGGAGCTGATCGGGGGATTCGAGTACTGGGCACGGGAAGGTTTCGCCGTCGTGTCCGACACCGGACGTACACGGCGAGCGCCCGATCCGCTCACCGCTCCGACGACGTGACCTCACTCAGCCACCTGGACACGAGTTCGACGGCCTCCGGCGCGGCCACGGCCGTCGCGTGGTCGTACCCGCGGAGCTCTTCGTACTCGGCGCCGGCGATCAGCGATGCGGTGCGACGGGTGTCGTCGATACGCTGGACGTCGCGGGAGCCGACGTAGAACAGTGTCGGCGCCGTGATGGCGCGGACGGCGTCGTCGGCGATACCGGGATCGTCGTCCGATGCCCGGAAGTAGGCGGCCAACGCTTCGGAGTCGTTGCGCAGGAACGCGGCTCGGGTGCCGGAGTCGACCGGGAAGCCGCGGCGGTTCGCCCACTCGTCGACGAACCCGTCCATTCCCCGTTCGGCGAGGACGTCGGCGCTGCCGTCGAAGAACAGGCTGTCCAGCGCGCCCTTCTGCGGCCCCGATCCGGCTCCGCCCACGACGAGTGATGCGACACGCTGGGGAGTGCGGGTGACCAGATTGAGGCCGGACCGACCGCCGAACGAGTAGCCGACGTAGTGCGCGGCGGACACGTCCGCCGCGTCCAGGACGGCGACCAGATCCTCGCTGACACGGTCCATCGAGTAGGCCTCGACGTCGCGAGGAGCCTCGCTCCGGCCATGTCCACGCTGGTCCACGAGGATCAGGCGGTACCGGTCGCGTAGCGCACGGACGTAGCCGAAGGTGCGCCAGATCTGGTGCGACAACAGGCTGCCGTGCACCAGCATCACCGGCGGGCCGGTGGGGTCACCCGTCACCGACCAGGCGATGCGGGTGCCGTCCACCGGGTTCGTCGCGAAGTCCACGGTGCCATGGTCGCAGGTGGGCGATCTCAGGTGGACGTCGAGGTGAGCCCGTCGGCGGTCAGATCGACCCGCCGCGTGATCCCCAGCGCATCGAGGAACGCCTCGTCGTGGCTGACCACGATCAGGGCTCCCCGATACGACGACAGCGCCGTGCTCAGGTGCGTCCTCGACGCGACATCCAGGTTGTTCGTCGGTTCGTCGAGAATGAGCAGCTGCGGAGCCGGATCGGCCAGCAGCAGCATCGCCAGTGCCGCCCGCACCCGCTCCCCGCCCGACAGCGTGCGCACCACCGCGTCTGCGCGCCGACCGCGGAAGAGGAAGCGAGCGAGCCGAGTTCGGACGTCGGTGATCGACGTGTCCGGTGCCGCGCGGCGGACGTTCTCCACCACGGACGCATCGTCGTCGAACACGTCGAGGGATTGCGGCAGCACCGCGGTCGGCACCGACGGCGCCAGAGATCGCAGGAGAGTCGTCTTGCCGACTCCGTTGTCCCCGACGAGCGCGATGCGTTCCGGGCCCATGATCGTGAGTTCGACCGTCCTGTCCGGGTACCGACCGTCCAGATCGAGCAGCATCTCGCCCGTCGACGCCACCGACTTCGACGCGTGCACCGCCGTCTCGGGCAGATCCACCACGATCTCGGTGTCGTCACGAATCATCTCGTGCGCCTCGTCGGCGCGGGCGCGGGCATCCGCCACGCGGTCCTCGTGTCCGATGCGGTACTTGGCAGCCGACTCCTGTGCGGCGCTGCGCCGGTTGTGGGCAACGATCTTCGGTACCCGCTTCTCGCGAGATGCCTTTTCTCCCATCCGTCGCCGGTGGGCTACGGTGGTCTGCGCCTCGACCAGATCCCGCTTCTGCCGGCGCAGATCCTGATCGGCCGACCGCGCCGCGGCCCGCGCCGCCTCCTGCTCGCCCTCCACGACGCTCAGGTAGTGCGTCCAGTTGCCGCCGAACATCCGGAGCGACGCGGGCGACGCGGGCGACGACCGTACCGAGTGGAGTTCGGCGATGTCGTCCATGGTGTCGAGCAGGCCCTGGTCGTGACTCGCGACGACGACGGCGCCGGAGAACTCGTCGAGTACTCGTCCCAGAGCGGAGCGAGCTCGTCGGTCCAGGTTGTTCGTCGGTTCGTCGAGAAGCAGGACGGAGGGCCGCCGGATCACCTGACCGACGAGTGCGACGATCGTCGACTCGCCCCCCGACAGGGTTCTCATCGGTCGATCGAGATCTGCTGCCGTGCCCAGACTCTCGCCGAGGCCGGCCGAGTCGAGCAACGCGAGAGTGCGCTCCTCGACGTCCCAGTCCATCCCGACGACGGTGAAGTCGTCGGGATCGGTGCTGCCGTGCTCGATGCGTGCCAGGGCCCGTCGGACGTCTCCGATGCCGAGGAGATCAGCGACGGTGTCCGAGACGTTCGTGACCACCTGCTGGGGAAGATGGCCGATGGTGCCGGTGACGCGTACAGACCCGCGCTGCGGTCGATACCGCCCGGTGATCAGGTGCAGCAGAGTGGATTTGCCCGCTCCGTTGGTGCCGACGAGGCCGGTCCGGCGCGGCATGAACGATGCGTCCAGGCCGTCGAGGACAGGCCGGCCGTCGGGCCAGGAGAAGGTGAGATCGGAGAGAACGACGGAGGGTGATACTGACATGGAGCACCTCGAGAGGAGTGTCGTGCCACCGCGACGTGCGCGTCGGTGGGATCCGCACTACTTACGAGAGGAGCAACTGCCTGTCCGTTCGTCGGGGACGATGAGCTACCAACTCTAGGTCGGCAGCGCAGAACGGTCAACAGAGATGTCGAATACGGCTGTGAATCAGTCGGTCTCGTCGTCCTGAGTGTGAGTGTTCCGGACGTCGGGTCCCTGGGCCCGCAGGTCGTCCACCTTCGCCATGGCCTCGCGCAGTTCTGCGAGCCACGGGTCGATGTGGTCTCCGGTCAGGCGTACGGCCCAGGCGAGCGCGTCGGCGCGCGAGCGTGCGACGCCAGCGTCGACGAGGGTGTCGAGCACCTTGCGTTCGGGCTGACGCAGTCGAGTCATGACCGGCACCGCGAGGTGGGTGAAGAGGGTGGTGTCGCCGTCGATGGTGACACCCCAGGCGACCTTGCGGCCGTAGCGTGCCTCGGCCTCGTCGGCGATACGCATGCGATCGTCGCGGGTGGACTCACGGAATCGAGCGATGCGGCCCTCGACGCCGGCATCGGACTCGGGGGCGTTCAGCTCGCCGATCACGACGATCTCCTCGCGGTCGACCTCGACCGTGGCGGTGCCGTCGAACCAGTCGTCGGGCAAGCGGCCGAGGAACCACTGTTCCGCATCGCCTGCGTCGGGTACGTCTTTCTGCTGCCATCCGCCGGGCCGGCCGACGCGTTCGCCGCGCTTTGCGCCGCGACCGCGGCCGTGTCCGTGTCCGTGGGGTCCACCGCGCCGGGGTGCGTCACCTCGACCGAAGGGACTGGAGGGTCGTTCTCCGAAGGGGAAGGTGTCATGGGGATTCATGATGTTCTACTTTCGCCAGTGGCGCGATTACTTGATTACAGCGCCAGTGATTACAAGATTACACACGTCGCGCCGAGCGTCAAGAGTTCGTCGCGTCGTGTGACCGACGGATCGGTGGGGCACTATCAGTGCGTGCCTTCGCTGATGTCTCGACCGTCCCGCCGATTCGGCCCCTCCACCAGCAGCGGACTCCGTCTCGCCGCCGCGACCATCGCGGTCGCGCTCGCCGCCACCGCGTGCAGTGCCGACGAGCCCCCGGCGTCCCGTGTGACGGCCGATCGGTTCGCCGAAGCGCTGAGCACACAGAACGTGGGCGCCGCGGCAGAGTTGACCTCGGATCCGGCGGCAGCGACCGCGGTGCTCACCCAGATGTACGACGGACTCGGCGGTGGCGGAACAGTCACGGCGACACCGCGGTTCACGGTGAGCCAGGCAGACGACGAGCAGCAGACGTTCACACTGTCCGCCTCCTGGTCCTTTGCACCGCCCGAGGATGCGGAGGCACCCGCGACCGGCACCGCATCCGCGACGGCGACCACCACGGCAGCTCCCACCACGTCGGCCCCGGCGGACGCGGAACGCGTCTGGACCTACACGACGACCGGATCCGTCGCCGACGGCGGACAGGGGCTGAAGGTCACCTGGAACCCGGGTGTCGTCGTACCGGGCCTGACTCCGGAGACGACGGTTCGGTACACGCCCGTCACCGCGTCGACCGCGCCTCGCGTCGTCGACACCTCGGGAGCGCCACTCATGTCGCAGCAGGTGGTGACGCTGGTGAATCTCGACCAGACCGCCGATCCCGGCGCCGTCGCGGCACTGGTGTCGCCGTTCGCGCCGACGGTCACGGCGGAATCCCTTCGTGACGCGCAGTCGAGCGCTCCGTCGGTGACGGCCGTAAGCCTGCGGCAGGAGGATCTCGCCCCCATCGAGTCCCTGCTCTCCGCCTTGCCCGGCGTCACTCTGGCGCCGCAGACGCGGCTCCTGACCGAGAATCGCGCACTGTCCTCTCCCGCGCTGAACGACGTGGCGCAGCTGTGGCAGGAGCAGCAGGACGCCACCGCCGGGTGGGCCGTGCAGTTGGTGGCCGCCGACGGTTCCGTCGCCCAGCGGGTGACCGGCGTCGAGGCGACCGTCGGCCCGGACATCCAGGTCACGCTCGACACACTGTTGCAGCTCAAGGCGGAGAACGCTCTCGCGTCGACAGCGAACGCCGCGGCCGTCGTGGCGATCCGGCCCTCCACCGGAGACGTCGTGGCCGTCGCGCAGAACTCGGCCGCGGACGCGCAGGGCCCGATCGCCCTCACGGGCCTGTACCCGCCGGGCTCCACCTTCAAGACCGTCACCACCTCGGCGGCACTGCAGGCGGGCACCGTCACCCCCACGACCGTGGTGCCGTGCCCCGGATCCGCGAACATCGAGGGCCGGACCATCCCCAACGACGACAACTTCGACCTCGGATCGGTTCCGCTCCAGACGGCGTTCGCGCGTTCGTGCAACACCACCATGGGTCAGCTGGCCGTCGATCTGCCCGACGACGCGCTGCAGCAGGCGGCCCTGCAGTTCGGGCTCGGCGTCGACTACCTGACACCCGGGCTCACCACCGTGACCGGCAGCGTTCCGCCCGCGACGACGCCGGCCGAGCGCGTCGAGAGCGCGATCGGGCAGGGCACCGTCACCGCGTCCCCGTTCGGCATGGCACTGGTCGCGGCGTCCATCGCGGACGGATCCACCCCGTCGCCGACCATGATCACCGGACGACCCGGTACCGCGGATCGCACCGTCGCAGCCCCGCCGGCGGAGGTGACCGACCAGCTGCGCGCCATGATGCGGGAGACGGTCACCGCGGGTACGGCGACGCAGTTGCAGGACATCGACGGACTGCTCGGTAAGACCGGCACCGCCGAGGTCGCGAGCGGCCCGGCGCACGGCTGGTTCGTCGGCATCCGCGGTGACCTGGCGTTCGCCGTGTTCGTCGAGGGCGGCGACTCCTCCGCGCCGGCGCTGACGGTGGCGGGGTCCTTCCTGCGCTGAGTGGCCTTCGGCCCTGTGCGCCTTTTGCGCACCCCTGGATACGCACAAGGCGCACGGGGTGACCGGATCGTGACCGGTCCGAGTGCTCACCGTGCTGTGTTACTGGTGTGACTCATGTGATTATTGGGGCATGGTTCTGCGTTCCAGGTACGTCGTCGCGCTGCTCGCAGTGTTCGTGTCGCTCGCGACTGTCGCCTCGTTCGTGGTGAACAAGCCTCGCAGTGAGGCGGCGGTGCTGGTGGACCGGTTCGTCGCCGCCCTCGATCAACGTGACGTGGCCGCGGCCGCCGCGCTGACCTCCTACCCCAATGCCGCGGCCCAAACGATCGGCGCCATGTTCGACTCGATGGGGCCCGGAGTCTCGACGAGCCGCATGTCGCAGTACATCGGCCTGGACGACGAGTCCGGCTTCTTCACCGTCGACTCCACCTGGTCGTTCGGCGAACCCCGCGGCCAGGACTCGCGCGAGTGGCGCGTCACCACCCAGGGGTCGACGCGCAAGCTCGGCGTCGGCTGGCGCATCTCGTGGGATCCGTCGATCCTCGCCCCGGAACTGCGTGCCGGTGGGTCCGTCCGCTACGCCCGCACCGATGCACCCGCACCGCGCGTGCTCGACGCCTCGGGCGCCGTGATGATGGCGGAACAGAACGTCGCCTCCGTGCGGCTCGATCCCTCCGCGACCTCCGACCTGGCCGACACGACGTCCCGCCTCGCCGACGTCATCGACGTCGTGGCGCCGCTGATCACGTCCGAGTCGCTCCAGGCCGATGTCGCGGCGGACCCCGGTGCCGTGATCACCGCCGTGAACCTGCGTGCCGACGACTACGCCGTGCTGGAGGACGACCTGCGTGCGATCCCCGGTGTGGTCCTCTACGCGGAACCCAAGCTCATCGCCGGTGACCGGCGGCTGACGTCGCCGGTGCTGGACTCGCTGCGGACCGTGTGGCAGGACTCCCGCGACGCCACCGCGGGTTGGGCTGTCGAGGTCGCGGACACCGACGGCGAGACCACCCGCCTGGCAGGGTTCCAGGGTCCGGGATCACCCGACATCACGTCCACTCTCGACCCGGCCGTGCAGCTCGCTGCGGAGACCGCCGCCGTCAGCGTCGGGACCCCGGCCTCGATCGTGGTCATGAAGCCGTCCACCGGCGCCGTCGTCGCCACCGCGCAGAACAGTTACGCCAACGACGAGGGCACGCCGGCGTTCACCGGCCTCTATCCCGCCGGGACGCTCGTGGACGTGATCCAGGCGTCGGCCGATCGCCAGAAGATCGGATTCTCCGACGCCGCACGCCAGTTCGGCTTGGGTACCTCCTTCGACATCCCCGGTCTCGACGCCGTCACCGCCTCGCTCCCCGACGGCCAGTCGGCGGTGGACCAGTTCCGCGGTGTCAGCCGGACGTCGTCCGTGTCCGGCATGACGGTGACACCCTTCGGCCTCGCCGAGATGGCGGCGGCCGTCGCTCGCGGATCGGCACCGGCTCCGATGATCGTCGGCGGCGCACCGGCGACGGTGTCCGGTGCGGGCTCGCCCGTCGCCCCGGCCGTGCTGACCTCGCTGCGGAACACACTGCGTGACAACGCCCGCAGCGAAGGTGTCAGCGATCCGTCGGTCACCGGGCTCGCCGGGGACAACGGAGACGATCGCTGGTTCCTCGGCACCAAGGGCGATCTGGCCTTCGCGGTCTACATCGAGGACGCCGACGGAACCGATGCCGCGGCGCGCATGACGAACATGCTGATGCGCGAGATGGCCTCGCCGTCGGAGTGATCACCGGCTTGCTACGTTTCACCCCGTGACCGTCACCGAGTTCGTCCTGCTGATCGCGGCGGGCTTCGGTGCCGGAGTCATCGGCTACATCACCGGCCTGGCGTCGCTCGTGTCGTACCCCGCGCTGCTGGCGGTGGGGCTGCCACCGGTCGCGGCCAACGTGACCAACACCGTGGCGCTCGTCGGGGCCGGTGTGGGTGCCACCGCGTCGTCGGTCAAAGAGCTTGCCAAGAGCGGTCGTTCGCTGCTCTGGCTCACCCTGTGGGCCGCGCTGGGCGGCATCGCGGGAGCCGTAGTCCTGCTGCGCGCGCCGGGGGAGACATTCGAGGCGGTCGTGCCGATCCTGGTCGTTCTCGCATCCGTCGCCATGCTGCTGCAGCCGCGGATCCGCGTCCTCGCCGGTGACCGGACCTTCCCGGTGCTGTATCCGAGCGCGATCTTCCTCGTCGCGATCTACGGCGGCTACTTCGGCGCGGGTGCGGGCGTCATCTTCATGGCCCTGACGCTGATCTGCACGGCCGAACCCGTCTGGCGCGCAACGCTCCTCAAGAGCTACCTGCTGGGCGTGGCCAACCTGGTCGCCGCGGTGATATTCGCGTTCTCCGGCCAGGTGAACTGGCTCGCCGCACTGGCGATGGGAATCGGCACCATCGCCGGGGGAACGCTCGGCCCGCGCATCGTGAGACACCTTCCGCCGAATCCGCTCCGGATCGCCGTGGCGCTGTGCGGGTTCGGCCTCGCAGCGTGGCTGTGGCTGGGCTGAGGAACTGTGTGGGTCAGGCGCGACGACGCTGAGCGAGGCGGGCGACGAGACGCCACCCGAGCAGGAACACCGCCAGCGTCACCGTCGCGACCACGATGAAGCTGAAGGCCGTTCCCTCGCCGGACACCTGCCGCAGCACCATGCCCACGATGACGGCGCCGATCCATGCGAGCACCCCGGTGGGGACCAGGGACACCGCGACGAACTTCTCGCGGTACAGCGCGTAGGTCACCGCCCATCCCACGGCGAGGCCGACGAGGAACGGCCAGGCCGTCGACAGAGTGCCCCCGACGGTCACGCCCTCCTCGTGGCTGCCTCGGCCGATGGCGCTGAAGACGAGGACGAGAACGACGTCGATCACCGCCGGCACTGCGAGGGCCGACAGGGCGGGAGTGCGGGTGCGCGCGGGCATGCCACCAGACTACGAGGCGCCGAGACGCGGAAAGACCCGCACCGGCGCCAGCTGTGCGGGCGTCGAGCGGGTCTTTCCGGGAGGAGATCAGGCCTGGTGGCCGGCCTCGATCTCGAGCAGCAGGCCGATCTTGTCGCCGACGACGGCGCCGCCACCCTCGAGGGGCATGTCGATGCTGATGCCGAAGTCCTTGCGGTTGATCGTGGTGGTGGCCTCGAAGCCGGCGACCGGTCCGTTACCCATGCCGGCGTTGACACCGTTGAACTCGACGTTCAGATCGATGGACTTGGTCACGCCGTGCAGCGTGAAGTCACCGGTGAGCACGAAGTCGTCGCCCTTGGCCTTGACCGAGGTGGACCGGAAGGTGGCAGTGGGGAACTTCTCGACCTCGAAGAAGTCGGCGGTCTTGAGGTGGCCGTCGCGCTGCGCGTTGTCGGTGGTGATGGAGGCGACGTCGATCTCGGCGTCGATGGTGGGCGCGCCGTTCTCGTCGACCGTGATGGTGCCGGTGAAGGTCTGGAAACGGCCACGGACCTTGCTCACCATCAGGTGGCGGACGGTGAACCCGACGGTCGAGTGGGTGGCATCGATGGCCCACGTGCCGGCGGTGAGCTGGGGGACGGACACTGCTGCAGTCATGACGAACTCCTGTGTGGTTGAAGGTTCAAGCCTCACAGTACACAACCGGACCGCGGTCCGCATCTATTCCCGCGGAGGGGAATCCTTGCCGAGCGGGTGGGTGGCCGACGGCTGTTCCGTCCGCTCCCGAAGTTCCGTCCGCTCGCGCTGCTCGACGGCGAGATCGAAGTGCAGGTCCTCGTGCTGATGCTTGCGGAACAGGATAAGGAAGACGACCCAGCCGACGAGTGCCACCAGGATGAAGCTGACCAGGCGATACACCAGTGCGGACGCGACCGCTTGTGACGCGCTGATGCTGGCCGCGGTGGTGAGGGTCGCGATGAGAGTGGCGTCCACGATGACCAGACCACCGGGCGCACCGGGGATGGACCCCACCGTCTTGCTGGCCGAGAAGGCGATGAGGAGCCCGTAGATCTTCGGATCCGCGCCGATGGCGTAGCAGGCGAACCCGAGGCACGCGACGTCCGCGAGGCGGTGCACCGCGGAGAAGCCGAGCGACACCGTGCCGTCGCGGGCACCGAGGCGTACCGACTTCACCTGCTCGACGATCTCGTCCAGCCGGGCCATGCCCGTGTCGGGATCGTTGTTGCGCAGCGAGTTGTACTTCGACAGCCCCCACCGGCCGATGCCCACGATCGACTGGGGGTGGGAGCGGACGTAGCGCACGCCGGCGATGAGGGCGATCACGCCGGCGACGGGGACGATCAGTGCGAGGGTGTTGGCGCTGCCGCCGACGAGGAAGGCTCCCGTCACGCCCAGGACAGCCAGCCCGAGCGCGGCGATGACGCCGGAGATGGCGAGCTGCCACGACGCGACCACCGGGCTCGCGCCCCAGCGGCGTGTCTCGCGGTACGTGAACGCGGTGGAGAAGACCTGGCCGGCCGGCAGTGTCAGCGCCATGGCGGTGCTGCCGTAGATGACGGAGAGCGAGCGTCGCTGCGATACGCGGACACCGCCCGCGCGCAGCAACTGCTTCTGGACACGCGCGAACGCGGACAGCGAGATCGCTTGCATCACGACGCAGGCCGCGGCCCATCCCCAGTGGATCTCGGTGAGGGCGCGCCACGACTCGTGCAGGCGCGGCCACAGGTAGACACCCTCACCGACCAGCAACGCCACGAGGGCGACCGCGGCCACCCAGCGCAGCCATCGCCATCTGCCACCGGCGCGGGGCGACCCAGCGGATCGGCCCTGCTCCGGAACTACCACGGCACCGAGAGTAACGAACGGTGCCGACGATCAGCGCGGATAGTCGACCGGGGAGGCCAGGTGCGTCGCGCGCCGCCGTCCGCGCAGCTGCACCTTCTCGCCCAGTTCCCACTCGGACTGCTCGTCCTCGTCGGCGAAGTACAGTGCCGACGTCGACGCGAGAACCCGACTGGGAGTGAACTTCGCGAGTTCCGTCAGGCGCGACGCCTCGTTCACGGGATCACCGATGACGGTGTACTCGAAGCGTTCCTTGGCGCCGATGTTTCCCGCCACCGCCAGTCCGGCCGACACGCCGATGCCGATGTCGAGTCCGGCGATCTCGGTGAGCTCGCTGCGCAGTTCCCGCGCTGCGGACAGTGCCGCGGTGGGTGCGTCCGGGCGATCCAGGGGCGCGCCGAAGATGGCCAGCGCCGCGTCGCCCACGAACTTGTTGACGAAGCCGTGGTGCCGGTCGACCACGTCGACGACGACGCGGAAGAAGTCGTTGAGCAGGTCGACGACCTCGCCGGGCGGACGTTCGGAGGCGGCGGCCGTCGAGCCGACCATGTCGACGAACAGCACCGCGACGAATCGGGTCTCGCCGCCGAGCTCGGTGCCGAACTTGAGAGCGCGCCGCGCGACGTCCTCACCGACGTGCTGCCCGAACAGCTCGCGCAGGACTGCACGCTCCGACGCGTCGGCCATCATCCGGTTGAAGCCGACCTGCAGACGGCCGATCTCACTGCCGTCGAACACCTCGACCTGGACCTCGGTGTGGCCCTCCTGCACCTTCTCGATGGCGCGGCGCAGCTGACGGATGGGATCGGAGATCTGGCTGGCGGTGAGCATCGACAGACAGAACGCCTGGATGATCGCCAGCACGCAGAGCAGGCTGATGGCGATGGCCAGCGAGTCGGGGGAGAAGACCAGGTCGGTGGTCAGCTGGGTCGCGCACAGCAGCAGGATTCCGACGACGGGGATCAGTGTGCCCAGTCCCCACGTCATCGCCATGCGTGTACCCACACCGGGCGTCATCGTGCGGTCGAAACTGCCCTCGCTGAGCGCCTGCGCGGCGACGGGCCGGAGGATGCGTTCGCCCAGCATGTAGGTGAAGCCGAAGGTGATCGCCGCGGACATGGCGACCGTCACCGCGACGGCCACCGCGAGCGACGGCATCTCCGACGCGGTGAGCAGCATGAAGATGACGCCGCCCACGATCCAGAGCACCAGGTGCACGATGGCCTGGCGCAGCGGTG
The DNA here is from genome assembly GCF_000686025.1 of Rhodococcus sp. UNC23MFCrub1.1. Lineage (GTDB taxonomy): Bacteria > Actinomycetota > Actinomycetes > Mycobacteriales > Mycobacteriaceae > Rhodococcoides. The sequence continues at coordinate 55,148 of NZ_JMLQ01000006.1, forward strand.
CGTGCAGGGCGGCCATCTGCTCCGATCGGCTGGGCGGTCCACCGCGGATCTGCCACCGCATGACACTGCGCAGCATGACGGCGGCGGTCGCGAGGCTGACGACGGCCGCGAAGAGCAGGTACGCCCCGAAGATGAAGACATTGCGCACCCGATCGACGACGATCGACTCGTTCTCGGGAATGGGCAGCCCGTACCGGACGAAGGCGAACACCAGGATCGCGCCGAGCAGATTGGCCAGGAGCATCGACGCGAGGTACAGCGGCCAGCGACTTCTCAGGGTCAACGAGACCGCACGTAGAAGCGTCAGCACGAGGTCAACTTACCGGGTGCTCGGTTAGGCTTCCTCGGTGACGGACGATCCGGCGGAGTCGGTACACCCTGTGGTACGTGTCGGCGCTGCGTGGACGTGGCGTCTGTTGGTGTTGTTCGCCGGTCTCGTGGTGATCGGCATGATCGTGCACCGGCTCGAGAGCGTCGTCGTCCCGGTGGCACTCGCCCTGCTGGCGTCGGCGCTGCTCTCCCCGCTCGTCGACTGGATGCAGCGGCGCGGCATCCCGCGCGTCGTCGCGGTCATCGTCTCGATCCTCGGCAGTCTCGGGCTGCTGGTGGGCATCCTGACGTTCGTCGTCGAGCAGTTCATCGAGGGCGTCCCCGCCCTCACGGATCAGTTCACCGGCAGCGTCACCCAGATCCAGGACTGGCTGACGCAGGGGCCCCTGCACTTCAGCGAGGACCAGATCCGCAGTGCCGGCGACTCGGTGGTCCGGTCGGTGCAGTCGAATCAGGAAGCCCTCACCAGTGGCGCGTTGACCACCGCCGCGGTGATCGGCGAGATGCTCACCGGGGCTCTGCTCGTGCTCTTCACCCTCATCTTCTTCCTCTACGGCGGACAGCAGATCTGGGACTTCGTGTCCCGGATCGTCCCGACGCGGGCGCGCCGCCGCGTCCGGTTGGCAGGCAGCCAGGCGTTCGGCTCGCTGGTGGGGTACGTGCGCGCCACCGTCGCGGTCGCCGCCGTGGACGCCATCGGTATCGGCACGGGACTGGCGATCCTCGGTGTCCCGCTGGCTCTTCCGCTGGCGTCACTGGTGTTCATCGGAGCGTTCATTCCCATCGTGGGTGCGGTGCTCACCGGCTTCGTCGCGGTGCTCGTCGCCCTGGTGACCAAGGGATTCATCACGGCGCTCATCGCACTCGCGATCGTCATCGCCGTGATGCAGGTCGAAGGCCATGTGCTGCAACCACTCCTGCTCGGTCGCGCAGTCCGTGTGCATCCCCTGGCCGTGGTGCTCGCCATCGCCACCGGCATCGTCATGGCGGGCATCATCGGTGGCCTGCTCTCGGTGCCGCTCGTCGCGATGGCCAATACCGCTATCCGCTCACTGCTCGCCGACGATCCCGAGGAGGCGTACGAGGAGATCGCCGACACGGATCCGTCGGAACCGATGTTCCCGGCCGCGCCGAACAGTCCGCACCCCGAGAACCAGAAGCTGAGCCGTGGCGGGGTCGACGGTCCCGCGAGTTGACGCCGCCGGTGTCGCGGAGGCACCGCTGTGGCGCGCCGCGGCAGCGTTCCGACTGGTCACCGTCCTGTACGTGGTCGGGTTCCAGTTGGTCGTCCAGGATCGGTACGACGCACCGCGCCTGAGCTGGCTGTTCGTCGTCGTCACCGTCATCTGGTCCGGAATCGCGGCCGTCGCGACCCTGACGACGCCCGCGCGGCGCCCCGTCGTCGTCGCCGACCAGATGATGACGCCGGCATTGATCTGCAGCACGCTGCTGGTGGCGAGTCCGGCATGGCGCCAGGACCACCAGGTGCTCCCGACGACGATCTGGGTGGCCAACGCCGTGATCGGTGCCGCCGTCCTGGGAGGCCCCCGAGCGGGGCTCGCCTCGGCGGCAGTGATGACCGCCGCCATCGCCGTGGTGCGCGGCACCGTCGACGGCGAGTTGTGGCGCGACTCGACCGGGCCCGTGCTGTTGTCCGTCGGTCTGGCACTGGGGCTCGCGGCGCGGACGGCGCGCCTCGCACGCAGCCGCCTGGACGAGGCGGTGGCCCTGGCCGCGGCGACCGCGGAACGCGAGCGCCTGGCCCGCGAGGTGCACGACGGTGTGCTGCAGGTGCTGGCCATGGTCAGTCGTCGCGGCCACGAGATCGGCGGCGCAGCAGCAGAACTGGCAGATCTCGCCGGCAGCCAGGAGGCTGCGCTCCGCGCCCTGCTGTCCGGGTCGGCCACCGGGCGTACCGACGGCACTGCCGACCTGGCCGCGCTGGTGCGCGCTGCGGTGGGCACGCGCGCCGTGGTCTCGGCGCCGTCCGAGGCCGTCGTTCTCCGGGCGTCGGCCGCGTCGGAGCTCGCGGCCGCGACGCTCGCCGCCGTCGACAACGCGCATCGACACGGCGGGTCCGACGTCCACGTGTTCGTGCTGGTGGAGGACTTGGGGGACGAGGTGATGGTGACGGTGCGCGACGACGGAGCAGGAATGGCACCCGGCCGTCTCGACGAGGCGCGTGCGGAGGGACGGCTCGGCGTCTCCGGCTCGATCGTGGGCCGGACGGCAGCCATCGGTGGGCGTGCGAGGGTGGACAGCAGGCCAGGAGAGGGAACGGAATGGGAACTGACGCTGCCACGGACAGCGCCGACGCCTCGGTGACGGTGATGGTAGTCGACGACCACCCGATGTGGCGTGACGGAGTGGCGCGGGACCTCGACGCGCGGGGCTTCCGTGTGGTGGCCACCGCCGACGGAGTCCGCTCGGCCACCGCGCGTGCGCGGGCGACGTCGCCGCAGGTGGTCGTCATGGACATGGACCTCGGAGACGGAACCGGAGCCGAGGGCACCGCGTCGGTGCTGGCGGTCTCGCCCGACAGTCGGGTACTGGTGCTCTCCGCGTCCGCCGAACGGGACGACGTGCTCGGCGCGGTCAAGGCTGGGGCGACCGGCTACCTCGTGAAGAGCGCCTCCATCGACGATCTGGTGTCCGCCGTACAGGCGACGAGTCGCGGCGATGCGGTGTTCACGCCCGGACTGGCCGGGCTGGTGCTCGGGGAGTACCGGCGCATGGCAGCCGCCCCCACGGCTGCGGAACCGCCTCCCGTGCTGACCGAGCGCGAGACGGAGGTGTTGCGCATGGTCGCGAAAGGGTTGAGCGCCAAGCAGATCGGCGTTCGGCTCGGTATCAGTCACCGCACAGTCGAGAACCACGTGCAGGCGACCCTGCGCAAGCTGCACCTCGCGAATCGTGTCGAACTCACCCGGTGGGCGCTCGAGCAGGGGCTGCAGTGACGGCGTCGTGTTCACTACTCTGGTCGCCATGACCGGAGACGGCACCGACCCCAGGAACATGCGCGTGAGCGACGCCGAACGAGAGCACGTGGGCGGCCTGCTCCAACGCGCCGTCGGACAGGGGATGCTGTCGCTCGGCGAGTTCACCGAGCGGATGGACTCGGTACTGGCGGCCAAGACGCGCGGTGAGCTCAACGCGGTGCTGGTCGACCTGCCGGGCATGACACTGCAGGGCGGCCCACCCCAGCAGGCCGGACCGCTCGCCGTGGTCCCGAGCGACGCGCTGACGTCGGCACCCGGACACCCGGCCACCGACGGTGCACCCGTGGACATCCGAGCCACGATGTCGACGGTCACCCGTTCCGGTACCTGGACCGCGCCGTCGGCCATCCGGGTCGCGTCGAAGATGGCCACGGTGACCCTCGACTTCAGTTCCGCGGTTCTGACCTCGCGCGAGGTGCGGATCGACGTGGACGACTACTGCAGCACCATCACCGTCGTGGTGCCCGAGGGTGCGTCGGTGGATCTCGACGGCGTCGACACCATGGGCGGCAGTGCGACCAACAAGGTGCGCAGCCGGCCTGTCGAAGGGGGACTGCACGTCGTCGTGCGCGGACGCATCCGCTTCGGATCCGTCACGGCCAAGCACCCGTTCGGGACGTCCATCAAGCGCATGTTCGGGTAGGAACTGCACCCTCGGCTGAGTAGAACGGCGTCGGACTCGAGTAGTTTCCCGTGTTCCCCCGGTCCGCCCCGGCCAGCACGATCGAGGTATGACCACTCCCTCGATAGATCCGCGACTCGTGCACGTGTTGTCCGGTGAGGTCGCCTCCCTGCAGCAGCATCTCGCCCGCGTCGGCCACGACCTGGGTCTCCTCCGACAGCAGCTCGACGGTCCGCCGATGCAGGCCCCGCTGCAGGCGCCCCCTCAGCAGCACCCCGTCTCGAGGCCACAGGTGCAGAGTCCTCCGGTGTCGACTCCCCCGGTACGGCCGATCCCGCGCCCGATGCCCACGCCTCCCCGTGACACCACCCCGTGGTGGCAACGCGACGGTGTCGTCAGTCGTGTGCTCGCCGCCGCGGGCGCTGCGGTGACCGTCATCGGTGTCGTGATGCTGGTGGTGCTCGCGGCGCAGTCGGGCTGGTTCGGGCCCGGTCCTCGTGTCGCCGCGGGTGCGCTGCTGTCCGGAGCGCTCGTCGCCGCCGCGCACCGTGTGGTCGCCCGACCCGGTGGCCGCGTCGGCGCCGTCGCACTCGCCGCGACGGGATTCGCCGGGCTGTATCTCGACCTCGCCGCCGTCACCGCGCTGTACGGGTGGGTGCATCCCGTCGTCGGGCTCGTGGTGGGACTCGGTGTCGCCGCGCTCGGAGTCGCGGTCGCACTGCGCTGGTCGTCGCAGTCACTCGCGGTGATGGTCGTGGCCGGCATCGCGACACTGGCACCCGTCGTCACGGGCGGCATCACGCCGGCACTCCTCGCATTCCTGGTGGTCGTGCAGATCGCCGCCTCGCCGGTCGACGTCCGCGAACAGTGGGTCTGGTTGCGCGTTGTCCGCACCGTCCCGGTCGTCGGAGCGGTGCTGCTCGCCGGGCTGCTCGCCCACGTGGAGACGGTCCCGACCGCCGATCTGCTGCCGCTGCTCGTCGTCGCGGGACTGTCCTTCGGCACTTCTGTCGTCGCCTGGTGGACCACCCTCGCCCACCGCGCCGTGGACCCGGCGTCGCTCGCCTCGATCGCGGCCACCGCCGCCGCGGTCCTCGTCACCGCGACGCTGTTCTCTCGCCCCGTCGCCGGCGGCGTCGACGCTGCGGTCGCGCTCGCCCTGGTGGCGATCCTGGTCGCTCGACGCGAGCTGGTCACCACGGTTCGTCTGGTGCTCACAGCGACGGCTTCGGTGGCGGTGGCGTCGGCGCTGGTGACGGGCACGGCCGATCAGGCCCGCATTCTCGCCCTGCTGCTGGTCGCCACCACGGCGCTTCTCGTCGGCGCCCGGGCCCGCTCGGGTGTGTCGGCCGCAGCCGGCGCGTTCTTCGCCCTCCTCGGAACCAGCGCACACTCGCAGATCACCTCGGTCGACTCGCTGAGCAGCCCCGTTCGCGCGCTCGACTCCGGCTGGGCCTCGGTGCCCGCGTCGGTCGCCATGATCGCGATGGCTGTGGCGGGAGTGCTCGCGGCACTGCGCACCATCGGGGACGCGACGCTCCGAACCCTCGCCGCCGGCCTGGCGGGAGTCGCCGGCCTCTTCGGTGCGACGGCGGTGTGCGTGATCACCGGCATCGAGATCGGCGGCCGCACCGGGTTCCTCGTCGGCCACGGCGCAGCGACCATCGTGTGGATGACCGTCGCCGTCGCACTGCTGATGCGTGGTCTGTCCGACGCCACCGGTGCCCGCGCGGTCCTCGCCGCAGGTCTCACCGTCGCGGCCTCGGCCATCGCCAAGCTGTTCCTGTTCGATCTCAGCGCACTCGGTGGACTGCCCCGCGCCGCAGCGTTCCTGGTGGTGGGAGTGATGCTGCTCGGTATCGGCACCCGCTACGCGAGGTCGTTCGCGGACCGCGCCGTCACTGCCGACGCTGGCGGGCCAGCAACTCGCTCACACTGATGGCACCGGACTGACCGTGGTGACGACCACCCGACTCGTCGTCCCCGTCCCGAGCCCGCCGGCGACCCGATGTGGTCGTCGGCGGTGTCTCGTCGGGCTCGGGGACCTCGGGCGTGGAGGGGTTGTGGGTCTCGGGCTCGGGTGCCGGCCGATCCTCGCGCTCGGGCATGCGCAGACCGGCGATCCAGGAATCGACCTCGGCGCTGGTGCGCGAGCCGTTCCCGTGGGGCCCTCCGTTCCCGTTGCTGTGACCGTTCCCGGTGCCGTTCCCGTTCCCGTTGCCGTTGGAGTGGCCGTTCCCGTTGCTGTCGCCGTTGCGGGGCCGATCGACATCGATGCCGTCGCCCGAGACCGAGCCGTACCGGAACGACGTGGTCTCGTGCCCGTTCGAGCCGTTCGAGCCGTTCGAGCCGTTCGAACGCTGAGCGACCGACGGCGCGCGGAGTTCGGCGAGCCAGCTCTCGATGGGGCGCGGGGCGGGTGCGCCGTTCCGCGGTGCCGGCTCGGCCGACGTCGGCTCGGGACCGGCCGTCGGACGACTCTGCTGATCGTCGGAGGCCCGGGCGGGTCGGGTCTCTGCCGGGCGGGCGACCCGAATCTCCTCCGCGGGCGCGGGCGCGGGTGCGACGGGAGGTGCCGTGGGTTCGACGGCGCGCGGTGCGACGGGCTCCGGCGCGGCGGGCTGCTGCACCGGGGGTTCCTGCACAGCGGGCTTCTGCACGCGCTCGGGAGCCGGACGCGGGGCGACGGGCCGGGGACGATCGGGTGCGACGCGCTCGGGCATTGCACGAGCGGCCGACGGGCCGCTCTGCATGACCCGCGGAATCGGCTGGGTGAGCGGTTCCCGCGTCCGCGCCGGGAGCGGTGCGGACCCGATCGCGACGAGCTCGGGGACATCGGTGGGCATCATCTCGGCGTCGAGGATCGGCTCGCCGAGCCCCAGCTTCTGCTGGATGCGCTTCATCCACTGCGGCGCCCACCAGCAGTCGTCGCCGAGCAGCTTCATCGTCGCCGGGACCAGGAACATGCGGATCAACGTCGCGTCGATGATGAGCGCGGCGATCATGCCGTAGGCGATGTACTTCATCATCACCAGCTCGGAGAAGGCGAAGGCGCCCGTGACGACGATGAGGATCAGTGCGGCCGCGGTGATGATGCGACCGGTGTGCGAGGTACCGACGCGAATGGCCTCGGTCGTACTGGCTCCGCGGGCTCGTGCCTCCACCATGCGGGAGAGCAGGAACACCTCGTAGTCCGTCGACAACCCGAAGATGATCGCGATGATCAGCACCAGGACCGGGGCCATGATCGGCCCGGGAGTGAAGTTCAGCAGACCCGCGCCGTTGCCGTCGACGAAGATGAACGTGAGGATGCCGAGCGTCGCGCCGAGGCCCAGCGTGGTCATCAGGATGGCCTTGAGGGGGAGCACCAGCGACCCGAACGTGAGGAACATCAGCAGCGTCGTGACCAGCACGACGAGCGTCGCCATGAGGGGTAGTCGGTCCACGAGCGCCGCGATCGAGTCCTGCTCGATGGCGGGCGTGCCGCCGACCGACAGGGTCACCCCGTCGGGAACGTCGATGGAGCGGATGTAGTCGATGGCCGGCGACGACACGTTGCGGTCGACCAGGCCCGCCTTGAGCACGGCGACACCGTTCTCGTTGCGCTCGATGGAGAACCGTTCGACGAGCCCGGGAGCGTTGGACGCCTCGCGCAGGACCGTGCCCAACTGCGGACCCTCCGCGTTCTCGAGCACGATCTTGAGCGGCTCGGTGCGGTAGGACGGGAAGTTCTCGTCGAACACGTTCTGGGCGACACGGGTGGGGTTGTCCGGCGGCAGGTACGTCTCGTTGATGCCGCCGAACTTGATGGCACCGACCGGCAGCGTGAGGATCAGCAGGCCCAGGACGATGGGCACGCACACCTTGAGCGGGTTCCGCATGACCCAGCGCGTGAGCTTGCCCCACGGCCCGGACTCGATCTCCTCGGTCGTCTTGGTCTTGCGCATGCTCTTCAGTCCGAGAGCGTCGATGCGCGGGCCGAGGATCGACAGGATCGCCGGGAGAATGGTGATGGCGGTCAGGGCCGCCAGCGCGACGGTGGCGATCGCACCGAACGCGACGGACTTGAGGAAGCCCTGCGGGAAGAGCAGCAGACCGCCGAGGCTCGCGACGATCATCGTCGCCGAGAAGACGACCGTGCGGCCCGCGGTCATGACGGAGCGTTGCACGGCCTGCTGTGTCGTGCGGCCGTCGGCCAGTTCCTCTCGGAACCGGCTGACGATGAACAGCGCGTAGTCGATGGCCAACCCGAGACCGATGAGCGAGACGACGGGCGCGACGAAGCTGTTGACCTCGACGAAATTGGTGAACAGCCGGACCATGCCGTTGGCCGCGACCACGGTGAGACCACCGATGATCAGTGGCAACGCCGCAGCCACGACGCCGCCGAACACGAAGAACAGGAGCACGCCCACCACGGGGATGGCGAGGATCTCCATGCGCTTGATGTCGCCGGCCATGGTGTCGTTCAGCGCGTTCGCGATGGGCTGGAGGCCGGCGAGCTGCACGTCGACGCCGTCGATGGCGAACGCGTCCTTCACGTCACGGAAGTTGTTGGTCAGTTCCGTGTCGTTCGCGCCGGCGATCGCGAACGTGGCGATCGCCTTCGTCTTGTCGGGCGAGGCCAGCGCGGGGAGCCGCTGCTGGAAGTAGTTGATGTTGATCTTCGAGATCTTGTCCGAGTGCGCCGCCATCATGGCGTCCTGACCAGCGGTGACGGTCTGCTGGAACGCCGGGTCGTCGACCGTCGATCCCTCGGGTGCGGTGTAGAGGGCGACGACGTCGCCGGTGCTGTCGCGACCGAAGGTGCCGTCCGCGGTGACGGCGGCGTGCACCGACTCCGAGTTCGGGTCGTCCCAGCCGCTCTGACTCAGGTGATCGTTGAGGCTGAGTCCGTACGCGGCGAGGCCCAGCAGGAACGCGACCATCACACCGATGACGGTGAACCGTGATCGGTGAACCAGATCTCCCCAGCGAGAAAACACTCAGGACACTCCTTGACGCCCGACGAGCAGGGCGGACAGCGGACGGAACGGCTGCAGCCAGGCGCCCTCGTCCGGAAGGGACTCGAGGCTGACCCGCGGCAGTGGTTCGCGGAACACACCGGGGATGTCCTCGAGATCCAGGAACTCGAGAGTCTCCGACGTGACGGCCCAACTGGCGTGTTCACGGAACCCGAGGATCTGAACGGGCACACCCGTTGCCGCGATGGCTTCGAGTGGGAGCCGGAAGGCCTGGCCGTCCGCGGACGCGACCACCACTCCCGCGAGACCGTGGTCCCGTGAGCGGAGCTCGATGTGATCGAGCATGTCGGAGTCGACGTCGCTGTCCTCGTCGATCTTCGGCTTGGCGAAGACCGCGAAGCCCACGTTACGCAAGGCCTCGACCCAGGGACGAACGACGTCGGCGCTGCCCTGGGCGATGTTCGTGAAGACGGTGGCCTCGGGTTCGAGGCTCGCGGTCTGGTGCGCGGAGAGCTGGGCGGTGCGGCCGAGCAGCCATCGGCCCAGCGCATCGAAGCGCGGGCGGTAGGCGGCGGTGGGTCGTCCGCCCAGGATGGCGCCGAGGCCCATGTCCAGATTGGGCGCATCCCAGACGAGCAGGACCTTCTTGGTATGGCGAGAATCACCGGCGCCGTCGAGCACGGCCGTGTCCGTGTTCTGTTCGTCCACGCTCATCGGAGTGGGTTCTCGCTCTCTCGTCGCGTGATCGTCGCCGCAGCGACGTCGGTCGCTCCGGTGGATGGCCTGCCCCAGACGAACTCGCTCGTCGGCCTGCCGACCTGCTGGGCCTTGCCCTCGAACTTCGTCACCGGACGGTCGACGGACAGGGAGGACCCCTCGACGGTACGTCGTTCGGCATCGAACGGCAGCCGCGTCAGAGCGGGCTCCGCGTCACCGACCTCCTCGATCCACTCCGCGTAGTCGGCGTGGTCGGTGGCGACGTGGAGAATGCCGCCGGGCTCGAGACGATCCGCCACCAGGGCGAATGTGGCGGCCTTCAGCAGTCGGCGCTTGTGGTGCCGGGCCTTGGGCCAGGGGTCGGGGAAGAAGACTCGGACGCCGGCGAGCGAACCGGGAGCGACCATGTTCTCGAGCACGTCGGCAGCGTCGCCCCGCAGAATGCGCAGGTTGGAGAGACCTTCTCGCTCGATCCCCTGGACCGTCTGCGCGATTCCCGGTCGGTAGACCTCGACGGCGACGAGGTTCACGTGCGGTTCGGCGGCCGCCATCGCGAGCGCGGCGGTGCCGGTCCCGGAGCCGATCTCGAGAACCACCGGGGCGGTCCGGCCGAACCACGACGCGGCGTCGAGCGGCTCGTCGGCCACCTCGCGGCCGATGCCGGGCCACATCCGGTCCCACGAGGCCTGCTGCGGTTCGGTGAGCGCGCCGCGTCGGGACCGGAAACTGGTCACCCGGGGATACAGCCGGGAACCGCCGGACCGGCTCTCGTCGGCACCGTCGGACAGGCCGTTCTCGGGCGCTGCGTCCACGGCACGGGGGTCGGTCATCCTGTCATTGTCTCCCATGGACGCATTTCGTGACAGCAGGGTCTCGACTTCAGGTCGAGACTCTGGCCTACCGACACCGGGATCGGCGTGTGAGAATCGCCCCGTCGCATCTGCAGAATCGGGGGATCACGGATGCCGGGGACCGAGTCGAGCGCGCTGCACCGCGCGGTGACCGAGCTGGAACGCAGCGTCGACGACGCCGCTCTGCGGGCGGTGATCGAGCGATGGCGTTCCCCGGTGCGTCTCGCCGTCGCGGGACGCCCCGGTGCGGGCAAGTCCCGCGTCGTCACGGCGCTGGTCCTTCCCGAGGCGGCCGAGGTGCACGGGGTGGACGCCCCCGACCTTCCTCCTCCCGTCCTGGACCACGACGTTCTCGCGCTCGTCGTCGCTCGGACCGTGAGCGCCGCGGACCTCGAGGTGGTGGCGGCACGGCCCGGCGGTGACACCCTCGTGGTCCTCGGGCGCACCGACCTCCCGATCGACGCGGACGCCGTCGCCGCGGTGCTGCCGGCCGGGATGCCCGTGATCGGCGTGGACGACGTCGACACGCTCACCCGTGCCTGGGCGACGGCGGTGTCGCGCGCGGCGAGGTGCCGCGACATCGCCCTGCTCGCCGCGGTCGAGACGGTGGCCGCTCGGAGTGCGCTCGGAAGGTCGTCGATCGAGACGTTTCTGCGCGCCCCCGAGGTGGCTCACGTCCGGAGCGGTGCACGCGCGTGAGTCTCGACCTGCCCGCCGACGCGGCCCGAGTGGTGCGGACGTGGAGTCCCGACTCCCTGAGTCGGCTGGGGCGAGGACCCGCACCGGCGCGCACCGTCGCCGTTCTCGCGGCACCGGGTCTCGACCAGGAGGCGGTCGGTGCGGTGGTGACCTCCGCGGGATGGTCCGTCCGTCCCGTCTGCGCGGCCTCGGCCGTGCTCGTCCTGGTGGATCCCGCCCTGCCGCCGGGCGGTGCCCTCGTCCGGGCGGCGCGGTCGATCCCGGCCGATCTTCCGGTGGTGCTCCGGATCGCCGCCGGACCGGACGACGCGCGGCGCGTCCTCGCCCGATGGGCGGCGTCGGTCCCGCGCGCCGACGCGGTGGTGGTGTGCGGTCCCGACGACGATGCAATCGTGGACGCGCTCGCTCGGGCAGCGGACCGGGTGGACCCGGCAGAGGCGGAGCGGACGGCGGTGGACCGTGCGCTGGCCGAGGCCCGCACGGCACTGACAGCGGCGGCCCGACGCGACACGGGCAGCGCGGACCTCGCCGACGCGCGGGAACGCCGGCGCCGGGCCGCGTCGATCGCGACGGACGACGGACTGCTCCTCCGGCGGTCGACGGCCGAGCTGCGCCTCGATCTCGCCCACCGGGTCGGCGTGCATCGGCGGGAGACGGGCGCGCGGGTCGCCGCCGCCGTCGGGGACGCGAGCTTCGCCGACCTCCGACGCCTTCCGTCCGTGGTCGCCGCGGAGATCGATGCGGCGACGGGTCGGCTCGCGGACGAGGTGACCACCGCGCTGACCGCGGTCGGCGCCGTGGACTCCGCACCCCCGGTCGAACGCGCGTCGACGACCCACCAACCGCCCCCGTCGGCCGGGTGGGGAGTCGACGAGGTGGTGGCGGGTGTCGTCGGTGCCTCGGCGGGTGCCGGGGTGGGGCGGGTGGCGGTGTGGGTGGCCTCCCTCGGCGGCGCGTCGGCCGGGTTCGTGACCGTGCTCTGCGCCGCGATGATGGCCGCCGCGGTGGTGCGGACGAGGCTCCTCTCGACGCGCCGCGCGCGCCTGCGCCGATGGGCTGCGGACGTGGTGGCCGATGCCGCCTCCGGCTGGGAACGGGACACCGCGTCCCGTCTCGTGATCGCCGACTCGTGGCTGACCGCGAGACTGTCGGCGCAGGTCAGAGACGCCTCCGCCCGGCGGAACGCGCTGATCGCGGAGATCGACGGCGAGATCCGAGACATCACGTCCCGAGCTGCCTCGCGGGCGGCCGCCTATCAACGGGATCTCGACGTGCTGGACCGCGTCGCCCCCACTTTCGGGCGGCGGGGAACCGTCTCTTCGCTGGATGCGTCCAAGCACGAGGTGGGAACGACAGCGAGGAACACGGGGGACTGAGATGGCCGAGTGGTCGGGATCGTTCGACCCGGACGGGCCGGGTGTCGCGGACGACGGGTTCGACCCTGCCCTCGATCTCGACGGGGACGGCACCGCCGACACGGCGGTGTTGCACGGAGGTCTGTCCGACGTCCACGCGTCGGCATTCCATCGGAGTGCGACGGAGATGACGGTTCTCAGCGATCTCGACGGTGACGGCGACGTCGACCGTGCGACGGTCTTCGAGGCCGACGGCGACTACACCGTGTGGGTGTCCTCCACCGACCTCGCGGACGGTCCCGACGCCGTCTGGCGTGCGTCCGAGCGCGGCTCGCTGTGACGCGATAGACACCAAATGTCCTGACATAGTGCGCTTTACGGCCAGGTCACTGAATCGGTTTTGTGACGGAACGGACATGCCCCGAGTGCCCTGGCCGTTCTTCACAGCGTTAACCTCTAGGTCCAGGACACTCGGGGCCCTGCGATCTGTCGATCGAAGGTCACGGGACTACCCCGCCCACTGGGAACCCATGGTTCGCTCACGCACTTCGGTTCGGCGCCGATCGACGGACCGAGGCGGTGACGGCCACACGTTCCTGCACCACCCCAGGAGACAAGATGACCGCGACCATTCCGGGTCTCAACGGAACCGACGGCACGCCGCCCACGACGCATGCAGGCCTGCTGGCCTGGGTACGTGACGTGGCCGAGCTGACCCAGCCCGACCGGATCGTCTTCGCTGACGGTTCGGACGAGGAGTGGAACCGCCTCACCGACCAGTTGGTCGACGCGGGGACGTTCACTCGGCTGAACGCCGAGAAGAAGCCCAACTCGTTCCTGGGCAACTCCGACCCGTCCGACGTGGCGCGCGTCGAGTCGCGGACCTACATCTGCTCCACTCGGGAGATCGACGCCGGTCCCACCAACAACTGGATGGACCCGGAGGAGATGCGCGGCACGATGCGCGATCTCTACCGCGGATGCATGCGCGGTCGCACCATGTACGTCATCCCGTTCTGCATGGGCCCGCTCGAGGCCGACGACCCCAAGCTGGGTGTCGAGATCACCGACTCCGAGTACGTCGTCGTCTCCATGCGCGTCATGACGCGCATGGGCGCGAAGGTGCTCGAGAAGCTCGGGGACGACGGCTTCTTCGTCAAGGCTCTGCACTCGCTCGGAGCCCCGCTCGACGAGGGTCAGCAGGACGTCCCGTGGCCGTGCAACGACACCAAGTACATCTCGCACTTCCCCGAGGACCGCGAGATCTGGAGCTACGGCTCCGGCTACGGCGGCAACGCGCTGCTGGGCAAGAAGTGCTACTCGCTGCGTATCGCGTCGGCCATGGCCCACGACGAGGGCTGGCTGGCCGAGCACATGCTGATCCTCAAGCTCATCTCGCCGGAGGACAAGGCGTACTACATCGCCGCGGCGTTCCCGTCCGCCTGTGGCAAGACCAACCTCGCGATGATCCAGCCGACCATTCCGGGCTGGCGCGCCGAGACCATCGGTGACGACATCGCGTGGATGCGCTTCGGCAAGGACGGCCGGCTGTACGCGGTCAACCCGGAGTTCGGCTTCTTCGGTGTCGCGCCCGGTACCAACTGGGACTCGAACCCCAACGCGATGCGCACCATCGATCAGGGCAACGCCGTCTTCACCAACGTCGCGCAGACCGACGACGGCGACGTCTGGTGGGAGGGCCTCGAGGGTGACCCCCAGCACCTGATCGACTGGACCGGCAAGGACTGGACGCCGGACTCGGACAGCAATGCGGCGCACCCCAACTCGCGCTACTGCGTGCCGATGTCCCAGTGCCCGTCCATGGCGCCCGAGTGGGACGACCCGCAGGGTGTGCCGATCTCGGCGATCCTCTTCGGTGGCCGTCGCAAGACCACCGTTCCTCTGGTCACCGAGGCTCGCGACTGGCAGCACGGCGTGTTCATGGGCGCCACCGTCGGTTCCGAGCAGACAGCAGCGGCCGAGGGAACCGTCGGCACCATCCGCCGCGACCCGATGGCGATGCTGCCGTTCCTCGGCTACAACGTCGGCGACTACTTCCAGCACTGGATCGACCTCGGCAAGAACGCCGACGAGTCCAAGCTCCCGAAGGTGTTCTACGTCAACTGGTTCCGCCGCGGCGACGACAAGCGCTTCCTGTGGCCCGGATTCGGTGAGAACTCCCGCGTGCTGAAGTGGATCGTCGAGCGCATCGAGCACAAGGCCGCCGGTGTCGACACGCCCATCGGTGTGGTGCCCACCGCCGACGCGCTCGACATCGACGGACTCGACGTCGCCACGGCCGATGTGGCCGAGGCGCTCGCGGTGAACGTCGACGAGTGGAAGAAGGAGATCCCGCTCATCGAGGAATGGTTCGACTTCGTCGGCGAGAAGCTCCCCACCGGCATCCAGGACGAGTTCGACGCTCTCAAGCAGCGCCTGAACTCCTGATCCGCCACCACTGACGCCCGCTCCCGATCACGCGGGCGGGCGTCAGTGCTGTCTCGGGGTGACCAGTGCGGCCGCTCCTGTGAGAGTCCCGACGGCCCCGAGGGCAGCGGGTACCACCGTGAACGACTCGAGGAAGCCGAGCCGGGCGTGCAACGCGACGGTCTCGCGGATGGGGTTCCACAGCGCCGGGCCGGCCGCGCTGAAGCCACCGCCGAGGACGGCCGTCTCGATGTCGAGCAGCGCCGCGGCGGACGCGATCGCCTGTCCCAGCGCCACGCCGGCCCGTTGGAGGGCGGCGACCGCCACCGGGTCGGCGGCGCGGGCCGACTCGGCGAGGTCGATGCCGGTGGCACCATCCCAGCCGTTCTCGCGGGCCCAACGGACCGCGTTCGGGCCGCTGGCGACCGTCTCGACACAGCCGACCCCGCCGCAGGTGCAGGGTTCGATGGATCCGGGGACGACGATGTGTCCCACGTGCCCGGCGTTGCCGCTGTGGCCGCGAACGATCTCGCCGCCCAGGACCAGGCCGCCGCCGATGCCGGTCGACACCACCATGCCCAGCACGTTCTGCACGTGGCGGGCGGCCCCGAAACGATGCTCGGCCAGGGCCGCGCACGCACCGTCGAGTGCCAGGGTCACGGTGGCGTTCGGAACCACGCCGCGGACGGCCTCCACGAGCCCGAAGCCCTCGTGCCACTCCGCGATGTTGATCGGCGCCACGGTGCCGGCAACGGTGTCCACGGGCCCGGCCGAGGCGATACCGACGGCCTCGATGTCCTGGAACTCGACCCCTGCCGCGGACACCACCGAGAGGAGAAGCTCCTCGCACGCCGCCCAGACGTTCTCGGTGGGGGTCGGAACGACGACGGGGTCCTGCGGTCGTCCGTCGGCACCCACCACCGCGGCGGTGAACTTGGTGCCACCGATGTCGAGTGCGAGCGATGTTCTCTCGGTCGTCGTCATTCACGCCACCCTAACGGGCGAGCGTGGTCCCGAGTCCGCGGTCGGCGGCGGAGTGCGCGCGGAGCACGACCACGAGATTGCTCACCGCCAGCTCGCGAAATCCGGGGACGC
Organism: Rhodococcus sp. UNC23MFCrub1.1; assembly: GCF_000686025.1. GTDB lineage: Bacteria > Actinomycetota > Actinomycetes > Mycobacteriales > Mycobacteriaceae > Rhodococcoides. The sequence goes on from NZ_JMLQ01000006.1 coordinate 71,207, forward strand.
GGACACACCACCACGCCCAGCGGGGGTGGTACCGCGGGAAGGCCGCGAGGAGTTCGCCGCCCGAAGTCTCTGCAGCCCAGCGCAATCCGTGCGAGGCGCGGATCGGGAACAGCGACTCTCCGAAACGGTTCTTCGGTTCGGCGCCGTGCACGCGCGCGTAGCGGCGAGCGGCGCGCTCGCCGCCGAACACGTGCCACGGTCCGGTCTCGTGCCCGCCGAACGGGCCCCACCACATCGTGTAGGACAACACCACCAGTCCGCCGGGCCGCGTCACGCGCAGCATCTCCTCGGCCATGATCCACGGGTGGCGGACATGCTCCGCGACGTTGGAGGAGAGGCAGATGTCGACGCTGTCCGAGCGGACGGGCAGCGCGGTACCGGATCCTCGGACGGACCCGCGGGCGTCGAGCCCCGCGGCGTGCATCTCCGAGGCGTCCGGTTCCACGGAGACGTAGTGGGCACCCGCGTCCGCGAAGGCGTCGGCGAAGTAGCCGGGTCCGCCGCCGACGTCGAGCACCGTCAGTCCGTCGAGAGTCGTTCCGGTGGCCCCGGTCCACAGGTCGTCGATCAGCATCGCTGTGTCGCGAGCCAGCGCCCCGTAGAAGCGCGCGGGATCGGACTGCTCGAACCGGAAGTCCGACACGAGCGAGAGTGACCGTCGAAGGGTGGCCCGTCGAGCGAGTCCGGCGGTGACGGGAGACGAGGGCACGAGTGGAGACTGTAGCGCCCGGCCGACCTGGCTCGCCGGGCTCACGGCCCGCGGGTCAGGGGGCGAAGCGCAGCACAGTGACGGAGGTGCGTCGGTTGCGGAAGAGCGGGCTGTCGGCCACCAGCGGCATGGAGTTGAACTTCCACGCGCCCTTGTGTGCAGGGAACAGGACATCGGTCGCCGAGGCGACGCCCGGGATCTCGTCGGCGAGCGAACGCCCACGGCTCGACGTCATACTGAAGGGCATGGCCGGCATCGTGTAGTGCTCGGTCAGCTTGACCCCTGCGACGGTCTTGCGAGACAACCACTCGGGAATGGAGTCGAAGATCATGCCGCCACCGGGGAAGAGCTCGGCGCACCGGGTGATCAGATCCATCGCGGTGGGTTCGTCGAAGTACATCAGCAGTCCCTCTGCGGAGACGAAGACGCCCGGCTCGGGGTCGATGCCGTCGGCCCAGGTCAGATCGAACGCGGAGGCCGCGACGGGAACGATCCGGTCCTCGCGCGGCAGGACGCGGGCACGAAGCTCCATGACCGGTTCGAGGTCCACGGAGTACCACGTGGTGTCCGGCCGCCCGAGTCGCCAGTACGCCGTCTGCAGTCCCTCGCCCAGCGCGACGACGGAGGCGTGGGGCCGCGAGGCGAGGTACGCACTCACCGCGGAGTCGAAGGTGCGGGCGCGCAACGCCGCGGCGGCCACGGGGGTTCCGAACTTGGACCAGTCGTACTCGATGGCGTCGCGGACGCGCAGCGCCATCGGGTCGTCGATGACCTTGTCGGGGCCGTCGGCGAAGGCGGCTCGATTGTGGAGCGTGTACAGAGTGGTGGAAGATACGCCGTCGAGAGTGTTGCCATCGATCAACCCGGACGTCATGACATGAGCCTCACTGCAGTGGGTTTTCCCGACCCTAAAAGGAAACTTACCGGTTTTTCGGGGCCGAAACAGCCATTCTGTGTCGTTCGAACGAATGAAAGACTGCCACGGGGGTGACAGCAGATGACGGAGTTACGTGAGGTGCTGCTGCTCTGTTGGCGTGACAGCGGCCATCCACAGGGCGGTGGTAGCGAGCGCTACCTCGAGCACGTGGGCGCAGGGCTGGCGTCGCGGGGCATCAAGGTCACCCTGCGCACGGCCGGCTACCCCGGCGCACCAGCGTCGGACACGATCGACGGTGTACGCATCAGCCGCGGCGGCGGGCGCCTGACGGTCTACCCGCGAGCGCTCGGAGCGCTCCTCGCCGGGCGGCTCGGATTCGGTCCCTTGGCGGGACTGAAGCCCGACGCGGTGATCGACACGCAGAACGGTATCCCGTTCTTCGCGCGACTCGTGACGGCGGCTCCCGTCACCGTGCTGGTCCACCATTGTCACCGCGAACAATGGCCAGTGGCGGGTGCGGTCATGGCGCGGCTGGGATGGTGGATCGAGTCCAGGCTGTCGCCGCGGGTCCATCGACGCTCGCAGTACCTGACGGTGTCGCTCCCCTCGGCGGACGAGCTGATCGCACTCGGTGTGGACCGCGAGAGGGTGGCCGTCGTCCGCAATGGTGTCGACGACATTCCCGGTTCCGTCACGGTGGGCGATCCGGACACGCGTGCGGACGCCCCGACGCTCGCCGTCCTGTCCCGGCTCGTCCCGCACAAGCAGATCGAGGACGCGATCGACGTCGTCGCTGCGCTGCGCGATGCGACGCCCGCCCTGCGCCTCGACGTCATCGGCGGTGGGTGGTGGGACGACAACCTGCGCGACCACGCCCGCGCGCGTGGCGTGGCCGACGCCGTGACCTTCCACGGTCACGTGTCCGAGACCCGCAAGCACGAGATCCTGTCGCAGTCGTGGATCCACGTGCTCCCGTCCCGGAAGGAGGGGTGGGGACTCGCCGTCGTCGAGGCAGCTCAGCACGGTGTCCCCACCGTCGGCTACCGGCATTCTCGGGGGCTGACCGACTCCGTGGTGGACGGCGTCACCGGCGTCCTGGTGGGCGACGAGTGGCTCAGCCGCGACTCCGACGTCGACGAACTGACCGACGCGGTGCGGACCCTGCTGGACGACGGTGATCTCCGTCGGCAGCTCGGGGAGAAGGCGCGGCTGCGGACCCGGGAGTTCTCGTGGACGTGGTGCGCGCGAGCGGTGGAGTCGGTGCTGCGCGCGCGAGTACACGGCCGAGCGGTGTCCGGGCTGGTCGCGGGTAGGCCGGAGGCCGGTCGGTAGGTGGTCGCGGGAAGGCCGGAGGCCGGTCGGTCCGGAATCAGCGAGTCCGGGTGCGACGCGCTCTCGTGACGGTGACGAACGCCGCGATCAGGACGGCGGCCGCCCACAGCAGATGAGCGACGATCGCCGGCAGGCGATCCGAGCGTGGACGAGGTGCCGGATCAGCGAGTGAGTACAGCGTGAGATCGGCGTCCGCGTACGCGGGTTCCAGGCCCGCGAGGGTGCGTGCGGAGTTCCCGCTCTCGCCCGCCGACCTCTCGACCAGGATCCACCCGACTCCGAGTGCGGCGAGGTCGCTCGCCGGGGCACCGGCCAGGAGCAGGCCTTCGACTCGCCCCGCGACGGTGTTCTCTCCCCGGACGACCGTCCCGCCCACCGGGAGATCTCCGGTGCCGAGCACATCGGCGTCCAGCAGCCTCGGAGCGGGATCGAGGACCGGTGCCTCGCCCGACCAGTCGAACCGGCGGAAGGTACCTGTCGGCAGGACGGCCACGAGAGCGTCGGACGGTCCGACACCGTCGATCACCGAGGACCACCCGGCGGGGTAGTCGACCGGACGCAGCGCGCCCTGCACCCCCCATGCCAGATCAGGCAGGACGACGAGCAGCGCGGCGGCGGCGGACACGGCTGCGAGCCGGGGACGTGTCCCGCCGCGACCGGGTCGATCGACCGCGGCGCCTGCACTCAGGGCGAGTGCCGGCATCCACAGGGCGACCCATTTCTGACCGTCCCGGAACAGCCCGGCACCGGGTACCGACTCGGCGGCCCATCGGCCGACGTCGAGCCCGATCGGGGTGGCGGCGAGGGCGACGAGCACCACGGACACGGCGCCGGTGAGCAGGAGCGCCGCGACCACGGGCGATGCGGTCCGGCGCAGACGAGGGAGTCCGGCGGCGGCCAGGCCGAGCAGCACGGCGGTGCCGACGACGGCGAACAGGCTGGTTCGGCTGCCGGGAACCGCATCGGCGTTCCAGATGCCGCCCAGACCGGCGAGCGCTCCGATCGTCCCGAGTCCGGGCTCGGCCCGCGCCGCGAAGGCCGCGACTCCCGCAGGATCGGCGCCGGTACCGGCCCCGGACACGGCGGTGGCCACCAGCCAGGGCAGCGACACGATCACCGTGGTGAGAGCCACGACGACGAGCCGCCGTACGCGGCGTGCCCCTCCCGGTGCGGCCAGGACCACCACGGCGAGAACAGCGCAGAGCAGCACGCCTGTCGGGGTCAGCCCGGCGATGCCGAGACACAGCACGAGGGGCGCAGCGGACCGCAGGTCACCGCGGTCGCGGAGCGTCATGGTCGCGACGACCGTCCAGGGGAGAGCCGCGTAGCCGACGAGCAGGCTCCAGTGTCCCTGCAGCAGACGTTCGGCCACATAGGGGTTCCACACGGCCACCGTGGCGGCCACCAGACGTGGGCCGGTCGAGGCGCCGCCGAGCACCCGCGCCGTCATCTGCGCGGCGCCCCACCCGGCGGCGATCAGAGCGAGAGCGAGCAGTCCGACGACCAGTACACCGCCGTCGACGACCGTGGTGGCGACCGCGACGACGGCGTCCTGGGGAACCGCCCGAGCTGCCGAGTCGGACAGGCCCAGGGCCGAGTCGGTGAGATACGACCGGGGCGTCGACACCGCGTCACGCAGCAGTAGGTGGCCGCCACCCGGAAGCAACACACGCAGGAGCGGGCCGAGGACGACACCGGTGAGCACGACGGACCAGGCGAGGGACCACGCCCCGGCTGTCCTGCTCGACCCTGCGATCATGAGGGCATGATCCCTGCGCGCACCTCCACCGTGGTGGCCGGGGTGAGCATCGTGACGGCGGGGTCGATGGCGGCGAACATCGCCTCGTATCTGCTGCACCTCCCGGCCGGGCGTGTGCTCGGGCCGCAGGGCTACGGGGTCTTCGCGTCGCTGCTCGCCGCCCAGCTGGTACTCGCGGTGCCGGCGCTGGCGTTGCAGACCGTCGTGGCGCGTGACCGGGTGCGCGGTCGTTCGGTGGCTGTCTCCCGCAGGCTCGGACACCTGTACGCCGTGGTCGTCGCCGGTCTCGCCGTCGTCGCGACTCCCGTCGTGGCGGCTCTGCTCCACACCGACGTCGTGACCACGGCGGCGGCCGTCGTGACGGCGCCGTTCCTCGTGCTGCTGGCCACGGAACAGGGTCTGCTGCAGGGAGACTCGCGCTTCGGTGCCCTCGGCGGTGTGCTCGCGGCGAGCGGCCTGGCGAAGGTGGTGCCCGCCGTGACCGCCCTGGTGCTGGGCGGAGGTGTGGGACCAGCCCTGGTCGCGGGTGCGGTGGGGACCGCGGTCATGGCGCTGGCCGCGCGCATCGTCGTCGACCGCGCCGAGCAGACGGACGAGTTCGACCGGCCCGCCGCGGCCGGGACCTGGCGTGACGTGCTCGCCGCATCGCAGGTCCAACTCGTGATCGTCGCGTTGTCCTCGGTCGACCTCCTGCTCGCCCGACGCGTCCTCGACCCGGAGGCCGCGGGTGTCTACGCGCTCGGCGCCGTCGCCGCGAAGGCCGCCTTCTGGCTCCCGCAGTCGGTCGGCGTGGTGCTGTACCCGAGGATGGCGGATCCGCGTCGGTCGGCGTCGGCGGTCCGCACCGCCCTGCTGGTGCTGCTCGGCGTCGGATCCGTCGTGGTGGTGGGTGCCGCGATCGTCGGGCCGATCGTTCCGCTGGTGATGGGCGCGGACTACGCGCCGGTGCAGTACCTGCTGTGGCTGTTCGCCGCGCAGGGCGCGCTGTTGGCCGTGGTGCAGTGCGGTCTCCTGGCGGCCGTGGCCCGCGGCGACACGCGCTCGGCGCTGGCGGCGTGGACCGTGCTGCTGGTCGAGGCCGTCCTCGTGCTGACGATCGTCGACAGCGCGACGGAGCTCGTCGTCGTGGCCGCGGCATGCGCTGCGGTCGCATCTGTTGTGGTCTCGACCAGCGCGCTCGGGCGTGTCCGTGTGCTTGGATCGGTGGATGACCGAATCCGGGGGGTGGGTCCGTGAGGCTGCGTAGGGGCATGACGGGGATCGACGTGCTGCACGAGACCACGGGAACGTGGGTTGATCTGAGAGCTGCTGGTGGAGAGGAACTTCCGAGCGGAATCGTCGAGTTCCTCGGTGCCGGTGAGCGTGCTCGCGACGTGGCGCGCGATCTCGTGGACCGGGCCGTCGCCGCCGGGACCGCCACTGCGTCGACGTCCTTCGCCTCCCTGCCGTTCGAGCCGCGATCGCTTCGCTGCTTCGCGGGGTGGGACCAGCACTGGCACCAGGCGGCCGAGCAGATGGTGCGGCGCAACCTGCCCGCCGTCGTGCCACTGGCGAAGGCGTTCCAGGCGATCGCGCGGAAGCCGTTCCCGCCTCTGCGGCCGGGCGCCGCGGCAGTCGAGCACCCGATCTACTACACGGGCAATCACCTCTCCGTCGTCGGCGACGGCGACCCCATGTCGTGGCCCGCGTACACCGAGTTGTTGGACTTCGAACTCGAGTTCGGCGCCCTGGTGGTCCGGCCCGTCGTCAGCGCCTCGACGGCCGAAGCGGAAGCGGCGATCGGCGGCTTCGTGGTGTTCAACGACTTCAGCGCGCGCGACGTGCAGTGGGACGAGCAGCGCAACGGTCCCTTCGGACCCGTCGTGAAGACCAAGACGTTCGGTAGTTCCATGAGTGCCGAGGTGGTCACCGCGGACGAGGTCCTGCCGCACCTGACCGATCTGCGCGGCACCGTCACCGTCAACGGCGAGGTGTGGTCGGAGACGTCGACACGAGGCGGCCGGTGGTCGCTGGTGGAGGGACTCGCCTACGCCAGCAGGTCCGAGAGCATCGGCCCCGGCGAGCTGCTGACCTCGGGGACCTTGCCGTCGGGGTGCGGGATGGAACTCGACCGCTGGGTGCGGCCGGGCGACGTGGTGTGCCTCGACGTCGAGCGCATCGGGTCGGTGACCAACACGGTGGCGGAGCCTGCCTAGCCGGGTGGCTGGCCAGCGGGCAGGCCGGAGGCCGGCCGTGCGAAAAGTAGTGTCGGTGCATGCGTGCACTGGTGATCGAGGAGTTCGGCCGACCGGGAACCGTGCGGGAGATCGACCGTCCCGACGCGGCTCCCGACGGTGCGGTGATCCGGGTGGCAGCCACCGGGGTGTGCCGGAGTGACTGGCATGCCTGGCAGGGACACGACGGCGACGTGCGACTGCCGTTCGTTCCGGGCCACGAGTTCGCGGGAACGGTCGTCGCCGTGGGTGCGGACGTCGACCGCGACTGGATCGGTCGTCGCGTCACCACCCCCTTCGTGTGTGCGTGTGGGTCGTGTCCGACGTGCTCTGCCGGCGACCACCAGGTGTGTCCCCGTCAGGAACAGCCCGGGTTCACCCACGACGGGTCGTACGCCGAGTTCGTCGCCGTCCGGTATGCCTCGACCAACCTGATCGCGTTGCCGGACGAGGTGTCGTTCGACGTGGCGGCCACTCTGGGATGCCGGTACGCGACCGCATGGCGGGCGGTTCATCGCCGCGCCCGCGTGGTGGCAGGCGAGCGCGTCGCCGTCTACGGGTGCGGTGGGCTCGGCCTGTCCGCGGTGATCATCGCGTCCGGGGCCGGCGCGGAAGTGACGGCAGTGGATCGCTCCACCTCGGCGCAGGACCTGGCACTCCGACTGGGAGCAGCTCGGGCGGTGCAGACGCCGGTCGACGACATGCACGTCGCGCTGGAGTGCTCCGGGCATGCCGGGTTGGCGGACGAGGCGATCAGGGGTCTGCGACGGCGCGGTCGGCACGTGCAGATCGGGTTGCTTCCGGGCGGCGGGCACGTGTCGATGGACGTGGTGATCGCACGGGAGATCGACGTGCTCGGCAGCCATGGGCTGGCCGCCCACGAGTACCCCGAACTGTTGCGCACTCTCCCGCACGCCGCCGTGGAATCGATGATCGGAGGCCGCAGACGACTCGAGGACGCCCAGCTCGCGCTGGACGCCCTCGGTGAGTCTGCAGGAGTGACGCTGCTACTTCCCTGACGGGAAGGCCGGAGGCGTCAGTCCTTGCGGAGGTTGGTGCGGGGGATCTCCTCGGTACGGTCCGTCGTCCAGTCGTGGTCCGGTGCGGGTGAACCGGCGCCGGAGGTACGAGGTCCGGTCATGGGTCCGTCGGCCACCGGACGTGTTCCGCGGGTGGTGCGGCCGCCGCGCAGGAGCAGCACGATGCCGACTGCCAGGAGGATGACGCCCAGAACGCCGGCGACGATCGGCACGGTGCGGCCGATCAGGGCGATCTGGTCCTTGCCGTCCTGTGCGCGACCGAGCTGGTAGGTGACGGTGTTGTCGTCGAAGCCGATGACGGCCTTGACGACGTCCACCTCGGGAGTTCCGGCGCGGCGTGCGTAGTACTGGTGCACGTCCTCCTGGCCCTTGACGATGACGCCGGTGACGGGCTCGACGTAGATGTCCCGGGTGTTCTCGTAGTACCGCGTCATCGTGATCGGCGTGGCGCCGCCGTCGACGCCCCACGTGCTCGCGGGGAGAGCGAGCTTGTTGGCCGGCGAGGGGACGACGGCGGACAGGTCCACCGCGGGGATGGTCTGCGTGTAGTGGTAGACCGTGACGCCCTCGATCTGCGTCTCCTCGACGAAGGTCATGTCGTAGCTCTCGCGGGCCACGGTGTCGAAGAAGGGGTAGGTCTGCTTCTGCGAGTCGAACGGGAACTTGTACTGCAGTCCGGTGTGCGGCACTTCCTCGGCCGGCTTGTCGGCCTGGCTCTGGATGGATCCGACCGGGTCGACCGGCATGGAGGACACGCGGTCCAGGCTCACGCGGTCGACGGTCGCGGTGAGCAGACCGGTGTCACCCTGTCGATCGGTGCGTCGCAGCGACGAGCCGGCCTGCACGGTGATGACGTCGGAGTTCGACGGCTCCTCCGTGGTGACGAAGCGCTGGGAGATCAGGGGGACGTTCTGATCCACGACGGCGGAACCCGCTGTGAGCGAACGCGAATCGAGCACCGACCCGGTGCCGGTGGACACGCTGGTGATCTCGAGGTCCAGCGGCGTCTTCTCGAGGCGCCCGACCGTGTACAGCGGGATCAGGATCGCGATGATCAGGAAGAAAGCTCCGAGCCCGATGAGGATCGGCGGGATCACACGCGTCGGTGTGGATCTGTTCGCCATACTGGAGGTCCCCTTTGTGCATGTGCACTTGTCAGTGCATACCGGCCGTGATGGGTCGAACACTAACGTATTGGGCCGCTCCGAGTTCGGGTGCGATGCGGCAGACTCTCCTGACGATGACCACTGCAGAGAAGGCCCGCGTCGATCCGCGCATCGGCGGATTCGTGCCCGCGCTCGAGGGGATGCGCGGTCTCGCGGCCGTCGGCGTGCTGCTGACCCACGTCGCGTTCCAGACGGGATCGACGGGCACACCCCTCGTGGGCCCGCTGCTCGGCCGTCTCGATCTCGCGGTGGCCGTGTTCTTCGCGCTCTCGGGGTTCCTGCTGTGGCGACCCCACGCGGCCGCCGCGCGCGGCTCGCGGCCGAGGCCGTCCGTCCGTAGCTATCTGGTGCACCGCGCGGCACGCATCCTGCCCGCGTACTGGCTCGTGGTCGTCGTCGTGCTGGCCCTGCTGCCGGGTGCGGGTGGTGGCGTCCGGGTGTGGATCGCCAACCTGACCCTCGTGCAGGTGTTCGTCCCGTTGACGTTGACGCAGGGCATGACCCAGATGTGGTCGCTGTCCGTCGAGGTGGCGTTCTATCTGCTGCTCCCGTTCATCGGGGTTGCCATGGCCGCGCTCCGCGGACCCCGAGCCCGTCTGCGCACGCCGGTGCTGGTCGGGGTGTCCGCCCTGTCGCTCGGGTGGACCTTTCTCCCGATCTCCACTGCGGACGGCGTGAACATCGAGAACTGGCTGCCCGGCTACCTGGCGTGGTTCGCGGCCGGGATGGTGGTGGCCGAGGCTGCTGCCGAGCTGGCAGTACGCGAGTCCCGACCGGTCTCCGACCTGCCCGCTGTCCCGCTGGTCGTCCGGATCGCGAGCCGACGATGGTTGCTCACCGGCATCGCGGCGGCGGCCTTCGCGGCGTCGTCGACACCGATCGCGGGCGCGCAGGACCTCACGACGCCGGCGGCATGGCAGTTCGCGGTCAAGGTGGCCTTGGGCGCCGTCGTCGCGTTCTGTCTCATCGCGCCCCTGGCCGTCGGAACGGGTGTCCGTACCCGGTGGCTGTCGGGTCCGTTCGCGCTGATGATCGGCCGGTGGTCCTACGGCATCTTCATCTGGCATCTCGCGGTGCTGGCCGTGGTGTTCCCCGTGCTGGGGGTGTCCCCGTTCGGCGGGCAGTTCCTCCTCGTCGCCGGTGCGACGGTCGTGTTGACGCTGCCGGTCGCCGCGGCGAGCTACGCGCTGGTGGAGGAGCCGGTCCGTGTCGCACTGCGTCGGCGGGAAGCGCGCAGGGCCGACCGGATCCGGGCGAACGAGGGAAGCGCCGCGAGCGCCACGGCGCCGACGGATGCCAGCGCTGCGAGCTGAATGACGGCCGAGTGGCCGACGTACCCGTCGGGATCACGCCAGGGGCCGGTGGACAGCATCGCCCCGGCGACACTGAGTCCGAGCCCCGCGATCGCGACGAGCACACGACCGCGGACACGGGCTCCCCAGCGATGGTCGACGGCGGCGACCGCGACGGTGAGAACCGCCAGCCAGCCGAGTGCGGCGAGCCCACCGATGACCCACACGGCAGCGAACAGTCCCGCGTGGCCGACGAGGGCGGGTCGCCAGGTGGGTGTCGGTGCCGTCGCGGGGTCCGACGGGCGGCGCCGCATCGTCATCACGGCCAGAGCCGCGAGAAGCGCCAGGCCCGCGACGATCGCCGTGCGGTACCAGGTGTCGGCGGGGAATGTCATGGTCACCTCGCCCGAGAGGCCGGCGGGGAGAATCCACCCCTGCTGCCACCCGTTCACGATCACCGGGGTGAGCACCTCGCCGTCCGGGCGCGTTGCCACCCATCCCGGGTTGGTGCTCTCGGGCACCACGAGAATGCGCTGAGTCGAGGACCCGGTCACGACGACGCGGCGGGTGTCGGCGGTCCACTCGTCCGCGGTGACCGCCACGGGCGTGGGGCCGGCGCCCGGGAACGCAGCGAGTGGTGCCGTGCGCAGCACGACGCTGTCGACGACGAAGGCGTCGCCCGGGTCCACCGACACGGACTGCGAGCCCGACGGCAGCGGAACAGGATTGGAGACGTTCGCCGCGACGGGGACATCGCCCTCGCAGAGAGACGCACGGATCGGTGCGCCGGTGGCCAACGCCCCGGCTGTCGTCGAGACGGCGGTGCGGACGAGCTGGTCCGCGATGGTCAGGGTGGGGCCGGTCGCGCACGACGTCACGATCGGGCGGTCGGGATCGAACGCCGCCCCCGCGGACGCGGTACCGGATTCGGAGAGCACCGTGATCTCGGCCAGACCGGGAGGCCGTACCTGGTCGAATCCCAGTGCCGTGCGGTCGAGTACGTCGTCCCAGTCCAGCAGCGAGACGATGATCTGGTCGGTCACCGCTGGTTCGAGGGACACTCTGGTGTCGCCGTCCGCGTCGACGTCGCGGACCTGGGGGCCGGTCCCGAGGTTCACGGCGATCCTGGTCGGATGAGACGGCAGTGCGCCGAGGCTCTGGGCGATGTCGAGCCCGTCGACCGAAACGGGTTGCGGCAGTTCGAGAGTGACGGTGGGATACGTTCCGGCCCGGCCCTCGATCGAGTCCTGACTCGCGGTCCAGGACGTGCGGTCGTCGCCGTCCGTGAGGGCGAAGGTCGACCCCCGGACGTCGGTGACCTCGGCCGCACCCCGAGCCTGCGGACGTGTGGCGTCCTGCAGGAGATCCTCCAGCGCGGACGACTGACGCGAGCGCAGCCAGAGTTCGGGGGTCACCGCCGTGCCACTGGGAACCGAGAGCGTGCGCTGGAAACTGTCGAGTTCCTCGGGTTCGACGGCTACGCCACCCGCGCAGCGCACTCGATCGGGCGTGTCGACGCATCCTGTCCGGCCCGGAAGCTCCTGTGCCAGATTCCATCCCGTCACCGTGACGCCGTCAGCCGGAGCCGGCATCTCCGTGAGGTGCCGGACGACCACCGGTGTCGGTGCATCGGGATCCGTATAATCGGTGAGGCGAAGGTCGCTGACGCCGAACTGTGCTCCGACCGAACCGTTCTCGGTCTCGGTAGCTGTCACCCGGATTCGCGTCGTCGTGCCGGCGGGCAGTGAGACGGTCACCGGATCGCCCGGTTCGGTGATGCGTGCGGCTGCGGTCCCGTTGTCCGTCTCGATCTCGACCCATTTCACCGGTGACCCCAGAGCGCCGGGGCTGGTGCGGAAGTCGAGCAGGCCGGACTGCACCGGGCGATCGAGGTCGAGCTGGATCCACTGACCGACCGAGCTCTCGAGGCCGTTGCTCACCCAACTCGTCGCGGCGTCGCCGTCGACGGCCGCCGCCGGACCGTTGCCGGGCGAGGCGCCGCCGAACTGGGTGGCGTCCGATGCCGAGGAGGAGACGGACACCCGGGCACCGGACCACGCGCCCTCGACCAGCGGCGCACCGTCGACCGGATAGTCGGGCACGAGATTGAGTGTGCGGCGGGGATCGTCGGGTGTGCGCAGGGCGCTGCTGTGATCGTCGACGGAGCCGAAGTCCACCTCGCGGTTCATCGGGGTGTCCGTCACCAGGACGTCGTCGACCGTGAGCCCGGCGGCCCGGGCGTCGCCGTCGAGAAGTACCGGTCCCGCCGGAGTCGGGTCCAGGCCGCCGCGCTCGCGGTGCTCGTTCAGGCGAGTGAGGACCTCGGGCCCGCCCTGCACTCGGGGCACGTCGTCGGCCACCACCGTGTACGGGCCGGCAACGGCGGGGGTGCCGGGTGTCGCCTCGAAGATCTCGATCGCGGGGTAGGTGGGCCGCAGGTCGGAGTCGGCGACGATGCCGTCCACCCGTCCGGGCCCGATGTCGTCGCCGAAGGTCGCGACCCGCTCGAGCCCGGGCGAGTTCTCGATGCTCTGATGCGCCAGCGAGGTCCGGGTCGAACGCGACGTCTCGGGGTCGAGATCGTTGCGCATCACCAGGTAGCGGACGTTCATCGATGCCAGCGTGTCGGCGAGTCCGTCGGACGGTCTGCCGTCCGCGAGAAGCCGTTGCACCGAGTCGAGGGCGCGGATCGCGCCGGGCGGCACCAACGGGACCGCGTCACGGACGGCCCACGGCGAGGCCGCCAACGCCTGCAACGGTTCGTCCCGCGTCAGCCCCCACAGCTGAGCGGCCAGGGGCGCACCGGGAACGACGAGCGCGCGGGACTCCTCGGCTCCGGTGCCCGCGTGGTCGGCCAACCAGCCCGCCGCGTCGGACCATTCGGCCGGAACGGTCTCGTACGCGCCCCGCGGCGCGAGCCGCCCGGTCCAGGCCAGCGAGGTCGAGACGGTGAGTGCCACCAGGACGAGTGCGGCGAAAGCGACGAGGGGCTCCCGTTCCGGGTGCGACGCCGCGCGACGCCAGCGAGGCGACGGCACCGAACCCGGCAGCGGCACCTGCGCCAGCAACTGTGCGAGGCCCAGCGCCAACGGCAGTCGGATCACCGGTTCCAGCTTGTGGATGTTGCGCAGCGGCGCACCGGACGTGTCGAGGAACAGTCGCACCTGCTCGGAGACGGGGGAGGCCAGTCCGCCGACGTACCCGGCGGTCATGCCCACGAGCCCGATCAGCAGCACCAGGGTCAGCCGACCGCGTGCCGGCATCGACCGCATGCAGAGCCCGGCCATTCCCGCCGCGGCCACGACGGCAGAGGCGATCACCGCGGCGGGTTGTGTCACCACCACAGCGCCGGCGATGCGTTCCGGCGAGACGAACGGTGTCCAGCTGCTCGTGCCGCGCAGGACCTCCACCAGCGAGGCCCACTGCGTCGTCGTGCCGGCCGACTCGATGTAGTCGAGGAACGGTGGACTGACGCCGCGCAGGATGAAGAGGGGAACCAGCCACCACGTCGTCGCGGCGACGAGACACCCGATCCACCACAGCGAGAACCGGCGCCACCGGGCGTCCGGCCTGTGCGCGAGCCACCACACGACCGCCACGAGGGTGGCTGCCGCCGTCGCCACGGCGTTCACGGCACCCATCGCCGCGACGGCCAGCGCCGAACACGCGGCGGCGCGCGGAATGCTCACGGAGCGGCCGGAGAAGACGCGGACCAGGGGGATCAGTACCCATGGCGCCAGCATCATCGGCAGTGACTCGGAACTGATCGACCCCAGGGTGGTGATCACCCGCGGAGCGAGGACGAACGCGAGCGCACCCACCACCCGCGACCCGCGGCTCCCGACCCCGAGGGCCTCGCACAAGCGCAGGACACCCCAGAACCCGAGAAAGATCAGCACCGCCCACCACAGGCGCTGCGTCACCCACCCGGGCAGCCCCAGCACGTCACCGAGGGCGAAGAACGACCCGTGCGGGAAGAAGTAGCCGTACGCCTGGTTCTGTACCTGGCCGAAGGTGGCGTCGGACGTCCACAGATGGGACGCACGCGAGAGGAACCCCAGCGGGTTCTGCGTCAGGTCGTACTTGGTGTCGGCGACGGTCAGGCCGGGAGCCTGCAGGAACGCCAGGACCAGCGCACCGACCGCGGAGAAGAAACGCCACCGGGCCCCTACGGGCGCGGTGACGGGAGCATCGGACGTCAGCGGCTGCCGTACTCGACCTGGTTGAGGAGGGAGGACTCGGCGTTACCGGAACGATCGACCTCGGGGCGGGTGTCGGACGAGGCGGCGGCAGTGGCGCCGAACACCACGGCCACTCCCAGCACGACGCCGATGACGGCACTGATCGCTGCGGATTTCACGAGCAGAACCTATCACTTCGACCGGCCAACGGCCTGCCCGTTCACCTCGACCGGCCTCCGGCCTGCCCGTTCACCTCGACCGGCCTCCGGCCTGCCCGTCACTCATCTGCCGGGCGGCACGATCAGTACAGGGCGATGGCTGTGCTTGAGCACGAGATCGGCACAGGACGACTGCAGCAGCGACCGCAGACCGGTCCGGCCGCGCGTCCCGGTGACGATGATGTCGGCGTTCACCTCGTCCGCCGTCTCGACGATGGTGGTCCAGATGGCGGAGTGCGACTCCTCGCAGCGCCCGTCGGCGTTGATGCCGGCGCGGACGGCCAGCTCGAGGCCCTCGCTGTTGGTGACCTTCGCGTCGGCGAGTGCGATGTCCTCGGTCTGCTCGTCCGGCAGCCACTCCGGCGCCATCACTCCGGACAGGCCGGACATGCGGGCCGCCTGTCGCACCATCGGTTCCCACGCGGTGAGCACGATGGCGCGTTTCGCCTGAAGGAATCTGCCGGCGTAGTCCACCGCCCTGCGCGCATTGTCCGAACCGTCGTACGCGATCAACATGACGTCACACGACATGAGAGCCTCCAGGCTTGTGGCGGTGGCTGACGATCTTACCGTCGCGGTCGGGTCGCGGGGAGGCTCACGCGATAACGTTTCGGGTATGTACCTGCGCCGAGTTCTGACCCTGGTCGCGACGTGCGCGATCGCCACGACGGCGTGCGGGACGGGGGACGCGGCGGCTCCCGCACCCACCACCACCGGTGCGGCCACGGCATCGCCCTCGGCTCCCTCGGCGGTCGTGTCGACGTCCGAGATGCCTGCGGCCACGCCCGATGCGTGCGCCACCGCTATCGACGCCATGACGCTGCGGCAGCGGCTCGCCCAGCTGTTGACAGTCGGGGTCACCGGGACCGACGACGCCGTGGCGGTGGTGGGCGCCGAGCAGGTGGGTGGTGTGTTCGTGGGTAGCTGGACCGACAAGACGATGCTCACCGGCGGCGGTGTCGATCGCATGCAGTCGGCCGCCACCGTGCCCGTCATGGTGACGATCGACGAGGAGGGCGGCCGGGTGTCGCGGGCAGCCGACCTCCTCGGTTCGGTGCCCTCGGCACGCGAGACCGCCGCCACCATGACCCCCGAGCAGACGTACGAGATGTGGCTCGAGCGCGGACGTGGACTGAAGGATCTCGGCATCACCGTCGACTTCGCTCCCGACGTGGACGTCAGCAGCCAGCCCGACGACTCGGTGATCGGTGACCGGTCCTACTCGGACGATCCCGCCACCGTCGTCGCGTACGCCGGAGCTGCTGCGCGCGGTCTCCGCGACGCCGGGGTGATGCCCGTGATCAAGCACTTCCCGGGGCACGGCTCCGGATCGGGCGACTCGCACACCGGCGCCGTCACGACACCGCCGCTGTCCGAACTGCAGGCCCGCGACCTGGTTCCGTTCCGCGATCTCATGTCCACCGGAGTGGGTGCCATGGTCGGACACCTCGACGTTCCGGGCCTGACGACGGAGGGCGTGCCCGCCAGTATCAGTCCCGCCGCGATGGCACTGCTGCGTGACGGCACCGGCTACGGGGCGGCGCCGTTCACCGGCCCGATCTTCACCGACGACCTGTCCGGCATGGCGGCGATCACGTCGCGACTGGGCATCGAGGACGCGGCGCTGGCCGCCCTCGTCGCCGGGGCCGACGTCGCCCTCTGGATCACCACCGACGCGGTGCCGAGCGTCCTCGACCGTCTCGAGGCGGCCGTGGCGTCCGGGGAGTTGAGCGATGCGCGCGTGGACGACGCGGCCCGGACCGTCCTCACGGCCAAGGGAGCCCTCGGCTGCCCCTGACTCGTCCCGCGGACGGTGACGTAGAGTCGGGAGGTCGTACGGCGGACAGCTCCGGGGAGGACGCATGGCAGGCGGAACCAAGCGGTTGCCGCGCGCCGTCCGCGAGCAGCAGATGCTCGACGCCGCCATCGAGGTGTTCTCCGAGAACGGCTTTCACAGCACGTCGATGGACTCCATCGCCGCACGGGCCGAGATCTCGAAACCCATGCTGTATCTGTACTACGGCAGCAAGGACGAACTCTTCGCCGCGTGCATCCATCGGGAGGGCCTCGAGTTCGTCGCTGCGATGACTCCCGCGGCGGACCCGACGCTCACTCCCCGCGAGCAGTTGCGTAAGGCATTGCTCGGATTCCTCACGTTCGTGGACGAGCACCGCTCGTCGTGGATGGTGCTCTACCGGCAGGCGATCGGCCAGCAGGCCTTCGCCGGTCAGGTGCAGAGCAGCCGCGATCGGTTGATCAGCCTCACCGCGTCGCTGCTCGAGATGAGCACCAAGGACCCGCGGCCGGAACACAACTTCGGACTGATGGCCGTCGCCCTGGTCGGTGCCGGCGAGGCCGTGGCCGACAGGGTCGCCGGCGGCGAGATCGACGTGCACCAGGCGGTCGACCTTCTCGAGAGCCTTGCGTGGCGGGGGCTTCGGGCCTGACGCCGTGAGGGCGGGGACCGCGAGACGCAGCCCCCGCCACGACGATCAGCGCAGGGTGCCCGTCAGGAACGGGTAGCCCTTCTTCGGGTGCTTCAGCGCCACGTCCCACTGCCCCGGACCGACGCCCGTGCCCACCCGCTCGGCGTACACGTTGATCTTGGCGGGCAACACGATCGGCTTGCCGAAGCGCACCGAGTACGTGACACGGTCCTGGATCTTGCCGTCGACGGCGCTGAGTACGGCCGCCGCACTCCACATCCCGTGAGCAATGGTGCGCGGGAAGCCGAAGGCCTTGGCGCCCAGCGACGAGACGTGGATCGGGTTGCGGTCACCACTCACCGCCGCGTAGCGCGAGATGGTCTTCTGGTCCACTCGCAGAGTCGAGGTGGGCGGCGGCGGGACCTCGTCGGCCGGCGGTGCCTCGCGAGGTCCACCGGACAGCGACGTCTTCTGGAGGCTGAGGAAGGTGGACGTCTGACGCCACACCAGCTCTCGGCCCACCGACACGTCGCTGACGACGTCGACGAGCAGTCCCTTCCGGTGCTCGCGGACGTTCTCCGCGTGCACCGCGATGTCGAGCGGCTCCGAGGTCCCGATGGGGCGGAAGCTCTCGATCACGTTCTCCGCGTGCACCGATCCCATGGCCGCAAACGGGAAGTCCTTGGACACCATGAGGGACATCACGGTGGGGAACACCAGGGTGAAGGGGTACGTCAGCGGCAGGGTGTCGCTGAGACGGAGGCCGGTCACCTTGGCGTACGTCGCGAGGTTGTCCCGATCGATCCGGATTCCGCCGAGGGTGTACGTCGCGTCCGGTGCCGTCGGCGTGCGCTTGCCGCCGCCGATGATCGGCAGCGAGTCGAGAGCCGCGCGGGTGTAGATGTCGCGGATCCTCGGCGGACCGTCGAGCGGGATCACCGTGGCCACGTCGCTCACGCTCCGATCAGGGACTGGCCGCACACGCGGACGATCTGACCGGTGACGGCGTTGGAGGCCGGGCTCGCGAAGTACGCGATGGTCTCCGCGACGTCGACGGTCTGGCCGCCCTGCAGCAGCGAGCTCATCCGGCGGCCGGCCTCGCGAGTGGCGAACGGAATGGCCGCGGTCATGGCCGTCTCGATGAAGCCGGGCGCCACCGCGTTGATGGTGATGTCCTTCTTCGCCAGTTCGGGTGCCTCGGCGTGCACCAGGCCGATGACGCCGGCCTTGGACGTGCCGTAGTTGGTCTGGCCGCGGTTGCCGGCGATGCCCGCGATGGAGGACACGTCGATCACGCGGCCGCCGTCGTTCAGCGTGCCGGACTTCACCAGAGCGGTGGTGAGGCGGTGCGGCGCTGCGAGGTTGACGCCGATGACGGAGTTCCACCGGCCGTCGTCCATGTTGGCGAGGAGCTTGTCGCGCGTGATGCCGGCGTTGTGGACGACGATGTCGAGGCCGCCGCTGTGGCGCTCCTTCACGTGCTTCTCGAGCACCTCGGCGGCGTCGGGAGCCGTGACGTCGAGTGCCAGCGACGTGCCGCCTACCTTGTTGGCGGTCTGCGAGAGGGCCTCGCCGGCCGCGGGGATGTCGGCGCAGATGACGTGCGCGCCGTCGCGTGAGAGAACCTCGGCGATGGTGGCGCCGATGCCACGGGCGGCGCCGGTGACCAGAGCGACCTTGCCTTCGAGTGGCCGGTCCCACGAGGCGGGAGCCGTGGACCCGTCCTTGCCGACGGCGATGACCTGGCCGGACACGAACGCGGACTTGGCCGAGAGCAGGAAGCGCAGGGTGGACTCGACACCGGACAGGTCCGGCGCGGCGTCGGGGGAGACGTAGACCAGCTGCGCGGTGCCGCCGCGGCGCAGTTCCTTGCCGACGCTGCGGGTGAAGCCCTCCAGGGCGCGCTGAGCGATGTGCTCCTCGATGTCGCCGGTCTCCTCGGGCGTGGTGCCGAGGACGACGACGCGGCTCGACGGTCCGAGGTTGCGGACCGCGGGCTGGAAGAACTGGTACAGCTGCTCGAGCTGCTCGATGTTCTCGATGCCGGTGGCGTCGAACACGAGGCCGCCCAGCTTGTCGTCGTGCGGGCTCGCGGCGGGGTAGTCCGAGAGCAGCACGCGCAGCGGCTCGACGAGGCGACCGCTGCCGCCGATCAGGACCGGGCCGGCGAGCGGAGGCTCACCCGGCTGGTAGCGACGCAGAGTCTCCGGCTTCGGCAGTCCCGCCTGCTTGGCGAGAAACGCGCCGGGAGCAGAGGAGAGGAACTGCGAGTAGAGGTCAGGGGCTCCCTTGGTGGCTGCCATGTTCCTACCTTCGTGTCGGGTATGTCGAACGGTATCGACAAGTAACTTACTCGTGAGTAAGAATAGAGTCCACGACGAAGCGGCCCCGACTGTGGCCGCGCCATCTGCGCACAGGGAGAATCGTTCGATGACCAGCAAAGAGAAGCGCCCCGTCGCGATCCTCGGTGGAAACAGAATACCGTTCGCGCGCTCGAACAAGGTGTACGCCAACGCCTCGAACCAGGACATGTTGACGGCGGCCGTCGACGGTCTCGTCTCCCGCTTCAACCTGCAGGGTGAGCGGCTCGGCCTCGTGGCCGGTGGTGCGGTGCTCAAGCACAGCCGCGACTTCAACCTCAGCCGCGAGGTCGTCCTGGGCAGCGCGCTGAGCCCGTACACCCCGGCGTTCGACCTGCAGCAGGCCTGCGGCACGAGCATGCAGACGGTCATCGCCGTCGGCGATGCCATCGCGTCGGGCCGGATCGACGTGGGAATCGGCAGCGGTGTCGACACCACGTCCGACGCGCCCATCAGCGTCAACAACGAGCTGCGCGAGTTCCTGCTCACGCTCAACCGGGCGAAGAGCACCGCCGACCGCCTCAAGCTGCTCGCGGGCGTCCGCCCGTCGATGCTGGGGATCGAGATCCCGAAGAACGGCGAGCCCCGCACCGGCATGTCGATGGGCGAGCACGCCGCCGTCACGGCCAAGGAGTTCGGCGTGCGCCGCGAGGACCAGGACGCCCTCGCCGCGGCCAGCCACCAGAACATGGCGAAGGCCTACGACAGTGGCTTCTTCGACGACCTGGTCACCCCGTACCTCGGTCTCACCCGCGACGACAACCTGCGTCCGGACTCCACGGCCGAGAAGCTGGCCAAGCTCAAGCCCGTGTTCGGCACCTCGCTGGGCGACGCCACGATGACGGCCGGCAACTCGACGCCGCTCACCGACGGCGCGTCCTCCGTGCTGCTGTCCACCGACGAGTGGGCCGCGCAGCACAACCTGCCGGTGCTCGCGCACCTGGTCGACTCCGAGTTCGCGGCCGTGGACTACATCCACGGCAACGGCTCCTACAAGGACGGCCTGCTCATGGCGCCGACGTACGCCATCCCGCGTCTGCTCGAGCGCAACGGCCTGACGCTGCAGGACTTCGACTACTACGAGATCCACGAGGCCTTCGCCTCCGTGGTGCTCGCGACGCTGCAGGCCTTCGAGAGCGACGAGTACTGCAAGGAGCGTCTGGGTCTCGACGGTGCGCTGGGATCGATCGATCGCAGCAAGCTGAACGTGAACGGCTCCTCGCTGGCCGCGGGTCACCCGTTCGCGGCGACCGGCGGACGCGTCGTGGCCACGCTCGCGAAGATGTTGGCGCAGAAGGGTTCCGGACGCGGACTCATCTCCATCTGTGCCGCCGGTGGCCAGGGCATCACGGCCATCGTGGAGGCCTGAGCCTCCCGTACCGAACACGAGGACCCGGCTGCGAGGGGTGGCCGGGTCCTCTGCCGTTTCCCGGACCGAGCGGTCTGCGTCTGGCACAGTGGCGGGGTGCAGCGGTGGCGAGGCGAGAGTGGGTCCTGCGCGACCCTCCTCGAGGGCAACCCTCGGGAACATTCACGGAATCGGGCACTGCGTCCGACGCAGCGATGCACGCTTCGCGTGCTGGCCTGCGACGACGACGAGAGTCTCAGGTCGCCTCGCCCCGCCGCACGTCCTCGGTCCACTGCTCGCTGATGTCCGAGTCGTTCTGGCATCACCGCACGGCGCGGATGATCGCACCGCGCCTGGTCGACATCGCGTGGAACAGCACCGAGCTCGGTGAGGTGCTGGCCCGGTTCGAGCACGTCGCGGACGTCGAGACCCTCATCACCAGGCTCCTCGAGCGGCGCAACCATGCACCCGATTCGACGGAGGTCGCCGCCGAACTCCTCGAGGTCATCGGGTATCCCGGTGATCCGTTCGTCCTCCCCGCGCCGCCCGTCCGTCCCACTCCGGCGGTGCGCTTCGGGGTTCCCGCGTTCGCGACGACCGCCGAGCTCGCCGCGTCCCTGGACGTCACCGTCTCCGAACTCGACTGGTTCGCCGACGTCGGCGGCTGGTTGCGTCGGGCGGCTCCGCCGCTGCGCCACTACCGGGCTCGTGAGGTGGCGAAGAGTCGCGGCGGGACGCGCATCCTGGAGATTCCCAAGCCGCGACTGCGCGAGATGCAGCGGCGCGTGCTCCACCGCGTCCTCGATCACGTGGTGCCGCATCCTGCCGCTCACGGTTTCCGGGCCGGTCGGAGTGCCGTGACCTTCGCGCGCCCGCACGAGGGCCGGGACGTCGTCGTCCGGGTCGATCTCGCGGACTTCTTCCCGACGGTGACGAGGCCGCGCGTGCGCGCCGTCTTCGAGGCCTGCGGGTACCCGTACCGGGTGGCGTCGGTCCTCGCCGGCATCTGCACCACCGCGATGCCGGTCGACGAGGTCGCCGGTCTGCCCCGGACTCAGGCGGCACTGCTGCGCGTCCCGCACCTCCCGCAGGGGGCACCGACCTCGCCCGCGCTCGCCAATCTGGTGGCCCGCGGACTCGACCGTCGCGTCGCGGGTCTCGCCCGCGCCCGTGGGCTCGTCTACACCCGCTACGCCGACGACCTGGCGCTGTCGGGCCCGTCGGACACCGATGTGGGCACGCTCCTCTGGGCGCTCGACCGCATCGTGCGCGACGAGGGCTACGTGGTGAACGGTGACAAGACTCACGTCGCGCGTGCTCACCGTCGGCAGACGCTGGCCGGGCTGGTGGTGAACGAGAGTGCCGCGGCGCCCCGCGACCGCTACGACGCACTCCGCGCGCTGCTCCACAACAGTGTTCGTACCGGTGCCGCTGCCCAGAATCGTGCAGGTGTACCGGACTTCCGTGCCTCGGTGTACGGGCAGATCGCCTGGATCGGCGAAAGCAGTCCTTCGCGGCGGTCACGACTTCTGGCCATGGCTGAACGGGTCGATTGGGACTCCTGACAGATCCGGGACGTTCGGTCTGATTCGAGTTGTAACGAGTGCGGTCGTCCGGCGATACTCCTCATGGCTCCGCATCGCTGCCTGACCCCCGACCCGGCAGCGGTGCGGAGCCGTCTTCGTGAGGAGTCGGGCTCCGACCCCAGTGGGTAGGCTCGAGCAGAGGGCGAACGCGCCTGTTCAGCACGACGGAAGGGAGCCGGGTGACCGAGGACGTACCGGCGCAGCACGAGCACCGGACCGCCCCCGAGGGCACGCGCTCCACCCGCCGGCGCACGATCGCGCTGTCCGCGGCCGGCGGCGTCGTCGCCGTGGCCGTGGCCGCGCTCCTGTACGCCGCCGACTGGTTCACCTCCACCGGTGACATCCCCCGCGGCGTGACCGTCGCGGGCGTCGAGGTCGGCGGCCGCAGTGTGGCGGAGGCGGACAACCGGCTCCGCGACGCCCTGGGTCCGCGCACCGACGCCCCGGTGGACGTACGCGCGGACGATGTCGCCGCCACCCTCACCCCGGCCGCCGCCGGTCTCGGAATCGACTGGGCCGCAACCCTCGATCGTGCCGGCGACCAGCCTCTCTCCCCGTTCACCAGGCTCGCGTCGTTCTTCGGCACCCGCGAGATCGGTGTCGTGTCCACTGTCGACGACGCGGCACTCACCGCCGCCGTCGGGTCGTTGTCCCTGCAGGTCGACCGCCCCGCGGTGGAGGGCGACGTGGTCATCGAGGCCGGCGTGCCCCGCGCCGTCGGACCCGTTCCCGGACGCACGCTCGACGTACCGGGTGCGGCGTCCGCGTTCCGCACCGACTGGGCCGAGGGCGGTCCGGTGGAGCTCCCCGTCGTCGTCGAGGACGTCGAGGTCGACGCTGCCGCGATCGACGCGGCGATCCAGGACGTGGCGACGCCCGCGGTGTCGGCGCCGGTGGTCGTGACCGGCGAGGACGGTGCGACGACGACGCTCGCACCCGATCGCGTCGGCGAGGTCCTGAGCTTCGAACCGGACGACGACGGCGGTCTGCGACCGGTGTACGACACGAATACCGCGATCGGCATCCTCGCGCCCGGGCTGGCGGCCACCGAGACCCGGCCCGTCGACGCGCGCTTCGACTTCTCCGGGGGCCGACCCGTGGTGGTTCCGTCCGTCGACGGCACCGAGGTGCGCTGGCCGGAGACACTGGCCACCCTGCCGGACCTGCTGGCGGCGTCCGGTGACGCGCGCACCACCGTCGCGCAGTACGGACCGCGTCCGGCGGCACTGACCACGGACGCGGCGAACGCTCTCGGAATCCGGGAAGTGATCAGCGAGTACACGACCGGCGGGTTCGAGTACGCGTCGGGTGTCAACATCGGTCTCACGGCGGACATCGTGAACGGCGCCGTGGTGAAGCCGGGCGAGACGTTCTCACTCAATGGCTACACCGGTCCCCGCGGGACGGCGCAGGGGTTCGTCGAGTCGGGCATCATCGACAACGGCCGACCCGATCGCGCCGTCGGCGGAGGCATCAGCCAGTTCGCCACCACCCTGTACAACGCCGGCTACTTCGGCGGCATGGACGACGTCGATCACACCGAACACAGCTACTACATCAGCCGCTACCCCGAGGCCCGCGAGGCGACGGTCTTCGAGGGCGCGATCGATCTGCAGTTCCGGAACCCGGCGTCGACGGGTGTGGTCGTCGAGTCGTTCGCCGACGGATCCTCCGTCACCGTGCGGTTGTGGGGCACCAAGACCGTCGAGGTGGAGTCGATCACCGGCTCCCGCAGCCGACCCACCACGCCGGACACCGTCCGGCTGCCGCGCGGAGAGCAATGTGTCGCGTCGAGCGGAGCGCCCGGCTTCACCACCAGCGACACCCGGATCATCCGCGACGCGGCGACGGGTGCGGAGATCTCGCGGAACACGCGCACGGTGCGCTACGACCCGGTGCCGATCGTCCGCTGCGAGTGAGGCCCGCCGTTGGGCTCGGCGTGATCCGAATCCAGGGGCTGTGACCTTGCCCAGTGCCGGGCCCGCGATGGTGGCGGCGGATGGCGCGCGGCCCTACCGTGGGGTTCCATGAGTCAGACCGCAGCCTCCGAGCTCGACCAGGCGACCCTCCGTCAGGCGTACGGCACCTTCCCGAGTGGGGTCGTCGCCATCGCGGCTCGCATCGGCGACGTGCCGGTCGGTCTGGCCGCGAGCAGTTTCGTGTCGGTCTCCCTCGACCCGCCGCTGGTCGCGGTGTGCATCCAGAACACGTCGTCCACGTGGCCCAAGTTCCGCGACGCGACGCACATCGGCATCAGCGTTCTCGGCGAGGCCCACGACGTGGCCGCGCGCAGCCTCGCGGCGAAGACGGGTGACCGGTTCGCTGGTCTGACGCTGGAGACGACGCCCGACGGGGCCATCTTCATCGACGGCGCGTCCTCGTGGCTCGACACCACGATCGAGCAGGAGCTGCCGGCGGGTGATCACGCCATCGTCCTGCTGCGCGTGCACGGTCTCGAGGTGCACTCCGACGTCGCGCCCATCGTGTTCCAGGGCAGCCGCTTCCGAAAGCTGGTCGTCGAGCAGCGCTGAGTCTCGTCCTCCGATGTCGAGCGAGAATCCGCGGATCCGCAGATTTCCGAGCGATCGGGTGGCTCCGGACGCGCGCCTGGCGATCCACGCATCCGCCGTGGACTTTCAGTTAATCATCGTTTACTGTCCTGGTTAGTGAGTGTTAACTGACGGACGGGCTGAGCGATGACGATGCTGGACGGTGCTCGAACCGAGCGCACGAGCAGGCGGGACGATCACCTCGCGCTGGTCGACGAGCTGCACCGAGCCATGGCGGCCGCTGCCCGCGGCGGCAGTGACGCCTCCCGTGAGCGGCACGTCTCCCGCGGCAAGCTGCTTCCGCGCGACCGTGTCGACACGCTGCTCGACGACGGCAGCCCGTTCCTCGAGATCGCCCCGCTGGCCGCGAACGGCATGTACGACGATGCGTGCCCGGGCGCCGGTGTGATCGCCGGAATCGGCCGGGTGTCGGGCCGCGAGGTGATGGTCGTGGCCAACGACGCCACGGTCAAGGGCGGCACGTACTACCCGATGACCGTCAAGAAGCATCTGCGCGCGCAGGAGATCGCCCTGCAGAACCGGCTGCCCTGCGTGTACCTCGTCGACTCGGGTGGCGCGTTCCTGCCGATGCAGGACGACGTGTTCCCCGACCGGGAACACTTCGGCCGGATCTTCTTCAACCAGGCGACGATGAGTGCGAAGGGCATCGCCCAGATCGCGGCGGTGATGGGGTCCTGCACCGCCGGTGGCGCGTACGTGCCCGCGATGAGCGACGAGGCGATCATCGTCCGCAACCAGGGCACCATCTTCCTGGGCGGACCGCCGCTGGTGAAGGCGGCCACCGGCGAGGTGGTCACGGCCGAGGACCTCGGTGGCGGCGACGTCCACTCCAAGATCTCGGGCGTGACGGATCACCTCGCGACCGACGATCGTGACGCGCTCCGCCGGGTCCGCGCGATCGTGGCCACCCTCGGCCCCCGCACGCCGTCGCCGTGGGAGGTGCGCACACCGCTGCCTGTGAGCGATCAGTCGGAGCTGTACGACGTGGTGCCGACAGATCCACGCACCCCGTACGACGTGCACGAGGTGATCACCCGCCTGGTGGACGGTGGGCAGTTCCAGGAGTTCAAGGCCGAGTACGGCACGACGCTGGTCACCGGTTTCGCGCACATCGACGGCCACCCGGTGGGCATCGTCGCGAACAACGGTGTGCTGTTCGGTGAGTCCGCAGTGAAGGGCGCCCACTTCATCGAGCTGTGTGACAAGCGCAGCGTCCCGTTGCTGTTCCTGCAGAACATCACCGGCTTCATGGTCGGGCGGGAGTACGAGGCGGGCGGCATCGCCAAGCACGGCGCGAAGATGGTCACCGCGGTGGCGTGTGCCCGGGTGCCGAAGCTGACGGTCGTGATCGGCGGCTCCTACGGCGCGGGCAACTACTCGATGTGCGGACGCGCGTACTCGCCCCGCTTCCTGTGGATGTGGCCGAACGCGCGCATCTCCGTCATGGGCGGGGAGCAGGCGGCGTCGGTGCTCGCGACCGTGCGCAGCGATCAGCGGTCGGCGTCCGGCGAGCCGTGGACCGAGGACGAGCAGGAGCGGTTCAAGGAACCCATCCGCCGTCAGTACGAGGAGCAGGGCAACCCGTACCACTCGACGGCGCGGCTGTGGGACGACGGCATCATCGATCCGGCCGACACCAGAACTGTTCTCTCACTTGCTCTGTCGGTGTGCGCCAACGCGCCGCTCGAGCCGGTGTCCTACGGCGTCTTCAGGATGTGAGTGTGATGACCACGATCGACACGGTGCTCGTCGCGAATCGCGGTGAGATCGCCGTCCGGGTGTTCCGGACACTGCGCACCATGGGAATTCGCTCCGTCGCGGTGTACAGCGACGCGGACGCCGACGCGCTGCACGTGCGCTCCGCGGACACCGCGGTACGACTGGGTCCGGCGCCCGCACGCGAGAGCTACCTGAACATCGACAAGGTGATCGACGCGGCTCTCGCCAGCGGCGCCGACGCGATCCACCCCGGATACGGGTTCCTCTCGGAGAATGCGGCATTCGCGGCGGCGTGCGAGAAGAACGGCATCACGTTCATCGGCCCGCCGACACGTGCGATCGAGACCATGGGCGACAAGATCACGGCGAAGAAGGCGGTCTCCGCGTTCGACGTGCCGGTGGTGCCCGGCATCGCGGAACCCGGACTCACGGACGACGAACTGATTGCGGCCGCGGCCGACATCGGCTACCCCGTGCTGATCAAGCCGTCGGCCGGTGGCGGCGGCAAGGGCATGCATCTGGTCGAACGAGCCGAGGACCTGACGGCGGCCCTGGTGCGGGCCAGGCGAGAGGCGGCGTCGTCGTTCGGCGACGACACCCTCTTCCTCGAACGATTCGTGTTGCGTCCCCGGCACATCGAGGTGCAGGTGATGGCGGACGCCCACGGCCATGTGATCCATCTCGGTGAGCGCGAGTGCTCGCTGCAGCGCCGTCACCAGAAGGTGATCGAGGAGGCGCCGTCGCCGCTGCTCGACGAGGTGACGCGGGCGCGGATCGGCGAGGCCGCGTGTGCGACCGCTCGGAGTGTCGACTACGTCGGCGCCGGCACCGTCGAGTTCATCGTCTCCGCCGACGCGCCCGACGACTTCTTCTTCATGGAGATGAACACCCGTCTGCAGGTGGAGCATCCGGTGACCGAGGAGGTCACCGGCATCGATCTCGTGGAGCTGCAGATACGGATGGCAGCGGGCGACACGCTGCCGCTGCAGCAGGAGGATGTGACGTTGACCGGTCACGCGATCGAGGCGCGTGTCTACGCGGAGGATCCGGGCCATGGCTTCCTGCCCACCGGCGGCCGCGTGATCGGACTGCATGAACCGGCGGGCACCGGTGTCCGCGTGGACTCGTCGCTCGCACCGGACACGGTGGTGGGCAGCGACTACGACCCGATGCTGGCCAAGGTCATCGCGCACGGTCGGGACCGCGCCGAGGCACTGCGCATCCTGCGGCGGGCGCTCGGCGAGACGGCGGTGCTCGGCGTGGGCACCAACATCGACTTCCTCTCGTACCTGCTGGCCGATCCCGACGTCGCCGCCGGCCGTCTGGACACGGGCCTGCTGGACCGGGTCGCACCCGACTACGCGGCGCCCGTCGCGACGGACGAGGTCATCGCCGCCGCAGCCGTGTTCGACTGGTGCGCAGCCTGGCCCGCGCAGGACGCCGGCGCGTGGACCGTTCCGAACGGGTGGCGTCTCGGTGGTCGGAGCGCACCGACGACAGTCCTCGTCGAGGACGCCGGGCGGCGGCGCACCGTCGCGGTGACCGGGTCGCCGAGCGACGCGGCGGTGACCGTCGACGGCGGAGATGCTCGGTCGCTGACGGTGACTCTCGACGGTGCGACTCTCGTGGTCGCGATCGACGGTCGCCGGACGACGTACACGGCTGCGCGGGACGCGGACGGGCTCTGGCTCGCGGCTTCCGGTGGTGTGTGGCATCTGCGCCCCGCCGCGGAGATCGACCTCGCCGCCGGGGGCGAGGCGGAGCTCGAGGACACGGTGCGCAGCCCCATGCCGGGCACCGTGATCGCCGTCGAGGTGGCGAACGGTGACACCGTCATGGCCGGAACCGTTCTCGTGGTCGTGGAGGCCATGAAGATGGAGCACGCGCTCACTGCTCCCGCGGACGGCATCGTCGAGGTGACGGTGGCGACAGGCGACCAGGTCGCCGTGAACCAGGTACTCGCACGCATGACCACGGACCCGAAAGAGGATGCAGCATGAGCACATCGACCGTCGCGGGACACAGCCTGTTGTCCGACGAGCACCAGCAGCTGATCGCCTCGGTGCGCGACTTCGCTCGCACCGTGGTGGCGCCCGTCGCCGCGCAGCACGATCGCGATCACACGTTTCCCTACGAGGTGGTCCGCGGCATGGCGGACATGGGACTGTTCGGACTGCCGTTCCCCGAGGAGTACGGCGGCATGGGCGGCGACTACTTCGCGCTGTGCCTCGCCCTCGAGGAGCTGGGCAAGGTGGATCAGAGCGTCGCGATCACGCTCGAAGCCGGTGTCTCCCTGGGCGCGATGCCCGTGTACCGCTTCGGTACGGACGCGCAGAAGAAGGAGTGGCTCCCCAAGCTGACGTCGGGCCGGGCGCTCGGCGCGTTCGGCCTCACCGAGCCCGGTGCCGGCAGCGACGCCGGCGGTACGCGCACCACCGCGGTGCGCGACGGTGATCACTGGGTGATCAACGGGTCGAAGCAGTTCATCACGAACTCCGGCACCGACATCACCGAGCTGGTGACGGTGACCGCCGTGACCGGAACCGATGCCTCCGGGCGCAAGCAGATCTCCTCGATCATCGTGCCGACGGACACCCCCGGCTTCGAGGCCGGTCCCGCGTACGACAAGGTCGGCTGGAACGCCTCGGACACTCACCCCCTGTCGTTCACCGATGTTCGTGTGCCGCTGGAGAATCTGCTCGGCGACGAGGGCCGTGGTTACGCCGGGTTCCTGCAGATCCTCGACGAGGGCCGTATCGCCATCGCTGCGCTCGCCGTCGGTGTGGCGCAGGGGTGCGTCGACGAGAGTGTGAAGTACGCGAAGGAGCGCGAGGCGTTCGGTACCGCCATCGGCCGGAACCAGGCCATCGCATTCAAGATCGCCCGCATGGAGGCGCGCGCCTACGCCGCCCGGACCGCCTACTACGACGCTGCAGCGCTCATGTCGGCGGGCAAGCCCTTCAAGAAGGAAGCGGCCATCGCCAAGCTGATCTCGTCGGAGGCCGCGATGGACAACGCGCGCGACGCCACGCAGGTGCACGGCGGCTACGGGTTCATGAACGAGTACACGGTCGCGCGGCACTACCGCGACAGCAAGATCCTCGAGATCGGCGAGGGCACCACGGAGGTGCAGCTGATGCTCATCGCGCGCCAGGTGGGGCTGTGACCGAACCGGAGCGCATCGTCCAGCGCGGCCTGTGGTTCGACGAGATGACGGTGGGCACCGTCTACGAGCACCGGCCCGGGCGCACCGTCACCGAGGCGGACAACGTCCTGTTCACCACCCTCACGATGAACACGCAGGCGCTGCATCTCGACGCCGCGTACAGCGTGGACACCGCGTTCGGGGAGCGGCTCGTGAACTCGATGTGGACGCTCTCCACGCTGGTCGGGCTCTCCGTCGCCCAGCTGACGCAGGGCACCATCGTCGCGAACCTCGGGTTCTCGGAGATCAGCTTCCCGAAGCCGATGCTGCACGGTGACACCCTCTACGGCGAGACGGTGATCGCGGACAAGCGAGAGTCGGCGTCGAGACCCGGAGAAGGCGTCGTGACGTTCGAGCACACGGGCCGCAACCAGCACGGCGACGTCGTCGCGCGCGCCGTGCGGAAGACCCTCGTCCGGATGGCTCCCGCGTCGTGACGGGGCTCGGTCCGGTCTGGATGTTCTGCCCGGCCGACAGGCCCGAGCGCTACCGGAAGGCCGCCGCGGCAGCAGACGTGGTGATCCTGGACCTCGAGGACGCGGTGGCCCCCGGTGACAAGGAAGCGGCGCGGCAGGCCGTCGTCGACACCCCACTCGATCCGGACCGCACCGTGATCCGCGTCAACGCGCGATCGACGCCGTACTTCGAGGCTGATCTGGCAGCCCTGTCCGAGACGGTCTACCACCGCGTGATGGTGCCCAAGTGTGAATCGGCGCAGGACGTCTCGGCACTGGCTCCACGATCGGTGGTCGCCCTCGTCGAGACCCCACTCGGGATCCTGCACGCTGCGGAGATCTGCGCAGCCGACGGGTGCGAGGGCATGATGTGGGGCGCGGAGGACCTGGTGGCCGCGCTCGGCGGAGCGTCCTCGCGTCGCGGCGACGGGTCGTATCGCGACGTGGCCGTGCACGCACGCTCGACCGCTCTGCTGGCGGCCAAGGCGTTCGGGCGCCAGGCTCTGGACTCGGTGTATCTAAACATCGCCGATCTCGACGGACTGCGCGCCGAGTCGGAGGACGCCGTCGCGGTGGGGTTCGACGCCAAGGTTGCGCTGCACCCGACGCAGGCCGCCGTGATCCGCGAGTGTTACACCCCCACAGCCGATCAGGTGGACTGGGCCCGTCGGGTCGTGGCTGCTGCCGCCACCGAGCGCGGAGTGTTCACCGTCGACGGCAGGATGGTCGACGCGCCGGTGATCCGGCACGCCGACCGCATCCTGCGGGGACTCGGCTAGCGAGTCGGTGACGCGGTGGTACGAAGGGGCTGGATCCGGCGTTCCCGCACCCTTCCTCGCGTCCCGCACCCGACCTCGCCGAGCAACACGCGTGCGTCGCGCAAGCATCGGTGCGGGAACGGGTGAACTGGCCTGTGGACGGACCGCGCGCTGTCCACAGGATGCCGGCCGAGCGGGTATCGCCGGGGCGGGGACCCGCTCATGCTCGACCGATGGATCTCGATGCATCACGGCTGGTGCTGCGGCAGAACGCTCTCCATGACGGGTACACCGACAACGAGCTGCGACGGCTCTACACGAGGGGCGACATCACCCGACTGGGTCACGGAGCGTATCTGGACGCGACTCGTCTCGACGGGTTGAACCGCGTCGAGAAGCACCGCGTCCTGCTCGAGGCGGTGATGCCCGCGCTGTCGAGTGGCGCGGTCATGAGCCACCAGACGGCAGCGCTGATGCACGGGTGGCCGCTGTGGGCGGTCGATCTGACCAGGGTGCACGTGACGCGCGATCGGCGGAACGGCGGACGGCGGCGCGCCGACACGATGGTGCACTGCGCGCCGCTGCCGGGCTCCGCCGTGCACGTGGTGAACGGGTTCACGGTGACGTCGCCGGCTCGGACCGTGGTGGACGTGGCGCGGACCGTCCCCTTCGAGCAGGCCGTGGTCATGGGCGACGCTGCGGGAATCGAGGGCGACTCCCTGGTGGACGAACTCGCCGTGGCCAGTCGTCGGCACGGCATCGCGGGCGCGAGGCGGGTCGCGGCATTCCTCGACCCGCTCTCGGGGAGTGTCGGTGAGTCGCGCAGCCGCGTGCTGTTCCATCGCGTCGGGCTCCCGCCACCAGTGCTTCAGGCGGGAATCGGGGTGTGGCGCGTCGATTTCCTGTGGGGCGATGTGATCGGCGAGTTCGACGGTCGCGTGAAGTACGGTCGCTTTCTCCGACCCGGGCAGGACGCAGGGGACGCCGTGTTCCAGGAGAAGCGGCGCGAGGATGCATTGCGCGCGCTCGGCTTCCGCGTCGTGCGCTGGACGTGGGCGGATCTCGCACGGCCCGAGGCGCTCATCGCCCGGTTGCGCGCCCTCCTCTGAGTTCCCGCACCCTTGCTCGTGGCCCGCACGGGACCTCGCCGAGCAACACGCGTGCGGCGTACGAGCATGGGTGCGGGAACAGGCACCACACAGCACTGCGGCCCGGCTGGAGCACCAGCCGGCCCGCAGTGGGAATTCAGCGGATCAGAACGCCGCTTCGTCGAGCTCCATGACGTCGTTGTCCAGGTCGGACAGGATCTGACGGGTGGAGGTCAGGCGGGGCAGGATGTTCTTGGCGAAGAACGACGCTGCGCCGATCTTGCCCTCGTAGAACGCCTTGTCCTTCTCGCCGGCGCCGTTGTCGAGTGCGGCGATGGCGATCTCGGACTGACGCAGCAGCAGCCAGCCGATCATCAGGTCGCCGACGCTCATGAGCAGGCGGACGGATCCGAGGCCGACCTTGTACAGCTCGGTCGGCTGCTCCTGGGCACCCATGAGGTGCTGCGTGAGTGTGGCGACCATGCCCTGCACGTCCTCGAGGGCGGTGTTGAGCAAGGCACGCTCGCTCTTGAGGCGACCGTTGCCCGCCTCGCTGTCGATCCACGTCTTGATCTGGCCGGCGACGTGGGCCAGTGCGACGCCGCGGTCCCGGGCGATCTTGCGGAAGAAGAAGTCCTGCGCCTGGATGGCCGTGGTGCCCTCGTACAGCGAGTCGATCTTGGCATCGCGGATGTACTGCTCGATGGGGTAGTCCTGCAGGAAGCCGGAGCCACCGAGCGTCTGGAGGCTCTGCGCCAGCTGCTCGTACGCGACCTCGGAACCCACACCCTTGACGATGGGGAGCAGCAGGTCGTTGACGCGGAACGCGGTGTCCTTGTCGGCGCCCGAGACGTGCAGTGCGGCAACCTCGTCCTGGTGAGCGGCCGTGTAGAGGAACACCGCGCGCAGGCCCTCCGCGTACGCCTTCTGCGTCATCAGCGAGCGACGGACGTCGGGGTGATGCGTGATGGAGACGCGGGGCGCGGCCTTGTCGGTCATCTGCGTCAGGTCAGCACCCTGAATGCGCTGCTTGGCGTAGTCGAGCGCGGTGAGGTACCCGGTGGACAGCGTCGAGATGGCTTTGGTGCCCACCATCATTCGAGCGTGCTCGATGACGTCGAACATCTGCGCGATGCCGTTGTGGACGTCGCCGACGAGCCAGCCCTTGGCCGGGACGCCGTGTCCGCCGAGGGTCAGCTCACAGGTGGCCGAGACCTTGAGGCCCATCTTGTGCTCGACGTTGGTGACGAACACGCCGTTGCGCTCGCCGAGTTCGCCGGTCTCGCTGTCGAAGTGGAACTTCGGGACGAAGAACAGCGACAGTCCCTTGGTGCCCGGCTTGGCGCCCTCGGGGCGAGCGAGCACGAGGTGGAAGATGTTCTCGAAGAGATCGTCCGAGTCGGCCGAGGTGATGAAGCGCTTGACGCCCTCGATGTGCCAGCTGCCGTCGGCCTGCTCGACGGCCTTGGTGCGGCCGGCGCCCACGTCCGAACCCGCGTCGGGCTCGGTGAGGACCATGGTGGCGCCCCAGTTGCGCTCGGAGGCGAGTACGGCCCACTTCTTCTGCTGCTCGTTGCCGTTGTCGGAGAGGATTTGCGCGAAGCCCGGGCCGGCGGAGTACATGAAGGCGGCGGGGTTCGATCCGAGGATCATCTCGGCGACGGCCCAGAACACCTGGCGCGGTACCGGCATGCCGCCGAGTTCCTCGTCGAGGCCCAGGTGGTCCCAGCCGGCTTCCTGCAGCGCGCGGTACGACTTCTTGAACGACTCCGGGAGGGTGACGGTGTGCGTCTCGGGGTCGAAGGTCGGCGGGTTGCGGTCGGCGTCGGCGAAGGACTCCGCGAGCGGGCCCTCGGCGAGGCGGCGGACCTCGGAGAGCATGTCACGCACGGTGTCGACGTCGAGATCGCCGAACTGTCCGGACTCGAGCGTCTTGTCCAGGGCGAACAGCTCGAACAGGTTGAACTCGAGATCGCGAAGATTGCTCTTGTAATGACCCATGGTGATGCGTTCTCCGTCTCAGTGGTGCGGTCCGGCCTCGGTACCGCCTGTGTGGCCCGGCGCTACCTACTCGCCAGTAACATACGGCTATGTTACGCCGGATCGGGAACACTGCCAATAGGGGTCTACTCGTCGGTAACTCGTCCCACCACAAGGGCGTCGATCGCTGCGGAATCACCTACGTGCCGCACCCTGTCCTCGGCGACGAGAATGCGCATCCTGTCGCCGATGTCCGCGACCAGATCGTCTGGGCTGTACAAGATCTTGGGATCCTGAGGACCGCCGACGCCATTCTCCAGATTGGCAGAATGGTGACCCACGATCACGAGGATTCCCTCATGTTTCAACGCCTGGACGGCAGTCGCGAGGACGTTTTCACGCTCGGTCCGCGATAAATGCAGGTAGGCGATGACAACGAGATCATAATTCCGCTCCGGTGTGAGTGTGGTCACGTCCGCGTGGGCCCACCGCACACGCTCGCGGATCGACGCGGTGGCCGTGGCGGCGATGCGGACCGCCTTGGTCAGCGCCACGCTGCTGAAGTCGACGGCGTCGACACTCCATCCGCGCGTGGCGAGCCAGAGGGCGTTGCGCCCCTCGCCGCACGCGAGATCGAGCGCCCGGCCGCGCGGCAGGGAGGTGCAGAACTCGACGACCATGTCGTTCGGCGGTGCGCCCCAGATGAGTTCGGCGCGTTCGTACTTGGCGTCCCAGGCCGCGGCGTCCACTCAGGTCCAGACCGAGTCGGGGTCGACGGACGAGCGGGCCGGACCCGCCGGCGTGGACGTGGCGGTACGCCCGAAACGCGGCGCCGGGGCGTGCTGGGTGACCGCGTCGATGTCGATGAGGCTGCCGCGTTCGGCCATGTGGCGGTGGCGTGTGGCCTCGTCGAAGGTCAGCACGGGGGTGACGCAGGCGTCCGTGCCGTCGAAGACGGCGGCCCACTCGTCGCGCGTGCGGGAGGCGAACACCTCCGTGAAGGTCGACCGCAGCGTCGGCCACTGCTCACGGTCGAGCTGGTGGGGCAAGGCCGACGGATCGAGCCCGAGTCCCTGCAGCATCGCGGCGTAGAACTGGGGTTCCAGCGCGCCGACGGCGACGTGCTTGCCGTCGGACGTCTCGTACGTGTCGTAGAACGGGGCACCGGTGTCCAGCAGGTTCGTGCCGCGCTCGTCGGACCACATGCCGATCCCGCGCCACCCCCAGATCATGTGCGACAACGCGACGGTGCCGTCGACCATGGCCGCGTCGATCACCTGGCCCTTCCCGGACCGACCGCGCTCGACCAGTGCCGCGAGAATGCCCATGACGAGGAACATCGATCCACCGCCGAAGTCGCCGACCATGTTCATCGGGGGTACCGGGCGCTCACCCTCGCGTCCGATCGCGTGCAGCACTCCGGTGACCGAGATGTAGTTGATGTCGTGTCCCGCGACCTGCGACCACGGACCCTCCTGGCCCCACCCCGTCATGCGTCCGTAGACCAGACCGGGGTTGCGCTCGGCGACGACGTCGGGTCCCAGACCCATGCGCTCGGTGACCCCCGGACGGAAGCCCTCGATGAGGACGTCGGCGCGGGAGATCAGGTCGAGCACCCGTTCCAGCTCGGCCGGATCCTTCAGGTTCGCCTCGACGATGCGGCGGTTGCGGAGCAGGGGGTCGCCCGGTGATCCCTCGGCCGGCAACGCGCCCGCACGCTGGACGCGCACGACGTCGGCGCCGAGGTCGGCCAGCAGCGTCGCGGTGTGCGGTCCGGGGCCGATGCCCGCGAGTTCCACGACCTTGATTCCGGCGAGAGGTCCACCTGCAGTAGTCATGGCGCGACCCTATCCACCGGAACCTGCCCGACGACAGGACCGGACTGTGCGGGTCGGGAGACTCAGAGGAACTCCGACGCGGCGTCGTCCACCCGCGACCGGTAGTCACCCCACCAGTCGGCGTCACCGTCCGCCAGGTTGGAGTTGCCGGGAGCCAGTCCGGCGCTGCCGTCGGCGAGTTCGCGCACGATGTCGGCGTGGCCGGCATGGCGGTGTGTCTCCGCGATCAGGTGCACCATGATGTACTCGACGGTCACGGGGTTCTTCGCCGTCCACCACGGCACCGTCCCCTCCGCTCTCGGTCCGAGGGTGCGCACCGTCTCGTCGGCATGGGCGTTCACCCGGCGGTAGAGGTCGACGAGAGAATCGCGGGACTGGTCGGGTGTGGCCCACATGTCGGCATTGAGTTCGAGTGTCGGGTCGGACCACGGGATCGGTTCGGGGAACGGTCGCCCGAACGTGGACCCGAGGTACCCCGCCTCGGTCATGGCCAGGTGTTTCACGATTCCCAGCAGGTTGGTACCGGTCGACGTGAGGGGCCGACGGATGTCGTACTCCGACGCGCCGTCGAGTTTCCACACCACCGCGTCCCGTCCTCGCTGGAGGTAGGTGAGCAGGTCCTCGGTGTCCGCCATGCCCGATAGCATTCCAAGAGTGACGTCCTCCCGCATCGGTACTCCACTTTCTCCGTCGGCCACCAAGGTGATGCTGCTGGGCTCCGGTGAGCTCGGCAAGGAAGTGATCATCGCGTTCCAGCGCCTGGGCGTCGAGGTGATCGCCGTCGACCGGTACGCGGACGCCCCCGGCCACCAGGTCGCGCACCGCGCCCACACCGTGGACATGAGTGATCCGGACGCCCTGCTCGCCGTCATCGAGTCCGAGGCGCCGCACTTCGTCGTGCCGGAGATCGAGGCCATCGCCACCGAGGCGCTCTCCGTGGTCGAGGACCGCGGGGTCACCACCGTCGTGCCGACGGCGCGCGCGACGCAGCTGACGATGAACCGCGAGGGCATCCGCAGGCTCGCGGCCGAGGAGCTGGGGTTGCCCACGTCGCCGTACGCGTTCGCCGACAGTGTGGACGAGGTTCGCGCGGCGCTCGAGCACACGGGCTTCCCGGCGGTGATCAAGCCGGTGATGTCGTCGTCGGGCAAGGGGCAGTCGGTCGTGACGAGCGACGACGACGTCCAGCGGGCCTGGGACCACGCTCAGGCCGGGGGACGAGTCGCGCTGGGCCGGGTCATCGTCGAGGGCTTCGTCGACTTCGACTACGAGATCACCCAGCTCACCGTCCGCGCGGTCGACGAGAACGGCGCCGACGAGACCTCCTTCTGCGAGCCCATCGGCCACCTCCAGAAGTCCGGCGACTACATCGAGTCGTGGCAGCCCCAGCCCATGTCGGCGGCCGCTCTGCACGCCGCACGCGAGGTCGCCCGCACGGTCACCGCGGCACTCGGCGGCCGCGGCATCTTCGGCGTCGAGCTCTTCGTCAAGGGCGACGACGTGTACTTCTCCGAGGTCAGCCCACGACCGCACGACACGGGCCTGGTCACGCTCGGCACCCAGCGGCTGTCGGAGTTCGAGCTGCACGCGCGCGCCATCCTCGGGCTTCCGGTGGACACCACGCTGCTGACACCCGGCGCGTCCGCGGTGATCTACGGCGGTCTCGACGAGGTGGGCATCGCCTTCGAGGGCGTCGAGCAGGCGCTCCGCGTCCCGGAGACCGACATCCGCCTGTTCGGCAAGCCGGAGAGCTTCGCGAAGCGCCGGATGGGCGTCGCCGTGTCGACCGGTCCGGACGTCGAGACCGCGCGGGAGCGTGCACGCGACGCCGCGAGCCGCGTGCGTCCGGTCTCGGCACGGTGACCGCCGGTGCCGAGGTCCTCGTCGGACTGGTCGTCCTGATCGGCCTGATCGGGATCGTCGTCCCGGTGCTCCCCGGTGTCGTCCTGATCTTCGCCGCGATCGGCGTCTGGGCCTTCGTCGTCGGCACCGCATCGGCGTGGACGGTGTTCGGCATCGCGACGGCGCTGCTGGTGGCATCGGGCGTCGTCAAGTACCTGTGGCCGGGCAGACGACTGAAGACGGCCGGAGTGCCCACCCGTTCCATCGTCGCGGGCGGCGTCGTCGGCATCGTCGGATTCTTCGTCGTCCCGGTCGTCGGACTCTTCCTCGGGTTCCCCCTCGGTGTGTACCTGGCGGAACTTCCTCGTGCCCGCACGTCGGGATCCGCCTGGCAGTCGA
The DNA here is from genome assembly GCF_000686025.1 of Rhodococcus sp. UNC23MFCrub1.1. Classification (GTDB taxonomy): domain Bacteria; phylum Actinomycetota; class Actinomycetes; order Mycobacteriales; family Mycobacteriaceae; genus Rhodococcoides. The sequence continues at coordinate 109,568 of NZ_JMLQ01000006.1, forward strand.
CGGTCCACGCCACCAAGGCGGTGGGCCTGTCGATCCTCGTCGAGCTGTTCGGTGGTCTGCTCGCGGCCGGCGTGTGGGTCGTTGCCGTCATCGTGCTCTAACGCTCCCGGTACCAGGCCCTCGCGTTCCTGAACAGCACTCTCTGGAGATCGCCGCCCACTGCCTCGGTCACCAGGTCGATGTCGGAGGGGACGAAGCGTCGCGGGGAGCGCGTGCCGGGCAGATCGGTCCCGAACATCAGTGCCTCGGGGTTGACGGCATGGATCCTGCTCATCGCCTCCACCGGGTCGTGGCCGATGCGGCCGAAGCCCGCCGCCTTGACCCGTGCTCCCCTGTCGACGAGATCGAGGAGGTACGGCATGGCGTCCTCGGCCATGCCGAGGTAGTCGATGCTGATGGCCGGCAGTTTGGACAGGACCGGCTCCAGGGACAGCAACAATCCGGCGTCCGCGTAGAACTCGGCGTGCCATCCGGCGATCTCGTGCGCGCGGACGGCCTGCTCGGTGAGGGTCGACACGTCGGTGTCGCCGCGCCGCAGATTGAATCTGAGCGCTCGGACGCCCGCGTCGTCGAGCGCGATGATGTCCTCGTCCTCGGCGTCCCACGGCAGGTGGGTCACGCCCACCCATCCGTCACCGAGTTCGGTCAGCGCCGCGAGCAGAAAGCTCTGGTCGCTGCCCTGGAACGATCCGGCGATGACGGCGCCGCCCACGACCCCCAGCCCGTCGGTCTCCTCGCGATAGTCGTCGGCAGTGAACACGGGGGGTTCGTATCCGCCGTTCGACACGAGAGGGAACCGCGGATCGATGATGTGGACGTGGCTGTCGAACACGTCTGCCAGGATGCCTCATGATGTGATGAGGCGTACGTCACATTCGATCATCCGTCTCGTCGTGCGAGGAGCTACACATGAAGGCAGAGCCGACCGTGGTCCTGGAGGGCTACACCTACTTCGAGTGCCCACGGTGGCGGGAGGGTCGTGTCTGGGTCTCCGACTTCTACACCCACCAGGTGCTGTCGGCGAACGAGGACGGCAGCGACGTCCGGGTGGAGGCCGAGGTGCCGCACCAGCCGTCCGGGCTCGGGTGGCTTCCCGACGGTCGGCTCCTGGTCGTCTCGATGCGAGATCAGACCGTTCTGCGGCGCGAGGAGAACGGCGACCTCGTGGTGCACGCGGACCTGTCCGCGCACGCGACCGGCAACGCCAACGACATGCACGTGGATGCGGACGGGCGCGCCTACGTCGGCAACTTCGGATTCGATCTCATGAACATGGCGCCCATCGAGACGGCCTCCCTGCTGCGTGTCGAGCCGGACGGCAGTGTGCACGAGGACGCCACCGATCTGCACTTCCCGAACGGCATGGCCGTCACCGCAGGCGGCGATCTCCTCGTCGACGAGACGCTCGGCAACCGGATCAGCGCCTTCGCGATCGGCGACGACGGTGTCCTCGGACCGCGCCGCGACTGGGCCGTGCTCGGTCCGATGCCCGAGTCGACGGACATGGCCGAGGGCATCGGCCAGGTGGTGGTGGCGCCCGACGGTTGCGCTCTCGCGCAGGACGGCACGCTGTGGGCGGCCGACGCACTGGGGCAGCGCATCGTGCAGATTCGCGAGGGCGAGGGAGTGGTCGACGAGTTGACCTTCGACACCGGGGTGTTCGCGTGCGGATTCGGCGGCGACGACGGCCGCACCCTGTTCGTCTGCGCCGCACCCGATTTCAACGAGCACGCCCGCAAGGACGAGCGCGAGGGACGGCTGCTGTCCGTCCGGATCTGACACGCACGAAGCCCCGAGGACATCCTCGGGGCTTCGGTGCTTCAGCTGCTGGGGTCAGGCCTTGTCGGGCTCGCTGGCGCGCAGCATGTCCTCGCGCTCGACGACCTTGACGCGCTCGCGGCCCTGCGGCTCGCCGAGGCTGCGCTCGTGCGCGTCGAGGCGGTACCAGCCGTCCCACGTGGTGAACGGGACCTTCTTGTCCTCGAGGAACGCGACGACGGCGTCCTCGGACGGGTCGGTGGCACCCGCGAACGACGGGGCGTCGGCGAGGAGGTTCGCGACGGTCTCGTTGGCGTCACCCTTGGTGTGGCCGATGAGGCCGACGGGTCCGCGCTTGATCCAGCCGGTGACGTACGTGGCGTCGACGGGGGTGCCGTCGTTGTTCTTCACGCGGCCGGCCTCGTTGGGGATGGTGCCCGCGAGGTCGTCGAAGGGGAGGTCGGCGATGTTCTGCGACAGGTAGCCCACCGCGCGGTAGACGGCCTGGACGTCCCAGTCGGTGTAGTTGCCGGTGCCCTTGACGTTGCCGGTGCCGTCGAGTTCGGTGCGCTCGGTGCGCAGTCCGACGACCTTGCCGTCCTGGCCGAGCACCTCGTGCGGCGACTCGAAGAAGTGCAGGAACAGCTTGTGCGGGCGGTCGCCGGCATCGCGAATCGCCCAGTCCTGCAGCGTGTTCGCGACCATGTCGACCTGCTTGGACTCGCGGCGGGCCTTCTCCGAGCCCTCGTCGTAGTCGATGTCCTCGGGAGCGACGATGACCTCGATGTTGGGGGAGTGGTCCAGCTCGCGGAGCTCGAGCGGCGTGAACTTGGCCTGGGCGGGGCCGCGGCGGCCGAACACGTGCACCTCGACGGCCTTGTTGGCCTTCAGGCCCTCGTAGACGTTCGCGGGGATCTCGGTGGGCAGCAGCTCGTCGCCCGTCTTGGCCAGTACGCGGGCCACGTCGAGCGCGACGTTGCCGACGCCGAGGACGGCGACCTTCTCGGCGTCGAGGGGCCAGGTGCGTGGCACGTCGGGGTGACCGTCGTACCAGGAGACGAAGTCGGCGGCGCCGTAGCTGCCGTCGAGGTCGATGCCGGGGATGTTCAGCGCGCGGTCCGCGTTGGCGCCGGTGGAGAAGATGACGGCGTCGTAGAAGCGGCGCATCGTCTCGAGGTCGATGTCGGTGCCGTAGTCGATGTTGCCGAGCAGGCGGACCTGCGGCTTGTCGAGCACCTTGTGCAGCGCGGTGATGATGCCCTTGATGCGCGGGTGATCCGGTGCGACGCCGTAGCGGATCAGACCGAACGGAGCGGGCATGCGCTCGAAGAGGTCGATGCTCACGCCGGGGCCGGAGACGTTGTGGTCCGACTTCATCAACGCGTCGGCGGCGTAGATGCCGGCCGGGCCTGCACCCACGATGGCCACTCGGAGCGGGCGGGTCTGGTCAGTCATCAGCGTGGATCTACCTAACATCGTCGTCGGCCGGCCGCCCATCGAGCTCGGAGCGGGCGTCGTGGCCGCAGGGAGGCGGACACCCCAGCATAAGTGACGAGGCGGCGCCTCCGGTGCGCCAGGTGGCCGTGACGTGTGCACAGAGAACTGGGTGAACATCGGGATTCCCCCGAGTGATGCGGCCCACAGTCGGGCATGGATCGCGGACCCCTCGGGCTTGAGTCAGAGGACAGCTCGACAGTCAGCACCTTCGAAAGGCCGATCGACGTGACCGAACTCAGTCCCGAATCACCCCTGCTCCAGCCGCTCGAACTCGGCGACATCCACGCCCGCAACCGTGTCTTCATGGCGCCGCTCACGCGCAGCCGCAGTGGTGACGACGGTGTGCCCGGTGACCTCGTCGTCGAGTACTACCGCCAACGTGCGGGTGCCGGCCTCATCGTGTCCGAGGGAACGCAGCCTTCCGCCGTCGGCAAGGGCTACACCAACACCCCGGGCCTGCACACCGACGAGCAGCAGGCCGGCTGGGCGAAGATCGCGGACGCGGTGCACGGTGAGGGCGGCAAGATCGTCGTCCAGCTGATGCACGCGGGTCGGGTGTCCCACCCCGACAACTCGGGCCTGGAGGCCATCGCACCGTCCGCCATCGCGCCCGGTATCGAGATGTTCACCAAGGGTGGGTCGAAGGAGATCCCCGCGCCGCGCGAGATCGCCGCGGACGAGATCGCTCGCGTGGTCGACGTGTTCGTCGACGCCTCGACCCGTGCGATCGAGGCCGGTCTCGACGGTGTCGAGCTGCACGCCGCCAACGGCTACCTGCTCCACCAGTTCCTGGCGGACGGCGCGAACCACCGCACCGACTCCTACGGCGGCAGCCCCGAGAACCGTGCGCGCCTCGTCGTGGAGGTCGTGCGCGCCGTCTCCGCCGCCATCGGCGCGGGCCGGGTCGGCATCCGCATCTCGCCCGGAGGCACCGCGAGCGGCATCACCGAGGACGACACGACGGGTGCCTACGAGGCGCTGCTGTCGCAGATCGACGGCCTCGGCCTGGCGTACCTGCACGTGCTCGTCGACGCCGAGGATCCGTTCCTGGGCAAGCTGCGTTCGGCCTGGAGCGGCCCGTTCGTGCTCAACACCGGCTTCGCCGCGATGACCACTCGCGACGAGGCCGAGAAGCTGGTGTCCGACGAGATCGCCGACGCCGTCACGGTGGGTCGGCCGTTCATCGCCAACCCCGACCTGGTGACCCGGTGGACCCACGACACCGAGCTCAACACCCCCGACGAGAGCACCTTCTACGGCGGCGGCGCCGAGGGCTACACCGATTACCCGTCGCTCGAGGGCTGAGCTGCACCGAGCTGACATGATCGGAGCATGAGCTCCGAAGAGGATCCGAGACCCACCACCGCAGCGCCCTTCATCGCGGCCGCTGCGGTGGTGGTCGTCGTGGCGGTGATCATCGCGATCCTGTCGCTGACCGGGTCGCCCGACGAGAACGTCAGCGACAACCAGCGTGTCGGGACCGCCGTCGCCGCCTACGTCGAGGCTGTGAAGTCCGGCGACACCGCCGCTGTCACCGCACTGCAGTGCCCCGGCATCACCGACGCACCGCTGGCGGATGCGGGTACGTCGGTGGATCTCGAGAACATCGAGGAGGTGCGGGTCAAGGGTGACGCCGCCGAGGCCGACGTGCGCGTCAGCCTCGACGGCAGCGAGCAGAGCCTCACGTGGAACGCGGTGCGGTCCGGTGACGACTGGCTGCTCTGCAGTCCCTGACGTGTCCTACTCGGCTGCGTCCTTGCTCGCCGTGCGTTCCGACGCCTGAGCTGCGAGGCCGCCCTGGGTGCGCAGCGGGACCTCCTTGTAGAACAGGTTGATCACGAAGGCGAGCGCCAGGACGAACCCGGCCACGACGAAGACCGAGTCCATCGCGTCGGAGAATCCGATCTGGAACGGCGCCGCCACCGCGTCGGGCAGCTTCTGGATGAAGGACGTGTCGTCCAGGATGCCCCCGGCGGCCGACCCGTTGCCCTGCACGAGCCCCTGCGCGAGGCCGGACACCGCGGGATCGGTGCTGGACGCGGCCTGACCCACCGCCTCGCGGAACACGGGAGTCTCCGCGGCGGAACGCAGAGCCGACGCGATGGCGTCGGTCACGCGCGAGAAGAGCAGGGACAGGAACACCGCGACGCCGATGGTGCCGCCGATCTGCCGGAAGAACGTGGCCGACGAGGTGGAGACGCCCATGTCCTGCGGCGGCAGTGCGTTCTGGATCGCGAGGGTCAGCGGCTGCATCAGATTGCCCAGGCCGAACCCGAAACCGAACATCGCGATCATGATCATCCACAGCGGTGTGTCGTACTCGATGAACGAGAAGGCGAACATGCAGACCGTCATGAGAGTCGTGCCGATGATGGGATACGGACGGTAGTGGCCCGTGCGGGAGATCATCTGGCCGGAGAAGATCGACGCGACCATGATGCCCAGCACCAGCGGGAGCATCTGGAACCCGGCGAGCGTCGGCGACGAGCCCTTGACCACCTGCAGGTACTGGGGGAGCAGCGTGATGCCGCCGAACATCGCCGCACCGGTGATGACCGAGAGCACGAGTCCGACGCTGAACGTCGAGTTGCGGAAGAAGCGCATCGGGATGAGTGCGTTCGTCTTCATCCTGATCTCGATGGCGATGAAGGCCGCGATGCCGAGGACGCCGATGGCGTAGCAGATCATGGCCCGCCCGGAGCCCCATCCCCACGTGCGTCCCTGCTCGGCGATGATCAGCAGCGGCACCAGTCCGACGGCCAGCGCCGCGGCGCCGCCCCAGTCGACGACCGCGCTGCCGTGTCGACGCGGCAGATTCAGCACCTTGGCGACGACGAACAGAGCGACGATGCCGATGGGCACGTTGACGAAGAACACCCAGCGCCAGCCGATGATGTTCAGGATCTCGGACTGGCCCGACAACACGCCGCCGATGACCGGACCGAGCACGCTGGACGTGCCGAACACGGCGAGGAAGTAGCCCTGGTACTTGGCCCGCTCCCGCGGCGGGACGATGTCGCCGACGATGGTCAGTGCGAGCGAGAACAGGCCGCCGGCACCGAGGCCCTGGAACGCGCGGAAGGCCGCGAGTTGGTACATCGACGTGGCGAAGCCGCACAGCGCCGATCCGATGACGAAGATCGTGATCGCGGTCAGGAAGAACTGTTTGCGCCCGTAGATGTCCGAGAGCTTCCCGTACAGCGGCGTGGAGATGGTGGCCGTGATCAGGTACGCCGTGGTGACCCACGCCTGAACGGAGAAGCCCTGCAGGTCGTCCGCGATGGTGCGGATGGACGTCGAGACGATCGTCTGGTCGAGCGCGGCCAGGAACATGCCGAGCATCAGACCGGAGATGATCGTCATGATCTGGCGATGGGTGAACTGCCCCGTGTCGCCGCTCGTGTCCGGCTGTGGTGAGCCGGCGCCCGTCGCAGGGCGCAGTGTGTCGTCCGTCATCGGCTCATCTTGCCCCCTCGAGGCCGTACGCTGCGACTATCGGACATACCGGGCCGAGCCGACCATGTGAGAAACTGGGGTCGTGAGCTACGCAGGAGACATCACGCCCGAGCAGGCCTGGGAACTTCTCAGCACCGATCCGGAGGCCTCGCTCGTCGACGTCCGCACCCACGCCGAGTGGAGCTACGTGGGTGTCCCGGACATCTCGTCGCTGGACAAGCCGACGGCCTTCGTCGAGTGGGTCGCCTACCCGGACGGCGCGAAGAACGAGAACTTCGTCGACGAGGTCCGTGCCGCCGGGGTCGACAAGGGCCCTGTGGTCTTCCTGTGTCGCTCCGGTCAGCGGTCCATCGGTGCCGCCGAGGCCGCGACCGCTGCGGGGCTCGGACCCGCCTACAACGTGCTCGACGGCTTCGAGGGCGCGACCGACGCCGAGGGACACCGCGGCAGTGCCGGGTGGCGCGCCGTCGGACTGCCCTGGCGGCAGAAGTGATCCCCACCGGCGGCGGGTTCTCCAAGCCCCTGCCCGACGGGGTCGGGCAGGGAACTCTCGGTGTCCGCGGCGGTCTGAACCGCTCGGGGTTCGAGGAGAACGCCGAGGCCCTCTATCTCAGTTCGGGTTTCGTGTACGAGAGTGCCGAGGCCGCCGAGCAGGCGTTCACCGGCGACATCGACCACTTCGTCTACTCGCGCTACGGCAACCCGACCGTCACCATGTTCGAGGAGCGGCTGCGGTTGCTCGACGGCGCCGAGGCGGCCTTCGGCACCTCGAGCGGGATGTCCGCGGTCTTCACCGGGCTCGGAGCGCTGCTGAAGGCCGGCGACCGACTCGTCGCGGCGCGGAGCCTGTTCGGCTCGTGCTTCGTCGTGTGCAACGAGATCCTGCCGCGTTGGGGAGTCGAGACCGTCTTCGTCGACGGCGACGACCTCGACCAGTGGGAACAGGCGCTCGCCGTGCCCACCACCGCGGTGTTCTTCGAGACGCCGTCCAACCCGATGCAGTCGCTCGTCGACGTCCGGCGCGTGACCGAGATGGCGCACGCGGCCGGTGCGAAGGTGGTGCTCGACAACGTCTTCGCGACGCCCGTGCTGCAGCGCAGCTTCGACCTCGGTGCCGACGTGGTGGTGTACTCGGGGACCAAGCACATCGACGGACAGGGGCGCGTGCTCGGGGGCGCCATCCTGGGATCGAAGGAGTACATCGACGGTCCGGTGCAGACGCTCATGCGCCACACCGGTCCCGCGCTGAGCCCGTTCAACGCCTGGACTCTGCTGAAGGGTCTCGAGACGATGCCGCTCCGCGTGCGGCACATGAACGCCTCGGCGCTGGCCGTCGCGGAGTTCCTCGAGGCGCAGCCGGGTATCGGATGGGTGAAGTACCCGTACCTGCCGTCGCACCCCCAGCACGATCTCGCGGTCTCGCAGATGAGCGGCGGCGGCACCGTCGTCACGTTCGAGCTCGAGGGCGGCAAGGCGCGCGCCTTCGAGTTCCTGAACAAGCTGCGCATCATCGACATCTCCAACAACCTCGGCGACGCGAAGTCGATGACGACGCACCCCGCCACCACCACCCACCGGGCCATGGGTCCGGAAGGCCGTGCAGCCGTGGGCATCACGGACGGAGTCGTGCGCATCTCCGTGGGCCTGGAGGACCTCGAGGACCTGCTCGGCGATCTGGCGGGAGCGCTCGCCCGGTAGAACCGAGTGCATCAACGGCCGGCTTCGGTGCGCTGAGCCGCGGTATCCGCGGCTCAGCGCACCGGATCGACGTCAGAGGCCGAAGGGCCTGAGCACCGTCGCGAACTTCGCTGTCGTCTCCTCCAGCTCGGCGCTCGCGTCCGAGGCGGCGACGATGCCGCCACCCGCGGTCGCGACCCCGCTGAGGCCGTCGGCGGCGATGTCCAGGCAGCGGATGGCCACCATCCACTCACCGTCGCCCGACGCGTCGCACCACCCCACCATGCCGGCGTAGAAGTCGCGGTTGCGTCCGGACTCCAGCAGATCGATGGTCTGGAGCGCCAGGTCGGTGGGGCTGCCCGCGACCGCGGGTGTCGGGTGCAGTGCGAGCGCGAGATCCAGTGCCGTGGTGGCGGGGTCGGCCAGTGTCGCGGTGATCGGGGTCGCCAGATGCCATACGGCCGGCGTGCTGGTCAGCGTCGGCCCGTCGGGGACGGACACCTCCGAGCACAGTGGCGCCAGGGCCTCGGCGATGGCGTCGACGACGAAGCGGTGCTCGGCCAGGTTCTTGGCGCTGGCGAGCAGGTCGGCGCCCGCCTGCTCGTCCGCCACCGGATCCTGTTGTCGTGCGGCAGTTCCGGCGAACGGTCGGCAGATCAATTGGGTTCCGGTGCGCCGCACGAGGAGTTCCGGGCTCGAGCCCACCAGGTGGCGGCCGAAGTACGGACCACCCGCCGCGGTGAGATCGACGGCGAAACCGTTGTGCATCGGATTCGCCTCGATGAGCGTGTCCGCGAACGCCGTCGGGGACAGCGGGGCATCGAACACCAGCGTGATCGACCGCGCGAGAACCACTTTTCGTAGTGCGGATCCGGGATGGTTCAGCACCGTCAGGGCACGCTGCACCCGCGCGACGTGTTTGTCGGGTGGCGGGTTCTGGGAGGCGATCACAGCTCCGGGCAGGGTGCTCTGCTCCGGTGTCCGCGGCTCGTCGCGACGGTCGAACGTCGACGGTTCGACGAGTGCACACCGCGTGGACGCATCGAACCCGATGGCCCCCACGAGAACCCGCGCCGACCCGTCCTCGAGAGCCTCGCGCGCGTCGTCGATGTGATCGAACGCCTGCCGGGTGCCCGTCGCCTCGACGCTGCGGTCGGGCCGGGAGTAGACGAATCTCATCCGAACGGGTTCGCGGTGTGCCCGATGAGGTCGGCGACCGACTCGATGACACGGGTGGGGCGGAACGGGAACATCTCGACGCTGGCGGGGGTCGAGATACCGGTGAGCACGAGGATGGTCTGGAGACCGGCTTCGAGCCCGGACACGATGTCGGTGTCCATGCGGTCACCGATCATCAGCGTGTTCTCCGAGTGCGCGCCGATGGCCCGCAGAGCGGACCGCATCATCAACGCGTTCGGTTTGCCCACGTAGTACGGCTCACGTCCGGTCGCGCGCGTGATGAGCGCGGCGACGGATCCGGTGGCGGGCAGCGATCCCTCGCGTGACGGGCCGGTGGCGTCGGGATTGGTGGCGATGAAACGGGCTCCGCGTTCGACCAGCCGAATGGCGGTGGTGATGGCCTCGAAGGAGTACGTGCGGGTCTCGCCGAGCACCACGTAGTCGGGATCGATGTCCGTGATGATGTAGCCGATGTCGTGCAGGGCCGTCGTCAGGCCGGACTCTCCGACCACGTAGGCGGTACCGTTCGGCCGCTGGTTCCCCAGGAAGGTGGCGGTGGCGAGTGCCGACGTCCAGATCGACTCCTCGGGGATCTCGAGGCCGGTCCGTCGCAGGCGTGCCTGCAGGTCGCGACGGGTGCGGATCGAGTTGTTCGTCAGGACGATGAACGGGGTGTTCGTGTCCTGGAGTTCCTTCAGGAAGCGGTCCGCTCCGGGGACGAGGTGCTCCTCGTGCACCAGGACACCGTCCATGTCCATCAGGTACGTCCACGGGGGTGTCCCCGTCGTGGACGGAGCATCGTCAGGTCGCACGGCGTCGTCAGGACTCACTCTGTCGGGGCTCACGACACCATTCTGCCCCTCCGGAATCGTCGCGAGTACAACGCGCCGCGGCGTCGGAGCCGACCCTTACAGTGGCCTGGTGCAGTGCGACGACCGAGTTCCGGTGATCCCGACCCTCCCCGACGCGCATCCGCTGGACGATCCCATCCGATCGTCCCTCGTCGGCGCCCACTCCCGGTTCGCTGAATGGCGGGGCCGGATCGCGCGTTACCACCCCGAGGTGGCCGGGTTCTTCGGTCACCCCGAGGACATGACGGCGGAGGACTGGGCGGATCTCGGCGCCCTGCTCCCGGTGGGTGAGCAGGCTGCACTGCGGGGCGACGGCATCACCCCGCCCGCCGGGTGGCGTGTTCTCGACCGCATCGGGCTGCTGCAGTTCGACGGATCCGCGCTGGTGGTGGAGCCGGAACCGGCCGCGCAGGTGCTCACCGCCGACGACGTGCCGGAGATGCTCGATCTCGTGCACCGCACCCGGCCGGGACCGTTCCGCTCGCGGACCGTCGAGATGGGCACGTACCTGGGCGTCCGGGACGGGTCGCGGCTCGTCGCCATGGCCGGGGAGCGCATGCATCCCGACGGCTGGACCGAGATCAGCGCCGTGTGCACCGACCCCGAGTACCGAGGGCAGGGCCTGGCGACCCGCCTCATCCGCGCTGTCGGGTACGGCATCCGGGAGCGGGGCGAGATGCCGTTCCTGCACACGAGTGTGACCAACACCCGCGCCGTCGCGCTCTACGACACCCTCGGATTCGTGCTCCGCCGACAGACCACCCTGACGATCGCCGAGGTCGCCTGATGGTCGACATCCGCATTCTCGAGTTGCGGTCGGATCTGCTGGAATCGCAGCGCGTCTTCCGTGCCGCGATGGTGGGACTGCCCACGCAGCAGGTCACCGAGGACGAGATCGCGAGTCTGCGCGAGCCCGGTCGGACCTACGGCGCCTTCGACGGCGATCGACTCGTCGGGACCACCGATTCGGCCCGCGGAACCCTGACGCTGCCGGGCGGTGCTCGGGTTTCCCACCTGGCCGTCACCCACGTCGGGGTGTTGCCGACCCACACCCGCCGCGGTGTGGTGTCCGCTCTGCTGCGACGCCAGCTGCGGGACGCGCGCGATGCCGGGGACGTCGTCGCCTCGCTCCGTGCGTCTGAGGCTGTCATCTACGGCCGCTACGGCTACGGCGTCGCCACCTCGTCCGTGTCCGCCGAGGTCGTCACCGCGCGTGCGTCGGTGCGGGACGAGGCCGTGTCCAGCGGCACCGTCCGCCTCGTCGACGACGGGGACGTGTTCGACGTGCAGGCCGGGATCGTCGCGTCGCACCCGTCGAGTCGACCGGGCACCATCACCCGACTGCCCGTCTGGTGGAACGCGTCGAGGCTGCGCGGGCGGACCGACACCGATCCGGTGTGGAACGCGGTGCACTCCACCGGCGGGGTCGACGACGGATACGTCCGGTACCGCCCGCGCGACCCGCGGACGTGGTGGTCCGGGAACGACCGTCGGGTGGTCGTCGAGGACCTCCATGCGCCCGACGACGCGGTGTTCGCCGACCTGGTCCGCTTCCTCCTGCGACTCGACCTCGTCGACCGCATCACGTTTCCCGCACTGCCCGTCGACACCGTGCTGCCACTGCTGATGCACGATCGCCGATCCGTACGGCTCGATCGCACCGAGGACGAGACCTGGCTGCGCATCCTCGACGTGTCCGCGGCACTGTCCGCGCGCACGTACGGGCCCGGGGACGCTGTGACCATCGCCGTGCAGGACCCGGACCTGCCGGAGAACGCCGGGACCTACGCCGTCGCACCGGACGGCATGCGGGTGGTCGACGCGGCGCCGGATCTGACGGTGCACGTCCGAGATCTGGCGTCGGTGCTGCTCGGCGGGACGTCGTGGTCCGCTCTGGTGACCGCGGGCCTGGCGCAGGGCGACCCCGCGGCGGCCGATGCTCTGTTCCGGACCGCGTCGGCGCCCTTCGCCGGCGTCGGTTTCTGACGCACATTCCCCTCCGATCTCTGCGATTCCAACCCGTGTGTCGGGTGCGGATCCCTCCTAACCTCGGGTGTCCGGGGGCGATACGAGGGAGCGCACGATGACCAGGACGGTGACACTCGGCTTCGACGTCGGGGTCGGTTCGGCCGACGGACGAGCCGTGGCCGCCACGGTGACCGCGGCCGAGAACGCAGGATTCGGCTACGTCACGTTCGACGACGGCGATCTGGCGACGGGTGGCGTCGACGCCGTCACACGCGCGGCCTTCGTCGCCGCGACCACCAGCACGGTGGGCCTCGTCGCCACCGCCAGCACCACCTACGCGGAGCCGTTCCATCAGTCGTCGCAGCTCGCGTCGTTGGACTACGCGTCCCGCGGCCGGGCGGGATGGGTGGCGGCCCGGTCGCTGACACCCGACGTCGCCGCAGCATGGGGCCGTGAGGTCGTTTCGACCGACGTCGATCTGGGGCGCGAGCAGCGTGATTCGGTGACGGTGGCGCGCGGGCTGTGGGACTCGTGGGAGGACGACGCGGTGATCCGCGACTTTCCGACGGGGCGGTTCCTGGACCAGCAGAAGCTGCACTACGTCGACTTCGTCGGAGAGAAGTACTCGGTGAAGGGCCCCGCGATCGTGCCTCGGCCGCCGCAGGGACAGGTCGTGGTGTTCGGCCGATTCGGCGAGATCGACACAGATCTGCTCGACGTCGTCCTCGTGGAGAACGAGGCGGACGCGCGCGCGGTGTCCGGGGTGCACGTCGTTCTCGACGTCGAGGCCCCCGGTGATCCGGCGGCCGCGGCGGCTCTCGTCGAGCGCATCGCTGCCCTCGACGATGCGATCGGCGGAATCAGGCTGCGGCCCGCGTTGATCGACGACGATCTCCGCGTGGCCGCGCGGTATCTGCTTCCACAGCTGTTCGAGCGGGACCTGGCCCATCGGCCGGTCCCGGCCACGACGCTGCGTTCCACTCTGGGCCTGGCCCGCCCGGTCAACCGATTCGAGGCTGCGCGATGACCGCTCTCTTCCGTCCCGACGCCACCGTCCACCTGGGTGTCTTCTTCCAGGGCGTCAACCACACGACGATCTGGTCGGACCCGGCCAGTGGCTCGCAGATCGACTTCGAGACGTTCCGTCGGCTGATCACGACCGCCGAGCGCGGACTGTTCGACGCCTTCTTCCTCGGTGAGGGGCTCCGACTGCGCGAGCAGGGCGGCAAGATCCTCGACCTGGACATCGCCGGTCGTCCCGACGCCATCACACAGTTGGCGGCGCTCGCCGGCATCACCACGAACATCGGACTGGTGGCCACCCAGAACACCACCTACAACGAACCGGTGGACCTCGCGCGTCGACTGTCGGGACTGGACGTGCTGTCCGGTGGTCGCGCCGGCTGGAACGTCGTCACGACCGACAACGCGTGGACCGGCGAGAACTTCCGCCGCGGCGGCTACCTCGACCACGCGGACCGCTACGTGCGCGCCGGAGAGTTCCTCGACGCCGCCAGAGCCCTGTGGAACGCAGGAGGCACGCCCGACTCCGTGCGCATCCAGTCCTCGCAGTTCGACATCGCCTCTGCTGCACCGATTCCCCGCAGTCCGCAGGACCACCCGGTGATCTTCCAGGCGGGAGATTCCAGCACCGGTCGCGACTTCGCCGCCCAGCACGCCGACGTGATCTTCTCCGCGCACGGCACCCACTTCGACGACGCACTCGACTTCGCGAACGACATCCGCGCGCGACTCGTGGCCCGAGGGAGACCGGACGACGACATCAAGATCCTGCCCGGCACCCAGATCGTCCTCGCGGACCACGAGCGGGACGTGGACGAGAAGGTGCGCTGGGTCAAGGAGGGTCAGTTCACCGGCCCGACGACGCTGTCGATCGCCGGCCAGGTGTGGGGGCGCGATCTGTCCGATCGTGATCCCGACGGACCACTCCCCACCGAGGATCCGATCGTCAGTGGCGTCGTCGGTGCTCGTGGCTCGGCGTTCAACGGCATCGACGTGGATGCACGCGTGCGGGAATGGCGGTCGCTCGCCGAGGCGAAGAACCTGTCGCTGCGGCAGGTCGTCATCGAGACGTCGGCGCGTACCGGATTCGCGGGTACGCCGAGCCAGGTCGCGGACGAGCTCACCCGGTGGGTCCGCGGAGGGGCGAGCGACGGCTTCAACATCACGCCGTACCTCGTGCCGAGCGGGCTCGACGACATCGTCGACAAGCTGGTTCCCGAACTGCAGGAACGTGGTTCGTACCCAGCCGCCTACGAGGGGTCGACCTTGCGGGAGCACCTCGGACTACGTCGACCCCGCATCGGCGAGTGAGATTCCACTGGTTCCTCCCCACCGGGGGTGACGACGAGAGGCTCGGTGCGCACTCGCACGGAGTCTCGATCGGCGGCGCGTCCACGGCGGGATCCGGCGACGGACACCGGGAGGCGACGCTCGAGTACCTGACCGAATTGGCCGTGACCGTCGAGGAACTCGGTTTCGAGGCAGTGCTCACTCCGACGGGCGGACACTGCGAGGACGCGTGGTTGGTCACCGCGGCGCTGATCCCGGCGACCACTCGTCTGAAGTTCCTGGTGGCTTTCCGGCCGGGCCAGGTCTCGCCCGTGACGTCGGCGCAGATGGTCAGTACATTCCATCGACTGTCCGGTGGCCGAGTGCTCCTCAACGTGGTGGTCGGGGGCGACGACGTCGAGCAGCGGTCCTACGGCGACCGTCTGACGAAGGAGGGCCGCTACGCGCGGGCGGGTGAGTTCCTCGGCATCGCACGCGCCGTCTCCGACGGCCGGCCGGTGCGGCCGTCCGGCGACCACTACGCTGTGGACCGACCGAACGGCGGCGGTTTCGGCGGGCATCCTCCGGTGCCGCTTCCCGACGTCTATCTCGGCGGATCATCGGACGCCGCACTGGATGTCGCCGCCGAGCATGCCGACGTCTTTCTCACGTGGGGCGAGTCTCCCGAGGCGGTGGCCGAGAAGATCTCCCACGTGCGGGAGCGTGCGGCTGCCCGCGGCCGCACCCTGCGTGCCGGACTGCGGATGCACGTGATCACCCGCGAGCGCGCGAAAGATGCGTGGGCTCGAGCTGAGGACCTGATCGCCGATGTCGACGACGCGACCGTCCGGACCCGACAGGCGCAACTGGGCGCCGTCGGATCGGAAGGCCAGCGACGCATGTTGGCGGTGCACGGCGGTGATCGTCGGAACCTGGTGGTGGGCCCCAACCTGTGGGCGGGCATCGGTCCCGTCCGCGGCGGCGCCGGCACCGCGCTGCTCGGCAGCCACGACGAGGTGGTGGCCCGCATCGAGGAGTATCGCGAGGCAGGTGTCGACGAGATCATCCTGTCGGGGTACCCCCATCTCGAGGAGGCACGTCACGTCGGCGACGGTGTCCTCGGCAGAATCGCATCGTCACCGTCCGAGAAGGAGTACGCATCATGACAACATCCGTCACCACGTTCGAGCAGGACTGGGCTGCATGGCATTCCGATCGCGAGGAGTACTTCCGCGATCCGTTGGGCTGGGTCGCGCTCACAGGTCTGTACTGGTTGACCGAGACCGACGCGGCTGTGGGGGATCTGCCCGGTGTGTGGCGCGCCGACGACGACGCTCTGCACGTCACCGCGAGCACGGGCGACGGGTTGTCGGTCGACGGGGTGGTCGTGGACGGGACTGTCGCTCTGCACCCTGTCGAGGGGGCTCCCGGCCTCCTCGTGGCCGCCGGTGAGCGGCGCGTCGAGGTGATTCGCCGCACCGGCTCGGTGGCCCTGCGCGTGCACGACCCCGCGGCCCCCACCTTGGCGTCGTTCGGCGGGATCCCCACCTTCGCACCCGACGAGAAGTGGCGCGTGAGTGGCACGTTCACGCCGTACGACTCCGAGCGCACGGTCACCACCGCGGCCGTCGTCGAGGGTCTGGAGCACCACCACGCCGGGCTGGGCGTCATCGACTTCACGCTCGGGAACGCACCGCAACAGTTCGTCGCATTCCGAGGGAAGGCGGGCGGCTTCCACATCCTCTTCACCGACGAGACCAGCGGCGTGAGCACCTACCCCGCGTGCCGGTCCCTCGCGGTCGGCGATGCGGACGCCGACGGCCTGGTGACACTGGACTTCAACCGCGCGTCCAACCTGCCGTGCGCCCTCACCGACTACGCGACGTGCCCGGTGGCGCCTCCCGAGAACCGGCTGACCGTCGCGGTGGAGGCCGGCGAGAAGCTTCCGATCAGGTGACAGCGCTGCCCGTTCTCGACATGTCGACCGCGGATGTCGACGGGTTTCGTTCGGCATTGCGCGAGGCCACCCACGACCACGGCTTCTTCCACCTGACCGGTCATGGTGTCGACCCCGAGCTCGTGTCGACGGTCCTGTCGCTGGCGCGCACTTTCTTCGCGCTGCCGGCGGACGCCAAGGACGAGATCAGTCAACTGAACTCGCCCCAGTTCCGCGGCTACAGTCGGCTCGGCGGCGAGCTGACCAACGGCGCCGTCGATTGGCGAGAGCAGATCGACATCGGTCCGGAGCGCGAGGTGATTCCCGCGGCGCAGGGATACTGGAACCTGCAGGGCCCCAACCAGTGGCCGTCCGCGCTACCCGAACTGCGTCCCGCGTTCGAGGCCTGGGACGCCGCCCTGTCGGACGTCGGGCTGCGGCTGCTCCGACACTGGGCAGTCTCCCTCGGCGCGGCCGAGGACACATTCGATGCCGCCTTCGCCGAGCTCCCCGCGACGTTGATCAAGGTGGTGCGGTATCCCGGCAGCACCGAGAACCCGCAGGGGGTGGGCGCGCACAAGGACTCGGGGGTGCTGACGTTGCTTCTCGTGGAGCCGGAGTCGACCGGCTTGCAGGTGGAGCTGCGCGGCGGCGAGTGGATCGACGTACCGCCCGTGGCCGGCGCGTTCATCGTCAACGTCGGGGAACTGCTCGAGGTCGCGACGGGTGGGTACCTGCGTGCCACTCGGCATCGAGTCCTCGCGCCGACGCCCGGCACGGACCGGGTGTCCGTTCCCTACTTCCTCAGCCCCGCACTGGATGCGCGCGTGCCGATCATCGACCTTCCACCCGAGTTGGCGGCGCGGTCCCGGGGCGTCGACACCGATCCTGACAACCCCCTCTTCCGGACCTACGGCGAGAACGCGTGGAAATCGCGTACCCGTGCACACCCGGACGTGGCCGAGAAGCACCACGGGATCAGGCGCTGAGGCCGCCGCTCCTAGCATCGACGAAGATCCCCTGACGGAGAATCGGAACGCCGGCGCTCTCCCCGACCTCCGCTGCCACCGCGACATCGCCGTCGAATCCGAGGGCGATCAGCTCGCGACCGGAACTGCAGTCACGCAGTGCCGTCGACGGATCATCGGCCACCGCCGTCCAGGCTGCCTGCGCTGCGTCGGCCTCGGGAGACGGGTCGAGAAGACGCCCGACGGCGGCGAGTGCCGCGACGACTGCACCCGCTCCCCAGAAGTCCTCGATCGCGGGGCGTAGCGATCCGTCCGGCCATCTCTCGCCCGCAGCGATGATCGCCACGGAGTCGTCCGGTCCCGCGGTGCGCGCGATCCAGTGCGCGATCGCCGTCGCCGTGCGCAGGGACGCCGCTGCCAGGACGGGTGTCGCCGCCATCGCCTCGGCGATGGTCGATCCGTTGGGTGACGGAAGAACGAGCCGGGCGGGCACGTCGCGCGCGGACCGGATCGATCCGGGGGACAATGTGATGCGGCCCGGAGCCGATTGCGAGCGGCGGAACGCCACGGACGCGTCGTGACGTCGGGCGACCTCCTCGGTGTCGGCGCCCGCGTGCGGGACGACGCCGATCCCTCGGTCGAGAGCGACACTCACCGTGGTGGTGAACGACAGGACGTCCACGATCACGGCGATGTCGGCGTCCGACGCGATCGCCTCGGCTCCGCGCAGGCCCCAGTCCACCCGGGTGCGATGTCGCCGCTGACGGTGCTCGAGGTTCACGGCTGCTCGGCCAGCTCGGTGCCCCGCAGCTCGTAGGACTTCAGTGTCCAGTACGCGCCGAAGGTGATCACTGCGACCGCTTCCACCACCAGTACCGCGAGCGCGCCCTGGCGGAGGACGAGCACCAGGGCGAGCGCCGACGCCGGAGCGACGACGACCACGACCGCCACGACTCGATAGGCCCTGCGGTAACGGCGGATTCGCCGTTCGGAGTCCCGGGACGGATCCAGGGTGTCGTCCGCGCACCGCCAGACCGACACCGCGAAGCTGACGAAGAAGGCCACGGCGGCGACGGCGTGGACCGTCATACGCAGGCCGAAGTCGCTCTGCCCCGGTGGATCCGTGGGCACGAGCGCGACGACGACGAGGAAGGCGCCGGCCGCGTTCAGCAGTCTGTTCTCGAGCGGCCCGTGACCGCGGTAGCAGATCAACGCGATACCGGTCCCGGAGAGCACTCCGACGAACACGTCGCGGGCCGGGCTGTAGTAGTACTCGCTCATCGATCCGAGCACGGGAAGGTCGGGATCGAGCAGCGACCAGGCGACGAGCAGGAGAGGCAACCCGACGGCCATGATCGCCATCGCCGCGCGCAACGCGAAATACGTGCCGACGATGTGCTCGGCGAGCGGGTCGGACCAGGCGCGGAGCGGGCTCATGGGCTCGACTCTACGGCGCGCGGAGGGTGTCGGACCCTCGAGTTACCTTCTGCAGGAATCGAGGATCCGGGGGGAGATCGATGAACGACACGGTAGAGCTGCACCCACCGTCGGTGGACGAGATACGGCTGTTCACAGCGCGTTTGGGGCTGGTGGAGGACGGCGGGTCGGCGCGGGAAGGAATCGATGCCGTGACGGCCATCGAAGCCCTGAAGTGCGTGGGCGCGGCGACGCAGGCGGTAGTGACCGCCGGGGTGGCGGCGAGCGTTCGAGCCGATAGGCGTGATCGCGGGCTGCCGAGGAAGCAGTGGGATCTCGGGATCGCGTCACAGGTGGGTCTGGCACGTCGCGAGTCACACCGGCGTGGTGGCACATACCTCGGACTCGCACGGGCACTGGTGCACGAGATGCCGTACACCCTGCAGTCGATGCGCGAAGGCCGCCTGAGCGAGTACCGCGCGATGCTGCTGGTGCGGGAGACGGCGCACCTCACCGTGGCGGACCGGCGGGAGGTCGATCGCCGGTTGTGTGCCGACGCCTCGACGTTGGAAGGGAAGGGCGACAAGCAGGTGGTCGCGCTCGCGGTGGCCGCGGCGGTCGAGCTCGATGCCGCGGCCGTGGTGCGGAGGAACGCGCGTGCGGCTGCGCAGCGCCGCGTGAGCGTGCGTCCGGCTCCGGATTTCATGGGATACGCGACGGCGCTGCTGCCGATGGACAAGGCGGTGTGCGTGTACGCCACGTTGCGCCGAGACGCGGACGCGCTCGTCGCAGCCGGCCGTGCCGAGGGTCGAACACGTGATCAGGTGATGGCGGACCTGTTGTTCGAGCGCGTGACCGGGGGAGATGCAGCGGCGGGTCCCCCGGTGGCGGTGCAGCTGGTCATGTCCGACGAGTCGTTGCTCGCCGGCGGTGACGAGGCCGCGCACGTTCCCGGCTACGGCATGGTTCCCGCCGAAGTGGCCCGCCGTGCGGTGGCCGACCGCATCGACGGCGGGAGTGTCGGTGCGACCCTGCGGCGGCTCTACGCCGTCCCGTCGACGGGACAGCTCACGGCGATGGACTCGACGGCGCGTGTGTTCCCGGCGGGACTCGGTCACTACATCGACGTCCGCGACCGGGCGTGCCGCACACCGTGGTGCGATGCGCCGATCCGACACCACGACCACATACGCCCCTTCAGGTTCGGTGGCCCGACGACGGCGGAGAACGGCATGGGACTGTGCGCCGCCTGCAATGACGCGAAGGACGCGGAGGGGTGGGAGGCCCAGCGGGTCGTCGAGCACGTCGACGGCGGCCACATCGTCAGATTCCGGACGCCGACGGGCCACACCTACGACTCGGCTCCGCCGGCAGTACCGTTGCCGCTTCCCACCACGATGGTGGAGACGCAGCTGTACGAGCTGCTCGTTCAGCGTCGAGCCGGGTGAGACACAGCACGGTGGCCGGCCACGAGATCCGCGGCGATCGCGTCGTTGTGCCGGAAGAAGCCGGCGTCGATGCCGGGCCGGGCGAAGGCGCCGGACCAGGCGTGGCCCGCCACCCACATTCCCACCGCGTACCGATGGGGGTGCGCCGTGCCCGATGCGTCGATCACGCGGGACGAGCCGTCGACGGCCAGTTTGGCCGGACTCGTCGGAGACGCACTCACCTCGCGGACCTCACCGCGCTCGTGCAGCGATCGCAGCAGGGCGTCGGCGCTGCGCGAGATGGACGCGCTGGGCAGTCGGGCTTCGATGAGCGTCCGCGCTCGCACCACGTCGTGGTGCACGTGCGAGGTCGCCCGGAAGCCGTCACCGTCCGCCTCGAACCGCACCTCGGGGCCGAGGTAGCGAATGACTCCGGCGCGGCCGAGTGCGAGCAGCTGCTCCAGGCGCTCGGGCGGGGGACCGCTCGCGAGGAAGCTGAAGAAGGAATGCAGCTGTCCCTCCACCTGCGACGCGACGTCGTCCGGGCGCAGTCGCTCTGTCCGAACGAGCTCTCCCACAGTCCGATACGCCGACAGCAGGGCCGAGAACACGGCGGCGTCCGCGCTGAAGCGGGGGTCGCGCCGTCGTGCCAGGTCTGCCTCGATGTAGCGGTGCACCTGCTCTGCGGCATCGGCCGCTGAGTCGAATCGGGCGTGCCGCAGCGGTCGGTCGAGCGTGTCGATGTCGAAGTGGTCCTCGGGATCGGGGACCATTCGTTCGACCAGTTCACCGACTGCACGGGCGCCGTCACGGCCCAGGGCGGCCTCGAGTTCGATGAACGGCCCGCGGACACGGTCGGGGTGGGAGCGGAACAGCTCGTGATAGTGCGCCCACGCAAGTTCCGCGACCGCGAGAGGCCAGACCGCCGTACGGAAGTCGAGCGTCTCCGTCCCGGGAAAAGCCTCGGGTACGAAGAACCTCGGGAGAGGCGGTGCCGCATCGGCGATGGAGTACGAGATCTTGGCGTGGTACGGAACCCCGCGTCGAGATCCGGCGTACACCAGGGGTTCCCGGCCGGAGGCCGTGTACACCAGGGTGCCGTCACCGGAGCGCGAGAAGGTGCCGCCGCGTGACTCCGCGAGCAGCACCATCCAGTCGACGAAGGCGAGACCGAGGCCCGAGATCAGGACGGGTTCGGCCTCGGGGACCAGCGCCGGATCGAGGTCGGCTGTGTATCCCGGCCCGATGTACCGGAGACCGTGGGTCTCGGCATGGGCGGTGAATGCCTGGACGTCTGCCGGCGGCAGAGTGTCGGGTTGGCCCTGCGCCAGAACGACATCGGTCACCTCGAGCACGGTGCCGTCGTCGAGGATCAGACGCTGGTGGACACCCCGATCCTCGATGTCGACGACGCAGGCCCGGTGCACGTGCACTCGAACACGATCCGGCCGCGCCTTCACCGCGCTCTCGAAGACGTGAGCGAGATAGTGGGACTGCAGCGACCGGGACGCGAACGACGACGGGGTGAAACGGAGAATCTCCTCCCGCAGAGCCGGATCCGTGACGAGGGTGTCCCGGTTCGCCGTCACCCACTCCGCGAGGGTGGGACCGCCCGACCCGTCGGGCAGCATGGCCACGTCCGCCGCGACGGAGTTCATCCAGAGCAGGGGGTCCTGGTTCCGTCGCCAGATCCGCCCTGCACCCGGCGGGTGGGGGTCGACGACATGGACGTCGATCGGTTCGGTCAGCTCGTCGGCCCGGCCGACGATCCGCTCGAGGATGCCGGTCGCGCGGGGTCCTCCGCCCACGAACGCGATGCTCACGAGTACGGTCCCGCCGTGAAGCCCGCAGCGCGCCGGGAATCGTCCTCGCCCCACAGCAGTGGTTCAGAACGTTCGTTCTGCACCTCGACACCCACCACAGCCTCCTCGCGCTCGTGCAACCTCCCACGGTGCCGGGCTGCCCACCTCGGTGACAGGGTTGCGCGCACTGCGATTCGAAGGCCTCGGGCGGATCGGAGGCCTCGACTGATAGACATGACGGTGACCGGGGTTCGGCGGTAGACGAGGGAGTTCGGCGTGGCACAGGAACTGAAGCTGGGATACAAGGCGTCGGCCGAGCAGTTCGGTCCACGTGAGCTCGTCGAGATCGCGGTGCAGGCGGAGGCGTCGGGCATGGACTCGGCGACCGTGAGCGACCACTTCCAGCCCTGGCGCCACGAGGGTGGCCACGCACCGTTCTCGCTGGCGTGGATGACCGCGGTCGGTGAGCGCACGAAGACTCTGCAGCTGGGCACGTCGGTGATGACCCCGACGTTCCGCTACAACCCGGCCGTCATCGCGCAGGCCTTCGCGACGATGGCGTGCCTGTACCCGAACCGGATCATGCTCGGAGTGGGTACGGGTGAGGCTCTGAACGAGATCGCCACCGGATTCGACGGTGAGTGGCCGGAGTTCAAGGAGCGGTTCGCGCGTCTGCGCGAGGCTGTGTCGCTGATGCGCGAGCTGTGGCTGGGCGATCGCGTCGACTTCGAGGGCGAGTACTACAAGACCAAGGGCGCCTCGATCTACGACGTTCCCGAGGGTGGGGTCCCGGTGTACGTGGCGGCCGGCGGTCCCGTGGTCGCGCGCTACGCCGGACGCAGCGGCGACGGCTTCATCTGTACGTCCGGCAAGGGCATGGAGCTCTACACCGACAAGTTGATCCCCGCGGTGGCCGAGGGTGCGGAGAAGATGAACCGGTCCGTGGGCGACATCGACCACATGATCGAGATCAAGATCTCGTACGACACCGATGCCGATGCGGCGCTGGAGAACACGCGCTTCTGGGCGCCGCTGTCACTGACGCCGGAGCAGAAGCACTCCATCGACGATCCGATCGAGATGGAGAAGGCCGCCGACGAGCTGCCGATCGAGCAGGTGGCGAAGCGGTGGATCGTCGCCTCCGATCCCGACGAGGCCGTCGAGAAGGTCAAGCCGTACGTCGATGCAGGCCTGAACCACCTGGTCTTCCACGCGCCGGGTCACGATCAGCGTCGGTTCCTGGAGCTGTTCAAGACCGATCTGGAGCCCCGTCTGCGCCGTCTGGGCTGACGACGCCGGAGGACACCGCGCCCGACAGGATCCGGTGCAGCACCGCGGCGTCCTCGTCGCCGAGGTCGGCGAGCGAGTCGGGTACCGGGTCGGTGATCGCGTGCACGCGGTCCATCAGGGCGCGGCCGTCGTCGGTGATCGTGACGCGCTTGCTGCGACGATCGCTGTCGTCGACGGTGCGGCGGACGTAGCCGCGAGACTCGAGTTCGTTGACGCACACCGTGGTCGCCGGTGCGTCCATCGCCGCCGCGGTGGCCACCGCGCTCATCGTCAGCGGTCCGTCGACCAGGCGCCGTAGCACCCGCACCCGGCTGAACGGCATGTCGACCTCGGCCGCCACCCGTCGGCGCCAGGTGTCGCGGTTCTCGAAGACCAGCGAGGTCATCGCGGCCCAGGCCTCGTCTATCGGTCGGCTCCGGCGGTCAGGCACGGGCGGGCTCCGGTGTGCGGAACAGTGCGGCCACGTCGTCCGCGGTCCGCGTGGCCCGCCTGCTCGCGCTGACCAGCCCGAGGCCCGCGACGATCAGACCGATGGCGGACAGAGCCCACCAGACCGTGTGTGTGGAGGCGGCAAACCCCGCGTCGATGCCGGCCGCGGCGCCCGCGGTGGTGAGGCTCCCGCACAGCGCGACGCCGATGCTGACACCGATCTGGCGGCTGCTCGACGCGACCGCCGACGCCGCACCCGCGCGATCGCGGGGCATCCCGCCGACGGCCGCGTTGGTGATGGGGGCGTTGACCAGCCCGAAGCCGACCCCGAAGATCGCGAACATGACCAGCAGTGCGCTGACGGGGGTGGTGGCGGAGAGGCGGGTGAGGGTCAGGCCGGCGACGGCGATGACCACACCGGCGATGGTCATCGAGGGGCGGGCACCCCACCGCGCCACCATCCGCCCGGACAGCGGCGAGCAGATCAGCGTGGCGAGTGCGAGCGGTAGGAAGGACGCTCCCGTGCCGATCGCGCTGAAGCCGCGCACCTCCTGCAGGTACAGCGACATGAGGAACAGGAACGCTCCGTATCCGCCGAAGGCGCACACGGCCACGATCGTCGCCGATGAGAACGGGATGCTGCGGAAGAAGCGCAGATCGATGAACGGATCGACGCGCCTGTTCTCGTAGCGGACGAACGCGACGAACGAGGCCACGGACAGGGCGAACACGGCGAGGGTGATGGGCGACGACCATCCGAGCGAGGGACCCTCGATGAGGCCGAACACCAGGGAGGCCAGCATGACGACACCGAGCAGCTGACCGACCGGATCGAACGCGCGCATGACGGGCGACCGCGACTCGGGGACGAACACGGCGGCCAGAACGAACGCTGCGAGACAGACCGGGATGTTGATCCAGAAGACGGACCGCCATCCGGAGATCTCGATCAACAGTCCGCCGAGCATGGGACCGAGGGCCATGGAGATGCCGACCACGGCCCCCCACATACCGATCGCCCGAGCACGCTCGGCCTTCCCGGTGAAGACCTGCGTGATGATCGACATGGCGACGGGGTTGAGCATCGACCCACCGATCGCCTGGATCATGCGCGCGAGGATGAGGACCGGGGCGGTGGGGGCGAGGCTGCAGAGCAGCGAGCCGACGGCGAAGCTGACGAGTCCGATCTGGAAGACACGGCGCCGCCCCACACGGTCCGCGGTGGTGCCGGACAGCAGCAGCAGACTGGCGAGCACCAGTGTGTAGACGTCGATGGTCCACTGGAGCTGGGACACGGATGCGCCGAGTTCGGTGCGGATGGCGGGCAGCGCGACGTTCACGATGGTGGCGTCCATCGAGACGATGAGCAGGCTGAGGCAGCACGTGGCCAGCACGATCATCTTGTGACGCTGGTCGAGACCGCCTGACGCGACAGTTGTGGGCACACAAGTATTATGCTTGCGTAGGCTAAGAAAGTGCGGAGTTGTTTCCGGGATCACAGCCCGACCGAGGGACATCGTCTCGGACGACCGCGGCGGCGCGCCCATTAGGCTGAGACCATGGTCGCCGCGCCCGCAGACACGCCCAGCTCGCCCGTCTCCAGCATCTACATCGCGTCGCCCGAGGGGGACACCGGCAAGTCGACCATCGCGTTGGGGCTGCTGCGCATGCTCGGTGCCTCGACGGCTCGGGTCGGTGTGTTCCGGCCGATCGCTCGGTCGTCGTCCGAGACCGACTACATCCTCGAGCTCATGATCGACCACACCACCGCGGACACCACGTACGAGCAGTCGCTCGGCGTCACCTACGACGAGGTGCACGCGGATCCCGACGCCGCGCTCGCCGAGATCGTGCGCCGCTACCACGACGTCGCGTCCCAGTGCGATGCCGTGGTGATCGTGGGCAGCGACTACACCGACATCGCCAGTCCCAGCGAGCTGGGATTCAACGCGCGCGTCGCCGTGAACCTGGGCGCCCCGGTGCTCCTCGCGCTGCGTGGCTCCGAACGCACGCCCGAGGAGATCGCCCACCTCGCCGACGTGTGTCGATCGGAACTGTCGACGCACCGCGCCCATCTGGCCGGCATCGTCGCCAACCGGTGCGATCCCGACGCGTTGGACGACGTCATCGCGCAGCTCTCGACAGAGGACGTGCCGGCGTGGGCTCTGCCCG
The DNA here is from genome assembly GCF_000686025.1 of Rhodococcus sp. UNC23MFCrub1.1. Classification (GTDB taxonomy): domain Bacteria; phylum Actinomycetota; class Actinomycetes; order Mycobacteriales; family Mycobacteriaceae; genus Rhodococcoides. The sequence goes on from NZ_JMLQ01000006.1 coordinate 135,686, forward strand.
AGGTACCGCTGCTGGTCGCACCGACCATGGACGAACTGCTGCACGCGATGAAGGGCGAGCTCTACAGCGGCGACGCCGAACTGCTGCAACGGGAGGCCCTGCGCGTGATGGTCGGCGGCATGACGGCCGAGCACATTCTCGAGCGACTCACCGAGGGAGTCGTCGTCATCGCTCCGGCCGACCGCTCCGACGTCGTGCTCGCGCTCGTCAACGCCCACGAGGCCGAGGGGTTTCCGTCGCTCGCCGGCATCGTCATGAACGGCGGACTGACACCGCATCCCATGATCGCCAAGCTCATCGAGGGTCTGCAGCCCCGACTACCGATCCTCACCACCGAACTCGGAACCTTCGACACCGCGAGTGTGGCCGCGTCCACTCGCGGGCGGGTGGCCGTCGGATCGCAACGCAAGGTCGACACGGCGCTGGCGCTCATGGAGCGCCACGTCGACGCCGCCGAGATCCTGGGCCGCCTCGACGTCGCGATGCCGTCGGTGGTGACGCCGCAGATGTTCGAGTACCAGCTCATCGACCGGGCCCGCGCCGACCGCAAGCACATCGTGTTGCCCGAGGGGTCGGACGACCGGATCCTGCGCGCGGCCGGACGACTGCTGCAACGGCAGGTCGCGGATCTGACCATCCTCGGCGACGAGGCGGCGATCACGCGCAGGGCCGGGGAACTGGGGGTGGACCTGTCCGAGGCCACCGTGCTGGATCCGACGAACTCGGAGTACACGGACGACTTCGTCGCGGAGTACGTCGAGCTGCGCAAGCACAAGGGCATGACCGAGGACAAGGCCCGCGACATCATGTCCGACATCTCGTACTTCGGAACCATGATGGTGCACAAGGGTATTGCCGACGGTATGGTCTCGGGCGCCGCGCACACCACGGCGCACACCATCAAGCCGTCCTTCGAGATCATCAAGACCATGGACGGGGTCTCGACGGTCTCGAGCATCTTCCTGATGTGTCTCGCGGACAAGGTGCTCGCCTACGGCGACTGCGCCGTGGTTCCCGATCCCACGTCGGAGCAGCTCGCCGACATCGCCGTCTCGTCCGCGGCCACCGCGTCGATGTTCGGCATCGAGCCGCGGGTGGCGATGCTGAGCTACTCCACCGGCGATTCCGGATCGGGTGCCGACGTGGACAAGGTCCGGACGGCGACCGACCTCGTCCGCGACCGGGCGCCGGATCTGCTGGTGGAGGGGCCGATCCAGTACGACGCGGCCATCGACCCGTCGGTGGCGAAGTCCAAGCTGCCCGACTCCGAGGTGGCGGGCCGGGCGACCGTGTTCGTCTTCCCCGACCTCAACACCGGCAACAACACGTACAAGGCGGTGCAGCGCAGCGCCAACGCCGTGGCGGTGGGACCGGTCCTGCAGGGACTGCGCAAGCCCGTCAACGATCTCAGTCGAGGAGCCCTGGTGCAGGACATCGTGAACACCGTGGCGATCACCGCCATCCAGGCCCAGTCCGGTACCGACGGTCTCGAGGTCGCGAAGTGAGCACGGTGCTGGTCGTCAACTCGGGATCGTCGTCGGTGAAGTTCCAGGTGGTGGACCCCGACTCGGGACACAGCGTCCTGCAGGGCATCGTCGAGCGCATCGGGGACGCCGACGGGCGCGTGGCCGTCACCCGCGGCGACGACACGACGGAGAAGACGACCGACATCCCCGATCACGTCACGGGCCTCCGGCTGGCGTTCGAGATGATGGCCGACGCGGGACTGCCCCTGGCGGAGGCGGGCATCACGGCAGTGGGACATCGAGTGGTGCACGGCGGCACCGTCTTCAGCGAGCCCACCCTCATCGACGACTCGGTCGTGGCCACCATCGACGAGCTCAGTGCGCTGGCGCCCCTGCACAATCCGGCCAACCTGCGTGGGATCGAGGTGGCGCGCCGGGAGCTGCCCGACGTGCCGCAGGTCGCCGTGTTCGACACGGCGTTCTTCCACACCCTCCCCGCCGCCGCCTCGACGTACGCCATCGATGCGGCCACCGCCGCCGAACACGACATCAAGCGGTACGGGATGCACGGCACGTCCCACGAGTACGTGAGTGGCCGCGTGGCAGAGCATCTGGGACGGTCGCCGTCGGACGTGAACCAGATCGTGCTGCACCTCGGCAACGGCGCCTCGGCATCGGCCGTGCGCGGCGGCGTCGCGGTGGACACGTCCATGGGCCTCACCCCGCTCGAGGGGCTCGTGATGGGAACCCGCAGCGGCGACATCGATCCCGGCATCGTGATGCACCTACGGCGCAGTGCCGACATGGATGTCGATGCCATCGACGAACTGCTCAACCGCCGCTCCGGTATCAAGGGACTGAGTGGTGTCACCGACTTCCGTGAGCTCCGGCGCCTCATCGACGACGGTGACGAGGCCGCGGCCCTGGCCTTCGACGTGTACGTCCATCGCCTGCGGCGCTACCTCGGCGCGTACATGATCGAGCTGGGCCACGTGGACGTCGTCACGTTCACCGCCGGCGTGGGCGAGAATTCGGCCGAGGTGCGCGCAGCGGCCCTGGCGGACCTCGAGATGTACGGGATCGAACTGGACGAGGAGCGCAATGCCGAGCGCGGCAAGGGAATCCGGGTCATCTCGACGGACGATTCCCCGGTGACGGTCCTCGTGGTGCCCACCAACGAGGAGTTGGCCATCGCCCGCGCCGCGGTGGCCCTGATCGGCTGATCAGAAGAGGGACTTGGGCCGCACCGCGTTGGCCAGGTCCACCAGGGCGAAGCGGTGCGACCGGGTCCGCGCGGTCCGGGCGAGGGATCGCAGGGCGGTCTCGGCGCCCGTCCGGAGGCCGTCCCGCGTGAAGGGCACGCCGAGCAGCGGCACCGTGGACTCGGGCGTGTGCCCGGATTCCATCCATTCGAGCGCGGTGCCCAGGACGACCGTCCGCAGTTGCAGCGCACGGGGTTCGCGCGCCGGCAGCGCCTCGACGCGCCGCGCCGCCTCGTAGAGCGCACCCTCGTCCATGTCGGCCGCGGAGCCGGAGAGCAGTGTGAGTACGCCGGTCATCCGTGCCATCGAGTAGTGCCGTGACGTGGCGGGCACCAGATCGAGAGTCATGATGGCGTCGAGCAGCGCACCCCGTTCCGCGAGCCTGCGGGCGAGACCGAACGCGGCGCTGACGATGGTGCGATCGGTCCGCCACACCGTGGTGTACATCGTCTCGGCCAGGGCGCACCACGTGTCGTGGCCGTCGTCGGAGGTCTGCTGCGCCAACAGTTCCGCCGTCGCCGCGAGCGCGAGCTTGGGTGCGACCTCGCCGGGCATCGCGGAGAGCACCGAGTCGAACTTGTCGGCGGCGTCGACGAAGTTACGGCACAGCAGCGCGATGGTGCCGCGGTGCCAGTCGACACGCCAGTTGCCCGTCACGTCGTCCAGCCTGCGCATCACCTCCGCGGCCGAATCTCCCTCGCCCAGATCGAGATACGCGCGGGCCTCGGTCAGCACCGCTTCCACGGACCCGACGGAGTCGTCGCCCACGGTGCGATCGAGGCCGTTCTCGCGGGCAAGGCGCAGCGAGTCGAGCGTCTGGTGCGGTTCGCTGTGCACGGCCGCGGCGATGAGCTGCGCGCTCGGGTCCGACGTGTCGATCAGGGGGACCGGAAGCGCGGCCACCACGTCGCGCGGATCCAGCCTGGCCACGCGGTGCCGTCCGTCGATGTACACGTCGGTGACGGCGACCTGCTCGTCGGTGCCGAAGGTGGTGCGCTGCGGGCTGAACACCGACGAGAGCGACGGGTGGCTGTCACCCGTCTGCTGCGAGAGGATCTCGCGCAGAACACCACTGAGCTGACTCGCCGCCTCGTCGGCGCTGCGGAACCGGGTGAGCGGGTCGGCGGCCGTCGCGCGTCGGAGCAGCCGGGCGAAGAACTGGTACTCCTGCAGGACGGGCGCGTCCTCCGGGATGCCGTCCACGTACCGCCCGTGCTCCGAGGCGATCTCGAGCGTCAGGACCGCGAGAGTGCGCCCCACGGTGAAGATGTCGGACGCCACCGTGGGTCCGGTCCGCACGATCTCCGGTGCCTGGTATCCGGCCGTGCCGTAGAGGTACCCGTAGTCCTCGAGCTGGCTCACCGCGCCCAGGTCGATCAGCTTGATCTGGTCCTGCGTCACCATGACGTTCTCGGGTTTCAGATCGTTGTACGCCAGACCGATGGAGTGCAGGTAGGCCAGCGCGGGCATCACCTCGAGGAGGTAGGCGATGGCTTCCTGCACAGGCAGTTTCGTGCGCGTCGGGTTGTCGGTCATGATCTGGCGCAGCGTGCGACCGCCGACGTACTCCATGACGATGTACCCCGTCGACGACGGCGCCTCCTGCGAGCCGGGCGCGAGGGGGCGGGGGTGCTCCACGAAGTTGTAGATCTTGACGATGCCGGGGTGGGTCACCTCGGCGAGGAACTGGCGTTCCGCCATCGCCACCGCGTGTGCCTCGGCGTTGCCGAAGTGCAGCAGGCCCTTGAGCACGACCCAGCGATCGCTGACGTTGCGATCGATGGCGAGGTAGATCCACCCGAGTCCGCCGTGCGCGATACACCCCTGCACCTCGTACTGCCCGGCCACCATCTCACCGGGTTCGAGCAGCGGGGAGAAGTCGAAATGCGTTCCGCACCTGTCGCAGTCACCCGACGGATGGGCGGGCCGGCCGTCGACGCTCCGCCCGACGGGGGCGTTGCACTTCCAGCAGAACCGCTTGCTCTCCGGGACGCGGGGGTCCGACATGACAGCGGTCGCGGGATCGACCTCGGGAATGCGCGGCAGTTCCACCAGCCCACCACCGAGGCGACGACGCTTTCCGGTTCGTACGCGGCGGCTCGGCCGGGAGGTGCGCCCGGTGGTGTCCTCGCGCAGCGCGGCCCGCGTGGCGTCGTCCTCCTCGGGGCGCACCGAGGCCCTCGTCGCGTCGGAGTCCTGCTCGCGTAGGGCGGCGCGGGTGGCGTCGGGATCCTCGTCGCGCAACGAGGCCCGGGTCGCCTCGAGATCGGGTTCGGTACTCATGATCAGCCGTTGTAGACGGGAAAGGGCGCGCCGGGAGACGGGCCGAGGACGGACAACCACTGGGTGTAGATGCGGTTCCAGGTGCCGTCACCGCGAATGCGTTCGAGCGTCCTGTTGACGACGCGCACGAGGTCGTCGTGACCCAGCGTCACGCCGATCCCGTACGGCTCCGCGGCGATGGAGAACCCGACGATCTCCAGGTACGGATCCTGGGCGGCGAGTCCGGCGAGAATCGCGTCGTCGGTGCTGACGGCGTCGACACCGCCCTGCTGCAGCACCACGAGACAGTCCGCCCAGCTGGGCACGCTGACGATCTGGGCACTGGGCTGCAGACGCTGGATGCGCAGCAACGACGTGGTGCCCGCCGCGGCGCACACGCGCCGACCGCCGAGGTCACCGACACCCGTGATGCCCGAGCCCTTGACGGCCAGAACCCGTTGATCCGCCTGGTAGTACACGGTGGAGAAGGTCACCCGTTCGCGCCGGGCACACGTGATGGTCATGGTCTTGACGACGATGTCGACCTCGCCCTCGGCCAGGGCGTCGATCCGCTCGGCGGACGCGAGGATGCGGTACTCCAGCCGGTCCGGGTCCCCGAACAGATCGCGGGCGACCTCGCGGGCGATGTCGACGTCGAAGCCGACGATCTCACCGCTCACGGGATCGCGGAAGCTGAACAGATTGCTGCCGGTGTCCAGCCCGACGACGAGGCGCCCGCGGGCGCGGATCGCGTCGACGTTCGGAGCGGGTACGGGTGCGCCGTCGGGCGCGGCGTAGTTGGGCCGCAGGCTCGCACGGGGGTCGCCGCAGTCCTCCGCCGGTGGCATCGGTGCGCCCGGGGTGACGCCGGTGGCCCCGTCGGGCAGCGGTTCGGCGACAGTGGCGCGGTCCGGCGCCTCCGGCACCGGCGTGGTGTCCGCGCAGCCGGTCAGGACGAGGATGAGCGCGGCGGCGATCACGGCCGCGCGGCGCATCACAGGTACTCCCGGATACGCGACCACATACCGCCCACGACGGCGAGCACGGCCAGGCCGCACACGATGCCGGTGCCCACGGTGAGGCCGGCCAGCACGCCCGACGCACGCTGGACGTCGTCTCGCAGGGACGCGCGGGACGCCTCGATCTCCTCGACGAGAGCCGAGTCGAGCCGACCGAACACGTCGCTGGAGTCGCCGGCAGCCGTTCCGGTGGCGATGGTGACGGCAGTGTCGAAGTCGCCGACGTCCAGCGACGCGTTCATCCGGTCGTGCGAGCTGGTCCAGAGCGACACCAGCGCACGGGCGTCGTCCATCCGGGGACTGTGCGTGTCGTCGTCGTGCGCGAGTGTGCCCAGGGTGTCGGCGAGGCCGGACACCGCGTCGGAGTACGACTTCTCGTAGTCGGCGAAGCCGCCGCGCCGCGTCATGCCGATGGTCTCGTCGGCGCGTGCCTGCTGGGCGAGGATCCGGCTGGTGGTGAGCAGGTCCAGGGGCTCCGCGCCGCGCACCAGAGCGCGGTCGGTGGCGGTCGAGGAGATGAGCCCGGCGACGAGCATCCAGCCGAGCAGCAGTACGACGCCCACCGTGGCACCTGCGAAACCGACGTTGACGGTGCGCTTGGTCTTCCGGCTCAGGAACATCTGCGCGCCGACGAGCACGAGCACGGTGATGCCCAGCACGACGAACGCCGACCAGGGCGGTGTCGCGAACTGGCGCTGCGCATCCGACACGTCACCGGACTTCTCCGCGTGCAGTTCCTCGGCCCACGGCAGGATCGTGTTCTGCATGAGGGTCGACGCCTCGGCCAGATACGCGGAACCCACCGGATTGCCGACGCGGTTGTTCGTCCGCGCGGTCTCGATGATGCCGGCGTACAGCGGCAGGTTCGTGGAGATCGTCGCCAGCAGTTGCCGCGACGTCGCGTCGTCGCTCGCGAGTCCGGTGGACGCGCGGACCACCTCGCCCGCCGCCGCTCCGAGCGAGTCCGTGTACCGACCACGGACGTCGCCGGGTTCCAGACCGCCCGAGAGGAAGGCCGTCGCCGCCGTCGCGTCCGCGACCGACAGCTGCACGTACAGGTTCTGCGCCGCATCGGACAGCGGCTCGGTGCGCGCGAGCAGCAGTTCGAGGGTGCGCTGGCGATCCGACACCGACAGCGTCGTCACGAGAGCGGTGGTCACGAGCGTCGCGACCACCAGAAGACCCACCGCCAACAGCCGGACGGGAGTGGAACGGAGGAACTCCGACCGTTCGGAGCGGGTGTCGACGGGCGCGCGCAGAGTCAGCGCACTCGTCTGCTGTGACACCTCGACCCCTTCCCGCGCGATCGGTCGCCCTCATGTCCGGATTCGAGCATAGGCCCACCGTGGTCCGAGCACAGGCAACGCGAGGAGCAATAAGGTGGGGTGATGCGGACGGTGAACCATGCGCGGTGACGGGGACGGCTGGGTCTTCAGCAGCGACGGGAGCCGGCACTGGGGACGACACGGCGCGGCCGGTCTGCTGTTGCGGGCTCCGACCGGGTCGGCGGGCTCCGTGGTGTTGCTGCAGCACCGTGCGGCCTGGAGTCATCAGGGCGGGACGTGGGCGCTGCCCGGTGGTGCCAGGGACAGTCACGAGAGCGCCGTCCACGCGGCCGTGCGCGAGGCCGGCGAGGAGGCGGGCATCACCGACGACCTGCTGACCGTGCGGGACGAGCACGTCACCAAGGTCGAGGACTCGGGGTGGTCCTACACCACTGTGATCGCCGATGCGGAGCGCGAACTCGACACGGTTCCCAACGGTGAGAGCACCGAACTGCGCTGGGTCGCCGAGCACGAGGTGGACTCGCTGCCGCTGCACCCCGCCTTCGCCGAGAGTTGGCCGTCGCTGCGCACCGTGCCCGTCCGCGCCGTCCTGGCCGCCGACGCCCCCGACGACCTCCCGGCGCGCACCGTACGACTGGCCGTCGGCAGCTTCGGGTGGATCGTCGACACCGTGCGGGCCGAGAACGTGGACGCGGCGCTCGCCGCCGTCCGGAACGACACCGAACTGCGCGTCGTCGTCGTGACGGCCGACGACGCGGTGCGCTCGGCGGTTCCCGCCGACGTCACCGTCCTGTCGCCGGACGGACTCTGACGGTCAGACCGACGGCAGCAGATCGAGCAGTCGACGGGCCGCCGCCTCGGGGTCGCGAGCCTGCGTGATCGCCCGCACCACCGCGATGCGGGACGCACCCGCCTCGAGCGCCTGCGCGACGTTGTTCTCCTCGACCCCGCCGATGACGAACCACGGCCGGGTGGGATGCGATTCGGCGACCTCACGCACGACGTCCAGGCCCGCGGCCGAACGGTTCGGCTTGGTGGGAGTCGCCCACACCGGTCCCGTGGCGAAGTAGTCGACGCCGTCCTCGATGTCGGCGAGCGTGGCCTGTGCCCGGTTCTGCGTGGAGCGCCCGATGACGACGTCCGGGCCCACGATGCGGCGCGCGTAGTGCACCGGCAGATCGTTCTGGCCGAGGTGCAGCACGTCGGCGCCCGAGGCGAGCGCCAGATCGGCACGATCGTTGACGGCCATCAGCGCGCCGTGACGGCGGCACGCGGCGGAGATGACCGCGAGAGCGGCGAGCTCGTCCTTCGCCTCGATGGCGCCGTACTTCTTCTCACCCGCCGACCCCTTGTCGCGGAGCTGCACGATGTCGACGCCCCCGGACAGCGCCGCGTCCACGAACTTGGCCAGGTCGCCGGTGTCGCGGCGGGCGTCGGTGCAGAGATACAGACGGGCGGGGGCGAGCCGCTCGCGGGCGGTGGTCCTCGAAGTCGTCACGAGTGTGAATGTAGTACCCACATTTTCTGCGGGAAGGCCGGAGGCCGGTCGGGTGATGGCGGGAAGGCCGGAGGCCGGTCGGGTCATCAGCCGGTTAGGGTGAAGGGGAACGAACACGGGAGTCCCGGACGGGGCTGAGAGTGGGCGAGGCCGCCCAGACCGTAACCACCTGACCCGGGTCATGCCGGCGGAGGAAGTGAGTTTCATGCAGCGATCCGTCTCCGTCGTGGGCGGTGGGGTGATCGGCCTCTTCTGCGCCCGCGCCGCCGCGGCTGCGGGATGGTCCGTCACCCTGCACGACCCGACGTTCGGTGCACGCGCTGTCGGCGACGGCGCCGCCAGCTGGGTGGCGGGCGGCATGCTCGCGCCGCTGTCCGAGGGCTGGCCCGGCGAACACGCACTCTTGGCACTCGGTTCCGCGTCGCTGCGGCGGTGGCACGATCCGGTGCTGCGCGCGGACCTGGAGGGTCGGGGCGTCGTCGTGTCGAGTGGATCGTTGACCGTCGCGTTCGACTCGGCCGACGCTGCGGACCTGCGCACTGTCGCCGACTGGGTGGGTGCGCAGGGCCACGATCTCGAGATCCTCTCGCGCAGCGAGGTGCGCACTCTGGAGCCGTCACTCTCGCCGCGCGTTCGTCTGGGCCTGTCAGCGCCGGGGGAGTTGTCGGTGGACAACCGGGCGTTGGTGCTCGCGTTGGAGTCCGCGGTCCGCGACCGGGGAGTGCGGATCGAGCGTGCTCCCGTCACCGACCTCGACGCGCTCGCCACCGATCGTGTGGTGGTCGCCGCGGGGTGGTCGACGTCCCGTCTGCTGCCGGACGTCCCGGTGCGGCCGGTGAAGGGCGAGATCCTGCGCCTGCGTGCGCGACCCGGCTCGGCGAGTGCGCCGACGCGTACCGTCCGCGCGAGCGTCAACGGTCGCGCGGTGTACCTGGTCCCCCGTGGCGACGGTCTGGTGGTCGGTGCGACGCAGTACGAGCACGGTGACGACACCGCCGTGACCGTCGCCGGCGTCCGCGACCTCCTGGCGGACGCCGAGGCCGTGTTCCCGGCCGTCGGTGACTACGAGTTGGCGGAGACGGCGGCGGGCCTGCGGCCGGGGAGCCCCGACAACATCCCCGTGGTCGGGCGGTGGGACGACCGCGTGATCGTCGCCGCCGGCCACGGTCGCAACGGGGTGCTGCTCGCGCCCGTCACGGCGGACGCCGTGGTGGCAGAACTGGAGGGCGAGCCGTTGACGGAAGCGGCATGCGCTCTCCCCGAACGGTTTTCGAGTCTCACGCGGACTCGGGCACGGTAGGAGACGAACATGACCGCAGTGGGTGTCACCGTCAACGGTGCGGATCACGACCTCGAGCCTGGCACGACGGTGCAGGACATGCTGACCCAGCTGGGTCTTCCCGAGAAGGGCATCGCCGTGGCGGTGGACGGAATCGTGCTGCCGCGCTCGCGGTGGGGCGAGGACGTGGGCCGCGGCTGGACCATCGAGGTGCTGACGGCGGTGCAGGGTGGCTGATCAGTTGACCATCGCCGACCGTACCTTCACCTCTCGCCTGATCATGGGGACCGGGGGCGCGGCCAACCTCGCGGTGCTGGAGGAGGCCCTCGTCGCATCGGGGACGGAACTCACCACCGTCGCTCTGCGCCGCGTCGACGCCTCGGGCGGCACCGGGGTGCTCGATCTCCTCACGCGCCTCGGCATCGCCCTGCTGCCCAACACTGCGGGATGTCGCGGCGCCGCCGAGGCCGTGCTCACCGCGCAGTTGGCACGAGAGGCGCTGGAGACCGACTGGATCAAGCTCGAGGTGATCGCGGACGAGCGGACCCTCCTGCCCGACGCCATCGAGCTGGTGCGCGCCGCGGAGCAACTCGTCGACGACGATTTCGTCGTGTTGCCCTACACCACCGACGATCCGGTGCTCGCGCGTCGCCTCGAGGACGTGGGGTGCGCCGCGGTCATGCCGCTCGGATCGCCCATCGGGACGGGGCTGGGCATCGCGAATCCGCACAACATCGAGATGATCACCTCGGCCGCGGGGGTTCCCGTGGTGCTCGACGCCGGCATCGGCACGGCGAGCGACGCGGCACTCGCCATGGAGCTGGGGTGCTCGGCGGTGCTGCTCGCCACCGCGGTCACACGCGCTCGTGATCCGCGAATGATGGCCTCCGCCATGGCCGATGCGGTGCGCGGCGGACGATCGGCGGCGCTGGCGGGCCGGATCCCGAAACGGTTCTGGGCGCAGGCGTCCTCGCCCGACGTCGACTGACCACCCCGGGGGCGGCTCAGGGTCGCGTCATCCCTTCGGATGACCCGGGTCGAGACCCGGGAGCGATGTGGTCGGTGGTCCTGCTCGGGCATCCTGATGCACATGATCGAAGTGACAGGTTTGACCAAACAGTTCGGCGCGAAGAAAGCCGTGGACGATCTCTCCTTCACGGTGCGCCCGGGTATCGTGACGGGCTTCCTCGGCCCCAACGGTGCCGGCAAGTCCACCACGATGCGGATGATCCTCGGGCTCGATCAGCCCACGTCCGGAACGGCACTCATCGAGGGTCGGCCCTACCGTGAGCTGAAGAATCCCATTCGCACCGTCGGCGCTCTGCTCGACGCGAAGTGGGTGCACCCCAACAGATCCGCGCGTGCTCACCTGCAGTGGATGGCGGCCTCCAACGGCATAGCCTCGTCCCGCGTCGACGAGGTGCTCCGCCTCGTCGGTCTGTCCGAGGTGGCCAAGCAGAAGGCCGGCGGGTTCTCCCTCGGCATGTCGCAGCGACTCGGTCTGGCCGGTGCGTTGCTCGGTGACCCGAAGGTCCTGATGTTCGACGAGCCGGTCAACGGACTCGATCCCGAGGGCATCGTCTGGATCCGCAAGTTCATGCAGCGCCTCGCCGCCGAGGGGCGGACCGTGCTGGTGTCCTCGCACCTGCTCTCCGAGATGGCGCTCACCGCAGAACAACTGATCGTCATCGGCCGCGGCCGGCTCATCTCGGACTCGTCCGTGCAGGAGTTCGTCGACCGCGCCTCGGAGGCGTCGGTCCGCGTCCGCAGCCCCCAGCTCGACGCCCTGCGCAGCGCGCTCACGTCGGCAGGTCTGACGGTCAAGGAGCCCAGCAGCCTCGATCAGGTGCATCCGACCCTCGTGGTGGCCGAGTCCACCACGGAGGCGATCGGCGAGATCGCCGCGCGCCACAACATCGTCCTGCACGAGCTGGCGTCCCAGCACGGTTCGCTCGAGGACGCGTTCATGAAACTCACCGGTGACGACGTGCAGTACCACGGCGCCGGTACCGGTACCGACAATGACGTGAGCGGGCAGGCCGGAGGCCGGTCGGATTCAATGGGAGGGGCACTGCGATGAGTGTGCTTGCAGCGGAACGAATCAAACTCACCTCGACGAAGTCGCCGTGGTGGTGCACCGTCATCATCGTGGCGCTCGGGCTGGGCATCGGTGCCGTCATCGGCATCACGGCCAAGTCGACGGTCACCACCGTGCAGAACGACATCGCCGCCGGAAACGACCCCGGCTTCGAGCCGTACCTGCCGACCCTCGCGGACGCCGTCGCCGGCGTCAGCGGGTTCGGCGTTCTCGTGCTCATGATTCTCGCGGCGCTGTCGATCACCAGCGAGTATCGCTTCGGCATCATCCGGACCACGTTCCAGGCCATCCCCAGCCGTGCCTCGGTACTCGGCGTGAAGGCGCTGCTCATCGGCGTCTTCGGTGCGGTGTTGTCCCTGGTGCTCACGCTGGGCGCGTTCTACATCGCGAAGGCCACGGCCGGTCCCGATGCGGGCGCCGCACTCGTGCTCGAGGGTTCGGACGCGTGGCGTGCCATCTACGGTGTCCCGATCTACGCCTTCCTGTGCGTCGTCCTCGCCGTGGGAGTCGGTGCGCTGCTGCGACAGTCGGCCGCCGCGATCGCACTGCTGCTCCTGTGGCCGCTGTTGATCGAGTCGCTGTTCAACCTGTTCGGCAGCATCGGGCGCGACATCATGCCCTTCCTCCCGTTCATGAACGCGAACAACTTCCTCGGTTCGCCCGGTGGAGTGGAGTACCACTGGGGACCGTGGGGCAGCCTGGCCTACTTCGCGGCCTTCGTCGCCGTCGTCTTCGGCGCCGCAGTGGTGGTGGTGAACAAGCGAGACGCGTGACCGCTCTTTCGTTAGGGTGACGTTCATGCGGACGACACGATCGACCCTGTCCATCGCGATCTGTGCGGCGGGAGTGCTCGCGCTGTCGTCCTGCTCCTCCGGCTCGTCCGGTGAGGAAGCCGCCCCGTCCGAGGAACCCGTGGCCGCACCGGTCACGGGTTCCTCGCTGTCCGAGGCCGTCACCCTCGACGCGGTGGTGAGCCACCTGCAGGAGCTCTCCGACATCGCCGACGCGCACGACGGGAATCGCGCCGCCGGCACCGCCGGATACGACGCCAGCGTCGACTACGTGGCCGGCACACTGCGGGACGCGGGCTTCGACGTCGAGACGCCCGAGTTCTCGTTCGACAGCTACACCCTCGACTCGGTGGCGCTGCGCGCTGCCGACCGCGACGTGCCGGTGAGCGCGTTCACGTACTCACCGGCCACGCCCGCCGGTGGGGTCTCCGGTCCGATCGTGGCAGCACCTGCCGACGACTCACCCGGCTGCGAGGCCACCGACTACGACGGCCTCACGCTGACCGGCGCGGTCGCTCTGGTCCCGCGCGGGGTGTGCTCTTTCGCGCAGAAGGGGCAGATCGCCGCCGAGCGCGGCGCCGCCGCGATCATCGTGTCCAACAACGAGGACGGTCCGCTCGACGCCGGCACGCTCGGCGCGAAGGAGGATGCCCGCATCCCGTCGGTGGGTGTCAGCCGTGAGGACGGTGCCGCTCTGGCCGCGGCCCCGACCACCGCGCAGATCACGCTCGCCGCGGAGACCGAGACCACGACCAGCCGCAACATTCTCGCGCAGACCACGACGGGATCCACCGAGAACGTCGTCATGGCGGGAGCGCATCTCGACTCGGTCCCCGAGGGCCCGGGCATCAACGACAACGGCACCGGTACCGCCGCCGTGCTCGAGTCCGCTCTGCAGATGGGTGGCTCGCCGGACGTGACCAACGCCGTGCGGTTCGGGTTCTGGGGCGCGGAGGAACTCGGTCTGGTCGGATCCACGAAGTACGTCGAGGGACTGTCCGACGAGGACAAGGCCGCGATCGCGCTCTACCTGAACTTCGACATGGTCGGGTCGAACAACGCCGGCTACCTCGTCTACGACGGAGACGACTCGGATCAGGTCGGCGAGCCCGCCGGCCCCACCGGCTCGGACGCGATCGAGCGAGTCTTCGAGGAGCAGCTCACGACGCAGGACGCCGACGGCACCGACTTCGACGGTCGCTCGGACTACGGCCCCTTCATCGAGGTCGGCATCCCCTCGGGAGGTGTCTTCAGCGGCGCGGACGACGTGAAGACCGAGGAGCAGGCCGCGCGCTGGGGCGGGACGGCGAACGAGCCCTTCGACCCGAATTACCACACCGCCGAGGACACGCTCGAGAACGTCGACCGGGAGGCTCTCGGCATCAACTCGAAGGCCGTCGCCTACGGCATCGGCACGTACGCCGAGTCGGTGACGGGCCCGAACGGCGTCCCCGTGGGTGCCGATCGAGACGCTGCCCGTCAGGCCGAGTGACGTTTACTGTCACTCGGAGTAACGACAAGATAAGGTCGAGCGGTGAAGATCAGCGCAGGTGACGCCGCCCGTCGGGCCGCCGACGCTGCCCGCACCGTCAACCGGACGCCGCGGGTGGTCGAACTGGTCCGCCGCGTACGCGGAGTGCTGCCCGGTGATCCGTCGTTCGGCGATCCGCTCTCGACGGCCGGACCCGGAGCCGCGCGCATGGTCGCGCGGGTCACCGACCGGCTGCAGGGCGACGCTCCCGGCGCCTCGAAGGAACTCTCGCTGGGTGCGCTGCAGGTGTGGCAGGCGGTGCTCGAACGCGCGGGCCGCGGGCGGGGCGAACGCGAGGTCACCATCGTCTTCACCGATCTGGTCGGCTTCTCCACGTGGTCGCTGTCCGCCGGTGACGCCACCACGCTGGTGCTGCTCAAGCAGGTCGCCCGTGCGGTCGAGCGGCCGATGCTCGATCGCGGCGGTCACATCGTGAAACGCCTGGGGGACGGGCTGATGGCCGTCTTCCCCAGCGCGGACAACGCGGTGCGGGCCGTCTTCGAGGCGCAGACTGCTCTGGCGCGTGTCGACGTGAACGGCTACACCCCGCGGATGCGCGTCGGCATCCACACCGGCTGTCCGCGCGCCGTCGGATCGGACTGGCTCGGCGTCGACGTCACCGTGGCCGCGCGCGTCATGCAGACCGGTGCCGACGGCAACGTCATGATCTCGAACGCCGCGCTGGATCTGGTGTCACCCGAGGTGCTGGACACCGTCGGGCTGGCCACCAAGCCCTACCGGCGCGGGTTGTTCTCGCCGAAGCTGACCGGTGTTCCGGAGGATCTACGCATCAGCCGACTGGTGCAGTCGCCAGAGCGGTGAGACCGGGCCGTGCCCGTGGCCGAGGTCGTACGCGGCCTCGAGCGACTTCGTGACCCACTCCTTCGCGAACTCGAACGCGTCCGGCACCGCGTAGCCGTGGGCGAGGGCGCACGCCAGCGCTGCGGCGAGGGTGTCGCCGCCGCCGTGATCGTTGCCCGTGTCGATACGAGGGTTCGTGAACTCGAGCATCCGCTCACCGTCGAAGAGCAGATCGGTGCTCGACGACGAGGTCCGCAGGTGCCCACCCTTGACGACGGCCCACTGGGCGCCGAGAGCGTGCAGTGCCTCGGCGGCCCGTCGCGCCGTCACCTCGTCCTCGACGTCGATGCCGGTGAGCAGTCGGACCTCGTCGAGGTTGGGCGTGACGATCGTGGCGAGGGGAATGAGTCTGGTGCGCAGCGCATCCAGCGCATCGGCGTGCAGGAGGGAATCGCCGTGCATCGACGCCGAGACCGGGTCCACGACGAGCGGTACCGAGCCACCGCGGCCGATCCCGACCTCGGTGCACACGTCGGTGACGGCCTCGATGATGGCGGTGGACGCCAGCATGCCGGTCTTGGCCGCGCCGATGCCGATGTCCGACACCACCGTTCGCACCTGGTCGGCCACCACGGCGGGTGGGATCTCGTGAAAACCGCTGACTCCCACCGTGTTCTGCACCGTCACGGCGGCGACCGCGACGCAGGCATGCAGTCCGCACAGAGCGATGGTGCGCGAGTCGGCCTGGATTCCGGCGCCGCCGCCGGAGTCGGTGCCGGCGATGGTGAGGACGCGCAGTGGCGTCGTCCCGGAAGGTGCCAGAGGCAGCGTTGTCACACGCCGAACTGTACTCGAGCGCTTTTCCAGTGAGTTCGCCACATATTCACCCGCTCCCCCGGCGAAGACGCGAATCCTGTGCAATAGTGGTCTACGTCACATGCACCCATGTGATGCACACGACCGCGGCGACGAGGCTGCTCGTGTCCCGCCCCGCGCCCGGGTTCGCACAGGAACCGGGTGAGCCCCACGGCCGCCAGGAGAAGAATGATGCTGTCGGATGCGCCCGTCACCGATGTGACAGACAACCCGCACCAGAACCGGTTCGAGCTCCGGCTCAACGGTGACCTCGTCGGGATCGTCGGGTACTTCCCCGTCGACTCCATCGGACGCGGTGCGCGTCGTCAGCCCGTCGTCAGCTTCATGCATGCCGTCATCACCGAGGACTTCGGGCATCGCGGCCTCGCCGCCATCATGGTCCGCAACTCCCTCGACGCTGCTCGCGGCTACGGCTGGAAGGTCAAGCCGGTCTGCACCTACGTGCAGCGCTTCGTCGCCGAGAACCCCGAGTACCGCGACATGGTGACCGCCGACTGATCTCGACACCGTGACGACTTCGTCGCGATTGCGCATCAACAGTCACAGGAACACCATCCGTCACAACATCGATGGTGAACTGTTGTCATGGACACCAGTCTCGTGTCGGACGATCCGAGCAACTCGCGCTTCGTCCTGACCGTCGGCGATGCGCTCGTCGGCATCCTCGCGTACGAGGTCGCACCCGACAGCGACACGGTCGTGCTCCAGCACACCGTCGTCAAGGAGGAGTTCGGCGACCACGGGTGGGCAGCGGTCCTCGTGCGCGGCGCCCTCGACATCCTGCGTATCGGTGACCTGTCGATCTGGCCCCAGTGTTCCTACGTGCGGCGATTCATCGGCGCGAACATCGAGTACCTCGACATGGTGGCCGATCAGGCCCCGGCCGGCTCGGTCACCGCGGCGTCCCCGCCCAGCTCGACGACGACCGGCGCGTGGTCGCTGGCGCCCTTCCCCTTGCGCTCCTGACGATCGATCGAGGCGTCGGTGACCTGCGCCGCGAGTGCGGGTGAGGCCAGCACGAAGTCGATGCGGAGCCCTTCGCGGCGCGGGAAACGCAGCTGCGTGTAGTCCCAGTAGGTGTAGACACCGGGGCCGGGGGTGAACGGTCGCACCACGTCCGCGAATCCTTCGTCGACGATGGCTCGGAACGCGTCGCGCTCCGGTCCCGAGGTGTGCGTGCGGCCCTCGAACAGCGCCGGGTCCCAGACGTCGTCGTCGGTGGGGGCCACGTTCCAGTCACCGACCAACGCGATGCGTGCCTGCGGATCGGCGGCGAGCCACGACCGGGCGTCGTCGCGCAGGGTCGCGAGCCAGTCCAGCTTGTAGCGGTAGTGCGGGTCCTCGAGGGACCGTCCGTTGGGGACGTACAGGCTCCAGACGCGCACGCCCCCGCAGGTCGCGCTGATGGCCCGGGCCTCGTCGGCGGGCGGGACCTCCGGGTCCTTGCTGAACCCCGGCTGGTTCTCGAACCCGATCTGCACGTCGTCGAGCCCGACGCGTGACGCGATGGCGACACCGTTCCACTGACTCGTGCCCACGTGCGCGACCTGGTACCCGATGTCGGTGAAGCGCTGGTACGGGAACTGATCGTCCTTGCACTTCGTCTCTTGAATCGCGAGAACGTCGGTGTCGGAGCGCTCGAGCCAGTCGACGATGCGGTCGACTCGCGAGCGGACGGAGTTCACGTTCCAGGTAGCCAGGCGCACGGTGAGCGACCCTAGCCCGGGGCGGTGACACCCTCCGGGCTCGCGTAGCGGTAGCGATGATGCTCAGTGAAGCCGAGGCGCTCGTACAGCGATCGCGCCTCGTCGTTGTCCACCTCGACCTGGACGTAGGCGTGCGTCGCGCCGTGGTCGGCACCCCACCGCATCGCTTCGGCACACACCGCGGACCCGTGACCGCGCCGACGCTCGTCGGGTCGAGTGGCCACCGCGGTGATGCCGACCCAGCGTCGTCCGGTCGGCGATGCGGTGACGGCAGCGCGGGCGACCGCGGTGTCGCCTCGTCGGAGAAAGGTCACGACACCATCGTGGACCGCGGTGAGGAGGTCCGGACGATGCCGGTAGCGGGGATGGTGCGCCAGCCATCGGTCGTCGGGCGCGGCGATGCGCTCGGTGTCCGTGTCCGTGTCCGTGTCCGGCCCGGTCGACGACGGGATCGGCAGCGTCAGCACCAGTGCCTCGGCCGACAGGCTCCATCCCGCCGGCGCCCGGAGAAGTCGGTCCGGCAACGACAGCGAGGGTTGCAGGTCCCGGTCGCGGTACCAGGCGGCGACGGCCGGCAGGTCGACGGCGGACGCGTCGGGACGCAGGGGGCTCGCCGAATTGCCTCGTCGGGTCACGCCGGCGCCGGCGCGGAGCAGCCATCCACCGATCCACTCCTGCTCGAGGCCCGGCCACGCATCGGCCGCCGCACTCTCGAGACCGCGGATCTCCGAATTGCGGACGGGCCGAGGTGCCAACGCCTTGAGTGCGACGATGCGCTCGGCCGGCACGGTCACCGGGTCACCGGACTCCGGCTGCACGGTCACCGCGGTGCCGGACGCCGCGAGGATGCCGATCACGTCGGTGAACGGCGGGGTCGACCCGTCCGGCAGGCGGTACCGCAGCACCACCCGCGAGCCCGGAACCGGGGCGTCCCGAGTCACTCGTCGTCGTCGTGGCCGAACGGATCCGCGACGGTGCCGGGGATCCAGCTCAGCCCGGGTACGCCCCACCCGTTCTTCTTGATGGCCTTCTTCGCCGCCCGCGCGTTGCGTCCGACCAGCACGTCGACGTAGAGGAAACCGTCGAGGTGGCCCACCTCGTGCTGCAGCATGCGCGCGAAGAAACCGTGCCCCTCGATGTCGACGGGCTCACCCTTCGCATCGGTTCCGGTGACACGCGCCCACTCGGCCCGACCCGTCGGGTGCTGCTCGCCGGGAACCGAGAGGCACCCCTCGTCGTCGTCGTCCGGATCGGGCATCGTCTCGGGAATCTCCGACGTCTCGAGAACCGGGTTGATCACCTCGCCGCGGCGGCGCGTCACCGTGCCGTCCTCGCTGTGGTCGGGGCAGTCGTAGATGAACAGGCGGAGCGGTTCACCCACCTGGTTGGCGGCCAGTCCGACACCCTTGGCGGCCTCGAGCGTGTCGTACATGTCCGCGATCAACGTCTCGAGTTCCGCGGGCGACGCCGTGACCTGCTGGGTGGGGGTGTGCAGCACCGGGTCACCGACGATACGGATGGGGAGAATTGCCATGGTCCAGAAGGATACTGCCCGCCCGGTGGACGATTTCTGGTCCGGTCGGCCGGGCCGAGACGCGCCGCGGTGTCGCCGCATCCCGGAGCCCGGTCCGTGGTTAGATTGGCGGCGAACGACACGGATGTGATTCACCGCCGTGCGCGGACCTCTTCGGGTCCGGGGGACGCGCGAGAACACGGTCACGGCCGGGTTCACACGGCACAGCCCGAGGTCGACGGCAGAGCTCGCGAGACGCGATGCCGAGGGCGGCACAGACGACAGGAGTGAGATGGACAGCGCTGCAGCGCGAAGTCACGGGCGAGCCGACGGGGCCGACGAGCCGAGTGACGGACTCTCCCGCCGGGAACACGACATTCTCTCGTTCGAGCGCCAATGGTGGAAGTACGCCGGCGCGAAGGAAGAAGCGATCAAGGAACTGTTCGACATGTCGGCGACCCGCTACTACCAGGTGCTCAACGCCCTGGTGGACAAGCCGGAGGCGCTGGCCGCGGACCCGATGCTCGTGAAGCGCCTGCGACGTCTGCGCGCGAGCCGGCAGAAGGCACGCGCTGCGCGTCGACTCGGCTTCGAGATCTGACGGGTGTCGTCCCGCGCCGCCCCGGTCACCCGGTTCGGCCGAGTCGCTAGGCTCGCAGCGTGACTGATCAGACCTCCGCGAGCACTCCGACCCCGGACTCGTCCGGCCCACCGTTGCGAGCGCTGGCCATGGTTCTGCTGTCGCTGGCCGTCGTCTTCGCAGGTCTCGGGTTCTTCTCCCTCACGGGCTCGGACGAGGACACGCCCACCTCCACCGCAGCGGCCGTGACCACCACCGCCGCTGCGGCAGCACCCGCCATGCCGCAGTCCGACGCGAGCGCCGGGTCGGCCGCCACGACGACGACCAGTGCGCCGTCCTCCACCACGGCCGCGGCACAGTCGTTGCGCGTGCTCAACAACAGCAATGTCAGCGGACTGGCCGCCGAGGTGGCGCAGACGCTCGAGTCGGCCGGTTTCACGGTCGGCGAGACCGGCAACTACAGCAGCGGCACCATCGCGGCCTCCACGGTCTACTACGACCCGTCGGTGTCCGGTCAGCAGGCCGAGGCCGAACGCATCGCGACCACACTGGGCTTCGGTGTCGAACCACGTTTCGAGGGCATCGAGTCCTCCACGCCCGGCATCATCGTCATCGTCACCGGGTGACTAGAGTTCAGGTCAGCACGTCCCCACACATCTAGGAGACCTTCACCATGGCCAGCTGGAAGCGCAGCCGAGTCGCACCTCGCACCCTCGTCGTGGCGCCTCTCGCCGCAGTAGCCCTGTTCGGCATGGTGGCCTGCAGCAACGGCGAGGAAGCCAGCGACGTCGCCGGCACGACTCCGCCCGTCTTCACCAGCTCCGCCGCACCCGCGGGTTCCGAGCACGGCGAGGAGTCCCACAGCGCGGGCGGCGAGGGTTCCGAGGGCGGGGGCTCGGCGACCGAGGCCGCGATGACCGGCGACCTGCGCAGCCCCGAGGGCGAGACCATGGGCACGGTCTCCTTCGCCGAGGTCGACGGGCACCTCGAGGTCACCGTCGAGGCAGAGGGTCTGACCCCCGGCTTCCACGGCCTGCACATGCATCAGAACCCCGTGTGCGAGCCCGATTCGGTCGCTCCCACAGGCGGCGAGCCCGGCGCATTCCTGTCCGCCGGCGGTCACCTGCAGGTGAACGGCAACACCGGCCATCCGGCCAGCGGCGACCTGACCTCGCTGCAGGTGCGTGAGGACGGCACCGCCGACCTCACGACGACGACCGACTCGGTCACGCTCGACGACCTGCGCGGCGGCGTGGCCGTCATCGTCCATTCGGGCGCCGACAACTTCGCCAACATCCCGACGCGCTACACGCTGCCCGACGGCCAGCCCGTTCCCGACGCGACGACCCTCAGTACGGGCGACGCCGGCAGCCGCGTCGCCTGCGCGGTCGTCGAGTCCGAGTAGACGGGCACGTCCCCCTGAAGAACGAGTCGAGCTCGACCACGGTGCCGTTCGCCGGGTCGGAGCGTCCGACCATCGGCGTCGAGTGGGAGATCGCGCTCGTCGACCGCGTGTCGCGGGATCTGTCGAACACCGCGTCCGAGGTGATGGACGGCGTCGTGGAACTCGCGGGAGCGCACACGCCGCGCGTGACGAAGGAACTCCTGCGCAACACGGTCGAGTTGGTGACCGACATCTGCGACACCGTCGGTGAAGCGATCGACGATCTGAGCGAGTCGCTGGATCTGGTGCGCCGCGCCGCGGATCCGTTGGGAGTCGACCTGTTCTGCGCCGGGACACACCCGTTCGCCGAGTGGTCGTCGCAACAGCTCACCGCGGCCCCGCACTACGACGAGCTGATCGAGCGCACACAGTGGTGGGGTCGGCAGATGCTGATCTGGGGCGTCCACGTCCACGTCGGACTCCGCTCCGCCGACCGGGTCTTCCCGATTCTCAACTCGATCCTGCTGCAGTACCCGCACCTGCTCGCGCTGTCCGCGTCGTCCCCGATGTGGGCCGGGTCGGACACCGGCTACGCCAGCAACCGCGCGCTCATGTTCCAGCAGCTCCCCACCGCGGGACTGCCGTTCCAGTTCGAGACCTGGTCGCAGTTCGAGGGTTTCGTGCACGACCAGATGAAGACCGGCGTCATCTCGCAGCTCGGCGGCATGCACTGGGACATCCGTCCCGTGCCGCGGCTCGGCACCATCGAGATCAGGGTGTGCGACGGGGTGTCCACCAAGCGTGAGCTCGGTGCCCTGGTCGCCCTGATCCACTGTCTCGTGGTGTATCTCGACGAACGGCTCGATGCCGGCGAGCCGTTGCTCACGATCCCGCCGTGGCACGTGCAGGAGAACAAGTGGCGCGCCGCGCGGTACGGGCTGGACGCCGAGATCGTGCTCGACGCCGACAGCAACGAGCGGCTCATGACCGACGACCTGTTCGACCTGCTGGAGAAGCTCACCCCGATCGCCGTGCGGCTGGGGTGCGCGGACGAGCTGGGCCGCGTCGCGGACATCCCGCGCCAGGGTGCGTCGTATCAGCGTCAGCGTGCCGTGGCGGAGAGGTCGGGGGGCGACCTCATCGCCGTCGTCGACTCGCTCATCTCCGAACTTCGCTGACCAGAACGTCGCTGATCAGGCTCGGTCGTTGCGCTCGTCCGCGCGCAGCTCGTCGACCATGAAGAGGTCGTCACGGCTGCTCTGCTCGCGATAGGCGACCTGGCCCACGGTGTGCGCGATGATCGGCGCCGTGAGCACCGTGAAGACGCCGACGAGGAAGATCATCCAGATGTCGACGTTGCCGCGCAGGCTGATGAACGCGCCGATGAGAATCAGGATCAACCCCACCACCTGAGGCTTGGTGGCGGCGTGCATGCGGGACAACGTGTCCGGGAAGCGGACGACTCCGATGGCCGCCGTGAGCGCGAGGATCGATCCCAGGATGATCATCGTGCCGCTGATGATGTCGAGGACGAGTGTCATGACTTCCCCTGCCGTCGGTCGCGGGACTCGTCTCCGCGGGGTGGGTGCGGGGTCCGCGCCGTGGCGGCGGCCGCGGCGCGCCGGGTCTCGGGTGTGTCGGCGACGCGGAACCGCGCCACGCTCACCGACCCGACGAAGCCCACCACCGACAGCGCGACGATGGACGGCACCAGCGTGGTGTCGCGGGAGTACACCGCCCACACCATCACCCCGCAGACCGTGAGCGCGATGAGCGTGTCGACGGCGACGAGGCGGTCGAGCGAGTTGGGGCCGGCGAGAAGGCGATACGCGGTGATGACGGCGGCGGACAGCAGCATCACGCCGGAGACGATCAGGACGACGGTCACGACCGGTCCTCCTTCCGGTCCGACCTGCGGGCGGACGAACTCTCGTCGCCGGACTTGTCGGAGTAGTCGGTGCTGATGTCGTCGACGGTGTCGGCCACGCTGTCCACGTCGGTGTCCGCCATCGATTCGATCTCGGTGGCCGGGTGCCATTCCGGGTCGCGCTCGAACGCGGAGATGAAGGCCGTCTCGTAGGCACGCACGATGGTGCGGAACTGCTCCACCGCATCGGGTTTCGCGACGTCCAGGACGTGGATGTACAGCACCCGATCCTCGCGGTCGATGTCGAGCACCATGGTGCCGGGCACCATGTTCAGCGCGTCCACCATGAACGTCAGCACCAGGTCGGACTTGATCTGCACCGGGTAGCGCAGCACCGCGTTGACGGGTGACGGTCCGGGACGGATCGCGGCCCAGGCGACCTGGACGCTGGACACCGCCGCGTACCAGACGAGCACGCCGATCAGTCGCACCACCGACAGGGGGTGCACCCGGCCCTCGACCGGAACGCGCGGGAGCGCGAGCACGGTCATCACGAACGTGCCGACCGCGAGACCGCCCAGGATGTTGGCCGCGGAGACGTTGCCCCACAACAGCACCCACACGCCGGTGAGCCATGCGAGCAACGCGGCCTTGAGGGCGACGTCGCGACTCATGAGGGTCATCGTCCTCCCTCCGCCGGTGCGTCGCGTCCGTCCGCGTAGGTGACGGGATCGTCGACGGTGCCCAGCACGGCCGAGATGTAGACGTTGCGGTCACGCAGGTCGTCGGCGGCGCGGTCGCTGATCCCGATGAACGGTCCGGCGAACACGGTGAGCGACAGTCCGACGAGCACCAGTCCCACCGTGGGGACGAGCATCCCGACCGGCATCCGGCCCGGATCGACGCGGCTGTCGAAGTCGACGTCGTTGGCGTTGTCGAGCAGCGCGGTGGGGGAGTCGTCCGACATCTCGCCGTCCGGGGCGTCGGCGCGGGCGCGCCAGAACGCCTTCGTCCACACACGGGCGACGACGTAGAGCGTGAGCAGGCTGGTGATCGTGCCGCCCGCGACGAGGACCCAGGCCAGCACGCTCGCCTTGTCCGCACCGGCCTGCAGCAGCGCCACCTTGCCGATGAAGCCGGAGAACGGGGGGATGCCGCCGAGGTTGAGCGCGGGAACGAGGAACAGGATGGCCAGGAGCGGGCTGGCCGCGGCGAGACCACCGAGCCGGCGCAGCGACGACGACCCGGCCTGGCGCTCGATGAGACCGACCACGAGGAACAGCGTGGTCTGCACCAGGATGTGGTGGGCCACGTAGTACACGGACCCGGAGAGACCGGCCTTCGTCGACAGCGCGACACCGAAGATCATGTAGCCGATGTGCGAGACCAGCGTGAACGAGAGCAGACGCTTGATCTCGCTCTGGGCGATGGCACCGAAGATGCCGATGACCATCGTGAGCAGACCGGCGACCAGCAGCACGTTGTCCATGGCGCCGTCCGGGAAGAGCAGCGTGTGGGTCCGGATGATCGCGTACACACCCACTTTGGTGAGCAGGCCCGCGAACACGGCGGTGACCGGCGCGGGCGCCGTCGGGTAGGAGTCGGGGAGCCAGGCCGACAGCGGGAAGACCGCGGCCTTGATGCCGAACGCGACGAGCAGGATCGAGAAGATCGCGAGCCGCGTGCCCTGCGGGATGTCGTCGAAACGCAGCGCGAGCTGGGCGAAGTTCAGAGTGCCCGTGGCCGCGTACGTGGCGGCGATGCCCGCCAGAAAGATCATCGACGAGACGACGGAGACCATGACGTACGAGACGCCGGCACGCACCCGTTCGGCGCTGGCACCGAGCGTCAGCAACACGAACGACGCGACGAGCAGGACCTCGAACCCCACGTACAGGTTGAACAGATCGCCGGCGAGGAACGCGTTGCACACACCCGCCGTGAGCGCCAGGTACGTCGGTAGAAAGATCGACACCGGCTGATTGGCGTCACCGTCGCGGATGCCCTGCCCGACGGCGTAGACGATGACGGCCAGCAGCACGATCGACGAGACCACCAGCATCAGAGCGGACAGGCGGTCGACCACCAGGGTGATGCCCATCGGCGCCTCCCACCCGCCGACCTGCAGCGCGGTGGTGCCGTCCCGGTCCGCCAGGTAGAGCAGGACGCACGAGACGGCGGTCACGGCGACGAGCGCGACGATGGTGACCGCCCGCTGCGCGCGTGGCTTCCGACCGAGCACGAGGCACAGGGCGGCCGCGAGCAGCGGGATGAGGACCGGGAGCGGGGTGAGGGTTCCGATGATGGTCGGCGACAGCGTCATCGGGAGTCACCCGCCGGCGTGGAGACGTCGTCCCGGTCACGGAACTTGCCCTCGTGGAGATCCTCGTAGCACTCGAGGTCCTCGCGGTTGGCGATCTGGTCGAGAGGAATCGGGTTTCCGTCCTTGTCGAAGGCGTCTCCGGCCTCGCCGGGCTCGCCGGTGATCGGATCGTCGGACTTGTCGCGGTCCGGAGCGTCCGCGAGGCTGCGACGCGTGAGCACCTTGGTGTCCTCGGGGTCGTTCTCGACGACGTCCGCGATGTTGATCGTGTACGACCGGTACGCCAGGGCCAGCACGAAGGCGGCGATGCCCATCGTGATGACGATGGCCGTGAGGATCAGGGCCTGCGCCAACGGATCCGCGTCACCGTCGGCGACCTCGGACACGCGTCCGACCACGGGTGGATTGCCCGACCCACCGCCGGAGGTGAGGATCAGCAGGTTCAGCCCGTTGCCCATCAGCAGCACGCCGAGCAGCATCCGGATGATGCTGCGTTCGATCAGCAGGTAGACCCCGGCCGCGATCAGCGCGGCGACGACCACGAGCATTCCGATGTTCGCGGTCACTGGCGGCTCATTTCGATCTGCGCGTCGAGGCGCGCTCCGAGGCTTCGAAGGACGTCGAGAACCAGTCCGACGACGATGAGATAGACACCCAGGTCGAAGAACAGGGCGGTCACCATCTTGATGTCGCCGAGGATCGGGAGCGTCACCTCGAAGGTGGCGGACGACAGCACCGGTGCTCCGAGGAACAACGAGGCGAGGGCCGTACCGCCGGCGAACAGGAGGCCGATGCCGAGAATCTTCCCGGCGTCGAACGGCACCGTCTCGCCGAGCTCGTAGCGGCCACCGGCGAGGTAGCGCAGCACGAGGGCGAGGCCGGCGGTGAGTCCACCCGCGAAGCCGCCGCCGGGCGCGTTGTGGCCGGCGAAGAAGAAGTAGATGGACAGCATCATGACCGTCGGGAACACCAGGCGAGTGGTGATCTCGAGGACCAGGACGCGGTGCTTGGGGTCGATGAGATCGCTGCCGCTGAGCCACGTGATCTCGGACGCGACCTGCTGGCCGTCCATCGCCGACGGGGCGTCGGACACGCGCGGCGCACTGCCGAAGCGACGATTGCGGAACACCAGGCTGGCGACGCCGGTGGCCGCGACGAGCAGCACCGAGATCTCGCCGAGGGTGTCCCAGGCGCGGATGTCGACCAGGATCACGTTGACCACGTTGCTGCCGTCACCGAAGTTGTACGCGGCGTCCGGGAGCAACTCCGCGATGGGGCGGGTGCTACGTGCGTTCATCGCGAACGCTCCCACCAGCGTGACCGTGATGCCGACGAGCACGGCCAGGGCAGCGCGTGCCGGCTTGCGGCCGAACGCGCGCCCCTCGTCGATCTCCGCCGGCAGCTTGCGCAACACGAGAACGAACACGACCAGCGTGAGCGTCTCGACGAGGAACTGGGTCAGCGCGAGGTCAGGCGCACCGTGCACCGCGAACAGCACACCGCAGCCGTAGCCGGTGACACCGACGAGCAGCACCGCTGCCAGACGGTTCCTCATCACCACGGCGCCGATCGCGGCCGCGACCATGATGGCGCCCACGACGAGCTGGATCGGGGAGTCGGCGAGACGACTCTCGACGCCGGTACGGGTGTAGACGATCAGCGACACGAGCGGGAACAGAGCGAGGGTGGCGAGGATGGTCGCCTGCGTGCCGGGAAGCGAACCGCGCTGGGTGGTTCCGGTGAGGCGCAGCGACAGCAGGTCCATCAGGTAGAGGACGCGGTCGTACACCCGGTCGGCGTTCAGCGGCACGGCCGGGACCGTTCGCGCGATCGCCTTGTGCACTCGGTAGAGCAGGACGCCGACGAGGATGACGACGACGGTCAGACCCAGCGGGAGGTTGACGCCGTGCCACAGCGCGAGGTGGTAGTCCTCCGCGCCGTAGGACGGCAGGGTCTTGCTGTACGGCGCGATCAGGGTGTCGACGACCGGCGCGGCGAGGCCGGCCACCAGTCCGAGGACGGCGAGCAGCACGGGCGGGAAAAGGAAGAACCATCCCGGTGTGTGCATCGAGGCGACGGCGGCGCTGGGCTGCCGCAGCTTCTTGCGACCGAAGGCGCCCCACACGAAGCGCAGGCTGTAGGCAACGGTCAGGATCGAGCCGACGACCATCGCGGCCAGCACCAGCACAGACGAGAGCGGACCCATCGCGTCCGAGTCGAGCGTCGACTCGAACGCGGTCTCCTTGCCGATGAAACCGAGGAACGGCGGAAGGCCCGCCATGCTCGCCGCTGCGATCACGGCCGTCGCGGCGAGAACGGGTGACCGGTCCCCGAGATGCGCGAGCTTGCGCACGTCGCGGGTGCCGGTCGAGTGGTCGATGATGCCCACCACCATGAACAGCGCGGCCTTGAAGAAGCCGTGGGCGAGGACCATCGCGAGGCCCGCGAGCATCGCCGTCCGCGAACCGATGCCGACGATGGCGACGAGGAAGCCGAGCTGGCTCACCGTGCCGAATGCGAGCACGAGCTTGAGGTCGTACGCACGCAGTGCGCGGTAGCCGCCGACGAGCATCGACGCCAGACCGAGCGTGAGGATGGTGAAGCGCCAGGGCCCGGCGTCGGCGAAGCCCGGTGCGAGACGCGCCACCAGGTAGATGCCGGCCTTGACCATCGCGGCGGCGTGCAGGTACCCGCTGACGGGTGTCGGCGCGGCCATGGCGCCGGGCAACCAGAAGTGCAGAGGAACGATGGCCGACTTGCTCAGCGCACCGACCAGGACCAGGACCAGGGCGGTGCCCGCCAACCAGCCGCGCGGAGCCGCCTCGATGACGTCGGAGAGGTTGTAGCTGCCCACCGTCTGGCCCAGCACGATGATGCCGACCAGCATGGCGAGACCGCCGGCCGTGGTGACCAGCAGAGCCTGCGTCGCGGCACGTCGACTCGAGGCGCGCTCGGCGTAGTGCCCGACCAACAGGAACGACAGCACCGTCGTCAATTCCCAGAAGATGTAGAGCATCAGCATGTTGTCGCTGGTGACCAGCGCGAACATGACACCGGCGAACGCGACGAGCTCCGCGGCGAAGATGCCCAGACGGGGCTCGTCGTCCTCGAAGTAGCGAGCGCAGTAGAGCAGGATCAGTGCGCCGATTCCGAGCACCAGCGTGGACATGACCGCGGCCAGGGAATCGAAGCGCAGATCGATGTTCATGGAGAGTCCGGGGACCCACTCGATGGACAGTCGCTGCTCGGTGTTCCAGTTCGCGGCCACCCAGACGAGCGAGGCGGCCGGCACCGCGGCGAGCGGAAGAAAAGCCTGTCGTCCCCACAGGCGCACGAGAAGCGGCGCGATCAGCGCGGCCACCGTGTGGGCAACGAGAATGGAAAGCAAGAGGCACTCCGTCGTGGACGTCGGGGCGGCGGGGTGTCGGACGCACGAGACGTCGTCCACTCCATACTACCGGTGCGGGTCCACGCCCTCGCGGTCAGCGATACCCACCCCCGGTACGGGTATGGTCACCGGGCGATGACCGAACCACTGCGCACCGCCGCCCTCGCCCTCGTCCGTGACGGCCGGATGCTGCAGGCCCGGTCGGTCGGCAAGCGTGCGTTCTACATGGTCGGCGGCAAGATCGATCCCGGTGAGACACCACTCCAGGCGCTGCACCGCGAGGTGCGAGAGGAACTGGGCGTCGACGTCGTCGAGTCGTCGGTGCACCTGCTGTGCGTGGTCGAGTGCCCGGCGTTCGGCGACCCCCTCGGCCGTGATCTGCACATGACGTGCTTCTCCGCCGACCTCACCGGCGAACCTCGGGCCACCAGCGAGATCGCTGATCTGCGGTGGTTCACCGTCGCCGAGTACGCCGCCATGCCGGATGTCGCGCCGGGATCGATGCGCGTCTTCCGGCACCTCCAGGCGCAGGGCCTGGTGATCTGAGGAACCCGTGCTCACGCATGGGGTGCAGGGGGCTCGGAGTCCGGCTCGGGGGCATCTGTGCGCCGGGACAGCCACACGATGCGCAGCGTGCAGAGCGCGGCGACCCCGAGCAGGAGGTAGGCGGAGGTGAGGTCGGTGGACGTGTACTCGGCCATGACAGTGTCGAGGTCGCCGATCACCGACAGGCTCCCCGTGTACGCGTCGCCGGTGGGCTGGTCGGACCCGATCGACAGCTGATTCAGCCACTCGGGGTCGAGTGTCTGCGCCGGTACCGGCGCCGCCGCAGCGACGAGGATCGCGAGCCCGGGCAGCGCCGCCGCCAATGGCCGCACCGTCGCGTGCGGATCCGCGGTGACGGCGGTCAGGGCGATCGGAACGAGCGCGGCCACCACCCCGAGTGCTGCCGCCGACACCTCGTCGACGCTCACGAGGGCAGCGCCCATCGGCAGCGCGGTGAGTGCCAGGGCGGTGAGCCACGACGTGATGCGTCCGACCGGGAGCCGCCAGGCCAGGACGGCGCCGAGGACCAGTCCGCCCACGCCCACCACGGTGAGCAGCCGGGAGTCGAGCAGGGTGCGGGCGCCCACGTTCCACATCGCGACGGCAGAGGCGGTGACGAGGATCGCGACCAGCACCGTTCGTGCGTCGGCCGACTCCCACCGTGCGGCGACGCGGTCCACGACGACGAGCGCCACGATCAGCACGACGATCGCCTTCCACAGTGCGTACTCGCCGGTGCCGACGATCTCGACACCCACGCGGCAGACGGCGGCGACGATCACCGCGTAGACGGTGAGCCGCACCAGTTCGCGAGCGGTCGGGTCCTCGTCGGGATCGGCGGCCGGTCGATGCAGAACGGCGGCGACGATGCACGCCGTGAACGCGGAGCCGATCAACCACCAGGCCGGTTCGCCGAACACACTGGTGCTGTCGAGACGCGTCGCCACGAAGGCGGCGGACGCGGCGGTCGTTCCGACGGAGGCGAGCAGCGTTCCGCCGAGCACGCCGGTCGCGAGGGCCACCCATCCGGCGGCGGATCGCCGGGTGGCGTGCAGGACGAGGCCGACCAGGACGCCGGCCACGCACGACTTGAGAATGTGCAGTGCGGTGAAGACGGCCAGGCTCGCCGCATCGGGAATCGCCACCTTGGTGAAGGCGAGCACCACGACCAGCAGGGCCGCACACACCCAGGGGGCGATGCGTGTCGGCATCCGCAGTCCGACGGCCAGCGCGACGGTGACCACCACCAGCACCTGCCCGACCACGGTGGCGGTGGACTGGGTGGACGACCACCCGATCAGATCGTCGACGGTGGCCGCGAACGGCCACGTGTCGCTGCGGGGGCCGGACCACGCGAGAGCGCCGAGAGCTCCGACGAGCGCGGCTGCGAGGAGGGAGGCGGCGAGGGCGATGTGGTGTCTCACCCGCGGCGCCGTCGGATCAGTTCGGCGCCGACGGCGCACAGAGCGAGGCAGGTCACCGTCACCAGTGTCCCTGCCGTGGGCTCGGTGAGGGTGACGGACCCCGACTGCAGGGTGAGGGGCGTGTACGCCGTCCAGCCGAAGTCCGCCGAGATCGGGGACGAGGGCATGGTCGTCAGAGCGAGGGGGACGAGCAGGCCGGCGCCGACAACAGCGGCGGGTGACGGCACGTCGACGGACGCGGCGCCGGCCCCGACGACGGCGCCGGTCGCGAGCGCCGCGGCGATGACGGCCACCCCGGAGGAGGACGTCCCGAGGTGGATCGCCGCCACCACGGCCGCGCAGCACAGGATGGCCAGCGGTGTGCCCACCGTGGGTCGTGCACGGGCGCCTGCCGCGGCGCCCACCGCGCAGGCGAGTGCGACACCGACGACGAGGAGAAGGGGGAGGGCCGTGGTGCCTGCCGTCGTGAGGACGACGACGGAGGCCGGCCGCGTCGACAACCACAGCACGGTGCCCGCGACGACGAGGACGCCGCCGCTCGGCAGTGCCAGAGCGACACCGACGAGCACCAGCGTGACGACGATCGTCGACACCGACCACGCGGCCGTCGTGGTCACCGCGCCCAGCCCGGCTGCTCCGGCGGCGGCCGTCAGGTTCGTGACCAGCACCGGGACGAGTCCGACGAGGGCGACGATCACTGCCGTCAGGGCGGTGCGAGTCGAGGAACTCCGGGACGAGCGCTGCGTCCTCGACTGCAGACCGATCGCGAGCACTGTCACCACCATCGCGGCGACGAGTGCGATGGTGCGGGACGTCGTCGTGTCGGTGTCGACGTAGGAGGCGTAGCGCCGCGGTATCGCGACGACGGTGATGCTCAGGACCAGAGAGACGGTCGACGCGACTCCGAACGCGGCGACCCACAGGCGTCGGACCGAGGCGAGGACCGCGAGCACGCCGAGGACGACGCCACTGCCGAGCGCCCCCAGCAGGGACAGGGCGGCCGAGGATCCGAGAGTGCCCAGAACCAGCGCTGCGCCGCCGACGGCAGCGAGGACCGCGGGTGCGGCTCTGCTCGATCGTCCCGTGAGCAGCGCGGCCACGGCCACGGCTGCCACCACCGCTGCGGGGCCGTTGCCGGTGTCGGCGACGAGATCGGGCGACGTCACGGCATGCACGGCGGTGCCCGCACCGACGACGAGGGCGATCGGCGTCGACACGGCGTCGAGACGTCCACCGGATGCGCTCACGCGGCGAACCTATCGGTCTTCATCCGGTTTCGGGAATCGACAGCGGCCCCCCTCGGTTGCCCCGAGCATGACACTCGCAACGAAGGCCACGACCCTCCTCGAACTGCACGTCCCCGGAAACCCGGTGATCCTTCCGACCGTCTGGGACGCCTGGTCGGCGAACCTCGCGGTGAGCGCGGGTTTCACTGCCCTG
Source organism: Rhodococcus sp. UNC23MFCrub1.1 (assembly GCF_000686025.1). GTDB lineage: Bacteria > Actinomycetota > Actinomycetes > Mycobacteriales > Mycobacteriaceae > Rhodococcoides. Next base: position 168,026 of record NZ_JMLQ01000006.1, read on the forward strand.
ACCGTCGGCTCGCACCCGGTGTCCGACTCGATCGGCAAGCCGGACAACGAGGGCATCACCTTCGACGAGTTGCTCACTCGCATCCGCCAGATCACTGCCGCCGTCGACGTGCCGATCTCCGTCGACATCGAGTCGGGCTACGGCGAGGACCCGAAGCGTCTCATCGAGGGACTGATCGACGCGGGTGCGGTGGGCCTGAACATCGAGGACACCGTGCACAGCGAGGGCGGCCGTCTGCGTGAGGCGCAGGAGCACGCCGACTTCGTCGGTGCACTGCGCGCAGCCTCGGATGCCACCGACGTCCACGTGGTGATCAATGCCCGTACCGACCTCTTCGTCAAGCAGATCGGTGACGAGAACGATCGCGTGGATCGCGCCATCGCCCGCCTGAAGCTGGCGGCCGCTGCCGGTGCCGACGTGCTCTACCCGGTCGGCTTCCACAGCGACGACGATCAGAAGCGACTCACCGCGGAGCTCCCGTTGCCGGTCAACGCCATCGGCCACCCGGTGAAGAACTCGAAGTCCGCCCTCGCGCAGCTGGGTGTCGGCCGTGTCAGCTTCGGCCCGATCTTCCAGATGGTGCTCGCCGAGCGCGCGAACGAGGTGCTCGCCGACTGGGCGTGACCTAATCCCTCGTGCTGTAGGCCTCGAGAGCGGCCACCTGCACCGGATCGAGTGACGGCCGGACGGCGTCGCGCGCAGTCGCGACGTCGTCCGCTGTCACGACGGCGGTGTCGACGTCGCGGCGCATCGCGGCGAGAGCCGCCTCGCGCAGCAGTGCCGCACAGTCCGCGGCGGAGTACCCGTCGAGATCCTCGGCCAGAGAGTCGAGATCGACGTCGTCCGCCAGCGGCACCGAGGCTCCGGCCGTCGCGAGGATCGCGCGACGCGCCTCGGCGTCGGGCGGCGGTACGAACACCAACTTCTCCAGTCGTCCGGGCCTCAGCAGTGCCGGGTCGATGAGCTCGGGCCTGTTGGTCGCGCCGAGGATCACGACATCCTGCAGCGGCTCGACACCGTCCATCTCCGTGAGCAACGCGGCCACCACGCGATCGCCGACGCCGGAATCGCTGCTCTGCCCGCGGCGCGGTGCCAGGGCGTCGACCTCGTCGAGAAAGATGAGCGACGGTGCCGAGTCTCGTGCTCGCCGGAACAGTTCGCGGACGGCCTTCTCCGACGAGCCGACCCACTTGTCCATCAACTCCGCGCCTTTGACGGCGTGCACGCTGAGTTGCCCCGAGCTGGCGAGTGCCCGGACGACGAACGTCTTGCCGCACCCCGGCGGGCCGTAGAGCAACACGCCCCGCGGCGGCTCGACACCGAGCCGCGCGAAGGAGTCGGGATGGCGTAGCGGCCACAACACCGCTTCGGTCAGCGCCCGCTTCGTCTCCACCATGTCGCCGACGTCGTCGAGGGTCAGGCTGCCGACCGCGAGTTCCTCGGTGCCCGACCGGGAGAGTGGCCGGATGACCGACAAGGCCCCGACCAGATCGTCCTGTGTGAGAACGGGCTCGGCCGAGTCCCGGTGGGCACGCACCGCGGCCCGGACGGCTGCCTCCCGGCACAGGGCTGCGAGGTCCGCGACGACGAATCCGGGTGTGCGCAGGGCGATCTCGGCAGGGGTGATCTTCCGGGTCGGAACATCACGTAGCAGCGCCTCGAGCAACGCGGCGCGCTCGACCGACCCCGGAAGCGGGAGTGCGAGCTCGCGATCGCACAGATCAGGTCCGCGCAGACGCGGATCAGCGGCGTCCGGCCGTGACGTCGTGCAGATCAGGACGGTTCCCGGTGTCTGCACCACCTGTCGCAGGCGATCGAGGACGAGAGTCGACACCGGATCCGCCGCAGAGCCCCGTCCGTCGGCGGACAGGGGGAGCAGCGCATCCACGTTACCGACGAGAAGCACTGCACCGGTGGGACTGTCGGTCAGTCGATCGGCCGCGGCGACCACTGCGGCCAACCGGTCCTCGGGGGCGAGCGACCCGACCGACGGACCGTCGATCTCCACCAGCCTGCGACCGGCGGCGACGGCGCGGACGAAGGTGGACTTGCCCACGCCGCCCGGCCCGGTGACCAGGACGCCGAGCTGGGCCGACGCGCCGAGAGTGCGGAGCAGCTCGGGGCGATCGAGCGAGAGTTCGAGCCACTCCGTCAGTTTCGCCGCCTGGTCGCGTACACCGACCAGGTCGTCCACCGGAATCACGGGCTGGGGCGGAGCCTCGACGGGGCGGGGTGTCGCGCGGTCGTTCGACTGTCCGCGGGCAGCGGCGCCGCGCGTCACGGCCGTCGTGGGCTGGATGCTGACGATGCCGGCCGGGTCGGTCGACGTGACGGTGAGCAGTTCGGTGGTCCACGCGACACCGACCGTGCGCGAGAGCGTCTGCGAGACCGACGCGGTGGAGGTGCCCGGCCCCAGGTCGCGGGGCAGGAGCGACACGGCGTCGCCCGCGACGACCACCTTTCCCAGCAGTGCTCGGCGCAGCGTCGCGTCGTCGAGCGCGGTGGTCGTCGCGGATCCGTGCACCAGGACGGTGCGTGCCGCCTGCACCGAGACGGGAGCGACGACGACCGACGCGTTCTCCGTCAGTCCCGCGTTCGACATCGTCACGTCGTCGAGCAGCACGGTCCCCGTGGGCGTTCCGGCCGGTGCCTGTGCCACCACGGTGGCGGTACGCCTCGCGCCGATCAACTCGACGGCGTCCCACTCGCGCAGTCCGAGCGCGGTGAGCACCTCCGCGTGCACACGGACCACCCCGCGGCGGGCATCGGCGGCGGAGGTGGTGAGGCGAACGGTCAGGGCGAGATCGGGGGTGCTCACTCCCCGAGCCTATCGAGCCGACCGGCCCGGGCTCTCGCTCCAGCGTGTGCAGCCTGGCCCGTTTATGCTGCGCGCATGACCCGTGCCGCCCTCGTCTTCCACGAACGTGACCACGCCCTCGGCGTCCGGAACGTCGGCTCGATCGGCCCGGCTCTCCGCGATCGCGGATTCGAGACGACGACCTTCTCGTTCGAGGGTGACAGCCGCGACGCGGACCGGCCCACGGCCTCGTCGTTCGACCTGATCGTGCTGATGGGCTCACCCGACGCCGCCTACGACGATGCGCTCCCGTGGCTGGCGGAGGAGATCACCTGGCTCGGTGACGCTGTCGCGCAGCGCGTTCCGGTTCTCGGTGTGTGCTTCGGTGGTCAGCTGCTCGCGCGGGTGCTCGGCGGGACCGTCACGCGTGCGGCCGAGTCGGAGCACGGATTCGTGACCGTGCGGACGGAGTCCGACGAGCTGATCCCCCAGGGTCCGTGGATGCAGTTCCACGACGACACGTTCACGCTCCCGCCGGGCGCCGAGCCGCTCGCGACCACGGCGGCCGCACTGCAGGCCTTCGTCTCGGGACCGCACATCGGTCTGCAGTTCCACCCGGAGATCACGGTCGACGTGTTCGAGTCGTGGATCGAGGGGTGGGACGCACGGGGAGTGCGGGCGGAGGTGGAGGCGAGTGTGGACGTCCCCGCGATCCGCGCGGAGGTCGCGCGCCGGGAGCAGGCCTCCATCGAGGCCTGCTCCCGGTTGATCGACGCGGTCCTCGCTCGTGCGGGAGTGTCCCGCTAGATCTCGTCGCGGGGCGGGACGTCGGCTGCTCGGGCGCTCGGTGACCGGAGTCGGAGCCGAGCCGAACTCGCCGTGGCGCGGGCGGGACGCCGCCGCCGGGCGATACCGGTGCGTGCCGGGCGGTCCTTGCGCATCGCTCGTCGTACGGCCCGTCGCTCGGCGGGCTTGGCCTCCCACGTCTCGGGCCGCGCGGCCACCCATCGCTGCGACCGCACCGCGAACGGGATGTGGAGCAGATACAACACGATCAGGACCATGAGCAGCACGAACGGGAACGTGATCAGTGCCGCGCCCGCCAGGCCGACGAGGATCAGCAGCAACGTCGCCATTCTCGGCGGAACCGAGACGGTCTTGAACGCCATCGTCGGGATACGGCTGACGATGAGCAGGGCCGACAGCACCACCCAGGTGGCGACGACGTAGTACGAGGACCACCAGCCGTTGCCCCACTGCTCCTCCGCAGCGAGCGGGAGGAGTGTGACCAGGGCCCCCGCCGGAGCGGGGACACCCACGAAGTACTCGCCGGCGAACGCGGGCCGGGAGTCGTCGTCGAGAAGTGTGTTGAACCGGGCGAGGCGCAGCACGATGCTCACCGCGTAGATGAGGGCGATGACCCACCCGCCGCTGCTGCCCTCGAGGAGCGTCACGTACAGCACCAGGGCCGGCGCGACGCCGAAGGAGATGGCGTCGGCGAGCGAGTCGAGCTCGGCTCCCATCCGGCTGGTCGCGTCGAGCATGCGTGCGATGCGACCGTCGAGGGCGTCGAAGACGGCGGCTGCGCCGATCATGGCCAGCGACAACCCGAGTCGACCGTCGAGCGCGAACTTCACGGCGGACAGTCCTGCGCACATCGCCAGCACCGTGACGGCACTGGGCAACAGGCGGACCGCGCCCTGGCGGCCGGTGGACTCGTCGGCCTGCTCGCGTGCCGCGCTCACGGAAGCTCGGCCAGAACCGTCTCGGCTCCGATGGCGCGCTGCCCGACGATCACCGCCGTCCGCGACCCCTCCGGGAAGTAGGTGTCGACGCGCGAACCGAAGCGGATCAGTCCGTAGGTGTCGCCGATGGTGAGCGAATCGCCCACGGACGTTGTGTTGACGATGCGTCGCGCGAGCAGTCCGGCGATCTGTACGACCGCCAGGTCGTGACCCGACGGTGTGCGCAGATGCATGCTGGTGCGCTCGTTGACCTCGCTGGCGTCGGCGAGGTCGGCCGACAGGAACTGTCCGGCCTTGTGCACCACGGCCTCGACCGTGCCGGACACCGGGACGCGCTGGACGTGGACGTCGAGCACGGACAGGAAGATGCTGACCCGCGGCAGCGGAGCGGTGCCGAGGTTCAACTCGGCGGGCGGCACCGCGTGGTCGACGAGTGCGACCTCACCGTCGGCAGGGGCCACGACCACCCCGGCCCGATTCGGCGGGACGCGCGGAGGGTGGCGGAAGAAGCCCGCCATGGCTCCGGCGGCGAGCAGCGAGGCGGTGCGGACGATCCGGTGGCGGCGGCCGAGTCCGGCGAGCGCCAACGGCACCGCGACGAACGGGGCACCGGCGGGATGCAGCGGCGGAATGCTGCGCCGCACCAGGTCCACGATGTGTCCTGCTCCGGTCGGTTCAGGCGTACCAGGGGGGACAGGTCTGCGGGCCACGGGCTCCTCTTACGTCGATTCGGGCGGACTCTCACGGCCCGAGGGGAGTGCGGACACGACTCGGGGCCCCTCACAGATTACGTGAGGGGCCCCGAGAGGTGGGGTCTGCGTCAGACGCGCGAACCGCGTCCCGTGACTGCCTTGACGATGAACAGCAGGATGCACGCGCCGATGAGGCACGTGACGAAGCTGAAGATGATGCCGCCGCCCTGGACGTCGACGCCGAACGCGCGGAGCAGGAATCCACCCAGCAGGCCGCCGATGATGCCGACGACGATGTTGAGGATGATGCCCTGCTGCGCATCCGTCTTCATGATCTTGCTGCCGATCCATCCGGCGAGTCCGCCGATGATGATCCAACCGATGATGCCCAGACCCAACATGATGGAACCTCTTTCAGATCAGCTTTGCTGCCCGTGGACCGGGCATGACTACTGACCTTCTGTACCCGGCCCCGATACTCAGCAAACGTTAAGCCGACCGTCGGCACATCACGATCCGGCCTCGACTGTGTGACGGCGGAACTACTGCGGTGTGACCAGCAGGATCTGGTCGGTGTCGCCGTTGTCGGTCGTCACGAGCAGCGTCCCTTCCGGTTGTGCCGACACCGTGCGGATGCGGCCGTACTCGCTGAGAGCGGGAATCGTCGACTGCGCGTCCACCGTGGTGCCGTCGTCGGAGAGATCGAGGAGCAGGACCTCCTGGCCCTTCTGCACGCCGACGGCGAGCATGCCGTTCCACGCGCCCCAGGCGTCACCGTCGAGGAACGTGGCCGACGCGGTGGCGATGGTGCTCGGGCCCGAGCTCCACACCGCGTTCCGGGCGCCGGGTACACGGTCCGGATCGGTCATCGCGACGGACTCGTCGTAGCCGCCGCCGCGGTCCGGGCGGTACCCGTAGTTGCCGCCCGCCGCGAGGAGGTTCACCTCGTCGTCCCGCGACGTGCCCTGTTCGACGGAGAAGATCTGATCGGTGCCGGGCCGGGCGGCCAGTCCCTGGACGTTGCGGTGGCCGAGTGTGAAGACCGGGCTCGCGGGGTCGGGATTGCCTGCGGCCGGTGCGCCCGTGGCGGCGTCGACCCGGAGGACCTTGCCGCCGAGCGACGTCGGGTCCTGCGGAACGGTGCCCTGAGCCGAGTCGCCGGTGCCGATGAACAGGGTGCCGTCGGCGTTCGCCAGCACCCGGCATCCGCCGTGGCGACCGGAGGTGACCGGGAACCCGGAGACGACGGTGCGCTCACGCGTGAGGCTCGCGTAGTCGTCGGCCACGGTCCATGCGACCACGCCGATGGTGGGGTCGTCGCCTCGAATGCCCTGGCAGGAGTACAGGGTCCGATCGGTCTCGAAGGTCGGTGACAGTGCGAGGCCCATCAGACCGGTCTCCGATCCGACGAACAGATCGCCGAGATCGGCGCTGATCGGTGTCGGCTCACCACCGGGCCGGATCGCGGTGAAGCGGCCGGGGCGCTCGTCGAAGATCACGGTGCCGTCCGGCGCCCGGACTACGTCCCACGGATGATCGAGCCCCGTGGCCAGTGAGGAGACGACGACGTTCGGGACGGCGTCCGCGGCGTCCGCGGATGTCGGTCCCGGTGTCGTTGCCTGGGATGTCGGCGATTCGGGGGTGCCGGCCGCGGGGGAGGCGTCGGACTCGGTCGTGGTCGAGCACGCGGTCGTCGCCAGAGCAGCGGACAGGGCGAGGCCGGCGAGGGCGCGGGTCGTGCGGGCGCGAGGGGTCATCACTTCACGGTACGAGCAGAACTCTCGGCCGCGTCCTTGATCTTCGCCAGGGTGGACGCCATGCCCCGCTCGAGTTCGGCCTCGAAGTTGCGTGTGCCGCCCAGCACCAGTCGCACCGCGGTGTCGGAGACCTTGGTGGTGCCGCCGGGTGCCTCGCGACGCTCGGTCACGCGTGTGCCCGTCTCGGTCGGTTCCAGGAAGTAGGACCACACCGTGTGGTTCTCGGTGATGCGGAACGCGAGCAGTCGCTCGGGCTCGAGGCGCACGACCCGCGACGTCGTGGGCCACACGAGGGGTCCGCGCCGATTGACGTTGAGCGTGCGAGTGCCCACGCGCAGCGGGCCGAACACCTTCATCACCGCGCACTGGGGGCTCCACTCACCCATGCGCTTCAGGTCGGACACCACGGACCAGACCGCGCTCGGCGGTGCATCGATGTCGACGCTGACGGACAGGGGTGTGGCCATGGAGTTCTCCCGGTGTGTTCAGGCAGGCTGGGTGGTGACGCCGTCAGGGTAGTAGGACGTCCACGACGTGCACCGCGACGTCCTCCGCCGTGAGAGCGGTGCCGAGCGTGGTGTTCACTGCGTCGGCCGTCCTCCCGGTCAGTGTCACCGCCAGCGCGGCCATGTCCTGGCCGTACGTCACGGCGATGTCCAGGGACACCCCGGTACACCGGCGTCCGTCGACGTCGAGTTCGATGCCCTTGACCCCGCAGGGCAGTTCCGACAGGGCGCGGGCGATGGACAGGAGCACCAGGTGGTCGCCCACCCGGAGCGAGTCGCCGTCGACGAAGCCCGGGTGCGAGGCGTCCAGCGCGCGTGTCCGCCGAGCCGTCGCGCGGAGTGCGGCGAGGATCGCCGTGCTGGCCTCGACCCAGGACGGCACCTCCTCGTCTCGGAGTTCCTGTGCGGCGCGGCTGAGCACGGGATCGTCCGGCTCGTCCGCCGTGTCTAACGCCATGACGCCATCCTCTCGCTCAGAGTGGTTCGTGCGCGGGTGACCTGACCGCGCACCGCGGACGGCGACATGGACAGGATCTCCCCGATCTCGACATGAGTCATTCCCTCGACCTCGCGGAGCAACCAGCACGAGCGCTGCATCTGTGGCAGTGCCCCGAGGGCCACGCGCAGCTCGGCGAGGAACCCCGATTCCGTCGCCCGCACCTCCGGATCGTCCGACACGTCGCTGACGGCGTCGTCGAACAGCCACTCCTCGTGCGGACGGGGGATGCGGCGCCGCGTGGCGTCGATGGCCTTGTGTGCGGTGATGCCGAACAGCCATGTGCGCAGCGCCGAGTCGGACCGGTAGTTGCCGAGGCTCTTCCAGGCCGCGACGAACGCGTCCTGGACCACCTCCTCCGCGACGCCGTCGTCACGCAACATGTTGCGGGCGTACCGGAACATCGCGGGACCGTGCGTGCGGACGATCTCCTCGAACGCGCCGCGGTCACCGATGACCGCAGCGTCGACGAGAGCCGCATCGCTGTCCACGGAGCAGATTCGAACCAGCGGGTGTGAAACGACAGTGGTGTGGCATACGTCACATTGGCATACGTTTTCCTCGGTCCGCCTCGACCTACTCCCGACACAACGAACCCGAAAGGATGACGTAGATGACGACAGCACAGGGATCCACCACGTCCACCACCGCCTCCGGCTCGAACGGTGCGCTGGACAAGAAGACCGACTCCACCGGTGCACTGGTCGCGTCCGACGGCCGCACCACCATCGCGGACGTCGTCGTGTCCAAGATCGCCGGCATCGCCACCCGTGAGGTCCAGGGCGTGCACGACGTGGGCGGCGGCGCGACCCGCGCCATCGGTGCACTGCGCGAGCGCATCCCCGGCGCCCGGGTCAACCACTCGCAGGGCGTGTCCGTGGAGGTCGGCGAGAGCCAGGCAGCCGTCGACATCGACATCGTGGCCGACTACGGCGTGTCCATCGCGGATCTCGCGGCGGGCATCCGTCGCAACGTGATCGACGCGGTCGAGCGGATGACCGGCCTGCAGGTCACCGAGGTCAACATCACCGTGCACGACGTCTTCCTGTTCGAGGAAGAAGACGAGCGCGACGACGCAGCACCCGCACGCGTTCGATGAGCCCCGCGGCACCGTCGGGCAGCGATCGCGCCGATCTCGTCGCGGACGCGGTCGTCGCGGTGGACGGAGTCGCCTCGTTGCACGGCGGGATGTTCGGCGAGATCGGCACCTACCTTCCCGGTAGGCGCGTCGCCGGGGTCGCGATCCGGGACGACGGGACCGAGATCCACATCGCCGTGACCCCGGACGCCGTCGTACGCGAGACGGCCGACGCGGTTCGCCGCGCGGTCCGTGCGGTGGTCGATGCCCCGGTGCACGTCGTGGTCGAGGACGTGGCGTCGCCGTCGGACGGCGGCGCCGACACGGGGTCCTCCGGACCGGAACCGACCGAGTCCTCCGAGCCGGGGTCGACCTCGGCTCCCGGGGGTACTCTCCGCCCGTGACCCAGCCTCGTCCGCCGCACGCCGACCCCGCCTATCGCGAGGCTCGGCGTGCCGCGGCGAGAGCGCACCATCCCGACGCCGGGGGCGACGCCGAGTCGCTCATCCGTGCGTTGCGCGACATCGACGCGAAGTTCTCCCGCGGGACCGTCGCGACGCAGGTGGTCGTCGGCGTCTCCCGACGACGGCTCGCCGTTCGCCGCCTGTCCCGGGTCCGGCGACTGCTGCCCACGCGGCGCACCTACGTCGACCTGCCCACGAGCTCGGCCGACCGGCCACCCAGACCCACGGACCCACGTTCTCCCTCCCGGGAGAACTGACCGCTCTCCACGATCGGAGCACCATGACCTCCTCGACCATCGGCCTTCTCGCCGGCCTCCTTCTGGCAGTCGCTGCCGCAGCCGGCGGATTCACCGGATTCCTCGTCGCTCTCGTCCTGGGTGCGATCGGGTTCGCCGTCGGCGCGTACCGCGACGGAAACTTCGACCCCGAGGCACTCCTGCGAGGTCGCGGCCGTGGCTGACACCGCCCCGAGCGACACGGCGGACGGAGCGGACACCGTCTCGAAAGACCTGTCCGACAGGCATGACCCCGGGACGATCGACCCCGCGCAGCGTGGGTCGCTCACAGTCCTCGATCGCGCGGTCGAGTCCATCGCCGACGCCTCCCTCGGTCGCACCGACGGTGTCGTCACCTCCGGCGGGAGCTTCGGCCGCAAACCGTCCCGTGTGAAGGTGACGAAGCAGGACGACCGCGTACGCGCCGCCGTCGACGTGACCGTGGCGTGGCCGCGCTCGGCGGCGTCCGTCGCCGACGATCTCCGCCGCGACATCGCGCGCGGCATGACCGACTCGGGCCTGCGCACGGATTCCGTCGACGTACACGTCGGCGACTTCGGTTCCGTGTCCTCGTCCGCCGCGCCGGCGTCGGGCGCGACTCCGGCGCCGACCACCCGGCCGCTCGCGGCTCCGGCCGCGACCCCGATCGCGATCGTGGTGTCGCTGCTGCTCCTCGCCGGGGCGGGTGTGCTGATCCGCGACGCGCTGGTCGGATTCTCCGTCATCAGCGGTCGAGAGTGGACGGCGAGCGCACTCGACTGGATCGACGGACTCACACCCCTGTCCTGGATGTTCCCCGCGGGCATCGCCTTGGCGGTCGTCGGAGTTCTGGTCGTCCTGGCCTCGCTCAAGTGGCGCGCCCGTCGGTACCGGTCCAGCGGGATCGCGGACGACGTGTGGGTGCACAAGGCCGACCTGGCGAAGGTGACCGAGCCGAAACCCACGGTGGCGGCCGCACCCGAGACCACGGCCACCCCGACTGTCGCAGGAGGCGAGAAATGAAGCGGACCACGGTGTTCTTCGACCGCCTCGGTGTCCTGATCATCGGACTCGCGCTCGTGGCCGTCGGCGGTGGCGCCGCACTGTGGCAGCGCGATCGACTCCCGTTCGAACTCACCGAGGTCGACGCGTCGGTGGTGACCGACGCGCAGGACCAGCAGTGGTGGCCGTGGGCTCTCCTCGGCGCCGGAGTGCTGATCGCGCTGCTCGTGGTGTTCTCACTGGTGCGAAGGCTGCCGTCCTCAGCGGGGCGCACCCTGTCGCTGCCGGTCACCGGCGATCCCGACGGCCGCGTGACCGTCGATCTGCGATCGGTCGCTCACAGGGCGGCCGACACCGCCCGCGAGGTCGACGGGGTGAAGTCCGCGCGTGCGCGTCTGCGTCACGAGCGGTCCGACGGTCGCCGTGTCCCGGTGATCACCGTGGTGGTGCGGGCCGAGGAGTCCGCATCGCTGCGCACCGTGGCGGAGAAGTTGACGGACGTGCGCAGCGCGGTCGCGTCGGTCGTCGGCGACGGTGCCGTCGGCGTTCGGGTACTGCTCTCGGCCTGACCCTCGCGGCTCAGAGCGCGAGTGCGGTGGCCACGACGGCCAGTCCTGCCGGGACGATCTGCACGAGCGCGCCCTTCATCATCCGACGGTCGGTGCCGAGCAGAACACTGCCGGCGCCGACCATCGATCCCGCGGACACGAAGACCAGGACGGCGCCGACGGTGTGATTCCCCGCCGCCAGGTTCACCGCGCCGACCGCGGCACCCACCGCGAGGAACAGGTTGTAGAAGCCCTGGTTGAAGGCCCACCGCTCGACGACGTCGACGTGGGAGTCCTCCCGCACGCCGAAGACGTGACGGCCCTTGGTGCGGAAGACCAAGGACTCCAGAACGAAGATGTACACGTGGAGCGCGGCGGCGAGAGCGGCCAGAACAGCAGCGACGGCGGTCATGCCGGTCAGTATGCGCCGCACCTGCCACACGGCACGGGGCCAGCACCAGTTGTGTTTTCTCACGAAGTTGTCACAGGAGCCCCGGGACCCTCGTCCGGCGCGTACGCTTCGGCCCACGGACGAGATGGTGTATCGCTCCACGATCCCGCTTCGTTACACACAGATTCGGCGTCGTGTCGACGCCCCTCGTGTCGGGGAGAACCACATGCACGACCTTCTGGCGCACCGCTCACACGCGGTCAACACCGGCCACACCGAGATGATCCGCGCGGTCTTCTGCGACGAGTTCGAGATCGGCGTGGACCAGGACGTCCTGACCACCATCTCGTGCGGCGACATCGGGCAGTGGGTGTCCGATCTGCGGTTCACCGGCCTGTTCCTGCCGGGTGAGATCGAGGCCATCGAGCGCCAGTGGAACACCGACCCCGCAGGTCTGGTCGCCGCGCTCATGGGCGGCATCGACGAGGTCGGGCGGCGCCGCTCGGCGCATCAGGCTCCGCAGGTCGACGTGGTCGCCCAGCGCTTCGTCGGCTGACCCGGCTCGCCGGGCCGCGCGTCCGTCAGCGGTTCTTCGGGGGCCTGTTGGTCTGCGCCCGGCGCGCCTCTTCCTTCTCCTTCACGCGGACGGCCTCGCGCTGCACCTCCGCGTAGTTCTCGCGTTCGGCCTTCAGCCAGTCCGGTTCCTCGGCGGACAGCGCGTCGATCTCGGCCTGCGTCATCGAGTCGGACACGTCGTTGCGCGCCAGTGCGGTGTTGGTGACGCCGAGTTTGCGCGCCACGACGTCGCGGGGGAACGGCCCCGCCGTCCACAGATCGCTCAACCACTGCGGCGGATTGTGGCGCAGAGCCTCGAGGTCGCCTCGCGTGATGGGCTGGGAGCGGAACTCCTCCGGCGCCGCCGGCAGGAAGATCCCGAGCTTGGCAGCAGCCGTCAGAGGCTTCATCGTCTGGGCGTTCAGGTCCTGGCTCACCGCGCCAGCGTAGCGCCCGCACGGCCGACCACGGCCGAGCGCAGCGGGAAGTCGGCCGAGCGCAGCGGGAAGTCGGCCGAGCGCAGCGGGGACTACGCTGGCCCGGTGAACGATGCGACCGTCCTGCGCTGGTACATCGAGGTCGCCGAGACGCTCGCGTTCGGGCGCGCGGCGAAGGCGCTGAACATCTCCCGGCTCCGACTGAGTGCCGCGGTCAAGGAACTCCAGGACGAGGTCGGCGAACCCCTGTTCGTTCCGGGCGACGGGCCCACCGAACTCACCGAGGCCGGACGGGCTCTGCTCGACCGGGCCCGCGACATCGTGGCGGAGGACGATCGCCGCCGCGCCGAGGAGGCTGCGGCAGCGCCGGCGCGGCCGACGCTGCGGGTCGGTTTCGTTCCGGGAGTGACGGTCACGAAATGGACCCGGATCTGGGCGGATCGCCACCCCGGCACCGACCTGCAGACGGTCGTCGTCGAGGAGTCGGACCAGCTCGACGCGCTGCGGACGGGTGTGGTCGACATGTGCTTCGTGCGGGAGCCCGCCGAACGGGAGGGGCTGCACTGCGTCCCGCTGTACTCCGAGGTCGCCGTCGTGGTGGTGCCCAAGGACCATCCGGCCGCGGCCTACGACGCCGTCACGCTCGGTGATCTCGAGGGCGAGTCGCTGCAGGACGGCTCCGACCGATCCGAGGCGTCGCTGCCGACGACGCTCGAGATGGTGGCCGCCGGTGTCGGCCCGGTGCTCGTGCCGCACTCGTTGGCCCGACTGCACAGTCGCAAGGACCTGCTCTACCGGCCCGTCACCGACGCGGACCCCACCCGGATCTTCCTGGCCTGGCCCACATCGGTCGCCGCACCCGAGGAGGGAACACTCGACCTGCCGCAGGAGTTCCTGGGGGTGGTGCGCGGACGGGCCGCGCACAGCTCGCGTACCGAGTCCGAACGCGGGACACCGCCGAGGAAGAAGAAGAAGGCAGCTGCTCCGGGGCCGGCCGCCAAGCGAAGTCAGGTGCCCCGCCGACGACGCTGACATACTGTCGCCGTCGTGACGAGTGGAAAGGCGGGTTCGTGAGCGACCCAGCTCCCCGAAGTTCGGCCGGCGCGAGCAAGCCGGCCATCCTCACCGTGGACGACGATCCCGGGGTGTCCCGCGCCGTCGCCCGCGATCTGCGGCGCAAGTACGGCGAGAAGTACCGCATCATCCGGGCGGAGTCCGGCGAGTCCGCCCTGGAGGCGTTGCGAGAGATCGCGTTGCGCGGTGACCAGGTCGCGGTATTGCTCGCGGACTACCGCATGCCGTCGATGAGCGGTCTCGAGTTCCTCGAGCAGGCCATGGACATCTTCCCGTTCGCGCGCCGCGTGCTCCTCACGGCGTACGCGGACACCGACGCCGCCATCGAGGCGATCAATGTCGTCGACCTCGACTACTACCTGCTCAAGCCGTGGGATCCGCCGGAGGAGAAGCTGTACCCGGTGGTGGACACGCTGCTCGACGCGTGGCACGCCGCCGACATCCGGCCCATCCTGGAGACCAAGATCATCGCGGGTCGGTGGGCGTCTCGATCGTCGGAGATGCGCGAGTTCCTCGCCCGCAACAGGCTGCCGTACCGGTGGTTCCTCGCGGACGAGCCCGAGGGAGCGCGTCTGTTGGCGGCGGCGGGTCACGACGATCGCACGCTGCCGGTGGTGGTGTGCGCGGACGGGTCGTGTCTGCTCGACCCCACCGACACCGAGTTGGCCGAGTACTTCGGTCTGGGCACCACGCCGACGGAGGACTTCTACGACCTCGTCGTCGTGGGCGGCGGGCCCGCCGGCCTGGGCGCGGCCGTCTACGGCGCGTCCGAGGGTCTCCGGACGGTCCTCGTCGAGCGCACCGCGACGGGTGGGCAGGCGGGCCAGAGCTCGCGCATCGAGAACTACCTCGGTTTCCCGGACGGGGTGTCCGGCGCACAGCTGGCCGAGCGTGCACGTCGGCAGGCCGAGAAGTTCGGCGCCGAACTCGTCACCACCCGCGAGGTCGCGGGTGTCGAGGTCGACGGGCCGGCGCGCGTGGTGCGTCTGACCGACGGCAGTGCGATCGCCGCGCACTCGATCATCCTCGCCACGGGTGTCTCCTACCGCCGGCATCCGGCGCCGGGGGTCGACGAGTTCGCCGGTCGCGGCGTCTTCTACGGCTCCGCGGTCACCGAGGCGGTCGGCTGTACCGATCAGGACGTGTACATCGTGGGCGGCGCGAACTCCGCCGGTCAGGCAGCGATGTACCTGTCCAAGTGGGCGCGGTCGGTGACCATCGTGGTGCGCGCCGAGTCGCTGGAAGCCTCCATGTCGTACTACCTCGTGCAGCAGATCGAGAAGAACCCCGTCATCTCCGTCCGCCCCTGCACCGAGGTGACCGCCGCGCACGGCGACGGCCACCTCGAACAGATCACCCTGCGCGACAAGGTCTCCGGCGACGAGGAGACCGTCGACACGGGCTACCTGTTCCTCTTCATCGGGGCGGCGCCGCGGACCGAGTGGCTGGACGGCGTGGTGGTGCGCGACCGCCACGGCTTCGTCGTCTCGGGTCAGGACCTCACGGTCGACGGGGCCCGCCCGCCGGGCTGGTCGGTCGACCGCGCACCGCACCATCTCGAGACCAGCGTGCCCGGCATCTTCGCGGCGGGCGACGTGCGCGCGGACTCCGCCAAGCGCGTCGCGTCGGCCGTCGGTGAGGGTGCGATGGCCGTCATGCTCGTCCACCGCTATCTCGCCCAACCCTGACCACCGCACGCGTCCCGGAAGCTGGATCATCATGACCGAACTCGACTGCAGCACCGAGGAACTGAAGACGCTGTTCCTCTTCGAGTCGCTCGACGACGAGCAGCTCGAGCAACTGTGTGCCAACGGGCACGTGGAGATGATCGAGGCCGGTCCCGTGTTCGCGGAGGGCGACGACGCCACGTGCTTCTACGTGCTCCTCGACGGGGAACTGGTGCTGACCAAGATGTCCGGCGGCGAGAAGATCGAGGTGAACCGCACGTCGTCGCGGGGCGTCTACGCGGGTGCGTGGCAGGCGTACCTCGGGGACCGCGCCCCGCAGAAGTACATGTCGGGCATGGACGTGACGCGTCCGTCCCGGTTCTTCGTGCTCGACGCCGAGCGGTTCGGAGACCTGGTTCGAGAGTGGTTCCCCATGGCGGTCCACATGCTCGAGGGACTGTTCTTCGGTCAGCAGAGCAGCAAGCAGGTCATCGACCAGCGGGAGCGGTTGCTGGCGCTGGGGTCGCTGTCGGCCGGTTTGACACATGAGCTGAACAACCCGGCCGCCGCGGCGGTCCGTGCGACGGCGGCGCTGCGGGACCGGGTGTCGCACATGCGCCGCAAACTCGGCGTCATCGCGTCGGGCGTCTACGACACCGACTCCCTGACGGGTCTGATCCGCCTGCAGGACGAGGCTGCCGAACTGGTGGGCAAGGCGCCGGAGCTCACTCCCATGGAGGCCTCCGACCGGGAGGACGCGCTGGGGGAGTGGTTCGAGGACCACGGCATCTCCGACGGGTGGGACCTCGCCCCGACCTTCGTGCAGGCCGGCATCGAGGCCGACTGGCTCGAGCGCGTCGCCGCGGACACGGGGGCGGAGCTTCTCGAGAGCACGATCCGCTGGCTGAACTACACCATCGAGACCGAACTGCTCATGAACGAGATCTCCGACTCCACCACACGGGTGTCGACGCTGGTCAACGCCGCGAAGCAGTACTCGCAGATGGACCGTGCGCCGTTCCAGAAGGTGGATCTGCGGGTCCTCCTCAAGAGCACCCTGGTGATGCTCGGCCGCAAGATCGGCGACGACATCACGGTGGTCAAGGACTTCGACCCGGCGCTGCCTCCCGTCGCGGCGTACGCCGCGGAGCTCAACCAGGTGTGGACCAACCTCATCGACAACGCCGTACAGGCCATGGACGGCCGAGGAACGCTCACTCTGCGGACCTCGCGGGAGAACGACACGGCCCTCATCGAGATCGGGGACACCGGCCCGGGCGTTCCCGAGGCGATCCGGTCCCGCATCTTCGAACCGTTCTTCACCACCAAGCCCGTGGGCGAGGGCACCGGTCTGGGCCTCGACATCTCGTGGCGGATCGTGGTGAAGAAGCACGGCGGCGACCTACGGTTGCTGTCGGAGCCGGGAGACACCCGGTTCCAGGTACGGATACCGATCGACGGCCCGGCCGGGGCGCCGATGCCGACCGCAGAGGAGGAAGTCGGATGAGCACGAACGGAATCGACACCGCGGTACCGCCCAGCGGCACGGGCTGCGTGGAGTGCGACGCCACCGACGGGTGGTGGGTGCACCTGCGCCGGTGCGCTCAGTGCGGCCACGTCGGATGCTGTGACTCCTCACCGTCGCAGCACGCGAGTGCCCATGCCGCGACCAGCGGTCATCCCGTCGTGCAGTCGTTCGAACCCGGGGAGACGTGGTTCTGGAACTACGTCACCGAGGAGGGCTTCGACGGTCCCGAACTCAGTGCGCCACAGCATCATCCGATGGACCAGACGGTGCCCGGACCGTCGTCTCGGGTCCCCTGGGACTGGCAGCGTCACGTCCGCTGAACCCAACATCGAATCGTTATGGAGTTACCCGCCGGTAGGGACGAGCGGGCGGTAAGGTCTGCGGTGCATTGCACGATGCATTCTCTCGCACAGCCTCAGGAGCCGTCCGTGTCGTTCATCCCCACCTCGTCCTTCTTCTCCAACGCCACGCGCTCGGATCGAAGTTCCTCTCGTGCAACGCGATTCGGTGCAGCAGTCGCGGTCGGCGCCACCATCGCCGCAGGGGCGATCCTCGGTACCGGGGTGGCGTCCGCGGCTCCGGTCACCTGCGTGTCCCCGCCCGCGGCCAACGACATCCAGGTGAGCGACACGGCCAGCTGCGGAGCCAAGGCCACCGGCGCCGGCGTCGCCACGTCGTCGGCGTCCGAGAGCGGTACCGCGGTCAGCGTCGCCGACGGCGGGCGCTCGACGTCGAACGCCACCGGCTTCGGCACCGCGCTGAGTGCCGT
Organism: Rhodococcus sp. UNC23MFCrub1.1; assembly: GCF_000686025.1. Taxonomy (GTDB): domain Bacteria; phylum Actinomycetota; class Actinomycetes; order Mycobacteriales; family Mycobacteriaceae; genus Rhodococcoides. The sequence goes on from NZ_JMLQ01000006.1 coordinate 185,786, forward strand.
TCTGGGAGCGGGTACCTCGTACTCGTACTCCCTCGGTGGTGGCATCTCGCAGTCCTTCGCCACGAACGGAGCCACCTCCGTCGCCATCGCCGGGTACGGCGGCGGCGCGACGGCCAGCACGGTCACGGGCGTGAACTGCGCCGGTCTCAACTCCTTCGCTCTCGACCTCTCCACCGGGCGGTCCTGCATCGCCGGTCTGTAACCGTCGTGAACGCCACCGTCCTGGCGGTGCTCTGCGCCGTCGGGGCGGCGGTGTGCATCGCTGTCGGTACCGTCGTCCGCCAGCGGTCGGCGGCGTCGATTCCCGACGAGTACGTCGGTCGGCTGGGGCCCATCACCACGCTGATCCGCGAGCCGCTGTGGTGGATCGGCACGGTCGTCGGTATCGGCGGCTACGGCCTGCAGGCGGCGGCGTTGGGGCTCGGATCCCTTCTCCTGGTGCAGCCGCTCCTCGTGTTGTCCCTGCTGTTCGCGCTGCCGCTGGGTGCTCGGTTCTCCGGCCGCACCGTGTCGGCGAAGGACTGGCTGTGGGCTGCCGCGCTGACGGCAGCCATCGCGGTCCTCGTCGTCGTGGGCGATCCGCGGCCCGGCGTGGAACGCGCCGAGACGCGGCACTGGGTCGTCGTTCTCTGCGTCGGAATCCCGTTCGTTCTCGCCTGTGTTCTCGGCGCGCGCAGCGGCTCCCGGTCCCGGCGCGCCCTGCTGCTGGGACTGGCCGGCGGTGCGCTGTTCGGCGTCGCGGCCGTGCTGACGAAGAGCGTCGTCCACCTCGCCGGACGCGGACCGCAGCCGCTGCTGACCTCGGTCGAGCCGTACGCGCTCGTCGCCGTGGCCGTGGTCGCGATCTCGCTGCAGCAGTCGGCCTTCCAGGTGGGTGCGTTGCAGGCCTCGCTGCCCGCGACGACCGTGATGGAACCGATGGTCGCGTCGCTGCTGGGATTCGTCGTGCTGGGCGAGTACCTCGACGCCGATCGTGAGGTCACGGTGGTGCTGGTCGTCGCCCTCATTCTCGTGGTGGTCTCGGCGGTGGCACTGGCCCGGTCCGCGGGCGCGGCCGAGAACGTCGAACCCGCCCATCCTGCCCCGAACCCGTAGCGGCACTAGGCTCGTCGCATGAGTCCGATCGGTGGGGTGCTGTTCGACATCGACGGTGTGCTCATGACCAGTTGGCGTCCCGTGCCCGGGGCCGCGGAGACGGTGAGCACGCTGCGCAGCAACGACGTGGCGTGCGCGTTCCTGACCAACACGACGTCGAAGACGCGGGAGCAGATCTCCGACGCGCTCACCGATGCGGGCATCGAGGTGCACGCCGACGAGATCGTCACCGCGGCCACTCTCACCGCCGACCACCTGCGGACGCGGTACCCCGGTGCACGGTGCGTCCTCCTCAACAGCGGCCGGATCGCCGACGATCTGCCCGGCGTGGAGTGGGTCGACAGCGATCCGGACGTGGTGGTGCTCGGCGGCGCCGGCGAGCAGTTCACCCACGAGGCGCTCAGCCGGGTCTACGACTGGATGTGTCAGGGCGTGCCCGTCGTCGCGATGCACCGCAGCCTCATGTGGACCACGGCCGAGGGGCTGCGCATCGACACGGGCATGTATCTGACGGGCATGGAATCGGCGTCCGGCCGCACGGCGACGGCCGTCGGCAAGCCGGCGCCGCTCGGTTTCCAGACGTCGGCGGAACGCATGGGCGTCGATCCGGACCTGGTGGTGATGGTCGGGGACGATCTCGACAACGACGTGCTCGCCGCCCAGGTCGTCGGCATGCGCGGCATGTTGGTCCGCACGGGCAAGTTCCGTCAGGAACGCCTCGACCGGCACGCACGCGACCAGTACGCGATGCAACCGGCGTTCGTCGTCGACTCCGTCGCGGACCTGCCGGCGGTGCTGGAGATCGGTCGGTAGTGGTCCTGCGGCCGGGATCCGAGTTCGCGGGGTTCCGCGTCGAGAGACTGCTCGGTCACGGCGGCACCGCCGAGGTGTATCTCGCCCGACGTGGATCGGCACCGCCGGAGACCCTGAAGATCCTGCGTGCGGACGCCCCGCGGGACGCGTTCGCGGCCGAGGTGCGGATCGGGGCCCTGCTGCAGCACCCGAACATCGTCGCGGCGCACGATCACGGCGAGTTCCGCGGGCGGCCGTGGATGTCGATGTCGCACGTCGACGGGTACAGCGCCGCCCGCCTCGTCGCGCGCGGACAGATCCCACTCGACGTCCACCGAGCCGCCCGCATCGTCGACGGCGTGGCGAGAGCCCTCGATCACGCGCACGGGCTCGGGATCGTCCACCGGGACGTCAAGCCGGCCAACATCCTGCTCGCGAGTGTCGCCGATGCGGACACCCGGGAGCAGATTCTGCTGTCCGACTGGGGAATCGCGCGGCTGACGACCTCGCCGACACCGCTGGTGTCGGACGACGGGACGGTGCTGACATCGATCGGCTACGCGGCACCCGAACTGCTGCGGGGCGGCACGCTCACCGCCCGCACCGACATCTACGCGCTCGGTGCCACCCTCGTCGAACTGCTCACGGGACGGCCGCCGTTCCCGCTGGCCACTCCGTTCGCCGTCATGGACGCCCAGCTGAGGCGGACCCCGCCGTCCGTCAGCTCGCGTCGGGCCGACCTGCCGACCCGCCTCGACGCCGTCGTGCAGCGCGCGCTGGCCAAGGAGCCGCCGGACCGGTTCGCGTCGTGCCACGACCTGAGCGTGGCGGTGGCGCGGGCCCTGAGGGACCACACGCCACCTGATCCCGGCCGGCCTCCGGCCTCCCCGCCACCTGAGCCCGGCCGGCCTCCGGCCTCCCCGCCACCTGAGCCCGGCCGGCCCTGGTACCGACGTCGCTAGTCGCTCGGCGTCTCGGGATCCGTCGGCCGGTTCGCGACGACGGGGTACTTGCCCGTGTAGCCCATCCGCTCCTCGGCGACGCTGAGGACGCGGGCCCGGACGAGGAACCAGCCGCCGATGAGCATCGGCACGATGACGACGAGTGTGGCGACGGTCCACGTCCCGATCGGCGCGTCGAGCGCCATGAGCACCAGCACCGCAGCGAGGAACGCGAGCGTCGCGTAGCTCGTGTACGGCGCCCCGAAGAGCCGGAACGACGGCCGTTCGAGGATGCCCTTGCGGCTCCACCGGTAGAGCTGCAGCTGGCAGAGCACGATGGTCGCCCACGAGGCGATGATGCCAAGGGCCGACATGTTGAGCACGATCTCGAACGCCTCGCCGGGCTTGAACGCGTTGAGCGCCACGCCGAGCAGTGTCAGGGCGCCGGTGAGCAGGATGCCGCCGTAGGGGACACCGTTCCGGCTCATCCGCGCCGTGAACGACGGCGCGCTGCCGTTCATCGCCATCGACCGCAGGATGCGGCCCGTCGAGTACAGCCCGGCGTTGAGGCTGGACAGCGCCGCGGTGACCACGACGATGTTCATGATCGTCCCGGCGCCGTCGACGCCGATGCGGGAGAAGAACGTGACGAAGGGGCTCTCCCCGGCCCGGTAGGTCGTGTACGGCAACAGCAGCGCCAGCAGGATCAGCGATCCCACGTAGAACACCGCGATGCGGAAGATGACGGAGTTGATGGCCCGCGGCATGACCTTCGCCGGGTTCTCGGTCTCTCCGGCCGCGGTCCCGACCAGTTCGACGGCCGCGTAGGCGAAGACGACACCCGACGTGACGATGACCAGCGGCCACGCCCCTGTGGGGAAGAGTCCGCCGTTGCCCGAGATGACGCCGAAGCCGGTCGACTGGCCGTCGACGTCGAAACGACCGGCGAGGAAGACGGTGCCGACGACCAGGAACGTCACCAGCGCCGCGACCTTGATCATGGCCGCCCAGAACTCCATCTCGCCGAACCACTTCACCGACACCAGGTTCACGGCGAGCACGATGGCCAGTGCGATCAGGGCGATGGTCCATTGCGGGATGCCCTTGAAGGCGCCCCAGTAGTGCATGTACGTCGCGACGGCCGTGACGTCGACGATCGCCGTCATCGCCCAGTTGAGGAAGTACATCCACCCGGCCGCGTAGGCGGCCTTCTCGCCGTAGAACTCGCGGGCGTAGGAGACGAACGATCCGGAGGACGGGCGGTGAAGCACCAGCTCGCCGAGCGCTCGGAGGATGAAGAAGACGAAGACGCCGCAGACGGCGTAGATGATGAACAGGCCCGGGCCCGCGGACTCGAGGCGGCCGCCCGCGCCGAGGAACAGGCCGGTGCCGATCGCGCCGCCGATGGCGATCATCTGCAGTTGCCGAGGCTTCAGGCCCTTGTCGTAGCCCTCCTCCTCGTGTGCCATCGCCGAGTTGTCGTAACCGGTGTCGACTGCATCGGACACGATGTGGTCCTTTCGTCCGCAGGGGTGGGCGGGTGTATATGTCCGATTCGCGTGGATTCTGTTGTGGCGCGCGACAACTGGTCGCGTCACACATTCTTCTCACGCGTGAGTCGGTCGTCGTTCCGGCACGTGAACACCGTGTGAATCGCGACCACTCGACGACGACCTTGCACTCGACCACCTCGACTGCTAGAAATCTGGTTGGCACTCGCGTACTGTGAGTGCCAGGTCGAAGAGGTGAGATCGGGAATCATCGACACCCCTGGTCGTCCGTCGCGGGCACCGACTCGGCCGGATGTGGAAAGGGAGCGACCCACCCGTGGTCGCTTCGTGTGTCACCCCCAATCCGGAGGATCACTTCGCAATGGCCAAGATCATCGCGTTCGACGAAGAGGCACGCCGTGGCCTCGAACGGGGCTTGAACAGCCTCGCCGACGCAGTCAAGGTGACGTTGGGCCCCAAGGGTCGCAACGTCGTACTCGAGAAGAAGTGGGGCGCCCCCACGATCACCAACGATGGTGTGTCCATCGCCAAGGAGATCGAGCTGGAGGACCCGTACGAGAAGATCGGCGCAGAGCTGGTCAAAGAGGTCGCCAAGAAGACCGACGACGTCGCAGGTGACGGCACCACCACCGCGACCGTTCTCGCTCAGGCACTCGTCCGCGAAGGCCTGCGCAACGTCGCAGCCGGCGCGAACCCGCTCGGCCTCAAGCGCGGCATCGAGGCAGCCGTCGCCGCTGTCACCGAGTCCCTGCTGAAGTCCGCCAAGGAGATCGACACCAAGGAGCAGATCGCTGCGACCGCTGGTATCTCCGCAGGCGACGCGTCCATCGGCGAGCTCATCGCCGAGGCCATGGACAAGGTCGGCAAGGAAGGCGTCATCACGGTCGAGGAGTCCAACACCTTCGGCCTGCAGCTCGAGCTCACCGAGGGCATGCGCTTCGACAAGGGCTACATCTCGGGATACTTCGTCACCGACGCCGAGCGTCAGGAAGCCGTCCTTGAGGACGCGTACATCCTGCTCGTCAGCTCGAAGGTCTCCACCGTCAAGGACCTGCTGCCCCTGCTGGAGAAGGTCATCCAGTCCGGCAAGCCGCTCCTGATCATCGCCGAGGACGTCGAGGGCGAAGCGCTCTCCACCCTCGTCGTGAACAAGATCCGCGGCACCTTCAAGTCCGTCGCCGTCAAGGCACCGGGCTTCGGTGACCGTCGCAAGGCGCAGCTCGCCGACATCGCCATCCTCACCGGTGGCGAGGTCATCAGCGAAGAGGTCGGCCTCTCCCTCGAGGGTGCCGGACTCGAGCTGCTCGGCCAGGCTCGCAAGGTCGTCGTGACCAAGGACGAGACCACCATCATCGAGGGCTCCGGCGACGCCGACGCCATCGCGGGTCGTGTCTCGCAGATCCGCTCCGAGATCGAGAACTCCGACTCGGACTACGACCGTGAGAAGCTGCAGGAGCGCCTGGCCAAGCTGGCCGGTGGCGTTGCAGTCATCAAGGCTGGTGCCGCCACCGAGGTCGAGCTCAAGGAGCGCAAGCACCGCATCGAAGATGCCGTGCGCAACGCCAAGGCAGCAGTCGAGGAGGGCATCGTCGCCGGTGGTGGCGTCGCGCTGCTGCAGTCGGCTCCCGCACTCGAGAACCTCAACCTCACGGGCGACGAGGCCACCGGCGCGAACATCGTTCGCGTCGCCCTCGAGGCACCGCTGAAGCAGATCGCGTTCAACGCCGGCCTCGAGCCCGGCGTCGTCGCGGAGAAGGTGCGCAACCTCCCCCTCGGCCACGGCCTCAACGCCGCGACCAACGAGTACGAGGACCTGCTCGCCGCCGGCATCAACGACCCGGTCAAGGTCACCCGCTCGGCACTGCAGAACGCAGCGTCGATCGCGGCTCTGTTCCTCACCACCGAGGCCGTCGTCGCCGACAAGCCGGAGAAGGCCGGAGCGCCCGCGGGCGATCCGACCGGCGGCATGGGCGGCATGGACTTCTGAGTCCCGCTCCCTGATCGCACGAGAGCCGGTCACCCTCACGGGTGGCCGGCTCTCGGCGTTCCGCGGTGAGTTCCGGCGCCCCGTCGAGTCGGTATCGGTATGACACGACTACTGTTCGTCCACGGCGCCGGCGGCGAGGACGACGACGAGCCACTGGCGGAGGAGTTCGGCGCGCTGCTCGGCGCGACGGTCGACATGCCCCGCATCCCGAGCGACGACATGAGCGTCGAGGCGTGGGCGAGACCGATACGCCGCGGCCTCGAGGCGAGTCCCGACGTCGTGATCGCCCACTCCTTCGGCGCCACCGTCCTGCTGCACGTGCTCGCTTCGGTCCCGGTTCCCGCCGCCACGTTGCTCGCGATGCCCGACTGGAGTGCCGCGGGCTGGGACGTCCACCAGTACGAGTGGCCGACCGTCCCGCCGGAGGTCTCCCTGACGCTGCACCACTGCCGCGACGACGACGTGGTGCCGTTCGCGCACCTGGCACTGGCCTCCGCGCGGCTCCCGGGCGCTCGGGTGGTCGAGCACCAGCGGGGTGGGCACCAGTTCGAGGGGGCCGTCGGGGAGGTGGTGGCGTCGATGCGGCTGTAGCCACACGATCGTCGACGATTCCACGCATCCGCAGAATCACCGGTGATCGTGTGCGCTCACCCTCGCGCGAGCGATCGTCGTCGGCGTACCGTCTGAACGATCTCGTCCGCGACTGCAGCCACGCTCGCCTTCACCGTGGCAGCGGAGTACCGCAGAACCAGCCAGTCGTCCAACACCAGTGCGTTCTGTCGGCGACGATCGCTGGTAAAGACGTCTGCAGCCGTGTGGAACTCACGCCCATCGATCTCCACCACCACGCGCCCGCGCCGGTCCACCAGATCTCCGTAGTACGGGCCGACCTTGCCATTGATCTCCAGGTGCATGTTGCGGGCGGTGAGAGCTCGCGCCACCATGCGCTCGGGTTCGGACAGTGTGTGCGGGCAGGCTCGACGCAACTGGTCACGCAGCAGACGCATGCCGGTCATCCCCTTCGCCTCGTCGCACAGCTGAGCCAGGGAACGCCAGCTCACCGCCCGTGACAGCGCCCTGTCGATCACCTTCTCGAACTGCGGCCGGGTCAACGTGCCGGCGACGTCGAGGATCGCGTGTTCGAGGGACACGACAGGTATGTCCCCCAACCATCTGACGTTCGTCAGAGCCCGGCGATGAACACGCACCCAGTTCGGGCCACCCGCGTACCCCGTCGGCGGCACCGTCACGTGGACCATGGAGGGTTCCGTGGGCAGCAGCCCCCAGATCCAGGCTGCGGTGTCGTGACTCGCGACGGCGTGCGGTTTCCACAGTCGGACCGCCGTGCACCTGTCCTCGTACGTGGGTGGTTCGGTGGAGTACACGCCGGGCAGCAGTCGGTGCAGTTCGCCGCGCGATGCTCTGCGATCGACGGTCGCGCCGCTGATGCCCCCGGCGATCAGCTGTCGTCTGGTGTGGACTCCCATCGGCCGAGTGTGAGTTGCTCGCGTGCTGTCGAGGTCTGGCGGTGGTCCGCGCCTGTGGACGAAGCGCTCGTTCGTGCACAACGAGATCCACCAGCTTGCGTGTGGAGCCACACGATGATGATCGATGTCGCGGTTCTGCACAATCGAGGGCGATTCCGACGACTCAGCCTCAGCGCCCGGGAACGTAGTGCCGCGGGTTCTGCCGACGACCCGCGGGCGGGAGGTTGCGGTCCGGGGTCTCCACCAGCGGGTCGGTGGCGAGGATCCGGCCGGCGGCGCGGTCCAGTCCGGCGCGCGCACGCGGATGCTTGCGCCGCCGCGCCGGCACGGCCCGGAACGCCACGTTCACCAGGAAACCCAGCCGCCGCAGCCAGCGCTCGTCCCGATCGGTCCAGGTGTAGCCCAGCAGGTCTCGGACCGCCGTGTCGTAGAGCCCGACGGTGATGCGCCGGAAGGTGCGGTCGACGACCGGGCGCATCCGGGCCCACAGCCACTCGGGTAGTGGCAGGAACGGTGGCACCGGCACGGACGACATGTCGAGGACCAGGCGCGCGGCCGGGGTGTCCTCCAGAACGGTGCGGCACATCCGGTCCCAGTACGCCTGGAAGTCGGACCACGTCTCGGGCACGGGGCGCATGCTCATGCCGTACAGGCCGTACCACCGTCGGTGCTCGTCGAACAGTTGCTCTCGCTCGGCCTCGGTGATGCCGCCCATGAAGTACTCGGCGGTGCGCATGGTGCCCACGAAGAACGTGGCGTGCGCCCAGTAGAAGATGTCGGGATCGAGGGCGTGGTAGGGCCGCCCGTGAGCATCGAGACCGCTGATGTCGTTGTGGTAGCGCCTGATTCGTTCCGCGGTCTCGGGTGCGCGGTCACCGTCGAACACGACGCCGCCGATGGGATAGAGCGAGCGCATGACGCGCTCCCAGCGCTCGATCTCGAACGTCGAGTGCTCGCTGACGGCCGCGCCGAGACCCGGGTGCATGTTCTGCATCGAGCCGGCCCACGGTCCCTGCAGGATCCCGCGCCAGTCCCCGAACCATCGCCAGGTGAGGGAGTCGGGGCCGAGCGTTTGACTACGCATGTTGTCACCGTAGAGTCGAGCGAGCACGGCAGTCAACAGTGAGGTGTCATCGACGTGACCACGCTCGAGGCGCGACGCGAGCAGCGGCGCGCGGCACTGCTCACGGCCGGGATCGATCTGCTGGGAGCGGTCGGTGGTCCCGCTGTGAGTGTGCGGGCGGTGTGCTCGCGGGCGTCGTTGACCGAGCGCTACTTCTACGAGAACTTCGGCGACCGTGACTCGTTCGTCCGCATGGTGTACACCGCGGTGGCCGAGGAGGGGCGCGATGTACTGGTCCGCGAGGTGGGTCAGGCCCGCCGCCCGGAGGAGCGCGCACGCCGCGCCGTCACCGCGTTCGTCGAGCTCATGATCGACCGTCCCGAACACGGCCGAGTGCTGTTGTCGGCGCCGTTCGCCGATCCGGCGCTGAGCACCTGGGGGCGGCGCACCATGCCGATCTTCGTCGCGCTCATCGGCGACAACCTGCCCGCCGAGTCGAACGACGTCGACCGCCTGCTGACTGCGACCGGTGTCGTCGGGTCGCTGACCGCCCTGTTCACGGCGTACCTCGACGGCGAGATCGTGGTGGAACGGCAGCACTTCGTCGACCACTGCACGGCCCTGGTGCTGTCTGCGAGCAACCGACGCACGGCATGATGGCGGGCATGGAGCTGGTGCGCGCAGGAGTGCTCGACGTGGGCGTCGAGCGGTACGGAGACCCGAGCGGCCCCTCGGTCGTGTTGCTGCACGGGTTTCCGTACGACACCCGGTCCTACGACGACGTCGCCCGACTGCTGGCCGACACGGGTGCCGACGTGGTGGTGCCGTACCTGCGCGGCTTCGGGCCCACGCGGTTCGTCGAGGACTCCACGATGCGGTCGGGAGAGCAGGCCGCGTTGGCGCACGATCTGCACGACCTCATCGGGGCGATGGCACTCGACCGTCCGATCGTCGCCGGCTACGACTGGGGTGGCCGCGCGGCGTGCGCGGTGGCGGCGCTGTGGCCCGAGTCGGTGTCGGGTCTGGTCAGCGTGTCCGGCTACCTGGTGCAGGACATCGAGGCTGCCGTGACGACGCCGGCACCGCCGCACCTCGAGAAGCGGTACTGGTACCAGTACTACCTGCACTCGGAGCGCGGCCGCGCCGGCCTCGCTGCCTACCGCGCCGAGATCGCGCAGACGTTGTAGACCGACTGGTCGCCGACCTGGCGGTTCGGAGACTCCGAATTCGCCGCCACCGCAGCATCGTTCGACAACCCGGACTTCGTCGACGTCGCGGTGCACTCGTATCGACACCGGTACGGACTCGCGGCGGGGGACCCGCGGTACGCGGCCACGCAGGACGCGCTCGCCGGGCAGCCGTCGATCACGGTGCCGACCGTCGTCCTCGATCCGACGGAGGACACGGTCGCCGCCCTGTACGGATCGCCCGACCACGGCGCGCACTTCACGGATCTCGTCGACGTGCGTGCGGTCGACGCCGGCCACAACCCGCCGCAGGAACTGCCGGGGGTGTTCGCCGACGCCGTCCGCACGCTCGCCGAGATCGTGGACGCGCGGAACTAGACCGCGAGTTCGCCGAGCTCCGACCAGTCGGTGCCCTCCACCTCGGTGCTGACGATCTTCGGAGTCTCCTGCAGGTACGGCGGGAGATCCTTCTGCGCCTGCTTGAAGTGGTCCGACTGCACGTGTGTCGCACCGGCATCCGGGTCGCGGAAGGCCTCGACGAGGACGTACTCGGTGGGATCGTCGAGTGTGCGCGACCAGAAGTACCAGAGGCATCCCTCCTCCGCCTGGCAGGCCTCGGTGAAGGCTCGCGAGATCTCGGGCCAGTCGTCCGCGTGCTCTGCCTTCACTCGGAACTTGGCGGTGATGAAGATCAAGGGGTGCTCCTTCGCTCGTACGAACTCCGACGTGTTCCTGTGTACCCCCTCGGGCCGCACTAGTATCGCGTCATGGCAGCCACGTCACCGGCGATCGAACTCGAGGTCAGCGGACGCACGGTGCGGGTGTCCAACCCCGACCGCGTGTACTTCCCGGCGAGCGGAGCCACCAAGCGTGATCTCGTCGAGTACTACCTGTCTGTCGGCGACGGCATCGTGCGCGCGCTGCGGGAGCGGCCCTGCATGATGCACCGGTTCCCCGACGGTCTCACCGGGGAGAAGGTGCACCAGAAGCGGTTGCCGAAAGGCGCTCCGGACTGGATGGAGACGGTGCGGGTCACCTTCCCGCGCTACAACCGCACCGCGGACGAACTCTGCGTCACCGAACTGGCGCACGTGATCTGGGCCGTGCAGATGTCGACGGTGGAGTTCCATCCGTGGAACAGCCGGCGCGCCGACGTGGAGAGTCCGGACGAGTGGCGCATCGATCTGGATCCGATGCCGGACTGCTCCTTCGACCGGGTGCGCCGGGTGGCGGCGGTGACGCGCGAGGTGCTCGACGAACTCGGTGCCGTCGGGTGGCCGAAGACGTCGGGCGGCAACGGGTTGCACGTGTACGTGCGTATCGCGCCGGAGCAGGGCTTCGCCGATGTCCGCAGGGCCGCACTGGCGTTCGCTCGGGAAGTGGAGCGGCGCGCGCCGGACGACGTGACCACGACGTGGTGGCGCAAGGACCGCGACCCGACGAAGTTGTTCGTCGACTACAACCAGAACGCCCGCGACCACACCATCGCGAGCGCGTACTCCGTGCGCGGCAATCAGGACGCGACGGTGTCGACGCCGATCACGTGGGACGAGATCGCCGACGTGGAGCCGCGGGACCTCACCATGTACACGGTGCCGTCCCGATTCGCGGATCTCGGTGATCTGCACGCAGGAATCGACGATGCCGTGTACTCGATCGCCCCGCTGATCGAGTGGGCCGAGCGCGACGAGCGGGCGGGGCTCACCGAACCCGAGGAGTGACCGGATCGTTCTCTGTGGCCCGTGTGTTCTCACAACACGCAGCGGAGGTGAGATGTAGTTCGAGCGAATGATTTGGGGCCGGAAACCGGCACAGGGTCTTTTTCTGTGGCAGAATACGTGCAAATCGTACAAAGCAGCGCGTTCGGTCCACCCCGTCGGCGGGGCCCGACACGGACGCGCGGCCTGCCAGTGAGGAATGCTCATGCACTGCCGTCTCTGCGGATCCGCCGACCTCGAGAGTGTCCTCGACCTGGGCGCGACACCGCCGTGCGAATCGTTCCTCACCGCAGCGCAGCTCGACGATCCGGAGCCCACCTTCCCCCTGCACCTGCGTCTCTGCCGAGAGTGCCTGCTGTTGCAGATTCCGGCTCTCGTGTCGCCGGCCGAGACGTTCACCGAGTACGCGTACTTCTCGTCGTTCTCGAGCAGCTGGGTCGACCATGCCCGGACGTTCGTGCAGGAGTCCGTGCGCCGCCTGGATCTGTCCGACGAGTCGTTCGTGGTCGAGGTGGCGAGCAACGACGGCTATCTCCTGCAGCACGTCGTGAACGCCGGAATCCGCTGCCTCGGTATCGAGCCGAGCGTGAACGTCGGTGCGGCAGCGCGTGAGTCCGGTGTTCCGACGGAGACAGCGTTCCTCGATCCGACGACCGCGGCGCAGGTGCGTGCCGCGCACGGGCCGGCGGACCTCGTCGTCGCGAACAACGTGTACGCCCACATCCCGGACGTCGCGGGATTCACCGAGGGGCTGCGCACGCTGGTGTCGGACCACGGCATGGTCGGCATCGAGGTGCACCACGCCCTCCACCTGGTGGCCGACGCACAGTTCGACACGGTCTACCACGAGCACTTCCAGTACTGGACGGTCCTGACGGCGACGAGGGCGCTCGCCCGAGGCGACCTGACCGTCGTGGACGTCGAGGAACTGTCCACCCACGGTGGTTCCATCCGGATCTGGGCGACACCGTCCGCGAACGCCGGCCCGCCCAGCGAGCGCACCCTCGACCTGCTCGCGGCCGAGCAGCGCGCGGGACTGCATCACGTGGTCGGCTATCGCGGGCTCGAGAAGGCGGCGCGCGGGGTCCGAGCGACGTTGCTCGAGTTCCTCCTCGACTGTCGCCGGCGGGGTGAACGCGTGGTCGGATACGGCGCGCCGGGCAAGGGCAACACCCTGCTCAACTACTGCGGCATCCGAACGGACCTGGTGGAGTACACCGTCGATCGCAATCCCTACAAGCACGGCCGGTTCACACCGGGGACGCGAATCCCGGTGCACCATCCCGATCGCATCGCGGCGGATCGTCCGGACGTGGTCCTGGTCCTGCCGTGGAATCTCGAGAGCGAGCTCACCGAGCAGCTGAGCTACGTCGCCGAGTGGGGTGGGCGCGTCGTGTTCCCACTCCCCGTTCTCCACGCCGCCGACATCGGGCGGCTCGACACATCGGAAGCTCTGGCATGAAGGTCGTACTGTTCTGTGGCGGTTACGGAATGCGCATGCGCAACGACCGCAACGACGACATCCCGAAGCCCTTGCAGATGGTCGGGCCCCGTCCGCTCCTCTGGCACATCATGAAGTACTACGCACACTACGGCCACAAGGACTTCGTGCTGTGCCTCGGCTACGGCGCGGCAGCGATCAAGCAGTTCTTCCTGGACTATCACGAGGAGCAGTCCAACGACTTCGTCATGCGCGACGGCAAGGTCGAGTTGCTGAGCACGGACATGAGCGACTGGTCGATCACGTTCGTGGACACCGGCGTCGAGTCGCCCATCGGCGAGAGGTTGCGGCGCGTCCGTGACCACCTTGACGGCGATCCCTACTTCCTCGCCAACTACTCGGACGTGTTGACCGACGCCCCGCTGGACACGATGATCGAGCGTTATCACGAGTCGGGCGCCGTGGCGTCCATGCTGGTGGTGCCGCCGCAGTCGAGCTTCCACTGCGTGGACGTGTCGGAGGCCGGCGAGATCAAGGACATCGTTCCGGTGAGCCGCTTTCCCATCTGGGAGAACGGCGGGTACTTCGTGCTCAGTCAGGAGGTCTTCGACCACATTCCGGAGGGGGGCGATCTGGTCGGCGATGCGTGTATGACACTGGCGGGCCGCGGGGAACTGTTCGGATACCGGCACGAGGGATTCTGGAAGCCGGCCGACACCTTCAAGGAGCGTGCGGAACTCGACAACGACTACGGGCGCGGCATTCGCCCGTGGGCGGTGTGGGAGGGCGATCGGAATCGACCGCCACTGTCGAGCGTCGTCGCGTGATTGGCCTGTCCCCCAGCCGTATCCGCTCGGTGGCGGTGCTCGGGGCGCATCCGGACGACATCGCCATCGGCGCCGGAGGAACGCTCCTCGACCTCACCCGTGGGGGAGATGTCGAGGTGCACGCTCTGGTGTTGTCGGGCGGCGGTACCGAGCGGGAAGCCGAGGAGCGAAAGGCACTGTCGGACTTCTGTTCGGACGGACCGGTGTCGCTCACCGTGCTCGACGTGCCGGACGGCCGCTCCCCTGATCACTGGAGCGCGGTGAAGAACGGACTCGAACAGTTCCGGCGTACGTGCGAGCCCGACGTCGTACTCGCACCGCAGCGGCGCGACGCGCACCAGGATCACCGCCTGCTGGCGGAGCTGGTTCCCACCGTCTTTCGCGACCATCTGGTGCTGGGCTACGAGATCGTCAAGTGGGAGTCCGATCTTCCGACACCCGGTCTCTACCATCCGCTCGCCGACGACGTGGCGGTGCGCAAGGCGGAGCTGCTGTCGCGGCACTACCCCTCTCAGCATCACCACGACTGGTACGACTCCGAGACCTTTCTCGGGCTGGCGCGCGTGCGAGGAGTGCAGTGCCGCAGCAGATATGCCGAGGCGTTCGTCGTGGAGAAGATACTCCTGCACACGGAGAACCTGCGGTCGGACCGTCCGGCACCGCAGACGAAAGGGTCGTGAACAGCATGCGTGTACTCGTCACCGGACACCAGGGATACCTCGGTACCGTCATGGTTCCACTCCTGCAGGAGCGTGGTCACACCGTGGTGGGGCTCGACAGCGGCCTGTTCGCGGACTGCGTTCTCGGTGACGCACCCGCGGATCCGGTCACCCTGGCCACGGATCTGCGCGACGTCGTGGCCGCCGATCTCACGGGTGTCGACGCGGTGGTGCACCTCGCCGCACTGTCGAACGATCCGCTCGGCACGCTGGCGCCGGAGATCACGCACGACATCAATCACCATGCCTCCGTGCGTCTCGCACGTGCCGCGAAGGATGCGGGGGTGGGCCGGTTCCTGTACGCGTCCACCTGTTCGGTCTACGGCGCCGCCGGTCAGGACGCGGTCACGGAGGACGCGGTGCTGAGGCCCCTCACCCCCTACGCCGTGAGCAAGGTGCGCGTCGAGGACGACGTCGCGGCCATGGCGGACGACAGCTTCGCGCCGGTGTTCCTCCGCAACGCGACGGCCTTCGGCTACTCACCGCGGCTGCGGGCGGACATCGTGGTCAACGATCTCACGGCGTCGGCGTTCCTCACCGGACGCATCGTCGTCAAGTCCGACGGCACGCCGTGGCGACCCCTCGTGCACGCGCGAGACATCGCGTACGCCTTCGCGGCCGCGCTCGAGGCGCCGGTCGACCGAATTCGGAACCGGGCGTTGAACATCGGCACCGAGGCGAACAACGTGACGGTGCGCGACATCGCCGAGACGGTCGCCGACGTGACGGGTGCCGAGGTGGTGGTCACCGGAGAATACGGCGCCGACCCGCGGTCCTACCGCGTCGACTTCTCCGCGGCGCGAGAGGTGTTGCCCGCCTTCGTCCCCGAGTGGAGTGTCCGAGCCGGCGCTGAAGAACTGGTCGCCGCATACGCCCGCCACGGTCTCACCGCGGACGCACTGGCGCAGCGCTTCACGCGTCTGGCCCGCGTCACCGAGCTCCAGCGGACCGGCGCGATCGACGAGAACCTCCGCAGGACGCGGGTGGGTGTCGGCAGTGCGTGAGAGATCACCCGCCGGCGACGAGGTCGCGCCAGGACCGCGCTGCCGCGTCCCGGTCGCTCACGATGCTCGGCGTCCCGCGCCAGCGGATCGCCAGATCCGCGTCGTCCCAGCGGACGCCCACGTCCTCGGAGGGTTCGTGCGGACGGTCGATCCGGTAGCACACGTCTGCGGTCTCGCCCAGGGTGAGGAAGCCGTGCAGGAAGCCGGGGGGCACGAACAGGTGCGCGCACTCCACGTCGTCGAGCACGACGTCGAACCACTGACCGAAGGTGGGCGACTCCGTTCTGGTGTCCACCAGGACGTCCTGGACGGCGCCGCGGGCGCACCGCACCAACTTGGCCTCGCCTCGGCCTCCTCGCCCGTGCAGGCCACGCAGAACGCCGCCGGCGGAACGGGACTGGGAGTCCTGACGGAAATCAGCGGCTCTCGTGGACAGGGTCGTGTGCTCGGCGATCGCCGCGTCGAAGATCTCGGTGTCGAAGGTCCTCGTGAAGAAACCCCGATCGTCGCGATGCGGGGTGGGCAGGAAGAGCAGGACGTCTCGCAGAGGTGTGGTCTCGACGCGCATGAGTCCAGTGTCGCCGACGGGTACTCCCCGCGTACGACGAGCCGGAGAATCTCATGAGTTCGTGCAGAGCCTGCGCCTCGGCGACGGTGTCCACGGTGCTCGATCTCGGCCTCGTGCCGGCCGCGGACAGTTTCCCGACGGCCGAGTCCTCTCCCGAGGGCGACGAGATGCATGCTCTCGCGATGGGCCTGTGCACGACGTGCGGCCTGGCACAGCTCCTGGACGACGACACCCGCGCGGACGAACCGCGTGGAGTGGAGCCGGAGGCGTTGACGCGAGCCGCTTCTCGGGCGATGGACGAGATCGTGCGACGCGGGTGGCTCCCCGACGGCGCCGTGGTCCGCGAGTACGGAAGCCCCCACGGTGGGTCCTGGATCCCCGACGTGAGATCCCGTGGCGTCGCGGATGCCGGTCCGGCCGTGGCGGGTTCGCGCTCCGCCGACCTCGTCGTCGACGGTTTCGGGCTGATGCACGAGCCGGACCAGGCGGCCGCTCTGCGTGAACGTCGGGCGCTGCTCGGCGACGGCGGCGTACTGGTGCTGCAGGTCCACTCCTTCATGACCATCGTGCGGGATCGCCAGTGGACGGCGCTCCGCCACGGACACTTCGCCTACTGGTCGTCGACCGCGCTCGAGACCGCTCTGTGGGCAGCGGGTCTGATGCCCACCGGGTGTTGGGAGTCGGACCTCTACGGCGGGACTCTCCTGGTCTCGGCGATGCGCGACGACTCGGTGCGCCTCCCGGTGTGGGAGGACGACCTCGTGACGGCACGGCGCGTGCGGGAAGCCGAGGCTGCTGCCGCCGTCACCGATCCCACCGTCGTGTCGTCCCTCGGAGCAGCCGCCGTCGCCGAGGTCGAGGCGGTGCGGGCGAGACTCGGCGCGTCGTCTCGCGCGGGTGTGACGCTCGCCGCGTACGGAGCGGCGTCGCGTGCGGTCGCTCTGTTCGCGATGGCGGGGGTGACCACGGAGACGGTCGGCGCGGTCGTCGATGCGTCCCCGGCGAAATGGGGCCGCCGCATGCCGGGTACGGACGTTCCCATCGTCGGCCCGGAATGGCTGTACACCCATCGTCCCGACCGTGTGGTGGTGACCGTCCCGGATCTCCTCCCGGAGGTCGCTGCGGCGCATCCGGAGATGTCGTTCGTCGATCTCGACTCGGCCACGGAAGGACTCCGCTCATGACCGCTCCGCTCTCGGTGTGCATCCCGGCCTACGAGGCCGCGCGCACCCTGGAGACCACACTGGCCTCCGTCCTGGACCAGGACGAGGACATGGAGGTCCTGGTGCTCGACAACGCGAGCACCGACGCGACCGGCGACATCGCCCGCTCCTTCCGCGACGAGCGCGTCCGGATCGTGCGGAACGACCGGGTGCTCGCCATCGGGGACAACTGGAACGCGGCCGTGCGGGCCTCGACGGGCCGGCTCGTCAAGGTGGTGTGCGCCGACGACGTGCTCCGTCCCGGTGCGCTGGCGAGACAGCAGGCCGTACTGGACGATCCCGGGATCGCGGTGGTCTCGTCCAAGTTCGAGGTGATCGACGAGCAGGGGTCGGTGAAGGAGACCGGGCTCGGCCTCCCCGGCCTGCTCGGTCGACGCCCGGGCAAGGACCTCGCGGGCATCATCGTGCGCCGCGGTCCCGCCGAGTTCGGGCCGACCGCGGCCACCACCTTCCGCAGGGATCTGTTCGACCGGGTCGGCGGTTTCCGCGGCGACCTGGTGTTCCCGATGGACGTCGATCTGTTCGCTCGCATGGGCGCTCACGGGGACTTCCACGGCGTCTCCACCATCGACGCAGCGTGGCGCGACTCGACCTTCAACCTGTGCAGCCGGACGTCGAGCTACAGCAAGCTCAGCGAGTCGGTCCGGCTGCATCACCGTCTCGCACGCGAACTCCCGGCTCTGGTCTCCACCGGCGACGTCCTCGCCGGAGACGGACGCATTCTCGGCGCCGTGCTCACCCGGTTACGTGCGCGAGCCGGCGACGTGGCCGACCGCCTCCTGCGGCGCTGATGCTGCGGCTCGCCCGAGACGTCCTGCTCGTGGGCTTCGGCACCTACGGTCAGTTCCTCGTCACGCTCGTCACCCTGCCGCTGACAGCCCGGCTGCTCGGAACCGAAGGAGTCGGGCTCGTCGCGGTGGGGATGTCGGCGTACTTCCTCGGCTCGGTTCTCGTCGATCTCGGTGCCACGCAGTACTTCGCTGCGCGCGTCGACGACCCCGACATCACGCAGGTGCGTGGCGCGTACGCGGTGGTGCGGTGCGGCCTCTTCGCCGTGCTCGCCGTCGCGGCGCTGGTCGGGTGGGCCGCCGGTGTGGACGGGGCCGCCCGGATGATCCTGCTCGGGGCGGTCGCCGGGGGTGTCTGGTCACTGTCGGAGGACTGGCTGCTGATCGGTCGTGGCCGCTTCGGTGCCTCCACCGCGTACCAGGCCGCCGGACGTGTGGCATACCTGGTGGCGCTGGTCGTTCTGCTGCCGCAGTTCCCGTCGCCCGAGGTCGCGCTGGCCTGTCTGGGCGGTTCGTCCATCGTGACCGTGATCGCCACCGGCGTGGACGCCGACCGGCACTTCGGACGCCTCGTTCCCTCGTGGCGAGTCGGTGACACTCTGAGAACGGCGGCACCGGTGCTCGCGTCGCGGCTCCTGCTGACCGGCTACGGACAGGGCGGCGCGGCGGCGTACTCCACGGTGCTCGACGCGGTCTCCCTGGGCCTGTTCTCGGCCGCGGACCGGCTGGTCCGAGCGGGACAGTCGGTTCTCGATCCGATCGGGTTCGCGCTGCTCCCGCGGATGACCCGAATTCGGGACGGCCAGGCCTTCCGGGCGCGGACGATGCAGGGTGCGGCGGGGTGTCTCGCACTCGCGGTCGTCGCCGCGGCAGGGCTGACGCTCGTGGCCCCCCTGGTGATCCGCATCGTCTACGGCACCGAGTTCGCCCAGGCGACCGACCTGTTGCGCATCCTCGCCTGGATCCTCCCAGCCACCACGCTCACGTCCTACGTCACCACCGCCGTGCTGCCGGCGCAGGGTCGGACGTCCACGGTCCTCGGCGGCGCCGTCCTCGGCGTCACCCTCGCGGCGTCGGCTCTGCTGATCACCTCGGTCACCGCATCGGTCGTGACCATGGTCGTCGGGGTGCTCGTCTCCGAGTGGGCGGTGGCGCTGTGGTTCGTCGCCACGACCGCGCGGACCGTCCTGCGGCGCGAGGCGTACCACCCTGACGTCACCCGTCCCTCCCACGACGACCGCCGAGAGGCCACGCGATGACACACGAGAGATCCTCGGAACTCCAGGAACGTCTGCACCGCCTCGTCCCCGGTGGAAGCCACACGTACGCAAGGGGTTCCGATCAGTACCCGGAGCACCTCACCCCGATCCTCACGCACGGGGTCGGCGCCCGTGTGTGGGACGTCGACGACAACGAGTACGTCGAGTACGGGAGTGGTCTGCGCTCGGTCACACTGGGACACGGGTACCGTCCCGTGGTCGACGCCGTGGCGGACGCGGTCGCTCGGGGAACCAACTTCTCGAGGCCGACCGAGCTCGAAGTGCTCGCGGCGGAGGACTTCCTGAGGACCGTTCCCACCGCGGAGATGGTGAAGTTCGCGAAGAACGGCTCCGATGCGACCACCGCGGCCGTCCGCCTGTCGCGTGCGGTCACCGGGCGTACCGAGATCGCGGTCTGTGCGCAGCCGTTCTTCTCGGTCGACGACTGGTTCATCGGGACGACGGAGATGAACGCGGGAATCCCGCACGGCGCGGTGCATCGGTTCCCGTTCGACGACACCCCTGCGCTGGAACGGATCCTGGCCGATCACGACATCGCGTGCGTCGTCATGGAGGCAGCCGGTGCGCTGGCCGAACCGTCACCGGGGTATCTCGAGGCCGTCCGCGCAGCCTGTGATCGACACGCGACCGTTCTCGTGTTCGACGAGATGATCACCGGGTTCCGATGGTCGTCCGCGGGTGCGCAGGGTGTGTACGGCGTGACTCCCGATCTGTCGTGTTGGGGCAAGGCCATGGGTAACGGACTCCCGCTGTCCGCGCTCGCCGGCCGCCGCGATCTGATGGAACTCGGCGGTCTGCGCACGGACTCCGACCGAGTCTTCCTGCTGTCGACGACGCACGGACCGGAGACGACGGGGCTCGCCGCGTTTCGTGCCGTCGTCCGGGCGTACGAGACGGAGGACCCCGTGGGCGCCATGGAGCGCGCCGGCGCCCGGTTGCGTGACGCCGTGACCGAGGTGGCGTTCGATGCCGGTGTCGGGGAGCACCTTCGGGTCCTCGGACGCCCCAGCTGCCTGGTGTTCGCCACCGCGGATGCCGACGGGGTTCCCTCGCAGGCCTACCGGACTCTCTTCCTGCAGGAGATGCTGTCCCGCGGTGTCCTCGGTCAGTCGTTCGTCGTGTCCGCGGCGCACACGGACTCGGACATCGACCACACGGTCGATGCTGTGCGGGAGGCGGTCCTCGTCTACCGGAAGGCCCTCGAGGCGGGCACCACCGAGGGGCTTCTCCGAGGCCGACCGGTGGCACCGGCTCTGCGTCGGCTCGCGGCACCGCGGAGACTGCCCGATCTCAGACGGTCCCACCTCGAGACGTAGTCAGGATCTCACGCGCCGCTCGCCGACCGGAACGCACGGCCCCGTCGAGGTAGCCGGGCCAGCGATCGGCCAGATCCGTTCCTGCCCAGTGCACGCGGTCCGTGGTCAGGTCCTGATGGTGGAAGACGCCTCCGTACGGCGGGATCGCGGTGGGCGCCCCACCCAGCCAGGGTTGCGCCGACCAGGTGATGTCGTCGACACGACGAGGTGACCGCGCCCGAGGGCCGAACAGCCGCACCAGCTCGGCGACGACGATGTCACGGCGATCTGTGCGGGAGAACAGGTCTGCCGCGGCTCGACCGCCACTGAAGGCGACCAGGATTCCGGGCGAGTCCCGTCCGGCGTTGCCGTCGACGATCATCTGGACCGGGCCGTCGACGTCGAGTGCCGTTCCGGTGAGTCCGTTCTCGCGCCACCACGGACTGTCGTACACGACGATGGTCTTCGCGTACTCGCCCATGCGGGAGGTGCGCATCCGGTCCCCGAGTCCGGCGGGGAGCGCGCCGTCGATGTCGGCGGCGCGGGGGAGGGGAACCGCGAGAACCACCGAGGATGCGCGGACTGTGCCGTCCGCGGTGACCACGTCGACTCCGGAGGTGTCCGGCCGGATCGCGATGACGGGTCGAGACGTCTCCGGCGGGGCGGAGAGGTGCTGTGCCACAGCTGAGATCAGCGATGCGGTGCCGTCCACGAAGTAGCGTTCCTGCGCTCCGTCACGCACCTCGGCGATCGCCCGCAGGCTGCCGGCCGCGCGCAGGTACTCGAGTGCGGCTCGGGCGGGGACCTCGTCCGGGTCGGCGCCGAAGATCAGCCGGGAGAAACACGTGAGGATGTCGCGGCCGTAGGCGGAGGGAAACGTCCGACGCGCGAGAACGTCGGACATTTCGTGATCTCCGGGCCGCCAGGTCGACAGCAGCGGCACCGCGCGGTCGACGGTGCGGACCGCCAGGTCGAGGCGCGCGATACCCGAACCGACGGGGAGCCACTCGCGAACGGGGATGCGCGGCACCTGACCGTGATAGCGGTGGACGCGGCCGGCCGCCGCGAACACTTCGTCCGCACCGCGTCGCCGTCGCGGTTCGGGAGCCGTGTCGACACCGAACTCGGCGGCGAGTGCGCGCACCGCGGTCTGGTCTCCACCGATCCAGTGGGCGCCGTGATCGACGTGGTGACCTTCGGTGTCGACGGTGAGAACCTTACCGCCGATCCGGTCGGCGGCCTCGAGGACGATGACCGAGCGCCCCGCCCTGGTCAGGTCGAGTGCTGCCACCAACCCGCTGAGCCCCGCCCCGATCACGACCACGTCCCCCGACATACGCCCACCCTACGGGTGGGCATATGTCCTCAGGTCACATCGTGCGTATCAGCCTCTCCGCCAACAACTTCGCGAACGACGCCGGGTCGTCCAGCTCGCCACCCTCGGCGAGCAGGGCTGTGCCGTAGAGCAGCTTCGCGGTCTCGGCGAGGGCCATGTCGTCCTTGTGCTCGGCATGGGCCGTCTCGAGAGCCGTGACCAGAGCATGATCCGGATTGAGTTCCAGGATGCGCTTGGTCTTCGGCACGGGCTGACCGGACGCGCGGTACATCTTCTCGAGCTGGGGGCTCAGTGAGAAGTCGTCACCGACGATGCACGCGGGCGAGGTGGTCAGGCGTGAGGACAGGCGGACCTCCTTGACGTCGTCGGACAGCGTCTCGGCCATCCAGGTGGTGAGGTCGGCGAACCGCGCCTTCTGCGCGTCCTTCTCCTCGGATTCGGCCTCGTCGTCGCCCAGGTCCACGGCGCCCTTGGCGATGGAGCGGAACGGCTTCCCGTCGAACTCGGGGACGGACCCGGTCCACATCTCGTCGACGGCGTCGGTGAGGATCAGCACCTCGAGCCCCTTGGCAGTGAATGCCTCCATGTGCGGGGAGTTCTCCACCTGCTGACGCGACTCGCCGGTCATGTAGTAGATCGCGTCCTGGCCGTCCTTCATGCGAGAGACATACTCCGCCAACGTGGTCGGCTTCTCGTCGCTCCGCGTCGTCGCGAAGGACGACAGCCCGAGGATGGTCTCCTGGTTGTCGTGGTCGGACAGCAGCCCTTCCTTGAGGGCACGGCCGAACTCACCCCAGAACGTGCTGTACTTCTCCGGCTCGTTCGCCTGCAGATCCTTGACGGTGCTCAGCACCTTCTTGGTCAGACGGCGACGGATCGCGCGGATCTGGCGGTCCTGCTGCAGGATTTCACGAGAGACGTTGAGCGACAGATCGGCTGCGTCGACGACACCCTTGACGAAGCGCAGGTACTCGGGCACGAGTTCCTCGCAGTCGTCCATGATGAAGACGCGCTTGACGTACAGCTGGATACCGATCTTCGACTCCCGCATGAAGAGGTCGAACGGTGCGCGCGACGGAATGAACAGCAGCGCTTGGTATTCGAAGGTGCCCTCGGCCTTCATGGGGATGACCTCGAGCGGCTCGTCCCATGCATGGCTGACGTGGCGGTAGAACTCGGTGTACTCCTCGTCCGAGACCTCGTCCTTCGAGCGCGTCCACAGCGCCTTCATCGAGTTGACCGTCTCGTCCTCGAGCACCGTCGTGGCGTCGTCGCCCTCGCCGGTGGTCTTCTCGACCTGCATGCGGATGGGCCACGCGATGAAGTCCGAGTACCGCTTCACCAGTTCGCGGATCTTGTGCTCGGACGTGTAGTCGTAGAGGTGATCCTCGTCGTCGGCCGGCTTCAGGTGCAGGGTCACGGCGCTACCCTGAGGCGCGTCGGACACCTCCTCGATGGTGTACGTGCCCTCACCGCTGGACTCCCAGCGCGTCGCGGTGTCCTCACCCGCGCGCCGGGTCACGAGGGTGACCTTGTCGGCCACCATGAACGTGGAGTAGAAGCCGATGCCGAACTGGCCGATGAGCTCCTCGGACGCGGCCGCGTCCTTCGCTTCCTTCAGCTTCGCGCGGACCTCGGCGGTGCCCGACTTCGCGAGCGTGCCGATGAGATCGACGACCTCGTCGCGCGACATGCCGATGCCGTTGTCCCGCACGGTGAGGGTGCGGTTCTCCTTGTCGATCTCCAGGTCGATGTGGAGATCGGAGGTGTCGGCGCCGAGATCCTTGTTCTGGAACGACTCGAGTCGCAGCTTGTCCAGCGCGTCCGACGAGTTGGACACCAACTCGCGGAGGAACGAGTCCTTGTTGGAGTAGACCGAGTGGATCATCAGATCCAACAGCTGCCGGGTCTCGGCCTGGAACTGCATTTCTTCGACGTGCGCGGTCACGTGACTCCCCTGATCGAAACAAGTGCCTGGTGGACCCTCGTATTTTACGGCAACCGTGCTTGCGTTCCCGCATGCCTCTTCCCCCGTAACAGTCCGCACGGTACGGTTTTCGAAGGCCGGGGCTCTCCCATCGGAAGGTGTGTGTCATGGTGCGAATCGGACTACGGCGAGTGGTCGGTGGAGTACTCGCCGCCGGAGCCGTCACGGCGGGATCGGTGCTGGCAGGGGCGGGAACCGCCTCCGCGGAGCCGACCTACATCGGGCCGCTGTACTACGAGGTGGTGCCGGGGATCTTCCCCACGTGTCCGGACGTCGCTGCTGCGGAGCGCGCCAAGGGCACCACGATCCTGGTCGACTGCGTCCGCTGGTTCGGACCTCAGAGTGGTCCGTTCACTCCGTACCAACTCATCGCCGGCATCGCACCCCTCGACGGCAGTTAGCGGACTCGTGTCCTGATCGTGACGTGAGTACAGGTAACGACGCCACGAAAGAGACCGATGGGTATGTCAGAGGGGGCGGCGATCGGCCGGCTCCGGACAGGAGTCGACATGTCGTTCTCGATGAGCACACGGGCTGCCGTCGCGGCCGCCCTGGTCGCCGGCGCCGCGGTGCTGGGGGCATGTTCGGCTCCGGACCAGGTGACGTCGGCGACGGCGGTTCCGGCGCCCGCTGACACCTCGGTCGTGACGCCGACGGGGACATCGGTCGTGGCGCCGACGGGAACACCGGTCACGGCCCCGATCGAGCCGCCCACCGGTGCCGCGTCGGATCAGCCCGACGCCGAGGAACCGTCGGCCGAGCAGCCGCAGTCCACCGTGCGATCAGGAGAGTCGGCAGGGTCGGCGGACGCACTCCCGCGTCCGGGGTCGCAGGAGGTGTCGGTGGATCCCGAGCTCTTCCGCGACAGTGGCGGGGCGGGTGAGGGGTACTACTTCCGGACACCGTCGGGGAATGTGTCGTGCGGGCTCTTCCCGAACGGAACCTCGGTCGGATTCCTGGGATGCCAGGCCGTGTCCAGTGTCGCTCCCGACGAGGGCGAGGTCTGCTCGAACGGTGCCACCAGCAAGTACGCCGTCCGCGTGGAGAGCACCGGGCCGATCCACTACTGCACGAATCAGGGCTATTTCACCGGCTCGGAGAACATCCGCACACTGCAGTACGGCGAGGTGATCAACACGGGGCAGAGCTTCTGCGTCTCTCGGGAGGACGGAGTCGCGTGCGCCCGCGTCGGCTCGAACGCGTTCTTCCTCACCCGTGACGAGAACACCACCCTGCGGTGACCTCGGTCAGCGGTGGTCGATCGTCGTGCGTATCCGCGTCGTCGACGGGGCCGCGGGTGTGGACCCGAATCCGAATCGCACCGGCGGCTCCACCGGCGACAGGTGTCCCAGATCGTCGCCCTTCCACGATGCCGTCGCGCCGACGATGCTGCGCTGCCCTCGCGCTCCGTAGTATTCGCGCCGCCCACCGCCGGCGGTGCCCCTGGTCCGCACGCCGCGCATCACGACCCGCGCGATCGGGTCGCTCACCGTACAGAACCAGGGTGCGGTAACCACCGACGTCGGTGCGAGGGTGAGCAGTCGACCCAGCAGTGTCGGGCCGCCGATCTGGAAGGACACCTCGAGATCACCCGCGGAGACGCCGACTCGGTCACCTCGGCGGTGATACGAGACGTCGGTGATGGTCGTCGTATCGAAGTGGTAGGTCGCGGTGACGAACTCGCGGACCGCGTCGGACGGTGCCAGCAGAAGGCGCTCGCCGTCCGCGAACTCGACCATGACATCGGTGAAGTCGCCCAGCGGCGACGACGTCCAGTGGCCGACGACGATCCTGGTTCCGCTGGAGGTCCCGAGACCGGCGATGTCGCCGTCGAAGATCGATCGTGTCACCGGCTCGACAGTAGCGTCGACGCGGCACTGTGAGGCGATCGAGGTTCGGGGGAGCCCCCGACTGGGCATCATGGAGGCATGGCTGACACTGCGACATCCGAATCCGGCGGGGCTCCGACCATCTTCGTGCTCTTCGGGGCGACGGGAGACCTTGCCAAGCGCATGGTGCTGCCGGCGTTCTACGAACTTGCGCAGGAAGGACTGCTGCCCGAGCAGTGGGCGTTGGTGGGCAACGGTCGAGGTGAGAAGACCGACGACGAGTTCCGCGAGCACATCCGCGCGGCGCTCGAGGAGTTCGGTCCCGGGGAGGGTGTCGACAGCATCGACGAGAAGGTGTGGTCGTCGTTCGCGGACCGTGTTCGCTTCGCGGGCAACGGATTCACCGCCGACGATCCGGGTGACCTGCCGTCGGTCATCGGAGACGTGAAGGACGAGCTGGGCGGCGACGTGCAGCTCGTGCACTACATCGCGCTGCCGCCCTCGACCTTCATCGACTACACCGAGGCGCTCGGCGCACACGATCTCGCCGAGGGCGCGCGGGTGGTCTACGAGAAGCCGTTCGGCACGTCGCAGGAGAACTTCGAGAAGCTCGACGAGGCGGTCCATGCCATCGTCGACGAGAAGCAGGTCTATCGGATCGACCACTTCCTCGGCAAGGAGAACACCCAGAACCTGCACATCCTGCGCTTCGCGAACGGGATGATCGAGGGGATCTGGAACCGGGAACACGTGGAGCAGGTGCAGATCGACGTGCCGGAGACGCTGGACATCGACGACCGTGCCGAGTTCTACGACGCCACGGGTGCCGTGCTCGACATGTTGGTGACGCACCTGTTCCAGGTCGCGGCGGAGGTGGCCATGGAGCCCCCACTCAGCCTCGGTGCGGACGACCTGCAGACTGCCCGCGAGTCGGTCATCGCGGCGTTCCGCCCGCTCGACAAGTCCGAGGTGGTCCTCGGTCAGTACCGCGGCTACCAGGACGTCGAGGGGATCGCGGACGATTCGTCGACCGACACGTTCGTCGCCGCACGCATGTGGGTCGACACCGACCGGTGGCGCGACGTTCCCTTCGTCCTGCGCACCGGCAAGATGCTGGGAACCAGCACGCAGCGGGTGTCGCTGGTGTTCCGTCGCCCCGAGGGACCGGTGAAGCACCTGCCGGCCGACGGCGCCGTGCTGACGTTCGACCTGTCGGGCGACGGCCGAGTGGACATCGCCATGACGGTCAAGGAGCCCGGCCCCGGCGAGGACCTCGGGATCGGTCGGATGTCGCTCGACCTGTCGACGGTGTCGGACGCCGAGCCGCTGTCGCCCTATTCACGACTCATTCTCGACGTACTCGACGGTGACCGGTCGTTGTTCACCCGTCCCGACGGACTGGCTCACGTGTGGGAGGTCGCCGCACCGTTGTTGACCTCTCCGCCGGCCGTGCTCCCGTACGAGCCCGGCTCGATGGGACCCGAGGCAGCGAACGACTTGGCCTCTCCCTGTGGTTGGTTGGTGACCGGAGGCAAGTGACCGAACTCGCGACGGTCATGCTCGGGGAACGAGCATGACCATCGCGAGGTAGAGCAGGGCGACGGTGCCGAACGAGACGAGGGCGCCGACCACGGTGAGGGCGCGCACCAGGCTGGGATCCCATCCGGTGTACGCGGCGACACCGCCGCAGACCCCGGCGATCCAGGCGTCGTCTCGGCTTCGCGTCAGCTGCGTGGTGTGGTTCGGGTTCGGGTGGACGGTGGAGTTGCTCTCGTGGAATGTCATGTCTCCATCCTGAGTTCCGCCCGCGCGCTGCACCATCGGTGACCACCCCGAGACGTACCCTGAAACTCCGCCTGTCACGGCATCTGCTGTTCACCCCGTGATCACCGTCCCGTCTCCGGCGGCTCGTAGGTTCCTGGCGTGACCGCTCTCGATGACTTCGCCCTGTCCCGGATCGTGGACCTCTCGGACACCTCGTCGTTCAGCGTGCGGGACGACGACGACGACGACCCCGTGTTGCTGACCGGTGACGGAGTCCCGGTGGACACCTGGCGCCAGGCGTACCCGTACGACGAACGGATGCCGCGCGCGGAATACGAAGGTACGAAACGTCTTCTGCAGATCGAGTTGCTGAAGCTGCAGATGTGGATCAAGGAGACCGGTGGCCGCCACGTCATCGTCTTCGAAGGTCGCGACGCCGCCGGCAAGGGCGGCACGATCAAGCGCTTCATGGAGCATCTCAACCCTCGCGGCGCGCGGGTGGTGGCACTCGAGAAGCCGTCGCCACGCGAGTCGACGGAGTGGTACTTCCAGAGGTACGTCACCCACCTACCGGCTGCCGGAGAGCTGGTCCTGTTCGACCGCTCCTGGTACAACCGGGCCGGCGTGGAACGTGTGATGGGATTCTGCAGCGACGAGCAGTATCACCGATTCCTCCACCAGGCACCGTTGTTCGAGCAGATGCTCGTCGACGACGGAGTGCAGCTGACCAAGTTCTGGTTCTCGGTGTCCCAGCTCGAACAGCGGACGCGCTTCGCCATCCGCCAGGTCGATCCGGTACGGCAGTGGAAGCTCTCGCCCATGGACCTCGCCTCCCTGGACAAGTGGGACGCGTACACGAGGGCCAAGGAGGACATGATCCGGTTCACCCACACCGATCACGCCCCCTGGACGACGGTGAAGAGCAACGACAAGAAACGCGCCCGCCTCGAGGCGATGCGCTTCGTGCTGAACAGCTTCGACTACTCGAACAAGGACCACGAGGTGGTGGGGCGCCCGGATCCGTCCATCGTCGGACTTGCGGAACCGGACACCGACTGACCTAGCGGGTACCGCCCCCGAGCGTCCGCCACAGGAACGTGTACGCCAGCGCGGACTTGAATGCGGCCTGCGCGTTGTCGGCCGCACCGCCGTGGCCGCCCTCGATGTTCTCGTAGTAGGAGACGTCGTACCCGTACTCCTCGAGGAGGGCGTCCATCTTGCGCGCGTGCCCGGGGTGCACACGGTCGTCCCTCGTCGACGTCGTGATGAGGATCGGCGGATACACACCGATCGAGTTCCCCGGCGGTGAGACGTTCTGGTACGGGCTGTACTCGGAGATGAAGGCCCACTCGTCGGGATCGTCGGGATCTCCGTACTCGGCCATCCACGACGCCCCGGCCAGCAGGCGGTGATACCGCTTCATGTCCAGGAGCGGCACCTGACACACGATGGCGCCGAACGACTCCGGGTACTTGGTGAGCATGATGCCCATGAGCAGGCCGCCGTTGCTGCCGCCCTGCGCGCCCAACTGGTCCGGGGTGGTGATGCCGCGCTCCACCAGATCGCTCGCGACCGCCGCGAAGTCCTCGTGCACCTTGTGTCGACCGGACTTCAGCACCTCGGTGTGCCACGACGGCCCGTACTCGCCGCCGCCGCGGATGTTCGCCACCACGTAGGTACCGCCCCGAGCCAGCCAGGCCGCGCCGACCACGCCGCTGTACGAGGGGGTGAGTGAGACCTCGAAACCGCCGTATCCGTAGAGGAGGGTGGGGCCTGCGGCCGTCGGACGGTCCTGCGTTCCGGGGTTCCGTACGACGAAGTAGGGCACGCGTGTGCCGTCGAGTGAGCTGGCGAAGTACTGCTCGACCGCGAGGCCCGTGGTGTCGAAGAACGCGGGAGCGGACTTCAGGACCTCGGGTTCGGTCCCGACGGTGCCCACCAGAAGAGTGGACGGAGTGAGGTGGCCGCTCGCGTCGAGGAAGTATTCGTCACCGCCGAACTCGGGGTCGGTGCCGATGACGGTGACGTCGACGGCGTCCGGGAGCCCCTGCAGGCGTTCGGAGGTGACCGTGTCGCCCAGCGTCACCACGTGCACGCTGGAGCGGACGTCCTCGAGCAGCACCATCAGCAGATGGTTCTCGGTCCACGCGTACTGGTGCAGCGACGTGCGGGCGTCGGGAGCGAAGACGACGACCAGATCCCTTGCACCGGAGAGGAACTCGTCGATCTTCGCGGCCACCAGCGACCCTGCGGCGTACTCGGTGCCGTCGACGGTCCATGCGGTCGTCAGGCGAACGGTCAACCAGTTCTCGTGCAGGGACACCGAGGCATCGGTGGGCACGTCGAGGACCGTGGTCGATCCGTCGTCGTGAAGAATGGAGGTGACGGCATTGAAGAAGTCGGTGGCGCGCTGGACCAGGCTGCGCTCGAAGCCGGGCGTCGCATCGTGCGAGGCGGACACCGCGACGTCGGTCTGCTCACCCTCGTACACGACGGGAGCCTCCGCGAGAGGAGTTCCACGGAGCCACCGGTGTGCGCGCCGGGGGTACCCGGAATCGGTGAGCGACCCGGGTCCGAGATCCGTGCCGACGAAGACCGTGTCCGCGTCGATCCAGTCGATGTCCGTCTTGGCCTCGGGGACGACGAAGCCACCCTCGTCGGGTGCGACGAAGGAGCGGGACGTGAGCGAGTACTCGCGGATCACCGATGCGTCCGCGCCGCCGCGCGACAGGGAGATCAGCGCGCGGTCGAACGACGGACGGAGCACCTGCGCGCTCTTCCACACCCAGTTCTCGCCCTCGGCCTCGGCGAGAGCATCGAGATCGATGATGACGTCCCAGGCGGGACTGTCCTTCCGGTACTCCTCCATGGTGGTGCGCCGCCACAGCCCGCGGGGGTGCGACGCGTCCTTCCAGAAGTTGTAGAGGTGGTCGCCGCGCTTGCGCGCGTACGGGATGCGCGCGTCGGTGTCGAGAATGCTCCGGATGTCGGTCTCGAGCGTCCGGAACTCGTCGTTCGCGGTGAACTCGTCGACCGTGCGCTCGTTACGGGCACGCACCCACTCGAGGGCGGCGTCGCCGGTCACGTCTTCGAGCCACTCGTACTTGTCGGTCACACGCACCATTCTGCCCGTGGGGCGACACCGCCGCCGCGTGCGGAAACAGCGCGTGGAGGAATCGTAGTGGCATCAAAACAAGATCGCGGTATGTTCCTAGGGTAGTATCACGCCACAAAGGACGGAATGAGTCCGTATTCGGTCGGGGAGACCATCACAGGGAGTGGATGATGACCGTGTCGATCCAGAGCGACGGCGTCGGAGCCGTGACGAACCACGATGTGGCGGGCCACGGTGTGACGGGTTCCAGGAGCCGTGTCCACGGCACCTCGGCTCGGGGAACCGACTACGCCGGCGTGCACGTCGTGTACCTCGGTCACCGATCGGCGGTGGTCACGGCAGCGATGCGCCTGATCCTGCCCGGCGCCGAGGTGACCTTCGTCGAGGCGGATCGTCTGCACGAGCTGTCCGTCGACGGTGAGGCGATCGTCCTGATGGACGGGTCGCACGACCCGGCCGACGTCCCCGCTCTCCTCGAGGCCGCGGCGCGCCGCAGTGTCGGCATGGTGGTGGGATCGCGCAGCACGACGGGTGGTCGAGACGGATCGTCCGCGCTGCGTCGCGTGGGCACGAGAGTGGCGAACGCGCTGATCCGGCACACCGCAGACCTGCCGCTGCGCGACGTCACCTCCAGCTTCCGCGTGTACACGGGCGACGCCTGGCGATCCATCGACGGCGCCGCGGCGCTTCGCGGAGGTCTCCTCCCGTCCCTCGTCACCTCCGCCCACGCCGTGCACCATCAGCGCTGGATCATTGCCGAGGTGCCGGTGAGCACGCGGCCGCTGTCGGGCACTGCGCGACCGAACGTCGGATCACTCCTGCGCACGGTCGTCGTTCTCGCGAGGCGCCGCCGGGCCTAGAGTCGTCCGGGTGACCGAACCCGACACCGAGGTGCGCTCTCAGCAAGGGCTGGACCGCATCGTGTTCTTCTCCGACGCGGTGGTGGCGATCGCCATCATGCTCGTCGTGCTCCCCCTCGTGGACAGTGCCCGCGACACCCCGGAGGGTGCGGGAGCGTTCCTGCGGGAGAACGGCTACGCACTCGTGGCCGCGGGCATCAGCTTCGCGGTCATCGCGGGGTTCTGGCGCGATCATCACGCGCTCTTCACTCGTGTCACGGGGTACGACGAGGTCGTCGTGCGGCTCAACCTCCTGTGGCTCGCCGGCATCGTGCTGATGCCCGTGGCGACTGTGCTGGAGGTCGCGGCTCCCCACGGGGACCCGTTGTCGGTGGGGCTGTACCTCGGGGTCATCGCCGTGACCATGATCGTGTCCCGTCTCCTCGCAGCACGAGTGCGTGCTGCGGGCTTCCTGCGTGGAGATCTGCGTCGCGGCGCGCGCGGCGCGGCGGTGCCCTGGGTTCCGGTCGTTCTGTTCCTGGTGGTCTCCGCGGTGGCGCTGCCCGTCCCGTCTGTGGGCCTCTACGCACTGCTCGCGATGCTGTTCGCCCCGTTGCTCTCTCGCGCGCTGGCCGGAGGTGCGCGGTGACAGCGCTGTGGGAACAGCACACCTGCCTGCCGCTGTACGCGGACACCGACATCACCGAACTGGCGCGGTACGAGGCGGGGAGCTACCTCTCCGTCAACGTCGGCTACTCGCCCCACACGAAGGCGTCGGCGACGGAGTTGGCCACGACGTGGAGTGCGCGGGCACTCGCGGACGGTCGCTTCCTTCCGGCGCGGAGCGTGGCCGACATCGACGAGGCCCGACGACGGGGACTGCGTGCCCTGGCCTTCGACCTCGAGGACTCCGCTCCTCTGGACGGCGACCTCGACAACGTGCGCTACTTCGTCGAACTGGGCGTGCGCTCGATGCTGCCCACCTACAACCATGCGAATGCCGCGGGATGCGGATGCCTCGACGCCGTCGACACGGGTCTCACCGCCCACGGACGCGACCTGATCCGGGCGATGAACGAGGCGGGCATGGCAGCGGACGGGTCGCACTGTTCCCGGCGGACGGGGCTCGACATCGCCGCGACGACGTCCCGGCCGATGATCTACAGTCATTCCAATTTCGCTGCGCTGTGGGAACATCCGCGGAACATCACCGACGAGCAGGCGCGTGCGTGCGCCGACACCGGCGGCGTGGTCGGCATCAACGGGGTGGGCATCTTCCTCGGCGTCAACGAACCCGAACGTCGCGCGGATCGGGTGCGCGCCATGGCCGACCACGTCGAGTACGGAGTCGACCTGGTCGGGATCGATCACATCGGTGTCGGCAGCGACTACTCCTTCGACCACGAGGACTTCAACACCGAGTTGGCGCTCCACCCCGAGGCGTTCTCCGAGGAGTACACGAGATACGGGGCACTGCAGTGGGTTCCGCCCGAGGACACCCACACGCTCCCGGCCGTGCTCGCCGAGCGCGGCTGGGACGAGAGTGCGGTGGCGGCTGTGTTCGGCGGCAACTTCCGCCGCGTGGCCGACGCCGTGTGGACCTGACGCCGGCTGGACCCGACCCTGTCAGGCGGGCGTCAGGCGGAAGATCGGGAACTGTCGCCCCTCCGCCGTCGTCGTGTACTCGAGGAAGCCGGGGGACGCCGAGGTGAACTTCGCCCAGTGAGTCTCCCATTCGTCGTCGGGCACCTCGGTGACGTCGACGGCGATGGTGCGTACGGTCGCGTCGTCGCCTGGGACCTCCATGTCGATGCGTGGGTGAGCCCGGAGGTTGTGCACCCATGCGGGATCCTTCACCGCCCCCGCCGCGGAGCCCACCACCAACCAGGTGCCGTTCTCGGAGATCGCGAAGAGCGGGTTCAGCCGCACCTCGCCGCTACGTGCACCGATCGAGTGCAGCACCACGAGGTTGTCGCCGAACCCGGCTGTCGCCACGTGTCCACCGTTGTCGCGGAACTCCGCGATGACCATCGAGTTGAAGTCGCTCATGGTGGTCATTCTGGTGTCCTCGTCGTCGCGACGACCATCGATCCGGAATAACGATTCGACACACCCGTTGCACCAGAGGAGCGGGGCGCCCGCGGGTGGCTTCACCGCCCCCGTCGCGGGGTACTCCGCGCACACGAGCACGAACTCGGATCACGAACAACGAACAGGAGTTCACGCACATGAGCCACGTTCCTTCCCTCTCCCTCAACGACGGCCGGTCCATCCCCCAGCTGGGTTTCGGCGTCTTCCAGATCGAGCCGGAGAAGACCGCCGATGCCGTCCGCACCGCGATCGAGGTGGGCTACCGCCACCTGGACACCGCGCAGATGTACGGCAACGAGAAGGAGACCGGCCAGGGAGTGAAGGACTCGGGCGTCTCCCGTGACGACGTCTGGATCACCAGCAAGCTGAACAACGGCTTCCACCGCCCCGACGACGCCCGTCGCTCGTTCGACGAGACACTCGAGAAGTTGGGCACCGACTACATCGACCTGTTCCTCATCCACTGGCCGCTGCCGACGCAGTACGACGGTGACTACGTCTCCACCTGGAAGGTGCTCGAGGAGTTCACGAAGGACGGACGGGCGCGCAGCATCGGTGTCTCGAACTTCCAGGTGCCGCACCTCGAGAAGTTGGCGCAGGAGACGGAGACCGTCCCGTCGGTCAACCAGATCGAGGTCCACCCGTACTTCTCGAACTACCAGGTGCGCGCGTACGGCGCGGAGCACGGAATCGCCACCGAGGCGTGGTCACCCATCGCGCAGGGCAAGGTTCTCGGTGACCCCGAGCTCGAGCGCATCGCGAAGGACGTCGGCAAGACCACCGCGCAGGTCACCCTCCGCTGGCACATCCAGCGCGGCGACATCATCTTCCCGAAGTCGGTCACGCGGGAGCGCGTCGAGGCGAACTTCGACATCTTCGACTTCGAACTCGACGACCGTCAGATCGCCGACATCTCGGCGCTGGACAAGGGTGAGGACGGCCGCACCGGCCCCAACCCCGATACGTTCGACATGATCCCCGACTGAATAGAGCCGCTGAAATAAGGACACGAAAGGTCCGGTTACCAGCCAGTAGCCGGACCTTTCGGTGTGTGTCCGGATCGACGGGACTAAGGTGGGCAACCGTGACCTCACACTATGACGTCGTCGTTCTCGGAGCCGGACCCGGTGGGTACGTCGCAGCCATCCGCGCGGCGCAGCTGGGCCTGAAGACCGCCATCATCGAGCAGAAGTACTGGGGCGGTGTCTGCCTCAACGTGGGCTGCATCCCGTCCAAGGCTCTGCTGCGCAACGCCGAACTGGCGCACCTGTTCACCAAGGAAGCCAAGCAGTTCGGCATCTCCGGTGACGTGTCGTTCGACTTCGGCGCTGCCTACGATCGCAGCCGCAAGGTCGCGGACGGTCGCGTCAAGGGAATCCACTTCCTGATGAAGAAGAACAAGATCGACCAGCTCGACGGCAAGGGGTCGTTCACCGACGCCAACACCATCGAGGTGGAGTTGACGAAGGGTGGCAGCGAGACCGTCACCTTCGACAATGCGATCATCTCCACCGGCAGCACCACGAAGCTGCTGCCCGGAACGTCGCTGAGCGAGAACGTCGTGACGTACGAGGAGCAGATCATGACGAAGGAGCTCCCGGGCTCCATCCTCATCGTCGGCGCGGGCGCCATCGGCATGGAGTTCGGGTACGTCCTGAAGAATTACGGCGTCGACGTCACCATCGTCGAGTTCCTCGATCGCGCGCTCCCGAACGAGGACGAGGACGTCTCCAAGGAGATCGCCAAGCAGTACAAGAAGCTCGGCGTGAAGATCATGACCGGCGCCGCGGTGCAGAGCATCGACGACGACGGCAGCAAGGTCACCGTCGCGATCAAGAACAACAAGAGCGGCGAGACCGAGACGGTCACCGTCGACAAGGTCATGCAGTCCGTCGGATTCGCTCCTCGTGTCGAGGGATTCGGGCTCGACAAGACGGGCGTCGAGGTCACCGATCGCGGGGCCATCGCCATCGACTCGGTCATGCGCACCAACGTGCCGCACATCTACGCGATCGGTGACGTGACGGCGAAGCTGCAGCTCGCCCACGTCGCCGAGGCACAGGGTGTCGTGGCGGCCGAGACCATCGGCGGCGCCGAGACGCTTCCCATCGACGATTACCGCTTCATGCCGCGCGCGACCTTCTGCCAGCCCCAGGTAGCCAGCTTCGGTCTCACCGAGCAGCAGGCCAAGGACGCCGGCCACGACATCAAGGTCGCGACGTTCCCCATGACGGCGAACGGCAAGGCACACGGACTCGGCGATCCCACCGGCTTCGTCAAGCTCATCGCCGACACGAAGCACGGCGAGCTGCTCGGCGGGCACCTCATCGGACCCGACGTCTCGGAGCTCCTCCCGGAGCTGACGCTCGCGCAGAAGTGGGACCTGACGGCCACCGAACTCGCGCGCAATGTGCACACGCACCCGACGCTGTCCGAGGCACTGCAGGAGGCCATCCACGGCCTCGCAGGGCACATGATCAACTTCTGATCTTCCGACGAGAACACCCCGGCCGCTCACGAGCGACCGGGGTGTTCTCGTCTGCGCAGCTACTGGTAGTCGCGGGGGATGCGCAGTGTCGTGATCGTGGTGGCGAGTCCGTCGTACTGGGTCACCAGCAGCACGAACTCGATGAGCGATCGGGACGACCAGACCGTCGTCAGCTCGGTCCACGTGGCGTCGGACAGATCGCGGGTCGACACCAGCTCGTCCACCGCCCGCAGGATCAGGGCGGTCCGACTGTCGAGACCCGGAGCGTCGGGACCGGCGGCGATGGCGTCGGCGAGGGCGTCGTCGATGCCGGCGCGCGCGCCCAGACGGAGGTGATGGTCCTGTTCGTACCGGCAGTCGCGGAGTGCGGCGACCCGCAGGATCACCGTCTCGGTGTCCTTGCGGGGCAACCCACCGAACGGCATCAGGCGGCCGCTGTAGAACAGCCAGGCGCGGAACAGGCCGCCCGTCTGTCCCAGAGTGGAGAACAGGTGCATGTCGCCGGTGCGGGTGACCGCGCCGGCCAGTCGGGCGATGCCCCAGTTGACGGGACGCAGCGAGCGGAGGGTGGCCGGAGGGGTGCGGTGTCCTGTCACGTCGCTGAGGCTAACACCCGAGTCTTCCCCCGCTCGGTGATCTGATGTCAAGAAGTCTTGACACGTAATGACAAGTGGAGTTGACTCGGATCATGGTCGTGACGAACCGGGTGCGGGAGTTCCGTAAGTCGTCGCGCCTGACCCAGGCGGAACTGGGGCGGGCGTGCGGAGTGAGCCGGCAGTCGATCGTCTCGGTCGAGGGTGGCGACTATTCGCCCAGCGTGTACCTGGCCCTGAAGCTGGCGGGAGCGCTCGACTCGACGGTCGAGGATCTCTTCCCGCTCACCCCCGATGATCGGCTCGAACCTGAGGAGGAATCGACATGAGCATCTTCACCTCGTCAATGCGAATGGTCGGCGATCTGGACAGCGAGTTCTATGACGACGAGCGTCAGAGAGACGTGTGGAACGAGGCAGCCGCAGTGGGTCTGCAATTGCACATCTTCGGCGGGCTGATCGCCGCCGCCGTCCTCCCATGGGTTGCCGGTCCGACAGGTGCGTGGATCGCGTTGGGCATCATCGTCTTCGGTGCGGTCGTGAACTACGCGACCATCGGGTACGCCAAGTCCAAGAACGTCGACCTGTTCGCAGAGTCGCGGTGGTTCACGGCGCGCGCCAACGTGACTGCCGCGTTGATGCTCGTCGCATTCGTCGGCATCGGCGTGACGCTCGCTCCCGACAAGTACCTGCCGAGCCGCGCGGGAGCCGACACGTGGGCGGGCCTGGTGGTCGGGGGGATCGTCGGCGGCGGAGCGGTGGCGCTGATGATCCGGCGCAGCCGCCGTCGCAAGCAGCAGTTCGAGACCGAAGAGGACTGAGTCAGCGAATGGTATACGGCGACACCGAGCTTCGATGTTCGTCGATGTCGAGTTCCTTGCCCAGCGGCGGGAACGCACGCTGCGGGCAGTGGGCACGCTCGCACACGCGGCATCCGGCGCCGATCGGCGTCGCCACGGAGGATCCGTCCAACTCCAGGCCGTCGGCGTAGACCAACCTATTCCCGTGACGCACTTCGCATCCCAGACCGATGGCGAAGGTCTTGCCGGGTTCGCCGTAGCGCGCCGCTCGCCGCTCCACCGTGCGCGCGATCCACAGGTAGCGCCGACCGTCGGGCATCTCGGCGATCTGGGTCATGATCTTGCCCGGGTAGGCGAACGTCTCGTACACGTTCCACAGCGGGCACGTGCCGCCGCTCGACGAGAAGTGGAACCCGGTGGCCGACTGGCGTTTGGACATGTTGCCGGCACGGTCGACCCGGACGAACGAGAACGGGACCCCGCGGAGCGACGGCCGCTGCAGCGTCGAGAGCCGGTGACAGATGGTCTCGTAACTCACCGCGTAGTAGGCGGAGAGTCGTTCGATGTCGTACCGGAAATCCTCCGCCACCTCGTGGAAGCGCGCGTACGGCAGCACGGTCGCCGCGGCGAAGTAGTTGGCGAAGCCGAGTCGTGCGAGTGCCCGCGACTCCGCGCCGGTGAAGCCCCCGTCCTCGACCATGCTGCGGATCAGGTCGCCGTTCTCCAGGTACGCGAGTTCGGCCGCGAAGCGGAACACCTTCTGGCCGGCCGACAGTCGCGGGGAGATCTCGAGAACACGGGTCCGCGCGTCGAAGCGGTGCAGGACGTTCTCGCCCAGGTCGATGCGCTCGATGACCTGGACGTCGTACAGATTGCGGAGCCGTTTGGCTATCTCGGCCGCGACGTCCGCCCGGTGGAAACGCAATCGGTTCGCCAGGTCCTCGGCCGCACGATCGAGTGCGTCGAGGTAGTTCTGGCGTTGGTAGAAGTAGTCGCGGACCTCCTCGTGCGGTT
Source organism: Rhodococcus sp. UNC23MFCrub1.1 (assembly GCF_000686025.1). GTDB lineage: Bacteria > Actinomycetota > Actinomycetes > Mycobacteriales > Mycobacteriaceae > Rhodococcoides. The sequence continues at coordinate 224,567 of NZ_JMLQ01000006.1, forward strand.
TCGAGATGGATCCGCTGCCGCTGCCGTCGGCGAAGCGGTCCTCGGTCGCCGCCGCGAGTTGGGCGGTGGTGTTGCGGTACCGGCGATGCATGGTGACCATCGCTCGCGCCATCGCCGGGTGGTCGGCCACGAGTTCGGCCAGCTCGTCGATGTCCGCGTCGACTCCGACGTCCTGGTCCAGGGTCACCTCGCGGAGTTCGGCGACGAGCCTCGTGTCGTCCTGGGTGGAGAAGAACGTGGTGTCGACCCCGAACACTGCGGTGATGCGCGTCAACACCGCTGACGACAGCGGTCGGACGTCGTGCTCGATCTGGTTGAGGTAGCTGGCCGAGATCGCGAGCTGCTTGGCGAGCGCCGCTTGGCTCAACCCTCGCTCGACCCTCAGTTGGCGAAGCCGGCCGCCGACGTAGGTCCGTGCCATGCGGACAGTCTAGGACGCCCCCGGCATTACCCCGTCTTTGCCAGGTCCTTGCAGGTGAGACGGGTTTCAGGTCTGGTCTGTCACACACGGGCGCGCCGGGGAAGACGGGCGCACACTGGGCGTTGCAGGGGGCAGATGTGCAGTGCACGTGAGAGACGACTGTGAGGAGAAGCGAGATGGCCCACTCGGTACGACAGGAAATTGCCCGCGACGCGGTGGTGCTGGTGGCAGGCACCGTTCTGGTGTTGTCGACGCTCTGGCTCCCGGTGCCCCACCGCAGCGAGGTGGCCGGCGCCATCCTCGTGCTGGGTCTGCTGGCGGCATTCTCGGCGCTGTGGGCCATGGGCAGTGCATCGCGCTCGAGCCATTGGGCCCACGTCGTACTCGGTGTCGTGCTGGCGACGTCACCCGTCGTCCTCGCATTCCCCGCCGGTGCTAGCACGGCGGACTACTACGCGCTCGTCGGCGGCGTCGTGATCGCGGCGATGGGTGTACTGGGAGTGCTGACCGAGCGTCGTCGGGTCGCTGCGACGGCCTGACGCACCAGAAAACAGTACGAACGTACGGTGACGGTGGTCACAGCCGGCCGCGGGCGACGCCGGGGGTGAGCGTGTCGCACGGCGATCTCGTCGGTGTTCGGTATTGCGTGCATTTCGTTCCCGAACTGCGGTTATCAGGTTACTGACGGGTACGGAGTCGCCACGACACTCGCGACGTTCTTCGCAAGATTCGCAGAACGCGCGTACTGCTTAGCGTAGATTTACAGTCTCAGCAGGTAGACACCACTTTTTCTCTGTGCCATCGTGGGGTCGTACATCCGATATGCCTGGCAAGCCTGCGAAGCACGAGCACGCTGCCGACGCAGACGCAACAGAGACGGAGCTTTTCGATGTCGACCACCGGCACACCGAAGACCACGGAAGAGATCCAGAAGGACTGGGACACCAATCCCCGCTGGAAGGGCGTCACCCGCAACTTCACCGCACAGCAGGTGTCCGACCTGCAGGGCAGCGTCGTGGAGGAAGCCACGCTCGCGCGTCGCGGCTCGGAGATCCTCTGGGATCTCGTGAACAACGAGGACTACATCAACTCGCTGGGCGCCCTCACCGGCAACCAGGCCGTGCAGCAGGTGCGCGCCGGCCTCCAGGCCATCTACCTCTCCGGCTGGCAGGTCGCCGGTGATGCCAACCTCTCCGGCCACACCTACCCGGACCAGAGCCTCTACCCGGCCAACTCGGTTCCGAGCGTCGTGCGTCGCATCAACAACGCTCTTCTGCGCGCCGACGAGATCGCCAAGGTCGAGGGTGACTCGTCCGTGAAGAACTGGCTCGCGCCCGTCGTCGCGGACGCCGAGGCCGGCTTCGGTGGCGCGCTCAACGCCTACGAGCTGCAGAAGGCCATGATCGCGGCCGGCGCCGCAGGCGTGCACTGGGAGGACCAGCTCGCCTCGGAGAAGAAGTGCGGCCACCTCGGTGGCAAGGTGCTCATCCCCACCCAGCAGCACATCCGCACCCTGACCTCCGCGCGTCTCGCGTCGGACGTGGCCGACGTGCCGTCCGTCATCATCGCCCGCACCGACGCCGAGGCAGCCACGCTGATCACCTCGGACGTCGACGAGCGCGACCAGGAGTTCCTGGACGGAACCCGCACCGCCGAGGGCTTCTTCGGCGTGAAGAACGGCATCGAGCCCTGCATCGCCCGTGCGAAGGCCTACGCCCCGTACGCCGACCTCATCTGGATGGAGACCGGCGTGCCGGATCTCGAGGTCGCCAAGAAGTTCTCCGAGTCGGTCCGCAGCGAGTTCCCCGACCAGCTGCTCGCCTACAACTGCTCGCCCTCCTTCAACTGGAAGGCGCACCTGGACGACGCGACCATCGCGAAGTTCCAGAAGGAGCTCGGCGCGATGGGCTTCAAGTTCCAGTTCATCACCCTCGCCGGCTTCCACTCGCTCAACTACGGCATGTTCGATCTGGCGCACGGCTACGCCCGCGAGGGCATGACGGCGTTCGTCGACCTGCAGGAGCGTGAGTTCAAGGCAGCCGAGGAGCGGGGCTTCACCGCCATCAAGCACCAGCGTGAGGTCGGCGCCGGCTACTTCGACCGCATCGCCACCACCGTCGACCCCAACACGTCGACCGCAGCCCTGAAGGGCTCCACCGAAGAGGGCCAGTTTCATTAACCCCCACTCGGCGCTTTCTGCGCACTAGTCAGGCGGCTCGCAGCTTTCGTTGCGGGCCGCCTGTCTCGTATCTGCGGGCTTCGCCCGTGCCCGAGCAGAGTTACCCCCGTCTCACCCTCTCGCGTTGTCGCGCAGGGAGTCCCATTTCGAAGGAGTTTTCGTGGCCGTGGACAAGATCGAACGTGTCGGGATCGTCGGCGCCGGACAGATGGGGGCCGGAATCGCCGAGGTGTGCGCACGCGCCCACGTCGACGTGATCGTGTTCGAGCAGACACGGGAACTGGCTGCCGCGGGCAAGGCGCGCATCCTGAAGTCGCTCGACCGCGGCGTCAGCAGCGGCAAGATCACCGAGCGCGAACGTGAGCAAGCCGCCGCACGGTTGACCTTCACGTCCGAGCTGTCCGACTTCGCCGATCGCGAGATCGTCGTCGAGGCCGTGCTCGAGGACGAGGGGATCAAGACGGCCCTCTTCGTCGAGCTCGACAGGGTGGTCACGGATCCCGACGCGGTGCTCGCCTCCAACACCTCGTCGATCCCGATCATGAAGCTCGGCGTGGCCACGACCCGCCCCGAGCGGGTCATCGGCATGCACTTCTTCAACCCGGTGCCGGTTCTGCCTCTCGTGGAACTCATCTCGTCGCTGAAGACGTCCGATGCCGTCCTGGCACGCGCGGAACGTTTCGCGGCGGACGTCCTCGGCAAGCAGGTCGTCCGCGCGGCGGACAGGTCCGGCTTCGTCGTCAACGCTCTGCTGGTGCCGTACCTCCTCTCGGCGATCCGCATGGTCGAGTCGGGCTTCGCCACGCGCGACGACATCGACAAGGCCACGGTGCTGGGCCTCGCGCATCCCATGGGCCCGCTCGCACTGTCGGACCTCATCGGGCTCGACACCGTGAAGTCGATCGCCGACTCGATGTACGCCGAGTACAAGGAACCGCTGTACGCGCCGCCGCCTCTCCTGCTCCGCATGGTCGAGGCCGGCCTGCTGGGCAAGAAGACCAGTGCCGGGTTCTACGAGTACGTCAACGGTCGCATCGCGACCTAGTCCGGGGCCCGATGTTTGTCAGGCGTCACTGAACTCCCGAGAAACCGACTCGATCCCCGTTCTGCCGCGCTAGTTTTCAGCGCGGCGCACCACCTGCGTCCGACTGACTCGAGACGTACGGGGGGATCGACATGGCGCGCAGCATGCCGCTCGTCTCCCGCGTCACCACCGGCACCCGCACGCTGGGTCGTTTCGCCGACCTCGTGGTCGCTGCGTTCGGCCACCTGGTGCGGGACCTGGTGGGCCTGCGCTTCGCCTGGCGCGAGTTCCTCGACCAGGCGTGGTTCATGGTCACGGTCACCGTGCTTCCCGCCGTTCTCGTCTCGGTGCCGTTCGGCGTCATCGTCTCGGTCCAGGTGGGCAGCCTGACCAATCAGATCGGTGCCACGTCCATCGCGGGCGCCGCGGGCGGCCTCGGAGTCATCCGCCAGGGAGCGCCCATCGTGACCGCGCTGTTGCTGGGCGGCGCAGCAGGATCCGCGATCGCGGCCGATCTCGGTGCCCGCACGGTGCGCGAGGAGATCGACGCGATGCGCGTCATGGGCATCGACCCGGTGCGTCGGCTCGCGACTCCCCGGCTCGCCGCCATGCTCGTCGTCGCACCGCTGCTGTGCTCGCTGGTCATCTTCATGGGTCTGGTGTCCGGGTACGTCGTCAACGTCGGGTTCCAGGGCGGTACGCCGGGCAGCTACCTGTCCTCCTTCGCGTCCTTCGCCTCGACCACCGATCTGGTCGTCGCGATGGTGAAGGCCGAGATCTTCGGCATCATCGTGGTTCTCGTCGCGTGCCAGCGCGGATTCGAGGCCACGTCGGGCCCTCGCGGTGTCGCGAACGCGGTGAACGCCTCGGTCGTCGTCGGTGTGCTGTCGGCCTTCATCGTCAACGTCCTCGCCACCCAGTTGGTGTCGATGTTCCTTCCGCAGCGGCTCGGGTGACGCCATGACCGTCGCCCGCTACACCCCGCCCGGCACCGCGCCGCTCGTCCGCGGCGGCAAGCGCATCGCTCGCGTACCGCTCGGGCTGGTCGAGCACCTCGGGCATCAGCTCACCTTCGTGTGGCAGGTGCTCGTCGCGATCCCGCACACCCTGCGTGCCTACCGGCGCCAGACCATGATCGTGCTCACCGACATCACCTGGGGCAGCGGTAATCTCGTGGTCGGCGGCGGTACCGTCTCGGTGCTGGTCATCCTCGGCGTGGCCGTGGGGTCGTCCATCGGGATCGAGGGTTACAACGCCCTGAATCTCGTCGGCATGGGTCCTCTCACGGGCTTCATCTCGGCCTACGCCAGCACGCGGGAACTCGCCCCGATGATCGCCGCGATCGGGTTCGCCTCCCAGGCGGGATGCCGCATGACGGCGGAGATCGGTGCGATGCGCATCTCCGACGAGATCGACGCGCTCGAGGTGGTGGGGATCCGCTCGATCCCGTTCGTCGTCACCACGCGCGTCATCGCCGGCGTGGTCACGATCATCCCGCTGTACCTGCTCACGCTGATCCTGAGCTACGTCTCGTGTGCGTTCATCGTCGCCGCGTTCGGCGATCAGTCGTCGGGGACGTACGACCACTACTTCTCGGCGTTCCTGCAGCCGTCGGATTTGCTGTACTCGCTGCTCAAGGCCACCATCTTCGTCGGCGCCGTCATCATGATCCACGGCTACCAGGGCTACTACGCGACGGGCGGACCCGAGGGTGTCGGCCGTGCGTCTGGCCGCGCGATCCGCGCGTCGCTCATCGTCATCGTCGTCCTCGACATGATCCTCACCGTGGTCATCTGGGGAGTCGACGTCGGCATCAGGATCTCGGGGTAGGGGATCATGGCAGTCTTCGACGATCTGTCCCGCAGATCCGCGGGCCCTCGCTCGCTCCGGGTACGTGGCCTCGTGGTGGCCGTCGTGCTCGTGGTCCTCGGTGTGGTGCTCGGCAAGTACGCCACCGGTGACTTCGAGTCCCGTTTCGATCTCACGATCGACAGCACCGCCGTCGGTGACGGCCTCGCGGTCGGGTCGGACATCAAGTACCGCGGACTCCCCATAGGCCGTGTCGACGAGATCGAGCCGCTCGGGTTCGGATCGCAGCGAGTGCACGCCCACATCGAGCCGGCCGTCGCCTCGGTCCTGACCGACGACGTCACCGCGCGGTTCTCCTCCGCGACTGTCTTCGGAGCGACGGTCATCGAATTGTACTCGGAGGGACAGGGATCCCCGCTGCGCGAGGACACCGTCCTGGCACTGGGCGACGACACCGAGACGGCGACGGTCACCGGCGTCTTCCGCCGACTCGCCGATCTGACCGACGTGCTGGACGCGGACAACACCGAGCGGGTGCTCGACCTGGCGTCCCGCGTGTCGTCGGAGTTCGGCGACAGCCTGAAGCCCTTCTTCGACACCGCGCAGATGATGGCCGAGACCCAGCGTGCGCCGCTCGCCTGGAAGCTGCACCGCGGTGGTGAGTTGGCGGACGGGCTGGGCGCCTCCATCGGACCGGTCACCGACGTGATCGACCAGGTCGTCACCAGCAGTGAGTACTTCGAGAATCCGGAGAACAGTGCGCGGGCGATCAAGGCCATGTCCGGACTCGGATCCGGCCTCTCGATCCCACTGGGAGATCTGTTGCGCGACAACGGTCCGTACCTCCGCCCGCTGCTCGACACCCTGCTGGACGTGTTGCTGCCGGTGGCGCTCTCGGCGGGAACGCTCGCGCCGGCATACCAGCGTGTACCCGACGTGATCTCCGGCGTCGAGGACGCTTTCCCGAACGTCGACGGCCGGACCCAGCTGCAACTTCAGGTGATCGTGAAGAACATGCCCGCCATGGCCGGTCCGGCGGAAGCCTTCGCGGCGCGACTGGGCGGTGTGCTGTGACGCGCTCGTCGGTGGTGGGGACGCCGGTGGCGACCCTGGTGAAGCTCGGTGCGTTCGCGCTCGTGGCCGTGTTGTGTCTCGTCCTCGTGGGCGGCGCGCTGCGCAACGGCGGCGGCGACGAACGGTCGACGTTCGACGCGCGTTTCGACGACGTCTCCGGTCTCTACGCCGGTGACGACGTCCGCCTCTCGGGCGTGCTCGTGGGGTCGGTGAACGACATCGAACTCGACGGGAACCGGGCCAGGGTGTCCTTCGAGGTCGACTCCGACCGGCCGGTGCTCACGACCACGAAAGCTGCTGTGCGCTACGAGAACCTGCTGGGTCAGCGGTATCTCGAGCTCATCAGCACCGACGACTCGGGATCCGAGTTGGCACCGGGGTCCTCGCTGGCGGACGACATGACCGTGCCGTCGTTCGACATCACGACGCTCTTCGACGGGTTCCAGCCCATCTTCGAGACCATCGACACCGACCAGGTGAACCGGTTCGCGCAGAACGTACTCGATCTCGTGCAGGGCGACGGGTCGGGCCTCGGGCCGGTCCTGCGCGACCTGGACGGGCTGACCACCTATGCCTCGCAGCGCGAGGACCTCATCGTGCTCCTCATCCGCAACCTGGGCGCCATCTCCGGTGTGGTGGCCGAGCGCTCGGAGCAACTGGGTCGACTGTTCGCCGAACTCGACCGCGTGGTGTCGACGTTCGCCGACAGGGCCGACACCCTGCTCTCGTCCGTCGACGACATCAATTCCGGTCAGGGACCGTTCATCTCGATCGGGGAGCAGTTGCGCGACACCTACGACTCCGAGTACGGCCCGGTGGATTCGGCGTTCAAGCGGCTCGTGCCGGGAGCTCAGCAACTGGTGGACCTGCTCGCGATGGTGCCCAGTCTGCTGCGCGGTGTCGACCAGACGGTGCGCAACGCCCCCGAGGGGCAGGTCTCCGCGTGCTCGGCCGGCGACACCGAGATTCCCGGCATCGGCTCGGTCGTGCTCGGAACCCAGCGCCTGGTGGTCTGCCGATGAGCTCCGTGCGTCAGGGAAGCCAGACCGTCTGGGGAATCGTGGGTGTGCTCGCGCTCGTCGTCGCCGTGGTGGCCGCCGTCGTCGTGTACTCGCTTCCCATCGGGCATCGCACGTACACAGCGGCATTCGAGACGACCGGCGGAGCGCACGCCGGGGACGACGTCCGCATCGCCGGTATCTCGGTGGGATCGGTGACGTCGATGAAGCTGGACGGCGACCACGTCCAGGTGGCCTTCGAGGTGGACGAGAACGTCGAACTGGGCGACGCGACGTCGTTCGGGGTGCGCCTGCTGACGCCGGTGGGGGGCCACTACTTCTCGCTGACTCCCGGCGGTACCGGAGAGCTGCAGGACGGGGAGATCCCGCTCGAGCACACCCGCGTGCCGTTCTCGCTGTCCGACACGGTCGAGGCGGCGACGCCGATCCTCCGCGATCTGGACGGAACGTCGTTGCGGCAGAACATCGCCGAGATCGATCGGGCCGTGCAGGCTCAGCCGGAGTCGATCCGTGACATCACCACGACCCTGACGTCCATGACCGGTGCGATCGCCGATCGCCAGGACGATCTCGACCGGAGCCTCGACGTGGCCGACGAGTACATCGGCGAACTGGCGACCGATCGCGAGATCCTGCTGGGGCTGCTGAAGCAGATCGGCATCATCACCTCCAAGCTGGGCGCGAAGCGCGCCGACGTCGCCGCGGCCGCCGACAAGCTCTACCGGCTGTTCTCGCTCCTGCACCGACCGATCATGGCGCTCGACGAGGGGCTCGGCCCCACGATCGACGAGGTCGAGAATCTCGTGGCCTCGCTGAAGGAGCGCACGGGGTCCATCGACGACGCGATCTCCGCGGGCCGCGAGTTCTCCGAGTCCATGGCCGGCCTTCTCGACACCGGCGCCGGGCCCGTCATCGACCGCAGTGCCGCCGTCGTCACCGGATCGACGCTGTGTGTCCCGGTTCCCGGAAAGGTGTGCTGACGTGGCCGCTCGCAGCAAGGTGGTGGCAGTGGCCGTCGCCGCCGTCGTCCTGGTCGGCGCCGGGACCGCGGCGTCGTCCGCAGCCCAACTCGTCGGGACCCCGCGCTCGGATCTGTGCGCCGAGATGACCGATTCGGTCGGTCTCTACGAGGGGAACGACGTCACGCTCCTCGGCATCCCCGTGGGCGAGGTGACCGGCATCGAGCCTCGCGGCGACCACGTCCGGGTCACGATGTCCGTCGAGGACTCGCTCACGTTGCCGGCCGACGTGGGTGCGGTGACGATGTCGGACTCCATCGTCACCGATCGCCGGCTCGAACTGACCACGCCGTATCGCGACGGCGTGCCCCTCGATCGCGACGAGTGCATCCCGCTCGAGCGCACCCGCACCCCCATCGGGATCAGCGACACCCTCGAGGCGGTGAACAAGCTCGGCGCGGAGCTTCTCGGAACGACGTCGACTACCTATCCGGACAACCCGCGGCCGCCGGACGAGGAGATTCTCGGCGACACCCTGCGCTCGCTCGACACCGCACTCGACGGCAGCGGGGAGCAACTCGGGACCGCGCTGTCCCAGGTCTCCGATCTGGTCGGCAATCCGGCGAACAAGGACACCCAGGTGCGCCGCATGGTCGACAGCGTCGACACGCTGACGGCGACCCTGGTGGACCGGTGGCCGGACATCACCCTGCTGATCGAGAATCTGAAGCAGGGGCTCGGGGCCGCGGGCGACTTCTCGGAGCGGTTCGCCCAGGCGATCGATCTGACGGTCGAGTTCCTCCCCGTCCTCGAGAAGACGCTGCCGAAGTTCGCACCCACGCTCTACCGCGTGCTCGACGTCGTCGTCCCGATCGTGGCGATCATCGTCAGCAGAGTCGGCGACATCGCGAGCATCCTGTCGCGGGTGCCGAAGCAGACGGAACAGCTCGCCTCCCTCCAGGATCCGGACACGCAGGCCGCCCGGCTGACGTTCGCACCTCCGCAGTTCGCGGTGCCCGTCGCGGGTGGGTCCACCGTGAACGTCGATCTGGTCCCGCTCGTGCTCGGATCGGCAGGGTCCCGGTGAAGCGGCTCCTGGCGGCGCTGACCGTGGTGGCCGCGGCCGTGACGGCGTCGGGCTGCGGTGCCTCGATCGCCGACCTGCCCGTGCCGGGCAGTTACGTTCCGGGCCCGACCTACCGGGTCGACATCGAGTTCTCGAGTGTGCTGAATCTGCCGGCGCGGGCCAAGGTGGTCCTCGACGGTGTGGACGTCGGGCTCCTGGAGTCGGTCACCCTCACCGGCTCGACCGCCGTCGCCGCCGTGAACGTCGATCGCACCGTCGCACTGCCGGCGCTCACGCGAGCGGAACTGCGCCAGGGCACGATCCTGGGCGAGATCTACGTCGCGTTGCAGCGTCCGGAGGACGGATCCGACACCTCGGGTGCCACCCTGCAGGACGGCGACGTCATCCCGCTCGAGCGGACGACGCCGGCGGACAACGTCGAAGACGTGCTGCGCGGGCTCTCCGAGGTGGTGGCCGGCGGGCACATCGTCGACTTCCAGCGGTCCATCGATCGGTTCAACCGGGCGATCCCACCGGATCCGGCGACGGTCGACCTGATCAACGACAAGGCCCGAGAGGCGTTGCGGGACCTGGCGACCAACACGACGGAGCTCGACCGCATCCTGGGCGGCGCCGAGGCGGTGACCCGGTCGTTCGCCGAGAAGACGGACACGCTCGACACCATCCTGACGAGTGGTCCGGAACGTGTCGCGGGACTCGCGGACGCCCTGCTGGTCGTGGTCGACGCCCTGATCGATCTGGGGTACATGTCGCGGAACATCGGTGCCGTGATCAACCCGGTGGCGGGAGATCTGCACGACGTGATCGCCACTCTGCAACCCATGATCCGCACTCTCGCCACGGCCGATCTGACGGCGCCGATGCTGGCGTCCCGCATGGACGCCCTGCTGCGCGAGAAGCTGGTGCCGTTCTTCACGTCGTCGCCGAACGTCCGCATCGCCTCCGTCTCGGGCGACACACCCGCGGGAGAAGCACCCGTCGATCAAGCCGACGAGATGATTCAGGTTTTGCGATCGATCGGATTCGTGCGATGAGGGGTTCGATCCTGTCCGCCACGGCGCTCGCGGCGGTCGCCGTGCTGGGTGTCGGATACCTGTCGTTGAACGTCCTGGACATCGATCCGCGACGCGACCACGCCGAGATCACCGTGCCGCTCACGACGTCCGGCGGCCTGATCGACACCTCTCAGGTGACCTTGCGAGGATTCGCCATCGGCAGGGTCGAGCGGATCGACGTCGAGGGCGGTGGACTCCGTGCGGTCGTCAGAGTGGATGCCGCGCAGAAGATTCCGGTCGACACCGAGGTGCGGGTCTCGAATCTCTCCGCGGCGGGCGAACAGTTCCTCGACTTCCGTCCGCATTCGGACTCCGGGCCGTACCTGGCGGACGGGGACGTGGTGGACGCGGCGGACGTCTCGGTCGCTCCCAGCGTCAGCGACACCCTCGCGGTCGCCGAGGCACTCACGCGCGAGATCGACACCGATGCGCTGGGCGGCATCGTCGACACGGTCGACACCGCCACGCGTGGCCGGGAGTCGGACATCGACAACGTCGTCGAGGTGTTGCGGCTGCTGTCCCTCACGTTGGCCGACAAGAAGGACGAGATCCGGCGGCTGTATCGCAACCTGCAGGTGCTCGGCGAGAACGCGTACGCCGATGCGCTGGGCCCGCGGCTCGCGGACGCGGTTCCCGAACTGAACGCCTCCGGAGCAGGTCTCGACCACCTGATCGGTTCGTACCAGGACTACTCGTACGTCGGCGAGACCGTGTGGGACGGCGAACTGGCCCGGTTGGTGCCCAAGATCGACGAGTACCTGAGTCAGTTGTCGCCGGACCTCGGCTTCATCGCCACCGTGCTGCGCCCGGTCACACAGCCGATCCGCCCGCTCCGGGTCGATGCCGGCGCCCTGGTGACGATGCTCGAGCAGGTCTTCCCGCGCGGCGGACCGGCTCGGGTGGCCGTGACCCTGCCCGGCAACTGACGTACCCCTCCTGCATCAGACGGACGACGAGAAGGCCATCATGACAACAGAACTCGACACCACCTCGACCGAGGACGACGCGGCGCCGGACACGGCGGTGCCCGCGGTGTCGTCCCGGACGCGCCTCGTGGCGATCGTCGCCACCGTGGTCGCCGTGCTCGCGACCGTCGCTGCCGTGGTGGCAGGAGTGCAGTGGCAGTCCGCCCACTCGGCCCTGGCCGCGGAACGCGGAGCCGATGCCGACCGCGCCACCGCCGAGAACACGGCGCGGGCGTACACGGAGCGGTCGTTGACCTACGACCACACGGACATCGACGGCTTCTTCGGGGGCGTAGAGGAGGGCACCACCGACGCTCTGCGTGAGCGCTTCGACGGTGTGCGCGAGGTGCTCACGCAGATCATGACCGACTCGCAGGTGGTGGCGTCGGGTCGGGTGAACGCAGCGACGGTCACGGCGCAGGAGGGCGACACCTACACGGTGTCGGTCTTCGCGACCCAGACCACGCAGAACCTGCAGCAGCCCGAACCCGGTGCCGTGCCGACGCTTCTGACGGTGACCGTCGAGCACACCGGCGACGAGTGGTTGGTCTCGGACTACGGAGCCGACACCGGCACGTCCTGATCGCTGCGGCTCAGCCGCCCGGTGACGAACTGGGCTGCGCCGTGGATGCGCTGCTCCACATGCTCGACCCCGCGTTCCCGCAGGACGTCGGTGATGTCGTCGCGTCGGAACATCTCCAGTCCCACGGTGCTCGCTGCCGCGGCGGTGACCGCCCCGACCGGCTGTGGGCCGCGCCGCACCGTCGTCATGAGCGCGATGCGGCCGCCCGGTCGCAGCACCCGGATCATCTCGTCGAGGACCCGGTACGGCTCCGGCACCAGGTACAGCGCGGCGTAGCAGCACACCGCGTCCACGGCGTCGTCCTCGAACGGGATCTCTCGCGCGTCCCCGAGCAGGTAGGCGACGTGCTCGTCGTCGTCGGTGTCCGCCGACGCGCGGGCGATCATCGGCTCCGACGCGTCCAGGCCGATGACGAGAGGCCGACCGTGCGCTCCGGTGAGCATGGCCTCGGCCAGCGATCGCGAGAAGTTGCCGGGTCCGCACGCGACGTCCAGGACGACCGACACGTCGGGGGACACGAGACCGAGGTCACGCACCGCGTAGGCCCGCTGTTCCTCCACGGAGGGCCCGCCGGCGCCCATCCACAGGCGGAACAGAGGCCGCCACGCGCGTTCGTAGACGGCCGCGAGGGGGGAGAAGGTCATCAGGCGCCCGGCGACGGACGATGCGGAGGCGGGGGACGCCTCTCGCGCTGTGGAGTCCGTCACCCGGACGTCGAGCACTCCGCGCATCGGCGACGACGCGTCGACACCCGTTCGGAGTAGTTCTCGGGTCCGCCGTACCGCGGGTGTCTCGGCCATACCGACCACGCTAGCGCGACCACGCCCACGGCGGTGCGGACGTTGCTACTGTGACCGACGGGGTCCGGTCGGACCCGTTCGCGTACAGGGGAGGACGTCACGTCATGGCTTCGATCACGGTGCCCACCATCGCTGGAATCGGTCTCGCTGCAACAGGTGCCGCGCACTTCGTGGCGCCCGACGCCTTCCGCTCGATCACCGAGCCGGCGTTCCCGAAGGACACTCGTACGTGGACCTACCGCAACGGTGCGTCGGAGCTCGTGATCGGCACCGCCATCGCCGTCCCGGCCACGCGCAAGGTCGGTCTCGTCGCGCTCGCGGGGTACCTCGGCTTCCTCGGGTACCGGATGGCCACCGCTCGCTGATCCGTCGCCGGGGACGAATCGGACATGGTTTACGAGTCAACGATGCACGGGTAGACATGTGTACATGTCCACAGCAACCGCATACGCCGCCACCGCACCCGACGCACCGCTCGAGAAGACCACCATCGAGCGACGAGAGCTCGGTCCGAACGACATCCTGATCGACGTCAAGTTCGCCGGTATCTGCCACTCGGACATCCACACCGCCCGCAACGAGTGGGGCGGCACCACGTACCCCGTCGTCCCCGGCCACGAGATCGCCGGCATCGTCGCCGAGGTCGGTTCCGACGTCACCAGCCGCAAGGTCGGCGATCGCGTCGGCGTCGGCTGCTTCGTCGACTCCTGTGGCACCTGTGAGGCCTGCAAGGACGGCGACGAGCAGTACTGCACCAAGGGCGTCGTCCAGACGTACAACTCGAAGACGTACGAGGGTGAGTTCACCCACGGTGGCTACTCGACGCAGATCGTCGTCACCGAGAAGTTCGTGCTGGGCATCCCCGAGGGCGTCGAGCTCGACGTCGCCGCGCCGCTGCTGTGCGCCGGCATCACCCTCTACTCGCCGCTGAAGCACTGGGGCGCGGGCCCCGACAAGAAGGTCGCCATCATCGGCATGGGCGGACTGGGCCACGTCGGCGTCAAGATCGCCCACGCGCTCGGCGCTCACGTCACCGTGCTCAGCCAGACGCTGAGCAAGGAGGAGGACGGCAAGCGACTCGGAGCCGACGAGTACTACGCCACGAAGGACACCACCGCGCTGAAGGACCTGCGCGGGAAGTTCGACCTCATCCTCAACACCGTCTCCGCGAACCTGCCGATGGGCGACTACCTCGGCCTGCTCGCCCGTAACGGCACGCTCGTCGAGTTGGGCGTTCCCGAGAAGCCCCTCGAGGTCCCGGCCTTCAACCTGCTGGCGAACCGTCGTTCGTTCGCGGGCTCCATGGTCGGCGGCATCGCCGAGACCCAGGAGATGCTGGACTTCTGCGCCGAGCACCACATCGGCGCCGAGATCGAGGTCATCTCCGGCGACCAGATCAACGAGGCGTACGACCGCGTCGTCAAGTCGGACGTGCGCTACCGCTTCGTGATCGACACCGCCACCCTCTGATCCACGGGCGCAGCGCCACAGCTGCGAACACCACCTTCGGGCGCCGACCTCGCGGTCGGCGCCCGTCGGCGTTCACGGCCGCGGCAGGGACGCCAGACGCTGCTTCTCGTGCTCCACGTCGAAGTCCGCGGGCGGCCACTGCAGGTCCAACGACGTCAGTGCTCCCGTCAGCAGCTCCGTGACGGCGAGGCGGCTGTACCATTTGTGATCGGACGGCACCACGTACCAGGGCGCCCACTCCGTGTCGGTGCGATCCAGGACCGCCTGGTACGCCTCCTGGTAGGCGACCCACTTCTCGCGCGCCTCGATGTCGCTCGGGTCGTACTTCCAGTACTTGTCCGGCCGGCGCAGTCGACGAGCGAGACGCTTGCCCTGCTGCTCCCACGACAGCGCCATGGCCACCTTGACGATGGTGGTGCCGCTCTCGACCACGCGGCGCTCGAAGTCGTTGATCTCGTCGTAGCGCGTGCGCCACACGCTGGGATGAGCGAGTTCGTTCACACGGACGATGAGGACGTCCTCGTAGTGGGACCGGTCGAAGACCCCGATCTGGCCCGGTCGCGGCAGCTTCTTCTCCACGCGCCACAGGAACGGGTGCGCCCGCTCCTCCTCCGTCGGGGTGCCGAAGGTCGCGTGATCGACACCCTGGGGCTCGACCATGCCGAGCACGTGCCGGACCATGCCGCCCTTGCCCGAGGTGTCCATCCCCTGCAGCACGAGCAGGACCGACCGGTGGTCGCCGCTCTTGCCGCAGGCGTACAGACGCTCCTGAAGTTCCGACAGGATCTTGCCGCGCGCCGACATCAACTCCTTGCCGGCGTCCTTGTCGCGATCGAAACCGGGCGTCGACGCGGCGTCCACCGTCGACCACGACGTGCCCGACGCGGCCAGGGCCGCGGGCAAATTCGTGGTGAAGCCGGGCGACGGTGAGCTGCTCATCCCGCGAGCGTAGGCGTACGCCCCGCTTCTCTAGTGCAGTTCCTCGCGGAGTTGGGCGAGTGTCCGGGCGAGGAGACGCGAGACGTGCATCTGCGAGATCCCCATCTTCTCGGCGATCTGCGTCTGCGTCATGTTGCCGAAGAAGCGCAGCAGCAGCACGTTGCGCTCACGCTCGGGGAGCTTCTCGAGCAGGGGACGGAGAGCCTCGTGGTTCTCGACGTTCTCCATCTCCTTGTCGTAGTCACCGAGGGTGTCCGCCAACGACAGGCCCTCGGAATCGCTTCCGCTGGAAGCACTGTCGACCGAGAGTGTCTGGTAGGCGTTGCCTGCAGTGAGCCCCATCGCGACCTCGTCGCGGTCCAGGTCGAGATACTCGGCCAACTCGGAGACGGTCGGTGACCGCCCCTGCGTCTGCGACAGATCCGCGATGGCACGGGAGAGCTGCAGGTGCAGTTCCTTCATGCGCCGAGGGACGCGGACGGCCCATCCCGCGTCACGGAAGTGCCGGCGTACCTCGCCCATGATCGTGGGTACCGCGAAGGACACGAAATCGGATCCGCGTTCGACGTCGAAGCGATCGACCGCGTTGACCAGCCCGACGCGGGCGACCTGCACCAGATCGTCGTGCGCCTCACCGCGGCCGTCGAATCGGCGGGCGATGTGTTCGGCGAGTGGCAGGCACCGCGTCACCAGCTCGTCGCGCAGCTTGCCTCGCAGGGGATCGCCCTCGGGCAGCGTGCGGATGCGGGTGAAGCGCTCGGCGACGTCGGCGTACTCGTCCGCCGAGCGCCGTGACTTCGGCTTGCGTTCGCTTGTCGTCACTCGTCCCAGCCGTGCTTGCTCTTGGTGAACTCGATGGTGGTCGAGACGACACCGCGCTCGTCCTCGGACTGCGACGTCGACACGGAGTCGGTCAGGGCGTTGAGAACGTGCCAGCCGAAACCGCTGGCGTCGAGATCGGCGCCGGCCTCGGTCGTCGTCGTCACCGACACGTGGAGAGCGTCGTCCGCGGTGAGGAAACGGCACACCATGCGGGCACCCGGGGTGGCACGCACGATGAGGCGGCTGCAGGACTCGTCGATGGCGAGCCGGATGTCGGCGATGCTGTCCAGATCGAAGTCGTCCTGGGCGGCGAGTGTCGCGGCCACGGCGCGAGTGACCGACAGCTGGCTCGCGTCGGCGTGGACACCGAGCTCGATGGTGGCGTCGGCCCCCTCCGTGTTCGGCTCCGTCGTGATGGCCCGTGTCATGAGGTCTCCCACTTCTTCGTGTCGCGTGTCGGTTCAGACGAACCTCGTACGTGTTCGACCGGTCGAGATTACCCGGGGGCCGTCGTCGCAAAACGTGCACCGTACCGGCGGCGTCTCCCGCGGCGTCGCTCGATGTTCACCCGGATCCTCACCGAAGTGGTTGGCAGACCGCTCCGGGTAGCGTAGGTTCAGAGACAGGTTGAGTCAGCAGCCGACGTACGAAGCACCGTCGATGGTCGCTCGGACTCCTTTCCATCAACCGCCACTCATTCTGCAGTCGCGGACGGGTTCTTTCTCCTGCAGCACCATTGCTCTGCTTCTCCAGCTAGATCGGCATTTGGAGAATCATGACTGTTTCGACTTCACACGCATCCACCACCACCACTCTCGGCGACGACGTCGTCATGCTCGGCGGACTCATCTCCGTCGTGCGCACCGACTCGGAGACCACGTACCGCGTCACCGGCAGTGTGGACCTGTCCAACTCGTCCACCTTCTCGGACGTCGTGAGCAACGACGTCGAGGCGGGACGAAGCATCGTGCTCGATTTGTCCGGAGTCGACTTCTTCGGCACCGCAGCACTTTCCGTCGTGGCGGGTCTCGACGACCGCAGCGCGGCGAACGGTTCCCACCTGACCCTCGTGGTCGGCGACGCGGTCACCCGCGTCATGGGTGCCGCTCGGTGGGAGCCCACCGCACGCGTGGTCCGCTGACCACCCTGCACCGAAACTCGGCGTGATCCGGTTCGTCCGGGTCGTCGCTCCCCCCTGCCCCTGTCGCCGGTTCCCGGTGGCAGGGGCAGTGTCATGTCCGGGGCCGTAGGCTCTGACGGCATGGAACCTGTTGCCGCACTGCGAGAGGTGGCGTTCTGGCTCGAGCGGTCGCGGGCCGAGACGCGCCGGGTCAAGGCCTACCGCACCGCCGCCGACGTCCTGGCCGCACTGGACGCCGACAGGATGGCCGAGCTCGCTCGCACCGACGGCTGGACCACCCTGCGCGGCATCGGTCCGAAGACCTCCGCGGTCGCCGCGGCGGCCGCGGCCGGCGAGGTTCCCGAGTACCTCCTGCAACTGCGCGCCGAGGCACAGCCCATCGGTGTCGGCGGCGAGGAACTGCGAACAGCTCTGCGCGGGGATCTGCACACTCACTCCGACTGGTCGGACGGGGGAAGTCCGATCGAGGAGATGGCGGAGACCGCGCGCAGGATCGGGCACGAGTACTGGGTGCTCACCGACCATTCACCGCGTCTGACCGTCGCCCACGGGCTCTCCGCCGACCGACTGCGCGCCCAGCTCGAGGTCATGGACGAGGTGCAGCGACGCTTCGAGACCGACGGCGGGCGGCCGATGCGGGTGCTGACCGGCATCGAGGTCGACATCCTCGACGACGGGTCGCTGGACCAGGAGCCGGAGCTGCTCGACGACCTCGACATCGTCGTCGCGAGCGTCCACTCCCACCTGCGCGCGGACAGCGCCACGATGACGGCGCGCATGATCGCCGCGGTGACGAACCCGCAGGTCGACGTTCTCGGCCACTGCACCGGCCGTCTCGTCGAGGGCGGACGCGGCACCCGCCCCGAGTCGACGTTCGACGCCCGTGCCGTGTTCGAGGCGTGCCGTGACCACGGGACCGCGGTGGAGATCAACGCGCGTCCCGAGCGCCAGGACCCGCCGGAGCGGTTGATGGAGCTCGCTCTGGAGATCGGCTGCCTGTTCAGCATCGACACCGACGCGCACGCCCCCGGCCAACTCGACTGGCTCGGCCACGGTTGTGCGCGTGCCACCGCGGTGGGCGTTCCGCCGGACCGTATCGTCACCACCTGGCCGGTCGACCGGTTGCTGGACTGGGCGTCGTCGGACGGAGCGTGACGCGGGCAGGTACCGGTCCCCGAGAGGAAAAGCGGGCAAAGAACGGGCAGAGTGCGTCGAAGGTGGAACAATCGCGAGGTGTTGCTGGGGGCGGAAACGGGTCTGGGGGCGGAGACGTGGTGACGGGAAGCCTGAACTCGGGTGGCCTGAACTCTGGTGGTTCGGACTCGGGCGACGCCGGCGACAGGCGCACCGTTCTGGCAGCGCTGACGGCGATCTCCGAGTCGTCCCAGGACGGCGTCGTGGTCTTCGATCGCAACACCTCCGTGCGGTACGCCAATGCCGCCGCCCGCACCATCCTCGAGTTCCCGGCCCACGAGAACCCGTCCGCGCGAGACCTCGTCGCGGACACGGCCGCCTCGACACTCGACCTCATTCTCGCCGAGCTGAACGCCACGGGAGCCTGGACAGGTCGGGTCGCGGTGGGAACTCCGGCCCGACCGATCCTGGTGTCCGCCTGGGTACTCGGGCCCACCGACGGCCACGAGGTCGTGGTCGCGACACTCGTGGACGGCTCCGAGCGGCAGGAGCGCGAGGAGGAGCTCGTCGACGCCCTCACCGCCGTCCGCCGCCGAGCGCGCGAGCAGCGCATCGTCGCCGGGCTCAACCGTGCGGCGCTCACCGGATCCTTCGACGACCTCGTGGCCACCGCTCTGCAGTCCATCGTGGACCTTGTCGGTGCCACGCACGCCGTGGTGTTCCGCCGACGCGGTGCGGACCGCCTGGCCGTCCACGCGGCCACCTTCGAGCCGCCGGACGAGGAGACCCTGCCCTCGGGCACCGCGACGCTGGCCGGCTACGCGCTCGAGCGCGAGGAGGTGATCGTGTGCGCGGACAGCCGCGACGAGACCCGCTTCGACGTCACCCTGCTCGAGGACCACGACCTCCGCAGCGGTATCGCGGCTCCCGTCCGCGGGGGCGACGGCACGTGGGGTGTCCTCGTCGTCTATCGCACCGAGCCGCACACGCCGTCGGCCGACACGTTGTCCTTCGTCGTCACGGTGGCCGCGGTGCTGGCGTCCGCCGTGCGCCGGTCCGACCTCGAACGCGAGCTGCGATACCGCAGCCTGCACGACCCGCTGACGCAGTTGGCGAATCGCACGCTCGCGTACCAACGCATCGATTCCGCGCTCGGAGTCTCGCGCGAGGACGGCACGCTCACCGCGGTGATCCTGGTGGACCTCCACGACTTCCGCACCATCAACGACAGCTTCGGCCACGGAGCGGGGGACGCGGTGCTCACGGCGGTGGCGCCGATGCTCACCCGCACCGTCAGGCCCTCCGACACCGTCGCCCGCTTCGGCGGCGACGAGTTCCTGCTCGTGTGCCCGGGCCTGCGCAGCACCTTCGACGCCATCGGCGTCGCCCAGGGTGTGCTGGCCATGTTCCGCCGTCCGCTCACCATCGGGAACCGGACGACGACCGTCACCGCCTGCATGGGCATCTCGGTCGGGTACGGCGAGCACACCGCCGCGGAGATGGTCCGCCAGGCGGACGTCGCCATGGGCGGCGCGAAGAAGGAGGGGCCGGGGAGTTACGAGCTGTACGACAAGGTGCAGGGCGGAGAAGCGTTGCGGCGCTTGACCATCGCCTCGGAGCTCCGGTCCGCGATCGAGAACGACGACCTCGACGTGGCGTACCAACCCGTGTTCGACATCCGATCCGGACGCATGACCGGGGTCGAGGCGCTCGCGCGGTGGACCACGTCGAGTCTCGGCGTCGTCGGGCCCGACGAGTTCGTTCCCGCCGCCGAACGCGCGGGCCTGATCGGGCCGCTCGGCAGCTGGGTGCTGCGCCGGGCGTGCACCGAGGCCGCGCGCTGGCAGACCGGTGATCCGGTGGAACTTCGCGTCAACGTCAGTCCGCTGCAGCTTCGTCAGCGCACGTTCGCGTCGTCCCTCGCCGACACGCTCGAGCGCACCGGTCTCGCCCCGGATCTGCTGGGCATCGAGATCACCGAGACCCTGTGGCTCGAGGACACGTCCGCCGTGAAGAACAACCTCGACGAGCTGCACCGGATGGGCATCAAGATCCTGCTGGACGACTTCGGTGTCGGCCACAGCTCGCTGGACTACCTGACGCGCTTCCCGATCCTCGACGCCATCAAGATCGATCGATCGTTCGTCGCCGACCTGCCGACCGAGCAGTCGGAGGCGGTCATCCGCGCCGTCGTGTCGGTGGCCGACGCGTTCGGTCTCGACGTGGTGGGCGAGGGCGTGGAGACCACGGCCCAACTCGACAGCCTCGTCCGGTGCGGATGCGGGTACGCCCAGGGCTACCTGATGGCGCGACCACTACCGCCGGGCGACGTGACCGCCCTGGTGGCGTCCGGGGGTCGGATGAATGTCGATGCCGGACCTGCTCGGTGACCGACGCTTCGACACGTACATGTTCTCGTCCGCGAGCGACCACGACGCGGTGATGCTGCCGGCCTCGGTGACCGTGCTCCAGCCGACCGACATCGGCACATCCGCCGCGTGGGCGGAGGACTCCAGGGCCGTGAGCATGCCGTCGACGTCGGTGGCGTCGCGGTCGAACACCAGGACTCCGAACTCGTCGCCGCCGAGACGGGCCACGACGTCCGACTCGTGAGCCCACGCCCGCAGCAGTTCGGCGGCGCGTCGGATCACCCGGTCTCCCGCGGCATGGCCGTGCCGGTCGTTCACCTGCTTCATCCCGTCGAGGTCGACGACCACCACGGCGCCGGGGTCGGCGAAGCGAGTCCAGCGCGCGTCCTCGGGCTCGAGCACCCGGTTCCATCCCCGCCTGTTGAAGAGTCCGGTGAGGGGGTCGGTCTCCGCCTCGCGCCGAGCCAGTTCGGCGGACCGCTCCGCGACCGCGCGGGCGTGGTCGGTCTCGAACACCGTGGTGAGCAGCCCGGACAGGAGATCGAGCAGCGCGGTCATGCCGGCGGGCAGCGGCCCGCTGATCGGCCGCGAGCCGAAACCGCACATCGTGCCGAACAGCGAGCCGTCCGCCCGCCGGATGGGCACACCGATGTACGACCGGACCGGGTCGTGCCCGGGTACGCCGATGCGCGGGATGCCCGCGTCGTCGAGGTCCTCCACGACGGACGGGATCTCGCCCTCGGTCATCGAATGGCACAGCGACTCGTTCCACCCCACGACGAGGCCGGTGTCGATCCCCAGGCCGTTGGTGTTGGTGCGCAGGAAGATCTGCTTGTCGTCGACGACGCGCGAGACGGCCCAGGCCGTCGCGGGAAGGATGCTGTCGAGATACGCGACGACGGCCGCGCCCGCGGCGTCGAAGGTGGAGAGCGCGGAGGGCGGCGGTGCGATCGAGGGGGGACGAGGTGGAACGGTCACGGTCTGTCCTGAGGGCGGAAGGTCGACCGCGGCACCCCCGGAACCGCGTGGCCGGTGAGTCCGGACCGAGTGTCGTCTGTCGGCACCGATTCTAGCCCCCGGCGGGCGAGCACCTACCCTCGAATCATGGCACCGACGTACGCAACAGCCGACCGAGTCGATCTCGATGCCCTGCATCGCTTCGTCGCCGAGCGGCATCACGCCACCCTGGTCACCACGAAGCAGTCCGGTGGACTGCAGATCTCACCCGTGACCTGCGGGCTCGACGCGCAGGGGCGCATCGTCGTCTCGACGTACCCGCAGCGCGCGAAGACCGTGAACATCCGTCGGTCCTCGGCCGTCACGCTCTGCATCCACTCCGACGACTGGAACGGCCCCTACGTGCAGATCGACGGCACCGCGGAGGTCATCGACCTGCCCGACTCCGTCGAGCCGCTCGTGGACTACTACCGGGCGATCGCGGGCGAGCACCCCGACTGGGACGAGTACCGGCAGGCGATGGTGACGCAGGGCAAGTCGATCATCCGGATCGCCATCGACACGTGGGGACCGATCGCGACCGGCGGATTCCCGCCGCCCGCGCAGGATCAGCCGGCCGACGAGTCGAACGGCTGACCCCGGCTCACTCGGCCGCGTCGAGAGCGGTGACGGCCTGGACCACGGCCTCGCAGAACGCGGGGATGTCGTCCGGGTTGCGGCTGGAGATCAGGTTGCCGTCCACGACGACCTCCTCGTCCACCACCGTGCCGCCGGCGTTCCTGATGTCGGTACGCACGCTCGGGTACGAGGTCAGCGTGCGACCGCGTACGACGTCGGCCTCGACGAGCGTCCACGGGCCGTGGCAGATCACCCCCACCGGTTTGCCGGAGTTCACGAAGTCGCGGACGAACGACACCGCGTCGGTGTCGAGGCGCAGCGTGTCGGGGTTGGTCGTTCCACCCGGCAGGACCAGCGCGTCGAAGTCGTCGACGGAGGCCTCGGCGACCAACTGGTCGACGGCGAAGGTGTCGGCGGGTTCGGTGTCGTTCTCGAAGGCCTGGATCTCACCGTGGGTCAGCGAGAGCAGCACCGTGGTCGCTCCGGCCTGATCGAGTGCCTCGCGGGGAGCGGTGAGCTCGATCTGCTCGACACCGTCCGTCGCGAGGAACGCCACGGTGCGGCGGGCCGACCCGGAGTCGGTGTTCGGAGTGTCAGTCATCGTGAACCTCTCTCGTTCTCGCCGTGTCGCGGGACGCGATGCGGCTGTCCCGATCTACCCGGCACCCGGTGGTGGGAAACGGCACACCCTCGGCGGGTTGGATCGGCCCGGGCGCGGGTATCTGCCCTTCGACCGGATGGTGAGCACGTCCGATCGAGGCGCCGCTGCGTTCACCGAGAGGTGACGCGGGAGAGGGGAACACCAGTGAGCACACCGACAGTGGACGCGGCCGGAGCGGTCGTGCCCGACACCGCCGGCGATGCCGCCGAGGCACCCGTGATGACCTGCCTCTTCGAGCACACCACGGCGGGAATCGTCCTGATGGTCGCCCTGTGCGCCGGGATGGCGGCCTTCGTGGCGGCCGCGGTGAACTCCTTCGCCCTGGGAGCCCTGGTCGGTGTCCTCATGATCGGTATGGCCGGTATGGCCGTGGTGTTGGTTCCGGTCGAGCGCCGGTAACCTCGGAACGGCCCACGCAGACTCACCGAGGGAGGGAACGACAGATGCCCGATTTCACGAGCCCGGAACTTCCCGTCGAGGACGCTCTCGAGCAGGAGCGGGACACGGTGCGGGACGACGACACCGACGCGGTCACGCCCACGGTCGCCGTGACGTACGACGCCTCCGACGCGGACCTGCTCGAGCAGAGTCGCGACGTCCCGCTCGACGACGAGCACGACCGCTAGGCGCCTCTATTCGTCGACGAGTGGGTGGTCGACCGCGTTGAAGCGTGAGGGCGAACCGCCCGCTTCCGCGACACCGTGGATGCCGCCCCACACCATCATGGTGAGGTAGTCGATGAGGTCCGCTGCCGACATCGACCGGTTCGAGATCCACCAGTGCGTGGCCAACTGGACGCCGCCCACGATCCCGTACGACCAGGGCAGCGAGCCGCCCGAGTCCATCTCCATCCGGCGCAGGCGCTCACCGAGCACCGTCGCCAGCAGTTCGGCGATCATGCGCTCCGACTCGGCGACCACGTCGCGGTTCGGCCCCGAGCTGTTCGACATCGCGTACAGGTAGACCTCGGGGTCGTCCGCGACGGTCTCCACGTACGCGGCGACCACCTGGCGGGTGAGGTTGTACTCGTCGAGCTCGACGCTGATCGCGTCGTAGATCCGCGGTGCGAGAGTCGTCTCCACATATCGCTCGAGCGTCGCGTTGGTCAGATCGTTCTTGTCGTGGAAGTAGCGGTACAGAACGGTCTTCGAGATACCGATCTCGGTGGCGATCTCGTCCATGCCGATGTTGCGGCCGCGCAGCCGGATGGCGGCGAGAGTGCCGTCCACCAGTTCCTCGCGACGGGCGATCTTGTGCTCGCGCCAGCGTCGCTTGCGGCCGTCCGGCTTGTCCGTGCGGGCGTCGGTCGCGGTGTCGTCGGAATCCGGCTTCACCGTCTCGGCCCTGGCGGAACGGGTTCGCCCGGTCTTCCGGGCCCCGGTCTCGTCGGCGTCCTGGTCGGCGGTGTCCCCGTCGCTCTTCCTCGCTGCCGATCTGCTCGCCACGCGCGTGTACTCCGTCCCGATGTCCGACTGCGCTTCTGGCGCACTCGTGTGCGGCGGCGCATGTCACGTCGCCCACTCCAACAGTAGTGCCCGGCGCCGTCGGACCCGCGTCCGGGCGAGACGTCGTCGCCGGTCGGGGCACGAGTCGCGCGCCGACCCTGCACAATGGAGTCGGTGCAGCTCATGACATTCGACGAGGACGTCAAACGACGCGACCTCCGCAAGATGAAGATCGTCGCCACCGGCTTCCTGGTGTTCGCCTCCATCGTCTATCTCTTCTGCCGGTGGCAGGAGTCCCGCGGCGCCGGCGGCTGGGTCGGTTTCGTCCGGGCGGCGTCGGAGGCGGGCATGGTCGGCGCGCTCGCCGACTGGTTCGCCGTCACCGCTCTCTTCAAGCACCCCATGGGTCTGAAGATCCCGCACACCGCGATCATCAAGCGGAAGAAGGACCAGCTCGGCACCAGCCTCGGATCGTTCGTCGGGCAGAACTTCCTCGCCGTCGACGTCGTGTCGCAGAAGGTCGAGTCCGCGCGCATCCCGCTGCGCCTCGGCACCTGGCTCGCCGACCCGGCCCACGCCGACCGTGTCGCGGAGGAGACGGCGACCGTGCTGCGCGGCTTCCTCGACGTGCTCGACGACGAGGACATTCAGCAGGTCATCGACAACACCATCGTCAAGCGCCTCGGTGATCCGCAGTGGGGCCCGCCGATCGGACGCGTCCTGGGCTCGCTGCTCGAGGACAACCGGCAGAAACCACTGATCGACCTGCTCGCCGAGCGCGCACACGAATGGGCCCAGAACAGCCTGCCGACCATCGACCGGATCGTGTCGAGGGACTCTCCGTCCTGGTCGCCGAAGTTCGTCGATGTGCTTCTCGGAGAACGCATCCACCGCGAACTCGTGGAGTTCACGTGGAAGGTCCGGTCGAACCCGCAGCACGAGTTGCGGCTCGCGGCCGACAAGTTCCTCACCGACTTCGCCGACGACCTGCAGAACGACCCCGACACCATCGCCAAGGCCGAGTCGATCAAGTCGGAGATCATGGGCCGCGACGAGGTCACCGGCCTCGCGGCGGCATCGTGGAAGGTGGCCAAGCGGCTCATCGTCGACTCGGTGGACGACCCGAAGAGCACCCTGCGCGCCAAGATCAGCGAGAACGTGCAGAAGTTCGGGCTCCGCCTGCGCGACGACGACGCGATGCGCGGCAAGGCGGACGGCTGGCTGATGGCCGGCGTGCGCTACATCGTCGAGAACTACACCGACGAGATCACCACCGTCATCACCGACACCGTCGCCCGATGGGACGCCGACGAGGCCAGCCGCAAGATCGAGCTGCAGGTGGGACGGGACCTGCAGTTCATCCGCATCAACGGCACGGTGGTCGGCTCGCTCGCGGGTCTGGCGATCTATTCGATCTCGCACCTGTTGTTCGGGTAGCCGCCGCGGCCGTGCACGGGGTGCGTGAGGTGCCCACCCCTTTCCGCCGACTGGTCGGGGTGCGCAGCGCCGAGCAGGGTGTGTGGCTGGTCGACACCACCACCGCGTGCCCTTGGGTGTGGGTGCTAGCACAGTGCTTGCAATTGCTAGCACCCTTGGTTATCGTCGTTGGCGAGGCGCATTCGACATCAGTCAGGAGTGTTCGAGATGGCATCCGAGGAGAAGGAAGGCGACGACACCACAGTGGTGTCGGCAGCCGGAGATCTCGCCGCCCGCGTCGTCAGCACGGCGACACAGGACATCGGGAGTTTCATTCGGGCACAGCGAGAGTCGGCCCAGGTGTCCCTGCGGCAACTCGCACTCTCCGCCGGCGTCAGCAATCCCTACCTCAGCCAGATCGAGCGGGGCCTGCGCAAGCCGTCGGCAGAGGTTCTGAGTCAGATCGCCAAGGGTCTTCGTGTGTCCTCGGAGGTCCTGTACGTGCAAGCCGGTCTGCTCGAGGAACGGCCGCACAGTCCCATCATCGACGCGGTGCACGGTGACGACTCCATCACGGAGCGTCAGAAGCAGGTGCTCCTCGAGATCTACTACTCGTTCCGCCGCGAGAACGAGACCGGCACCCCCACGCTGCGATCAGAGATCAACCACGAAACGACATCAGGAGATCACACATGACCGACCCGAAGTTCGACACCGTCAAGACCCCGCTGTTCGCCGCCGTCGGCGCCGGTGACGCCGTGGTCCAGGCCGTGGCCGACGTCGTCGCCCAGGTCCGCCACCGCGCCGAGAGCACGCAGGCCGACGTCAACGACCGCGTCGACACCGCCCGCGCCCGCCTCGCCGACCTGCAGGAAGACGTCACCGAGAGCGTCGAGACGCTCCGCGGACGCCTGAACGCGCTGCCGCAGGAGCTGCCGGACGAGATCGCCGATCTCCGCGAGCGTTTCACCCCCGAGGAGCTCCGCAAGGTTGCCGAGGCCTACCTCAAGGTGGCGTCGGACCTCTACACCGCACTCGCCGAGCGCGGCGAGGAGACGGTCGAGCGCATCCGCAAGAACCCGGCGGTCGAGGACGGTCTCGAGCGCGCCAACGCCGTCGCCAACGACGCTGTCGACCTCACCGAGCAGACCCTCGGCACCGTCGCCTCGCAGACCCGCGCCGTCGGTGAGCGCGCCGCAGCCCTCGCGGGCCGCGCGTCCGATCGTGTGCAGGAAGGTGTCGACGAGGCCACCGACGCGATCAAGGAAGGCGCCGAGGACGCCGTCGACAATGTCGACGAGGCTGCCGACGAGCTGAGCGAGAAGATCGACGAGCTCGGCCAGAAGGCGAAGACCGCAGGCCAGAAGGCGTCGGATCGCGCTTCGGGTGCAGCCGGCACGGTCGAGGGCAAGACGCGCAACAACGCGGGCTCGCCCATCAAGAAGACCCCGGCCACGAAGTCGGCTCCCGCCAAGGCCACCCCGGCCAAGGCCTCGACTCCCGCCCCCGCCAAGAAGGCCACCCCGGCCAAGAAGGCTCCGGCCAAGAAGTCGACCAGCTAGTCGATCGCGACAATTCCGACCCCCGCGCTGACGAAGCGCGGGGGTCGGTGTCGTTTAGGATGACCGCATGCCCATGGCGTACAGCGCGACCAGCGCGATCATGAACATCCTGCAACTCATCGCTCTGGTGGGTGTGGCGTTCGCGCTCTTCCACGCCATCCGCCAGCGCCCCGACGCCTTCACCGCCGCGGACAAGCTGAACAAGCCGGGGTGGGTGGCCATTCTCGCGGTCGCGCTGCTGATCCTGCTCGTCTTCCCGGTGGTGGGCTTCGTCGGCATCATCGCCGTCGTCGCCATCGGTGTGTACCTCGTGGACGTGCGGCCCAAGGTCGACGACATCCAGCGCGGACCGCGCTGGTAGCTAACCCTGGCCGGTGACCGTGAGCCAGAGCAGTGCCGCGTTGAGCGCCACGATCAGGCCGGTGGTGACGACGGCGAGGACCACGGTGGTCCGTGAGTTGATGCGGGCGCCCATCACCGCGCTGCTGGAGGTCATGCGCACCAGCGGGATCAGCGCGAACGGAATGCACAGGCTCAGCACCACCTGACTCAGCACCAGCGCCAGCGTCGGATCGACGCCGATACCCAGGACCACCAGCGCGGGAATCAACGTGACGACGCGGCGCACCTGGATCGGGATCCGCTTCTGCAGCAGTCCCTTCATGATCTCGGCACCGGCGGCGCAGCCCACCGAGGTCGACGCGAGACCCGAGGCGAGCAGTCCGACGGCGAAGATCGCGGCGACCGCGGGCCCGAGATTGTTCTCGATGGCCGCGTGCGCGCCGTCGATGGTGTCGGTGCCCTCCTCGCCGCGGAACGCCGATGCGGCGAGCAGCAGCATGCCGATGTTGACGCTGCCGGCGATGATGAGCGCGAACGTGACGTCCCACTTGGTCGCGCGCAGCAGGCGGTCGAGCTTGCCGGAGTCCTTCTCGACGCCGTGGCGGTCGCGGGCGAGCGCGGAGTGCAGGTAGATGGCGTGCGGCATGACCGTCGCGCCCAGCATGCTGGCCGCGAGCAGGACCGATCCGGAGCCGTCGAACCCCGGTACGAGACCGCCGGCGACACCGCCCGCGTCGATGTCGGTGAACAGCAGGCCGGTGAGGAAGCCGATCGTGATGATGGCGAGCATGCCGATGACGACGAACTCGAAGGTGCGCTGACCCCGCCGTGACTGGACGGCCAGGATCACCATCGACACGACGCCGGTGATGAGACCGCCGACGAAGAGCGGAACGCCGAACAGGAGGTTGAGCGCGATGGCGCCGCCGATCACCTCGGCGAGGTCCGTCGCGATCGCCACGGCCTCGGCCTGCACCCAGAACGCCCGGCGGGGCCAGGGACGCATGCGGTCGCCGAGCATCTCCGGCAGTGATCGTCCGGAGACCAGGCCCAGCTTGGCCGAGAGGTACTGGATCAGTACCGCCATCGCATTGGCGGCCACGAGTACCCACACGAGGAGGTAGCCGTAGCGCGCGCCCGCGGTGAGATTCGCGGCGACGTTGCCCGGGTCGACGTAGGCGATGGCGGCGACGAACGCGGGGCCGAGCAGCGTGAACAGCCGGACGGGAGTGATGCCTCCGGATGTGGGTGGACGAGTTCCGATGCGGTCGACCATGACGGAAGTGTAGGGCACCCGGCGCGATCATGTTCGCCGGGCCGTACCGATAAGTTAGGGCATCCGCATCATGTCTCGTCGTCCACCCATTCGAGCAGGTCACCCGGCTGGCACTCCAGCACCCGGCACATGGTCTCCAGGGTGCTGAACCGCACCGCGCGGGCCCGCCCGTTCTTGAGTACGGCGACGTTGGCGGGGGTCAGTCCGACGCGCTCGGCGAACTCGCCGACGCTCATCTTGCGCTTGGCCAGCTCCACGTCGATGCGGACGACGATGGGCATCAGATGACGCCCTCGAGGTCGGCGCGCAGGTCGCTCGCCTTCCGCAGCAGGGCACGCATGACCATCATCAGCAGTGCGGCGACGCCGACGATCATGCAGAGCAGGAACAGCAGGAGCACGGGCCCCGGATCGTCCGCGCGGAACCCGACGACGAGGAACACGACACCGAGCGACACACCGGCGGCCACGATCGCGCGGACGATCGCGTCGACCCACACGAACGCGGCACCGGAGAAGATGCGATCCCGGCGGACGAGAGTGAGCAGCTTCCAGGTGGCGATGACGACGATCTGCACGCACACCACCCAGAAGATGGTGAGCGCGGTGAGGGGCCATCGGAGGTACGCGGATTCCGGGTTCTCGCGGGCCATGTGCGCGAACTGTCCCGGCAGCGACATGACCTGGAACAGGACGAGCAGGGCGAACAGGCCGGCGAGGAACACCCTGAGTGTCGCGACGACGCGTCTTTCCGTGATCATACATCGAGTATCAGCCAGAATCTATCGAAAATCAATAGGCACTGGTGCGGGAGGGCGGCAGGGTTAAGGTCTGAGGGTGCCGGACTCCCCACTCGACGATGCTCGCTCGCGTGATCCCCGGGATCTCCGCCGAGTCGGCCTGACCGAGTACCGGATCGACGACCTCGCCAGGGAAGCCGGCGTGAGCGTCCGCAACGTGCGCGTCTATCAGGACCGCGGTCTGCTGCCGCCCCCGCGCAAGGTGGGTCGGACGGGCTGGTACGACGAGTCGCACCTCGCTCGGCTGCAGATGATCTCGCGCATGCTCGACCGTGGCTACACCTTCGTCACCATCAGCGAACTCCTCACCGCGGCGCAGTACGGACTCCGCGTCGAGGACGTCCTGGGCACCGAGGATCCCGACGGCGCCGCCAACGTCGACCACCCGGCGCGGCTGACCCGCGACGAGATCGACACCATGTTCGACGGACGGATCAGCGACGACGATCTGACGCGTGCGGAAGCGCTCGACGTCTTCTCCCGCGACGGGGACGGCTACCGCATCGAGAACCCCGCCCTGGTCCGCGCGGCCAAGGTGCTGTTCGACGCGGGTCTCGCGCTGCCGGACATCCTGTCCCGCACCGAGCGCGTCCACCAGGACCTGACGAGCGTGTCCCAGCAGTTCGTGCGTCTGGTCGTCGACAGGTTCGTTCCGGGCGGCGCCGATCCGTTCACGCTCGACCCCAGCGAGCTCTCGGCCATGGCGGACCTCATCACCACCCTGCGTCCGCTGGCCAGCCGTGCCGTGCAGGCGCTCTTCTCCGAGACCATGGACGCCGAGATCGTGCACGCGATGGAGAAGGCGCTCAGCGGCGACGCCGCCACGGAGGACAGCGGCGACGCCGCCACGGCGGACACCGACGACAGTGACGGCAACGGCGCGAGCACCAGCTCGAGCAGCAGGACAGGAGACCGATGAACACTCGTGGTGCAGTGGTGACCGCTGCCGTGGCCGCGGTCGCGGTGGCCGGTGCAGCCTCGATCCGGGCGACTCGACGGGCGTCACCGCCCTCGGCGCGGATGGCGGACACCGATGTACTGCTGGCGCGTCCGGAGCTCACCCCACGGGTGCGCACGGTCGTCGCCGAGGACGGTGCCGCGCTGCACGTGCGCGAGTACGGCGACCCGGACGCCGCCCCGATCGTCCTCAGTCACGGATGGACCTGCTCCGCCGACTTCTGGGCGCCGCAGATCAACGACCTCGCCGGACGGTACCGCGTCGTCGTGTACGACCAGCGCGGGCACGGAGCCAGTGAGGTGGGGACCCGGCCACTCGGTGCCGACGTCCTGGGGGACGATCTCGCCGCGGTGCTCGACGCGACGGTCGACTCGGACACCAAGGCCGTCGTAGCCGGACACAGCATGGGCGGCATGTCCGTGATGAGTTGGGCGGCACAGTATCCCGCGCAGGTGCGCCACTACGTGAAGGCGATACTGCTGGCCAACACGGCCACCGACAGTCTGGTCCGCGAGACCACTGTCATCCCGTTGCCACCCGGTGTCGCGCAGGTGCCGGCGCGGGTGGCGTCGAGCGTGCTCGGATCGGCACTGCCCATCCCGTCGAGTCCGTTCTCCGCTCGTGCTCTGAAGTACGTGACGATGGGCGCCGAGTCCACTCCGGCGCAGGTGGCGTTCTGCGAACGCATCGTGCGCGAGTGCTCCCCTCGAACGCGGGGCATGTGGGGATCGGCGCTGTCCGCGTTGGACATTCACGACGCGCTGGAGAACATCGACGTCCCGACGTCGGTGATCGTCGGTACTCGCGACCGCCTGACGCCGCCGGTGCACGCCCGCAAGCTCGCCGATCGACTCTCCCGCGCCGGAGTGCTGGGCCGGTTCCTCGAACTCGACGGTGTCGGACACATGAGTTCGGTGGAATCGATCGCGGAGTTCGACGCCGAGCTGGTCCGGCTGGCGGAGCTGCCGGCATGAGCGACGACACGAGAGGGGACGCCTACACCGAGCGGTTGCGCGAGCTGCAGGGTGCGCGGTGGAAACGCGTTCTGCGCGTGCAGGCTCCGTATCAATGGAACATCCGACGCCATCTCGCTGGGCGGCGCGTTCTCGACGTCGGCTGCGGCATCGGCCGGAATCTGCGCAACCTTCCCGCGGGCAGCGTCGGTGTCGATCACAACGTCGCGTCCGTCGAGTTCTGCCGCTCACAGGGCATGACCGCGTACACACCCGAGGAGTTCCACGCCCTCGGCGACACGGGCTTCGACGGCATGCTCATGGCCCACCTGCTCGAGCACCTGCCGCCGGGCGCGGAGGGTGAGGTGCTGACGGAGTACCTGCCGTGTCTGCAGCCGAACTCCGTCGTCATGATCGTGTGCCCGCAGGAAGTCGGGTTCGCCAGCGACCCGACGCACACGAGTTGGTTGGACGCCGCCGACCTGCTCGCCCTCTGCGCTGCCGCCGGCATCGAGCGCACGACGTCCGCCTCGTTCCCGTTCCCGCGGCCGGTGGGAAAGGTGTTCGTCTACAACGAGACCGTCGTGGTGGGTCGAACCCCAGCCGGCTGATACGACCAGCCGTCTAGTCGAACACCACTGTCTTGCGGCCGTGCACCAGCACACGGTCCTCGAGGTGCCAGCGCAGTCCGCGCGCGAGCACCATCTTCTCGATGTCCCGGCCCTGACGGACCATGTCGGCGACCGCGTCCGCATGGTCGATGCGAATGACGTCCTGCTCGATGATGGGTCCGGCATCGAGCTCGGCGGTGACGAAGTGGCACGTCGCGCCGATGAGCTTGACCCCTCGTGCGAACGCCTGGTGATACGGCCGGGCGCCGACGAACGACGGCAGGAAGCTGTGGTGGATGTTGATCGCGCGCCCGGACCAGTGCTCGCACAACGACTCCGGCAGCACCTGCATGAAGCGCGCCAGCACCACCGCGTCGGGGGAGTAGCCGTCGACGAGGTCGCGGAGCGCGTCGAAGGAGGGCCCGCGCTCGCTGGGGTCCTCGGGGAACGGAACATGGTGGAACTGCACACCGTGTGCGCGCGTGACGGATTCGAGATCGGGGTGGTTGCCGATGACCGCTTCGATGGTCGCCGGCAGTTCTCCGCCGGCGGCGCGCCCGAGCAGATCGTGGAGGCAGTGTCCCTCCTTGCTCACCAGGAGCACGACCTTCTTGCGCTCTCCGGAATCGTGCAGCGACCACTCGGATTCCGGGCCGATCTCCGCGGCGACCGCCGCGAACCGTGCGCGCAGCTCGTCGACTCCGATGTCGATCGACGAGGCCGCGACGGCCTGACGGGTGAAGAACCAGCCACTGTCCGCGTCGGCGTGATAGGCGGCCTCGACGATCGAGCCCCCGAGATCGGCCAGGAAGGTCGAGATGCGCGCGACGATGCCCGTGCGGTCGGGGCAGCCCAGGGTGAGGACGTAGCGGCGAGAGTCGGAACGTGGAGATTCGGGCGGCATGGGCGCCATTGTCTCACTGACACCCCTCCCTTCCTGACCGATCCCGACCGGCCTCCGTCTGGAAAGGTGGAGCGCATGACAACCCTCACGCGCACCGACGTCGCCCGCATGGTCGATCACACTCTGCTCAAGCCCGAGGCGACGGTCGCCGACGTCCGGGCGCTCGTCGCGGAGGCGAAGGATCTGGGCGTCCTCGCGGTCTGCGTGTCGCCGTCGATGCTCCCGGTTCGTGACACGGGTGACCTGGTGGTCGCCGCGGTGGCGGGGTTCCCGTCCGGAAAGCACCACTCGTTGATCAAGGGTTCGGAGGCGCGTCTGGCGGTGCAGCACGGGGCGCGCGAGGTCGACATGGTGATCGACGTCGGCGCCGCGGTGGAGGGTGACTTCAACGCCGTCCTGGCGGACATCATCACCGTCCGGGAGGCGATGGGCGAGAACGCCGTCCTGAAGGTGATCATCGAGTCGGCGGCGCTGCTCGCGTCGGCGGACGGGGAGCGCGCGGTGATCGAGTGCTGCCGGGCGGCGGAGCGGGCCGGCGCGAACTTCGTCAAGACGTCCACGGGGTTCCATCCCGCGGGTGGAGCGTCGACGGAGGCCGTGAGTCTGATGGCCCGCACCGTCGGTGGCCGCCTGGGTGTCAAGGCGTCGGGCGGGATCCGCGATGCGGACACCGCCCGAGCGATGATCGAGGCCGGCGCCACCCGACTGGGCCTGTCCGGGACCCGCAGCGTGTTGGACGGCTTCGCCGACTAGCAGGTGACCTGCTGCTGACCGCCCTGCGCGGCGGGGATCGTGTACTGGCCGCCGCTGAGGGTCATGTGGATCCCGGTGTCGGTCACCTCGAGGGCGTCCGGCGTCATGCCGAGCGGGTACGCCTGCAGGCTGTCCGTGAGCACCGAGACGACGCTGTCCGCGAGGTCGGTGGGAATGCCGATGCCGAGGATCGACGCGTCCGTGGTCTGGACCTCGATCGTGTCGCCCTGCACCACGGGCTTCACGGTGAGTTCCGCGAGTCCACCGACGATGGCGAACTTCAGCGTTCCGGCCGCGGGATCGCTGGTCACACCGGACACGACGCTGCCGACGCCCTGCTCCTGCAGGGTCGCGAGGATGCCGCCGGTCGACCACGTGACGTCGGCCGAACTGCTGCCGATCTGACCGGACGTGGTGTCCGTGGAGGTGAGGTCGACGTCGTTCACGGTCGCCTGGACCTGCATGTCCTGTGCGGGCCCGAACTTCGTGTCGTCGCTCGAGATGTCGACGGACGAGAACTTCTCGGTCGCGAGGGAGAACAGGACGGGCTGCAGGCCGAGGCCGACGTCGATCTGTGAGCCGAGTTCGCTCTCGAACTGGGTCGTGAGGCAGTTCTCGACGCGGTTGCGGGCATAGAACTCGCCACCGACGAGTGCCGCGATGACGACGATGACCAGCACTCCGGCGATGAGAGGCACCCGGGAGCGTCGTCTGGGTGCGGTGTCGTGAGTCATGAAAGACAGTGTGGACGACATCTCTGAGGTTCCTCTGTGGACCGGCCGATCGGGTGCACGGCGACAGCGCCATTTCTCTGTGACGCGTGACACAACCACGTAGGCTCTTCGAGCATGGCGGGCGACGATGTGGCGGAACGTCTGGACGGCGTGGTCGCCGAACAGGACGGGTACTTCACCGCAGCTCACGCGCTCGATGCCGGATATCTGCCGTCCGAGATCGAGGCGCACGTCGCCGACGGATCCTGGACGCGGGTCGAGACCGATCTGCTGCGGTTGTCGGACTGGCCGAACCACGATCTCGAGGAGTACTCGAAGTGGTGCGTGTGGCTGGGCGCCACCGCGGTGATCTCCCACCAGAGTGCGGCCGAGTTGCACGGCATGGGCAGCCTGCACCCGCAGTTCGTCCACGTCCGGGTCAGCGGGACGGCGCGAGCGCACGACCAGCGCCTCGCGATCCATCGGGGACGCCTGACGGGCGCGGACATCGAGCTCTCCGGTGCCTTCCGCATGACGACGCCGGTGCGCACCGTGCTGGATCTCGCGGCGGGCGGCATCTCGCAGTTCACCCTCGACGAAGTGGTAGCCGACGGTCTGGTGCTCGGACGACTGGTCGTCGACGACCTCTTCGAGCAGGCTGTGGAATGCGGTGACCGGGTGGCCGAGCGGGTGGAGACGGCGCTGCGCTGAGAGGATGTTCCTCTCATGCGCACGCTGCTGATCGACAACTACGACTCGTTCACCCACAACCTGGCCCAGTACCTGGAGCAGGTGTCCGGCACCGCCCCCATCGTCGTGCACAACGACGTCCGGTGGTCCTCCCTCCCGCTGGACCGGGTGGACGCCGTCGTCGTCTCGCCAGGCCCGGGCCGCCCGAGTCGCCCGGCCGACATGGGCGTCAGCAGCAGGGTGATCCGGGACGGTGGTCTGCCGCTTCTCGGGGTGTGTCTGGGGCATCAGGGCATCGCGGACAGCTGTGGTGGCGTCGTCGATCTGGCACCCGAGCCCATGCACGGCCGGATGTCCGACGTGCAGCACGACGGCACCGATCTCTTCGCCGGCCTGCCGTCGCCCCTGCGCGTGGTGCGGTACCACTCCCTCACCGTCACGGCCCTGCCCGACGAGCTCGAGGCGACGGCGTGGACCGACGACGGGGTGATGATGGCGCTGCGTCATCGGTCACGGCCGCTGTGGGGAGTGCAGTTCCATCCCGAGTCGATCGGCACGGAACGTGGACTGCAGGTGATCGCCAACTTTCTCGACCTCGCGCGGGACGCCCGCCCGAGCACCCACACCTCCGCGCCGACCGTGGCGCCGCGTGACCCGGTCGTGCGCGACCCCCGCTACCGGGTGCTCGTGCGCCGTCTCGACGTGCTACCGGACCCCGAGGAGGTGGCGCGCCCACTCCGCGGACGGTCCACGTTCTGGCTCGACTCGAGCGCCGAGCTCGACGGCAGTGCCCGGTTCTCCTATCTCGGACCCGGTGACGGCCCACTGGCGGAGGACGTGTCGTACGACGTCGCCACCTCGTGCGTGACGACGACGACCGCCGACGGCACGACCGAGGAGACGGTCACGTCGTTCCTCGACCACCTCGGGGAACAGATCGCGGCGCGGGCCGTCGACCGGGTGCCCGCGGTGCCGTTCGACTTCGCACTCGGCTACGTCGGTCACCTCGGCTACGAGCTCAAGGCCGAGACGGGCGGAGCGGCGGCGCATGCGTCGCCGACGGCCGATGCGCGAATGATGTTCGCGGACAGGCTCATCGCGCTCGACCACCGCGATCGGTGCACCTATCTGCTCACCCTCACACTCGTCGGTGGCGACGACACCGCGGCGCTCGGATGGTTGGACGAGACCGCCGCGGCCGTGACCGCGCTGCCCCGTTCGGAGCGCGGTCGCCCGGCCGTGTCCGACACCCCCCTCGGCGCGCTGCCGTCGGTGATCGACACCCGGCACGACGACGGCGCGTATCGCGCGGCGATCGCGGACTGCCTGGAGCAGATCACGATGGGGGAGAGCTACGAGATCTGTCTGACCAACGAGATGAGCGTGCCGTTCGACGGCGACGCCGCCGACCTCTACCTCGCGGTGCGGCGCGCCAGTCCCGCCCCGTACGCGGCGTTCCTGCGATTCCCCGGGCTGGCGATACTCAGCGCGTCACCGGAGCGCTTCCTGCGGATCACGGCGTCGGGCGTCGTGGACTCCAAGCCCATCAAGGGAACTCGGGCTCGCGGGCGCACGCCGGCGGAGGACGCGGCCGCGCGCCTCGACCTGGCGACGAGCGAGAAGGACCGCGCCGAGAACGTCATGATCGTCGATCTCGTCCGCAACGACCTGAATCAGGTGTGCGTGCCCGGGTCGGTGCACGTGCCGGTGCTCTTCGACGTGGAGAGCCACACCCATGTGCACCAACTGGTCTCGACGGTCGAGGGTCGGGTGCGCCCGAGGCTCTCGGCCGTCGACTGTGTGCGCGCGGCGTTCCCGGGCGGATCGATGACCGGCGCCCCGAAGCGCCGCACGATGGAGATCATCGACCGCCTCGAGGGCGGGCCGCGCGGCGTGTACTCCGGTGCGCTGGGCTGGTTCTCGCTCACCGGCGCGGCGGACCTGTCCATCGTCATCCGGACCGTGGTGCTCGCGGACGGCCGGGCGTCGGTGGGAACGGGTGGCGCCGTCGTCTCGCTGTCCGACCCGCAGGACGAGGTGGACGAGATGCACCTCAAGGCCGACGCGCTACTGCGTGTCCTCGGCGGGAGCGACGGCCGACCACGGTAATTCGAGCACGTTGTCCCGCAGTCGTCGGCGCGGCACGGTGACCGGAAGTCCCTGTGCCGCCAGGGCTGTCAGCGCCGCACGCCACCGCACGCGGGGTCCGAACGGTGCCAGCGGCGCCGCCACGTCCCACGCCCGATCGGCCGCCCGCAGCACCTCGTGCACGCGCTCGCCCGCGACGTTGCGGTGGATCAGGACCTTCGGCAGCCGCTCCGCGATGTCCGACGGCCGCTCCACCGTGAACGGATCCCACGCGAGGGTCAGACTGCGCGGTCCCGACGCGTCCACGGTGACCCACGTGGCCCGACGCCCCAGTTCGTCGCACGTGCCGTCGACGAGGAGGCCGCCGTCCGCGAGAGCGGAGGTGATGCGTGCCCACGCACCCGGTACCGCGTCCTCGGGATACTGACGCAGCACGTTGAACGCGCGCACCAGGTGTGGCCGCAGTCCTGCGAGTTCGAAGCCGCCGCGGCGGAAGGAGACACCGTCCCGATCGGGGACGACGCGGGACGGGTCGATCTCCAGCCCGACGACGGCGACGTCCGCACGGACGGTGCGCAGTCGCGCGGCCAACTCCAGAGTGGTGACCGGACTGGCGCCGTAGCCCAGGTCGACGACCAGGGGACGCGTCGCTCCGCGGAGCAACGCTCGGACGTCGGGATCGTGCACCAGCCGGCGATCACTGCGCCGCAACCGGTTGATGTTGGTCGTCCCTCGAGTGACCACACCCTCGGGACCGATCCGGGAAATCACAGTGCCCAGCAGTTCGTTCCGCTCATCCCGACCGGCCTCCGGCCCACCCGCCGGTCAGGCGTTCTTCGTGAGCCAGTCGTGCGTGACCTCGCCCTCGCCCCGCCACAGATCGACGAGGTTGACGAGCATCAACTGTTCGAGCTTGCCGCCGATGAAGGGGATGTACACCTTGGCCTCGGACGTGGTGCGCAACGTGGAGCCGGCCTCGGTGGCGAAGAGGGACGTCGTGCCGGTGAGGCTGCCCGGGCCGGCGGGAATCGACGCGTCGTACTTCCCGGCGGTGGTCTCCGAGTACGCGTCGTGATGGATGTTGCGGGTGATGACCATGTCCTTCTTCATCACCGCCTGCGCGACGTCGGGCAGCGTGTCGCGCGGAATGATGTGCCGCATGACCACGTCGACACCGTCTGCCGTGACCTCGAAGCGCGTGAGCTCGTTCTCCGAGTACTTGCGCAGCTCCTCGATCACCGCGTCCCAGTAGTCACGCGTCGTCAGCGCCCCGTACACCTGCTCTGTGGTGAACGGGAGACGAGCCGAGTAGTTCATGCGACGTGCCATGGTCGATGAGGTTACCGGTGAGTCAGAGGTGCTCCGGCGCCCAGGTGTCGGTGAACTCCTGCTCGGCGTCGATCAGCGCGAGAACCTGCTCGATGACCGCCTGCTCGATCTTGCCGCCGAAGATCGGCACCTTGACCTCGGCCTGACCCGTCGCCGTCAGGCTCGATGCGGAGCCCTTCGAGCGCAGTGCCAGGGTGCCCGTGATGGACGCCGGGGCGCCCTCGACCTTGGCCTCGAAGGTGCCCGAGGCACCCTGCGCGTCGAGAGAACCCCAGGACTCGGTCCGGTGGATGATCAGATCGCCCGGGCGGATGCTGGTGATGGCGCCGGGCAGGAACTCCTCCGCGATGGCCTGGGTCATCGACACCCACACCGTGCGGCTGTCCGCGTCGTCGCCTGCGACGGTCACGTCGTTCAGCTGTGCCTTGGGGCCGCCGACGGCCTCGAGCCGATCGGTCCAGTACTGCTCGGTGGTGAGGGCGGCGTGGACGTCGGACGCGGCGAGCGTGGACGGGACCGTGTGATCGAACCTGCGTGGCATGAGCTGAGATTAACTCTGTGCGGCGCGCTCGGACCGCAGCGGGTGGCCCTTCGACGTGAGGCACTTGCCCGTCTCGAGGTTCCAGTCCCAGCCGTGCAGATTGCACGTGAGCGTGGTGCCCTCGATGACACCGAACTTCGACAGATCCGCCTTGAGATGCGGGCAGCGCCGCTGGATCTCCCAGCCGTCCTTGACGATGGTGGC
Organism: Rhodococcus sp. UNC23MFCrub1.1; assembly: GCF_000686025.1. Taxonomy (GTDB): domain Bacteria; phylum Actinomycetota; class Actinomycetes; order Mycobacteriales; family Mycobacteriaceae; genus Rhodococcoides. The sequence continues at coordinate 264,237 of NZ_JMLQ01000006.1, forward strand.
CGTGTCGTCGTGTGCCTCGGCGAACCAGCCGTCCGCGTAGGCGATGCGCTCGTCGGTGAGGCACTTGAAGAACGTGTACAGGAACTCGTTGTAGCCACCGACCCGCTTCGCCCGGAACCGCGTCGACAGGAAGATCGAGTTGACCCAGTCGGACTCCCCGTCCCGCAGCACCGTGCGGACCAGCTCGGCCGGGATCTCGAACGTGTAGCGGAACTTCTCGTCCTGGATCGGTTCGCGCACGATGCGTTTCGGAAAATCGAGCACCACTCTGTCGGCAGCCACCGGAGGTCGACCGGCCTCCGGCCTGCCCGTCAGATTCAGCTCCACCGGGTAGCCGATGCCGTCGGAGATCTGGTCGGTCTGCGCCATGATCGGCTCGAACAGTGCGCGCAACGGCCCCAGCAGCGGCTCGCCCGCCGCGGTCGCCCACGATGCCTTCTCGGCCGCGATGACGTCGGCCTGGCGCTGCGCGTACGCCTCGATGTAGTCGGCCTTGCCGGTGGTGAAGATGGCCTCCACCTCGTCGGTGGGCAGCGGGTGCGCCAGCTCGTTCAGTTCGGAACCCGAGAAGTCCGCCGTGGTTCCCGGCATCATCAGCAGGCCCTTGTCGTGGCCGTGGCGGCGCATCTGGTCGAGGAACACCATCTGGTCGGGGAAGATGTTCGCCGGATCGCCGTAGACGTCGTTGAGCGAGCGCAGCTCGTCGTCGAGGAAGCACGGGGGACCTGCGGACGGAATGACCCACGTGGCGCCGACCTGCTCGATGTACTGCCGACACCGGTCCATCTGACGCTGCCGCTTCTGCGTCCCGAACGCGTCCTTGGCGCGCTGCGGCATGTCGTAGACCATCGGGTACCAGATGGCGCCCGAGTACTGCAGCATGTGCACGTCGATGTGGCCGAAGGCCTCGGTCATCATGTCCAGATCGACGGGCCGGGCATCGTTCATGTTGAACGCGGTGGTCTCACCGTCGCTCACCACCAGGCCCGAGTCGCCGATGGGTCCGTCGGCCGGGGCACGCAGCGCCACGATCATGACGTCCAGGTCGCCCTTGGGGCCGGACACCGTGTGCTTGACCGAGTCCGTCGTCTCGAAGAACTTCGTGAAGCCGAGCTTCTCCAGCTCCGTGCGCAGGTCCGGCACCGGGTAGTCCGGCAGCAACACGACCGCGTCCTTGTTCACGTGCTTCGCCAGGTGCTTCGGGTCGAAGTGGTCCTTGTGCAGGTGCGAGACGTAGAGGTAGTCGCAGTTGCCCAGGTCGTCCCAGTCCAGCTGGGAGTTGTCGGGGAACGGGAACCAGGACGTGAAGTACGCCGGATTGACCCACGGGTCGCACAGAATGGACCCCGCAGACGTCTGGATATGAAATCCCGCGTGTCCGACACTGGTGACCTGCACGTGAATCCTCCCGAAATATGGAACCTGGTTCGGTGACCATGGTAGGCGCGAACACCCGGTGCTCACGACGAGGCGGGGGGACAGCCGGGTAGCGTTCACCCCCGTGACGAGCAGTCCCCTCCAGTCCGCGACGGCTCCGGAGACCGGCGATCCCGGCTCCGCGACGGCCGCGCACCGCCCCGTGTCCTTCGCCGACCTCACCACGATCCACGTCGGTGGCCCCGTCGGACGTCTCGTCGAGGCGACCGCCTCGCAGGAGCTCGTCGACGCCGTACGCAGCGCCGACGCCGCCGGGACTCCGGTGCTCGTCATCGGCGGTGGCTCGAACCTGCTGGTCGGAGACGACGGCTTCGACGGCACCGTCGTCCGCGTCGCGACGTCCGGTCTCCGGGTCGACGGCACTCGCATGCACGTGGACGCCGGAGTCGAGTGGGATCTCGTCGTCCGCACCGCGCTCGACCACGGACTCGCCGGCATCGAGGCACTCTCCGGCATCCCGGGCAGCACCGGCGGAACGCCGGTGCAGAACGTCGGCGCGTACGGCGCCTCCACGTCGGACTGGCTCGAGTCGGTGACGGTGCTCGACCGAGAGAGCGGCGAGGTCGAGGTGTGGGACAACGCACGCTGCGGCTTCGGCTCGCACCGGTCGTCGGCTTTCAAGTACACCGATCGCTACGTCGTGGTGGATGTCACGTTCGCGCTCCGACGCAGCGACGAGTCGGCGCCGGTGCGCTACGCGGCGCTCGCCGAGCGGCTCGGCGTGCGCATCGGAGAGAGCGTTTCGGCGCGCGAGGTGCGCGATGCCGTGATCGCTCTGCGGACCGATCGCGGCATGGTGTGGGACGAGGCGGAGCACGACTCGTGGAGTGTCGGGTCCTTCTTCCTGAACCCGATCGTGTCGTCCGTACCGCCCGAGGCGCTCGGATCGCCGCAGTTCACGGACCCGAAGGGCATCAAGCTCAGTGCTGCCTGGCTCATCGAGCACGCCGGGTTCTCCCGCGGGTACGGCGAGCGCGTCGGCACCGGACGGGCCACCCTCTCCACCCGCCACGTCCTGGCCGTCACCAACCGGGGCGGCGCGAGTGCAGCGGACGTCACCGCCCTCGCGTCGCACGTGCGCGCGGGTGTGCAGGAGAAGTACGGAATCACGCTGATCCCCGAGTGCCGCCTGGTGAACTGCACGCTCGACTGATCGGTCTGTTGCCACAGGTAACGTCGTCCCCGTGAAGATGCAGGGGAGAACACCGTACGCAGCCGTCCTGGCCGTGCTGGCACTCGTGATCGCGCTGGTCGCGGGGTGCTCCGGCACACCCGGGTCCTCGGAGAGCGCCGCGCCGACCACCGAGGCCGCGCCCGTGGCGGCGGTGACCTACGCACCGGCGGCCGGTGCGACCGACGTCTCACCCACCGCTCCGATCTCCGTCTCGGTCGCGAACGGCACCTTCGAGGCCGTGTCGCTCACCACCGCCGACGGCCGCGCCGTCGCGGGAACGCTGGACCCGGCGAAGACGACGTTCACCGTCACCGAGCCCCTCGGGTACGACGCGGTCTACACGTGGGCAGGGACGGCAGTCGGCAGCGACGGCAAGCCGGTGCCGGTCGAGGGCACTCTCGGCACGGTGGCGCCGCAGTCGATCACGTCGGTCTCCACCAACATCGGTGACGGCCAGGAGGTCGGTGTCGCGGCGCCGATCATCCTGAAGTTCGACGACGCGATCGTCGACAAGAAGGCGGTCGAGAAGGCGCTGACGGTGACCACGAATCCGCCGACGGCCGGCTCGTGGGCCTGGCTGCCCGACGACGGCGGGTCCCGCGTGCACTGGCGTCCGCAGAACTACTGGGCCCCCGGCACCACCGTCGACGTGTCGGCGAAGCTCTACGGCGTGAACTACGGCGGCGGCGCCTACGGCGACTCGGACGTCACGGTGAACTTCACCATCGGTCGGAGCCAGGTCGTCGTCGCCGATGCGACCAGTCACCGCATGCAGGTGGTCCGCGACGGCCAGACCGTCATGGACATCCCGGTGAGTTACGGCGAGGGCAACGAGGACCGCAACGTCACGCGCAGCGGCATCCACGTCGTCACCGAGAAGTACGAGGACTTCCTGATGTCCAACCCGCCGTACTACGAGAACGTGCGGGAACGGTGGGCCACCCGCATCTCGAACAACGGCGAGTTCATCCACGCCAATCCGCTGACCACGGGAGTACAGGGCTCGTCCAACGTGACCAACGGCTGCATCAACCTCTCCACCGAGGACGCGCAGACGTACTTCCAGATGGCCGTCTACGGCGACCCCGTCGAGGTCACCGGCACGCGCATCGATCTCTCGGCGGCGGACGGCGACATCTACGACTGGGCGATCGACTGGCCCACGTGGCAGAGCATGAGCGCCCTGACTGCCGCGTGAGAGTTGGACTGCCGCGTGAGAATCAGGTCCGGCGGCTGAAACGGCCGTTCGGGGCCTGATCGCGCGGGCGCACGACGATGGTGTCGAGGTTCACGTGCGAGGGGCGGGACGCCACGAAGCCGATGACCTCGGCGATGTCGGCGGCCACCAACGGGTCGATGCCCTCGTAGACCTTCGCGGCCTTCTCCTCGTCACCGTCGAAGCGGACGAGGGAGAACTCCGTCTCCACCGCGCCCGGAGCGATCTCGGTCAGACGCACGGGCGTGCCCAGCAATTCGCCGCGGAGCGTCCGGTGCAGCACGCCCTGTGCGTGCTTGGCCGTGGTGTACCCGGCGCCGTTGTCGTACGTCTCGAACGCGGCGATGGACGTGATGGTCACGACGAGACCGTTACCGGACTCGATCAGCTTGGGCAGCAGCGCCTTGGTCATGCGCAGCGTGCCGACGACGTTGGTCTCCCACATCCACTGCCAGTCGTCGAGGTCCGCCTCGAGGATCGGGGCGAGGCCCTTCGCGCCGCCCGCGTTGTTCACCAGGACGTCCACACGCGGCAGCACCGAGGTGAAGGCCGCGACGGAGTCCTCGTCGGTCACGTCGAGGGCGAGGGCGGTGCCGTCGATCTCCTCGGCCAGTGCCTCGAGGCGGTCGACGCGGCGGGCGCCCACGACCACGTGATAACCGCCGGCGGCGAGTGTCCGCGCGGTGGCGGCGCCGATCCCGGAGCTGGCTCCGGTGACGACGGCGGTGGGGCGGTCGGTCTGGGTCGACGGTGTCGTCGGAACGCTGGTCATGGGAACCAGGCTAGATCGCGTCAGCTCGCGATCGCGCTGTAGCCCGACGCGTCGCCGGCGATGACGCGCGAGTACTCGCCCTGCACGCTGACGGGAACGTCGCCCGCGAGGGTGATGCGCTCGAGGCGGCGGTACTGGTCGTCGTAGTCGGAGACGGCGTAGTGCTGGGTCGACCGGTTGTCCCAGATGGCGATGTCGCCGAGCTCCCACGACCACCGGATGGTGTTCTCCAGGCGGGTCACCCGATCCTGCAGAAGCTCGAAGAGTGCGCGGAACTCCTTGGAGGAGAGGCCCGGGAACGACTTGGCGAAGTGGCCCAGCAGGATCGCGCGCTTCCCCGTCTCGGGATGCACGCGCACCACGGGATGCTCGACCTCGAAGTACTCGCTGCGGAACTCCGCGCGGTAGCGCTCGGCCGTCGACGTGACGGACTTCTCGGCAGCGGTCGCCGCGTAGTCGTAGATGTTGGTGTGCACGGCCCACAGCGACTCCGCGAGGGCCTTCATCGCGGGCGGCAGCTGCTCGTAGCCGGCGGTCGCCGACGCCCAGGTGGTGGTACCGCCGTACGGGGGCAGGTGCACGGCCCGCAGGATCGATGCCTTCGGCACGCGGTCGACGAACGTCACGTCCGTGTGCCAGCTGTCCGCCTTGTCGTACGTGGAATCGATGGCGAGAGTGCGGGTTCCGCGCGACCGGACCGTGGGGTGCGGGGTGGTGGGGATCCCGAGCCGCTCGGCGAACGCGTACTGCACCTTCTCGTCCACGTGATGCTGGCCGCGGAAGAACACGACCTCGTGCTCGAGCAGCGCCTCGTTGATCTCGTGCACGATCTCGTCCGGGAGATCGCCGCCGATCCGCACGTCGTCGATGCGTGCGCCGATGTTCGCGCCCAGTTTCACGGTCTTCATGGGCTCACTGTGATGCCGAAGTCGCAGGTTGTCCACCCTTCGAATCACCTCGAGCGAAACAGGCGATTCTGCAGCGCGGCGACATCGGTGCTACTTTTCGGTCATGGCACCAGCGAGGAAGTCCGCACCGCGGGTCACGTATGTGACCGCCGCGCTCGGTTCCCGTCTGCCTCTCGCTCGCGAACTCTGTTGTCGACGCGGTCTCTCACGAGTCTGATCGCGCGTCGACGGACGACCTCCATGTGAGGTCTGACGATCGGGTGTGACCGGCCTCGTTCCCAGGCTCCCGGCCCATCCGTCTCGCTTTCGAGGGATTCCCATGTCTGCCCCCACCGTTCTCGCCCAGAGTTCTGCTCCTCGTACGCCGGGTTCCGCCACGCGGTCCCCGTACGGACGTCCCCACCGGCCGAGGCCGGCGCGCGTCGTCGCGCCCGAACTGCGCGTCAGCGACACTCCGGCCGCCGTCGTCCTGCGCGCCGTGGTGCAGCGCGGCCCCGTGTCGCGCGACGTCATCGTCTCGGCCACCGGCATCAGCACCGCCACCGTCAACCGCCACGTCAGTGCGCTCATCGCCGCAGGGCTGCTGCGTGAGCGTGCCGATCTGTCCACGTCCGGCGCCGTCGGGCGTCCCCGCGTTCCGGTGGAGGTGGACCACGAAGGGCAATGCACCCTCGGGGTGCACATCGGCGCGACCACCACGCGCATCGTCGCCGTCGACCTGCGCGGCACCGTGCTCGGCGGCGTCGAGATCGCCACACCCTCCGGCCCGCACGCCGGCGCACTGCGCTCCATCGCGGAGAGTGCCGCGTCCTTCGCCGCACGGTGGCACCGGCGCCGCATCCTGTTCGTGGGTGTCGCCATCGGTGGCCGCGTGAACGTGCAGAAGGGCACCGTCGATCACCCTCGCCTCGCCTGGTCCGACGCCCCGGTGGGCGCGGTCCTGGGCGAGCGGCTCGGTGCCGTGGTGGCCGTGGCGCCCCACGTCGAGGCGATGGCGGCGTCGGAGTTGCTGCTCGCGACGGAGTCGGCCCCCGAGGATGCGGGAAGGCCGGAGGCCGGTGGGTCTGTCGGCGGCCGGCCGGGTACGTCGCTGTACTTCTATGCGCGGGAGATGACGGGGTTGGCGCTGACCATCGACGGTCGGGTGCACACCCCAGCGGGCGGCCCGGGGTCGATCGCTCATCTACCGACCGGCTCGGACGTCGTGTGCGACTGCGGGCGTACGGGATGCCTCGAGGCGACCGTGAGCGATCGGGCCGTCGTGGCCGCGGCGCAGCGCGCCGGACTGCTGGACGAGTCGGAGCGTTCCATCGCTGCGGTGTACCTGGCGGCGCGCACGGGTTCCACTGTGGCACAGGGACTTCTGAACGACCGCGCCGATGCGCTGGGTCGCGCACTGGCGTTGGTGCACGATGTCGTCAACCCCGACAGCGTGCAGGTGGGCGGTCAGGCGTTCACCGCGTATCCGGCGGCGATGGAGCGCGTCGAGGCCGCGTTCGAGTCCTCCAGTTCGGTCGCGACGTCGCGGCGAGTGCGGATCACCAGCTTCGGCAAGCGCGTGCAGGACCACGCTGCGGCGGCGGTGTCCCTCGGCTCGCTCTACGCCGATCCCGTGGTGACGATGCGGAAGATCGACGCTCAGCGCTGATCGCACGGGGAATACTGCGGACATGACAGCACCCGATCTCCGGTTCTACTTCGACCCGGTGTGCCCGTTCGCCTGGATGACCAGCAGGTGGGTCCGCCTCGTCCAGGCGCAACGGGACTGCACCGTCGACTGGAGTTTCATCTCCCTGCGACAACTCAACGCGCACATCGACTACGCGACGCACTTCCCGCCGGAGTACGAGGCGGGACACACTGCGGGACTCCGGCTGCTCCGGGCTGCCGCGAGCGTGCGGGCCGAGCACGGCCGGGAGGCGATGGGCCCGCTGTACGCCGCGCTCGGCGCGCGGATCTTCGATGCGGAGCCGGTGCCCGACGAGGCCGGTGCTCACGCGCACCGCGCAACGGCCGAGTTCCTCGCACCGATCCTCGCCGGCCTCGGCCTGCCCGAGCATCACGTCCGGGCACTGGACGACACGTCGTTCGACGAGGAGATCCAGGCGTCGACAGACGAGGCGCTGTCGCTCACGGGCAAGGACGTCGGAACACCGATCATCCACGTCGAGCCGCCCGAGGGCGTGGCGTTCTTCGGCCCGGTCATCAGCCGGCTCCCGTCGGACGACGACGCGGTCGAGTTGTGGGACCACGTCGTGGGACTGGCACGGTTCCCGGGATTCGCGGAGCTGAAGCGCAGTCTGCGGGAGCTACCCCAGCTGCGGGCTCTCGGTGTGAGCGAGGACGAGGCGGGCGTGCAGCAGGACTGGCACGGCGGTAGTCGGCGCCGGAAGAAGTAGCTACCGCGTCGGCGCGGGGTACTTCGCGAGGTACTTCTCCCGCTTCGCGGGCTGGATGTTGGAGCGCCGGAGGTCGCCGTCGTAGTGCGCGACCACGCGCTTGTCCATCAGCGCCCGCCACAGGAACGGGAAGTACGACACGAGGATCAGGGGCGCGTAACCCGCTGGGAGCTGCGGAGATTCGGGCATGCTCCGCAGCACCTGGTACCGGCGCGTGGGGTTGGCGTGATGGTCGCTGTGTCGTTGCAGGTGGTAGAGGAAGATGTCGGAGACGGCGTAGTCGCTGTTCCAGCTGTGTTCCGGAGTGCAGCGCTCGTAGCGTCCGTTCTCCTTGGTGCGCCGCAGCAGCCCGTAGTGCTCGAGGTAGTTGACGGCCTCGAGCAGCGAGATCCCGTACACCGCCTGCAGAACCAGGAACGGCAGCAGTTCGACACCGAACACGCCGACCAGCGCACCCCACAGGGCGAGGCTCATGAGCCAGGCGGTGACATTCGCGTTCGAGAAGGAGAAGGTGCGCTTCCCGGTGCGGTGCAGACGATCTCGCTCGAGTGCCCACCCGGAACGGAATCCGCCGAGAACGCTGCGGGGGTAGAACTGCCACAGGGTCTCACCGAGACGCGAGCTCGCCGGATCCTCCGGAGTGGCGACCCGGACGTGATGCCCGCGATTGTGTTCGACGTAGAAGTGCCCGTAGAAGCTCTGCGCGAGCACGATGCGCGAGAGCCACTGTTCGTACTCGACCTTCTTGTGACCGAGCTCGTGCGCCGTGTTGATGCCGATGCCGCCGACGAGTCCGATGGTCAGCGCCACGCCGATCTTCGAGGCGAGTGACAGGCCGTTCTCGAGCCCGAGCCACGAGAGGTCGTCGGCCGTCAGTAGATGGGACGACAGCCCGATGCCGAAGAACTGCATGGGGATGTAGGCGTAGACGCAGCCGCGATACCAGAAGTCGGCCTCGAGAGACTCGACCAGATCCTCGGGCGGATTCTCGTCGAACGGGACGACGATGCGATCCGCGATGGGGACCACGACGTAGAGGAACAGGGGACCCGACCACCACGCGACCTGTGACACTCCCGGTGCCCACCACTGCAGCCCGAAGACGATGCCCACGGAGATGAGCGGAAGCATCGGAGCGATGAGAGCCCACGGCCAGTAGTACCGGTTGAGGTCACGCCATTCGCCCGTCTTCGGCGAGATGGAGCGCTGGTGTGTTTCGGTCACGACGGAACTTTACCGACGAGTCGACGCTGCTCAGGCCGCTGCACGAGCCCTTCTGACATCCCACAACGTGCGCCCAATATGTTGGTGGCATGGCAATACGAGAGACGCTCGGGCGCGACGGAACATCTCTGGTCTACCGCGTCACGGGAGACGTCTCGGCTCGACCGTTGGTGCTGCTGCACGGCTGGGCCCAGACCGGAGCCTGCTGGGGCGACGACCTCCTCGCCGACCTGTCCGAGCGGTACCGCGTCATCGCGGTGGACCTGCGCGGGCACGGCATGTCCGGTGCCCCCGACGTCGGTTACGACCGGTCGGCGCTGTGGGCCGGGGACGTGCACGCCGTTCTCGAGCAGGAGGGCATCCGCTCGGGTGCGGTCCTGCTGGGCTGGTCCTACGGCGGTCTGGTGCTGTGCGACTACCTGTCGGTGTACGGCACCGGTGCGGTGGCGGGTGTCGTCTTCGTCGCGGCGATCACCGCGATCGGTCCGGACCGACCCGGCGGCGCCGTCGGCACGGCGATGCGTGCGGCGATCCCCGGCGCGATGAGCGAGGACTCGCGCGTGGCCATCAGGGCGCTCGCGAGTTTCGGCAACGCCCTCACCGGACCCGGCGAAGGACACGGCGCCGCAGCTCAGGCACTGTTCGGCGCCAGCCTGGCGACGCGTCCACGCGTGCGGTCCGCGGTGTTCCGGCGCGACGTGGGACACGACGAGACGCTGGCGGCGCTGGACGTCCCCACCCTGGTGATGCACGGCACGGCGGACACGGTGGTGGACGTCGGCGCGGGTCGGCACACCGCCTCCGTCGTGCCCGGTGCGTCGACCTCGTGGTGGGAGGGCGTCGATCACGGTCCGTTCGTCGCGGACCCGGCCCGCTTCCTGTCCGAGCTGGCGGGTTTCGTCGACTCTCTGGGTTAGTCCACACACGTGATGCATGTCAGAACGGTGGGGGGTCGTCGGTGTCGGCGACTTCGCGGGCCCGTCGGTTGCGGTTGCGGTTGCGTTCGTTCCTCCGGCGGGCATGTTTGTCCGCCAGACGTGTGCGGCGTCTGCTGGGGGGAGTGCGGGGCGGACTCGGTGGTGGAGGATCGGGCGACTCGAAGGTGACGTCGGCGAGTCCGGGGTGGATGTCGTATCCGTTGTGCGCCGGCCCCGGGACGACGAGGCCCTCGGGCGTGGTGACGGTGGAGACGACGCGTCCCGTGTCGTCCTCGGTGTACTGATCGTCGACGAAGTCGCCGAACGTCTTCACGTTGTGGTGGAACCTGCATTTGCCGCCGAGGTTGACGTCGGTCGTCTGGCCGCCGCCGTCGGGATTCTCATGGTCGTACTCCGCGATGTGGTCGAGATCGCCGGTCCACACCCCACGGTTGCAGCCGGGCCAGGTGCAGTACTGGTCGCGGATGCGCACGAACGTGTCGAGGGCGCTGGAGGGGCGGTACGGATCGGCGGGCTGTGATGCGGGGTTGGTGGTCGAGACGGGGCGGATGACGGCGTCGGCACGATCGGCGAGGTCGGCGACGTGGTCGGGCGAGATGACGCCGTGGCCGACGAGGAACCCTGGATTGCCGTCGGCGGCGGTGTCGCCGGCCATGGTGGTGGAGTCCGTGACGACGTGCACGATGAATGACGTGAGCAGGCCGTCCTCACCGGTCCACCCGGGCGCGGAGCAGTCCGGATCGTCGCACCGGCACTCGTACGCTGTGCGGGTGGCGAGGGCGAACAGGGCGTCGCTGGAACGGGCGCCCTTGCTGCGAGGATCCTTGCGACACACGCGTCCGGCCAACTCCTCCACCGCGGCAGCGACGACGACGGCATTGTCGGCTGTCATGGTTGCGCCCAGGTATGCCATGCCGTCGGGTCCCGCGTCGATCCAGAAGCTGCGGTTGTTCTCGGCGAGCACACGTCGTTCCCTGACGGCGTCGGGATCGTGGCGGTAGACGATGCGGTCGATCATGTCCCGCATGCGTTTGTCCGACCACGAGCCGCGTCGCTGTAGGGCCGCGGCGATCTCGGTGTCGACTTCCCGCACGTACGTGGTGCCGTCGACGAGGTCGGTTCGGCCGATGATGGTGTGGACGTGTTTGGGGGCGATGAGGCCGTCGCGGAGGCACTCGGCTACGGGGAAGCCGGTCTCGGAGTGCAATTGCCCGGGTCAGGATGCCTTCTCCGGCGCCCTGGCTGACGGACAGGACGGCCGAGATGCGGGCGGCGCAGTGAGTCGTCGCATCCATCCGGCGGTGATCGGACATCTCGTGAGGAACGACGAGTTGAGTGTGCAGTTCCGCTGCGGCCCGGTATCGGGTCCATTCGAGATAGGACAGTCCGGCCGAGGCGTAGGACATCGTGGACAGGAGGGTGTTCGCGGGTGCGTCGAGGAGCGTTCCGGGTAGTCCCATGGCCTCCGGATCCTGCGTCGCCCACCCCTGTTCGAACATGTGTGCGAAGTTAGCAGGGTCCTCCGACATGTTTCCATGACTCCCGCGGGGCAGTGGCGTACGTGTTCCCGGCGCTGTGAATGTCGGCGGGTTCCCGCGCATGTGTCGGCACGCCCGTAGGGGGATGACCGGGTGGGCGCGCACCTGCGACGCAATCGGACAGGGCACACTGGAACGGTGGTCCGCCGTCACAGCCCGCATCGGGTAGCCGTGTTGTCGCTGCACACGTCTCCGCTGGCGCAGCCCGGCACGGGGGACGCGGGCGGCATGAACGTGTACGTCCTGCAGACCGCCGTGCAGATGGCGGCGCGCGGAGTCGAGGTGGAGATCTTCACCCGCGCCACGTCCTCCCGTGACGAACCCGTGGTCGAGGCCGCGCCCGGCGTACTGGTGCGCAGCATCGCGGCCGGCCCGTTCGAGGGTCTCGACAAGCACGACCTGCCCACCCAGCTCTGCGCCTTCGCCGCGGGCGTCCTGCGCGAGGAGGCACGGCACGAGCCGGGCCACTACGACATGATCCACTCGCACTACTGGTTGTCGGGGCAGGTCGGCTGGCTCGCCCGCGACCGGTGGAAGGTCCCCCTGGTGCACACCGCGCACACGCTCGCCGCGGTGAAGAACCTGTCGGTGGCGGCGGGGGACAAGCCGGAACCGGCGGCCCGCCGCATCGGTGAGAAGCAGGTCGTCGAGGAAGCCGATCGGCTCACGGCCAACACTCTCGACGAGGCCCGCGCCCTCGTCGATCTGTACGACGCGGCCGAGGACAAGATCGACGTCGTCGCGCCGGGAGCGGACCTGAGCATGTTCCGGCCGGGCGATCGCGCCGCCGCTCGACGCTCCCTGGGGCTGGACGCCGACGACCCTCTCGTGTCGTTCGTGGGACGGATCCAACCTCTCAAGGCGCCGGACGTCCTCGTCGCGGCCGTCGCCGAGATCCACCGGCGGGACCCGTCGTCGCGCGTGCGCGTGCTGGTGGTCGGTGGCCCGTCGGGCACCGGTCTGGAACGGCCCGACTCCCTCATCGAGCTGAGTCGCCGGCTGGGCATCGAGGATCGGGTGACGTTCCTCCCGCCGCAACCCCCGGACAGGCTGGCGGACGTCTACCGCGCGTCGGATCTCGTTGCGGTGCCCAGTTATTCGGAGTCCTTCGGTCTCGTGGCCATCGAAGCCCAGGCGTGCGGTGTCCCGGTGGTCGCCGCGGATGTCGGGGGCCTCGGTGTGGCCGTGCGGGACGGGGAGACCGGCGTGCTGGTGCAGGGCCACGATCCGGCCGACTGGGCCACCGCGGTGCAGTCGTTGCTCGCCGACGACCGTCTGCGCACCGTGATGGCGTCGAATGCCTCACGACATGCGGAGAACTTCTCGTGGGAACACACCTCGGACGCGTTGCTGGACACCTACGCCCGCGCGGCGTGGAGATTCGGCCGTACCGCGGGTGTCGAGAGACCGACGGGTGAGTTCTCGCCTCGCAGACCCCGTGGTCTGTGGCGACTACGACGGACAGGACCGGTGAGAGCGCTGTGACGACGACCGACCAGGTGACGGAACTGATCGACTCGGTGTTGGCCGACCGGGAGTTGGACTACTCCCGGGCCACCGACACGCAGTTCGTCGTGGACCTTCCCGGTGAGAAGAAGCTCAAGACCTCGACGATGCTGACGGTCGGCAACCACGGCGTGCGCATCGAGGCCTTCGTGTGCCGCAAGCCCGACGAGAACTTCGAGGGCGTGTACCGATATCTGTTGCGGCGCAACCGCCGTCTGTACGGAGTGCACTACACGATCGACAAGATCGGCGACATCTACCTCGTCGGCAAGATGTCGACGCACGCGGTCACGGGAGACGAGATCGACCGCATCCTCGGGCAGGTGCTCGAGGCGGCCGACGGCGATTTCAACGTGCTGCTCGAACTGGGCTTCGCCGAGTCCATCCGCCGCGAGTGGGCGTGGCGCGTCTCGCGCGGCGAGTCGCTGAACAACCTGAAGGCGTTCGAGCATCTGGTGAACGGCAGGCCGGACGACGGGCCCACGTCCTGGGTACAGCCGGCGGACCGAGCGGACGACGACGACCGGGACTGATTCGGACACCGTGCAGGTAGGCTCCTCCGTGTGATGGCTGTCACCCGGAATGTCCGAAGGATGTTTATGTGACCGCCCGACACATTAAGGTTGCCTTTCTGTCGTCCCTGCTGTGCCGATGAGGAGTTCCATGAGTTTCCGCAGCCCGTACCCCGACGTCGAGATTCCCGAGCAGAGCGTCTACGAGTTCCTCTTCGGTGACCTCACCGAGGACGACCTCGCGCGCCCCGCCCTGATCGACGGCCCCAGCGGCGCCGTCACCGACTACCGCACTCTCGTCGGTCAGATCAACGGTGTCGCAGGCGCACTCGCCTCGCGCGGAGTGAAGGTCGGCGACGTGGTCGCGGTGCACTCGCCCAACGTGCCGGCGTTCGCGTCGGTGTTCCACGGCATCCTGCGCGCCGGTGCGATCGCCACGACGATCAATGCTCTGTACAACGCCGAGGACATCGCGAAGCAGCTCACGGACTCGTCCGCGACCATGATCTTCACGGTCTCGCCGCTGCTCCCGCAGGCGAAGGCCGCAGCGGAGCAGGTCGGTCTGTCGGCCGATCGCATCGTCGTGCTCGACGGCGCGGAGGGCCACGAGTCGCTGCGCGACCTCCTCACCGAGGGTGCACAGGCGCCCGACGTCAGCTTCGACCCGTCGACCCACCTCGCGGTGCTGCCCTACTCCTCGGGCACCACGGGACGGCCGAAGGGCGTCATGCTCACGCACCGCAACCTGGTGGCCAACGTGTCGCAGATCGAGCCGCGCATGGGCGCGAACCGGGACGACGTCCTGCTCGCCGTGCTGCCGTTCTTCCACATCTACGGCATGACCGTGCTGCTCAACCTCGGCCTCAAGGTGCGCGCGTCGCTGGTCACGATGCCGCGCTTCGATCTCGAACAGTTCCTGAGCCTCACCACCGAGAAGAAGATCACCTACCTCTTCATCGCGCCGCCCGTCGCCGTCGCACTGGCCAAGCACCCGATGGTGGACCAGTACGACATCTCCAGCGTGCGAATGGTGTTCTCCGGTGCCGCCGCCCTCGACGAGAACCTGGGCAACGCCGTCGCGAAGCGACTGAAGACCAAGGTGCGTCAGGGTTACGGCATGAGCGAGCTGAGCCCCGTCTCGCACGCCATCCCGTTCGACGGCGACGACATGCCGCTGAGCAGCTGCGGCACCGCCGTCGCCAACTCGGAGAACAAGCTCGTCGATCCGGCCACCGGCGAGGAGGTGGCCTACCCGGAGCCCGGCTCGGACAAGGTCAGCGAGCCCGGTGAGCTGTGGATCAAGGGCCCGAACGTCATGGCCGGCTACCTGAACAACGACGCTGCGACGGCCGAGACGCTCGACGCCGACGGGTACCTGCACACCGGCGACATCGCCGTCGTCGACGGTCGTGGGTGCGTCAGCATCGTGGACCGGCTCAAGGAGCTGATCAAGTACAAGGGCTACCAGGTGCCGCCCGCCGAGCTCGAGTCGCTGCTGCTCACGCACCCGCAGATCGCCGATGCGGCCGTCATCGGCGTGCTCGACGACGAGGGCGAAGAGGTACCGAAGGCGTTCGTCGTGCTGCAGCAGGGCGCCGAGCTCACCGAGGACGACGTCATGACGTTCGTGTCCGAGAAGGTGTCGCCGCACAAGAAGGTTCGCCGCGTGCAGTTCATCGACACGGTGCCGAAGTCGGCGTCCGGCAAGATCCTGCGCAAGGATCTGCGGGCGGCCGAGCCTGCCGCCGGCTGACACTCCCTGTACCACCCGAACACCCTCTCCAGCGTGCTGGAGAGGGTGTTCGCGTCATGTGAGGGGTGTGGGGGCACTCGGGGTGGTACTCATGAGCCATGGACACGATCACCGTCGACACAGCCCAGGGCCAGGTGCGCGGTCGCACCGACAACGGCATCGCCTCGTTCCTCGGAGTTCCCTATGCCGAGGCGCCGTTCGGACCGCACCGATTCCAGGCGCCGACCGCGCCGCCGCGGTGGTCCGGCACGCGCGACGCCCTCGAGCACGGCGCCACCGTCCCGAAGGTCGGGTACCGGCCGCCCACCAGCGAGATCCTCAGCGAGCCCGTGGTGCCCGGCGAGGAGTGCCTGAACGTCGCCGTGTACTCGCCGGACGTCGCCGGCTCCGCGCCCGTGTTCGTGTGGATCCACGGCGGCGCCTTCGTGAACGGCAGCAACGCAGTACCCGCCTACGACGGCACCGCCTTCGCGCGGGACGGCGTCGTCGCCGTGGTGATCAACTATCGGCTCGGCGTGGACGGCTTCGCGCAGATCGAGGGCGCTCCCGCCAATCGTGGTCTGCTGGACCAGGTCGCGGCGCTCGAATGGGTCCGGGACCACATCGCGTCGTACGGCGGCGATCCGGCGCGGGTGACCGTCGCGGGAGAGTCCGCGGGTGCCATGAGCGTCGGCACGCTGCTGTCGATGCCCCGCGCGGAGGGGCTGTTCCACCGCGCGGTCCTGCAGAGCGGCGCCGGCCATCACGTCATCTCGGCGGAGACCGCGGGCACCGTCTCGGCCGCGCTGGCGTCGGCCCTCGGCGTTCCGGCGACGGTGGAGGGGCTCGGCTCGGTACCCGTCGACGCCCTCGTCGACGCCCAGCGCACCCTGTCCGATCGCATCGCCACGGAGGCGTCGAGCGGCGCGTGGGGTGAGGTGGCACTGAACATGATGGCGTTCGAGCCGTGCATCGACGGTGATGTCGTTCCTGCGCTGCCGTATTCGCGCATCGCCGACGGTGCGGGCGCCGACGTCGAACTCCTGCTCGGCACCACCAGTGAGGAGCACGCGTTCTTCCTCGTGCCCGCCGGCATCGTTCCGCACATCACCGAGGACTACCTGCGGACGGTGCTCGCCGGGTATCGACTGGACCCGTCGGTGCTCGACACGTACCGCGATCGGTATCCGGACGCCTCGCCCGGTGAACTCATGATCGCGGTCATGACCGACTGGTTCTTCCGCATCCCCGCCGTGCGCGTCGCCGAGGCGCACCCGGCCCACGTCTACGAGTTCACCTGGCGCTCGCCGCTGTTCGACGGGAACCTCGGCGCGTGCCATGCGCTCGAGATCCCGTTCGTCTTCGACGTGCTGGGCAAGCCCGAGACCGCTCGCATCACGGGGCCGAACCCGCCGCAGGCGGTCGCCGACGAGATGCACCGTGCCTGGGTCGACTTCGTGCGCGACGGCGATCCCGGCTGGGCGCAGTACGGGTCCGAGCGCACGGTGAAGATGTTCGGGACGGAGCCGGCCGTGGTGAACGACCCGCGGCCCGACACCCGCACGGTGTGGGACGGTGCGCGCTAGCTGTAATGGCCAGGGACGTTGTGGACGGCGTGGCGACAACAGAGAGGTGAGGACCTCCGGTATCGGTGTGGTTACCACAACTGCACCGACAACCGAGAGGTCCTCGTGTCCCACGCTAACGCCTCCCTCACCCCTAAGGGACGATTGAAGCTCGCGAGTTCGATCGTCGACGACCACTGGTCCATCCGGCGGGCCGCCGAACGCTTCCAGGTCTCACCGACCACCGCAAAGAAGTGGGCCGACCGGT
>NZ_JMLQ01000007.1 GCF_000686025.1 Rhodococcus sp. UNC23MFCrub1.1
AGCGGTCCGCACCCACGACGTCCGCTACCACCACATCTCCACCGACGAGGTCTACGGCGACCTCGAGCTGGACGACCCCGCCCGGTTCACCGAGAACACCCCCTACAACCCCTCCTCGCCGTACTCCTCCACCAAGGCCTCCAGCGACCTGCTGGTGCGAGCCTGGACCCGATCCTTCGGCGTCCGCGCCACCATCTCCAACTGCTCCAACAACTACGGCCCCTACCAGCACGTCGAGAAGTTCATCCCCCGCCAGATCACCGGCGTCCTCACCGGCATCCGCCCCAAGCTCTACGGCGCCGGACTCAACGTCCGCGACTGGATCCACGTCGAGGACCACAACACCGCCGTCTGGACCATCATCGACAAGGGCGCCCTCGGCCAGACCTACCTCATCGGCGCCGACGGCGAGGTCGACAACCGCACCGTCGTCGAGACCATCCTCGAACTCTGCGGCCACGACAAGGCCGACTTCGACTTCGTCACCGACCGCCCCGGCCACGACCTGCGCTACGCCATCGACAGCACCCGCCTGCGCACCGAACTCGGCTGGACACCCCGCTACTCCGACTTCCGCAGCGGACTCGCCGCCACCATCGACTGGTACCGCGACAACGAATCCTGGTGGGCGCCGCAGAAAGCCGCGACCGAAGCGGCCTACGCATCGGCCGGCGAACGGACGCTCTGATCACACAGGGCTACGCGCTTGTCGCCCACTGCATGTCATCCAGAACCATTGCGGAGACGATTGCGTCGAAATCACGGGACGGTGCCCACCCGAGCATTGTTCGGAGTTTCGATGCGTTGCCCACGGCTCCCGCAGCATCCGCCGGTCGGAGAAGGTCCTTATCTGACGTAACCCTGTGTTCCCACTCAGTGACACCCGAGGCGTCGAAGGCAGCGCCAACGAAATCCATGATCGACCTCGCCTCCCCCGTCGCCACGATGAAGTCGTCACCCTTCCCGTGCATCGCCATCCTGTACATCGCGTCGACATAGTCCGGGGCCCAGCCCCAGTCGCGCCGGATGCTCGTGTCGCCGAGTGTCAGGGTGTCCTGTTTGCCGGCCGCGATGGCGGCGACGGCCGCGGTGATCTTGCGGGTGACGAAGGTGGTCGGTCGACGAGGCGACTCGTGGTTGTACAGAATCGCGTTGGTCCCCTCGAGACCACGGGCTCGGTAGACCTGAACAAGGTTGTGCGAGAACGCTTTGGATGCGCCGTACGGCGACGTGGGCCTGATCGGGGTGTCCTCGGTCTGCGGTGACTCGGTCGATCCGGCGAAGATCTCGGCGGACGAGGCGTTGACCACCATCACCTTCTTCCCCGACTTCTCCTGCTGCTGCAGGCAGGCGTCGAGCAGCGCAGCCGCGGAGACTCCGTTGACTCGCGCGGTGGTCACCGGGTCCTGCCACGACTTCCACACGGACGAGATGCCGGCCAGGTGAAAGACGTAGTCGGGCGCGATCTCCTGCACCGCCGTCGTCGTCGCGATCGGGTCGGCGACGTCCTGGTATCGCACGGTCACGCCGTCGAGGTACTGCAGGAACGGCGGTCCGTCGTCGTTCGGGCGCGTGATGCCGTGGACCTGCCACCCTTTCGACACCAGCAGCTCGGCCAGGTAGGTGCCGTCCTGACCACCCACTCCGGTGATCAGCGCTACGGGTGCGGTGTCGTCGAGCTCCACGTCGGTAGGGCCGGTGCTCATGCGGTCAGTATGCCGTCCCGCGTGCCTCGATCCCCAGCCACGTTCGCAGTGTTGCCCAGGCGTGAACGGGCGAAGTCGTACGCCTCGGTCAACCGCCCGGCCATCAGCGCGAAGTCGAAGGACTTCGCCACCTCCACCGACTGCGCTCTCACGAGTTCCTGGTAGTCGAGGTCGGCGAAGAACCGCCGGACGGCGATCGCCATCTCCACCGGGGTGGTGCCGGCCAAGGGGTAGTTGAGCGACACCATGCTGGGAATCGAGCGGCTGAGAATCGGGCATCCCATCTCGGCCGCCTCGAGAGTGGACAGCGGAGCACCTTCCCACGCAGCGGTGTGGAGGTAGAGGCTCGCGGTCTGGACCAGACGACGAACCTCGGCCGGCTCGATCCATCCCGTGATGCGGACTCCCGCTCGCTCGAGGCACTCGCGCCCCTCGTCACCCGACCCGATCCACACGAACTCGCACGACGGGCCCACCACCTCGGCCACCTCGGCGAAGAAACGCGGGTCCTTCTGGTCGGCAATCCGTCCGAGCATTGCCACCAACGGGCGGTCCGACGCGGGCGGGCGCTCCACGACGAGGGACATGGGGGTAGCGGTGTTGGGCACTTCGCGGCTCGGCATGCTCGGGCGCAGATCGTGCCCGATGGCCAGTTCGCGAGGACTCACGGCCATCAGCATCTGCTCGCGGCCGGCGAGGAAGCGTTCCACCGCCCAGTACGTGAGGCGCTTCGCGGGCGGGTGGCCCTCCTCCATGGCGTAGCAGTGCGGGGAGTAGACGATGCGGGTGCCCTTGGGGAGCATCGCGCGGAGCAGCCCCGCGTAGCTCGAGTGCAGGTGCACGATGTCGAAGTCGTTGTCCAGGATGAATCTTCGTGCGTCACGGAGGAACGCCATGAGGTCGCCGTCGAACGTCTGGACGGTCGCCGTCTCCGGCACGTCGAACGTCTCGTGCCCCACGCGCGTGCGAACGAACAGATGGTGCTCGTGGGCGTCGGCGCCGCGGACGTAGTTCACGATGGCGCTCCGCAGCCCGCCGCCGAACGCTTCCGACACATGCACGATCTTCATCTCGCACCTTCTCGGTCGTGGGTGGCACGACGCTCCCCACCCGCGTGCAGACGAAACATAACGCCCAGAACCATTCTTCGCACTCCGAACAATGTTTGTTCGCGTCGCTCGCGTTCTTACAATGGAAAAGGCGAGGCTACTTTACTCATAAGGGCGCTGAAACCGGGCAGAAAGCGGCGTCGTGACTGTTTCGAGGCTGCGGACGCACGCTGACGGACCACGACGATCCGTCCATTTTCGTGCCATAGTTGTCGGCATGGCGGCACCGGTCTCGACGGACGATTCGCGCAAGCAGTGGGTCTCCCGCGTGCAGACGGGCGCTCGGGAGCAGGCCGGTGAGCGGCTCTACAACGTGGTGATCACCCGAATCCCGTCACGCACGCTTCGCGTGAGCTGGTTGCGGCTGTTCGGGGCCACCATCGGCGAGGGCACGACCATCAGGATGGGCACCCGAGTGCTGGGGCTGCGCTCCCTTGTCATCGGTGCGCACTGCGCCATCGGTGCAGGCTGCCTGCTCGACGCGCGGGGGCAGCTCACCATCCACGACGACGTGGAGATCGACACGCACGTGCAGATGATCAGCGGCCAGCACGTCGTCGACTCGGACGATTTCGGCACCACCTACTGCCCCATCGTCATCGGACACCACGCCTGGATCGCCAGCCGGTCGATGGTGGTGGTCGGCGTGCGCATCGGAGCCGGTGCAGTGGTGGGAGCCGCGTCGCTCGTGCGCGACGACGTGGCGCCGAGGACCGTCGTCGCGGGTGTCCCTGCTCGTCCCATCGGGACACGCGACGCGGCGCTCGACTATCACCCGGTACGGAGCCCGCGCCTCACCTGAGGTGCGTCGTGCTGCCTGCGCCGACGGTGGCTGGTGGCCACGCACCCCAGGACACTCGCGCCGGACAGTCCCAACTTCCCCACCGAGTGCGTCAGATCCGCCGAGGTGGTCGACCCCAGAAGCGCCACCAGCAGGACGCCGTCCGCGACTCCCGCGAGGACGGCCGCGTCGGCCGAGCACAGCACCGGCGGTGCGTCGATGATGACGAACTCGAAGTACTCGTGAAGTTGCTTGACCATCTCGTTCATCGTCACGCGGCCGAACAGGGCGCTCGACGACTCGGTGGCGACGCCGGTACCGATGATGCTGAGGTTGTCGCGGTCGGTGGGCACCACGGCGTCGTCGAGTGTGGCCTTGCCGCGCAGCAACTCGCTCAGCCCCGGCACTCCCCCGATACCGAACAGGGTTGGGAGCCTCCCGCCGCGGAAGTCGGCGTCGATGAGGGCCACCGATCTGCCGGTGTCCGCCAGTGCAGCCGCCAGTCCTGCCGCCACCGTCGTCGATCCGGTCCCCACCGTCGGCGCCGCCACCACGATGGTCCGCGGCGGTGTGCCCGTTCTGAGCGCGAGGATCGCTGTGCGGATCTCGCGGAATGCTTCCTCCGCCGTCGGGAACGACGAGCCGAGAAGCAGGGAGTCGGCCATCGCGTCGTTCTGGCGGGGAACGACGCCGAGCACGGGCCCGGCGGCGCCGGCCGCGATGTCGTCGTCGGTGTGCACGGTCGAGTCGAGGGCCGAGCGACCCACCGCCGTCGCGAGACCGAGGATCAACCCTCCGAACAGGCCGAATACCAGGTTGCGGCCCCAGCGGGGACTCGAGGGAGCGACGGGGAGGTCGGCGAAATCGGCCACGGTGGCGGTGGCCGCCGGCAGTTGCCCCGCCTGCGCCGTCTCCAACTCCTGCACGAGCTGGCTCGTCTGGGACGCCACCGCATTGGCCAGGTCTCGAGCAGCGGCCGCGTCGGAGTCGCTGGCCGTGACGTCCAGCAGAACCGATCCCGTGACGGCCGCGGCGGTGACTCTCGACATCACGCTCTCCGGAGGAACGTTCAGACCCAGTTCGTCGATCGCGCGCTCGGCCACCTGCTTGCCCACCGCGAGCCCCGCGTACGACGCGACGCGACCGGTGGAGAACAGGCTGCCCTGATACGCGTCGCTGATGGAGCCCGCACCGGTGGTCGAGATGAAGAGTCGCGCCGTCGCCACGTAGGTCGGTTGCGACAGGGCCGACACCGCGCCGGCAGCACCGACCGCGAGCACGGTGCACAGCACGATGGTGACCCAGTGTCTCCGCCAGGCCGAGAAATACTCCCGTATGTCCATGACCCGTTCTCCCCGCGGAAGATACCCAGCGATTGTGGCCGGGAATGATTGCTCATAGTATGCGGATGATCAGTGAAAAGCGCAGGGCAACATGGGTGTCACAGAATGGTCATCCGCTCGCGCAGTCGCACTGACAGAATGAAACGGCGATACCCGGAAATGGCCCCGTTTACGGGGACGTACATGAGCACGACGCGACGGAGTTCGGCGTTTCGGACACTCGAGCTCGACTGACGGAAGCGATGGTGTGTCTTGACCAAGCGAGCTCTCATCACAGGAATCACCGGGCAGGACGGCATGTACCTCGCCGAACTGCTGCACGAGAAGGGGTACGACGTGTTCGGCCTGGTGGCCGGACAGAACAATCCCAAGGCAGATCTGCTCCGCGTCACACACCCGTACGTCGAGATCATCAGCGGCAACCTGCTCGATCTGGTGAGCCTCATTCGCGCCGTCGCCCATGCGAAGCCCGACGAGGTCTACAACCTCGGCGCCATCTCCTTCGTCGCGTACTCGTGGGAGAACGCCCGGCTCACCAGTGACGTCACCGGCGGCGGTGTGCTGAACATCCTCGAGGCGGTGCGCTTCTTCCAGGACAGCTCCGGCCGCGACGTGCGGTTCTACCAGGCATCGAGTTCCGAGATGTTCGGCAAGGTGCAGGAAGTACCGCAGACCGAGAAGACGCTTCTCTGGCCGCGCTCGCCCTACGGCGTCGCCAAGGTGTACGGCCACTACATGACGATCAACTACCGCGAGTCCTACGGCATGCATGCCAGCTCCGGCGTCTTGTTCAATCATGAATCACCGCGCCGTGGACCGGAATTCGTCACCAGAAAGGTGTCGCAGGCCGTCGCTCGCATCACATTGGGCCTGCAGGACGAGATCGCACTGGGAAACCTGGACGCCAAGCGCGACTGGGGCTTCGCCGGCGACTACGTCGAGGCGATGTGGTTGATGCTGCAGCACGACCACGCCGACGATTACGTCATCTCCACCGGTGAGACGCACTCGATCCGCGAACTGCTCGACATCGCGTTCGACGAGATCGGCATCTCCGACTGGAGCGAGCGGGTGCACATCGATCCGGCCTTCATGCGACCGGCCGAGGTGGACGAACTCATCGGCGATTCCACGAAGGCACGGGAGACGCTCGGCTGGCGCCCCAAGGTCGGCTTCGACGAGTTGGTCCGCATGATGGTGCGGCACGACGTCGACGATCAGTCCAAGCGTGCGGCCGGTGCCCAGTGAACTCCGCGCCCTACTCGAGCACGCGCAAGGAACAACTGGGTGAGCGCGTCTTCAACTTCCTGATCACCCACATCCCGTCGCACACGCTCCGCCAGGGGTGGCTCCGCTTCTTCGGCGCCACCATCGGCACGGGCTCGTCGATCATGCTGGGTTCCACGACGTTCGGGCTCCGACGGCTGGTGATCGGCAACAACGTCTCTATCGGATCGTCCGTGCTGCTGGACGCCCGCGGGGGTCTCCTCATCGACGACGACGTGGTGATCGCGTCCGACGTCCACATCATCACCGGGGACCACGACGTCGACAGTGACGATTTCGGTGTCCGCCTCGGGCCGGTGCACGTGGGACACCACGCGTGGATCGCGAGCCGCGCCACGGTGCTGAGGGACGTGGAGATCGGCGCCGGCGCCGTGATCGGTGCCGCGTCTCTGGTCCGCCGCGACGTGGGCGAGATGGAGATCGCCGCCGGCGTCCCCGCCACGGCGCTGGGCAAGCGCACGTCCGCGTTGGACTACCACCCCACCTTCCGCCCACTCCTCTACTGATGGGACCCGACGTGGTGGATCTCGCCCGTACACGGCTGGTCTACGTCGCGCCTGCTGCCGGCCGCAGCGGCGTCGGCGACTACGCCGACGATTTCCTCGCCGAGGTCGCCCCGCACTTCCTCGACGTCGTCGACTACCGCATCGAGACAGAGGGCGCGGAGACGGCGCGCGAGGTACTCGCCCATGCGAGACGGATCCGCGCGCTGGTGAAGGCATCGTCGGCGCAAGGCCCCACCCTCGTCCACTTCGAGCAGAGCGGCGGGTCGCTGTCGGTGTTCTGGGCATCGCTGCTGCGCGGGGTGACCGTCACGGCCACGGTGCACGATCCGCCGTACCCGGTGTGGTGGCCGTTCAAGACCAAGTCGGTCGGGCGCCACCGCCTCCTGCACCACGCCGTCCACTACCCGTTCCGGATCGTCACCACCGCGCTGCAACGTCGAGTACTGCGGGGGCGCACCGTCTTCGCCCTCACGACGATGGGCGCCGACAGCATCCGTCGCACCTTTCCCCGGTCACACCCGGTCGCGGCACGCATCTTCGTGCCGGCCCGCCCCGACCTCACTCCGCCCGCGGAGCGTCCACTCGCAGTCGGATTGTTCGGCCACGTCTACCGCGGCAAAGGCTTCGATCTCATCGGCCGTCTGCGCGAGGAACTGGACGTCGACATCGACATCCGCGCCGCCGGACGAGGAACGGCGGCACTGCCGGCGATGGACGGTGTGACCCTCGTGGGCGAGGTCAATGGTCCCGACGAGGACCGCTTCTTCGAGTCGATCCGACTGCTGCTGGTGCCGTACTCCAAGCACAATCCGTACGGCAAGGCCTATCCCGCCTCGAGCGCCGTCACCCGATCGTTCGCGTACGGAACACCCATCGTCTGCATCACCGAGGGAGCGCTCGCCGAGACGGTGGAGCGCGGAGGCGCCGTGGGAGTCGACAGCGTCGACGATCTCGCCGCCGCGGTCCTCGACGTGGTGCGCGACGGGGCCCGGCTCGACGACCTCACCCGCCAGGTCGACGCGGTACGGCGAGCCGATGCCATGACCCACTGTGCGGCCGTCTTCCTCGACGCGTGGTCCGCCGGGGCGAGCGTCGACGCCGCCGAGTACTCGGTGCGATGAGAGCGCTCGACAGCCATCTCCTCCGCACGGGGGTGGCGTCGTTCTGGAACTACAGCGGCCGGCTCGTCGGGCTCGGCTGGACGTTCGCCCTCATCCACACCCTCGGCATCGGCTCCTACGGGCAGTACGCCGTCGCGGTGGCGACGGCTGCCATCGTGAACGCCGGCATCGACAACGCGTTCTACGTCCGCTCCCTCCGACTCGACGAGGCCAGATACGAGCGGGAACGCTGCGCCCGCGTGCTGTTCGGCTCGGTGGTGGCGGTGGTCGGTGTCGCCGCGTTCACCGCGTCGTTCGTCGTGGGTTTCGCCGTGATCGTCGCGGCGGGCGAGCTGCTGTTCAACACCTGGAAGAGCCACCTGCTCCGCGAGGGGCGTCCCGACGTCGCCATGCGCTTCGACGCGGTCCGGCAGATCACGAGCATCGTCCTCGGTGCCACGTATCTGTATGCGGTGGAGGCACCGTCGCTGTCGACGGCCGCGGCCCTGTACCTGCTCCCCTACCTCGTGGTGGCGGCCGCCTGCCTCCGGTACGTCCCCGGACGGACCCCCGCCGCACCCGGCGGGCCGAAGGAGTTCGCGCTGCTCTCCTTCGAGGCTCTCGCCGCCGCCCTCTACGCGCAGGGCGACGTCGTCGTGATCGGGTGGGTCGCGGGCGACGAGGTCGCGGGCTACTACTCCGTGGCACTCGTGGCGGCACTGGCCATCTCGACCATCGGCCAGAACTACGCCAACACCTACCTCGAGAAGATCCGGGCCGCCGGCGGCCACGTGTCGGGAGCGCCGGCGCTCCGCGACGTCGTCAAGGTCGGCCTGCTCACCGGTGGGTCGATGGCCGTCATCGGCGTCGGCATCCTGCTCTGGGGCGGCGCCGACTACACCGGCCACATCACGCTGATCCTCTCGCTGTTCGTGGTCGCGCGGGCGATCAACCACTCGTTCATCGTGGTGCTGTTCGTGCAGAAGCGCGACGCCCTGCGGGTGAAAGCCACCGTCGCCGTGGCGGTGGCGAAGCTCGCGGCACTGGCGTTGCTCGTGGGCCCGCTCGGCGGGTACGGCGCGGCCGTGGCCTGTGTCGTGTGCGAGGCCGCCCTGCTGTTCGTGTACCACCGCGCCGTGCACGGCACCGGCTCGTCCTACATCCGAGAACCACTCCACGACAGGGCTACTCGATGAAAGCGGCATTTCTCCTGGCCAAGGATCCCCGGTTCGAGTCGACCGGCGATCTGACGATGGCCAAACTGGTGATCACGCTCTCCCGGTCGTCGTACGACGTCGCCGTCGTGTGCCTCTCCGGCCGCCCGGAAGTGGCGGAGGCCGACGTCGTCCGCATTCCCAAGACGGCTCCGCGCCCGGCCGAACTGGTGAGCCGGAGCCTGCGCACCCGTCGCAGTCTGGTGCACACGCGCTTCACGTCGGACAGCCTCGTGAAGGCCGTGGACGACACGGACGCCGACATCTTCGTCGCCGACCACAGTTACATGGCCGAGGCCTTCCTGCACTCCTCGCGGGCACACACCCGTCGACACGGAGACCCCATCCTCGCGGTGAGCACCGTCGTGTCGGAGACGTTGGTGTGGAAGGCCACTCGGGGAGTGCTCGGCCGGGTCGACTCGCGCCGCATCGTGCGCGACGAGCTCCGCGTCGCGCGGCAGGCCTACTCCGTCGGGACGTACGACGCGGAGGAGGCGCAGTTCTACTCCGATCACGGGGTGCGGCGAGCGCACTGGCTGGATCTGACACTGCCCCCGAAGACGCAGGTGGACATCGGCGAGTCCGGCCCTCGACTGGTGTTCCTCGGCGACCGCCAGTGGTCGCCCAACCAGGAGGCGTTCGAACGGCTGCTGACGTGGTGGCCGGACATCGCCCGCGGCATCGACGGTGCGGAACTGCGCATCGTCGGCTCGCGCGGACCCGGCCGGCCCGTACCGCTGCCGCCCGGTGTGGAGGATCTGGGCTTCGTCGACGACCTGGACGCGTTCCTCTCGACCAGCCGCGCCATGGTCGCGCCCATCGTCACCGGCGGCGGAGTCCGGGTGAAGATCCTCGACGCTGCCAGCCGGGGCATGCCCGTCGTCGGCACCACCGCGGCCGTCGGATCGCTCGGACCCGTCCTGGGAATCGACGGTATCGACGACAAGCACGAGTTCGTGCAGCGCTGCCGGCGCTACCTGCTCGACCGTTCGGCCGCGGTGGCCGACGGCGACGCCCTCTACCGAGCCAACGCCGACCGCTGGAACGAGGGCGCACCGCACCGCGCGGTGCAGGAGTGGTTGGCGCCATGACCCCCCGCAGAGCGTCTCTCCTGGTGGGCATCCTCGGCGCCGGTGTGGCCGTCGCGGTGGGCCTGCTGTCCGGCTCGAGCACCAGCGCCGCCCGGCTGCTCGCGGTGGGCCTGATCGGCATGGTGGTCGGCGTGACGGTCACCCTTGCCTCACCGAAATTCGTTTATGCCGCACTCGGATTCACGCTCGGTGGCATCCCGTTCGCGGTGATTCCCGGCGCGGGACCCGCGGTGCTGCTCCTCGCGGTCGCGGTGTGGGCCGCGATGCTCACCCACCCGCCCCCTGTCCTGCGGGTGCGCAGCCTCGACGTGATGGTGGCGCTGCTCCTGCTCGTCTCGTTCGCCTCGGTCACCGAGAGTGCCACCAGCGGAGTCCATGTCACCGAGTTCCTGAAATGGGCAGTGGCGACGTCACTGATCTTCCCGCTGCTCCGACTCGATGCGGTCGACCTGCGCCGCTTCGGCCTGTCCTACGTGTGCGGCGCGGCGGTGGGCGGCGGCGCCTCCCTCCTGATCCTGTTCTTCGACCGCACCGGGACGGCGATCTCCGTCCTGTCCCCCATCGGGTACGGGAACACCGGGACCATCGGCACCACGCTGCGCTGGTTCGAGGTGGGCGGCACGTCCATCCGTCGGTTGGCCGGCACCTACATCGACCCGAACGTGGCGGGCATCTTTCTGTTCCTCGGCTTCGCCCTCGCGTTGGCGTTGACCCGCGGGTGGATCCGCATCGTGTCGAGTGCCGTCATCGGTCTGGCGCTGATGGCGACCCTGTCGCGCTCGGCCATCCTGTCGGTGATCGTCGCGCTGGCTGTGTACCTCGCGTTCCAGCGACTGCGGACACGGACCCGCGTGATCGTCGTGGCGGCCACGCTGCTGGGCGCGGCTGTCGCACTCGCCATCCCCGCCGTCAACGCGCGGTTCCTGTCCAGCTTCGGCTCGTCCGACCGCGGAACCGACGACAGGGCCCGCGCACTCGCGAACTTCCTTCCGTCGATGGACGGGCATTGGCTCTTCGGGCGCGGGTGGGGTGCCCTCGAGCTCATCGACGAGGTGGCCGGCTACAACGCGAACTACGTCGCCAACACCCCGTTGCTGACGCTCTATCGCGGCGGCATCATCGTCGGCGTCGTGTTCCTCGCGCTGCTGCTGGCCGCGCTGGTCATCGCGTACCGACGGATGCGCTCGTCGACGCACTGGCAGGCCGGTGTGATCGGTGCGGCCTTCATCGGATTCCTGCTCGTCGCACTGCAACTGGACTTCCCGGTGGTCACCAATCCGATCGTCACGATGGTGTTCTCGGTCTTCCTCGCTCTGCTCACAGTCAACCCGACACCCACACCGGACGACAGCGCCGTCGAACCCGATCATGCTCGACTGCAGGAGGTTCCACGGTGACCGATACTCCCGCTCCCGTCACCGCACCGCCGACCCAGCGGAAGGCCTGGATCGCCGGGCTGGAAGGCCCCCGCGGTGTCGCCGCGATCTGCGTCGTCCTCGCCCACGTGGCCGTGGTGCACACCCCGAACATCGTCGCGTCGACGCGGATCGACTTCCTGGGCCAGGCCCTCACGTTCTTCTTCGCGCTGTCCGGGTTCCTGCTCTACCTTCCGTACGTCACGCGCTTCGCCGACGGGGCAGCGTTCCCGAACACGAAGCGCTACTTCGTCGCCCGCGTCCGACGGGTGTTTCCCGCCTACATCGTCATCTTCCTGATCGTGAACTTCGTCCTGGGCGCCGGCTACGTGGTGAATCCCGTGACGAGCGGCTGGGATCATTCCGCCGACGGCACCGGCACCATCACCGCGCCGCTGCCCCTCCTGGCGCACCTGACGCTGACGCAGTCGTACTTCCCCAGCACTCTGCAGACCGGAATCAATCCCTCCTGGTCGCTGAGCACCGAGTGGGGCTTCTACCTCGTCCTCCCGATCGCGGGCTTCCTGCTCTTCCGGTTCGGCCGCGGCGGCCGGCGACCCCTCGTGACCGCGCTGATCCCCGCGGTGGCGCTCATCGCGCTCGGACTGATCGCCAACACCATCGTCGGCAGGCTGCAGCACGCGAGCGGCCTCCCACCGCTCGAGCAGTACTGGGGACCGAACTGGGTTGCGGTGTTCTCGCGCAGCTTCCTCGCTCTCGCCGACCACTTCGCCTGGGGCATGGTGGCGGCCGTCGTCTACGCCGCGATCGCCCGGGGAGCCTTCTCCCGCTTGTCGACGTCGCGGTTGTCGGCGGTTCTCCTCAGCATCGCCGTCCTGGCGCTGTCCGGCTCGATGCTGCTGTTCGCGCTCGGATCTCGCTACATCTCCTCGGTGTTCGCGATCGCCTCGTGCGCCTCCATTCTCGCGATCGTCGCGCCTCTCGGCCGCGGCGAGGACTCCCGCCTCGCGAGGATGACCGACTGGGCGCCGCTCAAGTATCTCGGCATGGTCTCCCTGTCCTCCTATCTGTGGCACTACCCCGTTCTGGTCCTGGTCGGCCGTGCGGGGATTCCCATCCCGCCCACCGCACTCGGTCTCGTGTGGGGATTCGTACTGGTCATGTCTCTGACGGTGGCGCTCGGGTCGCTGACGTACTACCTGGTGGAACGACCGATGATGCGATGGCGAGCCGGACGTACCACGTGAACCGACGGGGGTTCCTCGTGCTCGCGGCCGCGGCAGCGGCGGCCGGGTGCACGCGGGACCGGAGTGCGACGCCCGTGCCCGAGGAACTCCAGGCGCCTCCCCGGGTACTCGGCTACTCCACCGGGTCGTCCATCCTGTGGGCCGACGACGCGGACGTCTCGCGGACGATGGCCGCGGTCCGCGACGGGGGGGCGACATCGGTTCGTATCGACGTCTCGTGGCGCTTCGCCGAACCTGCTCGGGGTCAGTACGACTGGCGACCCTCCGATCGGGTGGTCGACGCTGCCAGGGCGGCCGGCCTGGACGTGGTGGCCACGCTGACCACGACACCGGCGTGGGCGGCCATCGGGTTCTCCGACCTCGCCGCAGCGGCTCCCCGGAACCCGCAGGAGTACGGCGTGTTCGCGGGCGTCGTCGCCGATCGGTATCGCGGGCGGGTGTCGACCTACGAGATCTGGAACGAGCCGAACGGCCGACTGTTCTTCTGGCCGAACCCCGACCCCGCCCGGTACACCGCCATGCTGCGGTCCGCCTTCACCGCCGTCACCGCGTCCGATCCCGACGCCGTCGTCGTGGCCGGGGCACTGGGCAACACGGACACCACCGACGGCCGGATGGACTCGAACGAGTTCCTCGTGGGTATGTACGACGCCGGTGCGGCCGGGTCGTTCCACGCGCTCTCGTACCACGCGTACGACTACGGCACCACCCTCGCCGACGCCGGCCTGTACCCCAATTCGGCTGTGCAGCAGATCATCAGGATGCGGCAGACGATGGTGGCGCACGGGGATGCGGCGGCACGCATCTGGATCACCGAGTACGGCGCACCCGACACCGGCGTGGACGCGGACACGCAGGCGCGGCTCATCGTGGAGTCGGCGCAGCAGTGGGGTGAGGTGCCGTACGGCGGGCCGTTCTACGTCTACACCGTCCGTGACGGCGACAGCCTGTCCCCCGATCCGGAGGCCCGCTTCGGCGTGCTCGACGATGCCTTCGTACCCAAACCCGTCTACGGACAGTTGGCCGCACTGGCCGCGGCGGGGCTGCCCCAGCGCGACATCGCGGACCAGTTCGATGCCGCCGCATCCACCGACTTGGGCGAGCCGTGGGGCCCGGTCTTCGCACTCCCCGCGGGCTCGGGCCGCCAATACACCCACGGCAGTCTGTACTCGACCGCGAGCGGCTGGCTCACCTCACCGCCGGCGGTCGCCGACATCGCACGCACCACTGGGCTCGTTCCGGCGGGCCCGTTCCACGACGGATACCAGGACCTGCTGGCCGACGGCGGGATCCGGGTGTTCTCCGATCCGCGCTTCGGCACATGGGCCGTCGTCGGCGCGATCCTCGATCAGTGGCGGCCGGAGCTCGGGTTCCCGGTCACCGGGGAGTACGAGACGCCCGACGGTCAGCGCGTCGTGGACTTCGAGTCCGGCCGCATCCTGTGGAACCCGACGGACGGGGCAGTGGTGGTCCGCGACCGGTGACGCGGCTGGGCGCGCTGTGCCGGGTTTCCGCTGACGTCGCCAATGCTGGACATAGCGACACCGTTTCGGCGGCCGCTACTCGAGCGTGACGGGCGTCCGGGGAATGCGGTTCAGAGGCGTCTCCTCGCGCAGGATGCGAGCCCCATCCTCGATGTCCGCATTGTGAATGGCACGGCCCATGACGACGCCGATGACCAGGGCTGCGACAACCCAGACGGCGCCGATGCCGTAGACGATCCACCACATCGCACGAGTGTGACACCGAAATCCGGAAATGTGACCATAAATGGCAATGAAACCATTGAGAACGTTTCTCGGCGGGGTTCGAAGCGCCACCACGGGCGTCTTCGGTACGCGATCCGCACCACAGAACCTGTCATTCGATCGGAGGACGGGGTCAACGACGCTTCCGCGCACCCGGCCTGTTCAGGCGTGTTTCGAGTTCTTCGACGCCGAGGACGAGTCGGATGAGATGACGGGATGACTTGCAGCAGAAACAGCGGATGGCCATACTTTCCGCATGGTCAGACGACGTTCGCGCATTGTTGCGCCCGATAAACCGACGCTCGGACAAGTCAGTTCCGTCGGTGTCAGCTTCGTCGCTTTTCTCGTGTTGCTGTTTCTCTGCATCAGCCACGGCCTTCTCTAGATTCGGCCCACTTGCGCGCATGTAGGCAAATCGAACACACGTTCGATTCATGTCGGTGGGTCGCGGTACTGTGAGGCATGTTTTCGGGGGGGAACGCAGGGGATGGTCGTCGTGACGACGGCTCCATCGGCGACCCCGTTCTCGCCCAGCTCGTCGATGCGCAGGAGGAGCTGACGCGCCGCATCGCGGCCTACGACACTCAGCACATCGGGACGGCCGACCGTCTCGCCCTTCTGGTGCGGGACGAGAAGGTGACGCGGTCGCGGCAGGCGCAGGCTCACGTGTGGCTGGCCGAGCTCGTCCAGCAGCGCGGCTTCGAGGAGACCGGAGCACACAACGCCGATGCGCTGGCTCAACTCTTGACCATCGACCGCGCAGCCGCCGTCGCGCGACTGTCCGTGGCCGCTCAGCTCGGCAACAGGACCACCCTGCTCGGCGACGTCATGGAACCCGAGCTGCCCGCCACCGCCGCGGCGCTGCGCGACGGTGCCATCGACTCGGCCCATGTGAAGGTGATCCGGAAGTTCGACAAGAATCTCCCCGCCGCTGTGGATGCAGACACCCGCGCCCACGCAGAGCGTCACCTGGCCGACGCGGCGCGCGAGGTGCGTCCCGCGGAGCTCACGGCTCTCGCCGAGCGCATCACCGCGCACATCGTCGAGGAAGGCGAGTTCGAGCTCCCGCCGGAGCGCGTCCGCAAGCGCGGCATCTTCATGGGCAAGCAGGACAGCGACGGGATGCGCAGCGGCAGGTTCGTTCTCGATCCCGAGACCGCGGCGTACTTCGACGCCTACAACAGCAAGTACGCGGCGCTCGGAGTGGGCAATCCCGAGGACACACGCGCGCCCGTCATCGGAGAACCGGACGACGAGACCCGCCAGCGCGACACCCGGACCACACCGCAACGACGGCACGACGCCCTCAAGCTGCTACTACGCGACACACTGTCCTCCGACGATCTCGGCAAGCACCGCGGTGTGCCGGTCAAGGTCATCATCGTCGCCCGTCTCGAGGACCTGATCCGAGGCACCGGACTGGCCACCACCGCAACGGGTTCCACCATGCCGATCCGCGACGTCATCCGCATGGGGTCGCACGCCGATCACTACCTCGCTGTCTTCGGCGACGACGACGGCAGGCCACTGCACTTCGGCCGCACCCGCCGCATCGCCAGTGAGGACCAGCGCCTCGTCCTCATGGCCACAGACCGCGGATGCACCGCACCGGGATGCGATCGCCCCGCCGTCGCCACGCAGGCGCACCACATCCACGAGTGGCAGGACGGCGGGCCCACCGACATCGAGTCGCTCACCTTCGTGTGCGACATGCACCATCCAATGGTCCATGACGGAGCACTCGGATGGTCCACCACCACAGCGCCGCCAGGCCATCCCTACGCCGGGCGCACTCTGTGGCACCCGCCTGCCCTCATCGACCCGTCGAGGACGGGCCGGGTGAACCACTATCACCACCCACAGGACTATCTGTGGGAGGACGACGAGCCGGCGGCATGAGTCATCTCGCTGAGTCGCAACGCATCCCACGGCGCGAAGCCCTTCGCGTCGTTGTCGAAGTAGACGTACACGTCTCGCTTCGCAGCGCGCCACTCACCGATGCGCTCGGCCCACCGGCCGAGCGCCTCGTCGGAGTACCCACTCGTGTACGGCTCGGTGTCGCCGTGCAGCCGGACGTAGACCACGTCGCTGGTCACCTCGGTGAGCATCGGGAACTTCCCCGCCGAGTCGGCCACCACGCACCCGATGCCCTGTGCCCGCATCAGCTCGTACGCCTCCGCTGAGTCGAAGCTCGGGTGCCGCGCCTCGAGGCAGTGGCGCAGTGGACGGTCCTCGTCGACGTCCAGGAACACGCGGTCGTCGGCGAGCTTGTCGTCGTGCTTCTCCCCCAGCCGAGCGGCCTCCGTCGTCGACCGCGGCAACAGCGCGAAGAAGTCGGCCATCCGCGAAGCGTCGAAACGGAACGTGGCCGGCAGCTGCCACAGGATCGGGCCGAGCCGCGGGCCCAGCGCCAGAACACCCGACGCGAAGAAGTTGCCCAGCGCCGCATCCACTCCGACAAGCTTCTTCATGTGGGTGACGAAGCGAGGACCCTTCACTGCGAACACGAAACCCTCGGGTGTCTCCGCACGCCAACGCTGGTAACTCGACATCCGCTGCAGGGAGTAGAACGAGCCGTTGATCTCGATGGAGGTCAGTGCACGGGAGGCGTACTCGAGCTCACGGCGCTGCGCCAGGCCTGCGGGATAGAAGTCGCCCCGCCAGCCCGCGTAGCGCCACCCGGAGATGCCGATGCGCAGTTCCATCGGCTACCTCCCGTCCTCTCGGCCTCCGTCAGCAGGTACCCGCACACCGAGCTGCGACACATGGGCCTGGTGCGATCACGGTCGCGGTGGCCAGGCGGCCCAGCCGTCAGGAAGTGAGCTGAGAATATGGTCCGCGGCGTCGAGACGTGCTGCGGGGATACCGTCGGAACCGGTCCGCCCCGAGCTCGCGCCGTCGGGAAAGGTGAATGCGTACCCGACCATCGGACGGAGCCCGCGCTTCACACTCTCCCGATAGTTGCCGTTCACGACCGCGAACACCTGACGCTCGAGGCCGTCGGCTTCGACCTGCCAGGTCGAGTCGCACGCGTCGCACCCGCAGCTCGGGAAGTAGAAATCGTGCAGCAGACCAGCGTGCATCCCGATCCCGGGGTAGGACGTGAAGATCAGTGTCAGTGTCGCGCAGTCGGAATCGCTCGGTCGCATTCGAACAGCACGGGTCGTATCGCGATGCGGCCGAACCAAGTCCGCCACCGCCTCCGGACCCTCGTCGAACTCGACGTCGTAGGTGTCGCCCAGGTGCTCGATGAGGGCGTCGGCGACGACGTGAAGGGGTGCATAGCGTTCGAGGTGTTCGGTCACGGAATACGCACTCTCGGGCGGGGAGTCGGCCCACAGGTTCCCGTAGTCGATGACCCGACCGTCGGAGTCGCGGAACACCGGCTCCTCGATCGTGGGGCGTACGTACGAACTCACGTCAGTCATCCCCTCTCTCGCTGCGAGCAGTCCGATCGGCGCTACTGCCCGGTCGGTGCGGGGATCGCGCCACACCGCGACACACGCGTCGACCATCTGGGTGGGCGCACCCATTCCGGAGTCGGGGAGCAGCGGAAACGTCCATTCGTCGACGTACTCGAGATCGGGGCCCCACATCGGTCCAGTGTGGCAAGCATTCCGGTGCTCGGAAAACTGTTTTTCACGATCCCGTCGACACCGTACGGTTCGGTGCATGGACGAGGTCGTGACCCGACGGAAGAACCAGCCACCGCCCCGACATGTGGTCTTCGACGATCTCGCGCATCCGGGTCGAGAGACCAGACGACCGTGGTTGCACCTGCTCGATGACGAGACGCTTCCGCGCGTCATCGAGTCCGAGCCGCCGTCGCTGATCGTGTGGTCGTCGCTCTGGCCGGCGAGACCCGATGCTCTCATTCGATTCGACCTGGCCGACGGTGGCGCTGGGACGAACCTCCGGTGGACATTGCTCCTCGACCCACCGCGCCCGGACGACGACGCCGTTCGCAGCTTGCGCAAGCGCATCGACAGGCTGATCAATGGCAACCTCCGCCATACCTACGGCCAGTGACCGACCGGTGCGGTGGACGGGAGCGTGCGAGCAACCATGACGCCGGGATCAGGGGCCGTCCAGCACCCGCTCCAGCGGCACGTTCGGGATCGTGATCCCCCTCGACGCGCCGAGGCCGGTGATCTGCAGCCAGATGGTGTCGGCGAGGAAGGCGGCGAAGGTGTCGAGATCGACCGAATCCTCCTGTGCGCGCCACGTTCTCACCGCGCCGACGCAGCCGGAGATGAGGCTCGACACCCACGGTCCGACCAGGCGCAGGTCGTCGTCGCCCAGGTCGGCGTCGACGAGGGCGAGGAATCCGCCGACGGCCACCTCGATCTTCTCGGCGACGCGGGCGATGGTGCTCTGCAGCGGTGATTCGGACGATCCGGTGACGTTCTGCTCGATGACGTACGTCCAGGTGGGGTGGGCCACCACCCAGCGCACGTACGAGTCGACCACCCGTTGCACCACCGAGCGTGGCAGACCCTCGAGTGTCACCGACGCCGTCAGGGTGTGTTCCAGCTGCTCACAGATGGTGCGCTGGATGGCGACGTCGAGGTCAGCCCTGTCGGCGAAGTAGCGGTAGATGCCGGTGCGATGGATGCGCGCCTCGTCGGCGATCTGCTGCGCCGTGACCCACTCCCCCGGATGCACGCCCCGCTCGAGCACGTCGAGGGCAGCGGCGATCACCTGACGGCGGCGGTCGGCGTTGTGCTGATCCCACCGTCGCCTCCGGCCGTCACCGGAGGTGGTGCGCTCGGTGCTCATCGCACCGAAGCATCTCACGTACGCAGTAGTCTCCGCGGAGCCCTGACGTTCACACGTGCCGCGACGGCCTCCTGATCGAGCCGATCGACGATCTTCACGCGCGGCCGACCGTTCCGTCGACCGAGAGCGAGCTCCTCCGTATCCAGCCGGCGCCATGCCGCCAGGTCACCCGCCCGCGGGATCGCCGCTGCGATCAACTCGTCGGGCGTGTGGTGCGGCTCGGTGATGTCGGAGTCCAGGTGGTCGAGCACCGCCTCCGCCGTCTCCTGCGCGCAGGTCTTGTTCGTGCCGATGAAGCCGCGCGGACCGCGCTTGATCCACCCGACGACGAACACACCCGGCGCCACCCGCCCGCGATCGTTCGGCACGGTGCCCGTGCGCTCGTCGAACGGGAGCCCGGGCAGACCGACACCGCGGAAGCCGACCGACCGCACCACCAGGCCGGCGTCGAGGACGTACTCGTCGGACGTCGGGACGGCGACGACGGCACCGTCAGCACCCTCGACCAGGTCGTTCCGGGCGACGCGGACGCCGGTCACCCGGCCGTCCCGGCCCAGGATCTCCACCGGCGACACCGCGAACGTGAGCACGATGCGACGGCGCGTGGCGTCCGTCGATCGCGGCCGAGCAGCCAGCTCCGCGAGCAGGCGACTCCGCTGATCGTCACCCTGCAGCTGCGCAGGATCCGCCTCGACGATGACGTCGACATCGGTGAGCGCGGCGAGCCCCATCAGTTCGGGCACGGTGAAGGCCGCGTCGGCCGGTCCGCGTCGGCCGAGAATCTGCACCTCTCGGATCTGAGAACCCCGCAGCTGGTCGAGAGCGTGCGGCGCGATGTCCGTTCTCTCCGATAGCCATTCGGTGTCGCGAGTGAGCATGCGCGCGACGTCGAGGGCGACGTTGCCGTTGCCGACGACGACGGCGCGCTCGTGATCGAGCGTGACGGCGGCGTCCCGATGGTCGGGATGGCCGTTGTACCAGCCGACGACGTCGGTGGCCGCCACGGAGCCCGTCAGGTTCTCACCGGGAATGACGAGCAAGCGGTCGGACGACGCGCCGACGGCGAACACCACCGCGTGATAGACCGACTGCAGTTGCGCCACAGTGACAGTCGTTCCCACCTCGGCGCCCAGCACGTAGCGGAAGCCGGGCTCGTTCTCGATCGCCTCGAAGAGGTCGGTGACCTTCTTGGTGGTCGCGTGGTCGGGTGCGACGCCGTGCCGCACCAGGCCGTGCGGAGTGTGGAGCTTGTCGTAGACGTCGACCGACGCCACCTCGGGATGCTTGAGCAGCTCGTCCGCGGCGTACAACCCGGCAGGCCCCGCACCGATCACCGCGACGCGGAACGGGCCACCGCGGCGCAGACGTCGTTGCGGCGCAACGAGAGCCAGCGGAGTGCGGTCCGCGTGCGGAGACCGCTCGAAGTACTCCGCGTTGAGGGCCGCGTACGGAGCGGTCTCGATGGTCAGCTTCGTATCGGGGACGATCGCGCCCACCGGGCACGCCGTCACACAGGCACTGCATCCCACGCATGTCGCCGGGTCGATGAACAGCATGTCGGTGGTCCCGAACCCGGGCTCACCCGGCGCGGGGTGGATGCAGTTGACCGGGCACGCGAGGACGCAGGACGCGTCGGCGCAGCACGTCCCGGTGACGACGTGGGGCATCGAATCAGGCCGCGGCGGAGGCGGGCTCGCTGCGGAACCGCGACGGGCGTCCGTCGATACGCAGACTCGTCCACAGACGCTTCGAGACGCGGTTCATCAGGCCCATGTCCTCGGACAGCTTGCGGACGTCACCGAACATGTCGCGCAACGTCTTCGCGGAGGCCTCGTTGTCCCACCACACCTCACGCACCACTTCGGGCGGGATTCCGAGCTCGCGCTGCACCTGCTTGCTGGGCTTCATGATGACGTCGCACAGCACGCGCATGATGATCGGCGTCGCGATGGACATCGCGAACCGCTGACGTCGGGACAGCTTGGGCGCGCGGTGCTCCAGGTACTGGTGCGCGAAGCCGATGTGCCGCGCCTCCTCGGCGACGTGGATCTGCATGATGCGCGTCATCAACGGGTGCTGCGATGCACCGGCGCGCAGGATCGACTTCTGCGCGTGGTCGATGGGCTCCTCGCCGGCCAGCACTCCGACGAAGAAGCCGAACGGCAGCGGGCCCGCGAAAAGGGGAAGAAGAGGGCCGGCCTTGCGGAACCACCTCGGGCCACCGGGCACGGCGACCCCGATGCGGTTCACCAACTCCTGGAACATCTGGGTGTGGTGGCACTCCTCCGTCGCCTCGTGCGTGGAGTAGCGGAACTCCGGCGAGCCGTTCGGGAGCCGCAGCGCGTAGTTCATGATGCCGGCGATGAGCACCTGCTCGAACTGCAGACCCACCTTGAGAATGTTGGCCTGCCGGTACATCCCGACCGCGATCTGCCGATCGAGAGGGAGCGACCGGTACCACTCGGTGTTGCCCAGCGGATCGGCTGCCGGGAGCACCCAGCGGGGATCGTCGGCCACGATCGCGTAGTGCGGATCGTCCCAGGGGATGTCGAGGAAGGCATCGAAGTGCTGGTGAACGGACGCCTCGGACAGGGTGCGCAGCGTCTGCTCGTACTCGGAGCGCGTGTCGGATGTGATCGTCATGGCGTGAACCTCCGTGAGTGCCGGGCCGACTTGGTGCGACAGGCTGTTGCAGTAAAAGTTACTGCAACTCGGTGTACCACGCAAGCAGTGAGCCGTCGCGAATTGGTACAACGAACGTTGTCATCATGGCCGAAATCAGGCCATTCTCGGTTGTTGCATTCACTCGGTATCTATTCTTCGATCATCGGGTACCGTTTGCCCGTCCTTGCGAACCGCAGCTCCGAATACCGGGAACTCGACCTGTCCTTCTCCTCACTGCCGCATCGTTCGTCGGGGGTCGACGCGGCTCGACGAACGAGAGTGTGTGTTGCCCGTACGTCCGATCCCGACCGCTGACCACGCCGCGGCACGCCTCGAGTACCCGAGCGTGCCTGCGATGCGTCTCGTCGTGTTGACGCTGGTCATCATCGTGGGCCTGGCCGGGATCACCTGGGGTCTGTCACCGCAGTTCGACAGGACGTCCTTCGTCATCGTCGCCGTGGCGGCGCTGACCACTCTTCCGTCCGCGTTGCTCATCTACCTCTACGGGCGGAACCTCCGCTACTCGATCCCTTTCGTCGTCTACGCCGACATCGGCATCACCGTCGTTCTGTTCGCCTCCCGGTCGCCGTTCGACGCCCTTCCCGGCGTAGTGCTGCTGATGCTGGTGTCGTTGTTCGCGGGTGTGTACGTCTCCGGGCGGATCCTGGCGGCCCAACTGGCATTCGCCGCGGCGATCCTCGTCGTGCTGTCCGTGCTCTCGGTACACGACGGTGTCCCCGGCTGGCTCGTTCTGTCGCGAGCGCTCACCCTGCTCACCGCGGTCATCGTGCCGATTCTGCTCAAGATGCACGTCGACTTCCTCACCGACAAGCTCGAGAACAGCCGACGCGACAGCGTCAGCGGCCTGCTCAACCGTCGCGGCCTCGACGGCGCCGTCGCCCGGTTCGATGTCCCCCGCGGAGTCGAGCAGACCCTGGGCACGGCCGTCGTCCATCTCCGCGACTTCGTGCAGATCGAGCGACGCCTCGGCCGCGCCACGAGCCACGACCTGGTCGCCGAGACATCGAGTCTCCTCACGGACGCGTTTCCCGACGCCATCGTGGCCCGGACCCAACCGGGCGAATTCGCTTGTGTCTGGCTCGGTTCCGCGGACGACGTGGCCGAGCGGCTCGCCGCGGCGCGCGCCCTGGTGGAGTCGACCCGCCTGCGCAGCGCCACCGTCAGCATGACCTGCACCAGTTCCACCGTGCCGGTCGACTACCGCACCACGGTGACCGTCGCGCTCGGCAAGACCCTCACCGCCGCCGCGTTCCTGCAGTACGGCGACGCCGTGGCTCCGCGCAGCAACCACCACGTCGCCGAGCTGATCGCCGACGGCGGGCCCGCCATCGTCTTCCAACCCGTATTGTCGGTGTCGACGGGTCGCGTCATGGGCTACGAAGCGTTGTCCCGCTTCCCTTCCGGGCACGGCACCACCCAGAGCTGGTTCCTCGACGCGGCCGCCGACGGCCTGCAGATCCCGCTGGAGCTCGCTGCTGTCCGACGCGCCGTCGCGGCGTCCCGAGACCTCCCGACCGACGTCTTCCTCGCCGTCAACGTCTCGGCGACCACCATCGTCGCCACCGACCTGGTGCCGATCCTCGACGAGGCCGCCGAGTGCCGACGCGTCGTCGTCGAGATCACCGAGCACGACCTGGTCAGCGACTACACCGCACTCGGCGCCGCCCTCGATCATCTGCGCGACGAGGGCCTGTCCATCTCCGTCGACGACGTCGGGGCCGGCTACTCCGGTCTCCGTCAGCTCGTCGAGATCAAGCCCGACGTCCTCAAGCTCGACGCCTCGATCGTCCGCGGCATCGACACCGACCCCATGCGCCGCGCCGCCGCCAGCGCCCTCACCACCTTCGCGGCCGCCATCGGTGCGGAATGCGTGTACGAGGGCATCGAGACGCCGCAGGAGCTGGAGTCGGCGCGCAGCCTCGGTGCCGACATGGTGCAAGGGTTCCTGCTGGGGCGCCCCACCTCCACTCCGATCCTGAGCCGTCAGAACGGCATGAACGCCCTCTGAGCGGGTATGGCCCGGCCATGACGACACCAGGTTCCGACTTCGTTCCCCGCACCGCCGTCGTGACCGGCGGCGACTCCGGCATCGGCCGCGCGGTGGCCGTCGCGTTGGCCGGCGGCGGCCTCGACGTCGGGGTGACCTACAACCGCGACCGCGAGGGCGCCGAGGCCACCGTCGCGGAGATCCGCGCGCTGGGGTGCAGCGGGTTCAGTGCCCACATGGACCTGACCGACCTCCCGGGCGCCCCGTTCGCCGTGGACTCACTGGCCAGTGAGCTCGGCGGGATCGACGTGCTGGTGAACTGCTCCGGCACGGGGACCGCCACCTCGTTCCTCGACCTGGACTTCGACTAGTGGCGCACGGTGCTGTCGGTGGACGTCGACGGCGCGTTCCCGTGTGGACAGCACGCCGCACGGTTGATGGTGGAGCAGGGTCACGGCGGGCGCATCGTCAATGTCACCAGCGTGCACGAACACCTGCCCAAGGTCGGTGCGGCACCGTACTGCGCCGCGAAGGCCGGTCTCGGCGGACTGACGCAGGTGATGGCG
The DNA here is from genome assembly GCF_000686025.1 of Rhodococcus sp. UNC23MFCrub1.1. GTDB lineage: Bacteria > Actinomycetota > Actinomycetes > Mycobacteriales > Mycobacteriaceae > Rhodococcoides. The sequence continues at coordinate 24,526 of NZ_JMLQ01000007.1, forward strand.
ATCGAGCTCGCGCAATACGGCATCACCGTGAACTCGGTTGCACCGGGCGAGATCTCGACACCGATGACCGGTCAGACCGACGAGAACCCCGAGAGCAACCCCCGGCCGGGTGTCCCGCTCGGGCGTACCGGCGACGCACGTGAGATCGCCTCCGTCGTCGCGTTCCTCGCCGGCCCGACGTCGTCGTACATGACGGGCGCCTCCCTCGTCGTGGACGGCGGCATGGCCCTGATGGGGCCGCAGGCCGTCCAGTTCGTGAGGGACGACGCCTGGCGGAGCGTGTGACGTCCGATGGCCCTGCACTGCAGGGCCATCGGGGTCGTCAGGTGCCCTTGACGTTCATGATCTGGCGGAGCTCGTGGAGCACCGTGACCAGATCGCGAGCATCCTCCATCACCACGTCGATGGACTTGTAGGCATCGGGGATCTCGTCGATGAACTCGGCCGAGTCCCGGTACTCGATCCCCACCATCCGCTCACGCAGGTCGTCCTGCGTGTAGCGCTTGCGCGCCTCGGTCCGGGAGAACCGCCGACCCGCACCGTGCGGAGCCGAGTGCAGACCGCTCGCGCTGCCCTTGCCCTCGACGACGTACGACCGCGTTCCCATGCTGCCCGGAATGATGGCCCGCACACCCTCGGCCGCGTGGACGGCGCCCTTACGGGTGAGCCACACGTCCTTGCCGGCATGCTTCTCCGGCCGGGTGTAGTTGTGGTGACAGTTGATTCGATCCGACTCGACACTCGTGTCGGTACCGGCCCGATGCACGAACTGGTGCAGGAACCGATCCATCATCTCCGCCCGGTTGAGGTACGCGAACCGCTGCGCCCACGTCAGATCCGCGATGTACCGATCGAACTCGGGCGTGCCCTGGGCCAGGTACGCGAGGTCACGGTCGGGCAGCTGGATCCACCACTTCTCGCACATCTTCTGCGCGATCGCGATGTGCTTCTTGGCGATCTTGTTGCCCACCCCTCGCGAACCCGAGTGCAGGAACAGCCACACCCGGTCCCGCTCGTCGAGACACAGCTCGATGAAGTGGTTGCCACCACCGAGAGACCCCAGCTGCTGACGCCACTTCGGCGAGTGCGACAGGTCCACCCCGCTCTTCTCTGCCAGTTCCTCGAGCTCCGCGATCTTGGCAGCGGTGAACTCGAAGCGGTCGAGGTGCCCGTTGTAGTTGCCGGGCGAGAGGGGGATGACACGCTCGACGTCCTGACGCAGCTGCGCCAGGTCGAGGTCCGTGATGTCGCTGTGAGTCAGCGTCGTCTCGACGCCGATCATCCCGCACCCGATGTCGACGCCGACCGCGGCGGGGATGACCGCGCGCAGTGTCGGAATGACCGTGCCCACAGCGCTTCCCATTCCGGGGTGCGCATCGGGCATCAGGGCGACGTGGGGGTGGATGAACGGCATGGCCGCGGTGCGACGCGCCTGCTCCAACGTGGCGTCCTCGATGGCCGAGGCCCAGTTGAGCAGCCGCGTTCCCGCGCCTGTCGGTGGCATGGTGATCTCCTTCGTTGTCGGTGAGTCAGTGACGGTACGAGGTGTGGGTACCTCGGGGCCAGGCAATTACGCTGTCCCGCATGCACTCGGAGTACGACGCGATCGCCCCGGACTACGCGGCCGCCTTCGCCGACGAGCTCGGCTCGCGCCCCTTCGACCGCGGGTTCCTGTCGTCGTTCGCTCGCTCGGTACGGTCCTCGCGCGGCACGACGGTGCTCGACGCCGGGTGCGGGCCCGGCCAGGCGGCACGCGAGCTCGCGGGTGCCGGCCTCGACGTCCTGGGCCTCGACGCGTCGCGCGGCATGATCGCCGCAGCATCGGGGCCGGCCTCGTGGGTGGTGGGCGACATGACCGCGCTCCCCCTGGCCGACGGTTCTGTGCACGGCGTGTGCGCCTGGTACTCGATCGTGCACACCCCCACCGCCGATCTGCCCGCTCTGTTCTCCGAGTTCCGCCGCGTCACCGTCCCGGACGGCTGGCTGCTGCTGGCATTCCAGACCGCCGCACCCACCCGCGAACTGCGCACCGCGTTCGGGCGGGACGTGCACCTCGACTACCTCCGCCACGACGTCGACGAGGTGCAGTCGCTGCTCATCGACAGCGGGTACGTGCTGCACCGGGACGCCGTGCGATCCGCTCACGGCACGGAGACGGCGGCGCAGGCGTTCGTCGTCGCGCGGGCACGCGATCACCTCGTGGAGCCGCCGCCGCGGGGGTGTTGATCGTGGATGTCAGACCCCGGTTTCCGGGGTCCTGGTTCCACTATTGCTCCCGGGATCCCCGGTGGGCCCACGCCCGTCCAACAGTGCGTGGACGAACTGGACAGATTCGCTGGTCGGCACGACGGCGTCATCAGCCGGGCGCAGGCCCTGGCACTGGGGCTGTCGTCCACTGCGCTCGAACGCCGCGTGTCCGCAGGACGCTGGACCCGCATGGCTTCGGGCATCTACATGCCGGCAGGTCAACCGGTCACCCAGCAGGCGATGGTGCGCATCGCGGTGCTCCGATGCGGTCGCGGAGCACTCGCGAGTGGGCCCACCGCCGCATGGTGGCTCGGGCTGCTCGAGCGGCCGCCCGCCCACTCCTGGGTCACCATTCCGCGTGCTCGGCGCTACCTCGATCGGTCGGTCACCGTGCGACGACGCGACGTTCCCGCAGTCGACGTGGCGGTGGCCCGTGATCTCCGCGTCACCGGCCTCGCTCTGACTGTGCTGGAGACCGCGGTGATCCTGGAGGAGGCACGACCCGGCGACGGAACTCAGTTCCTCGACCGCGCACTGCAGACCCGCACATCACTGGACCGGCTGCGGAGTGCCCACGCTCGCAACCCCGGACGTGTCGGCAGCCCTCGCGCCGCGGCGATGCTCGTGCACGCCGCGACCGGCGGCGAATCCGAGGCGGAGCGAATCTTCCTTCGACTGCTGCGCACCTTTCGCATCACGGGATGGGAGTGCGCCATGCGATCGTGCGGCTACGTGATCGACGTGGCCTTCGTCGACCGGCGGGTGTCGATCGAGATCGACGGCTGGGCGTATCACCGCACGGCCGAGCGCATGGCACACGACGCGGTGCGTCAGAACGCGCTCGTGAACGACGGCTGGACGGTACTCCGGTTCACCTACCACCGGCTGATTCGGGAGCCCGATGCCGTGATCGCCGAAGTGCGTCGAGCACTGCGTCGATAGTGGAATCGGCACCCCGGATTCCGGGGTACAGATTCCACTATCAGCGTTTTCCACGCAACAGGATGATCGCGAACGCCGGCACACCCACGAGCGCCGTCACGACCCCCACCGGAATCTCCTGCGGTGCGAAGACGCTGCGCGCCAGGGTGTCCGCCCACACCATGAACACGGCACCGATCGCCATGGACACCGGCAGCACGCGGTGATGGGCGGTGCCGACGAGGATGCGAGCCGCGTGCGGGATGACCAGCCCGACGAATCCGATGGCTCCCACCGACGCCACGATGGTCGCGGTCATCAGTGCAGTGACTCCGAGCAGGACGACGGACAGGCGGAGCATCGAGACACCGAGCGCGCGGGCCGTGTCCGATCCCAGCGTGACCGCGTCGAGCGACGGCGCCGCCACCACGCACGCCACCGCCCCGATCCCGACGGCGCCGGCGCACACCGCGACATCGCTCCACCCGGCACCGGCGAGCGAGCCCAGCAGCCAGAACAGCACCCCGCGCGTCTGCTCGGCGTCGGCAGAGGACAGCACGATGAACGAGGTGAGGGCCGAGAACAACTGCGTACCGGCCACTCCCGCCAAGGTCACCGGCCCTGTTCCACCGCCGGCGCCGGTGGCCAGCATCATCACCAGCACGAAGGACACGAGAGCACCGACGAAGGCGCCGGTCGACAGCGACAGTGCGCCCGCACCCACACCGAGCACCGCCACCGACACCGCGCCCGTCGAGGCACCGGACGAGATGCCGAGAACGAACGGATCCGCCAAGCGGTTACGCAGCAGCGACTGCATGATCGCGCCACACAGCGCCAGGCCGCACCCGCAGATCGCCGCGAGAAGTGCACGGGGAAGCCGCAGTTCCCAGACGATGCCGTCCTGGATGCGGCTGACGTCCGCCGGCGGGCCACCGAGATGCGCGACGACGACGGCGACCACGTCGGGCACCGTCACGTTCGCCGGGCCCAGCGCGATGGACACCGCCACCGACGCGACGACCGCCAGCAGCGTGGCCACGACCGCCAGTACCGGTCGCACCCTCACCCGTTCGACCACTCCTGCAGTGCCGCAGCCACTTTCTCGATACCGTCGATGGTCCGGATCGACGGATTGAGGTCGGCACCGTTCACGACGATGTAGCGCTTGTCGATCACCGCCTGCATGCGACTCGTCACCGGGTTGCTCTCGAGGAATGCGATCTTGCTCGCCAGCGCGTCACCGTCGATGCTGCGCCGGCTGAGGTCGGCCAGCACGAGTGCGGAGGGGTTGCGGTCGGCGACACTCTCCCAACTCACCTGCGGCCATTCGTCCTTCGTGTCCGCGAGGACGTTGCGCACGCCCACCGCGTTCGAGATGACACCGGACGCTCCGCAGCACCCGGCCATGTAGGGAGCAGTGGTGTCGGCGAACCAGTACGCGAGCGACGCCTCCGACACCGGCGTGGATGCCGCGTCGTAGCGCGTTCGCAGCTCGTCGACGAGAGCATCCCCTCGGTCGCGCACATCGAAGATCGCCGCGAGATCGCGCACCTCCTCGAACACCGTCTCGATGCTCAGTGGCTCGTCCCGGGCACCGTCAGCGTTGACGCTGGTGGCCGACTTGCCGATGCAGTCCGTCGGCGACAGGTAGGTCGGGACGCCGAGGGCATCGAACCGGTCGCGGTCCGCGACTCCACCCTCTCCCAGCGTTCCGCCGAACGACGCGGTGACCAGATCGGGCTCGGTGTCCAGCACCACCTCGAGCGAGGGCTTGTTGTCCGCCAGCCGAGGAACCTGCGCGTCGGCGTCCGCGAGGTCGGCCCGTACCGGGTCGGTCCAGGTGGCGGTACCGACCATCCGATCTTCCAGCCCGAGGGACAGCAGAATCTCGGTGGATCCCTGGTTGAGGGAGACGGCGCGCTGCGGCGGCGCGTCGATGGTGACGGTGCGGCCGCAGTTCTCGAGGGTGACGGGATAGTTGCTTCCAGCCTCGGCCGCAGCCGTCGTGGTCGGGCCGGTGGAGCATCCTGTGGCGAGGAGGCCGACTGTCGTGACGACAGCGGCGATCGCGAGGCGTGGGGTCATGTTCGGTTGTGCCGTCCTGCTGGGAGCCCGTGCGCGGAGCTTCGAGGGTGGTGCCGGACAGCAAGCGATCGGACTTCGAGCCGAAGCTCGTCACCGTTGCGCGCCAGTCCCGGAATCGCACCGGGTTCCCTCGCTGAACGACTGTTCGAGGGTCACTCTAACGGTCGGTCGTCAGGCCGCCGAGTCGCGGCGGTGTTCGGGAGTCGACTCCTGCCGACGCGCGTCGCGCTCGTCGCGCTCCGCCTTGCGGACGGCGCGACCGATCCAGACACCGATGAGGACCGCCATGAGAAGCCACGCGACCGCGATGCCGACCACGAGCATCCAGCCCGTGGTCACGAGCGGGTCCCGAGGTGGTGCGGTGTCGTCACGACGAGTTTTCGTCACGGCCATTCGCGAGGATTGCCGTGCTCGATCACAATCCGATCTCGGCCCCCATCACCTCGTGGGAGCGAGTGGCGCGTCACCGTCGACGTCGTGTGCATGCTCGACATCCTCCTCGACGTCGGCCACATGGATGGCATGGCCGACTCGGACGCCGAGAACGACCGACACCACCATCCAGACGGCCACGAAGCCGATGACGAACCACCACATGTCACGAAGTGTTCCACCGATACCGGCGACCGAACCGCCTGCGAGGACGCGACATGGTCACGGTATCCGCTCAGTTCACATACGGAATGTTCACGAAGCTGGGGTTCGCGGGGTCGAGTTGCACGTGCTGAGGTGCCAGCGCGGAGTCGACGAGCATCGGCCCCAGTGGCAGGTAGCGCGGCACGCTGGCGGCGTAGACGTCGATGCGGATCCGGTGGCCCGGCGCGATCACGGCATCCGTGGGGAGCAGGTTGATGTCCACCGTGGTCGGGACGCCGGGCACGAGCGGCTGCCGGCTCGCGAGCGTGAGCGCCGGCTTCGCGTCGACGTAGTCGCCGTTGGCCGAGCGGGTGCTCTTCGCCTCGTCGATCTGGCGCAGCGATGCGGTGAGAGCGCCGTGGCTGATCGGGGTGGACGTGCCGTCCGGCGCGACGTCGTTCATCGTCGCGGCCCAGAAGCCGTCGGGCCGATCGAGCACCGTGTTGAGATGCAGGTTGGTGGCACCCGAGATCTGGGTGGGCTTCTCGGCCGGCGCGCTGGTGAACGTCAGGGCCTCGGCTTCGTTGAACCGGGAGTCCTTCGTGCACACGGACCCCAGGATCGCCGCCGCACCCGCAGTACCGACCGCGGCGTCGCGAGAACAGACCCCGCGCAGCCCGGGAGCAACGGTGAGGCGCGCGGTGTCGGACGTCGGCGACGAGGACAGCGAGCCGTCATGGAGGCTGTGCCCGGCGGTGCCGCTGGGGGCGGCAGAGAGGTAGGTGCGCTGAGACTGCGCTCCGGCCCGGGGGAACTGGTCGGTGGTGGTCCACCCGCCGCCCTGCTGGAACAGCGTCACGGGGCCGTACTTCTCGACACCGTTGTCGACGCCCTTCAGCCAGTGGTCGAACCACGCGCGTTCGAGTGCATCGAGTCGCGGCGGGTTGCCCGGGCGTCCGAAGCCCGCACCCGGATTGACGTGGTAGCCGTCGCCCATGATCAGCTGCTTGCGTCCGGGCGCGACCGGGATGTCGTTGTAGATGCGCGGCTCGCTGTTGGTGAAGATGTCGTGCCAGCCGCCGTAGACCATGGTGGGCACCTCGATCTGCGACAGATTTGCGGATCGATCCGCGTAGAACTGTCCGTCCTGGGCGACACCGAGGGTCTCCGGCCGGATGTCTCCGATGGTCGGCGCCGTGAAGGCGTTCGCGAGTTCGGGGATCAGGATCGCCGGATCAGCCAGTCGATCGGCGAGCCACCGAGTGTCGAACTGCCCCTGCAGGATCGACTGCACGTTCGGGACGAACTTCAGCACGTTGACCAACGTGAGCCACAGCGGCATGAACCCGACACCCAACGCGCCGCCGGTACCCACGATGTCGCGCAGCAGGTCGTTGCCGGGCTCGACCGGGAAGATGGCCTTGAGCGCCGGCGGACGCAGCGCCGCGGCCTGCACGGAGTTGATGGCCGAGTAGGAGATGCCCGACATGCCGACCTGACCGTCGGACCAGGACTGCCGTGAGGTCCAGTCGATGATCTCCGCCGAATCCTGTTGCTCGCGTGGACCCAACACGTCCCATGTGCCCTGCGAGAACCCGGTGCCGCGGGCGTCGACGACCACCTGGGCGTAGCCGTTCTGGACGAGGTTCCGGTTGACGGCGAAGATGCGCAGGCCCCCGCCGTCGACCGCCTGCGTGAGATCGGTGATGCCGTCGAACGGCGTACCCGCGAAGTTGAGGCTCGCCAGGAAGTCGAGCACCGGCTCGCTCACTCCGGGGATCTGCTGGATCGAGTCGATCAGGTTGCCCACGAGCTTGGTGTACGGCGTGATGTTCAGGACGGTCGGGAGGTCGGTCTCCACCGGGCGACCGGACGCATCGGCGGGCCGGTAGATGTTGGCCTGCAACACCGTTCCGTCACTCATCGTGATGGGGACGTCCCAGTCGATGGCCACCTGCGGGTACTGCGGCGGCGCATCGGCCGCGGCGGTCCAGGCGACGGCGTCCGCGCCGCCGGTGGGATCCGCCGTGGCCGGCACCGCGGTACCGGATGCGACGAGGAGGGCGACGAGAACGCCCGAGATGACCGTGGAACGACGCCGCACACGAGCCCCCATGCTCTGATCGGCACCCTCCCCTGTGATGGGCGCCACTAACCTACCGGACGGTAACCTACGGTCACGGAAAGGTCAACGACCATTCATGCACCGAACAACAAGAAGAGACCGAGGAAGGTGTACAGCACCATCACCAGCATCAGTGCCAGTTCGCCGAGCAGCGCATCCTTCTTCGGTAGGAGCCGCAGAGCCGCGTCGTGCGCCAGTGTCACTCCGACGATGTGCCCGATCACCACGCACAGCACCGTTATGGACGCGACCACCGACGGGTGCGAGGACAACGCGTAGTTCACCGACGCGTCCGCGATGCCGAGCGGATTCCATCCTCGGTCGAACGGATCGAACAACGTGAAGACGCTCTGCTGACCTTTCTCCACGAGATAGGTGAGGTAATGGGCGAAGAAGTACCCGACGACGATCGGGATCAGCGAGTGCGCCAACAGACCGGGCAACTGCGCGCGACGCTCCCTCGTCACACCGCCGGTGGTGCGCGCCGCGAGCCAGAACACGGTGCCCACCAGTGCGACACACGCCAGCACGCCGGCCGTGCGGATCAGCACCGGGTCACCGAGGTCACGCGCGAACGACTTCCAACTCGGCGTCTGCGCCAGCGAGTCGAACGCGGTGGAGCCGAGCAGCGTGGCCGTCACGGCGACGGTTCCGCGTCGTACGGGGAGGGTGGCGGCGCCGTCGAGCGGGTTGCGCACCACGAGGGCGCGTGACTCCCTGTCGCGCGCCAGGATCGACAGCCGCGCCACGGTGTCACTGAACACCTCGAACGGATCCGCGCGCGCGAACCATTCCTCGCCGAAGATCAGGGCGCCGCCGAGCAGGACCACCACGTACAGCAGACACCAGGTACGCACGGCGGCAACCGAACCGGGATCACTCGACGCCAGTTCGAGCCACACGAAGGCCAGTAGGCCCAGCACCGCCGGGACCACCCCGATGCCGTCGGGCAGGGTCCGCGGCCGGCCGTGCGGCAGAACGCGATACAGCGCGCGGACCGGGGACACGATGCGCCACACCGGCCCGAAGACCAGCGATGCCGGGACCAGCCCGACCCACACCAGCACGTAGAACACGCCGAGCAGCGCGTTGGATGCATCCTGCGGACCCAGCACCGACGCCGCACCGACCCACACGGCCAGCGCCACCGACGCGGTGCCGACGACGCCCCGGAACGCGGCAGCGTCCACGAGTCGCGCCAGCGGCGTCCGGACCAGGTGTCGATCGGGCGTCAGACGCGGAGTCTTCCACGCCAACAACAGGACCGCGAAGGACGCTGCCAGCGCCCAGGCGCCGCCGATGAGAGCGTACGTCACCGGGATCGGCAGGTCGGTCGACCCGCCGAGACCGTGCGCGAGGAGCTCGCTGCTCACGACCGGACGAGCACCGTCGCCACGGTGACGTCGGCCTCGTGCAACTCGATGTCGACCGAGCCCGGCACGTCGACCGTGAAGCGGAACTGCTGATCGTCACCGACCGCCACCGGGAAGCTGTGCTCCGGAACGGAATGCACGTGGATCTCGTCCTCCGCGTCGCTGGACACGGTCACGAGGATCTCCTCGCCGACCCTGCCCTCGAGACGCTGGTCGACCGGGGTGACCTCACCGCCCGCGATGGAGACGTCGAGCGTGGTGGTCGGCGTGATGCGCGGAATATTCGCTGCCCCTACCGATATGGACGGTGCCGGTGCAGAGGAATCCCGCTCGAGCGTCGCCTCGGTCTCCGGCTCCGCCTGTGCGCAGCCAGCCAGCGCCAGTACCGCCAGCCCGACCACCACTACCCGCCTCACTCCGTGCCCTCCCTCTCGTTCGCGTCCTTCAGGTCGTTCTCCGCCCGCTCGGCCCGCCGGTCGCGCACGACGATGACGATCACCACGAGAGCGATGAGCACTGCGGGGATGACGGCTGGAAGTGCCAGCACGACAGAGTGATCCGCGAGGTAGATCACGTTCGGATCGGGCGTCATACGCGACTGCGCTCCTTGCTGCCCTTCGTCGCGGTGTTGCCGGGGGTGGCCAGGCTGATGCGCGCGGCGCCCCAGGACAGCGACCAGATGAGGGCCAGCGAGCAGGCCAGCACCACGAGGCACGCCGCCGTGAACAGCCACGCCGGGTGGTCGAACGAGCGCTCGCGCTGCAGCAGCTTGGTCTCGTACTGGAATTCGCGGGTGAACTCGGTGGTCGCGGGGACCTCCTCGGCGCCGATGCCCTCGTCCGCCGCCATGAAGATGGGCGCACCGGCCATGGTGCGGCCGTCCTGGATGCGCAGGAACGTCTTCCACGTCCCGTCGACCGGCATGGCACGCGTGGAGCGGTACTCACCCGGGCCGGTGCGCTCGAGGTTGTCGACGACGAGTCCGTGCAGCGAGTCGCCTGCGCCCTGCCAGGCGAGGATGGAGACCCACTCGGGATCGTCGGACACCAAGTCGCTCGGGTCGATGCTCACCGTGGCGGTGACCATGCGGAAGCCGTCCTCGCGGGGAGCGTCGGTGAGACTCACGGTCGCGCTCGCGCCCTGCGGAACGTCGATCATCAGGCCGTTCGCGACGCTGCCGCCGAGCACCAGCACCATCGCGACGACGATGGAACGCCGGACGGCGGGACGCGGGAGTCCGTCACCGCTGAGCGCCTGCGCGAAGAGACCCGCGGTGAGACCGACGACGAGGCCGGCGGGGATGCAGGTGGCGAGCGCCTCGACCCACATGCTGTTCGGCCACGGGTAGAGGAAGACGGCGTCGACCCACATGGACTCCAGGTACAGGCCGACGGTGCCCACGGCGACACCGGTGACGGCACCGAACAGGAGGCGGCGGTGGACGAGAGTGGTCAGACCCATGATCTCGACGACCACGGCCATGCCCAGGTAGAGCGTGAACACGCTGTGCGGCTCACCGAGGACGGGACCGACGATCAGCGCGGTGATCTCGCGGATCACCGCGGCGAAGGCGACGGCGAACAGAGCGGATCCGCGGCCCACCATCAGGCGGGCGGCGATGAGCGCGAAGGCGCCGGCAGCCGTCATGAGCAGCGGCTGGAAGACGAGGCGGAACTGTTCGACGCCGAAGTCGTACTCGATCTGGAAGACGGACAGGCCGATGACGAGACCACCGAAGGCGGAGCTGCGCATGAACCAGGTGATGATCGAGCGCTTGCGCGAGTCGACGGCCTGCGCCGGGTCCGCCGTCGTCTCGCCGTCGGGCTCACCGGCGGTGGCGGCGGTGGTCACGGCGGTGGAGGCCATCGCGACGCGACCCTCGTGCTCGAGCAGCAGCACGCCGACGAGCGAGAGCCCGGCGCCGCCGATGAGCATGAGGTGCGTCGGTCCCCACAGCGTCACGTCCTGGCCGAACATGCGGTGCCAGATGTCGTCGAGCGGGAAGCCGATGAGCGCGTACAGGCCCGAGCCGGCGATGAGCAGCCCGCCGGTGGGGGCGTACCAGGTCCGGGTGATCTTGATGGCTGCCGGACCGGGCTTCTCGTCGCGCGGCAGGATGATCGCCAGCGCACCGGCGATGAACAGGAAGAACAGGCCCACCAGGATGAAGTAGTGCGCCGGGTTGGCCAACGGGCCCTCGTCGCGACCACGTCCGATGTGCAGGCTGACGTCCCAGATGAAGCCGAAGAACGCGGTGAGGATCGTCGAGATGAACATGACGAGCGGCAGCGCCACCCACCCGGGGCGGTGCAGCTTCTCGCCCGCGTAGTCCGCGAGGCGCTGCAGCCACGTGATGCGCCTCGTCCGGTGCATCACGGCCAGATACAGCAGGAACAGCGAGATGACACCGGCTGCCGCGGTCATGCCGAAGACCTGATCGAGCGCGGCGCCGCCACCGGCCGGCGCCTGTGCGATCAGGTTACTCGAGGTAACACCTACATTGTTCACGCATCGGATTATGTCTGTAACCGGGCGTCGACACCAGAGCTACCCGAAAGTAATTTCTCGGGCACTCTCACGTGCCGCGCGCGGCGGTCGTCGCTGCTCTATCGTCTGCGCATGGACGTCGAACTCCGGCACAACCCCTCCAACACCGTCGCCCGATGCCGCCTCGCGCCACGGGAATCGCTGAACACCGAGGGCGGGGCGATGCTCGCGTGTTCGGCCGGTGTGGACATCCGGAGCAGCACCCCGGGCGGATTCCTCGGCGGACTCAAACGCAGCGCGCTGAGCGCCGGATCCTTCTACGTCACCACGTACACGGCACCGGACCAGGGCGGCTGGGTCGACCTGGCCGGCAAGCTGCCCGGCGACGTCATCACCGTCGACGTCGCCGACGGGCAGGAGTGGTTCGTGGGCCACGGTTCCTGGCTCGGCAACTCCCCCGACGTCACCGTCGACCCGCAGTTCGGCGGAATGAAGCAGATGTTCGGCGGCCAGGGCGCCTTCGGCTACAAGGCGTCGGGACGCGGGCACGTGCTGCTGGGTGTGTACGGCGCCATCGACGTCATGGACCTCGGTCCCGGGGAACGCGTCACCATCGACACCGGTCACGTGGTGGCGTACCACCTCGCGATGACGTTCGACGTGCGTCGAGCGGTACAGGGGAAGACGATGCAGACGCTGAAGTCCGGCGAGGGGCTGGTGTTCGACTTCACCGGTCCGGGCCGCGTCCTGCTGCAGACCAGAAACCCTCGCGAACTCGAACGGCTCATCGACGAGAACCGGCCACGCTCGAGCTGATCGTGGAACTCAGACCCCGGAATCCGGGGTTCGGACTCCACGATTCGCGGTGTAGGCCCGCCAGCCGCCGAACTCGGTGATGTCGGTGCCCGCCTCCGCCGCATCGGCGGCGCACATGAAACCGACCACCTCCCGACCGTCGGACAGCGTCACCGATCCCAGGCCCATCGGTGCGGGCAGCCCGGCCAGGAACGTGCCGAGGTGCGCCGGGGCCATCCGATACAGCTCGCCCGCGATGGAGGCGCTGCCGCCGCGCACCAGTCCGGGCTTGGGCGGCGTGGTGCCCAGATCGACCAGGCGGTAGTCGGCGGAGGTGCTCACCTCACCGACGAACCGCGCACCACGCTCGACCAGCTGACCGTTCAGCGGGAACCCTCGCAGGTGCGCGCCGACGACGAGCACGTCCACGCCGTCCTCCACGAGTACCGCCGTGTCCTGATCCGCCACCGCGGCGCCGATGTCGAGCAGTACCTGATCGGTGAACGCGGGGCCCACGACCATGACGCCGAAGGGATCCCCCGCCGTCGTGCGCGCACCCGGCACCGCGACGGCCGCCATGTCGAGAAGGTTGCAGAAGTTGGTGAACGTGCCGAGCCTGCGATTGATGCCGAGCGGATCCGCCTGTACCGCAGCGATGGTGGGGTGCTCGGTGGTCGTCGGCAGCACCAGGCCGTCGAGCCCGTCGAGAATCGACGCCGCGTGCGCCTTCGCCGCCAGCAGCGTCGAGAGGTCGTCGACGTACGCGTGCGCTGCCGGATCCTTCGCGCCCAGCACGATGCGGGAGACGGTCGGGTCGGCGTGCTCGGGCGATGTCGACAGAAACTCGCCGACCGCCGCGTAGCGCTGCGCCACGATCGCCCCGTCGTACAACAGCACGGCCGCGTCCAGCAGCACGGAGATGTCGACGATCTCGTGGTCGATCCCCACAGCGTCCAGTCCCGACACCGTGCGCTCGAACGCCTCCGCGTACTCGGGGCACAGCGCGCGGAGATCCTCGGTGCGTGGAACGGCGACACGGGGGCGCGGCGGGGCCGACAACGGCACCGTCGCGGGCCACGCACGACTCCGTGGATCCGCCGAGTCCGCACCGATCATGATCGCCATGGCTGCTGTGGCCGTGGTGATGTCGGCGGCGAAGACCGTCACGGCGTCGTAGTCCACGCACGCCGGGACGACGCCGGTGTTCGGCACCAGTCCCAGCGTCGGCTTGATGCCCACCAGGGACGCGAAGGCCGCAGGAACTCGGCCCGACCCTGCCGTGTCCGTTCCGAGGGCGATGTCCACGATGCCCAGCGCGACCGCGGTCGCGGAGCCGGAACTCGAGCCGCCCGAGATCTTCTCGGGGTCGTGCGCGTGCCGCACCGCGCCGTACGGGCTGCGCGTTCCCACGAGTCCGGTGGCGAACTGGTCGAGATTGGTCTTGCCCAGCACCAGAGCGCCGGCGGCGCGGAGTCGCGCGACAACGGTCGCATCGGCGTCCGGGGTACGGGCGAACTCGGGGCACGCCGCCGTCGTCGAGAGACCCGCGACGTCGATGTTGTCCTTGACCGCGAGCACGGTCCCGTACAGCGGCAGGCTCTCGTCCAGACCGGCGGCCTCCGCGAGGACGTCCGCCTCGTCGCGCAGCGTGATCCACACCTCGGGGCGGTCGACCTCGGCAATACGCTTGTACGCGAGCAACACTCGATCGGTGGCGGTCGTCATCATGCTCCCTGTGCTGTGGTGAGGGCGAACTCGCCGGCCGCGGACCAGGCATCGCGCTCTATGCCGAACGCCTCGGCCTGCTTCTTGCGGAACTCGGCGATGGAGCTGTCGTTCTCGGCCAGGAACTCGTCGTGGTCGGCCAGAGAGAAGGTGCCGTCGGTGATCTCGACACCCGCTCCGCGCCCGGCCGCGAGATCGGCGCGCATGTCGGCGAGTTCCTCGGTGCTGACGGGGTACCAGGAGATGCGGTCGAAGAAGCGCAGCAGCCAGGGCGTGCCCTCTTCGAACCCCTTCGTGGTCAGAGGATGACGGTGGTTCCAGACCTGGGTGGTGCGGCCGACGAACTGGTAGCCGCCGGGTCCCTCCATGCCGTAGATGCACAGATACGCGCCGCCGATCCCCACGGCGTTCTCCGGTGTCCACGTGCGGGCCGGGTTGTACTTCGTCGTGACGAGGCGGTGCCGTGGATCCAGCGGAGTCGCCACCGGCGCGCCGAGGTACACGTCGCCCAGGCCCAGCACCATGTACTCGGCGTCGAAGACCGTGTCGTACACGTCGTCGACGGACTCGAGCCCGTTCATCCGGCGGATGAACTCGATGTTCCACGGGCACCACGGCGCGTCGGAGCGTACGCCGTGCATGTAGCGCTGGATCGCCTCGCGCGTGGACGGGTCGTCCCACGAGAGCGGCAGCCGCACATGCCGACTGGGCACCGTGAGCTCGGAGGTGTCCGGCAGCGCGTCCTCGGCCTCGAGCAGCAGATCGAGGAGCTTCGCGGTCGGCAACACGTCGGGGTCGACCTTCACCTGCAACGACCGGATACCGGGCGTCAGATCGACCAATCCGGCGGGAGCGATGGCCTCGACGGCCTCGTGCAGCGCGTGCGCGCGGGCCCGCAGCGCCAGGTCGAGGGACATCTCGCCGTACTCGACCAGGATGTTGTCGTCACCGGAGCGTCGGTAGGTGACCGGCGTGGCACCGTCGCGGCGCGCGATGACACCGTCGTCCCCGTCGCCGCCGCGCGAGAACACCACGGGCAGGCCGGCGCGCCGGCCGACACCCAGCGTGTTCTTCGAGGCGGCCGCAGCGGCCTCGAGCGCGACGAAGCGCACCGTGTCGCCGGGGCGCAGCTGACCGAGCTTCCAGCGATCGGCCGCGACCACCGTCACCGGGCACACGAAGCCGCCCAGGCTCGGGCCGTCGGGACCGAGCAGGATGGGGGTGTCGCCCGTGAAGTCCAGCGCCCCGACCGAATACGCGTTGTCGTGGATGTTCGACGGGTGCAGACCCGCTTCTCCCCCGTCGGTACGCGCCCAGTCCGGGCGGGGTCCGACCAGCCGCACGCCGGTGCGATCGGAGTTGAAGTGCACCTCGTAGTCGGTGCCGAGAATGGTGTCCATGTCGGAGCGGGTGAAGAACTCGGGTGCTCCGTGCGGCCCCTCCGTGACGGCGAGCTGCCACGAGTGCGTCAGCGCCGGAACGTGTTCCATCGGCACGGGTGCGGGCGTGCCGGTCGCGCGATCCGCCGGGGCGAGGTCGTCGCCCGCCTGCAGCACACGGCCGTCGAGCCCGCCGAACGTCCCGAGTGTGAAGGTCGACGCACTGCCGAGGTACTCCTCGGCCAGGACGCTGCCGCGGATCGCGACGTACATCCGCAGACCGGCCCCGGACACCGCACCCACGTCGAGCACCCCGCCCGCGGGCACCGTGATCGGAGTCCAGCGCTCGGCGGGCTCGCCGTTCACCGTGACGGGTGCGTCCGCACCGGTGACGCACACGACGGTCTCGTCGTCGAAACGCAGTGCGGGACCGCTCATCGTGGTCTCGAGCGCCGGCGCTCCCTCCGGGTTGCCGACGGCGACGTTGGCCAACCGCAGCGACAGGTCGTCCATCGGCCCCGACGGGGGTACTCCCACCTTCCAGTACCCCACCCGGCCGGGCCAGTCCTGAATGGTGGTGAGCATGCCGGGGCGCTCGACGCGGATGCTCATGCGGGCCGCGTCACGATCAGACGAACCGGTGTCGGGTCGAAACCGTTGCACGGGTTGTTGATCTGCGGGCAGTTCGAGATCAGGACCAGCGAGTCGATCTCCGCGCGCAGCGCGATCCGCTTGCCCGGCGCGGACAGTCCGTCGACGATGCCCAGGCTGCCGTCCGCGTCGACCGGGACGTTCATGAAGAAGTTGATGTTGGAGACGATGTCGCGCTTGCCCAGACCCCACCGCGACCCCTCGAGCACGAAGTTCTCGACACACGCGTGCTGGTGCTTGGTGTGGTGGCCGTAGCGCAGCGTGTTCGACTCCTGCGAGCACGCACCGCCGATCGTGTCGTGATTGCCCACCTCGTCGGCGACGATGGTCATCATCGGCCGGGACTCGCTGTCGCGCAGAACAGTTCCCGTGGTGAGGTAGACGTTGCCCTGACCCACCATGGTGGCCGGTGCGCTGTAGCGGACGGTGTGATCGTCGGCGCCGTAGACCAGGGTGTCGACGGCCTGGTTGCCCTCCAGGTCGAGGATGGTGAGGACGTCGCCGGCGCGCACGACGGCCGACCACGGGCCGCGGGCAGGCGCGACCTCGTCGAGCACCACCTCGCCGGAGACGAGGGCCAGTTCCTGTACTGCTGCGATCATTTCGAGCCTCCTGCTGCGTACGTGTCCAACGTGTTGGCGACGGCACGGAGGTATTCGGGATCGGTGTTCGGCAGCGCGTCGAGATCCTGCGGCGACGGCCAGGCCAGCACCTGGAGCGACGTGGTGTCGAAGGTGGGCGACGGATCGATCGGGTGCGCCGTGTTGGCGATGCTCACGATCACCGGCAGGTGCAGGATCAGGTCGACCTCGCGGCCGGCACCCGCGGAACCCGTGCTGCGGAGGGCCCCGTCGGGATCGACGGTGACGCCGTGGAAGAAGCTGAGTGTCGGCGGCACGTCGCGGGGACCGAGTCCGTTCTTCAGGGCGGCCAGGATCAGCAACTCGCGGCCCGCGGGCGACGCCGAGTACGCGCTGCCGTCACCGTACTTCGCGGTGTTGGTGAGCAGCGTCGACGTACCGCACAGTGCGTCGTGGTGTCCGGACGAGTCGGCCAGCACGGTGGCGAGCACCCGCCCCTGGTCGGACAGCAGCGGATGACCCACCCCCAGGTACGCCTGCCACGGCACCTTGACGGTGTCCGCGGTGTTGAGGCGTTCCCACGGTGCGTCGGCACGGTGCAGCAGGACGTGCGCGCAGGCCGCTCCGTCGATGTCGCGCAACCGGACTCGGGTTCCGCGCTGGAGCACCTTCGTCGTGTACCGCCCGCCGGGAACCGTCTCGGCCCAGACGAGCGACGCGGCACCGGCTCCGGGAACCTCGTGCGGCCACAGGGAGGGTGGGACCACCGGCATCGAGTCGGTGATCTCCCGAGCCTGCGACCGGGCGTGCTCGCGGGCGGCTGTGGTGGTGGCGGTCATGCGGACACTCCTGTGGTGACGGGGTTGGGGTGGGCCTTGCCGCGCGGGAAGCACAGCGCACCGACGGCGACGACGGCCAGCACGGTGAGGGGTGCGGCCCAGCGCAGCAGCGGGAAATCGCCGGAGGGGTCGTAGATCTCGGGGCGCGGCCAGGACAGGTTGACCACCATGGCAGCGCCGTAGACGACGGCGAGAAGGTTGACGGGCAGGCCGAGGCGGCCGAGGGTGAACAGCGGCTTGCCCTCGGAGTCCACCTTCGGGGCGCCGGTGGTGCTGCGGGGCCAGCCCTTCAGCCGCTGGAGGAGTAGCGGCACGGTGACCATCATGTACGCGAGGTAGATGAGCACGATGCACACGCTGGCGAGGGTGGAGAAGATTGCCGCGTTACCGACGTTGACCACGAGCACCAGAACGCAGCCCAGCCCGATGACGACGGCCGGGGCGATGGGCGTGCCCGTGGTCTTGTTGACCGATCCGAGAACACGGGACGCGGGAAGCCGGCCGTCACGGGCCATCGAGAACATGAGCCGGGACGCGGCAGTCTGAATGGCCAACGTGCAGATGAGGATCGCGGTGGCCACGTCGATCAGGAGCACGGTGCCCCACGGGGACGAGAGCACGGAGTTCAGCACGTACGGCAGGCCCTGCGTCGCGAGTTCACCGTCGGTGAGGCTGGGTGCCGCCATGAGCGCACCGATGATCATGAGCCCGCCGCCCAGCGCGGAGACGGACAGCGCGAGACGGATGGTGCGCGGTGCGACCCGACGGGGATTCTTCGTCTCCTCGGCCAGTTCGCCGGCGGAGCCGAATCCCACCATGACGTAGGCGGCCATGAGTCCCGAGACGATCCACGCCCCGATGTAGCCGGAATCGACGGGCACGCCGCCGGTGTCGAACACGACGTCCGGTCCGCGCTGAGCATGAGTGAAGAACACGCCGATCACCGCGATGACACCGACGATCTCGCACGTCACGCCGATCGAGTTGATGCGCGCCATGGCGTTGACACCGATGGAGTTGACGGTCGTGGTGATCACCAGCAGCGCGGTGCCCAGCACGACGGCGTTGGTGGCGCCGTCCGACGAGGTCAGTGCGGTGTCGGTGCCGACGATCTGGAAGCCGCTCCAGACGTTCGGCAGCACCACCTGCAGTGCGATGGCGGCGGCGGAGGCCGTCACGATCTGCGCGATGATCATGAACCATCCGGCGAACCAGCCGGTGATCTCACCGCCGACGCGGCGTGACCACTGGTAGATGGCCCCGGAGATGGGGTAGCGCGCGGCCAGTTCGGCGAAGCACAGCGCCACCATGAACTGGCCGACGAACACCACCGGCCACGCCCAGAAGAACGCCGGGCCGGCGAAGCTGAAGCCCAGGCCGAACAGCTGGAAGATCGTCGTCAGGATCGAGACGAACGAGAAGCCCGCCGCGAAGGACGCGAACTTCCCCAACTTGCGATGCAGCTGTTGTTCGTACCCGAACTCGAGGAGATCGTCGGAGTCGCCGTCCGCGTGACGGTCCGACGGGGGTGGGAGCACGGCCTGGCTCATGGGTGTTCTCCATTGACGGGAGGGGTGTATCTGTCGAGTGATAGTTAATCGGACGCAGCGGCCGCGGTGGTGTCCGTGATGTATCGAGATGTTGCGAGTGCGTTACGAGCTCAGGGCGCGCAGGAGGAGGGGAATGAAGGGGCGTGCGGACGGTGCGCCGGCCTGGCGGAACGGTGCCGAGTCCTGCGATGCGGCGATCCAGTCCCGCCGCTCGACGTCGGTCAGATCCAGCCGGAACCCGGTCGGCGCGACGAGCAGATGCAGCAGCATGGTCGCGGCCCGACCGTTGCCTTCACGGAAGGGATGCACCTGATTGAGGTCGGCGTAGGTGCGGCTCAGGAGGTACGCGAGCTCGCCCCGGTCGGCGGCCGCCCAGTCGGCACTCAGGATGGTCTCGTGCACGCCCATGAGGCCGTCCCACACGACGGAGCACCTCGCGAACGCGGTGCCGTTCTTCGACAGTTCCACGGTGCGCACGTCGCCTGCCCACACGTAGACGTCCTGGAAGACGTAGCGGTGCACGCTCAGCAGGCGGTGCACACCGACGGCGCCCCCGAGGTCGGCCCGCCCGGTGTGACAGCGGACCAGACGGAGTGCAGTGAGGATGCTCTCCGCGCGGTGCAACGCGGCCGCGTCGACGATGCCCAGCACGTTGCGCAGCGTCGTCGACCCGGGCAGCAGGTACGGGGTGTGCCGCGGACGCAGTGCCGCCCAGCGTGATTCACGCTTCGGTCCGTCGCCGACGAGCCCCTCGCGCACCGACGGCAGCACCGTCTCGCCGCGACACTCGGCGACGAGGAGTGCGAGCTCCGCCGGCGTGGGACGCCATCCCTCGAGCCGTTCGGCGGCGACGGCCTGATCGACGGCGTGGCACTGCTCCGGGGTGAGCCCGGCGAAGGTGTCGGGATGTTCCTCGGACGGCCTCATCGAGCCAGGTACGCCGAGGCCCGTTGCACGCCCGCCACTTCCCGCGCAGCCGCGTCGAGCAGGCTCCGGTCGAGGGGCGTGAGGTCCGACGGGCGCACCAGGTCGTCGACGGGGCGGCCGTCGCGCAGTGCCTCGCACTGGTGCCGCAGCCGGATGCGCTGGACGACGTCGAACGATTCCGCGAGCACCGCGGCGTCGTCCTCGGACAGCACCTGCGCGCGAGCACCGTGCTCGAGCCGAGCCGGCGTGCCCACGGCGTCGTGCCCGGCGGAGACACCGGCCCAGCGCGCGATGTCCACGATGGGAGTCAGGATCCCCGCCTTCACGTCCATCGTGTCCGCACGACGGAAGAGCTTGTCCCGCAGTGTCACCCGCGCCTTGATCGTCGTCGCCTCACGCAACATCAGCAGTCGCGAGTGAGCGGCGTCGGCCAGCGCGGCGCGCGCGGGCTCCGCCGGTGTCCATCCGCCCGGCATCACCGGACGCGCATCGAGCGCGAGCGAGAGCATCACCACACCGGTGTCCTCGTACGGATCGGCCACCCAGCCCGCCACCGCGTCGGACCACTCGTCGACCGTCCGCACGAAGCGCGGCGACGCGGCACTCGCGTGATGGGGATCGGCTGCGAGACCGCAGCGTTCGAGTACGGCGTGCACGTCCGACCCCATCGGGGACGGGCCGCCCACCCGCGCCGTCTCGACATCGGACGACGGGACCGATTCGCGCCGAGCGACGCTTCCGGAGACGAGCCAGGTGGACGCGTCGTCGCCCAGCAGTTCGGCGGCCCGGCGCACGGTGGCCGTCACCACGGACGATCGCACTGCCGTCACGTCGGCCGACGGGACGCGGGAATCGTTCAGCGACAACGTCACCGAGGCAAGCCGCCCGCACGCCTCGACCAGATCGTCGACACTCGCCGAGCGCTCCACCGCGGTGCGCAGCGCTGTGCCCGCACGCAGCGCCGGCGAGAGCAGGTCCTGTTCGAGGGCGATGCCGAGCACGCCCCCACTCGCATCCAGCACCACCAGTCGGCGGACACCCGCAGCGAGCGCGACGGCCGCCGCCTCCGCGACGGGCACCTCGGCGTCGACAGTGACGGCAGGAACGGACGCGACGGCCGACACCGGTGCCGCGGTGCTCAGGCCCGCGGCGATCACGCGTCGGCGCAGGTCGCCGTCGGTCACCACTCCCCACGCCGAGCCCGGACACTGCACGACGAGGGTGCTCGACCTCGCCCGGGTCATCGCGTCGGCTGCCTCCGCGACGGTGATGTCGGCTCGACCGATCGGGACACCGCGACGCGTCAGCGCGCTCACCGGGGAACGCCGACGCGAGGAGGTCACCCGGCCACGTTAACCCCGACGGCCCCACTGTTCCCGGTGCACGGCGTCGGACAGGGGCCGACGCGGACGCCACCCGAACCGCTCGAGGTCCGGAACCTCCTGGAACTCCGTCACCGGACCGACGCACAGCCACGCGACGGGCCGCACGGCGGCGTCGCCGGTCAGGCCGACGATGTCCCGCAGCACCGCCTCGTCGTAGAACGACACCCACCCGACGCCGACACCCTCGGACACCGCTGCGAGCCACAGGTTCTCGATGGCGAGGGCCACGGAGAGCAGGCCCGTGTCCCGCACCGTGGCCCGGCCCAGGACGTGCTCACCACCGCGGGAGTCGTCGTACGTCACGACGACGCCGGTGCCACTGGTCTCGATCCCCTCGACGCGGATCGGGTCGAAGGTCTCGGCGCGGTCGGCGGGCAGTGATGCCGCGAAGTCGGCGCGGCACTGCGCCACGTGCGCGGCGAATCGCCCCAGCGTCTCGGGGCGTCGGACGATCACGAAGTCCCACGGCTGGGTGTTCCCGACACTGGGTGCGCGGTGGGCGGCGGCGAGAAGACGGGTGAGGACGGCGTCGTCGACCACCTCACCGCTGAATTCGCTACGGACGTCCCGACGTGCGGCGATGGCGTCGTGGACGGACAGGTGCTCGGTGCTCATGTGGTGACCGTGCCAGAACACGCCTAGTGTCGACACCACTCGGTGCGTCCGAGTCTCGAGACAACGGGGGGGTCGATTCATCGTGGGTTCGACGCCCGGCACCACGCCACCGCCCGGTAGGGGTCAGCTCACCCGCACCGTCATCCTGCGCGCGGGCATCGCCTTCATCGACGACAACGGCGCTCGGGATCTGACGATGCGCCGACTCGGCGGGCGTCTCGGCGTCGAGGCGATGGCGCTCTACCACTACTTCGGTGGCAAGGAAGAACTGCTCGACGGCATCGTCGACCAGGTCATCGACGATCTGGGCAGCGACCCGCAGGTGCTGATGAAGGGCGCCTCGAGCTGGCAGGACTACCTGCAGCGGCTGGCGCACGGCGTGCGACGGATGGCGCTCGAACATCCCGAGGTGTTCCCGCTCATCGCGACCCGGCCGAACAGCGCGCCGTGGGTGCGGCCCCCACTCCGCAGCGTGCGGTGGCTCGAGAACTTCCTCTCCAGCCTGAAGGAATGGGGATTCGACGACGCGGCCGCGGCTGCCGCCTACCGCTCGTACACGAGTTTCCTGCTCGGACAGCTGTTGCTCGAGGTCTCGGCGCAGGGAGTCTCGATCGGTCCGACGGACCCCAACGATCCCGACGATCCCCGCGCCACCGCTCAGCCCGGAGACGACATCGACCCGACGGAGTTCCCCACCGTGGTGCGGATGAAGGCGGAGCTGGCGCGCGATCTCGGCCTGCCCGAGTTCGAGAAAGCGCTCGAGGCTCTGCTCGACCGACTCGCCGCGACCCTGCCTCAGGTGGACGGGTAGCGCAGCTTGGCTCCGGCCTCGACGATGTCCGCGGCAAGCTTGTGCAGCGGTCGGTTGTTGTTCTGCGACAACTTCGAGAGCATCTCGAACGCCTGGACCGAATCCACATCGAACCGCTCCATCAGCATGCCCTTGGCCTGACCGATGATGTCGCGGGACGCGAGACCGGACCGGAACTGCGCTTCCTTCTGCAGACTCTGCACCGCGATGGCGGCGTGCGCCGCGATCGCCGTCGCCACGGTCAGGCTGTCCTCGTCGAACGCCGCGGTCGACGACGAGTACAGCGTGAGCACTCCCAGCGTGCGCTCGTGCATCGCCAGCGGTACGGCGGCCAGCGCGCGGACACCGACGGCGTCGGCCACCTCCGCCAGACCGGGCCAACGATGCACCGGACCGGCGACGACGGCAGCGAGGTCCACGTCCGCCTCGGAGGACCGATGCAGGAGATCGACGGTCGGTCCGTCCCCCGGTCGCCTCTGCACCCGGTCGAGTGCGGCCGCGATGTCGCTGCTCGTGCGGCTGGGCTCCGCAGGCCCCGATACCTCGGCCGCCAGCCGCACCGACGCGTGATCCGCGGCGTCGATCAGATCGACCGACACCGCGAGGACGTGATCGAGAACCTCGTCGATCGTCCGGACCTGGCGCGACCCGGCGAACTCGCGCGCCAGCTCGGCCAGAGTGCGCACCAGATCGAGGTGCTCGGAGCTCGGCGGCCGACCGTCGTTGCTCATGTGTGGTGCTGATCCCTTCGGTTCTCTCATCATCCGTCGTCACTCGGTCGTCGCAGACCGGACGACAAAAGGCGACACCCACCAGTGCCGACGCCTACTGCTGGACGCCGGGCGGGGTATCGCCTTCCGCGCAACTATAACCGGACACCCCGACAGCGGTACGGTGGTCTCGCACTCCGCGTACGGGTCGTCGAGTGATGAATCGGCGAAGGCGGGAGATGCGGGAATGACCGACAGCGCGGACACCACGGCCGAACGACGGGCGTTGGCCCTGTTGGCGGAGGCCCTGACAGACCTGGACAGTGCGCTCGCCGTCTCCCACACGGCCGACGGCGCGCTCGACACGATCTGCGCGCGCGTCGTGACGGCGATTCCCGACGCCGACGCAGCGGGCGTCACGGTCTTCCGCCGCGGCAGGCCGCAGACCGCCGCGAGCACAGAGACGTTCGTCCTCGAGGTGGACCAGGCCCAGTACCGCAGCGAGCAGGGACCGTGCATCGAATCGACGTTGACCCACGAGGTGGTGCGTGCCGATCTCGACGACGTGTCCCAGCGCTGGCCCGTGTTCGCGAAGGCGATCGATCACCTCGACGTCGCGAGTTTCCTGTCCGCGCCCGTCACCGCGGGTGGTGCCCACATCGGCGCCCTCAATCTCTACAGCCACACCGGCCACCGGTTCGATTCCGTCGACGAGTCGGCGATGCGGGTGTTCGTGCAGGCCGCCCAGTCGGCCCTGACCGGAGCGGAGAACTCCGAGCACGCCGCGAGACAGGTCGAGACCTACGCCGCCGCGATGGAGTCCCGGGCCGCGATCGAACAGGCCAAGGGCGCCCTGATGCTGGGACTCAACGTGTCGGCCGACAAAGCCTTCGACCTGCTGCTCTGGCGCTCGCAGACCACGAACATCAAGGTACGGACTCTCGCCGAGCAACTGGTCCGCGACATCGGCTCGCTCGGCGATGCACCGGACGCTCTGTCCACCGAACTCGGCAAGCTACTGATGACAGCGCACACGCGCGTGCCGTCGGGTCAGGTCACTCCGGCCGAGTAGTGCGCCCCGTGTGGCGGGAACGAGCCCGGTCAGCTCAGGGCATCGATCACCGCACGCGCCCGATCTGCGAGCGAGGTCCGTGAGCGGCGGGTGTCGGTGACGAGCAGGTCGGTCGCGGGGCCGATGGCGAGACCATGGGTCTCGGCGAGCACACCGATGGCCTGATCGATCACGGCGGCGTCCTCGAGGACCTGCTGTCGACGCGTCGCCTCGACCGACAGGCGCACGTCGCCCTCGGTGTCGACGCTGACGGCCAACGCCGCCAGATCCGCGACGGCCTGAACGAACGCCGCCGCGTGACCCGGTGCCCGCCACGGCCCCGACGTGTGGACCACGACGGCGCCGATGACCCGGTTCGCGATCCGAGCCGGGTAGGCACGCATACCGCCGATGCCGGCCGCACGCGCCTCGCGGGCGTGGTCCTGCCAGCGCCCCGGAGCGTTCTCCAGATCGTCGAGCAGCACGGCCGCGCCGCTGCGCACGCACATCGCCACCGGTCCGCCCACGGACAGCGATCGGTCGAGCAACCCGGTCGAGGCCGCAGCGACCAGGTCGAGGTCGACCGACCCGGACCCGTCGAACACCACCGACACCGCGGCGGCCCGCAGGGCCTCGCGGGTGCGGGTGGCGAGGAGGTGGAGCAGATAGGGGGCGTCGACCCCGGCGGCCAGATGGCCCGTCAACTCGGCGAGGACGACGACGGGCGACGGCACGTCGGTGTCACCGACGGGGCCGGTGCCGGGCGGATCGAAAGTGGGCGGGAAAGTCACGACGGCTGTCCTTTCGTCGTCGAGTCCGACGCGGTGTCGTCGGTGGAGAAGCGCACCTTGCGCTCGACCACCTCGCGGGCGATGTCGTCGACGGGGCGTCGGGCCGAGTACGCCGCGGCGCGCAGCCGGGCGAGCGCCTCGGTCGGCGACACCCGCATCTGCACCGTGATCATGCCGACGGCCAGATTGACGTAGGGCCGGGTGCGATGGTCGCCCAGCGGCGAGTCGTCCGAGGCGTCGCCGAGCGACTGTCCCGCGCCGAGGCCGGGCGCGAAGGCTTCCAGCAGGCTGATGGCTGCCGCGTCCGCGGTCAGCTGGGCGACAGCGGCGAACTCGTCGCTGAGTTCACCGACGGATGCGCGATACAGCTCGAGCACGCCGAACACGGTGTTGCCGCCGCGCAGCGGGAAGGCGAACAGAGCGGCCGCGCCCCCGTCCGACGCGTCGGCGGCGAATCCGGGCCAGTGCTCCTCCGCCTCGCTGTCGAGATCGGCGACGAACACGGTCCGGCCACGGTGGAAGGCGTCGACGCAGGGACCCTGACCGGTGGTGAACTGCAGTTCGTCGAGGTACTGCGACACGGCGTCGGTGGCGTAGACCAACTCGCGCGTGGTGCCGCTCATGACGGTGATGGCGGCGCCGTCCACCTCGACCAACTGCACGACACTGCGGCACAGATCGGCGATGTCGGTGATGGACAACGGTGCGTACGCGTCGTCGTCACCACCCGATCGCGTCGTCATGACCTGCACTCACTCCTCGTCGATCGACGTCCACACCGTTGTCCGCGACCCGAGGAATGCCCCGTGTGCCGCGAGTCAACCGTAGCGACAAGTCTGGACCGCGCGGGCGACCGGCGTAGAGTTTTCCCGCACCGTTGCACTCGTGAACGGGCGAACAGGCGAACGACCGAGAACACGGAGACCCATGACGAGCGACCCGGAGCAGTCGTTGCATGAACGCATCCGTGCGGCCGCAGACGAGCTCGTACTGCTCGAGCGACTCCGGGCCGTGGTCACCGAGCGCATCCGGCTGTCCCTCGATGCGCGCGCCGCGATCGATCTCGCCGTGGGTGCACTGATGGTGCGGCACGGATGCGAGGCACCTGCCGCGGTCGCGCGACTGGCGTCGACGGCGTCGTCGCGGTCCGCCACGATGCCCGAGATCGCCGCCGAGGTGCTCGCGACCATCCGATGAGCGGTCGACTCAGTACGCGCCGTCGCTGCCGACGACGGCCTTCAGGGTCTTCAGCACGATGAGCAGATCACCTGTCATGGACCAGTTCTCGACGTAGCTCAGGTCGAGGCGCACCGATTCCTCCCAGGACAGGTCGGAGCGGCCACTCACCTGCCACAGGCCCGTCAGACCGGGTTTGACCAGCAGCCGGCGGCGCACGTCGCCGTCGTAGGTCTCCACCTCGCGGCGCAGCGGCGGCCGCGGGCCCACGATCGACATCTCGCGGCGCAGCACGTTGAAGAACTGCGGCAGCTCGTCGATGCTCAGCCGCCGCATCACGCGGCCGACCTTGGTGACACGCGGATCCTCGCGCATCTTGAACAGGACGCCGCCCTCGCTGTCGTTGAGCGCCAACAACTCCGACACCCGAGCGTCCGCGTCCTGCACCATCGAGCGGAACTTGATCATCTGGAACGGTGTGCCGTCGAGGCCCATGCGCTCGGATCGGTAGAACACCGGACCCTTGCTGGTGGCCTTGACGAGAAGGGCGGCGAGAAGGAACAGCGGGGCCACGGCGACGAGGGCGACCACGGCGAACACCATGTCGAACGCCGTCTTCCCGAAGCGGCTCGCACCGTTGTACTGCGGCTTCTCCACGTGGATGAGCGGGAGGCCGGCGACCGGCCGCATGTGCAGGCGCGGGCCGGCGACGTCGACGACGCCGGGAGCCACGACCAGATCGACGTTCTTCTTCTCGAGGTCCCAGACCATGCGGCGGATGCCCTCGTGGCCGATGTGGTCCGTCGCGGTGACGGCGACGGTGTCCGCGCCCGTGGCCTCGATGGCATCGAGCACGTCGTTCTCGTTGCCGAGGACGGGAATCTCGAGACCGTCGACGGACAGCTGATCCTCGGTGACCGACTGGGTGCGCGGCAGGCACACCCCGACCACGGCGTATCCGGCACTCCCGTCGCGGTTGAACGACCGCGCCATGGAGAGGGCCGAGCTGTGACTGCCGACGATGACGACCGACGTCTGATAGTCGCCGCGACGACGTCCGCGAGCCACGTGCTTGCGGAAGAGCCACCGCGAGACCAGGAGCCCGATCAGCCCGACCGGCAGTGCGATGGCCAGGTAGCCACGCGCCAGTTCGAAGCGGAAGAGCAACGAGATGATGGCCACGAGCCCGAAGAGGCGGAAGGTGGCGGACAGCAGACGCCTGTACTCCTCGGCTCCCCCGCCGAGCACACGCGGCGAGCGGGTGCGGAAGATCGCGAGGAATGCGATCCACGTCAGCGCGAGGGTGACCGAGACCAACGTGTAGTTGAACGCCGCGCGCGGCACCTCGAGATCCGGCCGACCGAAGCGCACCACCTGTGCGCAGGCGACGGCGGCGACGACGACGAGCACGTCGGTCACCCGGAGCCGGTCCATGTACGCGCGCTCCCAGTCGCGTCGCGAGGTCGCCCTCCGCGATCGCCGAGCCCGCGGCAGTGCGACGTCGCGGCGCTCGGCCGACTCGCTCGCCGCCGGGCTGAGAGCAGACACGTGTACCTCGTTCCGTTCGACTGGATCCGCCTGGGACTCGACCGCTGATACGTGTACCAGGGCAGTCGGTAGCTTATTGCCTTCCCGCAAGGCTCGCTCAGACAACCACAGTGCGGTGAATCACACGGTGAGTTCACACAGATTTAGCGTGTTCGAACGACACGATTTCAGAGGACCCTCAGGCCATTTGTTTGCGGCCGCTCACGAAGAAGACGATCCGCGACGCGACATCGATGATCTGGTCGGCGTAGCGCTCGAAATACCGTCCCAGCAGTGCGATGTCCACGGCATTCATCACGTCGTGCCCGTGATCGTCCGCCGACACGGTGTCCACGACCGTTGTCTTGAGAGAATCGACCCGATCGTTCTGTGAACTCAGACAATCGATACGTCCGAGATCACTCGTACGCAGTGCGTCGACTATTCGACCGGACATGTCGAGACACAATTCGCTCATCTCGCGAAACTGCGGCATCAGATGATCGGGAACGATCGGCTCGGGAAAGCGACGGCGTGCGGCTTCGGCGATGTGCACCGCGAGGCCGACCATCCGTGA
Organism: Rhodococcus sp. UNC23MFCrub1.1; assembly: GCF_000686025.1. Taxonomy (GTDB): domain Bacteria; phylum Actinomycetota; class Actinomycetes; order Mycobacteriales; family Mycobacteriaceae; genus Rhodococcoides. Next base: position 53,433 of record NZ_JMLQ01000007.1, read on the forward strand.
GAGGTCACTGCTGATGCGCACGGCCGAGAACACTCGCCGGAGATCTGCCGCGACGGGTGCCTGCAGCGCCAGTACGGTGACAGCCTGATCCTCGCAGCGGGCACCGAGTTCTCCGAGTGCCTCGCCGCGGGCGATGACGGACTCCGCAGCCTGCAGGTCGCCGTCCAGCAGAGCGATGCTGGCGTCGCGCATGGCGGTCTCCGCCGCCTGCGCGAGAGCGCACAGATCGTCGTTCAATCCCTCGAGTTGAGCTGTGTACGCGTTGCGCATGATGTCCCCGATCCTGGCCGTCCCGCCGACGCATCCCGAAGGACGCGACGATGGGGGGTACCCACGAGCGCGCCCCTTAATCGAGCAGAGAGCGAACATCGCGCGCGGGCACCGCACGAGAGTAGAGAAATCCTTGGACGCGAGTGCACCCAGTATGGCGGGCGGCCGCGACCTGGTGGTCGCTTTCGATTCCCTCGACGACCAGGGCACGGCCGGTGTCGACCGCGAATCCGGCCAGTGCGCGGACCAACGAGTCGCCCGCGGCTGTACCGAGCGTGCGCGCGATGCCCGCGTCGATCTTGAATCCGTCGACGGGGAAGTCGACGAGGCGTTCGAGCGACGAGAAGCCGATGCCGATGTCGTCGAGCAGCACCCGGAACCCGACGGCCTGCAGGGCGCTGACGAACTCGTGTGCCCGTGCCGGTCGAGCATGCGACACGGTCTCGGTCAGTTCGAAGACCACGCGCGCCGCCGGTACCGCGGACGCGGCGACGATCTCGATCAGGTGGTGCACCGCGTCGGGGGCCGCGAGATGCCGCGCGGACAGGTTGACGTGCAGGTCCATCTCGGGAGCGTCGACCATCCACCGCTCGAAGTCGACGAGCGCGCGGACGAGGACCGCGTGGTCGACGTCGATCTCGAGGTCGCTGCCCTCGATGGTGGGCAGGAAGTCCGCGGGACTCACCATCGACGGCGCAGTGGTGCCGTCGCCCGGACGCGTCCAGCGGGCGAGAGCCTCGACCGCGGTGACGGCGCCGGACGACACGTCCACGATCGGCTGATACCAGGGGGTGATCTCGCCCCGCTCGATCGCGGCCGCGACAGCGCGGACGCACCCGGCGGTCTTCGCACGGCCGTGACCACGCAGCGCCTCGAGATGGGTTTCGACCACCCGACCGAACTCGGTGAGAGTGGTGACCGTGTACTCGTTCGCGGGGTGCGGCTCGGCGTCCAGCACGCAGAGGGTGCCGATGATCAGCCCTTCGCGTCCACGGAGCGGTACCCCGACGTAGGACCCGAGTGACAGGGCGTGCAGAGCCTGCGCGGTGGCCGCGCGGACCGGATCGTTCGAGAACCGGTCGAGGCCGGAATCCGAGACCGCGACGGGCCCCGCGGACGCGACGACGTGCTGACAGGCGGTGACGGAGCGCGGCAGTGTGTGCGGGAACGGTCCCCCGTGCTGAGCACGGGTGTACTGCACGTCTTCGTCGAGGATGTTGAGCTGCGCGGCGGAGAACCCCAGCGTGGTCGCCGCGAGAGCTGTGAGGGTCTGCAGCGTGGAGTCCGTGGCCGTGAAGTCGACATAGTGCCGCGCCGACTCACTCTGGCGCCGGAGTGCGCTCCTCTGCATGACGTGTCCGTTCTACGAGGCCACCGTCGGATGGTTCCGACGTGGCGTGTCCCGACACCGTGACCCCCCGGATCGTCAGTGATTCGTACCTGTTCCAGCCCCGTATCGGTCACGGGCGGGAAAAGGTTTCGTCCATTCCACAGCCGAGTCATCGTACAAGCCGTCAAACAGGCACGACGCCGGGTATCGGAGGTTCCGCCGTAGTATCACCGAATGACAGCGGACGGGCCCCTGGCCGGGTCGGACTGGAACGCACGCGAGCGGAACGAGACCGAGACCGAGCGCCTCGATCGCAACTGGTCGAACCTTCTGCAGGAGCTGCGCGTGGTGCAGACCGGTATCCAGTTGCTCACCGGCTTCCTGCTCACCCTCCCGTTCCAGGCCCGGTTCCCGGAACTCGAGACGTACGAGCAGGCCGTGTACCTCGTGACGCTCGGAGCATCGGTCACCGCCACCATCCTGCTCGTCGCGCCGGTGGCTCTGCACAGGATCCTGTTCCGTCGCCGGGCACTGCGTCAGCTCGTCGACCACGCGAACCGGTTCGCTCTCGCCGGCTTCGTCCTGCTGGGCATCGCGATGTCCGGCGTACCGCTGCTCATCTTCGACCTGGTGGTGGGTCCCACCGCGGGCATCATCGCGTGCGCAGTGGCGGCCACCCTGTTCGTCTCGGTCTGCCTCGTACTGCCCGTGTCGCTGCGCCGCCGGCTGGGTCCGGTGAACGATCGGTCCGATTCGACCGAGTGACCTCGACCATGGATGTGCAAAATCTGCGCGCAGTGGGTACAGGGCTTCCATGATCACCGACGTCGCCGACGACATGCCGGTCACCGACCGTGGTGACGCGACCCGCGATCTGATCCTGCAGGACATCCCCGCCGAGCCTCGGGCGCTGACCGGTGTGCGTACGACGGTGCTCGCGTGGCTGCGCGACCGCGGCCTCGACGAGGACCTGTGCCAGGACATCACCCTGGCCACGTACGAGGCACTGGCCAACAGCGTCGAGCACGCCTACGAGCGCTCCGCGGACACCGTGGTGCGCACCGTCGGACTCGAGGTGCGTACTCCGCGGGCCGGCGAGGTGACCATCGACGTGACCGATCGGGGATCCTGGGTCGACAACGGCAACGATCCGCGCCGAGGTCGAGGGCTTCCCCTCATCCATGCGCTCGCGCACGAAGCGTCGGTGGATTCGTCGGAGGACGGCACGACCGTCCGGATGCGGTGGAACGCGGCCTGACGGTCAGACCAGTGCGTGCCGCGACTGCGTCGTCACCACGGCCACCGGTTCCGACCGCGTCGGTACCACCGGCAGCGGCGCGCTGAACGGAGACTCCGACCGTCGTGCGGCGAGAAGGGCAGCCCCCGTCGCGGCGATGGACTGCGGATCCTGCGGCATCACCAGAGCGGAACCCCACTCGCGCGCGAACACTCCGCGCAGCAGAGGGAGGTTCGCCGGTCCGCCGGCCAGCACCACGGCGTCGACACGATGCGCACCCCGGCGCACCACATCGCTCACCCAGTCGGCAGCCTCGGTGACGTAGTCCAGCATCAGCCGGTCCACCGTCGTCCGCCAGACGTTCACGGTGCCCCCGACGAACGGTCCGCCGACGCGCACGACGCGGTGCAGGGCGATCATCTCCATCGCCCACTCGACGCCCTCGGTCAGTAGCTGAGAGTCGTTCGGCGACAGCGGTTCCGCTGTGCCGTAGGCAGCCAGGAGGTGCTCGCGGACACTGTCCGCGAAGGCGCTGCCCCGGTAGCGGTCGGTCCACGTCGCATCCTTGACGAAGCCCGTGGCCACGTCGACGACGGACACCGACGTACCGCTCTTCCCCATGTCGACGACGGCGATGGTGGATCCGGACTCGACCAGGCCGCGCATTCTCAGATACATCAGCTGGGCGCCGAGTTCCGAAGCGAGACGGACACATCCGCCGGTGTGCACGGACAGGGAGATGGTTCCCACGCGTGACCGGGGCTCGTCCGGAACCACCAGCACGGCGGTCTCACGATCGGCGCCGTGGCGCGCACAGACCGAATCCACCACGTCGACAGCGGCTTCCAGTCGATCGCGACCGCGTGCCACCGTGACGGACTCGGTACCGAGCAACGCACGGCCCATGGGATCCATCACCGCGGCTCGTATCGCCGACGCTCCGAGGGAAATTCCTACCACTGCTCGCATGACCCGCCCCGTTCCTGGTGTTCCGCGACGAAGCCTAGGCGCTCGAACAGGGAAAAGGTCGGTTCTCAGTGGCTATTGGCAAAGTTTGGTTGGTTTCACTAGGAACCGGGGCGTCACTCGACCGACGCGGTACCGGACTCGTCCGGCGTCGGGTCGGGCTCGGACGGCTCGGTAGGCGGCTCGGAATCCGTCGGCGGCTCGGACGACGAGCCTCCCGTCGATCCGGGTGTCTCGCCGCCGCCGGAACCACCGCCCGTACCAGTGCCGGGATCGGTACCCCCCGTGCCGGTTCCGCCGCCGCTGGTCGATCCGCCACCGGCGGAGCCTCCGCTGGTCGAACCTCCACTCGTCGAACCACCGCTCGTGGAACCACTCGTCGTCGATCCACCGCTCGTCGATCCGCCGCTCGTCGATCCGCCGCTGGACGGCGCCGCCGACGAGGTTCCCGGTCGCGTGGTCGCGGCACCGGGTGCGGCGGGCACCGAAACGGCTCCGCTCTGCTGCGTGACATTGGGGCGGATGCCGGTGAGGGCGTCCGCGACCGTGGTGCCGCCGGGCACGGGTGCCGGCACGGCCGTGGGGCTCGATCCGGCGGGCGCTGCGGGATTGGGGGCGATACCGGTGCCCGCCTCGGCCGAGTCGGTGGCCGACGTGGACAGGGGTTCCGCGACACCGGCGGCCTCGGGAGCCCGCGGTCCCGTCACGGCCCAGACCGCGAACGATCCGGCCAGGACGGCGGCAGCGACTCCCGCACCCACGACGGCGAACCCTCGGCGCGTCTCGCGTGAGGACGCGTCGACCGGCTCGGGCAGCACCACCGGGATCGGACCGGTGATCGCGTCGCCCGCGTCGTGGTCGGCCCACAGCGCGACGGCGACCGCCGGTTCGAGGGACGGATCGACGTCCACCGCGTCGACGACGACCACGTCGCGAACGTGACCGTCGCGCAGCGCGGACTCGACGGGCTCACGCAGATGCGGCGACTCGAGGACGACGGCGGCACCGGTGAGCAGCAGGTCGGCGCGGGCAGCCCGGAGCCGCATGACACCGATGGACGTCGCGACCGCCGCGGCCACCTCGGCCGGGGACCCGGTCTGCATCGGGATGGTGCGCTCGTCGACCGGACCGAGCCGAGGCAGCTCGACGTCGACGAGAGCCGCCGTCACCTCGTCGCTCGTCGCCGAGATTCCCAGCACGATGTGCATGTCGTCGTCGTCCGCCTGTTCGTTCTCGATGATGCGTGGTCTCGTACGGTCCCGCCCGGCAACGTCAGGGCGTCGTGGTGGCCTGCGCGCTGGTTGCCGTGGGCGTGGTCGTCCGAGTCGTCGTGGGCGTCGGCGACGGAGCCGCAGATGTCGTCGTCGTGCTGGTGTTCGAGTTCGGCCGCCGTGTCGTGGTGAGCTCCGGCGTCTCCTCCGGCTCGTCCTGTACCGCGGTGGAGGGTGCCGGGGCGAGCGTCGGGCGCTGGGAGATCGAGGTCGACGGGGTGACGCTCGACGGTGCTGCGACGGGCGTCTCCGTGGACGGCGCCGGCGCGGCGGTGGCGCTCGACGACGCCGCCGAGGGCGAGGCCGGCGCCGCGTCGACGCGCGGGGCAGTGCTGGGCACGGTGGTGGCGGTGGGCGTGGCGTCGACGGACGACGTGACGACGACGCGATCCGTCGCCTGCACGGCCTCGGTCTCCGACCGTCCCGACGCACCGGCGGCTGCGCCGAGGGTGACCGCGGCGACGAGCGCCGTGGTTCCCACCACGACACCGGCACGGGACCGACGTCGCCGCGTGGAGCGGGCGCGTCGAGGCGCACCGGTGACGACGCGCGGCGTGGGCAGCGGTGGTCGAGCGGTCTCCGGCTCCGGTGCCACCTCGGGTTCCGGGGTGGGAACCGGCTCCGCCGCTGGGGTGTGAGCCGGCTCCGCCACCGTGGTGAAGGCGGCCGTGACCTCGTCGTCCGCCGGCGGTGCGGTGACGACGGGCAGCGGCATGGCGTCCACGGCGGGGGGCACGACGGTGGAGAGATGTGCGGCGCCCATGGCCGCGAAGAACTGCGGCCAGCGCGGCGTGATGACGGGGACCGCGACGCGGGCGGCGATGTCGCGGCGCACCGACGGGATGTGCGCGCCGCCGCCGACCAGGAGCACTGCGTCGGCTCCCCGGGCCACGGCGTCGTCCACGAGGTCGAGGAGCATCGCGGTGGGCTGGGCGATGAGAATTTCGAAGTCTGTGCGGCGCAGGCGAACCGAGTCGGTGACGAACGGCCCCGACAGGTCGACCGCACGCTCGTCGGACAACATCTCCTTGGCCGCGAGACTGTCTCGGGCCAGGGTGCGCACGGCCGCGGGGCTCATCTTCTCGGCAGCACCGAAGGTGGTGGACAGGTGATCGGCGACCGCGGCGTCGATCGCGTCACCGGACAGTTCCGTGATGCCCACGCTCGAGTACAGGTCACCGGTCTGCGTGTCCAGGACGTGCACGCGCGTGCCGACCCGACCGAGGTCGACGACCGCGAGCGTGCGAGCCGCGTCGACGCAGCCCTCCATCCGTGCGGCGGCCAGCAGCGCGTCGCACTCGGCGACGAGTCGGACTCCGCCGGGACCGTAGGTGCTCTCGGGGTCTCCCCCCACTGCGATCACCGGCGCGTCCGGACTCACGCACAGATCCGCGGCCATCTCGAACGCTGCCGCAGCGGCCGCGGACAGAGGATGGTCGGATCCGGTGGCGAGCGAGCGCACCTCGACGACCCGGCCCTCCGGGTCCATCACGACTCCGCGCACGCACCCGGTGCTCATGGAGACACCGAACGTTTCCGTCTCGGTTCGCATCATGGATCACCACCATCGGCTGTCGGAGTTTCAGACAGACCGATAGTAGAGCGTCAAACCGGGCATAGCAACGTATACGACGGCTGAAACCGACCGTAGGTCTACTGGAGAAAGTTCAAATAAGCCTTCGACGGGGTCGGACCGCGCTGTCCCTGATACTTCGATCCCAGCGCTGAGCTGCCATAAGGATTGATCGCCGGACTGGAGAGACGGAACAAGCACAGCTGCCCGATCTTCATGCCCGGCCACAAGGTGATGGGCAGATTGGCGACATTCGAGAGCTCCAGCGTGATGTGTCCGCTGAAGCCCGGATCGATGAAACCCGCCGTCGAGTGTGTGAGAAGTCCCAGCCGGCCCAGACTCGACTTGCCCTCGAGTCGCCCCGCGAGATCGTTCGGCAGCGTCGTCAGCTCGAGCGTCGACCCGAGCACGAACTCGCCCGGATGCAGAACGAACGGCTCCCCCTCGGCGGGCTCCACCAACGTGGTCAGCTCGTCCTGCTGCAGCTTCGGATCGATGTGGGTGTAGCGCGAGTTGTCGAACACCCGGAACAGCCCGTCCAGGCGCACGTCCACACTCGACGGCTGCACCATCGCCTCGTCGAACGGTTCGATGCCGAGCGTTCCGGCGTCCACCTCGGCCTTGATGTCGCGATCGGAGAGCAGCACGCACAGAGACTATCGACCGAGCCCGCCGAGGCCACCCGGGCGCCCTGCTAATCTTCAGGGGCAGCTCCACCGGCCGATGTAGTTCAATGGCAGAACATCAGCTTCCCAAGCTGAATACGCGGGTTCGATTCCCGTCATCGGCTCCACGTCTCCCCTCGCCGCCGGGCGATGGTGGAATCCGGACCCCGGAATCCGGGGCCTACATTCCACAGTTCACACTCGCGGTCGTCCCACTGTGTCCAGCGACACGCGTCGTTCCTGGTCAGGCTGGGTACATCTCCGCGCACACCCCCTCTCCCCCCGGAAACGAGCACCTCCATGACCGAACGCGTCGTCTCCGCACGCCTCGATGTCGACATCACGGCCGCCAGCACCCTGGAGTTCCAGATCGCCGTGGCCCCGCATCCCGGCGCGCAGGTCGCCGAGACCCTCTCGTTCGTCCTGGACGGGAAGACGGTCGAGGCCCGCGAGGTCAGCGGAGCCCACGGCAACCGGATCCACGTCCTCGAGGCACCGGTGGGCAACCTGCAGGTCTACTACGACGCGACCGTCACCGGGAACGCGGAGCCGTCCCCCGTCACGGATCTCGATCGCTCGGTCTACCTCCGTCCGAGCCGGTACGCGGAGGCCGACAAGTTCTTCGGCTTCGCCGCCACGGAGTTCGGCAGCGAGTCGGACGACGCGGTGCTGTTGTCGGAGGTGTCCGACTGGGTCGGCCGTCGACTGCACTACGTCCCGGGGAGCAGCGATCCCATCGACGGTGCGGCGGACACGCTGCTCGCCGGTGCCGGCGTGTGCCGTGACTACGCGCACCTGGTCGTCGCGATGCTGCGCGCGCTGAACGTTCCGGCTCGTCTGGTCGCCGTCTACGCACCCGGATGCGACCCGATGGACTTTCACGCCGTCGCGGAGGCCCTGGTGAACGACACCTGGCACGTCGTCGACGCGACGTGTCTCGCACCTCGATCGACGCTGGTCCGGATCGCGACCGGACGCGATGCGGCCGACACCGCGTTCCTCGACAACCACAAGGGTTCGATCACGCTGAACAGCTCCACGGTCACGGCCGTGGCGACCGACGGCCTGCCGAAGGACGACATCCACGAGCTGGTCTCGCTCACCTGATCCGGCGCATGCGTCGGTCGCCTCCTGCGTCGTCGGGTTACTGTGACTCGACGAATCAGGAAGCGAGACGCACATGAGCATCGAACGAGATGCAGCGTTCACGGGTGGGCGAGGGACGGCGGCGGACCGGAGCAACGACTCCGACGATGCCGTCGAGCGGCTGACGACGACGCCGAACAAGGACCCGTTCTACCGCTCCCCCGCCGGGTTCGAGAAGGCCGAGCTGGGGACCGTGCTGCGGTCGCGCCGTGTCGAGATCGCCCTGTTCGGCACCATCCGCCAGCGCGTGTCGGCATGGCAGCTGCTCTACCGGTCGTCCGACATGCACGGCGAACCGCACACGGGTGTCACCACGGTCCTGCTGCCGGCCGGCGCGGTCCCGGGTCGGAGCAGGCCGCTGCTGTCCTACCAGTGCGCCATCGACGCCGTCTCGGACCGCTGCTTCCCGTCGTACGCGCTGCGGGACGGAGCACACGCCCACGGCGCCGTGCCCCAGTTCGAGCTGCTCATCATCCTGTACGCGCTCCGCCGCGGGTGGGCGCTGTCCCTGCCGGATCACGAGGGCATGGACGGCCGCTGGGGTGCACCGATCGAACCCGGATACTGCACTCTCGACGGCATCCGCGCCGCCCTGTCCTTCGCACCTCTGGAGCTCGACGACTCGGCGCCCGTCGCACTGTGGGGGTACTCGGGCGGCGGCCTGGCCACGTCGTGGGCCGCCGAGGCCGCCGACGAGTACGCGCCGGAGCTGAACGTCGTCGGTGCTGCGCTGGGCTCGCCCGTCGGTGATCCGGCATCGGCGTTCTCCCGCCTCAACGGCACGATCTTCGCCGCGTTGCCCACCATGGTGGTCGAGGGGCTGCGCCGCACCTACCCCGATCTGGACCGGACGATCCGCGATCACGTCGCGCAGCCCGGCATGACCATTCTGTCCTCGCTCGAGCGCAAGACCACGGTGCACGCCGTTCTGACGCTGCTGATGCACGACCTCGAGCGCTACACCGACATCCCGCTCGCCGACGTCATGGCGACCCCCGAGCTGGTGCAGATCTTCCAGGACATCCAGCCGGGCAAGTCCGCACCGAGTTTCCCGCTCCTCATCATGCAGGCGGTGCACGACCCCATCATCGCCGTCGACGACGTGGACGGGCAGGTGGAGCGGTACCGCACCGCCGGCGCCCACGTGACGTACGTGCGCGACCGGCTCAGCGAGCACCTGTCGCTGCATCCCATCGCCGCACCCGCCACGCTGAACTGGCTCGCCGATCGCATCGCCGACCGCCCGGTGCCCCCGAACACCACCGAGACCGTGTGGTCCTCGGCCCTGTCGGTGTCAGGTGTCCGAGGGCTGCTCGGGCTCACCGTCTCGACCGGTCGCGCTCTGCTCGGCCGGGTCCGCTAGGCGGTCGTCGCCGGAGTCGCGGCGCGTCGGCTCGATCCCGAAGTCGGGTGGCCCCGACGCCTCCGCGAAACCGGACGGCTCCGAGTGCTTCTCGTCGGACGTCGACATGATCACGCCCCGAGCTTGTCGATCATGTCGTTCAGCGCGGTGGCCGCCGTCTCGAGTCGCTCGGGTGACCTGTCGTCTCCCAGTTGCTCGACGAGTGCCGCCTTGGTGGTCACCAGAACGGCACCCGAATCGTCGTCGGTCATCGTCAGTTCGCCGTCCCGCATCACCAGCAGCGTTCCGTCGGGTGCGTCGAGCACGCCGCGCACCGTGTCGCTCGTCATCGTCATCGTGTCGATCCTCCGGTCAGGGTGTTGCCTCGTGACCGCGCTTGCCGTGCGTGCGCCGGTCCTCCTTCATCTCCGCCTCGAAGACGTGACGGCGGCCGTCCATCAGGTCGTCGCGGATCCGGCGTTCGTGCTCGCGCGCGGTGGTCCAGTACCCGTCGTCGAAGTCCTCGACCATCTGGAACGTCCACCGACCCTCGATGACGTTGCGGCCGATCACCTCTCGCTCCAGTGCGTCCGCTGCGTCACCGTGCCCGGCGTCGCGGAGCTCGTCCGCGGCAGAGCCGAACTGGAGATCGGCGTGGCCCATGAGCTGGTGGAACGTGTACAGGTGGCCGCGGGCGCGTTCCACCCACTCGAGGGCCTCCGAGACCGAACCGACGGCGGACACCGTGGCATCGTCGGACCCGTCCGGACGGTGGTGGTCCGTCAGCATCTTCTCGCGATCATCGCTCATACGTGCTGGTTACCCGTCCGGCAGTCACGGCACACACCCCAGAAGAAGACGTCGACGCCGTCGATGTCGAAGTCGTCGTCCTCCGGCTCGGGAGCACGTCGACGCACATCGGAGGTGAGGGCCGTGTCGAACACTCGGCGGCACTGCCGGCACATCAGATGGTGGTGGTCGTCGCCGTCGACCCGAAGTTCGTACAGCGCGGGCGAATTGGCGGGCTCGATCCGGCGCAGGAGATCCACCGACACGAGTGCGTCGAGGTTGCCGTAGACGGTCTGCCGCGACATCCCCTGGCTCTTCAGCGTGCGGGCCACGTAGCCGGCGTCGACGTGTGGGTGCCGCGCCACGACGTTCAGCACGCGAAGGCGCGGACGGGTCACGCGCAGCCCGCGCTCACGCAGTATCCGACGCCACTGCTCTTCCGACGAGACGTCCGGAGACTGTTCCTTCGTGTCCACGACGCCGGAGTGCCCCCGCAGGGCGCCGTGAAACGTCCGGGCCGTGTCAGTCGTCGCGACCCCGGTCCTCGGTGGTGGCCGCGCGGATCTTGCGGCGATGGCTGGTGTCGCAGAAGGGGTAGTTCTTGCTGCGTCGACACGCGCAGAGCGCCACCATGAAGCGGTCGGACCGCACGCGGGTGCCGTCCTCCATCTCCACGTCGACGGGCCCCTCCACCATCACCGGCCCGCCCGGAACAACACGGACGAGCCGTGCTGCGGGAGCAGCGTCAGGCGCGTCGGGCACGGACGACCACCAGTTCCTCGGAGCGCCGACCCGGCTGCAGGGCGCCCGTGGCCTCGAGCCACTCGGCGCGTGCATGCATGACGGGACCGAACGCGATGCGACGGCGAGCCACCACGTCGACCGTGGTGCCGGACCGCATCAGACGCTCGATCGTGCGGTCCACACCGGCGAACTCGGACTGCACGATCAGCATGGTGCCGCCCGGAGTGAGGAGATCGAAGGCATTGTCGCACAACGGGTCCAAGACGATGCGACCGTCGGCGCCGGCGTCCCACGCACGGTGCACACCGCGCCCCTCCGGCGCGGTCGGCGACGGTACGTACGGCGGATTGGAGACCACGAGGTCGAACGGCGCCTCGGCGAGGGCGTCGATGAGCGTGCCCTGTCGCGCATCGACCTCGACACCGATGCGCTCGGCGTTGTCCAGGGCGCACGCGACGGCGCGAGCATCCAGGTCGTAGGCGAGCACCTCACGTGCACCGAGACACGCAGCCTGGAGTGCGAGCACTCCGGTACCCGTACACAGATCGAGGGCACGCGCACCCAGGGGCGACGCCGCCACCGGCATGACCTCGCAGAGCAGTCTCGAATCGTCCTGGGGGGCGTACACACCGGGGTGTGCACGCACCATGCTGATCGTGTCGCGATGAATCGTCGTCACACGAGAACCTTCCGTCGGCGCAGATGCGCTGGCAGCATCTGCCGCCTTTCTTCAGGAATGGCATTCCCGAACGGACGCGATTCAAACGCGGGACCGGCGCGTCACCACCTCCGGGCGATGATGGAGACGATGCGCGGAATCTCCTCGTCGGCAAGCGGTTCGACCCCGATGACCACCTGGCGGGTGAGCAGACCGTCCACGGACATGGCGAACAGTTCCGCCGACGCCACGGTCGCGGGGTAGCCCGCCTCGCTCATCTTGGACGACACCAGGCCGACGAACGCGGCCAACTGGGCGTCGAACGCCGCCTTGAGTTCGGGCCGCACCAGACCCTCGCCGAGAAGGTGGTGCCGTGCGACGACGCGGCCGCGATGCTCCTCGCTGCACATGTCGCGAACGAACCCGACGACGGCGTCGACCACGGCGTCGTGATGCCAGGTGTCGAGTGCGAAGTGCCGACCGGCGACCTCGAGATCTCTCCGGAACACCTCGTCGAGCGCCAGCGAGAGCAGGGTGGCTCGATCGGGCGCGTGATAGTTGACGGCGCCGGCACCGAGACCGGTTGCCTGATCGACCGCACGATGTGTGAACCCACGGGGACCGCGTTCGGCGAGCACCTGCACCGCGGCGGCAGAGATCAGTGAGCGCCGACTTCTGGGCTTCTCCACCGTCTCACCATCACTCATTGGTGAGATGTTACGGCCCTGACGTGCCGGTACCACCATCACCGGTCACGGTCGGCTCACGATGATCGCGCCGGCGGAACGGGCTGATCGAGCCCGCTCCACCGTCCCCCGACTGCCGCGTCACGATCATGACAGGCGTTGAGGGTACACCCGTCTCGGCACGTCCGCTCGTGCTTGACACCGGGGTCGCCGGCGTCTTTTCTGTACAGATGTTGAGGAATCGGTCCATGAGTCGTCGCGGGATGTTGGGAGCGGCCGCCGTCGCCGCGGGAGCGGTCACGGTGGGGATCGCCCCGCGCGTCCGCGCAGCGCCGACACTCCCCTCGGCGGCCTGCGCCGTTCGCTATCCCGGCTACCGCGGCGCCGACTTCGCGCTCCCGTACGCCCGCTACATGCAGGCCCGGACCGCCCCCGCGCCGCAGATCGTGACCGACGCCTTCGCCGGCCCGGCGCTACCGCCGGGAGCGGTACCTCGGTTCGAGGACATCACGCGCGATCTCGGCCCGACCGGGACGTCCGCCGTGGAGACCGGGTACGGCCAGGGCGCCGACGGGGTGGTCTTCGTGGCAGTGCGCACCGTCATGCCGAGAGTCACTGCGGCCATGTGGGACTGGTGGTTCGGGTGGCACTCCAGCGAGGCCGCGCGCTACAAGCTGTGGCATCCCGACGCGCACCAGTTCGCCGCCCTGGACACCGACCTCACCACCGCCGACCTCACGGACCGGCAGAAGTACATCGGCAACACCACCTACGTCGACGAGTACGTGGGGCCGAAACTGCAGCAGCTCGGGATCAACTTCCGAGACCCGGTGGCGCACGGGTTCACCGTGCCGTCGGATCAGACCATCGTCTTCGGCCGCGTCGGGAGCAGCATCGCCCCCGTGGACCTGGGGTGGCTCGCCCACCAGGTCCGCCCGATCGAGGGCGGCGCCGAGATGCGCAGCCGGTTCCACCTGAACCTCCGCGGCCTGCACGTACCGAACGTGACGCAGGCCGCGTGTGCGGTGGCCCGTGGTGCGTCGGTCGATCCGACCGATCTGCAGCTGAGCCTCGACCTCGGTCGTGATCTGCTGATGCACTGCGGGCAGGAGATGAACCACCTCGCGGCGTTCCTCCCCGAACTGCACGCCGAGTTCTCGTGACCCGGCACCTCAGCGAGCCGACTCGGACCCCTTCTCCACCAGTTGGACCGACAACCGGCCGATCGGGGTGTTGGAGTCCTGGGACAGCCTGGTCAGCAGGGTGAAGGCCTGCTGGGCGTCGACGCCGACACGCTCCATGATCATGCCCTTGGCCTGCCCGATGACGTCCCGGGACGCCAGGGCCGAATGCAGTTGATCCTCGACCCGACCCGCTGTCAGAGCGATCGCGGCATGGGTGGCGAGCGCCTCCCCGACCATGATCGCGTCGTCGGTGAAGGCTCGGGGCTCGAACGCGAACAGGTTCAGGGCACCGAAGGTGTCGCGGTGGGTGAAGAGCTGAAAGGAGAGCGAGCACCGCACGCCCTCCGCCAGGGCGATCGGCGCATACTTCGGCCACCGGGTGTCGGTGGTCAGATCATCGGCCCGCACCACCGCGGTGGTGGTCGCCGCGTCCAGGCACGGGCCTTCCCCGAACTCGATCTGAGCCGCGTCGAGCCGCGGCGGAAGAGACGACGTGGGCCCGTGCGAGGTGAACGACGACCTGCCCGAGATCGCCACCACGTCGGCGGCGTCCGTTCCGGGAATCAGATCGAGGGCCGCCTCGGTGACCCTGCGCAACGTGTCGTCGAGATCGGTGTGCGCCGTCAGGTCGCGAGCGAACGCCGCCAGCGCCGACGCGATGTCCGACGGCTCCCGTTCTCGGGACGCGTTCATCCGACCTCCTCGAGCAGCAGCGGGCATGACACTCGGCACAGATTGACCGCGACCGGGGACGGGTAAACCAGGACCACTCACTCGAAAGGCATGTCTTGCGCATCCTGGTCACCGGGTCCACCGGCTACATCGGCTCACGTCTCGTTCCCATCCTGCTGAGCGACGGTCACGACGTGCTCGCCGCCATGCGCGACGACAGCAAGGCGTCCTCCTTCAGCTGGGAGGACGACGTGACGCCGGTCCACTTCGACATCACCGACGAGAAGTCAATCGATGCCGCGCTCGAGGGTGCGGACGCGGTCGTCTACCTCGTTCACTCGATGGACGACGGCGACTTCGTGACCAAGGATCGAGAGGCCGCGCAGGCCGTCGCGCGCGCCGCGGAGAAGCACGGCGTGGGCCGCATCGTCTACCTGTCCGGCCACGTGCCCGACGACGACGAGGACCTCTCCGACCACATCACGTCCCGCCTGCAGGTCGAGGAGGTCTTCCTCAACTCGTCCGTCCCGGCGACGGTGTTCCGGGCGGCCATCATCCTCGGGTCCGGCTCCACCTCGTTCGAGCTCGTACGCAGGATGGTCGAACGGCTCCCGGTCACCCCCGTGCCGAGCTGGATGGTGAAGAAGGTGCAGCCGATCGCGACGACCGACGTCCTGCACATCATCGCCGCCGCTCTCGGTGACGAGCCCATTCCGGGGTCGTACGACATCGGCGGGACCGAGGTGCTCACGTACCCCGAGTTGCTCACCCGCTACGCGACCATCGCCGAACTGTCGCGGCCCCAGTTCCGCGTGCCGCTGGTTCCCACACCGATCGTCGGGCGAGCCGTCGCCGCCATCACACAGATGCCGCCCGGCACCGTGATCTCGTTGGTGGACAGCCTGCATCACGACATGATCGTCCGTCGCGGCAACGCGGCCACGGACACGTTCGCGCACGCCGTCGACTCTCTCGTGGGTATCGACGAGTCCATCAGGCGGTCGCTGACGGTCAGCTCGCACGACGGCACCGACGCCGAGGGCACCACCGACCCGCAGTCCGCGGCGGACACCGACCCCTCGTGGGCCGGCGGCGTCGTGTCGATCGGCCGAGACGGACGGGTGCGTCACGACGTGTCCGGACGATTCTCGCGAGCGCTGTTGCACCCGCGTTCCTGAGGCGGGACCAGGATTCCCGGTCGGGAACGCGGGTACCCGACCGGCATGACTTCTCCGAACGGCTCGATCGACCAGTACTCCAAGAGAGACCCGCGTACCGCCTACGCGACGCCGGATCGCGAGGGGCAGCAACCGATCTCGCATCCCGGGCTGACCGAGGACATGCGGACCACCCCCGACCACGGGGAGTCCACCTACCGCGGATCAGGGCGGCTCACCGGCCGGAAGGCACTGATCACCGGAGCGGACAGCGGCATCGGCCGCGCCGTCGCCCTGGCGTTCGCGCGCGAGGGCGCCGACGTCGTGCTGTCGTACCTCGAGTCCGAGGAGCCCGATGCGCGCGAGACGGTGCGGCTCGTCGAGGAGGCCGGCCGCCGGGCCGTCAGCGTCCCCGGTGACATCCGCGACGAGGCGCACTGCGACGCCCTGATCGACACCGCGGTGCGCGAACTGGGCGGTCTCGACATTCTCGTGAACAACGCGGCGTTCCAGATGGCCCAGAGCGGCGGTATCGCCGACATCACCACCGAGCAGTTCGACCGCGTACTGAAGACCAACCTGTACGCGTTGTTCTGGCTGTCCAAGAAGGCTGTGGCCGTGATGGATCCGGGCTCGACCATCGTCAACACCTCCTCCGTCCAGGGCGTGAGCGCCTCACCCGAGCTGCTCGACTACGCCACCACCAAGGCCGGCATCATCAATTTCTCCAAGGGGCTCGCGAGCGATGTCGCCCAGCAGGGCATCCGCGTGAACGTCGTGGCACCCGGACCCATCTGGACACCGCTGATCCCGGCCACGATGCCGTCGGACAGTGTCGACGGTTTCGGCGACCAGGTGCCGCTCGGACGTCCGGGACAGCCCGCGGAACTCGCACCCGCGTACGTGTTCCTCGCCTCGGGCGAGTCCAGCTACATCACCGGGCAGGTCATCGGCGTGACCGGCGGTTCCCCGATCACCTGAGCATTCCCGCATCCGCACGACACGAAAGGCACATCATGAGAGCAGTGACCTGGCACGGCAAGCGCGACGTCCGCGTCGACAACGTCCCGGATCCGACGATCCAGGATCCGACGGACGCCATCATCGAGGTGACGTCCACCAACATCTGCGGCTCCGATCTGCACCTCTACGAGGTGCTCGGGCCGTTCATGAACGTCGGTGACATCCTCGGCCACGAACCGATGGGCATCGTGCGCGAGGTCGGCAGCGCCGTGTCGACGCTGGCGGTGGGCGACCGCATCGTCGTCCCGTTCCAGATCTCGTGCGGCTCGTGCTTCATGTGCGATCAGTCGCTGTACACCCAGTGCGAGACCACCCAGGTACGCGAGACCGGTATGGGCGCAGCACTGTTCGGCTACTCCGAGCTCTACGGATCGGTGCCGGGCGGCCAGGCGCAGTACCTGAGGGTGCCGCACGCCGACTTCACCCACATCAAGGTCCCGGAGGGCCCGAGCGACGAGCGATTCGTCTACCTGTCCGACGTACTGCCCACCGCGTGGCAGGCCGTGCAGTACGCGGGGGTGCCCGAGGGTGGCTCGCTGACCGTGCTGGGCCTCGGTCCGATCGGCGACATGGCGGCACGCATCGGTACCCATCTCGGATACCGCGTCATCGGCGTCGACCGCGTACCCGAGCGGCTCGAGCGTGCTCGCGCTCGCGGCATCGAGACGGTGGATCTCCGGGCCCACGGCGGGCAGGTCGGAGACGTCGTCCGCGAACTGACCGACGGCCGCGGTACCGACTCGGTCGTCGACGCGGTCGGAATGGAGGCCCACGGCTCACCGGTGGCGAAGGCCGCGCAGCAGGTGGCGGGTCTGCTCCCGGACGCCCTCGCGAAACCGTTCATGGAGAAGGCCGGAGTGGACCGCCTCGACGCGGTCTACTCGGCGGTCGACATCGTCCGCCGGGGCGGCACGATCTCACTGTCCGGCGTGTACGGCGGCGCGGCGGATCCGATGCCGATGATGACCATGTTCGACAAGCAGATCCAACTGCGCATGGGTCAGGCGAACGTCAAGAGGTGGGTCGACGACATCATGCCGTTGCTGACGGACGACGATCCGTTGGGCGTGGACGATTTCGCGACCCACACCCTGCCGTTGACGCAGGCGCCGCACGCCTACGAGATCTTCCAGAAGAAGCAGGACGGAGCCGTGAAGATCATCCTGCGTCCGTGACGAGCGGGTCAGCTCGCGAGCGGCTCCGGTTCCACCGAAGCCACGACCGGCACGAGACGGGTGAGGCCGAGGACACCGAGAGTGCGCCGCACCCGAGGTGACGGCGAGATCACGACGTCGATCGCGGTCGGGGCGTCCGACAGGACGTCCTCGATCGCGGTCACGCCGGCCGAGCTGAAGAACCGGACGTCGGTGAGGTCGACCGTGACGGGGCCGTCCGAGACGGCCGCTCGGAGGCAGCGGGTCAGGTCGCGCGCGGTGACGAGGTCGACGTCGCCACGGACGGCGACGATGCGGCGGCCGTCGTGGCCTGCGTGGACGACGACGTCGAACGGGCTGGAGGAGTGGTGGGAAGGAGCAACCGTGGTCATCATGTTCCTTCTGCGGCGCTGCTCGGACGCGGTGTCTCGCACCGGTACCGAGGGTGTAGCGAAGGGCCCTGGGCTGGACCGCCTTGCAGACAACTCTGATCGATCGACATCGCGGTTCGGCGAACCGGAACATCACGATCAGGTCACGGCGGGTAACGGAATGATCACGGCGCCGGGCTCGCCGAGCGGGTTCATCAGACTGTCCTCATGAACCCCCGCCCTCTCGCCCGGTTCTCGGACTCGGTCGTCACGTTCACGGGACGCTCGTCTACCGACTACGGCGCACTGCATCGCTGGTCGGTCGACGAGCCGGAACAGTTCTGGGCCGGCGTCAGCACCTTCTTCGACGTGCCGCTCACCGGTCACGAGTCCGTCCTGTCCCCCTCGGAGGACCCCCGCGTGTTCAGCGGGCGGCAGTGGTTCCGGGGTGCCCGCGTGAACTACGTGGATCGCGTACTGGCGTGGTGCGACCGGTCACCCGAGTCCGTGGCGATCATCGACGACGCCGAACCGGGCGGGCTCGGCACCCGCACATCGTCGTACGCGGAACTGGCCGAGCAGATCTCCTCGATCGCCGCCGCGCTGCACCGCCTCGGCGTGCGGAGCGGCGACCGGGTGGCCGGTTACGTCCCGAACACGACCGAGGCCGCCGTCGCGTTCCTCGCTACCGCCGCACTCGGCGCCGTCTGGACCTCGTGCGGGCAGGACTACTCCGCGGCCGCAGCGGTGGACCGGCTCGGACAGCTCGAACCGACGGTGCTGGTGACCGCCGACGGCTACCGCTTCGCCGGTGTGGACCGCGACCGCCGGGACCAGGTGGCGGTACTGCAGGCCTCGATTCCCTCCCTGCGCGCGGTGATCGCCTTCTCCCGACTCGGCACCGACGTACCCGGAGCCGTCCGATGGGACGATCTGCTCGACGAGGGGCGCGGTGGCCCACGGGTGATCCCCGAGCCTGTCCCGTTCGACCACCCACTGTGGGTGCTGTTCTCCTCCGGCACCACCGGGCGCCCCAAGGGCATCGTTCACGGACACGGCGGTGTGCTGCTCGAGCACCTCAAATCTGCTGCGCTGCAGTCGGACATGACCGAGGACGACGTGTTCCTCTGGTACACCTCACCCAGCTGGATGATGTGGAACTACCTGCTGGCCGGGCTGCTCGTGGGCTCGACCGTCGTCTGCTACGACGGCAGCCCCGGCCATCCGGACGCCGGCGCACTGTGGGAGCTCGCGGCGCGGCACCGCGTGACGGTGCTCGGCACCAGTCCCGGGTACCTCCTGCACTGCGAGAGCGTCGGGGTCGAACCGGCTCGGGCACAGGACCTCTCGGCACTGCGCATTCTCGGGGTCACCGGGTCGGTCCTCCCCGCCGCGGCGCACGGCTGGGTGGCGGAGCACGTGGGGCGGTCGGTGCACCTCGCGCCGGTGTCGGGCGGCACGGACGTCGTCAGCGGATTCGTGGGAGCGCCCACCGGGGTGCCCGTGGTCCCCGGCGAGATTCCTGCCGTGAATCTCGGTGTCGCTCTGGAGGCGTGGAGCGACGACGGGACCCCGCTGGTGGACGAACCGGGTGAGATGGTGATCGTCGCGCCGATGCCGTCCATGCCCGTCGGGTTCTGGAAGGACCCGAGCGGTGACCGCTACGCCGACGCGTACTTCTCCACGTTCCCCGGCGTCTGGCGGCACGGCGACTCGATCACCGTGACCAGCAGGGGCAGCGTGGTGATCCACGGACGATCGGACGCCACGCTCAACCGCAACGGTGTGCGCATGGGCAGCGCCGACATCTACGGCGTGGTCGAGCGTCTGCCCGGCATCGCAGAGAGTCTCGTCGTGGGTCTCGAACGCCCGGACGGCAGCTACTGGATGCCGCTGTTCGTCGTCACGTCCGACGACGTGGAGCTCGATGACGATCTGCGCGAACGCATCTCGGCGGCGCTGCGGAGGGAGGCCTCGCCGCGTCACGTCCCGGACGACATCATCGAGATCCGCGCCGTGCCGCACACGCGGACCGGGAAGAAGCTCGAGATCCCGGTCAAGAAGATCCTGTCGGGTGCGGACCCGTCGACGGTGGCCGATCCGGAGTCGGTCGACGACCCCGACGCGCTGCGCTGGTTCGCGGCGCTGGCGCCGGGGTCCTGACCGGTCGGCTCAGCTCAGCGTGGCGCGCAGCGCGTCGACGGCCGAGACCGGCTCACGCTCGAGCAGTCGAGTCAGATCGCCCGACTCGGTGTCGAGGTCGCCGCGGGCGATGCCCGCGTCGGCGCTCGCCAGCATCTGCGCGACGGGCGCGGGCAGTCCCGCACCCTCGAGCGCGCCGATGTGCTCGTCGGTGCTCAGATCCTGGTACTCCACCGGCGCGCCGATGATCTCGGAGATCGCACCCGCCAGACCCTCGTACGTCAGACGCTCGCCGCCCAGCTCGTACACGGCGCCCGCCTGGTCGTCGGCGATCAGCACCGCGGCCGCGGCCGCCGCGTAGTCGGCCCGAGCAGCGCCGGCCACGACACCCGACCCGCCGCTCCCGATGATGGCGCCGGTGTGTTGTGCCTGGCCGATCGACGCCGCGTAGTTCTCCCAGTACCACCCGTTGCGCAGCAGCACGGACGGCACGGAGGACGACGCGAGGCGCTCCTCGGTGGCGACGTGCTCGGGCGCGAGACTGATGCCGCTCGTCGGCGCCTTCAGCACACTGGTGTACGCGATGAGCGAGACACCGGCCGCCTCGGCAGCCTCGATGACGTTGGTGTGCTGCGGGATTCGCTTACCGGGCTCGGAACCCGACACGAGCAGGAGCTTGTCCACCCCGTCGAGAGCGGCGCGCAACGCAGCGGGATCCGCGTAGTCGGCGACGCGGACGACGACACCGCGCGCCGCCAGGTCGGCGGCCTTGGCCTCGTCGCGCACCACGGCCACGATGTCGCCCGCGGCGACCCCGTGATCGAGGAGCGATCGAATCACTGCGCTGCCGAGTTGTCCGGTCGCGCCGGTCACCGCTGTCGTGGTCATGAGCATGTCTCCCTGGAGAGTGAGCGTCGTCCGGCGCACCACGAGGGTGTGCCGCTTCGACCGATCCGGCCGTAGGCACCACTATGCACTTACTATTCGTGCAGTGCAACATTCCTCGTAATCACTTACGGACCAGCTGGTAGGATGGCACTCGTGCCCGACACCGACCCGACACTCGAAGCCGACGTGTTCTCTCGCCACTGCTCGTCCCGCGACACGATGCAGGACATCACCAGTCGCTGGGGCCTGCTGGCGCTCGCCGCGCTGCACGAGGGGCCGTACCGGTTCGGGGCTCTGCGGCGGCGCGTGGACGGGGTCAGCGAGAGGATGCTGTCGCAGACACTGCAGCGGCTGGAGCGTGACGGGCTGATCACCCGCACCGTGCTCGAACAGATTCCGCCGAAGGTGGAGTACGCACTCACCGACCTCGGGCGCGAGACGGCCACCCGGCTCGTCGGACTCATCGAGTTCGTCGAGTCGACTCTTCCGACCGTGACGGCCGCGCGCGCCGAGTACGACGCGCGCGGCACGGACGGGGTCTAGCTGGTTCCGCGGCCCGTCTCGGACTGCAGCTTGTCGATCATCTCGGACGCCTGCGCCTTGGTCAGGTCCGACGGCACCTCTTCGCCGGCCTCGCGGGCCAGCGTCTCGAGGTAGCTCAACTGGGGGCCGGTGGGCGGCTCGTCACCGGTGACCCAGTCGGACGGATCCTTCTCCGCGCTCTGGTCGACGTCCGCATTGCCTGTCTTGGTGGTGTCATTCGCATCGCTCATACGTTCGACTGTACCCACGAGTACCTCCGCGCAAACCGACTCGAATCGGCGAGCAGGCAGCCGCCGAGCGCGCCGATCGAGATTCATTCCGGTTTACTCCGTAAGAAACCGATCCGAGTCTCGCGTTTCACAGAATGTTTTCAGTTCGAGGTGCTACAAACGGAATCGTGATAGTCGTCGTGGTCGTCGGAGTGGTGTGGCTGCTGGTCGCCGCGGGTGCCGCAGTGCTGCTCGGACGCGCCGCATCGCGCGCGGACCACGAGGAACTCGGCTCCGAGCTCCAGTGGGACATGGCCGAACTCGATCACGAGGTCTTCGGCTCCCGCTGACTGGCCGACCATTCTCAGTCGGTCGCCCCACTTCACAGCACGACGGCGGAATAATCCCCGTCGGTCGGTTTCAGGGATTGGTACGCGAACGCAATTCGGTCGATCGCAGCCTCCAATCGATCGGCACCCTCCGTGTACGGCAGGCGCACGTGGCGCTCGAACGCCCCCTCCACCCCGAACCGCGGCCCCGCCGCCAGCGCCACCCCGTGCGCAGGCGCGATCGCGGCGAGAGCCGTGGACGCCGCGGCAGGCATCTGAACCCACAACGACAGGCCGCCCGGCGCCGGGTCGTACGACCAGTCCGGCAGGTGCCGCGCCAGAGCCGCCGTCAGCGCATCCCGGTTACCACGGAGTTCCGCGCGGCGGGGAACCAAGATCTCCTCGTGCCGCTCGATCAGTGCCGCGCACGCGAGCTGATCCATGATCGGCGTGCCGATGTCGACGGCGGCCCGCGATGTCGCCAAGCGAGAGATCAGCGACGGCGACGCCCTGATCCAGCCGACCCGCAGACCACCCCAGTACGCCTTCGACGCGGACCCCACGGTGACGACGGTGCCGGGATGCCCCACCGCCGCGACCGGAGCGGGCGGCGCCTCGTCCAGCCACAGGTCGGCCATCGACTCGTCCACCACCAGCGTGGTGCCGGTCCGGCGAGCGTTCGACGCCAGTTCCGCGCGGCCGGCGACATCGAGCAGAGCACCCGTCGGATTGTGGAAGTCGGGCAGCACGTACGCCATTCGCGCCCCCGTCTGCACCGTCGCGTCACGAATCGCGTCGAGGTCCCACCGCCGCGACGAGCGCTCCGATCCAGGGGTCGAGTACTCCCGCGGCCTCAACGGAACGGGCACCGCGCGCGCCGCAGTTCGTCGAATCGCCTCCAGCGCATTGGGATACGTCGGGTGATCGACCACAACCCGGTCACCTGGCGACACCAGCACCTCGAGCAGCAGCCGCCAGGCCTGCTGCGCGCCGGACGTCACCATGATCTGGTCCGGCGACGTGGGCAGCCCCCGCTCGTCGTACCGGCGAGCCAGGGCCTGCCGCAGTGTCGCGAGACCGACCGGCTCGATACCGTGACCCGTATAGTAGGCCGGAAGTGCCTCCAGCGCAGCGGTGTACGCCTGTGTCACCTCGTCGGACGGGGCGGTGACGGCGGCATGGGTCAGATCGATCACCGACGCCGCCGCGCGGGCCGGCCGCCCCGCCAGGGTGGTCCGCGGCAGTGCGACCGTGCTGCGGGAACCCTGCCTGCTCAACAGGTACCCCTCGTCACGCAGTGCCGCGTACGTGTTGGTGACGGTGGTGCGGGACAGCGACAGGGCTCCCGCCAGATCGCGCTCACTGGGCAGGGCGACGCCCAGGGGGATGCGGCCGTCGTGCACCAGGAGCCGGATCCCGTCGGCGAGTGCCCGGTAGACCGGCCGGTGCCGCCCCGACGGCCGCCAGTGCCCGAGGTCCCGCGAGAGAGTCGACGCACCGATCACGCGAGTCACCATGAGGTCCAGTATCCACCTCGGTGGACACCGGGGTGCAGTCCAGTTCAGGCGGTGCGGACGGATCCCATGAGGAATGCCCCGGTACCCGGGAGCCATCCGACGGTGCCGTTCTCGAACACGTTGTAGCGGCCGTGGCCCGTCGGAGTGCGCTTCTCGTCGGTGAGCGGGTAGCCGAGCGATCCACTCGGGCCGCCGTGCGCGAGGTACCAGGCGAGGATGTCGCCGTGCACCTCGTGCGCGCCGCCCTCGGGGAGCGCGAAGACCATGGCGTGCTGGAACTCGAGCATGCCGCCGCCGCGCGGCCCCAGCATCAGCTCGCCGACACGGTCACCGATCCACGAGTGCTCGAAGCTGAAACGCTCGAACTGGCACTGGAAGACCTCGAGCCCGACGTAGGTGCTGTCCATAGCGGTCCTCCACTGACCTGCTCTCGCCGAGAGGGGGATCCGTTTTGTTCCACCTCATAGCGAACCTGAGCCACAGTATGAGCCATCCTGGCGTTATCGTCACGCCATTTGTGATATCTCGACCGTGTCAGGACAGGATGTCGCGCCGCACGATGGTCTGGTCACGGCCCGGACCGACGCCGATGTACGACATGTACGACCCCGAGAGCTCCTCGAGACGCAGCACGTACCTCTGGGCGTTGACGGGCAACTCCTCGAAGGTCCGCGCCCCCGAGATGTCCTCCCACCACCCTGGCATCTCCTCGTAGATCGGCTTCGCGTGATGGAACCCGGTCTGCGTCATCGGCATGTCGTCGTGACGCACGCCGTCAACGTCGTACGCGACGCAGATCGGGATGGTGTCGAGCGAGGACAGTACGTCGAGCTTGGTGAGGAAGTAGTCGGTGATGCCGTTGACGCGCGTGGCGTACCGCGCGATGACGGCGTCGAACCAGCCGGTGCGCCGGGCGCGGCCGGTGGTGACACCCACCTCGCCGCCCTGCTTGGCCAGGTACTCGCCCGACTCGTCGAACAGCTCCGTCGGGAACGGACCCGAGCCGACGCGCGTGGTGTACGCCTTCAGGATGCCGAGGACGGTGGTGATCCGACCCGGGCCGACGCCCGAGCCCACGGCCGCGCCGCCCGCCGTCGGGTTGGACGACGTGACGAACGGATAGGTGCCGTGATCGACGTCGAGGAGCGTGCCCTGCGAACCCTCGAGCAGCACCGTCTCGCCGCGCTCGAGCGCCTGGTTCAACGCGAGCCGGGTGTCGGCGATGCGGTGCTTGAAGCCCTCGGCCTGGCCGAGCACCTCCTCCACCACCTTCTCCGACTCGAGGGCGCGCCGGTTGTAGATCTTGGCGAGCACCTGGTTCTTGAATTCCAGTGCGGCCTCGACCTTCTGGGTCAGGATCTTCTCGTCCAGGACATCCGCCGCGCGCACTCCGACGCGGGCGATCTTGTCCTGGTAGCACGGGCCGATGCCGCGTCCGGTGGTGCCGATCTTGCGGGCACCGAGGAAACGTTCGGTGACCTTGTCGATGGCCACGTGGTACGGCATGATCAGGTGCGCATCGGCGCTGAGCAGCAGTTTCGACGTGTCCACGTCGCGCTTCTCGAGGCCGTCGAGTTCGGTGAGCAGCACACCTGGATCCACGACGACGCCGTTGCCGATCACGTTGTTCACACCGGGCGAGAGGATGCCCGACGGGATGAGGTGAAGCGCGAACTTGTCGCCGTTCGGCAGCACCACGGTGTGGCCGGCGTTGTTGCCACCCTGGTAGCGCACCACCCACTGCAGTCGCTCGCCGAACAGATCCGTGGCCTTGCCCTTGCCCTCGTCGCCCCACTGGGCGCCGATGAGGACGATTGCCGGCATGTGTTGCTCCATCACTCGGGTGGACAGCCGGACCATCCCGGGCTGTGGCACGTGTCGGAACGCACTTCGTGACGTGCGGAACGCGCACCGACCATGACCGGTGACACAGTGTACCGCCCGAGACGACACGTGCCGCTCACAGCCGACCGCACACCGTACTGCCTGGTCTTCTGTCGCGGCGGCACGGTCAAAGCGACGCGAAATCGAGACCGGGCAAGCGCCTTCCCGGGGTCCACGACGACCGTGTCCTGATTAGGGTGGGGCAGACCCGTCCGGCTGAGAAGGAATTCGCGTGACTCCGTTCGTCTTGCAGTGCGGCAGGCCCTTGCTGCCCATCGCGCTGTCCTCGCTACCGCTCACCGCGGTACCCGAGGTGCCGTCGAAGGAGGAGTGCGACGCCCTGCTCGCCGAACTCGACGCGGTACACGACCCCCGGCTGATCGTGCTCGGCACCGACGCCTCGCTCGCCGCCGTCCTCACCCGGTTGATGCGGCGCGACCGACTCGACATCGAGCTCGCCTACGTCGCCGAGACCGCCAGCGAGGCCAGCCACCTCTTCCGCGTCGGCACCGGATCGCGCGCCGCCAAGGTCGCGCTGTCCGGCACCGCCTCCCCCACTCCCCTCATCCGTGACGACGCCGGATCGGCTGTCGTCGGACTCGCCACCGTCTCGGGGCCGTCGGGCCACCTCGTCGGCGAGGCCTACGTCGACGACACCAAGCTCTTCTCCGGTGAGGTGCCGGGCATCGAGGTCACCCCGACGCTCGAGATGCCGGGACTCCGAGCTCGGGTGCAGGGCAAGCGCGGACTGTTCCGCCGCCGCTGGATCACCGGCCGGGCGATGCAACTCGGAGCCACGGCGGCGCGTCTGACGAAGGACGGCATCGACATCCCCCGCGAGACCACCCGGTCCACCATCTACCGCCACGACAAGCAGTGGTTGCTCGTACGTTAGCGCCGACTGATACTGCTGCTCAGCATCTTTCGTAGTTCTTCGGCGTCCCGTGGTCGCGATCCCGGTTCGAGCATGCCGTCCCGGACGAGGTCCGCTGCGAGCGCCAACGGCCACGGTGTCCGCAACCTGGCCCGTCCCAGCAGGTCGATGTCCGACAGCAACGTCACCGGATCCCCCTGCACCACAGCGCCGTCCACGACCACGGCGACCGAGTGCGACCACTCCAGCGCCAGGGCCACGTCGTGTGTCGACAGCACCACGGTCGTGTGGTGATTCTCCAGGCGGTGCAGCGCAGCGAACATCTCGTCGACGCCCTGCGGATCGAGCCCGGCCGTCGGTTCGTCGAGCAACAGGATGCACGGCCGCATGGCCACGGCGCCGGCCGTCGCGACGCGCTTGCGCTCACCGTAGGACAGCTGGTGCGTCGGCCGGGACCGCAGATGGTCGATGCCCATCACCTCGAGCGCCGCCTCCGTGCGCTCGCGCACCTCGTCGGGCCCCAGGCCGAGGTTCACCGGACCGTAGGCGACGTCTCGGTACACGTCGACCGAGAACAACTGATCGTCCGGATCCTGCAGCACCAGTTGGACTTCCTGGCGATGTGCCCGCAGGCCCGACCGGCTGTGGCGCAGTGCGACGTCGTCGATCTCCACCCGTCCGCCATCGGGAACGATCGCTCCGGACAGGCACCGCAGCAGGGTCGTCTTGCCCGAGCCGTTGGCGCCCAGGAGCGCCACCCTCGCCGCGGCGGGAACGCTCAGGCTCGCGCCGGCCAACACCGGCGGCCCGCCCTGATACCGCACCTCGAGGTCGCGGGCGGTGAGAGTGCGGTGGCTCATGCGCGATGTCCCAGCAGGGACAGCGCCACTACGGCTCCCAGCACCGCCACGACGGTCACCAGGAAGCTCGGCGAACTGCGCTGCCGGTCGACCGGATCCGCCGAGACCGCGTCGCCGAACTCGCGACCCGCCAGCCCCGCCTCGAGCCGCGAGGCCCGGTCCCACGACTTGATCAGCACAGCGGCCGTCAGCAGACCCGCGGAATGCAGTGACCGGCGCGGCGACGAGTAGCCGAGGCGGGCGGTCTGCGACTGGCGGATCGTGCGTACCGACGACAGCAGCACGAACAGGAAGCGGTACATCACGGCGGCGACGTCGATGCATGCCTGCGGTACCCGCAGCCGTCGTAGCCCGGTCAGGATGTCGATCATCGGTGTCGTGACGGCCAACAGGAGCACGGCCGATGTCCCGGCGATCGCGTGACCGGACACCTCCAGCGCTCGTCGCGCGCTGTCGGCAGTGACCCCGACACTCCAGTCCGGCGTGGCGGTCACCGTGACGGCGACCGAGACGGCGCCGAGGGCGATGAACGCAGCCGGCGCGGTGAGCGCACGCAGCACCGGCCGGAGCGGTGTGCGGGCAGCCCCGACGGCCGCACCGAGCGCGACCACCGTGACGATCAGCGCGCCCGGCCACGGCGGGAGCAGCAGCGCGCACAGCACGAGGCCCAGCGACAGGGCCGCCTTGTCCCCCACCGCGCGCGTGCGCCACGGACTGGCCCAGGCCGCGTCGTCGACCGCGAGACCCTGCACCTACGTCCGTTCGAGTTCGGTGCGGAGCGCGTCGAGCTTGCGCCGACCGCGCAGCGCCGCCAGCACGTACCCGAGGACGAGCCCACCCAGCGCGGCCTGCAGCGCGAAGAGACCCGACTCCACCTCGCCCGACGTCGGCGAGAACACCGACTCGAACCACGGCACGTAGTCCGGGTGGTCCTCCTCGATCTGCGACGTGGCGGCCGAATCGGTACCGACGAACCGCTCCTCGTCGCCGCTGCGTCCCGCGTCGAGCATCAGCGCGGCGCCGACGATGAGGACGATCCCGAGGACGAGCAGCAGGTTGATCACGACGTTCCTACGCATCGACGGCACCCTTCTCGCGGCGGAGCACTCCGAGGTCCCGCAGCTCCGGCGTCGCCACGGTCCGCAGGACGCGGAACACCAGCACACCCAGCAGGCCCTCCGCGATGGCGAGCGGAATCTGGGTGACAGCGAAGATGGACAGGAACTTGGTGACGGCTCCGAGTACGCCGCTCTGCGGATCCGGGAACGCGAGCGCGATCTGCACCGACGTCGTGCAGTACGTCGACAGGTCGGCCAGCATCATCGCGAAGAACACCGACAGCGACAGACCACCGCCCAGCCGGCCGGTGACACGGAACGCGGCGTACCCCACCCACGGGCCGACGATCGCCATGGAGAACGCGTTGGCGCCCAGCGTCGTCAGGCCGCCGTGCGCGAGCAGCAACGCCTGGAAGAGCAACACCACCGTGCCGAGGAACGCCATGACCGGCGGCTTGAACAACACCGCCCCCAGCCCAGTTCCGGTGGGATGACTCGAGCTGCCCGTGACGGACGGCAGCTTGATGGCGGAGAGAACGAAGGTGAAGGCACCGGCAGCACCCAGCAGCAGACGGCTGCGGGGGTTCTCCCGGACCTGGACGACGACGGCGCGAGCGCCGTGAACGACGAACGGCGCCGCGGCGCACGTCCAGACTGCCGCGTGAACGGGTGGCAGAAAACCCTCGGCGATGTGCACGAGTGGAACTCCTCAGATTGCGCGTCCGATTCGAGTCTCACGTGCCGGATCGGCGATCTGACTCACGGACGACGAAGCCCGCTCACAGTGGCGCGACCGTTCCGGATTCTCACCGGATTCCCCTCGCCAGCACGTCGCAGGTACTGACCTGCCGTGTCATGGTCGCACAGGTGTTCCGATGCCTGTCACCATCCCGGCCGGCCTGCTACCAGGTGAGCTCGTCGCGGCAGGTGGCACCGTGCACCGCGGGCTCGACCTGCACGGTGGCGTGGTCCAGGCCGTAGGCCGAGAGCACTTCCTTCCCGCGGGCCAGCATCACCGATCCGGAACCGTCCGACGTGATGTGCACCGTGGCGACGTCCATGCCGGTGGTGAGGGTCCAGACGTGCAGGTCGTGGACGTCGACGACTCCGGGCAGCGCCCGCAGATCGGCCTCGAGCGCACCGATGTCCACCGACGACGGGCTGGCCTGCGTGAGGATGCGCAACGACTGGCCGGCGAGCGAGAGTGCCCGCGGCACCACCCACAGCGAGATGGCGATACCCACGACGATGTCCGCCCACGTCCAGTCGAACGCCAGGAGCAGCACACCGGCGACGAGCACCCCGACGCTGCCCACGGTGTCCGCGAGCACCTCGAGATAGGCCCCGCGTACCGCGATGGAGTCCTTCGCGTCGGCGCGGATGAGCAGCATGACGACGATGTTGGCGACGAGTCCCGCGGCGGCCGTCAGCGCCATCGCGAGGCCCGGGATGTCCGGCTGGTCCCCGATGCGGCGGATCGCCTCGACGAAGATGAAGACCGCGACTCCGAGCAGCAGCACCGCGTTGGCGACAGCGGTGAGGACCTCGGCCCGGTGCCACCCGAATGTCCGTGCAGCGGAATTCGATCCACGCCGGGCCATCGTGAGTGCGACGAGGCCCATCGACATGCCGATGATGTCGGTGAGCATGTGCCCGGCATCGGCGAGCAGGCCCAGCGAGTTGATGATCAGGCCGACGGTCAGCTCGAGGGCGAAGAACGCGACGAGCACGAACCACGCGATCCCCATGCGTCGCAGCCGCCCGGTGCCGGCCTCACCAGCCGCCGGTGTGTGCGCATGTCCGTGCCCCGCTCCCATGATCGAGACCATACATGCGAATGTGTGCATATGGTGAGTCACGCTTCCCGCGGGGCTTCCGTACTCGAGGAGGGGTTGCAGCCTCCGCGGGAACACGGAACGGCTGCGGGAACCCAGAGACCTCCGGCGTCAGCGGAACGCGATGGCCATCCCGGCCGCGAGCAGACGCCGTAGCCGTTCGGGATGACGCAGGTCGTCCCACGTCCACCGCACCACATGGCAGCCGAGCGCGCGGAGGGCGTCCTCGCGCAGCTTCTCGTCGATCACCGACTGTGCTCCGCCGCGATACTTCATCAGCCCGTCGAACTCGCCCACCAGCCGACCGTCCCAGTCGAAATCGGTGCGGGCCACGATGCGACCACGATCGTCGAGGAAGCGATGCTGCAGCCTCGGCGAGGGAATCTCGGGCCACTGCATCATCAGGGCTCGGCTCCACGATTCGCCGATGCTCTCGGTGAGAGGGCTCGCGAGGTCCACCGCGCGGCGGGCGGTGGCGATGCCGCGACGGCGCCCGAGCCGTGCGAGGCACTCGTGCAGATCCGGCGCCTCCGTGCGGAGTGCGGACTCGACAGCGCACAGCGCACGATCGAGTCCCACCGTGCACGCGATGTCGAGCGCCGTCCGCGTCGGCGTCGTGACCTGCACACCGTCGACGGTGGTGACGTCCAGCAGGGACAGCGGCACCCGGTGCTCGGCGACCCTCCTCGTCGACGCACCACCTCCTCGACCGTCGACGCTCACGTGCACTCGGTCTCGGTCGGGAGCGAGAAGGGGGAGCCGATGCAGCGCCGCCGCGGACTCGTGACTGGCGACGGCCACCGCGGTGCGTCCCGCCATGACTCCGAGCACGCGCAGGCGGTAGCGCTCGTCTGGTGATGCCGACGCCCACTCCGAGCCGGGGCCGTAGGAGCCGCGGCTCACGCGGACCAGTTCGCCGCGCCTCACCAGACCGCGCAGCGCCGCATCGGTCACGTCACCGGTCGCGCGGCGGTGCAGGTCCATGGCGGTGAGTGTCGATCACGCGCGGACGGGGACACGCCTTCCTGGCGCCCGCCTGTGGAGCACCCTCGTCCTGTGTACCGGCAGCTCCCGCAGGGGTTCCGTACTCGGGGAGGGGTTGCAGCGTCCGCGGGAACACGGAACGGCAGCGGGAACCTAGTAATCGAGCTCCGGCGGCACGGCGGGGTGGTCGACGGTCGGGGGCAGGGTCGCCAGCGCGGAGATACGCGAGAGCCCCGCCACCTGGAGCAGGTCGACGACGATGGACCGGATCTGCGCGAGCACCACCACCGCGGACAGGCCGGCGTCCTGCATGAGCTCCGCCTTCGCACCGACCGCCACGTGCCGGAGAACCCGCGCTGCCTCTGCTTGGTCGGGTTGCTCGCCGGGATCAGCGAGCATCATCTTCCGCACCACCTCGGTGGCCTGCGCGAGCTTCTCGACGAGGTCGACCAGTCGGGGGTCGAGAATTTCGTCGTCGCGCACCAGGGACAGGGAGCGCCTGGCGAGAACCCGGATGTTGCGCACCGCGTTGTCCAGCGGATCAGCCGTCGCTGCCAGCTCGGCCAGGCGCTGCTTGCTGTTCCAGTACAGCGGGGAGATGCGGCTGATCTCGCGCCCGCCCTTGAGATCGGTGCGCATCGCGTCGATGGCCGGTTGTGTGGCGCGCGCAGCCTTCAGCGCCTTGGCGATCGGTTCCGCGTCGTTGGCCAGGAGACCGTCCGCGACGAGTTGCAGTACCCGGCCCGACGTGGCGATGACGGTGGCCGCGTCCTTGCGTGCGCGGCGCACGGGGTGCGTCGGCACGACGGCGACGACGGCGAGTCCCACCAGACCGCCGATCAACGCGTCGACCATGCGGTTGAGTCCGCCGGCGTTGCCCGGCGGGATGAGCGTCGCCACCAGCACGGCCGACGATCCCGCCTGCATCGCGATGATGGCGCCGCTGTCGAGGAAGACGGCGGTC
The DNA here is from genome assembly GCF_000686025.1 of Rhodococcus sp. UNC23MFCrub1.1. Classification (GTDB taxonomy): domain Bacteria; phylum Actinomycetota; class Actinomycetes; order Mycobacteriales; family Mycobacteriaceae; genus Rhodococcoides. Next base: position 85,758 of record NZ_JMLQ01000007.1, read on the forward strand.
GACATCGCGAGCGCGACGACCAGGGCGATCTGCCACGGGCCGGTCCCGATGAGGGCGATGATCGCGTCACCGACACCGATACCGACCGTGACGCCGACGACGAGTTCGGCCGAGCGTCGCATCCGCGCCCCGAGGGACACACCGAGCGAGACGACGGCCGCGATCGGTGCGAAGAAGGGCGTGACGTGCCCGACGACGTCCGTCGCCACGAACCACGCGATGCCCGCGGCGAGCGCGCACTGGATGATCGGCAACCCGGAGACACTCAGTCGCCGCAGCGAGGCGTCGATCCGCGCGGAGCCGCGGGTGCGCAGGCCGAGATGCGGGGCCGTGAATCGTGGGTAGCTCCCGAATCGGCCCATCAAGCTGGTGCTAGCCGACGCCGAGTTCGTCCGCGGCGCGCGGATCGCAGTCCTCGAGCAGGTCGAGGCAGCGGGCGTACTCGTCCGTCTCCCCGATCGACTGCGCGGCGCGGGCCAGGACGGCCACGCAGCGCAGGAAGCCGCGGTTGGGCTCGTGGCTGTACGGCACAGGTCCGAAGCCCTTCCAGCCGTTGCGACGCAGCTGGTCGAGCCCGCGGTGGTAGCCGGTGCGTGCGTAGGCGTACGCGGTGATGGTGCGGCCGTCGGACAGGGCGGCCTCGGCGAGGTAGGCCCACGCGATCGACGCGGTGGGGTGCGCCGCGGCCACCTCCTCGGGGGCCGTGTGGTTCAGCAGAGCGGACTCGGCCTCGTCGTCGCCGGGCAGCAGGGTGGGCTGGGGACCGAGGAGATCACCGAAGGAAGTCATGACGACAGTCTCCCACGGAGCGCGCGGGAGACGTCGGGCGCTGGATAAGGTGCACGCGTGTCCCCGGATAACTCGCGCCCCGCCGCACCGCGCCGCATCGAACCCAGCGCCGCACCGAAGAAGGTGTCGACGCGCTCCGGTGGACGGCGGCGCGGACCGTGGATCGCGGCGGCCCTCGTGGCCCTGCTGGCGATCGCGGGTGTCGTGGCGTTCGCACTGCTGCGGGGCGGCACGAGCGTCACGGGTCCGAGCAACGACGAGAAGATCCGCACCTCGATCGACACCTTCACCGCGGCGTTGCGTGACGGCGACCTGACCGCTCTGCGCGGCGTCACGTGCGGCGCGCTGGCGTCCTTCTACGGCGGCATCTCCGAGGCCGACTTCGCCGCGACGCACGACGCCGCCGTCGCATCCGGAACGGTGCCGGTGGTCCAGAGCGTCGACACCATTCAGATCACCGAAGCGGAACCGCCGGATCAGACGACGGCGATCGCACAGGTCACCGCGCGCACCGAGGGCGCGGAGCCCTCGGCGCGCACGTTCGACCTCGCGCTGGACGGCGAGACCTGGAAGGTCTGCGCCTGACCGCGCTCGTCAGCCCGCTGACACACTCCGACCGGCGGACTTCAGGTCGTTGCACGCCTCGACGACGCGCGCCGTCATACCGGCCTCGGCCTTCTTGAGGTAGCTGCGCGGGTCGTAGGCCTTCTTGTTGCCCACCTCGCCGTCGACCTTCAGCACGCCGTCGTAGTTGCTGAAGAAGTGGCCGGCGATGGGCCGACTGAACGCGTACTGGGTGTCGGTGTCGACGTTCATCTTCACGACGCCGTACTCGAGGGCCTCCTCGATCTCGCTCTTGGCCGAGCCCGAGCCGCCGTGGAAGACGAAGTCGAAGGGCTTGGAGCCGGCAGCGAGTCCGAGCTTCTCGGTGGCGACGCGCTGGCCGTCCGCGAGCACCGACGGCTTGAGCTTGACGTTGCCCGGCTTGTAGACGCCGTGGACGTTGCCGAACGTCGCGGCCAACAGGTAGCGCGATCCGGCATCGCCGGCACCGAGCGCCTCGACCGTCTTCAGGAAGTCCTCGTTCGAGGTGTACAGCTTGTCGTTGATCTCCGCCTCGACGCCGTCCTCCTCGCCGCCGACCACGCCGATCTCGATCTCCAGGATGATGCGCGCCGCGGCGGCCCGGGCCAGCAGATCCTTGGCGATCTCGAGGTTCTCGTCGATCGGCACCGCGGAGCCGTCCCACATGTGCGACTGGAAGAGGGGGTTCTTCCCGGCGTCGACGCGCTCCTGCGACACCGCGAGGAGCGGACGCACGTAGGTGTCCAGCTTGTCCTTGGGGCAGTGGTCGGTGTGCAGCGCGATGGTGACGTCGTACTTCGCGGCGACGACGTGGGCGAACTCGGCGAGCGCGACGGCGCCGGTGACCATGTCCTTCACACCGAGGCCGGACGCGAACTCCGCGCCACCGGTGGAGAACTGGATGATGCCGTCACTGCCCGCGTCGGCGAAGCCCTTGATGGCCGCGTTGACGGACTCGGATCCCACGCAGTTGATGGCGGGAAAAGCGAACTTGTGTTCCTTGGCGCGGCCGAGCATCTCGGCGTACACCTCGGGAGTTGCGATCGGCACGAAGAAACCTCCACGGTGAGCGAACGGGGCACCCGATCAGGTGCGGTCACTAGCAGTATGTCAACCGAGGTGACACCGGTCGCGCCCTGCCCGATCTACTCGCCGGTAGTTGCTGAGAGTTGCTCGTGAGTTGTACTACCCGCCACTCGGCGTGCGGGTATCGGCTGCTCTCGCCGGTACTGTGGGCGCTTGTGACTACCGTGGCCGCCTCCGTGACCGACCTCGCCCTGCTGCCGGGGTTCCTCGATCCCGTCAACCTGCTGAACTCGTTCGGCACCTGGGTCCTGGTCGGTCTGCTGCTGGTGGTGTTCATCGAGTCGGGCCTGCTGTTCCCGCTGCTCCCGGGCGATTCGCTGCTGTTCACGGCCGGTCTGATCGCCGCGTCGAAGAGCGCGGAGATCGAGCCGTTCGCGCCGCTGTGGGTGCTGTTGGTGACCATTCCGATCGCCGCGGTGCTGGGTGATCAGGCGGGATATCTGATCGGCAAGAAGGCCGGCACGGGCCTGTTCACGGACGACGCCCGCTTCCTGAAGAAGCGCTACATCGACGAGTCGCACGCGTTCTTCGAGAAGCACGGTCCCATCACCATCTTCCTGGCGCGCTTCGTGCCCATCGTGCGTACGTTCGCGCCGGTCGTGGCCGGCGCCTCGGGCATGCGCTACCGCACGTTCATCACCTACAACGTCGTCGGCGGCATCGTCTGGGGCTCGGGCGTCACGCTGCTCGGCTACCTGCTGGGCCAGATCGCCGTCATCCGCGACAACGTCGACATCATCTTCCTGCTCATCGTCGCCGTGTCCGTCCTGCCCATCGCCTGGGAGGTCGGCAAGCGGATCGTCTCCTCGCGCCGCACCCCGCTCGGTGAGGCCGTCGACGCGTTCGACGGCAAGCTCGACGGCAAGGTCGAGCCGTCCAAGTGGTCCGAGCCGGCCCAGAGGTCGGACACTGCTCAGCGGTCGGAACCAGCTCAGTGGTCCGAGCCCGTCCAGCGCACCGAGCCCGCTCCGCGCGACTCGTCCTCGTAGATCGGTCCCCCGTTCATGCTTCTCGCCGGTAGCACCGTGCTCGCCGAAGGCGGCGCGATGGGATTCCTCGAATCGGCCGGGCCCACCCTGGTCTGGCTCATCGTGGTGTCCTTCGTGTTCCTCGAGTGCGCCGTCATCGTGGGCCTCTTCCTTCCCGGCGACTCGCTGCTGATCACCGCCGGCATCGGACTGGCCGCCCACGCCTCGGGCACCTCGCACGTGTGGGCGCTGTCCGCGGGCGCGTTCCTGGCCGCCATCGCCGGTAATCAGGTGGGGTACATGATCGGTAAACGCACCGGTCATCGCCTCGTGGCGCGCAAGAACGGCAAGTACGTCAACACCGCGAATCTGGAGAAGGTCAACCGACTTCTCGAGAAGCACGGCTTCTGGGCGGTGCTCGTCGCGCGCTGGATCCCGTGGGTGCGGACCCTGTGCCCGATGGTCGCCGGTGCCGGTGGGATGAACCACCGCCGCTACACCATCGCCAGCACGCTGGGTGCGCTCATCTGGGCACCCGTGCTGCTGCTGATCGGGTTCTACTTCGGAGCGGTGCTCGACAAGGTGTCGTGGCTGTTCCCCACCGTGCTCACGCTGATGATCGTCTCGATCGTGGTCGGCACCATCTTCGGTCTGTACCAGTACCGCAAGGAGATGAAGAAGCCGGTGGAGACCACCGAAGTGCACGATCTCTGACGGCTGACGTTCAGCCGAGGCTGTGCGCCGCCTCCATCAACATCCAGCCGCCGAGCTGGACGGAGAAGTCGCGCTCCGGCACGGACGACGACGTGACGGTGCCGGCGCTGAACCGGGCGATCGACGCACCGAACGAGGGCAGCTTGGCGATGGCGGACCAATCGCTGCCGAACAGCGGCAGGCCCTCGATGGACAGGCAGTTGTCCCACGCGGCCTCCGCCGACGCCAGCACGATGTCGGCGGCGACCGAGCGCGCCTCGTGGTCCTCGTCGTCGTCTCCGGGCAACGACGTCGCCACCAGTGCGAGGTACCGGGCGAGGATCCCGTTGAACAGGCCGCCGTCCCCTCCCCCGCCGCCGATAATCACGCCGTCCTTCGTGAGGTGCTGCTGCACGGCGGCGACGAGTCGATGCACGCGCTCGCGGTGCTTGTCGTCACCGAGGCTGATCGCGAGTTCGGTCTCGGCGCCGAGCACGACACCCTGGCAGTAGGAGTAGATCGGCGACTCGACGCGGCCGTCGGCGTGGATGCCGTCGAGCACGAGATGGGTCGTCGGATCGACGAGAGTCGCGTCGATCCAGTCGGCCATGGCCTGGGCGCGCCACAGCTTGCCGGTCCGTGCGAGCAGCACCGCCGCCGGGCCGTTGGCCGGCACGTTGAAGAAGTCGCTCTTCCTGGACCAGCGGATACCGCCCCCGTGCGCCGGATCCCAGGCGTCGAACAGCTCCGACTCCAGGGCCGCGATCGCGGTGCGATTGTCGACGAGGTGCAGACGCTGCGCTCGCTCGAGGGACAGCCCCAGCCACGCCATGTCGTCGTAGTACGAGTTGGTCCAGCCGGTGAGGTTGCGCAGCCGGTGGGTGCGCGCGATCCGGGCCAGCCGTCGTCGGCGGCGCGCCGACGGCGCCCGCTCCTCGGCGTCGACCACACAGTCGATGAGGTGCGCCTGCCACCAGTAGTGCCAGCGGAAGAACAGCCGCTCCCGTCGGACCGGCGGCCACGCCACGACACCCAGAGCCGTCCCCGGCAGTCCCCACAGACGGCGGACGTGGCGAGAGAAGACGGCCTCCTCGGCGGCGTCCGCCCTGGAGGACCACGTGTCGTGCATGATTCGATCCTGCCAGTACCCCTCGGCTCGGGAGCCGTCGGGCACGGTCACCAGGCCAGGTCGGGATCCGCGTGCTGCCGGATCCAGGCGTGCATCGTGATCCCGGCTGCGACACCGGCATTGATACTGCGGGTGGAGCCGAACTGCGCGATGGACACCGTCATCGACGCGGCGGCGCGCGCGTCGTCGGTCACGCCCGGGCCCTCCTGACCGAAGAGCAGCAGCGCATTCCGCGGGAGAACGGCAGTCTCGAGCGGGACGGACCCGGGCACGTTGTCGACGGCCACCACCGTCAGGCCCGCCTCCGCCGCGTACGCCGTCAGCGCCTCGACGGTCTCGTGATGCTCGATGTGTTGGTAGCGATCGGTGACCATCGCACCGCGACGGTTCCAACGCCGACGCCCGACGATGTGCACCGCGGCGGCGCCGAACGCGTTGGCCGTGCGGACGACCGTCCCGATGTTGGCGTCGTGCGCGAAGTTCTCGATGGCCACGTGCATCGGATGCCGGCGCGTGTCCAGGTCCGCGACGATGGCCTCGCGCGTCCAGTACCGGTACGCGTCGACGACGTTGCGCCGATCCCCCTCGTCGAGGAGTTCCGGGTCGTAGCGGGGATCGGTGGGCCGAGGCCCGTCACGCTCGACGTCCCAGGCGGGTACGCCGCGCGGGTGCTCACCCCACTCGGTGGCACCCGCCTCGTCGCTGCGGTCGTTCTCGGTCAACTCAGGAATGGGACAGACGGCGGTTGACCTCGCGGGTCAGCCAGACCGGGGAGAACCGCGAGCCCATGGACAGTGCCTTGGACGGGAGCCCCACCGGGAAGTGCACCTTGTGGTAGATCCGCTTGGCGGGCTGCGTCGACTTGAAGATCGCGTCGGCGACGTCCTGCGCGGTCAGCTTGATGCCCAGCGAGCCGGTGGTGCCGGTCTGGATCCCCTTGGTCATGGCGGTCTGGACGAAGAGCGGCCACATGGCCTTCACGGCGATGTCGTGCTTGTGCCACTCGAGGTCGAGCGCCTCGGTGAGCCCGCGCACCGCGAACTTGGTCGCGCCGTACGTGGCGAGCTCGGGCTGGCCGTAGATGGCGGAGGCGGAGCACAGGTTCACCACCTGGGCGCCGCGCGTCTTCTTCAGGTACGGGAACGCTTCGAGCAGCCCGTTCAGCACGCCGCCGACGTTGATGTCGAACTGCTTGCGGTGCGTCTCGATGGCCTGCTCGGCGAACTGGCCCGCGATGAGGATGCCCGCGTTGTTGATGAGCACGTCGAGTCGCCCGCCCGCCGCCTCGTCGAACTCCTTCAGTCGCTCGGTGAACTGTGCGGTGTCGGTGACGTCGAGGATTCCCGTCGTCGACGTCGAGCCCTTCGCCGCGATCTCCTTCGCGAGAGAGGCCAGTCCCGTCTCGTCGATGTCGTACGCACCGACGTGGTACCCGGCGGCGGCGAACGTGAGTGCGGTGGCCCGCCCGATGCCGGCTGCTGCGCCGGTGATGAAGACAGTAGGTTGAGACATGTCTGAAGAGTAAAGGGTCGGGCTGAGCTGCAACAGAGCGGTGAGCCGAAAACTTACCGCCGAGTAGCTTCCGGCGTCCTCGGAGGCGCTCACGGGAGGGATCCGAGTCGATGGACCACGAGAGAGTGGGTCGGGCGGTGGCCGTGGTCACCGCCATCTACGTCGTCGTGCTGGCGGTCTGGGCGCTCGTGCTGCTCCCCAAGGCCCCGGACGGCACCGTTCCTTATCAGATCGCTGCGCTGGTCGCGGGCTTCGGCGCGGCACTGGGACTCGCGATGATGGCTGCCGGGCGCCCCACCGCCGACGAACGCCGCATGCGCGACCACGGGCTCGAGGGGTGGGCCGTCGTCGACGAGGTACGGGAGGTCGGAGCCGAGACGGAGGTCGACCTCACGATCACCGTGCCCGGGTCGGGGTCCTACCCGGGCACCGTCCGACGCACGGGGTCCGTCCGGTACGAGGTCGGCGCGACCGTTCCCGTCGTCGTCGATCCCGATGACCGGACGCGGATCCGGTTGTGACACCGACCGACTCGACCCGGCACCACACCGTTCTCGACACCCCGGTGGGTCCTCTCACCGTCGTGCGCACCGGGGCGGCGCTGTCGGGCGTCTACTTTCCCGGTCACCGTCCGGCACCGGCTCCCGGCCGGATCGGCACCGCCCGGGCGGACGGGTTCGACGAGATCCGCGATCAGTTGGCGGAGTACTTCGGCGGCCGGCGGCGCCGCTTCGATCTCGAGCTGGCCCCGGTGGGCACCGAATTCCAGAACGAGGTGTGGGCCGCGCTCCGCACTATCCCCTACGGCGAGACATGGACGTACTCCGCTCTGGCCGTCGCCGTCGGCCGGCCCACCTCGGTGCGAGCGGTGGCGTCGGCCAACGCCCGGAACCCGTTGTCGATCGTCGTGCCGTGCCACCGCGTCATCGGAATGTCCGGCAGCCTCACGGGTTTCGCTGGCGGCGTCGAGCGCAAACGCCTGCTGCTCGATCTCGAGTCGGGAACCCCGACGCTGTTCCCGTGAGGGAGTCGACGAGCGCGTACTGAGCGCCGATGTAGGTCGCGAGCACCGCGACCTCGAGGACGTCGCGCAGGCGCGCGTCGGCCGTGGTCCGCCGCACGAGCACCATACCGTCGGAGACGGTGAACAGCGTCGATCCGACGACGGCACGGGTGTCGCCGTCCGCACCGAGAACGGACATGGCACCGAGGGCGACGCCGTAGGCCATGGAGATCGGTGCAATGGTCGGGGCGCGTCTCGTGGCCAGCACGGCGCCGCTACCCCATCCCGCCGCTCGAAGCAGAGCATGGTGCGGCCGCACGCGAGAACCGTTGCGATGCAACAGCACCGACCAGCACCCCTGCATGACGGCGAACGACGACGCCCCCGCAGTGAACCGGCGATCGTCGTCCGGATCGATCATCGCGACGTCGCCGAGCGTCGCCGCCGAGAGCCCCGCAGCCAGCAGTGGCGAGCGGTGGGCGCCGGACCGCACCGCGAGAATCGGCATGAGGAGCGGCTTGCACACCGCCTGCACGACGGATCGATGCGTGGCGGCACCGACGATGGTGCCCGCCGCAGCGACGGCGTAGGCCAGGGCCGTGGCCCTGCGGACCAGCGTGGCGGACGACCCGGACGGCATGCGGACACCGTAACCGACCCCACACTGGATTTCGATAGTTAGCTTATGTAACGTTAAGGGAGTGCAGACCACGGCGATGCGAACCGACGAACTGCGGACACTGCTGTCCGAACTGGTCACCACGACCTCGCGTTTCACCCGGCTCGCGGCCTCGGTCGCGCCCGCGGAGCATCCCCGTACGTGGTCGCGCGCGCTCTCCCTGCTCGACGAGTACGGCGCGATCCGGATCAGCGAGTTCGCCCGCCTCGACCGATGCTCGCAACCCTCGGCGACGGCCCTGCTGCGCACGCTCCACGAGAACGGTCTCGTCGACCGCATGACGGATCCGACCGACTCCCGCGCAGTGGTCGTGTCGCTCTCGGACCGCGGGCGCACCTGGCTCGCCGACTCTCGTCGCGCCATCGGCGACGGACTGCTCCGCCACCTGGGCGAGCCCGATCCCGACCAACTCCGACGCATCGTCGAGGGCCTCGACGACCTGCGCTCGGTACTCAAGAACACAGCACGAAAGGAACACCCGTGACGACGATCGAGGAGAAGAAGGACGCGTCCCAGCCGAGCCTTCTGCAGCAACCGAAGGCCGTGTGGGCAGTGGCGTTCGCCAGTGTCATCGCCTTCATGGGGATCGGCCTCGTCGATCCCATTCTCAAGCCCATCGGCGAACAGTTGAACGCGACACCGTCGCAGGTGTCTCTCCTGTTCACGTCCTACATGCTGGTGACGGGCGTGGCGATGCTCGTCACGGGCGTCGTCTCGTCGCGCTTCGGCCCGAAGAAGACACTGCTGGCCGGTCTCGCGATCATCATCGTGTTCGCCGCGCTCGCAGGCTCGTCGAGCACCATCACCCAGATCGTCGGGTTCCGCGCCGGCTGGGGACTGGGCAATGCACTCTTCATCGCGACCGCCCTGGCGACGATCGTCGGCGCCGCGAGCGGTGGCGTCGCGCGGGCCATCATCCTGTACGAGGCCGCACTGGGCATCGGCATCGCCACCGGCCCGCTGGTCGGCGGCGTCCTGGGCAGCATCAGCTGGCGGGGCCCGTTCTTCGGCGTCGCCGTCCTGATGGCCGTGGCCGTCGTGCTGCTCGTCGTCATGCTGCCGGAGGGCGAGAAGCCCACGCACCGAACCTCTCTCGCGGACCCCTTCCGCGCACTGCGGCACCGCGGGCTGCTCACGGTCGGCATCACGGCACTGCTGTACAACTACGGATTCTTCACCCTGCTCGCCTACACGCCGTTCCCGCTCGACCTCGGCACCTACGCGATCGGCTTCATCTTCTTCGGCTGGGGACTCGCGCTCGCGGTGGCCTCGGTGTTCCTCGCACCGCGCCTGCAGCGCCGGTTCGGGACGCTGAACATGATGATGCTCGCGCTGCTCCTCTTCGCCGCCGACCTCGCCGCGATGGCTCTGTTCACGGAGAGCAAGCCGGTTCTGATCGTGTGCGTCGTCCTCGCCGGACTGTTCCTCGGCGTCAACAACACCCTCATCACCGAGACCGTCATGATCTCGGCGCCGGTCGAACGGTCGACCGCCTCGGCGGCCTACAGCTTCGTGCGGTTCGCCGGCGGCGCTGCCGCCCCGTACCTCGCCGGCAAGCTCGGAGAATCCAATGTGCACGTGCCGTTCTGGGTGGGCGCCGCCTGCACCTTCCTGGCCATCGGCGTTCTCGCGACCGGTCGGAAGGTCCTCGCACACGTCGACGACCACGACCCCGCTCCGCACAGCGTCGACGAGGCGGCAGCATTGACCGTGGGCGACTGACCAGGGAAAACCGAATCACACCAGTCACATTCACCGCATGAACACCATCTGCACCAAAGGTCACACTTCGATGACGAAGTAACTCTGAAGTAAAGGTCTAGGCGGACCGGAAGGTACGTTCTGTTCGGTCGGGGGACGCGTACACCATTCTTCACCGCTTCTCGGATACGGCAGGAATGCCGTCTTCGGTATCGAAAGGCCATTCATGTCGGACAAGTCCATCACCCGTGCCCGCAGGACGCGGCTCGCTGCAGCAGGCGCCGTGCTCGCCGTGTCGCTGGCTGTCGCCGCACCCGCCGTGGCCGTCGCCCAGCAGGATCAGCCGGACAGCTCGGAGAGCAGCGAGCCCTCCACGAGCACCACCACCGAGGCTCCCGCCACGTCGAGCACCGAGCAGGAACCCTCGGCGACGGATGCGCCACCGGTCACCACCGTGCCCACCACCGCTCCCCCGGCCCGGCCGCTGCCGCAGGTCACCGGTTCCGTCGTGGTCGACGACGAGGGCAACTCCTCCATCAAGGTCGACATCGACGCGAAGCTGACCGAGGACGAGAAGAAGGCACTGCAGGTGGCCAAGGACGCCACCAAGGCCGCCGTCGACGCCATCAAGAAGGCGCAGGCATTCCTCGACGACGCCATCGCCGCAGCGCAGGGCGGCGACGCCGCTGCCGAGGCCGAGGTCGACGAAGCGAAGGCCGAGCTCGAGGCATCCAAGGCCGAGGAATCGGCGTCGGTCGCCGAGCAGGAGAGCATCGTCGCCGCCGGTGTCGCCGCCAAGGCGCAGGAAGAGGCGGACGCCGCCAAGGCTGCAGCGGACGAGGAGAAGAGCAAGGCGGACGCCGCTCAGGCCGAGGCCGACGCTGCGAAGGACAAGGCCGACGAGCTCGAGGGCGACGCTGCCGCGGATCCGACCGAGGCAGAGGCCGCGCGTGCGGACGCCGATGCGAAGGCCGAGGCCGCAGCCGCCGCGCGCACCGCCGCGGAGGAGGCCACGAAGGCTGCCGAGGAGTCGTTGAAGGCCGTCGGTGACGCGTTCGCGACGCTCGACGCCGCCAAGGTCACCACGGCGATCCAGGCCGCGTACGCGAAGGCGTCGACGCTCTTCGCCGCTGTCGTCAAGGCAGCGACGACGCAGGTGGCCGCCACGGTCGCCGAGGAGAACGCGAAGCGGCTCGAAGCAGCCGGTGACGCCGAGGCGGCAGCAGCAGCCGAGGCCGCCGCAGCAGCGAAGGCCGAGGCCGAGGCAGCTGCGAAGGATGCCGCGGACAAGAAGGCCGCCGACGAGGCTGCCGCGGAGAACGCCGCCAAGGAGACCGTCACGGTCGAGGTCGGCGACGAGAAGAAGGAGGACGTCGAGGTCGCGACCATCGACTCCACCACGGTCGAGGTCACCGCCTCCGGAATCCGTCTCATCGGCTTCTACGTCGACGGCCCGACGCGCACGTTCAAGGTGGTCGACTACTTCACCGACGACGAGGAGGGCAACGTCATCGTCGCCGGCGAACTGCCGGAGATCGGTCTCGTGTCGTCCGAGTCGAGCCTCGCGGGGTCGGATCAGGCGAGTGCCTCGAACGACGAGGGCGGACTGCCCGTCGCCGCGATCGGCACCGGCGTGGCCGTCGTCGCCGTCGCGGGTGTCGGTGCGTTCGCACTCTCGCGTCGCAAGGGCACTCGCTCCTGACGACCGAGCGCGTGGGTGCGGGGGCTCTCTCGGCCCCGCACCCACGCGCTCTCGGCGTTTTGGGATGATGAAGACATGCCGACACTCGCCTACGTCATCGCCGGATCCGAAGCCACGGGAGGCGCCGGCCTGCAGGCCGACCTCAAGACGTTCGAGCGGCTCGGGGTCTACGGCGTCGGCACCATCACCTGCATCGTCTCGTTCGATCCGAAGGCCGGGTGGGGCCACCGTTTCGTCCCCATCGCGGGACCGGTGATCGCCGACCAGATCGAGGCGGCGACGGCTGCCCACTCACTGGACGTCGTGAAGATCGGCATGCTCGGCACACCCGAGACCGTTGCCACCGTCGCCGAGTCGCTCCGTCAGCAGCCGTGGCGACACGTCGTCGTGGATCCCGTCCTCATCTGCAAGGGCCAGGAGCCGGGCGCGGCGCTGGACACGGACAACGCCCTGCGCGCCGAGATCCTCCCGCTCGCGACCGTCGTCACGCCCAATCTCTTCGAGGCGCAGACCTTGTCGGGAATGGACTCGATCGAGTCCGTCGCCGATCTGTCGGAGGCCGCCCGCCGCATCGCGGACCTCGGACCGCGCTACGTGGTGGTCAAGGGCGGCGCGGGTCTGCCCGGCGACGAGGCCGTCGACGTCCTGTTCGACGGCACCGACGTCTCGGTGTTCCGTGCGCCGAAGATCGGCGAGGAGCGCGTCTCCGGAGCCGGCTGCATCTTCGCCGCCGCCATCACCGCCGAGCTGGCGAAGGGTTCCTCTGTCCAGGACGCGGTGGCCACGGCCAAGGACTTTGCGCACGCCGGCATCGTCGGCCGCGTGACGACGAACGCGCCCTTCACCGCCGTCGGCTGGCAGTAGAGCTCAGAGGTTCAGGTCGCCCAGACCGAGGAGGGACCGGTACTCGAGACCCTCGGCCGCGATGACCGCGTCGGCGCCGGTGGCGCGGTCCACCACCGTAGCGACGCCCACCACGACGGCACCGGCGTCACGCAGAGCCGCGACGGCCGTGAGCGGGGAGTTGCCGGTGGTGGTGGTGTCCTCGACGACCAGGACCCGTTTGCCCACGATGTCCGGGCCCTCGATCTGGCGCTGCATGCCGTGGGCCTTGGCCGCCTTGCGGACGACGAACGCGTCGATGGGACGGCCAGGCGCGTGCATCACCGCCAACGCGACGGGGTCGGCACCCATGGTGAGTCCGCCCACGGCGTCGAAATCCCAGTCCGACACCAGTTCTCGCATGAGCTGCCCGATGAGGGCACCGGCGCGGTGGTGCAGCGTCGCACGGCGCAGGTCGACGTAGTAGTCGGCTTCCGTGCCCGACGACAGCGTCACCTTCCCGTGCACGACGGCCAACTCGCGGACCAGTTCTGCCAGTTCGGACTTCTCGGTAGCTGCCACGAGCAGTGAATCTATCGGGTGCGCTCAGGCGGCGTGCTGCGGCGCCCGCAACCACGCCGTGTCGGCGTCCGCGGTCTCGGCGAACGCCTCGGGTGCCCGGACGCCCAACAGCCGGACGACGGGTCCGGACAACGGCGAGTCGGCGAGCGAGGCCAACGACGAGGCCTGCGTGTTGTACACGCGGACGGCCCCGGCGACGCGATGCTCGATGCGATCGAGTTCCGTTGCGGGCGAACTGAAGTCCCACCCGAGAGGCCCACTGGCCCGACCGTCGAAGAGCACCTCGTGCAGCGCGACCGACAGCGCGTTCTCGGCGCCGGCCCGGGCGCCGAGCTCGGCGCGCCGATCCCGCATCATGGCCGACAGCGACCGCGCTCCGACGAGTTGGTTCACGGCGGCGCGGTCGAGATCTGCGTCGACGGCAGCGCGCACGAGATCGGGGATCACGGCCCGTCGTCGATCGAGCTCGATCTCGAGCAGGTTCAGTCCGGCAGCGACGGAGTCGGCCGACCGACGTGTCCGCCGGACGACCGACACGATCCAGCCGATACCGATGATCATCACGAACGCCACCAGGGCCACAACAGTCACACCAGAAACATAGCGCCGTCGAGTATGAACGTCGACCCGAGGTCGAGGGTTCGCCCCGGCCGCCGGAGCCTACGTGCGACCGCGCGCGCTGCCGACCAGGGAGACCACGCGGCGAGCGATGGTACGGGGCACCAGACGCGATACCGAAGTCAGTGACTTGTACTGAAGCCCAGGCACACTCAGCACGGTGTTCTTGTCCAGGTCGGCGAGCGAGGCGTCGACGACCTGGTCCACGGAGAGGTACATGAACGACGGAATCGACGACATCTCGATGCCGGCGCGCTCGTGGAACTCGGTCAGCACGAAGCCCGGGCACAGAGCCTGGATGCGGACGCCGGTGCCGGCGAGACCGCCCGCGAGACCCTCGCTGAACGAGACGACGTACGCCTTCGACGCGGAGTACGTGGAACCGCGACCCGACAGCAGGCCGGCGACGCTGGCCACGTTGATCACCGAGCCCTTCGCACCCGCGATCATCGACGGCAGCGCCGCGCGGGTGAACTGCATGACGGCGGTGACGTTGACGTCGAGCTGCGACTGCAGCAGCGCGGGATCCGCCGTCCAGAACTCGCCGGACGTGCCGAAGCCGGCGTTGTTGATCAGGACCTGCACGCCCTCCTGCAGTCGGGCGACCACGGCAGCGCGGCCCTCCTCGGTCGCGAGGTCCGCGCCCAGGATCTCCGACGAGGTGCCGTACGACGCGCGTAGCTCGTCGGCCAGTGCCTCGAGCCTGACGGTGTCGCGGGCGACCAGGACGAGGTCGTGGCCACTGGCGGCGAGACGGCGGGCGAACCCGCCGCCGATGCCGGACGTCGGACCGGTGACGAGTGCGATGGGCCGCGGTGTTGGAGTCGACATGCGCACGAGACTAACGGGTGAGGTTCCTCACGGCAGCACGTGGCTGATGAAACGATCAGTCGTCGCGTCCGGGTGCTGCGCGGCGTCGCGAGGGCGGCAACACGTGCAGAAGGCCGGACAGGCGGGTGACGGCGTCGATCGCGGCGTCCCAGTCGCGTCCCGAACTGCCCACCGGAACGGTGCCCAGCGTCCACGGACCCTCGCTCCACAGCAGCTGCACCACATCGGGCACCGAGTGCGTGAATGCGACCATGCGCTGGTCACAGACTCGCCGTGCCACGTCGAGGTCGGTCGCGAAGATGATGCGCGGACCCAGCGAGCCGAGGAGCTGCATGTCGGCCTCCTTGGGCGGCGGCGTCGTGCGGGACCGCAGATCGAGGTCGACGTCGGATCCCACCTCGCGGCGCACCGCCACGACGGTCGCGGCGTCCTCGAGGTCGAACAGGACGAACTCCTCGCCGCGTCGCACACCCTCGACCACGTCGACGGCACCGAGGAACTCCTGGTTCGCCATGGCCGCGCGCGAGAAGGTCGACGGCAGGTCGGGATCGGCGGGAACGTACTGGTAGCCCTGCGCTTTCGCCCAGATCTGACGCACCCGGCCCTGCTGTCCGCGGCGGGCGCGATCGATGTACAGCAGTGCCACCGCACCGAGGAGTGCGATCAGAGCAAGGCCGAACCACATCGCTGTCATCGCTCTCCACTGTACTTTTCCCGGGGCACGGCGCCGTCGTCGGCCCATCGTGTCATTACCCGCCGGTATACCCGTGGGTAGCGCATCGCCACAGGTCAGTGACCGATCACGACCCTTTCGGGCGTTGGTGAGATGTACTCGCCAGTACGCTCGTGGACCGTCACACTGGCTCGGAAGACACTTTCCCTTCGAGACGGCGGAGCGCATGTTCACACGCATAGCAGTAGTCAACCGAGGCGAAGCAGCTGTTCGCCTCATCCGAGCGGTACGCGAGCTGAACAACGAATCGCGGTCCGCCGAGCCTCTGCGCGTCATCGCTCTGCACACCGACGCCGAGCGGAAGGCGATGTTCGTCCGCCAGGCCGACGAGGCCGTCACGCTCCGCAAGACGGGCGTGCAGAACCCCTACCTCGACTACGTCGAACTCGAGCGCGCACTCGTCGAGGCCCGCGCCGACGCCGTGTGGGTCGGCTGGGGCTTCGTCGCCGAGGACCCGACCTTCGCCGACATCTGCGCTCGCCTGGGCATCACGTTCATCGGCCCGTCCGCTGCCTCGATGCGCCTGCTCGGCGACAAGGTCGAGGCCAAGATCCTCGCCGAGAAGGTGGGCGTCCCGGTCGCGCCGTGGAGCGGTGGTCCCGTCGAGACCCGCGCCGATGCACGTCGGCACGCCGCCGCCATCGGTTATCCCCTGATCATCAAGGCGCGCAGCGGCGGTGGCGGTCGCGGTATCCGCAAGGTCTTCGCCGAGGACGAGCTCGAGCTCGCACTCGAGCGCACCCAGGGTGAGGCCGAGCGCTCGTTCGGCGACCCTGTCGTCTTCCTCGAGCGGCTCGTCACCGAGGCGCGCCACGTCGAGGTCCAGGTCATCGCCGACACCCACGGCAACGTGTGGGCACCCGGCGTCCGCGACTGCTCGATCCAGCGTCGCAACCAGAAGGTCATCGAAGAGTCCAGTTCGGCCGTCCTGACCCGGGAGCAGGCCGACGAGCTGCGCGCCGCCTCCGCGGAGCTGGTCCGCGCCGCCGGGTATCACGGCGCCGGCACGGTGGAGTACCTCTACCAGCCGGAGCAGAAGATCTTCACGTTCCTCGAGGTCAACACGCGCCTGCAGGTCGAGCACCCCATCACCGAGGTGACGACGGGCCTCGACCTGGTCAAGCTGCAGATCCTCGTCGCGGGCGGCCACGTGCTCGAGGGCGACTGCCCGACCGAGTTCGGTCACGCCGTCGAGGCACGACTCAACGCCGAGGATGCAGACAACGGTTTCGCACCGGCGCCCGGCACCGTCCGGTTGCTGAAGTTCCCGCTCGGATCGGGCCTGCGCGTCGACACGGGCATCGCCCAGGGCGACGTCATCCCGCCCGACTACGACTCCATGGTCGCGAAGGTGATCGCCTGGGGCCGTGACCGTTCCGAGGCCCTCGCCCGGCTACGTACGGCGCTTCGCGAGACCACAGTCGTCATCGACGGCGGCACCACCACGAAGTCGTTCCTGCTCGACCTGCTCGACCGCGAGGAGCTCATCGACGCCACTGCCGACACCGGCTGGCTCGACCGCACCGGCGCGGGCACCGCGGAGGGCCCCACCCGCGTCGCTGACGTCGCACTGATCGCCGCGGCCGTCGACGCCTACGACGCGGACGAGGCCCGTGAGCGCGCCAAGTTCCTGCTGTCCGCCCGCGGCGGCCGTCCCCGCGCCAGCCACGACATCGGCCGCACGGTCGAGCTCAACTACCAGGGCCAGGGCTACCGCCTGACCGTCGGCCAGGTGGGACCGCACCGCTACCTGGTCGCGGTCGACGACCACGAGATCACCATCGACATCGAGCGGCTCGGCACCTTCGAGCGTCGCGCCGAGATCGACGGCACCCGCTACTCCGTCGTCACCGTGCCCGGCCCCGCCGGGTATCTCGTCGAGGTCGACGGCGTGAGCCACCAGATCAGCCAGGACGAGGCCGGCCTGGTGCGCGCACCTGCCCCCGCCGTCGTCGTCGCCGTGCCGGTCGCCGTGGGCGACGAGGTCGAGGCGGGACAGACGCTCGTGGTCCTCGAGGCCATGAAGATGGAGACCGCGGTGCGCGCCGCCTCGGCCGGTCGGGTGAGCGAGGTGCTCGCCGTCGTCAACGCACAGGTCGACAACGGCGCGGCGTTGCTGCGCGTCGACCCGATCGGTGAGACGGCCGCCGCCTCCACCACCGCCCGGGTCGAGTTCCGCTCGCCGTGCGGCGACGCCGACCGCGACGACCGCATCGACGCACTGGCCCGTCTCGACGAACTGCGGGCTCTCCTCAGCGGATTCGACGTCAGCGCGTCCCGTGCGCTCGCCACCATCGCCGAGTACGACGCTCTGCGCGGGGCACTCCCGCGCAAGGACGGCGAGCTGGTCCGCGCCGAGCTGGACCTGCTCACCACCTTCGCCGACATGTGCGAGCTGACGCGTAACCGTCCGACCATGGACGAAGAGGGCACCGACGAGCGCGTCCACAGTCCGCGCGAGCACTTCCACGCGTTCCTGCAGTCGCTCGACGCCGACGTCCAGGGCCTGCCGGACGAGTTCCGCGACAAGCTGGCTCGCGCACTGCGGCACTACGACAAGAACGATCTCGATCGCGGCACCGATCTCGAGGAGGCCGTCTACCGACTCTTCCTGGCGCAGCAGCGCATCGAGAACCAGGTGCCGGCCATCGCGGCGCTCCTCGATCGGTGGATCGCCGACCCGTCGGTCGCCCCCGACGCGGACAGCGCCGTCGGTGAGGTGCTCGACCGCCTCGTCGTCGCGACCCAGGTGCGGTACCCGGTGATCGGCGACGTCGCCCGCAACCTCCGTTTCCAGTTGTTCGACGAGCCGCAGATCCGCAAGGCGCGCGAGCAGGTCTACGACGGTGTCCGCGGCAGTCTGCAGTACCTGGCCGAGCGGCCCGACGCCGACGATCACCAGGAGCGCATCGACGCCCTGGTCGCCACGGAGGAGCCGCTCGTGGAGCTGCTCTCCCAGCGCATGTCCGATCCGGGCGCCCTGCTCGAGGTGATCACCCGCCAGTACTACGAGATCCGTGACTTCGAGGACGTGAAGGCCTTCGATCGCGAAGGGCAGCACTATGTCTCGGGCACCTTCACCCTCGTCGGCGGCAAGGTCAACCTGCTCTCGACGATGACCGATCGCGCGGGCCTCTCGTCGACGCTGGTGGCGCTCACCGAGACCGCGGGGCCGGCACCCGAGAACCTCGCGGTGGATCTGTACCTCTCGTGGCCGACAGCTCCCGAGGACGGCGACCAGGTGGTCGAGGAGCTGCGCACCGAGATCGCCGCACACCCGGCGACCACGTCGTGGCGTCGCGTCACGGTCACCGTCTTCGGACGCGGCACCGGCATCTCGCGCCAGGTGACGTTCCGGCCGCAGGCAGGCGTTCTGACAGAGGACGTCTCGCTCCGCGACCTGCATCCGCTCACCGGTCAGCGACTGGACCTGTGGCGCCTCAAGAACTTCGACGGCACCCGCATCCCCTCCGCACCCGGCACGTACCTGTTCGATCTGGTGGCGAAGGACAACCCCAAGGACGAGCGACTGGTCGCCCTGGCCGAGATCCGCGACGCCGCAGTGCAATTCGATGCCCAGGGCAACGTGGTCTCGGTTCCCGCGATCGAGCGCACACTCTCCGCGTGCCTCGACGGCATCCGCCGCGCCCAGGCTCGCCGAGGCAACCGCCGCCTCGACCACAATCGCGTCGTCCTCTACGTGTGGCCGGTGCTGAACCTGCCGCTCGACAAGCTGCGCATCGTGGCCCGGCATCTCGCGCCGCTCACCGTGGCCGCCGGTCTCGAGGAGATCACCATGATGGCCCGCGTCGTGGTGCGCCCCGGCGCGGAGCCCACCATGCAGGCCCTGCGCTTCTCGTACCGACCCGGTACCGGTGTGGTCACCAAGATCACCGACCCGCCCACCGAGCCCATGCGCCCGCTGGACACGTACACGCAGAACGTGCAGCGCTCGCAGGCACGCGGCACCGTGTACCCGTACGAGCTGATCCCCGTGCTGACCAAGCGCGACGGTTCCTTCGTCGAGTACGACCTGGACGAGTCCGGTGCGCTGCAACCCATCTCGCGGCCGTACGGTCAGAACACCGCGGGCATCATCGTGGGCCTGGTGTCCACGCCGACGGCGCTGTACCCGGAGGGCATGACCCGCGTCGCCCTGTTCGGCGATCCGACCAAGGCGTTGGGCACGGTGGCCGAGGCCGAGTGTGCGCGCGTCGTCGCCGCGATCGACCTGGCCGAGGAGATGAACGTCCCTGTCGAGTGGTTCGCGCTCTCCTCAGGCGCGACCATTTCCATGGGCAGCGGCACGGAGAACATGGACTGGGTGTCGCGGGCTCTGCGCCGCATCATCACCTTCACGCAGGCCGGTCACGAGATCAACGTGATCGTCGCGGGCATCAACGTCGGCGCGCAGCCGTACTGGAACGCCGAGGCCACGATGCTCATGCACACCAAGGGCATCCTGGTGATGACGCCGGAGAGCGCGATGGTGCTCACCGGCAAGCAGTCCCTGGACTACTCCGGTGGCGTCTCCGCGGAGGACAACTTCGGCATCGGTGGCTACGACCGCGTCATGGGCCCCAACGGGCAGGCGCAGTACTGGGCTCCGAACCTCGGAGCAGCGTGCGACGTCCTCTTCGCGCACTACGATCACGCGTATCGCGCACCGGGAGAACGCTTCCCGCGCCGCACGACGACCGTCGACCCGGTCGACCGCGACGTGCGGACCTACCCGCACGTCCACCCGTCGAGCGACTTCAAGACCGTCGGCGACATCTTCTCCTCGGCCACCAACCCGGAGCGCAAGAAGCCGTTCGACATCCGCACCGTCATGCGCGCCGTGGTCGATCAGGACCACGCCGTGCTCGAGCGGTGGGCCGACATGGCCGACGCGGACACGTCCGTCGTCTTCGACGCCCACCTCGACGGTTACCCGGTGTCGGTGATCGGCATCGAATCGCGTGCCATCTCGCGCAAGGGATGGTTCCCGTCCGACGGCCCCGACCAGTGGACGTCGGGAACGCTGTTCCCCCGCTCGTCCAAGAAGACGGCCCGTGCGATCAACGCCGCCAGCGGCAACCGCCCGCTGGTGGTGCTGGCCAACCTGTCCGGCTTCGACGGGTCACCGGAGTCGCTGCGCAACCTGCAGCTCGAGTACGGCGCCGAGATCGGCCGTGCCATCGTCAACTTCGACGGACCGATCGTGTTCTGCGTGGTCTCCCGGTATCACGGCGGCGCGTTCGTGGTGTTCTCCGGAGCGCTCAACGAGAACATGGAGGTGCTGGCCGTCGAGGGATCGTTCGCGTCCGTCCTCGGTGGTGCACCGGCCGCAGCAGTGGTCTTCACGCGAGACGTCAACAAGCGCACCGCATCCGACCCGTCCGTCCGCGATCTGGAGGCACGCATGAACTCCTCCGAGGACGACACGGAGCGGGCCCGGTTGCAGGTGGAGCTGTCGGCCACCCGCACCGCGGTGCGCTCGGAGAAGCTCGGTGAGGTGGCGTCCGAGTTCGAGGCGGTGCACAACATCGAGCGAGCGCGGACCGTCGGTTCGGTGCACCACATCGTGGCGGCCGCCGAACTGCGCCCGCAGATCGTCGCGGCTATCGAGCGCGGAATGGCCCGCCAGGCCTGACCTGATCGACAGAGAGACACCCTCCCCCGCGTGTGCGGGGGAGGGTGTCTCTCGTTCGGTGGTGTCGGTCGACGCCCCAGCGTCAGTTGAAGCCGATACCGGCGCTGACGATGACCTCGGCGGTGATGGACCCCTCGGCCAGCGGGGTGCCCTGCACCACGATCGAGGTGCCGGGCGCGAGGTCCGCCACCGTGGCGGCGCCGAGTGCGAGGATCTGCGTGTTCGCGTTCGTCACCACAGTGACGGTGGACCCGCCGATCCCGTCCATGACGATGGTGGTGCCGTCGTTCGAGATGATCGTGCCCACGGAGGCCCCCTGAGACCCCAGCGCCTCCCCCACTCCCCCGGGAATCTGCTCCAGACCCGGCAGCGAGCCCAGCGGCGGGACGCTCGTCGACGGCGGCGCCGTGGTCGTGGGCGGGGCGGAGCGCGGCGTGATGGCCGGCGCCGCGGTGCGCGAGGACGACGTCGAGTCGTACAGCAGATACGCCCCGGTGCCGATGAGTGCGATCACGACGAGCGCCGCCACGACGATGAGTGCGGTCTTCGGACCGCGCGGGGGCTTGCTGTCGCCGTTCTCGAGGAAGGGCGCCTCGCCGTACTGGTTCTGCTGGTACGGGGGCTGCTGGTACTGGGGATAGCCCTGCGTCGGGTAGCCCTGCTGTGCCGGGTAGCCCTGCTGCTGCGGATGACCCTGCTGTGTCGGGTAGCCCTGAGTCGGATACTGCTGCTGCTGGGGGTAGCCCTGCTCGTACGGCGGTTGCTGGGCGTACCAGTCGCCTGCCGGGAGCGCCTCGGTCGGGTTGTAGCCGGACTGCCCGTAGGCCTGGCCCGGATCCGACGTGTGACCGGGAGTGCCGAGGTACTCCGTCGGCTGGTCGCGGTCGCGAGCCGAGTCGTCGTTGTCGCGCGGTCCGGTCGGCGTCGTCATGACCTCAGGATAGTCCCCGAAAAGACCGGGCAAATCGGACGAGATGTGCCGTGCGCCGGGCACCGAACCGACCGTTGTGATCGACTCGGAAGGTTCGCATCTCACGAGGAGAACTGACATGTCGATCGACAACAAGGACGCGGACCCAGTCAGCGCGACCGGACAACCCGGCGCTCTGGGAACCAGCCTGAAACCACGTCACATCACCATGATCTCGATCGCCGGTGTCATCGGCGCCGGACTGTTCGTCGGATCCGCGACCGCGATCAACCTGGCCGGCCCCGCCGTGCTGTTGTCGTATCTGTTCGCCGGCATCCTCGTCGTCCTGGTGATGCGCATGCTCGGGGAGATGGCGACCGCCAACCCCGACACCGGGTCGTTCTCCACGTATGCGACCCGCGCGCTCGGCCATTGGGCCGGGTTCTCCGTCGGGTGGCTCTACTGGTGGTTCTGGGTGCTGGTCATCCCGGTCGAGGCCACGGCCGGTGCGCTGATCATGTCGTCGTGGATCGGCGGTGACCAGTGGATCTGGGCGCTCGCCATCACGCTGATCCTCACCGTCACCAACCTGCTGAGCGTGGGCAACTACGGCGAGTTCGAGTTCTGGTTCGCGCTCATCAAGGTGGTCGCGATCATCGGGTTCATCGCGCTCGGCGTGCTCGCGATCCTGGGTCTGCTGCCGGGCAGCGACGTCAGCGGGGTATCGCACCTGTGGTCGGACGGCGGGTTCATGCCCTTCGGTTTCGGTGCCGTCATCGCCGCCATGCTCACGACGATGTTCTCGTTCATGGGCACCGAGATCGTCACCATCGCCGCCGCGGAGTCGCCCGATCCGAAGAAGGGCATCACCCGCGCGGTCAACTCGGTGATCTGGCGCATCATGATCTTCTACCTCGGCTCGATCTTCATCGTCGTCGCCCTGGTGCCGGCCGCGGAGCTCGACGCCGAGACCGGCTCGTACCAGTTCGTGTTGGGGCAGATGAACATTCCGCACGCGGACCGCATCATGGACGTCGTCATCCTCACCGCCGTCGCCTCGTGCCTGAATTCCGCGCTGTACACGGCGAGCCGCATGCTGTTCTCGCTGTCCGAGCGTGGCGACGCCCCCGCGGCGGTACGCAAGGTATCGAGCCGCGGCGTGCCCTACGTCGCCGTACTGGCCTCCACCGCACTAGGATTCGTGGCCGTCGTCGGCAACTACGCGCTGCCGGAGAAACTGTTCGGGTACCTGCTCGCGACCACCGGGGCCGTGGCTCTCTTCGTGTACCTCGCCATCGCGGCCAGCCAGTTGGTGTTGCGGCGCACGCTCGACCGGGAGGGTCGCCGACCTCCGGTGCGCATGTGGCTGTATCCGTGGCTGACGTATCTGGCGATCGGCTTCATCGTCGTCGTCCTCGTGATGATGGTGATCATGCCGGAGCAGCGGACGGCCATCGGCTTCTCCGCGGTGCTGGCAGCGGTCACCGTGGTGGCCGGTGTGCTGCGTCAGCGACGCGTGACCGCCGCCGAATCCGCGCGCGTCTGACAGCCCCGCTCGTCGTTCAGAACGGTGGCGGGTCGTCGATCGCTGCGGCTTCTCGAGCTCGGCGGTTGCGTGCCCGTTCAGCGCGTCGCCGCGCATGAACGGCCGCAAGGCGAGTGCGTCGTCTCGTCGGTGGCGACTCGGTCCCGGGCGGCGGGTGCACCACTGGGTCGTCGAAGGTGACGTCGGCCAGTTCCGGGTGGAGGTCGTATCCGTTGTGAGCCGGACCGGGAACGGTGCGACCCTCCGGGGTGGTGACGGTCGAGAGGACTCTGCCGGGTAGCTCCGGGTCGGGGTACTGATCGTCGAGGAAGTCGGTGAACGTCTTCAGAGTGTGGTGAAAGCGGCACTTGCCGTTGAGATTCACCGCCGTGGTCTGTCCACCGGCGGCCGGGTCGTCGTGGTCGTACTCGGTCACGTGGTCGAGGTCCGCCGTCACCGCCGGGTTGTTGCATCCGGGCCACGTGCAGTACTGGTCCCGGGCACGGACGAACGTCTCGAGTGCCGCGCTGGGCCGATACGGGTCGGCCGGCTGATGGGCTGCGGGCGTCGCGTCCATCCGTCGACGCACGGCATCGGAACGGTTCGCCAGATCCCGCAGGTGGTCGGGCGAGATGACACCGTGACCGTGCAGGAAGCCGGAGCGGCCGGACGTGTCGGGGGCTGCACCTTCCGGGCTCGATGCAGCTGGGGTGGCCGCATCCAGAGTGGCCGCGTCACCGACCACGTGCACGACGACGGTGGTCGCGCTGATCGAGTCGGGGTCGGTCTCCGTGTGTGTGCACGTGAGATCGCCGCACTGACAACCGAATCCGGTGCCGGTAACGAGCGCGAACAGTGCGTCGGACGCGCGAGCGTTACGGCTGCGCGGATCGCGCGAGCAGACGTTCGCAGCAAGAGCCTCGACACGGGTTGCGACGAGCAGCGCGTCCTCGGCCGCCAGGGTGGCACCGACGGCCGCCATGCCGTCGGGAGCGTTCTCGACCCAGAAGGAGCGATTCTCCTTGGCCTTGATGCGCCTCTCGCGCACCGCATCAGGATCATGACGATGAACGACGCAGTCGACCATGTCCCGAAGCCGGGTGTCGGACCACGAACGGCGACGCCGAAGGGCGGCAGCGATCTCGGCGTCGACCTCGTCGGCGTAGTCGCGGCCGTCGACCAGATCGGTACGAGTGACGATGGTGTGCAGGTGTTTCGGCGCGAGCAGCCCGTCCCGCAGACACTCTGCGACACGCGGCAGGCGATCGCGCAACACGAGGGCGCGAAAGAGAATGCCGTCGGCGGCACCCTGACTGACGGACAGCACGGTGGCGATGCGGGCGGCGCACTGCGTCGCCGCGTCCAGGCGTCGGCGGTCCGAGGCCTCGACCGGCGCGACGATCAGGGCGTGGAGGTGCGCGGCCGCCCGGTAGCGAGTCCACTCCAGGAAGCCGAGGCCGGCGGTCGCGTGAACGACGGTGTCCAGAGCCTCCTCGATCGACGCATCGGTCAGCGCCACCGGAAGGCCCATGGCCTCCGGATCCTGCTGCGCCCACCCCGACTCGAACATGTGTGCGAAGATAACAGGAGCCACCGACACCGTCAGAAATGTCAACGAGCGAGGTCTGCCGCCAGTTCCGCGACGCGTGTCCGCGCCTCGTGCGGCTCCACCACCTCGAGGTGATCGGCGAACTGCAGCAGTTGCCGTACCCCCTCGATGGTCGAGTATCTGATCGACATCTGCGTCCAGCCGCACCACGAATGTCCGGGTCGCCCCCGTCGACTGACCCGAGCGTGACGGCCACCACACTCGATTGACCGTGACGCAGCGACACAGTTACCTTCGGTCCACCTTCTATGCGCTACCGCATAGAACCGACGGAGCGGGGTTCCATGGCACTGCATCAGGCACCACCCACCACCTCGCTGTCAGGGCGAGGCCGCGCGCTGGCGCTCCTCGTCATCTGCGCGGCCGAGTTGCTGGTGGTCCTCGACAACACCATCGTCAACGTCGCGCTGCCGTCCATCGGCGTCGAGCTCCAGACCTCGATGTCCGGCCTGCAGTGGGTGGTCGACGCCTACACACTGACGTTTGCCGGCTTCCTGTTGGCGCTCGGGCACTTCGGCGATCGGTACGGACGCCGCCGCGTCATGATCATCGGCCTGCTCGGGGTGGCGGCGCTGTCGGTGGTGGGGGCGCTGTCGAGTGACCTCGGCCAGGTCATCGCGGCACGCGCCGTCATGGGCGTCTTCGCGGCGGCAGTGTTCCCGGCGACGCTGGCCATGATCATCACCATCTTCACCGACCCCCGTGAGAAGGCACTGGCCATCGCCGCCTGGACGGCCATGGCCGGCTTCGCCATCGCGATCGGTCCGACCGCGGGTGGCTATCTGCTGGAACACTTCTCGTGGCACTCGGTCTTCTGGATCAACGTGCCCGTGGCACTCGTCGTGGCCCTCGCCGCTCGGGTTCTGGTCCCGGAGTCGCGCGCCGAGCACGTCGGCCGCTTCGACGTCGTCGGACTCGTGTCCTCCTTGGTAGCGATCACGGCACTGGTGTGGACGATCATCGAGGCCCCGCATCGCGGATGGCTGTCGGCCACCTCCCTCGCCGGCTACGCGCTCTCCGCCGTGGCGATCGCCGGCTTCCTCGCGTGGGAGAAGCGCACGGCCGCTCCGGTTCTCGATCTGACTCTGTTCGCGAACCGTCGCTTCTCGCTCCCGGCCCTGTCGATCGCCGTCGGCTACTTCTCCATGTTCGGCTTCCTGTTCATGATCACCCAGTACTTCCAGGGCGTCCGCGAGTACTCACCGCTCGAGTTCGGCCTGCACTCACTGCCGTTCGCGGTGGCCGTGGGCGTGGGCGCACCGATCGCCACGCTGATCGCTCAGCGCTTCGGTGCCACCGCCGTCATCGTGCTGGGACTGCTCATCGTCAGTACGGGGATGGCCATCGCCGGCCAGACCACCGTGGACACGCCCTATGTCGGCCCGGTATTGCTGTCGATGGTCCTCATGGGACTGGGACTGGCCGTCGTCCAGGGACCCGCGACCGACTCCATCATGTCCGCAGTCGACCTGGACGGCGCCGGCGCCGGGTCGGCGGTCAACGACACGACACGCGAGATCGGCGGCACACTCGGTGTGGCGGTACTGGGTTCGATCGTCGCCTCGGTCTACTCTGCGCGGGTCACCCCCTTGGTCGATGCGGTGCCCTCGTCGCTGATGACGGACGGCGAGAAGGGTTTCGCGTCCGAAACCGTCATCGCGGTGATCGAGATGGCGAAGCGTCCCACGCCGTCGCTGTTCGAACAGCAGAAGGCGGAACTGATTCTGGCGATGAAGTCCGCAAGTCTCGAAGGATTCCAGTTCGCCTCGTACGTCACGGTGTCCGCGTGCCTGGCGTGCGCCGTGGCCGTCGCGATCTGCATGCCGTGGAAGCCCGCCGCCGACTCGGTTCTGGCCGCAGCACGAACTCGCCGCCGGTAGTCTGACGTCGGAGTGTGCTGATTCCCAGCGCACTCCGGCGCCGCAGACCGTCGAAACGAGTCGTCGTGAGATCACAGCGGATCAGTCCTGATCCGGTTCTGTCGTTTCTCGCGTTGACGCCGAGACCAGCAGAACGATCTCGCGCCGTCATCGCGGGCATCACGGTGCTCGTCGGCGTCGCCGGCCTGCTGCTCCTGCCCTCCGACGCCCTCCGACCGGGCGGCGCGGTGTGGATACTTCTGTTCTCCGCCACGACCGTTCCCGTCGCGGTCGCCTGGTTCACGACCACGCGTCCGAGGCACTTCGAGACCGCCTACGTCGTCTACGCCGACGTGGGCGTGCTCACCGTCGTGACGATGTACGACTCCGCGTTCCTGTCGATGCCGGCATGCGCCGTACTGGTGCTGGTCTCCCTGTTCGCAGCGGCGTTCACCGACACCCTCACCCTCACATTGCATGTCGCCTTCTCTTGCGGCCTGCTCGTCGTGCTCGCCGCCGTCTCGGTCGAGCAGGGCACGGAGATCTGGCTCGTGCTGTCACGCACGCTCGCGCTGATGAGCATGTTCGCCACGCCCTTCGTCATCCGCATGTACGTCTCCTACCTCCGCCGACAGGTCGAGGCCTCGCAACGCGATCCACTCACGGGGTTGCTGACGCGGCGCGGGCTCTACAACCGGGTGACGTCGCAATCGCAGTCCGTGCAGAGTCGCCGCACCGCTCTCGGCGTCTTCGTCGAGATCGCCGACTTCGCGGACGTCGAGCAGCGTTTCGGCCGCGGCTCGGGCCGGGAGGTGCTCGAGGAGATCGCCGAGCGGCTCACCACCGAGGCTCCGGCGGACGCCGTCGCGGCACGGTTGAGCACCTCGCAGTTCCTGTGTGTGCTTCTCGTCGGTCCGGACGGTTCCGCCGATCGCGCGATGCGGGATCTGGCCACCGGACTCGAGAGCACCCCTCTGCGCAGCGCACCGGTCACGGTTCTGACGGGCTCGGTGGCGGAGACCGTCGACCCGCATGCCGACGTGGGCACCACCCTGCACCACCTGATGACGCGCGCGGAGGCGACGATGCAGCGTCGCCACGCCAGTCGGGCGTCCGCGTCGGCGGACCTCCGCGACCGCATCGCGGCGCTCATCGCGTCGGGCGGCCCGAGCATCGTCTTCCAGCCCGTCTGCACCACCGACACGGGAGCCGTCGTCGGCTACGAGGCATTGTCGCGATTCCCCGACGGGTACGGCTCACCGCAGACGTGGTTCACCGACGCGTCGGCCGTCGGCCTGCGCGTGGACCTCGAACTCAGTGCCATCCACGCGGCGATCACCGCGTCCAGCGTGCTGCCATCGGGCGCCTTCGTGGCGGTCAACACCTCGGCGGACACCATCCTGTCCAGCGATCTCGCCGCGGACCTGATCGGGCGCGGCGACAGGGGCAGGCGCTGGATCGTGGAGGTGACCGAACACGACCGCATCGACGACTACGACGGGATGGGCGTCGCCGTCGAGATGTTGCGCTCGGCGGGCGTCCTCATCTCGGTGGACGACGTGGGAACCGGCTACTCGGGTCTGCGCCAACTGGTGGAACTACGTCCCGGCGTGGTCAAACTCGACGCCTCGATCGTGCGCGGCATCGACACCGACCCCATGCGTCGTGCCGCCGCCGTCAGCATCGTCACGTTCTCGCGGGAGATCGGTGCCGTCTGCATCTTCGAGGGCGTGGAGACCGCCGAGGAACTCGCCACGGCGCGCGAGGTGGGAGCGGATCTGGTGCAGGGATACCTGCTCGGCCGCCCCGCACCCGCCTCGGAACTGCTCGTGAGGGACACCCCCCACCCGACTTCTTGATGACAATGATTATCATCAAGGCATGGCCCCTATGCTCCCCGTCACCGTCCTGTCCGGCTTCCTCGGCGCCGGCAAGACCACCATCCTGGAACACGTGCTCGCGAACCGGCAGGGTCTCAGGGTCGCGGTCATCGTGAACGACATGAGCGAGATCAACATCGACGCGAGGCTCATCGACGGGTCGGTCACCGGGTCGACCACGCTGGTCCGCACCGAGGAGCGGCTGGTCGAACTCACCAATGGCTGCATCTGCTGCACGCTTCGCGACGACCTCATCGAGGCCGTGGGCACGCTGGCGTCGGCAGGCGACATCGACTACCTGCTGATCGAATCGACAGGTGTCTCCGAGCCCCTGCCCGTCGCGGCATCGTTCGACTGGGTCTTCGAGCCCCGAGAGTGGGAGCCGCAGAGCGACGCGCCCGTCAGCCTCGGCACCCTGGCCCGCCTGGACACGATGGTGACGGTCGTGGACGCCTCCACCTTCCTCACGGAGATCTCCCGCGGCGACACACTCGACGACCGCGAGCTCGACGTCGCCGAGGGTGACGAGCGATCCATCTCGGACCTCCTCGTGGACCAGGTGGAATTCGCCGACATCGTGCTGATCAGCAAGACGGACCTCGTCTCCGACGCTCTCGCCGGAGCCACCGACGCCGCCGTGCGACGGCTCAATCCCCGCGCCGAGGTCGTGCGCACGATCAACGGGGCCATCGACCCCGCCCGAATCCTCGACACCGGTCTCTACGACCCCGAGGCCGCGCTACTCGCCCCGGGCTGGGACGACGAGCTCACCGGCACCCACGTGCCGGAGAGCGAGCAGTTCGGCATCTCGAGCTTCGTCTACACCGCCGACCGGCCGTTCCACCCCACGCGCCTGAACCGAACACTCGACCGGTTGCACGATGTGTTGCGAAGCAAAGGTTTCTGCTGGATCGCGTCGCGACCGGACCGGGCGGCGGTGTGGTCGCAAGCGGGCCCGAACCTCACCATCGACGGTGCGCAACCGTGGTCGGAGATCGACGTTCCGGCCGGCCAGGAGATCGTCGTCATCGGAGTACGACTACGCCCGGACATGGTTCGTGACCTTCTCGACACCGCACTGCTGACAGACGCGGAGGTGACAGCGGGTCCGGACGCCTGGAGGGGCTATCCGGACCCGTTGCCCGAGTGGACGATCGATGTTCACGTGCACGGTTGACGCGTCGATCTCAACTCAGCTCGAGCGTCGCGCCGTCCTCCGACGTGTCCACCGTGACCGTGTCACCGTCGACGACCTTGCCCGCCAGCAGCAGCTTGGCCAACTGATCGCCGATGGCCTGCTGGATGAGTCGACGCAGCGGCCGGGCGCCGTACTGCGGGTCGTAACCCCGTACGGCCAACCAGAACCGGGCCGACGGCGTGACGTCCAGCGTGAGTCGACGAGCCGACAGGCGGCGCTGCAGTTGCAGTAGCTGGATGTCGACGATGGACTGCAGCTGCTCCTCGCTCAGGGCGTCGAAGACGACCACGTCGTCGAGCCGGTTCACGAACTCCGGCTTGAACGCGCTGCGCACCGCCGCCATCACATGGTCCCTGTCGCCACCCGCACCGAGATTCGAGGTGAGGATCAGGATCGTGTTGCGGAAGTCCACCGTTCGGCCCTGACCGTCGGTCAGACGGCCCTCGTCGAGCACGGCGAGCAGGATGTCGAACACGTCCGGGTGCGCCTTCTCGACCTCGTCGAACAGCACCACTGTGTACGGCCGACGACGCACGGCCTCGGTCAGCTGACCACCGGCCTCGTACCCGACGTATCCGGGCGGGGCACCGACCAGTCGAGCCACCGAGTGCTTCTCGCTGTACTCGCTCATGTCGATGCGGATCATGGCACGCTCGTCGTCGAACAGGAAGTCCGCCAACGACTTCGCGAGCTCTGTCTTGCCGACGCCCGTCGGTCCGAGGAACAGGAACGACCCGGTGGGCCGGTTCGGATCGGACACCCCGGCACGAGCGCGGCGCACCGCGTCGGACACGGCCTGGACCGCGTCGTCCTGACCGACGACACGCCTGCCCAGCTCGTCCTCCATCCGGAGGAGCTTCGCCGTCTCACCCTCGAGCATCCGGCCCGCGGGGATACCGGTCCACGCCGCGACCACGTCGGCGACGTCGTCCGGGCCGACCTCTTCCTTCAACATCACGTCACCCTGGGGAACGGTGGCCGCGGTCTTCTCCGCGAGCTCCTTCTCCAGCGACGGGATGCGTCCGTAGCGCAGCTCCGCGGCCTTGCCCAGATCACCGTCGCGCTCGGCCCGCTCGGACTCGCCGCGCAGCGCTTCGAGCTGCTCCTTGAGGTCGCGCACCGAATCGATGGCGTTCTTCTCGTTCTGCCAGCGCGTGCTCAGTTCGGCCAGCTTCTCCTTGCTGTCCGCCAGCTCACCGCGCAGCTTCTCGAGACGGGTCTTCGACGCGTCGTCGGTCTCCTTGGCCAGCGCCATCTCCTCGATCTCGAGTCGGCGCACGACACGCTCGATCTCGTCGATCTCGACTGGACGCGAGTCGATCTCCATGCGGAGGCGGGACGCGGCCTCGTCGACGAGGTCGATGGCCTTGTCCGGCAGGAACCGTGAGGTGATGTAGCGATCCGACAGTGTGGCGGCGGCGACCAGGGCGGAGTCGGTGATGCGCACACCGTGGTGCACCTCGTACCGCTCCTTGAGGCCGCGCAGGATGCCGACCGCGTCGTCCACGGACGGCTCACCGACCAACACCTGCTGGAACCGGCGCTCGAGTGCGGCGTCCTTCTCGATGTACTTGCGGTACTCGTCGAGCGTCGTGGCGCCCACCAACCGCAGCTCACCACGCGCGAGCATCGGCTTGATCATGTTGCCCGCGTCCATGGCGGACTCGCCCGTCGCGCCCGCACCGACGATGGTGTGCAGCTCGTCGATGAACGTGATGACCTGGCCGGCCGAGTTCTTGATGTCGTCGAGCACGGCCTTGAGCCGCTCCTCGAACTCACCGCGGTACTTGGCGCCCGCGACCATCGATCCCAGGTCGAGCGACACGACGGTCTTGCCGCGCAGGCTCTCCGGGACGTCGCCGGCGACGATGCGCTGCGCGAGGCCCTCGACGATCGCGGTCTTGCCGACGCCGGGCTCACCGATGAGCACCGGGTTGTTCTTGGTACGGCGCGAGAGCACCTGCACCACACGACGGATCTCGGTGTCGCGACCGATGACCGGATCGAGCTTGCCGCTGCGTGCGGCCTCGGTGAGGTCGGTCGAGTACTTCTCCAGAGCCTGGTACGTCGCCTCCGGGTCCGGGCTCGTGACGCGGGCACTGCCACGCACGGTGGTGAACGCCTCGCGCAGCGCCGCCGGTGTCGCCCCGTTCCTCTGGAGCAGCGTCGCGACATCGGAATCGCCCGTCGAGAGTCCGACCACCAGGTGCTCGGTCGAGACGTACTCGTCGTCGAGTTCGGTGGCCAGCTGTTGAGCGGCGGTGATCGCGCCCAGCGCGTCACGTCCGAGCTGCGGCTGGGTGGTGGAGCCGGTGGCCGAGGGCATACGGTCCACCAGAGTCTGCGCCTGCGAGCGGATCGCGCTCGGGTCGACGCCGACAGCCTTCAGCAACGGCGCGGCGATGCCGTCCGTCTGGTCGAGCAGTGCGACGAGCAGGTGAGCCGGCCGGATGTCCGGGTTGCCCGCTGCGGATGCCGACTGCAGTGCAGCGGTCAACGCTGCCTGGGTCTTCGTGGTGGGAGTGAACGAGTCCACCGGTCACCTTCCTTCGGGTCGAACGGGTGTGTCGACGAGAAAAACCTTAGTCGACTTGAGTCTATTCCGCTCAAGTTTGTTGACGCCGCATCACGCAGGAGGGCGCCGCCCAGCGCGCTGGCCGTGACCGGACACGACCACTACTCTCGGACACACCACTCGCGCACGAACCCGTCACCCGCCACGACCATCGAAGGTGCCCATTGCTGGACCCGCAGGCCCTGGCGCGAGTGCGCGCCGGAGTTGCCTCCGCGCTGTCCGACGACGGCGCGGACACCGTGGCCGGCGCCTTCTACGCTCGGCTGTTCGCCGAGTACCCCGATTTCCGCGGCTTCTTCCCCGCCGCCATGGATCAGCAGCGGCACCGCCTCCTGCGCGCCGTCGACCACGTCGTCCGGCACCTCGACGACCGCGACTTCCTGCCCTTCCTGCATCAACTCGGGCGTGACCACCGCAAGCACGGCCTGACCGGCGCGCACTTTCTCGCCGCCCAGAACGCGCTGGTCGACGCGTTCCGCACCACGGCGGACCCGGACGTCTGGACAGACGAGACCGACGCGGCGTGGCGCCGCGTGGTGTCGATGATCTGCAACTCGATGGCCGTCGGGGCCGACACCGAGGACCTGCCGCCGTACTGGGGAGCGACGGTGGTCGAGCACCATCGCGTGCTCGACGACCTCGCGATCGTGCGCCTGCAGACGGACGCCGACATTCCCTTCGCCGCCGGCCAGTACCTCAGCGTGCAGATCCCGCAGCGTCCACGGATGTGGCGGTACCTCTCCCCCGCGATCGCACCCAACGACTACCGCGGCATCGAGTTCCACGTCCGGCGGGTGTCGGCCGGCTGGGTGAGTCCGGCCATCGTCTCGGAGACCACGGTGGGCGACCGCTGGCTGCTCGGGCCGCCGCTGGGCGGACTCAGTGTGGACACGTCGCCTGGCAGCGAGGACGTGCTCATGATCGCGGGTGGCACCGGCATCGCCCCCCTGCGTGCGCAGCTGATGGACATGGCGATGCGGAGCCGTAATCCGCGGGTGCATCTGTTCGTGGGCGGCGAGTATCCGAGCGACCTCTACGACCTGGACACGCTGTGGAACCTGGCACGCACCAACCCGTGGCTCACCATCGTGCCGGTCGTGGAGCAGCCCGAGGAGCCGTGGTGGCGGCCCGGTCCGGCGCGCGAGTTCCCGCCGGGCATGAACCACACCATGGTGGGCAAGCTCGGGCAGGTGGTCACGCGGTTCGGATCGTGGGCCGATCGGCAGATCCAGGTGTGTGGATCACCGTCGATGGTGCGCACCACCCTGTACGCACTGCGCAAGGTGGGGACGCCGATGCAGAACGTCCAGCACGATCCCCTGGGTCAGTGAGGGTGCGCGTGCGCCAGGCGGCGTAGCGGCGGGACCGTCTGCGGCGGCTGCTTGCGGGGCGGGAGCACGCTCAGCAACCGGGTGGTCGACGCGGTGACCTCGGCCACGGCGGTCTCGAAGGCGTCCCGGTTCGCGTCCGACAGTGTGCGGAGTCCGCTGACCTTGCGCACGTACTGACGCGCGGCCGCCTCGATCTCCTCGTCCGTCGCCGCAGGCTCGAGGCCGCGCAGTTCGGTGATGTTTCGGCACATGCGAATCACGGTAGACCGGGCGCCGTCCGAGGGGAACACCCGAAGAGCTTTACGCTGTACAGGCACCGCGTCGGATAATGTCCACCAATTCAAGCTTCGTGCAGTTTTCGATCACCGTGAATTCATCTGTTCAACCGATTGCGCGCTGATCGGAAAGCGCATTTCCCAGCATCCGCTCGGGCGCCGACAAACCACCCCAGACGCCGTACGGCTCACCGGCGGCCACCGCGTAATCACGGCACCGCATCAGCACGGGGCACTGCTCGCAGACCCGTTTGGCCTGCTCCTCGCGGGCTGTTCTCTTATGTCCCCGTTCACCTTCCGGATGGAAGAAGACGGCAGAATCCATACCGCGGCACAAACCGTTCAACTGCCACTCCCACGTCGTGGCAATCGGCTCGGGTAACTGGACGGGCTTCGACATGACGCTCCTCGTTGTTCGCCTCGTATGCGACGTCACGCTCTCAGTATTACATTACGAACAATCGTCCAAAAAGTTAATGCGAATAGTCGTGACACACGATTTCCAGTCATCGCGAGTCACAGACACCCTCACGGCCGCTCCTCGGACCTCTCTCCCCGATGAGGCGAGCAGGGCCCCCGTCGCCTAGGTTTGACCGAGTGAGAAGCCCCGGTCACCGTCCAGGTCGTGCGCTGTGAGCGCTGTGGACCTCCCCCTCGACCTTCGCCGCGCCCTCGTCGGCGTCGCGCGGGTGCCGAGACTGCTGGTCGCCTCCGACTACGACGGCACCATGGCGCCGTTCGTCTCCGACCCGCAGAAGGCGTTCCCGCTGCCCGAATCGGTCCGCGCACTCCGCGCTCTCGCTGGTCTCGACGGCACCCAGGCTGCTGTGATCTCGGGGCGCGCGTTGCGTGACCTGGCGATCCTCTCCCGCCTGCCCGTCGAGGTACAGCTCGTGGGCAGCCACGGGTCCGAGTTCGACGCCGGCTTCGTCACCGAGCTCGGCGGCGAGGCGACGGCACTGCTCGAGCGCGTGGTCGCCGAGCTCCGCACGGTCGCGTCCCGCGGCGCGAACATCAGCGTCGAGACCAAGCCCGCCAGCGCCGCTCTGCACGTGCGCAACGCCGACCCCGAGGCCGGACAGCGCGCCCTCGACGAGGTCCGTGCGGGCGCAGCCACCTGGGACGGCGTGCAGGTCACCGAGGGCAAGTCCGTGATCGAGCTCGCCGTCATCGCGACCGACAAGGGCCAGGCCCTCGACATCCTGCGGCACCAGGGCGGCGCCTCCGCCGCCGTCTTCTTCGGCGACGACGTCACCGACGAGAAGGCGTTCCGACGGCTGCACGGGCCGGACATCGGCGTCAAGGTCGGCGACGGTGAGTCGCTCGCCGGCTACCGCGTCGACACCCTCGAGCAGGTGGCCGCGGCGCTCGCGTTCCTGTTGGAGGAGCGCCGCACCTGGCTCTCCGGTGCGGACGCCCCGCGCATCGAGCGTCTCACCATGATGGCGAGCCCACGATCGGTGGCACTCCTGACGCCCGAGGCCGGCCTCACGTGGCTGTGTCACCCCGAACCCGACTCCGCCGCCGTCTTCGCACACCTGCTCGGCGGCGACGAGGCGGGCCACTTCACCGTCGGCCCGCTGCGTCCATCCCTCCCGCTGAGCCAGCAGTACATCGACAGCACCATGACGGTGCAGACCCGCTGGGCCAGCCTGCAGGTCGACGACTACCTCGCGCACGACGTGCCGAGCGATCGCACCGACTTCACCCGCGTGATCACCGGCAAGGCGAAGGCCGTGGTCACGTTCGCGCCGCGCCCCGAGTTCGGGCAGGCACGCGTCCGGCTCGAGGCCGAGGACGACGGCCTCCGCGTGTTCGGCACCAACGACCCGATGGTGCTGCGCGCGCCGGGCATCATCTGGACCGTCACCAGCGAGCACGGCCAGGAGACCGCGCGGGCGGAGATCGATCCGTCCACCGGTCCCGTGATCCTCGAACTGCGCTGCGGGACGTCGGATCTGGGCCCGTCCGAGGTGCCCGAAGCCGAGCGTCGCGCCGAGGCCGAGTCCTACTGGCACGACTGGGCGGCCGGATTGACCCTCCCCCAGCTCAAGCCCGATCTGATGAAGCGGTCCGCGCTCACCCTGCGCGGCCTGGTGCACGCCGACTCCGGGTCGATCATGGCCGCGGCCACGACGTCGCTGCCCGAGGAGATCGGCGGTGTCCGCAACTGGGACTACCGCTACTGCTGGCTGCGCGACGCGGCCCTGACGGCGTCCGCGCTGGTGTCCCTGGGCTCGCTGTCCGAGGCGGAGAACTACCTGCACTGGGTCCACGACGTGCTCGAGACGGTCCCCGGACCGGAACGCCTGCACCCGCTCTACACGCTGTGGGGGCAGTCGCTGCCTCCCGAGGCCGTCATCGACGCCCTGCCCGGGTACGCGGGATCCCGCCCCGTGCGGGTGGGCAACGCGGCCAACCAGCAGGTGCAGCTCGACGTCTTCGGACCCATCGTCGATCTCATCGCGACTCTGGCCCGCGCCCGCACCGCGAGCGGCGTCACCGCGAACGCCGAGGTGCTCACCGATCAGGACTGGGACCTGGTGTGCGCCATGGTCGACGCCGTCGAGCGACGCTGGTCCGAGCCGGACAACGGCATCTGGGAGATCCGCGGCAACCCGCGCCACCACGTCTACTCCAAGGTGATGTGCTGGCTCACCGTCGATCGCGCCATCACCCTGGCCGAGGCGTACGGCCGCGAGGCGCAGCTCGGCTGGAGCACGTTGCGTGACGTCATCCGTCGTCAGGTGCTCGACAAGGGCTGGAGCGACGAGGCGCAGTCCTTCACGGCCGCGTACGGCGGAACCGATCTCGATGCGGCCACCCTGCACATCGGTCTGTCCGGTCTCATCGATCCGAGCGACCCGCGCTTCGCGGCGACGGTCACCGCGACCGAGGCCGAGTTGCGCAGCGGCGCCACGGTGTACCGCTACCACCACGACGACGGCCTCCCCGGTGGCGAGGGCGGGTTCCACCTGTGCGCGGCCTGGCTCGTCGAGGCGTATCTTCTGATCGGGCAGCGACTTCCGGCCGAAGCGCTCTTCACCCAGCTCGTCGCCGCGGCAGGCCCGACGGGCCTGCTGAGCGAGGAGTACGACCCCGTGGCCGAGCGCTCGCTGGGCAACCACCCGCAGGCCTACAGCCACCTCGGCCTGCTGCGCTGCGCACAGCTGCTGGCCCGCTAGCCGGTCCGCACCGGGCCGAGCGTCACCCCGGCGAGCAGATGCGTCGGGAGGTGCTCGGTCCGGTCCACCCCGGAATGGCTGACGCCCAGCACGATCTCACCGACGAGCCGACCCTTCTCGAGGACCGGCTGCTGGACCGACGTCAGGCCGATGCGGCGCGCCTCGTCGACCCCGTCGAAACCGGTGACCGACATCTGTTCGGGTACCGAGACACCCCACGCGGCACAGTGATCGAGCGCACCCAGAGCCAGCACGTCGGACGTGCACACCAGCGCGGTGGTGTCCGGCGCCGCCCGGAGCGCCTCGGCGGCCGCCGACCGTCCGGCCTCCCGCGTGTGGTCGAAGCGCTCGACGATCACGATGTCGGGATCGACGCCGGCCGCGATCATCGCGTCGCGGATGCCGGCGAGACGCTCGCGCTGGACGTGGAAGGTGATGCCGCTCCGGCGTTCCGGATCGACGAGTCCGTCGTGCCGGTCGCGGCGCAGCCGCATGCAGACCACGCTGATGCGAGTGTGGCCCCGCGCGAGCACCTCCTCGGCCATCCGTCGCATCGCCACCCTGTCGTCGATTCCGACGAGCGAGGTGTCCTCCGCGTCCCGAGGCTGGTCGCACACGACCGTCGGCAGATGACGGTCACGGACCGCCGTCAGGTGCGGATCGTCGTCGGACACCGAGTAGACGACGAATGCGTCGACCCCGGCCTGCTGCACGACGGCCGCGGCGTCCTCCGGCGTCGAGGCGGGCCCCGCGGGAATGAGCAGCAGACCGCGTCCGGCCCGCTCGCACGACTCGGCGAGGCCGGTGAGGAACTGCACGGCGGCGGGATCGGAGAACGAGTAGCTGAGCGCCTCGGTGAGGACCAGCCCCACCGCACCGGCGCGCCGGGTGCGCAGCGAGCGGGCGACCGGATCGGGCCCCGGATAGCCGCGGGCCCTGGCCGCGTCGAGCACACGTTCCCGCATCTCGGGTGAGAGCTGGTCCGGGCGGTTGTAGGCGTTGGACACGGTGGTGCGCGAGACGTTCAGTTCGGCGGCCAGCGACGCGAGCGTGGCCATCCGTCGCGGTTCCGTCGACCTCGCCATGAAGAGACGGTATCCGGTCGGGGTCGCGCACGTCGGCTCCGGCACGGTTTCGCCGTCGGGGTGGTGGGGCGGTAAGGTCACGACAACGGTTTCCATTAACGATAACGTTCGACCGACCCAGGAGCACCCCTCGTGTACGCACCCGCCCGAATTCCCCTCCGCACGCTCGTCACCGCCCTGGGTATGACCGCCCTGACGGCGACCGCCCTGGTGGGATGCAGCTCCGACGACACCGCGACGGCCGAGTCCGGTCGGCCCACCGTCGTCGCGTCGACGAACGTGTGGGGCTCGGTCGCCGAGGCCGTCGTCGGAGACCGAGCGGACGTCACGGCGATCATCTCGGATCCGTCCGCGGATCCGCACTCCTACGAGGCCAGCCCCGGCGACGCCGCGGCACTGTCCGAGGCCTCGCTCGTCGTGTACAACGGCGGCGGCTACGACGAGTTCGTCGACGACGTGCTCGGCTCCGCGGGCGACGTGCCCTCCGTCGACGCGTACTCGCTGCTCGAGGGGCACGCGGACGACGCCGACCACGCCGACGAGGCGGGTGCCCACGACCATTCGGGCGAGACCAACGAGCACGTCTGGTACGACCCGGAGATCGCGGCGGCCACCGCCGAGGCGATCGCCACCGAACTCGGTAAGGTCGACCCCGACAACGCGCCGTACTACACCGAGAACGCCGAGGCGTTCCACGACGACATCCACGAGATCACCGACATCACGGATCGCATCGCCCAGCAGAAGCCGGGCGCACCCGTCGCACAGACGGAGCCGATCGCGCACTACCTGCTGGAAGGAGCCGGGGTGGACGACAAGACCCCCGAGGACTTCGAGGACGCGATCGAGGAGGGCAACGATCCCTCGCCCGCCGCCGTCGCCGCGACGCGTGACCTGTTCACCGGCAAGGGCGTCGACGTGCTTGTCTACAACATCCAGACGGAGGACGCCGTGACCGAGGACGTGCGCCGCATCGCCGAGGAGAACGGCATCCGCGTCGTCGAGGTCACCGAGACCCTGCCCGCAGGGCAGGACTACGTCTCCTGGCAGCGCACGGCGGCGCAGGATCTCGCCGATGCGCTGGGGGTCGTGTGACCGCTGTCCGACTGACCGGAGCCACCCTCGCCTACGGCGACCGGGTGCTCTGGTCCGATCTCGACCTCGAGGTCGCACCGGGCGAGTTCGTCGCCGTGCTGGGCCCGAACGGCTCCGGCAAGACGTCACTCCTCAAGGTGCTGCTCGGGCAGGCCCACCTCACCGCCGGCACCGCGACCATCGCCGGCGGTCGATCCTCCGTCGGCTACATCCCCCAGCAGAAGGCCATCGACGAGGGCGTTCCCCTGCGCGGGCGCGACTTCGTCGGCCTCGGGTGGGACGGACACCGCTGGGGCATCGGCTTCCGTGGGCGCCACGCTCGTCGCGAGGCCGTCGACATCGCCGTCGCCTCGGTCGGTGCGGACGCGTTCGCCGACGCGCCGCTGGGGCAGATGAGCGGCGGTGAGCAGCAGCGGCTACGCGTCGCGCAGGCACTCGTCGGCGATCCGGACGTGCTGCTCTGCGACGAACCGCTGCTGAGCCTCGACCTCGCCAACCAGCAGGTCGTCGCGCACCTGATCGACCAGCGTCGGCGCTCGCACGGCACCTCGGTGGTGTTCGTGACGCACGAGCTCAACCCGATCCTGCCGATCGTCGACCGGGTGGTCTACCTCGTCGACGGGAAGTTCCGCATCGGCACCACCGAGGAGGTGATGACCTCCGAGGTGCTCTCCGAGCTGTACGACACCGACGTCGAGGTCCTGCGCGTCCGCGGGCGGCTGGTGGTCGTCGGCACCGGAGACGCCATGGACGCCCTCGGGAGCGCCGGCGGCATGCACCACGTGGACGAGTCGGAGTAGGCATGGACAAGGTTCTCGACGCCCTGAGCAAGGCATTCGACTTCGGTACGACGGCCGATCTCCTCACCTACGACTTCGTGCAGCAGGCGCTGATCGCCGCGGCGATCCTCGGTGTGCTCGCCGGGGCGCTCGGCCCCCTCATCGTCAGTCGACAGTGGTCGTTCGCCGTCCACGGCTCGTCCGAGCTGTCCCTCACCGGTGCGTCCGCGGCACT
The DNA here is from genome assembly GCF_000686025.1 of Rhodococcus sp. UNC23MFCrub1.1. GTDB lineage: Bacteria > Actinomycetota > Actinomycetes > Mycobacteriales > Mycobacteriaceae > Rhodococcoides. The sequence continues at coordinate 126,367 of NZ_JMLQ01000007.1, forward strand.
GCTGGTGGGGTTGGCCGTCGGGGTCGGCGCCATCCTGGGATCCGTCATCGCGGCCGTCCTGTTCGCCCTGCTGGGCCGTCGTGCGCGCGAACGCGACTCCGTCATCGGCGTCATCATGAGCTTCGGGCTCGGCCTGTCGGTGCTCTTCCTGTGGGCGTATCCCGGCCGCACCGGCACCAGCTTCTCGCTGCTGGTCGGGCAGATCGTCGGTGTCGGCAGCACGGGCCTCGGCCTGCTGCTCGCGGTGGCGCTCGTCGTCATCGTCGTGCTCTTCGTGGTCTACCGGCCCCTGCTGTTCGCCAGCACCGATCCCGAGGGCGCCGAGGCGCGCGGCGTACCGATGCGACTGCTGTCCATCGTGTTCGCGATCCTCGTCGGTGTCGCGTGTGCGCTCGGCGTCCAGATCGTCGGCGCCCTGCTGGTGCTCTCGCTCCTCATCACGCCCGCGGCAGCGGCGTCCCGCGTCACCGCCAACCCCGTCACGGCGACGTGGCTCTCGATTCTCTTCGCCGAGGTCGCGGCCGTCGGCGGCATCCTGCTCTCGCTCGCTCCCGGAGTGCCGGTCTCGACCTTCGTCACCACCATCTCGTTCGTCATCTACCTCGTCTGCCGGGCGGTCGGTCGACGCACACCGTCCCGCACCGTCGTCCACGCCTGACCGTTACCCTCGTGTGGATGGTCGATCTGAACTCCGATCTCGGCGAGGGCTTCGGCACCTGGACGCTCGGTGACGACGCGGCGATGCTGCGTGTGGTCACCAGCGCCAACATCGCGTGCGGCTTCCATGCGGGTGATCCGGCCACGCTGCTGCGGACGTGCGCCGACGCCGTCCGGTCCGACGTGCGTATCGGCGCCCAGGTGGGGTACCGGGACCTCGTGGGCTTCGGCAGGCGCTTCCTCGACATCACCGCGGAGGACCTGCGCGCCGACGTGATCTACCAGATCGGGGCTCTCGACGGCCTGGCCCGCTCCGTCGGCGGACGCGTGCGGTACGTCAAACCACATGGAGCGCTGTACAACACGATCGTGCACCACCGAGTACAGGCACAGGCGGTCGTCGACGCCGTCGCCGCGTACGACCCCGGCCTGCCCGTCCTGGGGCTGCCCGGCTCGGCCTTCCTCGAGATCGCCGCGCGGGCGGGCCTGCGGACTGTCACCGAGGCGTTCGCCGATCGCGGCTACACGGCAGCGGGAACCCTCGTCTCCCGCCGCGACCCCGGTGCGGTCCTGTCCGACGTCGACGCCGTGGCACGACGCGTGCTGCGGATGGTCACCGAGGGCGTCGTGGACTCCGTCGACGGGGTGACGGTGCCGGTGAACGCCGACTCGGTGTGCCTGCACGGCGACACCCCCGCCGCGGTGGACATGGCCCTGGCCGTGCGTGCGGTGTTGTCCCGCAACGGCGTCACCCTGACCCCGTTCGTGTCGTGAGGATCGCCCCGGCGGGCGACCGCGCCCTGCTGGTCGATCTCGACGACGTCCGCACAGTCGCGGCGCACCACGCCGGGTGGGCCGTCGGGCACCCGGGAATCGCCGAGATGATCCCCGCCGCCACCACCGTGCTGGTGATCCTCACCGAGGACGCGGAACCCGCACGGGTGTCGGCGTGGCTCCGCGAGACGCCACCGGCGCAGGTGCTCGGCCGCTCCGGTGAGACGATCACGATCGACGTCCGATACGACGGGCCCGATCTCGACGAGGTCTGTGCGACAACGGGACTGGACATCGTCGCCGTGCACATCGGTCAGGTGTGGACCGCCGCGTTCTGCGGCTTCTCCCCCGGCTTCGCCTACCTGGTCGGATCCGATCCGTTGTCGATCCCGCGCCGCGCCGATCCGCGGACCTCGGTGCCGGCGGGATCCGTGGCGCTGGCCGGCGAGTACACCGGGGTGTACCCGACATCGTCGCCCGGCGGGTGGCAGATCATCGGCAGCACCGACGCGGCGCTGTGGGACGTGAACCGGGACGACCCCGCGCTGCTCGCGCCCGGCACGCGCGTGCAGTTCCGCGCGGTGACGTGATGCTCGAGGTACTGGCGACCGGACCGCTGACGACTGTGCAGGACCGCGGACGCACCGGGTGGTCCTCGCTCGGTGTCGGCACGTCCGGCGCAGCCGATCGACGCTCGCACGACGCAGCGAATCGGTTGGTGGGGAACATGATCGACGCCGCGACGCTCGAGGTGACGCTCGGCGGACTGGTGCTGCGCGCACGCACCGAGGTGGTTCTGGCGGTCACGGGGGCTCCGACCCCGTTCACGGTGGACGGCGTACCGCAGGGGCACAACGCCGTGGTCGTGGTGGGGTCGGGCGCCGAGATCCGCCTCGACTGGGCACCGGTGGGACTGCGCACCTACGTCGCCGTCCGCGGCGGCATCGACGTGCCCCGAGTTCTCGGGAGCCGATCGACCGACTCCCTGTCCGGCATCGGACCCGAGCGAGTGGCGCCCGGCGCCCTGCTGCCGATCGGTCACGACGCCGAGGACTGGCCCGGGGTCGACGTGAATCCTTACCCGTTCGAGCACCGTATGACCCTGCGGGTGATTCCCGGCCCGCGCGCGGACCGGTTCACCGACGACGCGCTCGACCTGCTGCTCGCCCAACCTTGGACGGTGCGGACGGATTCGGACCGCGTCGGCATGAAACTCCAGAGCGCCGAGCCACTGTCGCGATCGCGGGAGGACGAACTCCCGAGCGAGGGCATGGTGACCGGCGCACTGCAGGTACCGCCGTCGGGACTGCCCGTGTTGTTCCTCGTCGACCATCCGGTGACCGGCGGCTACCCGGTGATCGCCGTCGTGGTGTCGGCGGACCTCGGATCCGCGGCGCAGTGTGCGCCGGGACAGACGATCCGCTTCAGTGTCTGATCATCGGGAGACAGGAACGGCGATCTCGTTGCGGCGGCGGAACGACACCGTCCAGGGCGGGTCGTAGAACCAGGACATCGGCTCGCCGGTCGTGTCGATGCCGCGGGACTTCAGGATCTCCAGCAGCTCCGTGGTGCGCTCGGCCACGGCCTGCGCACCGCGGTCACCGCTGAACCGCAGCGCCGCCACCGTCTGGGCCGGCACCTCCACCAGGCGCACCCGATCATCCTTCGGCGCCGGGAGAGTGTCCATCGTCCATCGCGATGGCATGAAGAACCGGACGACCCATCCCTCGTCGCTCGCGGCGCGCGACACGGGTGCGGTCATCGCGATGGTCTGGCCGCGCGACGCCGACTGGGCAACGGGAGCCGTCATCGCGATCGTGTCGGATCCCCGATTGCCCCCGAAGATGTATCCGGCCAGCCGACGGAAGCCCTCGTTGCGCGCGCGTTCCTCGTCGGCGTCCACGACGGTCTCCGCCGCGATCCGGGGTTCGTATCGGCGAATCTCGACCGCCCCCGTGAGCGACTCGGTGGTGTGGGGTGGTTCCTCGGTACCCACCCGAACCCCCACGATTCCCAGTGCGGCCTCGGCCACCTGTGTCACCGTCGTCCTCAGCCGTTCGATCATGACTCGACGGTACGCGCGGACGAGCCCCACCCCGGTCGCGCTCGACCTAGGGGCCCTGGCGCCACCACGCGACGACGTAGAGCACCATCGCCGTCACCAGACCCGCCACCACCCACAGCACCACGGTGTAGTCGACCCACGACCCGATCGGCGGAGCGCCGGGGAACAGGTTGCGGATGGGCAGCACCGCGAAGAGCGTCACCGCGAACCACGTCATGATCGGCGGCAGGAACTGCTTGCGGCGGCGCAGCGTCTGGATCGACACGAACAGCGTGCACAGCGGCAGCACTACCAGGACCACACAGATCGCGATGTCGAAGATCGTGGTGCCCACCGTGCGCGCGACGCGGATGTCGAAGGCCTGCGCCGAGGAGGAGTCGATGTCGACGGCCCCCACCGCCCAGGACGTGAGCGAGTCGGTCACCACGATCTCGGCGGGTACGGGCTGCCGGTCCGCGACGGCGCCGGAGAACACCCGCACCTGGATCGACGACGCGTCGTAGGTGTCGAACGGCCATCGCCGGATGTCGCCGTCCGCGTACAGGGAGACCGGGAGCGGGCCCACGCGAGTCCCGCTGGGGAACGTCAGGGTGCCGGCGCTCGCGGTCGGCGTCACGTCGACGATCAGGTCGTCGACCAGGTTGCCGTCGGCATCGGTCAACTCGGTCCCCGGATACACGGACACGCGGGCGTCGAGCGAGAAGTTCTCACCGGAGACGGTGTCCACGTCGAGGTAGACGAGCGCGGCGTCGGGTGCGGCCTCACGGAGGTCGGGGCCGTTCGGCGGGCTCCCCAGCGCGTAGGTGAGCACCACCGCGACGTACGCGGCGATCACCACGGCCACCAAGACCACACCGCGCACTCTGCGACCCGCCGCTGTCATGGACAGATGATGACAGGACTCAGGTCTGCGCGTGCGGTTCCACGACGTCGTACTCCGCGCAGAGGAACGCGCCGTTGCGCGCGAAGTCCACGAGTCGGAGATCGAACCGACGCGGGAACAGCGGCCTGCCGGCACCGAGGGTGACCGGCGCGATCGAGACGACGATCCGATCCAGGTGGCCGGCCTCGGCGAACTGTGCTGCCAGGTCACCGCCACCCACGATCCAGACGTCCTTGCCGTCGGCCGAGTCCTCGATCGCCGGCCAGAGGTCGGCGACGTCTCCGGCGGCGAATCGAACGTCGTGCTCGGAGTCCGCGAAGTCTCGATGGGTCACCACCCACGCCGGCATGTCGTACGACCATGCCTCCCCGGTCGACTCGTTGTGGTCGAGGACCCAGGCGTAGGTCGTGGCTCCCATGACGATCGCGCCGATGTCCGCGATGAAGTCGCCGTAGTTCATCGGGCCGTGCTCGTCGATGTCCTGACGGAAGAGCCACTCGAGAGAGTCGTTGTCGTCGGCGAGGTAGCCGTCGAGGGTGCTGGCGGTGAAGTAAGTGGTCCTGGTCACAGGACGATTCTGCACCCGACCACCGACACCGATCGAGCTTGCGGCCGGGCACGTTGCGGGGGGTGTGCACACCCTCTCCGGTGAGCGCACACCCCTCACCGCCGACTGCACAGGGTGTGCGGTTCAGGCAACGGGTGTGCGCACCCCATCCGACCCAGATTGGAGCTCAGCTGCCGACCCCGTTCATCGAGTCGGTCCGCGTCCACTGAGCCGGGTTCAGCCCCGGCGCTGCCGTGCGATGCCCGCGAGCACGACACCCGCTGCGACGGACGCGTTGAGCGACTCCACCGGACCGGCCATGGGGATCGACAGGATGCTGTCGCAGTTGTCGCGGACGAGGCGGGACAGACCCTTGCCCTCGGACCCGACGACCACCACGATCGGCCCGGTGCCGTCGAAGTCGTCCAGCGAGGTATCGCCGTCGGCGTCGAGACCGACGACCATGACACCCTTGTCGGCCCAATCCTTCAGCGTCCGAGTCAGATTGGTCGCACGGGCGACGGGGAGACGCGCTGCCGCGCCGGCACTGGTGCGCCACGCGACGGCCGTGACACTCGCGCTGCGTCGCTGCGGGATGACCACGCCGTGTCCACCGAACGCTGCGACCGACCGGACGACGGCACCGAGGTTGCGGGGGTCGGTGATGTTGTCGAGAGCGACCAGCAGCGGCGGCTCCTGACGCTGGCGCGCCTGCGAGAGGAGATCGTCGGGGTGGGCGTACCGGTACGGCGGCACCTGGAGCGCGATGCCCTGGTGCATGCCGTTGGCACTCATCCGATCGAGATCGGTGCGGGAGACCTCCAGGATCGAGATGCCCTTGTCCGCGGCGATCTGGACGCTCTCCTTCAGCCGATCGTCGGCCTCGGTGCCCGACGCGACGTACAGCGCCGTCGCCGGCACTCCCGCGCGCAGGCACTCCAGCACCGGGTTGCGGCCCAGCACGTTCTCCGGACCGTCCTCGGTCTTGCGGACCGGCGGACGGCCGCGACCCGAACCGGACGCGTCCCGGCTGGTCGGCCGTGCGCGCCGGGCGTGCTTGGTGCGCTCGGCCGCCGGCGGGGTCGCTCCGCGGCCCTCGAGGCCCTTGCTGCGCTTGCCGCCGGACCCGACGGTCTGGCCCTTCTTGGTGCCGGTCTTGCGCACCGCTCCGCGTCGACTCGAATTGCCTGCCATTACTTCTCCGTGCCTTCCGGCTGTGCGATCGACCATTCCGGGCCGTTCGGGGTGTCGGTGACCTCCACGCCCGCGCGGGCGAGGCGGTCACGAATACGGTCGGCCGTCGGCCAGTCCTTGCCTGCCTTGGCGGCGCTGCGCAGCTCGAGGTCGTCCGCGATGAGCAGATCGAGCGCTGCCCGTTCCGCCGACGCGTCGGCGGAGCCGGACGCCCAGTGCGGATCGAGGGGATCCACGCCGAGGATCGACGTCATGGCGCGGACGGACGACGCGGCCTCGACGGCCTCGTCCAGCTTCCCCGCGGCCAACGCACTGTTGCCCTCGCGGCGGAGTCCGTGGATCTCGGCGAGCGCCTTGGGCACCGAGAGATCGTCGTCGAGTGCCTCGGCGAACGCGGGCGTCCAGGTACCGATCGGCACCTCGCCCGCGCGCTCCGCGGTCTTCGTCACGAACGCCTCGATGCTCCGGTACGCCGATGCCGCTTCCTGCAGTGCCTCGGCCGAGTACTCGAGCATCGACCGGTAGTGCGCGCTGCCGAGGTAGTAGCGCAGTTCCTGCGGACGCACGGTCTCGAGCATCGTCGGGATCGAGACGACGTTGCCGAGCGACTTCGACATCTTCTCGCCGCTCATGGTGACCCAGCCGTTGTGCAGCCAGTACTGCGCGAAACCGTCCCCCGCGGCGCGGGACTGGGCCAGCTCGTTCTCGTGGTGCGGGAACACCAGATCCAGTCCACCGCAATGGATGTCGAACGCGGACCCGAGGTAGGTCTCCGCCATCGCGGAGCACTCGATGTGCCACCCGGGCCGGCCGGGTCCCCACGGGGTGGGCCACGACGGCTCGCCGGGCTTGGCCGTCTTCCACAGCGTGAAATCGCGCGGATCGCGCTTGCCCGCACCGACGCTCTCACCCTGGTGGACGTCGTCGAGCCTGTGCCCGGACAGAGCGCCGTACTCGCCCCAGCTCCGCACGTCGAAGTAGACGTCGCCGGCGGCCGCGTACGCGTGACCCGCGTCGATCAACCGACCGATCAGCTCGACCATCTGCGTGATGTGACCCGTGGCGCGCGGTTCGGCCGACGGGGGAAGCACACCGAGGGCGTCGTAGGCCGCGGTGAAGGAGCGCTCGTACGTCGCCGCCCACTCCCACCACGGACGGCCGGCGTCGGCGGCCTTGTTCAGGATCTTGTCGTCTATGTCGGTGACGTTGCGGACGAAGGCGACGTCGTAGCCGGCGGCCGTCAGCCACCGCCGAAGGACGTCGAACGCGACGCCGCTGCGCACGTGACCGATGTGGGGATGCCCCTGGACCGTGGCCCCGCACAGATACACCGAGGCGTGTCCGGGGGCCAGCGGAGTGAACTCACGCACGGCCCTGGTCGCGGTGTCGTAGAAGCGCAGGGTCACGACGGCCGATCCTACCGGGGATTCGACTCGCCCTGTACCACGCGAGCGTCGTCCGGGACCGCACTCTCCAGCACGAGAGCGGTGGCGATCGCGGCCACACCCTCGCCGCGGCCGGTCAGGCCGAGCCCGTCGGTCGTGGTGGCCGAGACGGAGACGGGCGCCCCCAGGATGTTCGTGAGCAGTGTCTGCGCCTCCACCCGACGTGGGCCGACGCGCGGACGATTGCCGATGACCTGGACCGCGGCGTTGCCCACGCGCATCGAGTGCTGCGCGAGCAGTTCACGGACGTGCATGAGCATGGTGGCGCCGCTGACGCCGTCCCATTCGGGGCGACCCGTGCCGAACACCGAGCCCAGATCTCCCAGACCGGCCGCGGACAGCAGCGCGTCGCAGAGTGCGTGCGCCGCGACGTCGCCGTCGGAATGCCCGGCACAGCCGTCGGCGTCCTCGAACAACAGTCCGGCGATCCAGCACTCACGCCCCACCTCGACGGGGTGGACGTCGGAACCGATCCCTACGCGCATGGTCTCCCTCTCACGACTGTGTCCGGCGGGCGACGAGTGCGCGAGCCAGGACCAGATCCATCGGGGTGGTGATCTTGAAGGCCTCGGCGTCGCCGACGACCGTGTGCACGTCGACTCCCAGACGTTCGACCAGGCCGGCGTCGTCGGTGGCCGTCTCGGGAAAGGAATCGTAGGCACGCCTCAGGGTCACCCCGTCGAATCCCTGCGGCGTCTGCACCGAGCGCAGCGTGGCCCGGTCGACCGTTCCGGTGACCACACCGTCGGCATCGACGGACTTCATCGTGTCGACGACGGGCAGCACCGGCACCACGGCCGACGCACCGGCGCCGACCGCCTCGACGACGCGAATGATCAGACTCGGCGGCGTCAGGCAGCGCGCGGCGTCGTGCACGAGCACGATGTCCGCCGCACCGGCCACTGCCAGGCCGGCCCGCACCGAATCGGTGCGCTCGGCTCCGCCGACGACGACGTCGACCGGCAGGACGCAGGACTCGACCAGACGAGAGGTCGTGTCCTGCAGAATGTTCGGGACCACCACCACGACACGAGAAAGGGCGCCGGAGGCCGACAGGCCGTCCAGCGCCCACTCGAGCAGAGTGCGTCCCGCGAGTTCCACGAACGCCTTGGGCATGTTCTCCCCGAGGCGTACGCCCGATCCGGCTGCCGGAACGAGCGCGACGACGTCCGTCACACGCGCGTCAGGACGCCGCGGCCAGAACCTCGTCCAGCATGGAGTCCGCCCTGACCTCGTCGGTTCCCTCGGCGAGTGCGAGCTCGCCGACCAGGATCTGACGTGCCTTCGCCAGCATGCGCTTCTCACCAGCGGACAGGCCGCGGTCCTGCTCACGACGCCACAGATCGCGCACGACCTCGGCCACCTTGTTCACGTCACCCGACGCGAGCTTCTCCAGGTTGGCCTTGTACCGGCGCGACCAGTTGGTGGGCTCCTCGGTGTGCGGCGCGCGGAGAACCTGGAACACCTTGTCCAGACCCTCCTGGCCGACGACGTCCCGGACACCCACGTACTCGGCGTTGTCGGCAGGAACTCGAACGGTGAGATCACCCTGGGCTACCTTGAGAACGAGGTATTCCTTGGCCTCGCCCTTGATGGTGCGTGTCTCGATATTTTCGATCAGCGCCGCTCCGTGGTGCGGGTAAACGACGGTGTCTCCGACCTTGAAAATCATGTGTTCGGTGCCCCTTTCGATATGGCCAGTTTAACACGCCTCCGATCCGGGGTCGTTCCAACGGTGCAGGTCAGGGGCACAGGGCTGGTGGGGACGCTCTTGACAGGGGGCGGGATACATGTATCGAGCAGGCTGTTCGGCCCGCTCCGGCACCGACTGGCGTCACCCGATCCACACGTCCGGACGGCGAACTACTACGCTGCGTGGTGGTGGCCGCCCGTCGGCACAACTCTCGATGACGACCAGTGGAGGACGACCAGTGACCGCATCTACCGCCCGGATCCGGCCGGCCCGAGTCGCGACCGGCGTCGCGCTCGCTCTCGGCACGGTGATCAGCCTCTCCGCGTGCAGCGCCGGGCAGATCTCCCAGACGGCGACGCAGGTCGCCGCGGTCAACGGTAACGGCGCGGACCAGGGCACCGTCTCCCTGCGCAACGTGCACGTCGCCTACCCCTCCTCCGACGAGTTCGTGCTCGAGCCCGGTGGCCGCGCGGAGCTGATCTTCACGGCGATCAACACCAGCGAGACCACACCGGACCGCATCACCGGCATCGAGACCGAGGGTGCAGCCGAGGTCGTCGTCACCGGTGCCACCGGTGGCACCTCCATCGAGATCCCGGCGCAGGCGTCCGTCGCGTCCGGAGTGCCCGCGGACCAGGACCCCACCGCCCCCGAGGGGTCGCAGTCCATCACCGCCGTGATGGAGGACCTCTCCGAGAACGTGCGCCCCGGACTCACCGTCCCGGTCACCTTCACGTTCCAGCAGGCCGGCGACGTCACCGTCAGCGTGCCCGTCGATCCGGGCCCCGTCACCCCGCGCCTCGACGACGAGGCCAACGGCTGACGGTCCCCCGTCGGCCGAGCATTCCTGTCGGTAGACACCTCTAGTCTTCGCGAGTGGCCAAGACTCGTACCAGTTATCGCTGTTCGGCCTGTCAGCACACCGTGGCCAAGTGGGTCGGCCGCTGCCCCGAGTGCGAGACGTGGGGCTCGATGGACGAGGTCACCCTCCTCGCCTCCGTGTCGTCCCGCCCGGGTGCGAGCGCCGTTCGGGCGGGCGGCGCGTCGATGATCCCGACGTCGCCGGCACTTCCGCTCACACAGGTCTCCAGCACGTCCTCCATCGCCCGTCCCACCGGGGTCGACGAGCTCGACCGCGTGCTCGGCGGCGGCATCGTGCCCGGCTCGGTGGTGCTGCTCGCGGGTGAACCGGGCGTCGGCAAGTCCACCCTCCTGCTCGAGGTGGTCAAGCAGTGGGCCGAGCGCAGCCCGCAGGACATCGCGCTCTACGTCACGGGTGAGGAGTCGGCGGGGCAGGTGCGTCTGCGCGCCGACCGGACAGGCGCCGTGCACGAGCGCGTGTTCCTCGCCGCAGAGAACGACCTGGCCACCATCTTCGGCCACGTCGACCAGGTCGCGCCCACTCTCGTCGTCGTCGACTCCGTGCAGACCATGCAGGCGTCCGACGTGGACGGCGTCATCGGCGGCGTCACCCAGGTCCGTGCCATCACCTCGGCGCTGACGTCCCTCGCCAAGGGCAGCGGCACGGCCGTCATCCTCGTCGGCCACGTCACGAAGGACGGCGCGGTCGCCGGGCCGCGCTCGCTCGAGCACCTCGTCGACGTCGTCCTGCACTTCGAGGGCGACAAGCACTCCACCCTGCGCATGGTCCGCGGCGTCAAGAACCGCTTCGGCGCCGCCGACGAGGTGGGCTGCTTCGAACTCCGCGAGGGCGGCATCCACGGCGTCAGCGATCCGTCCGGCCTGTTCCTGCACCACCGCGCCGACTCGGTCCCCGGCACCGCCGTCACCGTCACGATGGACGGCAAGAGGGCCCTGCTCGCGGAGGTCCAGGCACTCGTCGCGCCGTCGCACATGCCCACGCCCCGCCGGGCCGTCAGCGGTCTCGACGCCTCCCGGGTGTCGATGATCCTCGCGGTCCTCGAACGTCGCTGCGGCGTGCAGCTCAGCAGCCGGGAGGTCTACGCCGCCACCATCGGCGGTATGCGGACCACCGAGCCCGTCGTCGATCTCGCGTTGGCACTCGCGGTCGCCTCCGCGGCCCGTGACACCGCCCTGCCCCCGGGAATGGTGGTACTCGGCGAGGTGGGGCTGGCCGGAGAGGTCCGGCGCGTGGTCGGCGTCGACCGGCGCCTCGCCGAGGCCGCGCGGCTGGGGTTCACCTCCGCGATCGTCCCGTCCGACCAGCGCCGCGGCGTGAAGGACGACACGGCCGGAGATCCACCGGGCATGCGGGTCGTCCGGGTCACCGACGTCGCCGGCGCGATGCAGGGAGCCTTCGAGCGACGACGGAAGTAGACCACTCGACCCGCAGACGGAACGCCGGTGCGGTGAGTACCGGTACCCTGACTCTGCACCACCGGCAACCGGGAACGACGTGGGAGGGGGACCAGTGACCGACACCGTGACGACTCCGGACATCTCCCTCGGCTTCCCGGTACCCCACTCGTCCCTGCGTGACGCCATCGCCGACCTCGCCCCGGGCACCACGTTGCGCGACGGTCTCGAGCGCATCCTGCGTGGCCGCACCGGCGGACTGATCGTCCTCGGGTACGACGAACAGGTCGAGAGCATCTGCGACGGCGGCTTCGACCTCGATGTCGAGTTCGCCCCCACCCGGCTCCGCGAACTGTCCAAGATGGACGGCGCCGTCGTGTTGTCCACCGACGGTTCGCGCATCGTCCGCGCCAACGTGCAGCTCGTCCCCGACCACACCATCCCCACGGTCGAGTCCGGTACCCGCCACCGCGCCGCCGAGCGCACCGCGATCCACACCGGCTACCCCGTGGTGTCCGTCAGCCAGTCGATGAGCATCCTCAGCGTCTACGTCGGCGGAACCCGGCACGTCATCGAAGGTTCCGCGACCATCCTCTCCCGCGCCAACCAGGCCGTGGCCACCCTCGAGCGGTACAAGGCGCGCCTCGACGAGGTCAGCCGCCAACTGTCCGTCACGGAGATCGAGGACTCGGTGACGTTGCGCGACGCGCTCACCGTCGCGCAGCGCCTCGAGATGGTCCGGCGCGTGTCCGTCGAGATCGAACAGAACGTTCTCGAGCTCGGTATCGACGGACGCCAGCTCGCCCTGCAGCTCGAAGAACTGGTGGGCGACAACGACTCCGCGCGCCAACTCGTCGTCCGCGACTACCTCGCCGGCACCGACACACCCACCACCGCGGCCGTCGAACGCTCCCTCGCGGCACTCGACCGGCTCACCGACGTCGACCTGCTCGACCTCACGGTGATCGCTCGTGCCTTCGGCTACCCCGGCACCATCGAGGCGCTCGACGCACCGATGAGTCCCCGCGGGTACCGGTTGCTCACCCGCGTTCCGCGGCTGCAGTTCACGCAGATTCACCGACTGGTCGGGCACTTCGGCACCCTGCAGACACTGCTGGCCGCCACCGCAGCCGACCTGCAGTCCGTCGAGGGCATCGGTGGGCTGTGGGCCCGGCACATCAGAGAAGGCCTGTCCCGCATGGCCGAGGCCAGCATCTCGGGGCCCTTCGATTGATCGGCCGGCCTCCGGCCTTCCCGTTCGACTAATCGGCCGGCCTCCGGCTTTCCCGTTCGACTAATCGGCCGGCTCCCGGCCTTCCCGTTCGATTAGTCGGCCGATCTTCCCGGAGGGGTTTCGTGCTCGCGCTGCGACTGCAGCACCTGCCGGAACGCGGAACTGCCGCGGGAACCGACCTCGCTGACGCGGAACGGACGTGCGCTACGTGATATTGAACGTCTCCGGCGCGCTGCGCAGCTGGCCGAGCTGGCCGACCACGCTGTATCCGCCGGGGCCCACCGGGTTCCGCGGCGCCGCGCACCCGGGCTCGGAGGTGGTCGCGGACCACTTCACGGCGAACGGCGCCTGCTCACCGGGCTGCAGCGTGCGGATGTCGGGAGTCGTGGTGGGGAAGCAGTCGACGTTCGACCAGAGTCGCTGCCCCTCCAGCGTGTAGACCAGCACCTGCTGCAGACCCGAACCCAGATCGCGCTCGCACGCCGAGGTTCCGATGTTGGTGACGACGACGGTGATCGCCGGCTCCTGCCCAGCGGGGTAGGACGGCTGATCGGGCGAGGCCTTCACGGCGAGAGACTGATCCGCGCACTGACCGGGAGCGACGGGCGCAGAGGACGTCGTGGCGGACGTGGACGTCGCCGACGACGAGGACGCGGCGTCTCCGCCCTCGCTGCCACCACCGGAACCTCCTGCCGGAGCGGAGCCTCCGGTCGCGGACGCGTCGGGGCGGTACGTCGTGGCAGCGGACGGTGCGAGCGAGGCGGACGCCGCGGTGGACTCGGAATCCTGCGACCCGCCACCGGCGAGCGACACCACCAGCCACACCACGAGTCCGATGACCACCACTGCGCCACCGATCGCGAGCGCGCGGCGTCGCCAGTAGATCTCGGGAGGCAAGGGTCCGTTCGGCTCGAGCACAGGTCAACCGTATGTGCCGACGCGGTGACCGAGCGGCACCTACTACGGCGTGTCGCTCGCCGTCGCCGACGAGGTGAGCAGATCACTCGCATCGGTGCGGTCGGTCGACCCCATCTCGACGTGTCCGATGTCGCCCAGCGCGCCCTGGAACTCCACCTTGCCCTCGGCCAGCTTGTACGTGAGGCCGACGATGGCGAGTTTTCCCGCGGCGACGCGCTTCTCGAGGATCGACGACCGATCGATCAGCAACTTTCCGGTCTCGAGGACGTGGCGCGCCTCGACGTCGTCGGCGCGCGTGTACCCCAGTCGGTGGGCGTTGAGGACGGACGGCGTGACCCGCTCGACGATGTCGCGGATGAAGCCACCGGGGACGGTGCCCTCGTCCAGCGCGTTGATGGTCGCCTTGACGGCACCACAGCTGTCGTGGCCGAGAATGACGATCAGCGGCGCTTCGAGGACCTCGGCGCCGAACTCCAGGGAACCCAGAACAGCCGAGTCGACGACCTGGCCGGCCGTGCGGACGACGAACATGTCGCCGAGGCCCTGGTCGAAGATGATCTCGGCTGCCACCCGGGAATCGGAGCACCCGAAGACGATCGCGGTGGGGTGTTGACCGTCGACGAGCGACGCGCGGTGATCCACCCCCTGGCTGGGATGCTCCGGGCGGCCGTCGACGAAACGGCGATTACCCTCGACGAGTGCGTTCCATGCTGAGCGGGGACTCGAATTAGGCATGGACTCATTGTTACCGAAACATGAGTCACCCGCCGGTGGCGGCCCCGACTTCCGGGAAGGATCACAGACATGGACAGCGAGGTTCTGGTCTCGTGGTACCGACGCGAGGCCAGGGATCTGCCGTGGCGCCGTAGCGGTGTCAGCGGGTGGCAGATCCTGATGAGCGAGGTGATGCTGCAGCAGACTCCGGTGGCGCGGGTCGCTCCGATCTGGGTCGAGTGGGTACAGCGATGGCCGGTGCCGTCCGCCATGGCCGCGTCATCGCGGGCCGACGTCCTGCGGGCCTGGGGCAAGCTCGGCTATCCCCGTCGCGCCGCACGCCTGCACGACTGCGCCGCCGTCCTCGCCGAGCACCACGGCGACGAGACGCCGTCGGATGTCGAGACGCTGCTGACCCTGCCGGGTGTCGGGGCGTACACCGCGCGCGCCGTCGCCTGCTTCGCCTACGGGCAGCGGGTCCCCGTCGTCGACACCAACGTGCGGCGCGTCGTCGCCCGTGCGGTCCACGGCCGCGCCGAGCCCGGAAACCCCAGCACCACAAGAGATCTCGCAGACACCGAGGCCTTGCTACCCGAGGACGTCGCCACCGCGGCCACTCTGTCGGCGGCACTGATGGAGCTCGGCGCCGTCATCTGCACCGCACGCAATCCCGCCTGCGCGGACTGCCCGCTCCCGTCATGCGCGTGGGTCGAGGCCGGTCGGCCGGCGCACGACGGACCGCCGAGGAAGGTGCAGAAGTTCGCCGGAACCGATCGGCAGGTGCGCGGAAAACTGATGGACGTACTGCGCTCCACGATGGGTCCGGTGGAGAAGTCCGAGCTCGATCTGGTGTGGACGACCGATCCCGGCCAACGTGACCGTGCCCTGAACTCGCTACTGGTCGACGGGCTCGTCGAGCAGACGTCCGCCGGCGCCTTCGCGCTCGCCGGGGAGGGCTCGTAGGAACGACTCGACAGCGCGCCGGTACTCCCCCGGCCGATCGTCGTGCACCAGATGCCCGGCGCCGGCGACCACCTCGTACGTCGAGTCGTGATGCAGTGCAGCCATTCTCGCCATCTGACCCGCTGGAGTGACCGTGTGCTCCGCCTCGAGCAGCAGCGCGGGAGCACGCACTGCTCGCCACTCGTCCCAGAAGTCGCGTCGTCCCCATTCGTCCGAGATCGCCGCGAACGTGTCCACGTCTCCGTGCAGGTGCAGCCCGTCCGGCGTCCGCTCGAAGGAGTCGAGGAAGTACTGCCCCGCGACGTCACCGAAGTACGCCAGAACCGCGGCCTCGTCGGGGAACGGCTGGGGCCACGCACGGATGACGGCGGCCCACCCGTCGGAGGTGCGACCGCGGAAGTCGGGAGCCATGTCCTCGACGACGATCCCGCGCACCCGATCCGGTTCGCGCGCCGCGAGGCACCACGCGTGGAGCGCGCCCATGGAGTGACCGATCAGGATCACGGACTCGAACGGCGCCAGCGCCTCGCGCAGCTCGTCGACGAACGCCTCCGTGGTGAGGGTCGCCGGAGCAGCACGCCCGTGTCCCGCCGCCCGGGCGGCGAGGACGTGGCCGTGCTCCCGCAACCAGGGCACCTGCCGCCGCCACGTGTCCGGGCCGCCCATCAGGCCGTGCAGCAGCACGAGGGGCACTCCGGAGCCGCCGTGGTCGTCCAGCATCGCTCGACCGTAACCGTCGCAGGTAGCCTCGGCTCCATGCCAGTGGTCAAGATCAACGCCATCGAGGTGCCCGAGGGCGCCGGCCCCGAACTCGAGAAGCGCTTCGCCGCCCGCGCCGGATCGGTCGACGGCTCACCCGGTTTCCTCGGTTTCCAGCTGCTCCGCCCGGTCAAGGGCGAGAGCCGCTACTTCGTCGTCACGCAGTGGGAGGACGAGGAGTCGTTCCAGGCCTGGTCGGGTGGACCGGCTCGCGAGGCCCATTCCGGTGAGCGGGCGAAGCCGGTCGCCTCGGGTGCCTCGTTGCTGGAGTTCGACGTCGTCCTGGACGTTCCGGCCCGTCGAGACGGACCGGCCGACCGGTAAACCCGGACATGACTGTAGGTAAGGTCGGTTCTTCACGGCAGTTCGAGCCACAGCAGTTCGAGCGGGAACGAGGTCGGCGACACATGCCCACGTCACGCAGGTACGCCATTCTGGCCGCTGCCGTCACCGCGACTCTCACGCTCGCCGGATGCTCCGCAGGCGTCGATCCGCTGCTCGAGTCGGGAGCCGCGCGCGGCGACGGATCCACGACGGAACCCGCCGACACGACCGCTGCCCCGGCCGCCGGCGCGCCGATCACGGCGGTCACCGACACCGTCCTCGGTTGGATCACGACGCCGGACCCCACCACGCTCGACCCGGCCGCGATCGACTCCTTCGCGGCGCCCGAGCTGGCGCAGGCACTGGCTCAGGTCGGCGGGCTGCTCGGTCCCGTCGCGCAGATCCTGGCGAGTGGCCCCCTCACCGTGGGCGAACGGACCGAGGACGGCCTCGAGTCCACCGTGCGACTGAGCACCGGCCGGAACGCGCCCGTGACGCTGCGACTGCGCGCCACCGAGGACGGCCTGCTGTCCGGGATCCAGGCTCTGCCCGACACCGAGGGCGTCGACTCCTTCGCCTCGTCGGACGCTGCGCTCAGCGCTCTCGGTGCCCGCACGTCCTACGTCGCCTCCCGCGTCACCGACGGCACCTGTACTCCCGTTCACAGCCTGAACGCGGACGACTCCCTGCCGCTCGCCTCCGTCGCGAAGCTGTACGTGCTCGGCGCGGTCGCGCGGGCCGTCGACAACGGGACGCTGTCGTGGGACGAGCAGTTGACCGTGACCGACGCACGCAAGTCGGCCCCGTCGGGACAGTTGCAGTTCGCTCCCGAGGGAACACCGGTGACGGTGCGCGAGGCGACCGACGCGATGATCGCGATCAGCGACAACACGGCCACCGATCTGCTGATGGATCGCATCGGACGGGACGCGGTCGAGTCCGAGGTCACCATCATGGGCGCCGCGAATCCTGCGGCGCTGACGCCCTTTCCGACGACACGCGAGTTCTTCGTGCTCGGGTGGGGACGGCCGGACCTGCGTGCGCAGTGGCGCGACGCCGACACGCAGACCCGCCGCGACATCCTGGCCGGTATCGAGAATCGCACCATCGACAGCGAACCCGTCGATCCGGTGACCGCCGACCTCGACTACCAGGGCATCGCGACGAGGCCCGGTACGCCGGACGGAGTCGAGTGGTTCGGCAGCGCGAACGACATCTGCCGCGCGTACGCGGCGTTGATCACGGGTCCGCAGAGCGACGTCGTGCGCCAGGTCCTCGCGCTGAACCCCGGCGCCGAGGTCGATCCCGCTCGCTGGCCGTACGTGGGCTACAAGAACGGCAACGCCGCGGGCGACGTAGCGGGGTCCTGGCTCTTGACCGACGCTCGGGGACAGGACTGGGTGGTGGCCACCCAACTGCAGTCCGACGAGGCGATCGGCCCCCTGGACAACGCCTACGCGTTCGCCGTCGTCCAGGGGACGTTCGAGCTGTTGCGTTAGCTCTCGAGAGCGGCGTCGAGCGTGATCTCGACGCCCGTCAGGGCCTTGCTCACCGGGCAGGTCTCCTTGGCGTTCTGCGCTGCCTTCGCGAAGCCGTCGGCGTCCAGACCGTCGACCTCACCGCGCACCGTGATCGTGATGCCGGTCAGCTTGAAGCCGACCTCGTCCGGTCCGAGCGACACCTCGGCGGTGACGTCGAGGCTCTGCGGAGTGCCACCGGCCTCGGCGATGACGGCCGAGAGCTGCATGGCGTAGCAGGACGAGTGCGCTGCGGCGATGAGCTCCTCGGGGCTGGTGGTGCCGCCCGCGTCGTCCGCCGCACGCTTGGGGAACGACACGTCGTACGTGCCGACCTTCGAGCTGGAGAGCTCGACCTGTCCCGAGCCTTCCTCGAGTGAACCGTTCCATGCTGTCCGTGCTGTACGAGTAGGCATCAGCCATCCTTGTCGCTGGGGAACTCTTGACTCGTTCAGAGTATCCAGCGGCTGTCGACTTCGAACCGATGCCAGGTCAGACGCTCGGGTCGACGGCGATCACCGCAAGGACGTTGCCGGACGGGTCGGTGAACCACGCGATGTCCGGGCCGTTCCCCCGCATGACACCGCGGTCGTCCTGCGGTGCCCCGTCGTATCGGACGAACTCGACACCTCGCGCTGTGAGGTCGGCGACCGTGGCGTCGATGTCACGCGTCGGGATGTTCAGCACGGTGTGCGTGGCCGGTACGTGATCCGGCTTGGGGTAGGCGAGCATGCTGGTGCGTCGGTCGATGCGAATCCAGGAGGTACCCATCTCGGACGGCAGTACGCGCATGCCCAGGACATTGCGGTAGAAGCGCGTGGTGTCCTCCATGTCTCGGACCGCGATGCCGGAGAACGGCGTCGTCGGAGCGCCCATCTGCGCTTCCATCTCGTCCCGCAGACGGACCAGCTGGATCCAGTTGCCGTCGGGGTCCTTCGCGGTGGCGAACAGGTCCCCGTCGCGGCTCTCGAGGGGACTCACCCACTCGCCGCCGAGCGCGTCGATTCGACCGGCGACCGCCTCCGGGTCGTCCGGTTCCACGTTCAGGACGACGCGCGCACCCTCTCGATTCGGGCCCGTCACGTCGTCACGCTTGTCGAACATGACGAAGAAGCCGTCGAGGTCGATCACGGTGTACGGGCCCATCGACATCGGCGGCGCCTCGAACACCTCCCCGTACCACCGGGCGAGCGCTTCGGGATCGGGGCTGGACAGGAGCATCGAGTTCACGGTTGCAGTAGCCATACCGGTACAGACCGGGCGGTGCGGCCGAACTCATCGCGAGAGACACCACGAACGCAGAACGGGCGGGGCCCGTGAGGGTCCCGCCCGTTGCCGCGCGTGCGTACTACTCGGAGCTCTCGCCCGACTTCGCCAGGTCGACGGTCAACTCGTCGGGAAGGCTGATCGGCTTCTTCTCGCCGCGGAAGGTGAAGACAGCGTCCTCGCCCTGTCCCTCGCCGTCCCAGTTGTCGACGTCGACCAGCACGATCTGACCCGGCTCGATCTCGCCGAACAGGATCTTCTCGGACAGCTGGTCCTCGATCTCGCGCTGGATCGTGCGACGCAGCGGACGCGCACCCAACACCGGGTCGAATCCACGCTTCGCCAGGAGCGCCTTGCCCTTGTCCGTGACCTCGATGGCCATGTCCTTGTTCTTGAGCGCAACCTCCACTCGCGCCAGCATGAGATCGACCATCTGGATGATCTCGTCCTTGGTGAGCTGGTGGAAGACGACGATGTCGTCGATGCGGTTCAGGAACTCGGGGCGGAAGTGCTTCTTCAGCTCGTCGTGCACCTTGAGCTTCATGCGCTCGTAGTTGGAGCCACTGCCCTCACCCGAGGAGAAGCCCAGCCCGACTGCCTTGGAGATGTCCGACGTACCGAGGTTCGAGGTGAAGATCAGCACGGTGTTCTTGAAGTCGACCGTACGACCCTGACCGTCGGTGAGACGGCCGTCCTCGAGCACCTGCAGGAGCGTGTTGTAGATCTCCTGGTGAGCCTTCTCGATCTCGTCGAACAGCACCACGGAGAACGGCTTGCGGCGCACCTTCTCGGTGAGCTGGCCACCCTCTTCGTAGCCCACGTATCCGGGGGGCGCACCGAACAGACGCGATGCGGTGAACCGGTCGTGGAACTCGCCCATGTCGATCTGGATGAGCGCGTCGTCCTCGCCGAACAGGAAGTTCGCCAGAGCCTTCGACAGCTCCGTCTTACCCACACCGGACGGGCCGGCGAAGATGAACGAGCCGGACGGACGCTTCGGGTCCTTCAGTCCTGCGCGGGTACGGCGGATGGCCTTCGAGACCGCCTTGACCGCCTCGACCTGGCCGATGATGCGCTTGTGGAGTTCGTCCTCCATGCGCAGGAGACGCGTGGTCTCCTCCTCGGTCAGCTTGAACACGGGGATGCCGGTCCAGTTGCCCAGGACCTCGGCGATCTCGTTGTCGTCGACCTCGGCGATGACGTCGAGGTCTCCGCTACGCCACTGCTTCTCGCGCTCGGCACGCTGCGCGACGAGCTGCTTCTCCTTGTCGCGCAGGTTGGCGGCCTTCTCGAAGTCCTGCGCGTCGATCGCGGACTCCTTCTCCCGACGAGCATCGGCGATCTTGTCGTCGAAGTCGCGCAGGTCCGGCGGCGCCGTCATCCGACGGATGCGCATGCGCGCGCCCGCCTCGTCGATGAGGTCGATCGCCTTGTCCGGCAGGAAGCGGTCGTTGATGTACCGGTCGGCCAGGGTCGCGGCCGCCACGAGCGCGCTGTCGGTGATCGAGACGCGGTGATGCGCCTCGTACCGGTCGCGCAGACCCTTGAGGATCTCGATCGTGTGATCGACCGACGGCTCGCCGACCTGCACCGGCTGGAAGCGACGCTCAAGGGCCGCGTCCTTCTCGATGTACTTGCGGTACTCGTCGAGCGTGGTGGCACCGATGGTCTGGAGCTCACCACGAGCGAGCTTCGGCTTCAGGATGGAGGCCGCGTCGATCGCGCCCTCGGCAGCACCCGCGCCGACGAGCGTGTGCAGCTCGTCGATGAACAGGATGATGTCGCCGCGGGTGTTGATCTCCTTGAGCACCTTCTTCAGGCGCTCCTCGAAGTCACCGCGGTACCGGCTGCCGGCGACGAGCGAGCCCAGGTCCAGCGTGTAGAGCTGCTTGTCCTTGAGCGTCTCGGGAACCTCGCCGTTGACGATCGCCTGCGCGAGGCCCTCGACGACGGCGGTCTTGCCGACGCCGGGCTCACCGATGAGCACCGGGTTGTTCTTGGTACGGCGGCTCAGCACCTGCATGACGCGCTCGATCTCCTTCGCGCGTCCGATGACCGGGTCGAGCTTGCCCTCGAGTGCGGCCTGCGTGAGGTTGCGGCCGAACTGGTCGAGCACCAGCGACGTGGACGGTGTGCCCGCCTCGCCGCGGCTGCTGCCGGACTCGCTGGGCTCCTTGCCCTGGTATCCGGACAGGAGCTGGATGACCTGCTGGCGCACGCGGTTGAGATCGGCGCCGAGCTTGACCAGCACCTGCGCAGCCACACCCTCGCCCTCACGGATGAGGCCGAGCAGGATGTGCTCCGTGCCGATGTAGTTGTGTCCGAGCTGCAGCGCCTCACGCAGGCTGAGCTCGAGGACCTTCTTGGCACGCGGAGTGAACGGGATGTGCCCGGACGGTGCCTGCTGGCCCTGGCCGATGATCTCCTCGACCTGGCTGCGTACACCTTCGAGGGAGATCCCGAGCGACTCCAGAGACTTCGCCGCCACGCCTTCACCCTCGTGGATGAGACCCAGCAGGATGTGCTCCGTGCCGATGTAGTTGTGGTTGAGCATCCGGGCCTCTTCTTGGGCCAGGACGACGACGCGCCGTGCGCGGTCGGTGAACCTCTCGAACATCGCTCTCCCTCACACTGATGACGGGGCAGGCGTCGGACCCTCTAGTCCGAACCTCGAGCCCGACTCTCACTCTAGTTGCCGTGACCTTCGAGTGCCGCTCCGCCGGGGAAGTTCATCCGACGGCGAACGGTGGCTCCCATACCCTCGGCGCGTCCATCGGGACGACACCGGCACCCTTGTATGCAGTCACAACGCACTGCACCGGAGATTCGTTACCACGAGCGACAGCGGATTCACCGTTCCCGCCTTCGCCCGCAGCGAACGGCCTACTCCTGATCGGCACCCACGGCAATGGGTCGGCGTGATGAGACGTGACGGACATTCCGCCCATCCATTGGAGTCATTGTCATTCAATCGAATGACAATGACTCCGACAGACAGGACAGAATCACGAAGAAAGTTCCCAGGCCCGCACTATCTCGGACGATATGCGGCCCCGCGCGCTGATCTCGAAACCTTGCGTGCGCGCCCATTCCCGTATTGCAGCACTGCGCGCCCGATCGGCCGCTCCGCGTGTCCGCGTGCCCCCGGACGAGCTCGCGGCCGGCCCTCCCCCGGTCGTCCGCGTCGACACCCGCCGCGCGTGCTGGATCCACTGATCCATGACTTTCCGCAGCTCATCGGCGTTCGAGTTGGACAGATCCAACTCGAACCACGTGCCGTCCAACCCGATCGACACCGTCTCGTCAGCCGGCACGTTGTCGACGTCGTCGACCAGCGTGACCGTCACCTTCTTGACCATTCGACGCATTCCCCCCTCCGAACACAGCGACACTTTTCGCTGAGCAGGATCGATAATAGCGCGCATTACCGAGGCCTTGCAGCGTACCGAGTGGAATGTTCCATTCGGGCGTCAGCCGCGGTCGGGACGCACCAATGGAAAGAGGATGGTCTCGCGAATACCCAGCCCTGTGAGCGCCATCAGAAGGCGGTCGATGCCCATTCCCGTACCCGTTGTGGGCGGCATCGCGTACTCCATGGCGGTGAGGAAGTCCTCGTCGAGGACCATGGCCTCGTCGTCGCCGGCCGACGCCAGCCGGGCCTGATCGACGAAGCGCTCGCGCTGCACGACGGGATCGACGAGCTCCGAGTAGCCGGTGGCGAGCTCGAAGCCCCGCACGTAGAGGTCCCACTTCTCCACCACACCGGGGATGCTGCGATGGGCCCGGACCAGAGGCGACGTCTCCACGGGGAAGTTGCGGACGAACGTCGGAGTGTGGAGCTGGTCCCCGCAGCTGTGCTCCCACAGCTCCTCGACCAGCTTGCCGTGGCCCCACCCCTTGTCCGTCGGCACGGCGAGACCCACCCGATCGGCCAGCGCACGCAGGTCGCCCGGGCTCGTCTCCGGTGTCACCTCGTTGCCGACGGCGGCCGACAACGACGGGTACATCTCGATGGTGGTCCACTCGCCCGCGAAGTCGTACGCGGAACCGTCCGCGAGGGTGACCTGGAGCGACCCGTACACGGCCTGGACGACTTCCTGCACGAGCTCGCGCGTCATCACTGCGGAGTCGTCGTACGTGCCGTAGGCCTCGTACGTCTCGAGCATCGCGAACTCCGGGGAGTGCGTGGAGTCGATGCCCTCGTTGCGGAAGTTGCGGTTGATCTCGAAGACCCGGTCGATGCCGCCCACGACCGCCCGCTTGAGGAACAGTTCGGGAGCGATGCGGAGGAACAGGTCGATGTCGAGCGCGTTCGAGTGCGTCGTGAACGGTCGGGCCGCGGCGCCGCCGTGCAGCGTCTGGAGCATCGGGGTCTCGATCTCCAGGAATCCGCGGCGCTCGAGCCCGTCACGCAGTGCGCGCAGCGCGGCGACGCGGCGGCGGGCGTTCTCCCGCGCCTCGGGACGCACGATGAGGTCGACGTACCGCTGGCGGACGCGGGACTCCTCGTTCATCTCCTTGTGGGCGACGGGCAGGGGCCGCAGCGACTTGGACGCCATCTGCCACTCGTCCGCCATGACGCTCAGCTCGCCGCGTCGGGAGCTGATCACCTCGCCGTGCACGAAGATCATGTCGCCGAGATCGACGTCCGACTTCCACAGCGCCAGCGCGTCCTCGCCGACACCGGCGAGGGAGATCATGGCCTGGAGCTGCGTGCCGTCCCCGTCCTGCAGCGTCGCGAAGCAGAGTTTGCCGGTGTTGCGCAGGAAGATGACGCGACCGGCCACCCCCACCTGCTCGCCGGTGTGTGTGTCCGGCTCGAGCGCGGGATGCGCAGCCCGGACATCGGCCAGCGAGTGCGTCCTCGCGACCGACACCGGATACGCCTCGCGCCCGGACTCCAGCAGCCGGGCGCGCTTCTCGCGGCGGATGCGCACCTGTTCCGGGGTGTCGTCGGTGGGAACGGCGGCGGGGTCGGTGTCTGCTCGTGGTGTCTCGGTCACGACTGCCCAGCCTATAGAGAGGTCAGTGCGCGACGAGAGTGCGCCCTTCGCGCAGGCAGTGCCGTGCGCTCCCCACGACGCCGGTGAGCCCGGCGTCGACGATGGCGCGGTACCCACCGATGACGTCGGACGCTCGCGTGAGCCCCAGTTCCTGCAGCGCCGCGGCGGCCAGCGAGGAGGTGTAGCCCTCGGAGCACAGCACGATCCACTCGACGTCGTGATCCACCGCGATGGCCAGGCGTGCGCTGCTCGTGGGGTCGCACCGCCACTCGAGGACGTTGCGCTCGACGGCCAGTGCCCCCGGCATGGTCCCCTCCAGCGCGCGCTGTGCCTGGGGGCGAATGTCGACGAGCACCGCGCCGCGGGCGACGGCATCGGCCAGCTCGGAGACGTCCGTGCGGCGGTACGTGGACCGTGCGCGCTCGAGCATGTCGTCGATGCTCGATCGGGTGGTGGGTCGAGTCGTCATCACGCGTCTCCCTCGGGCAGGTCGGTCAGGACGGACCGGGTGCGGCGCAGAGCACCGCGCTCGCCGATCTCGTAGTAGGACATGGCCGTCAGCGGCGGCGAGTACGCGTGCACGCTCAGTGTCGGACCGCTCACGGCCACCGGGTCCGATGTCGGGGCCGGTGCGTGGGTGACGTCGTGGACCCACCCCAGCGGGAAGGACGCCTGATCACCCGCGTCCAGGCGGCGGTGATGCAGACCCTCACCGTTCCAACGGTATTCGCTGAGCGAGCCGCTCAGGACGGTCAGCGCGCCGAGCGATCCGGCGTGGTCGTGCAGTTCGGTGGACTTGTCCGGCACCCAGCTGATGAGCCACAGGTCGATCAGATCGTCCGAATGCAGACGGGCACACCACCGTTCACCGGCTGGGAACACTCCACCGGGCGGGAGAAGCGCATCATGGCGACCGTCGAGCACGTCCGCCGCACCTTGATCGGTGAGGCGCAGCAGATCGGCGGGACGCAGAGAGGTGGGGGCGACAGCAGAGAGCGAGAGCACGACAGGACTCCAGGGAGGTGTGATGACAGTCAGGGCAGGCGTCAGCCCCGACAACACTCCCGAGCACCCGTGCGATCAGTCACCCCGAAAGTGTGGCACACCGTTCGGCAGCGCGCCACCTCGACCGTCGTGGCCTCGATCAGCGGCGACGGGCCTGATTGCGCTCGTAGACCAGCCGCAGTCCCGCCAGCGTGAGGTCCGGCTCGATGCGATCGATCGACGAGGAGTCGTCCATGACGAGCGACGCCGTGTCGCCGGTGGCCACCACGACGACGTCGTCGCCGTCGAAGCCGGGCACCTCGCGGCACACCCGATCGACGATGCCGTCGACGAGGCCGGCGAACCCGAAGATCGCACCCGACTGCATGGCCTCGACGGTGTTCTTTCCCAGAACACCTCGGGGCCGGACCAGTTCGACCTTGCGCAGCGCCGCGGAGCGGGACGCGAGCGCGTCCATGGAGATCTCGAGTCCGGGTGCGATCGATCCGCCCAGGAACTCCCCCTTCGCCGACACTACGTCGACACACGTGGACGTCCCGAAGTCGACGATGATGCACGGGGCGTCGTACAGGTGGTGGGCCGCGAGGCTGTTGACGATGCGGTCGGCGCCCACCTCTTTCGGATTGTCCACCAGCAGAGGCACTCCCGTACGCACGCCGGGCTCGACGACCACGTGGGGAACGTGCGACCAGTACCGCCCCAGCATCGTCCGGATCTCGCGCAGCACCGACGGGACCGTCGAGAGCGCCGCGACACCTGTGATGGTCTCCACGTCGGGACCGAGGAGACCGCGAAAGGTCAACGCGAGTTCGTCCGCCGTCATCGACGCGTCCGTCCGCATCCGGCGTTGCCGCGTGAGCCGCGCGTGGTCACCGCTGCCGGTGAACACGCCCAACACGATGTTGGTGTTGCGGACGTCGACGGTGAGCAGCATCAGACCGAGACCGTGTCACGCGTGTCCGCGGTGAGTGTGCGCGGCGAGATCAGTCCGGATCCGGCCGGGCTGTCCGCCGGATCGGTGCCCACCTGGACGGGGCGGTTGTCGGCGTCGACGAACACCACGTTCGGCGCGTACTCGGCGACCTCGGCCGGATCGAGAATGCCGTAGGCGATGATGATCACCAGATCACCCGGATGCACCAGATGCGCTGCGGCGCCGTTGATCCCGACCACACCCGAACCACGCTGTCCCGCGATGACGTAGGTCTCGAGCCGAGCACCGTTGTCGATGTCCACGATGGTCACCTGCTCACCCTCGAGCAGCGCGGCGGCGTCGAGCAGGTCCTGATCGATGGTCACCGACCCCACGTAGTGCAGATCGGCGTGGGTCACGGTGGCGCGGTGGATCTTCGAGGTCATCATCGTGCGGAGCATGGTGGGTCCTTACCTGTCTGGAGCCGGGCGGAGTTGCGGGCAGGCCGGAGGCCGGTCGGTTGGGCGGGCGGGCCGGTCGGTCGGTCGGTCGGAGTGGAGTCAGGAGTGGCCGAGATGGCGTTGTCCGGCTGCGGATTCCGGATCGCGACCCTGGAATCCGGTACCGAGAGCGACGCCCACGTTGTCGAGCAGGCGCGTGGTGCCCACGCGGGCGGCGACCAGCAACCGTCCGTCTCCCTCCTCGGGTGCGTCACGGAGATCGGCTCCGCGTACCTCGAGGTAGTCGACGTCCACCTCCGGCACCGTGTCGAGCACCGACTGTGCCGCCGCCAGAACGGCATCCGAACCACCCTCGGCAGCATGGGTGCCGGCGATCAGCGCTGCCGACAGGGCCACCGCGAGGGACCGCTGGTGCTCGTCGAGGTACCGGTTGCGCGAGGACAGGGCCAGACCGTCGGACTCGCGGACGATGGGGACGCCGCGGATCTCGACGTCGATGTTCAGGTCGCGCACCATCTGGTCGATGAGGACCAGCTGCTGGTAGTCCTTCTCCCCGAAGTAGGCCGTGGTGGGTGCGACGATGCCGAGCAGCTTCGCGACCACCGTCAGCATCCCGGCGAAATGGCCGGGCCGCGAAGCGCCTTCGAGTTCGGCACCGAGCGGACCGGGGTGCACCGTCGTCCGGGGACCGTGCGGGTACATGTCCTGCACACTCGGGACGAAGGCCAGTTCCACCCCGGCTGCGCGCAGCACGTCCAGGTCGGCGTCGAGGGTGCGCGGGTACGCGTCGAGATCCTCCCCCGCCCCGAACTGCAGCGGGTTGACGAAGATCGACACCACGACGACAGCGCCGCTCCGCTTCGCCATCTCCACGAGCTGGACGTGACCGGCGTGCAACGCACCCATGGTGGGCACGAGCGCGACTCGGCGTCCCGCCGAGCGCAGGGCTCGGGTGACCGAACGGACCACATCGGGTGCGTGATGCACCGTCAGTTCACCCGGTGTGTACGCGCCGTCGAGTGCACTCACGGCTGCCTCCTCATTCGTTGTCCCGCAGGACGTTCATCACGGTGTCGTCCGCGCCGGTCCGCTCGGCCGTACGCAGTGACATCGCGCGATAGCCCGCGGCGATCCGCGGGTCGAGATCGGTCAACGCGTCGAGATGCCTGGACACCGTCGCCCCGTCGCCGCGCGCCACCGGACCGGTCAACGCGCCCTGTCCGCTGCGCAGCACGTTGTCCAACGCCGCCGACAGCAGTGGCGCCAGAACCCGCTCCGCCACACCACCGGGACGCTGTTCCACCGGCTGCTGGCCGGGAAGTTCCTCGTGGGCCAACGCGTCCCGCAGCGCGTCGAGGGCGTCGACGACCAGAGTGACCAGGTGGTTCGACCCGTGGGCGAGCGCGGCGTGGTACAGCGTGCGCGCCTCCTCGGGCACACCCACGGGCTCGCCGCCGATCTCGAGCACCAGTCCCTGCGCGATCGCGAGGCCGATCTCGTCGGCCGCCGTGATGCCGAAGCACGCGGTCGCCAGACGGTCGGTGTCCTCGGGTTTGCCGCTGAAGGTCATCGCGGGGTGCACGGCCATCGTCACCACTCCTCGGCCCGCCAGCGGCGCGAGGATGCCGACACCGTTGGCGCCGGACGTGTGCAGCACGAGAGTTCCGGGCGACACCGCATCGGTGCGCGCCAACCCGCGGACCAGCGCGTCCAGTTCCTGATCCGGCACCGCCAGGATCAGCAGTTCACTGCGCCGCGCCACGTCCGTGGCCGGCATGATCTCCGCGTCGGGGAGGCGGGTCTCGGCGCGGCGCCGGGACGCGTCGGAGACGGCGGCGCAGCCGAACACGACGTGGCCGACGCGTTCGAGCGCCTCACCCAGCGCGGTACCGACTCGGCCTGCGGACACGACACCGACGGACAGGCGCGCCGGGGCGGGGTCGGACGTGACTCGATCGGGGGACAAGAAGGGTCCTCTCGGGGATACAGTTCCAGTCCCGCTCGGCGGGTACCGGACTCATCGACGCCCACACTAGTGTCCGGCGTCGACCGACCGCCATGCGACGCCGGTCACACCCGCGGCGCAGATCTCACTCGGCGAAGCTCTCACTCGGCGCGGTGTCTACTCGGCACGGCGGCGCCGGCGACCCGATCCTGTCGACGCGTCCGCGGTGCCCATCCCCGCGAGGATGTCCGCGACGGAGCGCCCACTCGAATGTGCTCCCGACCCTGCGTCGACCGGTGCGTCGGACTCGTCGTCCGGATCCGCAGCGCGTCGTCGACCGCCCGACTGCACGGGTGCGACGGGCGCGGGTTCCGGAAGCTCGGGCTCTTCCGGCTCGGGTTCGGGCTCGACGTCCAGGGTCGGCAGCGGATCGGGTTCGGGCTGCGGCTCGGGTTCGGGAAGCGGCTCGGGCTCCGGCAGGGGTTCGGGCTGCGGCTCGGGTTCCGGCAGCGGTTCCGGCTCGGGTTCCGGCTCGGGAAGGGGTTCCGGCTCGGGGGCGACGGGAATGCTGTCGGCGCGGTGACTCGACGGGTTCCATTCGGGGGTGCGCGGCGACTGCGGTGCGGGTGCCGGATGGAAGGTGCCGTCGTGATCGAACTCGCCGCCGATGACCGACGTCTCCGCCGTGACCGGGTCGTCGAAGGGAGTGGCGAAGCCGGGCCGGGAGTAGGTCGGATCGGGGGCGAAGCTCGGCGGGCGGGTGCGCGATCCGGGAACGTACAGACCGGACGGCGCCGGCTCGTAGCCGCTGTAGGAGCGCTCGGCCAGCTCCCGCATCCGCATCGCCTCGCCGGCGATGGCAGCGCGGTCGTCCGGCAACTCGCCGTCGAACAGCATCTCGAGGCTGCGGCGCAGCGACGCGAGTTCGGCTCGGAGAGCACGCATCTCGTCTCCGTCGGCACCGATCTCGGCGCGTACCCGCGACTCGACGCCGAGCTCGTACTCGCGGCGAGCGGCGATCTCCCGCTCCAGCTGGAGCTCGTAGACGGTCTGCAGATCGCGCGCCTTCATCTGATCCACCGCGGCGTCGCGGCGGTACTTCGTCATCGCGAACGCGCCGAGAACGGCGGCCCACAGCGCTGCCACGATGCCCACGCGCAGCAGCGGAACGCTGTCGCTGAGGATCATCAGAACGCTGGCCACCACGCCCAGCAGAACCAGACCGGCGAGAGCCGTGTGGTTGCCGCCGCGTTTCGTGCGACGGTTCGCCTTGCTCCTGCCGGTGTCCGTCATGAATCCCAGGGTAACGGCTCGGGCGGCTGTCGCACTTCACCATGCACGGACGGGGTGTCCGAGGACGGCCGCGATCGGGTCAGTGGGCGGGCTCGTCGGCTCCGTCGTCCGGTGTCCGGCAGCAGTGCTCGAGCCACAGGGCAGCGGCCACGGCGACGATCCCGGCGACGAGGCCGATCAGCGCTCCCGGCGTGTCCTCCGACGCCGCGCGCACCGAGGACCGCAGGGGCAGCAGATGGATCAGCAGACCGGCCCACACTCCCGCCGCCGCTGCACCGACGAGGGCCGCGGCCTTCGCCAGCGCGACGGCGCGCGCGACCGTGATCGGATGCAGCTGGCCGGGCCCGGGGCCGATCCTCCGGGTGCGCAATCGGGACCGCACCAGCAGACCCACGACCACGAGGACGACCGCCACCGGATACAGCGACGCTCCGGCGAACGTCGAGATCGGCGGAACAGACCCGTAGAACGAGGACGCGAGGATCCAGGTGGCCACCACGGCGAACGCCGCGAGCGCGACGAGGTCGCGCACGCGCGTCGGGCTCACGTGGAGTCACCGCCGGCCCGCCCGCAGCGCACCGGGTCCCACAGCCGTGTCTCGGTGCGACGCACACCGGCACGTTCGGACTCCGGCAGCTCGGCCAGCAGGTCGCGCACCGATCGGCCACGCAGCACGGCGTCGGGATCGGCGTCCAGCCACGGTGCGAGGACGAAGGCGCGCTCGTGCGCCAGTGGGTGCGGAAGAATCAGCTCGGGGTCGTCGCTGACGACGTCGTCGCACACGACGATGTCCACGTCGACGGTCCGCGGTCCCCAGCGCTGCACCCGCTCGCGGTGAGCGGCCGTCTCCAACTGCTGTCCCCGTCGCAACCAGCCCCGGCAGTCGGTGTTCTCGTCGTCCACGATCACGACGGCGTTGAGGAAGTCCTGCTGGTCGATGCCGCCCCACGGGGCGGTGGCGAACACGGTCGACACTGCGACGACGGCGTCACCGAGACCCTCGACCACAGCCCGCAACTGCTGTTCGCTGTCCCCGATGTTGCTCCCGATCGAGAGCACCGCGCGGGTCACGCAGACCTCGATCGGGTCACTACGACGGCCACGTCCGTGAAGGTCAGGGGGATCGGAGCCGACGGCTTGTGCAGGGTGACCTCGACGCGTTCCACGCGCGGATCCGTCAGGACACCGTCGGCGATCTCGCTCGCGACCGTCTCGATGAGATCGCGACTCGGCCCCGCGACGACCGCGGCGGCGGCCTCGGCCAACTCGCCGTAGTGCGCCGTCTTCGTCAGGTCGTCCGACGCCGCGGCCGGGGCGAGATCCATGTGGACGACGAGGTCGACGAGGAAGTCCTGCCCGTCGCGCTTCTCGTGGTCGAAGACACCGTGATTGCCACGCACGGTCAATCCGCGCAGCTCGATGCGATCGGTCATGTCGTGCCTTTCGGTTCGGTCGGGCCGTGCCACTGCCGGTGCACGGCGAGAGCGTCGAGAGTGCCGACGGCGTCGTGGACGCGCACCCCCCAGGCACCCGCCACGGCGGACAGCACCGAGATCGCGGCCGTCGCAGCGTCGCGGCCGTGCGGGGGGCGAGGCTGCCCGTCGCGGGCGAGCAGAGTGCCGAGGAATCGTTTGCGGGACGCACCCACAAGCACGGGAATGCCCGTGTCGACGAGACGATCGAGTCGGCGGAGCAACGCCCAGTTGTGCTCCGCGTTCTTGGCGAAGCCGAGCCCCGGATCGAGGACGATGCGGGAACTGTCCACCCCGGCGGCGACGGCCGCGTCGACCTGACGGAGCAGTCCGCTGCGCACGTCCTCGACGATGTCGCCGTAGTCGTGCTCCTCCGCGGCACCCGGTCGGTGGGTCCAGTCGACGGTGGAACGCCAGTGCATGAGCACCCAGGCGACGCCGGCATCGGCGACGACACCCGCCATGTCGGGATCGGCGCGGCCACCGGAGACGTCGTTGACGATGGACACGCCCGCACCGATCGCCGCGGTCGCCACGGATGCCCGCATCGTGTCGACGCTGACGCACACGCCGTGAGAGACCAACTCGGCGATCACCGGTGCGACGCGCTCCGCCTCGACGGACGGGTCGACGCGGTCGGCTCCCGGACGTGTCGACTCGCCCCCCACATCGACGATGTCGACACCCGCGGCGTGCAGTTCGAGGCCGTGCCGCACCGCGGCGTCGACGTCGAGGTAACGGCCGCCGTCCGAGAACGAGTCGGCCGTGACGTTGACGACGCCCATCACCACGGGCCCGTCCGCGTGCGGAAGCGTGAACACGAGCGGCGCCTACTTGCGAAGGATGAGATCCAGCGCCTCGGACCGGGACACCGCGCTGGACTGGAACACACCGCGTACGGCGGAGGTGGTGGTGCTGGCGCCCGGCTTACGGATTCCCCGCATCGCCATGCAGAGGTGCTCGGCCTCCATCACCACGATGACTCCGCGCGGTTCGAGCTTGCGCATCATCGCGTCGGCGACCTGCGAGGTGAGACGCTCCTGCACCTGCGGCCGCTTCGCGTACAGGTCGACGACCCGCGCCAGCTTCGACAGGCCCGTCACCCGGCCCGACTTGCCCGGGATGTAGCCGACGTGCGCGACGCCGTGGAAGGACACCAGGTGGTGCTCGCACGTCGAGTACATCGGGATGTCCCGCACGAGGACGAGCTCGCGGTGCGCCTCGTCGAACGTCGTTCCCAGCACCTCGTCGGGATCGACGAACAGTCCGCCGAACATCTCCCTGTATGCACGCGCCACTCGAGCGGGCGTGTCCTTCAGCCCCTCGCGCTCGGGGTCCTCACCCACCGCGAGCAGCAGCTCGCGAACGGCCGCCTCGGCGCGCTCCTGATCGAACGTCCGACCGGACACCACGGACACGGGCTCGTCGATCGACTGATCGGCTTGGTTGACGGACACGGGAGGTCCCTTCGCTGACGGACGCGCTGCCGATGGATCAGAGCAGCCGGAGTGATGTGCGGGCGGGTGCGGCCGCACGGACGAGAGGGTCGGACGAGCGACTCTAGCGCGCGTCCGGGCCCTCCCACCGCTGGGTGTTCGGCGGCAGCTGGGGATCCTCGGCCTCGTCACGCGGAGGCTGGTACTGCCCCTCCGGGTTCTGCGGGTTGCGGTACCGCGGCTCGGGCTGAGCCGGCTCCCCCACACCCGCACCGGGGTACTGCCCGTACGGCTGCGGCTCCTGGTACGGCTCCTGATAGGGCTGCGGTTCCTGGTACGCCTGCGGTTCCCGATAGGGCTGCGGTTCCTGGTAGGGCTGGGGTTCCTGGTAGGGCTGGGGCTCGTCGTAGCCGCGCGGTTCCTGGTACCCACGCGGACCCTGGTAGCCCTGCGGGTCACCCTGACCCTGCGGCTGCCCGTAGCCCTGCGGCTGGCCGTAGCCCTGCGGCTGGCCGTAGCCCTGCGGCTGGCCGTAACCCTGCGGCTCCGGGTACCGCGGTGCCTCGTTCTCGCGAGGAGGCCATCCCGGTGCGGACCAGCCGGCCGGTGCGCCGTAGTCGGGCATCGAGGAGCCGGGACGGCCGCCGCGATGTGCGCCACCCTGACCGTTCGGGGTCGACCCGTTCTGGCCCTGCCCGTTCTGACCGTGACCGTTCTGGCCGTGCCCGTTCTGGGCGTGGCCGTTCTGGCCGTTCTGTGCCTGACCGTTCTGGGCCTGGCCGGCGTAGCTCGGCTCCTTGACGATCGAGACGGGAGGCCACGGCTCCCCGCGCTCGGTCGCGAGCTCGCGCGGCGTCTTCACCGGGGGCTTGGACGACGGAACTCGATCACCGAAGTCGTTGAACGCGGTGATGCGGGGACGCTTCTCGACGCCGGTGAAGATCTTCTCCAGGTCCTTGCGCGTGAGCGTCTCGCGCTCGAGCAGCTCGGTGGCCAGGATGTCGAGGACGTCGCGGTAGTCGTTCAGGATGGCCCACGCCTCGGTATGCGCGGCCTCGATGAGGTTGCGCACCTCCCCGTCGATCTCCCGCGCGACCTCGTGCGAGTAGTCGGACTGGACGCCCATCGAGCGGCCCAGGAACGGATCGCCCTGCTCCTGGCCGTACCGGACGGCGCCGAGCTTGCTGCTCATGCCGTACTCGGTGACCATGGCGCGAGCGATCTTGGTCGCCTGGTCGATGTCGGAGGATGCTCCCGTGGTCGGCTCGTGGAAGACGAGCTCCTCGGCAGCGCGGCCGCCCATCGCCATGACGAGGCGCGCGATCATCTCGGAGCGCGTCATCAGGCCCTTGTCGTCCTCCGGCACCGTCATCGCGTGACCACCGGTGCGGCCGCGGGCGAGGATGGTGACCTTGTAGATCGGCTCGATGTCGGGCATCGCCCACGCCGCGAGGGTGTGACCACCCTCGTGGTACGCCGTGATCTTGCGCTCGTGCTCGCTGATGATGCGGCTCTTGCGTCGGGGTCCGCCGATGACGCGGTCCACCGACTCCTCGAGGGCGGCCTCGGTGACCACGGTCCCGTTCTCCCGCGCCGTGAGCAGTGCGGCCTCGTTGATGACGTTCGCGAGATCCGCGCCCGACATGCCGACGGTGCGCTTGGCCAGACCCTCGAGGTCGGCGTCCTGCGCGATCGGCTTGCCCTTCGAGTGCACCGCGAGAATCGCGCGGCGTCCTGCGAGGTCGGGGGCGCCGACCGGGATCTGCCTGTCGAAACGGCCCGGGCGCAGCAGTGCCGGGTCGAGGATGTCGGGACGGTTCGTGGCGGCGATGAGGATGACGCCCGTGCGCTCACCGAACCCGTCCATCTCGACGAGCAGCTGGTTGAGGGTCTGCTCGCGCTCGTCGTGGCCACCACCGAGACCGGCGCCACGCTGGCGACCGACGGCGTCGATCTCGTCGACGAAGATGATGCAGGGGCTGTTCTGCTTGGCCTGCTCGAACAGGTCGCGCACCCGTGAGGCACCCACACCGACGAACATCTCGACGAAGTCGGAACCCGAGATGGTGAAGAACGGCACGCCGGCCTCACCGGCGACGGCGCGGGCGAGCAGCGTCTTGCCGGTTCCGGGAGGGCCGTAGAGCAGCACGCCGCGGGGGATCTTCGCGCCGAGCGCCTGGTAGCGGGCCGGGTTCTGCAGGAAGTCCTTGATCTCGTACAGCTCTTCGACCGCTTCGTTCGCGCCTGCCACGTCCGCGAACGTCGTCTTCGGCATGTCCTTGGTGAGCTGCTTGGCCTTGGACTTGCCGAAGCCCATGACACCGCCACGCCCGCCGCCCTGCATGCGCGACATCACGAAGATGAAGATGCCCAGCAGGATGATCATCGGGAGCAGGAACACCAGGATCGACGTGAACCAGCTGTCCTGCGTCACCTCGGTGTCGTAGCTCTCGGCACCCGACGCGGCGACCTTGTCGAAGATCTGCTGAGACGCGGCGTCCGGGTACTGCGAGATGATCTGCGTCTCGTTGCCGGTGGCGTCGTTGCCGCTCTTCAGCGTCAGACGAACCTGCTGCTCACGGTCGTCGATCTGCGCGGTCTGCACGTTCTGGTCGTCGAGCTGCGCGACGGCGACCGACGTGTCGACACTCTTCCACCCCCGCGTGTCGTCGCCGAAGTAGCTGAAGGCGAAGATCACCAACAGGATGCCGGCGACTATCGCCAGGTTGCGGAACAAAGTCTTGCGGTTCATACAGCGTCGCCCTCGATGGCAGTCGGACTCACAGGCAGGTGGTCATGGTTCGCGTCGGTCGGCCGGCAGCAATTCTCGATCGTTGCCGGTTGCGCACCGGACAAGCCAGGTTACCGCGGATGCGGACGGCCGGGCGGCGCGCACATCTCGGTCAACGCGCCGACACGCGGTGAGGTTCCCGCGCCCAGCTGCGCGTGACGAGTGTTACCGGTCGGCCGCGGTGCGTGGCCAGGGCCGATGCTGTTCGATCTGTGCCGCGAGCGCCAGCAGTCGACGCTCGGACCCGGGAGGGCCCGCCAGCTGCACGGCCAGCGGAGTCCCCGACTCGGGATGGAGTCCCGCGGGCACACTCACGGCCGGCCACCCCAGCAAGTTCCACGGTGCCGCGAAGGGTGCGTAGCGAATGTTGGCCGCCATGTTGGCTGCCCACCCGCGCTCGCTCCACCGGTCCGCACGGATCGGCGGCGCGGCGAGCGCCGGCGTCAGCACCACGTCGACACTCTCGAAGTACGAGCGCATGCGTCGCGTGAGCGTCTCGGTCTGCGACGGCCGCACGAACCGTGCCGCTCGCCGACCCACCGCGATGTGGCGACGGGTTCGCTTCTGCAGCGCCGACACGTCGAGCCCGGCGGCGTCCGCGGCTCCGCCGGCCGTCCAGCGGGCGAGCTGCCCGAGTGGACTGGCCGGGTAGGGCAGCGCTGCCGTGCTGGTGCGGTGCCCGATCCGCTCGAGCTCCCGGGCGACGTCGAGTGCGGCCTGCCGGAAGTGGGGATCCACTCGCACGACGGGCGACGGCGACTCCACGGCGACCCCGATGCGCGTGGTCTCGGGAGCGTCGACGTAGGCGAGATCCGGATCGTCCGCCATGACCGAGAGCAGGAGCGCCGCGTCGGCGACGGTCGTGGTCAACGGACCGTTCTCCGACATGCCGAACCACGAGCCGTTGCCCAGTTCGGACGGGACGAGGCCGAGCCCCGGCTTGATGCCGACCAGTCCGCAGTTCGCGGCGGGGATCCGGATGGACCCCATGCCGTCGTTGCCGTGGGCGACGGGCACCATGCCCGAGGCGACCGCGGCGGCGGCGCCACCGGACGATCCGCCCGGGGTGAGGTCACGGTTCCACGGATTGCGGGCGATGCCGTCGGCACCGTCCGTCGCGCCCCACAGGCACAGCTCGGGAACCGAGGTGAGACCGACGACCACGGCGCCCGCGCCGCGCAGGCGCGCGACCACCGGGTGATCCGCGGCGGCGGGAGTGTCGGATGTCGCGAGCGAACCGTTGCGCATCGGGTAGCCCGTCACCGGGACGTTGTCCTTGATCGCCACCGGGACGCCGGCGAGCGGCAGGGCGCGCAGATCCGCTCGGACGGCGACCGCGTCCGCTTCCCGGAGCACCTCGTCGGGACGCACCACGACGAACGCGTGCAGGTCGTCGTTCCGAGCGGCGATGCGGTCCAACGCTTCTCGGGCTACCGCGGCAGGTTGGACCCGCCCGTTCCGGACGTCGTCCGCGATGGACGTGGCGGTGGGGCCGACCTGTTCGCGCGACATTCGATCAGCCTCCGTAGACCCGGGGTTCCAGCAGTCCGATGTAGGGAAGGTCGCGGTAACGCTCGTCGTAGTCGAGGCCGTAGCCCACGACGAACTCGTTCGGGATGTCGAAGCCGACGTTCGCGACGTCGACGTCCACCTTCACCGCGTCGGGCTTGCGGAGCAAGGTGACCACCTCGAGCGACGCGGGCTGGCGCGTGGCGAGGTTCTTCATCAACCACGACAGCGTCAGACCGGAGTCGATGATGTCCTCCACGATGAGGACGTGGCGGCCGTGGATGTCGCGGTCGAGGTCCTTGAGGATGCGGACGACGCCCGACGAGGACGTGGACGATCCGTACGAACTGACCGCCATGAACTCGAGCTGGCTCGGGATCGGCAGTGCGCGTGCGAAATCCGTCATGAACATGATGGCGCCCTTGAGAACTCCGACGAGCAGCAGATCACCCTCGGGAGCCCCCACCGGATAGCGAGCGGCGATCTCCTCGGCCAGCTCGGCGATACGCTTGTCGATCTCCTCTCGGGAGATCAGGATCGATGCGATGTCGCCCTCGTACACGGGTGTCCCTTCACTCGCTCGCGGCCCGGCCGGTCCACCGAACCAGGTCGAGCTTGCCACGTCGTCTCTCGACGACCAACCTCTCGACCGGGCCGCCCCCGGCCACCGCGACGCCGCCCTGCCCGCGCCACGCGCCGACGAGATCGTCCACGGCGCGCACCTGCGCCTCGTTGCGCAACGGCACTCCACAGTCGGCCAGCCACTCGCGGATCACCCGCCGACGGAGTGCACCCGGTACCTCCACGAGGGCGGACACCTCCAGCGCGTCGCCGACGCGGGCGGACACGGCGATGTCCGCGGCGAGTGCGTCGAGAACGGCGCCGTCCTCGCGCAGCTGGTCGGCGGTGCGCGCGAGCGCGCCGGCGACACCGCCGTGCAGGACGTCCTCCAGCAGCGGGAGCACCTCGCCGCGGAGTCGGACCCGAACGAAGGACGGGTCGAGGTTGTGCGGGTCGTCCCACGCGGCGAGACCCAGTTCGGCGCACGCGCCGACGGTGGACTCGCGGCGCACGGTCAACAGCGGACGACCTCGCGGCGGGTCCCAGGCCGCCATCCCCCGCAGCGATCGGGACCCGGATCCGCGGGCGAGTCCGAGCAGGACGGTCTCGGCCTGATCGTCCAGCGTGTGGCCCAGCAGGATCGGGCGGTCACCGCGGACCGCGTCGAGAGCGGCGTACCGGGCGCGCCGGGCCGCGGCCTCGGGTCCACCCGCCCCGGTCACCGACACGGTCCTCACCTCGGCGCGGGAACACCCGAGGTCTCGTGCCTGCTCGGCGGCCCTGTGCGCCACCTCGGCCGAACCCGCCTGCAGCGCGTGGTCGACGACCACGGCGTGCACCTGTGCGCCCTCGGCCACACAGGCGGCGGTGAGCGCCAGCGAGTCCGCACCACCCGACAGCCCGACGACGACGGCGCGCTCCGGGCAGTGCTCCCCGAACCAGGCGCGCACCGCCCGCCGCACCGTGAGCAGGTGCGGGCCCTCCGGCATCGGGCGTGCCCCGGTCATGCCGGGACGCCGGTCATCCCAGAACTCGCTGCGTCCACTTCTCCGGCGCCTCGATCTCGGAGAGCAGCGGCAACGTGTCCGCGTCGGTCCACACGGTGTTGAAACGCTCCATGCCGACCTGGCCGACGACGGCGTCGACGAACGCCTTGCCGCGGACGTACTGCGCCATCTTCGCGTCCATCCCGAGCAGCGCGCGGATCACGCGCTGCACCGGGTTCTGCTTCCGCGTGCGA
Source organism: Rhodococcus sp. UNC23MFCrub1.1 (assembly GCF_000686025.1). Classification (GTDB taxonomy): domain Bacteria; phylum Actinomycetota; class Actinomycetes; order Mycobacteriales; family Mycobacteriaceae; genus Rhodococcoides. The sequence continues at coordinate 165,226 of NZ_JMLQ01000007.1, forward strand.
CGGGCGTCGAAGGCCTTGCGGATCGCCGAGACCGACGGCACCACCGCGGGACCCACCGCGTCCATCACGTGGTCGGCATGGCCTTCGAGCAGCGTTCCGAGCACCAGCAGACGATCGAGTGCCTCCTGCTGCGCGGGTGCCTGCGTCGCCCGGAGCAGACCGATGATGCCGCCGTCGCCGCCGTCCTGCCCGCGGGACCGCACCGCCGCCGCGAGGCGTCCCACGACGTCGGCCAGGGGCTCGTCCGCGCCGCCCTGCAGCGTGGTGACGTTGTCCTTCATGTAGCCCGCAAGCCACGGCGACGACGAGAACTGCACGCGGTGCGTCACCTCGTGCAGACACACCCACAGTCGGAAGTCGCTGGGCCGCAGGCGAAGCGATCGCTCCACGGACACGATGTTCGGGGCCACCAGCAACAGCGTTCCGTCCGGACCGGTGAAGGGGTCGTACTGCCCGAGAATGGCCGTCGACAGGAACGCCAGCATCGCGCCCGCCTGCACGCCGCCGGGCTTGCCGCCGAGGAACGAACTGTCGTCGCCGTCGGAATCACTGACCAGGTGCCGCATCGACTCGGACGCGGCGGCGATCCACTCCGGCCGATCGAGCACGCGCGCCGCCGGGACGGGCAGACCGTCGGCGAGGCCCGTGACCTCGCGCACGGGGCCCTCGGCGCGTACCGACGCGTCGGCCAGTTCGCGCAGCGCCGCGTCCGCGGTGTACCGCGACGTCTTCGGACCCCGTGGTGCGAGCCGGGCACCCGTCCGGGCGGCCAGACCCCAATCGATCACACCAGTGTCGGACATGCCCTCACCCCTGTTCTCTCTCGGAATCGACCGGTCAGGTGCAGCCGCAGGAGCGGAGCGTCGACGCGAGTGCGTCCAGGGCCGGACGACCGACCTCGGGCGGCCTGTCGTTGGACATCAACGCGAACGTCAACACCCGGCCGCTCTCGTCGGTCACGTATCCGGCCAACGCACTGGCGGTCGAGAGCGTTCCCGTCTTGGCGCGCAGCCACCCCGCGGCCGTGCGGTCGCCCGACGCGTAGCGGGCGGCGAGCGTGCCCGTGGCACCGGCGACGGGCAGGTAGTCGAGCATCGGCCGCAGGTTCTCGGTGCCGGACCCGGCGGCCCGGGTGACGAGCGCGCCCAGCACCCTGGCAGGGATGAGATTGTCGACGGAGAGTCCGCTGGTGTCCTCGAGCGTGACTCCGGTGATGTCGACGCCGTTCTTCTGCAGTGTCTCCAGGACGGCGTCCGTGGCCCCGTCGAACGACGCGGGCCGGCCCACCTCCTCGGCGATCTCGCGACCGACGGCCTCCGCGAGCACGTTGTCCGAGAACCCCAGCATCTGCCCGAGCCGCTGCCGCAGAGGCGCGGACTGCACCGTCGCGAGGGATCCGGCACCGGACTGCGCGCGACCGTCCGTCACGACGGCCGGGTCCAGGCCGAGAGCGCGCGCCAACGCCCTACCGGCGTCGAGACCGGGAGTGGCGCTGCGCGGCGACTCGTCGACCGTCGGCACCGAGCGACCCCCGTCGAGGGTGATCGGTTCGATGGGTGCGATGTATCCGGCGGCCACGTCGCCGGGGAACCAGCCCTGCGCCTGCTCCGGCCCCGAGTACGCGCCGCCGTCCACGGCGATGGACGTGACGGTCGTGCCGGACCTGCGGATCTGTTCGGCGAGGTCGTCGATGCGGGCTCCCCCGTCGTAGAACCCGGGTCGTCCGACCGGCTCCGCCGTGAGCGTGGGGTCGCCGTCACCGACGAGCACCACCTGACCGGCCGCGTCGCCCGCCACGACCTTGGTGGTCACACGGTGGTCGGCGGGCAGCGCCATCATGGCGGCCGCGGCCGTGAGGATCTTGGTGGTCGACGCCGGCGTCATGGGGGTGTCCGCATCGGCGCTCCACAGCACCTCACCGGTGATCGCGTCCGCGACGGATCCGGTGAAGCGGCCCAGATCGGGATTGCGCAGGGGTGCGGCGAGCACCGCCTCGAGGCCCGCCGGGCTCGGTTTCGGCGCATCGGGTGGGACCGGAACCACCTGGGGGGCAGGCAGAACGAGCGACGGCTCGGGTGAGGTCGCCACGGGTGTCGAGTCCTCGGAGAGCGTGGGGGTGATCAGCGCGACGCCGACGATCGCCAGCACGAGCACCACGACCGAGGCTCCGATCAGCAGCACGCGCGTGCGTAACGGCGTGCCGGACGGCCGCTTCCCTGAGCTCACGTCTCTCCTCCACTCGCGGGTCCGTGGCCGTTCTCCGGCGATGCACCTCTCCTCGCACCCTATCGACGCGGCCGGTTACTGTCTGACCACCGGCGCGTCCTTCGATGCGCCCGACAGACGACTGCACGACAGTACGTGGCCGCCGAGCAGGTAGCCGGGCCACCGAGCAAAGGACAGTGGACGTGAAGTTCGACGTGACCATCGAGATCCCCAAGGGTCAGCGCAACAAGTACGAGGTCGACCACGAGTCCGGGCGAGTACGCCTGGACCGCTACCTCTACACGGCGATGGGCTACCCCGCGGACTACGGCTTCATCGAGAACACCCTCGGTGAGGACGGCGATCCGCTCGACGCGTTCGTCCTGCTGCCGGAGTCCGTGTTCCCCGGTGTCCTCGTCGAGGCCCGCCCCGTGGCGATGTTCAAGATGGTCGACGAGGCCGGCGGCGACGACAAGGTGCTGTGCGTCCCGGCGGGCGATCCGCGGTGGGACCACATCCAGGATCTCTCGGACGTCTCGCAGTTTGAGCTCGACGCGATCGAGCACTTCTTCCTGCACTACAAGGATCTCGAGCCGAACAAGCACGTCACCGGGTCCAACTGGGTCGGCCGCGCCGAGGCCGAGGCGGAGTTCGAGGCATCGGTCGAGCGCCTGAAGAACCAGGGCGACCACTAGAGACCGTCGGAAACCCGGATGCGGTGCTGTCCGCTGATAGCATCGCATCCGCGGTCCCCCGGGCCGTGTCAGGACGAACGAGCCACGACGTAAGGGTGCGGTACCACCGATGAGTGACGCTGTGAGCGACCGGAGAAATCCCACGTCCGAGGCGGTCTCGACCACGACGCAGTTCCCGTCACTGCCGGTGACCGTCGTGCTCGACCGCATTCCGTTGGCCGTCCTCGCCGTCGAGCCCGGCGGCACGGTCGTCTTCGCCAACGAGGCCTTCGACGAACTGATGGGCTTCGACGAGGAGTCCCCCCGGTCGAACGAGACCCTCACACTGCAGGACATCTTCCCGGCCAACGAACCGCTCGGAGTCAACATCGCCGAGACGTTCCTGACCACCGTCGCCACCCGCGCCGACTCGCTCTGGCGCATGACGGACTCGAAGGGCGACATCCTCCAGGTCCGGGCGAGCAAGTCGATCCTGCGCCGCGCTGAGGACTCGGTGGTGCTCGTCGTCCTCGAGGACTTCACCGATCAGCTGTGGAACGACCCGAAGAGCGCCTTCCGCTGATCGGGCCGTTCCACCAGGGTCTCTACTACTTGCCCTGGAACGACGCGGGGCGCTTCTCGAACACCGAGGTGATGGCCTCCGTCAGATCCTCGGACGGCAGGAAAGCTGCGTTCCACGCGGCGACGTAGCGCAGCGAATCCTCCACTGCCGCAACGCGACCGTGGTCGAGAACCGCCTTGATCCCGTGCACCACGAGAGGCGGGTTCGCCGCGATCTCGGTGGCCGTGGCACGCGCTGCGGCGAGCACGGCCTCCGCGTCGTCGAACACGTCGTTGACCAGACCGATCTGCTGCGCCCGGGCACTGTCGATATCTTTTCCGGTCAACGCGAGTTCGCGAAGATGACCGTCGCCGATGATCGCGGGCAGACGGGCGAACGACCCCATGTCCGCCACGATGGCGACCTTCACCTCGCGCACACTGAACTTCGCGTCCGCGCTGGCGTAGCGGATGTCGGCGGCCGAGATGAGATCGATCCCACCGCCGATGCACCACCCCTGCACGGCGGCCACCACGGGCTTGCGGCAGTCGGCCACCGCGTTGATCGACGCCTGCATGCGCTTGATCATGTCGTGGAACGTGCTGCGCGGACCGGCCTGTGCCTTGTCCCCCATGACCGCACCGAAATCGCCTGCCATGGCGGGCAGGTCGAGACCGTAGCTGAAGTTGCGGCCCGAGCCGGCGAGCACGATGGCGCGTACCTCGGGGTCCGCGTCGAGCGCGGAGAAGACGAGAGGCAGTTCCGACCAGAAGTCGGGACCCATCGCATTGCCCTTGTTCGGGCCGATGAGGGTCACCGTCGCGACATGGGCGTCGGTCGTCACCGTGAAGGCTTTCCACGCATCCGTGTGTGTCATCCGGTCAGGATAGCCAGCGCTCCCGCTCACCGGATGTCCCGGCGGCGTGGACTGACTATCCTGCGACCATGACGCGGATCCACCATCCCGCTGCGGCACACGTGTCGGACGTTCTGATCGCCCGAGGTCATCACGGCGTGATCGTGACGCAGTCCGAGCCGACGCACACGGCGCGTCAGGCCGCGGCGGTGAGCGGGGTTCCGCTCGGTGCCGTCTGCAAGTCGCTGGTGTTCCTGCTCGACGACGACCCGGTGTTGCTGCTGGTGTCGGGTGCACACAACGTGGACCTCGATGCCACCGGTCGACGTCTCGAGGGCACGCTGACCCGCGCACCGATCGACGTGGTCGAACACGCCACCGGGCAACCGGTGGGCGGGATCGCTCCCGTGGGCCACCCGACGAATCTGCCGACGTTCGTCGACACGGCGCTGGAACGCTTCGAACGGCTGTGGGCTGCAGCGGGTCACCCCGCGACCCTCTTCCGCACGACCTACCCCGAACTGCTGCGCATCACCGCCGGGCTCGCTGTGGACATGGGCCCCGAGACCCGCGAGGGCTGAGCCTCAGGACGCGCGCAGGCGCCGAACCTCCAGGGCGGGCACCACCTCGGTGGTGATCGCCCGGACGACGGACTCCCGCGTCTGCTCCACCACCGGACGCAGGGTCACGCCGTCCGCCACGTCGACCGTCACGATGTCGGCGACGAGGCCTGCGAGACCCGACGCGGTGCCGACGTACTGCAGAGTGCCGGGGCGAGGCTTGCTGTCCGACGCCAGCACCTCGCGGCGGGCGGTCCGGGCGTCGGCGGCGATGTGCACGTCGATGTCCACCACGACACGAGCCCCGGGGTGCTCGGCCTTGAGGGTCGCGTAGCGGCTCTGGGCCTCGGAGAGATCGGCGGCGGAGAACCGGACGACGTCCGGGGAGGTACCGGAGACGCCGTCGAGGAAGACGAGGGAGTCGGAAGACACCGTGGTCATGAGTTGTCCAGTCAGTCGTGGGTGCAGCGGAGGCTGTGGGGTGAAGTGAGTCGCACGATCACCGGACCGGACAGGCGGTCGAGGTCGCACGGCAGAGGTCGACGTGTCGTCGACCCCACAACCTGCTCCTCGTCATGATGCTGATGCTAACGATCCGGTGGTGACGCGATCCCGCAGTGAGAGGCACGTCACACGCACCGCCTCCACGAACCGATCGACATCGTCGGCGGTGGTCCCCAGCCCGATGCTCGCCCGCACGGCACCGTCGGCCGCGCCGACCCGCGAGAGGAGGGGGTGGGCGCAGAACTTCCCGGCCCGCACCGCGATGCCGTGATCGTCGGCCAGCGCGGTGGCGAGTGCACCCGCGTCGACACCGTCTACGGTGAAGGACACGATGCCGACGATGTCGGCGGAGTCGCTCCACAGGCGGAGGACCGACACACCGGCCAGAGCGGTGAGCCCGCCGAGCAGGGCGTCCGTGCACTCCTGATCGTGAGTGGCGATGGCACCGTGGCCGATCGCGCCGATCTCGTCGCACGCCGCGGCGATCGCGACGGCGCCGAGGAGATTGGGTGTGCCGGCCTCGTGCCGCGCCGGGGACGGCGCCCAGTCGATGTCGACCGACGCACCGAGGACGGACACGTGCCGGGTGGCTCCACCGCCCGCGAGGTACGGCTCGGCCACATCGAGCCAGTCACGCCGTCCTACGAGCACTCCCGCTCCGAAGGGCGCGTACAGCTTGTGACCACTGAAAGCCAGGTAGTCGATGCCCGCCGCGGTGATGTCCACGGCGCGGTGCGGAACGAGTTGCGCACCGTCGACGAGGATGCGGGCACCGTGTCGGTGCGCCAGATCCGCGAGTCGATCGAGGGGCAGGACCTCGCCCGTCACGTTGGAGGCACCCGTGACGGCAAGCAGCGCAGCAGGTCTCGACGCGAGTTCGTCGCCGAGGCGAGTCAGAGTCTCCTCGACCGAGTCCGCCGATCGCACCACCCGGCGGTTCCGCCACGGCAGCAGATTCGCGTGATGCTCGATGTCCAGCACCACCGTGTCCCCGGGAACGCAGCCCGCCAGGAGATTCAGCGCGTCGGTGGTGTTCCGCGTGAACACGACCACGTCGTCGGGATCCGCGCCGCAGAAGCGGTGCACCGTGTTCCGGGCGGACTCGTACTCCCGGGTGCAGACCTGCGACTTGTGGCCGGCGCCGCGGTGCACACTCGCGCAGTGCGGCAACACCTCTCGTACTCGCTCGACCACCGCGTCGAGCGCGGGAGCGCTGGCCGCGTAGTCGAGATCGATGCTGCGAGTGGTGCGGCCGTCGGCACACGTCACCTGCTGGTCGCGGCCGTGCACGGATGCGATCGGGCGCTGCAGAACTGTGGTCATGATGAATCCCTCCGTCGAGGGATCGACGCACGGCACGAGGGCCGCGATCTGACGAGAGGCGTCGATCCGCGCTTGCCGCCTCCGTCGTCGGAGCGCGGCCAGGTCGTCACCCGGAGCACCCCACCGCGGAGGAGGGTTGCCGACCAGCGAGCCGGGGCTTGATGCTGGTACTCGTGACCTGGAAGCAGGATGGCAAACGGTCGCCCGAGTTGTCAACCGGTTCGCCGCACGCGCGCCTGGTCGGCGGAGTTGTTCACCAACCCGCAAACTGGGCGTGCAATAACGTGTCGTCACACCCGCCAGCGTTCCGTCGTCCCTGTTCGATGCGAGAGGCCGTTCGTCTTGTCACTGCAGACCCGTGTTCCCGAGGCCTACCTCCGTTCCTCCGTGGCGGCCCCGGTGCGCACCCTCGTCGACATCCTCGAGGACACCGCGCGGGCATTCCCTCATGCGCCGGCCATCGACGACGGCGACACCACCATCAGTTACAGCGAACTGCTCGACAACATCGACGAGGGCGCTCGGTGGCTGTCCCGACACGGCGTCTGCGCCGGCGATCGCGTCGGGGTCCGCATGCCGTCGGGCAGTTACTCGCTCTACGCGGCCATCCTGTCGGTCATCGCCGCCGGTGCGGCCTACGTCCCGGTGGACGTCGACGACCCGGACGAGCGGGCCGAGCTGGTGTTCTCGGAGGCCGGCGTCACCGCGATCATCGCGGACGGCGGCGTCACCCGAACCGACACCGCGGGGACCGGGCGCGCGGTCGGCCATCCCACACCCGACGACGACGCCTGGGTCATCTTCACCTCGGGCTCGACCGGCAAGCCCAAGGGCGTCGCGGTGAGCAATCGCAACGCGGCGGCGTTCGTGGACGCCGAGGCACGACTGTTCCTGCAGGACCGACCCATGGGCCCGGGCGATCGGGTGCTGGCGGGGCTCTCCGTGGCGTTCGACGCGTCGTGCGAGGAGATGTGGCTCGCCTGGCGCAGTGGCGCGTGCCTCGTTCCCGCGCCGCGCTCCCTCGTACGCAGTGGCATGGACCTCGGCCCCTGGCTCGTCGCACGTGACATCAGCGTGGTGTCGACGGTGCCGACCCTGGCGGCGCTGTGGCCTCGCGAAGCGCTCGAGGACGTCCGGTTGCTCATCTTCGGAGGCGAGGCCTGCCCGCCGGATCTCGCTGAGCGACTGGCTGTTCCGGGCCGCGAGGTCTGGAACACCTACGGGCCCACCGAGGCCACCGTCGTCGCCTGCGCCGCTCTCATGGACGGTGTCGGACCGGTGCGCATCGGGCTGCCGCTCGACGGATGGGACCTCGCCGTCGTGGGCCCGGACGAGGAGCTGGTCGCGGTGGGCGAGGTGGGCGAGCTCGTCATCGGTGGCGTCGGCCTCGCGCGTTACCTCGACCCGGTGAAGGACGCCGAGAAGTACGCTCCCATGGCGACTCTCGGATGGGACCGCGCCTACCGCAGCGGCGATCTCGTGCGGCTCGAGCTCGAGGGGCTGCTCTTCCAGGGCCGCGCCGACGATCAGGTGAAAGTCGGCGGGCGCCGCATCGAGCTCGGTGAGGTGGACAACGCCCTGCAGGCCCTCCCCGGTGTGAGCGGCGCAGCCGCCGCAGTGCGGACCACCGGCTCCGGAACACCCGTGCTGGTGGGCTATCTCGCCAGCACCGACCCGGACTTCGACCTCGTCCGCGCCCGCGAGCTCCTCGCGGAACAGCTTCCCGCCGCGATGGTTCCGCGTCTCGCACTCGTCGACGAACTGCCCACCCGCACCTCCGGCAAGGTCGACCGCGCGGCTCTGCCGTGGCCGCTGCCCAAGCGTGGTTCGACTCCGGACGACGCCTCTCTCGCCGGGACCGCCGGCTGGGTGGCCGAGCTGTGGAGCGACGTGCTGGGCGCCGAGATCGAATCGCTGGACGCGGACTTCTTCGCTGCCGGTGGCGGATCGCTCTCGGCCGCACTGCTCGTGACTCGATTGCGCGAGCGTTTCCCCGAGATCACGGTCGCGCAGCTCTACGACCATCCGCGACTCGGCTCGCTCGTCGCGTTGCTCGACTCGCTCGTCCCCCCGCCGGTGACCGAGAAGCGCATCGTCGTCCCCACACCCCGGACGGCCCAGGTGGTGCAGGTCCTCGCGACCCTGCCGCTGACGACGCTGACCGGGCTGCAGTGGGTGACCTGGCTCGGCATCATGGCGAACACGTTCAGCTGGTTCGCTCCCCGCCCCTGGCTGCCGACGGTGTCCTGGTGGTGGCTCGCGCTCGGGTTCCTGCTGTTCGTGACGCCCGTGGGCCGGATGGCGATCTCCGTCGCCGGATCACGGCTCCTCATGCGCGGCGTCACGGAGGGCGCCCATCCGCGCGGCGGCAGCGTGCACCTCCGGCTGTGGACCGCCAACCGGTTGACCGACGCCAGCGGTGCCTCGAACCTGTCGGGCGCGCCGTGGATGGTCTACTACGCCCGCGCACTCGGTGCGACGGTCGGCCGCGACGTCGATCTGCACACCCTGCCTCCGGTGACCGGCATGCTGACTCTCGGTGACGGCTGCTCGCTCGAGCCCGAGGTCGATCTGTCCGGCTACTGGATCGACGGCGACGTCGTGCACATCGGCTCGATCGAAGTCGGCGCCGGCGCCACGGTGGGTGCGCGGTCGACCCTGCTCCCCGGAGCCAGGATCGGCCGCCGCGCCGAGATCACCGCGGGGTCGGCCGTCTCCGGCAAGGTCAAGGCCGGTCAGCAGTGGTCCGGCTCGCCCGCCGCGAAGGTCGGCAAGGCGATGCACCCGTGGCCCGACGAGGCGCCGCCGCGCGGTCGCGGCTGGGTGCCCGTCTACGGCGTGACGTCGCTGTTGCTGTCGGGACTTCCCCTCCTGTCCATTGCCGCGGGCCTGCTCCTCGTCGCTGTCGGAGTCGCGCACGCGACCACACTGCGCGGTGCGATCGGCCTCGGGCTGGCGCTGCTCGCTCCCGCCACCGCGGTGTCGTTGCTCGTCTTCGCAGCGGTCACGCTCGTGTCCGTGCGGTTGCTGTCGATCGGGCTGATTCCCGGCCACCACGCGGTACGCAGTCGCATCGGCTGGCAGGTGTGGGCCACCGAACGCCTGATGGACTCGGCCCGTACGTTCCTCTTCCCGCTCTACGCGAGTCTGCTCACTCCGGGATGGCTCCGGCTGCTCGGCGCGACCATCGGCAAGGACGTGGAGGCGTCGACGGTCCTGATGGTCCCGAAGTTCACGACAGTCGGCGACGGTGCGTTCCTGGCGGACGACACCATGATCGCCAGCTACGAGCTCGGCGGCGGCTGGATGCTGCTCGGCGAGGCCAAGGTGGGCAAGCGTGCGTTCCTCGGCAACTCCGGCATGGCGGCCGCGGGTCGACGCGTGCCGAAGAACGGCCTCGTCGCCGTGCTGTCGGCCGCACCCGCCAAGGCGAAGTCGGGATCGTCGTGGCTCGGCAGCCCGCCGGTGCGCCTGCGCCGAGCGCCCAACTCGTCCGACACCACCCGCACCTTCGACCCGCCGCGGCGACTCAAGATCGCCCGCGCCGTGGTCGAGACCTGTCGACTCGTGCCCGTCGTCGTGTCGTTCGGCATCGGGTTCGGCGTGCTCGCCGCCCTGACCTGGATCGCCGGAACGCTGGGCTACGGGGCCGCCGCCCTGCTCAGCGGCGTCGTGTTGCTGATCGCCGGCGCAGTCGCGGCCGGAATCTCCGCCGTCGCCAAGTGGTCGCTCGTCGGCCGCATCGGTGCGGTGGAGCACCCGCTGTGGAGTTCGTTCGTGTGGCGCAACGAAGTGGCCGACACGTTCGTCGAGGTCGTCGCCGCCCCGTGGTTCGCCCGCGCCGCCGAGGGAACCCCGGTGCTGAACCTGTGGCTGCGCTGGCTCGGCGCCCACATCGGGAAGGGAGTCTGGTGTGAGACCTACTGGCTGCCGGAGGCCGACCTCATCACGCTCGGCGACGGTGCCACCGTCAACAGAGGGTGCGTCGTGCAGACACATCTGTTCCATGATCGGATCATGAGCATGGACACGGTGAGTTTGGGGGCGGGAGCCACGCTGGGCCCGCATTGCGTCGCACTGCCCGCAGCGGGAATCGGGGCGGGTGCCACGGTCGGACCGGCCTCGCTGGTCATGCGCGGCGACACCGTCCCCGAGTCGAGCCGGTGGCAGGGCAACCCCATCGCACCCTGGACCGACAAGTGATGCCGGACTCTCCCATCGACCCGTACCTGCCGCAGAACGGCAACCGCGGGTACTCGGTCGAGCGATACGCCCTCGACCTCGAGTACAAGGTGCAGTCGAACCGCCTGTCCGGCAAGGCCGTCGTGCATGCGGTGGCCACCCGGTCGATCACCAAGTTCTCACTCGACATGGGTCCGGCCCTCACCCCGTCCAAGGTGAGTGTCGCCGGAATGCGCGGTGTCCGGTTCACCCATCGGGGCGGCAAGCTGACGGTCACGCTGCAGCGTGCCATCGACGAGGGCGCCTCCTTCACGGCCACCGTCGCCTACAGCGGCAACCCCGCACCGATTCGCAGCGTGTGGGGTGAGGTCGGGTGGGAGGAGCTCACCGACGGCGCCCTCGTCGCGAGCCAACCCAACGGCGCCGCATCGTGGTTCCCGTGCGACGACCATCCCAGTTCCAAAGCGGCGTACACCATCTCGATCACTGCCGACTCCCCGTACCACGTCGTCTCGAACGGGACACTGACGCGGAAGTACGTGAAGTCCTCGCGCACCACCTGGGTGTACGACCAGCCCGAACCGATGGCGTCGTACCTCGCGACCGTGCAGATCGGCCAGTACGAGAAGCACCGGGTCAGCGACTCCCCCGTGCCGATCGACGCGATCCTGCCGGCGCGTCTGCGCCAGAACTTCGATCACGACTTCGGCCGTCAGCAGCAGATGATGGAGACGTTCGTCGAGTCGTTCGGCCCCTATCCGTTCGAGTCGTACTCCGTCGTCGTCACCGACGACGAGTTGGAGATCCCCGTCGAGGCACAGACGCTGTCGATCTTCGGCGCCAATCACTGTGACGGCGACCGCGAGTACGAGCGACTCGTCGCCCACGAACTGGCGCACCAGTGGTTCGGCAACAGCCTCACCATCGCGCGGTGGAGCGACATCTGGTTGCACGAGGGCTTCGCCTGCTACTCCGAGTGGATCTGGTCGGAGAGCTCGGGCGGACCGTCCGCGCACCAGGAGGCCACCCGCGCACACAGCCGCCTGTCGTCCCTGCCGCAGGACATCGTGCTGGGAGATCCAGGACCGGAGGACATGTTCGACGACCGCGTGTACAAGCGCGGAGCCCTTGCCCTGCACGCACTTCGGCGCACCATCGGCAACGCGGCGTTCTTCGATCTGATCCGCGAGTGGACCACGACCTTCCGCCACGCCACCGTGGCGACGTCGGACTTCGTCGGGTTGGCGAAGCAGTACGGCAGCACCGACGAGTTCTGGGAGTCCTGGCTCGAGAAGAAGCGGCTACCCCGACTGCCCTGACGGCAGGTGCGACCGCGTTCTCGTCGCGACGAGCACCAATGACACCGCGGCGAGAACCGCACCGGCCGTGAACAGTTCGGGGTAGGTGATCGCGTCGGGGAACTCCTGCACGAGCAGCGCCAGAATCGCCGGCACCGCGAAGCCGAGATAGGTCACCGAGTAGAACACCGCGGTGAGTCCGGCCAGATCACGCGGTCCCGCGATGCGCTGCACCTCCTGCAGGCCCGACACCATCGCCATGCCGTAGCCGCACCCGAGCACCGCGGCGGCGAGCAGCGCCATCGGGATCGTCAGCACGTCGGCGGCGACCGAGACCAGCACCATGCCGACGACGATGATGCCCAGCGCGACCAGGACGGCGCGCGCACTCGACGCGGTGTCGATGCGTCGGCCGACGGCCTGGATGGCGAAGCCGGACGACAGCGCGACCACGCCGAGCAGTGCGGAGAACGCGATGGGGAACGCGCCGGAGTGGTCGGCCATCAGACCGGGCAGCACTGCGTACGCGACGCTGGCCGCGCCGAAGACCCACGGCGCCATGGGAAGAACGACGGACACGAACCGACGGTGACCCGCCGACGGGATGCGCAGATCGGACAGCAGCGAGGCGCCGTCCACCGCGCGCGCTCGCGTCTCGGGCACCCCGAGCAGGGCCACGGTGGCCAGTGCTGCCAACGCGACGTGCACCAGGTACGGCAGCACCTCGGGCCACGGCGCCCACTGCGCGAGCACGCCGGCGACCCCCGCGCCCGTGGCGAATCCGCCCGTGAGCGACATGGCGGCACGGCGGGCACCCGAGCCGTCCGCGGACAGCTCCTTCAACCAACTGCCGCCGACGGCCATACCCAGCCCCAACGCGATGCCGCTGAGCACGCGGCCGGTCGCGAGGATCGGGGCCGAGTGCGCGCCGAGGGCGATGACGAGAGATCCCGCGGCGGCGACGGCCGGCGCGGGCACCATGAGCGGCCGCCGTCCGTAGCGATCCGAGAGCGGGCCCCCGATCAGCAGGGCCGGCACGATGCCGACGACGTAGGCGAAGAGGAACACGTCGACGACGACGGGTGAGAAGCCGTGACCCTCGCGGTACATCACGAGGAGCGGCGTGAACTCGTTGCCGCCCCAGGCGACGGCGAGCATGCCGAGCGCCACGGGCAGCCAGGTGCGGGTGGTGGTCGTGCGGTCGAGAACGGTCATGGTGGGGTCCTTCAGCGGATTCCACGCGGCAGCGCGTGCGTGGCTGCCATGTGGAGGGAGAGGGCGTCGTCGTACGCGGCGACGTCGCCCTGCTCGACGAGTGCGGTGAGACGGGTGTGGTCGCCGATGATCGACGCCAACACGTCCGGATTGCGCGCCACGGAGTTCGCGGTCATGCGGCGCTGCCGGTCGCGCAATCCTGAGTAGAAGGTCGACAGCAGCGGGTTGTCCCCGTGCGTGACGACGATGGTGTGGAAGTCTGCGTCCTCGGCAGCGAAGCCGAGGGAGTCGCCCGCCTCCGCGAGAACGCGCTGCCGGTCGAGGCTCTCGCGCATCTGTGCGGCGGCGGAGGCCCGGCTGCCCGGATCCTGTGCGAACGCCTCGAGCGATCCGGTCTCGACGAGTCGACGGGCGGCGACGAGATGGGTGGCCTCGTCGGGGGCGACGGGAACCACGAGGGCCCCGCGCTTGGGGTAGAGCCGCATCCATCCTTCGGCCGCGAGCCTGAGGAAGGCCTCACGGACCGGGGTGCGGCTGGTGCCGGTGCGCTCGGCGATCTGCCCCTCGCTGATCAGCTCCCCGCCCGGCAGCTCGCCGGAGACGATGAGCTCCTTGACCGTCGCGTACGCCCGGTCGGACGACGTCTCGGTTGCATCTGTGTTGCGCACATCTTGTATCTAAGCAGTCGCTGCGCGACCTGACCAGGTAGGTGTGACTGGGATTACTGGGTACCGTCGCCGGGCGTCCGGGCGCTGCGCGCGGTGGTGTGCGCAGGTTGGACGGTGCGCGCAACACCGCGCGGTGCGCCAGGCACACCCGTGATCAGGCACGCACCGCACCACCCGCGATGCGGTGCCTCCCCACGCGCAGCGCCCGACTCTCTGCGCACGCTGAACGGTGCGCGCAACACCGCGCGGTGTGCCCGGCAGCACCCCACCCGGCAAGCGCTGCCCTACAGAACCGAGGTGTCGAGGTCCAGCGTCGTACGGTCCAGGTTCTCGAGCAGGTCGAACTGTGGGCCCGTCTTGGGGAGCTCGTACCGGAAGAAGTACTGCGCCGCGACACGCTTGCCGTCGTAGAAGGCGCCTTCCTTGTCGCCGATCGCGCGGAGCTGGTCGAGCCAGAGCCACGCGACGACCACGTGACCGGTCGCCTCGAGGTACGCGGACGAGTTGGCCAGCGCCACCTCGGCGTCGCCCTGACCCCACAGCGTGCCGGTGACGGCCACGAGGCGATCCACTGCCGCTCGCAGGGCGTCGGCGTACTCGCCCGACATCGCGTCGATGGTCTCCGTGATGGTCTCGACGAGGAGCTGGAGCCCTCGGCCGCCCTGCGCGACGACCTTGCGTCCGAGGAGGTCGAGGCCCTGGATGCCGTTCGTTCCCTCGTGGATGGGGTTGAGGCGGTTGTCGCGGTAGAACTGCTCGACGTTGTAGTCGCGGGTGTAGCCGTACCCGCCGTGCACCTGGATCGCGAGATTGTTGGCTTCGAGGCACCACTGCGACGGCCACGCCTTGGCGATGGGGGTGAGCACGTCGAGGAGGAACCCGGCGCGATCCGCCGAGTCCTGCTCGCCGGTGATCTGCTCGTCGACCAGCCGGGAGCAGTACAGACCCAGGGCCAGACCGCCCTCGACGTAGGACTTCTGCGCGAGCAGCATGCGACGCACGTCGGAGTGGTCGATGATCGGCACCTGCGGGGCAGCCGGATCCTTGTCACCGACGGGCCGGCCCTGTGCACGGTCCCGGGCGTACGCCACCGAGTGCAGGTAGCCGGTGTAGCCCAGCGCGGTCGCGCCCATGCCGACGCCGATGCGCGCCTCGTTCATCATCTTGAACATGTACGACAGGCCCTTGTGCGGCTCGCCGACGAGATAGCCTGTGGCGCCGCCGTTCTCGCCGAACGCGAGGAGCGTGTTGGTGGTTCCGCGGTACCCCATCTTGTGGTTCAGGCCGACGAGGTTCACGTCGTTGCGCTCGCCCAGCGACCCGTCTGCGTTCACCAGCGTCTTGGGCACGACGAAGAGCGAGATGCCCTTCACGCCCGCCGGACCGCCGGGGATCTTGGCGAGGACGAGGTGCACGATGTTCTCACCGAGTTCGTGCTCGCCGCCCGAGATCCACATCTTGGTTCCGGTCACCGCGTAGGTGCCGTCACCCTGCTCGACGGCCTTGGTGGTGATGTAGGCGAGCGACGATCCGGCACCGGGCTCGGACAGGCACATGGTCCCGTGGAAACGGCCTTCGAGCATGGGCCGGACATAGGCGTCGACCAACTCCTCGCTGCCGTACTCGATGAGGAGATTGGCGTTGCCGATCGTGAGGAAGGGATAGGTCGCGGTGCCGGTGTTCGCGGCCTGGAACCACGCGAGCGACGCCTTCGACACCGTGGTCGGCAGCTGCATGCCGCCGAGCGAGTCGTCGAACTGCCCGGAGATGAGGCCGGCGTCGTTGAACACCTTCAGCGCCTGCTCGACCTCGGGAATCAGGACGACCTTGCCGTCCTCGCCGACGTGCGGCTCGTTCGCGTCCGCCTTCTTGTTGTGCGGCGCGAAGTGCTTCACCGCGATCTGCTCGCTGAGCTCCATCACCGCGTCGAACGTCTCCCGGGAATGATCGGAGAAGCGCTTCCGCTCGGTCAACGACTCGACGTCGAGCCATTCGTAGAGGAGGAACTCGAGATCGCGACGAGACAGAACGAGGTGCGCGGGAACATCAGCAGCAGAGGACATGCTTCGAGACTAATACCGCCTAGTAGTTCTGTGTCTCGAGCTCGAGCAGAAGCTGCTTGGCGGCCTCACCGCCGGCGTAGCGACCGGGCGTTCCGTCCGACCGCACCACGCGATGACATGGGATGACCAGGGGCAGCGGATTGCGCGCGCAGGCCGATCCCACGGCGCGGACGGCCTTCGGGCTGGCCGTCTCCGCGGCCACGGCGGCGTAGCTCCGGGTCTCGCCGTAGGGGATGCGCTGGAGATGCGTCAGGACGTCGCGACGGAACCCTGCAGCGAGGCGCAGATCCAGGTCGACGTCGACGACGCGGGACGTCCCGGCGAAGAACGCGTCGAGCCCGCGGACCACCGGGTCGAGCCGGGCCGGCGCTCGGAGCACGCGTGGACTGATGCGGGTGGCCAGCGTCTGCAGGACCGTGTCGTGGTTCTCGACGTCGAAGGCCACGCGCACGACACCTCGCTCGGTGGCCGCCACGAGGAGCGTGCCGACGGGTGAGTCGAGGGTGCGGTACGCGACGTCGAGCAGTCCTTCCTCGGCGGCGCGGTGCGTCAGTCGCTCGTGGAGCGCGGTCAGTTCGGCGGCGGTGGTCACAGCAGCTCACTCCTCGTGGTCGTGCGGCGCAGCGTCGCGATGCCGTCGGCACAGGCACGCCGGGCGGCGGTGGTCGAATTACCCAGCAGCGCAGCGACGTCCGCATGAGGGAGCCCCCCGATGTGGTGGTACGCGACGGCCAGTCGCTGAGTGTCGGGCAGGGCCGCGACCGCGGACCACAGGGCGTGATTCTCGTCGGGCACCATCGTGGCGACGTCCGGAACTGAATCGGTAGGCACGGGCCGACGAGCTGCCGCGCGATGAACGTCGACGGCCTTGCGGTGCGCGATGGTCACCAGCCAGGCCTGCACGTTCGCGTCCTCGGGCAGGTCGGGGTACGCCCGGAGTGCGGCGAGGAAGGTCTCCGACCACGCGTCGTCGGCGTCGACGGGACCGACCACGGCGCGACAGACCCGCAGCACCACGGGGCCGTGGGTGGCCACGACGGTCTCGAACGGAAGCATCACGATCAGTAAACGCGTGAGGGCGGCGGAACGTGAGAATCGGCGGGATCGCGAGGTTCAGCGAGCTGCGTGCACACCCCCTGCGTCAACCGCACACACCCTCCAGCCTGCAGCAACGGGTGTTCACCACACGCCGGCCGTGTGCACACCCCTTCCAGCCGGCCACCGCACCAGCGCGCACACCCCGGCACTCAGCAGGGGCTGGGGACCCGATCGGCGTAGGACCGGTCGAGCCCGCGCTGCACCATCCACAGTGCGCGGGGGTCGGTGGTCAGTTCCATGTGCCCGGCGGTGTTGCTCGGGCAGCCGTCCTGCACCCAGACGTTGTCCACGGTCGCGCCCGGGCCCGCGGCGAGGAAGGTGTTCTCGGGCGGCGTGGAGACGGTGTCCGCGCGGGTGGCGATCACGGTGTAGTCGACGCCCGGGACGGTGTCGCCGCCCGCGTTGAGCACGTCGAGGAACGACGAGCCGACCATCTGCTGGACGAACGACGGTCCGACGGCCGCGGCGGCGACCTCGCCGACCGGCAGTCCGAACTGCTGCGCGAGCGATCCGACGAGCTGCCCCGCCGAGAACGTGGTGCCGTGATTGGTGGCGCCGAGGGTGACGAGGGTGTGCACGGCGTCGGCTCCACCTTCGAACTTCAGGTACTGACGCGCCACGACACCGCCCTGGGAGTGCCCGACGACGTCCACGTCGGCTGCGCCGGTGCGTGATCGGACGTCGTCGACGAAGGCGCGCAGTTCCCGCGCGGACGTGGCGATGTCGTCGCCGCCGTAGGTCTGCAGCAGGTTCTCGCCGGGTTCGGCGCGGTAGCCGTACTCGAGAGTGAAGACGCAGTAGCCCTCCGCCTCGAGCTGCGGGGTGAGGGTGGACCAGGTGTCCGGACCGTCGACCCAGGTGCCGTGCACCAGCACGACGGGACGGGGATGCTCGGGTGAGCAGGAGCCGGCGGTGTCGGCCGCGGCCGGACCGGCGCCGAGAGGTGCGGTGCCCACGGCCACGGCGAGTGCCGTCGCCGCCGTCAGAAGTGCCCGTCTCATGCCCTGATCGTATCCGAGCGTGTTACTGGTGTGACGGATGGGACTCGTCAGTCGCCTTCCGGTCCGAGCGAGATACCGCGGCCGATCAACCACAGTTCGGGATCCACGTGCTTGTCCGCGACGACGGTCTCGAAGTGCAGGTGCGGCCCGGTGGAGTCGCCGCGGTTCCCCATCGTCGCGATCTGCTGCCCCGCCGCGACCCGCTGACCGGCCACCGCGACCAGGGTGTCCACGTGACCGTAGATGGACACGGTGCCGTCGTCGTGTCGCACGCGCACCCACAACCCGAAGCCGCTCGCAGGGCCGGCCTCGATCACCTGACCGTCCGCCACCGACAGGATCGGTGTGCCGATCGGGCCGGCGATGTCGATTCCGTTGTGCATCGTTCCCCACCGCGGTCCGAAACCGGACGTGTACGTGCCGCGAGCCGGTGAGGCGTAGCTACCGATGCGGGCGCCGATCACGGCCGGTGGCAGCTCGTACAGTCGGCGATCCTTCTCCTCGGCGCTCGCCGCCGTCGAGAGCACGGCGATGGCGGCCGCGTACTCCTCCTCCGCCGTGGCGCGGTTGACCTTCGCGATCTGGCGCAGCGGGCCCAGGTTGCGCTCCGGTTCCGCCAGGAAGCTCGGCCGCAGGTCCGCAGCGGGAGCGGCGACCGCCCCGACGGCCGGTTCCTCGGCCGTCGGCCGGGTCAGATGGAACACGAGCACCGCGACGGCGAGCACGAGCACGATGGCCAGCGCCTGCGCCGAGACGGTCCGCACCGGAACGGTCGCAGGCGTCGTCACGGGCGGCCGATCGGCCGCCCGTGAGCGCGAGAGCAACTGAACCACCGGAGGAACGCTACCGCTCGGTAAGTCCTCCCGGACCGAGATTCACCGCGCCGGTCGACGCATCAGTCCCCGAGGCGGAGCGGGGCGATGCTCTCGAAGACGTCGCCCGGCCCGGGATTGTCCGGATGTGTCGATCCGCCGAGGTGGTTCATGACTCCCCACACCGCGTTGAGCGCGGTCTGGATGGCGCCCTCGGCCCATCCCGCCGTCCACGAGATGTCGTCGCCGGCGAGGAAGATCCCGCGATGCCGGGGGGCGAGCTCGTCCTGCACGAAGTGCGAGAAGAGGCGTTCCTGATAGCGATAGTGGCCGGGCAGGTTGGCCTTGAAGGCACCCATGAAGTGGCGCTCGGTCTCCCACGACAGCGTCACCGGATCGGAGACGATGTGGCTGCGGAAGTCCACCCCGGGATAGATCTCCTCGAGCGATCCCAGCATCAGCGTCAACCGCTCGTCGGGTGAGAGCGGCAGCAGCTTCAGCGAGTCGTCGCTCCACGTGTACGACAGACAGATCACGCCGGGCCGATCGTCGCCGTGATCGAGGAGATACGTTCCCCGACTCAACCGGTCGGTGAGGGTCATGCTGACCAGTTCCCTCCCCGTCTCGGGGTCGACGTCCTTCCAGAACGGTCGGTCCACGAGCACGAACACCTTGGTCGACCCCATGTAGTGGGTGCGTTCGACGGCCGTCCAGTGATCGATGGGCAGCAGGTCGTCGTCGGTGTCGATGGTGTTGAGGAGCATCCAGCTCTGCGCGGTCACGACGACCGAGGCGAACTCGTCCGTCCGGCCCGAGGAGTCGGTCACCGCGAAGGTGTGGTCGCCGGTGGCGTCGTCGGTCCGTCGCCGGATCTCCGTGACACCCGGGCGGGGTGTGCCGCCGTGCAGCGACGCGACCGAGGTGCCCGCCGACCAGTGCGCCGCGTCCGACACGGCCTCCGACCACAGACCACGTGGCAGGCGGCTGGATCCGCCGACGATGCCGCGGTGGTGATCGTCCGCCTCCGTGGCCACGACGCGCAGGATCTCGAGTATCGAGTTCGGGAAGTCGGTGTCCCAGCCACCGGTGCCGAAACCGACCTGCCCGAACAGCTCTCGACGCGCGAACGACGCGAAGTGGGGGGATCCGACGAGGAACCCGTAGAACGTCGTGTCGTCGAGTCGCACCACGAGGTCGTTCCAGATGCGCTTCACCGCCGCCGCGTCCCGAGCGCGGATGGCGCGCTGGAGAGGGACGAGTTCGGACTGTTCCTCGAGCGTGCGCTGCCACGCCCTGGCCACCTCGGCGTACTCGTCGGGGAGATCGGTCAGCTGCCGCGCGTAGTGACTGGTGCCCTTGAGGTCGATGACGGTGCTGGGCGTCGCCTCGGCGAGCGGGTTGGGGAACGGGGTGGTCTCGATGCCGAGGTGGTCGAGGTAGTGGAACAGGGCGGTGGACGACGGCGGGAACCGCATCGCGCCCATCTCGGCGACCGTGTCCTCGTGCCCCTCGAACGGGACCGAGTGCATGCGGCCGCCGATCCACCCCGCCTCGTACACCACGGGTTCGAGTCCCATCCGCAGCAGCTCCCGGGCGGCGACGGTGCCGGCGAGACCGGCCCCGACGATGGCGACGCGGGTGCCGCGGCGGTCCGGAGGGACCGACCCGAGCCCGGCCGGGTGCGCGAGGAAATCGTCGTAGGCGAAGGGGAAGTCGGGGCCGAACATGGTGACCGGCTGCTCACGGTCCCCTGCTGATCGCTCGTGGACCGAGCTGTCGGGAGTGACGGGCGTGGTCATGGGGTCGTCTCGATTCTGGTTCTGTCGTGGCGGGAGGGCATGGACGGCGTCAGGACCCACAGCACCGTGGTGTCGACCTCCGCGCGGAAGCTGTGCCGACGACGAGGATCGAAGGTGAGCGCGTCACCGTCGTCGAGTTGCACGGTGCGCTCGTCGAGCGTCAGGATCAGCCGACCGGTGAGCACCAGGACGAACCCGACCTCGGCCGGCAGTTCGTACGACTCGTCGCCGCTGCCTCCTCCGCGCTCGATCCTGCCGTGGATGACCTGCACGCGCTGTTCGCCCGGCGGGGTCAGCAGGTACTCCGTCTGGGCATGACCCCCGAGGGCGATCGGGGGGTACTCGCCGGCGCGGACGACGTCGCCGTGCGGAACGTCGTCGAACAGCGACCCCATGGGAATCTCGAGCGCGTCGCACCAGCGCACCAGGACGGCGACGGACGCGGATGCGCGGTCGTTCTCGACCTTGGACAGGTAGCCCTTGGTCACACCGACGGTCGACGCGAGCGCGTCGAGAGTGAGACGACGGGCGGCCCGGGCCTCCCGCAGCCGGTTTCCGATGGTGGACACGCCGCGATCATGCCCTGCTCCGCGTCAGGAAACAAGTGTTGACCAACCGCCTGAAGTGAGGAAACATCACTGCTCATGACCGACATCAGGGGACCTCTGGACGGCTCGCGATACCCGCGGTACATGGAACCGTCGACCTTCGCGCGGCTGCCGCGACTCGACGAGGTCTCCCGGGCCGACGTGAGCATCGTCGGAGTGCCCTTCGACTCGGGCGTGAGCTACCGGCCGGGCGCGCGCTTCGGTCCCGGCCACATCCGCGCGTCGTCCAAACTGCTCCGGCCGTACAACCCCGCGCTGGACGTGTCGCCGTTCGCGCACCGCCAGGTGGCCGATGCCGGCGACATCGCGGTCAATCCGTTCGACATCGCCGAGGCACTGACGACCGTCGAGCACGCGATCACCGATCTGCGCAAGGACGGCAGCACGGTCCTCACTCTCGGTGGCGACCACACCATCGCGCTGCCGATCCTGCGCGCGCTGCACCGCGACCACGGGCCGATCGCCGTGTTGCACTTCGACGCCCACCTCGACACGTGGGACACGTACTTCGGTGCACCCTTCACGCACGGGACACCGTTCCGACGGGCCAGCGAGGAGGGGCTGATCGACCTCGAGCGGTCGCAGCACATCGGGATCCGCGGTCCGCTGTACGGCAAGAAGGACCTCGAGGACGACGCCGTCCTGGGGTTTCAGATCATCCGGTCCGACGACTACGAGACGGACGGGGTGGCCTCGATCGTCGAGCGGATGCGCCGCCGTCTCGACACGGGCCCGGTCTACGTCTCCGTGGACATCGACGTCCTCGACCCGGCCCACGCCCCGGGCACCGGCACACCCGAGGCGGGCGGCATGACGTCGCGGGAACTGCTGAACACCCTGCGCGGGCTGGTGGGAGCGAACATCGTCGGTGCGGACATCGTCGAGGTCGCGCCCGCGTACGACCACGCGGAGATCACCGGAATCGCCGCGTCACACGTGGCCTACGAGCTGCTGTCGGTGCTCGCGCTGGGATCGTAGGCCCGCGCCGCGCCCTTCTCGGAGCGATGAGCCCGGACGCGCCACACGATCAGCGCGATCACCACCACCGCGACCACGATGATCGCCGCGTCCCGTCCCACCGTCTTCGCAACCTGTTCGTACGAGTTGCCGGCGACGAATCCGAGCACCACGAACCCCGTCCCCCAGACGAGCCCACCGAGTGCGTTGTACGCGAGGAACTTCGGGTACGGCATGCGCGACATCCCGGCCAACGCCGGCATCACCGCTCGGAAGAAGGCGACGAACCGGCCGAGGAAGACGGCCGTCCCGCCCTTGCGCGCCAACAGGTCCCGCGCCTTGTCCAGCTTGTCGCGACGCTTGTCCAGAATCTTCATGGCCAACAGTCGTGGGCCGAAGTGCTTGCCGATCTCGAAGCCCACCGAGTCACCCACCACGGCCGCGACGACCACGACCGCCGCCATCGCCACGACACTCACGTGGTCCTGACTCGCCGCGACACCGCCGATGACCGCGGCCGTCTCTCCCGGGATCACGAAACCGACGAAGATCGCGTCCTCGAGGAACACCAGCAGGAAGACGATGAGGAACACCCAGATCGGTGCGATGTCCAGCAGGCGCTCCATCACGGAAGTCATACGACCATGATGGCCCACAACCAGTGAATCGAGGTTCGATGTGGCTCCACGCAATCCGCACGCCATCGCGGACGGCATGATCGTGCGCAGTGTCACACGCCCGGATCGGGTCTTCCGGGTCAGCGGCGATCCCGGCGGGACTCGGGTCAATTTCGTGGCGCTGTCGCCGGGCACGCGCACCGTGGTGAACGGCAGCCCTCGCAACTACCGTCCCGAGACACCGGCCGAGGAGTTCGAGCGACTCGCGGACGCCGGGCGGGACGACGTGATCGAGGACCCCCGTCAGACCGAGCCGGCCGACGACGAATCGGCGGGTACGAGCGCCGTGGCGGACGGGCCGACCGACGACGATTCCGTCGCCACACTGTGCGTACGCATGCAGGATGCCGTCGCGCGCGTCGCCGACGGCGAGTGCGACCCGGACGACGCCGCCGCGATCGTCAGCGCCGCGGCCGCGCTCAATGCCGCCGTGATCGAGGAGCACGCACGCCGCGGCTGAGCCCAGGACACGAAGAACCCCACCGGTGCGCAGGCACACAGTGGGGGTCTCCGAGACATCGGCGGGCTTCTTCACACGACGGCTCTGGCACTTCGTGATGTCCGGACAACACGAGTACCTGATGCTTGCGATACCCGCTGGCCACCGAACTCAACCGGAGTCGCTGCTGTTGTCCCCGCGTCGTGCGATGATTCTCAACCGTGGAGAGCAGGGACAGCGCCGTGGCGGCGACAGCGGACTCGGAGCGCGCGGAGGCGGACGAGTCGACGTCGCGTGCGGCGGAGTTGGTCACCGAGGTGGCCACCGGGTCGGTCGCTCCCCGTCGACTCGCGGCCATGCTGAGCGTGGTCGGCGGCAGCGTCCGCGACGACGACCATCTTGCGGTGCTGCTGAAGCGCACCGCGGAGATCGCACACGAGGCCGTCGACGGTGCGTCCAGCGTCGGTGTGAGCATCCTGTTCGGCGGCCTGACGTACACGGCCGTGCACACCGACGACCGCACGCTCGAGGTCGACCGCCATCAGTACGAGATCGGTGAGGGTCCGTGCCTCGAGGCCGCCCGGACCGGGGAGATCGTGCGCGTCGACGTCGATGCGGCGCAGCAGCGCTGGCCGGAGTTCGTACACGCTGCCCGCGAGGAGGGCGTGCGCTCGTTCCTCGCCGCGCCCCTGCACACCGCCGACATGAAGCTCGGATCGTTCAACCTGTACGGCACCGCCCCCGACGCGTTCGGGGCGATCGACGAGTCGATCCTCGAGCTGCTGACGTCCACCGTGTCCACGGCGATCGGCGACTACGCCCGCGTGCGGTCGGCCCGCGAGGTCGCGTCGGGCCTGCAGGACGCACTCGAGCACCGCGCCCCCATCGAGCAGGCCAAGGGCATTCTCATGGCGCTGCACGGCGTCGACAGCGACACCGCGTTCGGCATGCTGTCCGCGGAGTCACAGCGCGCCAACCGCAAGCTCCGTGACATCGCCCGCGACTTCGTGGAGAGCGTCTCGCGCGGCGAGTGATCAGCTCGCGCTCCAGCCGCCGTCCATCGTGTACGACGCTCCGGTGATCATCGACGCCTCGTCTCCGACGAGGAAGGACACCAGTGCGGCCACCTCCTCCGGCTCCACCATCCGCTTGATCGCACTCTCGGTCAGCAGCACCTTCTCGAGCACCTCGGACTCGTCGATGCCGTGGACGCGCGCCTGATCGGCGATCTGCTTCTCCACGAGGGGTGTTCGCACGTAGCCGGGGTTGACGCAGTTGCTGCGGACGCCCCGCTCGGCGCCTTCGAGAGCGGTGACCTTCGACAGTCCCTCCAGCGCGTGCTTCGCCGTGACGTACGCCGACTTGTTGGCCGATGCCCGGATGCCGTGCACGGACGACATGTTGACGATGCGTCCGTACCCGGACTCGTACATGTGCGGCAGAGCGGCACGCACCAGCAGGAACGGTGCCTCCACCATGAGTGTCAGGATGCGGCGGAACATCACCGGGTCGAAGTCCTCGATCGGCGACACGTGCTGGATTCCCGCGTTGTTCACCAGGATGTCGGTCTCGAGGGTGAGGTCCGCGAGCGCGTCGACGTCGGAGAGATCCACCTGCCACGCGTCTCCCCCGATCTCGTGTGCCAGCGCCGTGGCGGCGTCACCGTCGAGGTCGGCGACGGTGACCCGAGCGCCGTTCGCCGCGAGGGCGCGGGCGATCGCGGCCCCGATTCCGCTGGCACCACCGGTGATGAGAGCCGATCGTCCTGTGAGGTCCGTCATGGTCACGAGTCTGTGCCCGTCGCGCTCCGTCTTCAATGACGACCTGCGCACCCGCTTCCTGCACAAGTGCAGACTGGACCCATGACCGACGAACGACTCGAGTTTCAGCGCGTGATGCCGTTGCCCGCGGCGGACATCTTCGACGTGCTCTGCGATCCCGACGGCCACGTCGCCATCGACGGCTCGGGCATGTTGATGAGCGCGGACGGCGCACCTGTGACGTCCGCGGGAGACACCTTCGTCGTGCACATGGATCGCGAGGCACTCGGCGACCTCCCGATGGGTACCTACGACGTCGAGGTCACCATCGCGACCTTCGAGCGCGATCGGGACATCTCGTGGACGATCGTCGGCACGGTCCGACCGCCCATCGGTCACCGCTACGGGTACCGGCTCGCGCCGCACTCCTTCGAGGACGGCACGGAGGGCACCCTCGTCACGTCCTACTACGACTGGTCCGACATCCATCCCGACTGGCGGGAGCGTGACATATTCCCCGTGGTGTCCGGATCGTCCCTGCGCGTGACCCTCGGCATTCTCGAGCGCACCGTGCGTCGCGGTTACCCTCGACCGCTGCGGGTATCCGACACGGTATGAATCTCACACCGCTGTTCCACCCGCTCGAGAAGGCGACGTTCCTCGATCCGGTCAGCGACCCCGTCGCCGGGAAGCTCCGATCCGCTCTCGAGGGGACGAAGGTCGACGGCCTCCTCCGTGGGACCTTCGTCGGCCACCCGATGCATCCCATCATGGCCTACTCTTCGGTCGGATTGTGGACCAGCGCAGTCTTTCTCGATGTCACCGGTGGAGACTCCGCGGCAGCGCGGCGCCTCATCGGTGCCGGACTGGTGACCGCCCCCACCGCACTGGTGACGGGGTGGGCGACGTGGTCGACGCTCAACGCGGAACAGCGACGAGTGGGTCTGATCCACGCGAGCACCAACGCCGTAGCCCTGGCTCTGTTCACGGCGTCGTATCGCCGGCGCGCGAAGGCAGCGGACGCGTCGTCGCCGCCGGACACCACGTCGAAGGCGCTCGCACTCGCCGGATTCGCCGTCGCCGGTCTGGGCGGCGCTCTCGGCGGTCATCTCGGGTACAACATGGGAGCGGGAGTCGCGGCACGGGCACTCCCGGCGGGCGTGTGAGTACCGACGAGGTGTTCGCCCAGTTGCGAGCACGCGGTGTCACGGCCGAGGGTGCACGGCGCTTCGCGGACGGCAGTGCCGAGAACCTCGATCCGGAGGCCCTCGCGGCACTCACCGAGGCGAACCTCACCGAGGCGCAGCTGCACGACTACGTCACGCAGGCGGCGGAGTGACCGTCCGATAGTGCTCGGCGATGTCGCCGGCGGTGGTGAACCAGACACCGTCGGCGTGCGACGTCAGGTGATCCAGCGCGCGACGAAAGCGTCTGAGCCGGTGCGGTTGCCCGGTGAGGAACGTGTGGGTGGAGATGGCCAACACGCGCGGTGCGCGCCGCGACTGCTCCTTCAGCTCGTCGAACGAGTCGACGACGATGTGCTCGAAATCCTCCGCGGACCCGTGGTGATGGACGAACACCGGAAGGTCGTTGACCTCGTGCGGGTACGGAATACTCAGTAGAGGTCCACCGCGCGTGGCCATCCACACCGGCTGGTCGTCGATCGGCCAGTCGAGCGTGTACTCGAATCCCTGCTCCGCCAACAGGTCCTCCGTCACCCGGCTCGGGTTCGCGCCGGGGCTCATCCAACCCCGAGGCGGCGAACCCTCGTGTGACTCGATCGCCCGTCGTACCGCCTCGATGGTGCGACGTTCCGCGTCCTCGTCCTGCTGGTTCGGCTGCTCGGCGTTGGTGCGGCCGTGGGCGACGACGTCCGCGCCGAGTGCGCGATACGCCGCCACCAGATCGGGAGCGTGCTCGTAGATCTCGGCGTTGACGAGCAGAGTCGGACGAATTCCGCTGTCGCGCAACGTGTCGGCCAACGCGAAGCCGCCCGCCCTGTTGCCGTACTCGCGCCAACCCCAGTTGTAGGTGTTCGGCTGGTCCATTCGCGGCGTCCATCCCAGCCCGGGAGCTCCGTCGTCGTACGGGAAGTGCTCGCAGTTGACGGCGACGTACACCGCGAGGGACGCGCCGCCCGGCCACGAGAACGACGGACGGGACGTGATGGGCGAGTACGGGAATCGGCCGTGCGAGGGCAGTGCCATCACTCGCCCCGACTCGTACGGATCGCGGCGCGGAGGCCGTCGAGATAGGGCTCCATGTCGGTCTCCGACGTCAGCGCCACCGCCTCGACAGGGTGGTGCCGCGCCTCGATCACCACACCGTGGTCGCCCACCGTCGCCGACGCCCACCACCGTTCCTGCCCGCCGTGCATCTCGAAGTCGGTGTCCGCGCCGTTCACCGGCACGACGACGCGACGCGCCTCCGTCGCCGCGATGGCCTCACGTCGCCGCTTGTACTCGGGCGACATCGGCGTCAGACCGATCGCCGACAGCATCGCCTTCAGCGCCGTGCGGTGCGCGTCCTTCGTGGTGGTGGTGACCTCGACGAAGGGACCGTCGATGTCGTCGCCGTCCCAGTCGACCTCACCGTGCCGCAGTGTCACGCTGGTCAGTACGTCGTTCTCCCGCGACCACGGGCCCATCACCCGCACCCCGTTCCACCCGTTCACCGTGTAGGTCGGGAAGGTGGTCGACTCGGCGCGGATCTGATCCTCGATCGCGCGTTGCTGGGTCCAGAACTCGTCGGGCGTGAGGTGGCCGGTGATCTCCATGCCTCCAGTGTGCCCACTTCGCCGTCGTGCGACTCTCACGCCGGAAGAAACACCCGGCCGCGATACGCCTCGCGCACCGTCCTCGTCGCCACCGTCGTCCACGCCGTCACCAGCACGGCGAACAGCACGACCGCCAGTGCCTCGACGACGGACGACTCCAGCGCGCGCCCCAACGCCGCCGCGCCGGTGACGCATGTTCCGACCGGGAAGGTGAACGACCACCATGCCAACGAGAAGCGCAGTCCTCGGCGCGCCGCGTGCACGGTCAGCGCCGTGGCCAGGGCGAACATCATCGCTCCGAAGCCGCCCATCACCATTCCGAAGAGGATTCCCGCCGCACGCAGGACCACCGCCACCTCGCTCCGGTCACCGGTGAACACCATCGCCGCATCGGCACCCAGGAGGTTGGCCGCGGTGACGGACTGGCCGATGACGCCGAGAGTGATCCATATAGTCGGTGCAGCCTGGACCGGGAGGACGGCGCCGTGCAGCAGTCGACCGAGAACCGCGGTCGTCACCATCAACCCGGTCACGAGTGCCGATCCGAACAGCGCGTAGCAGCCGACGAGCATCGCGAGCCGCCACTGCCCGTCGGCGATGTGCGGGAGGAGAAGTGCACCGGTGGATGCCGAGACCATCGGCGGCACCACGGGCATCAGCCATGCCGGGAGCGCGACCGTGTCGGCGCTGCGGCGGCGGGTGATCATCACGTACGGGACGACGACACTGGTCGCGAGCCCCAGCGCGGTACCCACCGTCCAGAGGACGACGAAGATCGAGGTGGCCAGGCTCTGCCCGATGATGTCCACGCCGAGGAGGCTCGTGCCGGCACCGACGGTGAGCAGGGCCATGGGCGGCGCGCCGTAGAACTGCATCATGACCGGGTGGGCCGCGTGGGCCTGCGCGACGCGGCGGTGCGCGAGCCAGTGCGCGGCGAACAGGGTCGACACGACGACGAGGACAGTCGAGGCGAGCAGCCACATGACGACGGCTGCCATGTGGAGCACGACATTCTGCACGGGCAGCGTTGCTGCGGCAGTGGCGACGATTCCGGTCCCCATCACCGATGCGAACCAGTTCGGCGTGATGTGCTCGATCACGCTGCCGGGCGAGTCGAGATCGCGGAGCAGCCCGTGCGATGTCGCGGTCCGGAAGGTCGTCATGCCTTCACAGTGCGCCGGGACGGCGACGATCAGTAGTGGTCGTGCTCTTGTCACCCCACAAACGCTGTTTGTGGCTACTGCCGGGCAATGTCGAGGAAGTCGCGACGTGGACCGCGCAGTGCTGCAGACAGGCTCCAGACCGCGCGCAGCTCACGCGTCATCGAAAGACCGGGAACGTCGATGCGCACCAACGCGCCACTCCGCAGCTCCCCCTCCACCGCGAGGGACGACACCACCGCCGGCGCATTCGCCGATGTGGCAGCAGACTTGACAGCGGTGACGGAGTTGAGCTCGATGAGCGGCGGAACCGTCGGGCGGACGGCGCTCTCGTACGTGGTGCGGGTTCCCGACCCCGGCTCCCGTTGCACCAGAGCCGTCGTCTGCAGCAGCTCCATCGACGCCGCACGTCTGGTCGCCCACGGGTGGGACGGTCCCGTGACGATGATCAGCTCGTCGTGCGCGACGACGGCGACCCCGAGCCCGGCCGGCACGTCGGGCCCTTCGACGAAGCCGATGTCCGCGCGCCCGTCCAGCACCTGCTCGGCGACCTCCGCCGAGTTCATCAGTCGCATCTGCACCTGGACGTCGGGCGACTGTCTGCGCATCGACAGCATCCACGCCGGCACGAGGTGCTCGGCGACGGTCATACTCGCGGCGATGGTGAGCGTCGCATTGCCCTCGCGCAGAAGCGATGTCACTCCTGTCCCGAACTTCTCGGCCGAGTCGAGGATGCCGCCCGCCCACTCCATGACCGCGACGCCCTCGGGGGTCAGGGCGACACCGCTCGTCCCGCGATCGAAGATGCGGACACCGATGTCCCGTTCCGCAGCACGCACTCGCGCGCTGACCGCCTGCTGACTCAACCCGTGTTCGCGGCCCGCTGCCGTCATGCTGCCCAACCGGGCGACGGACACCATCACATCGAGGGCTCCGAGGTCCGGGACTCGCGGCGACAGTGGCATCCGCCCACCGTAGTGACTGCGCCGGTGGGCTCGGGCTCAGCTACCGAAGCCTGCGCGGATGCCGACGAGCTGGTACGTGCCGAAGGCGAAGCCGGGAGCACAGTTCACGAGGATGATGTCGCCTCGCTCCCGGTACTCGGCTGCCGTCTGCTGGCAATTCTTTGCGGGAGGGAAGTAGAACTCGCCGAAGGTCTGAAAGTAGAGCGGGCCGATCGACGGTGCTGCGGACGCCGTTGCCCCGCCGGACAACACGATGGCAGCGGCTCCGGCGCCTGCCACGGTGGCACCGACGAGTGTGCGGGTGATTCGACGAGACATGATGGACCTCCTGGTTGTACGTACCGTTCGGTCCGTTTACGGTAGACCCGGTCTCCCGCCGTGTACAGAGGTCGAGCTGCGTGCCGCTTCCCGCGGGAGCTAGGTCGTACCGCGCCGGTTGCAGAGCCCGCGGCAACACGAATCGACCGCGGGAACTCGTCGATCGAGTTCGCTGGCGATCAGCTCCCGAAAAGATCCGTGCGGATTCCGACGAGCTGGTAGCCGGGGTACGCGAGATTGGTGGCGCAGTCGACGAGGATGATGTCGCCTCGCTCGCGATACCGTTCCGCCGTGTTCTGACAGTTCTCGCTCGCCGGAATGACGAGCACGCCGAACGATTGCCAATAGATAGGGCCCTGCGCGGGTGCCGCCGACGCCGTTGCACCGCCCGACAAGGCAATGGCGACTGCTCCGGCGCCGGCGGCTGTGGCTCCGACGAGTGTGCGGGTGACACGACGAGACATGGTGGACCTCCTGGCTGGACGTACCGTTCGGTCCGTTCACGGTAGACCCGGCCATTCGCCGTGTACAGAGGTCGAGCGACCCACGCACTACATCGTCATGGTGTACCTGACCTCGTTCTTCAGGATCTTTCCGACCTTCGACCGGGGCAGAAGATCCCAGACCTCGATGTTCTTCGGCGCCTTCACGCTGCCGATGCGTTCTTTGACGAAGGCGATCAGTGCGGCGGGATCCACCTCCTGCCCGGCGCGCAGCTCGACAGCCGCCACGACCCGTTCGCCCCATTTCTCGTCGGGGAGACCCACCACGGCCGACTCCTTCACTGCAGGGTGAGCGAGCAGAGCCTGCTCGACTTCGGCCGAGTAGACGTTGAAGCCGCCCGTGATGATCATGTCCTTCGCGCGGTCCACGACGTAGAGGAAGCCCTCGTCGTCGAGGTATCCGATGTCGCCCGTGTGGTGCCAACCGTGAGCGCCCACCTCTGCCGTCGCCGCCGGATTGTCGTGATAGCCGTCCATGACCAGGGGACCGCGCACGACGATCTCGCCACGCTCACCGGTGCCGACGAGGTCGCCCTTCTCGGTCATGATCGCGACCGTGGTCAAGGGTGTCGGACGACCGGCCGAGGTGAGCCGTTCCGTCGCCACCGTGCCGTCCGGACGAAAGTGGTCCGCCGGCGCCAGGGTGGCGATCATGTTGGGCGCCTCGGTCTGTCCGAACAGCTGCCCCAGCACCGGCCCGATGCGCGTGAGCGCTTCCTCGAGCCGCGTCGGCGACATCGGCGCCGCCCCGTACCAGAGGCAGCGGAGAGACGACAGGTCCCGATGATCCAGATCCGGGTGGTCGAGCACGCCGTAGATCACCGTCGGAGGCAGGAACGCATGGGTGATGCGGTGCCGTTCGATCAGCGCCAGGAACTCCCCGATGTCGGGGGCCGCCATGATGACCACCTCGCCGCCTAGACTCAGGATCGGGAAC
Organism: Rhodococcus sp. UNC23MFCrub1.1; assembly: GCF_000686025.1. Classification (GTDB taxonomy): domain Bacteria; phylum Actinomycetota; class Actinomycetes; order Mycobacteriales; family Mycobacteriaceae; genus Rhodococcoides. Next base: position 197,146 of record NZ_JMLQ01000007.1, read on the forward strand.
GTCAGCACACCGGCGGAGTGTGTGAGCGGCGCCAGCGCGAGATACCGCGGACGCACACCGAAGGGATAGCTCATCAGCGCGAGCGCCGTCGAGGTCATCATGTTGTCCTCGGTCAGCCGCACCCCTTTCGGCTTTCCCGTGGTGCCGCCCGTTCCCGCCAGCATCGCGAGCCCGCGCGGCGGCCGCCTGTCCGCGTCGAGCTCGCCGCGGTGTTCGGCGAGCCACGACTCGAACGGGATCGACCACTCCGTGTCACCGTCGAGGCAGACCAGTCGCACGAGGTGCGGCAGATCGCCTCGGATCCGGTCGACCAGATCGGTGAATCGGCTCTGGAAGAACAGAGTTCGGCATCCGAAGAGATCGAACAGCTGGCGGTTCTCGTCGGCCTCGTTCCGCGGATTCACCGGGCACCACACCGCGCCGGCGCGCGAGATGCCGAACACGCACGTCAGCGCCAGCGGGTCGTTACCGGACAGGACGGCGACGCGATCGCCGGCCTCGACACCGTCGTGTTGCAGCGCCGCGGCGATCTCGACCGACCGGTCGTACACCTCACCGTAGGTGGAGGTGTCACCCCCGGCCGTGAGGCACGGTGCCCCACGGCCGAGCGAGACGCCCTTGTCCAGGTAGTCGGAGAGTCGCATCTCAGCGGTGCACGGAGACGATCGGGTCCAGGACCAGACCGAACGCCCGCAGCGTGCCGAGCAACTCGCGATGACCGAACGCCTCACAGCTGGAGGCGAATCCGACCTTGCGCGGAGCTCCCTGCAGCAGCGCAGCGGCACCGTGCGCGTTGAGCAACGCCGTCTGCTTGTAGTTCGAGTTGCCGTGGATGACGCAGTGTGCGCGGCCCAGCGGACCCGATGCGTACACCGAGTCCAGCGAGGTGTTCAGGCGCGGATTCTCCCGGGGCGGCATCTCGCTGCGGATCGCGGACGACTGTTCGTCGATGATGCGGTACTTCTCCTCGTCGGACTTGCCCTCCATCTGTTCGAGGGCGGCGGCCACCAACAGCGGAACCGCCTTCATCAGAGGTGGATTGAAGACACCGCCGAGAGCCTTCGCGGTGGTGACCCGCGGGTCGTTCTTGAACCAGACCGGGTGCGACGTGCCGCCCCACGGCAACGCCAGGCCGAGATCGTGCTGACCGGGAACGCTCACGGTGTAGAGCCCGGCGTCGGCGGGCCACTCGACGTACTCGTTCTCCTCCAGGTAGTAGGCCTTGGAGAACGCGGCGTTGGTGAGGATGGTGTTGGTCGAGGCGACGGTGGGGTGCCCCTTCCAGAACACCTGGATGTCGAGGCTGTTCAGACCCGGGTTCTCCAGGCAGATGTTCGCGGCGATCTCACCGATGGAGTACATCTGCGCGAGGCCCGGCGTGAGAACCAGTCCCTGCGAGGCGAAGTCGGCGCTGTACTGCGCCTCGGCGTCGATCATCCAGTTCTGCTCGCCGTTGGTGTCGGTGTAGTGCGCACCGATGGCCAGGCAGGCCTGCGCCACCTCGTGGCCGTAGCGGGCGAACGGTCCCACGGTGTTGAGGACCACGGTCGCGCCGCGGAAGGCCTCGGTCAGCGCCTCCACGGTGTGCTCGACCTCGACGATCTCGTGCTCGACGGTGTCGATACCCGGCACGGCACTCACGGCATCCTTCAGGCGGGCGTGATCGCGGCCGGCGGCCAGGAAGGGAATGTTGTACTCGCGCAGGTACTCACAGATGAGGCGACCCGTGTAGCCGGACGCTCCGTAGACGACGACGCGCTTGTCAGTGGGCATGGTTGATCTCCTGGTTCGAAGTGGGGTGGTCGAGAGCCGTGCTGGTGGGGCGGAAGGTCACATGCCCATGCCGCCGTCGACGGGGAGCCCCGCGCCGGTGATGAACTTCGCGGCGTCGGACGACAGGAACACGACGGCGTCCGCCATGTCGTCGACCTGGCCGAGTCGACCGAGGGGCGTCAGTTCCACGACGGTCTGCACTGCCGCCTCGACGGACGGGAACAGGCCGAGTTCCGCGGTGTCGACCGCGAGCTTGTTGCCCATCGCGGTCGGGGTCAGTGCCGGATAGATGCAGTTGACGCGCACGCCGTAGCCGAGCTTTCCCGATTCGGCGGCCGCGACCCGGGTCAGTCGGTCGATGCCCGATTTCGTGGCGGAGTAGAGGCTGATTCCGGGGAACGCGATGGTGGCGGCGACCGAGGCGATGTTGACCACCGATCCGCCCTTGCCGGCCTTGCCACCGGGGCGCATCGCGCGGAATGCGTGCTTCACGCCGAGTGCGGTGCCGATGACGTTGACCTGCAGCATCGCGGACGCCGCCTCGGCGTCGAGATCGGCGATGAGACTGGTGACCTCGATACCCGCGTTGTTGACGACGATGTCGAGGCCGCCCAGTGCGCCGATGGTCGACTCGACCGCCGCCTCCCAGGCCGCGTCGTCCGTGACGTCGAGCTGGACGAACTCCGCTTTCGCTCCTGTGGCCCGCAGCGCCTCGACCGTCTCCTGACCACCCGCGGCATTGATGTCGGCGATGGCGACGGACGCTCCTGCCGCCGCGAGAGCCTGCGCCATTCCCGCGCCGAGGCCCTGCGCACCGCCTGTGACCACTGCCGTTCGTCCGGTCAGGTCGTAACTCGTCATGTCCGCTCTCCTTGTTCGAAGCGTTCTTCACGTGGAATCACATCCGCTGTTCGATGTGATGCAGGCAACACTAAAGACAAGTCTTGACAGTCGTCAAGAAAAATCTTGACGACTGTCAAGAGTTCGTCGATGCGGCGGTATGCTTTCCGGGTGACCCAGACCACCGACCCCCGACTTCGCGTCGAGGAGCGATCTCGAGACAAGTTCGAGGCGCGTCGCAGCGAGCTCGCACTGGCGACTCTCGCGACGTTGGCGGAACTCGGTTACGCCCGCACCAGCCTCCGCGAGATCGCTCAGAACTCCGAGTACTCGCACGGCGTCCTGCACTACTACTTCTCCAACAAGCTCGATCTCATCGCGCATGCCGTGCGGCAGTACGAGGAGATCTGTGTGACGCGGTACGACGACGTCGTCGCCGGGGCCGAGTCCGCGGAGCAGCTGCGACGCTCGTTCACCGAGACCTTCTTCGGCACTCTGCTCGCCGACGCGGCGATCCACCGCCTCTGGTACGACCTGCGCAATCAGAGCCTGTTCGATTCCTCCTTCCGTGCCGACGTCCTCGAGATCGAGTCCCGGCGCGAGGAGATGATCTGGCGCGTCGTCGCCCGGTACTGCGAACTCGTCGGAGCGGCGCCTGTTCTCACGCCTGCCACCGCCTACATCACCATCGACGGCATCTTCCAGCGCGCCCTGCTGAACCAGATCGCCGAGCGCCACCCCGACGTCGACGAGGGCCGGGCTCAACTCGACGCCGTCTTCGACATGGTGACCGGTGGCGTACCCTCCTCCCACTGACGACCGCGCCGCGGATCCGCTCGGCTATCTCGGCATCGTCCGATTACCCGGTGCCGCACGCGCTTTCCTCCCCGCACTGCTCGGCCGCCTGGCCTTCGCGATGGTCGGACTGGTCATCCTGTTGGCGGTGCAGCGTGCCACCGGATCGTTCGCGGTCGCGGGTTCCGCGACGGGTGCGTTCGGTGTCGCCAATGTGGTGGCGTCACCGTATCGGGCACGTCTCGTCGACCGCATCGGTCAGCGGCGAGCCCTCGTCTCGATGGCCGTCGGATTCGCCACGGCCCTGGGCACTCTGGCCGTTCTGACGTACATCGATGCCCCGGCCTGGTCCCTGGTGCTCGGCAGTCTGGTCACCGGATTCTTCCCTCCCCCACTCGGTGCCTCGATGCGTGTCGTCTGGAGCTCGCTGACGCAGCCGGGGCCGACCCGCACCCGCGCCTACAGTCTCGATGCCGTGAGCGAGGAGTCGATGTTCACCATCGGTCCCCTCCTCGGCGCCACCCTCGTCACCGCCCTGTCCCCGTCGATCGCACTCGCCGCCACGGGATGCGTCGCCGTCGTCGGCACGGTCGGCATGACCACCAGCCGGCACTCGCGCGGACACGGCCCGCGCACGACAGGGACCACTCCCTCGTCGCGCCCACTCCGACGGCCCGGCTTCGTCGGTGTCCTGACAGCGATGGCAGGGGTCGGGGCCGTCCTGGGAACCGTGGAGATCGCCGCCACAGCCTTCGCCGCGAAGCAGGGAGCCATCGGATCGGCCGGAACTCTTCTCGCGGCGCTCGGAGCCGGAAGTGTCTGCGGTGGACTGCTGTACGGGCGCCGGAGCTGGGCCGGCTCGCTGACCCGTCGACTTCTGACGACGGTCCTGATGATGGCCGTCCTCACCACCGTGCTGTCGCTGGTCTCGACCACGGTGCCGCTGCACGTCGGACTGTTCCTGCTGGGCTTCTGCATCGCACCCGCCCTGGTGACGGGGTACCTGCTGTCCGATCACCTCACCACCGCGGACGTGCGCACCGAGGCGTCGAGCTGGATCAACACCGCGGTGAACGCGGGCGCTGCTCTCGCCTCCGCGGGTATCGGCGTGGTGGTCGACTCCCGTTCTCCCGGTACAGGATTTCTGGTCGGTGGCGCCGCGGCGGCTCTCCTCCTCGTCCTGGCAGCGGTGACGAGGCCGCCCTCGTGACCGTCGTCGCCGTCACCGCGCGGCTCACTCTGCGCACCTATTCCCCCGACGACGAGCACCGGCTCGACTTCTACACCGATCCCGAGGTCTGCCGGTACCTCATGCACGAGCCGTGGACGGCGGAGGACGCACGGATCGCAGTGCAGAGACGCTGCGAGCGAACGAGTCTCGACACGGGGGCATTGAATGCTCTGGTCGAGCTGAACGGCCGGGTGATCGGCACTGTCTCCGCGTGGTTCGTCGCCGAGGACACTGTCGAACTCGGGTGGACCTTCGCGCGCGACGTCTCCGGCCACGGCTACGCCACCGAAGCGGTGCAGGCAGTGCTCGACGAGGTACTCGCTCTGGACCGGGTCCGGCGCGTCACCGCGGAGATGGACGCGCGCAACGCAGCCTCCGCACGTCTCGCCCAGCGCGTGGGATTACGCGACGAGGAACTGCGCCTGCAGGACTGCTGGTGCAAGGGTGAGTGGACGGACACGCTCGTGTACTCGCTGAGCCGCTGACCTCGACCGGCCTCCGGCCTTCCCGCTGACCGCACAGGTTCTCGTAGGTGTTGCAGCGTCCGCAGCAACCGGGAACGTCCGCGGGAACCCCGACCCGCGTGCGCCATACTCGAGGAATGGCCGACATCGACTCTCTCCCCGTGGCCGAGTTCGCCTTCCCCGGGCCGCTACGCGATGCCCTCGTGTCGGCGATAGGCGCAGGCCGCAAGACGGCGACCACCTCACTGCGGGTGGAGTACGAGAACGAGCCGCTGCCCCGAGTGGGCGAGCGTCACAGAGTGATCGACTCCGGCGGCGCCACTGCCTGCGTCATCGAGATCACCGACGTACGCGTCAGCGCTCTCGGCGACGTCGACGATACGCACGCCGTCGCGGAGGGTGAGGGTCACGCCGACGTCGCCGCATGGCGTGCCGGGCACGAACGCTTCTGGCGATCCGACGAGATGGCAGACACGCTGGCCGGCCTCACCATCGACGACTCGACTCTCGTGGTCCTCGAACGGTTCCGGGTCGTCTGAGCCTCCGGCCTTCCCGCTGAGAAACGGCCGGCCTCCGGCCTTCCCGCTGAGAAACGGCCGGCCTCCGGCCTTCCCGAGTCACGGCCGGCCTCCGGCCTTCCCGCTTGCCTTTCGTGTTCCCGTAGGCGTTGCATCTACCGCGGGAACACGAAACTCCCGCGGGAACACGAGTCACGGCCGTCTTTCCCGCAGGTCACCGCGGAGGAAAGCCACCCGCACGCCCGAGGAACCCCGGCACGTCCTTGCCCAGCGCGGAGCCGAGCCAGGTCGCGGCGTCGACCAGCACGTCCATGCTCACTCCCGTCTCGACGCCGGAGCGGTCGAGCGCGTAGATCAGGTCCTCGGACGCGATGTTCCCGGTGGCGGCGGGCGCGAACGGGCACCCACCGAAGCCGCCGATGCTGGCGTCGAGGGCCTGCGCCCCCGTCTCCAGTGCGGTCAGCGCGTTGGCGTAACCGGTGTTGCGTGTGTTGTGGAAGTGCCAGCGCTGCGGGATGTTCGGAGCGTTACGGGTGGCGAGCTCCGCCAGGCGACGAACCTGCGCCGGCACTCCCACGCCGATGGTGTCGGCGAGGGCGATCTCGGCCGGTGCGCATTCGGCGATCCGCGCGACGAGTTCCCCGACTCGCGCCGGATCCACCTCACCGCTGAACGGGCACCCGAACGATGCGGCGATGGTGACCGTGCCCGGCACGCCCGCAGTACGCGCATCCGTGATGATGTCGTGCGCCGCCGCCACCGCCTCGTCGACGGAGCACCCCTGGTTGCGCTTGCTGAACTCCTCCGTCGCGACGACCACGACGTTGACCTCGTCGACGCCGGACGCCAGAGCGCGGTCGAGTCCACGTCGATTGAGCACCAACCCGATGTACGAGACGGAGCCGTCACGCGGGACGCCTGCCATGACCTCCTCGGCGCCGGCCATCTGCGGCACCCGCTTCGGGTTCACGAAGCTCACCGCCTCGATGCGCGTGGCACCCGAGGCGACGCTGCGCGTGATCAGTTCGATCTTGTCGTCGACGGAGAGGACAGCGTCCTCGTTCTGCAGTCCGTCACGGGGACCCACCTCGACAAGTTGCACCGCAGTCATGGGCCCATCCTGCGCCGACACGCTGTTGTATGCAATAGCGGATCGGAAACGAGAATTTAACGGCGATTACCGGGACACGCCATCGTCATGGGCCTACATTGTGAACAATTCACCACCGACCACAGGGAGTCGCATCCATGGCGAGAGCCGTCGACCGCGTCTACGCGCACATCCGCGACAGCATCGTGTCCGGGACGTATGCGCCCGGTGCACGTCTCGGAGAGGTCGAGATCGCCGAACTCACCGAGACCAGCCGGACACCGGTGCGTGAGGCGCTGCGACAGCTCGAGATGGAGGGACTCGTCGAGGTTCTGCCGCATCGCGGGGCTCGGGTGTACCAGTGGACGGCGGACGACCTCGAGGAGATCTACGACCTGAGGATGACGCTCGAGGCCATGGCCGCGGCACGGGCGGCCTCACGTATCGGCGAGAAGGACATCGACCGACTCGCCGAGCTGTGCGACCTCATGGAAACCGCGGCCGGGGAGGGAGCAGATCAACGCCTGGACCTGATGGCGCAGCTCAACGACGAGTTCCACGCCATCGTGCGCACTGCCGCGGCCAGCACCCGCCTCATCTCGATGCTCGGAGCGGTGATCCAGCTGCCGTTGGTGATGCGCACCTTCCATCGCTATGCCCCCGTCGATCTCGCACGCAGTCACGCCCACCATCGCGACCTGGTCGCGGCTCTGCGCGCCGGCGACGAGACGTGGGCGGACTCGGTGATGCGCGCCCACGTCCGCGCCGCCAAACATGTTCTGCTCCAAGCCCTCACGACCGACGAGACGAAGGAGTCCTCATGAGCGAGGCCCCCACCGGCCCACTGTCCGATCTGCGTGTCGTGGAGATGGGTCAGCTTCTCGCCGGCCCCTTCTGCGGACAGTTGCTGGCCGACTTCGGCGCCGAGGTGATCAAACTCGAGCCGCCCGGCACCGGCGATCCGATGCGCCAGTGGGGTCGGGAGAAGCCGCACGGCAAGTCCCTGTGGTGGCCCGTCGTCGCGCGCGGCAAGAAGTCCGTGACCTGCAACCTGCGCAGCGCCGAGGGTCAGGACCTCGCCCGCCGGATCATCGCGGACGCCGACATCGTGGTGGAGAACTTCCGCCCCGGCACGATGGAGCGTTGGGGCCTCGGGTTCGACGCACTGCGGGAGATCAATCCGCGCCTCATCATGGCCAGGGTCACCGGGTACGGCCAGAACGGCCCCTACGCACCGCGGGCGGGCTTCGGGTCCATCGGCGAGGCCATGGGCGGAATCCGCTACGTCACCGGCAATCCCGAGATGCCGCCCTCTCGTACCGGTATCTCCCTCGGTGATTCACTGGCAGCCGTGTTCGCCACGATCGGCGTCCTCACCGCGCTGCATCACCGGGAGAACACCGGACGGGGGCAGCTCGTCGACTCGGCCATCTACGAAGCGGTGCTCGCCATGATGGAATCCCTGCTGCCCGAGTGGGAGATCGGCGGGTATCAGCGTGAGCGGACCGGCTCCGTGCTGCCGAACATCGCGCCCAGCAACGTCTATCCCACCCTGGGCGGCGAGATGATCCTCGTCGCGGCCAACCAGGACTCGGTGTTCGGCCGACTGGTCACCGCGATGGACCGGACCGACCTGATCGAGGACGCCCGCTACCGCGACCACGAGGCGCGCGGGAAGAACATGACCGAGCTCGACGACATCGTCGGGGCCTGGACGTCCGCCCTCGACACCGACACCGTGCTCGACCTCCTGCACGAGGCGGGCGTTCCCGCCGGTCGCATCTACACGGCGCGGGACATGTTCGACGATCCACACTTCGCCGCGCGCGAGGCCATCGTGCGCCTGGCGCACCCGGACTTCGGCGAGATCCCCATGGCGAACGTCGCACCGAAGCTCAGCGACAGTCCCGGCTCGGTGCGGCACGCCGGACCCGAACTGGGAGAACACAACTCCGACATCTACGGACGACTCCTCGGAGTCACGGATTCCGACCGGGCGGCGCTCGCGGAGCGCGGCATCATCTGACCTTCGCTCCTCTCACCCTCACAGCACGGGAGAACACCATGCGTTATCGACTCGGCGTCGACGTCGGCGGCACCTTCACCGACGTCTTGCTTCTCGAGGAGACGACCGGCACCACCTTCAGAGCCAAGACACCGTCCACCCCGGCGGACCAGTCTGTCGGTGTGCTCAACGGCATCGCGAAGGTCTGCGCGGAGGCCGAGATCGAGCCGTCGGAGATCGGGCAGGTTCTGCACGGCACCACGGTCGCGACCAACGCCATCCTGCAGGGACGTGGTGCGCGCGTCGGGCTCGTCACCACGGACGGGTTCCGCCAGGTGCTGCAGATCGCGCGCTCCTTCGTCCCGGGCGGGCTCGCGGGGTGGATCATCTGGCCCAAGCCGGAACCGCTCGCGGCGCTCGAGAACACCGTCGAGGTGGTCGGGCGACTGGCTGCCGACGGGTCGGAGATCACTCCTCTCGACGAGGAGCAGGCCCGCGCGCAACTGCGTCGACTGGCCGGTGCCGGCATCGAGGCGCTGACCATCTCGTTGATCAACTCGTATGCGAACGACTCGCACGAGAAGCAGGTCGCGGCCTGGGCGGAGAGCGAACTGCCCGGCATTCCGGTCTCCATCTCGAGCCAGGTTCTTCCCGAGATGCGCGAATACGAACGCACTCTGACGACGGTGGCCAACAGCTACGTGCAGCCGGAGGTCTCTCGCTACGTGCGGAACCTCGACCGGTCGCTGCAGGAGAAGGGCATCACAGCGCCGCTGTCGATCCTGCGCAGTGACGGTGGCCTGGTGCAGTCGGCCAAGGCGGCCGAGTCACCGGTGTCCCTGCTGCTGTCGGGCCCGGCGGGAGGCGTCACCGGCGCGGTGTGGTTCGCCGAGCAGGCCGGCTACTCCGACTTCCTGACCTTCGACATGGGCGGCACGTCGACGGACGTCGCACTGGTCCTCGGCGGTGAGCCGCGGATCGGTCGTGAGACCAAGGTCGGCGACCTCGCTGTGCGCGCCACCAGTGTGGACGTCCGGACGGTCGGTGCCGGCGGCGGGTCGATCGCCCATGTCCCCGAGCTCACGAAGGCGCTGCGGGTGGGTCCGCAGTCCGCGGGAGCCGACCCCGGGCCCGCGGCCTACGGCAACGGCGGCACGGAGCCGACGGTGACCGACGCCAACGTCGTGCTGGGGTACCTGCCTGCCACCCTCGCGGGCGGTGAGGTGAGCCTCGACGTCGACGCGAGCAGGACGGCAGTGGCGACCATCGCCGACGCCATCGGGCTCGGCAGTCCCGAGGAAGCGGCGTCGGGCATCGTCGACATCGTCAATGAGAACATGTTCGGCGCACTCCGACTGGTGAGCGTGCAGCAAGGCTACGACCCCCGCGACTTCGCACTGGTGTCGTTCGGTGGCGCAGGTCCGCTGCACGCCAACGCACTCGGGCGTCTCACCGGCGCGTGGCCCGTCATCGTCCCGCCGTCGCCCGGCGTCCTCTGCGCCTACGGAGACGCCACCACCTGCGTCCGCGACGAGAGCGCTCGCACGATGATCCGTGCGTTCTCCGACACCGACGACGCCGAGCTGCGCACCGCCCTGGCGGAACTCGCGACGTCCGCGGCCGCACGACTGTCGGCCGAGGGCGTGCCCGCGGATCAGCAGACGGCGAAGTACCAGGTGGATCTCCGGTACCAGGGCCAGGGCTTCGAGATCCCCGTGGACCTCGACGCGAGCGCACTCGAGTCCGGCGATCTGCTGTCCACTCTGGGAACGGCATTCGACACCGAGCACGAGCGTCTCTTCTCCTTCCTGCTGAAGAACGAACGTGAGGTCATCAACCTGCGCGTCACGGTCAGCGGGCCGCGACCGGACGTGGCGTTCCAGCCGCTCGAGGAGGGCGGTGCGGATCCGTCGGCCGCACTGGTGTCCACGAACGACGTGTGGATGGACGGCGAGTACGCGAAGGCCGGCATCTACGACCGGGCGAAGTTGCTGGCAGGCAACGTCGTCGAGGGACCCGCCGTGATCACCGAGATGGACTCGACCACGTTGGTCCTCTCCGGTCACGCCGCGACGGTCCACTCCAGCGCCAGCCTTCTCATCGCTCCCCGCTGATCCCCTCTCGCCCGGAACTCATCTCAGGAGACCTGATGGCCACGATCATCGAGACCTCGACCACGCCCTTCACCACGGTTCCCGTGGATCCGATCACGCTCGACATCATCGAGAACGCGCTCCGTAACGCGCGATACGAGATGGACGAGGTGCTCTTCCGTACCGCACTCTCACCCGGTATCCGCGAGCAGCACGACGAGTTCCCGCTCATCGCCGATCCGAGCGGGAAGATGGTCGTCGGGCAGTTCGGTCTGTCCGTGCCCGACTTCCTCGACAATTTCAACGGGACCGTCGGTGAGGGCGACATTCTCCTCACCTCCGATCCGTACGCGTGCGGTGCCGCCATCAGCCACGCCAACGACTGGCTCATCGTGCTGCCGATCTTCCACAGCGGCCGCGTCGTCGGATGGTCGTCGATGTTCGGCCACATGTCCGACGTCGGCGGAAAGACCCCGTCGTCGATGCCCACCGACGCGCACACCATCTTCGAGGAGGGCGTCATCATCCCGCCCTTCAAGCTGTACAGCGAGGGGCAGCTCAACGAGACCGCGCTCGACATCATCCTCAACCAGGTCCGCAAGCCCGACTGGAACAGAGCCGATCTCAACGGGCTCGTCGCCGCGTGTTCGACGGCGTCCCGGCGCATCGTCGAGTTGTGCGACAGATTCGGTGTCGACGTCTACCTGTCCGCCCTCGACGCACTGCTGGACCGCAACTACCAGGCGATGAAGGTGCTGCTCGCGATGCTCTTCGTCGACGGTGAGACCATCGAGTTCAACGACTTCATCTGCGACGACGGATGTGGTTACGGACCTTACGAACTCGCGATCACACTGACCCGGCACGGCGAGAAGATCCACCTCGACTTCAGCAAGGCGGCGCCGCAGGCGGTCGGTCCGATCAACTACTTCATCAACGAGAACCTCGTCCGGATGTTCTTCGGGATCTACGTCATCACCGTGGCGGATCCGCAGATCCTCTGGAACGACGGCTTCTATCCGCTGATCGACGTCACCATTCCCGAGGACTCGTTCTGGAAACCGCGCTATCCCGCGGCGCTCAACGGCCGCAACCACGGCATCGGGCGGGTGTTCGACCTCTTCGGTGGGCTCCTGGGCAAGAACAATCCGGACATCCTCAATGCCGCCGGGTTCTCGTCGTCACCCCACTTCATGTACTCGGGCCACTACGACGGCGGACCGCGGGACGGTGAGTGGTTCCAGCTGTACTCCATCGGTTTCGGCGGCATCCCCGGCCGACCGATGGGTGACGGTCCGGACGGACACTCGCTGTGGCCGTCGTTCGTCAACATCCCTTGCGAGTACCTGGAGTCGTACTACCCGCTGCGCATCGAGCGGTGGGAGACGGTCACCGACACGGGCGGCGCCGGTCTGCATCGCGGCGGCAACGGCGTGGACGTGGCCTACTACTTCGAGGAGCCGGGCACCATCGCGATCCACGACGATCGCTGGCTCACCTATCCGTGGGGTGTGAACGGCGGCAAACCCGGTGCACGCGGACGTAAGTGGCTGATCCGCGCGTCGGGTGAGACCGAGATCCTCCCCAGCAAGATTCACGACGTCGAGGTGTCGCGGGGCGATGTGCTGCACTTCGTGACGTGGGGTGGCGGCGGCTGGGGCGACCCGCTGACGCGCGATCCCGAGCTGGTGGCGCTCGAGGTGCGTCGCGGCCTCGTCAGCGCCGACGGCGCTCTGACCGGCTACGGCGTCGTCTGCGACGCGGACGGTGTCATCGATGCCGACGCATCCGCGGGCCGACGCGAGAGCATGGCAGCCGAGCGGGGCGAGATCGAGGTGTTCGACAAGGGTCCGTCCCTCGAAGTCATCCTCGAACGGTGCGAGGAGGAGACCGGTCTGCCGGCGCCACGTCCGCCCGTCAACGTACGGAAGGCGGTGCGCGCGTGACGGACACGCTCGGGTCGTATCGCGAGTCGGGTTTCGCCGGCGATCTCGGACCGGGGCGCAGCGCGGCGGTACTGGTGGTCGACGTGGTGCAGGCGTACCTCGTCGACGGGTCGCCCCTGCGCGCTCCCGTGGAGGACGCCGTCGCCGCTGCCGCGACTCTCGTCGCGGCAGCCCGCGACGCCGGGGTACCGGTCGTCTTCACTCGCGTGAGCTATCAGGCCGGCGGCGCCGACGGCGGGCTGTTCATGCGGAAGATCCCGGCGCTGAGCGTGTTCGAGGAGGGCTCGGATCTCGGCGACTTCCCGTCGGCCCCGCGGCCCGCAGCGGGCGAGACCGTCGTGACGAAGCAGTACGCGAGTGCCTTCTTCGGCACGTCGCTCGCCGCGACCCTCACCGCACGCGGTGTCGACACCCTCTACATCTGCGGCCTGACCACCAGTGGCTGCATCCGCGCCAGCGCCACCGACGCTCTGCAACACGGATTCCGGCCACTCGTGGTCGCGGACGCATGTGGTGATCGGGAGGCGGGGATGCACGAGTCGAACCTGCTCGACCTGCGTGCGAAGTACGCGGACGTTCTCACCCTCGACGAGGCGGTGGGGCACTGGGGACGGTCCGGGTGACTGCGTCACATCCACGGCACTCGTCGTTGCCACCACGGCATCGATCGCGGTCGCTCCGATTCGACTGTCGCCGAGCGTAAGCGAGTATCGAGGGTGTCGACGGCGACCGCGAGGCGATGAGCGCGCCGCCCGCCGTTGTGCAGCAGCCCGGCGAGACGCGCCCGGGCATCGGTCGGAAGGTCACCGTCACACATCGGACACCCCGTGGGGCCGGTCCATTCCCACGCACGTGACACGGGGTGGGCGCCACCGCGAGCGACGCGCCGTTCCGTGCGCTCGACGTGGTCACGCCACTCGTCGAGGTACCGGAGCGCCGCGCCATCGCGCCGCGGTCGAGAGGGACGGTGCCGGCGAATTCCCTCGTCGGCGGTACGTGATGCCATGTCGATCCCGATGCAGTAGGGGAACCGTGCGACGACGCGCACGGGCATCGGGTCACCGTGGATCGAGCATACCGCCGCTCAGCACCGCCGCAAGGCTCGATCCCGTGGGATACCGACTGATCCACACCGCCTGGGCTGCGTGGTAGATGTCGGGCTTCCCGCCCCACACACTCGTCGCCACGGCGTTGTGCTCGTCGAGTTCGTGGTGCCACGATCCGCGCGCTCGGTCGACGTAGCAGTCGGCTACGTGATCCCAGCACGCGCGATAGTCGTTCTCGTACTGCCCTTCTCCGGTCCACCGCAGCAGGGTCGCGGCGGCGGCGATCGCCTCGCACAGCACCCAGTGCAATCGCTGGGTCACGACGGGCCGGCCCGTCCAGTCGGTCGTGTAGACGAAGCCGGGCGTCGACCCTTCCTGCCATCCGTCGGCAGCGGCGCGCCGATACAGCGATCGAGCGACGTCCACGTGGTCGTGGCCGCGCGCGCTGGTGGCCACGAGGGAGACCTGCAGCATCAGGCGCGACCACTCGAAACCGTGACCGACCGTCGCACCGTAGGGCTTGAACTGATCGGCCGGACTGTCGGAGTTGTACTCCAGCAGCGGTTCCCACTCGGTGGTGAAGTGTTCGGGGATGCGCCAGTCGTTGGCCTCGGACCACTCGATGACGCTGTCGCAGATGCGAGCGGCCCGCTCGCGCCACACCGTGGGGGCGCCGGCGTCCACTGCCGCGAGCATCGCCTCCACCATGTGCATGTTCGCGTTGATCCCGCGATAGTCGTCCAGTTCCGACCAGTCGGCGTTCCAGGTGTCCACGCACATGCCACTGCGGTCGTCCCAGAACCGGGCATCGACGACGGCGAGTGCCTCGGCGAGCAGTGCAGGTCCGCGAGGGTGACCCGCCGCGGTGGCCGTCGACGCCGCGAGAACGACGAAGGCGTGCGTGTAGGCCGACTTGGTCGCGTCGTCGGTCGACTCGACCCAGCCGTCGTGTCGGTCGTCGCGCAGCACCGTCAGGAGTCCGTCGAACAGTCGGTCGGCTCTGCGGCGAGAGCCCGGATGCCCGAGCAGCGCACCGAGGTACTGCACGTGCACCATGCGCGCGGTGATCCAGGTGAACACCGGCCGCGTCAGGTCCGGCTCGCCCGTGTCGTCGAGCCACGCCGCGCCTCCCGACGGGTGATCGAGAGTGCGGCCGAAGTCGAGCAACCGGGCGGATTCGCCGTCGAGCCACGACCTGTGGGACGGAAGCGTCGGCCAGGAGGGACCCGCGGGCATCTCGTTCGAGGACACCGCGTCACCCTACGAGACCGTCGGCGCCTCCCGGCTCGGAACAGCGGCACCGGTGCTGACATGATCGGGTCCCGCATCGAACAGGAGTCCCTCTGATGGCAGCACCCACGCGCGTCCACGTCACCCACACGTTCACGTCCGCACCGGATGTCGTGTTCGCAGCCCTGTCGGAGCACGAGAACCTCGGCCCCCTGTTCGGAGCGAAGATCACGCGTGTTCGTGACGGAGACAGCTCGCGCAACGGTGTCGGCTCCACGCGCGCACTGAAGCTCGGCCCGCTGCCCGCCTTCCACGAGACGACGATCGTCTCCGAACCGAACACCCTCATCGAGTACAAGATCACCAAGGGCTCACCGCTGCGCGGACACTGGGGCACCCAGCGCCTGACCCCGACGACCGACGGCGGCACCGCTCTCGACTACACCATCGGATTCGACGCTCCGGTTCCCGGCCTGGCTCTCGTCGTCGCGAAGGTTCTCACCTCGACCATCTCCGCCAAGATCGGCAACCTCGTTCCCTGACGAGGGTCAGAAGGTCTCGTTCCAGTCGCGAGCGAACATGAATGCACCGGCGGTGCCCCAGCAGGTCACGCCGAAGTCGACGTCGGACGAGCACACCACTCCGGACGTCGAGAGAACCTCGCCGTACTCGAGGACTCGAGGTGCCGGGCTCGTGTAGATGCCCTGCGTGGTGCACAGATGGTGTGAGCCGGCATCGTCGACACGGACCGCGTACTTGTCGTTCGGCGCATTCGTGCACATCGGGCCGTCGACCGGCTGCACACTCGTCACCGCTTGGCATCCGACCTGGCCCGCGGGTGAGCCACCGGCCCAGATCCCGCACTGCACGTTTCCGCTGGGCGTCGTGAAGTTCGTCAGGCCAGGGGCGGTCTGGAACAGGGCCGGGTCGACCGTTCCCGACTCGGGGCTCGGACGCGGCTGATTCCAGGGAAACAGGTCGGACACCTCCTCCGGGGTTCGCCGCGGCGGGGTGGCAGTGGACTCTCCCGACACCTCCGCACCGGGTGGAGGAGGCGTCGCAGTCTCCACCGCCGGTGTCGTGGTGGTCGGCTCCACCGTCGACGTGGCCACCGTGGTCCCCGCAGCCGGCGCATCCGTCGCGGAATCCCCGCCGGAACACCCCACCAGAGCCGACGCACACAGTGCAGCGATCGGAGCGACGAACGTCCGCATCGCCGTCATCGGGCCGGCACCTCGAAAGTGGGGCTCGGCGTGTGCGGGGTGTTCGTCCTGAACGTGACGGTGACCGGGCCTGCACCCGTGTCGATGTCGAGATAGGGGTTGGTCACGTTGGGGCCCTGGAAACGCCAGCTCGCCACTCGGTGTTCGGCGGTACCGCTGGCGCCGGTGTCGTGATTGTGCCAGTCCGCGTACATGGTCACGTAGCACTCGTAGTCGGCCAGCCCCACCCACGCGGGGCTGTACAGATGGGTCGTGAAGTCAGCGTGAATCTCGTCAGGGGTGTAGCCGCTGGTCACTCTGACATCGACCGTTCCGGCGAGGCACTGGGGAACCTCGGCGAGAGTGTGGATGCGCTGCTCCGGTGAGAAGTACATCGGTTGCGCACCGGCGTTCACGGTGCCACCCACCGTGACGACTGCCGTCAGGGCGCCGGTGACGACGACGGCGCGAGTGCTGATCGGGCGCTTCTTCATGACCCTCCTCGAGTGGACTGCACGACCCGCCGAACGTAACACTTTCCGGCGCGGAAAGTGTTAATGTTTCCGTCATGGAAAGCCATCGGTCGCCGGACGATGCTCGCGCCCTGCTGAGTGAGATCCATGCCGACCGAGTTGTTCTCGCCGACCGTCTCGTGGCGCCGACATGGTTCTATCCGACCTTCGCGGCACTGACCGCCCTGTACGTCGGTACACCGTCGCTGCCCGACGGCCACGTGCGTTCGGTGTCGACGTCCGTTCTGGTCGCGGCCGCGATCGTGACGACGGTGCTCTATCCCCGCCTGACGGGGGTACGCCCGTCAGGCGTGGGTGCCGTCGGGTGGTCTGTTCTCGGTGGGCTCCTGGTGACCGTGCTCGGATCGTTGAGTGTCTCCTACGGTCTGGTGGCATCTCTGTCCGCGTGGTGGGTCCTCGTGCCACAGGCGCTGTGTTTCGTGCTCGTGCTGTTCGGCGGCCGCCTGTTCGACCGCGAGTATCGCCGCCATCTGTACGCAGACGACGTCCGACGCCCGTCCGGCCGGGCGCACTCCGGACCACGGTCGTGACCGAGGATCGCGGCCCCGAACCACGATTCGATGCCGTCATCCACGCACCGGTCCGGCTGCGCATCTGCGGGCTTCTACGCCGAGTCGACGAGATCGATTTCGCCATCATCCGCGACACCCTCGAGATCAGCGATGCGTCTCTGTCCAAACATCTCCGAGCTCTGTCGGACGCGGGCTACCTGTCGACGAAGAAGACGACGTCACTCTCCCGCGGCGACTCGCGACTGGTGACGTGGGTCGAGCTGACCCGGGTCGGTCGCGATGCGTTCGACTCTCACATCGCAGAACTCGGACTCATCGCGCACGGTCGCCCGGAACAGTCGACGGCTCGGCAACCACTGTCGACGAGACTTCCCCACTTCGGACCGACACCCGAATTCGGCTGACGACCGCACGGCGCCGTCGCCTGATCCACGTCGTATCCACGTTGTTCACGCCGACGTCGACTCACCCGCCGTTCGAGTTCACCGGGGCTCGATATCAATGACCCGTCACCGTCGAACAGCGCAGCGGCACAGGCAGAATTCGGGTCGCATCCTGTGCGCGGGGAGACCGGTGACGCAACGATCCGAGCGCCCGCCGACACGGGCACCCTGCTCGGCTCGGACTCGCTCGCGCACGATTGACGTGAGGGCGACGACGGAGCACAGTGCGCGCATGACACTGCCGCGCGAGACCGCCGACCGTCACCGCGCCGTCGCCGCGACCTTCACCACGCTCGTCGAGTCCACGTCGGCCTGGGATGCCCCGGCGCCCGTGGACGGCTGGACCGCACGGGATGTGGTGGCGCACCTCGTCGACTGGTTCCCGGCGTTTCTGGCGACGGCCACCGGGCTGGAACTCGATCGTGGGCGCTCACCACTCGAGGACCCGGTCGATGCCTGGCGTGTCCACAGCGACGCCGTGCAGAGAGTGCTGGACGGGCCGGACGCCGCGACCCCGTTCCACCATCCGATGATCGGCGAGATGCCACTTCCCGCGGCGGTCGGCCAGTTCTACGTACCCGACGTCTTCATGCACTCGTGGGACCTCGCCGCGGCCGGCGGGCAGGACCTCTCACTCGACGCCGACTACTGCGCCGAACTGGTCGACGGCATGCGGCCGATCGAGGAGCTCATGCGGTCGTCCGGCCAGTACGGGCCGGCTGTCGCCATACCCGACGACGCCGACGATCAGACGAGGCTTCTCGGATTCATCGGGCGCGATCCGCACGTCCTCGGGCGCTGAAGCGCCGCGTCAGTCCTGCACTTCGTCTCGCTCGTGCTGCGCTCTCTGCTCGAGCTCGGCGTGCCCGCGGACAGAACCGTCCACACGTCCCCGTTCTCACTCCGCGATAACGACTCTGGACGCCCGGGACCGTGCAGGTGTGATCTGGATGAGAATCATTCACCGAGTCACGGAGGTCTCCATGAGCCAGAACCCACGCGTCGCCGTCGTCACCGGAGCAGCCCGAGGAATCGGTAAGAGCATCGCCGAACGCCTGGGCCGAGACGGTCTTCACGTCGTCGTCGCCGACCTGCCTGGTTCGAAGGACGGTGTCGACGAGACCGTCGAGACGATCGTCGGTGCCGGCGGTGTGGCCACGGGCGCCGCGGTCGACGTCGTGGACGAATCCTCGGTCGAATCGTTGGTGCGTACCGCGGTGGACGCAGGCGGGCGCCTCGACGTCTTCGTCGCGAATGCCGGAATCGCCCAGGTCGAAGAGCTGCTGAAGTACGACAGCGCCGACTTCGACAAGATCTTCGACGTCAACGTCAAAGGCGTCTTCAATTCCTACCGAGCCGCGGCCAACCAGTTCATCGCGCAGGGAGGCGGCGGCAAGATCATCGGCGCGGCCTCGATCGTCGCGTTCCGACCCTTCGCACTTCTCGGCCCCTACTCGGCGACGAAGTGGGCCGTACGCGGTCTCACCCAGGCCGCGGCCATGGAGTGGGCCGAACACGGCATCACCGTCAATGCCTACGGCCCCGGCATCGTCGGCACGGCGATGTGGGATCTCATCGACGAGAAGCTCGCCGCGAAGCACGGCCAGCAGAAGGGCGAGGCGCTCGCCGAGAACGCCCAGTCGATCCTGCTGGGCCGAGTATCGGTGCCCGACGATGTGGCGAAGCTCGTGAGCTTCATGGCATCTCCGGATTCCGACTACGTCACGGGTCAGACGATGCTCGTGGACGGTGGCATCCAGTTCTCCTGACGCGGACGAGGTCAGCCGGTGCGCAACCACCGGCTGATCTCGTTCGCCGCGGACCGCAACGCGTGCTCCACCTCGGCCGCCCGTCGACGGTCCACTTCCCGATCGGGGGTGCTGATGGCCACGGCTCCCATGACCGCACCCGACGCATCATGGACAGCCACTGCAGCGCACGCTTTCGTCGGAACGAATTCCTCACGCTCCCATGCCACCCCACGACGGGACACCTCGGCGAGGTGGTGTTCCAGTTCGTCGCGGTCGGTGATGGTCGTGGACGTGAGCCGTTCGGTGCCATGGGTGTCGAGGTACTCGGCTGCGTCCTCGCGGGACATCGCAGCGAGCAGGATCTTGCCGAAGGCAGTCGCGTGCCCGGCCTCGTGGAAACCGAAGTTCAGCGGCGTGATGCGGGGGTGGGTGGCGCAGTCGGCGACATGCGCCACCACAACGTCGGACCCGCGGTAGACGGCGAAGTAGCTTGCCGTCCCCAGTGTCTCGTGCAGCTTCGAGATACGCTGCCGCACCGGCACAGGCACGCCGACCTGGCGATGCAGGCTGACACCGAGACGAGCCAACTTGTATCCCAGCTCGAACCGCTGTCGCGCTCGGAGATGAACGAGGTAGTCGCAACCGACGAGTACCTGCAGCAGACGGTAGGTCGTGGGCAGCGGGAAGCCCAGCACCTCGGAGACCTCCTTGGCGGTGGCGCCGCCGCGATCGGCCACCACCTCGAGCACGGCGAGGGTCTTCTCCACCGTGGCGACTCCGCCGGCTCCGGCGCGCCGCAACCGCGTCGGGACGTCGGGGGTCGGGGGATCACGGGGAATTCGATCGTCGTCGAGCACACCCCCATCGTCTCTCAGCACCGCCGCAGGGGCGGAAGATCGAGCCCACGGGTTTCGTCGATCACAGAACTCGACGGGCGCGACGGTCCAACTCGCGGCGCACCCGGGTGCACTCGTTGGAGACCGACACGACGTCGTCCGGTGGCGCGTCGCGGGCAATGGCGGAACGGCGGTCCGTCACCAGCCGCTCGTACCGTTCCTGCAACAGATCGGTGGACATCTCCGCATAGTTCATCGCCCGACTCAGCTCTGACCGAGAGGGTGACCCGGCAGGTCACACCACACTCTCGATCTCCACGATCAGGATCCATCACCGGAGGTCGACTCGGGCATGAATGGCAGATCCCCCACGGACGGTCCATTGACCCGTTCCATTGTGGCGCCACCCTCTCGCGACGCGGTTGACGTGGAGACCGGCCGCGCCTAATTTGGGTGAACCTTCACCCATATGGAACGGGAGCCCAGCGATGGCAGAGTCGATCGGGCAGCTGATGCACGCCAACCTCCTGCAGGTCTTCGGCGAACGGGACCCCGCAGCGAGGCGGGCCGCCATCGCGCGGACGTACACGGAGGACGTCGTCTTCTCCGATGCCGAGGCTCGGGTGCAGGGCCACGACGCACTCGATGCCAAGGTGCAGGCGATCCTCGACGACGCACCGGGATTCGTGTTCACCGCGGACGGCAGCGTTCACCTCATGCAGGACGCCGGCTACCTGGCGTGGGCACTCGGGCCCGAGGGCTCCGATCCCGTCGTCCGCGGAGCCGATGTCGGCATCGTTCGCGACGGCCTCCTGGCACAGGTCTACACCGTCATCCTCACCTGAGGTCGGTGGCCGCCTCGATGCGGGCCGTCCGTCGTCGGCCGGGTACAACAGGACGATGACCGAGTACGACGTGGCATCCGAGTCTCCTTACGCCTTTCTCGGCGAGGAGGAGACACGGGCCTGGTACGCCTACATGAAGGTGCACCTGCGGATGCGCTACGAGATGGATCACCAGCTGCGCGGCGATCACGGCATCTCCCTGGCCGACTACGACGTACTGGTGGCGCTGGTCAGCGATCCCGAGCGCACGCTCTCGGTGTCCGACCTCGCCACCCGCATCGGCTCCGAGCGCAGCAGGGTCTCGCATCAGCTCCGCAGCCTGAGCGCACGGGGACTCGTGACCCTGGCGACCGACCCCGACGACCGTCGAGTGACCCGAGTTGCACTGTCCGACAGAGGTGACGACACCCTCGCCGACGTCTCGCCGCGACACATCGACTTCGTGCGGTCCGTCTTCTTCGATGCCCTCACTCCCCCTCAGGTGCAGGAGATGTCGACGATGTTCGAGGGCATCTACGACCAGTTGATCCGACACGGGACACTGCCCCGGCCTGTCGACCGTCCGTGAGTCACCCGACGCCGATCAGTCGGAGTCGGACGGGAACCCGGGAGAGCAACGACACATCCGATCTCACGGCGCTTCTCACGGGTTACCGACCCTCGAACACTCCCTGACACCGAGACTGGCGCGATTCACGAACTCCTGGTCGCCCGCTGCTCAGGAAACGGACCGCACGGCGCACGACGCGAGATACGCGGTGTCCGTTCATGCGAGCGTCGGGGCCCGCATGATGCAGAATCAGCCCATGACCACGGCGGAGTACGCATCTCCGCGACGAGCGCGCCCGCCATTTCTCGATGTCGATCGTGCAGCGACCGAGGCGAACGCCGCTGCGCTGGACCGAGACCTTCGCGACCGATGCGGTGTCCTGCTCGGCCTGATCGCCTCCGGGGACGACCGTGCGATGGTCGAACTGATGCTGGTCACTCGACCCGTGGTGTTCGCAGCGGCGTTGCGAGTTCTCGGAGACCGTGCGCGCGCCGAGGACACGGCTCAGGAGACGTACTTCCAGGTGTGGACCTCGGCCGGAACGTTCGACTCCGACCGAGGGACACCTCACGCCTGGTTGGCGACTCTCGCGCGCCGACGAGCGATCGACCGTTCGCGCTCCGACACCGCGTCGGCGAGGCGGGACACGAAGTACAGCGCATCGCATTTCGACCGCGACCACGACGGCGTCTGGGAAGCGGTGTGGACGAACGCCGACAACGATCTGCTGACGAAGGCGCTGATCGAACTGACCAGTCTGCAGAGAACCGCTGTCGACCTGGTCTACTTCCAGGGCCTGTCCTGCCGCGAAGCAGCCGAGCGGCTCGGCGTACCGCATGCCACCGTCAAGACCCGCGTGCGAGACGCCCTGCTGCGCTTGCGACTTCACCTCGCGCGCACCGCCTGAGCGAGCGCTCAGAGGGTGCAGCGAGTCCCTGCCTCGGGTGTGGCCAGCTCGACGAGATAGTCGGCCACGATGTCGTTCACGCAGGCATTCGCACCGGAGATCGCGACGGTGTGCTGCTCGCCGTCCACGGGGAGCAGCGTTCCGCCCAGAGTGTCCGCGAGGTTCACACCTCCTTCGTAGGGCGTGGACGGATCACCGGTGATCGAGATCGTCAGAGTGTCGGGAACGCCCTCGACATCCTGTGCGTAGGGAATTCCGAGTGTCGGCTCGGCCGGCCAGAACTCGCACGGATCACGAGCCCCCTCCGGACCGAGTCCCGCGTCCGTGAACGGCGCGATCTCCTGAATTCTCCGTTTGAGCTCGACTTCCTCCTCCGGTGTGTTGCGGTCCTCGTCCATGCAGTTGACGGCGTAGAGCGCTTCGCTGAAGTTGGGGTGGGTGCCGTCCTCGTCGCGGCCACCGAACACGTCGAGGATCTTCAGCAACGTGTCTCCCTGCCCCGCAGTGACCTCGGCTATTCCTCGGATGATGACAGGCCACACCGTCGAGTCGTAGAGTCCCGCGACCACCGCTCCGTATGCAGCGTCGAAGTCGAGGCGCCGACCGCTCTCGGTGACGATGGGATCCTCGACGAGAGGCCTGACGATGTCCTGGAACCTCTCGACCGCCCTGCTCGGATCGGGGCCCAGCGGACAGTCCGGAGACGCCGCACAGGACGCGGCCATCTCGTCGAACGAGCGCTGGAAGCCGGTGAACTGGTCGACTCTGCGGTCGGCCGTGCTCTGAGCGGGGTCGATGGCGCCGTCCAGGACCATGGCGCGCACGTTCTGAGGGAACATCTCGGCGTACACCGCTCCCAGTCGCGTTCCGTAACTCTGACCGAGGTAGCTCAGTTTCTCGTCGCCGAGCACCTCTCGCAGAATGTCCATGTCCCGCGCGGCATCTCGAGTTCCGACCGCCGAGAGGACGTCGTCGCCGCCCGAGCGCTCGGCGCAGCGTTCGACCAGGCGACGCGAGTCGTCCTCCGTCAGCGTTCTCGAGCCGGTCAGCACCGTGGTGTACGCCTCGCCGGCGTCGTTCTCGGCATCGGTGAAACAGTCAATCGCCGGTGTCGACGCACCGACCCCGCGAGGATTGAAGCCGATCAGGTCGAAGTGTTCGGTCACGCGACTGTCCGCCAAGGTCGTCGCACCCGCGGCGGCCATGCTCATTCCCGGCCCACCGGGCCCACCCGGATTGAGCAGCAGTGACCCGATTCGCTCACCCCGCGCGGGTGCCTTCAGCAGGGCGATCTGCGCCGTCCGACCGTCGGGATCGTCGTAGTCCAACGGCACGGTCACGCGAGCGCACTCGAAGGTCGGGTCGGCGGCGAACGCAGTGGCATCGGCCGACGTCACCGCGTACCCGTCGCACGATTCGAAGGCCACGTCCTGGTCGTGAACACTGCTCAGATCCGGCTCGGTCCGAGGTTGCGCACACCCGGCGAGCACCAGCGCAGCGACTGCCACGGTGACTCCTGTCCTCCTGCGGATCACGACAGCGACCCGCTCGGTGCGTGGACCGACGAGGGACTCGTGGAATGCTCGCGCCCACCCAGGTGCTGGGCGAGGAACCGCTCGACCTCGCGGTAGAACGCGATGGTGTTCTCGGGGTTGACGAACCCGTGTCCTTCGTCGTCGGAGACGAGGTAGTCGACGTGGACCCCACACGAGCGGAGGGTGGCGACGACGTTGTCGGACTCGGCTCTGGTGACACGAGGGTCGTTGGCTCCCTGCGCGATGAGCAGGGGCGCCGTGGACGCGTCGAGACGGCTGATCGGGGACCGCGCGAGCATGTCCGCTTCCTGCTCCGGGTCACTCGGGTCGCCGACGAACCGGTACCAGTTGTTGACCAGGCTGGCCCGGAGAAAGGACGGTTGTGTCCTCATGAAGTTGGCGAGGTCCGAGATGCCGACCAGATCGACCGCCGCGGTGAACACGTCGGGGGTGAAGGTCGCGCCGACCAACGCGGCGTACCCGCCGTACGAGCCGCCCATGATCGCGACGCGCTCACGATCGGCGTACCCCTGCTGTACGGCCCACTTCACCGCGTCGACCAGGTCGTCGTGCATCGCGCCCGCGAGTTCCCCCACCGCAGCGTTGGTGTGAGCCTTCCCGTAGCCGGTGGAACCTCGGAAGTTGACCTGCAGCACCGCATACCCGCGGTTGGCGAGCATCTGCACGGCAGGATCGAAACCCCACGAGTCGCGATACCAGGGGCCGCCGTGCACGAACAGCACCATCGGCAGCGCGGTCGGGTCGACGCCGAGAGGCAACGTCAGGAAGGACGGCCGCGCACGCCCGTCGCGCGCCTCGATGGTCACCGGTTCCATCGGCGCCATCGCGGTCGGCTCGAGATGCGGGTACGGACGGAACAACTGGCGGCTCGCACCCGTGGTGTGGTCGTAGAGATAGGTGACGGCGGGATCCCGATCGCGCACGAAACTGACGGTCCAGCGCAGTCCGCTCCGGTCCGAGGACAGTTCGCCGACATCGCCGTCCGAGAGCAGTTCGAGTGCTGCCAGAACCTCTCCGAAGCGCTCGTCGAGGACTCGTATCTCCTGGCGCTCGCCCAGGTATCGCACCCCGAGCAGGCCGCCGGTCCCGGCGTCGCAGATCAAGGGCGACGACGTCTGTTCGACGGCGCGGCGAACCGCGTCGAGTTCGAGCGTCGGATGAGAATCGACGACGGTCTCCTCACCGGTGTCGAGATCGAGGCGCATGAGGTGAATCAGATCGCGGCCGCGGGTCGAGCCCATCCACAAGCCTGTGCCGTCCGGGGTCATCTGGGTCGGGGTGATCCCGACCGGGTAGTCCGTCGCGTCGATCGACACGATCGGGTTCCGTGTTCCCGACGGGGTGACTCGGGACAGGAGCAGGCGGCCGTCGTCGGTCATCTCCTGCTCGACGACCGTGTCGCCCTCCGCGAGCATCAGCAGCCGGTCCGTCCCGGCGCTGCGTCCGATCATGGTGATCTCACCCGTCGCGACGTCGATCCTATGGAGGTCGAACTCGGCAGGGTTCCGTGCGTTGAGCATCACCGTGTAGCTGCCTGCACTCCCGTGCACGGGCAGGAGTTCGATCGCACGAGCGCCGGGGAACGGCGTGAGATCGACGGCGGGACTGCGGGGATCGTCGAGATCGACACGGAACACGTGGTGGTTCTCGTCGCCTCCGCTGTCCTGCAGGTACAGCAGCCACCGGGGGTCGTCGGTCCACTCGAACTTCATGACGCTGCGGGTCTCGTCAGCGCTCACGCATCGGGCATCGCCCACGGCGGAGAGATCCGGGGCGATGTCCTGCACCCAGACGTTGAGCCTGTTCCGCCACGGTGCGAGGAAAGCGATTCTGTTGCCTTCCGGAGAGATTCGAGCACCGACCGCGGCGGGCGGGCCGAAGAGGTCGTCGATCGCGATCAGTTCGGGTGCAGTGGTCATGGGAGGTCCTTTCCTCTGGTGGGGCGGGTGTCGAGCTGTCTGTCGGTGGTGTCTCTCAACCGACGAAGTGGGTGGTCGAACGCCGGAACGCCCAGACGGTGACCACCACGGCGACCGCGAACAACGGCGCACCCATCGCGATTCTCGCGACGGCGAGCCAGCCGGTGGCGTCGGTGTCGTACAGCCTGTCCTGCACGAGGTACCGGGCACCGAAGAGCACCGCGAAGGTGAGAGTGGCGACGTCGTGGGCGCGGCGCACCGAGGAGTTCCGTCGCCATGCATATCGATTGCCGTGCAGCGCGTTCCACAGCAGGCCGGTCACCGGTCTACGGATCAACACCGATGCGAGTACCACGACGCCGGCCACCAGGCTGGTCCAGATGCCGAGGAGGAAGTAGCCGCTCGCACTGCCACTCATCCCCGCGACGGCGCCGGCGGCGAGAACGCCGACGAGACCGCCGCTCGTCCCGGCGATCGACTCACCACCTCGGACGCGATGAACGGTCAGTCCCAGTGCGACGAGCACCGCGGCACCGATCGCGACCGGCAGCGTCCAGACGGCGTTCGCGACGACGAACACGATCACCGGTATCGCGGTGCGGATCATTCCGCTGGTGCCACCCAGACTGTCCACCACCCTCGCGCCGGCATCGGTGGTCGGTGCGTCCTGCGTGCTGTCGTGCGGTGGGTTCGTCATGTCGCCCTCCCTGCGCCTCGGTCGATCCGGTCGAATGATGTTCATCGACAACCAGAGTCGTCGAGCTGACCGACCGCTGCCAGTGCCTGCGTGCACGGGATGCGGTGACACTGTCACCGAGCAGTCATGACAGATGTCACGGCGTCAGCCGGTGCTCACTGCGTAGCCCGAGGACACTGGGTGTCCTTCTCCGGCATGGCGCCGTCGACGAGATACTCGGTGACCACCTCCTGCGCGCAGGAGTTGGTTCCGAGTGCGAAGACACCGTGCCCACTGCCGTCGACGGTGAGCAGCCGGGAACGATCTCCGAAGCGCTCGTCGAGCAGTTCACCGCCGCGCAAGGGCGTGACTGGATCACGTCGATGCTGCGCGATGAGGATGTTCGTCGGTCCGTCGGAGTCGATTGAGACCGGGGGCTCGGTCGGGGCATGGGCCCAGAACGCGCACGGCATGATGTTCGCCGCCGCTGCGCCGAACAGCGGGTAGTCGACCCTGTCGGTGGCGACGGCATTCTCGTACGTGGTCACGTCGTGCGGCCACTCGACGTCGTTGCAGGTGACCGCCAGGAAGACGGACCACGAGTTGTCGCCGGCCGACGGCACCGGAGCCCCCTCC
Organism: Rhodococcus sp. UNC23MFCrub1.1; assembly: GCF_000686025.1. Taxonomy (GTDB): domain Bacteria; phylum Actinomycetota; class Actinomycetes; order Mycobacteriales; family Mycobacteriaceae; genus Rhodococcoides. Next base: position 224,543 of record NZ_JMLQ01000007.1, read on the forward strand.
GGAAGGTCCCCGCCCTGACCCGCCGCGAGGCCGTCCCGGTACGAGACCCACGCATCGGCCGCGGTCTCGTACGTCGCCGGGTTGTACAGCGTGACGAAGGTGGCGAGCCGGAACGAGCGACCGTCGACCCCGTTCACGGGCGTGGCATCGAGCCTGGAGGCGATGTCGAAGTACGTCGCCCGCACCTCGTCCTCGGTCGCACCGAGACCGTATCGGTCGTGACGCTCGGCCATCCACCGGGCGAGATCCGGGAAGGTGTCTTCCATTCCTCGGGAATAGCGCCGCATCCCGGCTCGATCGAGATGGGTGTCACCGATGTTGCTGTCCAACACGATTCGGTCGGTGCTCTCGGGGAACATCGACGCATAGGCCGCGCCCAGCGCCGAGCCGTAGGAGTAGCCGAGGAAGCTCGCGGTGTCCTCGCCGAGAGCAGCTCGGACGCGGTCGAGGTCCCGCGCCATGTTCGCGGTGCTCACGTGGCGCAGCAGGCCGTCGTCCTCGGCGGCGCACCGGCGCGCGACTTCTCTCGCAGTACGAACCTGCTCGTCGAAGGCAGCCTGGTCGTACGCGTACGGCGGGACTGCGCCGTAGTAGTGCAGGTCGTCGGTGAAGCCGCAGCTGATGGGACTGGAATGGCCCACCCCACGGGTGTCCATGCCGATGAGGTCATAACTGTCCAGCACGGACTGCGGCATGCCCCGATTCACCAGGAACGTCGGTTGGTCGAGCCCCGTACCACCGGGGCCGCCCGGGTTGAGCAACAGCACCCCTCGCCGTTCCTCCGGCTTCTGGGAGGGCAGCCGAGAGATCATGACGTCGATCTGTCCAGCGTCGGGGTCGTCGTAGTCGATCGGCACGGGCACCGACGCGCACTGCAGGCGCGACGGTTCCTCCGCTGGGTCACCGACGTCGTCGGGACATGAGGCCCACTCGAGGTCGGGCATGGAATATGGTTGCTGCACTGCAGTATCGGGCTGAGACGCGGTGGAGGTCGTCGAGCAGCCGACGAGAACGAGACTGATCGCGGCCACCGCAGCGGTACGCGTGTCGTATCGGTTCACGGGATGTCCATTCGGTAGCAGGGGTGGCCGCCGGCCGATCAGTTGCCGGCGGCGTCGAGCCAGTGATAACGCAGTCGCAGAGCGCGTTCCGTGCTGCCCACGGCGGCACCGACGGTGGAGGCGACCGTCGACCACGTCGGCAGATCGATCGGTGCGGCGATGACACCGACCGACTCGGCGATCGGCGGAATTCGAGACACCGTCTCGACGAGATACACCGCGAGCGACAGGACTCCGCTGAGAACGAGGGCGATCGAGACGACGCCGATGACCGAACTCGCCGCGGGGTACCGCCTGTCGAATCGGGCCCGGCGCCCTTCGGCCGAGCGGGGGTCGGGGCTCAGCTGCCGCTCGCTCCCGTCAGCGGAGACGAGGTGGCACCGCTTGACACCGAAACCACTCATCGCGACCTCGATGCGGCCGTCCTCGACGGGGAACGCGGCGGGCAGTGCCGACCGTGCTTCGCACAGACCGTCTCTGTACAGATCGGCCGTGACAGAACCGGAGGCCTGGTCCTGCCAGTGCCTGATGTCGACGGACCATTCCGGCTCGTGGGGGCCCGACGGTGGGAGATGAAACAGCGCACGTCCCAGCAACTGCCACCATCGGAACGGCTGCAGTGCTCGCCCGTCGCCGGGTCGCACCCGACGAGCCGCGCGGCGGCGCCTGACTCGATCGAACATGATTCGCTCCTCTTCCGCCGGCCGTGCCACTAGCACGCTGTACTGTCGCGAACGATGGCGACGACGCTAGCACATTGTGCTAGCACATTGTGCTGGTCGCGTGATCGGTCCTGCTCAGAGCAGGAACGAGCGCAGAGGAACAGAGGGGACGCGATGCCGACACCGGAGGAACCCGGCCCGGACACGCGGGCGCGGATACTCATCGCTGCCTGCGAGATGATCGGTGAGGACCCGGCGTCGACACTCAGCGTGCGATCGGTCGCCGCGCGCGCCGGAGTGAGCATGGGTTCTCTCCGTCATCACTTCCCCACCCAGCGCGCACTGCGCGAGGCCGTTCTCGCCACGATCTACGACGTGGTGACACCGGACGCCGACGTCATCCACGACCGATCGATACCGGCTCGGGATCGCCTCGTGCGCTGCCTCGAGCAGGTCCTGGTGCCTGCCGTCGGAGCGCAGGCGCGGCGCGCGTTGATCAGCACCGTCGAGGCGTTCGCAGTACCCGAACCCACCGCAGACATCCGAGCCGCCTACGCGTCCTTCGCCGAGGAAGCGCACCGGAGAGTCGAGCAGTGGCTCGACATTCTCGCCGCCGAAGGTGCAGCGCCACAGGGTGATCAGTCGCTGAACGCCGCGTTCCTCAACACGGTTCTCGACGGCCTGTTCTGGGACCGGGCGATGCCCACCGATCCCGCCACGCTGCACCGAGCGACCGCCATTCTCCAGCATGCAGTGGATTCGGTCCTCACGCCGCCGTGACCACGTCGAGGATGTGGCTCGGGCTTCATCCTCACCGCGAGGAGGCGGAGGACGACCCGTGCTGCGCCGTCTCGACACCGCCCGGTGGTCGTGATATGCCTGGCGGCATCGTCGCCACCGCGCACGCATCGACCGACCGGAAGGTCCACCCATGACCGCCGACCTCGCCGCAGGCCCCGACACCCACTCGTCCTCAGCATGGGCGCCGCTGCGTGGCAGGGTGTATCGCACGCTGTTCATCGCTCAGCTGGTGTCGAACATCGGCCTGTGGATGCAGACGGTGGGATCACAGTGGTTCCTGGTGGAGCAGAACAGCAGCGCGACCGTGGTCGCCCTCGTGCAGACGGCCAGCCTGCTGCCCACCTTGTTCTTCGCCCTCCTCGCCGGCGGACTCGCCGATCTGCTCGATCGTCGCAGGTTGTTGATCGCGATCAGCACGTACACCGCCGTCGTCGCGACGGCCACCGCGGTGCTCGCCTTCACCGACGTGCTGACCCCGATGATGTTGCTGGCGATGACGTTCCTGCTGGGGTGCGGCTCTGCGCTGTCGTCTCCCGCATGGCAGGCCATCCAACCCGAACTGGTTCCGGCCGAACAGATCCCGGCAGCATCCGCCCTGGGCGGCGTGACCGTGAACGGTGCGCGCGCCGTCGGCCCGGCCATCGGCGGCGTGATCGTGGCTGCGGCCGGACCCGCCGCGGTGTTCGCCATCAACGCCCTGACGTTCGTCGTCATCATCGGCGCGCTCGTGTGGTGGCGTCGGCCCGCAGACGATCGATCCGTCGACCGAGAGCGCCTCGGCAGGTCCATGCTGACCGGGCTGCACTACATGCAGTCCGCACCGATCGTGCGCCGGATCCTGCTGCGCTCGGCCCTGTTCGCCTTCCCGGCATCGGCGCTGTGGGCCCTGCTGCCCCTGGCCTCGTCGCGCCACCTGCACTTCGGCGCGTCGGGGTACGGGCTCGTCCTGGGAATGCTCGGTGTCGGCGCAGTGTCCGGCGTGGCGCTCTACCCGCGGTTGCGACAGTCGATGTCGGGCAACGCCGTGCTGGCACTGTCCGCGGTCACCTATGCCGTCGGCGTCGTCTCCGTGGCCTACCTCCCCGCCGGCGCGGCCGTCCCGTTGCTGCTGCTGTCGGGCGCCGCGTGGATCGCCACCCTGACCACACTCAACGCGGCGATTCAGCTCTCTCTCGCGCACTGGGTGAGAGCTCGGGGGATGTCGATCTACCTGTTGGTGTTCATGGGCTCCCAGGCGCTGGGCTCGTTCGTCTGGGGGCTGGTCGCGTCGCACGTCGGTTTCGCTGCGGCGCTACTCATCTCGGCGGTGCTCTTGGTGGTCACCGCCGCCAGCGTCACGGTCCTGCCTCTGCGCGCCGACACCGGCACGCTGCCGCGCGGGGTGTCGACGGCGTGGCCGACACCGATGGTGATGTTCGAACCCGAACCCGACGACGGCCCCGTGGTCGTCTCGGTGACGTACCGGGTGCGGCCCGACTCGACGACCGACTTCGACCGCGCCATGGCGGCCGTCGGGAAAGCTCGCCGCCGGACCGGCGGGTAGTCCTGGGCACTGTTCAGGAACGGCGAGGACCCGTCTCTGCGTGTCGAGCAGTTCACCGCCCGGTCGTGGGGCGATCTCGAGCGGCAGCACCGTGAGCGCTGGACCGAGTCGGATCACCAGCGGATGACCGAGGCTCTGTCCTACACGGTGACCGGTACGACCGAGAAGGAGGAACACCTGTTCGGCGTACCGGCCGACCGGTAGTGCGAGACCCCGGCCGGACGTGACGACCCCCGGTCAGGCGTGCAGGAACCTTGTCGTCATCCACTGATCGGGACCCACGAAACCTGGAGGTCGCCATGCCCTACATCACCACCACCGACGGAACCGAGATCTACTACACCGAGCAGGGCACCGGAAAGCCCGTGGTGCTGAGCCACGGATGGCCGCTGTCGTCGGATGCCTGGCAGGTCGAGCTCAAGCTGCTCGCCGACGCCGGCTACCGGGCCATCGCCCACGATCGCCGCGGACACGGCCGGTCGTCCAAGACCTACACCGGCAACGACATGGACACCTACGCCCGTGACCTCGCCGAGCTCGGCGAGGCTCTGGATCTGCAGGAACTGACGTTGATCGGCCACTCGACCGGCGGCGGCGAAGTCGTCCGCTACGCCGCCCAGCACGGCGGATCCCGCGTCGCCCGCGTCATCACTGCCGGCGCCGTCCCGCCCATCATGCTGAAGTCGGAGTCCAACCCGGAGGGCACTCCGATCGAGGCACTGAACGACATCCGCGACGGCGTGCTGACCGACCGCTCGCAGTTCTACCAGGATCTCGCGCAGCCGTTCTTCGGCGCCAACCGTGACGGCGCCGCGATCTCGCAAGGCGCGATCGACGACTTCTGGCGTCAGGGAATGCTCGTCAACCTCGCTGCCGCCTACGACTGCGTGAGAGCGTTCTCCGAGACCGACTTCACCGAAGATCTGAAGGCGCTGACGGTCCCGATCTTCATCGCCCAGGGTGACGACGACCAGATCGTCCCCATCGCGGCGGCGGCCCTGAAGTCCATCGACCTCGTCCGGGACGGCACGTTGAAGGTGTACCCGGGCGCACCGCACGGCATCTACGGCGACTACCAGAAGGCCCTGGACGCAGACATTCTCGACTTCCTCGCCCGATGACCACTCCCCTCGCCCTCGGGCCCGTCGGCAACGTCTTCTACTTCGTCGACGACCTCGAGGCCGCAGTCGAGTGGTACTCCGCCCGGCTGGGTCGCACACCGATCCAGCGGGGCGGGGCACTGGTGGCCTACGACATCGACGGGGTGCGGCTCACGCTGCACGAGAACGACGACTACAACTCGTCCGGGCCGGCCGGAGTCTCCGCCTACTGGACCGTGACCGACGTGGATGCGATCGTCGCGGACTGGACAGCCCACGGAGCGGTTGCACACCGGGGACCCAAGACGGTCTTCACCGGTGAACGGCTGTGCCAGCTGCTCGATCCGTTCGGCAATCTGTTCTCGGTGCGACAGGCTACTGCGCAGACGAGTGTCGACGGCTAGGACAGGGGATCAGAGATCGAAAAAGCGGCCACGTATATCGCGTGGCCGCTTTTCTGAACTGTGTGGAGCCGCGAATCGAACTCTTGACCTTTTCTTTACGAGAACGACGATAGACGTTCAGGCGGGTTCATCTGAGGTTGCGAAACACCGCCTGAACTGCGACAACCGTCCGTGCCGGTGCACGACGGTTCACGGCCGTTCGTACCGACACGTGTCACTGTCGTGGCATCGAGGAAAGTGTCGAGCGGGTCCTGAGTCCTGGGGCTCGGACACGAACCGCCGTCAGATAACCGTTGCGATCGACGATGGCACGCCCCGGTCGGTGTCGCTGGCCGACCGAGTGCGCGCACCCTTGCGCATCCAGCAAACGTGTTGGGGCAATGTCGACCGCCGCGCCGCGCCCGCTGGACGAACCGGGCCGCCAAAGGTCGGGTGCGCCACCGCAGCCGCACGAAAGCAGGACCCCGAACGATGCTCGAAAGGACCGAGCGCCCGGTGTCGGCACAATGAGAGACGCGACGTCGGACCGGGCCTCTAGGGACACGTCTACGAATGGCTCACTCTACCGACTGCTTGGTCGATCACTTTTCCCAGTGCTTGCATCGCCGCCACCTTTGGTTGGTGGGCAACAACGGCATTGACAAAGTCAGCAGCGTTGCTAATCACCGTGTGTTTAGAGACGAACTCTCCGATGATGTACTTCCCTCGAACCATGGTCCATAGGTCAGGAAGCGCCTTCTGCCACGCCGCTTCCCCTTCTGCGATGGCACCTTCGATAGTTGCGGCATCTGCCTGAACACGTGTTTGGGCAGCGACGCCGCGCAGATTGGAAAGGGCGTCGCCACCGCGCGGGGATGGCCAAATGATCGATACACGCTCACGCAGAACGCGCTGCGCGTACTCCGCAATCGCGTTGTCTTTGTGCGCGAGAAGCATGTCATCGAGAACTCGCCGTGTCGAGGGCAGATCAGGACACGTTGCAGGTTTGAGGAGTTTGCCCTCGATAGCTTTGCCGAGAAACGCGTCATCCTGAAGCAACACGCCCTCTACGTCAGCAGCCGGCCACACATGCACTTGCGTCGCGATGCTCGGCGACGGCGCAGCGGCCCGGACATCGGCATCAACCACCCCAACGATCGGAAGATCGTACCGAGACAGTGACGCCACCAAGCTGAGGACCTGGCGGCGGCCTCCCGCATCTTGAATTGCGTTGGAGGCCACCGACGGTAGGAGTAGCGGGATGATGGAAGCATCGAAGCTGCCTTCGGTGAGAAGAAGCACCTCAGACTGGGTGAGAGTGCTGGCATGGAAGCCTGCCTCTCGATAGAGGTCCAGTCGGTCGGACTCCGTCTCGACCAACTGCGGAGGCTTTGTGTGACTGAGGCGGACGATGGCGGATGGGGTAATTGAGTCGGAATCGCGGGACTATGGGTGGCTACAAGCATGCGGCCGTGTTCGCCGAGACCGGGCCGGAGCGCTTTAAGCAGGCGGGTGCTCAACGCCGGATGCAGGTATGCGTCTGGTTCGTCGATGACAACGAAGCTTCGACCCTCACCTGCACGAAAGACGCGGCTGATCACGATGAGGGCTTGCCGCTCACCGCTCGAAAGGTCGTTAACCGAGTGGGTGGAACCGTCCGCGAGTCCTATTCGAAGTGCGGAACTGTGCTCTGCGGTGAGGGGTAATAGTTGCTTCGGGTGCAGCAGCTCATCGACGGCGGCCTTGAACGAGTCCCACCGAGACGGGGTTGTCTTCACACTGGGTTGATTCCCCGATAGTGCGCCTTGAATGCAGAGTGCTGATGCGTAGGACTCGAACTCCGAGTCATCGAGTCGAGCAAAGTTGTTTCGAGTTTCCTGGAGCTTCGCGACGGTGACATCATCGCTGAGTTGTGTGAGATCAACTCCTACTGAGTTCGGCGGTGCCAGCCGCCGTTCCGCTGGCAGGTAAACGAGGTTCAGGCTGGGTTGGAGCTTGAGTACTTCGCTGCTGCGCGTCATATACTCCAACGTGAATTCGTTCACGTTGGGCGTGATGGTATGCCCGGCTAACGGTTTGGATTGGGCGGTGTAAATCGCTTCGGGCGGAACGGGACCTTCATGGTCGCCCCAGCCAGATTGGATGCGGAATTGATCTAGGACGTCCCGCTCGGCGTCGGAGAACGTAACAGTGACCTCGACAGTCGCGTCCATATCGGGGTTGCGTGGAGCTGGCATGGACCTGTTCCATGGGATCAGCATGCAAGCGAGCAACTTCGACTTTCCTGTGCCGTTGGCTCCAGCCAGTGCCGCAACCTGCGCGTCGGGGATGTCTGTCGTTCCGTCATGGAGGCCCGCGATGTTGGTCGTGGCCACCCGAGTGATTCTCACAGGACCCACTTTGGCACGCAGCTGCGCCTAAGTGCTCGTTCGAACAGCGGCGTGTCCACCGCCCGTATGACCGTTGAAACCCACCGCGACGCACAGGAAGGCAGAAGGCGACCATTTCCCGTTGCCAAGAATGAACCCGCCCGCCACCGCACGGTACGCATCGCACGGATGGTAATTCCAGGACCCATCGCGTCGGCGTGGCTCGAGGGCCACCTCGGTCACCCGGTCGCAAGGGCGGGTCTGGCTTGGCCGCGGCCGGCGGTTTGGAGTATCCGTCACAATCGGGGGAATGTTGTTTGCAGACCTAGCGAGCGCCGGAGTTCCGTTTAGTCATAATACTATTATCGGCAATGATTATCACTGTCGGAACCTACGTTCGATGCTCGCGCCACTAAGCAGCTCGGCAAGCGTCTCCGGGAAGATCTGTCCTGCAGGTCGTACCTCGACGAGGGTGGTGTTCCACGCCGGAGCCTCGATTAGCTCTCGGTGATGATGCCTTGCTGAACGACCGTAGCCACCAATCCGCCGTGCTCGTTGAAGATTCTCCCCTCTGCCAGACCGGATCTGGGGGTGTTCGAGCTGGAGTTCTGGACGTACAGGTACCAGTCTCCCGAGCGGACGTCGCGGTGAAACCACAGATTGTGGTCGATGCTCGCAGTGCGCATCATGTGTGCACGTTCGAGGTCCCCGCGCGCGTGACTGATCACGGGGAGCAATGAGCGATCGCTGGCGAATGCGAGGACCGCCCTGTGAGTGTTCTGGTCTGTGCCCGCGGCGGGGGCTGTGCGAAACCAGAATCGGCGATCGTCGGTCGTGCCGTCGATGTACCTGATGTCCACCGGCCGCGAGGCGGTCTGCCAGTTCTCTCGCGCGGGCAGTTTGATGCCATCCGCAGGTAACTCGAGGAGCCGCCGACGATGCACTGGTTCCACGGAGTCCGGTGGCGGCACAGCGGGTGCCGGCGAGGCCGCCGTATTGTCTGGTCTTCCTGCCGCATCGGGTGTGCAGAAGGACAACGACAGCCGTGCCAGTTCCCGCTCCGCCTGGATCACGGAGACCTCGCGGATCGAGAACGACCCCCCATCTCGCACCGTTGTGACGTCGTACTGCAGGCGCCTGGTGTGAGTTCCTGTCCGGAGAAAATAGGCATGCAACGAATTCACCACTCGTGCCGGGTCGTCGACCGTCGCCGCGGAGGCGAGTATCGCTTGAGCGACCAGGTGACCGCCGAAGGTTCGTTGTTCGAACCCCCGGACGGGATACCCGACGTAACGAGAGGTGGTGACCTCGACGTCGGTCCTCTCGCTCAAAGGCTCCGCCTCGATTGCGAGGCGCCGGGTCAACGACTCGTGGTTGATCACGCCTGGTACCGACGTGTCGTCCCCATCGACGAAGAGCTCAACTTCACCAGCCATGTTGATAGACAGTACTCTATAGAGTGTGTAACGTAGATCATGTTGGCCGTTTGGTGTGGTCCCTCCCACCGCGGCTCGCCGTCCTTCGACCGTCGCGCTCCCAGGAGTTGAGCCCATGAACGAACACCATGCCGACCACGCCCCCAGGTCGTTCGCCCAGCGAGTGATCGACCCGAAGTCGATCGCCATCGTCGGGGCATCGGACGATCCGAAGAAGACCACGGCTCGCCCGCAGCAGTTCCTGGCTCAGGCGGGGTACGCCGGCAACGCGTATTTCATCAACCCGCGCCGCGAGACGGTGCAGGGGGCCAAGGCGTGGCCGAGCCTGTCCTCGCTCCCCGAGGTGCCTGAGCATGTCTACATCATGACCGGCGCGGAGGCAGCCATAGCAGCCGTCGAGGAGTGCGCGCAGCTGGGAGTCACCGCCGCCACAGTTCTGTCGTCCGGGTTCGCGGAGGACGGACTCGAGGGCGTCGAACGCGAGGATCGTCTCCGCGCAGCGGCAGCGAAGGGCGACGTCCGAGTCATCGGCCCGAGCAGCCTGGGCGTGGTCAACCCGCGCACGGGCGTGATGCTCACGGGTAATGCAGCATTCGGCGAACCGGACATCCCCGCCGGCGGCGTGTTCGTCGCATCCCAGTCCGGCAGTGTCATCGGCTCGCTGGTGAGCAGGGCTCGTGGCCGAGGTATCGGATTCGCAGGGCTGGTGTCCACCGGCGGCGAGGCAGACCTGTCGCTCGGTGCTCTGTGCGAGTCGATGGTCGACGATCCCGGTGTCACCTCGTTCGCTCTGTTCCTCGAATCGCTGCGCCACTCCGAAGATCTCGCCTCGTTCGCGCAGGCGGCCGCCGCGGCAGGCAAGCCCGTTGCGGTGTACAAGCTCGGCCGCTCCGATGAAGCCGCCGCCCTGTCGGTGTCGCATACAGGAGCCCTGGCCGGCGAAGACAGCGAGTCCGAAGCATTCTTCCGCGCCTGCGGCTTCGCTCGGGTCTACAACTTCGAATCCCTCGTCGAGGCTCCAGGACTCCTCCTGCGCGTCCCCGTCTCCCCCACACCCGTCTCCCCCCGAGTCGGCGTCGTCACCACCACCGGCGGCGGTGCCGCGATCATGGTCGACCAGCTCGCACTGCGCGGACTCACCATCGCCGGACCCAGCGAGGAACTGGTCTCGACCATGGCCGAGCGGGGCGCGACCATTCCCCACAGCCTCATCGCGGACCTCGGTCTCGCCGGAGCCCGACACGACATCGTCACTGCTGCACTGGATGCGATGCAGGACAGCGGCGAGTTCGACCTGATCGTGTTCGTGATCGGATCTTCCGCCAGACTCAATCCCGAACTCGCAGTGCAGGCCATCTCGGAGCGCGGCGACCACGCCGTACCGATCGTGGCGTTCGCACTTCCCGAAGCGCCGGATGCTGCAGCGCTTCTGAACGAGTCGGGCGTGCCGGCCTTCCGCACCCCGGAGTCGTGCGCCGACGTCGTCGCGGCCACCTACGGCCGCGTCCCGGCCACCATCGGCAACGGCGCCCGGTTCGCCGTGGACGCAGCGGCACCGACCGCGGTTCTCGACGAGAAGGCGTCCGGCGAACTCCTCGCGTCACTGGGTGTCGAGTTCTGCCCCTCCGTAGCCGTCGAGATCGCCACCATCGACGACACATTCGACATTCCCTTCACCTACCCGGTCGTGGTGAAAGTCCTGTCCGACCAAATTCCGCACAAGAGCGATGTCGGCGGTGTGGTCCTGAATGTGCACGACGCCCGCGGGGTGCGTGACGCAGCGCGGTCCATCGTGGACAACGTGGCGCGGCACGAGCCCGGCGTCGTCGTCGACCGCGTCCTCGTGCAGCAGATGGCGCCCCGGGGCCTGGCCGACGCGCTCGTCGGATACCGCGTCAGTGCCGACGTCGGTCCGCTGGTCGTCCTGTCCACGGGAGGCGTTCTCGCCGAGATCTTCGCGGATTCCTCGATCCGCCTGGCACCGGTCGACACGGCCACCGCACGGGAGATGATCGGCGAGGTCAAGGGCTTGTCGGTGGTCACGGGATATCGCGGGCTGCCCGAGGGCGACCTGGAAGCGCTCGTCGCCACGATCGTCGCCGTGTCGGAGCTCGCCGTCTCCCATACGGTCGTCCTCGAAGCCGAGATCAATCCGGTGTCCATCCGCCTCGCCGGCGACGGTGTGGTCGCCCTGGATGCACTTGTTCGCCGGGTCTCCTCGTCCGACCGTGTCGAGCCGGCCGCAGAGACGGCATCCGCGGCGTTGCACTGACATCGAACGCCGTCGGCCCCGAACCCGTCCGGGTTTCGGGGCCGACGTGCAAGATTCGAGCCTCAGAACTCGAAGAGCTCGGACGGGTTGTCCACCGACAGCTTCTGTCGAGCCGAAGCGTGCAGGTGAGTGCGCCGAGTCTGCTGACACGTCAGGTGCTGCTGAGCTCGAACCAGACGTTGCCTGTGTCGAGCAACGACAGGGTGGACTGGACGGATGTGCTGCCCGGACCCTCGGCGAGATCCACGCGTCCCGGATGGGTCGATCACGACCCGAACGGGGATTCGTGAGATGACGTCGTGGCGGTTCGCGGCCCCGGTGCCAGACACGTGACCTCGTTGTGCAAACGGCACGACATTCTCCGCAAGAAGAATGTCGTCGTCAGTGGGGGGCGGCCCCAGGTGCAACACGGATCAGAGCCGCATTCCGCGCACGCCTTGTCGGGAAGTCGTGGGAGACCGGCGGGCGGCATTGACAACCGTCGTTCTGGTTCGTCCCGTTGCTGCGGTCAGTCGCACCGAGCGGACATACCGCCGTCGACGATGATCTCGGTCCCCGTGATGAACCGAGCTTCGTCCGAAGCCAGGAACAGTGCCACGTTGGCGGTGTCCCGACCGTCGCCCATGAACCCGATGGGTATGCGGGCAAGTCGCTGCTCCAGCAATGTCTCCACGTCGCCACCGGAGCGCTGTCCGGCGAGCCGCACCTCGACCATCGGTGTGTGCAGCTGTCCGGGAACGACCGTGTTCGCCCGGATGCCGGACGGCGCGTATTGCACGGCGACCGACCGGGTGAAGGCGATGACGCCGGCCTTGGACGCGGCGTAGGCGGCCTGGGCAGCGCCGGTCCAGCGAATGCCGGACGTCGACGCGGTGTTGACGATCGATCCCGCGCCGGCGCTCTTCATGTGCGGCAGAACGTGCTTGCATGTCAGGAAGGTCGTGGTGAGGTTGAATTCGAGCTGCTTGTTCCACTCTTCCTCGGTCATTTCGACCGGCCCACCGGCGCGAGATCCACCGACGTTGTTCACCAGCACATCGATTCTGCCGACCTCGTCGATGCATCGCGTCACGACCTCGGCCACTGCGCGCGTGTCCGTGACGTCGCACTGGAGGGGAACGATCGATCCTGCGGGACCGTCGGATCGCTCCACTGTCTCGTTGAGGGCATCGATGTTCAGATCGACCGCATAGACGGTGGCGCCCTCCTGCGCGAAGCGGACGGCGGATGCTCGGCCGTTACCCCAGCCCGGCCCGACGCTGCCCGCTCCTGTCACCAGGGCGACTCTGCCTTCCAACCGACCGGTCATACCGTCACGTCACTTTCTGTCGGTTCACGTGTAGTTGTCGGCTCGGTCTGGCCGACATGGAGAGCGACGAGGAATCGGGACACCATGTTGTACGCCGCGATGGTTCCCGTCAGTTCGACGAGCTGCTGTGTGCCCAGGAGGTCGTGGACAGCTCTGCTCAGATCGTCGGACACCGCCACCGATCGCGTCATCGCGTCGGTGTACTGCAGGACGAGCAAGTGGTCCTCGGCCAGGGGAGCAGTGTCCGCCCCGAGTTCCAACGCCGAAACTTGCTGCTCCGACAGACCTTCCGCGCGGGCGAGGGGAGCGTGGGCACGCCATTCGTACGCAGCACCGTTCAGCGCCGCGATCCGGCAGATCGCGAGCTCCCGGAGCGAGCCAGGCAAGGTCATACTGGATCTGACGGCACCGAGCAGTGCGTTCCACCCGTCCGCGAACGGCTCGTTATGCAGCAGCGCCTCGTCGAGCGGGGTGAGATGACCGCCTCGTCGTGTCCGGACTCGTTCGGCTACATCGCTGTCACTCGCAGCGGGGGGCACCCTGGCCAATGGTCTGTCGTCCTTTCTGGCACTGAATCAGCACCGAGAGCAAGTGGCTCGTCAACGCGTGGTCGATGTCCTTCGAGCGCTCCGGGGCACGCCGAGGCGGTTGAATGCGTCCCGAATGTCTTTTGCCTACAACAGAACCGCAGGATCTCCGACCGTGAATCCGGGCCCGGTGACCTCCGCCAGCTGATCCAGTCTGCGTCGGACGTCGTCGAGGCTCTGCGCTCGCAGCCACGGCGTCAGACCGCCCACGTGCGAGGGAAAGCCGTAGGCGAGGGTGAGCATCAGGTCGATGTCGCCCGCACGGTCCGCGATGGCCTCGGACAGCAACAGTGCCGCCTCGTTGACCATCGAGAGCAGGGCACGGTCGACGATCTGGTCGTCGGTGAAGGGAACGCGGGCGATGCCTTTTTGTGCCGAGGATTTCTCGATCAGTGCCGCCACCGAAGGATCCGGTCGAGGTGTCCGCGATCCGTTCGGGTACCGGTACCAGCCGGAGCCGGTCTTCTGCCCGAAACGGCCCAGTTCGCACAGCGTGTCGGCGACATCGGGGTATCGCTCCGACGGGTCTCGGGTGGCAGCCTTGGATTGACGCATTCGCCAGGCGATGTCGAGGCCTGACATGTCCGAGACCGCGAACGGGCCCATGGCGAAGCCGAAGGCGACCAGCGCACGGTCGATCTGCTCCGGGTAGGCGCCTTCCTCGAGCATCAGTTCGCACTGGCGTCGGTAGGCGTTGTAGATGCGATTGCCGATGAACCCGTCGCACACACCGGCGACGATCGGGAGCTTGCGCAGAACGGCAGCCGCGCTCAGGGCGCGATCGAGCGATTCACGCGAGGTGTCTCGTCCGCGCACCACTTCGAGCACGGCGGCGCGATGCGCGGGGCTGAAGAAGTGCATGCCGACCAGTCGTCCCGGTCGTTCGATCACGGAGGCGAGGTCGTCGACATCGAGATACGAGGTGTTGGTCGCGAGGGTGACGTCGGGCCGTACGACGCGTTGCAGTCGGCGCAGCAGGTCCTTCTTCACCGCCATGTCCTCGAACACGGCCTCGATGACCAGGTCGCATCCTTCGAGTGCCGAGATCGACTGACCGGGAGTGAGCAGCATCAGTGCCGACTCGGCCTCGTCGCGTCGCATGCGCCCACGCTCGATTGCCGTGTCGTACGTCGTGCGCAGTCGGTCGACCGCGGCGCGCGCAGATGCCGGGTCCTTGTCGACGAGTACCACCGAGGTACCCGATTCGACGAAGGCCCGAGCGATGCCGGCGCCCATCGTTCCAGCACCGACGACGCCGACCGCGTCGACCGCCCTGCGCAAGGACGGGCGGTTGGCTTTCGCGGTCTCACGCCGAACGAAGAACAGGTGCCGCAGCGCGGCCGCCTCGGGTCCGTTCCGCAGTCGGGTGAACTCGGACCGTTCGAACGCAGTGGCGACGCTCGACGGCAGAGCGACACCGCTCAGGACAGCGGACACCGCAGCCGCGTACTGGGGCCGCCCACCACCCTTCGCGAGAACCTTCGCGGCGGTCCGTTCGAGGTCGCCGGGAACCTCGTCCGGAGCGACCGGGAGGTCGAGCAGCACCCTCTTGACGGCGCGGTCCCTGGCGAACGCGACCGCCGCGTCGCGCAGCGGTGCTTCGGTCACGAGATCAACCAGCGAGTGTTCGGCGGCCCACTCGACCGGCAGTCGCCGTCCCGAGGTGATCAGTTCGAGAGTGCGTGCGGGGCCGAGGATCCGGAGCGGGCGCTGAGTGCCACCGGCGCCGGGGATCATGCCGAGGGTGATCTCGGGCAGTCCCACCAGACCGCCGGCGCGGGCGACTCGCGCGTCGCAGGCCAGAGCCAACTCCAGGCCTCCCCCGAGAGTCGCGCCGGACAGCGCCGCCACCACCGGTTTGGGGGAGGCCTCGATGGCCGCGATCACGGTGGGCAGGGTGGGTTCGGGAACGGGTCCGTCGAATTCGCGAAGATCGGAGCCCGAGATGAAATTGTCCCCCGCGCCGATGAGCACGACTGCCTCGACCGTGTCGTCGGCGAGGGCATCGGACAATCCAGTGAGAAGCCCGGCGCGCACTGCGGCGCTGCTGGCGTTCACGGGCGGGTTGTCGATGGTCAGGACCGCGACGGGACCGTCCGTGCCGTAGGCGACCACGGAACCGGTGGAGGAGTGCGCGATCGTCCCGGAACTCACCGGGCGGCTTCCGGCTTGGGCAGGCGCTGGCTGAACTTGCGGTCGAACACTTCCTCGGCGATGCGGTTCTTGAGCATCTCGAGCGATCCTCCGGCGATCATCCAGCCGCGGGTGCGTCTCATGCAGTATTCGACGAGGGACTCCGAGCTGTACCCGAGGGCTCCCATCGCCTGCATCGCCTCGTTCGCGGCGAGGAAGCCGGCCTCGTTGGCGGCGAGCTTGGCCACGGAGGTTTCGTAGGCGGAGGGCAGGCCGGCTTCCGCATTGCGGACCGCACGCTCGAGCAGTAGGTCCGCGCCGTCGAGCGCCACGGCAACCTCGGCGAACTTCCACTGCAGTCCCTGGAATTCGTTGAGGGTGCGACCGAACTGCGTGCGGTCGCTGACGTGCGCGCGCGCAGTGTCGAATGCCAGGCGCCCCAGAGCCAGTGCGCGGGAGGCATTTCCGATGCGCTCGACGTTGAATCCGCTCATCTGCTTCTTGAACCCGCCGGGGCCGAGCAGCACGTTCTCCCGTGGTACGTACACGTCGTCGAAGTAGAGCTGGCACCACTGCTCACCGCTCATGTAGTTCGACGGCTTCCCGAATGTCAGACCGGCCGTTCCCCGCTCGACGAGGACGGAGCCGATGTTCCGTGTGCCCGGCCCGAAGCGGACGTAGACGAGGAAGAGTGTGGCGTCGACGCTGTGCGTACCCCAGATCTTGGTCCCGTTCAGGCGGTAGCCGTCGCCGTCCTCGGTCACGGAGGTCTCGAGTTCGGTCGCAGCGGAGCCTGCACCGGGCTCGCTCATTCCGAGGCTGATCAGGGCGTTGCCCGAGAGCAGATCCGGGAGGTACTTGCGCTTCTGCTCGTCGGTTCCGAACTCGGCGAAGGTGCGGATGGCCCCGAAGTTTCCGGCTTGCAGAATGTCTGCGCTCTTGGGGCAGTGTTGCGCGACTTCCTGGATGACGGCGACGGCGTCGGCGAGAGTGGCGCCCTGGCCGCCGTCCTTCTCGGCGATGGTCAGCCCCAGCAGCTCCTGGCCCCCGAGCAACCGTGCGATGTCCCAGGAGTAGGCCGGATCGTGAGCACGCTCGAGCGCTCCGTCGGCGAGATGCCGGGCAGAGAACGCCCGTACCGAGTCGACGAGAGCTGCGCGGTCGTTGAGTACTGCAGTCATGACTGTTCCTAACTCGATGATCTATAGAGGAGAAGGGTGGGCTCCGCCGCTGGTCGTGTCGACCGACTCAGCCCATGTAGTTGAACGCCTGCTTCCACCATTCCTCGTCACGAGCGGCGAACTCGTTGTACTGCTCTTCGGTGAAGAGGTGGAACTGCGGCGAGTCCGCTTGCGGGAGCTGATACTTACCGCCGGCTTTGACCGGCTCCATGTCGGTGCGAGCGGGGACGAACCCTTGAGAGGCGGCGAAACCCTGTCCCGACTTGGACATCGTCCAGTTCATGAACACCTGGGCGGCGGGATTCTCGAGGCCGTTCGCGGTCATGCCCATGAGGTTCTCGGAGGCGGAGACGCCCTTGTCCGGGATGACCAGTTCGATGGGGGCTCCGGCGAGTTCGGCCGCGAAGGCGTTGTTGAAGCTCAGGGATGCGATCGAGATCTCGCCGCGGGCCAGCGCATCGACCTCGGTGGAGGTCGAGTCGAAGATGCGTGGGTTCTGTCGACCCTGCTGCTGGAGGAATTCGCGTCCGAGGGTGTCGATCTGAAAGTGCGCCAACGCGTTCAGGGTTCCGCCGGTGGTGACGGCGACGACTCCGAGCTTGCCCGCGTACTTGGGATCGATGAGGTCCTCCCACTGGGTGGGCTGGTTCTCCTCGATGATCGCGTCGTTGTAACCCATGGCGTTGACGAAGTAGTAGCAGTTCAGATACGTGTCGCGGACGCCGGTGTTCTGTTCGCGCAGCAGCTCGTCGAAGGGTGTCGTGTAGGAGACGAAGACCCCCTGCTCGGCGAACTCGCTCGCGACGCGGGGGTCGGTGACGCGAGCGATGTCGGCGCCCAGTTTGCCGGCGCCCTGTTCGGAGAGCACCCGCTCGGCGAGCTTGTTGGTGGGGAGCCGCGTCAGCTCGATGTCGAGCCCGGTCTCCTGCTTGAACCGCGCGGCGGTGAGATCCTCGGCTTCCTTGCCCGTTCCGGAGTAGAGCTTGACCACACCTCCCTGCGCGGCGTCCCAGAGGGCCTTGTCCGCGACGAGTTCGCCGTCGATGACAAGGCCATTGCTGGTGTCGACGTCGGAGGGAGGCAACAACTCCCGGGCTTGTTCGTCCTTGCCGCCGCCTTCCTGACCGCAGGCGGTCAGGGTCACCGCGAGTGCGGTGACTGCCACGAGGGCGCCGGCGGCGCGGGTGATGCGCCGGGTTCGAGTGATCACGGAAGTACCTTTCGGGCCGGGTGTCTCAGGCATGGCCGGTTCCGCTCTTCGCGCCGATCCGGCGTGGAAGGTAGCTGAGAACGAACATGATGGCGCAGTAGATGAGCGCCATGGCCGATGCCTCGCGAAGTGCGCCGCCGTTCTCGAACTGGTCGTAGATGGCGATCGAGAGGATGCGCGTGTCGGTGGTGTAGAGGAAGAGCGGGACGGTCAACTCGCGCATGCTGAGCATCAACAGCATGAGGAAGGTGGAGGACACGGCCACTCGGAGCAACGGAATGGTGACGAACGAGATCGCGCGAGAGCGTCTCGCTCCCAACAGTACTGCGCTGTCCTCGAGGTCGCGATCGGTGGACTGAATCGCGGCGGCGATGCCGCGGAATCCCTGGGGCATCTGCACTGCGAGGAAACCGATGATCAGGACCCACAACGTTCCGTACACGGGGACGGGCATGACCAGCCAGGTCCACAGCAGACCGATGCCGAGCACGATGGCCGGGATGGCGAGCGGCACCATGGACAGTGCTTCGAGCAGGCCGCGGGCGTAAGAGCTGGTGCGGTACACCGTGTATCCCACGAGGAACGCCAGAATGGTTCCGCCGGCGGCGGCCATCACCGACACGAGCACGCTGTTGGTGGCCGCGGTGCGGAAGACGTCGGAAGAGAAGACGTCGGCGAACGAGGTGATGTCGAGTGCACCCGGCTCGGTGAGACTGCCGAACGACTGCATGTACGGGGAACTGCGAATGGCGGAGAGGAAGAGCGCAAGCAGTGGTAGCACGATCGCGAGGGTGAAGTACAGCAGTGCGAGCACCAGCGCGGGTGTGCGGAGCTTGCCGAGGTCGAGTGTGCGCGCCTTGACGCCCTTGCCCGACACCGTGGTGTACGAGCGCTTCGCCAAGACTTTCCGCTGCACGATGGTGATGGCGATGACGGCCGCGACCAGGACGATTGCGATGACCGATGCCTCGTTGCCGCGCGAGGGCGAAGTGTTCATCAGGCGGTAGATGAAGGTGGGGAGCGTGTCGATCTGCCCGGGGGTGGCCAGGACCTGAGCCACCGGAAAGTTCTCCAGGATGAGAATGAACATCAGAAGGCCGGAGCCGAGAATGGCCGGCAGTGCGAGCGGAGTGGTGACCGACCGGATGGTGCGCCAGGTCGAGGCGCCGTGGACGCTGGAGGCGTCCTCGAGGTCGGGGTTCATCAGCGACATCGACGCGTGGATCAGCAGGAATGCGTAGGGCGCGTAGTACATCGCGAACACCATGACCACACCGCCCATGGAGTACATGTTGACCGGGCTTCCCATGCCGAGGTCGCGGAAGCCGACGTTGATCAGTCCGGCGCCGGGGCTGCCGAGAATGGACCAGGCCAGGGCTCCGACGTACGAGGGCAGGAACATCGGCATGAGTCCGATGAGGAAGACGAAGGACTTGCCGCGGACGTTGGTGCGGGCGGCGATGAACGCCAAGAATCCGCCGATCAACAGTGCCAGCACCGTAGCGGCGAAGGCGATGATCAAGGAATTGATCGTGGCGCCGAGGACACCCGCTTCGAGGAGGACGTCGACGTTCTTCAGGGTCAGGTCGAAGGAGATGCTGCCAGGGCGCGGGACGGTGTCGCTGAAGGCGGCCAGCAGGACGAATCCGGCGGGGACCAGGACGAGGAACGCGACGACGAGGAGCAGTGGGAGGCTGGCGATCTTCCCACGCCGACCGATCTTGTTATTGCGCTTGCGCGGGGGCAGGGGCGCAGGAAGCGGGCCCGGTGCCGGGGCCGCTTTTTCGAGAACGGAATGGCTCATGCCGCCACCGCCGACCGGGTGTCGGCGATCGGCGCCTCGTCGGGCAGCACCTTGACCGCGTTCGCGGCAATGGTGACTTTCACCCGTGCTCCGTGTGCGAGAACTCCGTCGGTGGGCGGTGCGCAGACGGCGTCGAGCTGTAGGCCGCCGTCGAGTGTCACCTTGCACCGGATCGTTGCGCCCTGGAAGACCGCGATCTCGACGACTCCGTCGAGCACGTTGCTCTCCGACGAGGACTGTGCGGCTGCGGCGTCCCGCGGGTGGTCGAGGGTGACCGTGATGTCCTCGGGTCGGATGCAGGCACTCGCGGCAACGGCGGGGACATCGTGGACCGAGGCGAGAACGACGGACGAGCCGGCGAGCTGCAGTGCACGCGGTGTCGAGCCGGCGGTCACCGGGAAGACATTGGTAACTCCCAGGAAGCTCGCGATCGACGCACTCACCGGGGAGCCGTAGATCTGTTCAGGGGTGCCGAGTTGGCTGATCCGACCTGCCTGCATGATCGCGATGCGATCGGCGAGGGCGAGCGCCTCCTGCTGATCGTGGGTGACGTAGAGGCTCGTCAGGCCTCGTTCGGTCTGGATCCTGCGCAGCTCGACGCGGAGGTCGTCACGCAGTCGGGCATCGAGGTTTGACAGGGGCTCGTCGAGCAGGAGAACGCTCGGGGACATGGCCATCGATCTCGCCAGGGCGACGCGCTGCATCTGGCCGCCGGAGAGCATGCTCGCTCCCCTGTCCGCGAGGTGCGCCAAACCTACGAGTTCGAGGACGTCGAGGGCTTCCTGGCGGCGCTTCGATCGGGCGACGCCCTTCATCTTGAGAGGGAACGCGACATTCTCCAGAACTGTCTTGTGCGGCCATACCGCGTACGACTGGAACACCATGCCGACATTGCGCTTGTACACCGGGACCACGCGCCCGGAGTTGCCGTCGAAGACGGTCTTGTCGCCGATGGAGATCGTGCCGCCGGTGGGCATCTCCAGCCCGGCGATGCACCGCATGGTGCTGGTCTTGCCGCAGCCCGATTCGCCGAGCAGCACCACCGACTCGCCGTCGGGAATGATCAGATCGAGGCTCTTGATCGCCACGAAATCGCCGTAGGCGAGTTCGAGGTCGTGCACTGCAACCTCCATGAGAGGGCCTTCCTGTGTTCGGGCGCGAGCCCCGATGAGCGTGAGTGGGTCGAGTTCGGTGAGGCGGTCAGGCGAGGGTCGGGGAAGACCGCACGGCGGCGTCGAGGTCGTCGAGGAACGCCAGTGAGTCGAAGTTCCAGCACGATTCGATGAGTGTCTTGGCACCGTCGGCTCCGATGAGGGGCTCGACGAGTCCGCGGGCCTTGACCTCGAGGTCGGCGTCCGACATCGGGTTGGTGGGCTCGCCGTAGGGCTGCTCGACGCGGTGGCGGTACGTTGCGCCGTCCGCGGTGGTGACGGTGACCTCGGCCGGTCGCCCCGTCTTCGGGTAGGACGCGTCCGCCGCCTCGTCGAGCCGCACGATGATTTTGTCCATCAGGGACACGATCTGTGCGTCGTGGCGGGTCGGCTGCGCGAAGTCGGTCATCGT
The DNA here is from genome assembly GCF_000686025.1 of Rhodococcus sp. UNC23MFCrub1.1. Taxonomy (GTDB): domain Bacteria; phylum Actinomycetota; class Actinomycetes; order Mycobacteriales; family Mycobacteriaceae; genus Rhodococcoides. The sequence continues at coordinate 245,957 of NZ_JMLQ01000007.1, forward strand.
CACCGAGCCGCGCACCGCGGCGACGGCGACGGTGAACGGAAGGCTCAGTTGCGCCTGTAGCACGGTGTCGAGCACCCGGCCGGCATGGCGTGTGGCGATGGCGAACGTGCCCACCTCGATCGAGGCGATGGAGTCGGGATCGATGCCGTGTTCCTCGCGCAGCACCACCATCGCGTCGATCGCGCCGTGCAGGTGGCGGCAGCACGGGTAGGGCTTGACGTAGGTGCGCAGAAGCACCCACTCCTCCCCCAGTCCTCGCGTGACGGTGTCGGCGAACCAGTCCGTTCCTTCCTCGCCGGCGTAGGCGGCGAAGTAGCCGTCGCGGCCCTCGAGAATGGTGGTGGGCCCGGTCAGGCCGGCATCGGCGAGATCAGCGCTGGCGATACCGTCGCGTGCCGCCTTACCGGGGTGGAACCGCTTGATCTCTGCCGACCCACCGAGGAACTCGAAGACGCCGCTGGCGTGCGACCCCGCGATACCGAGTGCGTTCGCCACCCGGTCGACGTCGAGCTCGAGCAGAACCGCAACGGCCGCGGCCGCGCCGAAGACGCCGGCGACCGGCGTGTTGTGGAAGTGCCGGTTGCGGGTGGCCGGGTGGCCGGCGTCCGCGAGGCGGCAGGCCAGTTCCATGCCGATGGCCGCGGCGCGCAGTACCCGGGGCCCGTCGATTCCCCGTTCCTGGGCTACGGCGAAGACGGCGGGAAAGACAACGGAGGTCGGGTGCATCGATCCCGGGGTGTAGCCCTCGTCGGACTCGATGCCGTGTCCGTTGGTGCCGTTGAGCAGCGCGGCGCCCAGAGCGGAGGTCCGGCCGTGGCCGATCGCCGTTGACGTCGATCCGGAGTAGGACCGCGCGACATGGGTTCCGACGGCCCGCGAGACCTCGCCGACCGCGCTCGCGCTGACACCGGCTAGATGGTCGAGCAGCATCCGGCGGACGTGGTGATCGAGTGCGTCGGGCAGGTCGAGGGCACTCTGGCGCACGATCCACTCCGCGACGGTGCGGGTGAGGTTCTCGTGTGAGCTCATTCGTCTTCTCCGTTATCGGTTCGGTGGTCATCGTCTCGCCGAGGCGTGGAGACCGGCGGGCGTTTAGGTGGACGAGGTCCTGATCACACCGTCCAGCGCTGGTGACGCACGTTACACAGTCTATAGAATGTTGTCTACCGTCGATAGATCGCAGTTTTTTCGCGCCTGGAGACGTACTGTCAACACTCGATGGGGTAGAGACAACAGAACGCAGAACACAGAGAGGGAGGGTTCGGACATGAGTGTCAACAGTTCCGCCCCACCGGTCAGCCGGACGAAGTATGTGGTCGACCGCCTCAAGGAGGACGTCGCCAGCGGAACCATCAAGCCTGGCGAGCTGATCAAGCAGACGGTCCTGGCCAAGCGCTACGGGGTCAGCGCCACCCCTGTCCGAGAAGCCCTCCGCATGCTCGAGGCAGACGGCGTGGTGTCCTACGACGCTCACAAAGGGGCGTCCGTCCGAGAGATGACACCGGACACCGCCCGCGATCTGTACCGCCTGCGCGCAGCCGCAGAGCGGACCGCGGCAGAGATGGCCGTCGAGCGTATGACCCCCCGCGGACTCGATGCCATACGCGCTGCGCACGCCGAGCTTGCCGCTGCCCAGTCGAGCGGAACCAGTAGTCCCGCCGAGCTGTCGGTGCTCAACCGCGCCTTCCATTTCGCCATCTACCAGCAGACCTCGCCGCTGATCGTGCAGCACCTCGAACTGTTGTGGGCCCGCTTCACCCCGGGAACCACCGTCTGGCGACGCCCCACGGACGCGGCCGACCTCCAGCACGATCACGACGAGATCCTCGACGCCATCGAGCGCGGAGATGCCGAGACTGCAGGCCGCCTGACCGCGGAGCACGTCGCCCGGGCGAGCCGCATCCGGGAGAACGAACCGGATCTGCGCGCGGCAGGGCCCGACGAGAGGGAGAACTTCCCGAATGGCTGACACCCCGGCCGGTCACAATCGCTGCCCGGCCCGGGGACACACGAGTCGATGATCAAGTCGTGGTTCGTCATGTTGTGTGCCACCACGGCCCTCGTGCAGGCCGTCTACGCGGCGGTACGGGTGATGATCACCTACAAGGCGCTCGAACTCGGTGGCGACGCGACCACAGTGGGTGTCCTGACCGCCCTGTACTCCCTGATTCCACTCGTGGCGGCCATGCGTATCGGCCGAGCGGTGGACGGCCGACGAGCCGCGACGGTCCTTCGGATCGGTACCGCCGTCTCTCTCATCGCCGTCACGGTCGTCCTCGTCAGCTCGGGCATCGTCGTCCTCGCCATCGGGTGCATACTTCTCGGCTTCAGCCACATCCTGACGATGGTCGCCAGCCAGGGATACATCCCCGTGCGATCGGCACCGGAAGACTACGACCGGCGCTTCGGCGGACTCACCGTGTGGATCTCGGTGGGCCAGTCGATCGGCATCCCCATCGTGGGGTTCATCGCTTCCCGCAGTGAGGTCGGCCATGTCGACACCAGTGGCGCTCTAATCGCGATGCTAGGTGTCGCGGTCGTTGCATCGGCGTTGACCCTCGCGCCGTCGCTCAGCATCAGCGGCGCCTCCGTGCGCGCCCGCACCGTCCACGAGAAGCAGTCCACACGAACGATGTTGACCACCAAGGGGATGCGTCCCGCGGTCTTCTCCAGCCTCATTATTTTGACCTCGATGGACCTCATGACGGCCTACCTCCCGGTCTTCGGAGAACGACACGGATACAGCGTGGTGGTCGTCACCGTGATCCTCACCGCTCGGTCGGTCGCCGCCATCCTCTCTCGCACACTGCTCACCAGGCTGCTCCTCATCGCGCCGCGACACTGGTTACTGGTCTCCGGAAGCCTGTGCTCCGCCCTACCGATGATTCTCGTTCCGCTGCTACCGAATCCGTGGGTGGTGGGCGTCCTCATCTCCGTCGCCGGGTTCTTCTGGGGCCTGGCTCAACCGCTGACCATGACCTGGGTCGCCGGTCTGGTCAATCCCTCCAACCGTGCGTCCGCCCTGTCCTTGCGCCTGACCGGAAATCGTCTCGGTCAGGTGGTCATCCCGCTCGCAGCCGGAACCATCGCCGGAACTGCCGGAGCCGGAGCCGTCTTCGTGCTGACCGGTGGACTGCTCGCCGCTGCCGCAATCTCCACATGGAACACGCTCTTCCGCGCTCCCCCGACCTGACCCACCCCCACGCATTCCACGACACGAAGGAAGTGCCATGCCCCACGCCGTCATCTGCGAACCACTCCGAACCCCCGTCGGACGATTCGGCGGGACACTCCGCGACGTCGCCCCCGAGGACCTCGCCGCCACCGTCATCCGCGAGATCCTCTCTCGCACTGGTGTCCCCACCGACAGAGTCGATGACGTCATCCTCGGTCAAGCATCGCCGAACGGTGAAGCACCCGCGATCGGACGAATCGCCGCGCTGCAGGCCGGCCTCGGAATCGACGTCCCCGGGCAGCAGATCGACCGACGGTGCGGCTCCGGCCTACAAGCGATCATCAACGCCTGCATGCAGGTCGAGTCCGGCGCCAGCGATCTAATCCTGGCGGGCGGAGCGGAATCGATGAGCAACGCCGAGTTCTACGCCACCGGCATGCGCTGGGGCGTACGCGGCGAGAGCGTGGCGCTCTCCGACCGACTCGCCCGCGCCCGCGTCACCGCAGGCGGAGCCCACTTCCCGGTGCCGGGCGGCATGATCGAGACGGCAGAGAACCTGCGTGCGGAATTCGCCATCTCACGAGCCGACCAGGATGCACTCGCGGCCGATTCGCACCGCAAAGCAACCGCGGCGCAGAAGGACGGCGTCTTCGCCGAAGAGATCGTGCCCGTGTCAGTCACGGGCAAGCGGGGCGCGGTCACGGTCGTCGATACTGACGAGCACCCCCGCGCTGACACGACGGTCGATTCCTTGGCCACGCTGCGTCCCATCCGTCAGCGCGTCGATCCCGACTCGACGGTCACGGCCGGTAACGCCAGTGGACAGAACGACGGTGCGGCACTGTGCATCGTGACGACGGAAAAGGTCGCAGCCGAGCTCGGTCTGAGTCCCCTCGCGCGCCTCGCGTCGTGGGCTGTGGCCGGCGTACCGCCCCGAACCATGGGAATCGGACCGGTCCCGGCCACACAGCGGGCCCTGAAACGCCTCGATCTGACCCTCGACGACATGGGCGTCATCGAACTGAACGAGGCGTTCGCCGCTCAAGCTCTCGCGGTGCTCCGCACCTGGGACCTCGACCCGGCGGACGAGCGACTCAATCCACACGGCTCGGGGATCTCGCTCGGGCACCCGGTCGGGGCCACAGGGGCGCGCATTCTTACGACCCTGCTCCGGCAGATGGATCGTCAAGACAAGCGCTACGGACTCGAGACCATGTGTATCGGAGGGGGGCAGGGTCTTGCGGCCGTGTTTGAATCGGTCCGGTGAGCAGTCAGTTCAGCCGACATCCAGCGTCACGGTCATAGGCGTTTGCAGAACCGGAAACACATTCCAGCCCCTGCCGTCGATCTCTTCGAGTGGTTTTTCGAAACGATCAGCCCGCCGCTTCTGATGACCGGCGACCCTTCCGCTCCGGGCCGTGCTCAGGCGCTCGAACTGTATCTGCGCATGCTTGCTTTTTCCACAGGTGCCCGCCGCCCGGTTCATCGTCCGCCTGCTGGCAGCGGACTATCGACCGGACAGTCGAGGTGAGAGGTGGTCGTCCCCTGGGGTGGCGTCATGTCCGGTGCATGTGGTGTAGCAGGGCACGTCCGACTGCGGTGACGGTGGCGCGGTCGTGGGTGGTCCAGTCAAGCGGGCGAATTCGCACTCGGTGGCCAGGCATGTCGGTTCTGCATACAGGGGTCCAGTCGTTCGGGTGAACCCGCCATTGCGGTCGAGCGGACACAGCTGGATCACCGGAATTCAGACCGCGGCTCCGCCGCGACGTTCTCGGTGTCGATCGAACAGTGCCACCTTCGCCGACGCAGCGCACCTGCCGAATGCTGTTTGTGAATCGCCAGCATTTCACTTACTGTGACCGCAGCCACTCACGAGCAGGAGCTCATCGTGCATTCACGGTCATACCCAGCAGTTTCAGGTCGCGGTCTCGTCATCGTCGCCACCGTCCTCACCTCGATCGGGTCGGGGTTGATGGCGGCGCCCACGGCGACCGCCGCACCTGGTTCCGAGATTCCGATCGAGCCCACCGCCGCGGTCACGCTCCCACCGGAACTAGACCCGTTCTTCACTCCACCGGCCGGCATCGTCGCGGACGCCGAACCCGGCCAGGTCCTGCGAGCCCGCACGATCACACCGGCGGCCTTGAGCGTGGCGCCGATCAACGTCGAAGCGTGGCAGCTGCTCTACCGCACACAGGACACGCACGGTAACGCCATCGCGACCGTGACCACAGTTCTGCGGCCGCGGGGCGACGCCCCGCCGGGTGGGCGGAAGTTGCTCTCGTACCAGATCCAAGAGGACTCCACCGCCCAGTACTGCGCCCCGTCGTACGTGATCCAACACGGTTCCATACCGGCGGACTTCGTCAACTCGGGCGAGGCGTTGACAGCGATCTCGGCGGGAGTGTCGCAGGGATGGACGGTGGCCCTTCCGGACTACCAAGGGCCGAACTCCGCGTACGGCGCCCCCGTCATCGCAGGGAGAGCGACACTCGACGGTATCCGTGCGGTGGAAAGCTTCGAACCGGCTCAATTGAACGGGGCCCAGACACCGACCGCGCTCTGGGGGTATTCGGGCGGCACCATCCCCACCTCGTGGGTCGCGGAGAACGCGCACCTGTACGCCCCCGAACTCAACATCGTCGGAACTGCCAGTGGTGGGGTCGCGCTCGCGGACGGCGAGGAAACGTTGCGCCACAACACTGGTGGCGTGTGGGCCGGGTTGGTCTCGCCCACCCTCATCGGCATCGGCCGCGAATACCCGGAGGTGCAGCGCCTGCTCGACGCCCGCACGGACGACTTCGGTCGCGTGGTCAACACGGTCAAGAGCGCCCTGTGTCATCCCCAGGGCACCAACGTGTTCCCCGGGTACGACTATCTCGCCACGTACATCGGTGGAGAAGACCCGCTGCAGATCCCGGAAGTGAAAGCAGTCATCGCCGAAGTGACCCTCGGCCATCACGACCCGACCATGCCCGTGTTCATCTACCACGCCCAATACGACGAAATCATCCCGAGCGCGGGAACGGACCGTCTCGTCGACCAGTACTGCCGCAACGACGACGTCCGGGTCACCTACGTGCGGGAGCTGCTCGCCGAACACATCAGCGGATTCATCTCTTCGCTACCCACCGCGTTCACCTGGATACAACAACGCCTCAACGGGGTGCCCGCCCCCGAGGGTTGCAACATCACCTCGCCGACATCGACGCTCACCACCGACGGGGCACTTCAGACCATCGGCGACGTGCTCGGCGACATCGCGGGCGCAGCCGCGGGCCGGGCGATAGGAGTGGGCGCCGGCTCGTAGAATCGCCCCATGGTCGTCCCCGCTGCACGCTCCTACGGGGGACGATCCGCACACGCCCGGCGCCTCGAGCGCAGGGACAAACTCATCGACGCCGCGATCACCGTCTTCGCCACAACGGGCTACGCAGCGAGCTCGGTGTCCGAGATCTGCACCCACGCCAACCTGTCCACCAGGCAGTTCTACGCAGAATTCGCCGACCGTGAAGAGGTTCTGGGCGCGGCGTACGATCTGATCAACACCAACGCATCCGCTGTTGTCGCTGCGGCCGCCGCCGCGACAGTCGACGACCAGTTCGACATCCGTCTCCGGAAGATCGTCCACTCCTACCTTGCCGAGATCGTCCGAGATCCGCGACATGCGCGGATAGCGTTCGTCGAAGTCGTCGGAGTCAGTGCACCGATGGAGGCAAAGCGGCACGCACGAGTCGAGGCGTGGATCGAACTGCTGGATCTGGCGGCGGCGCCGGCGGTCGCTTCCGGCGAGCTTCCGTCGCGGAACTACAGGCTGGCGTGGATCGGGTACATCGGGGCCGTGAATGCCTTGGTGGCCCACCGAACCCTCAATTCACCGCACATTCCCATCGACGATCTCGTCGAGGAACTGGTGCGGACGGCGCGCAGCGGGGTGCTGCACTGAGCTTCCGTGCCGGAAGGGGGGTGTCGTGTAGTCGATCACGATCAGCTTGCACGCACCCTCGTGCCGAGAGTCCCAGACCGCCTGGACCCTCAGAGTGTGTGGCCTGATTCCGCCCAGGCGGTGATCGCAACGGCGCGGCGGCTGGTGGGCACCAAGATTAGATCGCCGTCGAAGGTGGAGATGACGAACACGGGGCACTGAGTGTTCGCCAGCGGCAGCGTGAGTCCCGCAACGATTCCGGTGGTGTCGAAGGCAATGGTTCCGTGGGTGTAGAAAGTCGATCGCTTCGGTATCGATGCCCGCGATGGTGAGTTCGGCTCTGTGCTGTTCTCGGCGCTGTGCGGTGTCCCATCCGACTGTGCTCAACAGGAGGTGTTGCGCCGGCGGCGTAGTCCGCGAGTCATCCTTACCGAGGGCTGATCGGTCGGCGTTCTGATCGACCTGGCGTTCACGCTCGGCGCGGTCTGCGAGCTCACGTCCGACGGCAGCGGCGACGACTGCTGTGTTCACGGTGTCACGCAGCGAGGTGAGATCGATGCCCTTGTCGGCGCGCAGCTGATCTTCGATGGTGACCGCTGCCCGGTCGGCGACCGGCGAGGTGTCCTTCCAGGTGTGCGCGACGCGGACGGCGTCGACGATCTGCGCATTCTCGGCGGTGGCCCACCATTGCCGGTCACTGGTGCGGCGCAGGAACGCTTCTGCCGATCGTTGTTCGGCGTTCAGCCGCCCGGCCAGGGCGCGTGTGCGTGCCTCCGACGCGGCGGCCGCGGTGTGGAGGTTCTGCTCGCGGCGTCGGGCGAGAGCTTCGGCGACCTGCATCGCGACCTGGACCGCGGTGCGCAGGACCATGCCTGTCTGGCGGGAGAGTTGTTCGTGTTCGTCGTCGGCCACGAGTGCTCCTCGGTTCAGGGGTTACGAGTGTCTTGGAGGTACGGGTGTCGTCAGGCGGGTGAGACGGGTGAGTCGGCGGTGTGGAGCGCCAGCAGTTCGGCGGGGATGGTGATGCTCGGAAGTGGGTGCACCTGCCGGTGGTCGGGGGTGCAGTCCTTGAAGGTGCCGTCCGGGGACAGCAGTCTCGACATGTGGTGATCGGCGTGGTCTTTCCACCACACGCTCATTCCGGTGGCGGGGTCGAGCCGTAGGTACTCCCATGCCCGCCAGAGTGCGTCGACTCGGGCGCGGGCTTCGGGGTGCAGGAACCAGCTCGGGCACCACCGCATCGCCGGGTGGTCGATGGTCTTGCGCCGGTACGCGGGTGCGAGGAAGTCGGCGAAGAAGCGGTACGCGTTCGGGTAGTACGGGCCCCGAGGCTCAGGGTCGGCGCGCTCCCCCGCCGTGCCTGGCTCGTCGTCGGTGTCACTGTCCTGCAGCTCGTTTCGAGCATCGTCGGCTGGTGATGCATCAGCCGACCAGGCTCCGTCCATGTCGGCGCCCGGGTCGAACTCGTCACTCACGAGGCCGCCGCCGTGTCCGGCCGCAGCACTGCAACTGGGTGTTTCTGCGGCTGTGGGAGCAGCGATGTCGCGTCCGCCGGATCAGGGTCGTCGGCGTTGGGATGCACGGCGGGGTCTTGGCCGGCGCGGACTTGGGCGTCGGCGACGGCGTCGGCGAACGGTCCGGTGTACCAGGGCATCGTCTCGATCAGTGCGGGTGGGCATTTCGCGGCGCGCAGGATCGCCCGCCCCGCCGGCATCGCCTCGAGAGCATCCGCGGGGAGGGTGCGGATCTTCTGCCGCTGCTGCGAACTCGACCGACCGGAGGAGTTCGTGGAACCGGTCTGGCTCATCTCCCAGTGATCACCGAGGGCGGCGGAGGTGTTCTCGAGGAGCCGGCCGTCGTCGGTGGACCCGCCGCCGCCGTACACGCGGATCGTCGACGCGCCCCACAGTTTCTTCATCCCACCCTGACCGAAGCACTCCTCCCCTTGGGACCAGGACTGCAGAATGGTGGTGACGGTGATGCCGCGGGAGCCGAAGTGGCTGTACAGGTTCGGCAGCTGCCGCCACCGCACGACGTTGGCGGCTTCGTCGAGGGCATACGTCGCCGGCATCCGCAGTCGCCCCGCCGGCACCGACCCCTCCGCGGGGGTGGCGGTGGCCTTGTCTACCAGGGCGTCGGTGACGGCGACGGTCAGCGCGGTGACCAGGGCGCCGCACTCATTGACGGCGTCCTCCATCGACAGGCAGAACAACGTGGGTGCGTCCTCGGCGGCGAACGCTCTCGAAAAACGTCGCACGGATCCGGCACGGCAGCGGTGCACCGCCACATCGGACCACGGTGAGTCCGCGCACGTCCGCACCTCCAACGGGTCGCGTTACGGGTCGTGTCACCGTCGTGTCATCGAGACTGAAAGCCCTGGTCAGAGCCACCGGGACCGGGGACCTTTACAGTCTGGATGAAAAGGTCGGTTCCGAATACTTGCTGGTCAGAGCGGTGCCGCCGTGTACTCCACGGACCTGCGGCACTTCATTCGGGCACACCCAGAACTGAAAAAGCGGTCATGCGAATCGCATAACCGCTGGTCAGGGTACGTTGTGGAGCCGCCTAAGAGAATCGAACTCTTGACCTTTTCATTACGAGAACGACGAGAGACGTTCATGCGGGTTCGCCTGAGGTTGTGAAACACCGCCTGAACTGCGGCAACCGTCCGAGCCGGTTCACAACGGTTCATGGCCGTTCGTACCGACATGTGTCACTGTCGTGGCATCGGGAGGAATGTCGAGCGGGTTCCCGAATCCTTGATCTCATGTACGAACCGCCGTGGATGGGCGGCGGTGCCGGTGAACGCCGACGGCGCCTCTCCCGGTTATCCCTTCGCGACGCGGCCTGCTTGGTGGTGTCGGGCAGTAGCGGGGCTTCCTGAAACACTCGGACGCTCTAATCTAAATGCGTGGCGGTGGATTGGACCCCCTTTGAATTGATGAGCCTTGCTCGCTCAGTGGGTGTCAGCCCGCCCCAAACGCCGTGGGGCTCCCTGGTGCGTAGTGCATGCTCAAGGCAATCCTGACGGACGGGACAAACCTGGCACAACTTCTTGGCATCCTGAGTGATCGCGTCCCGGTTGCTTCGCGACCCTTCGGGGTAGAACGTTTCCATGTCGTGCGGTTGACATGTGCTTCGATGCTGCCACTCCCAATGCTCCATTCGGGGTGCGGGCAGTCGGACAAGTGTTCTGCAGAATTGTTGAGTGTTGATCATGGGTTGCGACACTGGCGCGCCATGCTCCTTCGCGGTGGAAAACGCCCCTCAGAGGCAGCGGTCAGCGTTCATTGTGGCGTCGTCCGCAGTCGACGAGGCGGGAGGCTCACGCCGAGCGTTGCTCGTGCAAGGGTGCGTGACCATCAGACGTCGCCCACTCGATGAACTCTGATCATGTTCGTCAGACCCTCGGTGCCGGTGGGTACTCCTGCGATGATGACGATGACGTCACCGACGGTGCACAGGCCTCGGTCGATCAGTTCGCGATCGACTTGAGCGATGGTGGCGTCGGTGGTGTCGACATGATCGACAAGATACGGATCTGTACCCCAGCTCAGTGCAAGGCAGTTTCGTATGCTCACGTGAGGGGTGAAGCCCAGCAGGGGAGTTGAGGGGTGCAGGCGTGCCAACCGTTTGACCGTGTCGCCCGACTGCGTGCATGCCACCAGCGCTTTAGCTTGTAATCGTTCGGCGATGTCACGAGCTGCATAGGACACAACCCCTGAGCGTGTCCTGGGCATGTGGGCGAATGCGGACGCTCTCGCCGGGTCCGTCTCTGCGGCACGGACAATTCGTGCCATGGTGCGCACCGTTTGCACCGCGTGCTGCCCCACAGACGTCTCTCCCGACAACATCACGGCGTCTGCCCCGTCGAGGACGGCATTGGCGACGTCAGACGCCTCGGCGCGCGTGGGGCGCGCGTTGTCGATCATGGAGTCGAGCATCTGGGTAGCTACGATGACCGGCTTGGCGTTCTCACGGGCGAGTTCGATGGTGCGCTTCTGCGCCAAAGGTACGTCCTCTAGAGGGATCTCGACACCCAGGTCGCCGCGTGCGACCATCACCGCATCGAAGACGGCGACGATGGCCTCGATATCTGCGAGGGCCTCGGGTTTCTCGATCTTGGCAATCACCGGGATCCTGCGGCCCACGCGGTCCATCACGGCATGGACCTGGTCGATGTCTGACGCCCTTCGAACGAACGACAACGCGACCATGTCGACGCCGAGGGCCAGGACGAACTCCAGATCTCGAATGTCTTTGTTGGACATCGCAGGAACCGAGACATTCATTCCAGGAAGCGACAGCCCCTTGTTGTTACTGATGGGCCCGCCCTGGACGACACGGCACACCACATCGGGGCCTTCGACCTCCACGACACGCAGTTCCAACTTCCCGTCGTCGACGAGAACGGTGTCGCCGGGCCGAGCGTCGGCGGCGAGTTCCCGGTAGGTCGTCGACACCCGCCTGCTGGTGCCTACGATGTCGTCGACCGTGATGCGAACAATCTCCCCGGACGACCATGTCGTCGGCCCGTCCGCGAACCGACCCAGCCGAATCTTCGGTCCTTGGAGGTCGGCAAGGACAGCAACGGGGACGTCGCGGCGCTCGGCAGCGTCACGCACCATGAGGTAGCGAGCAGCATGCTCGGGATGATCACCATGGCTGAAATTCAGTCGTGCCACGTTCATTCCGCTGGCGATGAGTTCATCGATGATGCCGTCGGGATCCGTCGACGGACCCAGCGTGCAGACGATCTTCGTCTTCTGGGTGGGTCCGGTGTGAGAGGTACTGGTGCCGGAGACGGTGTCTAATCGGTCACTGAGGATGGTGCTCACGGTGTTTCCTTCCGGATGGTGCGCACCGCACCATCAACCTGCCGTGGTCGCGGACGACCGGGGCAAGTGGGTGCATGGTGGGCTCGCTGCGCGCAGCGCGCTTGTGGTGTAGCGGTTCGTTCGTACGGTTGTCTCTAGAGGGCTTTGAGTTCCTCGATGACGGCGTTGACCGACTTCTTCGCATCCCCGAAGAGCATCGACGTGCGATCCGCCGTGAACAGCGGATTGTCGATACCTGCGTACCCGGAGCTCATCGACCGCTTGAGCACGATCACCGACCGCGACTCGTCCACGTTCAGGATCGGCATCCCGTGGATCGGCGAACTCGGATCGTTGCGCGCCGCCGGGTTGGTGACGTCGTTCGCGCCGATGACCAGGGTGACATCGGTGCGGGAGAACTCCCCGTTGATGTCGTCCATCTCCTTCATCGCCTCGTACTCCACGTCCGCCTCGGCGAGCAGCACGTTCATGTGACCCGGCATGCGCCCGGCCACCGGATGGATCGCGTACTTCACCTCCACGCCCTTGGACTCGAGGATCGACGCCATGTCCTTGACCGCGTGCTGAGCCTGCGCGACCGCGAGACCGTAGCCAGGGACCACGATGACCTGCGAGGCGTACGCCATCTGGATCGCCGCATCCGCCGCCGAGGTGGACTTCACCGTGCCGCCGGCATCGTCCGGGCCACCGATCGCGGACGCGCCGCCGCCACCGAAGGACCCGAACACGATCGCCGGAATCGACCGGTTCATCGCCGTCGCCATCAGATTCGTGAGGATGGTGCCGGACGCGCCGACGATCATGCCCGCCACGATCATCGCGGTGTTGTTCAGCGCCAACCCCGCCGCCGCAGCCGACAGACCCGTCAACGCGTTCAGCAGCGAGATCACCACCGGCATGTCCGCGCCGCCGATGGGGAACACCACGAACAG
>NZ_JMLQ01000008.1 GCF_000686025.1 Rhodococcus sp. UNC23MFCrub1.1
AGCGGTCCGCACCCACGACGTCCGCTACCACCACATCTCCACCGACGAGGTCTACGGCGACCTCGAGCTGGACGACCCCGCCCGGTTCACCGAGAACACCCCCTACAACCCCTCCTCGCCGTACTCCTCCACCAAGGCCTCCAGCGACCTGCTGGTGCGAGCCTGGACCCGATCCTTCGGCGTCCGCGCCACCATCTCCAACTGCTCCAACAACTACGGCCCCTACCAGCACGTCGAGAAGTTCATCCCCCGCCAGATCACCGGCGTCCTCACCGGCATCCGCCCCAAGCTCTACGGCGCCGGACTCAACGTCCGCGACTGGATCCACGTCGAGGACCACAACACCGCCGTCTGGACCATCATCGACAAGGGCGCCCTCGGCCAGACCTACCTCATCGGCGCCGACGGCGAGGTCGACAACCGCACCGTCGTCGAGACCATCCTCGAACTCTGCGGCCACGACAAGGCCGACTTCGACTTCGTCACCGACCGCCCCGGCCACGACCTGCGCTACGCCATCGACAGCACCCGCCTGCGCACCGAACTCGGCTGGACACCCCGCTACTCCGACTTCCGCAGCGGACTCGCCGCCACCATCGACTGGTACCGCGACAACGAATCCTGGTGGGCGCCGCAGAAAGCCGCGACCGAAGCGGCCTACGCATCGGCCGGCGAACGGACGCTCTGATCAGACGGGTTCCGGCGGCTGGTGCGTGATGCGCCGCCGCAGCAGCACGTACACCGCGCGGCGCAGGAACGACGTCACGAGCGCGCGAGCATTACCGATACGAACGTCGTTCTCGGACAGCAGGTCCGGGTAGGCCGCGCGCAGTTTCCGATGGAATCCCGCGGCCTGCCCCGCCTGTTCCCGCGCCAGGCGCACGCTCCACTGCCCGGCATTGATGCGGAACGCCGCGAGCGACGAGCGGATGGCCACCACGTCACCCTTGAGTGCGACCTCCGTGAAGGTCGCCTGATCGATGAGGAACGGGTGGTCGTTGTCCCACCAGCCGATGTCGGCGAGGGCGTCTCGTCGCATCAGGACGCATCCCGGCTCACCGAAGATGTTGGAGCCGGCGAGCACCGCGGTGCGTGCGGCCGTGCGTCCGTCGACGAGGCCGGACAACTTTCCCAGTCCACGCGTGGCGATGATGGTCTTGCCGGCGGCGTCGACGAGCGTGCGTTGCGACGCCACCAGGACGGCCGACGGGTGCGCGTCGAACGCGGCGACCTGGTCGGCGATCGACGTCTCTGTGATCGTGTCGTCGCCGCACACGAGTTTGATGAGCTCGCCCGTGGCCAGTCGACTCACTCTGTCCCAGTTGCGTTTCGCACCGCCGCCTGCCTCCGTGTGCTCGACCCGGATGCGATCGTCGTCGTAGCGGGCGATGACGTCGAGGGTGGAGTCGGTCGACGCGTGATCGGCGATCACCAGCTCGAAGTCTCGGTAGGTCTGACTCAGGATCGACTCGATGGTCTCGCCGATGAAGTCGGCGTTGTTGTACGCCGGGACCACGATCGACACGCGGGGTGCCATGTCAGGAACCTTTCACCGAGGACGAGCGCTTGAACGAGAAGTCGCGGTAGCCGAAGAAGCTGATGCAGGCGGTGAGCAGTGTGATGACCAGCTGTGACGGGATGGGTGCGAATCCGAGTACCGAGACGGCCACGGTCATCGCGGCGAGGTTCACCGCGAAGGCCCCGGAGTTGACCACGACGAACCGCCAGAAGTCGCGAAGCACGTGTCCCCGCACCCGGAAGACCAGGTAGCGATTCGTGCAGAAGGCAGTCAGCACATTGCACAGGTAGCCGAGCACGATCGCGGCGTGATAGCCGAGCGTGTCACCGATCGCGAGCTGCCAGACGATGAACCAGACGGTGCCGAGCACCGTGTTGAAGCCGCCCACCAGGAGAAAGACGAGTCCTTGGTTGCCCATCAGGCGGAGGAGCGGGCCGACCGGCTGCGCGTCCACGACGACACGGTCGTCGTCGGCAGGTTGATCGGCGGTCACCACGGCAGTGTCTCAGCAGCGTTCACCGTGGCACAAACTCGCGGACCCGCTCCGGGCTCGTCACCCGCGGTGGCCGGCGAGGAGCGAGGACCGGATGGACTCCAGCGTCGAGGCGATGCCGGCGGGCAGCGTGCGGTGAGTCCTGCGATCGATCTCGGGCCAGACGGTGGATCGAAGACGCAGGTCACGGCCCTGGAGCGAGGACAACGGGGAGGCGGCCTGGACGACGAGCGGCCGCCGACGGAAGACGGACCTGCACGCGCCGAGAATGGCGCCGATGGTGACGGCATTCCCCGAGGCGAAGATCTTGGTGACGGGCTCCGTGCGCTCCCGCGCGGCGACGTCCAGGGCGTCCGCCACCATCTCTGCCGCATCGGAGATGTAGAGGTAGTCGCGCAGGGTGTCGATGGGCACATAGATCGAGATGGGTGATGCCAGCAGGTACCCGCGGCACAGGTGGGAGATGAGTCCCTGCGGCTTCGACAGGTTCTGTCCCGGTCCGTACAGGTTGGCGAAGCGGCCGACCACCACCGACGCATCGGTGCGTCGACCGAAGTCCACCGCTCTCTGCTCGGCGCGTAGCTTCGCGTGGCCGTACTCGCCCAGCGGCGCGACCGCGCTCGACTCGTCGTGCGGTGCGTCGGGCGTGCCCGCGTAGACCCCACCGGCGGACGACGCATGGAAGACGGTGACAGGCTCCGGCCTCGGGACCGCATACGACTCGAGCTGTGCCAAGGCGTGCGCGAACAGGTCGTTCTCCCGGTCGAAGGCTGCGCGCGGCGTGCCGTTGACGCCTGCGCCCGCACACCACACGACATTGACGCGACGTGCGTCGGAGGTGGCCACCGCTCGCGCGCGAGAGGTGATCACGGTGCGCGCCGCGTCCTCGTCGAGCCACGGGATCATCTCGGTCACCACCCGGTGCCCACGACGGGCGAGTTCGGCGGAGACGGCCGAGCCGAGAAGTCCACCACTCCCGACGACCCAGGACAACGTCGTCACGAGAGGTCGGGGTTCTCGGCGTCCCGGTTCTCGGCGTCCGGGCTCGGGGACACCCGGTCGGCCCGACCCAGTGGCCCGGCAGCCGGATCGCCCACGATCAGATAGGGAGGCTTTCCCATCGCGGTCTTCACGTTGACGCCGACGTACTCGGCGACGACGCCGAGAGAGAACAGGGTGGCCCCGAATCCGAACAGCAGGACGACCATGGTGGACGCCCAGCCGCGGACCTCGGTGTCCGGGTCGAAGAACGTGTACACGACGAGGAGATAGGCGACCAGGACGAGACCGAGAACGGCGAACACCACCCCCAGCACGCTGACCAGACGCAAACCCTTGGTGCCGCTGGAGAGAACCATGCGCCAGAAGTGGGACAGCAGGGTCCGCAGGTTGTAGCCGGAACGCCGTCCCTGTTCCTCGCGCAGCGTCACCGGGCTGGTGGTCACACTGCCGGCGATCCACCCGAGTGCGACGTCGAGGTACGCCTCGGATCCGGCGTAGGCGGCCACCGACCGTCCGACCTCGCCCACGACCATGCGGAAGCTGCTGTACTGCACGGTGTTCTCACCGGCCAACGCCTTGGCGATGAGCCACTTCGAACCCTTGCTCGTCGCGTTGCGCCACAGTCCGTGCGGGGCGGGGTTGGTACCGCGGGCGTAGACGACCGAGGCCTGCTCGTCGAGTGCGGTGTCGAGAAGTCCGCCGATGTCGGCGGGATCGTGCTGCCCGTCCTCGTCCATCGTGACGATCCACTCGCCGCCACTCGAGGCCATGCCCGCGAGCGTCGCGGGGTGCTGCCCGAAGTTGCGACTGAGCCAGATTCCGCGGACGAACGAGTGACGGTCCGCCAGGTCTCGGATGACGGCCGCGGATCCGTCCGGGCCGTGGTCGAACACCAACAGGACCTCCTCGACCACCGCGAGTCGGCGACCGGGGGTCAGAAAGGGCCGGGTGAGGGTCTCGAGCTCGTCGGTCAACGGGCCGAGGGTCCTCTCACCCTGGTAGACGGGAACGATGACCGAGATCCGGTGCGGAAGCTGATCGTCAGTCACGAGAGCCGACCCTATAACGCAGAGGGGCCGGTTGCCGACGAGCGAGCGGCCGACGACTGCGGTCGCGCGGAGAACCGTCGTCGGACGTCGAGCACGACGAGGCCCAGCAGAACGACGATTCCAGCGCCCATGGCAGCCAGTCCGAGCCGAAACCCGGGCGGGCGGAAAGTCAGCTCGAGATCGGCGTCGGTGGTACCCGGGGGCAGGTCGACGTAGAGGAAGGTGTCGCCCAGCCCCTTGGTCTGCAACGGCTGTCCGTTCAGAGTGGCCGTGTATCCGGGCCAGGCGAGCCTGGCGAAGACCACGCTGCCGCCGGCGGCGGAGCTCACCCGCAGGCTCTCGTCGACGTCGCTCGAGCGCACCGGCTCGACGTCGGCGTTCACCGTCGCGGACACGGTGCCCTCCTGCGTCGACACCGGCCCGTCGACCCGTTCGAGGACGGCGACCTGGTCGGACTGCGGTCGTGGGACGTCGACCCAGCGCCATCCGGGAGGAACCGGCAGCTGCCGCCACATCGGGTACTGCGCCTTCTGGACGACGACGCGGTCGAGCAACATCAGATCCGCCGTGGTCCGCCCGGTGTAGACGTCGGGACGGAACACGTTGCGGTACGCATCGGGGCAGGTGGTGCCCTCGTAGGCGACGCACAACAGTTCCGAGAACGCCTGGTGGCCGACCGGCGTGTAGGCGCTGACGTAGTTCAGGTCGAGCACCTTGGCGTAGTTGCCGTACACCTGCGCACGCCAGCGATCCGTGGCGTCCTCGGGCGATCTGTCGGACAAGGCCCGATCGCCCAGTTGCAGCGTGGTCCCGGTCCAGTCCGGGAACTCCGCACGCGCCTCCTGCTGAGACGACGGAAAGTTCCACTCGCTCAGAACGGGCCGGTAGTTGTGGATCTGGTACAGCGCCACGGGAATGACAGACACCATGAGCAGCGCGGTGGCGGCGGTCGTCCTGCGCGCGCGGAAGACGGCGACGACGAGCCCGCCGAGAACGACGACGAAGAGGACGGACAGCAGGTGTCGGCCGGCCAGTTGCGGTCCGGACGACAGCGCGCGGATCAGCAGGACGCCCGTGATGACGCCGGCGGCGGTCAGTCGGCCGCGCAGAGAGCGCAGGGTTCCGAAACGGCTCAGCAGAACTGCGGCGATGATGAGCAGGGCGGCAGCGACGAAGGGCAGCAGTCGTCCGGGCCAACGGATCGGCCCGATGTCGGACGGCCCCGCGGTGTACAGGAGCAGGGCGCCGAGAACGATGAGGGGACCGGACAGTTCGCGCACGACCGTCGGCACACGGCGCCAGTCGACGAATGCCACAGCCGGGACGAGGAACCAGGCGATGTAGGTGACCGGGGCCATGGTGGTCTCGCCACTCCACGACTCCATGCTGGTCACCGCCGACGGCAGGCTCGCGCTGAAGGTCTCCGACCAGGGGACCACGAGGAAGTTGTCGTTGAGGGTTCCCTCGGCGCCCGAGCGCCAGGTGACGCCCGAGGTGAGGACGCCGGGGAGGAACGTGACGGCGCCGCACAGGGCGGCGGCGATCGATACGGCCCCGAGTCGGATCACCGGCATCAGGACGCGCGCACGCAGGTACTCGCCGATCATCACCGCGCCCGCGGCGACTCCGGCCATGAGGGCCGCGTGGACGTACCCCACGCTGATGGCGAGGTAGAGAAACGCGAAGACCGGTAGCGGACCGGAGGTGCCGCGGGCATAGCGCACGGCACTCGCCCAGGCATTGATCACCCAGGCCATGCCGATCAGCGACGTCACCCAGGACGGCTGCTCGAAGAAGAGGGTGAATCCCGCGAACGGCGTGGCAGTCGCAGCGACCGCCGCCCAGGAGGGCCTGGATCCGTACTCGAGAGCCACGCGGTAGACGCCGATCGCCAGCACCACGGCGAAGAAGATCTTGACGACGGCAGCGAGCAGTGCCAGGTCGTCCACCGACGGTGAGATGAGGTTGACGATCATCTGCACGGGATTCCAGAGTCCACCCTGGCCCTCGACCGGGTAGTTGCCGGCCATCCACTGGGTGGTGACGAGGGGGAGGAACTGCCCTTCACGCAGCAGTCGGCCTAGAGCCAGCCAGTTGCCCACCGCGCCCGACTCGGTGTCGTCGAGGTAGAAGAAGCGATGGTCGCTCACGAGGATCGCGACGAATCCCAGCACCACCACCACACCGGATCCGAGACCCCAGGACCAGCGCTCTCGACGGGACGTCTCGACCGAGGTCACGACAGGCGTGTGCGTCACACCGTCCTCGCTTCCTGACCGACACGTCGTTCCCCGCAAGTGTCATGGACGCGACGGAACCCTCCCGGTTGTTATCGTAGGTCACAGACCGGTCTCATTTGTTACGGGGTGCGACGAGCACGCCTGTCTCTACTGTCAGGAGTTGGACAACCGATGCAGTCGACCGCGCCCGCGACGATTCCGCACAGCGGCCACGACAGGTTGGTCCTCCAGCGAGGCGTCTTCCTCGGCCCCTCCACCAGAGTGAATCCCGATCTGTACGTGCAGATCGAGAAGGGCAGCGGGGATCGCAGGCGCCACGACATGACGCTCGCGAAGAACTCTTTCGCTCACACCAACACGTACTTCGGGCGCTTCGCGGCGTCCTACTGGCAGCGGTGGACCACGGTCGGCGCGGTCACGGCGTCTCTGCGCATCGCGACGAGCGGCCGTGTCCGAGTGCGACTGCTGGCCTCGGACATCGCCGGTCACCGCCGCATCGTGTCGGTGCAGGAGACGCGGAGCGACGCCGTGCTGACATTCGAGGCTCCGCTCGACAAGTTCGTCGACGGGGGTGCCCTCTGGCTGGAGTTCGAGACGTTCGGCGAGTCCGCCGTCGTCGACTGCCTCGAGTGGACCCACGCCACCACGGTGCCGAGACGTCCGGTGGCCATTGCCATCTGCACGTTCAACCGCGCCACGGACTGTGCGCACACGGTGGCCGCACTGGCGTCCGACGACGTGGTGTTGTCGCTGATCGACACCGTGCACGTCGTGGATCAGGGCACCGACCTCGTGCAGGATCAGCCGGAGTTCGCCGATGCGCGGGCGCGGATGGGCGACACCCTGGTGTACCTCCGGCAGCCCAATCTCGGTGGTGCGGGCGGCTTCACACGCGGACTGTACGAGGTGACCGCGTCTCGGAGTGGTGTCGACGTCATCCTCATGGACGACGACATCCTGTGTGAGCCGGAGACGGTGCTGCGTCTGAGCGCCTTCGCCAACGTCACGGCGCAGCCGACCCTGGTCGGTGCGCAGATGCTGTTCCTGCTCAATCCCGACTACCTCAACGTCGGCGCGGAGGAGGTGGACTTCCTGCACCTGCAGCACGGTCGCACCGTCGGAAAGGCGTTGTCCAACAAGAGCATGATCAAGAAGAACCAGGAGCGCCGGGTCGACGCCGGCTACAACGCCTGGTGGACGTGCCTGATCCCGTCCGAGGTCGTCGAGGAGATCGGTCTCCCGCTTCCCATGTTCTTCCAGTGGGACGACGTGGAGTACGGCGTGCGCGCCGGCCGTGCCGGCTTCCCGACCGTCACGCTGCCCAACGCGGCGGTGTGGCACGCCGACTTCTACTGGAAGGATTTCGACGACTGGGCGCGGTACTTCAGCACGCGCAACTCGCTGATCGTCGGGTCTCTGCACAGCGACCTGAACACGACGGTGTTGTCGCGAATGTTCCTGCGGCACATCGCCGAGTACGTCGTCGGAATGCAGTACGGCCTCGCCCACACCACCTTGAAGGGTATCGAGGACTGGCTGTCGGGGCCGGACCATCTGTCCGACGGCGGCATGGCGGCGATGGCTCGTATCCGAGCCGACCGCAAGGAGTACCCGGAGACGATCATGCACCCGGCGGCCACCGCGCCGGTGCCCTCCGCGGAGGTGCGGGTGTCGCGAGCGGGCGGGGAGCCGAGCGCGATGCGAGCGGTGTTGGCCAAGCGCGGTGTCGACCAGTTCCTCGGACGCACGATCGGCGGTCTCGTCGGCGTCACGCGCGAGGACGCCCACTGGTGGCACATCGCCAGGTTCGACCATGTCGTGGTCACCGACGCATCGCAGGGCGGTGTTCGAATCCGCAAGCGGGACAAAGCACGTGGGGTCGCGCTGATGGTGCGTGCCGTCAAGGTGATGCGGCGTCTGCGGCGGGAGGCTCCTGCTCTGCAGGAGCAGTACCGTGCGGCCGGTGCCGATCTCATCGCACGCGAGAACTGGGCCCGGCTCTACGGGATCGACGCCGATGCTCCGACCACCGAATCGGTCAGGTGAGCCGGACCGCCACCTGCTCGTTGTTGGACGTGTAGGCGAGGTACTCGAACGTCACCCCGGTGCGGTGGACGAACTCGGTCCACGCCTTGTACTCGTGCAGGGCCCAGCCGGGGAAGTTGAAGAACTCGTCGAACACGATGACGGTGCCCGGCACCAGCCGTGACTCGAGACGACGCAGGACGAAGTCGGTCGACGAGTACAGGTCGGCGTCGAGGTGCAGGAACGCGACCGGGCCGCGGTTCTTCGACAGGAACGGCCCGAGGGTCTGCTGGAACATGCCCTTCACCAGGTGCGCTCCCGGAACGTCCGGTAGAGCGTCCTGAGCGAAGGTCCCGGCCTCGAAGCCGGTGCGCCAGTCCTCCGGCAGGCCCTCGAAGGTGTCGAAGCCGGCGATGACTCCGACGTTGGCGGCGCGGCGCCACTCGTCGACGATGATCGCCAGCGTGGTCCCGGTGGCGACCCCGAACTCGAGTGCCATGCCGTCGATGGACACCGCACCCAGGGCGTGCCGCAACGTGAGGTCGGGACGGGTGAACGACGGCGTCCGCGGGAGGTGGTCCTCCACGAAGTCGGCACTCGAGGCGGTGGCCTCGAGGTCCGAGGCGAACGGGATGTCGCGGCGCATTCGGAACTCCAGCGTGGTGATGGATTCCTGGAGGTCGGCGATCGTCTTCGCCTGACCCGTGATCAGGTCTATCAACTCACTGTGACGACGGTCGGCCTCGGGTGCCACGGCGTCCTGGACTGCCTGCACGACCTTGCCCCGCGCCGAGGCTCTGACGCGTCGGCTCCACCGCATCACCCGCACCGTCCACTCGTCATGGGGACATACCGTAGTTCAGGGTTTGCGGAAGTACTCATCCCGGCCGAGCTTGCGCAGACGCAACCACTCGCGCAGGCCGCGGAGGTCCCGTCGTGTGACCACGAAGTACCACCCGAAGCGCACCCATTCCTGCGGGAGAAGCTTGCGCATGCCGGGTTGAGCCATCAGGTATCCGCGGTTGCGGTAGGTGAAGTAGCGCTTGGTGGCGTCGTCCGGATACTGCGTGTGCATCCGGCCGCCGAGGATCGGCTTGAACTCGTCGGCGCCGTTCGGATGCAGGTACGCGGTCTGCAGGCACGTGCCGAAAGCCAGCCCCGAGCGTGTGAGGCGACGGTGGATCTCGACCTCGTCGCCGCGGACGAAGAGCCGGAGGTCGGGGACACCGACGGCGTCGATCGCAGCGGCCGAGAACAACGCACCGTTGAACAACGACGCGTAGGACGGCAACAACTCCTCGTCACCGAGTTCGGACCGCCACCGTCGCCACGCGGTGCCGCGTCGCAGCGGGAACGCGAGGTGATCGGGATCGTCGATGTCGCACACGACGGGGGAGACCTCGTCGAGGCCGTGGCGCACCGCGCAGTCGAGGAGCGCGGCGAGGACGTCCGGCCCCTCCGGCCTGCCGTCGTCGTCGGCGAGCCACACCCGCTCGGCACCGAGGGACAGCGCGTGCAGCATCCCCAGCGCGAAGCCGCCGGCTCCACCGAGGTTGTGCTTGCTCCCGAGGTAGGTGGTCGGCACGTCTGCGCTCTCGACGAGCTCGCGGACCGCGGTCTCGTTCGCGTTGTCCACCACGATCAGATGGTCGAGCGGACGGGTCTGCGACGTCAGGACGGCGAGGGACTGGGCCAGCAGCTCGCGGCGCCGGTGGGTGACCACCACGCCGACGATGAACTCAGGCATGCGGGTCGTGATCGGCCTGGTCACGATCCGCGGCCTCCAGCTCACGAATGACGTGCGCGACGTGGTCTCCCGCGTCGTCGCCCTCGTACGACCGCACGACCTCCTCGATGCCGCCCTGCTGCCGCACGTGGCCGTGATCGATCCACATCGCCGAATCGCAGAGCTGGGCGAGGAACTCGTTGGAGTGCGAGGCGAAGACGAGGATGCCCGAGCGCTGCACGAGCTTCTGCAGACGAGTGCGCGCCTTCTTCATGAACTCGGCGTCGACAGCGCCGATGCCCTCGTCGAGCAGCAGGATCTCGGGGTCGATGCTCGTGACGACGCCCATGGCGATGCGCACGCGCATGCCCGTCGAGTAGGTGCGCAGCGGCATGTCGAGGTACTCGCCGAGCTCGGTGAAGTCGGCGATCTCGTCGATCTTCGACATCATCTGCTTGCGTGTCTGGCCGAGGAACAGGCCGCGGATGATGATGTTCTCGTAACCGGAGATCTCCGGGTCCATGCCGACGCCCAGGTCGAAGACCGGCGCGACGCGACCCCGCACGACGGCACTGCCGCGGGTGGGTTCGTAGATGCCCGCCAGCAGGCGCAGGAGCGTCGACTTGCCCGCACCGTTGTGGCCGACCAGTCCGACGCGGTCGCCCTCCTTCAGTGAGAGCGTGATGTCGCGCAGCGCCTCCACGACGACGACGTCACTGCTGTTGCGTCCGATGGTGCCGCCGGCCTTGCCGAGGAACGCCTTCTTCAGCGACCGGGTCTTGGCGTCGAAGATGGGGAAGTCGACGCACGCGCCGTGCGTCTCGATGCTGACTGTCATGTGTGTCTCGTCCGATCAGACCCAGTAGGGCACGCGGGCCCGGAACGTACGCATCGCCACCATGGTGACGGCCAGGCCGACCACGGTGAACGCCAGCACGATGTACCAGTGGTACGCCTGCTGGTCCTCGCCGATCAGGGGCGCGCGCAGGATGTCGAGGTAGTGGAACAGCGGATTGATCTCCACCAGCCGCGCGCGGTCCGCCGCGGCCCCGCCCATCTTCTGCAGATTCGCCGTGGTCCACACGATCGGCGTCATGAAGAACAGCAGCGTGACGACGCTGCCGAGGATCGGGGCCAGGTCGCGATAGCGGGTGGCGATGATGCCGAAGAGCAGTGACACCCACACCATGTTGACGACGATCAGACCGAACGCCGGGATCGCCATGACGATGGTCCAGTGCAGCTCGGGACGGAACACCGCGAGCATGATCAGGTAGATCAGCATGTTGTGGCCGAGGAGCAGCACCTGGCGCCACACGAGCCGATAGATGTGCACGCTCAGTGCCGACGGCAGCTGCTTGATCAGGCCCTCGTTGGCCACGAAGACGTCGGCGCCCTCGAGGATCGACGCGCTGATGAGGTTCCAGATGATGAGCCCGACGGTGACGTGGGGCAGGAACGACTTCAGGTCGATGTCGAGGAGGACCGAGTACAGCAGACCCATCGCGACGGCCTGCACACCCGTGGCGATGGTGATCCAGAACGGGCCGATGACGGAACGCCGGTACCGCTGCTTGATGTCCTGCCACCCGAGGCTCAGCCACAGCTCACGCTGGGCGTAGCCCTGCCGGAGATCGCGGACGGCCCGGCGGAACGTCTGCGAATCGGACGCGGGTGCATCCCCGGAGTTCGAATCCCCGGTGTTCGAGTCGATCGCTGGTGCTGCCACGACCGACGACCCTACAGACGAGAACCGTCAGAGGTACTGGCCGGTGCCCTGCCCGTGCTGGCCCTGACCGCCGCCGCCGATGGACACACCGGGCGGAAGTGCACCCTGGCGCATCTGCTCGAGCTGGGCTCGCGCCGCCATCTGCTGAGCGAAGAGTGCCGTCTGGATGCCGTGGAACAGTCCCTCCAGCCAGCCCACCAGTTGTGCCTGGGCGATGCGGAGCTCGGCGTCGGACGGCACCGCGTCCTCGCCGAAGGGTAACGCCAGGCGCTGGAGCTCGTCGCGCAACTCCGGCGCGAGTCCCTGCTCGAGCTCACGGATGGAGGAGGTGTGGATCTCCTTGAGGCGGGTGCGGCTGGCGTCGTCCAGCGGTGCCGCGCGCACCTCCTCGAGGAGCTGCTTGATCATGGTGCCGATGCGCATGACCTTGGCGGGTTGCTCGACCATGTCCGCCAGCGATTCCTGGTCGTCGCCGTCCGACGAGTCGCCGGCCCCGGTGACGTTCGCGCGGGCCGCGGCGGCCGCCGCCTCGCGGGGACTGAGCGCGATCGGCTGCCCGTCCGGACCGATGACGACGACGTGGTCGGCGCTGTCGTCCGCGCGGCCGCCGTCCGAGTTCTGCTCGTGTGAAGACGTCATGTCTCCATCTTGACCCGGGTCGCTCACCAGGGTGGGGTCCGGGGCGTGCCCGTGCGTGCCCGCCCTGTCGCCGTCGGCGCCTAGAGTGTGCGGCATGACCTACGACGTCGCCCGCGTACGAGGGCTGTTTCCCTCGCTCGGCGACGGCTGGATCCACCTCGATCCGCAGCTGGGCATGCAGATCCCCGACCGGGTGGCCACGGCCGTGTCCACCACCTTCCGTGGGACCGCATCGACGCACATCGGTCGGCACCCCTACGCGCAGCGCAGCGCGAAGGTCGCCGACGACGCTCGGCAGGCCGTCGCAGATCTGGTCGGTGGAACCCCCGAGGGCGTGGTCCTCGGTCCGGACCACGGCATCCTCCTGACCGCTCTCGCGGAAGCCCTCAGCACGCGTCTCGGCCTCGGTACGGGCATCGTCCTGTCCCGGCTGGACGACGAGGCGAACGTGGCACCGTGGCTGCGCATCGCCAATCGGTACGGCGCCCAGGTGCAGTGGGCCGAGGTGGACATCGAGACGTGCGAGCTCCCCAGTTGGCAGTTCGGGGAACTCATCGCGGCGAACACTCGGCTCGTCGCGCTGACCGCGGCGTCGACGGTGGTGGGGTCGGCCCCCGACGTCCGTGTCGCCGCCGACCTCGTGCACGACGCCGGTGGGCTGCTGGTCGTCGACGCGGTGGGTGCGGCCCCCTACGCGGTGCTCGACATCGAGGAACTCCGGGCGGACGTCGTCGCCGTCAACGCCGCGGCCTGGGGTGGGCCTCGCGTCGGAGCGCTGGTGTTCCGGGACCCCGAGCTGCTCGACCGGTTGCCGTCGCAGGCGCTCGACACCGATGCGAAGGGTCCGGCGCGGCTCGAGGTCGCCGGTCTGCACTACTCAATGCTCGCGGGCATGACCGCGTCCGTCGACTGTCTCGCCGCCCTCGACGAGAACGCGAGCGGGACGCGTCGACAGCGCCTAGAGATGTCCATCGGCTCGCTGCAGGACTACCAGGATCGGCTCTTCGCGTACCTGCAGGAGCGCGTGGCGGCACTGCCGCACGTCATGGCCATCGGTCAGGCGTCCAGCCGCATCCCGTGCCTGAGCATCAGCGTGGACGGCGTCGACTCCGACAAGGTGGCGGTGCGACTGGCGGACAACAGGATCGACGTGGTCGGTGGCCTGCACGGCGGCAGCCGCCTGCTCGAGTCGCTGGGTGTCGCCGATGCCGGTGGCGCGATCACGGTGGGGCTGGCCCCGTACACGACGCGGCACGAGATCGACCAGCTCGTCACGGTTCTCGAGACGCTGACCTGATCCGCGCCCGTCAGCGGACGCGCAGGATCACCTTGCCCACCGTGGCGTGGTCGTCCAGCATGCGATGAGCCTGCGGTGCGTCCGACACCGGCACCTCCGCGTGCACGACGGGCACGACCGCACCGTCGGCGATCATCGGCCACACGTGCTCGCGCACCTGGCGCACGATGTCGGCCTTGCCGCCCGGGCCGGTGAGGGGGCGCGCCCGCAACCCGGCGCAGTGCACACTGCCGCGCTTGGCCATCAGCGCGCCGAAGTCGAACTCGGCCACCCGGCCGCCCTGCATGCCGATCGTGACCAGTCGGCCGTCCATGGCGAGCGCAGAGATGTTGGGGGACAGGTACTTCGCGCCCATGTTGTCGAGAATGACGTCGGCACCGTGCCCGTCCGTCGCGGACCGTAACTCCTCGGTGAAGTCCGAGGTCTTGTAGTCGATGAGGATGTCCGCGCCGAACGATCGGCAGATCTCGAGCTTCTCTGCCGAGCCGGCGGTCACCGCGACGCGCGCGCCGAGGGCCTTCGCCACCTGGATGGCGTGCGTGCCGATGCCGCTGCCACCGCCGTGGATCAACAACGTGTCCCCGGCGGACAAGCCGGCATACATGACGACGTTGGACCACACCGTGCACGCGACCTCGGGCAGCGATGCGGCCACGTGCAGGTCGAGCCCGTCGGGAACGGGCAGCACCTGTCCGGCCGGCACCACCACCTGCTCGGCGTAGCCGCCACCCGCGAGCAGCGCGCAGACCCGATCGCCGACGTTCCACGAGGTGACGTCCGCACCGACGTCGGCGATCACACCGGAGCACTCGAGACCGAGCACCTCGGAGGCGCCGGCGGGCGGCGGGTAGTTGCCCTGCCGTTGCTGCAGATCGGCGCGGTTGACGGCGGACGCCGCGATGGAGATCAGGACTTCTCCCGGCCCCGGTACGGGATCGGGTACCTCGCTCCAGACCATGACATCGGGGTCGCCGTATTCGGTCAGTGTGATCGCATGCACAGGGTCGATGGTATGCCGCGGGGCGTGAGTTGCGACGAGGTCATACCATTCGACTCGGTGACCGGACGAGACGATGCGAACGACGTGCGGCCCGGCATCGGACAACCGGTGGTGGGCCTGCTGGGTGACGTCCGCATCCGCGTCGGTACGCAGTTCTCGGGTGTGCCGGGTCTGCGAGCGCGGACACTGCTGGCGCTTCTCGCGATGACTCCCGGCAAGTTCGTCTCGGTGTCGACGATCATCGACGAACTCTGGCCCGACGGCGGACCGGAGTCGCCGAAGTCCGCCGTGCAGACCCAGGTCTCGCGTCTGCGGTCGGTGGCACCGATGATCGAGACAGGACCGGCCGGGTACCGCCTCTCACTCGATTCGAACGACGTCGACCTGTGGCGAGCCCAGCTGCTCGCCGCGTCGGCATCGTCCCTGGAACCTGCGGAAGCACTCGACACGGTTGCCGACGCGGTCGCGCTGTGGCGAGGCGAGCCCGGAGGTGATCTGGGCGACAGCACCGTGGCGGCCGACGTCGCGAAGGCTGCGGCAGACATCCGCGACACGCTGGACTCGATCGCCGTGGCTGCGTCGTCGGATGTCGGTGACCACGCGTCCGCGATCGAGATCGCACGCCGACGCTGGCACCGCGACCGTGCCGACGAGACCGCGGCGTCGTCGATGATGAGTGCGCTGCACGCCGCGGGTCGCACGGCCGATGCGATCGCCGTGTTCGCCGAACTCCGTGAGCTGCTGGCAGATCGGTGGGGCATAGATCCGTCGCCGGTCGTCGCGGCACTGCATGCCGATCTGCTCGGCGCGACAGTTCCGGTCGAGCCGGTCGCGCTGTCGGGCTACCCGGTGGTGGGAGTCCGTCACGCCTCCACCGAGCTCGTGGGCCGGACGGACGACATCGCGGCGGTGGAGAGCCTGCTGTCGAGGGCGCGACTGGTGACCGTCACCGGTCCCGGCGGAAGTGGCAAGACGCGCCTGGCTCACGAGATCGGTCGTCGTGCGACACAACGGGTTCCGGTTGTCGTCGTCGAGTTGGCACCTCTGCGGAGTGGAGACGACGTGGTCGCCGCCATCAGTGGAACCCTGGGACTGAACGAGGCGGACGTCGTGATGGGGTCCTTGCCCATCGGTCCTGTCCATTCCGCGCGTGACCGGCTTCGGGACGCGCTGGCATCGCGTCCTCTGCTGATGATCCTGGACAACTGCGAACACGTGTCGACCGATGTGGCCGGCGTGGTGGACGAAGTGATCGGGGCGAGCGATCTGGTGCGCATCCTGACGACGTCTCGAACGCCGCTGGGTGTCGCTGCTGAGTCGATCTACCCCCTTCCGCCGTTGGTCGTCGATGCGGGCGGTTCACCGGCCACCGATCTGTTCATCGCCCGTGCGCGGGCGGTACGACCGACCGTCGTGATCGACCCGGACAGGATCGCACGGTTGTGCACCCGTCTCGACGGTCTGCCGTTGGCCATCGAATTGGCCGCGGCGCGTGCTCGGTCGATGAGCATCGAGGAGATCGACAACGCGGTGGCCGATCGATTCTCGTTGTTGCGCAGCAAGGATCGGACTCGACCGGAGCGGCATCGGACGCTGCATGCCGTCATCGACTGGAGTTGGCAACTGCTCGACGACGGTCAGCGCCGTGCGCTCCGACGGTTGTGCCGCTTTCCTGCCGGCATCACCTCGCATGCTGCGCGGGCGGTAGCCGAGTTCGAGCCGGGTGACCGCATCGACGACGCGGTGGACGGTCTGGTGGAGCACTCGTTGCTCACGGTGGCCGAGTCGGACGGGATGAGATTCCACATGCTCGAGACCGTCCGCGAATTCGGCGAGGAGCACCTGGCACGCGACCCCGCCGAGCGCGACGCGGTCACCGACGCGATGGTCGCGTGGGCCTCGTCCGTCGCACGGCAGGCCCTCGAACTGCATCGGAACGGCAACCGCAACGCGGTCGTTCCGGCGATCGACGCCGAGCACGACAATCTGCTGGCAGTGCTCCGTATCGCGGCGGTCGAACAGCGCTGGTCCGACGTCTTCACGATCTTCCCCGCTCTTGCCTACCTGTGGTCTGTGCGGGGTGCGCACTCGGAAGTCGTCAATTGGTCGGTGCGCCTTCTCGATGCGACCGATGTCGATCCCCGCGGTGTCCCCGACGACATCGTCGTGTTCGCCTACGTCTTCATGGCGTCGCACCTGGGATACGGAGGCTCGCCCCGGCAGGCGGCCCGCGCGCGCACCGCGTTGCGACGCGTTCTGCGGGCCAGACCGGGAACATCTCCGGCCCTGCGGTTCCCAGCGATGCTGCTCCTGCACCGCGCCGACGGCACAGGGCTGGCGAGGGTGCTCGCGGAGGCGGTCAGATCCGCAGACCCGGAGATTCGAGGTACCGCGCTGATGTTGCGCGGATCGCTGCGGGAGAACCGCGGTGACCTGTACGGCGCGGAACGCGATCTTCGCGCCGCGGCGTCCATCTCGCACGATGCCGACGATCTGTGGGGCATGGCTCAGGCTGCTCAGTCACTGGGGAGTATCCACGGACAGACCGGGAGGCACGAGCAGGCCGCCGAGTTCTATCTCCACGGGGCGCAGTTGCTCTGGCGCCTCCACGCGTACGAGGAGAGTGTTCAGACGCGGACCTTCGCCGCTGCGTCTCTCGTCGCCGCGGACCGCGTCGGTGACGGGTTGGCTCTGCTGTCGGAGTTCGGGCACGGCGATCGCATCACCACGGGGCTTGCGGTGGTCGCGTCCGACGAGGCGATGAGGCATCAGACGCGAGCCACGGTTTTCGGAACTCGGGCGGAGGCGATGCTGCGTGGAGGAGATGTGTCCACCGGTCTGGCGCTGTATCGGGACGCCGCTGAGCAGTGCCGGTCGGGGTGGGACGACATCGGAGATCCGTACGCCGTGATGTTGGCCTGCGCCTGCGTGGATGCGCATGTGCTGCACGGCGATCATGGCAGGGTGGAGGATCTGGTTCGGTGGATCCGCACCCGCGTCTGCGCTCCCCGCAGTGCTCTGGCGCGAGGGGATCTTCCTCAGCTCGGTGCCGTGGCCTGCGCCGTGGGGTCGTATCTGATCGCCCGCGGGCGATCGCCCGAAGGACCGATTCTTCTGGCCGCTGCGACGTCCGTCGCGGCGCGACAGGACTTCCCGTCGATGACGATCGACCTGCATCTGGGTCTGGCGCGCCGGGTGCTCGGCATCGACGCGGTGGAGACGGCCCTGCTGCGGCGGCCCCGCACCCGGGCCGCCGCAGCGGAGTCGATCCTGGCCGCGCTGACGGATCAGGCCTTACGCATGTAGGTGCGCACGGTGAGTGGAGCGACGACCAGAACGATGATCGCCGCGCCCAGCAGCGACCACACCACATGGATTCCGGCGTGGCCGGTTCCGGCGAGTTCGCGCACCGCGGTGACCACCTGGGAAACCGGGTTCACGTTCACGAAGGCCTGAAGCCATCCGGGCATGGTGTCCACCGGGACGAAGGCGTTCGACAGGAAGGTCAACGGGAAGAGGATCAACATCGACACGCCCTGCACGGCGGACGCCTTGCTCATCAGGACACCCATCAAGGCGAAGATCCAGCTGATCGACCATGCGCACACGATCACCAGGCCGCCGGCGAGCGCAACTCCTACCGCACCGCCCTCGGGTCGGTAGCCCATGGCGAAACCTGTGGAGAACGTGATGACGGTGGCGATGACGTACCGGACGACGTCGGCGAGCAGTGCGCCCGCCAGCGGTGAGATACGTGCGATCGGAAGGGCTTTGAACCGGTCGAAGACGCCCTTGTCCATGTCCTCACGGAGTTGCGTGCCGGTGACGATCGACGTGGTGATGACCGTCTGGACCAGGATTCCGGGAATGATGACCGGCAGGTAGCTCGCGATGTCGCCGGAGATGGCACCGCCGAAGATGTAGGTGAACATCAAGGTGAAGACGACCGGAACGAAGACGACGTCGAACAGTTGCTCCGGGTTGTGCTTCAGCTTGAGCAGACCTCGATACGCCATCGTGACGGTGTGGCGAGCGGACATCGAGACGGAGATCCGCTCGACCGGGGCGTCGACGAAGCTGGGCGCCGAGGTGGGGCTGGTCAGGGTGGTGGTCATGCGGCGTTCTCCTCGGATGTGGCGGCCGCGGAGTCGGGCCGACCGGTGATGGACATGAAGACCTCGTCGAGGCTGGGTTTGGCGACGGTGATCTCGGCGACGTCGATCCCGATGTCCCGCAACGAGATCAGAATGTCCGGTGTCGCCGAGGCATCCTTCATTGGCGCCGTGACGCGGCCCGATCCGGTGGCCGCGGACGCGTCGAGACCGAGGCGGGTGCTGACCAGGACACGTGCCTCCTCGGTGCGTCCGGGGTCGGCGATCACCAGAGTCATCGTGGACGTTCCCACCGACGCCTTCAGACTGTCGGCCGTGCCGTCGGCGATGACGCGTCCCCGGTCGATGACGGCGATGCGGTCGCACAGCTGATCGGCCTCGTCGAGGTACTGGGTGGTCAGCAGGACCGTCGTGCCCTCGGACACGAGTCGGCGGATGGTGTCCCACATCTGTACGCGCGTGCGAGGGTCGAGGCCGGTGGTGGGTTCGTCCAGGAACAGCAGCGGAGGTGTCGAGATGAGGCTCGCGGCCAGGTCGAGTCGCCGCCGCATTCCTCCGGAGAAATTCTTCAACGGCTTCGACGCGGCCTCGGTGAGGGCGAACTCCTCGAGAAGGTCGTTCGCACGTCGTCGGCTCTCGGCACGGCCGAGGCCGAGCAGTCGGGAGAACACGACGAGATTCTCCGTTGCGGTGAGGTCTTCGTCGACCGACGCGTACTGGCCCGTCACGCCGACCAGGGAACGCACGGCCGTGGGCTCCGCGACGACGTCGTGGCCGAACACCCGTGCGCTGCCGCCGTCCGGGCGCAGCAGGGTGGCGAGCATGCGGACCGTGGTGGTCTTTCCCGCTCCGTTGGGTCCGAGAACTCCGTAGACCGCGCCGCGGGGAACGGTCAGGCTGACGCCGTCCACCGCGCGCTGTCGGCCGAAGTTCTTGACGAGGTTGTCTGCTTCGATGGCTGGTTGCATGCGCTCAGCGTGCACCGCCCCGCTGTCACGGCACTGTCGTGCCGGTGTCGTGCCGGTGTCGGATCAGATCCGTGACGGCTCTTCCCACAGGTTGATGCCGGACTCCTTGGCGTGCTCGTCGATGCGGCTCAGTTCGTCGTCGTCGAAGCGGAGTCGCGCGAGTGCACCCACGTTGTCGTCGAGCTGCTCGACGGACGAGGCGCCGATCAGCACCGTCGTGACCCGCGGGTCGCGCAGCGCCCAGGCCAACGACATCTGGGCGAGCGACTGCCCCCGCGCCGCGGCGATGTCGTTCAGCGCGTTCAGATGCCCGCGCATGTCCTCGGTCAGCCACTCGGGATCGAACGACTTCCCCTGTGCCGCGCGCGACTCGTCGGGGATTCCGCCGAGGTACTTGTCGGTCAGCATGCCCTGCGCGAGAGGGGAGAACGCGATCACTCCGACTCCCAGCTCGTCGACGGCCGGCAGCAGATCGGACTCGATCCAGCGATTGAGCATCGAGTAACTCGGCTGGTGGATCAGCAGTGGCACTCCCGCATCGGACAGCAGTGCCGCCATCTGGCGGGTGCGCGCCGCCGAGTACGAGCTGATGCCCACGTAGCGCGCCTTGCCCTGCTCGACGGCACTGACCAGCGCGCCCGCGGTCTCCTCGACGGGTGTGTCCTTGTCGGGGCGGTGGCTGTAGAAGATGTCGACGCTGTCGAGCCCCATGCGCTCGAGTGAGCGGTCCAGTGAGCTCAGCAGGTACTTGCGCGACCCGCCGAAGCCGTACGGGCCCGGCCACATGTCCCACCCCGCCTTCGTCGAGATGACCAGCTCGTCGCGGTACGGCCCGAAGTCCTCCCGCAGGATGCGGCCGAAGTTGATCTCCGCGCTGCCGTACGGCGGCCCGTAGTTGTTGGCGAGATCGAAGTGGGTGATGCCGAGGTCGAACGCCCGGCGGAGGACGGCGCGCTGGGTGGCGAGCGGCACGTCGTCACCGAAGTTGTGCCACAGCCCCAGCGAGATGGCGGGCAGCTTCAGTCCGCTCTCACCGGTACGGCGGTAGGGCATCGCTGTCGGGCGGTCGGTGTCGTAGCGGTCGGGGGAGGCGACATAGGGATCCGGCATGGCGCCATCCTGCCGGACATGTGACGCTCACCAGCGTGAAATCGTGTTGCCGGGCGTGCGCGTTCGCTAGCGTTTGCGTGTGAGCACTTTCGGCAACTTCCAGAACGAGATCTACCTGACCGGGCTCGGCGGCACGACCCCCGACCTGCCGATGACGGCCGACGGTCTCGAGGAGCGGGCGCGCGAGACGCTGTCCGCGGCCGCGTTCGCGTACATCGCCGGGAGTGCGTCCACGGAACGCACGGCGCGTGGAAACGTCGACGCGTTCGGCTCCCGCAGGATCGTTCCCCGGATGTGGCGCGGGGCCAGCGCACCGGACGCCCGCGACCTGTCGGTGACCGTGCTGGGGACCACCCTCGCCGCACCGGTGCTCACCGCGCCGATCGGCGTCCTCGGCATGGTGCACCCCGCGGCGGAACCCGCCGTCGGGTCGGCCGCCGCCGAGCTGGGGATCGGCTCGGTGCTGTCCACCGCGTCGTCCACTCCGCTCGAGGACGTCGCGGCGGAGTCCGGCGAGAGCTGGTGGTACCAGCTGTACTGGCCGTCGGACGACGGCGTCGCGGAGTCACTGGTGCGTCGTGCCACCGCGGCGGGAGCGAAGGTCATCGTCGTCACGGCGGACACCCCCGGCATCGGGTGGCGTCCGCGCGATCTCACGCTCGGTCATCTGCCCTTCCTCCGCGCCGAGGGCATCGCGAACTACCTGTCCGATCCGGTCTTTCGCTCACGCCTGGCGTCGCCTCCCGAGGAGAGTGCCGAGGCGCTGCAGATCGCGGTGCTCACCTGGGTCGGCATGTTCGGCAACCACACGCTCCGCCCGTCCGACGTCGCGCGGGTGCGTGAGTGGACGCATCTGCCCGTCGTGGTCAAGGGGATACTGCACCCCGACGATGCCCGTGCCGTCGTCGACGCGGGTGCCG
Source organism: Rhodococcus sp. UNC23MFCrub1.1 (assembly GCF_000686025.1). Taxonomy (GTDB): domain Bacteria; phylum Actinomycetota; class Actinomycetes; order Mycobacteriales; family Mycobacteriaceae; genus Rhodococcoides. The sequence continues at coordinate 21,830 of NZ_JMLQ01000008.1, forward strand.
ACGGCGTCGTCGTCTCCAATCACGGTGGGCGACAGGTGGACAACTCGATCGCAGCGCTCGACGCGCTCGAACCCGTCGCCGCGGCCGTCGGGGATCACGCGACCGTGCTGCTCGATTCCGGTGTCCGCTCCGGCGCCGACGTGGTGGTCGCGCTGGCCCTCGGCGCCGACGCGGTGTTCTACGGGCGGCCGTGGGTGTACGGCCTGGGACTCGCGGGTCGGGAGGGTGTCGTCCATGCGCTGCGGTGCCTGCTGGGCGACCTCGACATCACCATGGGACTGGCCGGGCTGTCGTCGGTCACCGAGGTGGACGGGTCGATTCTGTACCGGTCCTGAAGATGCGCAGGTCGGCACGCGCGGGGGTCACCTCGGTCTAGCCTTCCGTCATGGTCGTTCACAGTGCGCGTCCCGAGGAGTCACAGACCGCGGCCCCGCCGGTGGCCTGGTTGAACGAGGCGGAGGCCCGCGCGTGGCGCGCGTTCATCGATGCCGACTACCGCCTCATGGACACCCTGAACCGCGACCTGCACACGCGAGAAGGTCTGACCCTGGCCGAGTACCGCATCCTGGTGCGACTGAGCGAGGCTCCCGACGGTTCGCTGCGGATGAGTCTGCTCGCCGACGGCGTGCTCTCGTCGAGGAGCCGGCTCACGCACCAGATCCGCCGAATGCAGGAGCAGGGCTTGGTCGTTCGAGACACCTGCGACGAGGACGGGCGTGGTGTCCTGGCCGTCATCACGGACGACGGACGCGCCCGCCTGGCGGCAGCGGCACCGTCGCACGTCGCTGCGGTACGGCGATGCCTGATCGATCTGCTCACGGCCGACGAACTCGCGACGATGGCCGAGGTGTTCGAGAAGGTCGATCGACGACTGCTCGCGGGAGACCACTAGTATCGATCGCGGAAGCGTGGCAGAGCGGCCCAATGCACTCGCCTTGAAAGCGAGAGACGTGTGAAAGCGTCCGGGGGTTCAAATCCCTCCGCTTCCGCCAGTGCGATGTGATCGACGACGAACGCCCCCTCCGTCCGGAGGGGGCGTTCGTGTCGGTCGGTGCCGCGTTACTTCTGCTTCGCGGCGGCGAGTCCGCGGGCCACGATGGCGGCCTGCAGGTAGCGCAGTCCCGAGGGCACGCTGGGATCGATGCCGGTGAGCTGGCCGATGCGCTTGAGGCGGTAGTCGACGGTGTTGGCGTGCACGAACAGGTGCCGCGCGGTGCGCTGGCGGTTGAGTTCGTGACCGATGTACGACGTCAGCGTGTCGAGCAGCTCGGGCGCGTCGTCGAGGGGCTTCAGAGCGCGGAGCAGCTGCTCCCGGCCGCGGCCCGGACGGGTGAGCTGGTACTCGAGCACCAGGTCCTCGGTGCGGTACATCCCGGCCGGTCGGCCGAGTTGCCGTGTGAGCGAGAGCAGTTCGTAGACGTGCTCGGCAGCACCGGGGATGTCCTCGCGCTCGGCCGACGTCATCGTGGCGGTGATCGGGATCTCGCCGGCGCGGGAGAGTCGCTCGACGAGGGTGTCCACCCACTCGCGTTCGCGCGGTGCGGGCAGGAGCACGGTGCCGCCGTCGGTGCTGAGCAGGGCCAGCGGCGACTTCCCGCAAATGGTCGCGAGTTCCGCCTGGATGCGGCGCAGCTTGCGCCGTGCGGACACGGTGCGATCGACGACGGGGTTCGCCTCGTCGGGATGCTGCGGGAAGTGCAGCGCGATGACGAGGTACTCGTCGGCGAGGTCGATGCCGCACTGCTGCGCGGTGGACAGGGCGTTCTGACCGCCGCTGAGCAACGTGGTCACCAGTGTGTGCGTGGCGGTGTGGTGCTCGGACGCGACGGAGCGGTACTCCTCCACGTACGCCATGGACACCTCGGTGGTGACGGCCTCGAGGAGGCTCACCAGGACGAGCGAGTTGTCGGTGACGTTCTCGATGTTCTGAGCCTTGGCGTCACGGCTGACGAGAGTGAGACCGAAGCGGAAGCCGTCGTGATAGGCGCGCAGGATCGAGCGCAGCGGCACCCCCTCGCGAGCCCAGCGAGCGGCCGCGTCGTGGACGTTGGCGAGGTCCTTGTCCGACGGCGTCTTGCCCGATTCGAGCATGCGGACGGCGAGACCCAGGCACTTGACGGTGACCTCGGTGACGTCGCCGTGCAGGAGCTCGCCGGGGAGCGTTCCGCAGGGGGTGTTGGCCTGGAAGTGATCGACCAGATGACGCGCCACCCCTCGCAGATCGCTCATCGCCAGAGAGTTCGTGCGGGTGCCGGCGATCAGGCCCGCTTCCATGTGTCCCGGAAGCGGCTTCGGAGCTGTCTTCGGTGTGGTCATCGATCCCCCCATGACTGTGTAGTTCATGTCAGTCGTGCATGTTCTCGGGGTACCGTAACAATCATTAACGGGTCCCGAGATTGTTTCGAGATACCTATTCGAGAGCCACGGTATGCGCTCAGGCCCACTGCGGTGTCTGTTCCCGTTGTCAGGCCAACCGCTGTGACCTGCGATGACACCCCTGCATGACGCCTGTTGAGGCAAAACAAGTCGCGTTTTCACCTAGTTACATCTTGCTTTCACACAATTGACGGTGACCCACTTCATGAAATGTCACACACGTGGGTGATGCCTCGAAGTCCGGTTCACGTGTCGTCCACCGTCTCGCGGTACGCTTTCGGCACGGTTCCCGGTCTCGGTGTCCTCGTCGCCGGTTCTTGTGACCGCAGACAGGACGTCGAGCAGTCCTTTGGACCTGAAGGCGGCGTACCTACCGGCAAGTAAGTTGGTACGCGTTCCCCTGGGCGCGCGGGACGTTCCGCGCGTCGTGTCTCTCTGTTCACCGGTGGCTCCACGCGAGCCACATCGGACGAAAGGTCTGTCGATGCGACGTCCCGCTCTGCTCGCCGCGGGGTGCCTCACCGCGCTGACGCTTCTCGGCTCCGCGCCGGTGGCGGGTGCGCAGCCGGGCGTTCCGACGCCGGCCGTGGACGCGTCGTCACCCACTCGCGTCGTCTCGGTGACCATGGCGACCGATCGCCGGGCCGTCATGTCGGTGTTCTCCTCGTCGATGAACCGCGAGATCCAGGTGCAGGTGTTGCTGCCCGCCGATCGATCGGTACCGCGTCCGTCGCTGTACATGCTGGACGGGGTCAGTGCGGGCGAGGAGTCCGGCTACACGGAGAGCACGTGGACGCAGAAGACGGACGCGATCTCGTTCTTCTCGGACAAGGCCGCCAACATCGTCCTTCCCGTCGGGGGACGCGGTGCCTACTACGCCGACTGGGCCCAGCCCGATCCCGTGCTCGGCGTCAACAAGTGGGAGACGTTCCTGACGTCGGAACTGCCCCCGTTGATCGATGCCCGCTTCGACGGCAACGGCGTCAACGCGCTGATGGGTCTGTCGATGGGCGCACAGGGCGCGATGAACCTGCTGACCAAGCATCCCGATCTGTACACGGGCATCGCCGGATTCAGCGGTTGCTACGACAACCGCTCCAACGAGACGAAGAACGCGGTGCGTGCCACCGTCGGGTCCACCGGAGGCGACGCCACCAACATGTGGGGCACGAACGCGGATCCGCTGTGGGCCGAGAACGATCCGAGTACCCGCGTCGAGACGCTCCGCGGCAAGCAGGTGTACCTGTCGACGGGCAACGGATTCCCCGGACCGTACGAGGCGGGTGGCGGTTTCGGTGAGGAGATCATCGACGCGCTGACCGTCGGCGGCCCCCTCGAGGCCGCCGCGAACATCTGCACCACCGGCTTCGCCGACACGCTGCGCGCGGCGGGTGTCCCGGCGACCATCGTGTTCAAGCCGTACGGCACGCACTCCTGGCGCTACTGGCAGGACGAGATGCACAACTCGTGGCCCGTCGTGGCCAGGGCGCTCGGCCTGTAGCTGTCAGGGGCGTACGCAGTCTCCGGCGACCGCACACCCTCTCCCGCCGGCTGCAGAGGGTGTGCGCCTCACGCAAGGGGTGTGCACAGTCTCTGGTGCTCCGCCGTAAAGATCTTTCGGCGTGTGCCCGAGTGGTGCGCGTCGACCCGCCCGGTTGTCGGGGGTGTGCACACCCGCTCCGTCGACCGCACACCCTCTCCCGCCGGCTGCAGAGGGTGTGCGCCTCACGCACCGCGTGCGCACACGGGTCCTATCGCGAGGCCGTGGCCCCGGCGAACTGCTCGGCAGCCGACGCGGCGAACGCGAGGAACGCATCGTTCTCGTGTGGGTCGCCCACGGTCACGCGCACGCCGTCGTCCCCGTACGCCCGCACGATGACACCGGCCTCGGTGGACGCTGCGGAGAAGTCTCCCGACTCCGCCCCCAGCGGGATCCAGACGAAGTTCGCCGACGACTCGGGTACGTGGAATCCCATGCCGCGCAACGAGTCCCGTAACCGCGACCGCTCGGCCGTCACGGTGGCCGTGCGTGCCAGCAGTTCGTCCGAGGCCGCGAGAGATGCGACGGCGCCACTCTGCGCGACACTGCTCACGCTGAACGCGGTGTGCACCTTCTTCATCGACGTGATGATCGACGGTGCTCCGACGGCGTACCCCACCCGCAGTCCGGCGAGGCCGTAGGCCTTCGAGAACGTCCGCAGCACCACGACGTTGGGCCGGGTTCGTCCGATCTCCACGCCGTCGATCGCGCGGTCGGTGTACTCGAAGTAGGCCTCGTCCAGCACCACGACGATGTGGTCGGGGATCGCGTCGAGGAACCGTTCGAGGTCGGCGGGGTCCACCACGGTGCCCGTCGGGTTGTTCGGGTTGCACACGAACATGAGACGGGTCTTGTCCGTCACCGCTGCGGCCATCGCGTCGAGGTCGTGCACGTCGTCGTGAGTGAGCGGCACACGCACGGCGGTGGCGCCGGCGACGAGCGTGACGATGGGGTAGGCCTCGAACGAGCGCCAGCCGAAGACGACCTCGTCCCCGGCGTTGCAGGTGACCTGGACCAGTTCCTGGCACAGCGCGACCGATCCGCAGCCGACGGCGACGGTGGTGGCCGGGACGTCGAGGAAGTCCGCGAGCGCCTCGACCAGGACTGTCGACTGGTTGTCGGGATAGCGGTTCACTCCGGCCGCCGCCTCGGCGATGGCCTCGCGAACGCTGGGCAGCGGGCCGGCCGTGGTCTCGTTGCTGGCGAGTTTGATCGCGCCCGGGAACGAGCGGCCGGGCAGGTAACCGGGGATGGCATCGAGGTCGGGGCGCGTGCGTGGGGTCACGATCACCGATTATGCGCGGCGGTCGGACACAGTGTGGTCGCGGCTCTCGCTCGACCCTCGCTTTCGCCATTGTGTGCCATTACCGTGGAGCCATGTCGGGTCTCATCGAGGACACTGCGCCCATCCGCCCCCGCGACGAGGGTGCGGACACAGCCACGCTCGATCGCGTGCCGCTCACCGCGTTCGAGCCGGACAGCAGGGCTCGCGGCGGCATCGTGGTGTTGCACGAGGCGCGCGAGCTCCCGCAGGCCCTGCTCGAGTTCATGCGGTCCCTCGCCGCCGACGGCTGGTTGGTCGCGGCGCCGCACCTGTTCCACCGGGCGGCGGGCGACGACGAGGTGTTCGGCACGCCGTTGTTCGAGGACTTCGACGCCACCGTCGACTGGCTGCAGAGCCGAGGCGTCCCGACCGACTGCATCGGCGTCATCGGATTCGACGATGCCGGAACCGCAGCCGCCCTGGTGGCCACCGATCGAGCCATCGGTGCGGCGGTGAGTGTCGCGGCTCCCGGCATCGTCGAGGCGCTGACCACGGATGCGCTCGCTCTCGTCGACGCGGCGGCATCCCTCAAGGCGCCCTGGCTCGGTCTCTACGGACGCGACGACGTCCGCACTCCCGTGGAGCACGTGGAGCAGTTGCAGGAGGCCGTGTCGAAGGCGTCCGTCGCCACGCTCGTCGTCAGTTACGCCGGTGTCGAGCATCGTGCGGACGAGGAATCCGCCGTGTCGGAGGAGTCGGCCGGCGAGGAGGCGATCGTCGACGCCCAACGTCGCATCTTCGACTGGTTCGACAGTCATCTCCGATAAGACCGCCCCACCAGCCGTTTTGCGTCTACTCCGGCGCGTGTGTAATCTTCCTTCTCGGCGGTTCGCAAGGACCGGTGCCCTCGAAAGAGGTCCAGGAGGCGTGCCAGAGCGGCCGAATGGGAGTCACTGCTAATGACTTGACCCTTCACCGGGTCCGGAGGTTCAAATCCTCTCGCCTCCGCCACTTTCGACTTCGGTCGGAGGACAACTGAACAGCACCACAGCATGCGCCCGTAGCTCAACGGATAGAGCACCTGACTACGGATCAGGAGGTTAGGGGTTCGAATCCCTTCGGGCGCACCACAGAGAGCCGGTACCAGGATCATCCTGGTGCCGGCTTTCTGCATGTGCGGGTCCGGCACCTCTGTGTACTATGCGATGGAACATATAACCGGGTTCCGGCCCGCCACAGGGGGAGTGTGTCGTGACCGAGTTTCAGACCATCACTGTCGAACCGCGTGGGCACGTCCTGCACATCGGGCTGAACAGGCCGTCGAAGCGGAACTCCTTCACCACCGACATGATCCGCGAGCTGTCGACGGCCTACGGAATGGTGGAGGAGGACGACGACCTCCGTGCCGGCGTGCTGTTCGCCCACGGTGAGCACTTCACCGCCGGTCTCGATCTCGTGGACGTCGCCCAGCACCTGACGGGCGATCGCCTGCCGTTCGCCGAGGGTGGGCGAGATCCGTGGCGCCTCGACGGGACGTGGACCACTCCGGTGGTGACGGCGGTGCACGGCTGGTGCATGACGCTCGGCATCGAATTGCTGCTGGCGTCCGACATCCGGGTCGCCGCAGCCGGAACTCGTTTCTCCCAGATGGAAGTTCAGCGCGGTATCTATCCCTTCGGCGGGGCGACCCTGCGCTTCCCTCGCGAGACCGGCTGGGGGAACGCGATGCGGTGGATGCTCACCGGCGACGAGTTCGACGCCGAGGAGGCTCATCGCATCGGGCTCGTGCAGGAGGTCTGCGCGGATCCCGCGGCGACGATCGAGCGCGCGATCGAGCTCGCTCACCGCATCGCGGAGACCGCTGCGCCACTCGGTGTGCGGGCCACGCTCGAGTCCGCGCATCGCAGCCTGATCGAGGGGGACGCGGCCGCGGCTGCGCAGCTGCTCCCCGACATCCGGGCACTGTTCTCGACGTCCGATGCGGCCGAGGGGATGCTGTCGTTCGTCGAGAGACGGCAGGCCACCTTCACCGGCAGGTGATACTCATCAGATCCACACCACGAACGGAGCATCGGTGACGACGTCGGACGAACGCAGACTCATGGCCCTCGCGGCAGTGGCGGGTGTCGCGCAGAACGCGATCGCCCTGCCCTACGTCCGGAAGCACGGGACACGATCCGCCGCCGACTTCTTCGTCGGGAAGATCTGGTCCACTGTGCCCGGACGGTTCGCGATGGTGGACCTCATCCTCGTGGTGATCGCCTTCCACGTCTGGGCGTTGCCGGAGGCGCGGCGTCTCGGCATCGTCCGGTGGTGGCTGGTCACGGTGCTCCTCACCTTCGGCGTGGGCATCGGATCTGCGATCCCGTTCTTCCTCGCCGTGCGCGCGCGGACGGTCCGCCTCGCGGGCTGACGATCGACGAGAGCCGCTTCGATAGGGTTCTCGCGTGGCAGAGGACGTGGATCGCGTCTACGGCGGACGGTCGATGACGGATCGACGTGCCGACCGGCGACGACGGTTCCTGCAGGCCGGCATCGAGGTGATCGGCGACAAGGGGTACGCCGCGACGTCCGTCGCCGACATCTGCTCGGCCGCGGGTCTGGCACGCAGCCAGTTCTACAGCGAGTTCGCCAATCGCGAGACGCTGCTCGTCGCCGTGTACGACCTCGTGCAGGACGATGCCCTCGCCGCGGTCGTCGCCGCGCTCGCCGACGCGACGGACCGCACCCGACGAGCGCTCGTCGTCGCCGCGATGACCGCGCTGATCGAGTCGTTGGGACGGGACCCACGTCGGGCACGCATCTCGTACCTCGAGATGGTCGGGGTGAGTGACGACGTCGAGCAGCACCGCAGCAGGCGCCGCGCGACCTGGGCCGAGTTCATCGAGGCGACGCTCCGTGCCGAGATCGGCGCCGACTTCGTCCCGCCGGGCGGTCACCGGCTCGCCGCCACGGCCTTCCTCGGGGCGCTCACCGAGTTGGTGTCGGACTGGTCGCGCACCCCGCCGCCCCGGCCACGCGTGGACGGGATCGTCCAGACGATGATCGCCGTCCTCGGCGCGTTCGTTCCTGACCTCGATCGATAGCGGGGATTGTTATCCAGCCCACAACGCTCTACAGTCCTGATCGCAATCATGGACACGCGTGTCCAACATGTTGGATGTGCTGAACACTGTTGCCGGGCGCACATACGACTGCTGTCGAGGCTCGGCGCAGAAAGAGTGAGATCGATGTCCGCTCGTCGGTTCCGTCCTTCGTACGCATTTGCGGTGGTGGTGGCCGCCGTGGCGGTGTCCGCGACGGTGGTCACGCCCGTGTCCGCGGCGCCCGTCACCTTCCCCGCGATCCCTGAGTTCGACACCGACTTCTACCTGCCGCCCGACGCCGTGGTCGCCGCCGCCGCACCGGGAGAGATCATCGCCGCGCGTCCCGTGGACCTGGCCACGCTGAATCTGATCCCGACGCAGGTCGACGCCTGGCAGTTGTCGTACCGGTCGAACAACGGCCGGGGCGAGCCGATCCCGGCGGTGACCACCGTCATCACCCCGCGCGGCGCCGCCTCGGCTCCGCGTCCGCTGCTCTCGGTGCAGATGGCCGAGGACTCACTGGCCGCGTACTGCGCGCCGTCGTACGTCATGCGCCAGGGTGCGATCCCGTGGCCTCTGACGGGTGCCGTGACGTCCGGCGTGCAGTTCCTCGAAGTGCAGGCAGCGCTGGCCCAGGGCTGGGCGGTGTCGGTTCCGGACCATCAGGGGCCGAACAACGCGTTCGCCGCCGGTCCGGTCGCCGGACGCATCACGCTCGACGGCATCCGGGCGGCGGAGAGTTTCGCTCCGATGGGACTGTCCGGGGTGGACACGAAGGTCGGGATGAGCGGCTACTCGGGCGGAGCGATCGCCACCGGACACGCCGCCGAACTCGCCGGGACCTACGCCCCGGAGCTGAGCATCGTCGGCGCCACGGAGGGCGGCACCCCCGCCGAGCTCGCCGCCCTGGTGAACAACGCGAACAACGCGCTCGGATCCGGCATCGTTGCGGCCGGCATCATCGGCGCCAGCCGTGAGGACCCCGACTTGGCGCGATTCGTGGACGAACACATTGATCCCGCGGGTCGGGCCCTCTTCGCGGCCAAGGACAACCTGTGCGTGGGGTACACCTCTGCCCTCCTGCCGTTCCTGAACCTGAAGGGTTTCCTGCGGACCGAGGGGGATCCGTTGGAGCAGCCGGTGGTGAAGAAGTCCCTGGACGCGCTGAACCTCGGTGGCACTACGCCGACCATGCCGATCTACGTCTACCACTCGAACCCGGACTGGTTGGTTCCCGTCGGGCCGGTGAACGGGATGGTCGACGCGTACTGCAGTCGGCCCGGAGCGAACGTCACCTACACCCGCGACCACTTCAGCGAACACCTGTCGCTGGAGGTGATCGCGTTCCCGAGTGCCGTTCTGTGGATGCGTGATCGGTTCGCCGGTGTACCTGTGGAGCCCGGTTGCCGTACCGCCGACGTCGGGTCCATGGCACTGGACGAGCGCACCTATCCCGTCTGGGTCGATGCCGTGGGCGAGATCGTCGCGGGTCTGTTCGGGAAGCCGATCGGGGGATGAGCAACCCCTTGTGACGCCCGCGACGGTCGTCGGCGTGCCGTCCCCCAGCGCGTACTGCAGGAACACGGTGCCACCGGGGCTCGCCTGCGGTGGGGCCACGAGGGCGAGGCTCGTCGGCAGAGCGCCGGTGTCGAACACCGTCTTGCCGACACCAAGCACGATGGGGTGCAGCCACAGGTCGAGGCGGTCGAACAACCGCTCCCGCAGCAGCGTCTGCACCAGGTCCAGACTGCCCACGACCTTGATGTCCTGATGCCGCTCTCGGATCTCGCGCACTGCGGTCGGTAGATCCGGGCCCAGTACCGAGGATCCGGCCCAGTCGAGCGTGCGCGGATCGCGCGAGGCGACGTACTTGGGAATCCCGTTGAAGAGACTCGCGATGCCGTCGTCCGGTCCGCCCTGCTGGTGCGGCCAGTACGACGCGAAGATGTCGTACGTCCGTCGCCCGAGCAGTAGCGCATCGGTGCCGCGGTAGGCCGCATCGATCTGCGCGCCGGTGATGTCGTCGATCAGCGGCGCCTGCCAGCCGCCGAACGGGAACCCGTCCGGGTCCTCGTCGGGTCCGCCGGGAGCTTGCCCGACGAGGTCGAGCGTCGCGAACATCTCGATGGTGATCGTTCCCATGGCGTCACTCCTCGGTTGCGTGTGACGAGATGGACCACCGAGCGGTTCGGAAGTCATCGCGGAGGGCTGTCGCGATTCACACGCTCCGCGCCGCCAGGCCGCCGTCGACGGGGAGGCAGACCCCGTTGATGTAGGCCGCGTCGTCCGAGGCGAGAAAGACAGCCGCATTGGCCACGTCCTGTGGCGTGCCCATCCGTCCGGTCGGACTCGCGGCATGGCGGGCGGCCAGTGCGGTCTCGCGGGACGCGTCGTCCACCAGGGTGTGCGAGACCAGGGGTGTGTCTATCAGCCCCGGCAGGATCGCGTTGACCCGGACGCCGAACGCGGCGTACTCCAGCGCCAATGCCACGGTCAGCTGATTCACTCCGGCCTTCCCGGCGGCGTAGGCGGGATAGGAGTACCCGGTGTACCGGATGCTCGCCAGCGAGGAGACGTTCACAATCGCGCCGCCCCCCTCCGAGAGCATCCACGGAATCGTGTACTTGCAGGTGAGGAACACCCCGGTGAGATTGAGCGACAGCGCGGCGTTCCACCGGTCGAGGCTCAGCTCGGTGACGTGTCCGGTGGTCACCGACCCGACGTTGTTATGCAGGATCGTGGGCGGCCCGACGGCGTGTGCGGCGGCGTCGACAGCGTCGCGAACGCCGTCCTCGTCCGTGATGTCCGCCGCGATCGCCATCGCTCGTCCGCCGTCGTTCACGATCTCCTTCGTCGTCAGCTCGGCCTCGGCGCGGTCCCGGTCGATCGCCACCACCGTCGCCCCGGCCCTGGCATAGGCGAGTGCGGCGGCGCGGCCGTTGCTCATGGCTGTTCCGCTCGACCCTGCGCCGAACACGAGCACGACACGGCCGGACAGTGACGGTGGCATGGCGGGCTCCGGATTCCGAGGGCGAATGTGACCTCTCGATGGTCGTCGACGGGTGGGGCCCAGAACCAGCGCGCCGCGTCGAGCGACAGCGCGAAACTTCCACCATCTGTAGGAAGAACTGGGAGGGTGACATTCATGACGGGCACCCCGAGCGTCGATGCTCGCCTCTTGGAGCTGATCGATGCTCTGGCCGAACATCTCGGCCGGTCGGTCGTGGTCGACGACCCGGCAATCCGGTTGATCTGTGCGAGCAGGCATTTCGGTGACGAGGATGCCGTGCGCGTCCGCGCGGTGTTGCAACGCGACGCCGGTGCCGACGTCGGCCGGTACGTTCTGTCCCGAGGCGCCGGACGGTGGCACGGAGCGCACGTCCTCGAGGCGAGCCAGGACCTGGGGCTGACCGCGCGGCTGTGTGTGCCGCTGCACGGGCCGGGATGGTTACTCGGTTTCCTCATGGTCATCGATGCCGACGGTTCTCTCACTCCGGACGAGATCCGGCACATCGAGAAGGTGAGCCGGGACGTCGCATCCGTGATGCATGCAGGCGTCATCGCATCCGGCGAGGACTCCGTCGAACGGACGGCAGCGTTGCGCGATCTCCTCGGCGACGACGAGGCCGCCCGGCGCGCCGCCGAGGCGTGGTTCGTGAGGAACGGGGGGCCGACGGGGTCGGCGTGCGTGACCGTGGTGTCGTTCGTCGTCACCACGCTGGGCACGCCGGACGCCTCGGTCGCGACGGCGCTGCAGGTGGCCGTCGACATGGCGGCGCGGACGCGCGGTGTCGCGGCGCAGCACCTCGTCGACGACGACCGCGCGATCCTGTTACTCGCGTCGGAAGCGGTTCCGACGCGCGCGGGAACGCTCGAGCACGTTCGCCGGGTGACGGAGGGCCTCGATCGGGTGCTCGGCGCCGGCTCCTATCGCTGCGCCGTCGGCGTCGGCATCTCGACCGAGGGACGCGCAGGCGCGTGGCGTGCTCGCCACCGCGCGGACGTCGCGTCACGAGCACCGTCCGCCGGCGCCGTCTTCTGGGACGACCTCGGGGTGGATGCGGTGCTGCTCGAGCTTCCCGCGGAGGTGATGGTTCCGGAATCCGTCCCCGCGCCGCTGCGCCGCCTCATGGAGAAGGACCCGTCGGGACGGCTGACGTCGACGCTGCGGTCGTTTCTCGACCACGGTGGTTCCGTCGCGAGGACGGCCGCCGAACTCCACATGCATCGGACGTCGCTCTACTACCGGTTGGACCGGATACGGGAGATCACGTCGCTCGATCTCGACTCGGGACGGGATCGGCTGCAGCTGCATCTGGGGCTGCACCTACATGACCTGACCTCGCAGTTCCGACATAACGAGGATCGTGGCACCGCGCATCCCGACGGACAGAGGTGGTGACACAGGTCACCATGGCGCGACACTCGTTCAGTCGGTGTCTCCGCCGGCACCGACCCGAGGAGCCGCAACCATGATGGTCACCACCAGCGACGGGTGTGCGCTCGACGTCAGAGACAGCGGTCCCGGATCAACCGGTGACACCCTGGTGTTGATGCACGGATGGTCGCAGTCACGGGCGATGTTCGACCGCGTGATCCCTCTGCTCGCACCCACGCATCGGGTGGTGTCTTTCGACCTCCGTGGTCACGGACTGTCGGGCAAGCCGGCGACGGGCGCGCGCGTCGCGCGGCTGGCAGCCGATCTGCACGAGGTTCTCGACGCCCTCGCGGTGGATCGAGCGTGCCTGGTCGGACACTCGTTGGGGGCCTCGGTCGCCTGGAGCTACCTGGACACTCACGGATCGTCCCGCGTCGACTCCCTCGTCGTCGTGGACCAGCCGAGCGCCTGCGCCGTCCTGCCGTGGATGACGGCCGAGGACGGCAGGGATGCGGGTGCGATCCTGGACGTCGCCGGTGCCGACGCTTTCGTGGCATCGCTGACGTCTCCCGAGAGCGACGCGATCCGCCACGCGTTCCTGGTGTCGATGCTCTCCCCGGACATCGGAGCCGACGACGTGGAGTGGCTCTACCGGGAGAACCTTCGGATGCCGGCCGCGTGGGGTGCGCGGCTCCTGTTCGATCACATCATGCAGGACTGGCGAGACGTGTTGCCCGGCATCGACGTTCCCACCCTCGTGATCGGCGGCGCGGTCAGCCACGTGTCGACCGCGTCTCAGGCCTGGACTGCCGACCGCATCCCCGGCGCCGAACTTCGCGTTTTCACCAGAGCCGAAGGGGGCAGCCACTTTCCGTTCTTCGAGAATGCCGCATCCTTCGCCCCCGTGCTCCTCGACTTCCTCGCCGCACACAGTGTTCCGTCGGGTGCTCAGCGCACCGCCGCAGCCGTCTGACCGAGCACCTCGATCAACCCCTCGAGATCGGGCTCGTCGTCGGTGGGGTGGGCGACGACCGTCGTGATGCCGAGGTGCCCCAGGCGGGCGACCTCGTCCGCCACCTCCGCCGCGCCGCCGGTGACCGCGAGCCCGCTCGTATCGGACTTGCCCCAGCGCGCGACCTCGTCGCGAATGCGGTCGTCCGCGCCGGCGCCCACCGCCACCAGTCGAGGCGCGATGACGCGATGGTCGGCGGAGCGCCGCGCTGCGCTCACCTCGGCACACGAGGCGGCCAGCTCGTCGTCCGACATCGCGGCCGCGAACAAGGTGCCGTCGGAGTGGGATGCCGCGTAGCGCAGCGTCTTCGGACCGGTACCGCCGAGAAAGAACGGTTCGTCGGGCGCCGGCCACTGCAGCTGCACGGCATCGAGGGTGACGTACCGGCCGTCGACGGTGACCTCCTCCCCGCGCAGCAGCGCCTGCAGAGCGGTCGAGTACTCGTCCAGCAGCGTCATCGGAGACGCGACGCGGGCGCCGACCTGCCCCATCCAGTGCTGCACGCCGTGTCCGGCACCGGCGAGGAACCGGCCGGGGAACAGTCGATGCAGCGACGCGACCTCCATGGCGCACAGGGCGACGTTGCGCAGCGGCGCGGGCATGAGTCCCAGGCCGACCTGGATGCGCTCGGTGCTCGCCAGCACTGTGGCCGCGGTCGTCAGCCCACCGTGGCTGAAACAGTCCTCCCACAGCCAGAACTCGTGGAGTCCCGCCTTCTCCGCGGCGCGTGCGGCCGTGATCAGCCGGGCAGGGTCGTGGGCGGGGGTGAACACGATGCCGAGTCTCGTCACGAGTCAGTCGTAGCAGATCGAGCGCCCGCCGGGGGCGCGTCGGTTCGTTCGGGGCCGAGACGTGCCGCGACCGTGGCCATCGCCGTCACGAGATCGGGCGGGGAGACGTCCTCGAGGTCCGCGTCGAACCGTGCGAGGGACGCGGCCACGGCGACCCACGACCACGAGCCGACCGTCACGCGGCACCGCTCTGCGTCGACGTGTTCCACGGACTCGTCCGACTCGGTGAGGAACGGCCGCAGCGCCTCGGCCGGCAGACGGACGACCGCCTCGCCGACGCAGGGCCAGGTACCCGTCTCCGATCCGCGGAGTCGCGCCTGGAGCAGGCGACCGGCGGAGCCGCCCGGGACGGGCCGCGGTGTGAAGCGTCGGCCGGTCGGTGAGCGCAGCTCCATGCGATCGAGTCGGAAGATGCGCCAGTCGTCGCGCGCCAGATCCCATGCCACCAGGTACCACCGCGCCCGCGCGGTCACGACGCCGTAGGGCTCGACGTGTCGCGACGAGGGTTCGGACGAGGGGGACGTGTACGCGAACCGCAGTGCCTCGGTGCCGACCGCACCGGCGACCGCCAGCAGTGTTCGGCTGTCGACCAGGGGCGCGGACTCGGGCGGAGGCGTCGTCGCCACGCGGTCGAGTCTGTGGCGCAACCTGCTCGGGAGCACCTGACGCACGGTGGCGAGAGCTCGGGCGGCAGGCTCGGCCACGTCCACGCCGAGTGACGTGGCACCGCCGAGGGCGACGGCGAGTGCCACCGCCTGGTCGTCGTCGAAGAGCAGAGGCGGAAGGTCGGCGCCCGCGTCCAGGCGATAGCCCCCGTCAGGCCCCTTCGCGGACGACACCGCGTACCCCAGCTCGCGGAGCCGGTCGACGTCCCTCCGGACGGTGCGCGGACTCACCTCGAGTCGCCGAGCCAGTTCTTCGCCCGGCCAGTCCCGTCGGTGCTGCAGCAACGACAGCAGCGTGAGCATGCGTGACGAGGGTGCGGGCATGCCGCCGATACTGCCCGAAGTAGCGGACAGAAACTGGCCGCTTCGACCGACACAGTGGGTCTGCAGGCGGTGATCGCCGCCCGCGAGAGACCACCCACGAGGAGAACCCCATGACCGTGACCAGCACCCTGCATCTGAACTTCGACGGCCACGCGCGCGCCGCGCTCGAGTACTACCACTCGGTGTTCGGCGGCGATCTCGTCGTGGTCCCGTACGGCGACACGAGCCCCGATCAGGCCGACCAGGTGGTGTGGGGCCAGGTCTCCTCGCCGGACGGCTTCCACGTGATGGCCTACGACGTGCAGCACGACCTCGTGCGGGACGCGGGCCGCAACGCCTTCTACTTCTCGTTGCGCAGCACCGACGCCGACGCGATCACCGGCTACTGGACGGCGCTCGCCGCGGGGTCGACCGTCGAGGTGGAACTCGGTCCGTCGGTGTTCTCCCCGCTGTACGGCAAACTCACCGACCGCTTCGGTGTCGTCTGGATCATCGACGTCATGGTGCCGTACGGCGGCTGAACCGGGCCCAGTTGTCGTGCAGCACAGCGCGGGACCAGTCGTCACCGAGTCCGAGGCCGACCACGCTCTCGACCGCGTGCGCGTACGAGTACGGGATGTTGGGGAAGTCGCTGCCGAACACGATCTTGTCCTGCAGGTCGCGCAGGCGCGGCAACGCCGATCGCGGGTAGGGCGCGAGCTGTTCGGTGAAATCGGTGAACACCATCGTGGTGTCGAGCCCGACGTTGTCGAACGTCTCGGCCAGGGTGAGGAAGTCCTCGTACTCGGGCATACCCATGTGTGCGATCAGCAGGGTGAGTGTCGGAAAGCGGTGCAGTAGTGCGCGGATCGGGTCCGGTCCGGTGTGGCGACCGGGTTCGGGTCCCGATCCGCAGTGGATGACGACGGGTACGGCGGCGTCGTCGAGAACCGCCCACACGTCGTCCAGGTACGGATCGTGGACGTCGATGTTCCCTACCTGCACATGGCATTTCATCACTCCGACCCCGTCCTCGACGGCGGTACGGACGTACCGAGCAGCGTCCGGTTCGGGGTGAAAGGTGGCGGTGCGTACACAGTCGGGTGTCCGGTCCGCGAACTCCGCGGCCCACCCGTTCAACCACTCCGCCATGCCGGGCTTGTGCGGGTACAGCAGGGACGTGAACGTCCCTACCCGGTACCTGCGCAGCAGGTCGGTGCGTTCGTCCTCGTCCACGCGGTACTCGATCGGCCACGCGGTACCGAGGCGGTCGTCCACGGAGTCGAAGTAGTTCCACACCTTGGCCAGAACGCTGTGCGGCATGAAATGCGTGTGCACGTCCACAAGTGACTCGAGGCGGAGGTCGTCGAGCACTCGGTGGACCCGGCGGATGTCGTCGTCACGGTTCTGCACGGGATCGATCCTCGCATCGCCGGGGCGGCCGCGACGGCACTCCGGACCCTTGACTTTGCGGACACTGCGTGTCTGTAATAAGACGATGACGGGATCACTGCAGGGACGAGTCATCGCCATCACCGGTGGCGCACGGGGAATCGGCCTCGCGACGGCGCGCGCGCTGGTCGCCGCCGGCGCCAGGGTGGCGATCGGGGACGTGGACGCGGACGCCCTCGCCGCCGCGGCCGAGTCCGCGCGGGTGCACCTGCACGGAGCACTGGACGTCACGGACCCGGCGTCCTTCGACGCCTTCCTCGACCGCGTCGAGCGTGAGCTGGGCCCGGTCGACGTCCTGGTCAACAACGCCGGAATCATGCCGGTCGGGGCGCTGACGGACGAGCCGGACGCGGTGGCACGCCGGATCATGGACGTGAACGTGCACGGCGTCATCATCGGCACCAAGTCGGCGCTGCACCGCATGGTGCCGAGACGGCGCGGACACGTCGTCTCCATCGCCTCGATGGCGGGCGAGACGGTGGCGCCAGGCCTGGCCACCTACTGCGCCAGCAAGTCTGCGGTCATCGCGTTCACCGAGGCGGCGAGGGTGGAGTACCGATTCTCCGGCGTCGAGTTCTCCCTGGTCCTGCCGTGGTTCGTCAACACCGAACTCACAGCGGGAACGAGAGACGTGCCCTTCATGAAGAAAGCCGAACCCGAGGACATCGCACAGGCGGTGGTCCGGCTCGTCGAGAAGCCGCGACCCAAAGTGCGCATCCCGGCCTCCGCCGGCGCGATCGTCGTCAGCCAGCGCTTCATGCCGCGCCGACTCGGTGAGTTCGTCAGTCGCCGTTTCGGATCCGAGCAGATCTTCCTCGGCGACGTGGACGCGGAACGGCGTCGCGCGTACGAGGACAGGGCGCGCGGGCAGTCGTCCGCTCCCGAGTCGACGCGCTAGCGGCGCACGCTCGCCAGCACCGCGTCGACCAGTCCGTCGATGTACGTGTCGTCCGCGGTGGCGGCGGACGGCGCCTCGGTCGCATCGTGTGCGAACAACACTCGGCTCAGAACGGCGCCCGTGAGCATCTCGAGCAGCAGTGTGGTCCGCACGTGTTCCGGTAACTCGCCGCGGGACACGGCGCGGCGGACGATGTCTCGGGTCGCGACGAATCTGCTCGTGCTGATGGTGGCGGTCAGCGCCTCGAGGAGATCGGGATACACCCGGGCGTCGAGGGCCACGCGTACGGCGATGAGCCCCGAAGAGTCTCGATAGCCCCGCAGGAGTTGACGAGCCAGTTCCGTGAGATCGCCTGGCAGGGTGCCGGTGTCGATGGGGTCGACGAGGGGGAGCACGGTCTCCAGGGCCCCGGTGAGGAGTGCCTCCTTGGTGGGCCACCGACGGTAGATCGCCGCGCGGCCCACGCCACCGCTCTTGGCGACGGCATCGATGGTGAATCCCGCCCACCCGGTGCGCCAGTACACGTCCACGACGGCGTCGTACACCCGCGATTCCATGGCGGGGTCGCGTGGCCGCCCCCGTCGCGCCGTGCCGTCGGTCGACTCCATGCCATCAGATTACAGACAACTGGTGTCTGTAATAAGGTGATCCCATGTCACAGGAAGCAGACCGCATTCCGGTCGTCGTGGGTGTGGGCGATGTCGTGTCCGGCAGCGCCGGCGCTGCGGCCGACCCCGTGGAGCCGATGGAGCTCGTGCTGCGCGCGGTCCGTGCTGCGCTCGACGACAGCGGAACGTCGGCGCTCGGCGCCGCGGTGGACGCGATCCACGCCGTGCGCACGACGAGCTGGAACTACGACGATCTCCCGGCTCTGATCGCCGCACGGCTGGGGGCGTCCGCCCCAACGCGGTCCACCAGCACCATCGGCGGTCACCACCCCGCGCGCCTGATGGACCGAGTGGGGCACGACATCGCCGCCGGTCGCAGCTCCGTGGCACTCGTCGTCGGCGGCGAGACGCAGGCATCCGTGCGAGCGCTGACGAAAGCCGGAACGGATCCCGTCGAGCTCGGCTGGGCCGTCGCACCGGGCGGCCCGCCGACCTTCGCACCGGACGACCTCGGCAGCGCCGAGATGCAGCGAGCGGGCATCCTCGCCCCCGTCCAGATCTATCCGCTGTTCGACCGCGCTCGGGCCGACCGTCTCGGTCTGCGACCCAGCGAGTCACTGACGGCGTCGGCAGAGCTGTACTCGCGGTTCTCCGCTGTCGCGGCGCGACATCCGGTCGCGTGGAGTCCGGTCGAGCGGTCGCCCGACGACATCGCCGGCGTGGACGCGTCGAACCGCGCGGTGTCCGACTGCTATCCCCTCGCCATGAACGCCATGCCGTTCGTCGACCAGGTCGCCGCGGTGCTGGTGTGTTCGCTGGCGGCAGCGCGCGCGGCCGGGGTGGACGAGGACCGCATCGTGTACCTGTGGGGCGGCGCCGGTGCGTCCGATGCCCCGGACATCCTGGCGCGCAGCACCTTCGATCATTCACCGGCGCTCCGAGCGGCGGTGCGCACCACCCTCGCCGCGGCGGGTGTCGCGGGTGCCGATCTCACCTTCGTCGATGCCTACAGCTGCTTTCCCGTCGTCCCTCTCCTGTTGATGGACGAGCTGGGACTGTCGTCGGATGCCACTCCCACGGTCCTGGGCGGCCACTCGTTCTTCGGTGGGCCGCTCAGCAGCTACTCGTTGCACGCGGTCGCGGAATCGACCCGGCTGCTGCGACAGTCCCGCGGCGGACGCGCTCCGGCGATCGCGATGGTGCATGCGAACGGCGGCTACCTCACCCACCAGCACACCATCCTGTTGTCGACCGATCCGCACGAGGCCGGATACGTCGGGAACCCCGATGCGGTGACCGTGTCGGCGACAGCGGTACCCGTGACGCACGGCCACAGCGGTCGCGCGATCGTCGAGACGGCGACTGTCATGTTCGGGCGCGGCGGGGAACCGGAACAGGCGCTCGTCATCGCCCGCACACCCGAGGGTGACCGCATCGCCGGTCGTACCGGGGCGGACGCCGCGGCGGCGCTTCATCGAGTGGTCACCGACCGCGACGTCTCACCGGTCGGCCTCACGATCGACGTGGTGGACGAGGGCGGGAACCTGGACATCACCCTCGACTCGATCACGGCGAACGGCAGGGGAGTACGGGCATGAGCGATCAGGACGTGGTTCTCACGGAACGCCGCGGACACGTGCTGCTGGTGACGTTGAACCGCCCCGCCGCGGCCAACAGCGTGAACGCAGAGGTGCACACCCTGCTGGGCGAGGCGTGGGAACTGGCGGACGGCGACGAGTCGATCCGTGCCGTCGTCCTCACGGCGGCGGGCTCCGGCACCTTCTGCGGCGGAGCCGATCTGAAGGCACTCGGCACGCGGGGTCCCGACGGCGTGACCCCTCCGGAGACGGCACACTGGGGCTTCGCCGGCGTCACCAGGCACCCGATCTCCACGCCGATCGTCGTCGCGGTCACCGGGAACGCGCTCGGGGGTGGGACCGAGATCGCGCTGTCCGGTGATGTCGTGATCGCTTCCACCACTGCACGATTCGGGCTTCCCGAGGTGCGTCGCGGGCTGATCGCGGGAGCGGGCGGACTCTTCCGGCTGGTCGACGCGATCCCGCGAGCGATCGCGATGGAACTGATCCTCACCGGTGAGCCCATGAGTGCGGACGACGCGGCGCGGTGGGGACTCGTCAATCGTGTGGTGGAACCGGACGCCGTTCTCGACACGGCGCTTCGGTTGGCGGAGACCATCGCGGCGGGAGCGCCTCTCGCGATTCGCGCCAGCAAGGTCATCGCCCGGGGCATCGTCGACGGGCGCATCCCGTCCGAAGCGGCCGCATGGGAGGAGACCGACCGCGCGCTCGCGCAGTTGTCCACGTCCTCCGACACGGTCGAGGGGATCATGGCGTTCATGGAGAAGCGCGAACCCCGGTGGACGGGGCGCTGATCGGCGCACGACGTCTCGTCGCGGCGGCCGCGCTCGGGTCCGCTGCGGGTGTGGCCCTCGTGGTTCTGTTCACCATCGTGCCGCCGCCGTGGGATGCGCTCGTGAACACGAGTGCGCTGTGGGGCTTGGCCGTTCGCGGTGGCGGCCCGGTCGCCGCACGGACGCGGTGTGGCAGTCGGAGTCGCGTCGATGCTCGCGCTCGTCCTGGTGTGGATCCTGCTGTCGCCGAACGTGATCACCGTGCGGGAAGTGCTGGTCTTCGTCCTCGTCGGACTCGGTGCGGGGGCGGTGTGCGGCGCAGCCGGTGCTGCTGTCGGGCGTGACCGCCGTGTGAGCGGGACGGTGGTCGTGGCGGGGATCGTGCTCGGTGAGGCCGTGTACGGGACCGTCGTGGTCGGCGGTCCGCACTGGTTCGTGGAAGCCGCGCTGGCGGGCATCCTCGTGCCGGCGTGTTGCCGCACCGCGGCGACACGAGTCCGTGCGGGACTCGGTGCCGCCGCGGTGGCGGGTGCGCTGTTCGGCGCCTACTGGGCCTACGACGCGGTGCTCACCACCTGAGGGGTGTCACGCCTTCCACTCCGCGGTGCGTTCCGGGGTCGCCTGCGCCAGCGCATCGACCGTCGCGTCGACTCCGAAGTCCTTGCCGTACACGGGTGTACCCGGCTGCTGGCGCCAGGAGTCGGCCAACGATCCGGCGTCGACGACGTCGAAGCCGATCTCGTCGATGACGGCGGACACGATCTTCTTGGCGTCGGCATCGTCGCCGGCGATCGGCAGCGCGATGCGGCCCTCGGTGCCGGCCGGGACGCCCTTGTTCAGGAGGTGCTTCCACCAGATTCCGTTGAATGCCTTCACGACCGGCTCGCCCAGCAGTTCCGAGACCCACACGCTCTCCGGTGTGCCGTCCTCGATCGCGTCGATCTTGCCGTCCCGCTGCTGCGGGTAGTAGTTGTTCGTCTCGATCACCGGAGCACCGGGCTTGCGGGCCGAGAGGATGCCGGACGCGAGGTCCGGCGTGTTCTTCTGCGGGATGCTGACGATGACGAGATCCGCGTCGGTCGCGGCGTCCTTCGCCCAGACCGCGGTGGCGCCGGTCTCGGACGCCAGATCCGCGAGGGTCTCCGGATCCCGAGAGTTGGCGACGGCAACCTCGTGGCCCACGGCGCGCAGCCGTCGGGTCAGGGTTCCGCCGATGTCGCCTGCTCCGATGATGCCGATCTTCACGTGCTTCTCCTTCGGTCGTGCAACGAACGTCTCGTTCGGCCAACCCCGTCCGCGCGGGAAAGATTCCCCCGTGGCGGCGGATCCTCGGCGCACCGGCGGTCTCTCAGGGCGCGCCGAACCCGGCGTCGGCCAGCACCTTCCGTCCGTCGAGACCGGAGACGAAGTCGACGAAGGCGCTCGCGATGTCCGGTGCGCCGGAGTCGGCCAGTGCGGCGATGGGATAGGAGTTCACCGCGCCCGACGCCTCCGGGAACGGCACGGTGACGACGGCGTCACCGGCGCCGGCCGCGTCGGTGACGTAGACCAGGCCGGCATCGGCCTGACCGGACGTGACCTTGCCCAGAACGTCCGTCACGGACGATTCCTCGCTGGCAGGGGTGAGGCTCACCCCGGCGGCCGTCTCGATCTTCTCGGTGGCGGCACCGCACGGAACCTGCGGCGCGCACACGACGACCGTGGCCCCGGACGTCGCCAGGTCCGAGAACGAGCCGATCCCGGCGGGGTTGCCCGGCGGAGTGACGATCGTCAGAGTGTTGGTCGCGAACGTGACCGGGTCACCGTCGATCAACTCGGCGTCCCGTGCCTTGTCCATGGTGATCGTGTCCGCCGAGGCCAGAACGTCCCCGGGCGCACCCTGCGACAACTGGGACACCAGATCGGACGACCCCGCGAACGTGAACGTCACGGTGGTACCCGGGCGGGTCTGCTCGAACTGCTCACCCAGCTCGGTGAACGACGCCTTCAGCGACGCGGCAGCGAACACGGTGATGCCGTCTTCGGCCGGTCCGGGCGAGGAGCACCCCGTGAGCGACAGTGCCACCACCGCCGCGCACCCCAGCACTGCGATCCTCGTCGTGACCATGTCGGCTCCTTTCGCCGCAGATGCGGTTCGAAGGAGACCATATAGGAGCATGCGCGCCCGGAGGGGTCAGACGTCCTCGAATGCGGCGACCACGAGATGCTGAGTGCGTCGGCCGAGCGGAATCTCTGCGTCCGGGCGGCGAAGTGGGGCTGCATCGCCGTCGAACAGGGCGACGATGTCGTCGGTCGGTACCGAGGATCCGCTGTCGTCGAGGAACCTGAGGGCGACGATCGCGGTCGCGTGGACACGTCCGTCGACGTCGAAGATCTGTTCGAGATAGGCGTTCTTCGCGTCGACACCGAGGAAGCGGGTGGACACCGAGAACTTCGTCCACAGGGTGAGGGAGCGGACGTACGTGATGGTCTGTGACGCGACGACGGGATGCCACCCGCGTCCACGCAGGGCTCGCCACAGGCCACCGCGCACGAACATGTCGACTCGACCCGCGTCGAGGACGGACAGGTATCGACCGTTGTTCATGTGCATCAGCACGTCCAGATCGGACGGTGCGACGCGGAACCACGTACGGGTCGGGTCGACCCGTACCGGCCCCCGTCCCGTGCGCCACGGCGCCATCTGTCGGAGCAGGCGGAGCGACATCAGCATGGCGTCACTATGACGGTTCGGTCGCCCCGCGGAGTCGTCAGGGTTCGGTCGGCATGGACGTGAGGTGCGCGAGGAGCGGCGCGGCACGGGTGAGCAGAGCCGCATCCTCCGCTGACATGGCCGCGAGTCGGCGTCCGACGGCGTCGATCCACACGTCGTCGATCATCTCACCGTGTCGACGTGCCGTGGCGGTGGAATGCAGCCGACTCGACCGTCTGTCACCGGGATCGGTGTCCCGCGCGAGCAGCCCCTTGTCGATCAGACGTCGCACCGTCGTGCTGACGTTGCTGCTGTGCAGGCCCAGCATGCGGGCGACGTCCGAGACGGTGGTCCCTTCGTGGCTGACCACCACACGCAGAACCTCGAGTTCGGAATGGGGGAGGGCGGGCAGTCCGGACTGTCGTTCGCCGAATCGGCGCAGCGACCACACGAGAGCCCGCACCTCGCGGGCGATGTCGATCACATCGGACTCGCTCACTGGACTTCCGGACGCCATGACTGACATTCTACTCATGTGAGTATGTATAAAGTTATATCCAATACGGAGGCCACCCGATGAGCGTCGACACTCGGTCCGGCGACACCGTCGACTCGACCGCCGCGCGGCCGGTGGCGTCCGGCGTGATCGCGATGCTGGCGCTCCTTGCCGCCGTCGCGCCCCTGTCCATCGACATGTATCTGCCGGCATTCCCCCGCATGGCCGAGGAGTTCGGTGTCAGCGCCACGGCGATCCAGCTGACCCTCACGACGTTTCTCGTCGGTCTCGCGATCGGCAACCTGGTGATCGGGCCGCTGTCCGACCGCTTCGGTCGACGCCCCTTGCTCCTCGTGGGCACTTTCGTGTCCATCATCGCGACCATCCTGTGCGCGTGGTCTCCGACCGTCGAGTGGCTCACCGTGTTCCGGTTCTTCCAGGGCTTCACCGGCGCCGCCGGCGTCGTTCTCTCCCGCGCCGTCATCAGTGACCGTGCACGCGGCGCGGCGGCCGCCAAACTGTTCAGCCTCCTCGTGCTCGTCAACGGAGTCGCTCCCGTCATCGCCCCGCTGCTCGGCGGTGCGGTCATCGGTCTGACAGGGTGGCGCGGCGTCTTCTGGGTGCTCGCCGGTGTGTCCGTCCTGATGTTCGTGGGTGTGCTCGCACTCCTGCCGGAGAGTCATCCCGCCGAGCTCCGCAGCACGGGCGGACTCTCCGCCATGATCGCGGACGCACGGGAGGTCATGTCCAACAAGCGATTCCTGGGCTATGCGGGCGCGTTCGCCTTCGGCTTCGGCGTCATGTTCGCCTACATCTCCGCATCGCCCTTCGTGCTGCAGGAGGTGCACGGGCTCTCGACGACGTGGTACTCCATCGCCTTCACGGCCAACGCACTCGGCATCGTCGTCACCAGTGGTGCCAACGCCAAGCTCGTCGACCGCGTCCGTCCGGAAGCGCTGTTGCGCATCGGTCTCGTCTCGATGGTCGCGTTCTCGGCGCTGCTCGTCGTCGACGCGGTGGTCGGGCCCTACCTGTGGGCGACCCTGGTACTGCTGTGGTTCGCCGTCGCCAGCCTGGGTCTGGTGATCGCCAACGCGACGACTCTCGCACTGGGAGAGGCGCGCCGGGCCGCGGGCACGGGATCGGCCGTCATGGGCGCGGCCCAGTTCGGCCTCGCCGCGGTCATCTCGCCGCTGGTGGGACTCGGCGGCGAAGGCACCGCGGTGCCGATGGCCGTCACCATGCTCGTCAGCGCGATCATCGGCCTCGGCGGGGTGGTGCTCGGAACCCGTTCCCCCACAGAGCAGTCGGTCACCGAGGCACACTGAGGACGAAGGCGGTGCCGTCGTACACGACGTCGCCGCCGTGGGCCCGCGCGTAGGTTCGGGCGATGGTGAGGCCGAGTCCCGATCCCTCCGAGGTGCGAGCGCTGTCCAGCCGCACCATCCGGTCGAAGATCCGCTCGCGATCCTGAGCGCCGATGCCCGGTCCTTCGTCGGACACCCGGATCGTCGCGGTGGTACCGGCGTCGCGCACGTCGACGGTGACGACGCCGTCCGGCGGTCCGTGGCGCAACGCGTTGTCGGTGAGGTTGGCCAGGATTCGAGCGAGTCGTGCGGCGTCGACCGGCGCGACCACGCTCTCGCCGGTCACCACGACGGTCGAGTCCGGTGCGAGCAGCCGCGCCCGGTCGGCGTCGGCACGGGCCAGAGCGAGAAGGTCGTGGTCATGCCGATCCAACTCCACGTCGTCGTCGGTGCGCGCCGACATCAGCAGATCGTCGATCAGCCGGGATGCGCGGCGTGATTCACGAATCATCGACGCCAGCAGTCGTTCCCGCACGTCGCGCTCGGTGTCGACGCCGCCCCGCAGCAGCGTCTCGGCGGCGGCGGAGATCCCGGCGACCGGCGTTCTCAGATCGTGAGCAGCATCGTCGACGAACTGCCGTGTGCGATCGGCGGTGGCACGCTCGCGCGCCTCGGCTCCTTCGAGCTCGTCGAGCATCTCGTCGAATGCCGTTGCGGTCTCACCCAGCTCGGTGTCCGACCGGGTGGGAGCGAGTCGATCACCGCGATTACCCCGGGTGATCGAGCGGGCCAGTGCCGTCATGCTGCGCAACGGTCGGAGCGATGCGCCGACGACCACCGCCATGAGCAGTGCCGCCACCGCCGACGCGACGAGCACCAACGGAATCAGCACCACGAGCAGCTGCCGCTGCACCGCGTCGATCGAGGACGTGTCGACGGCGACCGTGAGAACCGATCCGTCGGTCAGGGTCGTCGTCGAGACCCGCGTCGGCCTCGTCTCCTCCGGGCCCGGTGGGGGTCCCGGCGGGGGACCGTCTCCCGGCGTCGTCGGGGGACGTAGTGCGGGCGGCGGTGTCGTCGCTCGGAGCGCGAGGTCCCCGACGATACGGCCGTCCGTCGTCACCAGTTGCGCCGCCACGTTCTCTCCCTGTGTGGCGGAGACGATCTCGGTGGGATCGGCACCGTTGTCCAGCAGTTGCTGCGCGGTGGCGGTGCGGCCGGCGAGGCTGTCTCCCGCCGAGGCCTCGAGCTGGCGTTGCAGCAACACCGTCGTCGCCACGACGATGCCGACGAGCAGGACGAGCACCACCGACATCACCGACACCAGCAATCGCAGGCGCAGAGATCCGGTGCGGAGACCGCGACGGGGTGGGGTCGTCATGCTGTCGGACTCACGGTGTCGGCGGCCAACACGTAGCCGATGCCGCGCCGAGTGTGGAGGATGCGCGGGCCGAACTCCTCGAGCTTGCGACGCAGCGCGCTGATGTGGACCTCGACGAGGTTCTCGTCGTATGCGTCGTACCCCCACACCTGCGTCAGGATCTGGGTCTTGGACACCGTTCGCCCGCGCTGAGCGGCGAGGTAGGACAACAGCTTCCACTCCGTGGCCGTCAGGTTGAGGGCGTTGCCGCCCCGACTGGCGTCGCCCGATTCGGTGTCCACCGACACGTCTCCGCACTCGATCGAGGTGGCGACCGCGCCGTGTCGTCGGAGCACCGCGGTGACGCGGGCGAGGAGCTCCGCCATCGCGAACGGTTTCACCAGATAGTCGTCTGCACCGGCGGTGAGCCCGGTGACGCGGTCGGACACCGAGTCGCGCGCCGTGAGCATCAGCACCGCCGCGTCGCTGCTGCGGCGCGCGACCCGCAGGAGCTCGAGTCCGTCCCGGCCGGGAAGCATGATGTCCAGGACCACGAGGTGGGGTCGATGGTTCGCGAGCGCGGCCTCGAACGCGGAACCGTCCGCGTCGGACCGGACGTCGGCACCCAGGTCCGCGATCGCGGTGGACACGGACAGCCGCAACGTCTCGTTGTCCTCGATCACGAGGATTCTCGGGGTCGCTGCGGGTCGCCGTTCGGTCACGACACCACTATGCGGGTCCCGAGCTGAAGACTTGCTGAAGACGAGGCCCTGATCGCCGCGACTTCAGGCAGCCTTCAGGTCCACGATCGAGTGTCGACCTCACGAACGGCGCCGCCCGGTGCCGACGAGAGATGAGGACGACAATGTCGACAAGAGTCATGCGTGTCAGGACAGGCCGACTGATCGCCGGAGCAGTGCTCGCCGGTGGGATGCTCCTCGGAGCGGTGGGAACCGCGTCCGCCGACGGCCCGGGCGAGGCGCCCCCGGTCTCCGAGAGCGCGGTGCCCGACGCCTCGGCGCCCGCACCCGACGCTGCGGCACCCGACGCCGGTGCGACGTGCGCGACGCCTCCGGCCCCGCCCGAGGGTGCACCGACTCCGCCCGAGGGTGCGCCAACCCCGCCCGAGGGTGCTCCGACCCCGCCCGAGGGTGCTCCGACTCCGCCCGAGGGTGCTCCGACCCCGCCTGCTGCGGGTGAGGATGCTCCGACTCCGCCCGAGGGTGCTCCCACTCCGCCTGCTGCGGGTGAGGATGCTCCGACTCCGCCCGAGGGCGCCCCGACCCCGCCTGAGGGTGCACCGGCTGCCCCCGAGGGCGCGCCGGCTCCGCCTGCGCCCGGTTGCGGTCCTGACAGTGGCCCGGCGGGCCCCGGCCATGGTGGTCCGGCCGGTCACGGGCCTGCAGGTAGGGGTCCGGGCGCAGCGCCGGGCGCTCCGGCGCCCGAGGGTGCTCCCGCACCGGCCGAGTGCGAGGCCCCCACACCCTGATCATCTCGCGTGGTGTCGGCACGCGTTGACGGCACCACGCGCACGGGTTCCAGCGCCGTACACCCCGTACAGCCGGCCGGAGTGGGTGTGCACCTGCAGGAAGGGGTGCACATCGCCCGGTGCCCAACCCATCCGCCCGAATCGTGGCCTCCCTTACGGGGGCTGCGCGTCCGCGATCAGCGCCGCACCCGACCCGCACAGGCCCCAGCGAGGTACACCCCGTCCAACCGGCCGCAGTGGGTGTTCACCTGCAGTAAGGGGTGCACATCGCCCGGTGCCCAACCCATCCGCCCGAATCGTGGCCTCCCTTACGGGGGCTGCGCGTCCGCGATCAGCGCCGCACCCGACCCGCACAGGCCCCAGCGCCGTGCACCCCGTTCAGTCGGCCGGAGTGGGTGTTCACCTGCAGTAAGGGGTGTGCATCGCCTACCGCATAGCCCACAGCGCCCACCCCCCGACCGACAGCACCCCGCCCAGCCAACCGTGAGCTATCGAACAGTACGTACTCTCACTATCAGCGTACGATGGACCCGTGACCACCACCGACCCCCTCGCGCTCGACCGTCAGGTGTGTTTCGCCCTGGCCGTCACCAACCGCGCGGTGCTCTCGGTCTATCGGCCGATTCTCGAACCGCTCGGACTGACGCACCCGCAGTACCTCGTCATGCTCGCCCTCTGGGAGCGGGCACCGATGTCGGCGGGGGAGATCGCGTCGGCTCTGCAACTCGAACCCGCCTCGCTGACGCCGCTGCTCAAGCGGCTCGACGCCGACGGTCTGCTGACCCGGCGCCGGAGCGACACCGACGAGCGCAGGCTGGTGATCGACCTGACCGACGAGGGGCGACAGTTGCGAGGTTCGGCGGAGTCCATACCGGGCACCGTCATCGAATCTCTGGGTGTCGACGTGAGCGAGCTGGAACAACTTCACGCGGTGCTCACCCGAATCAACACCGCGGCCATCGCGGCCGGTGCACTGTCGACCGAGCGGAGGAGCACACGATGAGCAGGACTCGCCCGGGGCCGCTGCAGTGGATCGGTTATTCGTTCGGCCGCACGTTGCCCCTGTCCATGCAGGCCTGGGTGCGTGAGGACCTGATCGGTGATCGTGCGGTTGCGCGTCATCTGCTGCGCAGCATGGTGCCGTTTCTCCCCATCTTCGCGGCGTTCCTGCTGTTCCCCGGTGAGTTGTGGCTGCGCGGCGCGATGATCCTGCTGGCGGTACTGCTCGCGCTGTTCTACGCCGCCGCGTACATGGAACCCAACCGTCGCCGTCGTCTCAAAGCGCACGGGTTGTCGCCGGACCTGCAGAACCCGAAGAAGGTCGCGCGGGACGAGGCGGAACGCCGCGCCTACGAGCGCTGGCACCCCAACCGCTGACACCCGCTGTGGCCCTGCGGGCCGTCGCCGACGAGAGTGGGTGCCGTGCGACTGTGGCCGACCGGACTGCGCGACGGCAGTGACCCCGATCCGAGATTCACGCTCGCGAACGAGCGGACGTTCCTGGCGTGGATCAGGACGTCACTCGGCCTCGTGGCCACGGCCGCGGCACTCGAGGCGTTCGGTGGGGATCTGCTGCCTCCGTGGCTGAGAACCACCCTCGTGCTGGGGCTGCTCACTCTCGCGGCGGTTCTGGCCGTCGGGTCGTTCGTGCGCTGGATCCGTATCGAGACGGCCATGCGCCGGCGGGCGTCACTGCCTCTCCCCGCTGCGGCGGCGCTGCTCGCGGGGGGTCTGGTGATCGCCGTGGTGGCGTTCGCGGTGGGGCTGTACCTGTGACGGAGGCACCGGGCCTGCAGGCCGAGCGCACCACGCTCGCTCGGGTGCGGACCGCACTGACCATGGCGGTCACGGCCCTGATCGTCGCGCGTGCGGTGCGAGATCATCCGCCGCTTGTCGCGATCGCGGTGCTGTGCGCTGCGCTTCCGATGGTGTCGGTCGTGTTCTCGACGAGGACCCATTCCCGACTCGTCGACGGCATGGACCGGGACGTGCTTCCCGGTGCCGCAGGTCGGCTCGTCGTCCTGCCCGTCGTCGTCGTCCTGCTGGCAGTGGTCACCGCGCTGGGTCTGTGAGAGCAGGTCGTCGGATGACTCGACGACGCGGACGGGGGTACTCCCCGCCGGTGACGAGACGATCGAGATGCTGACCGCCGCCCTGTACGGCATCGGCACGGCGCTTCCCCTGGTGATCGGTGCGGCGATCGGGCTGCGGTGGACACTGCCGAAACGGGTGTTGGCCGGTCTCATGGCCTTCGGTGCCGGGACGATGATCGCCGCCGTGTCGTCGGAACTGTTCGAGCCGGCGTTCCGTCAGGCCGGCATCCTCGTCGCGGGCGCGGCGCTGTTCCTGGGCGCGGGTGTGTACGTCGTGGCCAGCCATCTGATCGAGAACAAGCTCGGGCCCGCAGCGATCGGGTGGGCACTGATGCTCGGCACGATCCTCGACGGAGTCCCGGAGAACACCGCGCTGGGTGTCTCCCTGACGTCCGGTGGCGGGCTGGTGCTGCTGGTGGCGGTCGCGGTGGGCAACGTTCCGGAGGCTGTCGGTGGTGCATCGTTGATGCGGGACCGACACGACTTCTCCGCGGCTCGGGCGATGACCCTGTGGACGGCCACGGCGGTCGTGCTCGTGGTGGTCACCGTACTGGGCCACCAGTTGTCCGACGCCGTCCCGGAGGTCGGCATCTCGACGGTCCAAGCGTTCGCGGGCGGTGCCACTCTCGCCGTGCTCGCGGACTCCCTGATGCCCGAGGCCTACAAGGACGGCGGCTGGTGGGTGGGCATGTCCACAGCGCTCGGCTTTCTCGTGGCGTTCGCACTCGGCGGGTAGCTGTGACCGGGATCACTCTGCATGGACGTGCGCTTTCCGCGCCGGGCCTCGACTCACCTTTCAGAACGCGATGGTCACCCGCCGTCGCTCCGAACGAAAGGTTTCATCATGGGAATCGTCGACAAGGCAAAGAACGCAGCAGAAGACGCCATCGGCAAGGCCAAGGAAGTTGTCGGTGACGCCACCAACAACAAGGACCTCGAGGCCGAGGGCAAGAAGGACCAGGGTTCGGCCGGCGTGAAGAAGGTCGGCGAGAACGTCAAGGACACCTTCAAGTAAGACTGCACCACTCCACACCCGGGCGGCGCCGGACCCTCAGCGGGTCCATCGCCGCCCGTGGTGTGTCCGGACACTGTCGGGTTCGACGCACACCTCGCTCGAACCGACCGAACGGACATGTTTCTTCCGCGGGTCCGCGGACCATCACTCCTTCGAGCATCCGCTCACTCGATCGCCGGCCAGGACCGGCGACATGGCGAAAGGCACCACCATGACCGACACCACCACCCACGCACACACCGGACGTCGCCGTGCCGGAGGCTTCGTCTCGAAGCTGTCTCTCCTGATCGCGCTGCTCCTCACGATCGCACTGGTGATCTTCATCCTGCAGAACACCGTGCACACGACCATCAACTTCATCGGGTGGAACTTCGATCTGGCACAGGGTGTCGCACTCCTCGGTGCCGCCGTCGTCGGTGCCGTCATCGCCTGGACCATCTCGGGCGCGGTCCGGGTCCGACGCGCCGTCAAGTAGCGCGTCACCGCGGCGATCGGACACCCTCTCGTAGGAGTTGTTCGATCGCCGCAGCGGGCATCGGGCGCGCCAGATGGAAGCCCTGTGCGAGGCGACCGCCGCATGCGCGATACGCCTCGGCCTGCTCGGCGGTCTCGATGCCTTCACCCACCACGTCCACTCCGAATGCAGTGCCCAACAACACGATCGCGGCCACGATGGCGTGTGGTCTCGCACCGGGTAGCGCGTTGACGTACGACCCGTCGATTTCGAGACAGTCGAAGATCGGATAACGGTCCAGATACGCGATGCTGC
This sequence comes from Rhodococcus sp. UNC23MFCrub1.1, assembly GCF_000686025.1. Classification (GTDB taxonomy): domain Bacteria; phylum Actinomycetota; class Actinomycetes; order Mycobacteriales; family Mycobacteriaceae; genus Rhodococcoides. The sequence goes on from NZ_JMLQ01000008.1 coordinate 53,795, forward strand.
TGTGGCCGGTTCCCAGATCGTCGAGTGCGAACGACACCCCCATCGCGTGCAGCGCCTCGAGAGTGGTGGCCACGCGGGCGTTCTCCTTCACCCACACGGTCTCGGTGATCTCCAACCCGAGACGCGTCGCCGGCAGGCCGGTCGCGTCGAGAGTGCGTCGGACCGACTGCACGAAGTCCGGATCGTTGAGCTGGTGGGCGCTCACGTTCACGCGTACCGAGACGTCCTCGGGCCAGCGCACCGCATCCGTGCACGCGGTCTGCAGTGCCCACAGGCCGAGGTGTCCGACCACGCCGGTGCGCTCCGCCACCGCGACGAACTCACGAGGCGAGACGCTGCCGAGTGTCGGATGATCCCAGCGAGCCAGGGCCTCGGCGGCGACGACGGCGCCCGTCACGAGGTCGACGATCGGCTGGTAGACGAGCCGCAGTTCGCCGTCCACGAGAGAACGTCGGAGGTCTGCGGCGAGTCGGAACACGCGATCGGCCTCGTAGCGATCGCGCACGTCGTACACGTCCGTGGTCCCGGGAGCCGTGCCCTTGGCGCGGTACATGGCCAGATCCGCGCGGCGCACCATCTCCTGCGCGGAGGGCACATCGTCACCGGCCACGGCGATTCCGATTCTCGCACTGAACGGGATGGGCTGATCGCTCTGCGGATCGACGGTGGCCAGCGCTGTCGAGACGCGCACCGCCCGGCTCCGCGCGTCGGCCTCGTCCACCACGTGGTCGCACACGACGAGAAATTCGTCGCCGCCCAGCCTCGCCACCGTGTCGCCGACCGCCACCGTGCGCTCGAGCTTGCGCGCCAAGGTGATCAGCGCCGCGTCTCCACTCACGTGTCCGAGGCTGTCGTTGACGGTCTTGCAGTCGTCCAGGTCGGCCAGCAGGACCGCGACGGTGGTCTCGCTGTCCGCGGCGCGAGCCACGGCCTCGTCGATACGTCGGTACGCGAGCGCTCGATTGGCCAGACCGGTGAGCGGATCGTGGAGTGATCGGTACCGCAGTTCGTTCTCGAGCTCGATACGCCGGATCGCCGCGACCAGGATGTCCGTGGCCGTCCGCAGGAACGTCACGTCCCGATCCGTGTACTCCCGCGGAGCCGCGCTGTGCACGGCCAGCACCCCGGGCCGAGGCGTGGAGTCGAACGGGACGCAGACGGTGCTGAGCAGTCCGCGCGAGCGCATCGTCGTGGTGTCGAATCGCGACTCGGTCCGCGCGTCGGAACAGATGACCACCGTGCCGGAGGAGAGGGCGAGGCCCGGAGCCGAGCGGGTACCGGTTCCGAACACCTCGGGCCGCTCGCTCACCCCGCTGTAGGCGACGACGCGCAACGCGGTGCGGGTGTCGTCGAGGCGTGCGATCGACGCGCACTCCGTACCCATCAACGACGAGGCGGCGCTGGTCGTCGCGTCCAGAATGGTCGTCAGATCACCGTCGACCGCGAGCCGCCCCAACAGGCCGACAGCACTCTGCTCGCGAGCCCGGTGGGCGGCCGATTCCAGGACGTCGGTGAGGGCGGCGCAGCGAGCAGACCGACGTCGGAGAAGAAGTTCGCCGTGGTCAGGCGGAGCACGGCGTCGAGTGACGGTGCGCCGACGAGCGCGAGGCCCGCCGGGTTCAAGTGGAGGATGCGGCCGTCCCGTGCGGACAGGGACACCAGCTCGGGCGCGTTCTCGAACACACCCGTCAGAAGGGCGGGGTCCAGGCCGTCGAGCGCCACGAACCACCTCCGAAGTGGGAAACGACCGGCGTCTCCGGCCCGATTCACTCGGGTATCCAGAGAACGCCGGTCGACACCACTCGTTCGTCAGATCAGTGCTGCCGTCACCGGCAGCGCGTCGTCACTCCCCGCGCGGAGGAAGCTTCGCCTCGACGCCGCCACCGTTGTGCTCGGGGCCCGAGTCGGGATGACCCGCCGGCACGCGGTTGCGGAAACGAGCCGCCTCGCTGGGCTTCGACGACGAACCCCCGACGCGCTCGCCGCGGTACGGTCCGGGCTTCGGGGCCATCTTGCCGCCGGGGAAGGCGAGTCGAATGATGGTGCGCTGTACCGATCCCCACTGCTTCATCAAGGGGCCCGAGTTGTACGGAAGCTGGTAGCGCTCGCAGATGTCCTTGATCTTCGGCGCGACTTCCTTGTACCGGGTGCTGGGCATGTCCGGGTACAGGTGGTGCTCGACCTGGTAGCTGAGGTTGCCACTCATCAGGTGGAACAGCGACGAGCCCTCGATGTTGGCCGCTCCGACGAGCTGGCGGACGTACCAGCCGCCGCGGGTCTCGTTCTCGGTCTCTTCCTTGCTGAATGTGTACGCCTGGTCCGGGAAGTGACCGCAGAAGATGATGCCGTGCGACCACAGGTTGCGGATGATGTTGGCGACGAAGTCCGCCGTCACCGTGGCGACGAAGGTGCGTTCGATGCCGGCACCGTGCTTGTCCAGGACCTTGGCCACGGAGTTGGTCGCCTTCGACGAGCTCAGCGAGCGCAACCGCGCACCCAGCTTCGACTTGCCGGCGCCCGAGACGCGTCCACCCGAGACGACCTGCACCGCGCCGTAGGCGAGCGCACTGACCGCGGGCCAGCCGATGTAGTCCTTGACGATCTGACGGCGCGCCTTGGTCCCGATACCGCGCAGATCGGTGAGCAGGTCCTTCATGGGCTTCTCGCCCTTGCGGATGGCCTCGATGTCGAGGTCGTGGAGCGCGACGCCCCACTCGAAGAAGGCCATCAGCAGCAGGTTGTAGAACGGCTGCGCGAGGTAGACGGGCGACCACGGCTGGTTCGGGTCGATCCGCATGATCTCGTAGCCGAGATCCTTGTCCTTGCCGCGGATGTTGGTGTACGTGTGGTGCACGTAGTTGTGCGAGTGCTTCCAGGCCTCGGCGGTGGACGCGGTGTCCCAGTCCCACACCGACGAGTGGATGTCCGGATCGTTCATCCAGTCCCACTGGCCGTGCATGACGTTGTGGCCGATCTCCATGTTCTCGAGAATCTTGGCCACACCCAGGCAGGCCGTTCCGGCCACCCAGGCGGTGCGGCTCTTGGAGCCGAAGAGGATCACGCGCCCCGCGACAGCGAGCTGGCGCTGCGCCGCGATGACCGTGGTGATGTAGTTGCGATCGCGCTCACCGAGGTCGGCGTAGACCTCGTCGTGAATGGCGTCGAATTCCTTGGCAAGCTGTTCGATGGTCTCTTCGCTGAGATGTGCGAGCGGACTCTCGATGGACACTTCGGTCTTTTTCCCGGTGTCGATACTCATGACGAACCCTCCCTGTTACCGCATGTGAATCGGTCTCGTCAGAGATCGATTTCGATATCTCCCTCGGCGGTGTTCACGCAGATGCGTACCGCCTGCCCCGTAGGCTCGGAGACTTCCCCATTACGTAGATCTCTCAAACGTCCCTTCTTCAGGGTTCCGGTGCAGGTGTGGCAGATGCCGATCCTGCAACCGAACTTGAGATCCAGCCCCGCTTCCTCCCCGGCCGCGAGAATGGGTGTGCCTCCGTCGCATTCGACGTCGGTGTCGCTACGGATGAAGCGGACAGTGCCGCCTTCTCCTTCTTCGTCACCGCCACCGATGACGGGTTGGAAACTTTCGTAGTGGAATTTCTCCGGGTCACCCTCAGATTTCCAGTAGTCGCGCAGATCGTCCAACAGGTCGCCTGGACCGGAGCAGAATGCCTCGCGCTCACGCCAGTCGGGGCACAACTCGTCCAGATCGGTGGCTTTCATCCGACCTCGCTCCTCGGTCACCCGAAGGTCGAGACGCAGCGACGAGTGCTTGCGATCGAGGCGCTCGAGGGTCTCGGAGAACATCGTCTGGTCGCGACTGTGCACGGAGTGGATGACCACGACGTCGTGCATGGCGTCGAGGTGGTCGAGTTCGCGCAACATGCTCATGATCGGCGTGATGCCACTGCCCGCGCTGATGTAGAGCAGTTTGGCGGGCACGGGATCGGGGAGGGTGAAGACTCCCTCGATCTCGCTCAGTCGCACGATGTCGCCCGGCTTGATGCCCTGCACCAGGTACGGGGACACCGTGCCCTCGGGAACCAGCTTGGGGCTGACGGAGATCAGGCCGTGGTCGCCGTGCGGGTCGGAGGTGATCGAGTAGGCGCGCCAGTGATAGCGGCCGTCGATGACCACGCCCAGTCGGAGGTACTGGCCGGGCTGGTGCCCACCCCAATCGTACCCGGGCCTGATGAACACCGACACCGCGTCGGTGCCTTCCCTCTCGACCCGGTCGACCTTCCCGCGGAGCTCCTGGGTGGTCCACAACGGATTGATCATCTCGAAGTAGTCGTCCGGCCTCAGCGGGTTCGACAGATGTTTGAATGCCTTGAGCATGGTTCGGCGGAGTACCGAAACCTGGGGTCGTGCGCCGCGTTCTGCCACAGGTCACACGCTATCGTCACGGCGCGGATCCGCGTCCGTAAACGGACGATTGTGGACAGAAACGAGTCCGTTTCGCTTCCGTCGTCTCGGTGGACGAAGATTCGTGTCCGAGGTTTGGATGCGAGCGTCCTGGTAGCCGCCCGACGGGCGGCGGACGTGCGACGACGAGGGGTGAACTGTGCCGATCGTGGACAACGCCGTGTACGTGCACGGGGCGCGTACCGACGAGCCGGAGAGTCTGGATCGCACGTACGAGCTCCTGCGGGCGTGCGGCGGCATGGCGTGGATCGGGCTGTATCGTCCCGACAAAACCGAGATCGACTCGGTGGCAACCGAATTCGGGCTGCACCGATTGGCGGTCGAGGATGCCGTCCAAGCGCACCAGCGGCCCAAGCTCGAACGCTACGGCGATCAGTTGTTCGTCGTCCTGCACCCCGCGCGCTACATCGACGAGACCGAGAAGGTGGAGTTCGGCGAGCTCCACGTGTTCTGCGGTCCCGATTTCGTCGTCACCATCCGCCATGCCGAGTCACCCGACCTGGGCGTGGTCCGTAAACGGCTCGAAGGTGCGCCGAAGCTGCTCGAACTGGGAACCGAGGCCGTGCTGTACGCGATCCTCGACCAGGTGGTCGACGAGTACGAACCGGTCGTCGCCGGTCTGGAGAACGACATCGACGAGATCGACGACCAGCTGTTCACCGGCGATCCCGACGTCTCCCGTCGCATCTACGAGCTCTCCCGCGAGGTGATCGAGTTCCAGCGCGCGACCCACCCGCTGGTGTCGATGATCGAGGCCCTCGGCCGCGGATCGGAGAAGTACAACGTGGACATCGAGCTGCGGCGCAACTTGCGCGACGTGCTCGACCACGCGATCCGCATCACCGAGCGCGTCGACTCGTTCCGCGCCAATCTGCAGAACGCCCTGTCGGTGCACACCACCCTGGTGGGACAGCGGCAGAACGACGAGATGCGTGCGATGACCCAGGTGAGTCTGGAACAGAACGAGCAGGTCAAGCGGATCTCGTCCTGGGGCGCCATCCTCTTCGCGCCGACTCTCATCGCCGGCATCTACGGTATGAACTTCGAGCACATGCCGGAGCTGAGCTGGACGTTCGGCTATCCCGGAGCCGTCGGCGCGATGCTGCTCGCGTCGTGCGCGCTGTACATCGTGTTCCGGAGACAGAAGTGGCTCTAGCCCCGTGCGGCTCAGCGCAGCCGGCCCGGCGCCAGGTCCTCCGCGGTGACGCCCCGGTCGGTCACGTCGGCCGGTAACGGCTCGCCGCGGACCAGCGCCGCACCGACGCGCGCCAGTGCCGCGCACGTCTGGATGCCGTACCCACCCTGACCCGCGCACCAGAAGAAGCCCTCCACGCTCGGGTCGAACCCCACCACCGGTGTGCGATCGGCGACGAAGGAGCGCAGACCGGCCCACGACGACCGGACACGGCGGCTCGTCACCACGGTCGCCTCCGTGATCTCGTCCAGGGCGCGGGCGATCTCGAGATCGTCCGGCTTCGCGTCACCGGGCGGGCACGGTGTCTCGTCGGCAGGGGAACAGAGCAGACGGACACCCTCCGGCTTGATGTAGAACGACTCGTCCATGTCGCTGATCAGCGGGTGGTGGGTGTCGGCGATCTCGGGCGGCGCGTCCATCACGGCGATGGTGCGTCGTCGCGGCTGCAGGCCGATCCTCGGTACGACTGCGAGGTCGGCCATGTCGTCCGCCCAGGCACCCGCCGCGTTCACCACCACCGTGGCGACGAGAGTGTCGCCGGTCGAGAGATCGACCCGCCACTGCTCGCCGACGCGGTCGATCGCGACGACCCGTGCCCCGGTGCGAACGGTGCATCCGCGTCGGCGTGCTCCGCGCAGGAAGCCCTGGTGCAGCGCGTCGACGTCCATGTCGAGTGCGCCCGGTTCGACGATGGCCGCCTCGACTGCCGCAGGCCGCAGGAGGGGCGCCCGGTCCACCGCCTCGGCGGTCTCGAGCAGGCGGGCATCGGGAGACAGTGTCCGCAGAGTCGTGAACATCTCCGCGAGAGCGTCGCCCCGGCCCGGACGTGCGAACTGCACGAAGGGGCGCGGAGTCATGACCGTTCCGCGCACCATGTCCGGCGGGTCCACGAGGAAGGCCCTGCTCGCCGTCGTCAGGCCACGGATGACGTGGTTGCCGTAGGTCTCGAGGAACATCGCAGCCGAACGCCCGGTCGAGTGCATCGCCAGGGTCGACTCCCCTTCGAGGAGACACACGGTTCGATCGGACGAGAGTTCCCAGGCGAGCGAGGCACCCGCGATACCGCCGCCGATCACCAGTACGTCGAGGGCTCGAGAGGCAACATCGGTGGTCATGGCGGTCGAGGGTAGGCGGCCCGTGTGGAAATCGGGCGCCACGGGTACCCCGTCCCGCGCGCAACCGTGCGCGCACTCGAACATCGGGAGCCGTCATGAACACAGCTGTCTGGATCGTCATCGCGGTCGTGGTGGTGTTGCTGCTCGTCGCCGTCGGCGTCGCACTGTCGAAGAAGGCGAAGCAGAAGCGCGTCGAGCAGGCCGGTGAGATCCGGGAGCGGGCCGCCGAGCGCAGCGCGGAGGTGGAGCGGTCGGAGGCGCTCGCGCAGAAGTCCGAGGCCGACGCCCGTCGTGCGCAGGCCGAGGCGGACGCCGCGGCAGCGGAGGCCCGCATCGCGCAGCAGCGCGCGCAGGAGCACCAGGGCACTGCCGCCACCGGGCGTGACGAACTGGACCGTGAGTGGGAGCGGGCGAACAAGCTGGACCCGACCGTCCACGACGACGGCACCCCGCGTCGACAGGACGCGAACGCGGCACAGCAGAACCAGAATCCCGCAGACCGGAACGTCACGGACCGGAACGTCACGGACCGCACCACCGGTCTCGGACACGCCGACGCGCCTGTCGTCGGCCCGCACGACACTCCGGGACGCCACGAGCGCTGACGTCAGTCGCCGGGGCGCACTGCCTCGGTGACCCGCTCCGCTGCCACGGCTGGATCCTCGTGCTCCCAGATACGCACGACGGTCCAGCCGGCCTCGTCCAGTCGACGATCCGTGTCGCGATCCCGAGCGACGTTGGCAGCCAACTTGTCCGCCCACCACTGAGCGTTGTTGCGCGGGTGGGTGGCGTGCTCCGGGCAGCTGTGCCAGAAGCATCCGTCGACGTACACCGCGACTCGGCGACGCGGGAACACCACGTCGGCCCGTCGTCGCATGCCCTTCAGCGGGGCCTTGTCGACGAAGTACCGCAGTCCCGCTCGGTGCAGTTCCTTCCGCAGGGCCACCTCGGGCTTGGTGTCACGCCGCTTCTGTTTCTTGAACCGGGCACTGGTCGCGGCGTCCGTCGGCGGCGTCGCCCGAGCGTCGGGCGTCATTCGTCGTCGTCGATCTCGGACCAGCTGGGGGCGAACCTGTTGCGCCGCTCCACTTCCGAGTGCACCACCTCGACGAACTCCTCGAACGAGAGTGTGGTGCGGTCCGACGGACGGCCGTTGCGCGGCGGCGCCTCGTCGACGTCGAAGAAGCGCACCTCACCCCGGTACGGGCCGTCCGGCTCGTAGAGACCGATGAACACCTTCTCGAACAGGTCGTAGCGCGTGTCCTCGGCCCCGAGGTCGACCCACGCCCGGCCCGGCATGCCGACGACGGGGCGCTTGCCGCGGCCCGACCGCTTGGACAGCGTCGTGACGTGGTGCGCGAACGAACTCTTGCCGATGTCGCTGCTCTTCGCGGGATCGCCGTCCTCGCACGTCGACCAGGGCTCGAACATCACGGCGACGAGCACGCTGTACGGCTGGCGCTGGTGCAGCACCATCGCCTCACCCCGCAGTTCGTGGTCGTTGCGCACGATGTTCTTGGTCCAGCGGCCGAGCCGACCGGACGTGGGGCTGTAGTCCTGGAAGCTGTAGGTCTTCACGGACACGCAGAGGATGAGGCCGAGCGTCGGATCGAGTGCCTTGACGTCGAGCCGCTTGCGTCCCTTCGCGACGTCCACCTGCGCTTCCTGGCCCAGGCCGTGCGCGTCGGGCGTGATGGACGGATACCGAGGCCTCAACGCATCGGCGACCACCTGCGCGAGGTTGTTGGACAGGCGCTGCGCGTAGTTCTTCTTCTCCCCGCGGTCGGCATCGGGCGCGGGACGGTCGCCGGCGAAGTCGAGTGCGAACGTCAACGGGAACATCAGGCCACGCGAACGGGTTCGGGGACGACGGGATCATCGGTCATCCGGTGCAGGTGCGACTCGACCGTGTCGAGGAAGCCGGGGGCGAAGCGCAGCCGACCCGAGCGTGCGCGCTTGAGGAACCCGGCAGTGGCCCTGGCGGACAACAACTTCGACTCCTCCAGGAATCCGCTCAGATCCTCGTAGGGGTGCTGGACCGGCCAGGTGCTCGCGGGTACCCCGAACGCGCGACGGTCACGGCCCCACGCGGCCGACGGCCAGCTCTGGCCGGGTACGAGCTCGGTGTCGGACCCCTCGTCGTAGGGAGTGCGGGTGGCCAGCTGCTCACCGACCCACGTCGCCATGCGCACGCTCACGGCGTTGCCGACGAGCTTCCACCGGTGCCCGGCCCGGACACCCGGGGACTCGACGGCGGGGGCCGTCCACCCGGCGTCGAAACCCTGCAGCCGTTCGGCGTCCGAGATGCCCGGGGTGACCAGCTCGCCGGACGGGAGCCGGACGGCCGGGGGACTGGCGATGCCGAGAGTCGATCCGCCCTTGAGCGTGGGCACCGCGTTGATCGCCCAGCCCAGGCCGCGCACCCCCTCGGTCCAGTAGAAGCCGCACGGGAGGACGTCGGCGTCGCCGGCCTCGGGGATGCCCGCGTCGGGTCCGAAGAGCACCTCACGCGGGTCGTCCGTACGTGAGGCGAGCATGACGACGCGCTGACGCCGCTGGGGCAGGCCGAACGAGCGAGCGTCGACGACGCGATACGCCCACATGTAACCGAGATCCTCGAGCGCATGCGTGATGTGCCGCATCGCCGCGCCGCGGCCGAGCTGCAACATGAAGGGCACGTTCTCGATCAGCAGCCACCGGGGACCACGTTTGCGGGCGACGAGTCGGAAGACCTCGTCGACCAGACCCGATCGCGCGCCCGTGATGCCCGCCGTGCGACCGGCCTGTGAGAGGTCCTGGCACGGGAAACCGGCTGCGACCAGCTCTGTTCCGGCGGGGAGCGCCCGCAGCGTCGCGACGTCGGTGTGCAGCGGCACGTCGGGGAAGCGCGAGCGCAGCACCGCCCCCGCGCCGGCGTCGATCTCGCAGAGCTGAGTGGTGGACCACCCGCTGCGCGCCAGGCCCAGCTCCAGACCGCCGATGCCGGCGAACAGGCCGACCATGGCACCCTGGCTGGACACGCGTACCCCCGCTCACCGTCGTGTGCGACGGCGGCTCCGGACACCGACGTCGATCTCGAGTGAGGCTACTCGAGAACACCGACACGGCGTCCGACCGAGAGGGCGACACCGCTGTGAGCAGCGCCCGCAGACGGGGGGCGTGGTGCGCCGACTCACGCCCACGGTCGACGAAAACCCTGCTCGTGACCGTTTCATCTCGCGAGAACGGGGCACTCGGTCGCTGACGAGGACGGGGATTCACAGGCAATTCGCCCGGCTCCGGTACTTGTCGTGCTCGTGTGATCTACCGTGAACGCGTGACCACACCCACCGCCGATTCTCTGTCGTCCGCCGACGTGACGGGCTCGTCGTGGCCGGCCATCCTGACGTGGCGCGCGCACAGCGCCCCGCGTATGGAGTCGGTGCGCGTCCAGCTTAACGGCAAGCGGATCAAGGCCGCCGGCCGGATAATCGGCGGCGAGTGCGACGAACACCCGGCGTTCTCCGCGTCGTACGACCTGGTCACGGACGAATCGGGAGTGACCAAGCGGTTGTCCGTACGCGCGGCCGTCGCGTCGGGGGAGAAGCAGGTCTCCATCAGTCGCGACTCCGAGGGCTACTGGCTCGTCGACGACGGGTCACCGACCCGCAGTTCGTTCGGCGGTGCGCTCGACGTCGAGCTGGTGTGGAGCCCCTTCTTCAACACGCTCGCCATCCGTCGTCTCGGCCTGCAGACGAACCCGGCCGATCATCAGGTGCCCGTCGTGTACGTGGGTCTGCCGGTCCTCACCGCCCGCGCGGAGACACTCTCCTACAGCCGCGGTCCGCACGAGTTCGAGGTGGTCTCGCCCGTCGGGACGTCGGCCGTGAGCGTCGACTCGGACGGGTTCGTCGCCGACTACCGGGGACTCGCCGAGCGCATCTGACGGGCCGAGCGTCACGCCCGCCGGGGCAGCCGCTGGACCACACCGCCGCGGCGACCGGCGTCGACGAGGTCGCCCCGCCAGGACGGCGAGCCGACGACGACGTCGGTGATCTCCCACCACTGCAACTGCTCGTCGTAGCGCGACCGCGCCGCATGGCCCGCGGACACCAGTGTCTCGGTCGACGCGTCGGCGACGAGAGTGTCCCTGGCGCTGTGCAATGCGGCGAGCGCCTCGTCGAGCGCGTCGACCAGGGCGGGCGCGTTGGCATCACACATCGCGCTGACCAGTGCCGGAGCTGTTCCTGCCACACGGGTGCCGTCGCGGAACGAGCCCGCTGCCAGCCGCAATGTGAGCTCCCCGCCCTGCGCGCCCACCGCGGCGAGTGCTTCCGCCAGCAGATGCGGGAGATGGGACACGCGGGCGACGGCGCGGTCGTGGTCGTCGGCTCGGGCCGGGACGACGACGGATCCGGAGGACAGTGCGAGATCGGCGACCGCGAGCCAGGCGTCGGGGTCGGTGTCGTCGTCCACGGTGACGACCCAGACCGCGTTGCGGAAGAGATCGACGTCGGCCGCGAGCCACCCCGAGGCGGATGTGCCGGCCATGGGATGTCCGCCGACGAACCGAGCGCCGAGTCCGGCACGTGCGACCGCGGCCGCCATCTCCGCCTTCACACTGACGACGTCCGTGAGCACGCAGTGCGGCGCGTGCGCGGCCACCGATTCCAGGACGGTGTCGACCGCCGGCATGGGCACCGCGACGACGACGAGAGCGTCCTCCTCGGCGGCACGCTGGAGGGCGGAGGCGATGTCCGCCGTGACGTCGTACCCGTCGGCGCGAGCGGCGTCCACGGCACCGGTCGATCGGTTCCAACCCCATGCCGGGCGACCCGAGTCGACCACGGCGCGCAGTAACGAGCCGCCGATGAGGCCGAGGCCCAGGACGCAGACGGGACGGTCGGGTGTGTTCACCGGGGGAAGATTTCCACATCGGCACCGTCCGCCGGGTGCACGACACCGAAATCTCCCGCTGTTTCCCCTGAACAGGGAGGTCTGCACGCCGGGGCGACGGTGTGGGACTACGGTTGCGCGCATGGCTGCACAGCGCGGAGGCAGTACCTCGTCCCAGGGTCGAGGTGACAACCGCTCCGACGACTACGACGATCTCGAGGGGTTCGCCATCGCGGTCGTCCGCGAGGAGGGCACGTGGACGTGCCGGCCGTTGTCCGCGGACGCCCTGACGAGTCTCAGTGCCGCCGAGACCGAGCTTCGTGAACTCCGCAGTGCCGGTGCGGTGTTCGGGCTCCTCGATGTCGACGACGAGTTCTTCGTCGTGCTGCGTCCGGCACCGTCGGGCACGCGGGTCCTGCTGTCGGACGCCACCGCGGCGATCGACTACGACATCGCGGCCGACGTCCTGGACCGACTGAACGTCGATGTGCCCGATCTGGATCCGGACGAGCTCGACGACGTCGAGCCGTGGGACGAGGGCGATCTGGATCTGCTGAGCGACATGGGTCTTCCCGAGCCGGTCCTCGGCGTCATCCTGGCCGAGTCCGACCTCTACCCCGACGAGCAGCTCGGCATGATTGCCGCGCGACTGGGATTCGCCGCGGAGTTCGCCGCGGTGCTCGACAAGCTGCCTCGCTGACCGTGGTGCCTCTCCACCTGCGTGACGTCTGGATGCGTCGCGCCCTGGAGGTCGCCCGCACCACGCCGGCGGGCGACGTTCCCGTGGGTGCCGTCGTCGTGAACGCCGACGGTGACGAGATCGCGTCCGCGGTCAACGAACGCGAACGCCGCGGGGACCCGACCGCCCACGCGGAGGTGCTCGCGCTCCGCGCCGCCGCCGAGCGGCACGGGGACGGCTGGCGACTCACCGGATGCACTCTCGTCGTCACGCTGGAGCCCTGCACGATGTGTGCGGGCGCGGCGGTGCTCTCGCGAGTCGACGGGCTGCTGTTCGGGGCCTGGGAACCGAAGACGGGCGCCGTCGGCTCGCTGTGGGACGTGGTGCGGGATCGGCGTCTGACGCATCGACCGGAGGTGGTCGGCGGCGTCCTCGAGAGCGACGCGGCCGGTCTGGTTCGGGACTTCTTTCGAACCGCGAACGACGTTTGACGCGATCCGTCGACGGGGTATTACTGCCCGGTAGAACACCAGGCGCGACGTTGCGTCGCCCGCCCCGCCGAAACGGAGGGGTGGATGACATGTTCTTCCGCTTCGAAGGAGCACCACATGGGTCTCGATGACAAGATCGGCAACAAGGCAGAAGATCTCAAGGGCAAGGGCAAGGAAGCCGCGGGCGATGCCACCGGCGACCAGGACCTGAAGGCCGAAGGCCAGGGCGATCAGACCTCCGCCGCCGTCAAGGACGGCGTGGAGAAGGTCAAGGATGCCGCGTCCAACATCAAGGACAAGCTCACCGGCCACTGAGCCACCCGCGTTGTGACTCCTGACGTCGCGATTTCGGTTCCGCGCCACCCATCCGGTAACGTATCCGCCGGTGGCGTGTCCGAGCGGCCTAAGGAGCACGCCTCGAAAGCGTGTGACGGGTAACCCCCGTCCGAGGGTTCAAATCCCTCCGCCACCGCCATGAGCCCCCCACCTGCCTCGGCAGCTGGGGGGCTTTGTCGTTCACCAACTTCGGGTACACCGACGAGATGAGAAACATGAACGCGATGGAGAACCGCACCCTGGGACGCACCGGCCGGCAGGTGTCGTGCGTCGGACTCGGCACCTGGCAGTTGGGAGCCGACTGGGGCGACGTGTCCGAGCAGGACGCCGTGGCGGTGCTCGACGCCGCCGTGGACAGCGGCATCACCTTCTTCGACACGGCCGACGTGTACGGCGACGGGCGCAGTGAGCGGGTGATCGGCGGATTCCTGGCCGATCGCGGCCTGCGGGACACCGTCACCGTGGCGACCAAGATGGGTCGACGCGTCGACCAGGTGCCGGAGAACTACACGCTCGCGAACTTCCGCAAGTGGGTGGACCGGTCACGCGGCAACCTCGGTGTCGACACCCTGGAACTGGTGCAGCTGCACTGCCCGCCCTCTGCCGTGTACGGCGACGACCAGGTGTTCGATGCCCTCGACACCCTCGTCGAGGAGCAGGCGATCGCGCATTACGGCGTCAGCGTGGAGACGGTCGCGGAGGCGCTCGAGGCGATCCGCCGACCGAACGTGGCCACCGTGCAGATCATCGTCAACGCCTTCCGGCTCAAGCCCGTCGACGAGGTGCTGTCCGTCGCCGCCGATGCCGGAGTCGGCATCATCGCGCGGGTGCCGCTGGCCTCGGGCCTGCTCTCGGGGAAGTACGACGAGTCGACGACGTTCCCCGAGAACGATCACCGCAACTTCAATCGCAACGGTGAGGCCTTCGACGTCGGCGAGACGTTCTCGGGCGTTCCGTTCGACACGGGCCTTGCGGCGGCTCGTGACTTCTCCGCCCTGGTCGCGGACGCGGCTCCGGAGGGTACGACGCCCGCCGCCGCCGCCATCGCCTGGTTGTGGCAGCACCCGCAGATCTCGACGGTCATCCCGGGAGCCCGCAACGTGGACCAGGCTCGTGCCAATGCCGAGGCGGGGCGCGTCGCGCTTCTCGGCGGGGAGTTCGATGCCGGCGTGCAGAGCATCTACGACCGCTACCTCCGGGACGTCGTTCACTCGACGTGGTGACGGACGCTTTCACAGGGGATTCCCAGGCCGCAGCGGTGGCCGCACGTTGAAGCGACAACTAAAGTTCGTCCCATGAAGAAGAAATGGTGGATCACCGGAGCCGTGGTCGTCGTCCTGGCGATCGTGGCGCTCGTCGTCGGACCGCGCATCTACTCGTCGATCGAGAGCAGCGATCCGGCGGCGTCGGTGTCCACCTCCGGTGCCGAGGCGGCGACGGGCGATCTGGACGGTGAGTGGACCGTCACGCCCGGTGACGCAGCGAACCCGACGTCGGCCGGGTACACCGTCGCCGAGGTGCTCAACGGCACCGACGTCACGGTCGTCGGCACCACGCCGGACGTCTCGGGAAGCGCCACGATCGCGAACCAGGAGCTCACCGCCGGTGAGATCGTGGTGCGCACCGAGACCATCACCACCGACAGCGATCGGCGCGACAACCAGTTCCGCGGCAACATCTTCGATGTCGCGAACAACCCCACCGCCACGTTCACGGTGACGTCGCCGGTGGACCTGTCCACCGTGCCCACCGACGGCACCACGGCGACCGTCACCCTCGACGGCACGCTGACCCTCAAGGGCCAGACGCGCGACGTGAGCGTCGAGACGCAGGTGCTCCGGTCGGGCGAGACCATCGTCGCCTCGGGCAACATTCCCGCGACGTGGACCGACTACGGCATCGAGCCGCCGTCGCTGGGCTTCGTGACCGTGGATCCGACCGGGTCCGTCGATTTCCTGGTGACGCTCGGGAAGGCCTGACCCTCGGGCGTCCAGCCGGGCGGTCCGAAGACGTAGCCGAGTTTTTGACGCAGAGTCGCCGCCGTCCGCACGTCCCGTGCGATGGCGGCGTACTCGTGTGTCTGGAGCTTCAGGATGTCGAACGTCTGCACCGGAGTCGTCAGCCCGTAGTGCGGTCGGAACGTCTCGTCGGCGTAGGTCCCGAACAGGCGGTCCCACACGATGAGGATGCCGGCGTAGTTCTTGTCCAGGTACTCCTTGTCGCGGCCGTGATGCACGCGGTGGTGCGACGGCGTGTTGAAGACGAACTCGAACCAGCGCGGCATCCGGTCGATGCGCTCGGTGTGCACCCAGAACTGGTAGACCAGGTTGATCGCGAACCCGGTGAACACCATCCAGGGCGGGACGCCGAGCAGGGGCAGCGGCAACCACATCAGGATCTCGCCGCTGTTGTTCCACTTCTGCCGTAGTGCGGTGCTGAAATTGAAGTACTCGCTCGAGTGGTGCGCCTGATGCGTGGCCCACACGATGCGCGTGCGGTGCGCGATGCGGTGATACCAGTAGAAGAGGACGTCGACGCCGAGCAGCAGGATCACCCACGTGTACCACTGGTCCGAGGGCAGCTGCCACGGTGCGACATACGCGAAGATCAGCGAATAGCCCAGCAGCGCCAGGGTTTTCCATGCGGTGGTGGTGGCGATGGACACCAGACCCATCGCGATGCTGGCCCGGGCGTCGGCGCGGAGGTAGCTTCCACGGGTCGGTCGGCCGGGTTCGTCCTCGGTCTCGTCGCCGTGGCTTTCGAGGACGATCGCTGCGGTCCACTCGAGCGCGAGCAGAACGAGGAATGCCGGCACCGCGAGGGCGACCGGGTCGCGGAGCGCGGTCGGCAGACTGTTCCAGAGATCGGCGATCACCCGCCGCAGTCTACGTGACCGCGGTCACACCGAGTTCAGGCGCGGTACTCGCGTACCAGCGGGCAGTCGAAGGGGTTGCGCTTCGACAGTCCCACCTGGTTGAGGTAGCGGACGACGATGCCGTAGGACTTCACGAGCGACGTCTCGGTGTAGGTCACCCCGTGCTTGGCGCAGTGCTCGCGCACCATGGGCCGCACCTTCTTGAGGTTCGGCCGCGGCATGCTGGGGAACAGGTGATGCTCGATCTGATAGTTGAGGCCGCCCATCATGAAGTCGGTGACGGGGCCGCCGTCGACGTTGCGCGACATGAGGACCTGGCGGCGGAGGAAGTCGATCTTCGCATTGGCCGGAACCAGCGGCATCCCCTTGTGGTTGGGCGCGAACGAGCCGCCCAGCAGAACGCCGAAGACGGCGAAGTGCACGAGGATGAAGCCGACTGCGAGCCCCGCCGGCATCGCGAGGAACGGCAGTGCGAACCCGATGGTGAGCCTCAGCGCGATGAGCGACAGCTCCAGCTTGCGGTGCTTGATCTCCTTGGAGCCGATCAGCGTGCGCACGCTGGCGACGTGGAGTGCGGCGCCTTCGAGGGTGAGCAGCGGGAAGAAGAGCCAGCCCTGGCGGCGGGTGAACGCGCCGTAGAAGCCGGTGCGCTGCGCGACGTACTCGGGGACGAAGGCGATGGGCCCGTTCCCGATGTCGGGGTCCTTGCCGATCTGGTTCGGCGCGTTGTGGTGCTTGCTGTGCTTGCCCTGCCACCAGTGCAGCGAGAGTCCTGCGAAGGTGCCGGACAGGATGCGGGCCGTCCACTCGTTCCACTTCGCCGAGTCGAACATCTGGCGGTGGGCGCCGTCGTGACCGAGGAAGCCGAACTGCGTGCTCACGACGGCGAGGGCGACGGCGAGCGCGAGCTGCCACCACGAGTCGCCCAGGAGGAACGCACCGACCCAGACGGCGACGAAGGCCGCCACGGTGCCGATGATGCGGGACCAGTAGAAACCGCGGCGGCGGGACATCAGCCCCGAGGCGCGCACGGCGACGGACAGCTCGGTGTACGAACTGACGAATCGATCTCTGGGGCGTTCGGCGGTGACGGACACTGGTGCCTCTGTTCTGTGGACGGTCTGGCCACGGTGGCTGTCGGTCGTTCTGGCAGTCGATGCAGTGGTGAGAACCGCGGAGAGGGCGGGAAGTGCTCAGGTCACGCCTCTGTCACAAGTGTGACACAGGCAGGGCACGGCGTCGACAGTCCGAGAGTGTCGGTCGTCTTCTCTCAGTGCATCCACAGACGACGGTCGACGTGGCCGGGCGTGGTCGTACCGCGCCCCGTCGGCGCCGTGGCGTAGTGTTCGGATCACGAGCACGCCGCGGTTCTCACCGGCGCCTCGTTCTCCCCCTCGTGACGGACGACTCGTTCTCCTCACCACCGAACTACTGATGAAGGGGTTTCCATGGAACCCGAACTGATCTTTCTCGCACCCGTCACCGCCGACGCGGAGCCCGTCGAGGCTCCCGCGACGTCCGCTGCCAGGGACGTCGTCAACGCGGCGCCGCCCGTCTACACCCAGCTGTTCTCCGAGAAGAACTGACTCCTCTCGAACGCCTGACATGACTGAACCCCGGGACGACCGGTCCACGTCCACGAGTACCGCGGTCACGACCTCGGTGGCGCGGCGCATCACGCCCGGCCGTGAGCAGGACTTCGTTGCCTGGACCGATGCCGGAATCAGTGTGCTGCGCACGTTCGACGGGTTTCTGGGCGGCGGGTGGCTGCGCTCCTCGACCGATCCGTACGAGTACTACGTGCTCTACCGATTCGATTCGGACGCTCATCTGCAGGAGTGGCTCTCGTCGCCCTTCCGGCGTGCCTGGGTCGCGCGTGGTGTGGGTGTGGCGGACGACCATGTGACGCATCGCCTCACCGGGGTCGAAGGGTGGTTCGAGCCACAGTCGACGCTCACCGACGCGGTCCGCGTCGTGGGCGCTCCGCCGCCTCGGTGGAAGCAGGCCATCGTCATCTGGTCGGCGTTCTTCCCCCTGTCTCTTCTGCTCAACACCCTTGTCTCCGAGTACCTCTCGCTGGGTCTTGTACTCCGGACCCTGCTCGTCACCCTCGTGAGCACACCCCTCATGGTGTACGTCCTGCTGCCGTTCATCACCGCCCGTGTGAAGCGCTGGCTCACTCCCTGACGGTTCGAAACACCGCGCGAGCGTGGTGAGCGTCACAAAAGTGCACACCACTGCAAACTTGCCGAGCCGTGCAAGTTCCGTACTGTGGGATTCGTGAGTTCCGGACTACGCGACCGCAAGAAGGCGGAGACCCGTGCAGCGCTCAGTGCTGCCGCGATCCGTCTCGGGCGGCAACAGGGTTTCGACACCGTGACCGCCGAGGCGATCGCCCGCGACGCGGGGGTGTCGACGCGCACGTTCCACAACTACTTCTCCAGCAAGGAAGAAGCGGCGCTGTATTACCTCGAGCAGGCAGCGTTCGAGTGGGTGGACCTGATCGAACACCGTCCGCAGGACGAGGACTTCTGGGACACGGTGCGCGCCATCGTCTTCGAGATCGTCGACGATCCCGAGCGCGAGTTGACCGAGACTGTCGCGGTCGCGCGGTTCGTCGAGGAGTCGCCGGCTCTGCTGGCGAAGAAGCTCGAGTTCGACCGCTCGCTCTCCGCGGCGTTCAAGAAGGCCGTGGCCCGGCGCACGGGGCTCGATCCCGATCGGGACCTGTACCCCTCGTTGGTCCAGGCCGCGGTGGGCGCCACCGTCAGCGCCGCACTCGGATTCTTCGCCGAGGCATCCGAGAAGGGCTCCACCACAGCAGAATCCGCCGGCGAGGTGGTCCGCCTCGCCATGCAACAACTCGAACGGGGCTTCCGAGCGCCGCTCACCGGTTCCACCCCGCTCCCGCCCGACTGATCGCGCGTCCGTCCGTCACCCGCAGCACGACACCCCCCCGAACGAGGAGAACTCTCATGGCCACCTTCCTGTATCGCATAGGACGGTTCTCGTACCGTCGGAAAGGCATCGTGCTGCCGATCTGGCTCGCCATCCTGGTGTTGGCCGGTATCGGCGCGGCCACGTTGTCCGGCCCGACGAGCACGTCGTTCTCCATCCCGGGAACCCCCGCCCAGGCTGCGCTGGATCTGCAGAAGGAGCGCTTCGGAGGCGGCGAGGATCCGCTCACGTCGGCGTCCGCGCAGTACGTGTTCCAGGCACCCGCGGGCACCACGCTCGACTCGCCCGAGAACACGGCGGCCATCGACGGCGTCATCGCGAACATTCGCGGCATCGCCGCCGTGAAGGACACGGCCAAGGCCGATCCCGCGGCCGGACCGGTGCCCGAGGGTGCCATGCCGCTCCTCGATCCGATCGCCGGCAACCAGGCGATCGTCGATCAGTACGCGGAGGCCGGTCTCGCGCCGGACGTCGCGGCCGCGAACGCCGCGGTCGTGTCGCCGCTCTCACCGGACAAGACCATCGGCATCCTCGACGTGCCCATCACCGGCACCGTCACCGATGTCACGGCCGAGATCCGCACCGAGCTGACCGACGCCGCCCAGCCCGCCCGTGACGCAGGGCTCACCGTCGAGATCGGTGGCAGCGCCATGCAGGCCGCCGAGCCGCCCGGCGGCACCGCCGAGCTGATCGGCCTGGCCGTCGCCGCCGTCGTCCTCGTCGTCATGTTCGGATCGCTCGTCGCCGCCGGACTGCCGCTCATCACGGCCATCGTCGGTATCGGCGTCACCAGTCTGACCATCACCACCGCGTCGGGCTTCGCCGAGCTCACTCAGTTCACGCCGATTCTCGCCATCATGATCGGCCTGGCCGTCGCCATCGACTACTCGCTGTTCATCGTCGCCCGGTTCCGTAACGAGCTGAGCGAGACGGACGACCGTGAGGAAGCCGCGGCACGCGCCGTGGGAACCGCCGGCAGCGCCGTCGTCTTCGCCGGCACCACGGTGCTCATCGCGCTCGTGGCACTGCGCGTCGTCGGCATCCCGTTCCTGTCCCAGATGGGTCTGGCCGCCGGCTTCGGTGTCTTCGTCGCCGTCCTCGTCGCGCTGACCATGCTGCCCGCCGTCCTCGGACTCTTCGGCGCGAAGGCGTTCGCCGGCAAGATCCGCACCGTGCCGGACCCCGAGCACGACGACAAGCCGACCAACGGCTTGCGATGGGTGCGCATGGTGATCAAGCGTCCCGCACTGGTGCTCATCGTCGGTGTCGTGATCCTCGGTGTCATCGCCGGTCCCATGACGTCGCTGCGTCTGGCGCTTCCGTCGGTGGCCACCGCCGAACCGGGTACCCCCGCTCGTGAGGCGTACGACCTGGTCGACCAGGGCTTCGGCCCGGGACGCAACGGTCAGCTGCTGATGGTCGTGGACGCGAGCAACGTCCCCGAGGCCGATCGGACGGCGGCCTTCCAGGCCGTCGTCGACAAGGCGGCGGCGGAACCCGACGTGACCAACGCACAGCAGGCCGGGCTCAACCCGGCGGGCGACACCGCCCTGGTGTCGGTGACTCCCAAGAGCTCACCGATCAGCGAGGACACGCAGAACCTGGTGACCGCGCTGCGCGACGCCCGGGGTGGTCTGGAATCCGAGTACGGCGTCACCTACGGCGTCACCGGCCAGACGGCGCTCGAGATCGATGTGTCGGATCGGCTCCAGAAGGCCCTGATCCCGTACCTCGCTGTCGTCGTCGGCCTGGCGTTCCTGCTGCTGATGGTCGTCTTCCGATCCATCCTCGTCCCGCTGACCGCGACCCTGGGCTTCCTGCTCAGCGTGCTGGCCACGTTCGGTGCGACGGTGTTCATCTTCCAGGAGGGCGGGCTGGGCCTGATCTCCAATCCGCAGCCGATCGTCAGCTTCATGCCGATCTTCCTGATCGGTGTGGTGTTCGGTCTGGCGATGGACTACCAGGTGTTCCTGGTGTCCCGCATGCGGGAGGCGTACGTCCACGGCGCGACCGCGAGCGATGCCATCGTCACGGGCTTCAAGTACGGCGCCCGCGTCGTCGCTGCCGCGGCGGTCATCATGATCTCGGTGTTCGCGGCGTTCATGCTGGAACCGGACTCGTTCATCAAGTCCATCGGTTTCGCACTCGCGGCCGCCGTGTTCTTCGACGCCTTCATCGTCCGCATGATCCTGATCCCCGCGGTCATGGCGCTGCTCGGCGACAAGGCCTGGTACCTGCCGAAGTGGCTGGACAAGATTCTGCCGAACGTGGACATCGAAGGTGAGAAACTCGTCCGCAGGACGGACGAGACCGCACCGGCGACCCAGCAGCCGGCGAACCGGAGCTGAGTCGATGAACTGCACCCACCACGCCTGTCGTCCGACGGGTCCTGTCGAGAAGGAAGGATGCACGACGTGTTGATCTCACTTCTCCGCCGGTATCTGGCGCCGTACCGCGGCGCACTGACAGGCGTGGTGGTGCTGCAGTTCGTGGCCACCGTGGCCTCGCTGTACCTGCCCAGCCTCAACGCCGACATCATCGACAACGGCGTGACGACCGGCGACACCGGGTACATCCTGTCGACCGGCTCGATCATGCTGGCCGTCTCCGCCGTGCAGATCGCGTGCTCGATCGGCGGCGTCTACTTCGGAGCACGCGCCGCCATGGCGGCCGGCCGCGACATCCGCGGGGCGCTCCTCGACCGCGTCGGCACTTTCTCGGCGCGCGAGGTCGGGACGTTCGGCGCTCCGTCGCTCATCACCCGCAACACGAACGACGTTCAGCAGGTGCAGATGGTGGTCCTGATGGGCTGCACCATCCTGGTGATGGCGCCCATCATGTGCGTCGGCGGCATCGTCATGGCTCTGCGCGAGGACTTCGGACTGTCGTGGCTCCTCGGTATCGCCGTTCCTGCGCTGGCGCTGAGCATGGGCTTCGTCGTGGTCCGCATGGTTCCGGCGTTCAAGGTCATGCAGAAGCGCATCGACACGGTCAACCGCGTTCTGCGCGAGCAGATCACGGGCATCCGCGTGGTACGCGCCTTCGTGCGCGAGCCGTACGAGGTGGAGCGTTTCGACGACGCGAACACCGCCCTCACCGCCACCGCACTGCAGGTCGGTCGTCTGATGGCGCTCATGTTCCCGGTGGTCATGCTCATCAGCAACGTCACCAGCGTCGCGGTGATCTGGTTCGGTGGTCACGCCGTCGACGAGGGACGCATGGAGATCGGGTCGCTGACGGCCCTGCTCAGCTACATCATGCAGATCCTGATGTCGGTGATCATGGCGTCGTTCATCGCGATGATGATCCCGCGCGCCAGCGTGTGTGCCGAGCGCATCACCGAGGTGCTCGACACGAATTCGTCCGTCGTGCCCTCCGCGAAGCCCGTCGTCTTCGCCTCGGCGCCGTCGACGGTGGAGTTCGACAAGGCCGGTTTCGCGTATCCCGCGGCCGATCACCCGGTGCTCTGCGACGTGTCGTTCCGGGCGACGGCCGGAACCACCACGGCCGTGATCGGCAGCACCGGCTCGGGCAAGACGACGCTGATCAACCTGATCCCGCGTCTCATCGACACGACCGACGGAGTGGTGCGCGTGGGCGGAACCGATGTGCGAGAACTCGATCCGGAGGCGCTGCGAGTGGAGATCGGACTGATCCCCCAGCGGCCCTTCCTGTTCTCCGGCACCATCGCCTCCAATCTTCGCTACGGCAAGGAGGACGCCACGGAGGCCGAGATGTGGGACGCACTCGAGGTGGCGCAGGCCGCCGACTTCGTCCGCGAGATGCCCGAGGGTCTCGAGACCGCCGTCGCCCAGGGCGGCACCACCGTCTCCGGTGGGCAGCGTCAGCGACTGGCCATCGCCCGCGCCATCATCCGGCGGCCGAGCATCTACGTCTTCGACGACGCGTTCTCCGCTCTCGACCTGACGACGGACGCGAATCTCCGAGCGGCCCTGCGCCCCATCACACGTGACGCCTGCGTCATCGTCGTCGCGCAGCGGGTGTCCACCATCCGCGACGCGGACAGCATCGTGGTGCTCGACGACGGCAGGATGGTCGGCCTCGGTACGCACGACGAGCTGCTCGAGACGTGTCCCACCTATGCCGAGATCGTCGACTCGCAGCGCACCGCAGCGGGTGTCGCATGACGCGGCCCGGCGGTCCTCCCGGTCCCGGTGCTCCCGGCACGAAGGCGATGAGCTTCGGACCGTCCGTCAGGCGGCTGCTGCGCCGGCTACTTCCGCAGCGCATGCTGCTCACGGTGGTCCTCGTGTTCGCCGTCGCCAGCGTCGTTCTCACCGTTCTCGCCCCGAACATCCTGGGCCGAGCCACCAACCTCATCTTCGACGGCATCGTCGGCCGTTCGCTCGACCCCTCGTTGTCCAAGGAGCAGGTCGTCGACGGTCTCCGCGCCTCGGGTGAGGGCACACGCGCCGACATGGTGTCGAGCATGGACGTCGTCCCCGGTCGGGGAGTCGACTTCGACGCCGTCGGCAAGGTGCTGGTCCTCGTCCTCATCCTCTACATCGGGTCCGCACTGCTGTCCTGGGTGCAGGGCTACATTCTCAACATCGCGCTGCAACGCGTCATCAAGCGTCTGCGTACCGACGTCGAGAACAAGATCCACCGGTTGCCGTTGCGCTACTTCGACTCCCACAAGCGCGGCGACGTGCTCTCGCGAGTCACCAACGACATCGACAACGTCTCGCAGAGCCTGCAACAGACACTCAGCCAGCTCGTGGTCTCGGTGCTCACGGTCTTCGGCATCCTGGGCATGATGCTGTGGATCTCGCCGCTGCTCGCACTGGTCGCGATCCTGACGGTGCCGCTGTCGATCGTGGTGACGGCGATGATCGCCAAGCGCTCGCAGCCGCACTTCATCGCGCAGTGGAAGCAGACCGGCGCGCTCAACGCACAGGTCGAGGAGGCCTACACCGGGCACGAGCTGGTCAAGGCCTACGGCCGCCAGCACGAGACGGCGCGGGTGTTCCACGAGAGCAACGAGGAGCTGTACCAGGCGAGCTTCCGGGCACAGTTCATCTCCGGAATCGTCATGCCCGCCATCATGTTCCTGGGCAACCTCAACTACGTCGCCATCGCCGTGGTGGGCGGACTGCGCGTCGCGTCCGGCACGCTGAGCCTGGGCGAGGTGCAGGCCTTCATCCAGTACTCCCGCCAGTTCACACAGCCGCTCACGCAGATCGGCTCGATGGTCAACCTGCTCCAGTCGGGTGTCGCCTCGGCGGAGCGCATCTTCGAGATCCTCGACGCCGAGGAGGAGGGCGTCGATCCGTCGGCACCCGTCACCCCCACCACGCGCAGTGGACGCGTCGAGTTCCGGGACGTGTCGTTCCGCTACGAACCGGAGCGTCCGCTCATCGACGGGCTGTCCTTCGTGGCGGAGCCCGGCCAGATGGTTGCGATCGTCGGCCCCACCGGCGCCGGCAAGACGACGCTCGTGAACCTCGTGATGCGGTTCTACGACATCGATTCCGGCTCGATCACGCTCGACGGTGTGGACACGCGTGACATGACGCGGGCGACGCTGCGATCGCGCACCGGCATGGTGCTGCAAGACACCTGGCTGTTCGGCGGCAGCATCCGCGACAACATCGCGTACGGCAACAGTGGCGCCACCGAGGAGTCGATCATGGAGGCGGCGCGGGTGAGTTACGTCGACCGTTTCGTGCACTCGCTGCCCGACGGGTACGACACCGTCATCGACGAGGAGGGCAGCAACGTCAGTGCGGGCGAGAAGCAGTTGATCACCATCGCGCGCGCGTTCCTCGCCGATCCGGCCGTGCTGATCCTCGACGAGGCCACCAGCTCCGTCGACACCCGTACCGAGCTGCTGGTGCAGAAGGCCACCGCGGCCCTGCGCAGCGATCGCACGAGTTTCGTGATCGCGCACCGCCTCTCCACGATCCGCGACGCCGATCTGATCCTGGTGATGGAGAACGGGTCCATCGTGGAGAAGGGCACGCACGATGAGCTCATCGCGGCGCGCGGCGCCTACCACCGTCTCAGTGCGTCCGGCCTGCAGGAGCAGCAGTTGGCGTCTGGTTCGATGGGGGCATGACCGACCTCTTCACAGTCGAGACCCGTATCGAGGACCATCTCGGTCGAACCGGCACCCTGCGGACGCCGCACGGCGACATCGAGACCCCCGCGTTCATCGCCGTCGGCACCAAGGCCACCGTCAAGGCGGTGCTGCCGGAGTCGATGAAAGAGCTGGGCGCACAGGCGGTTCTGGCGAACGCCTACCACCTGTACCTGCAGCCGGGGCCCGACATCGTGGACGAGGCCGGGGGACTCGGCACGTTCATGAACTGGGACGGCCCGACGTTCACCGACAGCGGCGGGTTCCAGGTGATGTCGCTCGGCGTCGGGTTCAAGAAGGTCATCTCGATGGACGCCACTCGGGTGGAGTCGGACGACGTCATCGCCGAGGGCAAGGAGCGCCTCGCGCACGTCGACGACGACGGCGTGACGTTCAAGTCCCACCTCGACGGATCGCGGCACCGCTTCACTCCCGAGGTGTCGATGCAGATCCAGCACCAGCTCGGCGCGGACATCATGTTCGCGTTCGACGAGCTGACCACGTTGATGAACACCCGTGCGTACCAGGAACAGTCGCTGGACCGCACGCAGGCGTGGGCGGTGCGGTGCATCGCCGAGCACGAGCGCCTCACGGCCGAGCGCGCCGACAAGCCGTACCAGGCGCTGTTCGGTGTGGTGCAGGGTGCGCAGTACGAGGACCTTCGTCGGAAGGCGGCACACGATCTCGAGACCATCGTCGGCGAGACCGGGCGCGGATTCGACGGCTACGGCATCGGCGGCGCTCTGGAGAAGCAGAACCTCGGCACCATCGTCCGCTGGGTGAACGAGGAACTGCCCGAACACAAACCGCGCCACATGCTCGGGATCAGCGAGCCGGACGACTTCTTCGTCGCCATCGAGAACGGTGCCGACACGTTCGACTGCGTGAATCCGTCACGCGTGGCCCGGAACGCGGCGATCTACACCCCGGACGGGCGCTTCAACATCAACACCGCGCGGTTCCGTCGGGACTTCACGCCGATCGACGAGGAGTGCGACTGCTACACCTGCGCGCACTACACGCGGGCGTACATGCATCACCTGTTCAAGGCCAAGGAGATGCTGGCCTCGACCCTCGCCACCATTCACAACGAGCGGTTCACCGTGCGGCTGGTGGACGACATCCGCGCCTCCATCCGCGACGGGCGGTTCCAGGAGTTCAAGAAGGACACGCTGGCGCGCTTCTATTCCTGAGCCGCAACTCCCCGCGAGTACGCCCATAGTGTCGTGAAGTCGTGCTCGACAACGACAGTATCGACGTACTCGCGGGGGCGGGCGGGGGTCAGTCCGGGGAGTAGGTCGGCTCGCGCTTCTTGATGTACGCGATGACGGCGTAGGTGATCGGGAGCACGAGCACCTCGACGAGGGTCTTCCACAGGAAGCCGACGATGACGTAGTTCACGAAGTCGGCGCCCGTCGTGATGCCGATGACGCCGGCCGCGATGCTGCAGAAGATCAGGGTGTCGAAGAACTCGCCGACCACCGTCGACCCGATGAGGCGGGCCCACAGGTGCTTCTCCTTGGTGCGTTCCTTGATCTTCACCAGCACGATGGAGTTCAACAGCTGTCCGACGGTGTAACCGGCGAGACCGGCGAGGACCAGGCGCGGCACGACGCCGACGACGGTCTCGAGTGCGGCCTGGTTCTCGTAGAACGACGCGGCGGGGAGTTCGATGGCGATCCAGAAGCAGACCGATGTGAGCAGGAGAGAGCCGAAGCCCAGGTAGATGGCGCGGCGCGTCGCCTTGAGCCCGTACACCTCGCTGAGGACATCGCCGAGGATGTACGCGAGGGGGAAGAGGAAGAACGCGCCGTCGGTGTTGATGGGGAGAATCTGGAAGGGCCCGAGCGAGACGTCGGACGCGGCGAAGAAGGCGACACCCTTGCTGGCGGCCACGTTCGAGATCAGCAGTGTCGCGACGAAGAGCGCGACGATGGCGGGGTAGAAGCCACGGCTGATGTGGGCGAACGAGGCCTGTCCAGACGGAGTGTCGCCGTCGGTGGCGGTGGAGTTGGTTGCAGTCACCGGTCGATCCAAGCACCGAGACGACGACGGGCGCGAATCCCCGAAGGGACCCGCGCCCGATGTCGGTGTGTGCGGAGGCTACTTCTTGACCACCTGGGTGCCACCGGCGAACTGATCGTGCTTGCCCTGCTTGGTGGGGCTCGAGTTGACCGTGACGGCGATGACGATCACGGCGATGAACGCGAGCAGGCTACCGAGGAACGGGATGATGTTGAGCAGCGTGAACGCGTTGCGGATCGCGGACTGCTGCAGCGTCGGCCGCGGCGTGCCGGCGGGACCGTGCACCTGGAGTCCGAGGATCTTCTTGCCGAGAGTCGCGCCCTGGCTGACCTCGAGGCCGACGAAGTACGCGAACGTCAGGACGCCGGAGAAGAGCCCTGTGACGAGGATGTTGTCGGTCGCACCGAAGATCGCGGCGAGGATCAGCGCGACGATGCCGACGATGATCCCGTCGATGATGCGCGCGCCCAGTCGAATGCCGAGCCCACCGGGCTGACCGCCGCCGGGCACTCCACCGAAGTTCGAGCCACCGTAGTTGGTGGTGTTGTCGAACTGCGGGGGCGTCGGGTAGCCACCCTGCTGGGGGTAGCCGCCCTGCTGGGGGTAGCCACCCTGCTGCGGCGGGACGTTGCCCTGCGGCGGCGGGTAGTTGCCCTGCGAGGGCGGGGGGTAACTGCCCTGCGAGGGCGGCGGGTAGGACCCCTGCGACGGGGGCGGGTAGGAACCCTGCTGCGGCGGCGGGTAGCTGCCGGGGTTCTGCGGATCCTTGCTCGGGTCGAAACCGCCTGTGGTCATGATGTCCTTCTCGTACGGGTTGACGTGTCGGAGTCTTCTCGCGGCCACCTTACGTCCGATACGCCCCGACCGGTGTGCGATGTTCCGTTGCAACGGGGTCTCGATCAGTGACCGAGCACGAACCACGGCTCCCTCGGGAGCAGGTCCAGGAACCAGTGCGAGGCCAGGTCGGACAGCGATTCGTGCGTGCGCTCGGACGGAACCCCGATCGACGACGCGATCTCGGCGCGGACGTCGGACACGGTCTGCCCGGCGGCGAGTCGGTCGCGCAGGGTGACGGCGCCGTCCCGCTTGGCGAGGCGCTTGCCCGTCGGTCCGAGAGCGAGCGGGACGTGCACGTACTCCGGGATCTGCACGCCGAGCAGACCGGCGAGGTAGGCCTGACGCGGCGCCGACGCGAGCAGGTCGTCCGCGCGAACCACCTGGTCGACGCTCTGGAACCCGTCGTCGACGACGACGGCGAGGTTGTAGGCGGGAACGCCGTCCGTGCGCTGGAGGACGAGGTCGTCGACCACGCCCGTGAACTCGCCGACGAGGGCGTCGGTCACGGTGAACGACCGCGTGTCCGAACGCAACCGCAGTGCGGCGCGTCGGCCCTCGGCGCGGCGGGACGCGCGTTGCGCCTCCGTGAGGTTCCGGCAGGTTCCGGGGTACGCACCCTCGGGAGCGTGCGGTGCGGACGCGGCCTGCTGGATCTCGCGGCGGGTGCAGAAACACTCGTAGACACGGCCGTCGGCGGCGAGGGAGGCGATGGCCTCGGCATAGGACTCTCGGCGATCCGATTGCCGCAGCACCGGCCCGTCGACGGTGATGCCGACGGCGGCGAGATCGTCGAGCTGACGGTGCTCGGCGCCCGGTCGCACGCGATCGAGGTCCTCGACGCGCAGGACGAATCCGCGTCCGGTTCCGCGGGCGAGGAGCCACGCGAGCACAGCCGTGCGGAGGTTCCCGATGTGGAGGTCGCCGGAGGGGCTCGGTGCGAAGCGGCCGTTCACTCGCCGCGACCCATGAGCTCGTCCCGTCGGGACGCGACCTCCGTCCGCAGCGCGTCGACCACCACCCCGACCTCGGGGCGGCGCAGCGTCTCGCCGCGCACGACCAGCCAGTAGGCCAGGGTGACCGACACCTCCGAGCGCAGGATGCGCACGAGATCGCGGTGCCGGTCGGCCATGAAGCACGGCAGCAGGCCGATACCGGCGCCCGCCCGCGTGGCCTCGACGTGCACGAAGACGTTGGTCGAGCTCACCGAACTCCGCATCACCGGGACGTCCGACGACGGGGGAGCGTCGCCGACGGCGACGGAGCGCGCGAGATCGAGGTCGTCGACGTGGAGCATCGACTCGACGAAGTAGACGAGGGGATGGCCGGCGAGGTCGCGTCGGGTGGTGATGGTGTCGTGGTCCTCGAGGTACTCCGGAGTGGCGTACAGACCGAGGCAGTACTCGCCGAGGTGCACGGCCTCGGCGCGGTGCACCTGAGGCGTGCCGACGACGATCTCGATGTCCATTCCCGACCGTTGTTGCGAGGCGCGTCGCGTCGCGGCGACCAGTTCCACGGACACCTCGGGGTGCCGTTCCTGCACACTGACGGCGGCGGGCGCCGCGATGTAGGCGCTGAATCCGTCCGTCGCGGAGATGCGGACGACACCACGCAGCGACGCACCGCCCGGGTCCACCAGGCCGCGCACCACGCTGTCGACCGTCTCGGCCGCGGCGAGTGCGTGTCGGCCCAGGTCGGTGAGTTCCCAGCCGCCCGAGGTGCGGACGAGTACCCGACCACCGAGTGATTTCTCCAGTGAGGCGATGCGGCGAGACACCGTCGTGTGATTGACACCGAGGCTGTCCGCGGCGGCGGTGAAGCGGCCGCTGCGCCCGACGGCGAGGAGGACGAGAAGATCGTCCGCGCTGGGCGGCGTGTGCGCCGAGGAGCGTCCGGACGAGGTCATGTGTGCATCTTTGCAGTTCGGTCGTGCGCGCGCGGCCATTGTGCGGCGCGGTGATCTGCGTCGATACTCGACTCGGCGTGTGCCGTGGATCACTGTCCCGGCACCGGAGACTCAGCAAGGAGAATGTCATGTCGGTTGTCGACAGGGTGGATCGCGACGAGGAACCGTCGGGTCTGCGAAAGGTGGTCGCCGCATCCATGGCGGGCACCGTGGTCGAGTGGTACGAGTTCTTCCTCTACGGCACGGCGGCGACGCTCGTGTTCAGCAAGATCATGTTCGCGGAGGGAACCAGCGAACTCGACGCGATCCTGGCGGCCTTCGTCACGTACGCGGTCGGCTTCGTCGCACGACCGCTCGGTGGCATCGTCTTCGGTCACTTCGGTGACAAGTACGGACGTAAGAAGCTCCTGCAGTTCTCGCTGGTGCTGGTCGGCGCCGCCACCTTCCTCATGGGCTGCCTGCCGACGTTCAACCAGATCGGGTACTGGGCGCCGGCACTTCTGGTGACGCTGCGCTTCATCCAGGGCTTCGCGGTGGGCGGCGAGTGGGGCGGCGCAGTGCTTCTCGTCGCCGAGCACAGCCCCAACAAGAGCCGCGGCTTCTGGGCCAGTTGGCCGCAGGCCGGTGTCCCCGGCGGCAACCTGCTCGCGACGGTCGTCCTGTTGGTGCTCACCACCGTGCTCTCGGAGGACGCGTTCCTCAGCTGGGGCTGGCGTGTCGCGTTCTGGCTGTCCGCCGTCATCGTCTTCGTCGGCTACTACGTCCGCACCAAGGTCACCGACGCACCCATCTTCGTCGAGGCGCAGAAGCAGGCCGAGGTCATCAAGGCCGCGTCGTACGGCGTCTTCGAGGTCGTGAAGCGTTACCCGCGTGGCGTGTTCACCGCGATGGGCCTGCGCTTCGGCGAGAACGTCATGTACTACCTGGTGGTCACCTTCTCCATCACCTACCTCAAGGTCGAGGTGGGAACCGACACCAGCACCATCCTCTGGTGGATGCTCATCGCGCACGCCGTGCACTTCGCGGTGATCCCGTTGGTCGGTCGCCTGGCGGACACCGTCGGACGCCGTCCGGTGTACCTCGTCGGTGCGGTCACCGCCGGCACGTGGGGCTTCTTCGCCTTCCCCATGATGAACAGCGGCCACAACGTCGTCATCATGCTGGCGATCATCATCGGACTGGTGTTCCACGCCTTCATGTACGCCACCCAGCCGGCGATCATGTCCGAGATGTTCCCCACGCGTATGCGGTATTCCGGTGTGTCCCTGGGCTATCAGGTGACGTCGATCGTCGCAGGGTCGCTCGCGCCGATCATCGCGGTGAAGCTGCTGGACGTCTACGGCTCGTCCGTGCCGATCGCCTGGTACCTCGCAGCCTCCGCGCTCATCACGCTGATCGCCGTCGTGGTGGCTCGTGAGACCAAGGGCATCGCGCTCGAGAGCATCGACATCGCGGACGCGAAGAACCTGGCCACCGAGGCCGAGCTCGCGAAGGCCGGTATCCCGACGAAGTAGGCACGCACACAGAATCGCGCCCTCTCCCGCATGACGGGAGAGGGCGCGTTCGTGTGTGTGTCAGGCCTCGGCGACGAGGTGCGGACGCGAGGCACCGGCCTCGCAGTCACGCATGAACTCGGTGAAGATGCGGTCGAAGCGGTCGGGATTGTCGAGATGCGGGAAATGCCCTGCCCTCTCGAAGATCTCGACGCGGCCGTGCGGCAACTCGGCCCGAGCGTTCTCGGTATGCGAGTTGGGGATGATGCTGTCGCGAGCACCCCAGACCAGCATCGCCTGGATGTTGGGGAAGTTGGCGAAGTGCGGTGTCGCACTGATGGTCTGACCGCGGAAGCTGATGACGGAGCGGGCGGTCGCGAGGAACGCGCGGCGGGTGCCGGCGTCCTGGACCGACCCGAAGCTGCGCCACGCCTCGGAGGAACTGGCGCTCATCAGGGGGAGTCCCAGCTTGTCGAGCCGATCGATCGCGAGATCGGTGAGACCGCGCACGGTGCGGTTCGCCATGAGCGGGAGAACGAATTCGCTGCCCGGCAGGGTGGCCGCACGCAGGAGCGGGCTGACCTCGGGGCCGAGACCGCCGCTGGCGATGAGCACCATGCGCTCGACCAACTCGGGGAACAGGTACAGCGTCTGCATCGCGATGCCACCGCCGAGCGAGTGGCCCACGAACGTCGCCGACGTGATGTCCAGGCTGTGCAGCAGGTCGCGCACCGTCGCGGCGTGGGAACTGATGGAGTAGTCCCCGGCGGGCTTGTCCGATTCACCGTGGCCGAACAGGTCCGGCACGATGACGCGGTACCGCTGCGACAGGGTGTCGATCTGCGGTTCCCAGTTGTGATGGGAGCCCAGCAGTCCGTGGATCAGGATGACCGCGGGGCCGTGTCCGATGTCCAGATACTTCAGTTCGTTGCCGTGCAGACTGAGTGTCTGCATGTCCGGCTGTGCGGTATCGAGTGCCGCCATGGGAGATCCCTCCGTTGTACTACCGCTCCAGTGTGCACGCTGGTGGGCGGCGGGGAGCCGTTCCGCGAGCATGTGATCCCAGACATTCACTGCCCGGCGGCGGTGTCGGTCACAAGAAGTTTCGGTGGCGAACGACGCGATCAGTGCGTCAGATACACCTTCACCGCCACGACGATCGCGGCCAGCACTGCGGTGGCGATACCGGCCAGGACCAGGCGAAACGACAGTCCGCGGCCGCGCAGACGCTCGGCGACCACCGGGATCGACGCGATACGCAACGTCACCAGACCACCCGCGAGCCCCTGCGCGAGTGCGCCGGGCAGGATCTCGAGCCACGCCAGCGCCAGCAGCAACGACGGCGCGACGCCCGAGGAGGCGATCGGCAGCGAGTCCCGCAACTCCTCGCGCCAGTCGACGGTGTCGTCGTCGACGGTGCCGGCCGCGACGGCGTCCGCGAAGATGTGGGCGAGGAAGGTGGTGAGCGTGGTGCCGATCACCAACAACGCCGCCGTACCGTTCGCGATGGACGACGGACTGGCGGCGACCACCACGGTCATCACCAGGACGTTTCCGTAGACGTAGGCCGAGAGACGTCGGGTGGCGCGGTGCGGAGGCAGCACGCCGGCCTTGCGCGTCGTCACTCGGCGGTAGAGGGATCCGACGGGTCCGGGTGTGCTCATCCCGGGAATGCTGCCAGGTGGAGAGGAGTCGCGATGGCCCTGGTCGTGCGCGGTGTCGGGTGGCCACGCGGGGAGCCGCTGCTCGGAGTCACCGACACGGACACCGGCGAGGTGACGTCCCGGCCGGTGCTGTCGTCCGCACTGCGATACCGCGCGCTCGACGCGCCGGGTGTGCTGTGGTGCATCGGTCGCCGCGCCGAGGACGGCCGTCCTGTGGCCTGCCCGAACGGTGCGCGCGCCACCTCCGGGGTGCACTGCGACGCCTGTGTCGCGGCGGATCCGTACCGGTTCGTCCACATCGTCCACCGGCAGGACTTCCTGTCGAAGGGGCTCGAGAGCGTCGTGATGCAACCGCACTGGCTCTACGTCGCGACCTTCGCCGACGGGACGGACAAGGTGGGAACGGCGGCGGATCCTCGGAAATGGGGACGGCTCACCGAGCAGGGCGCCGTGGTCGGACGCTACGTCGCACGGGCGGTCGACGGACGCGTGGTGCGGCACCTCGAGGACGCGATGACCGACACTGCCGGTCTGCGCCAGGCCGTGCGCGCCGCAGCCAAGGCGGCGGGGTTGACCCGCCCGATCGACCTCGCCCGCCTCGACCGATCGAACGCCGACGCGGCGACACTGGCGCGCGAGGTGCTCGCCGACCTCGGTCCCGACTTCTCCGACGACGACTTCCGTGTCGTCGACGAGCAGTGGGAGCCGCCCGCGGGCCGAGAGGCGGCCTTCACGGGTCGGCGCACGGCCTATCCGCTGGACACTGCCGTCGGTGCGCACGGCCTGACCGTGCAGTGGTGCATCGGTTCCGCCGTCGGCGCGACGGTGGCGAAGGATCCGGATGCCGTCTACGTCGCCGACCTGGCCCGACTGCGGGGCCGCCGCATCGAGTGGGGCGAGTTCGACACCGCGCTGCCCGCCATGCAGGAAGCACTCTTCTGAGTTTGTCCCCGGCCGCCACGTGGCATTCGTGAGCCATGCCGACCTATCGAGTGAGAGACACCAGCGACGACTCCATCCTGGCCACGGCCGAGCACGAGGACGTGTCGACGGCCGAGGCGTGGGCCGCGGTGGTCGTGGAAGGGCTCGACCCGGCTCCGGTGACCTGGGTGCTGGACAGAGAGTGAGAACGAAGAAGACCCCCGTGCAGTGCACGGGGGTCTTTCTTTGCGGAGGATAGGGGATTTGAACCCCTGAGGGCGTTAACCCAACCCGCGTTCCAGGCGAGCGCCATAGGCCACTAGGCGAATCCTCCGTCGGCTACCTTACCGGCGACACCCCCGTTGAGACGAATCGGGTCGGTTCGGTGGTGCGCGGGGGATGTGGCTAGACTCGTCCACGGATCCCGCGCGGCGCGCATCCTGTGAACTCCCCCAGGGCCGGAAGGCAGCAAGGGTCAACGGGCTCTGCCGGGTGCGCGGGGTCCCCTTAACTTCCCGCCACGCGCAGTCGCCTCGAAAGGCCCTCCTCGCCATGACCGGCCAAGCTCAACTCGGACTGATGAACCCCGACGAGCTGGCCGCGGAGCACGAGAAGCGCACCGCCGAGTACGAGGCACTGGTCGCACGCGGACTCTCGCTGGACCTCACCCGCGGCAAGCCGTCCCCCGAGCAGCTCGATCTCGCGGCCGGCCTGCTCACCCTGCCCGGTGAGGACTACCGGGACGGCAAGGGCACCGACTGCCGCAACTACGGCGGACTGCAGGGTCTGCCCGAGCTGCGCGCCATCTTCGGTGAGCTACTGAACATCCCGGCCGCGAACCTGATCGCGGGAAACAACGCGAGCCTCGAGATCATGCACGACCTCGTGGTGTGGGGGCTGCTGCACGGCACCGTCGACTCGGTGCGTCCGTGGTCGGCCGAACCCGTCGTCCGCTTCCTGTGCCCGAGCCCCGGTTACGACCGGCACTTCGCCATCACCGAGAGCTACGGCATCGAGATGATCCCGGTGACGATGAACGAGGACGGCCCCGACGTCGCCGAGGTCGAGCGGCTGGTCTCGGGCGATCCACAGATCAAGGGCATGTGGTGCGTGCCGAACTACGCCAACCCCACGGGTGCGGTGTACTCGGAGGAGGTCACCCGCGCTCTCGCGACGATGCCCACCGCGGCCGCCGACTATCGCCTGTTCTGGGACAACGCCTACGCGGTGCATCCGCTGGCAGACGAGTTCCCGCCCGCGTACGACGTGCTGAGCCTGGCGGCGGAGGCCGGTCACCCGAACCGTCCGTACGTCTTCGCGTCCACGTCGAAGATCACCTACGCCGGTGCGGGCGTCAGCTTCCTCGGTTCGTCGTCGGCGAACCTCGACTGGTACCTGGGCCACTACGGCAAGAAGAGCATCGGCCCCGACAAGCTCAATCAGCTCCGCCACCTGCGCTTCTTCGGCGACGCCGAGGGTGTGCGCGCACACATGGCGAAGCACCGCGAGATCCTCGCGCCGAAGTTCGCCCGGGTGCAGGAGATCCTCGACGATCGCTTGGGTGCGTCGAAGGTGGCCTCGTGGACCGAGCCCGCGGGCGGGTACTTCATCAGCCTCGACGTGCTCGACGGCACCGCAGCGCGCACCATCTCCCTGGCGAAGGACGCCGGCATCGCCCTCACCGGCGCCGGCTCCGCCTTCCCGTACAAGCGCGATCCCGACGACCGGAACATCCGCCTCGCCCCCAGCTTCCCGTCCACCGACGAGTTGTCCGCGGCGATGGACGGCGTGGCCACCTGCGTGCTGCTGGCCGCGACGGAGAAGCTGCTCGGGTCGTAGTTCGGTCGGTCTCCGCACGGTGCTCCTGTCGTAGCCGGAGCAGGTTGCAGTAGCCGAAGCGGGTTCTGATACCTCGGCCGCCTGTGGACAACGTTGGCTGCACGTGCTCCGTGTCCCGCATCCTGCTCTGGTTGCAACCGGAGCACCTTGCAGAAACCGGAGCAATCAGCGGCCCTGTGGACAGATCAATTCACTGGTCGGCGAGATCGTTCACGATGAGCGCATGGCCGACGACCCACTCATCACCCGACGCGACCTGGTGCACCGCGGTGTCAGCGATTCCGAGATCCGCCGCGCACTCCGGTCCGGTTCGATCTCCTCCGTGCGCCGCGGGTGTTTCGTCGGTTCCCGCGTCATGGCGGACCTGTCTGCGGAAGCGCGCCACCTCCTCAGCGCCAGGGCCGTGCTGTCGGCAGGCGGGTCCGACCTCGTACTCAGCCACGAGTCCGCCGCAGTGCACTGGGGGCTGCCGTTGATCGGCGGGCCACCGCACAAAGTCCATGTCACTGCGACGAGTGGACGACGCGGACGTGTCGACGCGGACAGATACCTCCACAGCCATTCCCTCGGCCCGGTCGACCTGACCACGCACGACCAGACATGTGTGACGACGCTTGCGCGAACCGTCGTCGACCTCGCCTGTTCGCTGTCGTTCGAGGCTGCGGTGTGTGCGGGGGACGCCGCGTCGGCTGATGACGCCGACATCCGGGCGGCTCTGCAGCGATGTGGTCGACGCGCAGGTATCGCCCGAGCGCGACGTGTGGCCGACTTCATCGATCGTGCGAGCGAATCGGTCGGTGAGTCGCGGAGCCGGGTCTACCTCGACCGACACGGACTCCCCCGTCCTCGGCTGCAGGTCGAGATCGTCGTCGACGGACGCGTGTATCGGCCCGACTTCCTGTGGGACAACGTGATCGGGGAGTTCGACGGGATGGTGAAGTACACCGGTGGAGGCGAGGCGACCGAGACCGTGATGATCGCCGAGAAGCTTCGGGAGGATGCTCTGCGTGCCGCCGGGTGGATCGTCGTGCGGTGGACGTGGGCGGACCTCGTCGACGGTCGGCTGGCGCAGCGCATTCGTGCTGCGCTGTCCGCGTGAAAGAATGAGGCCATGGCCACGACGCTGCACTTGGTGGGGGATCCCGACGCCGACGCCCTGCTCGCCTCCGACCCGCTCGCGCTGCTGATCGGGATGTTGCTCGATCAGCAGGTACCGATGGAGTCGGCGTTCGCCGGTCCGAAGAAGCTGGTGGATCGCATCGGGTCGCTCGACGTCCGCGCGATCGCCGAGATGCCGGAGGACGACTTCCTCGCGATCTGCTCCACTCCACCCGCGGTGCACCGGTTCCCCGGGTCGATGGGCAAGCGGATCCAGTCGATGTGCTCGTACATCGTCGACGAGTGGGACGGCCGCGCCGACGCCATCTGGACGGACGGCGACCCGGACGGCAGAGAAGTGCTGAAGCGACTGAAGGCGCTGCCCGGGTACGGCGATCAGAAGGCGCGCATCTTCCTGGCTCTGCTGGGCAAGCAGATGGGTGTGGAGCCGGCCGGGTGGCGCGACGCCGCCGGATCGTACGGCGACGACGGCTCCCGACGATCCATCGCCGACGTGGTCGACGCGACCAGTCTGGGCGAGGTGCGCGAGTTCAAGAAGGCGGCCAAGCGGGCCGCCAAGGAGAGCGCAGGATCGTAGGTTCCCGCCGACCGTTCTGTCGGTCGACGTCGGTACTCTCTCTCGCGTGGCCCTGTACCGGAAGTACCGTCCAGCGACGTTCGCGGAAGTGGTCGGGCAGGAGCATGTCACCGAGCCTCTGTCCGTCGCACTGGACTCGAAGCGCATCAATCACGCCTACCTCTTCTCCGGCCCTCGCGGGTGTGGCAAGACGTCGTCCGCACGTATCCTGGCGCGGTCGCTCAACTGCGTCCAGGGTCCGACGTCGACGCCGTGCGGAGTGTGCGGCTCGTGTGTCGCGCTCGCTCCCGGCGGCCCGGGCAACCTCGACGTCATCGAGCTCGACGCGGCCAGCCACGGCGGCGTGGACGACACCCGTGAGCTGCGTGACCGCGCGTTCTACGCGCCTGCGGAATCGCGCTACCGCGTCTTCATCGTGGACGAGGCCCACATGGTCACGACGGCGGGCTTCAATGCGCTGCTCAAGATCGTGGAGGAGCCGCCCGAGCACCTGATCTTCGTGTTCGCGACCACGGAGCCGGAGAAGGTGCTGCCGACCATCCGCAGCCGCACCCATCACTACCCCTTCCGGTTGCTGCCTCCGCTCGCCATGCGCGGTCTGATGGAGCGCATCTGTGCGGAGGAGAAGGTCACCGTGCAGGATGCGGTGTACCCGTTGGTCATTCGTGCCGGTGGTGGCTCCCCGCGCGACACCCTCAGCGTGCTGGACCAGCTGCTCGCCGGTGCAGGTGACGAGGGTGTGCAGTACACCCGCGCACTCACTCTGCTCGGCGTCACCGACGTCGCGCTGATCGACGAGGCCGTCGACGCACTGGCCGCCCGGGACGGTGCCGCTCTGTTCGGCACCGTCGAGAAGGTCATGGACGCGGGCCACGATCCCCGCCGGTTCGCGGTGGACCTGCTCGATCGGCTGCGCGACCTCATCCTCATGCGTGCAGTCCCCGATGCGGGGGAGCGCGGACTCGTCGACGCCCCCGCCGACATGCTCGAGCGGATGCGCGACGAGGCGGAGCGCATCGGCCCGGCCACGCTGGCCCGATTCGCGGAGACGGTGCACGCCGGACTCGGTGAGATGCGCGGCGCCACGGCTCCCCGGCTGTTGCTGGAGGTCATGTGTGCGCGGATGCTGCTGCCGGCGGCGTCCGATGCGGAAAGTGCTGTGCTGCAACGGTTGGAGCGACTCGAACGGCGCCTCGACGTGACCCTGCCCGCAGGCGAGGCCGCTGCGGTCGAGGCCGAACATCAGCACGACCGCCTCGAGGCGGCGGCGCAGCAGCAGACGTACCGCCGTCCGTCCGAGCGGGCGGCCGAGCCGGCCCCCGCTCCCGCGCCCGTCGTCGACGCCCCCGCAGCCAGAGTCGCTGCACCGGAACCGGTCACACCCGAACCTGCGCGCCCCGAACCGGCCGCAGCGCAGCCGCCCGCCGCGCAGCCGGCCACCCCTGAGCCCGAGCCGACCCCTGAACCCGAGCCGACCCCGGAGCCCACCCCGGTAGCCGTGGAACCCCCGGCCGCCGAATCGACGCCACCCGAGCCCACCGAGTCGGCACTCGAGCAGACAGAGACGGCAGCAGAGACAGCACCCGAGCCCGCCGCGCCGAGTCCCGCCGCGGCGGAGGGTCCGGATGCCGCGGACGTGCGCGCCGTCTGGTCCGAGGTGCGGACCAAGGTGCGCGAGCGCAGCCGCACCGTCGAGGTGATGCTCTCGGGCGCCACCGTGAAGTCCGTCGGGGACGGGGCGATCGTGTTGGCGCACGACTCGGTACCGCTGGCCAAGAGGCTGGTCGAGCCCCGCAACGCCGAGGTCATCAAGGACGCGCTGCGTGACGTCTTCGGCGTCGAGTGGACCGTGGTCTGCGAGGCGGGCGACGGCACCGCCCGGTCGGCGGCACCGGCGCCGGCATCCACCCCGGCCGAGCGCCCGGCGTCCACCGGCCCTCGGTTCTCGCGCCCGAGCAGGTCGGCGCCCACCCCGGAGCCGGCACGGCCGGCGCAGTCCGGCAGCGCCCCGGCGCGGTCGACGCCCTCGCGCCCGTCCGACGACGACATCCCCCCGCCGCCCGAGGAGCCCGACTATCCGGACGACCCGGGTCCCTCGCCGTACGACGGTCCACCTCCCCCGGAGAGCCCGGAGGAGCAGGAAGAGCTCATGAAGCAGGCGAAGGAGCCGGTCGATCCGTCGACGCGTCGCGATCCGGACGAGGTCGCGCTCGAGCTGCTGCAGTCCGAGCTGGGTGCCACCCCGCTGAAAGACGTCTGACCTGCTGCTGACGGTGTGAAACACCGGCAGGAGTGTCACAGTGCGCGCTCGTTTCGGTCCTTTCGGCAGCGCGGCTCCATGCCTAGGGTGAATGGCGTCGAGGTCTGTCCTCGTGGGCGCCGGTGTCTCCAGTGCACCGTGCTGCCCGAGTCTCACGTCGGAAGGAACTGTGTTCAGTGACCACAGAGGCATACATCTACGAAGCCATCAGAACACCGCGAGGTAAGGGTAAGAACGGGTCGCTGCACTCGGTCAAGCCGATCTCGCTGGTCACCGGGTTGATCGACGAGCTCCGCCGTCGTTTCCCCGACATGGACGAGGATCGCATCTCCGATCTGATCCTGGGCGTCGTCTCGCCCGTGGGAGATCAGGGTGCCGACATCGCCCGTACCGCGGTGCTCGCCGCGAAGATGCCCGACACGGTCGGCGGCTTCCAGCTCAACCGTTTCTGCGCGTCCGGCCTCGAAGCCGTCAACCTCGCCGCGCAGAAGGTGCGGTCGGGCTGGGACGAGCTCGTCATCGCCGGTGGCGTGGAGTCGATGTCCCGCGTTCCCATGGGATCGGACGGCGGCGCGTGGGCCATGGACCCGCAGACCAACTACGACACCTACTTCGCCCCCCAGGGCATCGGCGCCGACCTCATCGCGACGATCGAGGGCTTCACCCGTGAGGACGTCGACGCGTACGCCGCGCAGTCCCAGGAGCGCGCTGCAGCCGCATGGTCGGGTGGCTACTTCACCAAGTCCGTCGTGCCGGTCACGGACCAGAACGGTCTGCTGATCCTCGACAGTGACGAGCACATGCGCCCCGGCACCACCGTCGAGTCGCTCGGCAAGCTCAAGCCGGCCTTCGAGGGCATCGCCGCGATGGGCGGGTTCGACGACGTCGCGCTGCAGAAGTACCACTGGATCGAGAAGATCGATCACGTCCACACCGGCGGTAACTCGTCGGGCATCGTCGACGGTGCGGCCCTGGTCGTCGTCGGCAGCGAGGACGCCGGCAAGTCGATGGGCATGACGCCGCGCGCTCGCGTCGTCGCGACCGCCACCAGCGGCGCCGACACCACCATCATGCTGACCGGGCCGACGCCCGCGTCGAAGAAGGTGCTGGCCGCGGCCGGCCTGACGGTCGACGACATCGACCTGTTCGAGCTGAACGAGGCATTCGCCTCCGTGGTCCTGCGCTTCCAGCGCGACCTGAAGATCCCGGGCGAGAAGCTCAACGTCAACGGTGGCGCCATCGCGATGGGCCACCCCCTCGGTGCCACGGGCGCCATGATCACCGGCACCGTGCTCGACGAGCTCGAGCGTCGGAACGGCCGCTACGCACTGATCACCCTGTGCATCGGCGGCGGCATGGGCGTGGCCACCATCATCGAGCGAGTCTGAGGAACAGCATGAGTGACAACATGATTCAGTGGGACCAGGATGCCGACGGCATCGTCACCCTGACGATGGACGACCCGAACCAGGGCGCCAACACGATGAACGAGCTCTACAAGACCTCGATGGGCGCCACGGTCGACCGCCTCGAGGCCGAGAAGGACTCCATCACCGGTGTCGTCGTCACCTCGGCGAAGAAGACCTTCTTCGCCGGTGGCGATCTCAAGAACATGATCAAGGCCGGCCCCGCCGACGCCCAGCAGATCTTCGACGAGGTGCAGACGGTCAAGTCGCAGCTGCGTCGGCTCGAGACGCTCGGCAAGCCTGTCGTGTCCGCGATCAACGGCGCCGCACTCGGTGGCGGCCTGGAGATCACGCTGGCGACGCACCACCGCATCGTCGCGGACGTTCCCGGTGTCCAGCTCGGCCTGCCCGAGGTGTCGCTGGGCCTGCTGCCCGGCGGCGGCGGCGTCACCCGCATCACCCGCATGATGGGTATCCAGAACGGCTTCATGTCGGTGCTGTCCCAGGGCACGCGATTCCGCCCGGCCAAGGCGCTCGAGCTCGGTCTGGTGCACGAGGTCGTCGGCAGCGTCGAGGAACTCGTTCCCGCTGCGAAGGCATGGATCAAGGCCAACCCCGAGGGCGGCGTCGCCCCGTGGGACGTCAAGGGCTACAAGATCCCCGGCGGCACGCCTTCCAATCCCAAGCTCGCGCAGATCCTTCCGGCGTTCCCGTCGAACCTGCGCAAGCAGATCAAGGGCGCGCCGATGCCGGCACCGCTCGCGATCCTGTCCGCCGCGGTGGAGGGTGCGCAGGTCGACTTCGACAACGCGTCCACCATCGAGTCGCGCTACTTCACGTCGCTCGTCACCGGCCAGGTGTCGAAGAACATGATCCAGGCATTCTTCTTCGACCTGCAGGCGATCAATGCCGGCAAGTCCCGCCCGGACGGCTACGAGAAGACGCAGTTCACCAAGGTCGCCGTGCTCGGCGCCGGCATGATGGGCGCGGGCATCGCCTACGTCTGTGCCAAGGCCGGAATCGACGTGGTGCTCAAGGACGTCGAGCAGGCGTCCGCGGACAAGGGCAAGGCGTACTCCGAGGCCATCGAGGCCAAGGCGCTCTCACGCGGCAAGACCACGCAGGAGAAGTCGGACGCGCTGCTGGCGCGTATCCACCCGACGGCCGATCCGAAGGACGTCGAGGGTGCAGACCTCGTCATCGAGGCGGTCTTCGAGTCGCAGGACCTCAAGCACAAGGTCTTCCAGGAGATCGAGGACCTCGTCGCTCCCGATTCGCTGCTCGGCTCGAACACCTCGACGCTTCCCATCACCGGTCTCGCGACGGGTGTGAAGCGCCAGGAAGACTTCATCGGTATTCACTTCTTCTCGCCCGTCGACAAGATGCCGCTGGTCGAGATCATCCGTGGCGACAAGACCTCGGATGCCGCTCTGGCCAAGGCATTCGACCTCGTACAGGCCATCAAGAAGACTCCGATCGTCGTCAACGACAGCCGTGGCTTCTTCACCTCCCGCGTGATCGGCACCTTCATCAACGAGGCCATCGCCATGCTGGGCGAGGGCGTCGAGCCCGCGACCATCGAGCAGGCCGGTCTGCAGGCGGGCTACCCGGCGCCGCCGTTGCAGCTCTCCGACGAGCTGACGCTGACGCTGATGCAGAAGATCCGCAAGGAGACCTACGACGCGATCGTCGCAGCCGGCGGAACTCCTCCCGAGGATGCCGCGGGCGCGGTCATCGACAAGATGGTCGACGAGTTCGAGCGTCCGTCGAAGGCCAAGGGTGCCGGCTTCTACGAGTACGTCGACGGCAAGCGCACCGGCCTCTGGTCGGGTCTGCGTGACGCCTTCAAGTCGGGTACCTCGGAGTCGTCGTTCGAGGACCTCAAGGAGCGCATGCTCTTCATCGAGGCGATCGAGACGCAGAAGTGCTTCGACGAGGGCGTGCTGAACACGACGGCCGACGCCAACATCGGCTCGATCTTCGGTATCGGCTTCCCGGCGTGGACCGGTGGCGTGCACCAGTACGTCGTCGGCTACGAGGCCGCGGACGGCTCGATCGGCAAGGAGGCGTTCGTCGCCCGTGCCGAGGAGCTGGCCAAGCAGTACGGCGAGCGGTTCACTCCGCCTGCGTCTCTGCGCTAGTCACGAGTACACGACAGCCCCGCACCTCCTGGTGTGGGGCTGTCGTCGTCTCAGCTCAGGACGCGCGCGGCGAAGTCGAGTGATGCGGGCATGGAGGCCATCAGGGT
The DNA here is from genome assembly GCF_000686025.1 of Rhodococcus sp. UNC23MFCrub1.1. Taxonomy (GTDB): domain Bacteria; phylum Actinomycetota; class Actinomycetes; order Mycobacteriales; family Mycobacteriaceae; genus Rhodococcoides. Next base: position 97,145 of record NZ_JMLQ01000008.1, read on the forward strand.
GCCGATGTGATCGGGCGTCGGAAAGGTGACCAGCTGGAAGTCCGTACCGGCAGCGGTCATCCGGGCCGTGTGGACGAACGTGAGCGGAGCCGGAACTGTCTGATCGGAGAGGCTCTGAGTCACGAGGAGCGGCCGGTCGTAGCCACTGACGGGGACGGCCTGCATCTGCTCGAGCACGGGGGCCAGCGGCGTCAACGGGCGCGTGAGAAGCTCCCCGAACTGGGCCGGGTGCGCCGACCGATAATCGCGGAATTCGTTGCCGCACAGCGTGGTCGCAGCGTCGAGATACTCGACGCCCTTCGGCGTGAGGTACTGCCGGACGTCGAGTTCCGGACGTTGGTCCGCCAGTCCGGCGAGGGTGTAGAAGACGTAGCCGAGAAAGCCGCTGGGGACGACCGGCGGGAGAACCGGACCGACCAGCGGGAGCACGGTGTCGAGCCCCGTCGGGCCGGCCACGGACACGGCGCCGCGGAAGTCGAGGTCCGGTGCGCGGGTGGATGCCGCTGCGGCGGTGAAGAAGGACGTGTTGCCGCCCTGGGACAGGCCGGTGGTGATCCATTCCGGCGAGAGCCGATCGCCGAGCATCGTGTGTGCTGCGCGGACGATGTCGATCGCGTTGGCACCGGCGGCGGGTCCGTCCAGATAGGCGTGCACACCCGGAGTCCCCATGCCCGCATAGTCGGTGGCCACCACGGCGTGGCCGGCGGCCAGCCACGCCTCGATCGCCGGACGCTCGTACTGCGCGGTGCCCGTCGCCGACGGTGCACACGAGTCGGCGACACCGGTGGTGCCGTGGGCGTAGGACACGACCGGCCATCCGTCGGCGGGAGCATCGCCTGTCGGCACGAACACCGTGCCCGTCGACTCCCCGGCCTGCTCGGCCGTCCGCAGCGTGGAGTAGCGCACCACATAGCTCTCCGCGGCGCCGGCGGGTGCCAGCGCGGGATCGAGCGCGGTGCTGGAGAGCACCGTGCCCGCGGCCGTCTCGGCGGACGCGGGAGCAGGGACGAGAAGGACGGACGACGCGAGTGCGACGCACGCGACGAGGACCGGTGGACAGAATCGTCGGGGAAGAGAAGTCACGGACAGCAGTCCATCATGTCGAGCGGCGTCCGTGGTGTGTCCCGTCGCGACGATGTGTCTCGTCACGAGAACGGGCCCGACGCGGCATCAGGGGACTAGGTTCGACAGGTGAAGACTCCCGTTGTCACCGTCATCGGTGCCGTGATCGCCGTCATGGGCCTGCTGTTCAGCCTCCAGGGATTCGGGGTGATCGGTGGCAGTGCGATGAGCAACACGACCACCTGGTCGATCCTCGGCCCCGTCATCCTGATCGTCGGAGTGGCGATCGTGGTGGTGAGCAGGCGCCGAGGGGTCTAGTCGGAGAAACGCCTGCGCAGGTCGACCTTCACGACTTTGCCGCCGGCGTTGCGGGGGAGCGCCTCCACCAGCACCAGGTGGCGCGGGTGCTTGTAGTGCGCGAGGCGTCCGTCCAGCCAGCCGACGAGGTCGGGAAGCGTGAGGTCCGGCTCGTCGGTGCCGCGCTGCGCGACGACGGCGACGGGCACCTCACCCCAGCGGTCGTCCGGGCGGCCTATCACTGCTGCCTCGAGGATTCGTGGGTGGGAGAACAGCACGTTCTCGACCTCGGCGCAGTAGATGTTCTCGCCGCCGGAGATGATCATGTCCTTCTTGCGGTCGACGACGAAGACGAAGCCCTCCTCGTCCTGACGCACCAGGTCGCCGGAATGGAACCAGCCACCGTGGAACGCGTCCGACGTGGCGGCAGGGTTCTCCCAGTACCCGTGCATCAGCGTCGGCCCGCGATAGACGATCTCGCCGATGTCGCCCTGCGGGACGTCGATCATGTCGTCGTCGACGACCCGAGCCTCCACCGTGGCGACGACGCGTCCCACGGATCCGAGTTTGCGCAGTGCGTCGCCGCCGTCGAGGACGCAGGTGATCGGCGACATCTCGGTCTGACCGAAGACGGCCACGGTGAGGGCGTCGGGGAAGGTCTGCGACATCGCCCGCAGGACGGTGTCCGACGCCGGCGCCGCACCCCACGAGATCACTCGCAGCGACAACGTCCTGGGGCGGCGCGCCTGTTCCGCGCAGACCGCCTGCCACTGCACCGGCACGAGGAACAGGGTGGTCACCGCCTCGGCCTCGAGGACGTCGAGCAACGCGGCCGGATCGAACGCGCCGACGGGGTGGACGACGGTCGGGATGCCGAGCTTGAGGCTGGGGGCGATGCTGCCCAGGGCGGCGATGTGGAACATCGGTGACGCACAGAAGTTGATCTCGTCGACTCCGTACATCTGCAGGGCGCGAATGCAGGTAAGCGCCTGAGCCTGCATGTTGGAATGAGACAGCACAGCGCCTTTGGGACGGCCGGTCGTTCCCGAGGTGTACATGATCAGAGCCGGTGCGTCGTCCGGGACGTCGGTGTCCGGCGCGGGCGTGTTCTCGCGGATCAGAGCCTCGTAGGTGTCCCCGTCTCCTCCCACGATGATCGAGTCCGCGATGCCGACCGCCGCGGCGAGCGGCGCCAGGGCGTCCTCCACGACGATGAGGCCGGCGCCGCTGTTCTGCGCGAGGTAGGTGATCTCCGGGGCGCTCATCCGAAAGTTGACGGGCACGGCGATTGCACCGACGGCAGTGATCGCGAGCACCGATTCGATGTACTCGGGCCGGTTGAGCATGAGGATCAGCACCCGGTCCCCGGCCGTCACGCCACGGTGGGCCAACCCGCCGGCGAGTGCGTCGACACGATCGCAGAGGCCGCGCCAGGTGTGCGTCGTCCCACCGAAGCGCAGCGCCACGCCCGCGGGATTCATCAGTGCGTGTCGTCGTACCTGGTTGTTCCAGTTGTCCCGCCGTGCACGTCCGGGCTGCGACTGATCCGCCATCTCGGGTGTCCTCTCGTGGAGTCGCACCCACTCGGGTGTCGACAGTCCCCGTGATTCGACACCCGAGACGGCGTCCGTGTCAGTGGATCAGCCGATCCACCAGGGCCGCAACGGAAGACCCGCGTCGTTGTTCTCGTCGAGCTTGACGGCGAGCACCTGGTGCAGCTGGACCACGTTGCGCTCGAAGCCCAGGCGTGAGCCCGCCATGTAGAGGCCCCACACGCGCGCGGTGCCCTCACCGACCTCCGCGACGCAGGCGTCCCAGTTGTCGACGAGGTTGCGGCACCAGTCCCGAAGCGTCATCGCGTAGTGCTCGCGCAGGTTCTCCTCGTGACGCACCTCGAGGCCCACGTCCTGCATCTCGGTGATGATGCGGCCGGATCCCGTCAGCTCGCCGTCGGGGAAGACGTAGCGGTCGATGAAGCCGCCGGCCCGCGCCGACGAGCGGTTGTCCGGGCGGGTGATGCAGTGGTTCAGGACGCGGCCACCCGGGCGCAGCTTTCCCTTGATGAACTCGAAGTACGCCGGGTAGTTCGAGACGCCGATGTGCTCGGTGAGGCCGATCGACGACACGGCGTCGAAGTCGCCCTCGACGATGTCGCGGTAGTCGCTGTGACGCACCTCCGCGAGATCGCTCAGACCGTCGGCGGCGATGGCGTTCTGCGCCCACTCTGCCTGCTCGCGCGAGAGCGTGGCGCCGATGACGTGGACGCCGCGACGGGCCGCGTAGCGCACCATCGAGCCCCAGCCACAACCGATGTCGAGCAGTCGGTCGCCCGCCTTCAGGTTCAGCTTCTCGAACACCAGGCGGTACTTGTTCTCCTGCGCCTCCTCGAGCGACGCCTCGAGAGTCGGGTAGGCGGCGCAGGTGTAGGTCATCGACGGGCCGAGCACGTACTCGTAGAACGTGTTCGACACGTCGTAGTGGTGGTGGATGCTCTCGGCGTCCCGAGTCTTGCTGTGCCGCAACCCCTCGGCGATACGACGCCAACGTGGGAGAGATTCCTGGGGCGGGGGAGCGATGGGACGCAGCAACTCCCATCCGAGAGACCGGGTGACGGTCGCTAGTGCGCGCGCGGACGGACGTTTGAAGTGCAGGTCGTCGCCCAGCATCCGGAGCACGTCGTACGGGTCACCCGGGTGGGCGCCCTCGATCTCCAGATCGCCCGAGACGTAGGCGCGAGCCATGCCCAGGTCGCCGGGGGCGGTCGCGAGGTACGTGGTGCCGCGGGGTGAGGTGAGCCTGAGCCCGTACTCGGAATCTTCGGCACCGGCCGTACTGCCGTCGTACGCCGAGAATCGAACGGGCAGATCACCTTCGGTGAACTGCTCGAGAATCTCGGCGATGGAGAGTTTGGGGGAACCGCCGGACAGGCCGGGGTTCCGTTGATCCTTGAATGTCGTCATCGACGATGCACCGCCTTCGAATACAGATCCAACAACCGCGAATCGGGGTCGTACTTCTCTTTGAGTCGGCGGTAACCGTCACCGCCGTAGAGGGCATCGAACTCGGCCCTGTCGTAGAACGAGTCCGAGTAGAGGGACTTGTGACCGTCGAACTCGGTCACCTTCTTCTCGATCCGACGGTTGGCTGCCCCGTCGGGTTCACCGGGGACCACGGGCACCGACGACCAGAAGCCGACGTTGACGTAGGTGCGGTGAGGTTCGAGCGGATAGAGGGGCCACCCGCGTACTCCGGCGTCGGAGTCCTGCGCGTCGGCGTACCCGTCGGGTTCGCGAAGTCGCAAGGGACACAGCCACAACGGCTCGATCGGGATCTCGTCGAGGAACCACGAGACGAACGCGGCCGTGTTCTCGATCGGCACCTCGATGTCCTGCACGACGCGCTCGCGGATCGGGTTGCCCTTGCGCTTCTCGAGACGGTCGGCGATGTCGTACTTCTGGTCGAGCGCGATCAGCTTCCAGTAGAAGCTGCTGCGCAGGTACTTCTTCGGCCAGAGACGTCGGATGCGCGGGTTCTGCGCACCGAAGGCGCGCGAGCACCAGAACCAGTCGGTGTCCCACCGCCACAGGTAGTCGCGCACCGTCAGGCGGTCCGTTCGCGGCGCGGTGCCGTCGTGCTGGATGGACCGGTAGAAGATCGCCGAGTCGGTGTAGTCGCTCACCGGTCCCGGCTCGTCGGTCTGCCGGCCCAGGGTCAGATAGGCCTCGGTCCCGGAGAACACCACCCCGTCGAGGTAGTCGACGCGGTCACCCTCGTACTCCCGCTCCGCGACGATGCGCGCCATGACCGTCTGCACCGACTCGAGGTCGCGGAACCGGACGTGGCGCAGGGCGACGTAGGGAAGGACGGGCTCGAGTTCGATGCGCAACCGTGTCGAGTAGCCGAGGGTGCCGTAGGAGTTCGGGAACCCTCGGAAGAGGTCGCCGTACTCGTTGTCGGGAGTGGCCGTGACGACGTCACCCGATCCGGCGAGAATGTCGATCTCGAGGACGGACTCGTGCGGAAGGCCGCTGCGGAACGACGTCGACTCGATGCCGAGGCCGGTGACCGCGCCGCCGAGCGTGATGGTCTTGAGCTGCGGCACCACCAGGGGAGCGAGCCCGTACGCCAGGGTGGCGTCGACGAGGTCCTCGTAGGTGCACATTCCCTGCACGTCGGCGGTCATGGCGTCGGGGTCGACCGAGATGACGCCTCCCAACCCGGAGACGTCGAGTCCGGGGGCGGAGTTCTTCGGCCTGGCCCGGAAGAGGTTGGAGGTCTTCTTCGCCAGGCGGACGGTCGCGTCCCGGGGAATGGCACGGTAACTGGCCAGAAGCCGTTCCACACCCGCCCGATGTCCCGCTTGTCCGATCTCGTGCGGACGGTTGCCGCCCCCGCCGGGTTCCCGCGCTCCCCCGAGCGCCGCATCGACTGTCTGAGCCACGCGAGAACGCTATACGGAGGTTGTTCGCAACGCTATGGAAGGTGCCTCCCGACGAGGAAACTTCACACGATCGTTGCGCTCGATTCGCCCGGGCGTGGACGTGAAACAATGAATGTCACCGTCCGTCCCACCCCGACATCAGGAGTTCTCCCCGTCATGGCCAAGGTCAGCGCGAGCAGTTCCCTCACCATCAGTGCGGCTCCCGACAAGGTCCTCGCGGCACTGTCCGACTACGAGACGGTGCGTCCGCGCATCCTGCCCGAGCAGTACCGCGACTTCGCGGTCGTCGAGGGTGGGCAGGGCGACGGCACTGTCGCTCGCTGGGTCCTGCAGGCGACCGAGAAGCGCTCGCGGAACGTGCTCGCGACCGTGTCGGTGTCCGGCGCGACCGTCACGGAGAAGGACGCCAACTCGTCGATGGTGACCACGTACCTCGTCGCCCCGAGCGGTAGCGGGTCGTCGGTCACCACCACCACGGAGTGGACGGGCGCCGGCGGTGTCGGCGGCTTCTTCGAGAAGACGTTCGCGCCCCTCGGACTGAAGAAGATTCAGGCGCAGCTCCTGCAGAACCTCTCGCGCCAGGTGGAGTGAGGCACGCGGCTACGCTCGACCGACACGATCTCGTCACCACTTCGGAAGGACACCCGCCGTGCATCCCGGTGAACAGCCCGACATGTCCCAGCTGCTGCAGCAGGCCCAGCAGATGCAGCAGCAGTTGATGGCAGCCCAGGCGGAGATCGCCGCGACGGAGGTCACCGGTCGCGCCGGCAACGGTCTCGTCGTGGCGACTGTGAAGGGCAGCGGCGAGGTGGTCGGTCTGACCATCGACCCCAAGGTCGTGGATCCCGACGACGTCGAGACCCTGCAGGACCTGATCATCGGTGCGATCGCCGACGCGTCCCGCGCCGCGGGTGAGGTCGCGTCGCAGAAGCTCGGTCCCCTCGCCGGCCTGGGCGGCGGCGGACTCCCCGGCCTGCCCGGCTTCTAGAACCGGGTCGAGAAGCGTGTACGAAGGTCCGGTCCAGGATCTGATCGACGAGCTGGGCAAACTTCCCGGTGTCGGACCGAAGAGTGCGCAGCGCATCGCCTTTCACCTGTTGGGGGTCGAGGCGCCCGAGATCGACCGCCTGCAGAAGGCGTTGCAGCGCGTCCGCGACGGGGTGCAGTTCTGCATCGTCTGCGGCACCGTCTCCGACAAGGAACTGTGCCGCATCTGTGCGGACCCGCGCCGCGATCGGACGAAGATCTGCGTCGTCGAGGAACCCAAGGACGTGCAGGCCGTCGAACGCACCCGCGAGTTCAAGGGCAGATACCACGTGCTGGGCGGCGCGCTGGATCCGCTGAGCGGGGTCGGTCCCGATCAGCTGCGCATCCGGGAGTTGCTCACCCGCATCGGCAATCAGGAGGACGGCGTCGACGTCTCCGAGGTGATCATCGCGACCGACCCCAACACCGAGGGGGAGGCGACGGCCACCTACCTGCTGCGCATGATGCGTGATTTCCCCGGCCTGTCCGTCACCCGACTGGCCTCCGGACTGCCGATGGGCGGCGACCTCGAGTTCGCGGACGAGCTCACGTTGGGCCGTGCGCTGTCCGGCCGCAACGTGATGAATTAGCGCTCGAGCCGATAGAGGCGCTCGGGTCGCCCCACGTTGCCGTAGTCGAGCGAGACGGTCACCCGGTCGACGTTGCTGAGGTACTCCAGGTAGCGGCGAGCGCTCGACCGCGACATCCCGGTCCTCTCGGCCATCGTGCTCGCCGAGGTCTCGCCGGGATTCTCCCGCAGTTGGTGCTCGACCATGGCCAGCGTCTCGGCGCTCAGGCCCTTGGGGAGCCGTGTCGCGGTCCCGCGCACTCCGAATGCCTTGTCGACGGCGTCCTGCTCCGCCTCGTCGATCGCGGCCAGCGACTCCCGTGTGCGGCGGTAGTGCTCGAGGCGCTCCTGCAGTGCCTGGAACTTGAACGGCTTGATCAAGTAGTGCACGGCGCCCGCGCGCAGTGCCTTGCGCACCGATTCGGCCTCGCGCTCGCTGGTGATCACCAGGACGTCGAGGTCCGGGATGATCTCCCGGAACGGGCCGATGAGATCGAGCCCGGTGACGCCGGGCAGATGGACGTCCAGCAGCACCAGATCGGGACGGGTGGACTCCACTTTCTCCAGCGCTTCCTGCGCCGTGTGCGCCACCCCGCACACCTCGAATCCGGCCACCTTGGTGACGAAACCGGTGTGCACCCGCGCGACCATGAAGTCGTCGTCCACCACCAGCACCCTGAGTGTCATCGCGTCCTCCCCCCGGATCCGGTGACGGCCCGGAAGACCGTCCACCGCCTACCGTCCTCGACTCTGTCACTCACGCCGACCTCACCGCCGCGTCGGCGGCACACGACACGCACGAGGGCGAGGCCGAAACCGTGCCCGTCGAGCGACGTCCCCTTCGTGCTCCACCCCTGCTCGAACACGCGATCCGCATCCTCCGTGCCGATGCCGGGGCCGTTGTCGGCCACCTCGACCTCGATCCCGTCCGCGTCCGCGACGATCCGGACGCGCACCACCGCGTCCACCGACTGCCCCTCGAGGACTGCGTCCACTGCCTGATTCTCGAGGACTGCGTCCACTGCCTGATTCTCGAGGACTGCGTCCACTGCCTGATTCTCGAGGACTGCGTCCACAGCGTTGTCGACGAGGTTGCCGACGACGGTGCAGAGGTCTCGGGAGGCATCGTCGTCGAGTCGCGGGAGATGTGAGGCGTCGTCGAGCGCCACGGTCACCGAGCGGGCCGCGGCGGCGCCGATCTTGGCGATGAGCAGCGCCGCGACCCCGAGATCGTCGATGCGGTCGGTCACGGTGGACGTGAGGCGCTCACGATGCTCGGTGATGCCGTCGACGTACCGCTCCACCTCGTCGTACTCACCGAGCTGGACCAGTCCCGAGATGGTGTGCAGCTGGTTGTCGAACTCGTGGATGTGCTCCCGCAGTGCCGTCGAGCTGGTGCGGCTGATGTCGAGTTTGCTCTGGACCTCGCTCAGTTCGGTGCGGTCACGGAACGTGGTCACCGTGGCCACCTTTCGTCCGGACGCCTCGATCGGCACCGTGTTGAAGACGAGGATGCGATCTCCGGTGAGGACGAGCTGGTCGCCGTCGTCGCTCGGGTGACGCAGGACGTCGAGGACCCGGTCGTCGAGTCCGAGCTCCTCCACCCGCCGGCCCACACCGTCCTCGTCGAGGCCGAGCATGTCGTGTGCGCTGCGACTCAGCAGGACCACCCGACCCGACGGATCCAGCGCCACCACGGCCTCCTTGAGGCCCTCGAGCATCGCCTGCCGCTGGCGCACCAGGTCGACGATCTCCCCGGCCTCCATTCCCATGGTCTGCCGCTTGACGCGTCGGGCCAGCAGGATCGACCCGACGGCGCCCAGAACGGAGGCCACGGCAAGGTAGATGACGAGGTCCGGGGTCGCCTGCGCGAGGCGCTCCCACACCGACGGGTACTCGCGGCCGACGATCGCCACACCGACGATGCGGCCGTCGGCATCGAGCACCGGGACCTGTGACTGCACGGACGCGTCGGGGGACACCGCGGTGTTGGCGCTCGTCTCGGCGAGACCGGTCCAGGATCGGCCCGTCCGCGCGCCCGCTCCCTCGGCCGCCGATTCCTGTCCCACCCGCGACGGGTCGGTCGCGACGACGATGATGCCGTCGGGGTCGGTCAGTTGCGCGTAGTCCAGACCCGAGACGGCCCGCACCGACTCGACTGCACCCTGCAGCGCCGTACGAATGCGGGGCTGGGCGGAGGCGAGCAGTTGTCGCACGGTGGGACTCGCGGCGAGGTTCTCGGCAGCCGACTGGACGCGCAGACCCTGTTCGCGCTGGAAGGTCGCCGACGCCTGGGCCAGCGACAACCCGCTGATGACGACGAGCACCGCGACGATGATGAGAAGCTGCAGTGCGAGCAGTTGCGACGAGAGGGTGCGGCGTGTTCCGAAGATGCGCAGTCGCCGCCCGATCACGAGGTGAACCGTACCGCCGGGCGAGCGCGGAATTCGTGCATCTGCGTGCGCTACGGACGCTCACAATGAACACAATCCCGTTTGTGCACCAAAGGGTGACCACAGTCACAGGATCCGACACAGTGAGACCGTGCCCATGAACCGACGCCTCCGCATCAGCGCTCTCGCAGCGTTGCTCGCGGTGCTCTGCACGGCGACCGCGTGCAGTGCGGGGGTGTCGGCCATGGTGACCGGGGCGGAGGAGCCGGGACTTCGTGTCATCGCTCCGTCGGTCGCCGGTGGCGGTTACGACCTGACCGCTCGCAGTCTGGCCCGAGGTTGGGCCGCGGAGGGCGTCGTGGTGGACGACGTCCTCGTACTACCCGGATCGGGTGGTGTCGTGGGACTCAATCGTCTCGCTCTCGAACAGGGCAACGATCGACTCCTGCTGGTGATGGGGCTGGGTCTGGTGGGCGCACTGTCCACCACCCCGTCCGATCACGAGATCGCGGACGTCACCCCGATCGCCCGACTCGTCACCGAACCCGAGGTCGTCCTGGTGCCGGCAGCATCCCCGCTGCGGACTCTGGCCGATCTCACGAACGCCTGGCAACAGGATCCCGCGGCTCTGCAGTTCGCCGGCGGCTCCGCGGAGGGTGGGCCGGACGGGTTGTTCCGGACCCAGCTCGCCCGCACCGTCGGTGTCGACCCGCGAGCATCCGAGTACCGCGTCTTCGACGGCGGCGGCGAGTTGCTGCCGGCCCTACTGACCGGCGAGGTCGACGTCGCTACCACGGGCGTCAGCGAATATCTGGACCAGATCGCGTCCGGTACGGTCCGGGCGCTCGCCGTCTCGAGCTCCGAGCGCGTCGACGGCATCGACGCGCCCACTCTGCGGGAGCAGGGAGTCGACCTCGACTTCGACAACTGGCGCGGCATCCTCGCCCCGCCGGGACTGCCACCGGAGCGCGTCGACCGCCTGATCGCCGACGTCACAGCCCTGGTCGGATCGCCGCTCTGGCAGGAGATCCTGGCGCAGAACGGGTGGCGGGACGCGCTGCTCACCGGAGACGACTTCGCGTCGTTCCTCCGCGAGCAGGCCGACCTGGTCCGCTCGACCATCGATCCACCCACCGACGGCTGACGCCGCACACCTCCGTACTGCGCCACACCTGTGCCCGCAGCCTGCCTCGACACACCCTGCACTATTCGAACAACGAGGAGTAGTAACCATGTTGGTGATACTCGGCTTCCTCATGGTTGCCGCTTTCATGTTCTTGATCCTGACCAAACGAGCGACCCCGGTGGTCGCCCTGATCCTGGTCCCGGTCATCTTCGGCCTGTTCGCCGGCGCCGGGCTCGGCATCGGCGACATGATCACGGACGGCATCAAGTCGCTCGCCCCCACGGCAGCGCTGCTGTTCTTCGCGATCATCTTCTTCGGCATCATGATCGACGTGGGTCTGTTCGACCCGCTGGTGCGCGGCATCCTCCGCCTGGTGCGCAACGATCCGATGAAGCTGGTCGTCGGCACCGCGGTGCTCGCCATGGTCGTGTCCCTCGACGGTGACGGCTCCACCACGTTCATCATCGTGACGTCCGCGCTGCTGCCGCTCTACCTGAAACTCGGTGTCTCACCGGTCATCCTGACGGTCGTCGCCGGCCTCGCCAACGGCACCATGAACATCATCCCGTGGGGTGGCCCGACCGTTCGCGCCGCGTCCGCACTGGGCATCTCGCCCTCCGACGTCTTCATCCCGATGGTCCCGTCGATGATCGCCGGCCTGATCATCGTGCTGCTCTTCTCGATCCACCTCGGCCTCATGGAGCGTCGCCGCCTCGGCTCGCTGATCTACGACACGGAGCTGGTGGGCGCCGGCGTGGGTACCGACGGCACCGGAACCGGAAACGGCAAGACCCGTCGCAGCACCGGAAGCGCCGACATCACCACCGGCGACGACGAGAACGACGGCAAGGCCGGCCAGTTCATCGACGGCCTGGACCCCAACCGCGACACTCTGCGTCCGAAGCTGCTGTGGTTCAACGCGATCCTGACCGTCACGCTGCTCGTGATCCTGGTCATGGACATCCTCCCCATCCCGGTGCTGTTCATGATCGCCGCCTCCATCGCGCTCACGTTCAACTTCCCGAAGGTCAAGGAGCAGGGCGAGGCCATCGCACGCCACTCCGCCTCGATCGTCTCCGTCGTCGCCATGGTGCTCGCAGCTGCCGTCCTCACCGGCGTGTTCTCCGGTACCGGAATGGTCGAGGCCATGGCCGAGTGGCTCCTCGGCGTCATCCCCGACGCGATGGGACCGTTCCTGGCCGTCATCACCGGAATCTTGTCGATCCCGTTGACGTTCTTCATGACCAACGACGCCTTCTACTTCGGCATCCTCCCGGTCCTCACCGAGACCGCCGCCCAGTACGGCATCGAGCCGGTCGAGATGGCCCGCGCCTCCATCACCGGACAGCCCGTCCACCTGCAGAGCCCGCTGGTCCCCGCCATCCTGCTGCTGGTCACCCTGGCCGGCGTCTCGCTCGCCGACCACCACCGCAAGGTCCTGTGGCGTGCCACCGTCGTCTCCCTGACGATGCTCGCCGTCGGCGTCCTCCTCGGCCAGATCCCCTTCGGCTGATCAGCATCCACGAGAGAGAGGAGTCACCGACATGAGTGTCGCCGTCGTGCACAACAGTTCCGAGGAAGGCCGCAAGGCACTCGGATCGGCAGTCCAGCAGGCCCGGTCCGCAGGAACCGAACTGGTCGTCCTCCACGCCTTCTCCGGATCCGCGGATCCCTCCTCGGAGGCGAAGGAGACCACCGCCGTCGAGGACTCGATCCGTACGTCGCTCGCCGCGCTCGGAGAGTCCGAGGCGCAGTGGACTCTCGCTGCGGCCCAGCCCGATCCGGACGCGACCACCACACTGCTCGCGCTCATCGACAAGGCGGACGCCGAGCTGCTGGTCGTCGGGTCGCGGCATCGGTCGGCCGTCGGCAAGTTCCTGATGGGACAGGCCGTCCAGCGCCTGCTTCTCGAAACACCGGTACCGGTGCTGCTCGTCAAGTCGTGAGCGGAGGTCGTACCGTCGCTGTGAGCGCCACCCGCTGGGTGGCGCTCACAGCCGTGTCCGTGGCCGGATGGTTCGCGCTCGACGCCGTCGGCCTGACGGCGCCGTCGTTGTTCGCGGCACTGGTGGTGGCGGTGGTCTTCGCCCTCACCGGACTGGGGCCGCGCGCCGTCCCGCGCGCGGGATCCATGGCGGCGCAGGGAACGTTGGCCGTCACCATCGGTCTCATGGTGGATGTCGAGACGCTGAGTGCGCTGGGGGACAACTGGTTTCCTGCGGTCGCCATCGGGATCGCGACGCTCGTCGTCAGCGCCGGCTGCGGTGCACTGCTCGCATTGAACAAGGACGTCACCGCGGCCACCGGGATGCTGGCGCTGATCGCGGGCGGGGCCACCGGTCTCGTCGCGACAGCGAGAGAGCTCGGCGGCGACGAACGTGTGGTCGCGGTGGTGCAGTACCTGCGGGTGGCACTGGTGGTGGTGACCATGCCTCTGGTGGTCACGTTCGTGTTCCACGCCGACACCCACTCGGTCGCGGCGGCCGCACCCGACGAGAATGCGCTGCCGTGGTGGGTGGGTCTGCTGTTCCTGCTCGGCGCTGTTCTCGTCGGCATCGCGGTGGGGCGGCTCGCGCGGCTTCCCGCACCGGCCACGCTGGGTCCGCTGATGGTGTCCGGCGCCTGCGCGCTGCTGGGCTGGCCCGTGGGCATCGAGGTTCCCATGATCGTGCTGCCACTCGCGTTCCTGGTCATCGGATGGCAAGCGGGACTGGCGTTCACGATGTCGAGCCTGCGCCTGATCGGCCGACTCTTCCCCTACGCGTTCGCGCTGGTGCTCGGCATCGGCGTGATCTGTGCGCTGCTCGGATGGGCGCTGTCCGCGTGGACCGGGACCAGCCTGCTCACCGGCTACCTGGCGACGACCCCCGGCGGGTTGGCGGCAGTGCTCGCGGTGTCCGCGTCCACCGGGTCCGACGTCACGTTCGTGGCGTGCGTGCAGCTCATCCGGCTGGTCTCGATGCTCGTGGCGGCACCGCTCATCGCCCAGCTCCTGATGCGCCGGGCGGCGCGGAGGCCGGCCGAGGATCCGGTCTCGGTCTAGCGGCGCAGACGCTCGGTGCGCAGTTGCTCGACGTCGGCCAGGTGCAACGGCTCGAGCGGGTGTCCGAGAGCGGTCTCGAGCAGGTGGTCGGCCAGCTCCGGGTTCCGTGCCAGCGCCGGTCCGTGCATGTACGTCCCGATGACCGACCCCTGGACGACCCCCTCGTTGCCGTCGCCCACCCCGTTGCCGATGCCGTGCTCCACTAGGGCGAACGGGGCCGCGTCGGGGCCGAGAGTGGTTCCGCCGCGATGGTTCTCGAAGCCGGTGAGTGTCTGGGTGAGGCGGTCCGACACCGGGCGGGTGATGACCTCGCCGATGGACCGAGTCGCCTGCGGCGCCGTGGTGACGTTCAGCATCGACACACCGTCGACGCGTTCGCCGGAGCTCGTCTCGTACCACTCGCCCAGCACCTGGATCGCCGCGCAGATGGCGAGCACCGGTGCACCGCGCTCGGCGGCGCGCTGCAGTCCGGGGTAGCGCGCGAGGTGCTTCGTCGCGAGTCGCTGCGCCGAGTCCTCCGCTCCGCCGAGCACGTAGACGTCGAGGGACTCGGGCACCGGATCGGCGAGGGTGATCGACACGATCTCGGCGTCGAGTCCGCGCATCAGCATGCGCTGGCGCAGGACGAGCGCGTTGCCGCTGTCGCCGTACGTGCCCATGACGTCGGGCAGGACGAGCCCGATACGGAAATCAGACACCGGGTGCCTCCTTCGCGGTCTCGCGCGCCAGCGCCCGGCCGAGGTCACGGAAGGCCGTGTAGTTCGCCAGGACCTCCACGCGCCCGGGTGGGCAGGAGGCGATGGCCCGCAACGGGTTCGGCACCACGGTGTGGTCGGCTCCGGCGTACGTCAGGCGAACTCCCAGGTCGGTCGCACGTTCACCGGCCGCCACCACCGTGGTGTTCTCGAAATGCTCGAACCGCACGTCCCACAGCCACGACAGGTCCTCGCCGTCGGGCACCTGGCCGTTGACGGCGATCACCAGGCCGTCGGCGGCCGGGTCGATCATCGACAGTGCTTCCTGCCATCCGGCGGGGTTCTTGGCCAGCAGCATGCGCACGGTGTGGGATCCGTACTGGATCGAGCTGTAGCGGCCCGCCACCTCGTCGACCGCGGACACCGCGGCGACGGCCTGCGCGGGATCGGCGCCCATCGTGACCGCGGCAGCGACGGCCTGCGCCGCGTTTCCGCGGTTGGCCCGGCCGGGCAGCGTCAAACTCATGGGGAGCACGAGACCGTCCGGGCCGTACAGGTTCTCGTCGTCGAGCCACCACTGCGGCTCCGGCCGCGAGAACTCCCGCCCGCCCTCCAGCAGGCCTGTGCTGCGCCAGTGCGTGCCGTTCCACTCGATGGGTTCCCCGGTGCGGGGGCAGCTGACCGAGTCGCCGACCCATCCGCCGCCGGCGGCCACCCACACGGTCCGCGGCGCGTCGTACGCCGCGGACGTCATCAGCACGTCGTCGCAGTTGGCGACGACGACGGTGTCGGGATGGGCGACGATTCCCGCGCGGAGCTTGCGCTCGATCATGTTGATCTCGCCGACGCGGTCGAGCTGATCACGGCTGAGGTTCAGCAACACCAGGACCTCGGGGTTCACGGCGTCGCACACGTGCGGGACGTGCAGCTCGTCGACCTCGAGGGCCGCCAGCGGCGCGGTGCGCCGTGAGTTCAGCGCGGCGACGATTCCCGCGTCCATGTTGGCGCCGTCGGCCTGCGTCGCCACCTCGCCCAGTGTCGCGAGCGCCGCCGCGGTCATCCGGGTGGTGGTCGACTTGCCGTTGGTACCGGTGATGACGGCCGTGCGTCGATTCGCGCCCAGGCGCGACATGAGGGCCGGGTCGATCTTCAGCGCGACGAGACCGCCGATCATCGATCCCTTGCCGCGACCGGCCTTCTGCGAAGCCCACGCGGCCGCGGAGGCCGCCGACAGTGCCAGGCGTCCGCGGGCTCCGAGGTGCCGTCTGCTGCTGTCGATCATGGTGTCCGATCCTCCCACACGGGAAGGAACTCAGGACGCCCCGAGGATCCGTTCGATGTCGTCGAGCACGGCCTGTCCGCCGCGAGGTCCCACGCCGGTGATCCAGTACGACTGGTCGACGAGGTGCGGATTCGGGAACGCCGTCGTGTTCGACGTGACGGACGTGGGCATCGACGCCGGATCGTCCGGTGTCGCCGACGTCACGACCACGAGATCGGCGCGGGCCTCCGTCGCCAGTTCGGGGGAGACGTCGACACTGATCTCGTTCGACCACTCCGGGCGGGGCGGCGTGGTGAACCCGGCGCACTCGAGGGTGCTGCCCGCGAAGGACAGCGGTCCGTAGAGCGTGAGCTCCTCGTTGCGTGGCCGGATGAGCTGCGCCGTCGACCCGGCGGTGTCGAACCTGTCGGCGATCTCGTCGCACCGCGCGTCGTACTCGCCCAGCAACGGCTCGGCGTCACGTCCGAGGGCGCGCCCGACGAGGCGGACGTTGTCCTGCCACGGGTCGCTCTGCGACGCCATGAACACCGTCGGAGCGATCGCGGACAACCGCTCGTACAGCTCCGAGTGGCGCGTCTCCGTTCCCAGGATCAGATCCGGCTGCAGAGCCGCGATGGCCTCGACGCGAGGCTCCGCGACGGTGCCGACGGTCTCGATGCGCGACGCCTCGTCGCCCAGATACGGGGGCACCCCCGTCGCCTCGCTCAGCACCGACGTGCCCACCGGAACGACGCCGAGCGCGACACTCGTGTCGAGCTGGACGGGTTCGAGAGTGACGACTCGCAACGGCGACGAGGGCACCTCCGTGTCCCCGCGCGCATGGGTCACGGTCCGGGTGCTGTCCGCGGCGTCCTCGGCTGTCGCATCGGTCGAACACGCCGAGGCCACAAGGGCCGTCGCGGCGAGCAGGGTCGCCAGGACAGTACTTCTTCTTCCGAACACGCTTGCCGAGCCTCCGTCACAGTGATGGTGAGGGGACCCTAACCGACGCTGGCTCCGGACGGGGGAGTCACGATCCGGGGCTCGGTCCGTGTGGTCGTCGCGGATCGCGGCGAGCGGCTCAGACCCCACGTGCAGCCGCCGATCACGACGGCCGCACCGACGAGGGAGAGGACGCTCGGCGTCTCGTCGAGCACGAGCCAGGACGCACCGATGCCGACGACCGGGACCAGCAACGAGAACGGCGCGACGACGCCGGCGGGGTAGCGGCTGATCAGGACGGTCCACAGTCCCGAGCCGGCGATCGTGCCGATGAGCACGATGTAGGCGAGCCCGATCAACCCGGAGAACTGCCCGGCCGACACCACATCGCCGATGGCGGTCCATCCCGTGGTCGGACCCTCGACGACGGCCGACAACGCGAACATCGGCAGCGGGGGAACCACCGTCATCCACAGCATGAGTCGCATCGGCTCGACGGGAACGCCGGAGGCCGGTCGAGATGCTCGAGTCGCCAGTCGGTTTCCGAGATTGCCGAAGGCCCAGCTGAGGCCTGCCAACAGCGTCAGCAGCACGGGCAGGAGGGTGGCGTTGTGGGCACGATCCCACCCGATGAGAATCATGCCCCCGACGGCGATGCCGATCCCGATCCACTGGCGCGGCCCGACCTTCTCCCGCAGCAGCAGCGCGCCGAGAACGACGGTGAACGGCGCCGACGACTGGAGCACCAGCGAGGCCAGGCCGGTGGGCATGCCGGCGTTCATCGCGGCGAAGAGGAACGCGAACTGCAGCAGGCCGAAACCCGTGCCGTACAGCAGGAGCCAGCGCACCGGCACGGTCGGTCGGCGGACGAAGAGGACGACCGGAACGGCGATCACCGCGAACCGCAGGGCAGCGAAGAAGAACGGCGGGAACTGGTCGAGCCCGGCGCGGATGGCGAGGAAGTTCAGTCCCCAGACCACCACCACGATCAGTCCGAGCAGGCGGTCGCGAGTGGTCATGACCTCGAGTGTTCCGGGTGCGACTGCTAAGAACAATCGAATTGTGGTGACCGGTAGCTGTAGCGTTGCTACATGAATGTCGACCGGTTGCGCGTCCTGCGGGCGCTGGCGGATCGCGGCACGGTCGCCGCGGCCGCCGACGCGCTGTCGATGACACCGTCCGCGGTGTCGCAGCAGCTCAAGGTGTTGGCGAGGGAGGCGGGAGTCGCCCTGCTCGAACCCGACGGGCGCCGCGTGCGGCTCACCGCGGCGGGACGCGCGCTGCTTCCTCACGCCGACGACGTGCTCGCCGCCCTCGACCGGGCGTCGGAGGAGATGGCGTCGTACCGCGGCAGCGCACGCGGAACCGTTCGACTGGCGCTCTTCCCCTCGGGCGCCGCACTGTTGCTGCCGGGGGTTCTGGACCGGCTCACCGAGGCGGGTGTGGACGTCGACGCCCGGGACGAGGACGTGCCCGCGTCGGCCGTGCCGGCGTTGCTCGCGGACTACGACGTGGTGCTGACGCATCGGGACGAGCGCGCACCGAGCATCGCGTCCGAGCGGGTGGAGGTGCGTTCACTGATGCGCGAGCCCATCGACCTGGTGCTGCCGCCGGGGCACCCGCTGGCGGAGCGTGATGCCGTCGACATCGAGGATCTGGCGGACGAGCGGTGGATCAGTGTCCGCGGAGGGTTCCCGGTGGACGACGTGCTGCTCTCCATCGCGACGGTCACCGGGGTGGCGCCGCGAGTCGATCTGCGTATCAACGACTTCCGGCTCATGGAGGAGCTGGTGGCCCACGGCCACGGGATCGCGCTGATGCCGCGCCACGCCTCGACGCACCCGGGTGTCACGCAACGCCGGTTGGCCGGGGTGCGCGCGGCCCGCATCTACGACCTGGCGACACGACCCCGCGCCGCGGAGCGTCCGGCCGTGCGGGCCGTGGTGGACGCGTTCGCGGCGCGGGTCGCGGAGGTCACTGCGTGACCCGTGCGCCTTTTGCGTATCCCTGGATGCGCAGAAGGCGCACGAGGGCTACGCCCCGGATCGTGCCGCCCGGTTCACGGCCGAGACCACGGCGCGCAGTGATGCCGTGGTGATGGAGGTGGCGATACCGACACCCCACACGATGGTCTCGCCGCCGCCGGGCAGCCGCACGGCCGCCTCGACGTAGGCCGCGGCCTGGGCGTCGTCGCCGGCGGACATGGCGTGCTCGGAGTAGTCGAGGACGCTGACGTCGTACCCGATGGAGCCCAGCGCGTCGACGAAGGCGGCGAGTGGACCGTTGCCGTCGCCCGTGATCTCCTGCTCGGCGCCGTCGACCTTGACGATCGCGGAGATCGAGTCGATTCCGCCGTCCTCCTCGGCCGCGGTGACGCGCTGCCGGATGCGCTCGAGAGGAACGATCGGGGCCAGGTACTCCTCGGAGAACACGTCCCACATGGCCTTGGGCGACACCTCGCCGCCCTCGCCGTCGGTGACGCGCTGCACGGCCGAGGAGAACTCGATCTGCAGTCGACGCGGCAGCACCAGACCGTGGTCCGACTTCATGATGTAAGCGACGCCGCCCTTGCCGGACTGCGAGTTGACGCGGATCACGGCCTCGTACGTGCGGCCGACGTCCTTGGGGTCGACGGGCAGGTACGGAACCTGCCACAGCACGTCGTCGACGTCCTGATCCTGTTCGTCCGCAGACACTTTCATCGCATCGAGGCCCTTGTTCACGGCGTCCTGGTGGCTGCCGGAGAACGCGGTGTAGACCAGGTCGCCGCCGTACGGGTGGCGCTCGTGGACGGGCAGCTGGTTGCAGTACTCGACGGTGCGCCGGATCTCGTCGATGTTGGAGAAGTCGATCTGCGGGTCGACTCCGCGAGTGAAGAGATTCAGGCCCAGCGTGACCAGGCAGACGTTGCCGGTGCGCTCACCGTTGCCGAAGAGGCAACCCTCGATGCGGTCGGCGCCGGCCTGGTAGCCCAGTTCGGCTGCGGCGACGCCGGTCCCGCGGTCGTTGTGCGGGTGCAGGCTCAGCACGATCGAGTCGCGACGTTCGAGATTGCGGTGCATCCACTCGATGGAGTCGGCGTAGACGTTGGGGGTCGCCATCTCGACGGTCGCGGGCAGGTTCAGGATCATCGGGTTCTCCGGTGTGGGAGCGATGATCTCGGTGACCGCGTCACAGACCTTCTTGGCGTACTCGAGCTCCGTGCCGGTGTAGGACTCGGGCGAGTACTCGTAGCGCCAGTGCGTGTCGGGGAACTTCGTCGCCTCCTCGAGCACCTTGCGGGCACCGTCGGTCGCGATCTTCTCGATGGCGTCGCGGTCCGCGCGGAAGACCACGCGGCGCTGCAGGATCGACGTGGAGTTGTAGAAGTGGACGATGACGCTGCGGGCGCCCTCGCACGCGACGAACGTGCGCTCGATCAGTTCCGGCCGGCACTGGGTGAGCACCTGGATGGTGACGTCGTCGGGAATCGCACCGTCCTCGATGATCTCGCGGACGAAGTCGAAGTCGGTCTGGCTCGCGGACGGGAAACCGACCTCGATCTCCTTGTAGCCCATACGAACCAGCAGTTCGAACATGCGGCGCTTGCGCGCGGGGCTCATCGGGTCGATGAGTGCCTGGTTGCCGTCACGCAGGTCCACGGCGCACCACTGGGGTGCGCGATCGATGACCTTGTCCGGCCAGGTGCGGTCGGGGAGGGTGAGCGGTTCGACCTCCTCGGCGAACGACCGGTACCGGAACGTCGGCATCGACGAGTTCTTCTGGGTGTTCCACGAGGGCTGATCGGCGGGCGCAGGCTTGGTGGGGGTGGTGACCGTGCGTGAGCCGGATACGAAAGCGTCGGCGGGTGACATCGATGATCTCCGTTGTGAGGAAGGGGACGACCGGCGCCGAAAAGACCCGCGACAGGGAGCCGGTCTGTGAATCAGACCCCGTCGCGGCGACGAAGGAGGAGGGCGAACCCGGCGCCGAACATGCGGGTCACCCTACTCCGTCGCCCGCGCGGACGACACCGGCACGTCTCACGGGCGCGGTGCCACGTCCGCCCACCGCTCCGGTTCCGCCAGCATGGCGCCGTCCGCGGTGCGCCAGCAGGCGGACAGGAGGTCGTACCCGGCCGCGTCGACTCGCAGGTGCGACTCCCACCTCGCCGACGTCCACTCCCGGTCGTCGCTGACGGCGTGCTCGGCGGCGAAGGCGGCCCCGACGAGCTCGAACTGCACGTCTCGCCGCGCGGTCATGGCGTCCGGATGGGTGGGTGTCACGGTGCGCAGCAGATCCGCCGTCCGGCGACAGGCGTCGAGAACGCGCCCGTCGCACCACAGCAGGCACCGCCGATGAGCGTGACGAGCGACCACCCACATCGACGCCAGCGCGCACAGCACACCGATGCTCGTCTCGACGAGACGTTCGGTCGCGAGCGGCCACGCCTGCGCACCCGGATGGGACGCGCCGCCGATGAGCAGCGCCAGGGGCGTGATGAACATGACGGCGATGCCGTAGTTCCGAGCGATGACCAGTTCGATGAGGAACTGCAGTGCCATCAGCAGCAGGACCAGCACGAACCCGCTCGGTGACAGTGAGAAGACGACGGCGAAGAGCACCACTCCGACGGCCGTGCCCACCAGGCGGTGCAGGGCGCGGACGGTACCTCGTGGTCGGTCGAGGCCCTGTTGCAGCACGAGGACCGCGCCGATGACAGCCCAGTCGGGCCGCCCGAGCCCGGCGACGACGGCGATCGCGCCCGAGGCCGCGGATGCGCAGAAGACGCGGAGCGCCGTGGTGGTGGCGTGGGAATCGACGTGCAGGGCCCGGACCAGCCGGAACTTGATCGTCGGGCGCGACATCGGGACGGAGGGCGTGTGATCCGGAGTGACGTGCACGGTGTCCGACGCGTGCTCGGGATCGAGCGGTGCGTCGCCGATGATGCGCGCGAAGTCGAGGTGGACCCTCCGCAGTCGCAGGACCAGCGGATCGTCGATCCGGCGAGCCGGTATCCCGGCGTCGTGCAGCGCGGCCCAGGCGCGATCGACCGCGACGGCGGCGCGGTGCCGGGCACCGACCGCGGGATCGCCCGCGGTGCGCGCCTCACCGAAGTCGGTCACGCTCCGCTCGGCGGCCGCCACGGCGTCGCGTTCCGGTTTCGACGCGTCGCGCAGTGCCGGTGCCATCGACACGACCAGGGCCCACAGCGCTCCGAGCGCGACGCAGGCGGAGTTGACCCACGCCGTCACCCCGCTCTGCGGGACGATGGTGGCGATCGCGCAGGTCAGGACGAAGAAGAAGGCACCGGGTGGTCCGAGACGGAGCGCATCCACCACGAAGGTCGCGACGGTGCCCAGGACGGTGAGCACCACGACGACGAGGACGGCGCCCACCACGGAGTTCCGCGGGTCGCCGTACTGGCCCACGAGGCCGCCGACGGTGGCGGACAGCACGAGCGCGAGACCGGCCCACAGGACGACCGACCAGCGGGACCGGAACGGCCGGCCCTCGCCGTAGACGACGGCGAACCCGCCTGCCGCGGTCAGCAGGGCCTCGGTGGGAAAACCGAGCGCGAGCAGCGCGAGTGCCGGAACACCGAACGCGAGCGCGGCGCGGAGGCCGCCGGGCCAGCGCGGCCCCACCGACGGCACCGCGACGAAGAGTCGTCGGCGCCGAGGACGAGGCGGTAGAGCGGACGGGTCCGGGGCTGTCACCACCTGATGGTAGGCACGCGATTCCCCCCGGACCCCCGCAGGTCGGTAGGCTGCTGACCGTTCCGGCGGCACCCGTCGCACCAGTGGATGTCCAGCGGGACGTTCTCGACTCGGGAGGTAGCACCAGCGTGGCACTCGTCGTTCAGAAGTACGGAGGATCCTCGGTGGCGACCGCCGAGCGGATCCGGCGCGTCGCTGAACGGATCGTCGAGACCAAGCGCAAGGGCCACGACGTGGTGGTGGTCGTCTCCGCGATGGGAGACACCACCGACGAACTGCTCGACCTCGCGCAGCAGGTGTGCCCCGCGCCGCCCGCGCGCGAGATGGACATGCTGCTCACGTCGGGCGAACGCATCTCCAACGCGCTCGTCGCCATGGCCATCCACTCCCTCGGCGCCGAGGCCCGATCCTTCACGGGATCGCAGGCCGGCGTCGTCACCACCAGCGTGCACGGCAACGCCAAGATCATCGACGTGACGCCCGGCCGTGTCCGCGACGCACTCGACGAGGGCTCGATCGTCCTCGTCGCCGGTTTCCAGGGCGTCAGCCAGGACAGCAAGGACGTGACGACGCTCGGGCGCGGTGGGTCGGACACCACCGCCGTCGCGCTCGCCGCCGCGCTGAACGCCGACGTCTGCGAGATCTACACCGATGTCGACGGCATCTTCACCGCCGACCCACGCATCGTTCCCGACGCCCGTCACCTCGAGAAGGTCTCGTTCGAGGAGATGCTCGAGATGGCGGCGTGCGGCGCCAAGGTCCTGATGCTGCGGTGCGTGGAATACGCCCGCCGCTACAACGTTCCCGTCCACGTCCGCTCGTCGTACACCACCAAGCCAGGGACCATCGTGTCCGGATCCATGGAGGACATTCCAGTGGAAGAAGCCATTCTGACCGGTGTCGCGCACGACCGGAGCGAAGCGAAGGTCACGGTCGTCGGCCTGTCCGATCAGCCGGGCTTCGCCGCCAAGGTCTTCCGGGCCGTCGCGGACGCCGAGATCAACATCGACATGGTGCTGCAGAACGTCTCGCGCATCGACACCGGCAAGACCGACATCACGTTCACGTGCCCCAAGGCCGACGGACCCACCGCGGTGGAGAAGCTGACCAAGCTGCAGGGCGAGATCGGCTTCACCAAGGTGCTCTACGACGACCACATCGGCAAGGTCTCGCTCATCGGCGCCGGCATGAAGTCGCACCCCGGCGTCACCGCGACGTTCTGTGAAGCGCTCGCCGACGCGGGCATCAACATCGACCTCATCAGCACCTCGGAGATCCGTATCTCCGTGCTGACCAAGGACTCCGAGCTCGACGAGGCCGTGCGCGTGCTGCACGCCGCCTTCGGCCTCGGCGGCGACGAGATCGCCGTCGTGCACGGCGGAACCGGAAGGTAGGAGCATCATGACCACGAATTCCACCGGCCTCCACATCGGAGTCGTCGGCGCGACCGGCCAGGTCGGCGCCGTCATGCGAACCCTGTTGGCGGAGCGTAAGTTTCCCGTCGCCTCGATCCGTTTCTTCGCGTCCGCCCGGTCCGCCGGCAAGACCCTGCCGTGGGGCGACGGCGAGATCACCGTGGAGGACGCGTCCACCGCGGATCCCACCGGGCTCGACATCGCGCTGTTCTCGGCCGGCGCCACCATGTCCCGCGAGCAGGCGCCGCGCTTCGCCGCCGCCGGCGTCACCGTCATCGACAACTCCTCCGCGTGGCGCAAGGATCCCGACGTCCCGCTCGTGGTCAGCGAGGTGAACCCCGAGGCGACGAAGAATCTCGTCAAGGGCATCATCGCGAACCCCAACTGCACCACCATGGCGGCGATGCCGGTGCTCAAGGTGCTGCACGACGAGGCCGGGCTGCAGCGGCTCATCGTCTCGAGCTACCAGGCCGTGTCCGGCAGCGGTCTCGCCGGTGTCGAGGAACTGGCGACGCAGGCGCGTGCCGTGGTGGCCGACGCCGAGAAGCTGGTGCACGACGGCAGCGCCGTCGCGTACCCCGATCCGACGGTCTACACCGCGCCGATCGCGTTCAACGTCCTGCCGCTCGCGGGCTCTCTCGTCGACGACGGAAGTGGCGAGACGGACGAGGACCAGAAGCTGCGCAACGAGTCCCGCAAGATCCTGGGTCTGCCGGATCTCCTGGTCAGCGGAACCTGCGTCCGCGTGCCCGTGTTCACCGGACACTCGCTGTCGATCAACGCCGAGTTCGCGAATCCGCTGTCGGTGGAGCGTGCGACGGAACTGTTGTCGTCGGCTCCCGGTGTGCGCGTGGTGGCCGTGCCGACGCCTCTGCAGGCGGCCGGCGCCGACGAGTCGCTCGTCGGACGTATCCGGCAGGATCCCGGTGTGCCGGACGGTCGCGGACTCGCGCTGTTCGTGTCCGGCGACAACCTGCGCAAGGGTGCTGCCCTCAACACGATTCAGATCGCCGAACTCTTCGTTCGGTAGTGCGGGAAGGCTGGAGGCCGGTCGGGTTCGGCGGGAAGGCCGGAGGCCGGTCGGATCAGGCGGGCGCTCAGCTCTCGAGGGCGCGCAGGGTGCGGTGCGTGTCGCGTGACGGCACGTACCCACCCAGGATCGAACTCCAGGTCCACAGGCGTCCGTCGAGTCGATAGCGCCCGTGGGGGAGACCGGCGTCGAGCGCTGTCGCCTCGCCGCTGACGACGGCCGAGAGCATCACGCTCTCGTCGACGACACCGACCACCATCGCATCGACCGTGGACACCGGCTCGTCGGCATCGCGGCCCGACGGGTCGACCAGCGGCTCCATGACCGCCTCGGTGCCCTCGGGAGCGTGGAGGAAGCCGGAGTCGTGCGAGCACCCGTCGGCCTGACACTGTTCGAATCCGGCGATCACCTCGAGCCGCTCGATCAGTGGCCACAGGTCCTGTGAATGCCAGCGGGACAGTCCGCTCTCGCCGCCGTAGGCCTCGCTCCAGGACGCGAACACGGCGGTGAACTCCTCGACCACCGGTCCGTGTCGGTACCAGCAGCGGGGGATGCGCTCGGTCAACTCGTAGCGGTCACGCAGCCACCACACCCAGTCGGTCACCTCGTCCCACAGGCGGGCGGCGTCGTCGGTGTCGAGATAGCGCCACGTGTAGCGACCGCGGGCGCGATCGGGACCGGGTAGAACGCCCGGACGAGGTCGAGCGCCGCGGCCCGAAGGATCACCGTGGTGCGGGAAACCGCCATGGTAAGACATCGTGTCCTTGCCGGCCGCGCGCCAGGGTGGTGGCGAACAGCCTGCTCGAGAGTGGCCGTGTGGTGCCGGGCGCCCCGGGGCTCGAACGCCTCGCACTTCGACGTGAGCGCACGGTGGACGAGGTGACGACACCGCACGTGCGACGAATCGACTTCGACAGTAGGTGCAGGTCAGTCGTGCCGCAAGTAGACCCTGTCCAACCGTTGGTCAAAGATGTTGTCGGTGATCGGAATACGAACCCGCCACGGGAACGGCGCCCGATGTGCACTCACTCTCGAACTGATCGAACGATCAGTAGGACGACTTGGGGATCGCGATCCACAGGACCAGGTAGATCACGAACTGCGGTCCCGGAAGGATGCACGAGAGGACGAACAGCAGGCGCACGAGTCCTGCGCTCAGACCGAAGCGCTCGGCGAGACCGCCGCACACTCCGGCGATGAGCTTGCTCTGACGTGAACGGGTGAGCCTGCGGGCCGGGCTGGTCATCGTGGGACCTCTTCTTCGTCGGTGACGTGTCGTCGCGGGTCGGACACCACGGCAACGTGCGGCGCCGGTGCCGGGTTCCCGTGCCGCCGTCGTGCGACGACGGTGAATGCTCGACGTGAGTGTTCGTGCGACGTTCTCGGCGCGGTCCTCGTCCGTACACGGCTCACCTCGACACTGGGCCGCATGCGCATCGTGCAGGTGGCCAACTTCTACGGACCTCGTTCGGGCGGTCTGCGGACGGCCGTGGACCAGCTCGGAGCCGGCTATGTCGCTCGCGGCCACGAGGTGACGGTCATCGTGCCCGGCGACGTCCACTCCGAGACGATGTCCGCCACCGGGGTGCATCGCATCACCGTCCCGTCCAGCCGGCTCCCGATGACCGGTGGCTACCGGGTGGCGAGGCCGTCCGTGACGGCCGACGTCGCGGCGAGTCTGCGACCGGACGTGCTAGAGATCTCGGACCGTCTCACCCTGCGTGGCCTCGGAACGTGGGCGCGCCACAGGGGGATTCGCAGCGTGATGATCTCCCACGAGAGGCTGGACCGACTTCTCGGACAGGTGTTGCCCGTCCCGGTGGCGCGCGCGGCGGCGGACGTCGCCAACAGGCGGTCCGTCCTCGGTCACGACGCGGTGGTGTGCACCACCGCGTTCGCGCAGGAGGAGTTCGACCGGATCGGCGCAGACGCGCACCGCATCGCACTCGGGGTGGACCTCGAGTTGTTCCACCCGTCGCGTCGCCATCGCAACGAGGGACGGATGATCCGGCTCGTGCACTGTGGACGGCTGTCGGTGGAGAAGCACGCCGAGCGGAGCGTCGACGCCCTGGCACACCTGCGCCGCGAGGGCATCGACGCACGCCTGGTGGTGGTGGGCGACGGTCCGCGGCGGTCCGCGCTCGAGCGGCGCGCCGAGGGTCTGCCCGTGCACTTCGCCGGGTTCGTCTCAGACCGCGAGCGCGTCGCACGGTTGCTCGCCGAGGCGGACGTGGCGGTCGCTCCCGGACCGCACGAGACGTTCGGGCTGGCGGCGCTGGAGGCACTGGCGTCGGGCACACCCGCGGTGGTCTCGGGAACGTCCGCGCTGGCCGAGATCGTCACCCCGGACTGCGGCGCAGCAGTGGCCAATCGCTCTCGCGACTTCGCCGAGGGCATCGCCGCGACCCTGGCGCTCCCCTCGGGCGGACGGCCGACGGCCAGGGCGAGGGCGGAGCAGTACGGCTGGCCGACGGCGGTGGAATCGATGCTCGAGGTCCTGTCCGGGCGGTGACGGTCGGCCCGCCCTGAACTCCGGCGAACTCACTTACATTCAGTCTGGACTGTTTGTAAGAAAGCCGATATGGTCGCAGATGTGACCGAGACCACCGCCGTGACCGAGCCGGCTGCCCAGCCCGCCCGCCGGACGCAGGCGGAGCGCACCGCCGGCACGCGGGCCAAGCTTCTCGACGCCGCCATCGACACGTTGGTGGACGTCGGGTACTCCCGCGCGAGCACCCAGGAGATCGCACGTCGGGCCGGTGTGTCCCGCGGTGCTCAGCTCCACCACTTCCCGACGAAGGAAGCGCTCGTCGTGGCGGCCGTCGAGCGGCTCGTCGAGCGACGCCTCGACGAGCTGATCGGGGTCCACCGCGGTGGGCCCGTCGGCCCGGCGCTCCTGCTCGACGCCTTCTCCGGCCCGTTGTTCCACGCGGCGCTCGAACTGTGGGTCGCCGCCCGCACGGATGCGGCACTGCACGCCGCGGTGGAACCACTCGAGCGTCGAGTGACCGAGGTGTTGCAGGAAGGCGGCCGAGAGCTCTACGGGGACAGCATGTCTCCCGCTGCCTTCGACCTGAGTATCGAACTCGCACGAGGGATGGCCGTGTCGGCCATCTTCCGAACCCCCGAGGAGGAACACGCGATGCGTGCACGATTGTTGCCGGAGTGGGAGCGGGCGGTGACGGAGCTGTGACGACCACACTGCCCGCGCACGTCGATGTTCTCGTCGTCGGATCGGGATTCGCCGGTATGGGTGTGACGGCGCGGGTGCTCCGCGAGGACCCGTCCGCCGACGTGCTCGTGATCGAGCGTGCCGACGACGTCGGTGGGACCTGGCGCGACAACACGTATCCCGGTGTCGCGTGCGATGTTCCGACGTCGCTGTACTCGTTCTCCTTCGCCCCGCACTCCGACTGGAGCCACACCTTCGCTCGTGGACCGGAGATCCATCGGTACCTGCGCGGGGTGGCCGACGACTTCGGGATCCGAGACCGTCTCGTCACGGGTTGCGCGCTGCTCGGGGCGCAGTGGGACGAGGAACGCTGCGTCTGGGACGTCACCACGGAGAAGGGTGATCTGACCTGCCGAGTGTTGGTCGCGGCCACGGGAACGCTCTCGACGCCGAAGCTGCCCGCTGTGCCGGGCCTCGACACATTCGCCGGCCACACCTTCCACTCCGCGACGTGGGACCACGACTACGACCTGCGCGGCAAGCGTGTCGCCGTCGTGGGCACCGGTGCGTCGGCCATCCAGTTCGTTCCCGAGATCGCCCCGGTCACGTCGCAACTGCACGTCTTCCAGCGCACCCCGGCGTGGGTGATCCCGCGCATGGACCGCACGCGCGGTCCGATCGAGCGATGGTTCTACCGCCGCGCGCCGTGGACACTCGAGGCGCAGCGCGGTGCGATCTACGCCTACCGCGAGATGTACGTCGAGATGATGGCCAAGCGGCCCAAGCTTCTGTCGATCGCGCACACGATAGCCACGGGTTTCCTCCGACTGAAGGTGCGCGACGGCGGACTCCGGAAGCGCCTCACGCCGGGCTACACCATCGGCTGCAAGCGCATGCTGTTGTCCAACGACTGGTACGACACGTTGCAGCGACCGGACGTCGAACTGGTGGACAGCGGTCTGGCCTCGATCACGCCGACAGGAGTGGTGGACGCCGCGGGACGCGAGCGCGAGGTCGACGCCATCGTCTTCGGTACCGGCTTCACCCCCACCGAGCCGCCCGTCGCACATCTGTTGCGCGGCAGCGACGGTCGAACTCTCGCCGAGCGGTGGGGCGGCAGCCCGCGCGCCTACCGAGGTACGACGATGGCCGGCTTCCCGAATCTCTTCCTCATGTACGGGCCGAACACCAACCTGGGACACAGCTCGATCGTCTACATGCTCGAGTCCCAGTCGGCGTACGTCGAATCCGCTCTGCGCGAGATGACGCGTCGCAGCGTCGATGCCGTCGACGTGAGTCCGTCCGCGGTCGACGAGTGGAACGCGTCTCTCGACGCCGACCTGGCCGGCACGGTGTGGAACACCGGTGGGTGTTCGAGTTGGTACCTGGACGCGAGTGGACGGAACTCGGCCATGTGGCCGACCTTCACGTGGAAGTTCCGCAAGGCGACCGCCGCGTTCGACATCGAGAACTACCGCACGATGCGGGCGCGCGGAGGGCCGGACGTCGGCCGAACTGTGGGAAGTACACCGTCGGAGAAGGCAGCAATATGAAGAACACCTACGACGTCATCGTCGTCGGATCGGGTTTCGGCGGCAGCGTCTCCGCCCTGCGTCTGACCGAGAAGGGATACCGAGTCGGTGTCCTGGAATCCGGTCGTCGTTTCGAGGACGACGAGCTGCCCAAGACGAGCTGGCGACTGCGGAAGTATCTGTGGGCGCCCATGATCGGGTGCTACGGACTGCAGCGGATCCACCTGCTCCCCAATGTCCTGGTGATGGCCGGAGCCGGTGTCGGCGGCGGATCGCTGAACTACGCGAACACTCTGTACCAGCCCCCGAGCCGCTTCTTCGAGGATCCGCAGTGGGGTGACATCACCGACTGGGAAGCGGAGATGACGCCGTACTACAAGCAGGCGCGTCGGATGCTGGGCGTCGAGGACAACCCGACCATCACCCCCGCGGACAAGGTCATGCGCGACATCGCCGAGGAGATGGGCGTCGGTGACACGTTCAGCACCACACCGGTCGGCGTGTTCTTCGGTCAGCCGGGGCAGAAGGGTAGCGACGTCCCGGACCCGTTCTTCGGTGGCGTCGGACCCACCCGGACAGGCTGCACCGAGTGCGGTGCGTGCATGACGGGCTGCCGTGTCGGCGCCAAGAACACCCTGGTGAAGAACTACCTCTACCTCGCCGAGAAGGCCGGTGCCATGGTGCATCCGCTGACCACGGTCACCTCGGTGCGTCCCCGCGAGGGCGGTGGATACGAGGTGCGGACGCGTCGCACCGGTGCGAAGCTGCGGCGCAAGGAGACCGTGATGACGGCCGACCACGTCGTCTTCGCCGCCGGCACCTACGGGACCCAGAAGTTGATGCTGGCGATGAAGGAGACCGGAGATCTGCCCCACCTGTCGGACAAGCTCGGGTCCGTGGTGCGCACCAACTCCGAAGCGGTGCTGGCCGCGACGGCGCGTGACCGGCAGATCGACTACACGGAGGGCGTGGCGATCACCTCGTCGTTCCACCCCAACGATCACACGCACATCGAGCCGGTGCGATACGGCAAGGGCAGCAACGCCATCGGACTGTTGCAGACCGTTCTCAGTGACGGCGGCGGCAGGCTGCCGCGACCGCTGAAGACGCTGGGCGTCGCGCTGCGCCATCCGGCCGCCACCGTGCGCAGCCTGTCGGTGAAGAACTGGTCGGAACGCACCGTCATCGCGCTCGTCATGCAGACCGACGACAACTCGCTGGAACTCGGTTCCAGGAAAGGTCGATTCGGTCGGCGTCTGACCTCCCGCCCGGGAGGTGGCAGCCCGCCGCCGAAGTGGATCCCGGAGGGGCACATCGCGATCAGGAAGGCCGCGGACAAGATCGGCGGCGACCCGGGTGGCTCGTTCGCGGACGTGTTCGACATTCCCATGACCGCGCACTTCCTCGGTGGTTGTGTCATCGGTGCGACGCCGGAACGGGGCGTCATCGACGCGTACCACCGGGTGTTCGGGCACGAGGGTCTGCACGTCGTCGACGGATCGGCCGTGAGCGCGAACCTCGGCGTCAATCCGTCGCTCACCATCACCGCCCAGGCTGAGCGGGCGATGGCCCTGTGGCCGAACAAGGGAGAAAACGATCAGCGTCCGCCGGTCGGCACAGGGTACGAACCCCTCGCCCCGGTCCGCCCCGTCGCTCCCGTGGTTCCCGCCGAAGCACCCGGCGCACTGCGACTCCCGCTCACCGTGGTGGGTCGGAACCGCTGACTCGCGCGGGCTCGACCCCGAGACGACACAGGCCCCGACCTCCTCGCGGAGATCGGGGCCTGTCCCGTTCGGTCACTTGCCGGAGATGGGTCCCAGCAGCGAGGTGGTCCAGATCGCCGAGTTGGCGGACCCTGCCGGGTCACCGGCCGGCACCAGTCCGTTGATGGTCACCTGTCCGCCGGCCAGTCCGCGTGCGGGGTTCGGCGGGAGGGTGAGGCCGCAACTCTGCTGCACGTCGGCGATGCCGGGCAGCGAGTTCTGGCGGCACTGACCGCGTCCCTCGACCGTCAGCGGGCCACCGGGCAGGTTGTCGTACGTGACGGTCAGGGCAGCACCGAATTCGGGCTGCGCCGTCGGGGAGTAGCAGACACGCGCCGTCGCGGCCGTGATCTCGCTGGGCGAGGTCGAGGCCGCGCCCGTGGCCGGATCCACACTCGCCGCGTGCAGTTCGGTGGTGCGCTCGCCTCCCGCACAGGACGGCGACGATCCCACCGATCGGGAGTTCACCTCGCGTGTCACGTTGTAGGCGATCGGGCCCGTCGGCTGCGGGATTCCGGCGGGCGGAGCCGAATCGACGGGCGCGGTGCCCTCGCCGAGCGAGTACAGCGTCCACACCGATCCGGTGCGTCCACCGGGCAGACGCAACGGGTTGGCCACCGAGTTGCTGGTGGCGACACCGGCGCTCACACCGGACGCGTTGGGCTGGATGCGGAGAACGCAGTCGACGGCGCCGCGTCCGGGCGATCCGGGGTAGAGCTCGAAGCCGCACGGTCCGCGCATGTCGAGACGGCCGAGGCCGGGAGCGTCGAGAGTGCCCCACTGGTCGAGGATCTGGGTTCCGTCGAGCCCCAGCCCGTCGCACACGTAGATAGGTCCGACGTTGCGCGCCGTCTCGGCGGTCAGCACGCCGGACGCGGGGTCCGACTGGAACGTGTACATACGGGCGTCGAGACGTTCGACGAGGAGGTACTGGGCCGGAACGCCGTACTGGGCGTTGCACCGCGCGGTGTCCTCGGCAGTCGGCCGATTGCCGCTGTCCACCGTGCGGAAGACGTGGAACTGGCCGGGGCCGTCGCTGATCGATCCGAGAAGGGTCGACGGTGCCACCGGTCCCGGGTCGGCCGAGGCGGTGCCCGTGAAGGAGGCGACCGCGGTGACGGCCGCAGCGGCGACGAGTCCCGCCCGCCGCAGAAGACCGGATCTGCTCGAACGACTGTGCATTGTTGTATTCCCCCCAGAACTGCTGCCATCTCGACGACCGAAGAGTGCCACACGAATCCCCCATCTCCGACATGTGTGTGACCTGGCACAATGCCCGCTACGCGGCCCTGGACGAGTGGACACGAGGGGACGGTCGGACTGACCGTAGTGTCCACCGGAGCAGCACAATGCTGCGCAATTCGTGCCGGGGGGCTCCTGACGTGTCGACGTTCTCTCTGACCAGAGTCATGGTCACCGTGGTGGCAGTGGCCGCCATGACCGTGTTCGGGAGTGCCACGGGGAGTGCGGATCCCGCAGTACAACCGTCGCCGGCGCCCGGTGGCGCGCGAACGTTCTCCGAGCTTCCGCTGCCCGGACAGCCGGAGGGCATCGCCGTCGATCCGTCCGACGGCAGCGTGTGGACGGGATCGAATCGGCCCCGATCGACGGGAACGGTCTGGCATCACGACGGATCCGGTGCACTGATCGGCACCTACGATCTCGTGGGGCACTCCCCGGAGGCCGAGCACGGGGTCAACGGCATCGCGCTGGACGGTGCGGGCCGGGTGTACGCGCTCGACTGGTCGGGTGCGCGTGCGGTACGACTCGATCCTGCATCGGGAGCCCAGTCGGTCTACGCGACGTTCCCCGATCTGCCGTCCTGTGGTCGGGGGATCGTCCCGTGCGAGCCGAGCCCTGTCGATCGACCCGCGTGGCCCAACTACCCGGTGTTCGACGCGGCGGGCAATCTGTACGTGAGCGATCTGAACCAGGCCACCATCTGGAAGGTGCCGGCCGGCGGCGGTGAGGCTCGGATCTGGTACCAGAGTCCAGATTTCGTGTCGCTGTACAGCGTCAACGGCATGCAGTTCGACGTGCAGGGCCGCCTCGTCTTCGTGGTCACGATCTCCCTGACAGCGGACCCGTCGATCTTCCGCGGGAAGCTGTTCCGCCTCGGCGTCGACGGGAACGGTGGTCCGGGTACTCGCGAGGAGATCGCCACGACGTCACAGGGTGACGGCATCGCCATCGGGGAGTCGGGCCGCGTCTACGTGGCGGTCGCGAACCCGATCATCAACGACGTCGAGATCGTGGAGCCCGGACGTGGCGTCGTCGGCGCGCTCCCGTCCCCCGAAGCGAGGGCGGCGCTGGCGGTGCCTCTCGTCACTCCCGCATCGTTGGCCTTCCGCGGCACGTCGGTGTTGGCGACCAACCATTCCCAGTACGCGATCGACCCCCGCGAGTGGTCGATCCAGGAGTTGGGCGTGGGGGAGCGGGGACTGCCCCTCCTGTACCCGACGCCCTGACACCACGAACGTAACTGGACTGATTCCAGAAAAGGGGTCATACTGGAACGGATCGACATTCTGCGTGTGCGCGAGTCGATGCCCGGGTATGCGGGTACGACGGACGTTCTGCGTCACACCGCGACGCTTCGCGTCTGCCACGAACAGGAGGCACTGGACTCATGACACAGCCGAGGCCCACGACCAACAACGCCGGTATCCCGGTTCCCAGCGACGAGCACTCCCTCACTGCGGGTGCGCAGGGACCGATCCTGCTGCACGATCACTACCTCATCGAGAAGATGGCGCAGTTCAACCGTGAGCGGGTCCCGGAGCGTGTGGTGCACGCCAAGGGTGCAGGCGCCTTCGGCACGTTCGAGGTCACCGGTGACATCTCGCAGTACACGCGGGCGGCGGTGTTCCAGCCCGGCGCGAAGACCGAGATGCTGGCGCGCTTCTCCACCGTCGCGGGCGAGCAGGGCAGCCCCGACACGTGGCGCGACCCCCGCGGTTTCGCGCTGAAGTTCTACACCACCGAAGGCAACTGGGACATGGTCGGCAACAACACGCCGGTGTTCTTCGTGCGCGATCCGTTGAAGTTCCAGGACTTCATCCGCAGCCAGAAGCGCATGCCCGACTCCGGTCTCCGAGACAACAACATGCAGTGGGACTTCTGGACCCTGTCGCCCGAGTCGGCACACCAGGTGACCTGGCTGATGGGTGACCGCGGAATCCCGAAGTCGTTCCGCCACATGGACGGTTTCGGTTCGCACACGTACCAGTTCATCGCTGCCGACGGCACCAAGTCGTGGGTCAAGTTCCACTTCAAGACGGATCAGGGCATCGACTACCTGACACAGGACAAGGCCGACGAGCTGGCGGGCACGTCGCCCGATCATCATCGTCAGGACCTGTTCGGATCGATCCGCAACGGCGACTTCCCGAGCTGGACCGTCAAGGTGCAGATCATGCCGTACGACGATGCCGAGACGTACAGGTACAACCCGTTCGATCTGACCAAGGTCTGGTCGCAGAAGGACTACCCGTTGATCGAGGTCGGCACGATGACCTTGAACAAGAACCCGGAGAACTTCCACGCCCAGATCGAGCAGAGCTCGTTCGAGCCGTCCAACCTCGTTCCGGGCATCGGTGCGAGCCCGGACAAGATGTTGCTCGGACGCATCTTCAGCTACGCGGACGCGCACCGGTACCGCATCGGCACCAATTACGCGCAGCTGCCGGTCAATCGGGCGAAGGCGGAGATCAACTCCTACTCCAAGGAGGGTGCGATGAACATCCACTACAACTCCGCGGAGACGCCCGTGTACGCCCCGAACTCGTACGGTGGTCCCGCCGCCGACACGAACGCGTACGGCGACGACGGTGCCTGGGACTTCGAGCCCCGATTCGTGCGCACCGGGTACGTGCAGCATCCCGAGGACGGCGACTTCGTCCAGGCCGGCATTCTCGTGCGCGAGATCATGGACGACGACGCCCGCGAGCGTCTCGTGGGCAACATCGTCGGCCACGCGCTCAACGGTGTCACCGAGCCTGTGCTGCAGCGGGTGTTCCAGTACTGGAGCAACGTCGACCCCGAGATCGGCAAGAAGGTCGAGGAGGGTGTGCGCTCCGGACAGGGCGAGACCGCCCCCACGACCGGCGCCGGCGCGGTGGACGACCCGGCCGACGAGGCCGCGAAGGTCTGATCCGCTCCGATTCTCGACGCCGCCCGTCGCACCCTCAGCGGGTGCGGCGGGCGTTGCCGTATGTGATGTAGATCACGTCTGAAACGTGTGGTCAGAATTCTCTGCCGGCTCGCTGCTTCGGGCACCGAAGCGGCGGCGGCAACGCCGACAGGCTCACGTCCCGGCCCGGTTCATCGAACGGCCTCGTCGTATCGCCCCGATCGGTCTGTGTGACCCCGAGTACCGATCAATGGTTCGCGGAAATTGAAGAACGTTCGGTATGTGTGGTTTCGAGAATGGATCTACAGTTCGCTCGCAGCCATTGCGGTAATGGCTCGTCGAAGCGAAACGGGGACCTGCCATGACCACCGATCTCACCGTCGAGACAGAGCGTGAGCAGCGCGATGTCCGTCGCCGCAAGGTTCGAGCGCTCCTCGCGGGCGGGCTGGTTCTCGGCGTGGGAGCGGCGGTGACATTGGCCGTCTGGACCGACAACGTGTTCGGGCAAGCACAGTTCTCGGCGGAGAACTGGAACGTCCAGGGCGACTTCTCCACCGGTGGTACCGGCGTCTGGAACGAGTACGACACGGTCGGAACAGCCGGCACCTTCGCGTACACCACGGGTTTCGCGGCCATGAGTCCTGGCTTGACGGTCTACGCGCCGGTGGCACTTCGAGTCGGCACCGGCACTACCCCGGGCGGCGCCTACCCGGCAGACGTGACACTGAACGGAGCGACTCCGATCACGGGTCCCCTTGCCACCGCGCTGACCTACCAGGTGGTGTCGGGCGTCTCGGCGGACAACTGCAACGCAGCGATACTGGGCGGTGGAACCGACGTCGTCGTGGCCGGCAGTGCACTCGGGGACGGGAGCGCCGTGGACGCGATCAGTGTGCCTGCTGACGGCAGTCCGGTGTCGCTGTGCTTCGCCGTGACCCTTCCGCAGGCCGTCGCCCCGAACGTCGTGGCGGGACAGACGACGGGCGTCGTCACGTGGCAGTTCGCAGCCGAAGCGGTGGTCTGACTTCGGTCACGTCGCAACAGTCTCGTGGTTCGACACAGGTCCTCACGGACCCGCCTGATCCCGATGCCTGGTAGGCGGGCCCGTGTCGGCGCGGCCCTCTTGCTCGTGGTGGGCGCCGTCGTCGCGGCCCTCAGCGCGACCACTGTCGCGGCATCCTGGGTGGACCGGGCAATCGGCAGTTCTCGTTTCACCACCAGCCCGTTCGGTCTGGAGTCTTCCGTGAACAACGGCGGTACGTGGGCGGCGCATCCGGCGAACGCGCCTGCCGTCATGACTCTCAGCGCCGCATCGCTTCTTCCCGGCCAGTCCACGTACGGCGCCGTGTCGCTCCGGGCTGTCACCGCGTCGCCCCAGATCCGCGTCACCGTGGACGCGACCTCGACCACTGCTGGGCTCGGATCCGTGCTGCGGTACTCCGTCATCCGCTCGGCGACCTGTGTCGCGGCGAACTTCACCGCACCCGGGGCGTCCTATGTCATCGGATCGGCCGCGGCGGACGTACCGGTGACGACAGATTCTGCAGCGAACGCCGTGATTCTGCCCGCGGGAACCTCCAGTGCGACGGGCTCCCCTGTGCCCCTGTGTTTTCGGCTGAGCCTGCCGGACACGCTGGCGGTGTGGACCAACTCGACACTACAAACTTCGTTCCCCGCGACGTGGACCTTCGTCGGAACGACATGAGCCCGCCCGGAACGGAGTGTTCTCCATGACTACTCGCCACGTGGCCCCCACCGAGCGGCGGGCCCTCACGCGCATCGGCGATGCCGTGCTGAACGTGCTCGCGGTCGGTGGTGTGGTGTGCATCGTTCTGGTGATCCTGGCGTTCACGATGAACATCACGCTCATCATGTTCAAGACCGGCTCCATGTCGCCCACCATCCCCACCGGATCGCTGGCCGTTGTACGCGAAGTCGCCGCCGACACAGTGGCTCCCGGTGACATCGTGACCGTCGACCGGGCCGGAGAACTCCCCGTCACGCACCGGGTGGTGCGGACGTCACCCAGCACGGACGGCACGACCGTTCTGGAACTCAAGGGCGATGCCAACGAGTACGAGGACCCCGCCGGATACAAGGTCACGGAGGTCCGCAAGGTTCTGTGGTCGATCCCCGGCCTCGCGAAGGTGATCGTGTGGTTCTCGCACCCGTTGGTGCTGGGGGCGATCACCATCGCCATGACGGTGCTGGTCGTCGCCGTCTTCTGGCCCCGAACACCGCGGGCGAGAACCTGATGCGTCGACGCCTCTCCACGGCCGTCGTTCTCGTCGCGGTGCTGTCGACCTTCGTCGCGACGGTCGTCCGCACCTCCTCCACCGACGCCGCGTGGGTCGGGCGAGAGCACCTCGCCACCACCGTGACGCCCGGATACTGGCCGACGAGCGGTAGCGCGTACGCGGAGGCGGGGCGAGTCGTGTCTGCCTCCGGTCTCGTGTTCAATCTGCTTTCCGGTGGAACCAGCATGCCGTGGTCCGGGGTGACCGCGAGCAGGACTCAGACGGTTCCCGGTGCCTCGACTGCCTCGAACGCCGGGCCGTATCGCAACGGCGGCGTACTGGGCCTGGTCAACCAGCTGATCTCCCGAGGGGCCACCGACACCTCCCCGATCGTCGGTGACACGTGCGCGTCCTATGCATGGGGTCCGGGTTCACCGCCCCAGTGCACCGGTGCTGCCCAGAAGGTGTACGCGACGAGCACATTGTCGACCTACACACTGCGCGCAGAACTGCTTGCCGGTCTGGGGTCCGTGCAGGTCGTCACTCTGCCCTCCGCGGTCACGGCCACGGCGTCCTGCAACTTCTCCACGTCGACGGCGTCGACCACCGCGACCGGGGCTCGCGCGGCCAACGCGACCGCCGGCGATCAGGGCACGATCAGCATCCGAAATCAGGCCGTCGCGATACCCGCGGCGGGCGGAACGACGGCGTTCGACCGCCCGACCGGAGTGCTGGTTCCGCGGCTCGCGGGAACGATCACCAGTGCGGTGACCCAGTCTGCCGGCCAGGCACGGTCGACACTGACGGTCGACGGCACCCTCACCTACATCGGACTCGTTCCGATCACGTTCCGGCTCGTGGTCGTCGACGCGATGTGTGGGAAGGATGTCGCAGCGCCGGTCGTAGCGAGCGCGGAGCCCGCTGCTCGGGTAGCGGTGCCGGAGGCCTTCTCGACGACTCCGGCGGCCCCGTCGACGACGCCGGAAGCAGCGACGTCAACAGCCGGTACGACGACGACGACCTCGGCAGAGACCGCGACCACCGCAGCGACCACCACATCGACCACCGCCTCGACCACGACGACGACCGTCACGACGGCACCGACGCCGACGATCACCATCGCACCGACACCTGACACGACGGACAACCCCCTGACGACGACCGCGATCACGGCCTCGACCACCACGGCCTCGACCACCACGGCCTCGACCACCACCTCCGTCACGCCCGCGGCGACCGAGTTCTCCGGCCCACCCGACGGGTCCGTGACGAGACTGGTGACATCGGACGGCCTGACGTGTGTGGCCGGCACCCCCACCGAGGACGCGGTGCCGTTCGCGTGTGGTGACGGGTCGGCGGTCGTCTTCACTCCGGTGGCGCTGTCGCCACCTGGCATCGCCGCTGCCACGACCGACGGGCTCTGGTCGCCGAGGACGCTCACGGGGGAGACGGTGCCGGTGGAGGCGGCCACCCGGGCGTGACGCTGCCCTCCCGCCGTTTGTCGTCCCCCACCCCCGGGTAGTCGAGGAGGGTGACTTCTCCCGCCGTTCTGTTCGACATCGACGGCACGCTCGTCGATTCGAACTACGCCCATGTCCACGCCTGGGCTCGTGCCTTCTCCGACGCCGGTATCGCTGTGGACTCGTGGCGGATTCACCGCTCGATCGGCATGGACGGCGCGAAGCTGCTCTCGTCGCTGGCCGGTGACGCGGACGACGCCGCTGCCTCGCATGCGAAGGAACTACACACGCAGTACTACGAGGAGATGTCCTCCTTGCTGTCGCCGCTGCCCGGTGCGCTCGACCTGCTCGGCGCGGTAGCAGACCGCGGGCTGCAGGTCGTGCTCGCCACCTCGGCACCGGAGAACGAACTCGCGATCCTTCGCGGACTTCTCGGGGTCGAGGAGATCGTCTCGGAGTTGACGTCGTCGGAGGACGTCGAGACGGCGAAGCCGGAGCCGCGCATCGTCGACATCGCGCTGGACCGTGCCGGCGTCGGTGCCGAGCGCGCCGTCTTCGTCGGGGATTCCGTGTGGGACGTGAAGGCATCCGTCACAGCGGGCGTCCCGTGTATCGGAGTGCGCAGTGGCGGCGTCTCGAGTGCCGAGTTGACCGAGGCCGGCGCCACCGCGGTGTACGACGATCCTGCAGACCTGTTGGCGCACATCGACAGTTCGATGATCGCGCGCCTCGAATGAGAGAGAACGGCTACGCACCGATCGAGAACTACGCGGCGATCGGCGACGGCCGCACCGTCGCGCTCATCGCGGACGACGGGCGCATCGACTGGTTTCCCGTTCCCAATCTCGACACCGCGCCGGTGTTCGCGGCACTGCTCGACGCCGAGTCCGGCGGCCACATCTCGATGCGCCCGGCGGAGGACTTCACGACCACGCGTCGGTACGCCGACGGCACCAATGTCCTGGTCACGACGTTCACCACCGAGTCGGGCGTCGTGAACGTCACGGACTCACTGAACACCGGTGTGGCGGGACGCCTTCCGTGGACCGAGCTCGCACGGCGCGTCGAGGGCGTCGAGGGCAGTGTCGACATGGAGTGGTCCGTCGCTCCGGGGACGTGTCTGGGAACGGCGTCGCCGTGGTCGTACGAGACGGTGCACGGTACGGTGCTGCGCGTCGACGGTGTCACTCTGGGCGTGCGTACTCTCAATGCCGACGACATCGAGCTCGAATCTCGCTCCATCAGTGGTCGATTCACCACCGCGGTCGGTTCGCGCTCCCTCGTGGCCGTGGTCGGTACCGAGGTGGAACCGTTGTATCTCCCGGTGCCGGAGGACGTCGACTCGGGCATCGATCGTACGATCGCGAACTGGCAGATGTGGTCCGAGGAGTTCCGGTACGAGGGCCCCTGGCACGACGAGGTCCATCGCAGCGCCCTCGCACTGAAGCTATTGTTGTACAGCCCGTCCGGTGCCATCGCGGCGGCGGCGACGACCTCGCTGCCGGAGCGGTGGGCCGGTGCCAAGAACTGGGACTACCGCTACGCGTGGGTGCGTGACACCGCGTACACGATCAAGGCGCTGATCCGCTTCGGTCTGCGCGAGGAGGTCCACGCCGCGGTGGCGTGGCTGCTGCGCATCATCCGCAGCAACGAGCAGATCACGCAGGTGTTCTACACCCTGAACGGTGAGATCCCGGGCGGCTCGACATATCCCGACGTGCCGGGGTGGCGCGGGGTCGGTCCGGTGATCAACGGAAACGAGGCGGCAACTCAGTTGCAGCAGGGGATCTTCGGTGACCTGTTCGACATCGTGTCCCTCTACGTGGACGCGGGCAACGTACTCGACGCGCCCACGGGCCGACTCCTCGCGGAGATCGCCGACACGACGTGTGACATCTGGCGCCGTAAGGACGCCGGAATCTGGGAGCTGCCCACGATCCGGCACTACACATCCTCCAAGATGGGCTGCTGGCACGCGCTCGACCGTGCGGTGCACCTCTCCGAGCAGGGCATGATTCCCGGCATCGCGGACAGGTGGGTGACCGAGCGCGACCACATCGCCCAGTGGATCGACGACAATTGCTGGTCCGAGTCCCGCGGCGCCTACGTCTGGTACCCGGGCACGGATGAGCTCGACGCCTCCGTGTTGCTGCACGCGGGCAGTCGGTGCGTCGACGACGAGCGGATGTCGAGGACCGTCGACGCTCTGCGCGACGAACTCGGTTCCGGCGACCACCTCTATCGCTACTCCGGCATGCAGATGGTCGAGGGTACGTTCGTCGCCTGCTCGTTCTGGGTCGTCGGCGCCCTCGCCAAGCTCGGCCGCGACGACGAGGCCAGCGCACTCATGGATCGACTGGTCACCAGCGGCAACGACGTCGGCCTCTTCGCCGAGATGATCGATCCCGACCGGTCGGCCGAGGACGAGCCGTCGACCTTTCTGGGCAACTTCCCGCAGGGGCTCTCCCATCTCGCTCTCATCAACGCTGCGCTCACTCTCGCCAGCGGCCACGACCACACGACCTCCGACACAGGAAAGTAGGACCACATGGACCTCGGAATCACTGGCAGAACTGCTGTCGTCACCGGCGCGGACTCGGGAATCGGGTGGTGCACGGCGCAGATGCTGCTCGACGAGGGTGTCCGGGTCTTCGTCACGGACAAGGACCAGGACAAGCTGGCCGCCGGCGCTGCCGAGCTCACCGGACCGGAGGGTGCCGTCACGGCGTTCGCCGCGGACGTGACGAAGCCCGCCGACGTCGAGGCGATGCACGCGAAGGCGGTCGAGGCGCTCGGCACCGTGGACATCCTGGTGCAGAGCGCCGGCATCACCGGCGCACAGGGCATGTTCCACGAGATCGACGACGACGGGTGGTCGACGACGATCGAGGTCGACCTTCTCGGGCCGGTGCGCGTCGTGCGCGCCTTCCTTCCCGAACTCCGCGCGGGCGGATGGGGGCGCATCGTGTTGCTCGCGTCCGAGGACGCGGAGCAGCCCTACATCGACGAGCTGCCCTACTGTGCGGCCAAGGCCGGCATCCTCTCGCTGGTCAAGGGACTGTCGAAGACGTATGCGTCCGAGGGTGTCCTGGTGAACGCGGTGTCTCCTGCCTTCATCCACACCCCGATGACGGACGCGATGATGGACAAGCGAGCCGACGAGCGTGGCACCGACCGCGACGAGGCCATCGAGAGCTTCCTGAAGGAGGACCGGCCGTTCATGGAACTCGGCCGACGGGGTACCCCGGAGGAGGTGGCGTCGGTGATCACGTTCCTGTGCTCGGAGCGCGCCAGCTTCGTCAACGGCTCGAACTACCGCGTCGACTCCGGTTCCGTCGCGACCATCTAGAGAGGACCCACGCCCATGACACGTTTCGGCTACACCCTCATGACCGAGCAGAGCGGACCGAAGCAGCTCGTCGACTACGCCGTGAAGGCGGAGGACGTCGGGTTCGACTTCGAGGTGTCCAGCGATCACTACTCACCCTGGTTGTCGTCGCAGGGACACGCGTCCTACGCCTGGACGATGCTCGGCGCGGTGGCGCAGGCGACGTCCCGAGTCGGCCTCTACACGTACGTGACCTGCCCCATCATCAGGTACCACCCGGCGATCGTCGCGCAGAAGGCGGCAACGCTGCAGATCCTCGCCGACGGCCGTTTCACGCTGGGCCTGGGAAGCGGCGAGAACCTGAACGAGCACGTCGTCGGCGAGGGTTGGCCCTCGGTGGACAAGCGTCAGGACATGTTCGAGGAAGCGGTCAAGATCATCCGGCAACTTCAGTCGGGTGAACTGATCACGTGGCAGGGCGAGCACTACCGCGTCGACTCGGCGCGCCTGTGGGACACCCCCGAACACCCGCTCGAGATCGGCATCGCGGTCTCGGGGTCGA
Organism: Rhodococcus sp. UNC23MFCrub1.1; assembly: GCF_000686025.1. Lineage (GTDB taxonomy): Bacteria > Actinomycetota > Actinomycetes > Mycobacteriales > Mycobacteriaceae > Rhodococcoides. Next base: position 140,329 of record NZ_JMLQ01000008.1, read on the forward strand.
AGTCGATCGAGCGGTTCGCGCCGCTCGGCGACCACATGATCTCGACGGAGCCGAAGTCCGAGCTGGTCGAGGGCTGGGACAAGGCCAGGCACATCGGCACGGGCCTGAACCGGGAGTCGAAGAAGATCGGTCAGATCCCCATCTGCTGGGGTCCGGACGAGAAGGCGGCCACCGAGCTCGCGCACGACCAGTTCCGCTGGTTCGCAGGTGGGTGGGCCGTGAACGCGGACCTGCCGACGACGGCCGGCTTCGCGGGTGCGACACAGTTCGTCCGGCCGGAGGACGTGGCCGGAACCATCCCCTGCGGACCGGATCTCGATGCGATCGTCGAGAAGGTGGCGCCCTACTGGGAGGCCGGTTTCACCGACATCGCACTCGTGCAGGTCGGCGACGAGACCCAGGAGCGCTTCCTTGCCGAGGCCGCCGGGCCACTGCTCGAGAAGCTCCGCGCAGCGTCCTCCTGACCGACGGGTCGATCAGAGCGCCGGTCCACGCACAGCGTCGTGGGCCGGCGGATCTGTGTCGGTGGACAGCTTGTCGCGCAACGACTCCGAATTCAGCAGCATGTTCAGGACCACCGCGCACAGCGCACCCGCGCTGATGCCGGAGTGGAAGATGGTCTGGAACCAGTCGGGGAACCGGTCGTAGAGGTCCGGCGACACCGTGGGCAACAGTCCGACGCCCACCGCGACGGCGACCACCAGGATGTTCGTGTTGTTGAACGACACCTGCGCGAGCGTGCGGACGCCACTCGCGGCCACCATGCCGAACAGTGCGATGCCCGCGCCACCGAGCACGGGAAGCGGCACACCCTCCACCACGGCACCGAGTTTCGGCAGCAACCCCAGCAGGATGAGGATGCCGCCGGCGAACGTGGCCACATGGCGGGTCTTGACGCCCGTGATCGCCACCAGCCCCACGTTCTGCGCGAACGCCGTGTACGGGAACGTGTTGAAGATGCCACCGAGCATCGTCGACAGGCCGTCGGCGCGCAGACCGTCGGCCAGACGGCGAGGCGGAACCTTCTTGTCGACGATCTCGCCGACAGCGATGATGTCGCCCGTGGTCTCGGTCATGATGACCAGCGCGACGATGCACATGGTGATGATCGCGCTGACCTCGAACGTCGGGAATCCGAAGTGGAACGGCGTGGTCACGCCGACCCAGTCCTGTTCCCGCACACCACTGAAGTCGGTCATGCCCAGCGGGATCGCGATGACGGTGCCGGCGACGAGTCCGAGCAGGATGCTCAGTCGCTTGGCGGCCGGGGGAGCAAACCGTTCGATCAGCAGGATGATCAGCAACGTGAGTGCGCCCATCCCGATGTACTTCGGATCACCGAAGTCCTCGGATCCCGTTCCGCCGCCGAACCATCCGGCCGCCACCGGCATCAGCGACAGGCCGATGATCAGGATGACCGTGCCCGTGACCAGAGGCGGGAACAGGTGGAGCAGCTTCGCGAACACCGGCGCCAGCGCCATCATGAACACGCCGGACGCGATCACGGAACCGTAGATGGCGGTGACGCCGTACTGCGAGCCGATGGCGATCATCGGTGTCACCGCGGCGAAGGTGCAGCCCTGCATCAGCGGTAGTCGTACCCCGAAGCGCCAGAACCCGACCGCCTGGATCAGTGTCGCGATCCCGGCGACGAACAGGTCGGCCGTGATGAGGTACGGCAGGTCGCTCGACTGCAGTTCCCCCGCAGCGACCAGCGCGCTGCCGACGATGAGAGGGACGGCGACCGCGCCCGCGTACATCGCGAGCACGTGCTGCAGGCCGACTGGAGCCAGCACCGACAGCGGGGGAATGTGGTCGACCGGATGCGTGCCCGCCCGACCGCGAGTGAACCTCGACAACGACACCATGGGACACAGTGTCGGCCCTGCCCGTGTCGTTCGTCGGTCTTCTCGGTTTCCGCGCCGTTACGGCGGCACTCCGTCGGCTCAGAGGGTGGTGGCGGCGAAGGACACGAAGACGACGAACAGTGCGGCGCCGCCCAGCGCGGCTCCGATCATCGCCTCGCGGCCGTTGGTGGCCGTGCCGTCCTCGTCCCGGCCGATACCGACCCATCCGCACACCACCGCGAGGATGCCGGTGGGCACCGCGACGATGTCTCCCACGAAGGGCACGAACGCGCAGACCAGCGCGACGATGCCCGCGACCAGCGCGCTGCTGCCCGCGCCGTTGCGATACGCGGGACGTGATGACGGAGTGTCGGTCACACCCGGAATGGTCTCAGGTGCTCCCCGCAGCGCCGCCACCGCCACCCGCGCCGGCCCCGGACACCGTGCCGGCGCTGCTGTTGGTCGAGGTGAACACCGAGGAGAAGACGACCCAGTTCAGCAGTGCCGGGTCCGAGGCGTGCAGTGATCCGGACGGTGAGGCGAAGGCACGCAGCGTCGTTCCGCCGTCCGCGTCCGTGGCCGCCTCGAGGCGCTTCGTGAACGTGGAGCCGAGCCCCAGCGCGACGATGTCGGGCAGTGCGTCGTCCAGATCGAGCGAGGAGTCGTCGTCCTTTCCCGACTGCTTCAACCCGTCACGGTAGGCCTCCCAGGGACGAGCGGCGTCGAGACCGGCAGCCGAGAATCGCGAGTAGGCGACCGTCATGACGAGGCCGGCGATCAGCAGGATCCCGCCGGGAATCGCGGCGACCAGCATGATCGGGGCCCCGGAAGCAGCGACCACGCCTGCGCCCACCATGACTGCACCGCCGAGAAGTGCCAGTCCGACCAGACCCCAGCGTGGTCCGGCCGTGCCGTGGCGCACCCACCCGTTCGCCTCGAGGTGCGCGTCGACGACGGCCTTCGTCGCGCCGTGACCCTGCGCGAGCTTCGTGAGCGCGGCGCTGTCCACCACGTCGCCCTCGGCCTTCTCGGACAGCATGGTCCAGACGGCGTCCTGCACGTCGCCGCGTACCTTGCCGCGGTCGAGCAGTCGGACTCGGAGCGTGTCCTTGCCACGTTTCTTCGACCCGGAACCCGGCTCGGACTCGAGAGCCACTGCGTCGGCCGCCGCGAGTGCCAGCAGCGTGGCCGGCACCGCACTCGCCTGCGCGCTCCGATGGACCAGAGCCGTGACGATCGCGGGATCGGTGGTGTGATCGGGTCGGTAGGTCGTCGGAGGCTGCGCCGACACCGTGGGCCGCGAACGGCGACGGTAGATCTGCGCCGCGCCCGCGGAGCCGACCAGCACGACGGCGAGACCGGTCCACGGGAGCCACGTCGACCCCGGCCCGGCGGCGAACTCGTCGAGCGCCGTCACCGGTGGCCCGACCAGGATGGAGGACTCCAGCCGGTCGATGCCGTTCGTCAGACTGCCCGCGACGTCACCGTCGCGCAGCGGCGGCACCAGGGCGTCCTCGATGATCGCTTCCTGCTCGTCGCGGGGAACATTGCCGTCGTCGAAGGTGGATCCGAGGAAGATCCCGGCGCGGGCCTCGTCGTCGGTACCGGGCTCGCGGTTGATCAGGATGGCGCCGGCGACGTCCTGATCGACGTCCGCCGTCGACACCCACGCCTGCTGGAGTGCCTCCACCTGATCGAGGGTGTCGTCCGAGTCGGCGTCCAGCTCGCGGACGTACGCGACGACGTCGGCCCCGGTCTCGGCGCGCAGCGCGTCGAGTCGTTGCTCCAGCGCCTCGACGTCGGCCGGACCCAGCGAGTCCCCGGTGCGGTCGTACACGCGTTGGCCGACCGTGAGCCCGTCGAACTGTGTGTCACCGGAGCTGTCGGAGCAACCGGCGAGACCGAGCACTGCTGTCGCCGCGATGAACGCGACCGCGAACCGGAACCGTGTCATGCCGTCATGATAGGCAGACTCGACGGTCCGGTATCGCGTGTCGCGTGTGGGTCAGCGGTTGTCGACGGCCTCGGCCAGCTCGCGCAGGCGCGGCAGCGCGCGGTCCGTCAGCAGCTGCTCGCGGGTGTCGGCCGAGACGGCCATGCTGTCCTTCCAGAGGGAGCGACCCGCCATCGCGCCGCTGGCGCCGTTCGCCACGGCGGTGCGCACCTGCTCGATGAACGTCTCGTGATCCACACCGGCGGACAGGACGGCCCACGGCACGCCGTTCGCGGCGGCGGTCACGGCGGCACAGGCTTCGGCCGATCCGGGGTACTGCAGCTTGAGCACCTTGGCACCGCACTCGACGGAGATGCGGGCGGACTCGGCCACGAGGGACGGGAAGCGCTCCGCGTAGTCGACGGCCGATTCGCCCTCGAGCCGGTACGTGAGGATCTCGACGATCAGCAGCAGACCCTCGGCCGAGCACGCCTTCACCAGTTCGGCGATCTCCTGGCCGACCCGCGAGTCCGCCGTCTGACGGTCGGGGCGCATGTACCACAACATCTTCGCGACATCGCCGCCCAGATCGCGCACCACGCGCGGGGTGACGCCGTCGACGAAGCGGGTGAACTTCAGGCCGTCCACGGTCTCGAATCCCGAGGCGTCCATCCCGACCACGAGCGCGGTGTCCCGCGACAACGTGCCTTCGTCGACGACGCGGGGGAGCGCCACCTCCGGGTCGAGCAGGATGGCGGGAGCGTGGTTGCCGAGGTACTTCACGAGATCGCCCTTGGCATCGGCGAGTTGATCCTTCGAGATGGAGTCCGGACCGTCCGGGGCGTCGTTCATGACGGCCTTCATGCCGTTGCGCTGGTCGCCGGCCACGATCAGCATGTTGCCGTTCGCAGTGGAGATGGCGGCCATGCCGCGTCGTTCCAGTGTGGTGAGGTCGTTCATGTCGGAGCTCCTGTCGGTGGTGCAAGGTGGGGTTCGGTCGCTCGAGTCGAGCAGTCTGGAGGCGAACAGGGCTGCGCCGTAGGCGGTGTCCTGTGTTCGGCCGGAGGTGGTGATGTCGGGCAGGACGGCGGCGCGGGCGTCGCGGACGCAGGCCATGCTCGCCCAGCCACCGGTGAGGATGCTGCGCCGTGCGGGCGGGACCTCACGGTCGAGCGCGGCGACCAGCAGGGCCACCTCGTCGTTCCCGTGGAGCAGCACGGCGCGGAAGAGTTCGGCGGCGTCCACCCCGTCGGTCCGGATGGTCAGTGCGAGCACACCGTCGTCGTTGCGTGCACCGGAGACGGTGACACCACCCTCGGCGACGGATCCCGCGGACGGTAGTGCCTGCACGCGCTGGTCCAGCCCGTCCCGCCCGGCGCGATCGGTGATGTCGCACAACTGCAGCGCGCGGCGCATGAGCAGTCCCGACTTCACACCGGCCACCAGCACGTACTTGCCGGGCACGACGTGGCGGACCGAGTTGATCAGGTGCTCGGCCAGTCGCGCGCGACTGGCCGCGGACGGTGGCGTGTCCAGGACGCGCAACAACACCTCCGCGGTACCCATCGAGACGAGGTAGGTGTCGTCGGCGATGTCGCCGCCGGACACCGCGGACACGAGGTGGTCGTGGCCCGCGACCGTGAGGGCGGCCCCGCGTACGAGCTCGGGAAGCCATGGCGCCGAGGCGAATCCGAGTGCGGTGCCGGCAGCGACGAGCGGCGGGAGGAAGGTGTCGTCGACACCGAGGTGCGCCAGCATGTCCCGCCAGGGGGCGCCGGTGTCCTGGTCGAGCAGCCCCGTTCGCGACGCCAGCGAGTACTCGCTGACAGCCCGTCCGCCGAGAGCGGCGACGACGAACGCGGGCAGATCCAGCCATCGGAGTCCGGTGAGGTCCAGTCCGCCGGACTGCAGATGCAGGATCTTCGCGACCGAGACCTGCACCCCGAGAGGGATTCCCGTGGTCGCTGCGAACGCGGCCCGCAGCGGCCCGGGCAGGGCGGCGACCTGCTCCCCGCCGCGCGGGTCGAACCACGCGAACGACGGCGCCACGACCTCCAGCCCTGCGTCGACGAGGAAGCCCGTCTCGCCCATGCCCGAGACGGCGACGGCATCGAGCCGGGCGTTCGGATCACCGGTGACGTCCGGCAGTCGGCGCGCGACGATCTCCACCAGGTGACGCACGGTGTCGAGGAGATCGTCCGCCGCCATGTCGGTGGTACCGCCGGCCCCGTGCGTCCAGGGAGTGGCGAGTTGCTCGATCAGGACCTCGGAACCCGAGGAGTCGCTGACGAGGATCTTGATTCCGGTGCTGCCGAGGTCGAGACCGGCGACGAGGGACATGCTCACGGGCGGTACCGCTTTCCAGCGCTGGGGGACTGTCGATTCGGGGGAGCGAGATGCGAGCTGCGCTCGACGAGAGTCGTGTCGGCGAGGCCGGCCACGGCGTCGAGGGTGGGATCGTCGAAGCGCAGCAGCAGACGGTCGAACGCCGCGGCTCCGATCTCGTACGGGTTCTGGTCGATGCAGGTGACGGGCGGATCGACGGCGTCGGCGAGAGCGAAGCTGCCGAACGACACCATGGCCACGTCCGTGCGGTGGATCTCGTGCAGGACCGACACGACGGCACTGGCGTGGCGGGCGTTGGAGACGAACAGCGCCGTGGGGGGTTCAGGGAGGGCGAGCAGGTCGAGCACCACCGGGCGCACCGCGTCCGGTGACGGCGCCACTTCGGGAATGCCGTCGCCCGGGGCGCTGAGACCGTGCTCGGTGAGGACGTCGACGTACGCGTCGCGTCGACGTTGCGCCGTCTGCAGTCGCGCATCGTGACCGACGAGGGCGATCCGCCGGTGCCCCGCGTCGACCAGCACCCGGACGGCGCGTCGAGCCGCCGAGTAGTCGTCGACGGTGACGGAGTCGAAACCCGGGATCGAGCGGTCGACGGTCACCACCGGCAGGGTGTGGCGGCGCGGGGTGAGGAACGACGAGTGATCGCCGACGGGGGCGAGCACGATGCCGCGCACGTGTTGACCGGCGAGGCGGGTGAGTTGCGACAGTTCGCGCTCGGGATCGAACCCGGTGCTGCCGACCATGACTCCCATGCCGCGATCGAGCGCACGCTCCTCGATCGCGCGTACCAGGGAGGCGAAGAAGATGTCGTCGATGGAGTCGACCACGATGCCGATGGTGGTGCCGGATCCGGACTTCAGTGATCGTGCGGCGGAGTTGGGAACGTAGTTCAGTTCCGCCACCGCCGCTTCGACGCGCTCGCGCAGCTCGGGGAGCACCGTGTCGACACCGTTGACCACGCGCGAGACAGTCTTGAAGCTGACGCCTGCCAGTGCGGCGACGTCCTTGATGCTGGCGCGGTGGGTCACGGGAGAACTCTCGATCGAGGGTGGGTGACGGTCCGGCATTGCTGCGAGACAACGTTGTCTTCTATGATCGTCATCGTGCACACCTCCTGTCAAGAGATTGCGTGGAAAAGCGGCCCGCACGTGGTGATCGCCGGGGTCGCCGGCAGTGGCAAGTCGACCCTCGGAGCAGCGGTCGCCCGTGATCTCGCAGCGCCGTTGCTCGACCTCGACACCCTGACGGCGCCGCTGCTCGACGTGCTGAGTCCGCTGCTGGGCAGTGGACACTGGAACGACTCCGGCGACGCGGCGCCCCTGATCCGTGCCGGTCGATATGCCGTGATGCGTTCCGTCGCAGAAGAACTGACGTCGGTGGGCGTGCGGTCCGTGATGGTCGCGCCGTTCACCCGCGAACTGCAGGGTGGTGACGAGTGGGCGGCTCTTCTCGAGTCCGTGGCCCCTGCGCCGGTGGTCGTCGTCCATGTCGACGGCAGCGAGGCGTTGCTCGCCCGGCGCCGCGCGGACCGCGGTCTGGACCGGGATCGCCACCGCGCCGACACGCCGCACTCGAGCCCCACGGTCCCGCATCTGCGCGTCGACGCGTCTCTGACCACCGCGCAGCAACTGTTCCGTGTCCGCCGGGCGCTGGGACTGGTGTCCCCGCCCGCGGACCGGGGGGGTGTCGTCGGGCGGACGTTCGACGCGATGCTGTTCGACCTCGACGGCACTCTCGTCGACTCCACGGCGGCCGTCGCGCGGTGCTGGGCCCAGGTCGGCGACGAGTACGGATTCGCGGTCGCGGACATCGCGCACGGAATGACGGCGGCGGAGTCGATGGCGCTGCTTCTCGGCGACGTGGAGGGGCCGGCAGCGGCGCTGCGGCTCGGTGATCTGGAGACCCGCGACGTGGCCGACGTGGTCCCCACTCCCGGTGCGCTGGAGTTGTTCTCGGCACTGCCCGCCTCGCGGGTGGCGATCGTGACGTCGGGTGCACCGCCCGTGGCGCACGCCCGTCTCGCAGCGGCGGGTCTGGCCGCACCCACCGCGATGGTGACCTCTGCGGACGTGGCACACGGCAAGCCGGACCCGGAGCCCTATCTCCTCGCGGCGCGCACGCTCGGGATCGATCCGAGCCGCTGCCTGGTCGTCGAGGACGCGCCCGCCGGAGTGCGATCGGCACGGGCCGCGGGCTGCACGGTGATCGGTGTGGGAGGCACGCACGACCGAGCCGACCTGGACGCGGACCTGCAGGTCGACACCCTGGATCAGCTGACGGTCACCCTCGCCGAGGGAGGCGTCACCGTGTCACTGCGGTGACGCGGCGCCGTCGGGGAGCGTGCACGATTCCCTCTCGATCAGCTCGACTCCGAGCACGTTGCGGCGGCGGTAACGCCGGCGCGGGTTCTCGATGCGTCCGAGAATGCGATCGATCGCTTGGAGCCCGAGTTCGGCTGGGTTCTGGTCGATCACGGTGACGGGCGGGCACAGAGCGTCGGCCAGCGGGAAGTCGCCGAAGCCGACGTACGCGGGGCGCGTCGCTCCGCGCTTCTGCAGTTCGGGCACGCACGCCATCGCGGTGCGGGCGTTGGACAGGAACAGCGCCGTGGGCGGCGCGGAGGAGTCGAGCAGTGTGCGCATCGCCTCCCGTGCCTGATCGCGGCCGAGGACTCCGGTGACGACCAACGTGTCGTCGTACTCGATCCCGTTGCTCTCCAGCGCGTCTCGATACCCGGAGAGGCGGTTGAACGCGGTGCTGATGGAGATGTCGTCGCCGACCAGAGCGATGCGCCGGTGGCCCCGATCGAGAAGATGGGTGGTGGCCGTCCAGGCACCGCCGTGATCGTCGTCGACGAACGTGTCGGCGGTGAGCCCGGAGGGCGCGCGGTCCACGAACACGGTGGGGGTGCGCTCGGCCCACCGCTTGAGATAGGCGTGGTCGGTACCGATGGGCGCGATCACCAGGCCGCTGAGTTGTCTGCGCAGGAGCGATTCCACCAGTGAGCTCTCGAGGGACGCGTCGTGACCGAGGCTGGTCATGATGACGGCCATGTCGTGCAGCCGGGCTCGGTTCTCCACCGCACGCGCGATCGACGCGAAGAAGGGATCGTCGATGTCCGGGACGGCGACCCCGATGGCACCGGTGTGGCCGGCGCGGAACGACGTCGCGATGGTGTTGGGAACGTAGTTCAACGATTCGAGCGCCGCGTTGACCCGAGCGCGAGTCTCGGGATCGACGTGCGGATCGTCGTTGTAGACACGGGACACCGTCTTCGCGCTGACGTTGGCCAGTGTCGCGACATCCTGCATCGTGGTCATCGGGCCACCTTCTCGTACGTGCCGGGACAGTATGACGGGTCAGCGGCTGGTGTACCCGCCGTCGACCGGAAGAGACACCCCGGTGATCATCGAGGCGTCGTCGCTGAGCAGGAACGCGATGGGGGCCGCGATCTCGGCCTCGGTGGCCCACCGACCGAGCGGCATCTGCGACAGGAACGGGCCCTCGATCTCCGGGCGCCCCCAGTAGAAGGCGGACATCTCCGTCATGACGACGGTGGGATTGACGCTGTTGACCCGGATGCCGTGCTTCCCGAGTTCCAGTGCCGCGACGCGAGTGATGTTGTCCAGAGCCGCTTTCGAGGATCCGTACGAGATGTGTCCGGGGAGCGCTGCGAGCGATGCCTGGCTCGAGACGTTGACGATGGCCCCGGCTCCGGCGGCGATCATCGCGGGAGCCGCGTACTTGATGACGAGGAGGCTGCCGCGCGCGTTGATGGAGATGACCTTGTCGAAGATGTCGATGTCGGTGTCCTGGGGGGTGGCGATCTCGCCGCCGAAGCCGCCGCAGTTGACCACGCCGTAGAGCTCGAGGCCCGACAGGGCCTCACGGATGCTGTCCTCCGACGTGAGGTCGAACGGCAGCGGACGTGCGCCGGTCTCCTCCTGCAGAGCAGCGAGCGCGGCCTCGTTCCGTCCGGACGCGATGACGTCGGCGCCGTCGGCGACGAGGCGCCGCACTGTGGCGGCGCCGATACCGCCGCTGGCCCCGGTGACGAGGATCGTGCGGCCGCTGAACTTCGACGGGGAACTCTGCGACATGTCGGTTCTGCCTTCTGGGGAGTCGTGGGTGTGGCGGTGATGCGATGTCATCGATGTCATGACCTCCGTTGCGGTGGTCCATGACATCGATGACACGGACCGTACGTCACCGTGTGCAATTCTGCGCCCGATTGCCGAGAAACATCGCTGAACTGCATTGATCCTTCCCTCGGGGGTGTCCTCCACGAATCGGGGAAGCTCGACCGAACGGTGCCCATGTCACCGGTGACATGAATTTTCGCGAAACGCGTGACACGGCGAGTTGCGTGGGTCACACTGATCCGCATCGCGATGCGGCTCGGGCCGCACGACGACCCGCCCTCACGAAGGTCGGGTCGATCGAGTTCCGCAATTCGACGAGGGACGGACATGTACGCAGCTTCGAACGACGCCGGCACGCCGGACGGCCGCGAGGACCGTCGGCGCTACGCGCCGGCCGATCTCACCGAGATGGTGAGCCACCTGGCGTCCGTGCTGCGCGACGGATCCGGCGGTCGCCGGCTGCTGGGTGTCACCGGTGCACCGGGCGCGGGCAAGTCGACCTTCTGCGCACTGCTTCAGGCGGAACTCGGTACCGACTCCACGCTGGTGGGGATGGACGCGTTCCACCTCGCCGACGAGGAGCTGATCCGGCTCGGGCGCCGTGGACGCAAGGGTGCGCCCGACACCTTCGACGTCGACGGATACGTCGCGCTCCTGCGCCGCCTGCGGAACCAGACGGCGGAGACGATCTACGCACCGCGGTTCGAGCGGTCGATCGAGGCCGCGATCGCCGGCGCCGTCCCCGTGCAGCGCGACACCGCGATGGTGATCACCGAGGGCAATTACCTCCTGCTCGACGACGGCGGGTGGGGCGCGGTGCGCTCGGAACTCGACGAGGTCTGGTACCTCGACGTTCCGACGACGGTGCGCGCGGAACGACTCGTGGCCCGACACCGACACCACGGCAAGTCGCGTGCGGACGCCGAGCAGTGGACCCGCGACGTCGACCTCCGCAACGCGGAGATCGTGGCCGCGGCGGCCCGCCGCGCCGACCTGATCATCGAGGTGCCGAACGACCCGCTTCTCGCACCCGCTCACGACACCGACTCATCACGCGACACCGACTCATCCGAGGAGCTCTCATGAGCAACCACCCCGACGGCGCCACGCCCGTCCTCGAGGCACGCGGGCTCTCCCGCAGCTTCGGGAACGTGCGCGCGCTCGACGACGCCGATTTCGACATCTACGCGGGCGAGGTGGTCGCACTCATCGGCGACAACGGCGCCGGTAAGTCGACGATGGTCAAGGCGCTGTCCGGCAGCCTGGCGCTGGACTCCGGCGAGATCCTCTACGACGGCGTGACCGTCGACCTGGACAACCCCACCGCAGCAGCAGATCTGGGCATCGAGACGGTGTTCCAGGACCTGGCGCTCGCTCCGCACCTCAACGCGGCCCAGAACATGTTCCTGGGGCGCGAGATTCCCGCGGCGGGCCTGCTGGGCAAGCTCGGCTTCCTGAACACGGCCGAGATGCGCACGCAGTCGCGTGCGGCGCTCGACGAACTGGGGGCCACCGTCCGCAGCCTCACCGATCCGGTCGGAGCCATGTCCGGTGGCCAGCAGCAGGCCATCGCCATCGCCCGCGCCGTGGCCTGGGCCAAGGGTGTGGTGTTCCTCGACGAACCCACCGCCGCACTCGGCGTGGTCCAGACCCGCAACGTGCTCGACACCATTCGTCGAGTGGCCGACAAGGGCGTCGCCGTGGTGTTCATCAGCCACTCGATGCCGCACGTCATGGAGGTCGCCGACCGCGTCCAGGTACTGCGCCTGGGCAAGCGCGTCGCGACGCTCGATGCCAAGAACACGACCATGGAAGCACTCGTCGGCGCGATGACCGGCGCGACGGTGGGAGCCGCGAGATGAGCAATCAGACCTTGCCGAAATCAGCGGGATCCTCGGCCCCCGAACCGTCGTCGAACGGCAGCTCGTTCGATCTGCGGAGCAGCCTCGCCGGCCTCGCCCGTGTCCAGGTGTTCCAGATCGTCATCGTGCTGCTGGCGATCAGCATCCTGTTCTCGATTCTCGCGCCGAACAGTTTCCCCGAGTGGGGCAACATCCGGCAGATCATCCAGAACGTCTCGATCCTCGCCGTCCTCGGCATCGGGATGACGTTCGTCATCGTCACCAGCGGTATCGATCTATCCATCGGCTCTGTCCTCGTCTTCTCCGGCGTCGTCGCCGCGAAGGTGATGCGGGCCGTCGGCGGCGAGGGCTGGAGTGTGGCCGTCATCGGTATCCTCGTGGCCGTCGCCTGCGGGCTGGCGTGGGGGCTGCTCAACGGGTTCCTCATCGGTATCGCGAAGGTGCCTCCGTTGATCGCGACGCTGGGTACGCTCGGCGGCGCACTGGGTCTCGCCCAGGTCATCACCGGTGGTGTCGACATCCGCGACGTGCCGCCGGTGCTGGTCGACACGATCGGCTACGGCAACGTGCCCGCGACCACCATCCCGCTCATCTCCTTCATCGCCCTGGTGTTCGTCATCGTGTTCGGTATCGTGCTGCACCGCACAAGGTTCGGCCTGCACACCTTCGCTGTCGGGTCCAAGGAGCAGTCCGCCCGGCGCGTCGGCATCAAGGTCGACCTGCACCTGATCAAGGTCTACGCGCTGTCCGGCACGCTCGCCGGTCTCGCGGGCATCCTGTCGCTCTCGCAGTACGGCACCACGGCCATCGCCGGCCAGTCGCAGACCAACCTCAACGTCATCGCCGCGGTCGTCATCGGCGGCACCAGCCTCTTCGGCGGTGTGGGCACCATGTTCGGCACCGTCATCGGACTCTTCATTCCCGCCGTGCTCCAGAACGGCTTCGTCATCGTCGGTGTGCAGCCCTTCTGGCAGCAGGTCGCCGTCGGTGCCGTGCTCATCGCCGCCGTGTACTTCGATCAACGCCGCCGAGCCGCCGCCACCCGCGGGGCGTCGACGTCTTCACTGAAACGACTGTGGGCTCGAAACCCCTGACGTACCACCGTCGCTCGGCCTCATCGCACACTCCACTCACCACGCTCGGCCTACCGGAAAGATCACTCACCCATGCGTACATCCCGGACCGTCGCCGCCGCTGCGCTGGCAGCCGCGTCACTCTCCACCTTCGTGCTCGCCGGCTGTTCGTCCGACTCGGGCGGCGGTGAGAAGAAGCTCGCGTTCATCCAGGGCGTCAGCGGCGACGAGTTCTACATCAGCATGCAGTGCGGCATCCAGGACGCCGCTCAGGCCGCCGGTTACACGGTCGACGTCCAGGGTCCCGCCAAGTTCGACCCGACCCTGCAGAAGCCGATCGTCGATTCGGTCGTCGCCTCTCGTCCCGCCGCGATTCTCATCGCCCCCACCGACGTGTCCGCGATGCAGGCACCGCTCGACGCCGCCGCGCAGGCCGGAATCAAGGTCGTCCTCGTCGACACGACGCTCGAGGATCCGTCGAAGGCCGTGTCGGCCATCTCGTCGGACAACGAGGGCGGCGGCGCCGAGGCGTTCAACGCGATCGAGGGGTTGAACCCGAACGGCGGCAAGGTCATCGTCATCTCCACCGACCCCGGCGTCTCCACCACCGACGCCCGCGTCAAGGGATTCGAGGACGCGGCCGCGGGCAACTCGGCCTTCCAGTACCTCGGAGTGCAGTACAGCCACAACGATCCGGCCGAGGCCGCTCGTCTGATCTCCGCCGCCATCGCCAAGGATCCCGACATCGTCGGTGTCTTCGCCACCAACACCTTCGCCGCGGAGGGCACCGCGACCGGCGTCCGCCAGACCGGGAAGCAGGAGCAGGTCAAGATCGTCGGCTTCGACGCCGGCCCCGCCCAGGTGAAGCAGCTCCGCGAGGGAACGGTCCAGGCGCTCATCGCCCAGCAGCCGGCCACCATCGGCACCGACGGCGTCGAGCAGGCCGTCGCCTCGCTCGAGGACGAGCCCACCGAGAAGGACATCTCCACCGGATTCCACGTCATCACCGCGGACACGATCGACGGCGACGGCGCGCAGTACGTGTACAAGTCGGCCTGCTGACCGGCCGTCCCCAGCTGCGGTGGCGCTCTTCTGTCTCACCGGCTCGATCCCGGTGAACGGGAGCGCCACCGCGTTCCACGTCGTACCACTCGAAAGGCACCGCTGCCGTGACCATCTCGATCCAGGACGCCCTCACCGCACCGCCTGCGGGCGTGACGGTTCCGCGTCATCGAGTGGACGGCTCGACCCTGGTGTGCGGCATCGTCCACATCGGTGTCGGCGCCTTCCATCGAGCGCACGAGGCGATGTACGTCGACCGGTTGCTCGCCGCGGGGCACCTCGGCTGGGCGATCTGCGGTGTCGGTGTCATGCCCGCCGACGCGGCGGCGCGTGACACCGCCGCTGCCCAGGACCAGCTCTACACCCTCAGCACGGTGCATCCGGACGGCGCGGAGGACACCCGCATCGTGGGGTCCATCGCCCGCTACCTCTACGCGCCGGACGACCCGGATCTCGTCGTCGCGACGCTCGCGGCACCCACCACGCACATCGTCTCGCTCACCATCACCGAGTCGGGCTACGGCATCGACGACGCGACCGGTGCCTTCGATCCCCGGGACGACGCCACGCGCCACGACCTCATGTCTCTCGACGCGCCGGTCAGCGTCCTCGGGTTCCTCACGGTGGCACTCCGCCGTCGCCGCGACGAGGGCACCGCGCCGTTCACCGTCATGTCGTGCGACAACATCGTCGGAAACGGTGCCGTGGCCCGTGCCGCGCTGGTGTCGTTCGCCCGTCACCACGACGGCGCGCTCGCCGACTGGATCGACGACTCCGTCGCATTCCCGAACTCGATGGTGGACCGGATCACCCCTGCGACGTCGCCGGCCGTGATCGACTCGGTGCGCCGCCGGACGGGCATCGACGACGCCTGGCCGGTGCGGTCCGAATCGTTCGCGCAGTGGGCCCTCGAGGACGACTTCTCCGACGGGCGGCCACCGTTCGAGGACGTGGGCGTCCAGGTGGTCACGGACGTCGCGCCGTTCGAGCGGATGAAGCTCCGACTCCTCAACGCCTCCCATCAGATGCTCGGGTACCTCGGTGTGCTGGCCGGGAAGACGTTCGTGCACGAGGTGATGGCCGACCCCGACCTCGGGGCCTTCGTGGCCTCCTACATGCGCCACGAGGCGGCGCCCACCGTGGGACTCGTTCCCGGCGTGGACCTCGACACGTACATCGACGATCTGCTCGCACGCTTCGGCAGCCCGGCCGTGCAGGACACGGTGGCGCGTCAGGTGGTCGACGCGACGTCGCGCATCCCGAAGTTCGTCCTGCCCGTCGTGCGGGACAGACTGCGCGACGACCGGTCGATCGATCACGCGGCCCTGATGCTCGCGGCGTGGTGCGCATGCATCGAAGGAGGAGTGGCGCTGCCCGACCGGGCGGCGGATCAGCTCCGCGCACTGGCGCGGGCCGACCACGACAGCCCCGGTGCGTTCCTGGCCCAACCCGACGTCTTCGGGGACCTGACGACGAGCGTGCGACTGCGCGTGGCGTACCAGCGCGCGAAGCGTCGGCTGCAGGACGACGGACCGATCGGGACGGTCCGGCTGCTCGTGGCATCACCGGTCTGACGCCGGACCCACGACCCCGTCGTGTCGTGGGCCTGCACCCGCGTTCCGGCATCGTCGACGTCGCCTCTGTGCCGACCTCGAGCGGACGTGATAGAACTATCTATAACGAGGTTCTGTACCTCGCGACGGCTCGTGCACCACGCCTCGATCACCGGTCATGCACCTCGCTCGGGTCGAGGCGCGTGCTCGGAGTGCTCGGTCGTTCCTCGACGGAAGGCGCCACATGTTCAGCGAAACACGCAGTGAGTTCGCCCCGCACGGTCCGAGCGTCGACGCGCTGATCGCGTTGGCGAGTATCCCGGGCGCGGAATCGTATCTCGCACCCGGGGACATCGACTACAGGTCGTGGAATCACGTGGGTGACCCGCTGTGCGAGGCGCTGATCCACGTGATGCGCGAACGCAAACTGATGGGTGGCGACATCTACGCGAACGCCAGAGAACTCGAACGAGGGGGCAATTCGGAGGCCACCGCCTTCTTCGCCGACGTCGAGGCCATTCCGAGCTGGCTCGATGTCGATTCCCTCAGGGTGGGTGCGCGGATGGGACGCCGCAATCCGCTGGGCATGTTGTTCGGGATCCACGGGGCCTTGCCCATGACCTACCTGGATCCGGCCACCGCGGAGGTGATGTCGTCGACCGGTCGCCTGGCCGGCGGAGGCGATTTCCGACGCCGTTTCTGGGAGACGGCAACCGGTTTCGTCGGAGCACTCGACGTGGACGGGATGTTGCCGGGTGGCGATCGGTGGATCATGTGGATACGAATCAGGTTCATGCACACCATGATCCGGCTAGGAATCCATCGCAGCGCGAGGTGGCCCCGATATGAATCGGGAACGCCGATCAGCCAGATGGCCACTGCCGGTGCGACGTACATCTTCGGGCAGTACCGGGTCAACATCATGGAGTATTTCGGGGGAAAGGTGACCCCCGACGAACGCGACGGCTTCGCGCTGATGTGGCGCTGGGTGTCGCGCATCGAGGGTGCGAACAATCAACTGCTCGGGCGAGACCACGCCGAGGAGATGGCGATCCAGATGCGAATCCACGACACCCTGTTCAGTGAGAGTGACAAGACGAAGACCTTGATGCGCGACGTTGTCGAGGGCACAGCATCGATGGCCGCTTTCGGGAAGTCGACATGGCTGAACCACGCGGTGGCGCGGCAGGTTCTGCAACCGTCGATGATAGCCACGTTCCCCGGTGGCGATGCTCGGGACGCGTTGGGCCTCGAGCCACGGCCCACGGCGGAGGCGGTGGTGCGACTGGGGGCGGGCGCGCTACGAGCAGTGAGTTCGGTGACGAGGCTCCCGGGAGTGCGCCGTATCGCCGAAGAGGGCGGTTTCCGACTGTTGGAGAGTTCGCTGGAACGCGGACTCGACGGCGTCCGAGCCGACTATCGCGGAACGGCAGTGGCGGGACGACCGACCGACGAGTGACGACGTCGTCGGCATCCATCGCGGCGCAGCAGCGCACGCAGGATGCCGACGACGTCGCCGTCGATGTCCGGTCCGAGAGTCAGGCCGACTCTGTGTCATACGGCGACGGCTTGTTCTGCCGCGCCCACGTCTTCTCCGCGTCCGAGAAGGGCGGCGGTGGTGTCATGCCGTCGATCATCCAGCTCTTGAAGAGCCCTTCCACAACCGCTGTCTCCCAGCGCAGCCCACGATCGTCGACGAACGGTCGGACGATCCCGGCGAAGCTCTCTCGCATCAACGAATACAGGTCGTCCTCGGTCATCGTCGCGCCGAGCTTCTCGGACAGCTCGTCCATGTTGCGGGCGACATGAACCACCTCGATCAGGACGAAATCGTCTGTCGGTTCACCCCCGAGGAAGAAGTTCTCGGGATCGAATTCATGGAAGACGACGCTGGTGTAGAACTTCGGCAACCCGACGGCGTCCAGGTAGAACGACGTGATGCTGTCGGCGAACGCCTTCTTGTCGTCGGCGGTGTACACATTCTTCGCGGTCCTGATGTTCCAGAGCGGCATGCTTTCTCCTGTGGGTCGGTTCGATTCCAAGGTTCGACTCGCACACCGAACTCGCCCGCCCCCTCGCGGGCGAGTTCGGTGGTTGTCGATCCTCCGGGCTGATCTCGCCGTGGTGCGTATTCTCAGCTGTCGGCTGTCACGCTCGAGTCCACGAGTTCGATGCGTACCGGGACATTCTTGTGCCACGGATTTCCGAAGAACTTGTCACGTCGCGTGACCGTGGTCAGCGTGTTGAGCGGCACCCCGACCACGGTGTCTCCGTTCTCTCCCGGGTAGGAGACACCCATGCCGTTGGGCAACGACACGTGTCCGGGTTGCATCATGTCGCTGATCTCCACCGTCGTTGTCGCGATGCCCGTCTCGGTGATCAGACGCACGACATCACCTGTATCGACAGCGAGATCAGCGGCGTCCTGCGGGCTCATTCGCAGCGCCCCATCTTTGTCGCGTCGACGCCACTCGGGGTCGCGAATGATGACGTTCGCAGTGAATGCCCGTCGCTCACCCGCCGACAGGATGAACGGAAACTCCTCGCTGGTGTAGCACGGTTCCTCGGCGTCGAGCAGGCGTAGCTCGTCCATGAGCTCCGGGATCGCGACGTGGATCTTCTTGTCCTCGTGGCGAATGTAGGACCAGGCGTCGGAGTAGCGATCCTCGGTGAAGATCACGCCCTCGCGGCGATCACGGATCGCTTCGAACAGCTTTTCGCCCTGTCCTTCACCGTCGTGGGTGAACCCAGCCCGCCGTACCGCGTCGGGCTGTGCAATGGCTGCGAGATGGGCAAAACTCCAGACGAGTGATTGTGCCTCGTCTCCCGGAGCGAATGTTGCGCCCAATGTGCGGTAGACGAGGTACGGCACGATTCCGGCGAGTTCGGGCTTCTGCTCGATCGTCGAGAACAGCGCGAGGCTGTAGGCGGATCGACCCACCCGCGCGGACGCCGTCAACGACGCGATGATGCCCGGATCCACGAGGTCGAGCCTGTCCATCAGAGCGGCGTAGATCTCCGGCTCCGATCGGGTGCCCGGCATCGGCGGCATCAAGGGGTGACGCATCTGAAAGGTGTTGTGCGGGAAGTGCAAAGTGAACAGTGACGCCTCGTACTTCTCGAACTGACTGGCTGCTGGCAGCACGTAGTCCGCAGCCCTGGCGGTCTCGGTCAGGGCGACATCGATGACGACGGTGAGGTCGAGGCTGCGCATCGCCTGCCGGAAGCGCTCCGAATCGGCCAACGAATGCAAGGGATTCGACGATTCGATGAACATCGCACGAAACCGATCCGGGTGATCGGTCAGAATCTCGTCCGCGATGGAGTTGGCCGGGATCAAGCCGGCCATGATGCGCGCGCCGGTCACCGGGGTCACTCCGGCATCACGGTCCACGTTGCCGGCGAGTCGTGCTATCGGATCGGCCGCTGCCACCGACACCGACGGGAAGAAGAAGTGCAACGCGGATCGGGCAACGTTCTCGGCCACCTTCCCGGAGGTCGCATGTCCGTCGAGGCGGGAGAAGACCGCGCGCATCGCGGCAGCGCCGTGACGCATCGACCGGAGTCCGACAGCGCGTCGCGCCCCGGAGAACCGCACCGGCTCGTCCCGTTCGATGGGGAACCACGGCCCTGCGAGCGGAAAGATCCACGAGTGGATGTGCATGCCGCCGGGCTTGGCGAAGTTGCCGGTCAACACCCAGAGCATCTTCTGCAGATAAGAGCATACGGTGCTGTTGGGGGACTGCTGGATACCCAGATCCTCGTACGTGGCGACACTCTTCGCTCGCGCGATGCGGCGGGCGGCTGCACGAATGTCGTCCTCGGGCACGCCGCATCGTCGGGCGTAGTCGGTGATGTCGATGTCGCGGAACAGCTGCAGAACTTCGTCGACCCCGACCGCATGGGTGTTCAGCCACTCCGACGCGATCAGGTTTTCCTGTACGAGGGTGGCGTCTAGGGCGCCGAGACACCAGACGTCGGTCCCGGGCTTTATCTGCAGGTGATGGTCCGCCATCGCTGCGGTCTCGCTCTTCCGGGGATCGATCACGATGATCGCCCGGTCGGGGTCGCGCGCCAATTCCTTCAAGGTGGGTCGGGCCCGGGCCATGCCGTGCGACTGCCACGGGTTCTTGCCGATGAACACGGCAACTTCGGAGTTCTCGAAGTCGCCCGCCGTGTGGGCGCCGTACAGGTGCTTGTCGACGTACGCTTCGCTGGTCTTCTCCTGGCCGAGGGCGTTCGACATGTACTTGCCGCCCACGCCGTTGAACAGCGCGCGGCCGTATCCGCCACCGAGGTGGTTGCCCTGACCACCGCCACCGTAGAAGAAGATTCGCTCACCGCCGTGTTCGTCCCGCACGGCAGCCAGTCGAGCGGCGATCTCGTCGAGGGCTGTGTCCCAACTGATCTCCTCGAACGTGCCGTCGGGACGTCGGCGCAGCGGGCTGTCGATCCGGTGGGCGCCGTTCTGATAGCGATCGAGACGTAGCGGCTTCTCGCAGCTGTATCCCTGTGAGTTGGGATGGTCCTTGTCGCCTCGGATCTTGGTCAGCGCCCGGCCCTCGAGCAGTACCTCGATGCCACAATTGCACTCGCACAGAATGCATGCGGTCTTCTGCCAGTCGGCTGGTGTCGCGTCCTGCGTCATGTCGGTGATCCCTTCGCGTCGTGTGAGCGATCGTACATAACAAAGTCATGTACGGGGGGATCCGATCGGAGGTCCGACCGACTAGACGTGCGGACGATGGGTACGATGACCAGATGCATAACCTCATTATAAATTCGCGTCCCCTCCGAGTCGCCATCGTGGGAGCGGGGCCGGCCGGGATCTATGCGGCGGACGCGCTGATGAAGTCCGACACGGCCTCGGAGCGTGGCGTGTCGATCGATCTGTTCGAGCGGATGCCCGCGCCGTTCGGATTGATTCGCTACGGCGTGGCACCGGATCACCCGCGCATCAAGGGCATCATCACCGCCCTGCACAAGGTCCTCGACAAGCCGCAGGTCCGACTGCTGGGCAACGTCGACTTCGGCACCGACATCACCGTGGATGATCTCCGGTCGCTGTACGACGCGGTGATTTTCTCCACCGGTGCCACCGAGGACCGCGCGATGGACGTCCCCGGCATCGATCTCGACGGCTCCTTCGGTGCCGCGCAGTTCGTGGCCTGGTACGACGGACACCCCGACTTCTCTCGTACCTGGCCTCTGGAGGCGGAGAAGGTTGCCGTCATCGGCGTCGGCAATGTGGCGTTGGACGTCGCGCGGGTGCTCGCCAAGACCGCCGACGAGCTGCTGCCCACGGAGATCCCGCCGAACGTCTACGACGGGCTCGCGGCCAACAGAGCCGTCGAGGTGCACGTGTTCGGGCGTCGCGGCCCGGCCCAGGCCAAGTTCACGCCGCTCGAGTTGAAAGAGCTGGACCACTCCCCGACGATCGAGGTGATCGTCGACCCCGAGGACATCGAGTACGACGAGGGGTCCGCGGTCGCGCGACGCGCCTCCAAGATCACCGATCAGGTTGCCACGATCATCGAGAACTACGCGATCCGCGAACCCGGTGACCGTCCGCACAAGCTGTTTCTGCACTTCTTCGAATCACCCGTGGAGATCCTCGGCGCCGAAGGCAAGGTCATCGGTCTGCGCACCGAACGCACCCGACTGGACGGGAGCGGCAACGTGACGCCGACCGGTGCGTTCACCGACTGGGAGGTCGGTGCGGTCTATCGCGCGGTCGGGTATCTGTCGGACGATCTGCCGGGGATCCCGTTCGACACCCGGGCCGGTGTCATCCCCAACGAGGCCGGACGCATCGTCGACGAGGGCACCCACCTGGCCGGGCTCTACACGACGGGCTGGGTCAAGCGGGGACCCATCGGCCTGATCGGGCACACCAAGGGCGACGCCAACGAGACCGTCGAGTGCATTCTCGACGACATGAGGGCCGAGTCGCTGAACACCCCGGCCACGCCGCAGGAATCCGCCGTTCTCGAGCTCCTGGAATCGCGCGACGTGCAGTTCACGACCTGGGACGGCTGGTATCGACTGGACGAACACGAACGCTCACTGGGCCGGGTCGAGGGCCGCGAACGCATCAAGGTCGTCGAGCGTGACGACATGCTCGCCGCCGCCGAACCCGACAAAGTGTCCGCCCGCCGACGTTCGTGACGGACAACCACGCCGGATGCGCGCTAGGGCTGCGACTGCTGCCGTCGCTTCCACCATCGCACGGCTTGCTTCGCGCCGGCCTCTGACAGATCGCGCGGGTATCCCATCCCGACGAAGTGGTTGACAGCCATCGGTTCCAAGATGGTGGCCACGGGGTCTGTGAAATCTGCGAATTGCCCGCTGATTTCCAGCGTGACGAAGCCGTGGACGAGACTCCACAGTTCTGCCGCCATCTGCTCTCCCGCGATCGGCGACACCCCCGTGCGAGCCAATTTCTCGCAGGTGGCGGCCAGGACGGCATAGGCGGGACCGAACCCGTCGGTGGACATCCGATTCGTCGAAGCGACGTATCGGTACGTGCCCCGAGTGGAGAGGCCGAACATCATGTCGTAGAGGTGGGCGTTGCGTTGGGCAACCTCGCGGGTGCTCAGTGCCATTGCGAACAACTGTGCGCCCGGGTTCATTCGTGCCGCTGATGCTGCGAGCAATGCAGCACGAAGGTTGGCGTATCCGCGGATGACGACCTCTTGCAACAGTTCCTGCAAACCGCCGAAGTGGTGATAGATGGTGATCGTCGAGACGCCGGCGCGATCGGTGATCGTCCGCACCTTCAACTCGCTCGGACCGGCATCGGCCAGCAACTCCATCGCCGAGCGGATGAGCCGCTCGCGGACGGGTTCGTCGTCGACGCTCCCGACGAGGGGCGTGTGAGCGGATGCCATGAGTCGATCGTTTCACATCGGGACGGGACACCCGGCTGACGGCACAGGGGACCGCTTCGGGGTGCACGGCAGGCAGCGTCTGCTATAACTTCATTATGTCGCTCACCCGCCCACTCTCCACTAGCGCCGTCAACAAGACGGCCGTCCTCGCGACGCTCTGTCTAGCGGTATTCGTTGTCAACGTGTCCACGACCGTCATCAACATCGCTCTGCCCACGCTGGTCAGGGAGCTGGGGGCCAGCACCCGGGACCTGCTCTGGATCGTCGACGCGTTCAATCTTGCGTTCGCCGCGCTGGTGCTGGCGGGTGGATCGCTCAGCGATCGATTCGGTCGTCGTCGGCTCCTGCTGCTCGGACTCGTCATCTTCGTCGCAGCATCCGCAGGCGGAGCGCTCAGCGGCAGCCCCGGCGTACTCGTCGCCTGGCGCACACTCGCCGGTGTCGCCGCTGCACTGGTTTATCCGGTAACGCTGTCGATCCTCGCCAACGTGTTCACCGATCGGACCGAACGGGTGAAAGCTCTCGGGTTGTGGGGAGCGGCCACCGGCCTTGCGGTGGCCACCGGTCCGGTCGTCGGTGGTGCCCTGATCGAGCACTTCTGGTGGGGATCGATTCTCGTCTTCAACGGCATAGCTGCGGCGTTCACGCTGTTCTTCGCCGCGCGCTTCATCCCCGAGTCGCGCGACCCCGCTACGCCGCCGCTCGACTACGTCGGCCTCGTACTGTCGACCGTCGCACTCGGCACGCTCGTGTACTCGATCATCGAGGCACCCGACCGCGGATGGGGCTCGCCACCTACCGTGATCGGCTTCGTGGTGGCTGCGGTGGTGTCGACGGTGTTCGTCATCCACGAGATCCGGAGCGACCATCCCATGCTCGATGTCAGGTTGTTCGCGAACATGCGGTTCACCGCCGCAAGTGGAGCGGTCACCGGCGGATTCTTCGCCCTGTTCGGCTTCATCTTCCTGGTCACCCAGTACTTCCAGTTCGTGCGCGGGTACGGCGCTCTGGAGACCGGCGTCCGAATCCTGCCGGTCGCGGGCTCGATCGCGGTGGCAGCGCTCGTCGGGCCTCGGATCGCTGTCGCAATCGGCACGAAAGTGGTCGTCGCTTTCGGATTGTTCTCTCTCAGCGTCGCATTCGTGTGGGCGTCGACTCTCTCTGCCGACGCCGACTACTGGGTCATCCTGCTTCAGATGCTCCTGTTGGGTGGCGGCATCGGACTGACCGGCACGCCGGCAACCGAAGCGATCATGGGTGTGGTCTCACCGGACAAGGCCGGCATGGGGTCGGCGGTCAACGACGCCACGCGTGAGCTCGGCGGCACCCTCGGCGTCGCGGTGATCGGATCGGTCGCACTGTCCGCGTATCGCGATCATCTCGATGTCGGATCCTTTCCCGAGCCGCTGCGGGAGCCCGCGAGCGAATCGGTCGGCGCGGCACTCTTCGCTGCCGACAGGGCGGCGGAACTGTTCGGTCAGGCCGGTGCCGATGTAGGCGCACGACTGACAGAGGTCGCAAGGGTGGGCTTCGTCGACGGAATGTCGCTCGGATGCATGGTCGCGGGAGGCGTGACTGCCGCTGCTGCCGTTCTCACCCTCATTTTTCTGCCTGCCCATCCCGTCGCGCACGATGACATCGATGCCGAACTACCCGGTCCGGATGACGCGACGGAGAGCACGGTCGCTCGGGGCAGCGCTCGCTGAACCGCTGCGCAGAAGCACGAAAGCCCCGACCAGGTTTCCCCGGTCGGGGCTTTCTTTCGTGTCTCAACCACGAGTCGGGGTGGCGGGATTCGAACCCACGACCTCTTCGTCCCGAACGAAGCGCGCTACCAAGCTGCGCCACACCCCGTGGCCGTTCACTCCCCGTCAGGGCAGCTCTGCAACTCTATCGCACCATGGCTTCGGAACGCGAAACGCCCTGTTCGGGTGAGGTCCTGGGCGGACGCTTCGCCGGAACGAGAGTGATCAGGGTGGCCTCGGGACGGCAGCAGAAGCGGTACGGCGCATACGGCGACGTCCCGAGTCCGGCCGACACGTGCAGTCGGGTGTGGGCACCCCAGCGCGAGGGTCCCTTGACGCGAGAGCGGTCGAGCTCGCAGTTGGTCACCAGTGCGCCGTAGAACGGGAGGCACAGTTGGCCGCCGTGGGTGTGTCCCGCGAGCACCAGGTCGTATCCGTCCGCCGCGAAGCGATCGAGAACGCGCGGTTCGGGAGAGTGGGTGATGCCGATGCTCACGTCGGCGATGGGGTTCGGCGCGCCGGCGATGGTGTCGTAGCGATCACGCTTCAGGTGCGGATCGTCCACCCCGGCCGTGGCGATCCGGACGCCGGACACCTCGAGCTCGCGGCGGACGTGGGTGACGTCCATCCACCCGCGCTCGGTGAAGGCCGCCCGCAGGTCCTGCCACGGCAGCGGGTTCCCGAACACCTTCTTGTGATTCTTCGAGAAGTACTTCAGGGGGTTCTTGGGCACGGGCGCGAAGTAGTCGTTCGAGCCGAACACGAACAGCCCTGGCCGACCGAGGAGCGACCCGAGCGACTGCACCACGGCCGGCACCGACCGCTGGTGGGACAGGTTGTCGCCGGTGTTCACGACGAGATCGGGTTCGAGCCGATCGAGCTCACGCACCCAGTTCTGCTTGAGTTTCTGGTCCGGCATCATGTGCAGGTCGCTGATGTGCAGGACACGCAGCGTCGACGACCCCGGGGCGAGCACCGGCATGGTGGTCTCCCGCAGCGCGAAGGCGTTCCGCTCGATGGCCGTGGCGTAGGTCAACCCCACCGCCGCCGATCCCGCGGCGAGAGCCGCGATCCCTCCGGGAGTGGCGAGAGAACGCGCGGCCGACTGCAGACTCGGGAGCGGGTGCGCCGAGCGACGGGGGAACGCTGATGTACCGGACACCTCTTCGACAGTACCGTTTCCGACATGGCCGAGAACTGTGACATGGAAAAGCGCCTGCGGGCGGATCTGACGACATCGATGAAGGCGAAGGACAAGCTCCGGACGGCGACGCTGCGAATGCTGCTGTCGGCGGTACAGACCGAGAAGGTGTCGGGTAAGGAAGCACACGAGCTCACCGACGAGGACGTGCTGCGCGTGCTGGCCAAGGAATCGAAGAAGCGCGGCGAGTCCGCCGAGATCTACACCCAGAACGGGCGCGGTGAACTCGCCGCCACCGAGCGTGCCGAGGCGCAGATCATCGACGAGTACCTGCCGACGCCGCTGACCGACGCCGAACTGGCCGACGTCGCCGACACGGCCATCGCGCAGGTGGCCGAGGAACTCGGTGAGCGCCCGGCGATGCGACAGATGGGACAGGTCATGAAGGCCGCCACGGCGATCGCCGCCGGCAAGGCCGACGGCTCCCGCATCTCGGCCGCGGTCAAGGCTCGGCTGTAGAGCACTCGCCGCCGCACGGCACTGCCGCAGCTAGCGCGGCGGTGCCGTCAGCCCGGGGATCGCCGGCAGGGTGACCCCGGGCGGCAACGCCGGAAGCTGGATCCCCGGCGCCGGGGCCGCCGGTGCCGCCCGGACGGACCCGTCGCTGATGTAGATCGTGACCGTCGATCCTGGAATGGCGGAACCCGAGGGTGACGTGCTGACCACGGTGCCCCGACCCTCCGACGACGCGGTGGTCGCCACCTGCACGCGGAACCCGGCGGCCTGCAACTGCGAGGTCGCGGAGTTCTGCGTCAGGCCCGTGACGTCGGGAACCTGGCCGTTGGCCGATCCGCGCACGTACTTCTGGTCGACGGCCGGGAGTCCGACGTCGCCGAAGTTCGTGGCCACCGGATCCATCGCGTCGTACCAGGTCCGTGCAGGCTCGTTACCGCCGAACAGGTTGCCCGAACCACACGGGCGCAGCGGGAACGAGCAGATCTCGCTGGGAGTCGGGGAATCGCCGTAGGTGTAGGCGGCGGCCGCGTACCGGTTCGTGAATCCGAGGAATCCCGAGGATCGGTGCGATTCCGTGGTGCCGGTCTTGCCGGACATCGGCAGCGACCAGCCCACCGAGCTCGCGGCGGACGCCGACGTGCCGCCGGGCTGGTCGTCTTTGCTCATCGCGTTGGCCAGTGTGTTCGCCAGTCCCGGCTCCACGACCTGCTCGCACGCCTGCTGCGTGACGGGGATCTGCTTGCCGCTGCGATCGAAGACGCTGTCGATCGGGTTGGGCGGGCACCACTTGCCGCCGGACGCGAGGGTCGCGGCCACGTTGGACAGTTCCAGCGGATTGACGTACGTCGGTCCGAGCGTGAAGGAGCCGAGGTTCGCCTCCTTCTGGTAGTCGGCGAGGCTCTGGTCGGTGCCCTGGCCGGCTGTGCCGGGCAGCGTGTACGAGCGCAGGCCCAGGCGGACGGCCATGTCGACCGTCGGGGTGACGCCGACCGACTCGATCAGCTTCACGAAGGCGGTGTTGGGGGACTGTGCCAGCGCGTCGGTCACCGAGAGTGACTGCGGGTAGTTGCCGGCGTTGGTCACGCAGTACGTCGAGGGAGGGCACCCGCGCGCACCGCCGTCGCCGAGCCCCTTGACCTCGACGCGGTTGGGCACCTGCAGGACCGCGGACGTGCCGAGGCCCTTCTCCATCGCGGCGGCGGTGGTGAAGATCTTGAAGATCGACCCGGCACCGCTGCCCACCAGGGAGTACGGCTGCGGCTGGACGGTCTCGTTGGCGTCGCCGTTCAGGCCGTAGCGCCGTGACGACCCCATCGCGAGGATGCGGTGCGAGTCCTGCCCCGGCGCGATGACGTTCATGACCGTCGCGACACCGTCGAGATCCGGGCTGCTGTTCCCGGACAGGGCGGCGCTCGTGGAGGACTGCACGGCCGGGTCGAGAGTGGTCTTGATCAGGTAACCGCCCTTGTCCACCTGGTCCTTGCTGATGCCGGCGTCGGCCAGGTACTGCAGCGCGTAGTCACAGAAGAAGCCACGATCACCGGCGGCGATGCAGCCGCGCGGCAACTGGTTGGGCTCTGGCAGCACGCCCAGCGGCTCGGCCTTGGCGGCCTCGATCTCCGCCGCGCGGTCCGGGATGTTCTGGATCATCGTGTCGAGAACGGTGTTCCGTCGCGCCATCACGCCGTCGTAGTTGGTGTACGGGTTGAGGGCGGAGCTGGACTGCACCATGCCCGCGAGCATCGCCGCCTGCGTCAGGCTCAGCTGGCTCGCGTCGATGCCGAAGTACGTCTGTGCCGCGTCCTGGATGCCGTAGGACGAGTTACCGAACGGCACCAGGTTGAGGTAGCGCGTGAGGATCTCGTCCTTGGTCAGCTGCTTGTCCAGCGTCAGCGCCATGCGGATCTCGCGGATCTTACGCGCGGGAGTGGTCTCGATGGCGGCGCGGCGTTCGGCGTCCGTCTTGGCGACGACGAGCAGTTGGTAGTTCTTCACGTACTGCTGGTCGAGGGTGGACGCGCCCTGCTCCACCTGTCCGCTGGTGGTGTTGGTCAGGAAGGCGCGCACCGTGCCCTGCCAGTCGACGCCCTCGTGCTCGGCGAACCGGCGGTCCTCGATGGAGACGATGGCGAGCTTCATCTCGTTCGAGATGCGGTCGCTCGGCACCTCGAAGCGTCGTTGCTCGTAGAGCCACGCGATGGGGTTGCCCGCGGAGTCCACCATCGTGGACACGGCGGGCACCGTTCCCTCGACGAGTTCCGCGGAGACGTTGTCCACGGTGTCGGCGGCGCGGTTGGACGCGAATCCGAACCCGCCGGCGAGCGGGAACATGACTCCGGCGAGCAGCGCGCCGGCCAGGGCGGAGCACCCGGCGAGTTTGGCGACAGTCTTGGCGATCGGCACGAACAACAGAGTACGTGGCTCCTCCGGGACACAGCCCGTACCGGACATGTGGACGGCTGACCTGCTCCGATGTGACCGATCGCACGGGCGTACCAGAAAAGTGATCCCCCACCTTGCTTCCCGCGCGGCCTTTCCCCTACATTGATGGACACGATGTGATTCAGATAACAATCACATCAGTTAGTGGGGTGCTCCTCAGTTCGCTGTGCAGCGTGAGCTGCGTCGGCGGGTGGGACGCCCGGAACGCCAGGGAAACGGTGTTCGCCGACGGTAAGGGGTCAACGAATGCACACAGGAACGCCGAATGCAGCGCTCGACATCGGGGAAGCCGAAGCGCGCATCGCATGGGTATCGCAGGCACGATGCCGGGGAGTGGATCCCGATCAACTGTTCGTCCGCGGCGCCGCGCAGCGCAAGGCCGCAACGATCTGCCGTCACTGCCCCGTGCTCATGCAGTGCGGAGCGGACGCCCTCGACAACCGTGTCGAGTTCGGCGTCTGGGGCGGCATGACAGAGCGTCAGCGCCGGGCCCTGATCAAGCAGCACCCCGAGGTGGACTCCTGGGCCGAGTTCTTCGAGACCCAGCGTCACCACCAGTCGGCCGTCTGACCCACGCCGCCGCCGGGCGACCGGCCACGGTTCCTGTGATCTCCCACCGCGATGTCCGATTCGCGGTGGGAGATCTCTCGTCGCACCGCATGAACTCTTCGTGAACGCCCGACGACGCGTCGGGACCCGTCCGGGGCGCGGTGTGTCTGTCACGCCCGCCCGTGTCGATCGACCACACGCGACAGCGCGGACGAATCGGACCTCCATCGAGTCTGTGTGCGTCACAACGGAATCGGTCGTATCGGAAGAAGCGTGACGCACGGTCGCTCGGCTGCCGCGCCCGCGCGGGAAGGCTTTCCACGCTCTGACCTGCGCCGTCGCCGACGCGGACCGTGGGGGCGCCCGCTCGCCTGCCGCCGCGCCGGTCGTGCCCGGCACCGAATGGGACCCGGCGTTCGGTGCCCCGGCCGCGCCCGGTCCGTGTGTCGGCCCGTCCCTCGCGGTTCGCTTTCCGTTGTCTCGCACGTCGATTGACACCGTCTCACCGTGACCGTTGAATCCTGCTCGGCACTCGCCGCTTGACGGATCCGACGATCAGCGCGGATTCGCTCCCACTGCGAAAAGGACTCGACGGGCATGAAGATGAACAAGATCGCGGTTGTCGCCGCGATGACGATCGTGTCGCTGGGCACCGCCTCCGCGACCGCGTACGCCGATCCGGCACCCGCCGCTGCTCCCGAGGTGCACTGGAACGCCGTGGCCGCGGGCACCGGGCTGCTCGTGACCACCGACTCGGGAACCCTGAGCAACGAGAACAACCACCTGGTCATCCGCGACGACTCGGGTGTCGTCGTCGATTCGGTGCCGCTGGCTCTCGCCGTCGACGGACTGGCGCATCCCGTGTCCGCTCAGGTCGAGGGCAACACCGCGACCCTCGCGGTCGACGCCGCTGCGCCCGCCGCGCCGGTCTACGACATTCCGGGCCTGAACCAGGTGGACCTGCCCGCCGCGGTCGCCGGCGTCAAGGACAACCTGTCGCTCACCGCCACGGTCGGTGGATTCCTCGGTGCCGCAACCGGTCTCGTCGGCGGCTGCCTCCTCGGTGCGGCCGCGGCCGGCATCGTCTCCGCTCCCGTCGCGCTCCTCTTCGGTGCGGGCCCGATCGCCGGATGCATCGGTGGCGCCCTGCTGCTCGGCGCCGGTGGATCGCTCGCCGGTACCGCCATCGGTGGTCTCGGTTCCGCCGTGGCCAACGCGCAGCAGTTCGTCACGCTGCTCGAGGCGCCGCCCGCAGTGAAGAAGTAGTCACACCGATGCGAGTACTTCTGGTCGGTCTCGCCGTCCTCTGCTCGCTCGTTCTCGGCGGCGGGGCTCAGGCCTCCGCCGCCGAGCGCGTGGAGCTGGGCGGGGGTTCCGGGCTGGTCCTGACGCAGGACGGACGAGAGACCCTGTGCAGTCTCACCGTGATCGGTGCGGACACCGCCGGGCGCACCATCGGGCTCACCGCAGGTCACTGCGGGCGGGTCGGCGACACCGTGGCGAGCGAGAGCGATTCCGCCGCAGGAAATGTGGGCTCCGTCGTCGCGGTTCTGCCCGCGTACGACACGGCGATCATCGAGTTCGACGCGGAGCGGGTGGCCCCGGTGGCCTCCGTCGGCAGCGCCACCATCACGGCTGTCGGGGATCCCGCACGGCTGGCCGAGACCGTGTGCAAGCAGGGTCGTACGACCGGTGCGACGTGTGGAGTCTCCTACGGTGACATCCTGAACTCCCAGCAGGTGTTCGCTCAGGTGTGCGTGAACGCCGGGGACTCCGGTGCGCCGGTGGTGCGGGGAACGTCCGTGGTCGGCATGGTGAACGCATACCTCGTGGCACCCTGCATCGGCCCCGCCGTCGTCACCGACCTGGTGTCGATCCTGCGTGCGATCGACGAGAGCGGCGGCCCCGGCGCGGGCCTGCGGCTCACCGCCTGAGCGCAGAGGCTCAGGCGGTGCCGGTCAGCTGATCGGCGACGGCACGCAGTGCGTCGAGATCGGACACCTCGAACGGCAGCGAGGGCACCCCCACGACGGGAACACGGGGGTGAGCGGCGGTGAAACGACGCAGCAGTCCGATCTCGCGCTTCGCGGTGACGGCCCGATGCGCGTGCACGCGAAGCACTCCCGCGGCCAGAGCGGCATCGGGGGTGCCTTCGGCGTCCAACTGGTCGGCGGCCGTGACGGCGTGGTCGGACGGCAGCGAACTCAGCGTCGGGTGCGTGCGGTTGAGCACCAGTCCAGCCAACGGCATGCCGTCCTCGGACAGGCGGGTGACGAAGAAGGATGCCTCCCGCAGCGCGTCGGGCTCCGCGGCCGCGACGACGACGAAATGGGTTCCGTCCTGACGCAGCAGGTCGTACGTGTGGCGCGCACGTTCGCGGAAGCCACCGAACATCGAGTCCAGCGACTGCACGAAAGCGGAAGCGTCGGAGAGCATCTGGCTGCCGACGATGGACGAGACGCCGCGCATCGCGAGACCCACGGCGCCGGTGACCACTCGGCCCAGCCCGCGACCCGGGGCCATCAGCAGCTTGATCATGCGACCGTCGAGGAACGACCCCAGACGCTGTGGGGCGTCGAGGAAGTCCAGCGCGTTGCGCGACGGCGGCGTGTCCACGACCACGAGATCCCAGTCACCGCTGGCGGCGAGCTGCCCCAGCTTCTCCATCGCCATGTACTCCTGCGTCCCCGAGAAGGACGACGCCACAGTCTGATAGAAGGAATTGTTCAGGATCTGCCGGGCCTTCTCCGGCGTCGAGTGCTCCATCACCATCTCGTCGAACGTCCGACGCATGTTGAGCATCATCGCGTGCAGTTCGCCGGTGGCGCCGGGCCCGAGGGCGACCGGCTGCGGAGTGTTGTCCAGCTCGCCGACGCCGAGAGCCTGGGCCAGGCGCCGTGCGGGATCGATCGTCAGCACGACTACCCGGCGCCCGTTCTCGGCTGCCCGCAACGCCATCGACGCCGCGGTGGTGGTCTTGCCGACACCGCCGGAGCCGCAGCACACGACGATCCGCGACGACGGATCGGTCAGGATGGACCCGATGTCGAGAGTGGGAACGGTGCTCATCGCACTCCCTGTTCCGTGAGGTGGTGGGCGAGCTCGTACAGTCCGCCGAGGTCCATGCCGTCGGCCAGAGCCGGGAGCGTCAGGCGCGGCACCGCGAGGTCACCGAGACGCTGTTCGCTCTCGCGCTGGGCCGCGAGCCTCGACGCGTGCTCGATGGACTCGGTCAGCAGGCCGGCGAAGTCGTCCTCCGACAGCGTGATTCCGGCATCGGCGAGTTTCTTCTCGATCGCGGCGGCGTCGAGGTTCCCGGAGGCCGCCTCGGCGAGCGCCTCCGCCGGAAGGAACGACTCCTCGGTGCGGTTGACGACCACGGTGCCCAGTCGGAGATCGGCCGCTGCGAGTTCCGCAGCAGCATCGGCGGTCTCCTGCACCGGCAGCGCCTCGAGCAGCGTCACCAGGTGCACCAGTGTCTGCTCGGAGTGGAGCAGCTTCACCACACCCTCGCTCTGCGATCGCACCGGGCCGGTCTTGGCGAGGTCGCGCATCGCCGTCGTCACATCCAGGAAGCTCCCGATCCGCCCCGTCGGCGGCGAGTCGACGACGATCTCGTCGTAGAGCAGCCGACCGTTCTTCTCGGTGCGGACCGCACGCTCCTTCACCTTGCCGGTGAGGAGTACGTCGCGCAGACCGGGGGCGATGGTGGTGGCGAACTCGATGGCTCCCACCCGCCGCATCGCCCGGCCGGCGAAGCCGAGGTTGTAGAACATGTCGAGGTACTCGAGGAACGCGGTCTCGATGTCGATGGCCAGCGCGTACACCTCACCACCGCCGTCGGCGGAGGCCACCTTGGTGTCCACCGGGCTCAGCGGGGGGACGTCGAAGAGCTGGGCGATGCCCTGGCGTCCCTCGACCTCGACCAGTAGAACCTTGCGCCCACCTGCGGCGAGGGCCAGGGCGAGCGCGGCGGCGACGGTGCTCTTGCCCGTCCCACCCTTGCCCGAGACGAAGTGCAGTCGAGCGCGGTCCGCTTCGGGCGGCCATCCTCGCTCCGCCTGAGGGGACGATCCGGTGGGGTGCGACGTCGCACCTGCTGTCTCCGACACGTCCTCGACCTTACTGACCCGGTGCGCTATAGGCTCCTGCCATGAGCGCATCGACGACGTGGGAATACTTCACCGCACCCCTGCTGATCCACAACACCAAGGCCATCCTCGACAACTTCGGTGCCGACGGCTGGGAGCTGGTCACGGTCATGCCCGGCCCCACCGGCGAGAACCTGGTCGCCTACTTCAAGCGCCCGAAGAGCTGACATGGGTGTGACGGAGAAGCTCGCCGAGCTCGGGCTGACCCTTCCGCCCGTCGTGCCGCCGGTCGCGTCCTACGTTCCCGCGGTGCGGTCGGGAGATCACGTCTTCACCTCGGGTCAGCTGCCCATGGTGGACGGCGCGCTGACCGCCACCGGCAAGGTCGGGGCCGAGGTGTCGGCCGAGGACGCGACCGCCGCCGCCCGCGTCTGTGCGTTGAACGCACTGGCCGCGATCGACGCGCTGGTCGGCATCGACTCCGTGGTCCGCATCGTCAAGGTCGTCGGATTCGTCGCGTCGGCACCGGGATTCACCGGTCAGCCCGGCGTGATCAACGGTGCGTCGAACCTGCTCGGGGAGCTGTTCGGCGACGCCGGCATCCACGCTCGGTCGGCTGTCGGAGTCGCCGAGCTGCCCCTGGGCGCAGCCGTCGAGGTGGAGATGATCGTCGAGGTCGCACCCGCCTGACGGGTGTGCGTCACCGACCGCTCGCCACGAGGGTCCGGCACTGCTCGATGACGCGCTGCAGAGCGAGTCCGCGATGTGCCGAGCACTCGTGGCGGGTGCCGGTCCGGACGGACTCCAGGAACTCGTCGAGCAGTACCGCGTAACACCGGTCGGGTGGCGTGGTGCGGTCCGACAACTCGACCAGGCCGCCCGGTCCGCTCGCGCCGACCCGCAGCACCGACGGGCGCACAGGCGTCCGCATGGACAGCGTCACCAGGCTCGTCCGGACTCCGGCGGTGCTCCCGTGCTGCAGAGCCAGCGACCACGTGTCGGACGCGTTGTCACGCCTCGCCCACGCCACGGACACGACCGGTCCGAGCACCTCCATCGCGAGATCGAGAACGTGCGGGCCGACGTCCATGAGGGCGCCGCCCTCCTGCCGCCACGTCGAGCCGGCGTACTCGCCGCCGAGCAGGGCGCCGGACAGCCAGGTCGCCGTCACGGTCGCGACCTCCGTGTCGCGCACGGCGTCGAGGAATGCTCGGGTCTCGGGTGCGAAGCGACGCGTCAGCGTGACCATCGACGAGACCCCGGCCTCGTCGATCGCGGCCACGAGAGTGGCCGCATCCGCCGCAGAACCGGCGATCGGCTTGTCCAACGACACATGTCGACCCGCGGCAGCCGCCCGACGGGCGAGATCGAACTGCACCTCGGGGGGTACCGCGAACGCGACGGCGTCGACGGAGTCGATCAGTGCATCGACGTCGTCGACGTACGGCACCTCGGGAGCCGTCTGTGCCGCGGCGTCGGGACGGCGGGCCCAGATGCCGGCGAACTCGATGTCGGGATGCGCGGTGAGTGCGGGTGCCGCGGCCTGACGAGCCCAGGGTCCGGCACCGATCAGACCGATTCTCATGGTGCGAGCCTAGGTTCTGTCCCTGTCGGCACCGAACCTCCGTCGGCTGGCACAGTGGTCGCATGGCGGAGAAGGATCCCACGGCATCGGAGAAGCACCCCGCGTACGGACGGCTGCGGCGCGTGACGTCGACCGCGTCCGTCCTCCTGGCCGAGAACCCCGGGAAGATGACGCTGGACGGCACGAACACGTGGATTCTGCGAGCCCCGGGGCACGAGCAGTGCATCGTGGTCGATCCGGGCCCGCGCTCCCGGTCGCACGTCGACCGCATCGCGGCGCAGGGACGCGTGGCGCTGATCCTGATCACCCACCGCCATCACGATCACACCGGCGGTATCGCCCGACTGCACCGGTCGACGTCCGCGCCGGTGCGCGCGGTCACGTCCACGTACCTCCGAGGTGACGCCGCGCCGCTGGTGGACGGCGAGGTCATCGCGGCCGCCGGGGTGGAACTCACCGTCGCGGCGACACCGGGCCACACCGCCGATTCCGTCAGCCTGGTCCTCGACGACGCGGTGCTGACCGGGGACACCATCCTCGGTGCCGGATCGACCGTCCTGGACGGGAAGGACGGGGATCTCGGTGACTACCTGGCCTCACTCGACCGACTGGAGCAACTCGGTGAGGGACGCGTCGCGCTGCCCGGCCACGGGCCGGACCAGCCCGACACCGCGGTGCTCGCCCGCGCCTACCGGGCCCATCGCGAACAGAGACTCGACCAGGTGCGGGCAGCGCTCGACGTCCTCGGACCCGACGCCACCCCTCTGAAGGTGGTGCGTCACGTCTACGCGGACGTCGACAAGAAGCTGTGGCCCGCGGCGCGGATGTCGGTCAAGGCCCAGCTGACGTATCTGCGCAGTTAGCGTGCGCGCCGGGCGAGTCGCTCGGAGTCGGAGATGAGCACGCTCTTGCCCTCGAGGCGGAGCCAGCCGCGGTGCGCGAAGTCGGCGAGCGCCTTGTTCACGGTCTCGCGAGAGGCGCCGACGAGCTGAGCGATCTCCTCCTGCGTGAGGTCGTGGACGACGCGCAGCGAGCCGGCCTCCTGGGTGCCGAAACGCTGTGCGAGCTGCAGCAGTGCCTTGGCGACGCGGCCGGGAACATCGGTGAAGATGAGGTCGGCCAGGCTGTTGTTGGTACGACGCAACCGGCGGGCGAGCACCCGGAGCAGCTGCTCGGCGATCTCGGGGCGCTGATCGATCCAGGCCTTCAGGGCGTCGCGATCCATGCTCACCGCGCGCACCTCGGTGACCGTGGTGGCGGTGGAGGTGCGGGGGCCGGGATCGAAGATCGAGAGCTCACCGAACATGTCGGACGGACCCATGATGGTCAGGAGGTTCTCGCGACCGTCGGGGGAGCGGCGGCCGAGCTTCACCTTGCCGCTGACGATGATGTACAGCCGATCGCCGGGCTCACCCTCGTTGAAGACCACGTGGCCACGCGGGAAATCGACCGGTTGCAGCTGCTTGGTCAGCGCCGACACCGCAGACGGCTCGACCCCCTGGAAGATGCCGGCTCGTGCCAGTACCTCGTCCACGTGTACTCCCTTGCCCTGAAAGATCGGCAGATCTACGAATGTGTCGTCTTCATGTGTCCGGTCGGAGTCTACGTCGCCGTGCGGCCACAGGAGTGATCACAGCCACCCTCGACGCGTCGGCGTCGGACCGGGGCCGTGTCGGCGGGTGCTCAGCTGGCGCGGCGTGCCCTGTCGTCGAGAAGAGCGACGTCCTCCTCCATGACGTCGCCACCGCGGCGACGTCGGGTGCGGAACCGTGCGAGGGCGTTCGGGAAGCCTTCCGCGGCCAGGGTGGCGACCTCGGCGGAACTGGCGGCGTCCAGGAATTCCTGAACCTCCTGCTCGCGGACTCCTGCGCGGTTCAGCCGCGCCTCGAAGCGCTCCATGGCGAGGGCGAACAGCATCAGCAAGACCGGGAACAGAACCACAGCGAGTGCTTGCATACCGAGGAGTAAACACTGTCGACGTCTCGAAAAGAACACGGCGGGGTCACCGGTGCGGACACGACCGGAGCGTGCTGTCGGGGGCGTTCCGTAGAGTCGTGGCGTGCAGAAATCAGCCGCCGGTCCCTCTCACGTGGGCAAACGAGACGAGTCCGCCCTCGCGCTCACGCGCCGGGCACGCCGGATGAATCGCGACCTCGGCGTGGTCTTTCCGCACGTCTACTGCGAGTTGGACTTCACCACCCCGCTCGAGCTCGCGGTGGCCACCATCCTCTCCGCGCAGTGCACCGACAAGAGGGTCAACGAGACCACGCCGGCACTCTTCGCGAAGTACCGGTCGGCGCGCGACTACGCGGAGGCCGACCGGACGGAGCTCGAGGAGTACATCCGGTCCACCGGCTTCTACCGCAACAAGGCCAACTCCCTCATCGGGCTGGGCCGCGAGCTCCTCGAGCGGTACGACGGTGAGGTTCCCGCCTCGCTGAAGGAGCTGGTGACGCTGCCCGGTATCGGGCGCAAGACGGCCAACGTGGTCCTCGGCAATGCGTTCGACATTCCCGGCATCACCGTCGACACCCACTTCGGCCGACTCGTCCGCCGCTGGGCCTGGACCGAGGAGGAGGATCCGGTCAAGGTCGAGCACGCCATCGGTGCGCTGATCCCGCGCAAGGAGTGGACGATCCTGTCCCACCGCGTGATCTTCCACGGCCGCCGCGTGTGCCATTCGCGGACGCCGGCGTGCGGTGTCTGCCTGCTGGCGAAGGACTGCCCGTCGTACGGGCTGGGGCCGACCGACCCCGTCAAGGCCGCGGCATTGGTGAAGGGGCCGGAGACGGACCACATCCTCGCCCTGGCCGGCATCGAGACGTGAGCAGGTCGTCCGCGGCGAGGTGGAGCCTGGCCGCGCTCGTGGTGGTCGTCGCCCTCATCGTCGCCATCTGGCCGCGCGGGGACGATCCGACGGGACCGGCGAGCTTCGCCGACTACCGCGACACTTTCGGCGCGGCGCCCACCGACGACGCGACGGACACGGAGCTGGCCCCCTTGCGCACCGAGGCCGCGCTCGCCGCGTGCCCCGTGCCGGCGGCCGGCGCCCAGGCGCCCGCCGGCCCACTGGCGGGTCTGCGCACCACCTGCCTGGCCGACGGAGCGCCGGTCGATCTCGGTGCGGCCGTCGCCGGCACGCCGACTCTGCTCAACCTGTGGGCCTACTGGTGCGGCCCGTGCGCGGAGGAACTGCCGTATCTGCAGCAGTACGCCGAGCGTGCGGGCGGTGCCGTTACCGTGGTGACGGTGCACGAGGATCCCCGCCAGGGCAACGCCCTGACCCGACTGGCCGAGTACGGCGTCCGACTACCCGGCGTGCAGGATCCGTCCGCTGCCGTCGCCGCTGCCGTCGGAGCTCCGGCCGTGTTGCCCGTCAGCGTGCTGCTCGCCGCCGACGGATCCGTCGCCGCGGTTCTCCCGCAGCCGTTCCGCTCCGTCGACGAGATCGCGGACGCCGTGCGCACCCACCTCGGAGTCTCGGCGTGACGGATCCCGCGGGCACGCCGCCGTGGCTGTCCCGTCTGGCCGCCGTGCACACCGTGCGCGACGACGCGAGCAACCCGGTGATCGCCCGCCACGCACCGGACGGGGCGACGGGCAGACCGGCCGCGGTGTTGGTGCTCTTCGGCGGGCGGCCCGACGCGGCGGAGTTGCCCACCGACGCCACCGTGCTGCTGAC
Source organism: Rhodococcus sp. UNC23MFCrub1.1 (assembly GCF_000686025.1). Taxonomy (GTDB): domain Bacteria; phylum Actinomycetota; class Actinomycetes; order Mycobacteriales; family Mycobacteriaceae; genus Rhodococcoides. The sequence goes on from NZ_JMLQ01000008.1 coordinate 178,788, forward strand.
CCAACGCGCGTCCTCGCTGCGGCAACATCGCGGTCAGGTCGCTTTTCCCGGCGGCGCGGCCGATCCCGGCGACGACGGATCCATCGGCACCGCTCTGCGGGAGGCGCAGGAGGAGACCGGGGTGGACCCGGACGGCGTGGAGCCGCTCACGGTGCTCGACTCCATCTTCGTGCCCCCGTCGGGCTTCGAGGTGACACCGGTGATCGCGTACTGGCGCGTCCCGAGCGAGGTGTTCGTCGTGGACACCGCCGAGACGGAGCGTGTCGTCGCCGTGCCGCTCACCGATCTTCTCGATCCGGTCAACAGATTCGTGGTGCGCCACCCCCTCGGTTATCGGGGCCCGGCGTTCGCAGTGGGAGGAATGCTCGTGTGGGGTTTCACGGCCGGAGTGCTGTCCGGCGTCCTCGAGACGGCGGGCTGGGGTGCCCCCTGGGACACCGAGGACGTCCGGGACCTCGAGACGTCGCTCGCCGCCGTCGGTGAGGAGTTGCACCCGTGACGGGATCGACCTGGCTCGACATCGGTGTGGCACTGGTGGCGTTGCTCGCCGCGTCGTCGGGGTGGCGGCAGGGCGCGGTCGCGTCCGCCTTCGCCTTCTTCGGTGTCGTCCTCGGTGCCGTCGCGGGCATCCTGCTCGCACCGCGCGTCCTCGACCACGTCGAGGAGGGGCGGATGCGCGTGCTCGTCGGCGTCGCCCTCATCGTCGTCATGGTGATCGTCGGCGAGATCGCGGGCATGGTGTTGGGACGAGCGTTGCGCAGCGGGATCCACAGCCCGGCGGCGCGCTCGGTGGACAGCGTCATCGGTGCCGGTCTGCAGGCGGTGGCCGTGCTCGTCGCGGCCTGGTTGCTGGCCGTCCCGCTCACCGCGGCGTCGCAACCGCAGATCGCCGCCGCCGTGCGCGGATCGTCGATCCTCGGCGCCGTGGACGACGTGGCGCCCGAGTGGGTCCGCGAGATCCCCAACGAGTTCTCGGCTCTGCTCGACACGTCGGGTCTCCCCGACGTCATCGGACCCTTCGGCCGCACTCCCGTGGCCGAGGTCGGTCCGCCGGATCCCAGCGTGCTGGCGTCGCCGATCGCGGCAGACCTCCAGGACAGCGTGCTGCGGATCCGCGGTATCGCCGAGAGCTGCCAGAAGGCGCTCGAGGGCTCCGGTTTCGTCATCGGGCCGGGCCGTGTCATCACCAACGCGCACGTCGTCGCCGGCACCTCGTCGGTGGCCGTCGACACCGTGGACGGCCCGCTCGACGCGGAGGTCGTCCTGTTCGATCCCGCCGTCGACATCGCGGTGCTGAACGTGCCGGATCTGACCGCCGACGTCCTGCCGTTCGCGACGGGGCGCGCGGAATCGGGAACCGACGCGGTGGTGCTCGGGTATCCCGGCGGTGGCCCGTACACGGCATCGTCCGCGCGGGTGCGCGAGACACTGAACCTCACCGGGCCGAACATCTACCGCACCGGGACGGTGGACCGGGAGGTCTACACCGTGCGCGGATCGATCCGTCAGGGCAATTCCGGCGGACCGCTGGTGGCCACCGACGGCACGGTTCTCGGCGTCGTCTTCGGCGCCGCCGTCGACAACTCCGATACCGGATTCGTGTTGACCGCAGCAGAAGTCGCCGACGAGGTGGCAACGGGGCTGCAGAACGGGCAACCTGCCGGTACGGGATCCTGCGTCGGGTGAGGATGCATCGGCTGTCACGCCGAGGAGCGCCCGCACCGCGTACCGTGATCACGAAGGTGGCGAGGAGACGACGTACTCCGCGTCCCCGGCTCGACGGGGGGAGCATCGATGGGGGTACGTCGACGCCGTGACGTGGCGATCACGACACGGGTTGTTCGAGGGGCGCGCGACGTGTGTCCGCTTGGTCCGACGGTTCCCGGGGAATCATCCGACGGTCTGCGGCGCGCGGACACGGGATGTGACGGGTGACGGTGACGACGGGAGACGAGGCGAGGATGGGCCGCCGCGGCGGTCGGCAGCTGACGGCGGCCGGCAACTACTTCGACACGCGGTCGAAGGCGGTCATGGCAAGTGCCTCGGGGGCGCTGCCCCTGCTCGTCATCGCGATTCTCCAGCCCACGTTCCTGCGGCCGGGCACGCTGCCGCTCCTGGCCGTCATCGTCGCGTTCACCGTGGTCACCGTGGGCATCACCCTGCGTGCCGGTCGTCTGTCCGACCGGCAGTTCACGGTGCTGGGGTCGGGTGGCATGGTCGGCGTCGCCATCTCCGCCTATCTGATCGCCGATCCGTCGGGGTCGCGCGCGGTCACGGCGATGCTGGCCGTCGTGCCCGCCATCGCGGCGTCCGGATCGCCGCCCAAGGTCACGATCTCGCTCACCGGCGCCGCGGTGATCATGGCGACGGCACTGAGCATCAACGGCTCCGAGGGCGCGGTGCGGTTCGTCGCGGCCGGCGCCGCGGTCACCACCGTGGTGGTGCCGGCGGTGTTGATCGCCACCATGCGCAGCTCGCTCGAATCGGTGACAGCCCGCCTCGAGACCCTGGCGAACACCGATCCGCTCACCGGCCTGCTCAACCGCCGCGGCATGTTGCCGCGGGTGAGCGCCATGCTCGCAGAGGCATCGGAGAAGTCCGACGCCATCGTCGTCTCGCTCGTCGACGTCGACCACTTCAAGTCCGTCAACGACACTCGCGGTCACGCGGCCGGTGACGTCGTGCTCACCACGGTCGCCGAGGCGATCGCCGCCTACGTTCCCGAGGACGCGGTGGTCGCCCGGCTGGGCGGGGAGGAGTTCCTGGTGCTCGGCCTCAGCAAGTCCGTCGCGGGGCTCGAGGAGAAGGTGCTCGAGAGCGTCCGCTCCGCGTGCGACGTCACCGTCAGCATCGGAGTGGCGCAGGCGAACGTGGTGTTCGACGAGAGGGGCGGCAACGACGTCGAGGCCACCCTCGACCGACTGACCTACGCGGCCGACCGCGCGCTGTACGCGGCGAAGACGGCGGGCCGCGATCGAGTGGCATTCGCGATGGAGGACGTCGTCCGGTGGTCACCGACCCTGACGCCGGTGCAGCGCCGCGACAAGACGGAACCCCTCCCGTGACGGCAGAGGAGTGAGCATGAGCGAGCACCGCGTCCTGGATCCGACCGACCTCGGCGATCACGAGGTTCTCGATCGACTGATGTCCGAGATCGGGGACGACGCGATCCTGGACACCACCGCCGAGCAGCTCCAGTCGCTCGACGCACTGCTGCCCACTCCGTCGTCCGAGCTCCTGGACGAGCCGACCCGGTGGGTGCACTACCCCTGGCGTCGCTCGCTCGTGCGGGTGCTCGGTCCGCGCGGGTTCCGGTTGCTGCGCCTGGACCGGAACCGCAACAAGATCACCGTGGACGAGCAGGATGCTGCGCGGCGCCTGCGCGTCGGCGTCGTGGGTCTGAGCGTCGGCCACGCGGTAGCGCACACCCTCGCTCTCGAAGGGCTGTGCGGCGAGCTCCGGTTGGCCGACTTCGACGATCTGGACCTGTCGAATCTCAACCGTGTGCCCGCGTCGGTGTTCGACCTCGGCGTCAACAAGGCGGTGCTGGCGGCTCGCCGCATCGCCGAACTGGATCCGTACCTCGAGGTGACGACGTTCCCGACCGGGATCGACGAGGCGACCACGGACGCCTTTCTCGCCGACCTCGACATCGTCGTCGAGGAGTGCGACTCGATCGACGCGAAGGTGTTGGTGCGGCAGGAGTGCCGTCGCCGCGGGATTCCCGTGATCATGGAGACCAGCGACGGGGGCGTGCTCGACATCGAGCGCTACGACCTCGAACCCGACCGACCGTACTTCCACGGGTTGCTCGGCGACGTCGACGCCGCGGCGGTCGCGGGGATGACGCCGCGGGAGAAGGCGCCACTGGCGGGGCGCATCCTCGAGATGGAGCGCATCACGCCGCGCATGGCGGCATCGTTGCCGGACATCGGTACGACATTGTCGACGTGGCCGCAGTTGGGGAGTGACGTGGCTCTGGGCGGCGCGTCGGTGGCCGCTGTGGTGCGGTTGTTCGGGCGCGGGACACCGCCTCCGTCGGGACGCGTCCGTGTCGGTCTCGAGGCGATCATCGCGAGCACCCTCGTCGACCCCTACAAGGGCTGACCGCTCGCTCGGAGATGGCGCAGCAGAACGTCGGTGACCTCGTCCGGGCGTTCCTGGTGCACGTAGTGCCCCGATCCCGTCACGCGATGCTCCACGAGCTGCGGTGCCCAGTGGGAGTCGCGGCGCGCCGTTGTCGGCAGGACGTACGGGTCGGCGGATCCCAGGATCTGCAGCGCCGGTAGATCGACGGTCCGGTCGATCGCGGCGCGGAAGCGGCGACCGTCGGAACGGAACTGGCTGCGGAACGCCCAGCGCTGATACTCCAACGTGCTGTGTGCGACACCGGGGATGCGGACGGCCGACCGCATCCTCGACACGACGTCGCCGAACTCCGTGGACGACTGCCACTGCGCGGACGACCGGGCACGGACGAGTCGCTCCACCTCGGCACCGTCGTCGGCGACGAGCGTCTTCTCGGGTGTGAGCGGAACCTGGTAGCGCAGGAACGACGGCAGCAGCGCCGCGCGCTGCGCCGAGTCCCGTATCGCGGCCCGTCGCAATGAGATCGGATGCGGTGAGGCGAGCAGCGAGATCGAGCGAACAGCGCGAGGGTGCAGCGCTGCGGTCGCCCAGCACACGAGTCCGCCGTCGGCGTGCCCGACGAGATCCGCCTCGGAGTGTCCGAGCGCGCGAACGAGGCCGGAGATGTCACCGGCGAGGGTCCAGCCGTCGTAGCCGCGAGGCGGCTTGTCGCTGTCGCCGTAGCCCCGCAGATCTACTGCCACGGCGTGATAGCCGGCGGCGCCGAGAGCGGTCAGCTGGTGGCGCCACGACCACCAGAGGTCGGCGAAGCCGTGGACGAGAACGACCAGCGGCGCCGGCCGACTCGGATCAGGGCGTCCCGGGTCGGCGGACGCCGAGGTGTCCGCCTCGGCGATGTGGAACCGGATGCCGTTGGCGCGGATGTCGCGGTGCTGCCACGGGCCGGGATATCGGACGGTCGACGGGTCGGGTGCGGCCACTGTCGTCGGTACGCGGGCGCGGTGTCAGCGCGAGAGCGGGGCGCGCACGTCGAGCGCGTCCAGCTGCTTCTTCGGCGGTGCGCCGTCGCCCTGGCCCGGCAGCACCGAGGAGGCCGCCTTCAGCGAGTCGATGGTCTTCTCGGGCTTGCGCAGCTTCTTCACCCGGAGGTAGCCGAGGAACGCGAGCAGCGCCGTGATGACCACCATGATCAGGAAGACGATGAGGAACGCGAGCCACCGCGTGACCCACACGTTGAGCAGCTCGGCGAGGAAGAAGAAGAAGAAGAACGAGCTGAAGATCAGGACCGCGAGCGCGAGGATGAAGAGGACGCTGCCCTGCAGTCCCTTCTTGATCTCGCCGGTCACCTCGGCCTTGGCCAGTTCGACCTCGGCGCGGACCAACGTGGAGACCTGTGTCGTCGCGTCCTTGACCAGGGTGCCGATGCTGGCCGTGGCGGGGTTGCTGCGACTGTCGACGTCCGTCAGCGGGATCGAGGAGATACTGGCCGGAGCGGTCGTCCGACCGCTCGTGTCGGTGCCTCGGCTGCTGCTCACGTGCAAGTCCCTTCGAAGATGTTCGTCGCGCTCGACAGTGATCGTCCGGCGATACCGGCCAACCTTATGTCCTTACCCGTTCGGGGCTCACACTATCGCCGCCGGACGGGGCCGGTCCCGCCGGACGTCGGTCCCCGCGTGGTGAGCACTCACGAACCGAGTGGCCGGTATCGGCCCTCACGTCACGATGCGTCGGGTAACTTCCTGCTGACGAACCCGCCTCCCAACAGGAGAAACCCGTGACAAGCACTTCCGCGGACCGCGTTCCGAACCCCGACGGTTCGAACATCGCCGGTCCGGACTCCGGTCTCGATGCAGTGGACGGCGTACCTCGCAGTCGCATCGTGATCGCCTCGATGGTCGGAACCTCCATCGAGTTCTTCGACTTCTACATCTATGCCACCGCCGCCGTCCTCGTCTTCCCCCGGCTGTTCTTCCCCGCGGGCAACGACACGACGGCCCTGCTCGCGTCGTTCGCGACGTTCGGCCTCGCCTTCGTCGCGCGGCCCATCGGTTCGGTGCTGTTCGGACACTTCGGTGACCGCATCGGCCGGAAGGCGACCCTGGTCGGGTCCCTGCTCACCATGGGCGTCGCGACCTTCCTCATCGGACTGCTGCCGACGTACGACAGCGTGGGCATCATCGCCCCGATGTTGTTGGCGCTCATGCGTTTCACGCAGGGTGTCGGCCTGGGCGGCGAGTGGTCGGGCGCTGCACTGCTCGCCACCGAGACCGCCAAGGAGGGCAAGCGGGCCTGGGCCGCGATGTGGCCGCAGCTCGGTGCCCCCATCGGCTTCCTGATGGCCAACGGGATCTTCCTCATCCTGACGTTGTCGATGGACTACGACTCCAAGACGTCCGGATCGGACCACGCCTTCCTCACGTGGGGATGGCGTGTGCCCTTCCTGCTGAGCGCGATCATGGTGATCATCGGCCTCTACGTGCGACTCAAGCTCGAGGAGACACCGGTGTTCAAGCGCGCCGTGGCCAACGGCCAGCGCGTCAAGACGCCGGTGGCGGAGGTCTTCAAGACCAGTTGGCGTCCGCTGATCCTCGGCACGTTCGTCATGCTCGCGACGTACACGCTGTTCTACGTCATGACGACGTGGGTGGTCAGCTACGGCACCGGCAAGGTGGTCGATCACAGCGGTGTCGCCGTGACCATCGCCTACACGGACTTCCTGGGCCTGCAGCTCATCTCGGTGTTGTTCTTCGCCGCGTTCGTCCCGGTCTCCGGCTGGCTCGCGGATCGGTTCGGCCGCCGCATCACATTGATCTTCATCACGACCGCGATCATCCTGTTCGGCCTGTCGTTCAAGTGGTTCGCTGCTCCCGAGTCCGCCACCGAGAGCCGCATGCTGCTGTTCATGTGCGTCGGCCTGGCGCTGATGGGTCTGACCTTCGGACCGATGAGTGCTGTTCTGCCGGAGCTGTTCCCGACCAACGTGCGCTACACCGGATCGGGTATCTCCTACAACACGGCCAGCATCCTGGGAGCGGCCGTGGCGCCGTTCATCGCGACCTGGCTGGTGAACTCGTACGGCGTCGCGTGGGTGGGCGTGTACCTGGCCGTCGCCGCGGCACTGACGCTGTTCGCACTCGTCGTCATGAAGGAGACGCGCGGACGCGATCTCGACACCGTGTCCTGACGGACTGCCGACAGCAGAGAGGGGCTCGTGCACTCGGTGCACGAGCCCCTCTCTCTGCGTGACGCGTGGTTACTTCTGGCCGGCCTTGGCGATCGCGTCGAAGACGGCGGGATCGACGAGGGTCGAGGTGTCGCCCAGATCCCGGCCCTCGGCGACGTCGCGGAGCAGGCGGCGCATGATCTTTCCGCTGCGCGTCTTGGGGAGCTCCGGGACCACCGTGATCTGTCGCGGCTTGGCGATCGGCGAGATCTCCTTCGACACCTGAGCCTTCAGCTCGGTGATCAGCGCGTCGCCGGTGTTCTCGATGCCCTCGCGCAGGATGACGAAGGCGACGATGCCCTGACCGGTGGTCTCGTCCGCCGCGCCCACGACGGCTGCCTCGGCGACACCGGGGTGGGTCACCAGAGCCGACTCCACCTCGGAGGTGGAGATGCGGTGACCGGAGACGTTCATGACGTCGTCGACGCGTCCGAGGACCCAGAGGTCGCCGTCGTCGTCGAAGCGCGCACCGTCACCGGCGAAGTACCAACCCTCGGTGGCGTAGCGGGACCAGTAGGTGTCCTTGTAGCGGTCCATGTCGCCCCAGATGCCACGCAGCATCGACGGCCACGGCTCGTCGAGTACGAGGTACCCGTTGCCGCCGGGCCCGAGCATCTTCGCGTCGTCGTCCACGATGGCTGCCGAGATGCCGGGGAGCGGTGTCTGGGCCGATCCCGGCTTGGTGGCGGTGACGCCGGGCAGCGGCGAGACCATGATCGCGCCGGTCTCGGTCTGCCACCAGGTGTCGACGATCGGGGCGGTGCCGGCGCCGATGACGTCGCGGAACCAGCGCCACGCCTCGGGATTGATGGGTTCGCCGACGCTGCCGAGCAGGCGGATCGAGGAGAGGTCGTGTGCGTCGGGGATCTGTCGTCCCCACTTCATGAACGTGCGCACGAGCGTGGGCGCCGTGTAGTAGATGGTGACGCCGTACTTCTCGACGATGTTCCAGTGCCGGTGCTCGTCGGGAGAGTTGGGCGTGCCCTCGTAGACCACCTGCGTGGCGCCGTTGGCCAGCGGGCCGTAGACGATGTAGCTGTGCCCGGTGACCCAGCCGATGTCGGCCGTGCACCAGTAGACGTCCTTGCCCTGCTTGTGGTCGAAGACGTAGTGGTGCGTGTAGGCGGTCTGCGTCAGGTAGCCGCCGGAGGTGTGGATGATGCCCTTCGGCTTACCGGTGGTTCCCGAGGTGTAGAGGATGAAGAGCGGGTGCTCGGAGTCGAACGCCTGCGCCTCGTGCTCGGGGGAGGCGGACCCGACGGTGTCGTGCCACCAGAGGTCGCGTCCCTCGGTCCACTGCACGTCGATGTCGGTGCGCTTGACCACCAGGACGTGCTCGATCGACGCGGCGCCGTCCACGGCCTCGTCGACCGAGTCCTTGAGCGGCGCGGCCTTGCCGCGGCGCCACTGGCCGTCGGTGGTGACGACGAGCTTGGCCTCGGCGTCGTCGATGCGCGAGCGCAGTGCGGAGGACGAGAAGCCTGCGAAGACGACGCTGTGGGTCAGTCCGAGGCGGGCGCACGCGAGCATCGAGACGATGGCCTCGGGGACCATGGGCATGTAGATGGCGACGCGGTCACCCGAGACGAGCCCGAGATCGGTGAAGGCGTTCGCGGCGCGGCTGACCTCGGCGAGGAGGTCGGAGTAGGTGATCTCGCGGCTGTCCCCGGGCTCGCCCTCCCAGTGGATCGCCACCTGGTCGCCGCGGCCCTCGACCACGTGCCGGTCGACGCAGTTGTAGGCGACGTTCAGTTCACCGCCGACGAACCACTTCGCGACGGGGGCGTCCGACCAGTCGAGCACCTGCTCGAACGGCGTGTGCCAGTGCAACCGGTTCGCCTGCTCGGCCCAGAACGCGAGGCGATCCTCCTTCGCCGCCTGGTAGAGCTCGGATCCGGCGTTGGCCTGCGCGACGAAGTCGTCACTCGGGGGATAGGACACCGGGTGCTCCGATTCCGTGTCCCTGGTCGCGCCGTCGTCGGTCACGGTCTCGGTCATCGTGGTACCTGGCCCCTCTCGGAAAAGCTGGTGTGTCGGTTCGGTGTGTCGCGACTGTGAGGGTAGTCACGTGTGACCGGCGCCGCACCGTTGCAGAGGGCTGCGACCCGGGACGTGCGGCGAGAGGTGCGTTCTGCGCGACGGGCGGTGTGCAGCAGCGATGGATGGTGACGAGACACCAAAATCGCCTCTCATCAGGCTGTCTGACCGGTGAGGTCCAGTCCTGTCAGGTTACGTCCGTATTTCGGGGCGGACCCGGGTCGTTCCGATTTCGGGGGAGTGCACGACAGACCTTTGTGAGTGTGTCTAAAGTCAAGCAAATATCCGGGTCACGCCGGTCATCGCCCGTGGCCCACCCGACACCCGCGGACCACCCGCGGACGGTGCGTGCAGTCGACCCTGTTCGTGCCGGATTCGATGGAGGACATGTTGAGAGTCAAGAAGACGATCGCGGTGGTCTCGGTGGCCATCGCCGCCGTGGGCATGCTCGCGGCGTGTGGTGGCGGGGGTGGGTCCTCGAGCGCCGAGGGCACTTACAGCCTGTACATCGGCCAGCCCGAGAACCCGCTCGTTCCCGGTAACACCACCGAGAGTGAGGGCAACCAGGTCCTCAAGGCCCTGTTCACGCCGTTGGTGAACTACAACGACGAGAGCAGCGAGGTCGAGTACACCGGCGTCGCCGAGTCGGTCGAGTCCGACGACCAGCAGAACTGGACGATCAAGCTCAAGCCGGACTGGACGTTCCACGACGGCACGCCCGTCGACGCGAAGTCCTACGTCGATGCGTGGAACTACACCGCGCTGAGCACCAACGCCTTCGGTGCCTCGTACTTCTTCGAGAACGTCCAGGGCTACGACGATCTGCAGGCCGCCGAGGGCGCCGAGCCCACCGCGACCACGATGACCGGCCTCGAGGCCGTGGACGACACCACGATTCGCGTGGCTCTGAAGGAGCCCTTCGCGATCTACCCGGTGACCCTGGGCTACAGCGCGTTCTCGCCGCTGCCCGAGGCGTTCTTCACCGATCCCGACGCCTTCGGACGTCGCCCGATCGGCAACGGCCCGTTCAAGGCCGACGAGGACTTCGTCGAGGGCCAGGGCATCACCCTGACCAAGTACGACGACTACAAGGGTGAGAACCCGGCACAGTCGCAGGGCGTGCAGTTCAAGGTCTACACGGAGCTGAGCACCGGCTACACCGACGTTCAGGCCGGCGGCCTCGACGTCATGCTGGATCTGCCGCCGGACGCCTGGGCGACCGCACGTGACCAGTTCGGTGACCGGTACGGCGAGCGCGCTCGCCCCGACATCACCTCGCTCGCGTTCCCGACCTACGACCCGCGTTTCTCGGACCCCCGTGTGCGTGAGGCGTTCTCGATGGCGATCGACCGTCAGGCCATCACCGAGGCCATCTTCACCAACACCCGCACGCCGGCCACCTCCTTCGGTTCGCCCGTCGTCGACGGCTACCGGGACGATGCCTGCGGCACCAAGTGCGAGCTGAACGCCGCTCAGGCCAACACGCTGCTCGACCAGGCCGGCTTCGACCGGTCGCAGCCGGTGGAGCTGTGGTTCAACGCCGGTGCGGCACACGACACCTGGATGACCGCCGTGGGCAACCAGCTGCGCACCAACCTCGGAGTCGACTACGTGCTCCGCGGCGATCTGCAGTTCGCGCAGTACCTCCCGCTGCAGGACGCGCAGGGCATGACCGGTCCGTTCCGTTCGGGCTGGATCATGGACTACCCGTCGCTGTACAACTTCCTGTCGCCGGTCTACAGCTCGGCAGCACTGCCGCCGGCGGGCTCGAATGTCAGCTTCTACTCCAACCCGGAGTTCGACGCCGCCCTCTCGCAGGGCAACAACGCGGAGTCGATCGACGCCGCGACGACCGAGTACCAGCGGGCCGAGGACATCCTGTTCCGCGACCTGCCGGCCACTCCGCTCTTCTACGGTCTGAACCAGGCCGTGTGGAGCGAGCGGGTCGACAACGTCAAGATCGACCTGTTCGGTGACATCGAGGTCGCGGACGTCACGGTCAGCTGACCTCTCTCTCGACTCGGTGGGGCGCCGTGCAGACGCAGGGCGCCCCACCGACGCGTGAACCGTGAGACCCCGAAGAGGAGAACCCAGTGGGTCGCTTCATCACGCGCCGATTGCTGTTGACCATCCCGGTCCTGATCGGCGCCTCGTTCCTGATCTTCGCGATGGTGTACGCCCTTCCCGGTGATCCCATCCGCGCGCTCGCGGGCGATCGCCCGCTCGCCCCGGCCGTCGTCGCGCAGTTGCGTGCGCAGTACAACCTCGACGACCCGTTCCTGGTGCAGTACGTCAAGTACGTCGGCGGGCTCCTGCAGGGTGACTTCGGTACCGACTTCGCCGGGCGCCCGGTGCTCGACACCATCTCCCAGCGTCTTCCGGTGACGGTGCGGCTGACCATCGTGGCCATCGTCTTCGAGGCCGTCATCGGCATCGCGGCCGGTGTGCTCTCCGGTCTGCGCCGCAACTCCTTCTTCGACAACCTCGTGCTGGTGTCGACGACGCTGCTGGTGTCGGTTCCCGTGTTCGTCTTCGGCTTCGTCGCCCAGTACCTCTTCGGCTACAAGTTCGACCTGTTCCCCATCGCGGGTATCAACGACGGGTGGTACAGCTACCTGCTGCCCGGCCTGGTCCTGGCGTCGCTGTCCATGGCGTACGTCGCGCGTCTCACGCGGTCCGCGGTGTCGGAGGCCATGGCGGCGGACTACATCCGCACCGCCCGCGCCAAGGGCGTGGGGTACCGGCGCATCGTCCTGCGTCACGCACTGCGCAACAGCATGATTCCCGTCGTGACGTTCATCGGCGCGGACATCGGTGCGTTGCTGGGCGGCGCCATCGTCACCGAGTCGGTGTTCAACCTGCCGGGCCTCGGACGCGCGATCTTCGACGCCGTGCAGCGTCAGGAAGGCGCGGTGGTCGTCGGCATCGTCACGCTGATGGTCTTCTTCTACATCTTCTTCAACCTCGTCGTGGACGTGCTCTACGCGCTCCTCGATCCCCGAATTCGATACGAGTAGGCGCTATGACCAACGATGCACAGCATGTCGCCGCCGAGGGCGAGCCGGGCAACGTCGTGACCGGTGAGGCACAGGAGCTGGTCGGCCAGGCGAGCCTGTGGGGTAACGCGTGGAAGAAGCTGCGGCGCAGCGTTTTCTTCTGGTTCGGTGCCGTCATCACCGCGGTGCTCGTCCTGATGGCCGTGGTGCCCCAGCTGTTCGCTCGCGGGATCGATCCGCGCGCCTGCGACCTGTCGGACACCCGGCTCTCGCCGAGCTCCGAGCACTGGTTCGGAACGGACCTGCAGGGATGCGACTACTACGCCAACGTCATCTACGGCGCCCGCATCTCGCTGACCATCGGACTGCTCGCCGTCATCGGCGTGCTGATCATCGGCGTCCTGATCGGCGCGCTCGCCGGGTACTTCGGCGGCGTTCTCGACAGCCTGCTCGCCCGCTTCACCGACATCTTCTTCGGCATCCCGCTCCTGCTCGGCGCGTTGGTCCTGCTCACCGTCACCAGTGAGCGGACCGTCACCACGGTGGCGCTGGCCCTCATCGCCTTCGGGTGGATGACGGCCATGCGGCTGGTCCGCTCGTCGGTCATCTCGATCAAGCAGAGCGAGTACGTGCAGGCCGCACAGGCACTGGGCGCGAGCACGTTCCGCATCCTGGTCCGCCACATCCTGCCCAACGCCCTCGCACCCGTGCTCGTGTACGCGACCATCGCCGTCGGCACGTTCATCGCGGCCGAGGCCACGCTGTCCTACCTGGGTATCGGGCTGCAGTTGCCGGCGATCTCGTGGGGCCTGCAGATCAACCTCGGCCAGAACTACATCTCCACCTCGCCGCACCTGGTGCTCTTCCCCGCCGGGTTCCTGTCGGTGACCGTGCTGGCCTTCATCCTCATGGGCGATGCGCTGCGAGATGCGCTCGACCCGAAACGGAGCTGACGGACATGAGTGACGACAAGACCGGCCCGATTCTCGGAGTCTCGGATCTGACGATCGACTTCGAAGTCGACAAGACCTGGCGCACCGCCGTGCGCGACGTCTCGTTCGACCTCGCTCGCGGCGAGATCCTCGCCATCGTCGGCGAATCGGGCTCGGGTAAGTCCACCACCGCCATGGCGGTGCCCGGCCTGCTGGCCGACAACGCCCGCGTGAGCGGCAGCATCACGCTCAACGGTCGCGAACTGATCGGCCTGAAGGAACGTGAGCTGAACTCGGTGCGCGGCAAGGACATCGCCGTGATCTTCCAGGAGCCGATGACGGCTCTGAACCCCGTCTACACCATCGGGTGGCAGATCACCGAGGCCATCCGCGCGCACAGCGAGCTCAGCAAGGCGCAGGCCAAGGACCGTGTCATCGAGCTGCTGCGGCTCGTCGAGATGCCGGAGCCGGAGAAGCGCGTCAAGTACTACCCCCACCAGTTGTCCGGTGGCCAGCGCCAGCGCGCGATGATCGCCCAGGCGTTGGCATCCGAGCCGTCCGTGCTCATCGCGGACGAGCCGACCACGGCACTCGACGTGACCGTGCAGGCCGAGATCCTGCAGCTCATGCGCGACCTCCGCGGTCGGGTCGACGCGGCGATCCTGCTCATCACCCACGACATGGGCGTGGTCGCCGACATGGCCGACCGCATCCTCGTCATGCGCGGTGGCGACATCGTCGAGCAGGGCACCTCCGGCGACATCTTCCATCGTCCCGATCACGCCTACACCCGCGAACTCCTGGCCTCCGTGCCCCACCTCGGTTCCCGGACCGGGCAGGCGGGCACCGACGACACCCCCGACGTGCGGTACGCGCTCGAACTCGTCGACGCCGTCATCGAGTACCCGGGTTCGCGTCGCTCCGGTGGCTTCCGCGCGGTCGACGGTGTCAGCCTCACCATCGAGCCGGGCGAGGTGGTCGGTCTGGTCGGTGAGTCCGGATCGGGCAAGTCGACCATCGGCAAGGCAGCAGTCGGCCTGCTCAAGCTGCATTCGGGGTCGTTGTCCATCGCCGGAACGGACATCACGTCGATGTCGACCCGCGACCTGCGTCCGGTGCGCAGCAAGGTCGGCATCGTGTTCCAGGATCCGGGTTCGTCGCTGAACCCGCGGTGGCCCATCGGCCAGTCGATCGGCGAGCCGATGCTGCTGCACACCGAGATGGACCGTGGTCAGCGCAACACCAAGATCGAGGAGTTGCTCGATCAGGTGCACCTGTCGCGGGACATGCGCAACCGCTACCCGCATCAGCTGTCGGGTGGTCAGCGCCAGCGTGTCGGCATCGCCCGCGCCCTGGCTCTCGAACCCACCCTCCTCGTCGCCGACGAGCCGACGTCCGCGCTCGACGTGTCCGTACAGGCCAAGGTGCTCGAGCTCTTCCAGGAGCTGCAGCGGGAGTACGGCTTCGCATGCCTGTTCATCAGCCACGACCTCGCCGTGGTCGAGGTGCTGGCTCGCCGCATCGCCGTCATGAATGCGGGCAAGCTGGTGGAGTTCGATCGGACCGACACCATCCTGCGCTCGCCGGCCGACCCGTACACGAAGCGGCTGCTCGCCGCGGTGCCCGTTCCGGACCCGGAGCAGCAGGCCGTCCGGCGCCGCGAGCGTGCCGAGTTGATGGCTGCCGAGCGGAACGCCGGATCCGCCGCGACGTAGGACCACCGATAGCCTGACCGGATGACCAGCTCAGCCACAGATCCCCTCGGCCCGATCCTGGAGCTCGAGGGGGTGCGCGACGCCGCCGAGCGAGCGCGGAACGCGCTGGGCGAGGTGCACCGGCACAAGGCCAACCGGCGCGGATGGAAGGCGACGGCAGCCGAGGCGGCGGTCCGGGCCGCGCGCGCCTCCGCCGCGATGGAGGGTTCCTCCACGGCGATGCCCGAGGACGGTGAGGCCGCCCCGCCCCTGCTCGCCGGCGCGCTCCGGGTGGCCCAGGCTCTCGACGGCGACTCCCTGCCGATCATGGTGGGCGTCTGGCAGCGGGCGCCGCTGCAGGCACTCGCGCGGCTGCACCTCCTGGCCGCCGCGGACCTGGCGACGACACAGGACGATCTCGGACGACCCCGTGCGGACGCAGCCGACCGCCTCGCGTTCCTGGCGGATCTCGTGACCGGTGCCACGAAGGCGCCCGCCCCGGTGCTGGCCGCCGTGGTGCACGGAGAACTGTTGGCGCTGAGGCCGTTCGGCACGGCCGACGGCATCGTGGCCCGGGCGGCCTCGCGGCTGGTGGCCGTGTCCACGGGCTTCGACCCCCACAATCTCGGGGTCCCGGAGATCAGTTGGGCGAAGCGGCTCGCGGCGTACCGCACCGGCGCCGACGGTTTCGCCCGCGGCACCGAGCAGGGCGTGGGGAGCTGGGTGCTGTTGTGCTGCGGCACCTTCGAGGCCGGAGCAGCCGAGGCGACCACCATCGCGGACAACTCCGTCTGACGCATGAAACGGGCGACGCTGCCGAGTTCTCACCTCGACGACGTCGCCCGTCAGCACGAACGTCGGTTACCAGGCGTGCAGAGTGGGTTGCGGCGGAGCGGACTCCGCGAGGCCTCGGCGAGAAATCGTGCGCCCGGGACTCGTGTCCGCAACCAGTGCGAAGTTCTCATCCCTGATGCGCGACTTTCGCAGGCCCACAACGCTTGTGCCATCATAGCGGCGCGCTACGCGTGGGTACTGATCGGTCGTGCTGGGGAAAGCCCGGCTGGGAGAGCGATCCTTCTCTTCCGGCCCGCTCTTGGCCTTCCGTCTTCCCGTACGACCATTTGTACTCTGTGACTCGCGCCACAGCAAGGGTTTTGCGAACCCGATCGATTCAGCGTCGCCGACGCAGCAGCGTGTACGTCGCGGCGCCCGCGGCCAGGGCGCCGAACGAGACGGCGGCCATGCCGGCCACCGTGCCCGACGACGGGGCCTGGAACCGGGCACGCAGCGAGACCGGGTCGGAGAACGTGAGGATCGGCCATCCCCTGGCCGACGCCTCGCGGCGCAGGCCTCGATCCGGGTTCACCGCGGTGGGATGTCCGACCGCGTCGAGCATCGGCAGATCGGTGATCGAGTCCGAGTAGGCGTAGGACCGAGACAGGTCGTATCCCTCGCGCTCGGCCAACTCCTCCATGGCGGTGACCTTGCCGGGCCCGTAGCAGTAGAACGAGAGCTCGCCCGTGTACTTGCCGTCCTCGACGGCCATCCGGGTACCCATGTCGTGGTCCACGCCCAGAGCCTCCGCGATGGGCGCCACGACCTCCTCGCCGGAGGCCGAGACGATGACGACGTCGTGGCCGCGCAGCTTGTGGTCGGCGATGAGGTCGGCAGCCTCGGCGAAGACCAGCGGATCGACGATGTCGTGCAACGTCTCGGCGACGATGGCTCGGACCTGCTCGACGTCCCAGCCGGTACACATGTTGGCGATGTGGATGCGCATCCGTTCCATCTGGTCGTGATCCGCGCCCGACACCAGGAACAGGAACTGCGCGTAGCTGCTCTTGAGCACGCTCCGGCGGTTGATGAGACCCCCGTCGAAGAAGGGCTTGCTGAAGGCCAGCGTCGAGGACTTGGCGATGATCGTCTTGTCCAGATCGAAGAACGCGGCGACGCGGCCGGGGGCGTCCGGGCGGAGGGGTGTGCTCACCCCGTCAGCCTAAGGGTGCCCGGAGGTGGATCGCGGGTCACGGTGTCTCCACCTGCTTCGACGGCGCGACGGACCGACGGTCGTCCGTGTCGGTGCGGGTGGTCGGCGGTGTAAGATTTCGACTACCCGGTCGCGAACCGGGCGTGTTCAGCCCGACCCCCCGGGGCTGAACTCCGACGACCCCCGCCTCCTCCCCCCCTGGCGGGGGTCGTCCCCTACTTCCGGTGCGCTAGCACCTTCTCCGCGCTGGCGCAGGCGCCGTCCCCGGGTACCGAGTTGTCCACAGGTTCGGCTCGTCGCCCTGGCGGACCGACCGCGGACGCCGCACGATCGACGGCGTGACCGACCTCGATTCAGCACTCCTGGTGATCCTGCCCGACGCCGCACTCTCCGATCGCGTCCGGCGCATCGCCGCCGCCGCGGGTCGGGAGTCGACGCACCTCGGCGCGCTGCCGGACCGCGCGCTGTGGCAGTCCTCGGACATCGTCGTGCTGGGAACGGCAGCTGCCGAACGAGCAGTGCGGGAACACCTTCCGAGGCATCCCGGTGTCGTCGTGGTGACCGACGGACCGGCGGACGTCGAGGCCTGGCAGAGCGCGTCGCGGCTCGGCACCTCCCGTGTGCTCGCGCTGCCGGAGCAGGAGGCCGATCTCATGGGGGTGCTGTCCGCGGCCGCACGCGTCCCCGTCGGTGGCGGTGTGGTCGTGACGGTGGTGGGCGGTTGCGGCGGCGCCGGTGCGTCCGTGTTCGCCGCGGCATCGGCCGTCGTCGCGTCCCGGTCCGGGCGCACCGTGTTGATGGACGGAGACGCGGCGGGCGGCGGGATGGACCTCGTCACGGGACTCGACGGCACACCGGGCCTGCGCTGGCCGGAACTGGTGATCGACGGCGGAACCGTCACGGCCGACGCACTGCATCACGCGCTGCCCGGGCGCGGCGATCTGGCGGTGCTCTCGACCCGGCGCGAGCAGACGAACACCATCACGGCAGCGGCCTGGCGCGCCGTCGTCGACGCCGGAGTCACGGCGGGCGAGGTCGTCGTGTGCGACGTACCGCGCGCAGGCCCCATTCACGAGATGTCCGTGCAGGCGGCAGATCTGGTGGTCGTGCTGGTCCCGGCGACGGTGCGGTCGGCCGCGGCGGCGCAGTGTCTCGCCCGGTCGATCACCTCGACATCGGCCAACGTGGGAGTGGTGGTCCGCGGTCCCGCGCCGTCCGGACTGACGGCCGCGGAGGTGGCCGACGTGGTGGGTCTTCCCCTGCTCGCCTCCGTGCGCCCCGAGCGTCGACTCGCCGCGATGCTCGACGGGCGTGGACTGGTCCTCGGCCGCCGATCTCCCCTGGCGCGAGCTGCCGGCGACGTCCTGGCACTGCTCACCTCGGCACCCACGACATGACGGGATGGGTGTCGACGGATCTGCTCGATCGCGTCCGGGTGCGCCTCGTCGACGCCGACCGGGATCCGACGCCCGCCCTCATCGCGGAGGCGCTCCGGGCCGAGGCGGGCGGCGTGCTCGGTGACGCGGATCTGCTGCGCGCACTGCATCTCCTGGACACCGAGTTCCGCGGTGCCGGCGTGCTCGACGCCGTCCTGCGCGAGCCCGGCGTGACCGACGTGTTGGTCACCGGACCCGACGACGTGTGGGTGGACCGGGGACAGGGTCTGCGGCGAGCCGGCGTCGGGTTCGGGGACGAGGCCGCCGTGCGCCGCCTCGCCCAGCGGCTGGCGCTGTCGGCCGGGCGGCGGCTCGACGATGCGCAGCCGTGGGTGGACGGTCGTCTGCCCGGAATCGATCCCGGGTCGTTCGGAGTGCGACTGCACGCCGTTCTCGCGCCGGTGGCGCAGGGCGGGACGTGCCTGTCGCTCCGCGTCCTGCGCCCCGCGACACAGGGGCTTTCGGCCCTCGCCGCGACCGGGGCGTTCGCCGACGGCGCCGAGGATCTGTTGCGCCGCATCGTGTCCGGACGCCTGGCCTTCCTCGTGGTCGGTGGCACAGGAACCGGCAAGACGACATTGCTGGCGGCACTCCTCGGCGAGGTGGACGCGGCCGAGCGCATCATCTGTGTCGAGGATGCCGCCGAACTGGCGCCCTCGCACCCCCACGTGGTGCGGCTCGTCGCCCGGCCCGCGAACGTGGAGGGAGTGGGCCAGGTGGGAGTGCGCGATCTGGTGCGTCAGGCCCTGCGCATGCGTCCCGATCGCATCGTGGTGGGCGAGGTCCGCGGTGCCGAGGTCGTCGACCTGCTCACCGCGCTCAACACCGGACACGACGGCGGTGCGGGCACCGTGCACGCCAACTCGCCCGACGAGGTACCCGCACGACTCGAAGCGCTGGCGGCCCTCGGTGGCATGGACCGGGCGGCGTTGCACAGCCAGTTCGCCGCCGCGGTGCAGGTGGTGCTGCACACCGCCCGCACGCCGAGCGGGCAGCGTGTGCTGTCGTCCATCGGCGTGCTCGAACGGGACGACCGCGGGCTGTGCACCGTGGTCGACGCCTGGTCGCGAACGCGGGAACGAGGTCCAGGACTCGACGCTCTCACCGCGATCCTGCGCCGACGGGAGGGGTCCGCGTGATGCTCGCGGCGGTCTGTCTCGCGGCGGCTCTGGTGGTGCTGCCCTGCACGGACGCGCGCCGGCGCCTCGGACCGGTGCGCCGACACTCGCTCGTGTCCGTGCGAGTGCCGGCGCCTGCCTGGATACCGGTGGCGGCAGGCGTGGCAGCGCTGGGCCTCGGTGCCGCGGTGGGCGCCGCGGTGGCCGTCGTGCTGGGAACCGTCGCCGTGCGGCGCGGCCGAGCCGCCGTGCGCGCGGACCGGCGGCGCGCGGGGGACACCCTGGCGGCGGCGCTCGAGACGATGGTGGCCGAACTCCGCGTGGGAGCCCACCCGGCCACGGCCTGCCGCACCGCTGCACGCGAGTACCCCGGGCCGGTCGGCACCGTCTTCGCCGCGGCCGCGGCTCGTGCGGAACTGGGCGGCACGATGTCGGATGCCGTGCGTGTCGGCGGACACGGGCCGGCGTGGGACCGGGTGGGTGCCGTGTGGCGCGTGGCCGAGGTGCACGGGCTGGGTCTCGCGGCACTGCTCGACGCGGTGCGCTCCGATCTGCGCGATCGCGGACGCTCGGCCCGGCGCATCGAGGCGTCCATGGCCGGCCCGCGCGCCACGGCGATGGTCCTCGCCGCGCTGCCCGCCGTCGGCGTCCTGCTCGGCCAGGCCATGGGCGCAGCGCCCCTCGCGGTTCTCACCGGAGGCGGCGCCGGCGGCATCATGCTGGTCGTCGGAGTGGCCCTCGCCTGCGCCGGGCTGCTCTGGACCGACGCCATCGTCGCGAAGGTGGCACCGTGACGATCACTCTCGTGCTCCTCGCCGCCGCGGTGCTCGCGCTCCCGCCCGCCGTCGGTGTGCGCGCCCGGCTCCGGGTGCCGGGCGCGAACGGTTCCGCATCGGTGGGGGTGGCGCCGACGGACCACCACGCCACCGCGGGCGCGTTGGACCTGCTGTCCGCCTGTCTCCGTGGGGGACTCGACATCGGCAGCGCATCCTCGGCGGTGTCCTCCGTCGCGCCCGAACCCATGGCGTCGGCACTGCGCCGCGCCGCCCAGTTGCTCACTCTCGGAGCGGATCCCGATGCAGCCTGGTCGGCGCTGGCGGCGCATCCCGACACCGAGTCGGTGGCACGCGTCATCCTCCGCTCGGCGCGGTCGGGAACCTCGATGGCCGACGCGACCGCCGAGGCGGCAGCCGATCTGCGCGTGCGGGCCGACGATGCCGCCGCTGCCGCGGGCGAGCGCGCCGGAGTGATGGTGAGCGGACCGCTGGGGCTGTGCTTCCTGCCCGCGTTCGTATGCCTCGGAATCGTGCCCGTGGTGATCGGGCTGGCCGGGTCCGTCCTGAACGGCGGGGTGATGTGACCCCCGCCCGAGAACGCCGAGGGGGAACGTCCTCCTCGGAACACGAAGGGGGAGAACATGAGCAAGTTCCTGACCGAGGTGGGCGCGCGCATCCTGATGGTGGCGCGGGAGGACGACGGGATGTCGACGGCCGAGTACGCCATCGGAACCATCGCGGCGGCGGCGTTCGGTGCCGTGCTCTACACGGTGGTGACGGGCGACAGCATCGTGACCGCGCTGACGTCGATCATCGACAAGGCGCTGCAGACGCAGGTCTGACGGGGGACTCGGGTCTCACGGGCGACAGCGGGGCGGTGACGGTCGAGGCGGCGCTGGCGATCTCGTCGATCGTCGCCGTCCTGGTGTTGTGCCTCGGTGCGCTGGTCACCGTCACCGAGCACATCCGGTGCATCGACGCGGCGCGGGAGGGTGCCCGGCTCTCGGCGCTCGGAGACGAGAGCGCGGTGACGTCGGCGACGGTGGTGGCCCCGCCCGGTGCGCGGGTGACGGTGTCGCGCGTCGGCGATCTGGTGACGGTGCGGGTGGAGGCGTCGTCGCCGCTGCCGGGGTTGACGGTGTCCGCGAGTGCGGTGGCGACGGCGGAGCCGACGGGTGGATGACCGCGGTTCGGCGACCGTGGTGGGGGCATTCGTCACGGCGGCGCTGGTGGTGGTGACCGCGGCGGTGGTCTCGGTGGGTGCCGCCGTCTCGGCCCGTCATCAGGCGCAGTCGGCGGCGGACCTCGCCGCGCTGGCGGGTGCCGCCGCACTGACGTCGGGGTCCGAGGCAGGGTGCGCAGCGGCGACGGCGTCGGCTGCCCGGATGGATGCTGTGCTGGACGGATGCGCGGTGGAGGAGTGGGACGTGCAGGTCCGGGTGCGGGTGCGGATCGCGCTGCTGCGCTTCGGGGAGAGGGACGCGGTGGCCTCTGCGCGGGCGGGGCCGGTGGAGCAGTGATCGTGGACCAGCACCTCGGTATGTCGGTCAGCGCGACTCGGCGAGCCTGCGTACTTCCGGTGCGACGGGGCGGCCGGTCTTCACACTGGCGGCCACGGCGGCTCGTGCAGCAGCCCGCCTCACAGAGACACGCAACTGGTGCCTCGGTGATCGTGGACTATCGACCCCGGATTCCGGGGCCTGGATTCCACGATCGCGCCAGCAGGAGCACGCCCATGCCGATGGTCCACACGTTCAGGGTGTCGAGGGCGAGCCGCTCGGTGACACCCGAGCCCAGTCCCCATTTCCCGGGGCTGAGGAAGGCGATGCCGCCCACCACGGCGATCGCACTGCAGGCGTAGGTGAATCGCGAGGCGACTCGACCGACGGATCGTGCAACACACAGCATTCCGGCGAGCTGCAGGCCGAAGTGCACCTGCGCCGCGACGGTGTGGGGGACCGGTGCGACGTCCATCGGGAGGAACCCGACGGCGCACGTCGCGAGACCGGAGAGCGCCACGAGGATCCACCCCGTCCGGGTGATGCCCACCGAGGGACGTACCAGGAGCGCCGCGCCCGCTGCGGTGGCGCCGCCCACGGCCACGAACGTCGCGTTCATGACGACGTGATCGGGCGAGCAGTAGTCGGTGCACGTCGCCGCACCGAGGGCGCTGATGACGTCGTCACGCCAGCTGTACGGGGTGGTCCAGGAGCGCGAGACGATCACCTGCATCGGCCAGTAGAGGACTGTGGCGATCCACAAGGAGGCGACGCTCCGACGCAGGGTCATGACACGACGGTAGACACCGGCGTCGTGACCGGCGCATCATGAGGTGAGTCACACGTGTGACGTGCGGTAACGCGCAACCGGGTTATCGCAGGCCGAGCATCGGGGGAATCGGAATGTCGAGAGTGGCGGACGTCAAGGACGAGGCACGATCGCGGCTGCGGTGGTTCGCGGTGCACGGAGTGGTGCGCTTCTTCGCCAAACGCGGCATCAAGATCGGTGACCCGCAGGCCAAGCTCATCGCCGATCCGGTGACTCGCGCGAACCCCGGTGTCGTCTACCAGGAGATTCGCGACCGGGGAAAGATCGTCAAGGGCCGCGTCGCCTACCTCACCGTCGACCACGGGCTGATCTTCGACCTCCTGCGCTCGGACGACTACCGCACCGTCGTCGTGGGCGGCAATCTCCCGAAGCCGCTGCGGGCGATCGAGCGTCGCACGCGAACCGCCGCTCTGCACCCGCTGGCGCCGCCGTCGCTGCTGTCGGTCGAGCCGCCCTCGCACACCCGCTACCGCAAGCTGGTGTCGTCGGTGTTCACCGCGCGCGCCGTCAACGCGATGCGCGACAACGTGCAGCAGGTGGCCGACACGCTTCTCGACGAACTCGTGGCCGCGGGCGGCGGCACGGTCGACATCGTGTCGTCGTACTGCGCCAAGCTTCCGGTCGCCGTCATCGGTGACATCCTCGGCGTGCCGGAGGCGGACCGCGACAAGGTGCTCGAGTTCGGCGAACTCGCGGCGCCCAGTCTCGACGTCGGTCTGACGTGGCCGCAGTTCCGCGAGGTCGAGCAGGGCCTCGAGGGCTTCGACCGGTGGCTCGCCACCCACATCGCGGGATTGCGCGACAACCCGGGCGACGATCTGATGAGTCAGCTCATCGCGGCGTCCGAGGACGGGGTGTACCTGAACGACCGGGAACTCCGCGCCACCGCGGGTCTGGTGTTGGCGGCAGGGTTCGAGACGACGGTCAACCTGCTCGGCAGCGGCATCAATCTGCTGATGAACAACCCCGACCAGCTCGCGCGACTGCAGGACGATCCGTCGCTGTGGGGAACGGCCGTCGACGAGATGCTGCGACTCGAGTCGCCGGTGCAGATGACGGCCCGCGTCGCGAAGGGTTCCGTCACCCTCGAAGGCATGGACCTCGAGGCCGGCGATCTGGTGGTGTGCGTCCTCGCGGCCGGTAATCGGGACCCGCAGGTCTTCGACGACGCCGACACCTTCGACGTCGGTCGGTCCAACGCCAACAAGCACCTGTCGTTCTCGGGTGGGCGCCACTACTGCCTCGGCGCCGCACTCGCGCGCGCGGAGAGCGAGGTGGGACTGCGCACGCTGTTCGACCGCTTCCCGCATCTGTCGTCCGCCGGCACCGGCGTCAAGCGGGACACCCGTGTGCTGCACGGGTTCCGCACGCTACCGGTGGCGCTCGGCGAACCGGCCACCGTGTCTGCCTAACCCTCCAGACAGGCGAGGACGGCGTCGAGCACGCGCACGGCGCCGTCCTTGTCCAACGGATCGTTTCCGTTGCCGCACTTGGGTGACTGCACGCAGGACGGGCACCCCGAGACACACTCGCACGACGCGATGGCCTCGCGGGTCGCGGAGAGCCAGGTGCCGATGACGGCGTGGCCGCGGTCGGCGAATCCGGCGCCACCGTCGTACCCGTCGTAGACGAAGACCGTCGGCAGACCGGTGTCGGCGTGCAGTGCCGTCGACACGCCGCCGATGTCCCATCGGTCGCATGTCGCGACGAGGGGCAGCAGACCGATGGCCGCGTGCTCCGCCGCGTGGAGCGACCCGGGGACACGTTCGGCGGTCACGCCGGCGGACTCGAGCAACTCCGGCGTGATCGTGTACATGACTGCGCGCGTGTGAAGTTCCTGCATCGGCATGTCGAGTTCCACGGAGTCGAGGATCTCTCCGGACGGCAGTCTGCGGAGGTATCCGACCACCTGGTGGCTCACCTGGACCTGCACCAGCGCGACGTCGACCTCCCCGTACGACTGCTGTTCGTGCACGTCCTCGATCACGATGTCGGTGATCTCGCGCGCCGAGGTGGTCCACTCGGGCTCCTCGGGGTGCACCACCGCGAGGCCTTCCTCGAAGTCGAGCGTGTCCACGACGAACGACTCGCCCTGATGGATGTGGACAGCGCCGGGGTGGGTCGTCGAGGGCGCGCGGCCGGCGTCGACGGTGCCGAGCATGCGTCCGGTGGAGCCGTCGACGATCGCGATCTGCGACCCGATACCGCCCCGGATGTCCACCGCCGCATGGGGGGTCGCGTCCGCGGTGATGTACCACCCGTGCGGCCGACGGCGGAGCAGACCCCGGTCCGCGAGGGACTGCGCGACGTCCTGAGCGCCGAGCTCGATCACCTCGTCGTCGGTCAGCGGGAGTTCCATGGCCGCGCAGAGCAGCTGTGGCCCCAGCACGTAGGGGTTGGTGGGATCGGTGACCGTCGCCTCGATGGGCTTGTTCAGCAACGCGGCCGGATGGTGCACGAGGTACGTGTCGAGCGGGTCGTCCCGGCCCACCAGGATCACCAGCGATCCCTGGCCGCGGCGACCGGAGCGGCCGGCCTGCTGCCAGAACGACGCGACCGTCCCCGGGAAGCCGGCGACGACGACGGCGTCGAGCCCCGCGATGTCGACGCCGAGCTCGAGTGCGTTGGTGGTGGCCACGCCGAGCAGGGTGCCGTCGGACAGCGACCGCTCTAGTTCGCGGCGGTCGTCGGCGAGGTATCCGGCCCGGTATGCCGCGATGCGCTGCGGCAGATCGGGATCGACGTCCGCGAGCAGCCGCGCGGTACCCAGTGCCGTCAGCTCCGCGCCGCGTCGGGAACGGACGAACGTCAGTGTTCGGGCGCCCTCGACGACGAGGTCGGCCATGATGCGTGCGGCCTCGGAACCGGCGGCGCGCCGGATCGGCGCCCCGTTCTCACCCGTGACGTCCAGAAGCGGTGGCTCCCACAGGGCGACGGTCCGGGGACCGTGGGGAGATCCGTCCTCGGTGATCTCCTCGCACGGTGCACCGACCAGGCGACTGGCCGCAGCCCCGGGATTCGACGCGGTGGCGCTGGCGAGAACGACGACGGGCGCGGCGCCGTAGCGCGCGGCGATGCGCCGGAGTCGTCGCAGGATCAGGGCGACGTTGGAGCCGAACACCCCTCGATACGAATGACATTCGTCGACGACGACGTACGCCAGGTTGCGGAAGAAGTGCGCCCACCGCTGATGGCCCTTGAGCAGCGAGATGTGCAGCATGTCGGGGTTGGTGAAGATCCACCGTGAGTTCGCCCGGGCCCACTGGCGCACCTCGAGGGGTGTGTCGCCGTCGTACGCACTCGGTGCGATGTCCGGCAAGCCCCGCGCGGCGAGCGAGTCCGTCATGTCCACTGCAGCCCGAAGCTGGTCTGCCCCCAGCGCCTTGGTGGGCGCGAGGTAGAGCGCGGTGGCGCGCGCGTCGGTCGACAGACGGGACAGCACGGGCATCCGGTACGCCAGCGACTTGCCCGATGCCGTGCCCGTCGAGACCACCACGTTGCGGCCCGACCACGCGAGCGACGCGGCCTCTGCCTGGTGGGTCCACGGCTGCGGGATCCCGCAGTCCTGGAAGACCTCGACGACCGCGGGCTCGAGCCACTGCGGCCATGCGGCGTACCGGGACTCACGTCCCGGCAGCTCCGCCGCGTGGGTCAGCGGAGACTCTCCCGGCGGCGTTCCCGCCAGCGCTCGTCCGAGCAGCATTCCGCCGAACGAGGAGGCCGGTGCGTCGGTCGTCGTGCTCACTGTCTCTCACTCCCTCGGTGCTCGTGTCGATCGTAGAAGAACGGGCGGACAGAGCCCGCGAGGATATTTACGAAGTTGTTGTCTCGTCGACTGTCGCGCCGCCGTCCGACGTGGTTCACTGTTCTCGGTCGCAGCTTCTGTGTTCGTTTTCACGCTCGCAGGATCTAATGTTGCGAGCGCGGTGCGTGAAGCTCTGCCCACGGGGTGACTCTTGGGGGGGATCATCACAGCGGTCGGAACCGGCCCGATGGACTGTAAGTGCCGTTCATCGCATCCGGTGTTCAAGAAAAGGATAGACAAGCATGGCACAGGGAACTGTGAAGTGGTTCAACGCCGAAAAGGGCTTCGGCTTCATCGCACCCGAGGACGGCTCCGCTGACGTCTTCGTCCACTACTCCGAGATCCAGGGCAGCGGCTTCCGCACCCTCGAGGAGAACCAGCGCGTGGAGTTCGAGGTCGGACAGGGCACCAAGGGCCCCCAGGCCACGGGCGTCCGCGCCGTCTGATCTCGATCGGACAGTCTCTACCGACACGTCCCCCGTCGCCTTCCGAGGTGGCGGGGGACGTCTCGTTTCCGTGACACTGCGTCGCGGACACCACGCCGGCGGGGCGTTCGTGGCTTACTGTCGCGATCGTGAGCCAGTTGTCCTTCTTCTCCGCCGAGTCGACGCCGCCCGACGCGGCCGACCTCGCCGGGCTGCTGGCTGCGCAGGGTCAGCCCGTGATCGTGTCCGGGCGCACGCGCATCTCCGTCGTCGTCGACGCCACCTGGCGTGCCCACGCGGTGGCCGACCTGATCGAGTCGTGCGGCTTCGACGCCGAGATCACGACGACCGACAAGGGACGGCCACTGGTCCGGACCGAGCCGGTGCCCGAGCTGGCGTCGCTCGCCGCGGAGTGGGTCCGGGGAGCGGTGAAGGCGGTGCCCGGGGGTTGGGTGCCCGGACCGCGCGCCCTGCGGGCCTGGGTGGTCGCGGCGGGACGGCAGGAGGCAGGCGGCGCCCGGTTCGTCCTCGGACTCGATCCGCACGCCCCCGACACGCATCCGGTGCTCGCCCAGTCGTTGATGCGCGCCGGTGTGGCGCCGACTCTGGTGGGAACCCACGGAGGGACGCCGGCACTCCGGATCACCGGTCGACGTCGGGTGACCAGGCTCATCGAGAACATCGGCGAGCCGCCACCGGGCGCTCTCGCCGCGGGCGGGTGGCCCGTCCTCGTGTAGAGGAAGAGGGGGACTCGGACGGAGGTCACCGATGGTCGATGGGCCGCGGTGTCACATACGAGTTGCACGTGTGTGTCACTCTGTAGTGTGTCGGCTTCGAACGGTTCGGGGTATCGACGCAGGTGAACGGGTTCCCTCTCGCGGGGACCAGGAAGGTTCGGCAGCAGGTGGCAGCAGGAGACAGCACGGGGAACTCGTCGTCCGGCGCGTCCGGGCTTCGGCGTCTCGTGATCGTCGAGTCACCCACCAAGGCCAAGAAGATCGCGCCTTATCTGGGCAAGAACTACGTGGTCGAGGCCTCGGTCGGGCACATCCGAGATCTCCCGCGTGGTGCTGCAGACGTTCCGGCCAAGTACAAGGGCGAGTCCTGGGCTCGTCTCGGTGTCGACGTGGACCACGACTTCGAGGCTCTCTACGTCGTCAGCCCGGAGAAGAAGGGCAAGGTCGCCGAGCTCAAGAGCCTGCTCAAGGACGCCGACGAGCTCTACCTCGCCACCGACCCCGACCGCGAGGGCGAGGCCATCGCGTGGCATCTCCTCGAGACGCTCAAGCCGAAGATTCCGGTTCGACGGATGGTCTTCCACGAGATCACCGAGCCGGCCATCCTCGCCGCCGCCGCCGACACCCGCGAACTGGACACCGACCTCGTCGACGCCCAGGAGACGCGCCGCATCCTCGACCGCCTGTACGGCTACGAGGTCTCGCCGGTGCTGTGGAAGAAGGTCATGCCGAAGCTGTCGGCGGGCCGCGTCCAGTCGGTGGCCACACGTGTCATCGTGCAGCGCGAACGTGAGCGCATGGCGTTCCGATCGGCCGAGTACTGGGACATCTCGGCGCAGCTCGACGCGGGCGCCGAGGCGACGCCGCGGGCGTTCGGTGCGCGCCTGGTCAACGTCGACGGCTCTCGTGTCGCGTCGGGACGCGACTTCGGTGCCGACGGCAAACTCAAGTCCGAGGGCGTCACCGTTCTCGACGAGGCGCGCGCACGCCGGTTGTCCGAGGCTCTGGACGGTGTCGATCTGACCGTCGCGTCGGTCGAGTCCAAGCCGTACACGCGTCGTCCGTACCCGCCGTTCATGACCTCGACCCTGCAGCAGGAGGCCGGGCGCAAGCTCCGCATGTCCTCCGAGCGCACCATGCGTATCGCACAGCGGTTGTACGAGAACGGCTACATCACCTACATGCGTACCGACTCGACGAACCTGTCGGCGTCGGCGATCGATGCCGCACGTCGTCAGGCCACCGAGCTGTACGGCCCCGAGTACGTGCACGACACCCCGCGGCAGTACACCCGCAAGGTGAAGAACGCGCAGGAGGCGCACGAGGCCATCCGCCCCGCCGGTGACTCCTTCGCGACGCCGGGCCAACTGCACAGCTCGCTGGACACCGACGAGTTCCGCCTCTACGAACTCATCTGGCAGCGCACGGTCGCATCCCAGATGGCGGATGCGCGCGGAACCACTCTGTCGCTGCGCATCTCGGGCACCGCGGGTACCGGTGAGGAGTGCACCTTCGCCGCGTCGGGACGCACCATCACGTTCGCCGGCTTCCTCAAGGCTTACGTCGAGAGTGTCGACGACCAGGCCGGCGGACAGTCCGACGACGCCGAGTCCCGGTTGCCGGTTCTGGAGCAGGGACAGGCGGTCACGGCCACCGGTCTCGATCCCGACGGTCACACCACCAACCCACCGGCCCGCTTCACCGAGGCGTCGCTCATCAAGACGCTCGAGGAACTCGGCATCGGTCGCCCGTCGACGTACTCGTCGATCATCAAGACCATCCTCGACCGCGGATACGTCTACAAGCGCGGTAGCGCCCTGGTGCCGTCGTGGGTGGCGTTCTCCGTGATCGCGTTGCTGGAGGCGCACTTCGGCCGGTTGGTCGACTTCGACTTCACCGCAGGCATGGAGGACGACCTCGACGCCATCGCCGGTGGCCGCGAACGACGTGGAGACTGGTTGTCCGCCTTCTACTTCGGCGGTGAGAACGGCACGGAGGGGTCGGTCGCACGGTCCGGCGGACTGAAGAAGATGGTCGGCCAGAACCTCGAGGACATCGACGCCCGCGTCATCAACTCGATCCACCTGTTCGACGACTCCGAAGGTCGCGACGTGCACGTCCGCGTCGGTCGCTACGGCCCGTACCTCGAACGGATGGTGCAGAACCCGGACGATTCCGACGGGGATCCGATCTCGCAGCGCGCCAACCTGCCCGACGACCTGCCGCCGGACGAGCTGACGCTCGAGTTCGCCGAGAAGCTGTTCGCGACTCCGCAGGAGGGTCGCAAGCTCGGTGTCGACCCGCTGTCGGGTCACGAGATCGTCGCCAAGGAAGGACGATTCGGGCCGTACGTCACCGAGGTCATCCCCGAGGAGCCCGAGCCCACCCCGGACATCGTTCCGGTGGAACAGCATTCGTCCGACGGGGGCGGCGGCACCGCCGTGGCCACCAAGGCGGCGAAGAAGGCTCCCGCCAAGAAGGCCGCGAAGAAAGCGACCGCACCGAAGCCGCGAACGGGTTCGTTGCTCAAGTCGATGGATCTCGCGACGGTCACGTTGGACGACGCGCTGAAGCTGCTGTCGTTGCCGCGCGTGGTGGGCGTCGATCCCGAGAGCAAGGAAGAGATCACGGCGCAGAACGGGCGCTACGGTCCCTACCTCAAGAAGGGCACCGATTCCCGCTCGCTGGCCACCGAGGACCAGATCTTCACCGTCTCCCTCGAGGAGGCTCTGAAGATCTACTCCGAGCCCAAGCGTCGCGGACGTCAGGGTGCGGCCACGCCGCCGCTGCGCGAACTCGGTGTGGACACTGTCAGTGGTCAGCCGATGGTGATCAAGGACGGCCGCTTCGGTCCGTACGTCACCGACGGTGAGGCCAACGCCAGCTTGCGCAAGGGCGACGAGGTGGGCACCATCACCGACGAGCGGGCCATGGAACTCCTCGCGGATCGTCGCGCTCGCGGGCCCGTGAAGAAGAAGGCCACCAAGAAGGCGCCGGCGAAGAAGGCTCCCGCCAAGAAGGCGGCAGCGAAGAAGACGCCGGCCAAGAAGGCTCCCGCGAAGAAGGCGGCCGCCACGAAGACCGCTGCGAAGAAGACGCCGCCCGCCGAGTCCTGAGGACCGCACCTGTCCGCGATTGCCCCTAGCGTTCTCCTCACACACGAGGAGAGGGGCACATCATGGCGGGGACGCACACATCCGTGGGGCCGTCGGTCGACGTCACGGGCGAGAAGCTCGATCTGGTCACCATCCTGGCCGATCAGCGCGGGATGCTCGCGATCACGGCGCGGGGGATCACCGATGAGCAGGCGCGTCGGCGCACGACCGTCAGTGAGTTCACGCTCGCCTCGCTGATCGCGCACGTCGCGTCGGTGATCCGCGGGAACGTGACCATGCTCGAGGAGCGCGACGAGAACTCGACCGTCGACTTCTCGGGATCGGGCGAGCCCGAGGTGCCGGAGTCGATCGAACAGGTGCTGGCCGAACTCGACTGTGCCGGCCGAGCGCTGGAGCAGTGCATCGCCGCGCTCGGCAACCTCGACGACCTGATCCCGCAACCCACCGCACCGTGGGCGCCGGAGCGCATCTGGTGGACCGCGCGGCGCGTACTGCTGCACCTGTTGCGCGAGATCGCCCACCACAGCGGGCACGCCGACATCCTCCGCGAGGCTCTGGACGGGCAGTCGACGATGGGTGTGGTGGCGGGTGACATGGGGTTGGAGTTCTAGGCGCGATTGCCGTCCTGGACGCGCACCTCCCCGCAGTTCGCGACCGTCCCGTGCCTGCGCGTACTGCCGAGGGGTGCGCGTCCTTCTGCTGCTGTGAGCGCTGCGCGGAGACGATCGGCGAGAGCCGACGTCGCCAGGTCGTTCCACGTCCACCGTTCGATCCGCCACTCCAGTGAGCGCAACCGGTCCTCGCGCAGTTTCTCGGCGATCACCACATCCGCTGCATCCCCGTACTCGCGGTACTTCGCAAGCCCGTCGAACTCGCCGATCACTCCGTCGAACAGGAAGTCCGGCCGTCCCACGAAGCGTCCGCGCTCGTCGAGGACGTCGCATTGGAGCGCAGGAGCGGGGAGGCCGTGCCGGTGCAGGTAGACCCGGCTCTGAGACTCACCCACGCTCTCGGCGCCACCGTCCATGAAGGCGATGGCCCGCCGCGCCCTGTCGATCCCGCGACGACCGTGCGCTCGGGCCAGCGTCGCAGCCAGATCGTCCGCCGATGTTCGGCGCAGAGCAGCATCGCCGGAGCAGACCGAGGACTCGAACGGCCGACTACAGGCGAGGTCGACGACTGTTCTGGCGAGCGAGGTGACACGCACCCCGTCGACCGTCGTCACGTCGTCCGGGTGCAGTGGCGATGCGTGCACGACGCGCGACGTGCCGGCCCGACCACCGCCGGATCGATTCGCCGTCAGGTGTGCTCGACGATCGATGTCGGGCCACAGGTCGATGCCGTGGACCAGCGCTGCCGAGCTGTGGCTCACCACCAGATCGCTGTCGGAGGAGAGGACGGCGGCGCGTAGCTCGAGCAGTCGGCGGGTGCGGTCGTCGGACAGGTCGGTCGTCGCCGGATCGACGTAGACGCCGCGGCGCACGGGAACGATCGAACCGGACCGGACAGCAGCGCGGACCTCACCGTCGGACACGCCGCGTCGTCGGAGATCGGCTCGGGGGATCAGAGACATGTATCGAAGGGTGCGCGATCCGGCCGTCGAGTCGTCGGCCGTGATCCACAGGCTGGGGATGGAGAACGTACGCGCACCCCTCGGCAGTTCGCGACGGTCCAGGGCCTGCGCGAACTGCTGCGAGATGCGGGGTCGAGCCCACCCCTGGAGCGGTACTCTCACTCTCGAACCACTGACCTACTTCGGGAGTACTGATGGCCGGCGGACTCGTAGCCCTGCTCGACGACGTGGCAGCGCTTGCCAGGCTGGCGGCGGCGTCGATCGACGACGTCGGTGCCGCGACAGGCAAGGCGACGGCCAAGGCCGCCGGTGTGGTCATCGACGACACCGCCGTGACGCCGCAGTACGTGCGCGGCCTCGCCGCCGAACGTGAGCTCCCCATCGTGCGGCGCATCGCCCTCGGGTCGCTCCGTAACAAGCTGCTCATCATCCTGCCGATCGCGCTGCTGCTCAGCCAGTTCCTGCCGTGGCTGCTGACGCCGATCCTCATGGTCGGCGGTGCCTACCTCAGTTACGAAGCGATGCACAAGATCTGGGGCGCCGTCTCCGGTCACGGCGCTCACGATCACGAGGAGGACGGACCTCGCGACGAGGACACCGTCGTCGCCGGAGCCGTGCGCACCGACCTCATCCTGTCCGCCGAGATCATGGTCATCGCGCTCGACACCATCGCCGCCGAGGGTTTCTGGAGCCGACTGATCATCCTGGCCGTCGTCGCCGTGGTGATCACCGTCCTCGTCTACGGCGTTGTCGGTCTCATCGTGAAGATGGACGACATCGGTCTCCGGTTGGCCGACACCTCGTCGGGCATCGCGCAGACCGTCGGGCGCGGCCTGGTCAAGGGCATGCCCAAGGTCATGGCGGTGCTGTCCGTGGTGGGCACCGCGGCGATGCTGTGGGTCGGCGGCCACATCCTGCTCAACGGCATTGACGAGCTGGGCTTCCACCCGATCTACGAGTTCGTCCACCACATGGAGGACGCGGTCCACGACGTCGCCGGTATCGGGGGTGTGCTGGCCTGGATCGTCAACACGCTGGCATCCGCGCTGATCGGTCTCGTCGTCGGCTCGATCGTCGTGGCCGTGATGACCGGGGTGTCCTCGTTGCTGGCCAAGCGTCGCGGTGGGGCTGTCGCACAGGAGCACTAAGATCTTCTCCCATGGCGGGAGTGTTCGAACGGCTGGTCGGTCAGCACGAGGTGGTCGCCGAGCTGTCCGACGCGGCGGCGGCTGCGCGTGAGGGTGACATCGGTTCCCGCATGACGCACTCGTGGCTGTTCACCGGGCCTCCCGGGTCCGGCCGCTCCATCGCCGCTGTCTGCTTCGCGGCTGCGCTGCAGTGCACGGATCCGGACGTCATCGGGTGTGGCCACTGCCACGCCTGCACCACCACCATGCACGGCACCCACGGCGACGTGCGCCGCATCGTGCCGCAGGGCCTCAGCATCTCGGTCAAGGAGATGCGCGAGGTGGTGCAGATGGCAGCGCGTCGCCCCACCACGGGGACGTGGCAGATCGTGGTCATCGAGGACGCGGACAGGCTGGGTGAGCGCGCCTACAACGCGCTCCTCAAGGCGGTCGAGGAGCCGCCGGCCCGCACCATCTTCCTGCTCTGCGCACCGTCCGTGGATCCGGAGGACATCGCCGTCACCATCCGCTCGCGCTGTCGGCATGTGGCTCTGGTGACGCCCAAGCCCGACGACATCGCACGCGTACTGCGGGAGAACGACGGCCTGGACGAGAAGACCGCCGCGTGGGCCGCCTCGGTGGGCGGCGGACACGTGGGCCGCGCGCGCCGCTTGGCGACGGACCCCGAGGCACGCGAGCGACGGCAGCGGGCACTGGGCATCGCCAAGGCGGCGCTCCGCCCCGCCACCCAGTACGCGGTGGTCGAGGAACTGGTGAAGGCCGCCGAGTCCGACGCGGTGCAGATCAACGCCGACCGCGACGAGCGGGAGACCGACGAACTGCGGACGTCACTCGGCGCCGGCGGCACCGGCAAGGGTGCAGCGGGCGCGCTGCGAGGATCCGCCGGCGTGCTCAAGGAACTGGAACAGCGGCAGAAGTCGAGGCGCACTCGAACCGGTCGAGACTCGCTGGACCGGGCACTCATCGACCTCGCCGGGCTGTACCGCGACGCTCTCGCACAGTCGTACGGCGCCTCGTCGACGATGACGCACCCCGACATGGAGGACCAGGCCCGCGGCCTCGCCTCGGTGTCGACTCCCGAGTCGTTGCTGCAGTGCATCGAGGCGATCCTCCGGTGCCGCGAAGCTCTGGAGATGAACGTCAAGCCCAAGTTCGCGGTCGACGCGATGGTCGCCACACTGGGCGCGGCGGCCCGCTGACCCCCGTTTTGGGTTCGGGCGGGGGGACCGGTTAAACTTGCGATGGCTCCTCCGGGAGCCGCGCCGCCTTAGCTCAGTCGGTAGAGCATTTCACTCGTAATGAAAAGGTCAAGAGTTCGATTCTCTTAGGCGGCTCCACAACGTACCCTGATCAGCGGTTATGCGATTCGCATGACCGCTTTTTCAGTCCTGGGTGCGCCCGAATGAAGTGCCGTAGGTCTGTGGAACACACGGCGGCACCGCTTTGACCACCCAGTATTCAGAACCGACCTTTTCATCCAGACTGTAAAGGTCCCCGGCCCCGGCGGCTCTGACCAGCGCTTTCAGTCTCGATGACACGAGGGTGACACGATCCGTAACGGGACCCGTTGGGGTGCGGACGTGCGGGGACTCACGGTGGTCCGATGTGACGGTGTACCGCTGCCGTGCCGAGCCGGATCCGTGCGACATTTTTCGAGTGCGTTCGCCGCCGAGGACGCACCCACCTTGTTCTGCTTGTCGATGGAGGATTCCGCCCACGAGTGCGGCGCCCTGGTCACTGCGTTGACCGTCGCCGTCACCGACGCCCTGGTGGACCGGGCCACCGCCACCCCCGCGCAGGGATCGTTGCCGGCGGGTCGGCTGCGGGCGCCGGCGAACTATGTCCTGGATGAGGCGGCGAATGTGGTGCGGTGGCGGCAGTTGCCGAACCGGTACAGCCACTTCGGCTCCCGCGGCATCACAGCGGAGCCGGTATATCGGCGCCACGGTTCCGTTGACGGCCGCACCTCAATCCCTCAGGGGCACAGCAAGTGGTCGGTGCCGACTAAGCCTTGTTGGCACTGCTCACCCGGCTGCGTTCGCATTCTCCTCATCGTCGACAGCGTCGAAACGAAACCGAACGGCGTCGCCGTGCGCTGGGAGGTCCTCGGCGCTGGCCAGTGCGATGACGTGTCTGGCCACATCGCTCAGGGCTTGCTCGGAGTAGTCGACGACGTGGATGCCTCGAAGGAACGACTGAACGTTCAAGCCCGACGAGTGCCGCGCGCACGCTGCTGTCGGAAGTACGTGATTCGACCCTGCGCAGTAATCACCCAGGCTCACCGGTGACCAAGCGCCGACGAAGATGGCCCCGGCATTGCACACGCGTCCCGCGACCTCTCGTGCGTTCTCGGTCTGAACCGAAAGATGCTCAGGGGCGTAGGTGTCGACCACGACGAGGCCGTGGTCGACATCGTTGACGAGGACGATTCTGGACTGCCGGCCGCTCAACGCGCTGGTGACTCGATCGCGGTGCCTGGTTTGCGCCAGTTGCCGATTCACAGCCTCGTCGACCGCGTCGGCGAGTTCGACAGCATTAGTCACCAGAACACTCGCTGCCATGGTGTCGTGTTCTGCTTGGCTGATGAGGTCGGCCGCGACGTGTACGGGGTCGGCCGTCGCATCGGCGAGTATCAAAATCTCGGTGGGTCCGGCTTCTGCGTCGATTCCCACGTGACCGCGGCACAACCTCTTGGCCGCGGTGACGTAAATGTTCCCCGGGCCGGTGATCAGATCCACCGGTGCCAATTCGTCATCGTCGGTGTCTGTTCCGCCGTAGGCGAGTAGGGCGACACCTTGAGCGCCGCCGACCGCCCAGACTTCGTCGACACCGAGCAGGTGCGCCGCGGCGAGGATCGTCGGGTGGGGGAGGCCATCGAACTCCGCTTGAGGGGGTGAGGCCACGACGATCGATCTGACGCCGGCGATCTGGGCGGGTACGACGTTCATCACCACCGACGACGGGTACACGGCTGTGCCGCCGGGGACGTACAGCCCGACGCGCTGGACCGGTACCCACCGTTCGGTGACGGTTCCTCCCGGCGCGACATTGGTGGTGCTGTCTGTAGGGAGTTGATCAGCGTGCACTCGCCGGGTGCGGTCGATCGCTACTTCGAGAGCATCGCGCACATCGGCAGGAAGCGTGTCGAGCGCCTGGACCAACGCGTCCTGCGGGACCCGCACGCGGTCCGGACGTACTCCGTCGAAGCGTGCACACATTTCGAGCGCTGCGGGGACGCCGCGGTCACGCACCGCGGCGACTACCGGCCGGACTTGGTCCAGAACGCTGTCGACGTCTACAGCGCCGCGCGGCATGGCCTTGCGCAGTTCGGCGGTCGTGGTGATTCGGTGTCGTAGGTCGAGACGTTCGAGTGCGATGCGGGTGGACACGATAACTCCTCGGTGGCAGAGCGGCGCGCGGTCTATGTGGTCGCGTCGGCGGGTGGAGCCAAAACATTGGCTGCGCAGACGCAGACCACCATGGCGATGATCGGGAGCACGAACGCGGTGTTCAGGCCCACGATGTCAGCGAGCCAGCCGACGATGGCGGGGCCGGCGAGCACCGCGAGATATCCGGCGCCCACCACACGAGAGAGTTCCTTGGCGGACGCACCCGGAGTGTTTCCGGTGGCGGTGAAGACCTGAGGAACACAACCCGACAACCCCAGTCCGAGAATCACCCAACCCACGCAGGTCACAGCCAGCATCGGCGAAAGCACCACGATCGCGAGTCCGGTGATCGCGAGCACGGACCCGAGACGCAGGACGCGCACCGGGCCGGTGCGCGCCGCCACTCGGTCGACGGTGAATCTGCCGACCGTCATCGCTGACACGAAGCACGCCAGAGCCAGTGCGCCGGAGCTCGGTGAGCCGGCGAGGTGCTCCTGGGCGTGGAGGCTGCTCCAATCCATCGCTGATCCCTCGGTCAATAAGAGCAGGAACGCGAGTGTCCCCAGCAGGACGAGGCGGACTCGTTGCCGCGGTGCGGGCGGAGACCCCGGGTCACCCGCGTCCTTCGGTCCGGTCGTGGCAGAGGCAGTTGTCGTTCTCCGGAGCAGTGTGGGTGCGGCCGCGGCGGCCATGATCAAGGCAAGGGCGGAGACGGTCAGAGCTGTTGCAGTGGTGCCGATCCCCACCGCGAAAGCCGCCGCGCCGAAGAGTGCGCCGAGCACGTTCCCGACGGAGAACATCCCGTGGAAGGACGCCATGATGGGTCGCTCGTAGTCGCGCTCGACCTCGACCGCAGCGGCGTTCATGCCTACTTCGCCGATGCCCACAGCAATACCGAGTATCAAGGCCGCGCCTGCGACCGAGGACCACGTCGTCATCAGCAGAGGCGGCAACAAGGCCAGTGCCATGGCTGCCGCGCCGGCCAGTGCGACACATCCGCTTCCCCACCTGTCGACCGCGTATCCGCTGGCCTGCATGCCCGCCAATGCGCCCACGCCGAGGATGAGCAAAATGATGCCCATGCTCGACGTCGAGGCGTCGATGGTCGCCTTCACTGACGGCAGGTGAGTGGCCCAGGTGCCCAGGACCAATCCGAAGGCGACGAAGACGCCGAAGACTGCCACTCGTGCGTGCAGCAATCGTCTGTCGGCTGTTGTCGTGGAGGTGCTCATGTGATCAACGGTCCTAGGTGAGGATGCGACCTTTCCCGAAGGTGGTCGCGAGGTGTCAGGCGAATCGGGGGAGTGCCATGCGGTGGGGCGTCTTGCGCTCGTACGGCATGCCGGTCTGCCACTGGATCAGTTCGAGAACAAGACCCCAGGTGGTGCGGAAGTAGGCCCACTTGAGGCCGTCCATGTCGTCTTCCTCACGGATGACCTCGGAGATCGCGTCGGTGTCGTCGCGCGCGGTCAGCTCGGCCCCTGCGGTCTCGATGTCGTCGACGTGCAGGCAGAGGTGCCATCCGCCGGGATCAGCAGGACGGGGTGCGGCGTCGGGAATCCGAACTTGGCGGTTGGTGTATTCGAGCAGCTCGAGGTTGAAGGAGTCGCCCAGCACCAAATTCGCTTGCCGCAGTGTTCCTGCTTCGGGTGCGGTCTCCCCGGGCCAGATGTATCCGAAGTCGTTGTACGGGCCGGCCTGGATGACGACGTCGAATCCGAGGGCGTCGACGAAGAACGCGACGGCTTCCTCGAGGTTGGGGACCGCCAGTCCGACGTGGTCGAAAGCTCGTTCGACAGTGATCACAGCTGCTCCTGATGTGGTGGTTCGCTCGTGAGTAGCTAACTAACAGAAGTTAGCTACTTGATGATATGGGTTGACCTTTGCGATGCCGAGCGTTTCGGGTGCGTAGGTCCGAGCCGGCTGTCAGGTGATGGGGAGCGCCAGAATGTCGCGGGACATCAACACTGCTTGGTCGGCGCCCTGGCGAACCTCGTCGTCCGTGCCATCGGTGCCGAACCAGCGGGTGGCGCCTTCGAGCAGAGTATTGACGATCTTGACGCGGCGTTCGCTGTTCTCGATGCCCATGTCACGAGCAGCGGCGACGTAGAGCGACTCGTACAGATCCACCCAGTGCGTGACCTTCTCGCTCAATTCCGTCGGGAGGATGTGCGCCGTGCGGTCGGTGGCAACGATGAGATCCCACAGGTTGCTTTCGGGCAGGCGTACCTGGCGGGTGAAATGCAGCCGGACCATCGCATCCCAGAACGACTGGGCGTCCGGTGCACGAACGACGGCGTCGACGAGGGCTCCGCAGAACTGATGGAAGTGCCACCGCAGGGACTCCGTGATGATCTCGTCTCGCCCACCGGGGAAGTGCGTGTAGATGCTGGGGGCTTTGATCTCGAGTTCTTTCGCCAAGGTGCGCATGCTGACCGACGCCATACCGTGGATCACGCAGAGTTTGAGAAAAGCTTCGACGACCCGACGTTTCGCCGGGGACATGTCGTCACGGTGAGCGGTGTCGAATTGTCGTGCGAACTCTGTGAGCGCCTGTTGGCGGAACGAGTCGGTGGAAGGCACAGGCGACATCGTCGAGTCGATCGTCGATGCCCCCTGTCCGGTCACGGTGGCAATGGTAGTCGCAGTCCGATACGGAAAGTGCTCAGGTGCGGCCACGGCGGGGGGCGTCATCTCATCGGGCATCGGTGTGAGAGTTGCGGACGGTGGCGTCGAGGGGGTTGATGCCGATGTACTTGGTCTCGACGTACTCGGCGATGCCCTCCGGTCCGCCCTCACGCCCGAAGCCGGAGTGTTTCATGCCGCCGAACGGTGCGGCGGCATTCGAGATGATGCCCTGGTTGATGCCGATCATGCCGAAATCGAGCGATTCGGCGACCTTGATGGTGCGCGCCGTGCTCGCGGTGAAGGCGTATGCGGCCAGACCGTATTCGGTGTCGTTCGCACGTGCGATGGCGTCGTCGTCGTCGGTGAAGGTCGCGATCGGCGCCACCGGCCCGAAGATCTCCTCCCGGAGCACCGCGCTGCCGGGCTGCACGTTGGTGAGGACGGTTGGTGTGTAGAAGTAGCCGGGACCGTCGATTCGCTCGCCGCCGACGGTGAGATCGGCACCCCGGTCGACAGCATCGGTGACCAGTTCCGCCACTTTTCTGCGCTGCTTGTCGTCGATCAACGGCCCCACGGTCACTCCGTCGTCGATACCGGCGCCGAGTCGTTCCGCGGTCATCTTCTGTGCGAGCAGGGCCGCGAAGTCGTCGGCGACCGACTGGTGCACGAGGAAGCGGTTGGCGGCGGTGCACGCCTCACCCATGTTCCGCATCTTTGCGAGCATCGCGCCGTCGACTGCGGCCTCGATGTCGGCGTCCTCGAACACGAGGAAGGGTGCGTTGCCGCCGAGCTCCATCGAGACGCGAAGTACCTGCTCGGCGGACTGTCTGATGAGGTCTTTGCCGACGGGGGTCGATCCGGTGAAGGTGAGCTTCCGCAGTCGTGGGTCGGTGATCAAGGGTGTCATCACCGCGCCGCTGGTCCGGGTGGGAATGACGTTCAGGACACCGGCGGGAACGCCGACCTCCGTCATCAGATCTGCTAGCGCGAGCATCGTCAGGGGAGTCTGTGATGCCGGTTTGATGACCATGGTGCAGCCGGCCGCGATGGCGGGGCCGATCTTGCGGGTGCCCATCGCGAGTGGGAAGTTCCACGGGGTGATCATCAACGTGGGCCCGACGGGCTGGCGCATGGTCATCAGGCGCGATTTCCCGTCCGGCGAGGTCGACCACCGGCCGTCGATGCGCACTGATTCTTCGGAGTACCACCGGAAGAACTCCGCGCCGTAGGCCACTTCGCCGCGCGCCTGGGCGAGTGGTTTGCCCATCTCGAGGGTAATGAGGGTGGCGAAGTGCTCTGCGCGTTCGGTCAACAGGTCGAAGGCTCTGCGGAGGATCTCTCCGCGGTGACGCGGTGATGTGCGAGCCCAGTCGTCCGCGGCGGCTACGGCCGCATCCAGGGCCGCCGCGCCGTCCGTAGGTGTCGCGGAGGCAATGTCCAGCAGCGTCCGGCCGGTGGCCGGGTTCTCCACTGCGATGGTGGAGGCGTCGGAGGACTCGCGCCACACTCCGTCGATGTAGAGGCCGGTGGGTACCGAGTGCAGCGCGTCGGTGCGGCCGGACGTGTCGCTCGCCGTGGGGTGCGACGCGGGTGTTGTGGTGTCGGTGACGGAGTGGGGCATGACCATCCTTCGAGGTGGTGCCGAGGCGTGGGAGACGTGGTGCGGTCGAAACGAGCTGTTGCGCCTGGAAACTCCGGTGGTGGGCGCGCGTTGTGCGCACCCACCGCCGAAGGGTGTGTGGGTCAGCTCAGGGTGATGGGCATCTTGTCGTAGGCGACGAGACGGTCGGTGATCACGCGCGTCGGGGTGTCGGTCAGCGTGACGGTGCTGAACCGCTCCGCGGTCATGGTGAAGATGACGTCGATCTCCGCGCGCGCGATCAGCTGTCCGGCGCAGCTGTGAGTTCCCAGTCCGAACGTCAGATTCCGGCTGGTCTCCAGGGGACGTGTGTAGTCGAACTCGTGCGGGTTCTCGAAGACAGCCGGGTCGCGATTGACCGCACCGATCGGGAACTTCACCATCGACCCGGCGGGGATGACCGTGCCGGCGATCTCGACGTCTTCGGTCGGGAAGCGGGTCAGGAGCAGCTCGACCGGGTTGAGGCGCGCGATCTCGTTGACGATGCGCTCGCGGACCTCCGGCTTGTCGCGGTAGTCCTTCAGCACATCGGGGCGCTCGGCGAAGATCTCGAATCCGGCTCCGACGAGGTATGCGGGGTTCGGCGCGCCGGACATGTAGAACAACACCATGTTCTCGAGCACTTCGCGTTCGGTGATCTCCCCGCGCTTGCTCGCCGCCAGGAGCTCGTCGGCCAGTCCGGTACCGGGGTTGGCCTCCTTGTCCTTGAGCAGCTTGGCGGTGGTGTCGAACATGTAATCGAGGTTCTCGATGGACTTCTCCCGAGTTCCCGGGGCCGGGTCGGTCGCCTGGATGAGCATCGCGTTCCAGAGCGCCCAGAACAGCGGTTCGACCTCGCCATCGGGGAAGCCCAGAACCTGGGCCATGGTCGTGTGGGTCGGGAGGACGCCGAGGTCGTAATGGGCGTCTATGGTCTGGCCGGGCTCGTAGGTCGAGA
Source organism: Rhodococcus sp. UNC23MFCrub1.1 (assembly GCF_000686025.1). GTDB lineage: Bacteria > Actinomycetota > Actinomycetes > Mycobacteriales > Mycobacteriaceae > Rhodococcoides. Next base: position 220,801 of record NZ_JMLQ01000008.1, read on the forward strand.
GGATCTCGTTCATCGACGTGCGGGTCGCTTCGACCCACTGCTTGATCAGCTTCGGGGTGAACCAGCGGGAGAAGAGCCGACGGGCGCGGGTGTGCTCCGGCGGGTCCAGCGAGAGCACGGTGTGACCGAACGCGAGCCACGGGTTCTCCTCGACCCAGTCGGGCTCCCGGATACTCATGTTGGGTTCCTTGACGAACTTCATCGCCTCGTCGTAACCGAGGATGACGAACGTGCGCTCGTCCGTCTGGTGAACGGGCCCCATCAGTCGAGCTTTGTCGTACCACGGGTGCGGATTGTTCTGAAAGTCCTTGTTGCTCCACGGGAACAGGTCGTCGTGTGTGTCGGTGGCGCTCACGGGCGTCCTTTCTGCGGCGGGGATCAGGATCGGGAGGGCATCGTTGTGCGCCCAGTCCTGTGCGACCTGCACCGGATCGAGGCCGGTCGTGGCGTCGTGTTTGCCGATGCTGCCGATCTGGGTCGCACCGAGTTCGGTGAGCAGGTTCGCCACCGTCTTGATCGCGTTGTTGTAGTTCTCGTAGCTGCTGTCTCCGAGACCGAAAGCGGCGAAGCGGAGTCCGCTCAGGTCGGGTCGTTCCTTGGCGAGCGTGTCGTAGAACGGCTCAGTGGTGGCCGGGAGCCCACCCTCGCCGTACGTGGAGGTGATGACGACGGCGAGTTGCGCATCGGCGACATCGTCGGAGGTGAGGTCGGGTAGTTCGCTCAGGCGAGTGTCGATACCCGCGCCGGTGAGGGTCGCGACGATCTCGTCGCCGACCATCTCGGCGTTGCCGGATTCGGTGCCGTACCAGACATGGATCAGAGTCATGTCGGTGTCCTTTCGTTGGTGGGTCGTTGCTCGCCGAGAGGTGCTGGCGGGGGAGAAGACTTACTTCTTGGAAGCGGTGATGATGTCGGCCATGTCGGACCACGTCGTGAACTTGTGGCGTACGCGGCCGGGTCGGGCGCGTCCGACTTCGGCGTGGTCGATCACGGTCCAGTCGTCGAACGTGGTCGAGGTGGGCGGAAGGTGAGGACGCAGACCGTCGAGTCCGGTGCGGCCGGCGTCGGTGCGCAACCGGTCAGCGATCTCCCGAGCGGCATCCTTTGCGAGGGTGCGATTCTCGGCCAGGTTGCCCAGGAATCCACTGCCGCATCCACCGACCCGGACGACTCGGTCTCGATCTGCCCATGCGCGAGGAGCGTCGCCTTCCACGAATCCCATGGCGGTGATCACGGTGTCGACGCGGTGCACGAAAGTGCCGCTTTCGTCACCCGCCGCGTCGAGATCGGTGTTCAAGCGGGTGCGGACAACGCAGTGCTGACCGTCGGCGTCCACACTGATCGGCACCTCACGGAAGCGCACGTCGATGCGGACGTCCCGGCCGTTCTCCCCGCTGGTGTCGGAGGTGGCGGAGCGCTCGTCGATCTGACCGTCGAGGTACACCGTGACGCCCGGGAGTGCGCACAGTTCGGCGAACATGGAAGCGTCCCAGCGGACTCGGTCGCGTGGCCCGCGGGAGAGCAGTGTCAGGTGTCGCAGGTCTGCGGTCCCGAGAGTGTCACGCGCCTCGTCGTCGATGTCCGAGTTATGGAAACCGTCGTCGGCTTTGCACAGGAGTCGGGCGACGTCCATGGCCACGTTTCCGGTGCCCACGATGAGGACCTCCTCGCCCAGTGGCCGGGGAGTGGACGTCCGAAAGGTGCTGTCCGGGTCACCGTTGAGGAATCGAAGGAGCTGGCCGGCGCCGTGGACGGGGGCTGCCGGGTCGACGGGAACTTCCAACGGGCGATCCGCAGCCAGTCCCGTCGCCAGGACGACGACGTCGAAGTGTTCCTCCAGCAGTTCGAGGGGGAGGTCACCTCCGATGGCCGTGGTGCCGACGAAATCGACGTGGTCGGATGCGAACAGTCGGTCGAACTGGCGACTGACGTTCTTCATGCCCTGATGGTCCGGCGCCACGCCGTAGCGGAGCAGTCCGAAGGGCGTAGGACGGGTGTCGAAGATGGTGATGTGGACGTCAGGCGCCGCACGTCGCAGCGCCAACGCTGTGTAGCACCCGGACGGTCCGCACCCGACGATGGCCACATGACCGGCGGTCCCCTGCGGTGTCGCCGGTTGTCCGAGGAGGTCACCGACGGGCGAACTTGGATCGAGGGACATTGCATCTCCTGGAGGCGGGGAGTGGCGGCCAGCGTGATGGTGAACCGACGCAGTGTGACGCACACTACCGTAGCTAACTATCGTTAGTAAGTCGAGGTGTGATTCACTGTCGTTTGTAAACAACGTGTGACTGATCTCGCTCAAAGTCTTCCATAGCTTACGAACGTTAGGTAGCGTCGCCGTCACCGCAGAGTGAACTGTGCAACAGATCACCTTGCGAGACTCGCTCCCACTCCACCTACGAGGGATCTCACCGTGACCGAAGCATCCAATCTTTCCGGGGCGTCCACCGCCGGGTCGACCACATCGTCGACCCGCCTGTCGGGCAATCTGGGCGCGACATCGCTGGTTCTCAGCGTCCTCGCGTTCTCCGCACCCATCGTCACCGTCTCCGGCTACATCGCGTTCGCGATCGGATTCGTCGGCGAATCAGCGCCACTCGCGTGGGTCTTCGCCACCGTGGGTCTGGCCATCTTCGCCGTCGGATACACCACGATGACCCGGCACATCCGCCGGCCCGGCGCTTTCTACGCCTACATCACCCTCGGCCTGGGCAAGACCACCGGAGTCGGCGGGGCCTATCTCGCCACCGTCTCGTACATGCTGATCACGGTCGGTATCTACACCTTCTCCGGCACCATGATCTCCGCTGCCATCGAAGCTCTGGGCGGCCCGTCGATTCCGTGGTGGATCTGCACCGCGGCGGGATGGGTGCTTATCACCGCCCTGGGCCACTTCCAGATCGAACTGTCCGCGAAGGTGCTGGGCACCGTCATGGTCCTCGAAATCATCCTCGTCGCGATCTTCAACGTCTTCGTGCTCGCCAAGGGCGGCGAGGAAGGCCTGTCCGCCGCACCGCTGGACGCGACGACCTTCTTCAACAGCGGTACGGGCCTCGCGCTGCTCTTCGCGTTCGGCAACTTCATCGGCTTCGAGGCCACCGCGCTCTACCGCGACGAAGTTCGCAACCCCCGCAAGACGATCCCCCGTGCGACCTACCTGGCCGTCTTCCTGATCGGCGGCTTCTACGCAATCTCGGCGTACTCGCTGATCATCGCCTACGGCCCCGAGGCCACCACCCTGGCACTCGACGCCCCAACGACCATGTTCGACAACGCCATGGCCACCTACGTCAGTAGCAGCCTCGCCACCATCACTCTCGTCCTCGTCGCCACCTCCGCGCTGGCCTCCGTGCTCTCCACCCACAACGTCGTCGCCCGATACCTGCAGAACCTGGGCGCCGACCACGCTCTGCCCACATATCTCGCCGGCGTGCATCCCACCCACAAGTCCCCGTACCGCGCCTCCGCCGTCAACTCGGCGATCATCGGAGTCCTGCTGATTCTCGGCGCGCTCCTGATCTCCGACGAGACCCTCCTCATCGGTACCGGCAGCGGCCTGGGAACTGCCGGCGTCCTGACCCTCATGGCCCTGGTCAGCATCGCGGTCTTCCGCTACTTCGCGCGTACCGGACGACCCGCCTCCGAGACCGCCTGGCGCGTGACCGTCGCTCCCCTGATCGCCGCCGCGATCCTGCTCGTCGTCGTCGTCTTCGCCCTGGTCCGTTTCGACCTGCTGGTCGGCGGAGCGCCCGGAGAACGGCTGTGGCTGTTGCTGATTCCGGTCGTCTTCATCGTGGCCGGCTGCGCCGTCGCGCAGTACATGAAGCGCAACCGACCCGATCTGTACGCCTGCCTCGGGCGCGCGGAAGGCGACAACGCCGACGCCGACCCGACCACGGAGACACCCGTCTCCGCACGATGACGCGGCCCGGCGACGTGCGAGGCGGCTCCCCGGTCGACGCACGTCGCCACCTCATGACCACCCGTCACCGCAACAGAAAGAAGAACACGAGATGTCAGCAGTAAAGGTAGGACTGGTAGGAGCCGGACCGTGGGCGAAGATCTTCCACGCGCCGATGATCACCGGCGGCCCCGAGACCGAACTGACGGCAGTCTGGGCGCGCCGCCCCGAAGCCGCACAGGAGATCGCCGACGAATTCGGCTCCACCGTCGCGACCTCGTTCGAAGAGCTGCTCGAAGCGGTCGACGCACTGGTGTTCGCTGTGCCCCCGTTCATCCAAGCGGAACTGGCGGCGCAGGCAGCGGCAGCAGGTAAGCCCATGCTGCTCGAGAAGCCCCTCGGCGTAGACCTCGCTCAGGCGGAAAGACTGACACAGGCGATCGACGAGGCCGGCGTAGCCACACAGGTCATGTTCACCAACCGCTTCAGCCCGCGAATCAGGACCTTCCTCGAACAAGCCCGCGCGCAGACTCCGATCGGGGCCGTCGGCTACTACGTCAACCAGGCGGCATTACCGGGCGGAACGTTCGCAACGCCGTGGCGCGTGGAGAAGGGCGGCCTCCTCGATCTCGGACCGCACGTCCTCGACACCCTCGACGCCGCTGTCGGCCCCATCGTCTCCGTGCGCGGCGAGGGCGACCCCCAGCGCTGGTACATCCTCACCGCCACTCACGAGAACGGCGTGATCAGCCAGGCCGCACTGTCATTGACCAGCCCCGTCGTCGCCGACGTCGCCGGCGTCAAGGTCTACACCGAGCAGGGCGAACTCGAGTGCGAGTTCGTCGGCAAGGACGGAGACCCGGAGGCGCCCAACGTGATCCGACGCGAGTTCGCCGAAGTCGTCAAGTCCGGCGTCTCTCACGAGGTCGACGTTCACCGCGCCCTCTACATCCAGCGTCTGCTCGAACAAGCGGCGTCGTCGAACTGAGTCGAAGCCGCAGCCCGCGACGGCCCAGCCCCAACGAGCCGTCGCGGGCTCGGACACCGGTTCCGGTTTCATCTGCCGACGTCGACACGCACCGAAGGAGAACACCATGTCGGACGACACCGTCGCGACCACCATCGAACAATTACTCGGCCCCGACAGTCCGAAGAACTGGGGCAAGTGGGGCCCGGACGACGAGGTCGGCAGCCTCAACTACCTCGACGCCGCCCAGGTACTACGCGGTATCAGCACGGTCAAGACCGGCGAGGTGTTCACTCTGCAGGTCCCCATCGGGGATCCGAACCATCCCGACCCGGTGTGGCCGGGCCGCGAGCCGGCGGTGCGCACACCGGTGATGGACGAGGGGTACTTCGCGCGCGGCGAGGAACCGGAACCGTCGGACGGTCACCACTGGGCGGACGACAGAATCGACATGTTCACCCAAGGGTCGTCACAGTACGACGCGCTCGCGCACTACTGGTACGGCGACCAGGTCTGGAACGGGTACTCCGCCGACACCACGGTCGGCAGACTCGAACGCGCATCGGTGCTGCCGATCGCAGAGAAAGGTGTCGTCGGACGAGGGGTCCTCATCGACGTGGCGCGTGCACGAGACAAGGACGTACTCGACAGCGGCGAGCGGATCACTCTCGACGACCTTCTCAGCGTAGCCGCGTCGCAGAACGTCACCATCGAGCCGCGGGACATCTTGATGATCCGGACCGGCTGGATCGGCTCGTACTACCGCAACTCAGCCGACGAGTTCTACCGCGACTGGAACGAGCCCGGCCTGGTCTACAGCCGCGAACTCGTCGAATGGTTCCAGGAGATGGAGATCCCGAATCTCGTCACCGACACCATCGCCAACGAGCTCAGCTTCTACCCGGGCGGACTGCAGCTTCCCCTGCACTGCGCTCTGATGCGCAACCTGGGAGTTGCCTTCACCGAGCTGTGCCAACTCGACGATCTCGCTGATGCCTGCGCCGCCGACTGGCGCTGGAGCTTCCTCTACACCGCAGCCCCCTTGAAAATCTCCGGCGCCAGCGGCGCCCCCGTCAACCCGGTGGTCATCCGATGAACAGTCTTTCCAGTCCTGCTACCGCCGTCGCCGGCGAGTCCGAGCCCACCTCTCCGATCGACGTCTTCCGAGATGCGCGCGGCCTGTTCACGATGGTCGCGGTCGACCAGCGCGGATCGCTGCGCCACATGCTCAGCGCAGGACGCGGCGGCGCCGACGTCACCGACGCCGACCTGATCTCCTTCAAGGCCGACGTCATCGACGCCGTCGGTGATGCCGCGAGCGGTGTACTGCTCGACCAGGACTTCGGCTTGAAGGCCGCAACCGACTCACGGTGCCCGGTCATCCTCGCCGCCGACATCCTGTCCTCCAGTGTGGCCGGTGGCCCGGTGGACGTCGCTGTCCTCGACGACTCGGTGACCACCGAGACCGCCGAGCGCTTCCACGCCAAGGCTCTGAAATTCCTCCTGCCCTGGCATCCCGCCCGCAGGTCGGAAGCCATCGATCTCGCGCACACCTTCATGGCCCGCTGCCGAGAAATCGGCCTGCCGGGTGTCTTGGAAGGCGTGGTGCGCCCCAGAGAAGGCGACACAGCCACCTCAGAGGGGTTCGCCGACGCGCTGATCATGGCGGCTTCGGACCTGGCGGTAACCCAGCCGGACCTGTACAAGACGGAGGTCGTCTACACCAGCGAATTCGACCGCGAGCTCGCTGCCGCCACAGCCAGGTCGATCACAGAGCAGCTGCAGTGCCCGTGGGTCGTGCTGTCCTCCGGTGTCAGCGGAGAGAACTTCCCCGCCGCTGCAGCCGCCGCCGTCACCGGGGGCGCCAGCGGATTCCTCGCCGGTCGGGCCGTATGGAGCGAAGCCACCGCGTCTCCGGAGCCCGGGGAGTACCTGCGGGCTCACGCAGCCGCGAACCTGCAGAAGATCACCGATCGAGTCTGGGCGAGCCACGCATGAGCACCACGAACACCGCCGCATCCGTACCCGACGTCGTCGCCGTCGGACGAGTCTGCATCGACATCTACCCCGAGCAGTTCGGTGTCGGGCTGGCAGACATCCGCAGCTTCAGCAAGTCCATCGGCGGCAGCGCCACCAACGTGGCAGTCGCCGCGGCGCAGCTGGGAAACTCGGTGCGTCTGGTCACCCGCACCGGCGACGATCCCTTCGGGGACTACGCCCGCACCGAGATCGCACGCCTCGGCGTCGACAACACCGGCATCACATCCGTGCCCGGAATGAAGTCCGTCCTGACCTTCTGCGAGGTCTTCCCGCCCGACGACTTCCCGCTGTACATCTACCGTGAACCCACCGCACCCGACATGTACCTCGACGAGGGCGACCTCCCTCTCGACGCCATCGAACGAGCGCCGATCTTCTGGGCCACGGCGACCGGGCTGTCCCGCGAACCGAGCCGATCCGCGCACTACGCCGCCTGGCGCACGCGCGGTCGGCGACCGAACACCGTTCTCGACCTGGACTACCGACCGATGTTCTGGGACAACGAAGAACACGCTCACACCGCTGTGTCCGAGGCACTCGACCACGTCACCATCACCGTGGGAAACCTCGAAGAATGCCGGGTTGCGGTCGGAGAGTCCGACCCCGACCGCGCCGCGGACGCCCTCCTCGAACGAGGTGTCGAACTGGCGATCGTGAAGATGGGACCCCACGGCGTCATGGCACGCACACGCACCGAACGAGCAGTCTCCCGGCCCATTCCCGTCGACGTCGTCAACGGGCTGGGCGCGGGAGACGCGTTCGGGGGCGCACTGTGCCACGGTCTGCTTCACGGACTGACACTCCAGGACACTCTCGACCTCGCGAACGCGGCCGGCGCGCTGGTCGCCACACGGCCGCAGTGCTCACTGGCCATGCCGAACTTGGCCGATCTCACCGCATTCGCAGCAGGCGCGGCCGAACAGGCCTCGGGCACCACTTCGTCCGTATGACCACGTCACAGCCCTAGCTATTCATTTTCGATTCCGCACCGACCCCTCGACCGGCAGGTGCGCTGAAGGAGAACGACAGACATGACCGAGATCAGGGTCGCCATCATCGGCGGCGGCGGATTCATGGGATACGCCCACAGCCTCGGATGGGCACTGGCGCCCATCACTGCCGACACCGGAGCCACCATCCGCAAGGCAGTGCTGGTCGAAGCAGACCAGGACCGAGCCGACGCCGCGGCGAAACGACTCAACTGGAACGAAGGATCCGCTGACTGGCGAGAGGTCGTCGCCCGCGACGACATCGATGTCATCGACATCGTCACCCCGCCGGCGTCGCACGCCGAGATCGCCATCGCAGCACTCGCCGCCGGCAAGCACGTGTTCGTCGAGAAGCCCATCAGCAACGATCTCGCCGATGCAGAACTCATGCAGGCCGCAGCCGAAGCCGGCACGACCATCAGTCAGGTCGGCTTCAACTACCGGCACGCCGCCGCCATGACGTTCGTCAAGCGGATGCTCGACGACGGCATCCTCGGCCATCCGCTGCAGTTCCGCGCCCACTACACGCAGGACGTCGGCGCACTCGGGCGTGTCCTGAGCGGGTGGCGCGCGAAGAAGGGTGCCGGCGGATCCGGAGTGACCGGCGACATCGGTTCCCACATCATCGACCTGGCCTCCTACCTCGTCGGCGACATCGACTCGGTCACCGCCATCATCGGCGCGAAAGATCCCGCCCCTGATTCCGCCTGGCTCCCTGACGCAGAGCGCAGGGAAGGTGAATACCTCGACGACGCGGCGCTGTGGATGACCAAATTCACCAACGGTGCGATCGGCTCGTTCGCCGCCACCGTGTACGCGTCCGGTCGCAAGAACCGCATGTTCTTCGAACTCGAATGCACTGGCGGCACGGTCGAATTCGATTGGAACCATTCCGATCAGATCAAGCTCAGCCTCGTCGGCGACCCCGCCGACCAGCAGGGCTTCCGCACCGTGACGCTGAACGAGAACCATGACGACTACTGGTACCCCCTCGGAGGCATGGGCTCGGGATACGTCGACGACGCCGCCCTGCAACTGCAGAAGTTCGTCCGGGCCATCGTCGACGGACGCCCCGGTTCGCCGAGCTTCGCCGACGCCACGCGCACACAGCGAGTCATCGAGGCGGTCATGCGCTCCGCGGACAGTCACCAGTGGGTCAAGGTCGACGAGGTCACAGCATGAGCCTGACGCTGCGGTGGAGCACAGACCTCGTCACCTACTTCGGATCCTCGTTCTGGGGCATGGAGCCCGACCTCCCGCACGACGCGTTCGAGCGTGAGGTCGACGCCGACCCGAGACCGTACTTCGATCGAATGCTCGACGGCGCCGCCGATGCAGGTCTGAGTGGCATCGAGCTCGCACCCGCTCCCGGCGGATGGGTCAATGCACTGCGCTCCTACGGAACGGCGGCAGCGTTCAAGAAGCAACTCGACACCCGCGGTCTGACGATGTCGTCGAGCTACGTGCTGCCGGTGCTGCTCAAGGCGGTGCTCGATGCGCCCGACGCACAATCGCGGCGCGACGCCGAGCGCGCACTGCACGAGGACACCGCGGCGCACGCCGAATTCCTGCGCACAGTGGGCTGCCCGACACTGGTGACAAGCACGATCCCGCGGGCGGAGTTCTCCGACGTCGCCGGTGTCGAGGCCGATGCTGAGAAGTTCGACGCGCCAGCTGACGTCGACCTACTCGACGCGATCGCGAATCAGCTCGACGGCATCGGTGATGTCGCCGCGGCCGCCGGCCTGCACGTCGCAGTGCACACCGACGCGTACTCGCTGGCTTCGCGTACCGCCGACATCGACGCTCTGATGACTCGGACCGATCCGGCGAAGGTGAAGCTGTGCATCGACGCCGGCCACATCGCACTCGACGGCGGTGACCCACTCGCTGTCATCGACAAGCACTCCTCCCGTGCCCCGGTTCTGCACTGGAAGGACTGCGCACTGCATCTACCGCCACACACACTCAGCGGGCCCCCGATGGCTCGCCACGACGAGATGATCAAGTACTTCCGCGTCATGGGGTCCGAAGACGGGATCGTCGACTGGCATCGGTGGACGCAGATCCTCGACCGGAACGCCTGGAGCGGATGGGCGGTCGCGGAGATCGACATGTCGCCGGATCCGCAGCGCGAGATCCGTCAGGGTATCGACTACTACCTCCGCGAGCTGTCCGGTAACTGACCCCGGCGACCCCGAACCTCGCCCGGCTCAGCAGCACTCGATGCTCCTGAGCCGGGCGTCCGCGGTGTGCTCGCGACGTCGTAGCGCTACAACGTCGTCGCGCGTATGGGCGTCCCAGTTGCGCTTCCCACCCACGAAGGAGCCCTACCGATGGCTTACGAAGACGCGATCATCGTCACCCTCGTGCGCGCTCTCGAAGCTCGCGATGCACAACAACGCCGGGACACACTCATGAGCGATCGACCCGACACGACGGTCGGGCATTCATGTTTCGGTCCGGCCGTCCGAGATGTGCCCGCACGACCTGAGCGATCCCCGCGTGGAGAACGTCGAAATACTCTGATGCGCAGACTTTTTTGTCGGTGAAAGACGGTCTCAGGTCGATCGGGTAGTCCCGGCACGACTAGCTTCGGACGACTTACCAGGCGGTGCTTTCGAAAGGCACACGTCCGCGGAGCGCAACACCTCACCGCGACCGATGACGTCACGAGACAGCGCGAATGCTCGCGGCCGCGTCACTTCCTGTCCAGGACGCGAACACAGAAAGTCGAACACTTGGTGGAGAATTCTCGAGAAGCAGGGACGCTGGTCGGCGTCGTGCGTGAGACGAACGAGGGGGAGCGCCGGGTGGCGCTGGTCCCCAAGGTGGTCGCCGCGCTGACGGGCAAGGGTGTGCGCGTGGTGGTGGAGGCGGGTGCCGGTCTGAGCGCTCTGATCCCCGATCAGCTGTACGTCGACGCCGGTGCGAGCATCGGCGATCCGTACAGCGCCGACGTGGTGGTCAAGGTGGCGCCGCCGTCGTCTGCGGAGGTGCGCAAGCTGCGCCGCGGATCGACGCTCGTCGGCTTCCTCGCGCCGCGCAACGCGGACACGATCATTCCGGAGTTGACCGCTGCGGGCGTGCAGGCCTTCGCGGTGGAAGCAATCCCGCGGATTTCTCGCGCGCAGGTGATGGATGCGTTGTCCTCGCAGGCCAACGTCGCCGGCTACAAGGCGGTGCTGCTGGCGGCGTCGGAGTCGACGCGGTTCTTCCCGATGCTGACCACCGCGGCGGGCACGGTGAAGCCGGCGACGGTGCTGGTGCTCGGTGTGGGTGTGGCGGGGCTGCAGGCGTTGGCGACGGCGAAGCGTCTCGGTGGCCGCGCCACCGGGTACGACGTGCGTCCCGAGGTCGCCGATCAGGTGCGGTCGGTCGGTGCGCAGTGGCTGGATCTGGGGATCGACGCCGCCGGTGAGGGCGGGTATGCCCGTGAGCTCACCGAGGACGAGCGTGCCCAGCAGCAGGCGGCGCTGGAGAAGGCGATCTCGACGTTCGACGTCGTCATCACCACCGCTCTGGTGCCGGGTCGTCCGGCGCCGAAGTTGGTCACCGCGGCGGCTGCCGCGGGGATGCGACCGGGCAGTGTCGTGGTGGACCTCGCGGGGGAGACCGGTGGCAACTGCGAGCTCACCGAGCCGGGTCGCACGGTGGTGAAGAACGACGTCATCATCGCCTCGCCGCTGAATCTGCCGGCGACGATGCCCGAGCACGCGAGTGAGCTGTACTCGAAGAACATCTCGGCACTGATCGAACTGATGCTCGACGATGCCGGTGCCCTCGCCCCCGATTTCACCGACGAGGTCCTCGCGAAG
>NZ_JMLQ01000009.1 GCF_000686025.1 Rhodococcus sp. UNC23MFCrub1.1
GGTCGCCCTCTCAGGCCGGCTACCCGTCGTCGCCTTGGTAGGCCATTACCCCACCAACAAGCTGATAGGCCGCGGGCCCATCCTGCACCGATAAATCTTTCCACCACACGGCATGCACCGCGCAGTACTATCCGGTATTAGACCCAGTTTCCCGGGCTTATCCCGAAGTGCAGGGCAGATCACCCACGTGTTACTCACCCGTTCGCCACTCGTGTACCCCGAAGGGCCTTACCGTTCGACTTGCATGTGTTAAGCACGCCGCCAGCGTTCGTCCTGAGCCAGGATCAAACTCTCCGTTGAAGACTCTTATCAACCCCCGGCTAGAAACCAGGAAGTCAATGAAAACTAGAGAGCCAAATCCAGCAATAAAACTCACGCCAGCAATAACTCCATTGCTGACAAAAAAGAACCGGTCCCTCCCCGACGGGAAGAAGGAGAAGAACCAGCAAACCAAAACAAAATATTGGCACTGACATTCATCGACACACTGTTGAGTTCTCAAAGAACACGCACACACCACCACCACCCACACGAAGCAGGAGGATCCGGGGCAACCGTTCCAGCCTAGCCAGCCGCACGGAGCCGAGTCAAGACTCGAACTCTTCGGTGACCAGGATGTCAGATGATCTACGGAGCCGGTGATCGAGGCCTTGCGGTCTCGGTCCGTGTCCGTGTCGCTCTGACTCGACAAAAGTTACGCGACGGATAACAGTGCGTCAAATCCGCAGGTCGGCCACACGACGGGCTCGCGACCATGCAGGTCAGCGCGCCGCTCCGGCGCCTCGCGGGCCTTCGAGTGCTCGAACCCCGACTGTGACCCCGCGCACGCGTGGCTCACACCGAGCGCCGTACGCCGGCCATGTTCTTCTTACCCCGACGCAGCACCAGCCACTCACCGTGCAGGAAGTCGTCCGCGGAGGGAGTCCAGTCCTCGGCAGCGATCTTCTGGTTGTTGACCGACACTCCCCCCTCCTTCACCACACGACGGGCGGCGCCCTTCGACTCGCACAGCGACGTGTCGACAAGAAGGTCGACGATCGTGCGCTCCTCCCCTGCCGGCAGCTCGGCGACGTCGGTCTCCGACAGCGCGGCCGACAGTGTCCCCGCGTCCAGGTCGCGAAGCTCTCCCCGGCCGAACAGGGCGGAGCTGGCAAGTTCGACGGCCGCGGTGTTGTCCGCGCCGTGCACCAGCGTCGTCATCTCCGCCGCCAGTCGCTTCTGCGCCGCGCGGGCCTGGGGTCGTTCTGCCGTCGCCGCCTCGAGTTCCGCCAGCTCGTCACGATCGAGGAACGTGAACCAGCGCAGGTACTTCACGACGTCGGCGTCGGCCGTGTTCACGAAGTACTGGTACCAGGCGTACGGCGACGTCATCTCGGGGTCGAGCCACAGGCTTCCGCCACCGGTGGACTTACCGAACTTCGTGCCGTCCGCCGCAGTGACCAGAGGAACGGTCAGCCCGTGCACGGCGTCGCCGTCCATACGTCGGGTGAGATCGATACCCGCGACGATGTTGCCCCACTGATCCGATCCGCCGACCTGCAAAGTGCAACCGTGCTGCCGATGCAGGTGCAGGTAGTCCTGCGCTTGCAACAACATGTAGCTGAACTCGGTGTAGGACATCCCGTCCGATTCGAGGCGCTTCTTCACCGTGTCCCGCGCCAACATCACGTTGACGGAGAAGTGCTTGCCGATGTCGCGGAGGAAGTCGATGGCCGACAGCGACGCGGTCCAGTCGAGGTTGTTCGCGATGACCGCACCGCCGGCACCCTCGAAGTCGACGAACCGAGAGAGCTGACCCTTGATGCGATCGGCCCACTCGGCCACCGTGTCGCTCGAGTTCATGACGCGTTCGCCGACGTCACGCGGATCACCGATGAGTCCGGTGGCTCCGCCGGCCAGCACGATCGGACGATGACCCGCACGCTGGAAACGTGACAGGACCAGCAGTGGAACGAGGTGCCCTGCGTGCAAGCTCGGTCCCGTCGGATCGAATCCCGCGTAGAGGGTGATCGGGCCGTCCGCGGTGGTCGCCGCTGTCAGTGCCTCGATGTCTGTCGACTGGGCTATCAGTCCACGCCAGGTCAGGTCCTCGATGATGCTCACATCGCTGATTCTTTCGCATGCGCGCACGTCACCCGACGGCGCCCTCAGGCCTGAGTACCGGGCTCCCCGGCGGGGTATGTCGGAGCTCGCGGGCTCCGTCGATAGGCAGACACGGCCACCGAGGGAATCCAGAAACGCCACGGACGGTCGGGAGCGGTGGACACGCCGACACGAGGACCTGACTGTACCGGTGACGTCGTCTCGTCCGACAGCGTCACCGACACTTCCGCGCTCTCGGCGAAGACACGAACACCGTTGTGAGCCAACGACAGTGCGAGAACACTCCCGACGTTGCCAGGTCCGCGCGCCATACCGAACTCCGGTGCGCGGGGCCGCCGCGTCCTGGCGACCGCGAGACCGTCGACGACCTCACCCGCGCGGATCAGGACGGCGCCGGCCGTTCCGTCAGGACCACAGACGATGTTCGCGCACAGGTGCATCCCGTAGCTGAGATAGACGTACAGGCGACCGGGCGGCCCGAACATGACCGAGTTGCGCTGTGTGGGGCCTCGGAACGAGTGCGCCGCGGGGTCGGGCCAGGGTCCGCCGGGATCTCCGCCGTACGCCTCCACCTCGACGATGCGCAGCGTGACGCCGGCGCAGGTCAGACTGGCGCCGAGCAGACGCGTCGCCGCGTCGACGGGAGTCGCGGACCCGAGAAGTCGTTCGGACGGCAGTACGGGGCCGGTCATGTCGGCGATCGACGAGTCGTAGTCGCTCCCGTCACTCCGCGATCGGAGCGGGCGCGGTCGCCCTGGCCAGAATGTCCTCGTGCTCGGCGTCGGTGGCGTCACGCGCATCGTCGATGAGCAGCACCGGAATGCCGTTCTCGATGGGGTAGACACGGCGCAGCCGGGGGTTGTAGAGCAGCTCGTCCTGGATCAGCAGAAGCGGACCCTTGTCCTGCGGGCAGGCGAGAATGCTGTGCAAGCGAGCATCGACGCTCAAGAGGACTCCTCGTTCCGTCGTCGCGTCGGTCTTCCGACGCGGTCTCACCCTACTGATGCGCGGTGAAGCGCTCCGCCGCCACTGCCTTCGTCATGCGCTTGTACTCGCCGGACGTCGACGCCAGATACCAGGTCTTGACCCCCGGACCGGGCAGTCCGGCAGCGCGCAGCGTGTCGTCGAGTGGTCGGAACGCGCGGCTCAGCGGGATGTCCGCGACCACGTGCACGACGTCGGGTCGCTCGGCCGGATCCAACACCAGCAGCGCGTCCGACACCATCGATGCCGTGAGGTTCTGACCCGCCCGCACGGTCACCGCGCACACCGACCACTGGTCACCGTGCTCCCCGATGCCGTACGCCACGGCCAGGTCCACCGGCTCCGCCTCGCCGATCGCGTCGGCTATCGGCTGCGGGTAGACGGGTCCGCGTGCGGTGGTGATCACCGAGCGCTTGTGCCCGAGCAACCAGTAGTCACCGCCCTCGTCCCGGCGGAACAGCAGGTTGGTCGGAGTCCACACGTCGCCGGCACTGAAGACACCACGCATGAACGCGCCGCTGGAGTCGTCCAGTCCGGGACGGCCGAGCAGCAGGCCGGGTTCGCCGGTCTCGCAGTGTCGGACGAATCCCTGCTCGTCCACGAGGTACCGACCCGAGACGGCGTCGTATGCCGCGAGTTCCACCCGTGCACTGCCCGGCAGCGGGCGACCCTTCGCCCCGATCTTCGTTCCCGCCACGTTCGCGAGGACGACGTCGCCCTCGGTGGACGCGTAGAACTCGAGTACCCGCGCAGGTGCCAGTCGTTCGAGCGTGTGCCGCCACAGGTTGGTGGGCATGCCCGATCCGATGAGGAGCCGTACGGCGTGCTGTCCTCGGTGCGGAAGGGATTCCGAGGTCAGGATGTCCCGCATCATGGTCCACGTGTAGGACACGACCGTGACGCCGTAGCGCTGCACCTCGTCCGCGAAGCGCTCGGGCTCGACACCGCGCGACAGCGCGATGCGGGACCCGCCCGCCAACGCGCCGCCCACCGCCACGAGCAGTCCGGCCGAATGGTGCAGCGGCGCCAGGCAGTACACGGTGTCGCCGCGGGACAGACCTGCGGAGCTGGCCGTACCGAAGGCCGACAGAGCCCAGCGGTAGTTGGTGATGAACTTGGCATCCAGGGTGTCGTCGTTCCCGCTGAACAGCACGAAGGCGAGTTCCCGTGCGCGCCCCGGGTTGGGGACGTACCACCCCGGCAACTCCACCGTCGACGGGTCGACCTGCTCGAGATCCACGACCAGGTCGGAGTCCTCGATGTCGAGCGAGCGGGACTCACCGCCGCCCAGGACCAGCACGTCCAGTCCGTGGTCGACGGACCCGGCCAGATTGTCGGGGTCGACGATCAGCAGTTCGACGCGCCCGAGTCGCAGCGACGCCGAGAGATCGCTGGTGGGCTGCAGCATGACGGCCACCGCGCCGATGCGGGACAGTGCGGCGACGGCGGCGAGTGCGCTCGGACGTGTCTCCATCAGCACGCCGACTTGCATCGCGGGGCGTACACCGTTGACGATCAGGCCGCGCACCACGTTGTCGATGCGCTGGTCCACGGCGGCGTAGGAGTACACACGGTCGTCGAACACGAAGCACTCACCGGCACTCGCGCGCCGAGCCTGCTCACCGAGCAGACGACCGAGGGAGACCTGCGAATGAGGTTGCAGCTGGCCGAGTCTGGCGAGACGGGGCAGTGTGCGAGCGGCCTCGGACGAGATCTCACGAGACCCCTTCACGGCCCCGGCCGCCGCCGAGGCGATGCCGCGACCGAGACCCAGGCCGACCTCGGCGATGGTGGCCGCGGTGTGGACGAGACGATTTCCCACCGACACGCCGCTCTCCGAGGCCGGGTGCTCGTCATACCCCATGGCGTGCACCTCGACCGGCCGCGGCCCCAGGCCCTCGCGCCACCGGATCCACCCCGCCGTGCTCGGCCACGTCTGCGTGGCCGCGGTGCTCCCCACCACCAGTCCGAAGTGCCCGGCGCGGAGCCCTGCTTCGTACACCTTGGCCCGCGGAGCCGCCTTGCGGATGCCGCGCACCGCGAGCGGTTGGCCGATGTCGTCGACCTCCCCCACGAACGCGAGGATCGGCATGGTCAGTTCCGCGAGCGAGACGACCTTGCCGCGGATGGAGAACCCACCCGTCATCATGCGGTTGTGCACGACGAACTGCGTCAACAGTTCCGCGACCGCCGGGCCCGACCAGGCGACCCACCCGTCCATCGCGAGGAACCGGCGCTGGGACTCGCGGGGCAGGAGCGCGTCCCGGTCGTGGAGCTGGAGCAGGAAGTCGATGCGCGACTTGACGGTCTTGGCCGGGTCGAGCAACTGGAACCCGGTGCGGGCCATCCAGTCGGTCACCGCGAGACGCGTGAACACGTGCTCGGCGAGGAACTCGGCACCCTTGGTGGCCACGTTCGCCGGGATCCCGAGAGGGAGCGCCGCGAGGGTGTCCACCGGACTGCCGAACGTGATGATGCTGGCGATGTCGCGACTCGAGCGGTACGCGGCGGCCTGGTAACAGAACATGCCGCCCTGCGAGTACCCACCGAGGTGGACCTCGCGACCCGTCCGCTCGGCGACGATGTCGATGATCTCGCTGATCGCGACGATGTGGTCCGCCAGCGTCCGGTTCCACCCGCCCTCCTCGGTGGCCGGCGAACCGAAGTCGACCACCCAGGGGTCCATCCCCGCCTCGTGCAGGATGCCGACGCCGCCCTGGTCGCGGGTGACGTCGTAGACGTCGGCCGACATCATCATCGGCGGTACGAGCACGACGGGCGGACCCGTCTGCTCGGACTCCGGGAAGTACCGACGCAGCCGGTACATACGATCGCGCGCGACCACCGAGAAGGGAGACGGAACGGCATCCGTCTCGAGTCCCCCGAGACGGATGACCTCGAGCCCGTTCTGCGCCGTGGCGACCACACGCCGCAACGACGTCGCGACCGACCCGGTGTCGATTCCCAGCAACTGCACTCCTCGAAGGCGGCATCGATTCGGTCGGTGTGGTCCACGACTCGTCGACCGATGAGGACACAGCGTCTCACACCACTCCGACCGCTCGGATCGGGTCGTCCCGTCAGGCCGTGATCCACGTCCTGAGCTCGCCCGCGGTGCGTTGGACCACGATGATCTGCTCCGCCACCCGCGCGGGCGCGGTACCGCCGCGGCTGTCCCGCGAGCCGATGGATCCGTCGACGGTGAGCACCGAGCGGACCTCCGGTGTGAGCGCCGGGTCGATCGTCGCGAACTCCTCGTCGGTCAGTTCGTCCAGACCCACACCGCGCGACTCCGCACGTCGCACGCAGTCGCCTGCCACCTCGTGGGCGTGCCGGAACGGCACACCGTTGCGGACGAGCCACTCGGCGATGTCCGTCGCCAGCGTGAATCCCGCCGGCGCCAGCTCGCGCAGCCGGTCGGTGTGGAAGGTGAGGGTGGACACCAACCCGGTCAGGGCGGGCAGAAGCATCTCGAGCTGGAGCACCGAGTCGAAGACGGGCTCCTTGTCCTCCTGCAGATCACGGTTGTACGCGAGGGGCTGAGCCTTGAGCGTCGCGAGCAGACCGGTGAGATTGCCGATCAGTCGCCCGGTCTTGCCGCGCGTGAGCTCCGCGACGTCCGGGTTCTTCTTCTGCGGCATGATCGAACTGCCCGTCGACCATGCGTCGGCGAGTGTCACGTAGCCGTACTCCGGGGTGCTCCACGACACGATCTCCTCGGCGAGACGCGACAGGTCCACGGCGGTCATGGCCAGGACGAACGCCGCCTCGGCGGCGAAGTCGCGCGAACTCGTCGCGTCGATCGAGTTCTCCGCGGAACCGTCGAACCCGAGCTCCGCGGCGATCTTCTCCGGGTCGAGTCCCAGCGACGAGCCCGCCAGGGCGCCCGAACCGTAGGGCGACACCGCGGCGCGGCCGTCGAAGTCCCGGAAGCGCTGCACGTCCCGCAACAGCGGATGGGTGTGTGCGAGCAGATGATGCGCGAGCAGGACCGGCTGCGCGGCCTGCGAGTGCGTCTTGCCCGGCATCGCCGCGTCGGGATGTGCCTGCGCCTGCGCGGTGAGGGCCTCGACCACGTCCAGCACGCCCGCCGACACCCGCCGCACCGCGTCCCGCAGCCACATCCGGAACAGGGTCGCGACCTGGTCGTTGCGCGACCTGCCGGCACGCAACCTGCCGCCGAGCTCGGGACCGACCCGGTCGATCAGCCCGCGCTCGAGTGCGCCGTGCACGTCCTCGTCGGACTCTGCGGGACCGAACGCACCCGAGTCGACGTCGGCGGCGAGCTGATCGAGGCCGGTGAGCATCGCCTCGAGATCGCCCGCCGTCAGCAGGCCGGCCGAGTTGAGCACACGTGCGTGAGCCTTGGAGGCACGGACGTCGTACGGGGCGAGCACCCAGTCGAAGTGGGTCGACTTGCTCAGCGCCGCCATGGCTTCCGCGGGACCCGACGCGAAGCGCCCACCCCACAGAGCGCCCGCGTTGGTGCCGTGAGCGGGTGACGTCACAGGTCCGACTGTCCCTGCGCCGCCACCGCGCCACGGTCACGGCTGGCGGCGATCTTGGACGACAGGCCGTGCAGCTGCACGAAACCCTTGGCCGACGTCTGATCGAAGGTGTCGCCCGCGTCGTAGGTCGCGAGATTGAAGTCGTACAGCGACTCCCCGCTGCGACGACCGTTCACGACGACGGTGCCGGCGTGCAGCACCAGGCGGATCTCACCGGACACGTGCTCCTGGGTATGCTGGACGAAGGTGTCGAGTGCACCCTTGAGCGGCGAGAACCACAGGCCGTCGTAGACCTGCTCGGCCCACTTCTGGTCCGTGTGCCGCTTGTAGCGGCCGAGCTCGCGTTCGAGGGTGACGTGCTCGAGCTCCTCGTGGGCACGGATCAGGACCATGGCGCCGGGAGCCTCGTAGACCTCGCGGCTCTTGATGCCGACGAGCCGGTCCTCGACCACGTCGAGGCGGCCGACACCCTGCTTGCCCGCACGGGTGTTCAGTTCCTGGATCGCCTGCAGCACCGACACCGGGCGGCCGTCGATGGCGGTCGGACGTCCCTTGTCGAATGTGATGACCAGCTCGTCCGGCGCGTTGAAGTTGGCCGTCGGATCCTCGGTGTAGTCGTAGACGTCCTTGGTCGGGGCGTTCCACAGATCCTCGAGGAACCCGGTCTCCACGGCGCGACCCCACACGTTCTGGTCGATCGAGAACGGCGACTTCTTGGTGACGTTGATGGGGATGCTGTTCTCCTCGGCGAAGGCGATGGCCTTCTCGCGGGTCCAGGCGTAGTCGCGCACGGGGGCCAGCACCTCGAGCTCGGGCGCGAGAGTGTTGAAACCGACCTCGAAGCGCACCTGGTCGTTGCCCTTGCCGGTGCAGCCGTGAGCGACGACGGTGCCGCCGTGCGAGCGCGCGTTCTCGACGAGGTGCTTGACGATGAGGGGACGGCTGATGGCCGACACCAGCGGGTAGCGGTCCATGTAGAGGGCGTTCGACTGGATGGTCGGCAGGCAGTACTCGTCCGCGAACTCGTCCCGAGCGTCGACGACGACGGCTTCGACGGCGCCGCAGTCGAGTGCGCGCTGCCGGATGACCTCCATGTCCTCGCCACCCTGGCCGAGGTCGATCGCCACGGCGACCACCTCCTTGCCGGTCTCGCGGCCGATCCAGCTGATGGCGACAGAGGTGTCGAGACCGCCGGAGTAGGCGAGGATGACGCGTTCGGCCATGGGGTGTGTGCTCCTTCGTGTGATTCGGACGTTCTGGGATTCGGACTGGTGGTTCAGCGCGCGAGATTCTCGATGCGGTCGGCGAGCTCGCGTCCGGACAGCGGATCGCGGGCAATCACGAAGATGGTGTCATCCCCCGCGACCGTTCCCACAATCTCGGGCAGTGCCGCCCGGTCCAGTGCACTGGCGAGATAGTGCGCGGCTCCGGGCGGCGTGCGGAGAACGGCCATCGTGGAGCTGGCGTCGGTGGAGACGAGCAACTCGCCGAGCAGCCGGGAGAGCCGATCGGTGCCGCCCGCGACCCCTCGGACCGGGCTGCCGTCCTCGGGAACGACGTAGACGCCCGCACCGCCGTCGGCGGCGCGAAGTTTGACGGCGCCCAACTCGTCGAGATCGCGGGAGAGAGTGGCCTGGGTGGCCTCGATCCCCTCCGCCGCGAGCAGCGACTGGAGTTCCTGCTGCGATCGGACCTGGTGGGTGGAGAGCAGGGCCACGACGCGCGCCTGGCGCCCGGCGCGCGTCGACGACGTCACCGGGCCCTGCGACTCGGCGGTCACGGCGTCCGTCGTCCCGATGCCGCCTGCTCGAGCAGCCACACCAGGACGGCCTTCTGTGCGTGCAACCGGTTCTCGGCTTCGTCCCACACGACGCTGCGAGGGCCGTCGAGCACCGTGTCGCTGATCTCCTCGCCGCGGTGGGCCGGGAGGCAGTGCAGGACGAGTGCCTCCGAGTCGGCACGGTCGAGAAGCGACTCGTTGATCTGGAACGGGCGGAGGGGTCCGACGCGGTCCAGGCCGTCGTTCTCCTGTCCCATCGATGTCCACGTGTCGGTGACCAGCACGTCGGCTCCGGTCGCGGCGGCGATCGGATCGTTCGTGACGGTCACGCTCGCTCCCGTCCGCTCACCGCGCTCCTGCGTGGCAGCCAGCACCGACGGGTCCGGCACGAAGCCCTCCGGGGCGGCGATCGTGACGTCGACGCCGGCGGTGACGGCGCCGAGCATCAGGGAGTGCGCCATGTTGTTGGCACCGTCGCCGAAGTACGAGAGGCGCAGACCTCTCAACGATCCCTTGCGCTCGGCGAGCGTCTGGAGATCGGCCAGCACCTGGCAGGGGTGGAAATCGTCGGACAGCGCGTTGACGATGGGCACGCTCGCCCCCGTCGCCATCTGCTCGAGGCGCTTCTGCCCGAACGTGCGCCATACGACGGCGTCGACGTAGCGGGACAGCACGCGCCCGGTGTCCTGCAGCGTCTCCTCGCGTCCGAGCTGCGTGCTGCGGCCGTCGACGACCACTGCGTGGCCGCCGAGCTGCGCGATGCCCATCTCGAACGAGAAGCGGGTGCGCGTCGAGTTCTTCTCGAAGATGACGCCGACGCCGCGCGGACCCTCCAGCGGGCGCCGCGAGAACGGTGCCTTCTTGAGTTCGGCTGCGAGAGCGAGGATCTCGGCCTGCTCCTCGGGGGAGAGATCGTCGTCTCGAAGGAAGTGCCGCAGTGTCACGAGGTCGCCTCTGCTGTCGGCCGCGCCTCGTCGAGGACCGCGGGAAGTGCACGGACGAACGATGCTGCCTGCTCGTCCGTGATGATCAGGGGCGGCGCCAGACGCAGGACGTTCGCCTGCGCCGCGTTCACCAGGAAGCCTGCGTGGCGGGCCGCGGTCTCGACATCGGCCGACACCGGCTCGGTGAGGACGATGCCCAGCAGAAGGCCCGCACCCCGTACGTGATCGACGAGGGGATGTCCGAGCGCCTCGATGTCGTGTCGCAGGATCTTGCCCAGCCGGTCGGCGTGCGAGAGCAGATCCTCGGACGCGAGAGTGCGCAGCACCGCCAGGGCCGCCGCCGAACACACCGGGTTGCCACCGAACGTGGTCCCGTGCTTCCCCGGGGTGAGCATGGCGGCTGCCGGGCCGATGCCGATGCAGGCGCCGATGGGCAGTCCCCCGCCCAGCCCCTTCGCGAGGGTGATGACGTCCGGGACGATGCCGAACCGCTGATGGGCGTAGAACCACCCCGTACGGCCGATGCCCGTCTGGACCTCGTCGAGGATCAGCAGGGCGCCGTGGCGCGCAGTGATCTCGCGCGCTGCGGGCAGATAGCCCTCCGGCGGGACGACGACTCCGCCCTCACCCATGATCGGTTCGAGGAAGACGGCGGCCGTGTTCTCGTCGACCGCCGCCTCGAGCGCGGCGATGTCGCCGTAGGGAACGTGCGACACACCGGCGGGCATGGGCTCGAACGGAGCCCGCTTGTCCGCCTGCCCCGTGAGCGCGAGGGCTCCCATGGTCCGACCGTGGAACGCGTTCTCCGCCGCGATGATGTTCGGTCGACCCGTGAGACGCGCGATCTTGAAGGCGGCCTCGTTCGCCTCGGTGCCGGAGTTGCAGAGGAACACCCGAGCATCGCCGCCGGCCGCGTGACCGAGGTGCTCGAGGAGGTGCTCCGCCAGTTCGATCGACGGCGGCGCCGCGTAGAGGTTGGACGTGTGGCCCAGCGTCGTCAGCTGGGCGGAGACCGCCTCGACGACGGCAGGATGTCCGTGGCCGAGGATGTTGACCGCGATCCCGGCGAGGAGATCGAGGTACTCCTTGCCGTCGGCGTCCGTCACCACGGCTCCCGAACCGCCGACCAGCGCCACGCGCGGCACGCCGTAGTTGTTCATCAGCGCATTCGAGAAGCGTTGCTGCAGTTGCTCCGTGCTGGTCATGCCCGTCCTCTCGTACTGCCGTCGTGCACCATCGTGCCGATGCCCTCGCCGGTGAACAGTTCCAGGAGCACGGAGTGCTCGAGTCGACCGTCGATGACATGGGCGCTGGGAACTCCCCCGCGCACCGCGCGCAGACACGCCTCCATCTTGGGGACCATGCCGGCGTCCAGGCCGGGCAGCAGTTCGGCGAGGACGTCCGCCTCGATCTCCGAGACGAGCGACCCGCGGTCCGGCCAGTTCGTGTAGAGCCCCTCGACGTCGGTGAGGACGACGAGCTTCTGCGCGCCGAGCGCCTCCGCGAGGGCCGCGGCCGCGGTGTCCGCATTGATGTTGTGCACGACGCCGTCCGCGTCGGGAGCGATGGTCGAGACGACCGGGATGCGCCCGGCCTCGATGAGGTCGTGCACCGCTGCGGGATTCACCGTCGTCACGTCCCCCACCAGACCGATGTCGGTGGCGACACCGTCGACGGTCACGGTGCGTCGAGTCGCCGTGAACAGGTGCGCGTCCTCGCCGGAGATGCCGACAGCGTAGGGACCGTGCGCGTTGATCAGTCCGACCAGCTCGCGACCGACCTGCCCGAACAGGACCATGCGCACGACGTCCATCACTTCGGGCGTCGTCACGCGGAAGCCGCCGCGGAACTCCCCCACCAGTCCGAGTCGAGTGAGCATGGCGGTGATCTGGGGACCGCCGCCGTGCACGACCACCGGGTGGATACCGACGGTGCGCAGGAACGCCATGTCGGCCGCGAACGCGGCCTTGAGTCGATCGTCGATCATGGCGTTGCCGCCGTACTTGACCACGACGACCTTGCCCGTCCACTGCTGGAGCCACGGGAGGGCGCCGGCGAGGATGCGTGCGGTGTCGTGTGCGGACACGGGCTCGGACGACGTCATGACGAGTACGCCGAGTTCTCTTCGACGTAGGCGTGCGACAGATCCGTGGTCCTGATCGACGCCGACGCGGAGCCGACACCGAGGTCCACCTCGACCGTGATGTCGACGGCCGAGAGATCGACCTCACGAGCGCCGGGCACACCCATGCTGTCGACGCACACGGGATCGCCGTTGAACGACACGACGATGCGATCGGGATCGAGCGCGACCGGCGCAATGCCCACAGCGGCGAGAACGCGGCCCCAGTTGGGATCGGAGCCGAACAGCGCCGTCTTGACGAGGGAATCGCGTGCGATGGTTCGCGCCGCCACGAGTGCGTCCTGTTCGGACTCGGCACCACCGACCCTGACGATGATCCGCTTGGTCACGCCCTCCGCATCGGCCATCAGCTGATCCGCGAGGTCGTCGCACACCGCGAGGACAGCGGCATCGAGTTCCTCCTGTGTCGCCTCGATGCCGCTGGCACCGGACGCGAGGAGCAGCACCGTGTCGTTCGTGGAGGTCGCGCCGTCCACGTCGAGTCGGTCGAAGGACTGTGCCGTCGCGTGTCGGAGGGCGCGATCGAGCTGATCGGCGCTCGCCACGGCGTCCGTGGTGACGACACACAGCATCGTCGCCAGCGAGGGCGCCAGCATGCCGGCGCCCTTGGCCATGCCGCCCACGTTCCAGCCGTTCTCGTGGTGGATCGCGGCCTGCTTCGGCCGGGTGTCGGTCGTCATGATCGCGTAGGCCGCATCGGTGCCGCCCGAGATGCCTCCGGCGAGCTCGTGCACCACCTCGGTGACACCGCCGAGCACCTTGTCCATGGGCAACCGGTCGCCGATCAGTCCGGTCGAACACACGGCGATCTCGCCGGCGCCCGTCTCGGTTCCCCAGTCGCTGAGGGTCGATGCGAGGTGCTCGGCGGTACGGTGCGTGTCCTGGAATCCGGGCGCACCGGTGCAGGCGTTGGCGCCGCCCGAGTTCAGGACGACGGCGCGGAGCCGACCGGAGGTCAGCACCTGCTGCGACCACAGGACGGGCGCAGCCTTGATCTTGTTCAGGGTGAAGACACCGGCCGCTGCCAGATCGGGGCCCTCGTTGACCACGAGGGCGACGTCGAGGCCCCCCTTGGCCCGGAGACCGGCCTCGACCCCGGCGGCCCGGAATCCCGCTGCCGACGTCACACCCTGTGTGCGGACGAGAACCCCGGGAGCTCGCGTGGGGGCGCCGGGAGAGGACTGGGTGTGGTCGGTCATGGTGCTGTTCCCACCGTGGAGAGTCCGGCGCTCTCGGGGAGTCCGAGAGCGATGTTCATCGACTGCACCGCGGCACCGGCGGTGCCCTTCGTCAGATTGTCGATGGCGGCGAGGACCACCAGCAAGCCCGCGTCCTCGTCGACCGCCACCTGCAGGTGGACCGCGTTGGACCCGAGCACCGACCCCGTCTGCGGCAGCTGCCCCTCCGGGAGAAGGTGAAGGAAAGGTTCGTCGGCGCAGTACTTCTCGTAGACCGCACGCGCCTCGGAGGCCGACACTGTCGTCGGAGCGGTGCACGTCGCCAGGATGCCGCGCGGCATCGGAGCCAGCACGGGAGTGAACGACACGATCACCTCGGTGCCGGCGATGGCGGACAAGTTCTGCGTGATCTCCGGCGTGTGGCGATGTGCACCGGCGATACCGTAGGCACGGACCGACCCCATGACCTCGGAACCCAGCAAGTCCGTCTTAGCCGCACGACCGGCGCCGGAGGTGCCGCTCACGGCCACCACGGTCACGCGGGGCTCGACCATGCCGGCTGCGAACGCGGGCGCCAGAGCCAGCGACGAGGCGGTGGGATAGCACCCCGGGACCGCGATGCGCGTCGCTCCGACCAGGGCGTCCCGACCACCGGGCAACTCGGGCATGCCGTAGGGCCAGTGTCCGGCGTGCTCCCCGCCGTACCAGCGATCCCAGGCGGCGGCGTCGGTCAACCGGAAGTCGGCACCGCAGTCGATGATCAGCGTGGAGTCCGACAGCTGTTCGGCGAGGGCGGCGGACTTCCCGTGCGGGAGCCCGAGGAACACGACGTCGTGCCCCTCGAGGGCCGCGGCGTCCGTGTCCACCAGCACGCGGTCCGCGAGCGGAACGAGATGCGGATGGTGTTGCCCCAGCGTGGTTCCGGCGTTTCCACCGGCCGTCAGGGCGCCGATGGCCATCCCGCCGTCGAGCACTGCCGGGTGTCCGAGCAGCAGACGCAGGATCTCGCCACCCGCGTAGCCACTGGCGCCCGCGACGGCCACCCGGGTGCCCGTCGATGTCGATGCACTGTCCATACGATGATTATGCATGACGGTGCAAGCTCATTCAAAAGCGGCGCACCGTCAGTGTCGGAGTTCGGCTCCCACCGCCGTCGCCGCTGCCGCGACGGCGGCATCGCGAGCGGCACTCGCCTCGTCCTCGGTCAACGTACGGTCCGCCGCTCGGAACCGCAGGGCGAAAGCCAGCGACTTCCGGCCGGCACCGACCTGATCGCCGGAGAACACGTCGAAGACACGAATGTCCTCGAGGAGTGGGCCCGCCCCCGACACCAGAGCCGACTGCACGGCGGCGGCCGGGACGGACTCGTCGACGACGACCGCGACGTCCTGCAGCACGGCGGGGAACGGCGAGATGGACGGCGACGGCAGCGGCTCGCGGGTGGGAACGCGATCGAGGTCGATCTCCACCGCGCAGGTCCGCGGCGGCAGACCGGCGCGCTCGAGGACACCGGGATGCAGCTCACCCGCGTGCCCGACCACGACACCGTCGACAACGACTTCGGCACACCTGCCCGGATGCCACGGAAGGTACTGGGCGGACCGGAGTTCCACCTCGACACCGGACGCGCTCGCGATCGTCCTCGCTGCGCTGAAGGCATCGGTGGCGTCGGCGGGGCGGCCGGCGCCCCACGGCCCGGGTGCCGTCACCGCACCGGTCAGGACGACGGCGGCGTGCAGCGGCTGCACCGGCAACGACTGCTTCAGAGCGTCGATCTCGTCCTCGGTGGGACGACGGTCGACGGCGAGCGCATCGATCGGGCGCGTGCCCTCGCCCGGTTCGACGACCTGCGCGACGGCGAACAGCGCCAGATCCCGCTGTCCGCGCGAGACGTTGCGCTGGGCGATCTCCAGGAGACCCGGGACGAGAGTGGTCGCCAGTTCGGGTCGGTCCGCCTCCAACGGATTGAGCACCCGCGTGGTCACCCGGCGCGGATCGTCCGCGTCGAGTCCCCAGACGTCGAAGACCCCGGCCGGCAGGAACACGGGAGCGAGGACCTCGACGTGCCCCGTGTAGGCCAGTGCCCGACCCACCGCCCGGCGACGACGCTGGGCGGCGGTGAGTCCGCGGCCCGCGGGAGCGTGCGGCAGGACGGACGGAATGGACTCCAGTCCCTCGAGTCGCAGCACCTCCTCGACCAGGTCGGCGGCCTGACGGAGGTCGGGACGCCACGTCGGCGGCGTCACGACGGCCACCCCGCGCCCGGCCTCGGACACGTCCACGACGACCTCGCACCCGACCTGGGTGAGGCGGCGCACCGCGGTTCCGCTCGGATAGGTCACACCCGCCACCCGGTCCGGCAGGTCGAGATCCATGGTCACGGTGTCGGACACCGTCGGTGCACCGATGTCGGTGAGCAGCGGCTCCACCCGGCCGCCCGCGATCGAGGCCAGCAGTGCGGCGGCACGGTCGAGCGCGCGCACCGGGAGAGCGGAGTCCACCACTCGTTCGTAGCGACGGCTCGCCTCACTGGGCAGCCGGTGACGGCGCGCGGTGCGGAACACGGCGAGCGGGCTCCAGATGGCCGCCTCGAGCAGGATGTCGGTGGTCTCGTCGCCCACCTCGGTGGACGCGCCACCCATGACACCGGCCAACGACACCACGCCGGACTCGTCCGCAATGACGACGTCCTCCGGGTCGAGGGTGCGCACGGTGTCGTCGAGGGTGCGGAGCGTCTCCCCCGCCTCGGCCCGGCGGACCACCAACCCGCCCGACAGCGCGGAGGCGTCGAACGCGTGGAGCGGTTGGCCCAGTTCGAGCATGACGTAGTTGGTGACGTCGACCGCGGGCGAGATGGGTCGCACCCCGGACAGCAGCAGCCGCCGCTGGATCGTCCAGGGGGTCACCGCGGCCGGATCGATGCCCACGACGCGGCGCGCGGCGAAACGGGTGGCATCCGACTCGGAACGGACGTCGACGGGCCACGCCTCGCCCTCGGAGGCGGCCGCGGACACGACGGGCTGCGGGGCGTCGGCGGGATCGACGAAGTCCAGGTCGAAACCGCACGCCAGTTCGCGGCCGAGACCGCGCACGCTCAGGGCGTATCCGCGATCGGGCGTCACGTTGACGTCGAACACGGTGTCGTCCATGCCCAGAACGGCGAGTGCGTCGTCGCCGGGCACGGCCGTGCCGGCAGGCAGCACGAGAATGCCGGAGTGATCCGAACCGATACCGAGCTCGGACACCGAGCAGATCATGCCGTCGGACGTGCGCCCGTACGTGGACCGCGCGGCGATGGCGAACCCGCCGGGCAGAACACTGCCGGGAAGTGCGGCCACGATGAGGTCGCCCTCCGCGAAGTTCCTTGCACCGCAAACGATTCCGCGGGGCTCAGCCTCGCCCACCTCGACCAGGCAGAAGCGGATCGGCTTCTTGAACTCGGTCAACTCCTCGATGGACTGCACACGGCCGACGACCAACGGGCCCGTGATCTCCGGAAGAGGGATGACGTCCTCGATCTCGAAGCCGACGGACACGAACCCCGCGTCGAGCTCGTCAGCAGTGACGCTCCACTCGGGAGCGGCCTTCCGGACGACCTCGGTCAACCAGGACTGGGGCACTCGCACGACTTCTCCACTCTCTCTGTCTGAATGCTTGTCTGCAGGGGCCGAGCGTCAGCCGGCCACGCCGAAGGGCAGGCTGAACCGCACGTCGCCCTCGACGATGTCGCGCATGTCGGGAATGTCGTTGCGGAACTGCAGCGTTCGCTCGAGGCCCATACCGAAGGCGAACCCGCTGTAGATCTCCGGGTCGACGCCACAGGCGCGCAGCACGTTCGGATTCACCATGCCGCAGCCACCCCACTCGACCCAGCCCGCTCCACCCTTCTTGCGGGGGAACCACACGTCCACCTCCGCGGACGGCTCGGTGAACGGGAAGTAGTTGGGGCGCATACGGGTCCGCGTCTCCGGGCCGAACAGCGCACGCGCGAACGCGTCGAGCGTGCCGCGGAGATTGGCGAGCGTGAGCCCCTTGTCCACGGCGAGTCCCTCGACCTGATGAAAGACGGGCGTGTGCGTCGCGTCGAGTTCGTCCGTACGGAACGTACGCCCGGGGCACACCACGTAGATCGGCAGGTCGCGCTCGAGCATCGACCGCACCTGCACCGGCGAGGTGTGCGTGCGCAGCACCTGACGAGACCCCTCGGGCGCGACGTGGAACGTGTCCTGCATCGTCCGCGCGGGATGGTCTGGCAGGAAGTTGAGCGCGTCGAAGTTGAAGTGCTCGGTCTCCACCTCCGGGCCCTCGGCCACCTCCCACCCCATCGCCACGAAGACGTCGGCGACCTGATCGGCGATGACGGTGATGGGATGGCGGGCACCCACCGGGCGGCGGACGGACGGCAGGGTCACGTCGATCGCCTCGGCGACGAGCACGGCCGCGTCACGTTCGGCGAGCAGCACCTCACGACGATCGTCGAACGCGATCCGCACGCGGTCACGCGCCACCTTGACCCGCTTGCCGGCGTCAGCCCGCTCGGTCTTCGGCAGCGAGCCCAACGCGCGCTGTGCGAGCGCGAGGGGCGCCTTGTTCCCGATGTGGTGGATCTTGGCCTCGGACAGAGCGTCGATGTCGGACGCGGCGGCGAAGGCGGACTCGGCCTCGGTGACGGCTGCGTCCAGCGCCGCGTCGGTCAGCGCCTCCGCGTCGGCAGCGGCCTGATCGGCCTGCGCTTCACCCTCGTTGCGCTCCACGTCCACACACTCCATCGTCTCGATCGGCGAGCACCTCTGTCGCGGTGCTCCTCACGGTCGCCGGGCAGAACCCGGCGGGGAAAGCCTAGGCGGTGCCCCCGCGGCGCTGCACCCGCGCACCGGCGTACAGACACACGGCGGCCGCGGTGGCGAGGTTGAGACTCTCGGCGCGGCCATGGATGGGAATGCGCACCCGGTGATCCGCAGCAGCCGCGACCTCGCGGGACAGCCCGTGCGCCTCGTTGCCGAACACCCAGGCGGTGGGCCCGGCCAGCGCGTCGTCGGCGTCGTCGAGGTCCAGTTCACCGTCGACGGTCGTCGCCAGCAGACTGGCGCCGGTCGCACGGACCGCGTCGAGTACCGCCGTCACCGAACGCTCCCGTGCGACGGGGAGATGGAAGAGACTTCCGGCGGACGCGCGGACGCTCTTGCCGTTCAGCGGATCGACACTGTCCCCGGCGAAGATCACCGCGCCGGCGCCGGCGGCGTCCGAGACGCGCAGGATGGTGCCCGCGTTGCCCGGCTCGGAGATGTCGACGACGACCGTCACGAGTGACGGGTTCGCGGCCAACGCCTCGGCCAGGGAGACGACGACGGACGTGCACACGGCCACGATTCCCGGCGGCGTCACGGTGTCCGACAGCGATTTCGCCGCGCGCTCGGTCATCAGCTGCGGCTGCGCACCGGCCGCGGCCGACGCCTCGAGCAGTCCGCGGTGCTCGTCGAACCAGCGCTCGGTGGCGAACACCTCGCGCACGACACCGGCGGCGACCGCCTCGGTCACCGCGTTCTCTCCCTCCGCGAGGAAGAGGCCGGTTCGCCGACGTTCGACGCCGCGCTGCAGCTTGACAGCCGAAACGACCCGCGGAGTCCGCTCGGTGAGCGGCGCCGCGGGTCGTGACGGAGTGTCGTCGAAGCGCCTGATCAGGCTGCTTCTCCGGCCGGTGCGTTGATGTCGGCAGGCAGTGCCGCCTTGGCGATCTCGACGAGTGCGGTGAACGCCGCAGCGTCGGAGACCGCGAGCTCGGCGAGGATCTTGCGGTCGACCTCGACCTCGGCGATCTTCAGACCCTGCACGAAACGGTTGTACGTGATGTCGTTCGCCCGAGCTGCCGCGTTGATACGCGTGATCCACAGCTTGCGGAAGTCACCCTTGCGAGCGCGGCGATCGCGGTACGCGTAGGTGAGCGAGTGGAGCTGCTGCTCCTTCGCCTTGGTGTAGAGACGCGAACGCTGCCCGCGGTATCCGCTGGACGCCTCGAGAATCGAACGACGCTTCTTCTGGGCGTTGACCGCCCTTTTCACGCGTGCCACTGGTGAATCCTGTCGTAGAGGGGCCTAGGGCCCGGGTGGGAAAGAGATCAGAGACCGAGAAGCCGCTTGACGCGGGGAACGTCGTTGGGGCTGACGACGGCCTTGCCGTCGAGGCGACGCGTCACGCGCGAGGACTTGTGCTCGAGCAGGTGGCGGCGGCCGGCCTTCTGGCGCAGGATCTTTCCGCTACCGGACACCTTGAATCGCTTCGCGGTGCCGCTGTGAGTCTTCGACTTGGGCATGAGTCCTCAGTTCTGTTACTTCGGTCGGTGGTGCTGGTGGATCCGAGCGCTCAGGCGCCCGGTGTGGCTGGTGCCTGCGGCGTCGCCGGCGTCTGCGGAGCAGCGGGTGCCGGCGGTGTCGCCTCGGCGGCGGGTGCAGCAGTCGGCGCGGAGGCCGGCGGCGGCACGGTGGCGTGCGGTGCGTTGGACGCCTCCGCTGCCTTCGCCCTGGTCTTGGCGCCCTTGTGCGGAGCCAGGACCATCGTCATGTTGCGGCCGTCCTGCTTGGCCGAGGTCTCGACGAAGCCGTGCTCGGCGACGTCGGCGCCCAGGCGCTGCAGGAGGCGGTAACCGAGTTCGGGCCGCGACTGCTCGCGTCCACGGAACATGATGGTCACCTTGACCTTGGACCCGGCCTCGAGGAAGCGGACGACATGGCCCTTCTTCGTCTCGTAGTCGTGGTCGTCGATCTTGGGACGAAGCTTCTGCTCCTTGATGACCGTGAGCGTCTGGTTCTTACGCGACTCACGAGCCTTCTGCGCGGCTTCGTACTTGAACTTGCCGTAGTCCATGATCTTGCAGACCGGCGGACGGGCGTCGGGTGCGACCTCGACGAGGTCGAGGTCGGCTTCGACAGCCAGGCGGAGTGCATCTTCAACACGCACGATCCCCACCTGTTCACCGCCAGGTCCGACGAGTCGGACTTCGGGAACTCGGATGCGATCGTTGATGCGGGTCTCAGTGCTGATGGGGCCTCCTCGGTAGTGCGGTGACGGATGGTGGTGCTCGACCCGATGCGGTGCGCCGTCGTACGCGCTCCACACCGGCGCTCGTGCTCTCCGTCTGCCTCGACACCGTGGCCACCCGATTTGTTCCCGCGGGAACCTTCCGAACGACGAAAACCCCGTCGCTCACGATCGAGATCGCGAGCAGCGGGGTCCGGTACCGACCGGTCGACGGATGTCACCATCCGCGGGCCACCTCGTCTCGTCGACGAAGCGCACCACTTCCCGATGTGGCTGGGAAGGACCGGAACCACTGCCCGGCGAACCGTGCGGTGGTGGGAGTCGGACTCCACTTGCTGCCTCCGGGTTCCGCATCCGTGCCCGGCACTTGCGCGCCGACACGGAC
Source organism: Rhodococcus sp. UNC23MFCrub1.1 (assembly GCF_000686025.1). Lineage (GTDB taxonomy): Bacteria > Actinomycetota > Actinomycetes > Mycobacteriales > Mycobacteriaceae > Rhodococcoides. Next base: position 21,061 of record NZ_JMLQ01000009.1, read on the forward strand.
ACACCTGAAGGCGGTCGTGGAAAGAAGAATAACACCAGGTGCCCTCGCGGACCGAATCCGTCCGGTCACGCACCGGGCGGGGACGTCGGTGTCGGCGCATCGTGGCATCGTCTGATGTCATGACGACCCCCGATGATGCCGTTCAGGCCGGTGCTCCACAGGTGGAGGGCGATGCGCCGCAGCTCGAGCCGGACGTGCGTGAACTGGCCGACGTCCCTGCGATCGAGGTCATCAGCCGCGCCGCGGTGATGCTCATGAGCTCCGCCGCCGAGAAGCTGGGACTCTCCGACGCGGATCCGTCCGACAGCCCCCACCTCGACCTCGACGAGGCGAGACGCGTGATCACCGCACTCGCCGGACTGGTCACGGCCTCCGTGGAGTACCTGGGGCCGCACGCCGGCCCCATCCGCGAAGGGCTGCAGGCACTGCAGAAGGCGTTCCGCGAGCAGTCGGCGCACCCGGACGCGCCCGGCGCCGGGCCCGGCGAGAAGTACACCGGGCCCGTCCACTGACCGTCACGCGACGGCCCGGTCAGGAGACCGCGACAGGCTTGCGCTTGCGGGTCCGCTTGACCGGGACCGGTGGGGTCGAGGCGGCGTCGAGAGACTCCTGCAGGAACTTGCCGGTGTAGCTCTCGGGCACGGCGGCGATCTGCTCGGGAGTGCCCTCGGCCACCATCGTTCCGCCGCCGGATCCGCCCTCGGGTCCCATGTCGATGACCCAGTCGGACGTCTTGATGACGTCCAGGTTGTGCTCGATGACGATGACGGTGTTGCCCTTGTCCACCAGACCGTTGATCACTAGCAACAGCTTGCGGATGTCCTCGAAGTGCAGACCCGTGGTCGGCTCGTCGAGGATGTACACCGTGCGTCCCATGGAGCGCTTCTGCAGCTCTGCGGCCAGCTTCACACGCTGCGCCTCGCCGCCGGACAGCGTGGTGGCCGGCTGCCCCAGACGGACATAGCCCAGGCCCACCTCGTTCAGCGTCTTGAGGTACCGGTGGATCGAGGTGATCGGTTCGAAGAAGTCGGCCGCCTCCTCGATGGGCATGTTCAGCACCTCGGCGATGGTCTTGCCCTTGTAGTGGACCTCGAGCGTCTCCCGGTTGTACCGGGCACCGTGGCACACCTCGCACGGCACGTAGACGTCCGGCAGGAAGTTCATCTCGATCTTCAGGGTGCCGTCACCCGAGCACGCCTCGCACCGGCCGCCCTTCACGTTGAAGGAGAACCGACCCGGCTGGTAGCCACGGATCTTGGCCTCGGTCGTCGCGGCGAACAGTGTCCTGATCTTGTCGAACACCCCGGTGTAGGTGGCCGCGTTGGACCGCGGCGTACGGCCGATGGGTGACTGGTCGACCCGGACCAGCTTGTCCAGCTGGTCGAGGCCGTTGACGCGGGTGTGCCGACCGGGTACCTGACGAGCGCCGTTGAGCTTGTTCGCCATCACCGTCGCCAGGATGTCGTTGACCAGCGTGGACTTGCCCGATCCCGACACGCCCGTCACGGAGGTGAGCACTCCCAGCGGGAAGCTGACGTCGATGTCCTGCAGGTTGTGCTCCCGGGCACCGATCACGGAGATCTTGCGCTTGGGATCGATCGGGCGACGTACCGCCGGGACATCGATGGCCGAGCGACCCGAGAGGTACGCCCCGGTGAGGCTCTCCGCGTTGGTGAGAAGCGTCTCGTAGGTTCCGCTGTGCACGACACGTCCGCCGCGCTCACCGGCGAGCGGGCCGATGTCGACGACCCAGTCGGACGTGCGAATGGTGTCCTCGTCGTGCTCGACGACGATGAGCGTGTTGCCCAGGTTGCGCAGCCGCGTGAGCGTGTCGATGAGCCGGCGGTTGTCCCGCTGGTGCAGGCCGATGGACGGCTCGTCCAGCACGTACAGGACTCCGACGAGACCACTGCCGATCTGCGTCGCCAGGCGGATGCGCTGCGCCTCGCCGCCCGACAGCGTTCCTGCCGCGCGCGACAGCGTGAGGTACTCGAGTCCCACGTCCAGCAGGAAGCCGAGGCGGGCCTGGATCTCCTTGAGCACCTGGCCGGCGATGGCCTCCTCACGCGGACCGAGCGTCAGCGTGTTGAGGAAGTTCGAGCACTCCGAGATGGACAGTGCACACACGTCGGCGATGGACTTGTCCCCGAAATCGCCCGCGGCGATGGTCACGGACAGGATCTCGGGGCGCAGGCGTGCACCCTCGCACACCGGGCAGTCGACCTCCCGCATGTAGCCGTCGTAGCGCTCTTTCATCTGCTCCGACTCGGTCTGATCCATCCGACGGTGCAGGAAGGGCATGACGCCCTCGAACTCGGCGTAGTAGGACCTGGTGCGTCCGTACCGGTTCTTGTAGCGGACGTGCACCTGATGCTCGCTGCCCTCGAGGACGGCACGCTTCACCTTGGCCGGCAGCTTCCGCCACGGGGTGTCGATGTCGAAGCCCATGGCGTCGGCGAGCCCGGACAGCAGCCGGCCGAAGTACTCGGACGTCTGGCCCATGGACCACGGCGCGATGGCGCCGTCCGCCAGGCTCAGATCGGGATCCGGAACCACCAGTTCGGGGTCGACCTCCTTGCGGATGCCGAGTCCCGCACACTCGGGGCACGCGCCGTAGGGCGAGTTGAACGAGAACGCGCGGGGTTCGAGTTCGTCGACGGACAGCGGGTGCCCGTTGGGGCACGCCAGACGCTCGGAGAACCGGCGCTCACGGTCGGCGGCGTTCTCCTCGCGGTCGACGAAGTCGAGCACCAGGATGCCGTCGGCGAGGCGCAGCGCGGTCTCCACCGAGTCGGTGAGCCGCTGCTTGGACGACGCCTTGACGGTCAGGCGGTCGACCACCACCTCGATGTCGTGCTTGTCCTGCTTCTTCAGCTTGGGCGGATCGGTGAGCTGGTGCACGGTGCCGTCGACGCGGATACGCGAGTAACCCTGCGTGTTGAGCTGCTCGAAGAGATCGACGAACTCGCCCTTGCGGGTGCGCACGACAGGAGCGAGTACCTGGAAACGCAGGCCCTCCTCCATCGCGAGCACCTGGTCGACGATCTGCTGGGGCAACTGCTTGGCGATGCGCTCACCGCACTGCGGGCAGTGCGCCGTGCCGGCGCGTGCGTAGAGCAGGCGCAGGTAGTCGTAGACCTCGGTGATGGTGCCGACCGTGGACCGCGGGTTGCGGTTGGTCGACTTCTGATCGATCGAGACCGCGGGCGAGAGGCCCTCGATGAAGTCGACGTCCGGCTTGTCCATCTGGCCCAGGAACTGGCGCGCGTAGGCCGAGAGCGACTCGACGTAGCGGCGCTGACCCTCGGCGAAGATGGTGTCGAACGCCAGGCTCGACTTGCCCGACCCGGACAGACCGGTGAACACGATGAGACTGTCCCGGGGCAGATCGATGTCGACGCCCTTGAGATTGTGTTCGCGTGCGCCCTGCACTACCAGGCGATCCGCCACGGTTGTCCTCTCCTTCGTCACGGCCCACGGCCGTGCAACGTGCTGCGTCGACTCTCTCGTCGACCGCGTGAACTGCCCACTCTTCGTCGGACATGTCGTGTTCGGACACGACAGGCTTCGACGACCATATGCCCGAGGTCCGACAGACTCGACCGGCCGACGGGCTCCGCGCCCGGCTCACGACCGGTCGTCGTGGGTAATCTCACGCTCATGACCGAGAATGCACCGACGATCTCCGACGACTACACCGGCGAGGTGTCCGTGGGGACGGGCTCGCAGCGCCGGACCCTGTCGCACGCCACGATCGTGAAGACCTCGGTGGGCCCGATGGACAACAACGCCTACCTCGTCATCTGTTCCCGGACGGGCCGATCGCTGCTCGTCGACGCCGCGAACGACGCTCCGACGCTGCGCGCCGTCGTCGACCACGTGGCACCCGAGGTCTCGCTGATCGTCACGACGCACCAGCACTTCGACCACTGGCAGGCACTCGAGGACGTCGCATCGGCGACGGGCGCCCCGTCGGCGGCACATCCGCTCGATGCGGAACCGCTCCCCGTCGCCCCCACCCGCCTGCTCGACGACGGCGACTCCGTGCAGGTCGGCGACGTCACCCTCAACGTGATCCACCTCCGCGGCCACACTCCCGGGTCGATCGCGCTGGCGCTCACGGACCCCGAGAGCGGCGTCGTGCACCTGTTCACCGGCGACTCGCTCTTCCCCGGCGGCGTCGGCAAGACCGACGGAGAGGCGAATTTCGTGTCGCTGCTGGACGACGTGGAATCGCGGATCTTCGGTCGCTACGACGATCGAACGGTCGTGTACCCGGGCCACGGCAAGGACACGACGCTGGGCTCGGAACGTCCTCACCTTCACGAATGGCGGACCCGCGGCTGGTGATCCGTCACCACGATCCGGTCCCCCGCCCGCCCCGCGATTCAATCGCCGGGGCGGGGGGTATGGATACAGTTCGAGAGCGTCACATGCATGTCATGGGCGTGAACAACCGCACTCGTGCAGCCAGAGCAGTCCCCCACACCACAGCCGCAACGCAGGAGGCTCAGTGATTGTCCGCCGGATCGCCCGACCGATGCTCGCATCCATCTTCATCGCAGGAGGCGTGGATGCGCTGCGCAACCCCGCCGGAAGGGCTCAGGCCGCGAAGCCTCTGATCGAGAAGAGCCAGGACGCCCTTCCCGACGAGGTGACGCAGAACGTTCCCTCCGACCCCGAGACGCTGGTCAAGATCAACGCGGCGGTGCAGATCGGCGGCGGATTCCTTCTCGCGACCGGTCGGGCGCCGCGCCTCGCGTCCACCGTGCTCGCGGGCAGCCTCGTCCCGACGACCCTCGCGGGTCACTCCTTCTGGAACGAGACGGACCCGCAGGCGAAGGCGCTGCAGCGCACCCAGTTCATCAAGAACGTCAGCCTCCTCGGCGGCCTGCTCATCGCCGCCGTCGACACCGAGGGCAAGCCGTCCGTCGCCTGGCGCGGTCGCAAGGCGGCCAAGTCGGCCAAGGTCGCCGTCGCCGGCGCCCTCCCGCTGGTGTCCTCCTCGGACAGCTCCGAGACGCTCGCCCACGCCGGCGAGCGCGCCAAGGAGCTCGCGGGCGTCGCCGCCGAGCGCGCACAGCCGCTAGTCGAGATCGCTTCGCAGCGTGGCGCCGAGCTGGCGGACGTCGCCCAGGATCGCGGCGGCAAGCTCGCCGAGCTGGCGAAGGAGCGCAGTGCCAAGTGGGCCGATCTGGCCGCTGCACGCGCATCCGAGTTCGCCGACGTCGCCCAGGATCGCGGCAGCAAGTACGCCGAGATAGCCGCGTCCCGCGGTGCCGAGCTGGCCGAGAAGGCCAAGGCCGACGGCAGCGATCTGGCGGAGAAGTACGGCAAGAAGGCCCGCAAGCAGGCCAAGAAGTCCGGCAAGGACGCGCGCAAGCAGTTCGACGCAGCGCGCAAGGAGTACAAGAAGCAGTACAAGTCCACCAGCAAGGACGCACAGAAGCAGCTGCAGTCGTCGCTCAAGGACGCCGAGAAGCGCGCCAAGGTGGCACGGGCCCGCGTCGAGGGCACGGTGCACCAGTACCTCTGACCTTTTCCCACAGCACACGGCCGGTGTTCCCGAGAGATCGGGGGCACCGGCCGTTGCCGTCGGGAGCCCGTAGACTTTTCTGGCGCTTCCGTGCGCCGACGAGAGGTGCACGACCACCCTCGACACCCCGCCCCACTCGCGTTCAGGAGACCATGTGCCGGATCAGGGCACCCCGACAGATCTGCACGACGCCGACCTCGATCAGGAACAACAGCGCGTCACCCTGCTCTACGACCGCCTCGACGCTCTGCGGACCTATGCACGGTCCCGGCTGAGCGCCGTCCTGCTCCAGACGGGCGGGACACCGCAGGCGCGCAGCGAACGCGAGTCCTACTCGGCTCTGTACAACGACGACATCGCGAAGTACGACGCGTCCGAGAACGGTCTGTGCTTCGGCCGGATCGACGTCGAGGACGACGCGCCGCGCTACATCGGCCGTGTCGGCATCCTCGACGAGGACGACGACTACCAGTCGTTGCTCTACGACTGGCGCGCCCCGCTGGCCCGCCCGTTCTACCTGGCCACGCCCGCCGCCCCCGAGGGCGTCGTACGCCGTCGCCACATCCGGACGCGCAGTCGTCGCGTCACCGGGGTGGCGGACGAGTACCTGGACCTGCGGACGGCGCAGGACGCCGGCGTCGCCACCGGGTCGGACGGTGTGGCCGGAGAGAGCGCTCTGCTGTCCGCGCTCAACGCCGCGCGCACGGGACAGATGAACGACATCGTCGAGACGATCCAGCGCGAGCAGGACGACATCATCCGGTCCACGCATCGCAGCGTCCTGGTGGTGCAGGGTGGTCCCGGTACCGGCAAGACGGCGGTGGCCCTGCACCGCGCCGCCTACCTGCTGTACACGTACCGCAAGCAGCTGGACAAGAGCGGCGTGCTGATCATCGGACCGAACAGCACCTTCCTCGACTACATCGGCCAGGTGCTGCCCTCCCTGGGCGAGACGGGCGTGCTGCTGTCGACCATCGGGGATCTGTACCCGGGTGTCGACGCGAGCCGTGAGGACACCGCGCGCGCAGCGGAACTCAAGGGGTCCCTCGACGTCGTCGACGTCCTGATCGCCGCCGTACGCGACCGTCAGGAACTTCCGTCGGAGCCGGTGTCCGTCGATTTCGACACCTACACACTGCGGATCGACCGCAAGATGGTCACGCGCGCACGCGGACGGGCGCGGTCCTCGCGTCGACCCCACAACCTCGCGCGACCGATCTTCGTGTCCACCATGATCGATCTGCTCGCCGACCAGTTCGCCGCCATCGTGGGCGGTGACGTGCTGGACGGGTCGAATCTGCTGAGCCGTGACGACATCGCCGACATCCGCGACGAGATGCGGGAGAGCCCCGAACTGATGGGCGCGATCGGCGCTCTGTGGCCCGAGCTGTCCGCCCAGGACGTTCTCGCCGGGCTACTGGCCTCGCCCGAACGGCTGCGGGTGGCCGCACCGGGATGGGCCCCCGTGGACCGCGCCGCCCTCGAGCGGTCGGACGACGGGCGCTTCAGCGGTGCCGACGCTCCCCTGCTGGACGAGCTCGCGGAGCTGCTGGGTATCGACGACGCCGCGGAACGCGAACGGGAACAGCGTCGCTGGCGCGCCCAGATCGAGGACGCCCAGGGCGCCCTCGACATCCTGACCGGATCGGCACCGCAGGATCTCGAGGACGAACTCGATCCGGAGATCCTCATGGCGTACGACCTCATCGACGCCGACAGACTCGCCCAGCGTCAGGGGCACGGACGCCGGTTGACGGCGGCCGAACGCGCGGCCGGCGACCGCACGTGGACCTACGGCCACGTCATCGTCGACGAGGCGCAGGAACTCTCGCAGATGGCGTGGCGGATGGTCATGCGCCGCATACCCAATCGATGGATGACCCTCGTGGGCGACGTGGCCCAGACGGGCGACACGGCGGGTGCCTCGTCCTGGCAGGACGTCCTGGGCCCCTATGTGGCGCAACGGTGGAAGCTGACCGAGCTCACCGTGAACTACCGCACCCCCGCGGCGATCATGGAGATCGCTCGGCGAGTTCTCTCGACGCTCGACCCGGCCGCATCGATCCCGCGGTCGGTGCGGGACAACGGTGAGACGCCGTGGGCGCATCGAGTCACGGAGGACGATCTGGTGTCGGCGGTCGAACGCCACGTCGCCGCGCATCCGCGCCCGGGGATGTCGGCGGTGCTGGCACCCGCGGACATCGCCGCGCGGCTCGCACATCTGGGGGCCGACGACGTCCGGGTGTGCACGGTGCGCGACGCGAAGGGACTCGAGTTCGACTCGGTGCTCATCGTGGAACCCGCACGGATCGTGGACGACTCGGCCCGCGGCCTGAACGATTTGTACGTCGCGCTCACGCGCGCGACACAGCGGCTGGGAATCGTCCACACATCGCCGCTACCGAACGTGATGGGACCCATCGCCCCCGTGACGCAGTGATGCCGTCACGGCACGAACGGATCGTGCCGTGACGGCATCCAGCGGTGGTTCGAGCGTCAGTGCGTGGTGTGCACGATCAACACGTCGCAGCGCGCCTTGCGAGCCGCATCGGACGGAACCGAGCCGAGCAGGCGGCCGGTGAGCGAGTTCAGTCCACGGTTCCCCACCACGAGCAGATCCGCCTTCACCTCGCCGACGAGCTCGAGCAGCGAGTCGACGGGGTTGCCCACCACGGGACGCTCCTCGATCGACGAGGCGCCGGCCGCCACCGCACGCTCCCGCGCGACACGCAGAATCTCCTGTGTCGGAGCGGATCCCGTGATCTGGTACGCGTCGTCCTTCAGTGCGTCCGCGTCCTGCGAGGACGCCTTCGAGTCCGCCGGGTAGTACGCACACGCGATGTAGAGCGTCGCGGCGGAATCGCCCGACAGCGCTGCCGCCTTCTCCACGGCCCGCAGTGACGAATCGGAGCCATCGGTTCCGACGACGACGTTGCGGTAAGCGCTCATACATTCCTCCAGTGGTCATGTCCCGACGATCATCGAGTGTCGATTCGAGACATTAGTCGCAGCGGCGACCGCCCGACGCGGCTTCCGGTCGAAAGCACGTGTCTCTCCCCTCGCATACATTGAAGTAATGCCACGACCCCGATTCCGGTTGCCCGGACGCGCCTCGACGCTCGGACGACCGGTGATCGTCGTCGTCGCGGTGCTCGTCGTCCTCGCCCTCGCCGTGGCCTCGTTCGCACTTCTGCGCGACTCGAACGGTTCCGCGTCGTCGGTGCGGACGGAGGACGCCGTCCGCACACTGCCGGAGAGTCCGGGCAGCAGTGCCACCGTCGACATCGACACGACGCTGTACCTGCCGGACACGGACGGGCCCGCGCCGGCGGTGTTGTTGGCCCACGGCTTCGGCGGCGACAAGAACTCGGTGGCCGCCCAGGCACGGGATCTCGCGTCGCGAGGGCTCGTCGTCCTCGCGTACAGCGCGCGCGGCTTCGGCCTCAGCACCGGCAGCATCGGCCTCAACGATCCCGATCGTGAGGTGGCCGACGCTCGCGGGCTGATCGACTACCTGGCCACTCGCCCCGAGGTGCAACTCGATTCCCCGGGTGACCCTCGGGTCGGCGTCGCCGGTGGTTCCTACGGCGGCGCGCTCGCGCTCATGGCGGCCGGAACCGATCCTCGTATCGACGCGGACGCCGCCTCGATCACGTGGAACGACCTGAACCAGTCCCTCTTTCCCAACTACACGGTGGCCGAGCCGTCGTCGCAGGCACCGACACCCGCCGTGTCCGAGGGCAGCGACGCCGGCGTCCTGAAGCGCGGCTGGGCCGGCATCTTCTTCGGCGCCGGTGCGGCCCCCGCTCCCGGTGGAGCCGGCGACGCTCCGACATCGACCGCCCCCGCTGGAGCATGCGGCCGGTTCGCCCTCCAGGTGTGTCTCGCGTACGCGGAGTCCGCGGTGAGCGGACAACCGTCCGAGGCCACCAGCGAACTGCTGCGTGCGCGCTCGCCCCGGTCGTTCGCCTCCTCGATCACCGCACCCACCCTGCTCGTGCAGGGCCAGCGCGACACCCTCTTCGGACTCGACCAGGCCGACGCCACCGCGCGGCAGATCGCGGCGGCCGGTGGCTCGGTCCAGGTGCGGTGGTTCGACGGCGGCCACGATGCCGGCGGGACCGACGCCACCGCGGACGGTGCGGTCGCGGACTTCCTGGTGCAGCATCTGATCGGGGACGGGACCGACTCCCCGCGCGCCGATTCGGCGTTCACGTACGCGTTGGCGGGCGATCCGACCGACCAGGGCGATCGGGCTCGCGAGCTCACCGCCGCCGCGTATCCGGGGCTCTCGGACGCCACTCCGACCGAACGCCAGGACTTCCCGCTCACCTCGGCCACCGGCAATGACACTCAGACCGTCGTCCGGCCGCCCGGTGGGTCCCCGGCTGCTCTCACGTCTCTGCCCGGGGTCGGCTCCGCCTCGGTCCTCGGCGGCGCCGCGGCCGGGCTCGGCGGGGCCGCGAGCGCACTCCTGACGGGCGACATCCCGGGACAGACCGCGTCGTTCGTCACGGAGCCGCTCGACTCGTCGTACACGATCGTCGGTACGTCGTCGGTGTCCGTCACCGTCGGTCCGACCACCTCGCCGAGCGGCACCGTGCTCTTCGCCAAGCTGTACGACGTGTCCGACGACGGTCGACGCACTCTGCCCAACGGCCTGGTGTCCGCGGTGCGGGTCCCCCCGTCCGACCAGCCCTCCACGGTGAGCGTCACGTTGCCGGGCATGGCATACCAGGTCGCCGCCGGGAATCGCGTCGAGGTGGCGTTCTCCACCACCGACCAGGCCTACGCCGTCCCGCTCGAGCCCGCGGCGGTGTCGGTCACACTCTCCGACGCCACGCTCGCGCTGCCCGAGGTACCCGCCGAGAACGCGGACTCGACGTTCCCGTGGGTCCCCGTCGTGGGCATCGCGGGGCTCGCCGTGCTGGTCGCCGCCCTCGTCGCTCTCGCATCGTTCATCTCCCGGCGTCGCACCGTCGCCGAGGTGGACGAGTCGCTGGTGGACGTCCCGCTGGTGATCACCGATCTCGCGAAGAGCTACTCCAACGGCTTCCGCGCGGTGGACGGCGTGTCGTTCCGCGTCGGCGCGGGGCAGGTGCTCGGGCTCCTCGGCCCCAACGGCGCCGGCAAGACCACCACGCTGCGCATGCTGATGGGCCTCATCACGCCCTCCAGCGGCGAGATCCGGGTCTTCGGGCACCTGGTCTCTCCGGGGGCGCCGGTCCTGTCCCGACTCGGTTCCTTCGTCGAGGGGTCCGGATTCCTTCCCCATCTCTCGGGGATGGAGAACCTGGACCTGTACTGGACGGCGACCGGCCGACCGGCGGAGGACGCCCATCTCGAGGAGGCACTCGAGATCGCCGACCTCGGCACGGCGATCCACCGCAAGGTCCGGTCGTACAGCCAGGGCATGCGGCAACGGCTCGCCATCGCGCAGGCGATGCTCGGACTCCCGGACCTCATGGTCCTGGACGAACCCACCAACGGGCTCGACCCGCCCCAGATCCGCACCATGCGCGACGTCCTCATCCGCTACGCGCAGACGGGACGCACGGTCCTGGTCAGCAGCCACCTGCTGGCGGAGGTCGAGCAGACCTGCACGCACGTCGTCGTCATGAACAAGGGCGTCGTCATCAGCTCCGGGACGGTCGACGATCTGATCGGCGCGAGCGGTCCGCTGGAGTTCCGTGTCGATCGGCCCGCCGATGCCGTCTCGGTGCTGCGAGGCATCGACGGCATGGGCGAGGTCGTCGAGGCGGAACCGGAGGGCGCGATCAAGGCGCAGCTCGGAGTGCTCGATCCCGCGATGGTGGTGCGGACGTTGGTGGGCGCCGGTATCGGCGTCTCCTCCGCGTCGCGATCGACACGACTCGAGGACGTCTTCCTCGACCTCGTGCACGACGACACCGACCGACTCCGTCATGCGGCGGAAGCATCCTCGGGGAACGGAACGACCACATGAGCGCCGACAGTCGACCGACGACCACCACCGCGGCGCATCCGGACGGCCGGGTCGCGGGGTACACCCCCGCGGGCACGCTGTCGCTACGGACCGAGCTGACGCGGCAGTTCACGCGGCGGAGAACCCAGTTGTCCCTGGGCTTCCTCGCGTTGCTGCCCGTCATCATGGCCATCGCGTTCACGGTGGGCGGGTCGGACTCCGACACCGCCAGCGGGAGCCTCATCGACCTGGGCACGCAGAGCGGGGTGAACTTTCTCGTCTTCGCCCTGTTCGTGTCGGTGGGATTCCTGCTGATCGTGGTGGTGGCGCTGTTCTTCGGCGACGCGATCGCCAGCGAGGCATCGTGGTCGAGTCTGCGCTACCTGCTCGCGGTTCCTGTTCCGCGAGGTCGGCTGCTGCGACAGAAGGCCCTGGTGTCGGCGATCCTGTCGCTCGCCGCGCTGCTCACGCTCGTGGGGGTGTCGCTGATCCTCGGCAGCGTGCTGTACGGCCTGGGGTCGCTGGTGTCACCCTTCGGCGATGCCCTGTCGTTCGGGCTGTCGATCGGGAGGCTCGCGATCGGCGTCGTCTTCATCGCGATCAATCTGACGTGGGTGGCCGGGCTGGCACTCGCCCTGTCGGTGTCCACCGACGCGCCCCTGGGCGCGGTCGGCGGCACGGTGATGGTGTCGATCGTGGCCCAGATCCTCGATCAGATCACGGCACTGGGATCACTGCGCAACCTGTTGCCCGGCCACTACTCGACGTCGTGGACGGGCGTGCTGTCACCGACGCTGTCGTGGAACGACCTGCTCGACGGCGCCTTCTCCTCGCTCGCGTACGCCACGATCTTCGGCATCATCGCGTGGCGACGATTCGCGACGAAGGACATCACGAGCTGACGACGAGGCCCGGCACCGTGTCCGTCGGTGCCGGGCCTTCTCGTGTGCGAGGACGGGTCAGGACAGGCCCGCGGCGTCCATCCCGCGCAGCTCCTTCTTGAGGTCCTGGATCTCGTCGCGCAGACGGCCTGCCAGCTCGAACTGAAGTTCGCGCGCCGCGTTCATCATCTGATCGGTGAGCTGCTTGACCAGGTCTGCCAGCTCGGCGCGCGGCATGGTCGAGACGTCGCGCCCCTCCACGACACCGCTGCTGCCGGCTCGTCCCGCCTCGCCGGGCGCCCGCCGGCCACGGCTCGCGTTGCGGCCCGATCCACCGATGTCCACGGTGGCCTCGGTGTCCTCCGCCTCCTCGTACACCTGGTCGAGGATGTCGGCGATCTTCTTGCGCAGCGGCTGCGGATCCACACCCATCTTCTCGTTGTAGGCGATCTGCTTGGCGCGGCGACGCTCGGTCTCCTCCATGGCGTACTGCATCGAGTCGGTGATCTTGTCGGCGTACATATGCACCTGGCCGGACACGTTTCGGGCCGCACGGCCGATCGTCTGCACCAGGCTGGTCCCGCTGCGCAGGAAGCCCTCCTTGTCGGCGTCCAGGATCGCGACGAGGGAGACCTCCGGGAGGTCCAGACCCTCACGGAGCAGGTTGATGCCGATGAGCACGTCGTACTCGCCGAGCCGGAGCTGACGTAGCAGCTCGACGCGTCGGAGAGTGTCGATGTCGGAGTGCAGGTAGCGCACCCGGATACCGAGCTCGAGCAGGTAGTCGGTGAGATCCTCCGCCATCTTCTTGGTCAGCGTGGTGACCAGGATGCGCTCGTCCTTCTCGGTGCGCTGGCGGATCTCGTGCACGAGGTCGTCGATCTGGCCCTTTGTGGGCTTGACGACGATCTCGGGGTCGACCAGGCCGGTCGGGCGGATGACCTGCTCGACGACCTCACCGCCGCTCTGTCCCAGCTCGTACTTGCCGGGGGTGGCCGACAGGTACACCGTCTGCCCGATGCGCTGCGTGAACTCCTCCCACGTCAGGGGGCGATTGTCGGTGGCCGACGGCAGCCGGAAGCCGAACTCCACGAGGTTGCGCTTGCGCGACATGTCCCCCTCGTACATGGCACCGATCTGGGGCACCGTCACGTGGGACTCGTCGATGACGAGCAGGAAGTCGTCCGGGAAGTAGTCGATGAGTGTGGCCGGCGCCGTCCCGGCAGGTCGCCCGTCGATGTGGCGCGAGTAGTTCTCGATGCCGGAGCAGAAGCCGACCTGCTTGATCATCTCGAGGTCGTACTGCGTACGCATGCGCAACCGCTGGGCCTCGAGCAGCTTGCCCTTGCCCTCCAGATCGGCGAGCCGCTCCTCGAGCTCGGCCTCGATGTCCCGCACCGCACGCTCCATGCGCTCGGGCCCGGCGACGTAGTGGGTCGCCGGGAAGATGCGCACGCTGTCGACCTGGCGCACCACGTCGCCGGTGAGGGGGTGCAGGAAGTACAGCGCCTCGATCTCGTCACCGAAGAACTCGATACGGACGGCGAGTTCCTCGTAGGACGGGATGATCTCGACCGTGTCGCCGCGCACACGGAACGATCCGCGGGTGAACGCCATGTCGTTGCGGGTGTACTGCACGTCGACGAGCAGCCGGAGGAACTTGTCGCGCGGGACCTCCTGCCCCACCTCGAGATGCACCGACCGGTCCACGTAGGACTGCGGTGTGCCGAGACCGTAGATGCACGACACCGAGGCGACCACCACGACGTCGCGACGAGACAGCAGATTCGCCGTCGCCGAGTGACGGAGCCGCTCGACGTCGTCGTTGACCGACGAGTCCTTCTCGATGTAGGTGTCGGTCTGGGCGATGTAGGCCTCGGGCTGGTAGTAGTCGTAGTACGAGACGAAGTACTCGACGGAGTTGTTGGGCAACATCTCTCGCAGTTCGTTGGCCAACTGCGCAGCCAACGTCTTGTTGGGCGCCATGAGCAACGTGGGCCGTTGCACCTGCTCGATCAACCACGCGGTGGTGGCCGACTTTCCGGTGCCGGTGGCGCCCAGGAGCACGATGTCCTTCTCGCCCGCCTGGACCCGCTTGGTCAGCTCCGCGATGGCCGTCGGCTGATCGCCCGCAGGGCTGTACTCGCTGACCACCTCGAAGGGACGATCGCTGCGCTCGATGTCGCCCACGGGGCGGAACTCGGAGTGCGCCAGGACGGGTTGTTCAGCTGCAAAAGCCATACCACCAGAGTAGGCCCGACCACCGACACAGTCGCCGTTCGGCGGGTCACACGACCCGGCCGCGGGTACACCGACCGTCGCTGTCGGACCTGCGCGTCACAATGGGCCCATGCTGCTCGCACGCGTCGTCGAGACCTCGGCCACGGTGGCCGCCACCCGGTCCCGCAAGGCCAAGGTCGTGGCGCTCGCCGCGCTGCTGTCCGAGTGCGCTCCCGAGGAGGTCGCCCTGGTGACGCTCTACGCGTCCGGCACTCTGCGTCAACGTCGTACCGGCCTGGGGTGGCGCAGCGTCGCCACTCTTCCCCCGGCCGCCGACGCACCGACACTGACGGTCGCCGCCGTCGACGCGGCGTTCGACGCCGTCTCGACGATGGCGGGTCCGGGATCGCAGGCAGCACGCGCGGCGGCGGTGTCCGCTCTGTTCGGCAGCGCCACCGACACGGAACAGACCTGGCTGCGCGGCGTGGTCACCGGTGAGGTCCGTCAGGGTGCGCTCGACGCGCTGGTCCAGGAAGCCGTGGCGGCCGCGGCCGACGTCCCGCTCCCCGAGGTGCGCCGGGCCGCGATGCTGTCGGGATCCACGGTGACGGCCGCGACGGCCGCGTTCACCGGCGGGTCTGCGGCACTCGCGGAGCTGGGACTGACCGTGGGCCGAGCAGTGCTCCCCATGTTGGCCTCCAGCGCCCCCACCGTGGCCGAGGGTGTGGCGAAGGCGGCCGGTGGCGCCGCCGGCGCCGTGGCGCTCGACACCAAGCTGGACGGCATCCGTGTGCAGGTCCACCGTCGCGGTGAGGACGTCTCGGTCAGCACCCGCAGTCTCGACGACATCACCGCACGCCTGCCCGAGGTCGTCGAGTTCGTGCGCGCCCTGCCGCTCACCTCCGTGGTGCTCGACGGCGAGGCACTGGCCCTGGACGAACAGGGACGTCCGCGGGCCTTCCAGGAGACGGCGTCCCGCACGGCGCAGTCGACGGGTGTGGCCGTGACGCCCTTCTTCTTCGACATCCTGCACCTGGACGGTGAGGACCTGCTGGACCGTGCGCTGCACGAGCGGCTGGCCGTTCTCGACGCTCTGATCCCGGAGGGCAACCGTGTGCCGCGGCTGGTGACGGCCGACCTCGAGGCCGCGGACTCGTTCGCGGCGTCGGCGGTCGCGTCCGGTCACGAGGGTGTGGTCGTCAAGAACCTCGATGCGCCGTACGACGCGGGACGGCGCGGCGCCGCCTGGGTCAAGGTGAAGCCGGTGCACACGCTCGACCTGGTGGTGCTCGCAGTCGAGTGGGGATCCGGTCGCCGGTCCGGTCTGCTGTCCAACATCCACCTGGGCGCAGTGGATCCTGCCGGCGGGTTCGTGATGCTGGGCAAGACCTTCAAGGGCATGACCGACGAGATGCTCGCCTGGCAGACGGAGCGGTTCCTGGCTCTCGAGACGGGACGGACCTCGCACGTGGTGCACGTGCGACCCGAGCAGGTCGTCGAGATCGCGGTCGACGGACTGCAGCGTTCCTCCCGCTATCCGGGCGGCATCGCACTCCGATTCGCGCGCGTGGTCCGCTACCGCGACGACAAGGTGGCTGCGGACGCCGACACGCTCGACGGCGTGCGCAGCATGTTCGCGCCGCCCGCTCCGTGACGGTGCGCGGTACGGTGCGGACCATGACGGGTCTGGCACACGTGCACCCACCGAAGGTCGAGGTGTTCGACGTCGCGGGACGCACCAACACCGATCCGAAAGGTGTCGTCCGCCCGGTCGACGTGTACGAGACGACCGACTGGGGGCTCTACATGGCCCGTCCGTCGGACCATCCGTCCTTCGACTACCTGGAGTCGTGGATCGTCCCCAGCCTGGGTATCCGCGCGTCGATCTTCCACTACCTGCCCACGCATGTCCGCGACCAGAATCACTACGTCGACATCGGCGAGTTCGTCCGCGACGGGAACGTGTGGCACTCGGTCGACCACTACCTCGACATCGTCGTCCGTACCGGCCGCGACGCCGAGCTCCTGGACGTCGACGAGTTGCTCGTCGCGCACAGCACCGGGTTGCTCGACGCGCGGACGACGGAGGCCGCCATCCGTCGGGCGTCCGACGCCGTGGACGGAATCGCGGCGGCGAACCACGACGTCGACGGATGGCTCGCCGCTCTCGGCATGACGACCCACTGGGCGGATCGCTGAGGAGCGATCAGTCGGCTTTCCACCCCGTCCGAGCCGCCCATTCCACGACCTCGGGATACACAGTGTCGAAGTACGGCGCCTTCTCCCCCACGTACGCCTCGATGGCCTCCACGTACTCGCCGTGTTCCGCGGCTCGCGAGGCAGCACGGGTCTTCACGTCGAGGTACGCCTCCCGAGCGGCGGGGTCGGCGCGAAGCCGGTCTCGGAACATGAGCGCGAAGACCTGTCCCGGGTACCCGTCGACCCGGAGGTGGATGTTCACCGGTCTGCCCGGGTCGGCTGCGCCGTGCAGACGCTTCTCCCACAGTGCAGGATCGGCTTCCCCCGGCACCGCCGACGGTTTCGGGTCGTCCGCCGTGATGTGTTCGATGCGCGGAAAGGTGGCCGCCGTCAACGGATCGCGCAGTGCGTCCGCGGTGGCGAGATCCGCCACCGTCACCTGGATGTCGAGGACGTCCTTCGCCGGGAAGTCGGGAACCGCGGTGGATCCGATGTGGTCGATCCGTAGCGCTCGGTTGCCGCAGGAGAGGCGCACACGATCGATCACGCGCTGTGCCTCGGCGGGCCACATCGGGTCGGCCGGCACCACGCGGGGGGCGGTCCGGGCCACGGTCTCCGAGCGGAGGTTGGCCGCGAAGAGCTCGAGACGATCGGCCCAGAGTTCACGGACGGTGGCCTCCAACGCCTCCGGTGTCCCGGAGTTGTCGAGCCACACGTCGGCGGCGGCGCGGCGCTGCTCGTCCGTCGCCTGGGCTGCGATGCGGGCGCGGGCGTCGTCCTCGTTCAGTCCACGCGAGGCCACCAGCCGTCGCACCCTCTCCTCCGCCTCGACGTGGACGACCACGACGAGGTGAAAGGCTGCGGCGGTGCGAGATTCGACGAGCAACGGGATGTCGTGCACCAGGACGCAGTCCGGCGGAGCGCTGTTCACGAGTTCGGTCGTGCGCTGCCCGATCAAGGGGTGCAGGATGCCGTTCAGAGCGAGGCGGGATTCCTCGTCCCCGAAGGCCTTGGCCGCCAACGCCGGTCGATTCAGGCTGCCGTCGTCAGCCAGGATGTCCCCGCCGAAGCGCTCGACGAGAGCGGCCAGTCCGGGCGTGCCCGGCTCCACGACCTCGCGCGCGATCTTGTCGGCGTCCACCACCACGGCGCCGAGGTCGGCGAGGGTGCGTGACACCGTCGACTTCCCCGCGCCCATTCCACCGGTCAATCCGATTCTCAACACGCACCCAGTGTGGCCGAGTCCGGCGCGCAGCGCATCAACACGCCGCGAATCACCAGTCTCAAATGCACCATGTTTCCCAACCTGTCGGTTATCTTCGAGGCGCACAACAGGCTTTCGTATTTTCTCCGGAAGGCTCCGCGAGACGGTACTCGACAGGTAAAGGACGGGCATGAACACCATTGCGGGAGAGGGAGTCGGTCGGATGCAGTCCGGACGGCACCGCCTGGGCATGTCCGACGGCGTCCACTGCATCCTGATCCCTCAGGTCGCCGATGCGCTGGCGGAACATCGCCGCAACTGGTTCACCTCGCTCATCAGCCCTGCCCGCCACAGCTTCGCGTCCATGCGCAAGCGCGGCGTGCAGATGGGCACCGGCTGGAGTGCAGCCGCAGCGAGCTGACCCACCGCACCACCGACCACACGAGAGAAGGCCCGATCCTGCGCGGATCGGGCCTTCTCTCGTGTGTGGAGCCGGTCGGGTGCCGGTGCCACGAACGGGAGAAGCCCCGAACCTGTGCGGTTCGGGGCTTCTCTCGTTCAGCGGTCGATCAGCGGATCATGCTCCGCCGGGTCGGCGAATCAGGCTCCGCCGGACAGCTTCTCGCGCAGAGCGGCGAGCTGAGCGTCACTGGCGAGCGATCCGCCGGTGGACTCGGGAGCTGCTGCCGCCGGTGCACCCTGTGCGGACGGGGTACCGGTCTCCGAGGAGTAGCCGGCCGCTGCGTTGGCAGCTTCCTGCGCCTCGTCGGCTGCGGTCTTCTCCATCTGCGCGGTGTGCATCTTGTGGCGACGCTCCGCCTCGGCGTAGCGGCCTTCCCACTCCTCGCGCTGCTTGTCGAAGCCCTCGAGCCATTCGTTGGTCTCGGGATCGAAGCCCTCGGGGAAGACGTAGTTGCCCTGCTCGTCGTACGAGTCGGCCATGCCGTACTTGGACGGATCGAACTCGGCGCTGTAGTCCTCGTTGGCCTGCTTCAGCGACAGCGAGATGCGGCGACGCTCGAGGTCGATGTCGATGACCTTGACGAGCGCGTCGTCGCCCACGGTGACGACCTGGTCCGGGACCTCCACGTGGCGCTCGGCCAGCTCGGAGATGTGGACCAGGCCCTCGATGCCCTCTTCGACGCGCACGAACGCACCGAAGGGAACCAGCTTGGTGACCTTGCCCGGGACGATCTGACCGATCGCGTGGGTACGGGCGAACTGACGCCACGGGTCTTCCTGCGTCGCCTTGAGCGACAGGGAGACACGTTCGCGGTCCAGGTCGACGTCGAGAACCTCGACCGTGACCTCGGTGCCGACCTCGACGACCTCGGACGGGTGGTCGATGTGCTTCCAGGACAGCTCGGACACGTGGACCAGGCCGTCGACTCCGCCGAGATCGACGAACGCGCCGAAGTTGACGATGGAGGACACGACGCCCTTGCGGACCTGGCCCTTCTGGAGCTGGTGCAGGAACTCGCTGCGCACCTCGGACTGCGTCTGCTCAAGCCATGCACGGCGCGAGAGGACGACGTTGTTGCGGTTCTTGTCGAGCTCGATGATCTTGGCCTCGATCTCCTTGCCGACGTACGGCTGGAGATCGCGGACACGACGCATCTCGACGAGCGACGCGGGAAGGAAGCCACGGAGACCGATGTCGAGGATGAGTCCACCCTTGACGACCTCGATGACGGTGCCCTTGACGGCCTCGTCCTTCTCCTTGAGCTCCTCGATGGTGCCCCAGGCGCGCTCGTACTGTGCGCGCTTCTTCGACAGGATCAGACGACCCTCTTTGTCCTCCTTGGTGAGGACGAGAGCTTCGACCTCATCGCCCACGGAGACGACCTCGTTGGGGTCGACGTCGTGCTTGATGGAGAGCTCGCGAGAGGGGATGACGCCTTCGGTCTTGTAACCGATGTCGAGCAGGACCTCGTCACGGTCGACCTTGACGATCGTGCCCTCGACGATGTCGCCATCGTTGAAGTACTTGATCGTCGCGTCGATCGCGGCGAGAAAATCCTCGGCGGAGCCGATGTCGTTGACGGCTACCTGCGGCGAGGTGACGGTGGATGAGGCCATGTGGTGAGTTGCTCCGGACGGGTTGGGGTCGGTGGATGGATGTTCGGTCGGACAGACTCGTTCTTCCTGCGGACAGGACACGCGTGCTGCCGTATCTTGAGCGCTGGGAGACGAGACACGACGCAGTCCCCCCGGACACGCCACGGACCCTCGCCGACGAGCGGGAGTCCGACCACGTGCACGCGAAGACAGACATTCGCGTATCGAAGACTACTCGGTGCCCCGCGCACCGAGCAAACCCGGTTACCGTGTTGCGCGTGTCCACAGAAACCCCCGGCGATCTCGGTGTTCCGGCACGTCCGACCGGGTCCACGCCCGGCCACGCTCCCGCTGCCGACGCGGCCCCCGCGGAGCCGCTGCCCGGTCGCCGCCGCGTCGACTCCCGATCCTCCGAGCGGGCGTCCCGGTCCTGGTGGGACCAGGATTCCGACGAGTACCACCGCACCCACGGCGACTTCCTCGGCGTGACGAGCGAGGCCGGCGAGTTCGTGTGGTGCCCCGAGGGTCTGCACGAGGGCGACGTGCACCTGCTCGGTGACGTCGAGGGGCGCGACGTGCTCGAGATCGGATGCGGATCCGCGCCCTGCTCGCGCTGGTTGGCCAGTCACGGTGCCCGCGCGACGGGCCTCGACATCTCGGCCGGAATGCTGGCGCACGGCGCTGCGGCGATCGCGGCCCGCGAGGCATCGTCCCCCGGCAGTGCGTCACCCGCACTGATCCAGGCCTCCGCGGAGAACCTGCCGTTCGCCGACGCGTCCTTCGACGTGGTGTGCTCGGCCTTCGGCGCGATCCCGTTCGTCGCCGACTCCGCCGGAGTCATGCGTGAGGTCCGGCGCGTGTTGCGCCCCGGCGGACGGTGGGTGTTTTCGGTCAACCACCCGATGCGGTGGATCTTCCCGGACGATCCGGGCCCGGCCGGGCTGACCGCCACCATCCCCTACTTCGACCGCACGCCGTACGCCGAGTTCGATCCCGACGGCACCGCCACCTACGTCGAGCACCATCGCACGGTGGGCGACCGCGTTCGCGAGATCGTCGCCGCCGGGCTGACTCTGGTCGACATCGTCGAACCCGACTGGCCGGAGTGGCTCGATCGCGAGTGGGGTCAGTGGTCGCCGTTGCGTGGAGAGCTCTTCCCCGGCACCGCGATCTTCTGCTGCACCGCCTGACCTGTCACAGACCGCGGACCACGTGGGCGTCGACCGTCTCGAGGAACTCGCTCGTGGACGCGAGTCCCCCGATGTCCGCGGTACCGACTCCCGAGGCGATGGTCGCCTCGACCGCCGCGCGGATCCGCTCACCCACCCGTGCGTGATCGGCGGGCCCGGGTCCCGCCGCGAGGTGCTCGAGCATCGCGGCCACCGACAGCAGCAGCGCCGTCGGGTTGGCGCGGTTGCGGCCCGCGATGTCGGGGGCCGCGCCGTGGGCGGCCTGAGCCATCACCTTGGTGTCCGAGGCGTTAATCGACGGTGCCGTCCCGAGCGACCCGGCCAACTCGCCGGTGAGGTCGGACAAAATGTCTCCGAACATGTTCTCGGCCACCAGGACGTCGAAGGTCTCCCCAGACCGCACGAGCTTCGCCGTGAGGGCGTCGATGTGCTCGTGGTCCACCTCGACGTCCGGGTGCCGCTCGGCCACCTCCATGCACACGTCCTTGAACAGCCCCGTCGTCAACCGCAACACGTTCGTCTTGTGCACCACGGTCACGTGGCGCCGACGAGTCTCCGCGAGGGCGAACGCCTGCTCGGCGATGCGTTCGCACGCTCGACGGGTGAACACCGCCACGGCCAGGGCGACGTCGGGAGTGGGCATGAACTCCCCGGATCCGACGGCCATGTTGCGGTCGGCGTAGAAGCCCTCGGTGTTCTCCCGGACGACGACCAGGTCCATGTCCGGACTCGTCGCCCGCACGCCCGGCAACGCGCGTGCCGGCCGGATGTTCGCGTACAGATCGAACTCCTTGCGGATGCGACCACCCGGCGTCAGCTGCCCCCGCGTCTCCTCGGGGTAGGACGCGCTGTCGTGCGGTCCGAGGACCCAGGCGTCCAACTCTGCCAACGCGCTCAGGGTGCGCGGCGGTACCGCGTCGCCGAACTCGTCGAGTGCCGCACGACCGAAGGGCAGCTCCACCCACTCGACGGGCGTGGCACCCAGGGCCTGCACGGCCGCATCGACGATCTGTACGGTCCCGGGCACGATCTCGGTGCCGATGCCGTCGCCGTGCAGGACACCGATGCGGTGCGGTGCGCGGCGCGAACCGGCACCGGAGTCGTCGGACTGTGAGGCCCCGGGATGCGCTGCACTCGTCATGGCCGCCATCATTACCCATCATGGTGCAGTCGGTGGAACTCCTCCTGGACGAGCGCAGCGACGATGCGATCCGGCGCGAGTGGAACTACCTCGCCGAGCTGGGCCTGCCGAGTCAGGCTCGCCACGCGGGGGCGTCCAACCGTCCGCACGTCACCATCGCGGTCGCGTCGAGGATCGACGATGTCGCCGAGCGCCGGCTCGCCGCCCTGATCGCCGACGGACGAGACGCCGGGTCGTGGCGCTTCCCCGAGTCGGTACGCCTCGGCGGGTTGGTGGTCTTCGGCGGATCGCGGGCCGTCCTGGCCCGCTCCGTCGTGCCGACCGCGGCTCTCCTGGATCTGCACGCGCGGGTGTACGAGGCGCTCGCCGACTCGCCCGGCATTCCCCCGCATCTCGAACCCGGGCACTGGACTCCGCACGTCACCCTGGCGATGCGCGCGCGTCCCGAGGACATCGGTTCCGCGGCATCGCATCTCGTGACCGATCTTCAGGACGTCGACGCCGAGGTGTCGGCCGTCCGTCGCTGGGACGGCGACGCGAGAGCCGACTGGCTCATCGGGTGACAGGCGGCGCGGCCACCGAGGCTGCTCGGCGCCTCGTCGTGACCATCACCCCGACGATGATGAGCGCGGTACCGAGCACCGCGTTCGCGGTGACCGACTCGTCGAGCACGAGGGCGCCGAGCGCGATGCCGACGACGGGACTGAGGTACGTCACGGTCGACGCGGCGGACGGTCCCCATCCCGTCACGACGTTGGTGTTCCACAGGAAGGCCAGCCCGGTGCCGGCACAGCCGAGCGCGAGCATCGACGCGACGACGGGCACGTCGAGACGCACCGCGTCGCTCGCCACCACGGGCGCCGCGACCAGCATCATCATCGCGGCGAGACCGATCTGCATCGTCGCCACCGCCAACGACGGCACACCCAGCGGGATGACGAACCGACGCAGGTACACCAGCGCGACACCGTAGGACGCGGTGGCGCCGAGGCACGCCAGCTGCGCACGCGGGCTGCCACTCAGACCGCTCTCCCACGGCGCGAACACCACGACGATGCCGGCGAAGCCGATCAGGAGGCCCGCGGCGCGCAGCAGAGTCGGCCGTTCGGCGGGAAGAACGGCGAAGGCCAGCACCGTCGTCATGAGCGGCGTCGTCGCGTTGACGATGGATGCCGTGGCCGAGTCGATATCCTGCTCCGCCCACGCGAACAGCAGCCACGGGAGGATGCACTGCACCACCGCGAGGAACGTCGAGTGGAGCCACACGACTCCTCGCCGCGGGAGTCGAACATGCATGGGACGCAACAGGATCAGCAGTGTGGCCGCACCGAGGACGAGTCGCGCCAGCACCACCTGGACGAAGCTCAGCCCCTCGAGGCCCACCTTCATGAACAGGAAGCTCGCGCCCCACACCGCTGCGGTGGCCAGGAACTGCAGTACGAGCACGATCAGAAACGGTAGTCGCCGTGGCGGGTCACCTCGGCATGGGTGTCGGGTGTCCGATCCGCGAGTGCGAGGGCGGCCAGGACAGTGAGGAGGAGCAGGACTGTCGCGAGAACGAGGAAGAAGGTCATGCGAGAAATACTCCGTCGCAGCGGATTCCACCAACAGTGGCAGTAATGACATATTTCGTCGTTTTCCTGCCATACTGGGCGACATGCTGACGAAGGTGGTCGTCCCGCTCCTGCCGTTGACCGAGGCGTTCGAACTGGGTGTCGCGTGCGAGGTCTTCGGATTCGACCGGTCGGACGACGGACTGCCGGTCTACGACTTCTCGCTGATCGCGGCCGTCCCCGACCCGATCCGCACTCGGTTCGGCTACTCCATCGACGTCCCGTACGACCTCGATCGACTCGACGACGCGGATCTGATCATCATGTCCGCGGGTGGTACCGCGACGGCGCCGGACGGCACGTTCGCCTGCGGCACCGGTGACGGCCACGACCTCGAGCCGCTGGCCGAGAAGTTGCGCGCTGCCGTGGCGAGAGGCGCGCGCGTCGCGAGCCTGTGCACCGGCGCCTTCGTTCTCGGCGAGGCGGGACTGCTGGACGGACGTCGGTGCACGACCCACTGGCGCCATGCGGCGCGCCTGGCCGAGCGCTTTCCCGGCGCCACGGTCGACTCGAACGTGCTCTACGTCCAGGACGGCAACGTCTACACCAGCGCGGGAACCGCTGCCGGGATCGACCTGTGCCTGCACATCGTGCGGTCCACACAGGGCGCCGCGGTGGCCAACGGCATCGCACGACGCATGGTGGTGCCCCCGCACCGTGACGGCGGCCAGGCCCAGTACGTCGCGGTGCCCGTCCCCACCTGCGACTCGGACACCCTCGCCCCGCTCATCGACTGGATCGCCGAGAACCTGCGCGAGGACCTCACCGTGGACGTCCTGGCAGCACGCGTCTCGATGTCGCCCCGCACCTTCGCTCGCCGATTCCAGGCGGAGACGGGCACGACCCCGGCACGCTGGATCAGCGATCAGCGCGTTCTCGAGGCGCAGCGACTCCTCGAGTCCAGTGACCTGTCGGTGGACGCCGTCGCGGACACCGTGGGATTCGGTTCCGCGGCGGTGTTGCGCCAGCACTTCCTGCGGCTACGCCGCACCACACCGCAGTCCTACCGGCGCACCTTCCGGGCGGCGCCCGTCTCGGTCTGATCGAATTCGGGAATGACGGCGCGGGTCCGCCTGTTGACGGTGGACAGAACACCATGCCGGAGCCCACACGAGGTGGGTCGGCACTCACGACGAAAGGATCCTCGTGGCAACGCAGACCCTCACCCAGCAGAACTTCGACGAGACCGTCACCGGTAACGACGTCGTTCTGGTCGACTTCTGGGCCGACTGGTGCGGACCGTGCAAGCAGTTCGCCCCGACGTTCGAGAAGTCCTCGGAGCAGCACCCCGACGTCGTGTTCGGCAAGGTCGACACCGAGGCGGAGCAGGGACTCGCCGCCGCCGCGAACATCCGCTCGATTCCCACGCTCATGGCGTTCCGCGAGGGCGTCCTCGTCTTCGCGCAGCCCGGCGCACTTCCGCAGGCGGCGCTCGAGGACCTGGTCGGCCAGATCAAGGGCCTGGACATGGACGACGTCCGCAAGCAGATCGCGGAGCAGCAGGCCGCGGCCGAGTGACCACCGCGGGCTGACACCCGCACCACGACGGCGGGCGACGGAAGAGATTCCGTCGCCCGCCGTCGTCGTCGTGTGGTCGCCTCAGTGTGCGGCGTCGTCCCAGGTGCGACCCGTTCCCACGGAGACGTCGAGCGGCACCGACAGCTCGATGGCGTGCGCCATCTTGTCTCGGACCAACGCCTCGACCTCGGCGCGTTCGGACTCGACGACCTCGAGCACCAGTTCGTCGTGCACCTGGAGGAGCATCCGCGAGGTGAGCCCGGCCTCGACCAGTCCGAGCTGGACGTCGATCATCGCGACCTTGATGATGTCGGCCGCGGTGCCCTGGATGGGGGCGTTGAGGGCCGCGCGCTCGGCGACCTCGCGGCGCTGACGATTGTCGCTCGTCAGATCCGGCAGGTAGCGGCGACGTCCGTAGAGAGTCGAGGTGTAGCCGACCTTGCGCGCCGCCTCCACGACCTCGTGCAGATAGTCGCGCACCCCACCGAACCGGGAGAAGTACGCCTCCATCTGCTCCTTGGCCTCCTCGGTGGAGATCTTGAGCTGCTGGGAGAGGCCGTAGGCACTGAGCCCGTAAGCCAGTCCGTACGACATCGCCTTGACCCGGCGGCGCAACTCCGGCGTCACCTCGTCGATGGGCACCCCGAAAGCGCGCGACCCGACGAAGCTGTGCAGATCCTCGCCGGTGTTGAAGGCCTCGATGAGCCCCTCGTCCTTGGAGACGTGCGCCATGATCCGCATCTCGATCTGGCTGTAGTCCGCCGTCATCAGCGAGTCGTAACCCTCGCCGACGACGAAGCCCTCCCTGATGCGACGGCCCGCGGACGTCTTGACCGGAATGTTCTGCAGGTTGGGCTCGGTGGAGGACAGCCGACCCGTCGCGGCGATGGTCTGGTTGAACGTGGTGTGGATGCGCCCGTCGTCGCTGACCGACTTGAGCAGACCGTCGACCGTCACCTTGAGCCGCGTGGCGTCCCGGTGATCGAGTAGGTGCCGGAGGAAGGGATGCTCGGTCTTCTCGAACATCGACTGCAGCGCTTCGGCATCGGTGGTGTAGCCGGTCTTGGTGCGCTTGGTCTTGGGCATGTCGAGCTCGTCGAACAGGACCACCTGCAACTGCTTGGGTGACCCGAGGTTGATCTGCTTGCCGATCACCGCGTAGGCCGCCTCGGCGGCGACGCTCACCTCCCCGGCGAACTGGCTCTGCAGGTCGTGCAGATGATCGAGATCGATCGCGATACCGGTGTTCTCGACGGTGGCGAGCACGCCGAGGAGCGGCAGCTCCATGTCCGAGAGCAGCGGCGCGGACTCGATCTCGTCGAGCTCACGGTCCAGCGCGTCCGCGAGATCCAGCACCGCCTGCGCTCGCAGGATCTCCCCCTCGGCCACCGCTGCCTGCGTCTCGTCCTCGCTGTCGAGCAGGGACAGCTGGGCGTCGCCCGCGTCCTCGATGCGCAACTCGCGCTTGAGGTACCGCAGCGACAGGTCGTCGAGCGCGAAGCTCCGCTGCCCCGGTCGGACCAGGTAGGCCGCGAGTGCGGTGTCGCTGGTCAGCCCCGCGACGGGCCATCCGCGACCGCGCAGCGCATGCAACGCCCACTTGGCCTCGTGGAGAGCCTTGGGCCGCGACTCGTTCGCGAACCAGGCCGCGAGTGCCTGCTCGTCCTCGGCGGTGAGCCCGATGGTCTCGACGTAGGCACCCTCCCCGTCCGCCGACGCGAACGCGACGGCCGACGCGTCACCGTCGAACGGGGACCGCGTCCCCACGACGGAGAGCCCGGTGCGGACACCGTCCTGCGTGTGCGCCGCGAGCCACTCGGCGAGCTCGCCCGGTTCGAGCGCGCGGCCCCGCACCTCGAAGCCCTCCTCCGCCTCCGGCTCGGTCGACGAGAGGGTGGCGAAAAGCCGATCGCGCAACACACGGAACTCGAGATCGTCGAACAGCGCGTGCACCCGCTCGCGGTCCCACGGCGCCAGCTGCAGTTGATCCGGTGTGTACGGCAGAGGGACGTCGCGCACCATCTCGGTGAGCTGGCGATTGAGGACGACGCTGGAGAGATTGGCGCGCAGCGCGTCGCCGACCTTGCCGCGCACGGTGTCGACCTTGTCGACCAGGTCCTCGAGGCTGCCGTACTCCCGGATCCACTTGGTGGCGGTCTTCTCCCCCACCCCCGGGATGCCGGGAAGATTGTCGCTGGGGTCTCCGCGCAGCGCCGCGAAGTCCGGATACTGGGCCGGGGTGAGTCCGTACTTGCTCTCGACCTCCGCCGGCGTGAACCGCGTCAGGTCGGAGACGCCCTTGCGCGGGTAGAGGACGGTCACCTGGTCGTTGACCAACTGCAGCGAGTCCCGGTCGCCGGTGACCACCAGCACCCGGTACCCCGCCGCGACCGCCTGCGTGGTGAGGGTGGCGATGATGTCGTCCGCCTCGAAGCCCGGCTCCGCCATCACCGGGATGCCCAGTGCTCCGAGGACGTCCTTGGTGATGTCGATCTGGCCCGCGAACTCGTCGGGGGTCTTGATGCGATTGGCCTTGTACTCCGGGAACTTGTCCGCCCGGAAGGTCTGGCGAGAGACGTCGAAGGCCGCGCCGACGTGCGTGGGCGACTCGTCCCGCAGCAGATTGATGAGCATGGAGGTGAACCCGTACACCGCGTTGGTGGTCTGCCCGCTGGTGGTCTTGAAGTTCTCGGCGGGCAGGGCGTAGAAGGCGCGGTACGCCACCGAGTGACCGTCGATCAGCATCAGGAGGGGCGAGGACTCGGTTACTGGACTCACGCAGGTCAGTCTAGGGAGGCGTACCGACACGGGCGTGGTCGGCGGTCGACCGCTTCGAAACAAGACTGAAACATCGAAGAAATCGAAGCGGCCGTTCTCGATACCCGGAGCCCGATAGAGTCCGACAATTGCAAGCAGAGCCGAGATTCCTCGGCGTTAGTCGACCGTCCGAGAGGACCCCCGTGCCCCCCTCGAGTCCTCGACGGCCCGGACGAACGACGGCCACCGCCGCCCTCGTCCGCGCGCTCGTCGTCGTACTCCTCGGCCTCATCGCCGCAGCCACCTTCGGTGGAACGGCCCTGGCCCAGGAACCCACTCCGTCCCCCACTCCGAGCTCGAGCTCCCCACCCGCGAGCGGCTCCGAGTCCGACTCCGCTCCACCCGCCGACGCGGTGAACGTCAGCGGCAGCCTGAACAACGCCGGTGAACGCCTCGTCGGCGTCGACGTCGTGGCCCTCGACTCCGGAGAGTCCGAGGTGGCTCGCACCACGTCGGAAACCGGTGGGCGATGGACACTTCCGGTCTCACCCGGCAGTTACACATTCCGCGTCGACCCCGAGACCCTGCCCGACGGTGTCTCCGTGCAGGGCGACGTCGAACGCACCGTGGAGGCAGGTCGCGCCAACACCGTCATCTTCAGTTTCGGTGAGGAACGCAGCGCCACGGTCGTCCCGTTCTACGAGAAGTTCCTGCGCACCACCATCGACGGGCTGCGCTTCGGACTGGTCATCGCGCTCGCCGCGATCGGTCTGAGCCTCATCTTCGGCACCACCGGGCTCACCAACTTCGCCCACGGCGAGTTGGTCACGCTCGGCGCCGTCGCGGCATGGGTCTTCAACCAGAAGCTCGGGATCCAGCTGATCCCGGCGACCGTCCTGGCGGTGATCGTCGGTGTGGCGGTCGGCTGGGCGAACAACGCCGGACTCTGGAGACCGCTGCGCAGACGCAAGACCGGCCTCATCGGCCAACTCGTCGTCTCGATCGGTCTCGCGATCGCCCTGCGGTACCTGATCCTCATCTTCTTCTCCGACCGCGCCGAGCCCTACAAGGACTATCAGGCGCAGGTGCAGCGTGAGTGGGGGCCGTTCGCCATCACCGACGTCAACCTCGCCTGCATCGTCATCAGCGTCGTGGTGCTCGTGCTCGTCGCGCTCATGCTGCAGAAGACCCGTATCGGCAAGGCCATGCGCGCCGTCGCCGACAACCGCGATCTCGCGGCGTCGTCCGGCATCAACGTCGAGCGCGTCGTGACCTTCGTCTGGTGCATGGGCGGCGGTCTCGCCGCTCTGGGCGGCGTGCTGTTCGGGCTCTCCGAGCTCGGCGGACGCGTCCAGTGGGAGATGGGCTTCAAGCTCCTCCTGCTCATGTTCGCCGGCATCACCCTCGGTGGCCTCGGCACGGCGTACGGCGCCCTGCTCGGCTGTGTCATCGTCGGTCTGTTGGTGCAGTGGTCGACGCTCGTGATCAACCCCGACCTCAAATACATCGGAGGATTGCTCGTCTTGATCGTCATCCTCATCGTCCGGCCGCAAGGCATCCTGGGCTCGCGGCAAAGGATCGGCTGACCATGGACATCATCGGAGCAATCCAGGTATCGCTGGCCCAGCTCGTCGGGCCCTCCGCGATCTTCTACGCACTTCTCGCCATCGGACTGAACCTGCACTTCGGCTACGCAGGACTGCTCAACTTCGGTCAGATCGGCTTCGCCCTGCTGGGCGGATACGGCGTCGGCATCATGACCATCACGTACGAACAGCCGCTGTGGCTCGGCATCCTCGTCGGACTCGCGGCAGCCGGTCTCCTCGCGCTCGTGCTCGGTATCCCCACCCTGCGACTGCGGGCGGACTATCTCGCCATCGTCACCATCGCGGCGTCGGAGATCCTGCGACTGGTCTTCCGGTCCACCGCGTCGAACGGTGTCACCGGATCGACCAACGGCCTCTTCGGTTTCGCCGATCCGTTCACCAACCTCAGCCCGTTCGACTCGGGCAAGCAGTACTCGTTCGTCGGCGTGAAGTTCTACGGCGACGACCTGTGGGCCATGGTGGTCGGATGGTCACTGGTGCTGATCCTGTGCGGACTCGTGTACCTGCTCACGCACAGCCCCTGGGGACGCGTCCTCAAGGCGGTGCGCGAGGACGAGGACGCCGCCCGCTCGCTGGGCAAGAACGTCTTCGTCTACAAGATGCAGGCCCTCGTCCTCGGTGGCGTCATCGGCGGTATGGGCGGCGTGTTCAACGCTCTGCAGACCAAGTCGATCAACCCCGACTTCTACTCGACGGCGCAGACCTTCTTCGCCTTCGGCGCACTGATCCTCGGCGGTGCGGCCACGGTCTTCGGTCCGGTCGTCGGAGCCATGCTCTTCTGGTTCTTCCTGTCGATCCCCGACGTGCTGCTGCGTCAGGCCGCCGCCGGCGACGACCCACTCATTCCGATGACCGAACAGCAGGTCGGCGCCACACGATTCGTCCTCCTCGGCATCCTCATCGCGGTGCTGATGATCTTCCGCCCGCAGGGACTGCTGGGCAACAAGCGGGAGGTACAGCTCGATGCCAAGTAACACCATCGCGGCACGCAAGCCGCTCAGCGCCGAGGTGCGCGCGGCGTTGTTCGCCGACGTCGCGAACACCCCCGGCGTCGCCAAGCCCGACCCGACCATGGTGGTCGACGGCGTGTCCCGGACCTTCGGTGGCCTCAAGGCCGTCGACGTGGCACACCTCGAGATCCAGCGTGGCTGCATCACCGGCCTGATCGGCCCGAACGGCGCCGGCAAGACGACCTTGTTCAACCTGCTCACCGGGTTCGACCAGCCGGACACCGGGTCCTGGTCGATGGACGGCAAGTCGCTGGGCAGGATGACGCCGCACCAGGTGGCGCGCCACGGTGTGGTGCGGACATTCCAGCTGACGAAGGCACTGTCGAAGCTGACCGTGCTGGACAACGTCCGGCTCGGTGCCACGGGACAGAAGGGTGAGCGGATCTTCAACACGCTCATGCCGTGGACGTGGAAGGCGCAGGAGCGGGAGGTGACCGAGCGTGCGCGGGAACTGCTCGCGCGATTCAAACTCGACGCGAAGTCCGAGGACCTCGCGGGATCCCTCTCCGGCGGACAGCGCAAGCTGCTCGAGATGGCGCGAGCGCTCATGACCGATCCCGCCGTCGTCATGCTCGACGAGCCCATGGCCGGCGTCAATCCCGCACTGACGCAGAGCCTTCTGGGCCACATCAAGTCGCTGCGCGACGACGGCATGACCGTCGTCTTCGTCGAGCACGACATGGACGTGATCCGCGACATCAGTGACTGGGTCGTGGTCATGGCTCAGGGCAGCGTCATCGCCGAGTCCGCGCCCGCGCAGTTGGCGGACAACGAGGCCGTCGTCGACGCGTACCTGGGAAGCCACCACGATCAGGCGCTCGAGTTCGACGCCGACGGAAATCCTGTGGGCGCCACGGCAGAACTGGCCGAGGCGCTCGAGCAGGCCGAGGTCGAGACACTCGAGTCGGGCGGAGATCTCTCCGCGGCCGAACCCGAGATCGGGACGGACAAGAGGACCACGACATGACCGAATCCGGAGCGACCACATCCGGGGGAACCGGGCTCACCGCAGCAGAATTCGCGGCGACACCGGACGAACACCGCCGCCTGGCCACCGACGCGCTCGTGCGTGCCGACGACCTGGTGGCCGGATACATCCCCGGCGTGAACATCCTGAAGGACTGCAACTTCTATCTGAACGACGGCGAGATCGTCGGCATCATCGGCCCCAACGGTGCCGGCAAGTCGACGTTGCTCAAGGCACTCTTCGGTCTCATCCCGATCCGCAGCGGATCCGTCACGCTGCGCGGCGACACAATCACCTCCGCCGAGGCACACGTGCTCGTGACGAAGGGCGTCGGTTACGTTCCGCAGACCCAGAACGTGTTCCCCTCGCTCACCATCGAGGAGAACCTCGAGATGGGGATCTACCTGCGGCCGAAGAAGTTCCAGGAACGGTTCGACTTCGTCAGCGAGCTTTTCCCGCTGCTGTCGGAGCGTCGCAAGATCAAGGCGGGCGCACTGTCCGGTGGCGAGCGGCAGATGGTCGCCATGGGCCGCGCGCTGATGATGGAACCGTCCGTGCTGCTGCTCGACGAGCCGTCGGCCGGACTGTCTCCGATGTTCCAGGACGAGGTCTTCATCCGCTGCAAGAAGATCAACGCGGCGGGCGTCTCCATCATCATGGTGGAGCAGAATGCTCGCCGGTGCCTCCAGATCTGTGACCGCGGCTACGTGCTGGATCAGGGCAAGAATGCGTACACCGACACCGGCACGAACCTGATGAACGACCCCAAGGTCATCGAGCTGTACCTCGGCACGTTGGCGGGGAGCAAAGAGAAGAAGTAGTACCCGCGCACACCGACAGGGGCGCTCCGAGTTCGCTCGGGGCGCCCTTCTCGCTGTCTGCGGCCCCTCACCCTCGGCGAGTACGTCCGAAGTGCCGTGCAACGAGCCGTATTCACAACACTGTCGACGTACTCGCGGGAGGAGCAGCCGAGCCTCACGACAGCAGAACGGGCCCGACTCCAGTGGAGGCGGGCCCGTTCCGGGCTACTGCAGATCAGCCGCCGACGACGATGTAGTCCTCGGTGGTGAGCTTGTTGTCCGGTCCGAAGACCAGCTTGCCGTACGAGCCGACGGACGGCTCGCCGCCGTCGGTGAACGCGAGCTCACCGGTGACACCGTCGTAGTCGATGTCGGTTCCGGCCTTCACCAGCGGCAGGCACTCCTGGAACGTGGTGCACTTCGTTCCGTCCTTGGTGACGGAGTTGATGTTCGCCGCGATGTCGACACCCGCGGTGGACTTCGCCTGCTCCGCGGCCAGGGCGGAGATCACGACGGCGTCGTAGGACTCACCGGCGTAATTGAAGTCGACCAGAGCCGGGTTGACGGCCTTGAGACGGTCCTGGAAACCGGCGCCCACGTCGGTGAGCGGCGTGGTGCCACGCATGGTGTCGAGCAGGCCGGGTCCGACCGACTCGCCGAGGGCGTTGCCCATGTTGCCGTCGACGCCGTAGACGGCGGTGCCGTCCGACGGTCCGATGCCGATCTCGTGCATACGGGTGATGATCTTCGCCGACTCCTCGAAGCCGATGATGGCGACGGCGTCCGGGTTGAAGTTCTTCACCTGGTCCACCTCGGCGTTGAACGACTGCGCGTTGGGGTCGTAGATGATCTTCTGGATCTGGTCGGACGCGATGCCGGCGTCCTCGAGGTTGGTGACAGTGTTGCTCGCCAGGCCCGTACCGTACGGGTCGTTGAGCGCGAGAATGGAGACGCGCTGGCCGCCGTCCTCGGCGATGAGCTGCGAGAGCGCCTGTGCCTGAAGCACATCGGTCGGTGCCGTGCGGAAGTACTGGCCCTTGTCCGCGTAGCAGACGAACTGGTCGGAGGTGTTGGCCGGCGAGATCTGCACGACGCCGGCGCTGGCGATCTTGTCGATGACCTTGAGGGACACCGAGGACGACGCTGCACCCAGGATGACACTGACGCCGGCCGCGAGCTCGCGGTCGACGGTGCTGTTCGCGGTGTCCGTGGTGGTGTCGCCCGAGTCGCCGGGGATGAGCTCCATCGGCTGGTCGAGAACGCCACCGGCGCCGTTGACGTCGTTGACGGCGAGCTGCACGCCGGCGACCTCGGGCGGGCCGAGGAAGGCGAGGCTACCGGTCTCGGGAAGCAGTGTGCCGAGCTTGAGCGGAGTGGTCACCGGCGTCGCGCCGGCAGTTGCCTGCTCGGGTGTGCAGTCGGTGTCCACGGTGGCCTCCGCAGCTGCGGAAGAGCCGCCGGCAGCGCTGGTTTCGCTGCCGGAACTCGAATCGTCGCTCGAGGAACAGCCGAACAGGGCGAGCGAAGCGACGCTCACCACCGCAGCCGTCCGAACGATGGTTCGTCTTGCCATCTGTCGTCTCCTAGAAATATGTGCGTCACGCACCCGATACCGTGACGCTCGTGAAGGAGAACCTATCGCTCCCCGACGGTTCGCGACCCGTGGAACAAGCCCTGTGACCTTACTGTGACGTCTACGCAGCCAGTTTTAACGCAGCCGTAGCCTGGCACAGTCTTCGAGGCCGGATCACGGCACTCGGTGTCACGCGACGGGGGCGTCTCCGAGCGTCTCGATGACGACGGAGGCGACCGCTTTCATGGTGGTGCGGCGGTCCATCGCGGCCCGCTGGATCCACGTGAAGGCCTCCGGCTCGGAGAGCGACTGGGACGTCATCAGCAGACCCTTGGCGCGCTCGATGAGTTTGCGCGTGTCGAGGCGGTCGTGGAGATCCGCGATCTCGGTCTCCAGCGCGGAGATCTCGGTGAACCGGCTGGCGGCCAGTTCCACGGCGGGCACCAGGTCCGCCTTCGTGAAGGGCTTCACCAGATACGCCATGGCGCCGGCGTCGCGGGCCCTCTCGACGAGTTCGCGCTGGCTGAAGGCCGTCAGGATCACGACCGGAGCCAACCGAGCCGCGGCGATCTCGGAGGCCGCGTCGATACCGTCTCGACGCGGCATCTTCACGTCCATGATCACCAGATCCGGAACCAGGGCGCGGACGAGGTCCACCGCTTCCTGACCGTCCGCGGCCTCGCCGACGACGTCGTACCCCTCCTCGCGCAACATCTCCACGAGGTCCAGCCGAATGAGTGACTCGTCCTCCGCGACCACCACACGACGTGGCTGCGACGGTGCCGGTGTGTTCACGCTGACTCGCCCTCCCTCGATGCACTGCTCCCCCGCGGCGGCGCCGTTCTCGACGCTGCGCCCGGGCCGTCGTCAGGGTACCGGTGCACCGCATCCGGCACCGATCTTCTACACTCGGTGACCGCACCAGCTCGCCCCGCGAGCGGTTCGCCCTCGTATCCCAATTGGCAGAGGAAACGGATTCAAAACCCGTGCAGTGTGAGTTCGAGTCTCACCGAGGGCACCAGTACATCTCCCCCGCAGCCGCTCAGGCCATCGATCGAACGTCCAGCGAGAGCGCGAATCCCGGATCGGCCGCCCCCGTCGTCAGGCGCAGCACGTGGCGCCCCACCCGTCGGCATGCGAAGGAGATCGGGAACGCCACAGCCTGCTGCTCCCCCTCGAGGTGACCGGCGACGGGCAGTTCGAACACGTGCAGAGGCTCGTCCTCGCCGTCCGTGATCTCCACCCGTACCCGCTCACCCGACACGTCGTCGGGGCCGCGCTGCAGCAGGACCACCAGGTAGGCCTCGACGGGCTGCGCGAGGGACGGGAGCACACACCAGTCCCAGATGCCGCCGAGCACGTCGAGCTTCTGGTCCGACTGGCGCGCGTAGTCGGCGAAGAAGGCACTCGTGACGATCATCGGACGACCCCGGTGGGCACCGTGATCTGATGGGACGACAGAACCGCCGCATCATCGAAAGGCTCCGTCGTGTCCGTTCTGCTCTCCGCCGCCGTCGTCGCGGCGGGTGTCGGTTCCGCTGCGGTGGCCGGCGTCCTGCTGGCCTTCTCCATCGCCGTGATGCCGGCGCTGGGCGTACAGCCCGCGTCCGCCGCCACGGCGGTGATGACGCGCGTGAACGTGGTCATCGTCGCTCCCGTCTTCATGGTCCTGCTGTTCGGTACCGCGGCGGCATCGGTCCTCGCCGCCGTCACCGCGTTCCTCGAGCCTGGCACACCCGCCGTTCTCGTCGCAGCGGCGGCGGCGCTCTACGTCGCGGGCTGCCTCGGCGTGACCGTCGCCGTCAACGTGCCGCTCAACGATCGGCTCGCTGCCGCGGAGGACGTGTGGCCCGAGTACCTCACTCGGTGGACCCGGTGGAACCACGTCCGCGTGGTCGCAGGACTGGGTGCGTCGGTGCTGTTCGTCGTCGCCGGTGTCGCAGCATGACGGTGGTGCACGGCTTCGCCCCGCTCGTCGGCGACTCGCCGCACACGCTGGTGCTCGGTTCCATGCCGGGGGTCGCGTCGCTGACGGCCGAGCAGTACTACGCCCATCCTCGGAATGCGTTCTGGCCCATCATGACTCACCTCTTCCACCTACCCGGGGATGCCGGGTACGCGGAACGCGTGCGCGCACTCACGGCCGCGGGCGTCGCGGTGTGGGACGTTCTCGAACTGTGCACTCGCGAGGGCAGTCTCGACTCGGCCATCGAGAGCGACACCGTGGTGCCGAACGACATCGACGCGCTGCTCACGGCACACCCCACCCTGGACCGCATCGTGTTCAACGGCGCCGCGGCGGCACGGCTGTTCGCTCGCCACGTGGCGCTGTCCCGGCCCGTCGAGACGTTCCGGCTGCCGTCCACCAGCCCTGCCCATGCCGCCCTGAGCACGGCGGCGAAGGTCGACGCCTGGCGCATCGTCGCGAGGGACGACCGGTGACCGCGACCGCCTCGAGTCTGCGCTTCGCGCTCCTCGTCACCGCCGCGAGCGGGTTCCTCGATGCCTACACCTACGTCAGCCGAGGCGGCGTCTTCGCCAACGCGCAGACGGGCAACGTCATCTTCCTGGCGATCGAGGTGTCGCGGACGCACTGGCGGGACGCGGCCCAACACCTGTGGCCGATCCTCGCGTTCGTGGTCGGTGTCTCGATCGCCAACGTCATCAAGACGGGACGGGCCGAACGCCGAGTGCACCGGCCGATCCGGTGGTCCATCGCGGCGCAGGCAGCCATTCTCGCCGTGGTGGGCTTCGTACCTGCCACGGTGCCGAATGCACTGGTCACCGTGCCGATCTCGTTCATCAACGCGCTGCAGATCGCCCTGTTCCGGAACATCGGCGACCTCAACTACATCGCGATCGCGATGACCGGGAATCTGATGCGCGTGACCGAGGCCGGCTTCGCTGCGATCGTCGACCGCGACTCCGCCGGCCGACGGGCGTTCGGTGTCTACAGCGCCGTGATCGCCGTGTTCGTCCTCGGCGCACTCGCCGGCGCCGCCGCGACCGGGTCCGTCGGCGTCCGCGCCGCGTGGATACCGGCCGCGGTGTTGGCGGCGACGCTCGCGATCTTCGTCATCGACGAGCGCACGCCCTGAACACCCCGGTCAGTCGTGGCTCACCGGTGACCCCGATGCGGCCATGCCCCGCGCCAGCTCGAGTCGACGTCGGACGGCCGTGATCAACTCGTCGTCCGTCAGCGCGGCGGCGCTGGCGGCCAACTCGATCGACGCGTCGACTTCTCGAGGCTCGAGGTAGCGCGCGACGACGAGCGCCTCCACCGGATTCCGACCGAAGTGCCGTGCGACCGCGATCACGCGATCCGCACTCGGCGTGTTCTTCCCCAGTTTCCATCTCGAGACCGACGCGGGGTCCACCCCTGCAGCCCGCGCGATCTCCACTTGTGATGCTCTGTCTGTGACGCGGTTCAGATACTCCCACCACGTCTCCCCCACCCCGGACGTCTGATCCATGGCGCGAACACTACTGACACGGACGCAAGTTCACGCGCAGTGTGTCGATTGCCCGCCCGCCAGTGCATGTGTACCTTTCGTCTCGTGCGCGCAACGAGCGCGACACGATCGATCACCGGGGGGAATCGATGGCGAATCTCGAACTGGACCGCGACGGGCTGGAACGACTACGGCGCTTCGCTCACATCACGACCGACGGGCAACTGGCCGAACGCATCGGGGTCGACCCGGCCACGGTCTCCCGCATTCTCAGCGGGAAGTGCGCGCCCGGAACGAAATTCATCGCCGGCCTGCTCTCGGAGTTCGGGACCGACCGCTTCGACGACGTCTTCGTGGTGACCGACGACCGCGTCATCGTGCCGGGAAATGGCGGATGAGCCCTTCCTGCACTACAGTCGCCACCAATTCTCCTCCGCGCGAGAAGAATCGGCCGGTGGCCAGTCCGCGGGACCCCGCGGCGACCGGCGACTCGGTGGCGTAGAGCATCCACTCGTCGAAGCGGAACGGACGGTGGAACCAGATGGAATGGTTCACCGTCGCGGCCACGATGCGGTCGAAACCCCAGGAGAGACCGTGTGTGGTGATGATCGAGTCGAGCACCGTCGTGTCCGACGCGTATCCCATCGTGGCGACGTGCAGAGCGGGATCGTCGGGCAGCGGACCGTCGGACTTCATCCATACCCTGTTGTGGTTCGACCGTTCTCCGGTGCCCTTCATGATCCAGGCCGGATCATTGGCGTACCGCATGTCGATCGGCTTCAGCGCGTCCACGAACATCTTCAGACGGTCCTCGTACCCGTCGAAATGGTTGCCCAGCGGCGGCAGCGATTCCGGGTACTCCACCTCGGGCCACTCGACGCTGTGCTCGAGGCCGCCGCGCGAGTCCTGGTAGGCGGCGAGCATGACGAACAGCTCCTCGTCACCCTGGTAAGCCGTCACCTGACGGTTGGCGAAGGCGCGGCCGTCACGATGACGTTCCACGCGGAAAGTGATGTCTCGCTTGACATCTCCGCCGCGAATGAAGTGTGCGTTGATGGCGTGGATCGGCCTCGCCCCGCTGACGGTGCGGCCGGCCGCGACCAGCGCCTGGGCGACCAGCTGTCCGCCGAACGTTCTGCTCCCGACCTCTGCCGGGTGACGGCCGACGTAGGTGTTCTCGTCGACCTCCGTGAGGTCGAGGATGTCCAGCAACACGTCGAGGTCGCGTGAGCGCCCCGCCGTGGCGATCGGCGCGTCCCCCCGACGCGCCGATTCCGGTCTGTCGACCGTTCCCCCCAGTTCGGTCACTTACCGGTCCTCTTCTCCGATTCGGTGCACGTGGATCAAGTTGGTGGAGCCTACAGTGCCGGGAGGCGCACCGGCGACGATCACGACCTGGTCGCCGCGGTGATAACGGTCGAGCTCGAGCAACGACTTGTCGACCTCACGCACCATGCCGTCGGTGGTGTCGACGAACGGCACCAGGAACGTCTCGGTGCCCCAGGTCAGAGC
Source organism: Rhodococcus sp. UNC23MFCrub1.1 (assembly GCF_000686025.1). Lineage (GTDB taxonomy): Bacteria > Actinomycetota > Actinomycetes > Mycobacteriales > Mycobacteriaceae > Rhodococcoides. The sequence goes on from NZ_JMLQ01000009.1 coordinate 60,243, forward strand.
GAGCTGACTGCGCACCTCGGGGATGGACGTGAAGGCCAGCAGCGGCAGCCGCGAATGCAGACGCGCCATGCGCCGCACGGTGTCACCGGACTGCGTGAAGGCGACGAGAGCGCGTGCGTCGAGCCGCTCTCCGATGTCGCGAGCCGCGTAGGAGATGACGCCGCGCTTGGTGCGCGGAGTGTGGGTGAGCGCCGGAACCGCGTCGCCCTCCATCTCGACGGTCTCCACGATGCGTGCCATCGTGCGCACCGTCTCCATGACGAACTTGCCGACGGAGGTCTCGCCGGACAGCATGACGGCGTCGGTGCCGTCGAGCACCGCGTTCGCGACGTCGGACGCCTCCGCGCGGGTGGGACGCGAGTTCTCGATCATCGACTCGAGCATCTGCGTGGCGACGATGACAGGCTTGGCGTTGGCGCGCGCGATCTGGATGGCGCGCTTCTGCACCAGCGGCACCTGCTCGAGCGGGAGCTCGACACCGAGGTCACCACGCGCGACCATCACCGCGTCGAACGCGAGGACGATGGCCTCGAGGTTGTCGACCGCTTCCGGCTTCTCGATCTTGGCGATGACGGGGACCCGGCGGCCCACCCGGTCCATGATCGCGTGCACCAGCTCGACGTCGGCCGGCGACCGCACGAACGACAGTGCGATGAAGTCGACTCCCAGGGCCAGAGCGAACTCGAGATCCTCGGTGTCCTTGTCCGACATGGCGGGAACCGACACGTCCATGCCGGGGAGGGACACGCCCTTGTTGTTGCTGACGGGGCCGCCCTCGGTCACGCGGCAGAGGACGTCGTTGCCCTCGACACCGGTGACGACCAGACCGACCTTGCCGTCGTCGACGAGGAGGCGATCGCCTTCCTTGGCGTCCTGCGCGAGTTCCTTGTAGGTGGTGGAGACCCGATCGTGGGTGCCCTCGCACTCCTCGACCGTGATGCGGATCAGCTCACCGTTGGCCCAGGTGGTCTTGCCCTCCTTGAACCGGCCGAGCCGGATCTTCGGGCCCTGCAGGTCGGCGAGGATGCCCACGGCCTTCCCGGTGGCGTTCGACGCCGCACGCACCCGCTTGTAGTTCGCCTCGTGGTCGGGGTAGTCGCCGTGGCTGAAATTCAGCCGAGCCACATCCATTCCGCTCTCGACGAGTTCCTTGATTCTCTCGTCGGTGGCAGTCGCCGGTCCCAGGGTGCATACGATCTTCGTCCGTCGGGTCACGGGCGCAAGCCTAGTCCCCGCCGGACCCGATTCCTATCGACGACGCCGCTCTATGTCCTGACAATTGGGCTACTGGCCAGTAGTTAACCGGGAGGTCGTTCAGGGTTTGAGAAGTCGGCCGTTCCCGTCGCGGACCTTGCTCACGAGCATCACGATGCCGTCGACGAGGCACCACAGCCAGACGGCCGCGTAGAGCGGGATACCGATCAACGCGCCGATGATCGTCACGGTCAGCAGGACGCTCACGATGAACGACACGAGCTGCGCGACGCCGAGCACCGTCGAGCCGATGTAGAACCGGCCGATGCCGAGCGGCAGACCGAAGAGCAGCGGGGCCAACTGGAGAACACCTGCCGTCACCTTCGACTTGTCGCCGAACGGTTCACCCGTCCCCATGTCTCGACCGAACGGCGCCATCGGATCGACGCCGTGGCCGCCCGCGAACGGTGGCTGCCCGTACTGCGGCTGCTGACCGTACTGGGGCTGCCCGTACTGCGGCTGGGCGTACTGGGGCTGACCGTATTGGGGCTGGGCGTACGGGGTGTCCGCGGCCGGCCGTGCGGACCAGTCCGTCGACTCGGGCTCACGATTCCAGGAGCCGTACTCGCCGACCGGGTAGCCGAAGGCAGCCGTGTCACCGGCCGACGGTTCGGGGTACGTCCCGGGCGACGGGTAGGACGGGTAGGCGCCGGAACCCGGACCCTCGCCGAAACTGGCGTTGGTGTTCCACCCCGGACCGGGAGTGCTCCCGGTGACGTCGTCGGACCCCACGGGGTCCGAGCCGGTCGACTTCTTCGTCAGGTCAGGCTTGTCCGGATCGGTCACGTCCCTCGTCCTCACTCGTCGTCGGGGTGGTCACCTCGTCGGTGGATCGGTCCTCGTCCTTCGCCGGAGCATCGGCGTCCGCCTCGTCCGTCATCTCGCCGTCAGGCTCGACCTCGTCGGTCCGGGTGCGCAGCGTGGCCGGTTCCTCACGACCCTTGGGCGCGAGGACGACGTACGCCAGCGCGAGCAGGAAGACGATGCCGGAGGTGAACGAGTTGACGCGGATGCCGCCGATCAGCGTCGCGAAGTCGCTGCGCATCAGCTCGATGACGAAGCGTCCGGCGCAGTAGCCCGCGACGTACAGGGCGAAGATGCGGCCGTGTCCGAGGCGGAAGCGACGGTCGACCAGCACCAGGAGCACGACGACAACGACGTTCCACAACAGTTCGTAGAGGAACGTCGGATGCACGACCCGCTCGACGATTCCGGTGGAGACGCCGGCGAGGGAGTCGACCCGACCGTTGGCGTCGACGCGTTCGTAGATCTCGAGGCCCCACGGCAGGGTGGTGTCGCGTCCGTAGAGCTCCTGGTTGAAGTAGTTGCCGATGCGGCCGATGGCCTGCGCGAGGAGGATGCCCGGCGCGACGGCGTCGCCGAAGGCCGGGAGCGGTATCCCGCGTCGCCTGCAGGCGATCCACGCGCCGACACCACCCAGGAAGACGGCGCCCCAGATGCCGAGACCGCCCTGCCAGATCTTGAGGGCGTCGATCGGATTGCCACCCTCGCCGAAGTACGTCGGCGCGTCGGTGATGACGTGGTAGAGCCGACCGCCGATGAGACCGAACGGCACGGCCCACACGGCGACGTCGAGGACGGTCCCCTTGTCGCCGCCGCGGGCGACCCAGCGGCGGTCACCCCACACGATCGCGACGACGATGCCGACGATGATGAAGAAGGCGTACGCCCGCAGTGCGAGCGGCCCGACGTACCAGACGCCCTGCGGCGGACTGGGGATGTAGGCGAGCACGGCGGTGTTCGCCGCGAGCATCACGACGCGGCCTTCGCCGACCGCACGCCCTCGGCGAGTTCTGCGGTGAGCGCGGAGACGGCGCCGACACCCTGGTCGACGGCGGAGACGAGCGCGGATCCGACGATGACGGCGTCGGCGTACGCGGCGATCTCCGCGGCCTGGGCACCGGAACGCACCCCGAGGCCGATGCCGATGGGGATGTCGGAGTGCACGCGGATGCGGGACACCAGTGCGGGCGCGGCAGAGGACACCGCATCGCGGGCACCCGTCACGCCCATGGTCGACGCGGCGTAGACGAAACCGCTGCTCGACTGCACGGTGCGCGAGAGACGCTCCTCCGTCGACGACGGTGCGACGAGGAAGATGCGATCGAGCCCCTGCTCCTCGGAGGCGCCGAGCCAGTCGCCGGCCTCGTCGGGGATCAGGTCCGGCGTGATCATGCCGAGGCCGCCCGCCGACGCGAGATTCGCGGCGAACTCGGTCACGCCGTACTTCATGACCGGGTTCCAGTACGTCATGACGACGGCCTTGCCACCGGCGTCGGCGATGGCCTCGACCACGGTGAAGACGTCGCGGACGCGGGCGCCGTTGGCCAGGGCGCGCCCTGCGGCGGCCGCGATGGTGGGGCCGTCCATGACGGGATCGGAGTACGGGACGCCGACCTCGATGATGTCGCAGCCGCTGTCGACGAGCGCGCGCACGGCGTCGATCGACTCGGGCACCGTCGGGAACCCGGCGGGCAGGTAGCCGACGAGGGCCGCGCGGTGCTCACCGCGGGTGTGGTCGAAGACCGGGCCCAACCGCGACGGACCGGAGTGCACCGGGATGGGGGTGGGGGTGCTCACGTCACGTTGCCCTTCTCGTCCAGGATGCCGAACCACTTCGCGGCGGTGTCGACGTCCTTGTCTCCGCGACCGGAGAGGTTGACCAGGATCATGGCGCCGTCACCGAGTTCACGGCCGAGCTTCACGGCACCCGCGATGGCGTGCGCGGACTCGATCGCCGGGATGATGCCCTCGGTCTTGCACAGCAGAGTGAAGGCCTCCATGGCCTCCGTGTCGGTGATGGGTCGGTACTCGGCTCGCCCGATGTCGTTGAGGTACGAGTGCTCCGGTCCGACGCCCGGGTAGTCGAGCCCGGCGGAGATGGAGTGCGAGTCGATGGTCTGACCGTCCTCGTCCTGCAGAAGGTACGAGAAGGCGCCGTGAAGGGCGCCGGGCGAACCCGCACCGATGGTCGCGGCGTGGCGACCCGTCTCGATGCCGTCGCCGGCCGCCTCGTACCCGATCAGCCGGACGTCCGCGTCGTCGATGAAGGCGTGGAATATGCCGATGGCGTTCGACCCGCCGCCGACGCACGCGGCGATGGCGTCGGGAAGCCGGCCGTGATCGTGCAGCATCTGCGCGCGTGCCTCCATGCCGATGATGCGCTGGAAATCGCGGACCATCATGGGGAACGGGTGCGGTCCGGCGACCGTGCCGAAGCAGTAGTAGGTCTCGTCCGCGTTGGTCACCCAGTCGCGCAGCGCCTCGTTGATGGCGTCCTTGAGTGTGCGCGAGCCGGACGTCACCGCGACGACGTCGGAACCGAGGAGCTTCATCCGGGCGACGTTGAGGGCCTGACGCTCGGTGTCCACCTCGCCCATGTAGACGAGGCACTCGAGGCCGAGCAGCGCACAGGCCGTGGCCGTGGCTACGCCGTGCTGGCCGGCGCCCGTCTCGGCGATGACGCGGGTCTTGCCCATCCGTTTGGCGAGCAGCACCTGGCCCAGCACGTTGTTGATCTTGTGCGAACCGGTGTGGTTGAGGTCCTCGCGCTTGAGGAAGATGCGGGCCCCACCGGCCTGCTTCGACAGATTCGCCGCCTCGAAGATCGGCGACGGGCGACCGGTGTAGTCGCGCTGCAGACGATCGAGCTCGTCGAGGAAGTCTCGATCTCCGCGCGCCTTGGCGTACTCGGTGGTGACTTCCTCGATGACGCCCATGAGCGCCTCGGGCACGTAGCGGCCGCCGTACTTACCGAAGTGTCCGCCGAGGTCGGGGTCGTGATCGGTGCGATCGGTGATGCCGTCGCTCGAGTTCGGAAGATAGCTGGTAGTCACGGTGTCGAGTCTGCCCGATGACACACCGGGACGACGAGCCGGGTGGAGCCTGAAATCAGCGCGCAGGCTTCGGGCAGGAGGGGTGCGTTCCGGCCGCGACCAGGTCACGCACCGCGGACCGCGGGTCGCCGCTGGTGACCAGTCCCTCACCGACGAGAACCGCATCGGCACCCGCTCCGGCGTAGGCCAGGAGATCGGCGGTGCCGCGGACGCCGGACTCGGCGACCCGGATGATGTCCGACGGCAGGCCGGGCGCGATGCGGGAGAAGGTGTCCGGGTCGACGTCGAGCGTCTTGAGGTTGCGGGCGTTGACGCCGATGACCTTGGCGCCGGCCTCGAGCGCGCGGTCCGCTTCCTCCTCGGTGTGCACCTCGACCAGCGGGGTCATGCCGAGCGACTCGGTGCGGTCGAGCAGGGACGCGAGGGCGTCCTGCTCCAGAGCCGCGACGATCAGCAGAATCATGTCGGCGCCGTGGGCGCGAGCCTCGTGGATCTGGTACGGCCCGACGATGAAGTCCTTGCGCAGCACGGGGATCTCGACGGCGCGACGCACGGCGTCGAGATCGTCCAGCGATCCGCGGAAGCGGCGCTCCTCGGTGAGCACGCTGATGACGCGCGCTCCGCCCGACTCGTAGGCACCCGCGAGCACGGCGGGGTCCGGAATGTCGGCCAGCGCACCCTTGGAAGGGCTGGCGCGCTTGACCTCTGCGATGACGGCGATGCCCGGCTCGATGAGCGCGGCGGCGGCGTCGAGAGCCGGCCGCGCGGCGGCGGCGGCCTTCTTGACGGAGGCGAAGTCCACCACGGATTCACGGGCCTGCGTGTCGGCCCGTACACCGTCGAGGATCGAATCGAGAACGGTCATCGGTGTCCCCCGCGTCCTTCCGCCAGAGTGGTGAATGTCTGCTCGACATCGCAGTGGATGTGTGGCGCTGCTCATCCGGTGCGCTCAGAGTAGAGGCCGGAGTAACACCACCGACTAGCGGGTCTCACCGCCGCGGGGTCGGTCGTCGACACCGGTGGCGTCGTCGGTCACGGTCGGGTCGGCGCCGGAGTCCAGCGCGTCCCAGATGGCCCGCTCGCTCGGTTCCTCGTCGGCGTCCACGGCGGCAGACCGAACGTCCTGTTCGGCGCGCTCACGGCGCACCGCGGGACTGTCGTACCGGGCCGACAGGCCGGCCTTGGAGCGGGACGTGCGCGCGACCACGACGGCGGCGGCCAGCGCGAGCAGACCGCCCAGGAGCGCGAGTGCCGCGGGCGCGCGGCTCGCCTCCGCGGAGAGGACCTCGGCACGACCGGGTAGTTCCGCCAGCGCGCCGGCGCGCTCCGGATCCACGTCCGAGACGATCAACTGCACCGCGGGGACGGCGGCTCCCACACCGACGAGCGCGACGAGCACCGCGAGCAGTACCGTCCACCGTCCGCGGATCGCGAACAGGGCCGCCACCGCAGCGATGGCCGCGATGGCCAACGGCGTGGTCGCCGCGGCCCACGTACCCCCGACGAGCGAGGACGTCTGCTGCTCCCCCAGCCCGTCCGAGCTGACGACCCGGACCCAGGTCATCCGCGACGACGCCCACAGCGCCAGCGCCGCGAGAGCCAGGAGCAGCGCGGCGAGACCGACGCCCCCGCGTTTCACTCGGCGCCTCCGACGGTGGTCACCGTCTCCGCTGCGGCCACCGCGCTGAGCACCGCCATCGCCTTGTTGCGCGCCTCGGTGTCCTCGTACTCGGCGACCGAGTCGGCCACCACGCCGGCACCCGCCTGGACGTACGCGGTGCCGTTCTTGATGAGGGCGGAGCGGATGCAGATCGCCGTGTCGGCGTCGCCGTCGAAGTCGAGGTATCCGACGATGCCGCCGTAGACGCCGCGACGGGTCGGTTCGAGTTCCTCGATGAGCTCCATCGCCCGCACCTTGGGAGCGCCCGACAGCGTGCCCGCCGGGAAGCAGGCGCGGACGGCGTCGAGTGCGTGCCTGCCCTCGTCGAGCCGACCCGTCACCGTCGACACCAGGTGCATGACGTGGCTGTAGCGCTCGACGTGGCGGTACTCGGTGACCTTGACCGTACCCGGCTCGCAGACCCGCCCGAGATCGTTGCGTCCGAGGTCCACCAGCATGAGGTGCTCGGAGTTCTCCTTCTCGTCCACGAGGAGGTCCTTCTCGAGCAAGAGGTCGTCCTCCTCGGTGGCGCCGCGCCACCGGGTCCCGGCGATCGGGTGCGTCGTCGCGACACCGTCGGCGACCGTCACGAGGGACTCGGGGCTCGACCCGACGATCGAGAACGCGGTCTCGCCGTCCGCGCCGGGGACGTGCATCAGGTACATGTACGGGCTGGGATTGGAGCGTCGGAGCATGCGATAGACGTCGAGCGGCGTCGCGGTGGTCTCCATCTCGAAACGCTGGGACAGCACCACCTGGAACGCCTCGCCCGCCTCGATCTCCTCGACCAGGCGGTGCACGTCGGCGCCGAACCCCTCGGAGGTCCGCTGGCGCCGGAACTGCGGCTCGGGTCGCGAGAACGACGCCACCGTGGACTCCGCGGCGGACGACAGTGCGAGGGTCATGCGGTCGAGCCGTGCCACGGCGTCGTCGTACGCCTCGTCGACCCGCTCGTCGGTGCCGTTCCAGTTCACCGCGTTGGCGATGAGGGTGATCGCACCCTCGTGGTGGTCCACCGCGGCCAGATCGGTCGCGAGGAGCATCACCATCTCGGGGATCTGCAGATCGTCCTCGGTGAGGTCGGGCAGTCTCTCGATGTGGCGCACCGCGTCGTAGCCGAGATACCCCACCATCCCGCCGGTGAGCGGGGGCAGGTCCGGCAACCGTTCGGAGCGGAGCAGCTCGATGGTGGCTCCGAGTGCGTCCAGCGGATGGCCACCCGACGGGGCACCCGCCGGCGTCTCCCCCATCCACGCAGCCTCGCCGTCCACGACCGTGAGCGCACTGGGGCTGCCCGCACCGATGAACGACCACCGGGACCACGACCGCCCGTTCTCGGCGGATTCGAGCAGGAACGTGCCGGGCCGGTCACCGGCGAGCTTGCGGTACGCCGACAGCGGAGTCTCGGAGTCCGCGAGGACCTTGCGGACGACGGGGACCACGCGATGGACGGCGGCCAGTTGGCGGAACTGCTCCCGGGTGGTGGTTCCGGGTGCCGGGTCCTTCTGCGAATCCATGGGGGTCATCTTCCCGGGTGCCGTCCCGCCGGGTTCGGGAGGTGCCGAACGCGGTGGTCGCACGGGCGGTGGGACACTCGACAAGTCGGAAACCGAACTGGTCGGTCGTGATCCGGCACGAGGAGAGGAACGCGCACCCGATGACCGCGACACCGCCGTCCGAGACACTGCCGGACGAGATGCGCTGGCTCACACCGGCACAGCAGGACGCCTGGCGCGTGCTGGTCGCCTTCGTGACCCGGTTGCCCGCCGCACTGGACACTCAGTTGCAGCGTGACTCCGGACTGACGCACTTCGACTACTTCGTGCTGGCGACGCTGTCCGAGGCTCCGGATCGTCGGCTGCGCCTACGTGACCTCGCGGACTTCGCCAACGCGTCGCTGTCCCGGCTGTCGCACGTGATGACCAAGCTCGAGCGCGCCGGATGGGCCCGGCGGGAGAGCATCAGCGGCGGCCGCGGCTCCCACGCCGTTCTCACGGACGAGGGGTACGCGAAGGTGGTCGCCACGGCTCCCGGCCACGTCTCCACGGTGCGGTCACTCGTGTTCGACGGGCTGGACGACGAGCAGGTCGAGACGATGCGAGCGCTTGCCGAGGTCATGGTCACCAACCTCGACGCCGGCATCGCCCGCGACGGCGGTGGCTGACCGCCGGTACTCACGCGGTCGGGGGCTCGCTCAGCAACACGTCGGCGTCGAAGCACGAGTGATCACCGGTGTGGCACGCGCCGCCGGTCTGATCGACCGTCAGCAGGATCGTGTCACCGTCGCAGTCGAGGCGGACCTCGTGGACGTACTGTGCGTGTCCGGACGACTCGCCCTTGACCCAGTACTCCTGCCGTGACCGCGACCAGTACGTGCCCTTGCGCGTCGCGAGCGTCATGGCCAGGGCCGTGTCGTCCATCCACGCGACCATGAGCACGTCACCGGTGCCGCGTTCCTGCGCGACGGCGCACACCAGTCCGTCGTCGGTGCGCTTGAGACGGTCGGCGATCGCCGAATCGAGAACGGGGGCGCTCATCGAACCTCCACACCGTCCGCGCGCAGAGCGCCCTTGACGTCGCCGATGGTCATCTCGCCGAAGTGGAAGACGCTGGCCGCGAGAACGGCATCGGCACCCGCGGCCACGGCGGGCGCGAAGTGCTCGACGGCGCCGGCGCCGCCACTGGCGATGACCGGGACCCGGACGGCCGCGCGGACAGCGGTGATCATGGCGATGTCGAAGCCGGCCTTCGTGCCGTCCGCGTCCATCGAGTTGAGCAGGATCTCGCCCACCCCGAGTTCGGCCCCGCGGTGTGCCCACTCCACGGCGTCGACGCCGGTACCGCGGCGGCCGCCGTGCGTGGTCACCTCCCAACCGGACGCCGTCGGCGCCTCGCCCTCGGGCACCGTCCGGGCGTCGACCGACAGCACGATGCACTGCGATCCGAATCGAGAGCTCAACTCGCGCAACAACTCCGGTCGCGCGAGCGCTGCCGTGTTGACGGACACCTTGTCGGCGCCCGCTCGCAGGAGCGTGTCCACGTCCTGCACGGTGCGGACACCGCCGCCCACGGTGAGCGGAATGAACACCTGCTCCGCGGTGCGGGTCACCACGTCGAGCATCGTGGCGCGACCACCGGACGACGCGGTGACGTCGAGGAAAGTCAGCTCGTCGGCACCTTCGGCGTCGTACTTCGCGGCGAGCTCGACCGGGTCACCCGCATCGCGCAGATCGGCGAAGTTGACACCCTTGACGACGCGACCGGCATCGACGTCCAGGCACGGGATGACGCGTACGGCGACACTCATCTCCGGACTCCTTCCCGCGCGCGCGATGTCGGTGTGTACGTGGACGGCTCGCCGACTCCGGCGAGCACCTGCAGCAGTTCCTCGTGCACGCCGGGGGCTGCGGCGAGCACCGACGTCGAGGTCACCGTCCACGGCTCCCCCGCCAGATCGGTGACGATTCCGCCGGCGGCGCGGACCAGCATCGCTCCGGCGGCGTTGTCCCACGCATGGTGGCCGAACACGATCGACGCACCGAGTGTTCCCGCCGCGGTGTACGCGAGGTCCAGTCCGGTCGACCCGTGCATCCGGATGCGAGACGAGACGCGGCTGATGTCCGAGAGCACCTGTACCCGATAAGCGCCGGGCAACCGGCCGCGGCTGTCGATGTTGAACGCACCGAATCCGACGATGGAGGAGGCGAGTGCGGAGGTGGGCAGCGCGGGGAGCGCCTCCCCGTCCCGGTGCACGGGTCCGCCCTCCACCGCCCAGAAGCGTTGGCCGATCAGCGGAAGCCACGTCAGACCGATGACCGGGCGCCCGTCGACGAGCAGCGACAGCAGGGTGCCCGCCGTGGGCAGCCCGAACGAGTAGTTGAAGGTCCCGTCGATCGGATCGAGCACCCACACGGTGCCGGACTCGACGGGTGGCCCGCCGAACTCCTCGCCGTGCACGGGGATCTGGGTCTGCTCCTGCAGTTCCTCGACCAGCCGACGTTCGAGCTCGAGGTCGACCGCGGTGGCGAAGTCGTCCGGCCCCTTGGCCACGGCGCTGGGCGCGCCGGCGCCCGCGACGAACCGCTCGTGGGTGCCGTCGAGCAGGGTGCGCGCGGTGGCCGCGAGAGCGTCCAGGTCCACGGCGGTCACGTCGCCGACGATGCGCTGTCCGCGACGGCGGCGAGGGCCTCCGGCAGCGTGAAGCGGCCGGCGTAGAGGGCCTTGCCGACGATGGAACCCTCGACGCCCTTGTCGGTCAGCGTGGCGATGGCGACCAGATCCGCGACGGTGGACACTCCGCCGGACGCGATGACCGGCGCGTCGGTGACAGCGCAGACCTGTTCGAGCAGTTCGAGATTGGGGCCGGTCAGAGTGCCGTCCCGCGTGACGTCGGTGACCACGTACCGCGAGCACCCGTCGCGGTCGAGCCGCTCCAGCACCTCCCACAGATCGCCGCCGTCACTCACCCAGCCGCGACCGCGCAGGCGGTGCTCACCGTCGACGATGCGCACGTCCAGTCCCACGGCGACACGATCGCCGTACTCACCGATGGCGCGGCGGCACCACTCCGGATCCTCGAGTGCGGCGGTGCCGAGGTTTACGCGCGCGCAGCCCGTCGCGAGCGCTGCCCGCAGGCTCTCGTCGTCGCGGATGCCACCGGACAGCTCGACCTTCACGTCGAGTTCCCCCACCACGCTCGCGAGGAGGTCGCGGTTCGAACCGCGGCCGAAGGCGGCGTCCAGATCCACCAGATGCACCCACTCGGCGCCGTCGTTCTGCCAGGCCAGCGCGGCGTCGCGCGGAGAGCCGTAGGCGGTCTCGCTGCCTGCCTCTCCCTGCACGAGACGAACAGCTTGACCATCGGCGACATCGACTGCGGGGAGAAGTACCAGGCTCACGTTCGACGAGGTTACCGGCACGATCCGCGGCGACACCGGGCAGGGCGGCGCGTCAGTCGGACGGCTCGGACCCGTCGGGCTCCTCGCCGAAGGATCGGCGAACGGACGCCTTCGCCACCAGCGACGCGCAGACGCCCGTGGCGACGAGTCCGACGGCCACCACCAGCAGCCCCACCGGACCACTCGGCTGCAGCAGCCAGAGGACGAGGGTGGTCGCGGCGAGCATCAGGGTCGCCGCACCGAGGACGAGCCCGGTGTGGCGACCCAGTGAGAACTCGCGGGGCTCGCTCATCCGAGGGTGCGGAGCCAGTTCTCGAGCAGCGTGGCGCCGGCGTCGCCGGACTTCTCCGGGTGGAACTGTGTCGCGGAGAGAGGGCCGTTCTCCACCGCCGCGAGGAACTCGCCGCCGTGATCGGCCCACGTGAGAACCGGAGCGGCGAGCGACTCGCTCGGTGCCATCTCCCAGTCCTGCACGCCGTACGAGTGCACGAAGTAGAAGCGCGTGTCGGGGTCCATGCCCGCGAACAGCACCGAGTCCTCGCCCGGGCGCACCGTGTTCCAGCCCATGTGCGGGAGCACCTCGGCCTGCAGCTTCTCCACGGTGCCGGGCCACTGGCCGCAGCCGGTGGCGGGCACGTCGAACTCGACGCCGCGGTCGAACATGATCTGCATGCCGACGCAGATGCCGAGCACGGGGCGACCCCCGGCGAGCCGCTTGTCGACGAGCTCGTCGCCGCGCACCGACAGCAGACCGTCCATGCATGCGCCGAACGCGCCGACACCGGGCACGACCAGTCCGTCGGCCTGCAGCGCGACTCGGTGATCGGACGTCACCGTGACGTCGGCACCCACACGTTCGAGTGCGCGCTGCGCAGAGTGCAGATTCCCCGAACCGTAATCCAGCAGCGCGACAGACTTGCTGCTCACAAGCTTCCCTTCGTCGACGGCACTCCCGAGACCCGCGGATCGGGCTCGACGGCCGCGCGGAGGGCGCGAGCGACGGCCTTGAACTCGGCCTCGGTGATGTGGTGCTGGTCGCGTCCGTACAGCACCCGGACGTGCAGTGCGATACGCGCATTGGACGCGATCGACTCGAAGACGTGGCGGTTGATCACCGTCGAGTACGGCGCGCCCGGATACCCTGCGATGACGGCGTGCAGCATGTGCTCCGGTTCCCCGGTGTGCACGCAGTACGGCCGACCGGACACGTCGACCGAGGCGTGTGCCAGCGTCTCGTCCATCGGAATGAACGCGTCACCGAAACGGCGAATTCCCTTCTTGTCGCCGAGTGCCTGGCCCAGCGCCTGTCCGAGGACGATAGCGGTGTCCTCGACCGTGTGATGCGCCTCGATCTCGATGTCGCCCTTCGCGTGCACCGTGAGGTCGAAACTCGCGTGCGTCCCGAGCGCGGTGAGCATGTGGTCGAAGAACGGCACACCGGTGGACACGTCGACGATGCCGGTGCCGTCGAGATTCAGCTCCACCGTGATGGACGACTCCTTGGTGGTCCGCTCGATGCGCGCGATGCGGTTCGGGGTCATGATGCTGCTCACTGGTCGGATCCTCTGCTGGGGTTCAGGTGGCGGGGGCGGACGAGTGGACGACGTCCTCGGACAGGTCGGCGCTGACCTCGAGGAACCGGTCGTTCTCGGCCTCGGTGCCGATGGTGACGCGGAGATGCCCCGCGATGCCGACGTCGCGGATGAGCACACCCTGATCGAGGTACCGCGACCACACCGCGGGCGCATCGTCGAACAGGCCGAACAGCGCGAAGTTGGCGCTGCTGGGCACCACTCGGTAGCCCAGGACGGCGAGCCGGGCGACGACGCGATCACGCTCGGCCGCCAGCTCGGCCACCGAGGCTAGCGTGTCGTCGGCATGGCGCAGTGCGGCGCGCGCAGCAGCCTGCGTGAGCACCGACAGGTGGTACGGCAACCGCACCAGGAGCAGTGCGTCCACGACGGCCGGAGCGGCCACCAGGTACCCGAGTCGCCCACCCGCGAACGCGAAGGCCTTGCTCATGGTCCGGCTGACGACGACTCGGCTGGGGAACTCGTCGATGAGGTCGACCGCGCTGGGCGCCGCCGAGAACTCGCCGTACGCCTCGTCGACGACGAGGATCCCGGTGGTCGCGGAGGCGAGACGCCGGAGGTCGTCGAGCGAGAGACTGTGTCCCGTCGGGTTGTTGGGGCTCGTGACGAACACGACGTCCGGCGTCATCGACTCGATCGCGGCCACGGCCGCGTCGACGTCCAGCGAGAAGTCGTCACGCCGATGCAGATCGAGGAACTCGGTCTGGGTGCCCGCCGAGATGATGGGGTGCATCGAGTACGACGGCACGAATCCCAGCGCCGTGCGTCCCGGCCCCCCGAATGCCTGCAGCAACTGCTGCAGGATCTCGTTCGATCCGTTCGCGGCCCACAGGTTGTCGACGGTGACGGGCACCCCCGTACGGGCCGCCACGTACGCGGCGAGATCCGTGCGCAGTGCGACGGCGTCCCGATCGGGATAGCGGTGCAGCGACGCTGCTGCCTCCCGCACGGAGCGGGCGACGTCCTCCACGAGCGCTGCCGACGGTGGGTGCGGGTTCTCGTTGGTGTTGAGTTGCACCGGCACCTCGAGCTGCGGCGCACCGTACGGAGACTTCCCGACGAGCGAGTCGCGCAGCGGCAGGTCCGACAGTGCGGTCCCGGCGCCGGGCGCGGCCGTCACGATCGGCTCTCGAACCGCACGCGGACGGCATCACCGTGCGCCGGCAGATCCTCCGCGTTCGCGAGGGCGACGACGTGCTTCGCGACGCCGTCGAGAGCGTCGCGCGAGTAGTCGACGATGTGGATGCCGCGCAGGAAGGTCTGCACCGACAACCCGGACGAGTGACGGGCGCATCCGGCCGTCGGCAGGACGTGGTTCGACCCGGCGCAGTAGTCGCCGAGGCTCACCGGCGACCACGGTCCGACGAACACCGCTCCGGCGCTGCGGATGCGGCCCGCCACCTCGGAGGCGTTCTCGGTCTGGATCTCGAGGTGTTCCGCGGCGTAGGCGTCGACCGTGCGGATGCCGTCGGCCACCGTGTCCACCAGCACGATGCCCGACTGCTCACCGGACAGCGCCGTCGCGACGCGTTCGGAGTGCTTGGTGGTGAGCGTGCGCTCGGCGACCTCGCGCGTGACGGCGTCCGCCAGGGCGACCGAGGTGGTGACGAGCACGCTCGCCGCCAGCACGTCGTGTTCGGCCTGCGAGATCAGATCGGCGGCGACGTGCACCGGGTCGGCGGTGTCGTCGGCCAGGATGGCGATCTCGGTGGGCCCGGCCTCGGAGTCGATGCCCACCGCTCCACGGCACAACCGCTTCGCCGCGGTAACGTAGATGTTGCCCGGGCCGGTGATCATGTCCACGGGCTCGAGCGGCGCACCGTCGGTGTCCACGCCGCCGTAGGTGAGCAGTGCGACGCCCTGGGCACCGCCGACCGCCCAGACCTCGTCCACGCCGAGCAACGCTGCCGCCGCCAGGATGGTGGGGTGCGGGAGGCCGCCGAAGTCCGCCTGCGGCGGCGAGGCGACGACGAGGCTGCCGACGCCGGCGACCTGCGCGGGGACGACGTTCATGACGACGGACGACGGGTACACGGCGTTGCCGCCCGGTACGTACAGTCCGACTCGCTCGACCGGGACCCACTTCTCGGTGACGGTTCCACCGGGGACGACGGTCGTCACGGTCTCGGACCGACGCTGATCCTCGTGCACGATGCGCGACCGCTCGATGGACACCTCTAGTGCCGCCCGCACGTCGGGATCGAGCTGGTCCAGAGCCTTCTCGAGCTCGGCGGCCGGGACTCGCACGGAGTCGGGACGCACGCGGTCGAACGTCTCGCTGTACTCGAGCGCCGCGTCGGCGCCGCGCTCACGCACCGCCTCGACCACCGGGGTGACCAGATGCAGCACCGAGTTCACGTCCACTCCACCCCGTGGGAGAACCGCGCGCAGCTCGGCGGTGGACGGAGAGCTGCCGCGTAGATCCACGCGTCGCAACTCGGTGCGGGCAGTCATGGGTGATCCTCTCGGGTCGAGCAAGGGCGCGCCGGTCGGCGCACGTCTATTATCGCTCGAGCCCCGACCGGCGCCCCGAGGGGGACGATCCACCTGGTCCCACCGACCGGCCTCCGGCCTGCCCGCACCATGGTCTCAGGAGTAGCGGGCTGCCAGCTTCTCCAGCGTCTTCGTGATGCCGTTCGCGTTCTGTGCCGTCTGCTTGGTCACCTCGAGCATCTTCGGGATCTTCGCCGTTCCGTAGACGAACGATTCCGTCACCTCTGTGGACGAGGGGCCCACCGCGACGAACTCCCAGCGCCACTTGTGGCCCAGCGGGTGCTGCCACTCGATCACCTTGGTGTCCCCGGTATCGGTGAACTCCGTGACGGTGCTGGTGATGCGGTAGGGCACGCCGAACTGCTTCATGCCCACCGAGAACTTCGCTCCGCGCGAGAGCGTCGTCGGACCCTTCACCGTGTCCTTCACCGTTCCGGAGCCGTCCAGCTCGCCGTGCCGGTGCGGATCCGCCACCTGAGCGAAGAGGTCGTCGGCAGGGGCGTTCACGGTCACGCGGCGGGCGATGACGCGATCGCCGCGGTCCACAGTGCTCACAGATGTCATGTGCCGTCCTGTGCCCGGATCCCGCTCACGCGAAACGTCACTCGAAGTCGAGCCCCAGGTCGAGCACCGTCACGGAGTGGGTGAGCGCGCCGACCGCGAGGAAGTCCACACCGGTGCCCGCGTACTCGGCGGCCGAGTCCAGGGACAGACCGCCGGACGATTCGAGCTTCGTCGCGGGAGCTGCTCGATCCCTACGTTGCACCGCCATCTGCGTCTGCCACAGCGGGAAGTTGTCGAGCAGCACCAGGTCGACGCCCTCGGCCAGCACGTCGTCGAGCTGCTCGAGAGTGTCCACCTCGACCTCGCACGCGATGTCCGGCGCCGCGGCTCGGACGGCGCGCAGAGCCGCCACCACCGAGCCCGCGGCGACCACGTGGTTGTCCTTGATCAGTGCCGCGTCGCCGAGGCCCATGCGGTGGTTCTGCCCGCCGCCGGCACGCACGGCGTACTTCTGCAGCGCACGCAGCCCGGGCAATGTCTTGCGACTGTCCCGTACGACGCATCCCGTGCCGGACACCGCGTCGACCCACGCCGCGGTCGCGGTCGCGATGCCGGACAGGTGGCAGAGAATGTTGAGCATCGTCCGCTCCGCGGTGAGCAGGGCCCTGGTCGGTGCCTCCACCGACAGCACCACGTCACCCGGCTCGACCGGAGTGCCGTCGGCGATCCGGGAGAGCACGACGTGGTCGCCGATCACCTCATCGAGCACCGCAAGTGCGGCGTCGAGGCCCGCCACGACCCCGTGTGCCCGCGAGACGACCGCGGCACGGGTGCGCGCGCCCTCGGGCACCGTGGCGAGGCTCGTCACATCGGGCCCGTATCGGAGGTCCTCCTCCAGCGCGCGGCGCACGACGAGGAGGATCTCGTCTCGATCGACGGGCTCGAGAGCAGCGGCGGGTGTGGTCATGAGACTCCTATCGGGCCGACCTGGTCGGCGCTGCGGGCGTTCCGCACGATCGCGAGGCTGCCGTCGTCGGCCAGCCGGAAGAGGGTGCTGCGGCGCTGAGCGTCGTCGGACCGGGGGTGATCGGCGCGGGTGTGCGCACCCCGCGTCTCGGTGCGGGCGAGAGCTGCCGAGGCGGTCGCGGACGCCAGCAGTGTCAGTGCGGCGTCCTCGACGTCGTGGGTCGACGTGAGCTCGCGCGGAACAGCGGCTCCCACGATCGCCGCTGCCTCGCGCAGACCTGTGTCGTCGCGGACGACGCCGACGTGACGGGTCATCGCGGACTGGAGGACGTCCCTGTCGAGCCGGGGCGCCCGGTGTCGCGCACACGGATCACCGGACGTCAGGGAGCGGACGGACACCCGGTCTCGGGCGCTGCGAGCCACTCGGGTCCCCAGCACCACGCCCTCGAGCAGCGAGTTCGACGCGAGACGGTTCGCCCCGTGCAGTCCTGTGCGGGCCACCTCGCCCGCGGCGTGGAGCCCGGCGACGCAGGTGCGGCCGTACTCGTCGGTGACGACACCGCCGCATGCATAGTGCGCTGCGGGGGCCACCGGGATCGGCTGCTCCGTCGGGTCCACGTCCTGAGCGAGGCAGGCCGCGGTGACGGTGGGAAAACGGAGGGCCATGTCGGGCACGGACCGCGCGTCGAGAAAGACGTGATCGGCGCCGCTCTCGGCCAGCCGAGCGGCGATCGCCCGGGACACGACGTCGCGGGGAGCGAGATCACCCAGCGGGTGCACGCCCGCCATGATCGAGCGGCCGTCCGCGTCGACGAGACGCGCGCCCTCACCGCGGACCGCCTCGCTGACCAACGGGAGCCGCCCGCGGCCGCCGGGGCGGAACAGCACGGTCGGGTGGAACTGCACGAACTCGACGTCCGCCACGTCCGCGCCCGCCCGCAGTGCGAGAGCGAGGCCGTCGGCCGTGGCGCCGGACGGGTTCGTGCTGGCCGAGTACAGCATTCCGGTGCCACCGGTGGCGATCAGCACGGCGGGTGCGTGCACCACGCCGAGGTTCGCGTGGAGATCGTCCGGCGAGAGCGAGACGAGCACGCCCGCCACACCGCGGTCGCCGACCAGGACGTCGAGCACGGTCGCGCCGTTCACCGTCGCGGGCGCCGCGGACGACAGAGCGCGCTGGATCTCCCGCCCCGTGGCATCGCCGCCCGCGTGCACGATGCGGCCTACAGAGTGGCCGCCCTCACGGGTGCGGGCCATGGAGCCGTCCGCGCCGCTGTCGAACCGAGCACCGATGCCGGTGAGCACACTCAGCGCGTCGGCGCCGGCCCCGACGATCGAGCGCACCGCGGCCTCGTCGCACAGACCGGCGCCCGCGACGATCGTGTCGCGCACGTGGGCCTCGACGTCCTCGCCGATCGCGACGGCCATGCCGCCCTGGGCGTACTGCGTCGCCGTACCGGCCGCGTCCTTGCTCAGCACCAGCACGCTCAGCCCGGACCGGGTCGCCTCGATCGCCGCGGCGAGACCGGCGACTCCCCCGCCGACCACGACGAGATCGGCCGCGGCCTCCCAGCCCGGAGCGACACTCCCGCCCGGAGCGGCAGCGACACGTGCGCCCGGAGTGGCCGCAGTGGTCACTCGCCGCCGCCGGGCGAGCCGATGGCGATCATCCGCTCGACGGACGCGCGTGCGCGTTCGGCCGTCGCGACGTCGACGTGCACCTCGTCCTTGCCCTCCGTGAGGCACCGGAGCAGCGCCGCGGGGGTGATCATCTTCATGTACGGGCAGGACGCGCGGTCGTTCACGGCCTGGAAGTCGACACCGGGCGCCGCCTTGCGCAGCTGGTGCAGCATGCCGATCTCGGTGGCGACGAGAACCTGCTTCGCACCCGTGGTGCGCGCCGCGTCGAGCATGCCGCCGGTCGAGAGGATCTTGACGCGGTCCTCGGGCACGAATCCCTCGCCGGCGAGGTAGAGCGCGGACGTCGCGCAGCCGCACTCGGGGTGGACGTAGAGCTCGGCCTCGGGGTACGCCTGCGACCGTGCGGTGAGCTCGTCGCCGTTGATGCCGGCGTGGACGTGGCACTCACCGGCCCAGATGTGCATGTTGGTGCGACCGGTCTGCCGACGGACGTGGGCCCCGAGGAACTGGTCCGGCAGGAAGAGCACCTCGCGGTCCGGGTCGATGGACTGCACGACCTCGACCGCGTTGGACGAGGTGCAGCAGATGTCCGTCAGTCCCTTCACCTCGGCGGTCGTGTTCACGTACGACACGACGACGGCGTCCGGGTGCTCGGCCTTCCACTCACGCAGCTGGGCCGCGTCGATGGAGTCGGCGAGAGAGCAGCCCGCCCGCTCGTCGGGAATGAGGACCGTCTTGGACGGCGCGAGGATCTTGGCCGTCTCGGCCATGAAGTGCACGCCGCAGAAGACGATGGTCTCCTCCTGCGCCTCGGCGGCGATGCGCGAGAGCGCGAGCGAGTCGCCGACGTGGTGGGCGATGTCCTGGATGGCGGGCAGCTGATAGTTGTGTGCCAGGATCGTCGCGTTCTCCGCCTTTGCCAGGCGCAGGATCTCCTCGGCCCACTCCGGGCCGGCATCGACGCCGGCGTAGCCCGTCGGTCCGTCGAAGACCGCGGAGTTCCCGCCGAATCGCGTGGTGGTGATCGCCATGTCGTGCTCCTCGCGTGCGTCCAGCGCTCGCGTGCGCCGGTGCCGATCCGCCGGAATGGACCCGACGGGGTTTTCGACTTATGATCGAAAACGTGATTCATCGTAGCACCGCCGCCGACGGACCGACCGGGAGTGCCCCCGATCCGGCCACCCGACCGGTGCACGAAGTGCTGTCCGTCGTCTTCCAGGTGCGCGAGCTGCAGCCCCGCGAGCCTGCCGAACTGTGCGTGCTGCTGTGGCAGCGCGCACTCGCCCCGGCACGCGGAACCTGGTCACTCCCCGGCGGGCTCCTCCGGGACGACGAGAACCTGACCGACTCCGCGCGACGTCAGCTGGCGGAGAAGGTCGACGTGCGCGAGGTACGCCACCTCGAGCAGCTGTCCGTCTTCTCCGATCCCGGGCGGGTCCCCGGCGACCGCCGCATCGCCTCGACGTTCCTCGGTCTGGTCCCCATCGTCGGGGACCCGCGACTTCCCGTCGACACCGCGTGGCACCCGGTCGCGACGCTCCCCGAGACCGCGTTCGATCACGGCACGATGGTGGCGCACGCCCGCGCGAGACTGGCGGCCAAACTGTCGTACACCAACATCGCCTTCGCGCTCGCGCCCGTCGAGTTCAGCCTGTCGACCTTGCGCGACATTTATTGCGCAGCACTGGGTTACCAAGTCGACACCACCAATCTCCAACGGGTGCTCACCCGGCGGGGCGTCATCGAGTCCACCGGCCACACCGCTCCCCCGGGCCCGTCCGGAGGACGTCCCGCCGCGCTGTACCGCTTCCGGGACAGCGCACTACGTGTGACCGACGAGTTCGCCGCGCTCCGACCACCTACGTGAGAGTGCCGTAGCCGACGACGGCATCGCCGCCGTCAGCCTTGGCGGAATACATCGCTCGATCGGCACAGATGAGCAGCACCTCCACGCCGTGCGAGGTGACGACCCGCTCCTCGCGAGCGAACCCGATGCTCAGACTCGACTCGTGGTCCGACCGCGCCGTGTAGGCGCTGCGCAGCCGCCGCGCCCGGTCGAGCACCTCGTCCATCGGCAGCGCGGTCACGACGGCGAACTCCTCCCCGCCGGTGCGGGCCGTGATCGACGGAGACGGGAACATCTCGTCGATGGTGTCCGCGGTCCGACGGATGACGAGGTCGCCGTGGTGGTGTCCGAAGCGGTCGTTGATCGACTTGAAGCGGTCGATGTCGATGACCACCGCGACGAGACCGTTCCGGGTGCCGAGCAGTTCGCCCGCAGCGACGGTGAGTCCCCGCCGGTTGCGCAGGCCGGTCAGCGGATCCACGTACGCGGCGGTGACGTCGCCGCGTTGCAGGAACTGCAGGCGGTAGATGGAGATCGGTGCGAGGAAGAGAACCATCACGATGAGCAATCCGTAGGTGACGGCGAGCGAGGTGCGCGCCGCTCCGAGCACGGACTCCGAGCCGATCGCTCGGACGAACAACCCGACGCAGACCACCACGGTGAGGGAATGGTGGACGGCGAACACCCGCGGCGTGTGGAACGTCGCCACGTAACTGCTCGCGACGCCGAACAGGATCGTGCAGGGCAGCACGGCGAGCGGGTCGGACAGCGAGAGAAGCACCACGGAGAGTCCGACGTCCGCGTACACGACGAAGGCCGTCGACATCCTCCGTGAGGGCCACGGTCCGCGGATCCACGCGAGCCCGACGCCGGCGGTCGCCACCGCGTTCACGAGCACGATCGTCAGTGCTGCTCCCGTCGGCGCGGTCGGCGGGGCGAGTCCGGCGACGACGTACAGGACGGAGAACAGGAGGCAGGACAGACCGATGAGGACGCGGGTCGAGCCGAGCGCGGTGTTCGTCTCGAAGTAGTGGACGGTCCACGCGTAATCGACGGGTCTGGTCAACCACCGCCGAATGGTGTTCGCCACGTCCTGGAGACCCTCGCCGTTCGAAGAGGTCGGCCCCCGCCCGCGGCCCGTCGTGGGCCGCCCTGAGAGCGCTCATTCAAGCAGACGAACCCGGCGTCCGAGACCCGAACGGATCACTCCTCGGGGGACTCGTCCCGACCCAGATCGTCCGACGGCGACAGCGCCGTGACGAGAACGAGCGTGACCGCCGCAGCCAGAGGTTGCGCGAGCAGAGCCAGCCACGTCGAGACACCGGGGGCGAGTGCGACGACATCGCCGCGAAGGGCGCCGTCGGCACTCGGATACCGCACCGCGCCCACGGCGAGGCCGGCACCGATCGCCGCGGCGGACGCCAGCGCCGACGCCACCACGATGTCGAGGACCAGACGCGGCCCTCGCTCGGCCACGCGAGCCCAGACGGCGACCGTGGTCAGCACCCCGGCCGCGGCGGTCACGCAGAGGAACAGAGCGAGTGCGTCGAAGCGATGATCGCTCTCGCCGGTCAACACGATCGCGCGGCCGTCACCAACGGCAGCGACGTGCTCCACGGGCGCGAGCAGAGCCCACAGGATCCCGAGGACGGCACCGACCACCACGGTCGCGAGCACGATCCGGATCGAACGCCGGGTGAACGCGCCGCGCGACGGCCGACCCGCATCGCCGATCCCGGGTGCGGTCGAGGCGAACCCCGTCGTGTCGACATCACTCACGTCGGCCAGCCTAGGCTGTCACTGCGTGGCCGACGGGCCCGCGACACGAGTCGGGAGAGGTGCGGAATGCAGTTGCGCAGAGACGACGTCGTCGACGGCGCACTGACCATTCTCGACGACTACGGTCTCGCCGACCTCACGATGCGCCGATTGGCCGGCTCGCTCGGTGTGGCGCCCGGCGCGCTGTACTGGCACGTCGCGAACAAGCAGGCGCTGCTCGGCGCGGTGTCCGATCGCATCCTGAGCCGCCTCGACGCCGTGCCCGCTGACGTCACCTCCGATGTGCTGGACGCCGTGCGCGGCCGCGCTCACGGACTTCGGGACGCTCTCCTGGCTCACCGGGACGGCGCCGAGGTGGTCGCCTCCAGCCTGTCCGCCCGCACGGTGACGCACCCCGTGCGGACCACGGTCGTCGACGATCTCCGCGCCACCGGGCTGACCCCGGAGGACGCCGGACACGCCGCGGACGCCCTGCTCTACTACGTGCTCGGTGCGACGAGCGACGAACAGTCCCGGCTGCAGATGGAGTCCGCGGGTGCGCTGGCCGCGGATCGACACCCCGACGACGGTGACCTCGATCGAGATGCCACCGCTCGGTTCGATTTCGGCCTCGAACTCTTCGTCGACGGCGTTCGGAGCCGCGTCCGTACGCTGAACGAGTGACCTCCTCGACCTCTCCCGTCACCGTCCTCGGAGCCGGTATCGCCGGTGCCGCGTGCGTTCGCGTGCTCCGCGACGCCGGTGTCCCGTTCGTGCTGCGTGACCGGGGCCGCGCCGTCGGCGGTCGAATGTCGTCCCCCGAGTTGCACGGACGCCGAGTCGATGTGGGCGCCGGCTACTTCACCGTCCGCGACGACGGGTTCCGGGACGTCGTGTCCGACTGGGCCTCTCGCGGTCTCGTGCACGAGTGGACCGACACCTTCACGGTGGTGCGGGCCGGGGCGGAGCCGGAACAGAAATCGGGACCCACGCGGTGGGGAACGCCGGCGGGCCTGCGATCTCTGGTGAAGGACGTGCTGTCCGGCATCCCTGTCGACGCCACCGAGGCTCGGGCGTTGCCCGACGGGCATGTGGTCCTGGCCATGCCCGACCCGCAGGCGTCCCGGCTGGTGACCGTGCCCGACGCCGTCGACTACGACCCCGTCGTCGCGGTGGTCCTCGGGCTCACCGACGACGACGCCGCCGGACTCCCCTTCCCCGACGCCGCCTTCGTGTCCGACGACGCGGACGTCGAGTTCCTCGCGCGCGACGGCGCACGCCGGGGCGACGGAGCCGCGGTGCTGGTCGCCCACACGTCCGCGCAGCGCGCCCGGCGACACCTCGACGACCCCGCCGGTGCGATCCCCGCCGTCGTCGACGCCGTCGCCGCGCTCACGGGCATCGGCACTCCGATCTGGACGCACGCCCACCGCTGGACCTTCGCCAAGCCCGCCTCCCAGCACGACGCGAGCCACGACATCGTCTCGCACGGAGACCGTCTGGTCGGCTTCGCCGGGGATCAGTGGTGCCCGGAGGGCTCGCCCCGCGTCGAGAGCGCCTGGCGATCGGGCACCGACCTCGGGCACGCGCTGATCGCACGACTGGGCTGAGCCCGGGCGGCCGACGCTCCGGCCTGCGACGGACCTCGCCGACAGGTGTCCTTCGCCGCTGCCGGGATAGGGTTCCGAGCATGTCCGTCGACCATGCACACGAACCATCGATCCAGGTATGGCCCGGCAGCGCGTATCCCCTGGGCGCCACCTACGACGGCGCCGGAACCAATTTCGCGCTCTTCTCCGAGGTCGCCGAGGCCGTCGATCTCTGCCTCATCGACGCCGACGGTCACGAGACCCGCGTCCGCCTCGAAGAGGTCGACGGGTACGTCTGGCACGCCTACATCCCCCAGGTCCAGCCCGGCCAGCGGTACGGCTACCGCGTGCACGGCCCGTGGAATCCCGGAGCGGGACAGCGGTGCGACGCGAGCAAGCTGCTGCTCGACCCCTACGGCAAGGCGTTCGTCGGATCGTTCGACGGTGACCGCTCGCTCTTCAGTTACGACATCGACATCCCCGAACGTCCCGTGCCCGCAGCGCAGGAGAACGACGACGCCGTGCATCCCGGCGAGGCGCACGTCGCCGGCCCCGCGGGATCGGCCACCGCATCGCGCACCGTCGACGCGACCCGCGCCAACGTCGCGACTGCCAGAACCGTTGCACCCGAACCTGATCCGGAGCCCGAGCCCGAGAACCACTTTCCCCAGCACGACTCGCTGGGACGCACGATGACGACGGTCGTCGTCAATCCGTTCTTCGACTGGCAGAACGACCGCTCGCCGCGTCGCCCCTACAACGAGACCGTCATCTACGAGGCCCACGTCAAGGGCATGACGATGACCCACCCGGACATCCCGGAGGATCTGCGCGGTACGTACGCCGGTCTCGGCCATCCGGCCGTGATCAGCCACCTGGAGAAGCTCGGCGTCACCGCCATCGAACTGATGCCGGTACATCAGTTCATGCAGGATCAGACATTGGTGGACAAGGGACTTCGCAACTACTGGGGCTACAACTCGTTCGGTTTCATGGCCCCGCACAACGAGTACGCGTCCTCCCCCATGGCCGGTTCGGCCGTGTCGGAGTTCAAGACGATGGTGCGCTCGTTCCACGAAGCCGGCATCGAGGTGATCCTCGACGTGGTCTACAACCACACCGCCGAGGGCAACCACATGGGTCCGACCATCGCGTTCCGCGGCATCGACAACGCCGCGTACTACCGGTTGGTCGACGACGACCCGTATTTCTACATGGACTACACGGGCACGGGTAACAGCCTGAACGTCCGTCACCCGCACACCCTGCAGCTGATCATGGACTCCCTGCGCTACTGGGTCACCGAGATGCACGTCGACGGCTTCCGCTTCGACCTCGCATCGACCCTGGCCCGCGAACTGCACGACGTGGACAAGCTGAGCGCGTTCTTCGACCTGGTCCAGCAGGACCCGGTGGTGAGCCAGGTCAAGCTGATCGCCGAGCCGTGGGACGTCGGTGAGGGCGGCTACCAGGTCGGCAACTTCCCCGGTCTCTGGACCGAGTGGAACGGCATGTACCGCGACACCGTCCGCGACTACTGGCGCGGTGAGCCGGCGACACTCGGCGAGTTCGCGTCGCGGCTCACCGGATCCTCCGACCTCTACGAGGCGACGGGTCGCCGCCCCGGTGCGAGCATCAACTTCGTCATCGCGCACGACGGCTTCACGATGCACGATCTGGTGTCCTACAACGACAAGCACAACGAGGCCAACGGCGAGGACAACAACGACGGCGAGAGCCACAACCGGTCATGGAACTGCGGTGTCGAGGGGCCGACGGACGACCCCGAGGTGCTGTCGCTGCGCGCCCGTCAGATCCGCAACATGCTGGCGACGCTCATGCTCAGCCAGGGCACGCCGATGCTCGCGCACGGCGACGAGATGGGCCGGACCCAGCAGGGCAACAACAACGTCTACTGCCAGGACTCCGAACTGGCCTGGATGGACTGGTCGCTGGCGGAGACGAACGCCGATCTGGTCGAGTTCACGTCCCGCGTGATCGCACTCCGCAACGACCACCCGGTGTTCCGTCGACGACGCTTCTTCGAGGGCCGGCCGATCCGCAAGGCGGAGCAGACGCGCGACATCGCGTGGCTCACCCCGACCGGCGAGGAGATGACCGAGGAGGACTGGGACAGCGGCTTCGGCAAGTCGCTGGCGGTGTTCCTCAACGGCGAGAACATTCCCGAGCCCGACAACCGGGGCAACCGGGTCGTCGACGACACGTTCTACCTGTGCTTCAACGCCCATCACGAGCCGATCGACTTCACCACACTGGACGGCAAGTACGCCGACGAGTGGACCGTCGCGCTCGACACCGCCTCGGCCACCGGAGCCGACGATCGAGTCATCGTCGCCGGCACCGCTGTCGAGGTGCAAGCACGGTCACTGTTGGTGCTACGGAAAACGGGGTAAGGAAGCGACATGAGCCACGCGATCACCTCGACCTATCGATTCCAGCTACGGGGTGATCGCTTCACTCTCCGCGATGCCGCGTCGCTGGTTCCCTATCTCGCCGAACTCGGTGTCTCCCACGTCTATCTGTCGCCGATCCTGACGGCGGCCGAGGGCTCCACCCACGGGTACGACGTCACCGATCCGCGCACCGTCTCCGAGGCACTCGGTGGTCGAGCCGCTCTCGAGGACCTCGTCGCCGAGTGCCGGTCCCACGGCCTGGGCGTCGTGGTCGACATCGTGCCCAACCACCTCGGTGTGGCCACGGCGCGGGAGAACCCGTTCTGGTGGGACGTGCTGAGACACGGACGCGCATCGCAGTACGCCTCGTGGTTCGACATCGACTGGGCCGGTGCGGAGCGCATCGCGCTCCCCGTGCTGGGCGACGATGCCGACGTGAACGAACTCTCGGTCGACCGGTCGGGAGACGAGGCCACGCTGGCCTACTACGAGAACCGCTTCCCGGTGGACCCTGCGACCGACGACGGCGGGGACGACGCGAAAGCACTGCACGACAAGCAGTCCTACGAACTGGTCGGATGGCGCTCCGGGCGCATCGGGTACCGCCGGTTCTTCTCCGTCAGCGACCTGGCCGGTCTCCGTCAGGAGGACCCCGCGGTCTTCGACGCGACGCACGCCGAGGTCGGCAGCTGGTTCCGCGACGGTCTCGTCGACGGTGTGCGCGTCGACCATCCGGACGGGCTCACCGCACCGGCCGAGTATCTCGCTCGCTTGCGGGGCGTCGTCGGACCCGACTCGTGGCTCGTCGTCGAGAAGATCCTCACCGCCGAGGAGCCGCTCGACGTCACCCTTCCCGTCGACGGAACCACCGGGTACGACGCTCTCGCCGATCTCGGTGGGGTGTTCCTCGACCCGTCGGGCGAGGAGCCGCTGACGCGACTGTCGTCGGACGTCACCGGCCACGCGGGGGACGCACACTGGGTGCACGAGGCCGAGCGGACCATCAAGGCCGACACGGCGAGCACACAGCTCGCTCCCGAGGTGCGGCGCCTGGTCGCGGCGATCGCCCGCGACACCGGAACGTCGTTCGACGCCGACCTCGCCCGCGAGGCCGTGACCGAGATCGTCGCCCGCATGCCGGTGTACCGCTCCGACTACGCGCCGCTGGCCGGCATGCTGCCCCGCCTGCTCGGCGACGTCGCCGCGGATCGCCCCGAACTGGTTCCCGCCCTCGATGTCGTCG
Organism: Rhodococcus sp. UNC23MFCrub1.1; assembly: GCF_000686025.1. GTDB lineage: Bacteria > Actinomycetota > Actinomycetes > Mycobacteriales > Mycobacteriaceae > Rhodococcoides. Next base: position 87,958 of record NZ_JMLQ01000009.1, read on the forward strand.
CGGCCGCCGTGGCCGCACGCGGCGAGGCGTCGGGACGTCTGCAGCAGGTCGCGGGCGCCGTGATGGCGAAGAGCGTCGAGGACTGCATGTTCTACCGCACGTCGCGGCTGGTCTCGCTCCAGGAGGTCGGCGGTGACCCGTCCCGCTTCGGTCGGTCGGTGCCGGAGTTCCACCTCCGCCTGTCCGAGCGGGCCCGGCTGTGGCCTGCCGCGATGACGACCCTCTCGACACACGACACCAAGCGCGGCGAGGACGTCCGGGCGCGCATCGGCGTGCTGTCTCAGGTGCCCGACCTGTGGCGCGCGTGCCTGAGCGACTGGGAGGAGCAGGCTCCGTCGCCCAACGGGTCCACCGGACTCTTCTTGTGGCAGAACATCGTCGGCACCTGGCCGACCGACGGCGTGGTCACGGACGAGTACCGCGAGCGACTGCACGCCTACGCCGAGAAGGCCATCCGCGAGGCGGGCTCGTACACCGGCTGGAACGACGTGGACGAGGACTTCGAGTCTGCCGTCCACACGTGGATCGACGGCATCGTCGACGGAGCGGTGGCTCCCTCGCTCACGACGTTCGTCCAGCAGATCGCTCCGCACGCATGGAGCGATTCGCTCGGACAGAAGCTCCTCCACCTGGCGGGTCCCGGCATCCCGGACATCTACCAGGGCACGGAGCTGTGGGAGGACTCTCTCGTCGACCCCGACAACCGCCGGGACGTGGACTACGACGCCCGCAAGGCTCTCCTGGACATCGACGGGACGCCGGCGCTCGACGCGAGCGGCGCCGCCAAGTTCCACGTGACCCGGTGTGCCGCACGGCTGCGCCGCGACCGTACGGACAGCTTCGTGGGCGGGTCCTACGTTCCGGTGTTCGCGACCGGCGCCGCCGCCGACCACGTCGTGGCGTTCGGTCGTGGACCCGCCGAGTGTGACGCCGACGTCGTCGCCGTCGCCACGCGGTGGTCGATGCGCCTCGGCGAGGCCGGATGGGGTGACACCTCGCTGGCGTTGCCGGACGGTGAGTGGACCGACCTCGTGAATGGTGGGTCGTTCAGCGGAACGGTCACCGTGTCCTCACTGCTCTCCGCGCTCCCGGTCGCGCTCCTCGTCCGACGGTGACCTGATCTCGAGGTGAACCGGTCACGCGCGCAGACCACCCCTCCTCGGGGCTGCGTGCGTGACCGGAAGTCGGGCCCGCTCAGGCCTTGCGGGGCGGGAGCGGAACGAAGTAGCTGGTGCGCTGCTGGTACTCGCGGTATCCGGGCCGCTCCGCCATGTGCTGCTCGAGCAGCCGCGCACCCGTAGCGAACACGAGGAAGTACGTCATGGCGACCGGCGAGAGCACGGTCAGCACACCGGGCCAGTGCGCCGCGGAGACCAGGAATATGCCCCACCAGACACAGGCGTCACCGAAGTAGTTGGGGTGGCGCGTGTACCGCCACAAGCCCCGGTCCATGATGGTGCCCTTGCGGGACGCGTCCGCCTTGAAGGCGTCCATCTGACGATCCCCCACCGTCTCGAAGACGATGCCCAGGACCCACAGAGCGACGCCCACCGCAGTGACGACGCCGAACGATCCGTCGGACACGGCGGCGACCTGCACCGGCAGCGACACGAACCACAGTGCGACACCCTGCGTGAGATAGATCTTGCGGATCGCGTACACAGCGGGGCTGCCCGGCGCGTTCGACAGCATCTTCTCGTACCGCGGGTCCTCGCCCTTGCCCCGTGAGCGGCGGAACATCGAGACCGCGAGACGGGTGCCCCAGGCTCCGACGAGCACCAGCATCAGCACTCGCCGCCACCCGTCGCCGGACCCGGCCAGTGCCGCGGCGATCGCCACCGCGACGAAGCCTGCCCCCCAGCTCACGTCGACCACGTTGTGCCGACCGATACGGAAGCCGACGACCGCGGTGACGGTGAGGACAACCGCCACCGCCAGCAGGGAGAACGCCGACACGACGGCCAGATCGGACCAGGAGAAGTCCGTCATCCGTGCGTCCGCACCAGCGGCATCGAGGACACGCCGCGGTCGTCGGGGCGGACGGACAGGATCTGGTCGACACCCATCCGCCCGTCGCGGAACGCCATTCCGCCGCCCACGAGGTACAGACGCCACACCCGCGCCACCTCGTCTCCGACGAGTGCGACCAGATCGTCCCAGCGGCTCTCGAAGGTCGCGTACCAGGCGTCGACGGTGCGGACGTAGTGCTCGCGCAGGGCGTGCACGTCGCGGACCTCGAGACCCGACTCCTCGATCATGGCGACCGTCGCGCCCACGGGCCGCATGTACATGTCGGGGGCGATGAACGACTCGATGAAGGCACCGCCGCCAGGGTTGTCCCCCGCCTTGCGCGACATCTGCTGCACCAGCACCCGGCCGCCGGGCACCACGTTGTCGTGCAGCGCCTTCGCGTAGATCGGATAGTTCTTCTCGCCGACGTGCTCGCCCATCTCGATGGACGCGACGGCGTCGAAGGGGCCGTCGGGCACCTCTCGGTAGTCCTGGATGCGGATCTCCACCCGGTCCTGCAGGCCGCGGTCCGCGATGCGCTTGTCGATGAAGGCCTTCTGCTCGCGGGAGATGGTGACGCCGACGACCTGCGCGTCGAAATGTTCCGCCGCGTGCAGGCTCAGCGACCCCCATCCGCACCCGACGTCGAGGAACCGCATTCCGGGGCGGCCGAGGCCGATCTTGCGGCACACGAGGTCGAGCTTGTCGCGCTGCGCGTCCTCGAGGCCGTAGTCGGGCGAGTCCGACGTCCAGTAGCCGCTCGAGTACGCCATCTGCGGGTCGAGCACCATCTCGTAGAACTCGTTCGACAGGTCGTAGTGGTGGCTGATCGCCGCGCGATCGCGCACCAGCGAGTGCAGCCGACCCTTGATGACCGCCTGCGAGGCGGGGGCGGGAAGAGGGCGGGCCTGCTTCACCCCGACGACACCGAGCGACGCCGCGGTGCGGACGAGCTCGACGATCGCCTTCGGGCTGGGCCGCACGGCCGTCAGCCGACGGGTGCGCACCACGTCCCACACGTGCGTCAGCGCCTCGTCGAGGTCACCTTCCACGTCGAGTTCACCGGTGACGTACGCCTGAGCAGCACCCAGTTCCCCCGGGCTCCACAGCAACCGTCGCAGGACGTTCGGGCTGTACAGCGTCACCTTCGGCGCGTCGGTGGGGCCGGCGGTCGAGCCGTCCCACGCAGTCAGGTGCACCGGCAGCGCGCCGCCGACGAAGGGGGCGATCAGGTCTTCGAGCCGTGCGGCCACGGTGGGGGTGCCGGTCATCGGTCGCTCCTTCGTTCGAGCAGGATCTGCTGGACATCGATGTAGCCGGAGCCGAAACCGGCCTCGGAATAGCAGAGGTAGAAGTGCCACATGCGGGCGAACACGTCGTCGAAGCCCAGCATCCGGGCCTCCTCGGCGTGCGCGTGGAAGCGCTCGTCCCACAGGCGCAGGGTGCGGGCGTAGTGGTCGCCGATGGACAGACGCTCTCGCACGCGCAGCGTCGTCTCCTTCTCGGTGATGCTCTCGATCGCGCGGATCGACGGGAGGAACCCGCCGGGGAAGATGTACTTGTGTACCCACGTGTACGTGTTGCGCGTGGCCAGCATGCGCTCGTGCGGCATGGTGATGGCCTGGATCGCCACCTTGCCTCCGGGGGCGAGCAACGAGTCGATGGTGCGGAAGTACTCGCCCCAGTACTGGTGTCCCACGGCCTCGATCATCTCGACGGACACGATCGCGTCGTACTCGCCGTCGACCAGCCGGTAGTCCAGGAGATCGACCTGGACCCGGTCGGCGTGGCCGGCGGCGTCGATGCGCTTGCACGCGAGTTCCAGTTGCTCGGTGGACAGGGTCACCGACCGCACCGTGGCACCGCGTTCGGCGGCGCGGATGGCGAGTTCGCCCCAGCCCGTGCCGATTTCCAGAACGCGTGTTCCCGCGCTCACCCCCGCGCGATCGAGCAGTCGATCGATCTTGGACCGCTGCGCGGCGGCGATGTCGTCCCATCCGGGCTGCGGGGTCAGCGACGGGAACAGCGCACTCGAGTAGGTCATGGTCTCGTCCAGGAACAGTTCGAACATCTCGTTCGACAGGTCGTAGTGGCGCGAGATGTTCGAGCGCGTGTTGCTCGTGGTGTTGGTCTCGGAGACCGGCTGCTTGGGGATGTACAGGCCGCGCAGGCGTTGCAACCACTTCGGGATGAGGGTCGCCATGCGTTCGGCGAAGACACCGAGTGCCGCCGTGAGGTCGGGCGCGTCCCAGTCGCCGGCCATGTAGGCCTCACCGAATCCGATGAGCCCACTCTCCCCCACGCGCGCCGCGAAGTCGCGTGGGCGGTGGATCGTCATCACCGGGGCGGTGGGATCGTTCGCGCCACCTCCGATGACTACGCCGTTCGGCATCTCGACCCGGATCGCGAGATGTTCTGCCGCCCTGCGGAAGAGAGCGTCGGCGACGGGCGCGGCGAGGCGCGCCTTGACGGTGACCGGCGCCGTCGCGATGGAGGGCCAACGTTCGGCGTCGACGGTCGATGCCACGGCGTACTGAGTCATCCTGGTGCCTTCTGATCGAGGGGGTACTGCCGAGCCGAGCGGAGTGGAGAGCGGACCGTGCCGGTCCACCACGGCGGGTACGTCGCCGCGCACCGGCGGACGCGGAACCGTGCGGAGCCCACGCGCCCACAACCCGATCCCCTGACGCCGGATGCGCGCGGTGACCACGTGCGGGGCGAGGGGGGCTCGTGCGAGAACGCCCAGGACGCGGCCCGTCGTCGCGGGGCGTCCGGTGCCGGACATGACCGCGACGAACGGGGGGTGCCCGTCCCGGAGCAGCGTGATCGACAGGGCGAGGGAGCCGTCGGGCTCCGGGAGGCGCATCGCGTACTCCCCGCTGACGTCGTTGAACGGCGAGACGTAGAACTCCTTGGGCGTGCGCGCCGCCCCGCGCGCGTCCGTGTCCAGCAGGTAGCGGTGACGTTCGCCGTAGGTGTTGTGCACCTCGGCGACCACGTGCTCGACGCGGCCGGCGACATCGTGCAGCCAGTAGACCGTCAGGGGGTTGAAGACGTACCCGAGAACACGAGCGTTGGTCAGCATCGTGATCCGCCCCGCGACGGGTACCCGGCCGTGTGCCCGGAGGAAGTCGTCGAGGTTGGCCCGCAGCGTCGCCGACGGATCGCCCACGTGGTCGGCGGCGTCGATCTTCGCGAACGGCGCGAGCGGACCGGGCAGCGACGGGAGTGCGTCGATGTCGACGAACCACGAGTAGCTGCGATACGTGAACTCGTTCTCGATCGGCTCGCGCCGCACGTGCCTGATGGAGGTCTCGTACATCATGGCGGTGCGAGTACCGGCAGCGGCGCGGGTGTCGACGGCGGTCATGCCCAGACCCCGCCCAGACGTTCCGCCGCGCGCAGGCCCGAGGCCGCACCGTCCTCGTGGAAGCCCCACCCGTGGTAGGCGCCCGCGAAGGCGACCAGGTCGGTGTCGAGCTCCCCGAGTCGCGCCTGCGCGGCGACCGACTCGGACGTGTAAAGGGGATGCTCGTACCGCATCGTCTCGAGCACGGCGGACGGGTCGAGTGCGGCACCCTCGGCCGTGGGATCGTCCTCGTCGCCCAACGTCACGAGGTACCGGGAGCCGGTGTCGGGCAGCCGCTGCAGCCGTGACATGTCATAGGTGACCACCACTCCGCCCGGCGCCGCATCGCACGCCGGCATGCGGTAGTTCCACGAGGCGCGGGCACGCCGCAGACGCGGGAGCACGCTCTCGTCGGTGTGGAGCCGAGCAACGTTGGGCGAGTACGGCATGGCACCGAGAACGAGGTGCTCCGTCGAGGTGGGCTCGGCGAGCATCTTCAGCGCCTGCTGGGGATGCGTCGCGACGACGACGGCATCGACCGTCTCCGTGTGCCCGGAGGCGTCCTCGATCTCGACCGACCGGTCGCCCCGACGGATGGCGGCCACCGGTGTGCCCGAACGGATCTCGGCGATCGTCTCGGCGACACGCTCGACGTAGCGGGCGGATCCACCGGTCACGGTGCGCCAGGTCGGCGAACCGCCGACGCCGAGCATCCCGTGATGCTCGAGAAACGAGAAGAGGTACCGGGCCGGGTAGTCCAGGGCCCGTGACGGCTCGCACGACCACACGGCGGACACGAGGGGCGTCATGAAGTGCGATTCGAAGTACTGCGAGAACTCGTGCCGGGCAAGCACATCGGCGACCGTCGCATCGTCGTCGCCGGACGCGAGCAGCGCACGGGCGACACGGTGGAAGCGGGTGACCTCGAGCAGCATCCGCAGGTAGCGACCGCGGACCACGCTGCCGGGGCCGGGGATCAGCCCGGAGAGGCCCTGCCCACCCGAGTACTCGAGCCCGCATCCGTCGCAGCGGATCGACATGCTCATGTCCGATTCCTGTGTCGGAATGTCCAATTCGCGAAACAGTCGCTGCAGTGTCGGGTATGTCCGGTCGTTGTGGACGATGAAGCCCGTGTCCACGGGCAGATCACCCTGCGGGGTGGACACGACGTGGGTGTCCGCGTGACCGCCGAGACGGCCGTCGGCCTCGTACAGCGTGACGCGAGCAGTCTTCGACAGCACGTACGCTGCCGTGAGGCCGGCGACGCCGGCGCCGACCACGGCGATGCGCCGGTCGGTGTGAGCATCGTGAGCCATGTGTCTTCTCCCTACGTGATGCGATCGGCCGGCCGCTGTGCGTCGGACCGCTCGCAGTGTCACTCGGGTTTCGTAGACGACACCTCGCGCGATTGGTCGACGACGAACTCCCGTACCCGCCGCGACCATGTCCGCGGTGATCGAAGCATGAAGTGACCCGCTCCCGCCATCGGAACGAACAAGGCGTCGACACCGCGCGCGGCGGCGCGTTCGGTCGCGGCGCGGGACGCGACGGGGTCGGTCCACCGGTCGACGGTGCCGTGCAGGACCAACAGGCGCTGATCGGCGCGCAGGGTGTCGGTCTCCCTGCCATCGGGCCACCACGGCGCCAGCGCGACGAGAGCCACCACGTCGGGGTGCCCCGCGATCGCTGCTGCCGTGCGACCGCCCATGGAGTGACCGAGCACGGTGATGGGAGTTCCCGGTCCGTACGTGTCGCGGATCTGCTCGCACGCCCACCACGCGTCCGCGACGGGACTGCGGTCGGCGCCGTTCCAGCCGCGATACCGGTACTGCAACTGGGTCACCGCGACCGATGGCCCCGTCGCGCGCCGGAGCATGCGAGTGAAGGGGACCATGCGCAGGGCCGACAGCTGCCACGGACGGGCACGGTCGTGGCTGGTCACTTTGCCGCCGTGCAGAACCAGCACCGCGGAGTCTGCGGGCCCGGACCGGAGCCCGTGCAGAGTCGGGGCCGCGACGTCGTCAACACTCATGGTTCTTGATTCGGGGCGCTCCGGCCGCTGGATGCCTGGCAGTGGCGAACGTCGCGCCCTCACTGCCGGACGTCAGGGGGGTGACACGACGACGGCCGGACACCTGATGGTGTCCGGCCGTTCGGTGGAGCTGCCGGGAATCGAACCCGGGTCCTGTGTCGGTTTGCCAGGGCTTCTCCGTGCGCAGTCTGCTAAGTCTCTACTCGGATCTCCAGATCTCGCAGACAAGCCTGGATGACGATCCCAGCCACTGTTTGATGTCCCACATCACTCCGTGACCGAGTGACCAGGTGAGCCCTCTAGCTGATGCCAGTACCCGACCCGAGGGCAAGATCGGACTGACAGACACGCAGTCGCTACTTAGGCAGCGAGTGCGTAGTCGCGCTGATTGGAATCGGCGCTTATATTTTTGCGATGACGCTTGCGGTGGTCTCTCGCCTGCACCGGCACGCTTCCCCTGACTAGACGCACACAGTCGAAACCGTTCAGCCCCTTTCCTCCGCTGTGGCGAAGTCTCGTCCCACCGGTCTTCCCGGTGGACACATCAGTCTAACGTCATCCGACGCGGGTTTCATCCCGTTTGTCACCGGTGTCGGCCGCGCGTTCGGCCTTGCCCGTGATGTTCTCGAGCATGCCGCGGAAGATCACACCGTGGAACGGCATGATGGCGAACCAGTACAGCCGTCCGCCCAGCCCCCGCGGGAAGAAGATCGCGCGCTGCTCGTAGCGGGAGCGGGTCCCGCCGTCGCGCGGAAGGACGCGCAGTTCCAGCCAGGCACCGCCCGGCGCCTTCATCTCGGCGCGCAGACGCAGCAGCGACCCGCGCTCGATCTCCTCGACGCGCCACCAGTCGAGCGCCTCGCCGTTGACCAACCGACGCGGATCCCGACGGCCGCGCTTGAGTCCCACGCCCCCGACGATCTTGTCCATCCAGCCGCGGATGACCCAGGCAGCGGGGAACGAGTACCACCCGTTCTCACCACCGATACCCTCGACGACGTCCCACAGCAGTTCCGGTGGCGCGTTGCAGTCCTGCGCGCGTTCGTCGACGTACACCACCTCGCCGGCCCAGTCCGGGTCCGACGGCAGCGGATCCGATGGGGCGCCGGCATCGGTCGCGTTGGACCACGTGGTCTCCACCTCCCCGTCCTCGATGCGCCGCAGCGCGAGGTGCACGGAATCGGCGAAGGTGGTCAATCCACCCTCCGGCGGTGGGACGACCGTGTCGATGTCCTGTTCGTGGGCGATGGCGTCGTACTGCAGTGACTCGATGAGGGGCATGGCCAGTCCGCGTGGGATGGGCGTGACCAACCCGATCCAGTGACCCGCGAGTCGGGGCGTCAGCACCGGCAACACCAGCATGCGACGCTTGCGCAGACCCGCCACACTCGCGTACTCGTTCATCATCTCGCCGTACTGCAGGACGTCCGGCCCACCGATGTCCCAGGTACGGGACGTCTCGAACGGAGCGGTCGCCGACTCGATCAGGTAGTGCAGCACGTCGCGGACGGCGATCGGCTGGATCTGGTTGTGCACCCACTTGGGGGTCGTCATGACGGGCAGTCGATTGGTGAGGTGCCGAATCATCTCGAACGACGCGGATCCGGAGCCGATGACGACACCCGCCTGCAGCACCACGGTGAAGACGCCGGACTCGATGAGGATCCGGCCCACCTCGGCCCGCGATTCGAGGTGCGGGGACAACGCGCCGGTCACCGGGTGGAGGCCGCCGAGATACACGATGCGCTGCACTCCGGCGGCCTTCGCCGCTTCGGCCACGTTCTCCGCACTTCGACGCTCCGCCTCGGCGAAGTGGTCGGATCCCCCCATGGAGTGGACGAGGTAGTAGACGACGTCGACGTCCCGGAACGCATCGTCCAGCGACTCGCGATCACTCAGATCGCCCTGCACCACCTCGACGTCCGCAGCCCACGGCACGTCGCGAAGCTTCTGAGGCGACCGGGCGAGGACGCGAACCCGGTAGCCGGCCTCCGTCAGTCGCGGGGCGAGTCGACCGCCGATGTAGCCCGTCGCTCCGGTGACCACGACACGGGCGCCTGCTTCGGTGTTCATGCATTCCATTCATAGCAGAGGAGCACCTCGAGTGTGGCGCCCACCCGGAGCGCGACCACCGCCAGGTGGTCAGGCACCCGCGGTGATCAGCCCGACCGCGCCCAGGGCGATGACCATGCCGACGATCTGCACCTTGGCCACCCGCTCCCCCAGCATCACCATGGCCAGCAGCACGGTCGCGGCGGGATACAGCGAGGCGATCACGCTGACGAGGGACAGCAGCCCACCCTGGAAGGCATAGAGCAACGCGGCGTTGGCGGCGACGTCCAGAAGAGCGATCCAGGCGGCCAGCTTCAGAACGCCGCCACGGGGGAACGAGAACATGCCGGTGCCGAGGGCGACCGCCCACACGAGGGCGGTGGCGGTGACCCGGTTTGCCAGCAACGGCCACAGACCCGCGTCGTCCTCCCCGGCCCGGTCGAGAAAGATGAACGTCAACGCGAATGCCAGACCGGAACCGACGGTCAGCCATGCCACCCGGGGCGTGAATCGCAGAGTCCGTCCGCCGGCCACGTCACCTGCGGCGTCGTCGGGTGACTCCTTGCTGACCATGAGCACGGCCACCAGCGCCAACGCGATGCCGATGTATGCCAGGACGCCGGGTCGCTCGCCCAGGACGAGCCCGACGCCGACCGGTACACCGGCCACCAGAACGGCCGTGATCGGCGACACGACGGCCATCGGCCCGGCGGCGAGTGCCAGGTAGAACCACCACACGGCGACACCGCCGGCCAGTCCGGACAACGCACCCCACACCACGGACGACGCGGTGAGAGTGCCTCCGACGAACGGCATCACCGCCGCCACGACGAGTACCGAGACCGGGTACGAGACGATCACCACGCGCAGCGCGGCGACGCGTCGGGACGCGACTCCTCCGACGAAGTCGCTGACGCCGTACCCGAGCGCCGCGATCAGCGCGAGGACGATCGCGGTCAGCGCATTCCCTTTATGCGACGACCGAGTTCACGGGTGACCTCGCGTTCCGCCGTTCGGCGAGCCAGGTCCTGACGCTTGTCGTAGTCCTGCTTGCCCTTCGCCAGGGCCAGCTCGACCTTCACCTTGCCCTCGTTGAAGTACATGGAGAGCGGTACCAGCGTCATGTTGCCCTCACGCGTCTTGCCGATGAGGACCTCGATCTCCCGCTTGTGCAGCAGGAGCTTGCGGTTGCGCCGCGGCGCGTGGTTGGTCCAGCTTCCCGCCATGTACTCGGGAATGTGCAGGCCGCGCAGCCACACCTCGCCGTCGTCGACGGTGGCGAAGGCATCGGCCAGCGACGCCTTCCCGTCACGCAGGCTCTTGACCTCGGTGCCGACGAGGGCGACTCCGGCCTCGTAGACGTCGAGGATCGTGTAGTTGTGTCGCGCTTTGCGATTGGTCGCAATCGCCTTGCGACCTTTCTCCTTCACAGCTGGAACTCCTTCGGGCGCGGGTGGACGTGACTTCTGACAACCATAAGGACTCCGTCCACCCGTTTGTTCCGGGTGCCGGGTGCGCTACTGCCGGACGTACAGGCGCAGGGTGATGTAGGAGGTGATCGTGGCCATGCCGACGCCGACCAGAAGCAGGATCGGCGAGACCAACAAGACGTCGCTCGTCGTCACCCGAGCCAGGATGTTGGCCTGGTACAGGTCGTCCAGCACCGAGTCGATGAACGCCGCCTTGGCGGTGAACAGTCCGGCGATGGCGAGCACCGCACCCACCAGCGATGCCGCGATGGCCTCGAGCAGGAAGGGCAGCTGCGTGTACCACCGCGTGGCGCCGACCAGGCGCATGATGCCCACCTCGGTCCGACGGGTGAACGCGGCGATCTGCACCATGTTGGCGATCAGCAGGACCGCCGCGACGGCCTGGACCACAGCCACCGCGAACGCGGCGTTGCGGACGCCCGCGAGGACGCTGAACAGCCGGTCGACCAGTTCGCGTTGGTTGAGCACGCTCTGCACACCCGGCCGCGCCCCGAACTCGTCGTTGATCACGCCGAACCGCTCGGGATCGCTGAGCTTCACCTTGAACGACGCGGGGAAGCTCTCGGGTGACACCAGGGACGCCAGCTCCGGCTGATCCTTGAAGACGCGATCGGTGGCGTCGGCGACGGCGTCCTCCCGGTTGAGGTACTGCACCGACACCACGGACGGCGTCGATTCGAGGTCCGTGCGGAGGCCGGCGCAGATGCCCGAGGTGCAGTCCGGGTCGGTGGTCGAGATGTCGTCGGTCAGGAAGATCTGGACCTCGACGCGATCCAGGAAGATCTGCTGCGTCTTCCCCGCCATCTGCACGACCAGCAGGCCACCACCGAACAGACCGAGGGAGATGGCGGTGGTCAGCACCATCGCGATGGTCATCGTGATGTTGCGGCGCAGTCCGGTGAGAACTTCGCCGAGAAGGAAACTAGCGCGCACGGTTCACACACTTTCTTCGAGAGGTCGTTGCGCCGAGGCGCGAGGAGGGGACGGAGCCGAGAGCGGGATCTAACGACCCACGCCGTACACCCCTCGTGCCTCGTCGCGGACCACCCGGCCGTTGTCGAGCTCGACGACGCGGCGACGCATCGAGTCGACGATGTGGTTGTCGTGAGTGGCCATGAGGATGGTGGTGCCCGTGCGGTTGATGCGCTCGAGCAGCAACATGATGTCCTGGCTGGTGTCGGGGTCCAGGTTGCCGGTGGGCTCGTCCGCGAGCAGCACGAGCGGCCGGTTCACGAAGGCGCGGGCCACGGCGACTCGCTGTTGCTCGCCGCCGGACAGCTCGGACGGCAGACGATCCGCCTTGCCGGACAGGCCGACCAGCTCGAGCACCTCCGGCACCGTCCGCTCGATCACCCCGCGCGGCTTGCCGATCACCTCGAGGGCGAACGCGACGTTCTCCGACACCGACTTGTTCTGCAGCAGGCGGAAGTCCTGGAAGACGCATCCCATGCTCTGCCGCAGCTTCGGCACGCGCCGCCCGGCGAGCTTGTTCACGTGGAAGTCCGCCACCGTGATGTCGCCCGAGGTCGGCATCTCCTCGCGCAAGAGCAGGCGCATGAAGGTCGACTTGCCCGAGCCCGACGGCCCGATGAGGAAGACGAACTCGCCCTTCTCCACCTTCACCGACACCTTGTCCAGCGCGGGTCGAGTCGAGGACTTGTAGGACTTCGAGACGTTCTCCACGCTGATCACGGGTCGCCAGTGTAGCCGCGCGTCCCGACGGTGCCGCTACAGCGACGCGCGGGTCAGTTCGTTCCGCTCGGCAACGGCAGACCGGGGATGGTCGGCAGCTGGAACCCGGGCGCGCGTGTCGTCGTGCCGGTGGTGGTCGTGGGCGCCGGCGCGGTCGTCGTTACACCGTCCTGCGGCGAGGCCGGATCGGTCGTGGTCGGCACGGGCGTCGTGGTTGACCGGAACGTGTTGGTCGTCGGGGCGTAGGTCTCCGCCGGGGGCGGCGCCTCGGACGACGACGGTGCGGGCGGAACGTACACCGGCGAGTTCTCGTTGAGGGTCGGGTCGAAGCGCACGTTGTTCCACAGCACCAGTACTGCCAGGAAGGCGAGCACCATCACCACGGTGGTCGTGCGGAAACGGCCGAGGATGCGCGCCGGTATGCGCGACATCCACCCGGGGCGGAACGTCGATCGCGGAGCGTCCGGGTGCTCGGTCGCCGGGCTCTCGGGTTCGTTCGAGGTCACTGTTCGCCTCCCACGGGACGGTCGGCGGAGAGTTCGGGCGAGACGGTGATGCCGTCGTTGCGCAGTGTCAGAGCGATGCGCGCCCGGAGCTCGCGTCCCACCTCGAACTGCTTGCCCGGCAGGGTGCGGGCGACGAGGCGCAGGTTGACCTGGTCCACCTCGATGCTCTCGACACCCATGACGGTGGGCTCGTCGAGCAGCAACTCGGTGAGCCGACCGTCGCGATAGGCCTCCTCGCCCACCGACTTCAACAGCTCGGTGACGCGGGACAGGTCCGCGGACGGCGGCACCGGTACGTCGATGACCGCGCGCGCCCAGTCCTTCGACAGGTTGACCGCCTTGACGATCTGCCCGTTGGGCACGGTGATCACCTCGCCCTCGGCCGACCGCACCCGCGTGACGCGCAGCGTCACGTCCTCGACGGTGCCGATCGCGTCGCCCGCGGTGCCGGTGATCGCGAGTTGGACCACGTCGCCGTACCCGTACTGACGCTCGGTGATGATGAAGAACCCGGACAGGATGTCCTGGACGATGCGCTGGGCACCGAAACCGAGCGCGGCACCGAGCACGGTCGCCGGAGCCACGAGGCTGGTGATCGGGAAGCCGAGGCGCTGCAGGACCCGGATGGCGACCAGCACGTAGATGAGTGCCACGACCACCCAGGTGACGACCTGCGCCACCGAGTGGCGGTGTTTCGCCGCCTCGGTGCGCACGAGCGCGTCGGTCTGCTGGTAGGTCCGGTCGATGCGGCCGGTGATCTTGCCGCCGGCCCACCCCACCGCCCGCGCCGCGAGCATGCCGCCGAGGATCCACAGGATCATCTCGAGGAAGTTGTTCTGGAGCCAGAAGACGAAATCGGGAGGCAGTGGCCAGAAGGCGCTCACCTGTTACTCCTGCTCTGCACGCATACGCCAGCGGATGCCCGACTCGATGAAGCCGTCGATGTCACCGTCGAGCACCGAGGACGGGTTGTTGACCTCGTACTCGGTCCGCAGATCCTTCACCATCTGGTACGGGTGCAGGACGTACGAGCGCATCTGGTTACCCCAGGAGCTGCCGCCGTCGCCCTTGAGGGCGTCCATCTCGGCGCGCTCCTCCTTGCGCTTGACCTCGAGCAGCTTGGCCTGCAGCACGCGCATGGCGGACACCTTGTTCTGCAGCTGCGACTTCTCGTTCTGGCAGGTGACGACGATGCCGGTCGGAATGTGTGTGAGCCGCACGGCGGAGTCGGTGGTGTTGACGGACTGACCACCCGGTCCCGACGAGCGGTACACGTCGACACGGATGTCGTTCTCGGGGATCTCGATGTGATCGGTGGTCTCGACGACCGGCAGCACCTCGACCTCGGCGAAGGACGTCTGGCGGCGACCCTGGTTGTCGAAGGGGCTGATGCGCACGAGACGATGCGTGCCCTGCTCGATCGACAGAGTTCCGTAACTGTAGGGCGCCTTCACCGCGAAGGTGGCGCTCTTGATGCCGGCCTCCTCGGCGTACGAGGTGTCGTAGACCTCCACGCCGTATCCGTGCTTCTCGGCCCAGCGGATGTACATGCGCATCAGCATCTCGGCCCAGTCCGCGGCGTCGATCCCGCCGGCGCCGGACCGGATGTTGACCAGCGCGTCACGCTTGTCGTACTCACCCGACAGCAGGGTCCGCACCTCGAGCAGCTCGACGTCGGTGTGCAGGGAGACGCGCTCGGCGTCCGCCTCCGCGAGCGCCTCGGCGGCGGCCTCGCCCTCTTCCGCCTCGGCGAGCTCGTACAGCACCGGAAGATCGTCGAGCCGCTGGCGCAGCGCCTCGACCCGCCGCAACTCGGTCTGCGCGTGCGACAACGCGCTGGTCACCTGCTGGGCGTGGTCCTGGTCGTTCCACAGCTCGGGGTCGGCAGCCTGGTGTTCGAGCTCGTCGATCCGGCGACGGAGTTCCTCGATGTCGAGCACCGACTCCACGGTCTTGAGGGTGGTGTCGAGTTCGGCGATGTCAGCGGATACGTCAGGATGCACGCGCCCGAGGTTACCGGCAACGACCGACGGGCCCGCACCGCAGTAACGTCCTGTGCCGTGACCGACCTCGCCGACGATCTCACCCTCGCCCTCCGTCTCGCGGACGCGGCCGACGCCATCACCACGGCGCGATTCCTGGCCGTGGACCTGCGCATCGAGGACAAGCCGGATCTCACACCCGTCTCGGACGCGGATCTGGCCGTCGAGACCGAGATCCGGCGGCTGCTCGGCGAGGTCCGACCGGGCGATGCGGTGTTGGGCGAGGAGTTCGGCGGCGACGCCGTCCTCTCCGGGCGTCAGTGGGTGCTCGATCCCATCGACGGCACCAAGAGCTTCGTCCGCGGTGTGCCGATCTGGGCGACGCTGGTCGCGCTGCTCTCCGACGGCGTGCCGGTCGTGGGAGTGGTCAGCGCTCCCGCTCTCGCGCGGCGATGGTGGGCGGCCGACGGGCTGGGAGCGTTCGCACGCTTCGGTGCCGGCGAGCCGCGACGGTTGTCGGTGTCGTCGGTGGCGTCTCCGTCCTCGGCGAGCCTGGGATTCTCCAGCCTCAGCGGGTGGAAGGACGCCGGTCTGCGAGAGAACTTCCTGGATCTGACCGACGAGGTGTGGCGCGTCCGCGGCTACGGCGACTTCCTCTCGTACTGCCTGGTCGCCGAGGGATCGATCGATGTGGCCGCCGAGCCCGAAGTATCACTGTGGGACCTGGCTCCGCTCGACGTGCTGGTACGGGAGGCGGGCGGCCGTTTCACCGCTCTCGACGGTGCGGCGGGGCCGCACGGAGGCAGTGCGGTGGCGTCGAACGCGCTTCTGCACGACGCCGTCCTCGGGCGCCTGACGCGCCGACCTTACTCGACGGTAGACACCGAACTTACTGGCGAGTAAGATAGGTCCCGTCCACGACCGAACACCGAGAACAGCTGGGTGATCATGACGAAGAACGACAGCGCCCCCACGACCAAGACCGATGCGTCTCGGCGCCCGGTGCGCGACACGTCAGCGGTCGGGCTCAACCCGATCCGACGCGACGCCATCGGAACCGCGATGCGCGTGCTCACCAAGCTCTCCGGCTCCGACCTGGCCGAGAAGTACAACCTGCGCCAGACGATCGACCGTGTCACGTACGAGAGCACGAAGACCGGCTTCAAGACGCTCGGTGCCGCCACCCGGACCTTCTCCAAGGTGTCCGGCGGAGGCAAGCCCGAGCGTCTGCCCGAGTCCTCCACCAAGGGACTCGACTACTTCGACCTGACTCCCGACGACGAGCAGAAGATGATCGTCGAGACGGTGCTCGAGTTCGCCGAGGAGATCATGCGCCCGGCAGCGCACGACGCCGACGAGGCCGCGGCATCGCCGGACGACCTCGTCGCTCGCGCCGCCGAACTGGGCATCACCCTCATCAACGTCCCCGAGAACCTCGAGGGCGCGGCCAGTGAGCGCGGCGCCGTCACCAACGCCCTCGTCGCCGAGGCGCTCGCGTACGGAGACATGGGCCTGGCCCTGCCGATCCTCGCCCCCAGCGGCGTGGCGGTGGCGCTCACGCAGTGGGGCACCGAGACTCAGCAGAAGACGTACCTGCCGTCCTTCACGGGTGAGAAGGTGCCCAGTGCGGCTCTAGTCGTGAACGAGCCGCGCGCGCTCTTCGACCCGTTCGCGCTGCAGACCAAGGCGGTCCGCTCCCCCAGCGGCTACAAGCTCACGGGCGTCAAGAGCCTCGTGCCGTCGGCCGCCGCCTGCGAGCTGTTCATCGTCGCCGCCGAACTCGACGGCCGTCCCGCGCTCTTCATCGTCGAGTCGGACAGCGCCGGGTTGAGTGTCGAGGCGGACCCCAGCATGGGTCTGCGTGCAGCGGGCATCGGTCGACTGCATCTCGACGGCGTCGCCGTACCCGAGGCCAACCTGTTGGGCGACGGCGACGCGGACGCCCACGTGTCCGACTACACCGACGCCATCCGGCTCGCGCGTCTCGGCTGGGCGTCCATGGCCGCCGGCACGTCGAAGGCCGTCCTGGACTACGTGGTCCCCTACGTCAACGACCGCACCGCGTTCGGCGAGCCGATCAGCAACCGTCAGGCCGTCGCCTTCATGGTAGCCAACATCGCGATCGAGCTCGACGGTCTGCGCCTGGTCATCCAGCGTGGTGCGTCCCGTGCGGAGCAGGGACTGTCCTTCGCACGCGAGGCCTCGCTCGCCCGACGACTCGCGACGGACAAGGGCATGCAGATCGGCCTCGACGGTGTCCAGCTTCTCGGCGGACACGGTTTCACCAAGGAGCACCCGGTCGAGCGCTGGTACCGCGATCTCCGCGCCGTCGGCGTTGCCGAGGGCATCGTCCTGATCTGATCCGACACCCCACCTTTCGATTGGAACTCTCATGATCAATCTCGAACTTCCTCGCAAGCTCAGGGCGTCGGCCAACCAGGCTCACCAGGTCGCGGCCGAGATCATGCGCCCCGTGTCGCGCAAGTACGACCTGGCGGAGCACGCCTACCCGGTCGAGCTCGACACCATGGCCGCCATGATCGAGGGCATGAGCGACGCCGGCGGTGAGATCGGCGGCGCCAAGGGCGGCCGTGAGGCCAAGGGCGACGCTCCGAAGCCGAGCAAGACCCCGAATGCCAACGGCGGCAACATGTCCGCTCTGGTCAACGTCATCGAGACCTGCTGGGGCGACGTGGGTCTGACCCTGTCCATCCCCTACCAGGGCCTCGGCAACTCCGCCATCGCCGCCGTCGCCACCGACGAGCAGCTCGAGCGCTTCGGCAAGGTGTGGGCCTCGATGGCCATCACCGAGCCCTCGTTCGGTTCCGACTCGGCCGCCGTGAGCACCACCGCGGTACTCGACGGTGACGAGTGGGTCCTGAACGGCGAGAAGATCTACGTCACGGCCGGCGAGCGCTCCACGCACATCGTCGTGTGGGCCACCGTCGACAAGACCAAGGGCCGCGCCGCGATCAAGTCCTTCGTCGTCCCGCGGGACGCGCCGGGCCTGTCCGTCGCACGCCTCGAGCACAAGCTGGGAATCAAGGCGTCCGACACCGCAGCCCTGCTCCTCGACAACTGCCGCATCCCGAAGGACAACCTCCTGGGTTCCCCGGACGTCGACACGGACAAGGGCTTCGCCGGCGTCATGCAGACGTTCGACAACACCCGTCCTCTGGTCGCCGGCATGGCCATCGGAGTCGCCCGTGCAGCGCTCGAGGAGCTCCGGTCGATCCTGACCGACGCCGGAGTGGTCATCGATTACGACGCTGCCACCTACAGCCAGTCGGCCGCTGCTGCGGAGTACATCCGGCTCGAGGCCGACTGGGAGGCTGCTTACCTGCTCGCTCTCCGCGCTGCGTGGATGGCGGACAACAAGGAGCCCAACTCGCTGCAGGCGTCGATGTCCAAGGCGAAGGCAGGCCGTAGCGCCACCGACATCACGCTCAAGGCGGTGGAACTGGCCGGCACGCTCGGCTTCTCCGAGCACCTGCTGCTCGAGAAGTGGTCACGCGACTCGAAGATCCTCGACATCTTCGAGGGCACCCAGCAGATCCAGCAGCTGATCGTGGCTCGCCGCGTGCTCGGGAAGACGTCCGCCGAGCTGAAGTGACGGTCACACGACCCTGAGAAAGGCCCGGCACATGTGCCGGGCCTTTCTGCTGTTCTGGCAAGCTGGAACGGACGAAGCACGGCGAACACGAGGGAGACTGCCATGTCGGACTGGGCGAAGAAGATCGAGGACAAAGCCAAGGGCCTCGTCGCGGAGGCCGAGGTGGGCCTCACCCACCTCGAGGGTGCGGACGCCGTCGATCTGGACGAGACGGACGACTCGGGGGACCGTACGGACGCCGGCGGGGACGTCGACGAGAACGACGCGCCCAGCACGGGCATGACGTCGGCGGATCCAGACATCTCTCACTGAGCACGAGGCACCGACGTCGCTCTGATCCGATCGAGTCGACGCCGGTGCCCGCGGCAACGCGAAAGGCCCGACAGTCTGAGACTGTCGGGCCTTTCGTGGTGGTAGCGGGGACAGGATTTGAACCTGCGACCTCTGGGTTATGAGCCCAGCGAGCTACCGAGCTGCTCCACCCCGCGTCAGCATCGAGAACCTTTCGGCTCCGTCTGCGGTGCAAGCTGTGCTGCGTTCTTGCTGAACAAGAAGTTACCGGACGGCGTCGGTGAATTGCAAATCGCCTGCTGAGCAACGAGATCGAGCCTCGGAGGGTGACCGCGGTCTCTTTTCACCCGTGTTCCCCCTCACATAACGATGGGGTCACGAGAGGACACGAGACGGTTGTCATCCGTCATGACCTGCAGAGATGTCACGAACCCACCATCTCGCCCGTTTCCGACCTCACCAGAGGGCCGGGTGACGGCTCGTGATTGTTTCGTTACCGTCGCGCTCGGCCCGAAACAAGGGCCAGGCCGACCCGCCGCTGGATTCTTCTGCCCCGCGGGATCGGAGACCCGACTCGATGGGGGCAGGGATTCGAGCGAATGCAGGCGTCACTCGCCTGCGCGCTCACGTCGACCAGCGCTGAGAGGATCTACCCCGCATGACCACTGCACGTAACTTCACCACCCGCGCGCTCGGATGGGCCGCCGTCACCGGCGCCGTCGTCGCCGCACCGCTCGTCCTGAGCACCGGAACCGCCTCCGCAGCACCCGCCCACAACTGGGACGGCGTCGCACAGTGCGAGAGCGGCGGCAACTGGGGCATCAACACCGGCAACGGCTACTACGGTGGCCTGCAGTTCTCGCAGAGCACCTGGGCGGCCAACGGCGGCTCCGGCACCGCGTCCAGCGCCTCCAAGGCCGAGCAGATCCGCGTCGCCGAGAACGTTCTCGCGACCCAGGGCGTCGGCGCATGGCCCACCTGCGGCCAGTACCTCTCGTCGGGCACCACGTCGGTCGCCGAGGCGCCCGCACCGGCACCCGCTCCCGCGCCCGCTGCACCCGCCGCACCGGCACCCGTGCAGTCCGCCGTCGAGCAGGGCGCAGCACTGGCCCAGCAGTACGGCGTCGGCCAGCAGTACCAGGACTTCGTGGCCGCCAACTCCGGCGTCCTCGCGGGCCTCGCTCGCTAGAGCATCCTCTCGAACGTCCGAAGCGGGCGCACCCGATCATCGGGTGCGCCCGCTTCGTCGTGTGCGGGGCGTCTGCTGGGGCCCTGGTGTCGCCGCACCGGCCCCGCGACGCGATCTGCACCCTGCGCTCAAGGCTCACACCCCCTCCAGCAGGCGGGAAGGGGTGCGGGGTGCTGGAATCCGTGCGGGTCGACGCGGCGGCTCCCCCACACCCGGCCACGCCCCGGCCCCGTCGTCGGCGCAGGCGATCCGCACACGTTTCCTTAGCCGCGCACCCCCACCCGCCGGCGACAACGCGTGCGGGGCGCTGGAACCCGTGCGGGTCGACGCAGCGGCTCCCCCGCAACCCGGCTCCCCGATACCACCACTGCCATCCGCACACGTCGACAAGCCGCACACCCCCACCCGCCGGCGGCAACGCGTGCGGGGCGCTGGAACCCGCGCGCAACGACCCGAACACAACGACCCGCGCTCACGACGAAGCCCCGCCACTCGTGACGAGTGACGGGGCTTCGGTCGTGACTACCGGGCCGACTAACCGCCGGTGCTGTTGTACTGGTCGATCGCGCGCTGCAGGTTGTCGAACGCGGTACCGAGCTGGGCGAAGTCACCCGACTGCTGCGCGGTCCGCACTGCTGCCAGCGCACTGTTGAGGTTGTTCACCGCCGCCGTCCGGTCGACGGGCGCAGCGGGTGCGGCCGACGTGGACGGAGGCGTGGTGGCAGACCCCTCGGTGGGTGCCGGGGTGGTGCCGGTCGACGAGCCGTTGTCCGGCTGCGGCTCCGTCGCCTCACCGCCCGGCGCGGTCGCCACGCTGCCCGTACCGGAGCCGAACACCTGGTCCAGTGCCTCGGCCAGCGTCGCCGCGTACCCGACGCGGACACCGCCGCCTGCACCCGGCTCGCGATAGCTCACGAGTACGCGGGACAACTGCGGGAACGTGGAGGTGTTCGTCGTGTTGCGCTCGGTGTACAGCGGCTCGACGTACAGGATTCCGCCGTTGGCGATGGGCAGTGTCAGCAGGTTGCCGTACTGGATCCTGTTGGACTGCTGCAGCAGCGTTCGGTCCGACGCCACACGGGTGTCCGACGTCATCGAGTTCTGCGCCTGCTGCGGACCCTGAGTCTGCGTGTCGGTGGGCAACTGCAGCACCGTGAACTCGCCGTAACCCTCCGGATCGGAGCGCACGGAGATGTACGCGGACAACAGCTCTCGGTTGAAGCCCACCATCGCACTGGTCAACCTGAACGACGGCTGGCCCGTGTCCGGATCACCGATCAGGACGTAGTACGGCGGCTGGTTGAGGTTGGTGCCACCCTCGACGGTCGGGTCACTGGGAACCGACCAGAACGCGTTGTTGGTGAAGAACTCGCCGGGATCGTTGACGTGGTACTTGGCGAGCATCTCGCGCTGGACCTTGAACAGGTCCTCGGGGTAGCGGAAGTGCTGACGCAGTTCGTCGGAGATCGCCGACTCGGGCTGGACCGCACCCGGGAACGCGCCCATCCACGCGGCGAGGACGGGATCGTTGTCGTCCACCTGGTACAGGTTCACCGACCCGTCGTAGGCGTCGACGGTGGCCTTGACCGAGTTGCGGATGTAGGACACCTCGTCACGCGGAAGCAGTCGACCGGTGTTGGCGTCGATGCTGTCCTGTACCAGTCCCTCGAGCGAACTGCGCTGCGCGTAGGGGTACTGGTCCAGCGTGGTGTACGCGTCGACGATCCAGACGATCTTTCCACCGACCACGGCCGGGTAGGAGTTGCCGTCCGCGGTCAGCCACGGTGCGACCTTCTGCACGCGCTCACGAGGATCGCGGTTGAAGATGATCTTCGAGTCGTCGCCGATGGCGCCCGAGAAGAGGATGTTGCGTTCGGTGTACTTCGCCGCGAACGCCAACCGGTTGAACCAGTTGCCGATGCCGACGCCACCCGAACCGGTGTAGGTGTAGCGCGAGGTGTCGGTGTCGTACTCGCGGCCGTCCGAGCCTTCGCTGCCACCGACGATGGCGTAGTCGGGGTTGGACGACGCGATGACCTCGCCGTAGTAGATGCGGGGCTGCTCCACCGGAATGACCTGGTCGTCCGCGGCCTGCGACGCGAGGTCGCTGACGGTGTAGATCGGGTACCCGGAGTTGCTGTTCGACTCGGTGCTCGTCGCGTCCTGCACGGCGGCGTTCACGCGGTTGGCCGGGGCCGCCACGAAACCGTTGCCGTGCGTGTACACCGTGTGGCGGTTGATCCAGTCGGTCTGGTTGCCGGTGAGGCTGTTGGGAGACAGCTCACGCGCCGCGACGATGTAGTCCTGGAGCTGCCCGTCGATCTCGTAGCGGTCGACGTCCAACGTGGACGGGAACCCGTAGAAGTTCTTGAGCTGCTGCTGCTGGGTGAAGGTGCGCGAGAGCACGTTCGGATCGAGCAGACGGGTGTTGGCGATGGTGGTCTGGTCCGCGGGGACGTCCCGAGGCGACGCGGAACCGACGCCCGTGTAGTCCTCGTAGGTCACGGTGTCGTCCGTGATGCCGTAGGCGGCTCGGGTGGCCTCGATGTTCCGTTCGATGTACGCCCGCTCCTTGTCGGCAGCGTTGGGGCGCACCGAGAACTGCTCGACGACCAACGGCCAGACGGCGCCGACGAGAATCGACGACAGGACGAGAAGCGCGGTGGCGAGTGCCGGGATCCGCAGATCGCGCAGGAAGATCGCCGCGAAGAAGGCACCCGCACAGATGACAGCGATGGCCAGCAGGATGAGCTTCGCGGGCAGGACGGCGTTGATGTCGGTGAAGCCGGGGCCCGTGAACGTGGGCTCCTTACGGCTGCTCGACAAGAGTGCGTAACGATCGAACCAGTACGCCACCGCCTTGAGGACGACGAAGGTGCCGGCGAGCACGGCCAACTGGATGCGCGCCGACTTGGTCAGCGCACCCTCGCGGCCGCTGAGGCGCAGGCCGCCGAAGATGTAGTGCGTGACCAGTGCCGCGAAGAAGGCGATGACGACGGCGACGAAGAGCCAGTTGAGGATCGACCGGTAGAACGGCAGATCGAAGGCGTAGAAGCCGACGTCCAGGTTGAACTGCGGATCCTGCACGCCGAAGGATCCACCGTGCAGGAACATCTGCACCGTGACCCAGTTGCCCTGTGCGACAAGGCCGGAGAGCAGGCCGATGACGACCGGGATGCCGATACCGAACACGCGCAGACGCGACATGACGGTGGTGCGGTAGCGAGCGATGGGATCGTTCGGTCCGGCCGTGGGCACGAAGACCGGACGCGACCGGTAGGCGACGGTGAGAGCACCGAACACCGTGCCGCCCACCAGCAGAGCGACGACGAGGAACGTGATCACGCGAGTGAGGAGCACCGTCGTGAAGACGTTGCGGAAGCCGACCTCCCCGAACCACAACCAGTCCGTGTACGTGTCCACCAACCGGGGACCGATGAGCAACAGCGCGGCCAGAACCAACGCCAGGACCAGTAACGTACGGCTCCGTCTCGACAACGACGGCAAACCGGTTGGGGGCCTCATGCCCACGTGCCACACTCCAAGATCTCGCGCGCCGTCGCCTCGTGACACCACCGTGACGACACCACATGTCCGTTTTCGACCACTGTACGGACACCCTCGAACGCGAAGTGTCCCGCCGTGGCGACGTCCACGACTCTAGCCCTCGATGCGAGGATGGAGCGGTGAGTGACAACGAGGATGCATCGTGACCGGGAGCGAGTGGTTCGATCCCGAATCCGGGGACGCCCGCGCCGAACGCGCCCTCGCCCGCTGTGTGCGCGAGGTCGTCGACTACGTGGACGCCGGCGGGTGGGACCAGGGGCCTCAGTTGTTCGCGTTGGTCCCGACCGAGGATCTGGCGGCCGCGGAGCCCAGCCTGCTCGACCAGCTCGAGGACGGCGCCGACCTGACCCCTGTCGCCCAGGAGCGGCTGCCCGCCGACGTCGCGGGCGGATCGCACGCGCTCGACGAGTTCCTCGGCACGACCACCTGGCCGGCCTCGGTCGCCGGGTGCGCACTGGTCGAGGAGATCGTCGTTCTGCCGCCCGAGGCCGAATCGGATCTCGACAGCGCCCTCGCTCCGCTCCTGGCGGATCGCGACGCGGCGGACCAGGCCGCGCGCCTCACGGCCGAGGAGCACCCCGACCGGCGCGACGGGCGGCTCATCGTCGCCGTACTTCGGGACGGTCCGTCCATCGCCCTGCTGCAGCTGCGTCCCGAGAACGAGGACGACAGCAGTTTCGACGAGGCGCCGGAGCTACTGACCTACGAGAACCTGGCGCCGAACGTCGTCGCGGCGCTGCACGCCACGCTCGACGCGGATCCCGAGGACGAGGACTACTGACGTTCGCACCCGGATCGTCACGAGCAGGACGGGGCGTCTCCCCCACCGGCCAGAGCGTCGAGCGACCCGATCGCATCGTCCAGGCTCGTGACCTTCACCAGGCGTAGCCCCTCCGGCGTCCGCGGCGCCGCCTCGGCGCAGTTGTCCGCGGGAACGAGGAAGATCGTCGCGCCGGCCTCGCGTGCGGCGACCAACTTGTACGGGATCCCGCCGATGGGACCCACCACGCCGTCGGCGTCGATCGTTCCCGTGCCGGCGACGAAGGCACCGCCGCTGAGGTCGCCGGGACTGAGCTTGTCCACCACCGCCAGCGAGAACATCAGTCCGGCGGACGGGCCGCCGACGTCGGCGAGATTGAACTCCACGGTGAACGGCACGTCCGGTGTCTCATCCGGGGTGATGCCGAGATAGCCGCGCTCGGCGTCGTCCGGACGGGCGGCGACGGTGACGTTCTCCGTCGTCGTCGCGCCGTCCCGCGTGACGTCCACCGAGATGGTCGTGCCGGGATTCACGGCACCGACAGCCTTCTGGACGTCGGCCACAGTGGACACGGGCGCGCCGTCGATCGCGGTCACTCGGTCACCCTCCTCGAGGACGCCCGCCGCGGGGCTGTCGTCGCCGATCTGCGCGACCGTGAGCACCGTGGGCAGTCCGAGGTGATCCAAGGCGGCGAGTTCCGCACTGTCCTCGGATTCCGCGAAGTCGGCCTGGTTGGCGTTCTCGACCTCTTCTCGGCTGCGATCGGGCGGGTAGATCTCGTCGCGCGGGACCAGCCCCTGCCTGCCGCTGAGCCAGAGGCCGAGGGCGTCGAACACCGTCAACTCGTCCCGCACCGCCACGGTCGTCATGTTCAGGTGGCCGGACGGCCGATCGACGTCGGTGCCCTGGACGTCCACGACGGGCTTGCCATCCACCTCACCGAGTGTGTCGAACGTCGGTCCGGGCCCGAGGGCCGCGAACGGAACGGTGACCGCAGATCCCAGAACTCCGAGGACGACCACCGGCAACAGAGCGACCAGGAGCGTCGCGATCCTTCGATTCACGTCACCACAGTAGAGAACGACACCGTCAACGCTGTCGGGGAGACGCGTCGACGTCGCCCGGGGCGTCGCTGTGTTCGCGCTCGGCGCACTCGGCATCGCCGCCGAACCCGTGTTCGGCTTGTACCGTTGAACCATGACCAACACGCCTTTCGGATTCTCCAATTCCGACGACGACCCGGACAAGAACGAGGGGTCGAGCGGCGGCTCCGGCACGCCCGGAGGTGGTGCCGGCGGATTCGGTTTCGGCGCCGAGGGTTTCGATCCGGCGGCGCTCGGCCAGATGTTCACGCAGATGGGTCAGATGTTCAGCGGGATGGGATCCGGTGCCACGTCCGGACCGGTGAACTACGACCTGGCGAAGAAGCTGGCCCTCCAGCAGATCGGGTCCACCACCCCCGTGCGGGAGGGATCGAAGTCCGCCGTCGTCGACGCGGCGCACCTGGCGGAGCAGTGGCTGAACGAGGCCACCATCCTCCCGGCCGGCGCGGTACGCACCGAGGCGTGGACTCCGCAGGAATGGTTGGACAACACGCTCGACACGTGGAAGCGGTTGTGCGATCCCGTCGCCGAGCAGATCTCCGGCATGTGGACCTCCGCGTTGCCGCCGGAGGCGCAACAGATGGTCGGTCCGATGATCGGCATGCTCGGTCAGATGGGCGGTATGGCGTTCGGCTCACAGCTGGGCCAGGCCCTGGGCCAGCTCGCCAAGGAGGTCCTCACCTCGACCGACATCGGCCTGCCGCTCGGCCCCTCGGACACTGCGGCGCTGCTTCCCGACGCCGTCGCGGTGTTCAGCGAGGGCACCGAGCTGCCCGAGCGCGAGGTGCTGGTGTTCCTGGCCGCGCGCGAGGTCGCCCACCACCGTCTCTACTCGCACGTGCCGTGGCTGCGTCAGCGCGTTCTGGCCACCGTCGAGGAGTACGCGCGCGGCATTCGGATGGACTTCGGTGCCATCGAGGAGGCGGCCCGCGGTATCGATCCGTCCGCGCTCACCGACCCGAGCCAGCTGGAGAAGATCCTGCAGCAGGGTGCGTTCGAGCCGCAGACGACCCCGGAGCAGAAGGCGGCCCTGGAGCGCCTCGAGACACTGCTGGCCCTCGTCGAGGGGTGGGTGGACACGGTGGTGACCACCGCTCTGGGCGAGCGGCTGCCGGGAGCGTCCGCGCTGTCGGAGACGATGCGGCGCCGTCGCGCGTCCGGCGGCCCGGCCGAGCAGACCTTCGCGACGCTCATCGGCCTCGAATTGCGGCCGCGCAAGGTGCGTGAAGCAGCCGATCTGTGGCGTCGACTGACCGACGCTGCGGGTATCGACGGCCGCGACGGTGTGTGGGCCCACCCCGATCTGCTGCCCGACACCGCGGACCTCGACGACTCGTCGTCCTTCATCGATCGCATCGTGGGCGGGGACACCGGGTCCTTCGACGACCCCATCGCTCAGCTCGAGGAGTTCGAGCGCAAGCGCGCGGCCGAGAAGAAGGCCGAGGGAGACGACGAGGGCCCCGCCCCCGTCTGATTCCGCCGACCTGGGACTTCCCGGCGCCCGCGTGACTGCGTCGCAGGTCGGAGCGCCGCACACCTGTGGACAAGCGGCGCGGGACACCCCCCGTCCGCAGTGTGGGGCGTGCCATCGTCTGCGCATGACGGAGACACGCCACGCGAGCTCGCCCGAGATCGCCCGCACGCGCGCCGACCGGGACGGCCTCCCGCACCTGGCCGAATCGGTCACGCTCCTCGTGCGCCGAGACGGTCGTCTGCAGGTCGGCTGGCATCCCGAGCGCCGGGTGGTCCTCACCCCGCCGGACGGCGTGACACCGGCCGTCATGGCCTCGGTGCTGCGTCTCCTGGACGGACGACGGTCGATACCCGACGTCTACTGGCGTGCAGCCGAACTCGGCGTGGACGCGGCAGTGCTCACCGCGGTGCAGGCCGAACTCGAACGACTGGGCGTGCTCGGACGTCGTCGTCCGCGGTCGTCCGCCGTCCGCACGGTCCTCGTTCTGGGACGCGGTCCCCTGTCGGATGCGGTGTCCATCGGGTTGTCCCCGACGGGCCGCGTCCAGCGCCGGCACGTGTCGCTCCCCCACAGACACGCGGACGTCGACTGCGTGGTCGTGGCGGACACCGTGCTCTGTGCTCCCGAGGTCTCCCGGGTGCTCATGGACGACGGCATCCCGCACCTTCCCGTGCGGCTGCGCGACGGCGTCGGCGTGGTGGGTCCGCTCGTCCTGCCCGGACACACGCCCTGCCTCGAGTGCGTCGAGCTGACGCGGTGCGACTACGACCGGGAATGGCCGCACCTCGCCGCGCAGCTACTCGGCACCGTCGGGTCCGCGAGCGGCGCCACCATCGCCGCCACCGCGGCGTTCGCGGTCGCGCAGGTCACCGAGTTCCTCGACGCACACGCGGACTCGCCCGCACCGATGACCGTCGGGCACAGCCTGGAGGTGGACCTCGTCGCCGCGGTCACCCGCCGTCGCCGATGGCCGCGTCACCTGTTGTGCACCTGCGCTCGTCGGTGACGGACGGTGTGACGTGTCACGGATGCGCGGCCGGTCTCGACCGGTCGCGGCGCGTCGGCCGATCGTCAGACATGATGGAGTCATGCCCGACATCCCCCGCAGCAGTTCCGCCCGGACAGCCAAGCTGGCCAGCATCCCCCTCGGGATGGCAGGCCGCGCAGCGATGGGCTTCGGACGCAAACTCGCGGGCGGAAATCGTGCGGAGATCGACGCCGAACTCAGCGCCAAGGCCGCCCAACAGATGTTTGCCGTCCTCGGCGAACTCAAGGGCGGAGCGATGAAGTTGGGGCAGGCTCTCAGCGTCATGGAGGCGGCCGTACCCGAGGAGATGGCAGAGCCCTACCGCGAGGCGCTGACCAAGCTGCAGGCCGAGGCGCCCCCGATGCCGATCGCGACGGTCCACCGGGTGATGGATCAACAGCTCGGCACCGGGTGGCGCTCGCGCATCTCCGACTTCGACGACACGGCCACCGCGTCGGCCTCCATCGGGCAGGTGCACAGAGCGACCTGGTCCGACGGTCGCGACGTGGCGGTCAAGATCCAGTACCCGGGTGCGGACGAGGCACTGAAGGCCGACCTCAAGACGCTGTCGCGTTTCGTCGGCATCCTCGGCACCATCGTGCCGGGTACCGACGTGAAGGCCGTCCTCGACGAGATGTCGGCGCGCACGGAGGAGGAACTCGACTACCGGATCGAAGGCGAGAACCAGCGTGCGTTCGCCGCGGTCTACGACGGGGACGAGAGATTCGCCGTGCCTCGTGTCGTGGCGAGTGCTCCCAAGGTGGTCATCACGGAGTGGATGGAAGGAACGTCACTCTCCTCCGTCATCGCCACCGGAACCGCGGAGCAGCGCAACACCGCCGGCGAGAACCTGGCCCGCTTCCACTTCGAATCGGCGGAGCGCGTCCGCCGCATCCACGGCGATCCGCACCCCGGCAACTTCAAATTGCTCGCCGACGGCAGGCTCGGCGTCATCGACTTCGGTGCGTGCCTCACTCTCCCCGACGGTCTGCCCCCGGAACTCGGTCGGATGGTGCGACTCTCGCGCGACGAGGAGTTCGACGAGCTGACGGAACTGCTGCGCGAGACGGGATTCGTGATTCCCGGCCGCGAGGTCACCGAGCAGGAGATCGCCGACTATCTCCGCCCCTTCACCGATCCGATCAAGACCGAGTCGTTCCACTTCACTCGAAAGTGGCTGCAGGGCACGGCAGGCAAGGCCGCGGACTTCAACGGTCCGCAGTTCCGTACGGCCCGGTCCCTCAATCTGCCGCCGCGGTACGCGGTGATCTTCCGCGTTCTCCTGGGATCGGTGGGCATCTGCGCCCAGCTCGACGCGAATGCTCCGTACATGGCGATTCTCACCGAGTGGATGCCCGGGTTCGCCGAGTAGCCGGGCGACACCCGCACCGACCGTCAAGCACAGACGACGGACGGTGCGGGTGAAACCGGGTTCTTGCGGGGACGGCCGCGAGACCGCTTGCGCGCGATGACGACTCCCTGATCGAAGATCTCGCCGCCCCACACTCCCCACGGCTCGGCACGGTCGAGCGCCGCGTCGAGGCACCCCGACCTGATGGGGCAGTGTGCGCACAGCTGCTTGGCGCGTTCGAGACGGTCGGGCGACTCGGCGAACCAGAGATCCGGATCGGCTCGGCGGCACGGCAACTGATCTGCGACGAAGTCGTCGATGGCGGCCACGGACCGGTCGGTCGTGGTGTCGTCGGTGCGGCATGTCGTCCGGGTGGTGGCGGGTGACACGTCGTTCTCCTCTTCTGCTGCGATTCACGGTGGTGTCGAACTCGACAGATCTGGCGAGATCCGTGAACGGCGTCGAGGGGTGTCCCACGACGAAGGCCACGGTTCGCAGGTGCGAATCCGTGGCCTTCGACGAAGGAATGCTGTGCGGTGCCTATCGAGTGATGTCCCGATCGACTCCGGTGCCCACGGATGCGCGATGCGCCCAGCGCTCGCGGTGACGGCGCGGCAAGGGTGCCACTCCGAAACCGGTCGTGCTCAGTGCGATTGCTTCGGCGACTGCGCCGGCTTTGTTCATGCCGGTGCTGCAGACGGCAGACTTCTGCTGCAGAAGCGCTGCGGTGGTGTAGATCTCCACGGGTGACACCTCCTTCGGCGGCGAGTCGGAATCGAGCAGGTCACGCACCGGAAACCCTCACGGGGCGCGCGGTACGAAATACACAGTAAACGGCTGCCTCAGACCGCACAACCCTTTTTCGACCTGCGGAGATGCGCTCACTCGGTGGCGGAGAGACGGGCGTCGACGAGCGCCAAGACGTCGGCTCCGAACCGCTCGAGCTTCTTCGCCCCGATACCCGGGATCGCGACGAGCCCGCGATCATCGCGTGGCCGTTGCTCCGCGATGGCGGTCAGCGTGTTGTCGCTGAAGACCACGTAGGCAGGAACCTTGAGCGCTTTCGACGTCTCCGACCGCCAGGTCCGCAGGGATTCGAGCAGAGCGATGTCGACGTCGGACGGGCAGTTCTCACACCGGCCGAGCATGGTGGCCACCGTGCCGATGACGGGCTTGCCGCACACACGGCAGACCGGCCGCTTCTTGTGGACGGTGGGTGCGGCGATGCGCGATGCGGGCGACGACTCGGGAACCAGGTCGACCAGGAACCGCGAACGCCGACGAGACTTGCGACCGCCCTCGTTGCGGGCCAGCGCCCAGGACAGTTCGAGGTGCTCCCTGGCGCGCGTCACACCCACGTACAACAGGCGACGCTCCTCCTCCACCGCGGCCTCGTCGGGCGACGAGTTGTTGTCTCCCAGAGCGTGACTGATGGGCAGCGTGCCGTCGGTGAGACCGACGAGGAAGACCGCGTCCCATTCGAGTCCCTTGGCGGCGTGCAGTGACGCCAGCGTCACCCCCTCCACCACCGGAGGGTGCCGAGCCTCCGCGCGCATCGCGAACTCACGCACCAGTCCCTCGAGATCGAGATCGGGTACCTGGACGACGAGATCCTCGGTCAGCGCGACGAGAGCCCGCAACGCAGCCCACTTCTCCCGCGCCTGAGCACCGTTGGGTTCCGTCGCCGACAGTCCCAGTGGAGCCAGCACCGCCTCCACGAGCCGCGGCAGGCCGGCCCCGCTGCGTGCGTCGGACGGCAGGTCGTCCCGGGCGGCGCTCGATCGAACGGCGGCGACGGCCGACCGGACGTCCTGCCGCTGGAAGAAGCTCTCGCCGCCGCGGATCTGATACGGAATTGCCAGATCCGTCAGCGCCTTCTCGTGCGCCTCGGAATGAGCGTTGATGCGATAGAGCACAGCGATCTCGGACGGCGCCGTGCCGGTACGGATCAACCGTTGAACGGTGCGCGCGACTCCCGCTGCCTCGGACACCTCGTCGTCGTACTCCACGAAGGTGGGGTCCCGTCCCGCCGCGCGCTGTCCGATGAGCTGGAGCCGTGTCCCCGCGATGCGCCCCTTCGCCGCGCCGATGACCTTGTTGGCGAGCTCGACGACCTCCGGAGTGGACCGGTAGTCGCGCTCGAGGCGCACCACCGTCGCCTCCGGGAACCGCCGCGAGAAGTCGAGCAGGAACCGCGGTGTGGCCCCGGTGAAGGAGTAGATGGTCTGGTTGGCGTCGCCGACCACCGTCAGGTCGTCCCGATCGCCCAGCCAGGCGTCCAACACACGCTGCTGCAGTGGAGTGACGTCCTGGTATTCGTCCACGACGAAGCACCGGTACCGCTCGCGGAACTCCTGTGCGACGGACGGGCTGTTCTCGAGCGCCGCCGCCGTGTGCAGCAGCAGATCGTCGAAGTCGAGGAGCACAGCATCGGGGTCGCGATTCTTGAGTTCCTCGTAACCCTCGTAGACCGCGGCGACACGATCCGCGTCGGTCGGCGTGTCGCGGTGCAGCCGCGCGGCGGCGGCCGGATAGTCCTCGGGCGCGATCAGCGAGGCCTTGGCCCACTCGATCTCACCCGCCAGGTCGCGGACACTGTCGGTGGACGTCGAGACGCCGGCAGCGGAGGCGGCCTGCCCGACGACGCCGAACTTGCGATCCAGCAGACGCCAGTCCGTGTTTCCCACGACCTGCGGCCAGAAGTACTTGAGCTGCCGCATCGCGGCGGCATGGAACGTGCGCGCCTGCACCTGCCCGTCGGACGACTGCCCCCGGATACCGAGGACGCGGAGCCGTTCGCGCATCTCCCCCGCAGCTCGCGCGGTGAACGTGACGGCGAGGACCTGACTCGGCTTGACGTGCCCGTCCGCGACGAGGTGGGCGATGCGACGGGTGATCGTCCTGGTCTTGCCGGTTCCTGCACCCGCGAGCACACACACGGGGCCTCGCGGAGCGAGCACGGCGGCCGACTGTTCGGGGTCGAGACCCTCCACCGCATCCCTGTCGTTCACGTGGCCATCATGTCAGCCCGCACCGACACCGCCGGCGCGCCCACCGCCCGATCGGAACAACCGTCGATGACTCCGCGTTGAGAGTTCCGTGACCACAGCACAGCAGAAAGACACAGCCCACGTGCCCGCAGTGACGATGTACTCGACGACCTGGTGCGGCTACTGCCGACGTCTCAAGACGCAGCTCGACGAGAACGGCATCGCCTACACGGAGATCGACATCGAGAAGGATCCCGCGTCCGCCGAGTTCGTCGGGAGCGTCAACAACGGAAACCACGTCGTGCCGACTCTGAAGTACGCCGACGGCTCCACTGCGACCAACCCCAGCCTCGCGCAGGTCAAGAAGGCCATCGGCCTGAACTGAGCCGCGGGCGCTCGCGTTCGTCAGGACTCGAGCGCCGCCCACGACTCCACCATCGCGCGGGCGATGGAGATGCTTCCCGGAAGCAGGAGCGGAGCGTCCTTCGAGGCGCTCCAGTCCCCGGCGGCGAGGGCGGTGCGTATCTCGTCACGGGTGAACCATCGCGCCTCCGCGATCTCACCGTCGTTGAACGACAGCGGTTGTGCAGCGTTCGCGCGCGCCGCGAACCCGATCATCACCGAGCGCGGGAACGGCCAGGGTTGACTGCCGAGATAGGTGATGTCGGACACGTCGAGACCGACCTCCTCGCCCACCTCGCGGCTCACGCACGTCTCGAGCGACTCCCCCGCCTCCACGAAACCGGCGAGCACCGACATCCGACGCTCCGGCCACATCGGCTGGCGTGCGAGGAGGACGCGGTCCGCCCCGTCGTGCACGAGGACGATGATCGCCGGGTCGGACCGAGGCCACTCCTCGTGGCCCGTGAGGGTGCTGGTGCGGGACCACCCCGCCGACGAGAGCACGGTCG
Source organism: Rhodococcus sp. UNC23MFCrub1.1 (assembly GCF_000686025.1). Taxonomy (GTDB): domain Bacteria; phylum Actinomycetota; class Actinomycetes; order Mycobacteriales; family Mycobacteriaceae; genus Rhodococcoides. The sequence continues at coordinate 121,347 of NZ_JMLQ01000009.1, forward strand.
GTGATCCGTCGCGCGCACTGAACGCCGCTGACCGGTGCCAGTTCAACAACGCCACCGCCGTCACGACCAGCCCCGCCGACGACTCCGTGAGGACGTCGCCGAACGACCGCAGATCCGTCACCTCGCCGGCGAGTGCGAAGACGGAGACCGCCCAGACGTGGTGGTCGTCGACGACTCCCAGGAACACCGCGTCCTCCGGCGGCGAGTCCGCCGTGTCGACGGCCGGCACGAGCGCCACTCGACCGTCCTCGACCGGCACGCGACCCTGACTGTCCACACGCAACAGCCGTGCGGTGGGCCACCCTGCGGCGAGTGCCGCGTCGTCGCGACGCAATTCCTCGGCGCGGTCGATCGGGGAACGCGAGAGCATGGGCTCGGACAGAAGTCGGAAGGACACGTCACGACCCTACTGACCGGGTCCGACTGCGGCAGATCCGGTGCACCGCAGTGCGGCTGGTCAGTTGGAGACGCGTCGGATGTAGAGCAGTCTGTCGTCCGCCTCGATCGCATCGACCTCGGGCGAACCGACCCGCACCAGGCGACCGTCACGGACAACACCGAGCACGATGTCCGACAGGTGGCGGGGCGATCCGCCGACCTCGTCGCGTTCGACCTCGCGCTCGGCGATCGCGAAGCCCGCCTCGGGGGTCAGCAGATCCTCCATCATCTCCACGACGCTCGGCGTGGTCGTCGCGATGCCCAGCAGTCGCCCGGCGGTCTCCGAGGAGACCACCACGGAATCGGCGCCCGACTGGCGCAGGAGATGCACGTTCTCCGCCTCGCGCACCGCGGCCACGATCTTCGCCTTGGGCGCGATCTCCCGCGCCGTGAGCGTCACCAGCACGGCGGTGTCGTCCCGGTTGGTCGCGACGATGATCGACGCGGCGTACTGAGCACCGGTCAGGCGCAGGACGTCCGACCGGGTGGCCGAGCCCTGCACGGTCACCAGGCCCAGGTTGCTCGCCGCGTCCAGGGACGACTGATCGGTGTCGACGACCACGATGTCCGAGGCCGACACCCCGTCTCCGAGCATCGCGGCGATCGCGGTGCGACCCTTCGTGCCGTACCCGACGACCACGGTGTGATTGCGCACGTTGCGCCTCCATCGCTGAATCTTGAACGCCTGGCGCGAACGTTCGGTGAGCACTGACAGGGTGGTGCCGACGAGCAGGATCAGGAAGAAGACGCGCAGCGGCGTGATGACCAGGATGTTCACCAGGCGCGCGGACGGGGTGATGGGCGCGATGTCGCCGTAGCCGGTGGTCGACAGCGACACGGTCGTGTAATAGAAAGCGTCGAGGAAGGACAGCTGATTGTCCTGGTTGTCGGCGTACCCGTCCCGGTCCACGTAGACGACCATGGCGGCCACGAAGAGCGTGGCGAGCGCGATGATGATGCGCTGGTAGATCGCCCGCCAGGGGCTCTGCTCGAACTCCGGGATCCGCAGGACACCCACCAGTGCGAAGTCGGGGCGATCCGTGAGTCCGGTGTCGGTGTTCAGCAGCCGATTCCGCAACCGTCCTGCCATGAATGTGGTCCTCGTCCGTCGCTCGTGGTCGTCGATCCGCCTCGTCGGCTGCCGTGACTGTATCGGAGCATCGAGCCGCCGACCCCCATCAGTCGCTGCAGAACTCCGGTGCTCCACCGTCCTGTTGGCAACGAGCAGACGATGGTGCAGGCTGCGACCATGACGCTCCGCACCCTGCCGCTGCTCGATTCCGTTCGACTCCCGTCGCGCCGACGGGCGGCGGACAGGGCGGCGCAGCGACTCGCGGTCCTCCTCGGCGGAGCCGGTGTCCTGCACTTCGTCACACCGGCGCCGTTCGATTCCCAGGTGCCGCACGTGCTCCCCGGATCACCGCGGACGTACACGTACGTGTCGGGAGTGGCGGAGCTCGGACTGGCGGCCGGACTGATCGTTCCCCGCACTCGTCGCCTGACCGGCGCCGCGGCCGCCGCCTTCTTCGTGGCCGTGTTCCCGGCCAACCTGCAGATGGCCGCGTCGTGGTTGCAGAGCGAGAAGACCTCGACCGCGATGAAGGTGGGGGTCGTGGCTCGACTGCCGCTGCAGATCCCGCTGATCACGCAGTCCTGGAAGGTGTACCGCGACGCGCGCTGATCACGTCGCCGGGTCCGCGCCCGCCGTGGAGATGATCTCCGCCAACCGTTCCGCGTCCGGGAGATCCGTCGGAGACACGGTGACTCCCGATCGCACGTAGTGGAAGGCCGCCCGCACCGTGGTGAGGGGCACCGGCTCGGAGCGGGTCGCCGACATCAGCTCCGCCCAGGCGAGCCGGTAGGCGGCGAGCTGGATCGCCACCGCACGTTCCTCGGCCGGTGTCGGCTGCGCGCCGGTCTTCCAGTCCACCACCGTCCAGCCACCGTCGGAGTCCGCGAACACGGCGTCCATCCGTCCCCGCAACACGACTCCACCGACCGACGTCTCGAACGGGACCTCCACCTCGACGGGACTGCGCAACGCCCACGGTGACGCGTCGAACGCACGCTGCAGCTCCTCGAGGTCCGTGTCGGCGGCCGAGGCGCCGTCCGCCGCGCCGGGCAGCTCGTCCAGGTCGAGCAGGCGGGTCGCCCCGAAGCGTCGTTCGACCCAGGCGTGGAACGCGGTGCCGCGACGCGCCAAGGGGTTGGGCGCGAACGGGACCGGTCGCCGCAGCGTCGATGCCAGGGCGTCCGGATCCGCGACCAGGTGGACCACCTGGCTCACCGACATGGTGTCGGGCACGACGACGTCGGTTTCCGGCCGCGATACCGCATCACGTTCGGCGAGAAGCAGTTCGACGTCACGCGCCCACCCGTCGGGATCGTCGCTGTCCGAATTCTCGGACGACGATTCCTCGACCGATGCCGACTCGACGAGTGCGGCGCGCACGGCTGCAGACCCCATGATCACGTCCTCGCGGCGGGCACCCAGCGGATCGGCCGGCCAGAGTGCCGTCAGTTCGACTGTCGCGTAGGGGTTGTCGGCTCCGTCCGGCGGAGTGGGTTCCCAGTGCTGCACGGTCCCGATCTCCGCGCCGCCGATCGCCGATGTGGTCTCGACGAGGCCGTGCAGATCGGCGAGGAACGACGAGGGACCCTTCGGCGACGAGGCGCCGGGAGCCCAGTGGTGCGCCGAGACCAGCAACACCCGCTCGGTGCGCGTGAGGGCGACGTAGAACAACCGTCGGTCCTCGTCGAGTCGGCGACGTGCGAGCGCAGCCTTGTGTTCGGTGACGGCGTCGGCGATGTCGCCGCGGTGAGTCGCGCCCTCGAGATCGAGAACGGGGACGCCCCCGGCGTCGTCACCCGGAATCGCCCTGTCACCGCGCAGGGACGGCGGTAGCTCGGCCACCGAGCCCAACCAGGACGCGGACGACCTGGTGGACGGGAACACGCTCTCGCAGACGTGCGGTACCGCCACGACCTCCCACTCCAGACCCTTCGCGGAGTGCACGGTGAGAACCTGCACCCGGTGCGGGTCGACGTCGACCTCGCCGGGCGCGAGGCCGTCCTCCACGGACTCGGCGGCGGACAGGAAGGACAGCAGTCCGGTGAGAGTCGCCGTCTGCTGATCGCCGTACTCGGCGACCACCTCGGCGAAGGCGTCGAGATGCTCGCGCCCGCCCGCGTCCCCCGACGGACGACGCGCCCCTGCCTCCACGTCTATCCCGAGCACTCGCTCGACGTCGGCGACCAGATCGGGAAGTGGCTGACCGAGCCGGTGGCGCAGTGACTGCAGTTCCCCGCCGAGGGCGAGGATGCGCCGATGTCCCGCCTCGGAGTAGCGCGACGGGTCGCCCGGATCCGCCAGGGCGTCCACCAGACCGGACTGTTCCGATCGCTCCCCGGGCATGCCGTCCTCGAGCGCGCGCCCCAACTCCTCGGCGTCGGTGACCGTGCCCGTCCGCCCGCGGCCGGTGTGCGCCGCGATCTCCCGCGCTCGCCTCCACAGGGCACGCAGATCGGCGGCACCCAGTTGCCAGCGCGAGCCGGTGAGAATGCGCATGGCGGCGCTGCCGGCCAGCGGGTCGCTCACCAGCCGCAGCATCGCCACGAGGTCGGCGACCTCGGGCGTTCGGAGCAGCCCACCGAGTCCGACGACCTCGACCGGCAGGCCTGCGCCGCGCAGAACCTCGGCCATCGGCCCCGCATCGGCGTTGCGCCGCACCAGGACCGCCGCGGTGGGCGGAGTGCGCCCGTCCTCCCGCGCCGTGCGGTACTCCCGCGCGATCGCCTCGGCGATCCACCGGCGCTCGTCGTCCACCGTGGTGGTCAGCGCGAGCCGGACATCGCCGGGCACCGCACCGGGACGCGCGCGCAACTCGTCCACCGCGACACCGCGCATGCGCAACGGGGCAGCCACCGCATTGGCCAGCGCGAGCGCCTCGGGCGGGTTGCGCCAGCTGGTCGACAACTGACGCACCGGGGCCGGGTAGCGCGCCGAGCGTGGGAAGTCGGTACCGAACCGGGGCAGGTTCGCGGCGGACGCACCGCGCCAGCCGTAGATCGACTGCATCGGGTCGCCGACGGCCGTCACCGTCAGAGTGGAGTCACGGCCACCCCCGAACAGCGAGGACAGCAGGACGCGCTGCGCGTGACCGGTGTCCTGGTACTCGTCGAGCAGCACCAGCCGGCACCGCGTGCGCTCGTCGCGGCCCACGTCCGGGTGGTCCGCCGCGACACGGGCGGCCAGGGACATCTGCCGCCCGAAGTCGAGCAGTCCGTCACGGGTCATGACCTCGTGGAGCCGCGCCACCAGGGGCAGCAGATCGAGCCGGTGTTCCTGCACCTGCAGTATGCCCAGCAGGTCCTTGGTGGGACCGCCGCTCTTCTGGTTCGGGCCCGGTGGCAGATGGTGGATCAGCTTCTCGAGCTCTGTGTGGGCCTCTCCCAGGTCGCCCGGTTCGACCAGGTGCTCGGCGAGCTGACCGGACAGAGCGAGCACGGATTCCGTGATCGACGCCGGTGCCCGGTCCAGTGGGACGGCGCCGTCCCATGCGGCCACCACGCGGTGGGCCAGCTGCCACAGCTCGGTCTCCGACACGAGAGTCGTGGACGGTTCGAGCGGCAGCACCATGCCGTGGCGTTGGAGCAGTCGGCCCGCGTACGAGTGGTACGTGCTCACCTCGGGCTCGCCCGACAGGACGGTGCGCCGCAGCTCACCGGACGCATCGAGACGCCGCAGCAGGTCGGACCCGGCCAATCGGGCCAGCCGTTGGCGAATGCGCGTGGTGAGCTGCTGGGCGGCCTTGCGCGTGAAGGTCAGGCCCAGCACCTCCTCCGGCCGGACCAGACCGTTGGCCACCATCCAGACCACTCGCGCCGCCATGGTCTCCGTCTTGCCGGCACCGGCGCCGGCGACGACCAGCAACGGACCGCGCGGAGCCGCGATGATCTCCGACTGCTCGTCGGTGGGCGGGAACTGGCCGAGAGCGACGGCGACCTCGGCGGGGCTCACTCGGGCCACGTCTCTCATCCTTCGGTCACCTGCCTGCCTCTGTCCTGTGCCGGACAGGACGACGCTATCGGGCAGTGCCGACAGCCGTCGTTGACGCGAGCCTCGAACACCGGGCCCCGCGTGGCACGCGCCGCGTCGACGACGACGGTGCGCCACTGCTCGAGGGTCTCCCCCGTGAGTGCTGCCTGCGCTCGTTCGGTGGCACCGGTCCTGGTGTGCGGCTTGGCGACGTAGACCAACCGCCCGCCGCCGGGACTGCCGGCCGGTTCGCCCTCGACCGCACCGGCGGCGAGTGCCACCTGATACGTCGCGAGCTGCGCGTGCTCGGCCGTCGCCGCGGCCGTCGCCGCGTTCTTACCGGTCTTGACGTCGACGACCACGGGTCGTCCGTCGGGGTCACGTTCGAGCCGATCGATCCGTCCGCGCAGCGCGACGGCGGGCTCGTCCGGCGTGCGCGGTTCCAACACCCCGTCCACCGGCACCTCGACACCGGCCTCCGTCAGCTCGCCGCGTGAGCGTGACATCCACTCCTGGAACGTCTCGATCATGGTGGCGGTACGTGCGAGCTCCTTGCGCGAGAACCACGCAGATCCGAGATCGACTGCCACCCAAGCTTTCTCCAGCTCTCTGCGCACCTCGTCCGGCGGCACCCGGCCGGCCACTGCCTGCACCAGCGTGTGCACCAGCGTTCCGGTGACCGCGTGCACGGTGTCGCCGTCGGTGCCCCCGTTGCGTTCGAGCGCCCACCGCAGCGGGCACGCGGTGAGCACCTCCACCGTGGACGGCGACAACGACACCGGCCCGTCCGCCGGATCCCACAGCGGCAACTCGGTACTGGTTCCGGACAGCCCGTACCACTCGTCCGGGTGGGCGCCGCGCACCCCTTCCCTCGCCAGTCGCGCCAGGTGCCGTGCGGCGCGCGCACGGCGGTCGGGGTCGTTCTCCGCGACACGACGGTCGCACACGACCGCACGCAGCTCGGCGACCAGAGCGGGCAACGCGAGCACCCGGCCGAGAGGCGCGGTGGGGCCGGCACCGGAGTCGCTCTCGTCGACGTCCGAGTACCGCACGGCATCGGACGCGAGCAGGTCGTCCACGAACCTCGACCGCACGGTGTCCGCGCCACCGGTCACCGAGTCGACGGCGGTGACGAGCAGGCTCGACCGTGCGCGGCTGCACGCCACCAGGAACAGGCGACGTTCCTCCGCGAGCAACGGTGCGGTCCGCGAGACCCGATCGTCCAACTCGCGATCGCCGTCGGAGACACCCGCGGCGAGATCCACCAGGGCCTCGACCCCGAGCAGCGATCCGCGCGGGCGCAGCGCGGGCCACAGTCCCTCCTGTACGCCCGCCACCGCGACGACGTCCCACTCGCGCCCGACCGCGGCATGGGCACTCAGAATCCGCACCGCGTCGGGAACGACCGCGGGACGCCGCCCGTCGCCCACGGGAACCTCCTGGTCGGTGACGTACTCGACGAACCCCTCCAGGGTGCCGCGCGGGAGTGCGTCGACGTACGCGGCCGCGGCGTCGAACAACGCGACGACGCTGTCCAGATCCCGATCTGCCTGCACGCCGAGAGGCCCACCCCGGGCGGACGACGCCACCCACCGGCGTTCGAGCCTGGTGGCCCGCCACCCGGCCCAGAGTGCGTCCTCGACGCGACGACCGGCCGGGCCCACCGCCTTCGCGATGGCCGTGACCACGGCACGGACGCGGGTGAGCGGTGCCTTCTCGACGTCGGACAGACGTGCGACGAGCGGGTCGACCGAGGAGCCGATCATCGCGGCGCGCAGCAGCACGGACGAGTCCCGCTCGCCGCCCTCGGCCACGTCGCCCCGCCGTAGCCCGCGACGCAGTCTGCGGACGGCGAGCGGATCCGCCCCTCCGATGGGACCTTCGAGCAGTGCCAACGCAGCGTCGTCGGAGAACACCGCCGCCGACCGCTCGGGTGCGCACCGGGCAGCGGCGACCGCACGCATCGCGAGCAGCAGGGCAGCCGCACCACGGTGCCGATGCAGGGGCACGGCCGTGGCGGACGACACCACCGGCACCCCCGCGGCGTGCAGCGCGCGACGCAGGGACGGCAGCGACCGCGGAACGGAGCGGACGACGACGGCCATCTCCGACCAGCGCACGCCGTCGGCGAGATGCGCGCGGCGGAACGTGTCGGCGATGGCGGTGGCCTCCTTCGCCGTCGAGGACGCGACGACCACCCGCACCGGCGGAACCGCGCGGGTCTCCTCCTCGGCCGACGGGTGTTCGTCCTCCGCCCTGTCGTCGCGGAACTGCGTGCCGACACGGTGTGCGACCCGACCGGACAGGTGCGCGGTGATCGCCCGCTGCACCGAGCCGACACCGGAGTCCGAACGGTGGTTGCGGGACAACACGACACGACGACCACCGTGCCCGTCGTCCAGATCGGTGAGGAAGTGCGCGTCCGCGCCGCGGAAGGAGAAGACCGCCTGATCGGGATCGCCGGCGACGACGGTGGACGACGCACCGGCGGAGAGCAGCCGCACCAGCTGGGCCGCCTGCGGATCGAGGTGCTGGGCATCGTCCACCAGCACGTGGCGGATGCGCCGACGTTCGGAGACGAGCAGGTCCGGATCCGTCGCGAACGCCGTGAGCGCTGCACCCACGAGCTCGGCCGCGTCCAGTCCGGGCGACGTGGCCTCCGGAGTCTCGACGCCGACCGATCCTCGAAGCAACATCGCCTGTTCGTACTGTGCGGCGAACTTGCCCGCAGCTATCCACTCGGGCCGAGAGTGCTTCCGCCCCCACGCGATCAGGTCCTCCGGACCGAGCCCGCGTTCCGCGGCGCGCAGGACGAGATCACGGAGCTCGGACGCGAAGCCCACCAGTCCGAGCGCGGGGCGCACGCGCTCCGGCCACCGGGCGGCGCCGTCCGCGATCTCACCGCGGAGCATCTCGCGGATCACGGAGTCCTGCTCCGCGTTGGTGAGGAGACGCGGCGGCGGATTGCCGTAGGCGGACGCCTGCAACCGCAGCACGGCGAAGGCGTACGAGTGCACCGTGCGTACGAGTGGCTCGCGTGTCGCGCGGGGCTCGGAGGACACGCCCAACAGCCCGGCGGTGATCTGCTCGCGCATGTCGACGGCCGCCTGACGCGAGTGCGTGAGCACCAGGACCGACTCCGGATCGCTTCCCGGCGCCGTCATCCGCGCCACCGCCACATCGGCCACGAGCGCGGTCTTCCCGGTGCCCGGACCGCCCAGAACCTGCCACGGCCGGGAGTCGCCGGGCTCACTCGGCGCGACCAGCGGCGCACAATCCTGCGGCCACGTGCGCACCTGCGCGACACGGTGCGTCCGGCGCACCAGCCGGATACCGCCACGGGTGACAGCCGCGTCTCCGGTGGTGCCCGCGCCGTCGTCGTTCATGAGGCGCATTGCATCATGGGAGTCCGACACACCCCCAGTTCCCACACAGCCCACTCTCCGACACCGACTCGGTTCCGCCACCGCGTCGACACTCGACCGCTCAGGAGACCCCATGCCGACGACCTCCGAATCCTCCGCCCCCACGACGGATGCCGACGACGTCGCCGTGTACGGCCCGGCGTCCGGACCGGTGGTCCTGGCGATCCACGGCATGACCGGCCACGGCTGGCGCTGGCATCGGTGGAGCGAGCACCTGCCCGAGTCCCGCGTCGTCGCTCCGGACCTGGTGGGTCACGGCAGGGCACCGTGGACTCCGCCGTGGTCGATCGAGCGCCAGGTCGATCGGCTGGCCGACGTCCTGCGGGCCCACTCGGCCGGGCCCGTCGTCGTGGTCGGCCACTCCTACGGGGGCGCGCTCGCGATCCATCTCGCGAGGTCGTTCCCGTCGCTCGTCGCGGGACTGGTGCTGCTCGATCCCGCCATCGGCCTGTCGCCGGACTCGATGCTGGAGACGGCGCAGTCGACGGTGCTGTACGACGACTACACCGATGCCGCGGAGGCACGCTCGGAGAAGCTCCACGGCGCGTGGTCCGACGTCCACCCGGCTCTCGTCGACGAGGAGATCGCCGAACACCTGGTGGACACCGACGACGGGCGAGTGCGATGGCGGACGTCGACGGCCGCCGTCGTCGCGTCGTGGGGCGAGCTCGCGCGCCCGTTCGTGCTGCCGCCCAGTGACATTCCGGTCACCGTCGTGCGCGCCGCGCGGGTGGACCCGCCGTACCTCACACCGGAGTTCCGGGACGCAATCGTCCGCTCGTCGCCGGACGTGCGGATCGTCGACCTGGACTGCGACCACATGGTGCCGCAGGCGAAGGGTCCCGAATCGGCCGCTCTGGTCGACGAGATGATCCGACGCGTGACGACGTCGTGAGCCGCATCACCGACGAACAGGTCGAGGCCGTGCGCGCCGTCGTGGCCGCAGTCCCCCCGGGCAGTGTCACCACGTACGGCGACATCGCCCGGGTCGTCGGACTGCCCAGCCCACGCATCGTCGCGTGGATCATGCGGACGGACTCCTCCGATCTGCCGTGGCACCGGGTCATCCGTGCCGACGGCCGCCCGGCTCCCCACCTCGTGACACGTCAGCTCGCGGCGCTGGCCGAGGAGGGGGTGTCGTCCGTCGACGGCCGCATCGCTCTGGCCTCGGTCCGGTACCGCCACGAGCCCTGATCGAGTGTCAGACCATCGCTTCGGGGACGGCGTGCGACGGAACGCTTTCGCGGGGCCCGGCATCGACTCCCGCTCCCACCAGTTCCGCCAGGACGGCGACCGCGTCCTCGATCTCCTCGGGGCTGCGGGAGAACGGGATGCGTTGGCACTCGTCGAAGGCGTATCCCGTCCCGAAGCGTGACCCGGGGGCGAGCAGCAGTCCGCGCCCGCGGGCCGATTCCACCAGGTCCGTCGACCGGACACCCGGTGGCAATGTGCACCACAGCGACAGTCCGCCGCGCGGCCGGTGGAAGGTCCAGCCCGGCAGCGACCGCGTCACGGCCGCCATCGCCGCGTCGCGACCCGCCCGCAGCTGATCGGCGCGGTGCGTCACCACCGCGTCGTACTCGCCGAACAGTTCCACGGCCGTGTACTGATCCATCATCGACACCGAGAGCTGCCGCCTCGCGTAGGTCGTGGCCACGCGCGCCAGGTGCACCGGGTCCGCGCGCACCCACCCCACCCGCAGCCCGCCCCAGACGGTCTTGCTCAACGATCCGACCGTGATGCAGGCGCGGTCCGGGACCGGTGCGCCGAACGGCTCGACGTCGGCGTCGCCGTCGAGACGGAGGTCGGCCGACGCCTCGTCCACCACGGTCACCACGGCGTGCCGATGCAGCGTGGCCGCGAGCCGACGCCGGGACGTCTCGGGCAACACCGCTCCGGACGGGTTGGAGTGGTCGGGCATCAGGTAGGCCAGTACCGGATCATGTTGCCGCGCAGCCCTGTCCATGTTCTCCACGAACGTGTCGGGATCATCCGGATCGATGGCCACCGGAACGCACTTGCCACCCACGGCTCGCACCATGTCGATGGCACCCGGGTAGGTCGGGTGTTCGGTCAGCACACGATTGCCCTGTTCGACGAAGGTGTCGATCACGGCGTGCAACGCATCGCTGGCGCCCGCGGTCACGAGAATCTGGTCGGCGGTGGTGGGAAGGCCGCGGGCGGAGTAGTACCGGGCGATCGCCTCGCGCAGTCGGCCCACACCGGTGGGCACGTAGCCGACGTGCAGGCCCGTCGTGCTCAGCGCGCGGGCAGCAGCGTCGTAAGCGGGTCCCAGCAGGGCCGAGGCCGGCGGTGCGGCGTTGACGAACTCGAGCACGCCCGGTTGGGTGCCGCGCAGGATGCCGCCCCACGGCTGACTGTCCCCGCGCGGAACGACGAAGGTGCCCGCCCCGTGCACCGACACCGCGATGCCGTGCTCACGGAGTTCGCGATAGGCCGACGCGACCGTCACACGGCTGACCCCCAGCACCGACGCGAGGACGCGTTCCGCGGGCAGGCGGGCATCGGCGGCCACCGCGCCTTCCTCGACGAGACGGTGCAGTTCCTGCGCGAGTCCGAGGTACAGGGACCGACTGTCCCTCGCGACGGCGGTCATGTCGATCGCGGCGGCGAGTGCGCGCGCCGACGACCCGTCGCGCAGCCGTGCGGGAGTGGATGCCATGCCGCCACTATGGCACAGTCCACTCGAGTCCAGTGGACTGCTCCATCAGGCCTTTCGCCGGTCGAGACTCTGTCCATGATCGTCATCGGAACACTTCTGGCCCTGTCCACTCTCAGCATCGGGTTCGGCGCCGTCGCCGTCGCGGGCGGCGGTCGCCACTCTCTCGAGGGCCCACCGCGCAGTCGGCCCGTGTCCACCACCGGTCGATGAGGCTGCCGCGTCGCCTCCACTACTGTGGATCACATGTCGGGACGCACAGCGCGCACGGACGCGCTGATACTCGCCGGCGGACGCAGCTCACGGATGCAGGGAATGACCAAGCCTGCCGCGCTCGTGGACGGAGTCACCCTCGTCGATCGGGTGCTGGGAGCGACGTCGTTCTGCACGGTCACCGTCCTCGTCGGACCGGACGACGTGACTGCCGACCCGCCGGGACCGAGGCGTGTCCGCCGCACCCGCGAGGACCCGCCGTTCGGAGGCCCGGTACGTGCGTTGGCGGCCGGGCTGGCCGTCACCGTCGACGACGGTGACGGTCCGCGGGAGAACGACGTCGTGTTGACCCTGTCCGCCGACATGCCGTACATCACCGAGCCTGCACTCCGACTGCTCGTGCGAGAACTGCTGCGAGACACGACAGTCGAAGCAGTGTTCGGAACCGACTCGACCGGTCGCACCCAGTACCTCGTGGGCGCCTGGCGTCGCGACGCCCTCGTTCGAGGCGTCACCGCCGCGCTCGCACGCTGTCCGGCGGACGCCGAGCGCGGCCCGTCCATCCGCGACGCCCTGCCGGACGTCGTGGGCACCGTGGCGCTCACCGGCATCGACGACGTGGACACGCCCACCGAACTCGCGGCCGTCCGCACCGCGTCGAGACGCCCCTCCGTCGAGGTGGCGCGCGTCCTCGTGGGGAGCAGACTCACCGCGATCACACCTCGTACCGCGTCCCTGGCCGACAGCCTCGGCGGCACGCTCGCGGAGCCGCTGATCGCCGCACGCCCGTTTCCGAGCTTCGTCACGTCCGCGATGGACGGCTACGCCGTGCGCGGCGACGGACCCTGGCACGTCGACGACGCCGTGGTGGTCGCCGGCGCCACCGACGACGTCGTCCTCGACACCGGCCACGCGGTGCGCATCGCCACCGGCGCAGCGGTTCCGGCGGAGGCGGGCGTGGTCCGCGACGAGTTCGTCGTTCTCGACGACGACGGTCTGCTCCACCGGTCGGACGGCGCACCCGTGCGCGACGACGCCCGCAGTGTCGCCGAGGACTGGGACGGCGGAAGCGAACTCGCGCCGGCGGGCACCGTCATCTCCCCCGCCGTCGTGTCGGCCGCGCTCTCTGCCGGCGTGATCCGGGCGTCGACGCGCCCCGCCCCGACCGTCCGACTCGTTCTCACGGGCGACGAGATCGGCGACGACACCGCGCCGGTGGCCGGGCGCATCCGCGACACCATCGGGCCGGTCATGCCGACGTACCTACGGTCGTGCGGGTTCGCACTCGCCGACGTCGCGCACTGCGCCGACACCGACGATGCCTTCGACGCGGCGATCCACGGCGGTGCGGACTCCGCACCGCCGGACGTCGTCGTCATCATCGGCGCGACCGGCGGCGGCGCCGCGGATCGACTGGACGACGCACTTCGACGTGCCGGAGCACACCGTGTCGTCGACGGACTCGCCTGCCGCCCCGGCGGTTCCGCCTCCGTCTCGGAGCTGCCCGATCATCGCGTGGTCCTGGGTGTTCCCGGCAATCCGTATGCCGCAGTCACCACGGTGATGCTGCTCGGGCCCGCCATCGCCGCGGCCTTGACCGGACGGTCCGTCCCGATACCGCTGACCGGAACACTGGCCACCGAGGTCGATGCCGGTGACGTCACTCGAGCCCTGCCCGCGTCCTACCTCGGTGCGGGTACCTGGCGGTGCGAGAGCTCTGTGCGTACAGCACATCTCGCCGCGCTGGTGGGCCGTGACGGCATCGCCGTCGTCACTGCGGGCCGGAGTCCGGGCGCTCCCGTCGAGATCGTGCCGCTGCCGCAGAGATGACGTCGGCACCCTCGCGGTAGCGATCGACGAGCAGCTGCACCACTCCCCCGTGCAGCCCCAGCGGTTCGGTGACACCGTCCGCTCCAGCGGACTGCAACCTCGTGTGAAAGAGGCCGGGCGCCAACAGGTACGAGGCGACGAAGACCTTCTCCCCGGTGGCCTTCAGAGTGGGGACAAGGTCCGCCGCGCGCGGCTCGCCCGTGGCGACGTAGGCGACGGTGACCGCCGATCCGGTGACGGCGGCGAGCTGATCCGCCGCGGTGTGCACGTCGTCGAGGGCCCGCACGTCGGAGGAGCCCGCCGCGGCGAGGACGATGCGATCGCCGGTCGTCCATCCGATCTGCTCGAGCCTGTCACGCAGTACCCGCGCGAGGTCGAGATCCGGGCCCAGTGCGCGGGTGACGTGGACGTCGTCGTGACCGCTCTCGGCGATTTCGCGGGGCACGTCCGCGTGCACGTGATAGCCCGAGGCCAGGAAGGCGGGCACGACCACGACGGGACCGTCGACATCGCGCAGAACCTCCGACGGAGTGGGTCCGAGCACGTCGACGAAGGCGACCCGCACCGGGCCCACGTGCGAAGCCACGGCGTCGGCCAGCGCGGCGATCACCTCGACGCCCGCGGGGTTGCGCGTGCCGTGTGCGACGAGGACGAGTCGAGGATCGCTCACGACGCCTCCCCCGTCCGGCCGAGGCCGCCGCCCGGAACACTCGACACGGCGTCGATCAGGTCGTCCGCGCTGTCGTCGACGGCGAGGCGGTATCCCCGCTTGACGACGGTCTGGATCGCTCTGGGTGCGCCGAGCGCGGACCGCACTCGCGCCATGGCCGTCTCGACGGCATGGGTGTCGCCGCCCCCGCCCGGCAGAGCGGCGAGCAGGTGCTCGCGGGAGACCACCTGTCCGGGACGGCGAGCGAGAGTCTTCAGCACGGCCATGCCCGCGGGTGACAGAGCCTTGGGTGTGCCGTCGACGACGACGCACGCGCCGAGAACGCGCAACTCGTGACCGCCGGCCCGGACGATGCCCGCTCGACGCGGAAGTTCGTCGGCGACGTGACGCACGAGAGCTCCGACACGCGCCCGCGCGGGCGCCGTCGTGGGAACACCCAGTACGTCGAGCGGAGCAGAGGTCACGGGCCCGACGCACACGGCGAGCACCCGATCGCGGAACGACTGCAGCATCGGTTCCAGCACACCGTTCTCCTTGGCGCGCATCAACATCGAGGCCACGGCGGGGGCACTGGTGAAGGTCACCGCATCGAGGTCACCACACAGTACGGCCTCGATCATGCGGTCCATCGGTGCCGAGTCGTCGGGTTGCACCCAGCGGTAGACCGGAACCGGGATGACCGTCGCGCCGGCCTGCCGCAGCACCTCGCAGAAGTCCGGAACCGGCTCCCACTCGGTGGTGGCGCCGTGCAGTTGCACCGCGACGCGGACGCCGTCCACGCCCTCCGCCAAAAGATGTTCCAGCACCTCCGCGGACGACTCGGACTCCGGTGACCACTCCTCGCGCAGACCTGCTGCACGGATGGCTCCCTTGGCCTTAGGCCCACGGGCGAGGATGCGGGTGCCCTCGAGGGCCCGAGTGAGCTCCTCGGCGTCGCCCCACCCGTCGGCGGCCTCCATCCAGCCACGGAAACCGATGCCCGTGGTGGCCACGGTGACAGCCGGCGGAAACTCGATGATCTCGCGGGTACGACGACCGAGCTCCGCATCGTCCGACAGCGGAATGATCCTGATCGCCGGGGCGTGCACCACGTTCGCTCCGCGCCGTACCAGCAGCGAGGCCAGTTCGTCGGCGCGTCGAGCCGCGGTGACGCCCACGGTGAACCCCGCGAGGGGAGCGTCGGACGAGGTCGGCTGATCGATCACGGGGATGTCGTCTCCGTTCCACTTCTCGGCCGGACGGATGTGCCCGAGGTCTGGGTCGATGCGCCCGAGGGCTGGGCGGACACTGCGACGACGCCGTCGATCACGGTGACCTCGTGTACCGCCAAGGTCGTGTCCGGGTCGTCGAGGCAACGGCCGTCCACCAGCGAGAATACCTGCTTGAGCAACGGCGACGCGACGGTCGGCTCGCCGCCGCGGTCCCCGACCAGTCCGCGCGACATCACGGCGGCCCGTCCGAAGGGGTCGATGTTGCTCACGGCGAACAGCTCCTCGTCGCCGGTGCGGAACAACGCCACCTGCGCCCCGGAGGGCAGCAACACGGCGACTCCCCGACCCGGAGTGAGTTCCGAGAGTGCGAGCGCGGTGATCCACTCGTCGGTGTCGCCGCTGGTCACGGTCGTGGAATGGCGAGGTGCTGAGTCGATGACAGTCATGGTGGTCCTCCCTGGGGACAGTTCTACGGGGCTGGTGTTACTCGGCCGTTACGGCGACATGACGGGCCACATCTCGGCCGGCCTCCGGCCTTCCCGGCCACATCTCGGCCGGCCTCCGGCCTTCCCGGCCACTCACCCGACCGGAACGGACGGCATCCCCATCAGGACCGGAACCTTGCGGGCACCGGACTCGTCGAACGAGACGGTGGGGTCGGACTCCTCCGGGGCGTTGACGAACGAGACGAAGCGCGCGAGCTTGGTCTCGTCCTCCAACACACCCCGCCACTCGTCCCTGTAGCCCTCGACGTGCGACGCCATCGCTGCCTCGAGGTCCGCGGCGATACCCAGGCTGTCCTCGCACACGACGGCGCGCAGGTGGTCGAGTCCGCCCTCGAGACTCTCGACCCACGGCGCCGTGCGCTGCAGGCGGTCCGCCGTGCGCACGTAGAACATGAGGTACCGGTCGATGTACCGGACGAGGGTGGTGTCGTCCAGCCCCGACGCGAGGAGTTGCGCGTGCTTGGGCGACTGCCCACCGTTGCCGCCGACGTACAGGTTCCACCCACTCTCGGTCGCGATGATGCCGACATCCTTGCCGCGCGCCTCGGCGCATTCGCGGGCGCAGCCGGACACACCGAACTTGATCTTGTGCGGGGACCGCAGACCCCGGTAGCGCTTCTCGAGGTCGACGGCCATGCCCACGGAGTCCTGCACGCCGTAGCGGCACCACGTGGACCCGACGCAACTCTTCACGGTGCGCAACGACTTCCCGTAGGCCTGACCCGACTCCATGCCGGCGTCGACCAGTCGCTTCCAGATGGCGGGGAGCTGCTCCACGCGCGCGCCGAACATGTCGATGCGCTGACCACCCGTCACCTTGGTGTACAGACCGAAGTCGCGTGCCACCTCACCGATGACGATCAATTGTTCGGGAGTGCACTCCCCACCCGGCATCCGCGGCACGACGGAGTAGGTGCCGTTCTTCTGGATGTTGGCGAGGAAGTGATCGTTGGTGTCCTGCAGGGCAGCCTGCTCACCGTCGAGGATGTGTTCCGAGGACGTGGACGCCAGGATCGAGGCCACGACCGGCTTGCAGATGTCGCAACCGGCGCCGCGGCCGTGAGCGGCGACGAGACCGGAGAACGTGCGGATGCCCGCGCCGGCGACGATCTCGAACAACTCGCGCCTCGACTGGGAGAAGTGCTCGCACAGGGCCTTCGACATGACCACGCCCGACGCGGCGAGCAACTGCTTGATCGTGGGGAGACAGCCACCGCACGTGGTGCCGGCGTCGGTGCAGGACTTGACCGAGGCGATGTCGCAGGCGCCCGCAGCGATGGCCGAGCAGATGGTCCCCTTGTCCACACCGTTGCACGAGCACACCTCGGCATCGTCGGGAAGCGCTCCGGCGCCGAGCTTCTCGCCGCTCGGCGAGATCAGTGCAGCCGGATCGCCCGGGAGTTCGCGGCCGACGAGCGGGCGCAGCGTCGCGTACGCCGACGCGTCCCCCACGAGGATGCCGCCGAGCAGAGTCCTCGCGTCGTCCGACAGCACGAGCTTGGCGTAGGTGCCCTTCGCGGCATCGTTGAGCACCACCTTGAGTGCGCCCTCGGTGGCGCCCATCGCGTCCCCGAAACTGGCGACGTCGACACCGAGCAGTTTGAGCTTGGTCGAGAGGTCCGCGCCCGGGAACTCGGCGGTACCGCCGACGAGCCGATCGGCGACGACCTCCGCGCTGGAGTACCCAGGAGCGACGAGGCCGTAGCACCGGCCCTCGATGGCCGCACACTCGCCGATGGCGTAGATCGCGGGATCCTCGGTACGGCAACCGATGTCGGTGAGGATGCCACCACGCTCGCCGACCGGGAGGCCGCTGGTGCGGGCGAGAGCGTCCTGCGGGCGGACACCCGCCGAGAACACCAGAAGGGCGGCATCGATGACGCTGCCGTCCGCCAGAGTGACGTCGATGCCGTGATCGTTCTCGGCGATGGCCGAGGTGCCGACACCGGCGTGGACGGTGACACCGAGCTCGGTGACGAGCTTCGCCAGGACCGCACCGCCGCCCTCGTCGACCTGCAGCGGCATCAGTCGCGGCGCGAATTCCACCACGTGCGGCGTCATGCCCATCTGCTTCAGGGCGTTCGCGGCCTCGAGACCGAGCAGGCCGCCGCCGACGACCACTCCCACTGCGCCGGGGCCGGCCGCGTCGGCGCAGGTGCGGATGCGATCCAGGTCGTCGATCGTGCGATAGACGAAGCAGCGATCGAGGTCGTGCCCCGCGATGGGCGGGACGAACGGGTAGGACCCCGTGGCCATGACCAGCGCGTCGTACGGCACCACCGCACCGTCCGAGGTGGTGACCACCCGAGCGTCGCGGTCGATCGACTCGGCCCGCACGCCGGTACGCAGGGTCACCGCGGTGTCCCCGACATAGTCGTTGCCCGCCAACGCGAGTTCCTTGTGGTCCCAGGCGCCGACGTAGGACGAGAGCCCGACGCGGTCGTAGGCGGGGAGGGCCTCCTCGCAGAGGACGGTGACGGACCACTCGCCGGCCGTGTCGCGTGCGCGCAGCGCCTCGACGAACCGGTGGCCCACCATTCCGTGTCCCACCACCACGGCTGTGCGGTGAGCGGTCTGGTCGGTCATGACAATCTCCTCGGGAAACGGTGAACGGGTGGTGTGACTCGGGTCGGTCATGCGGTGACCGGGAAGGCCGGAGGCCGGCCGTCTGTGACCGGGAAGGCCGGAGGCCGGCCGTTGTCGGGGACCGGGAAGGCCGGAGGCCGGTCGTTGTCGGGGACGGGATCCGCTCGGTGCAGCCAGTCGCAAAGGCCGTCGACGACGCCCACGCAGCTACCGCAACCGGTGGTGGCGCGGGTCTTCTCGGCCATGGCCTCGGGGGTGTGGGCACCGCCGCGCCACGCGCTGACCAAGTGCTTCTTGGTGACGGTGTTACAGCGGCAGATCACGGCTGCGTCGGGCATGGTCGACGGGTTGGCGCTCTCGGTGGGGCCACCGACGAGGTGCCCGAGCAGCAGGGTCATACGGTCGACGGGGACCAGCGATCCGCCGTCGAAGTATTGGCTGAGCGTTCCGACGACTTCCGGGTTGCCGAGCATCACCGCGCCGACCAGGCGGTCCTTGCGGACGACGACCTTCGCGTACCGGCCGCGGGTGGGGTCGCTCATGACCAGGACCTCGGACTCGGTGTCGTTCGGGTCGACGTCGATCTCGCCCATCGAGGCGAGGTCGACGTCGTGCGCCTTGAGGCGGGTGATCTGCGCGGTGCCGTGGTACTCGGCGCGGGACGCGCTGCCGCACAGCTGGTCCGCGACCACCCCGGCCATCTCCCAGGCGGGCTGGACCAGGCCGTAGACCTCACCGCGGTGCTGGGCGCACTCGCCGATCGCGCGGATGTGCGGGTCGGAGGTGCGCAGGTCGTCGTCGACGACGACAGCGCGGTCGACGTCGAGCCCGGCCGCGACGGCGAGGTCGATGTTCGGACGGATCCCGGCCGCGACGACGACCAGGTCGGCGGGCAACGCGCTGCCGTCGGACAACACGAGTTCGCGCGTGCCGTCGGGCGCGGTACGCAGAGCCTCGGCCCGAGCGCCCAGCGCCACGTCCATCCCCAGCTCTCGCAACACTCGGGTCAGCACGGCGCCGCCACCGGCGTCCATCTGCTTCTCCATCGGATACGCGCGGGGGTGGACGATGGTGACGTCCGATCCGCGCATGAGGGCGCCGCGTGCGGCTTCGATGCCGAGAAGCCCGGCGCCGATCACGACGACGCGTGAACCGGGTCCCGTTGCTGCGGTGATGGCGTCGCAGTCGGTGAGAGTGCGGAACGCCACCACACCGTCCGCGAGGTGACCGTCCGCGTCGGTCATGCCGGGCGCGGGCGGCAGGAAGGACCGCGAGCCGGTGGCGAGGACGAGTGTGTCGTAGGTGTCCGTGGACCCGTCCGAGCGCGTGATCGTGCGCCGCTCTCGATCGATCGACGTGACCGCGACCCCGATGTGCGTCTCCAGACCGTTGCGCTCGCACCAGTTCTCGGGCTTGATTCGAGTGTCCCTCGGGGTCAGGTGCCCGGCGACCACGTTGGAGAGCAGGATGCGGTTGTACGCGGCGTGATTCTCGTCGCCGTAGACGACCACCTGGACGCGGGCCGCATCCGCGTCGCGTCGGTGGATCTCCTCCTGCAACCGGGCACCGGCGAGGCCGTTCCCGACCACGACGACGCGATGAGGTGCACTCATGCCGTCTCCCCGTCCGTCGCGCCGACCAGGTGCGCGGCGATGCGCACCGCGCAGACCTTGAACTCGGGCATCCGGCTGGTGGGATCGAGTGCCGGGTTGGTCACGAGGTTGGCGCGCGCCGCATCGGCGAAGTGGAACGGCAGGAACACCGTGTCGAGCCGCATCGACGCGTCGCACCGCACGCGGGCGACGACCGTTCCGCGGCGCGAGACGACGTCCGCGTCGTCGCCGTCCTCGAGCCCCGCGCGACCGGCGGTGTCCGGGTGGACCTGGACGAACATCGGGCCTGCCGCCTCCGACAGGGACGGCACGCGCCGGGTCTGCGCACCGGACTGGTAATGCGTGAGCACCCGCCCCGTCGTCGCGAGGAGAGGAAAGTCGGCGTCGGTGGGTTCTGCGGGCCCGACCTGGTCGACCGTGACGAAACGCGCTCGCCCGGTGGGTGTCTCGAAACGATCCAGGAACAGTCTCGGTGTGCCGCCGTGCGTCTCCGACGGTACCGGCCAGTGCAGCGCCTCCCCGGCGTCGAGACGCTCGTAGGTCACGCCCGAGTAGTCGGCGATGCCACCGCGGGACGCTCGGCGCAACTCCTCGAACACCGTCCGTGCGTCGCGGGGGAAGCGGTCGGCGGGCTGGCCCAGGCGAACGGCGAGATCGGCGAGGATGTCGAGCTCCCCGCGCGCGCCCTCGGGAGCGTCCACGGCCCTGCGCCGGCGCAGGATGCGGCCCTCGAGGGAGGTCATGGTGCCCTCCTCCTCGGCCCACTGCAGCGTCGGCAGCACCACGTCGGCCATCGCGGCAGTCTCGGAGAGCACGAAATCGGTGACGACGAGCATCTCGAGTGAGGCGAGCCGATCGACGACGTGACCGGCCCGCGGGGCCGAGACGGCGATGTTCGAGCCGTGCACCATGAGCGCGCGGGGACCACCGGGGGTGCCGAGGGCGTCGAGCAGTTCATAGGCGCTCAGTCCCGCACCCGGGAGTGCGGACTCCTCGATACCCCAGAGGGCGGAGATGTGTTCACGCGCTGCGGGATCGGTGATCTTGCGGTATCCGGGAAGCTGGTCCGCCTTCTGCCCGTGCTCGCGTCCGCCCTGTCCGTTGCCCTGGCCGGTGATGCAGCCGTATCCGGTTCCGTGTCGTCCGCACAGCCCCAGCACGAGAGAGAGTCCGATGACGGCCGAGACCGTGTCGGTTCCGGACGCGTGCTGTTCGGCTCCACGGGCGGTGAGCACGTAGGCGCCCGTACCCGCGTCCCGTGACTGCGCCAGCAACCGCACCGTCTCCCGCAGGCGAGCGACGGGAACGCCGGTGACGCGCTCGGTCCGCTCCGGCCACCACTGCGCCGCCGCCGTCCAGAACTCGTCGAAACCCTCGGTGCGTGAGTCGATGTAGTCGCGATCGGCGTACCCCTCGACCACTGCCAGGTGCACCAGGCCCAGTGCGAGGGCCAGGTCGGTGCCCGGCGACAGTTGCAGGTGCACTCCGCCGGCGGACACCGCCCGGTCCACCGTCGCGGTGCGCCGTGGGTCGGCGACGATGAGCCCGCCCGCGTCGGCGGCGGTCCGGAGATGCTGCACGAAGGGGGGCATCGTCTCCGCGACGTTGCCGCCCAGCACCAGCACGGCCCGCGCGGAACCGATGTCCGCCAACGGGAACGGCAGTCCTCGGTCGATTCCGAACGACTTGTTGCCGGCGGCCGCGGCCGACGACATGCAGAACCGCCCGTTGTAGTCGATGTTCGACGTGCCCAGCGCGACACGGGCGAACTTGCCGAGCATGTAGGACTTCTCGTTGGTCAGCCCGCCCGCCCCGAAGATCCCGACCGCGTCGGCGCCGTGCTCGGCCCGGACGCGTCGAAGCGTCGTGGCCACCGCGTCGAGTGCGGCGTCCCAGGTCGTCGGGACGAGTTCCCCGTCGACACGCACCAGTGGTGCGGTGAGCCTGCCGGGCACTCGCAGCACCTCGGCGGCGGTCCACCCCTTCTGGCAGAGACCACCCTTGTTGGTCGGGAACTGGCGGGCCTCGATCCCGGCGCTCGCTGCATCCGTGCCGGTGACGGTCATCGCGCACTGCAGCCCGCAGTACGGGCAGTGCGTCGCCGTTCCTGCTCGGGTGGCCGGTGGCCGAAGGGTCTCCGGCACGGATGCAGCGACGGTCATACGGTGACCACGTCCTGCTCGTTCGCGGTACGCGCGCCGGATCGGCGGAGGTACACGGCCCACGTGGCCGCGGCGCAGAGGACGTAGAAGACGAGGAAGACCCAGAAGGCGGACGTCGCCGACTTCTCCGCGCCCGAGTACGACGCGCGCAGGACCAGGTTGATGCCCACTCCACCGAGCGCGCCGATCGCACCGGCGATACCGATGAGCGCACCGGACATCCGGCGGGACCACGCGGCCTGCTCGGTGGCCGACATCCCCACCAGCAACGTCGACTTCGACGCGAAGATCGCCGGAATCATCTTGTAGACGGACCCGTTACCGAGCCCCGAGAGCACGAACAGCAGGATGAAGCCGACGACGTAGAACACCATCATCGATCCGGTCGCCGCTCCTGCCGTGGCGTCGTCCGTCATCGACGTCGCGACCAGGATGCCGGCGGAGAAGATCATCGCGACGAAGGTGTACATCGTGATGCGGCCGCCGCCGACGCGGTCGGCGAACTTGCCGCCGATCGGTCGGGACAGGGAACCGAGGAGCGGGCCGATGAACGCGATCTGAGCGGCGTGCAGGGAGGCCTGTGCCTGCATGGCCGGGGTGACCGCACCCCCGTCGGCCAGACCGGCGAGGAAGTTGATCTGCAGGATCTGCCCGAACGCGAAGCTGTAGCCGATGAACGACCCGAACGTGCCGATGTAGAGGAACGCGATCCACCACGAGTCGGAGAAGCGCAGCACGTCGATCATGGAGCGGCCGTTGGTCTTCTGGTTGTCCAGGTTGTCCATGTACAGGGCCGCGCCGACGGCGGCGACCGCGATCAGGACGAGGTAGACGGCGCACACGATCTCGGGTGCGGTGTTGCCCACCGTCGCGATGACGAGGAGCCCGATGAGTTGGATGACGGGGACACCGATGTTGCCGCCGCCTGCATTCAGTCCGAGAGCCCACCCCTTCTCACGCTGGGGATAGAAGGCGTTGATGTTGGTCATCGAGGAGGCGAAGTTGCCGCCGCCCAGTCCCGCGAACGCGGCCACGACGAGATACGTCGTGTACGAGGCGGGATTCATCATGAAGTACAGCGTCAGCACGGTCGGGATCAGCAGCACGAGGGCGCTGAAGATCGTCCAGTTACGGCCGCCGAACTTCGCGGTGGCGAACGTGTACGGGATTCGCAGGATGGCGCCGACCAATGTCGGCACGGCCACCAGGAAGAACTTCCCGGCCGGGTCGATGCCGTACTGCGCCATCGGCATGAAGAGCACCATCACGGACCAGATGGACCAGATGGAGAAGCCGACGTGCTCCGCGACGACGGACCAGATCAGGTTGCGGCGGGCGACGTGCTTGCCGCCGGCCTCCCAAGCCTCGACGTCCTCCGCGTCCCAGTTCGTGATGTGGTGCTTACGAGCGACTGCACCGGGGGCACCGGTGGGCGCCGTGGCAGCGCCGGTATCCGACAAGCTGGTCACGAGTGGCCTCCTGATCTCTGGGGAAGCCCAAAGATAGGAAAACCATGTTGCGAGGGCGCTGCACGCTGTGACCCGTGCGTGAACTTGACCTCACGTCCGTGTTTCCGGGTTGGTGAGGGTCTGCTTCGTGAGGGTCAGGGTCGCGACTGAGCCTGGCGGACGGGCCCGTCCTCGAGGACGCGCGGACGGCAGGCGGCCTTGGCGGCGACCAGCAGCACGGCGATGCCGCACGTGAGGAACGCGAACGACCACTCCCAGCCCCCGGTGTTCTCGTGCAGCACACCGAAGAGAATGGGGCCGGCGCAGGCGATCGTGTACCCGACTCCCTGCGTGAAGCCGGACAGGGATGCCGAGCCGACGGCCGTGCGCGTGCGCAGATTGATGAGCGTGAGCGACATCGGGAACGTCGTCGGACCTGCACCGACCAACACCAGCCACAGCACCGTGCCCGTCGCGGGCGCCCACAGCAGGCCCGCGAAGCCTGCGAGATAGCAGACCGCGCAGCCGATGACGATGGGATAGGGGTCGACCATCCGACTGGTGAAGGACGGCGCGAGCAGGGAACCTGCGAGACCGACCGCGGCGAACACCCCGAGCGAGGCACCGGCGGCACCCTCGCTGATGCCGGCCTCGACCAGGAGGGAGGGCAGCCACGTCAGCATCGAGTACGTGACCATGGACGTCATCGCGAACATGCCGGCCATCCCCCAGCCGAGCGAGGTGCGCCAGACCGGGACGGGCGGCGCCACCGGCTGGGCCGACGGCTCGGTGAGCGGCCCGTCGAGCTCGGCCTCCACGGCGGCGTCCTGCGCCGGAGCCTCCGCACCGCGCACCGCGGGGGCGGCGGGGCGAGTGCGTCGCGTCAGCACGATGGCGGTCCACGGCACCACGGCGGCGACGGCGGCCACACCCCACATCGCGAGCGACCAGCGCCACCCGACCGCGTCGGCGACGGGGACCGCCGTGAGCGACGGGACGATCGTGCCCAGCTGCAGGAGGCAGATGTAGACGGTGCTCATCATGGCGAGCCGGTCGGAGAAGTAGCGCTTGACCAGCGGCGGGATGACCACGTTGCCGATACCCATACCGGCCAGGGCGACCGCCGAGAGCAGCGCCAGCGACCCGAGCCCGGGGGCGAACGCCCGCGCGAAGATGCCGACACCGGTCAGAGCCGCCGCGGCGAGTGCCGTCCGCTCGAGTCCGAGACGAGTCGCGATGACCGGGGTGAGCACGCCGAACAGCGCGAACATCGCGGTCGGGAGCATCCCGAGGAGCCCGATGGCGCCGGCGCCGAACCCGAGGTCGTCGCCGATCCGGGGGAACAGCGGCGACACCGAGGTGACCGCTGCCCGAAGTGTGAACGCGGACAGGATGAGTGCCGCGAACACCAACAGCCGTCCCTGCAGTGTCGAGCGTGACCCGGGCTCGGCAGTGGTGGCGGTCGCAGTCATGGGACGAATCATAGGATGATCCGACCTGTCTGGCAAAGGACTACTAGACTGGCCGAGACCGACACCACACGAGAGAAAGACACTGACGTGCAACCCGTACGCCGACAGAGCCTCATCGGGCAGGTCACCGACCAGTTACGAGGCGAGATCGAGTCCGGGACGTGGGCCGTCGGTACGCGGATACCCACAGAACCGGAGTTGACCGAGCTGACCGGCACGGGACGCAACACCGTTCGCGAGGCCGTCCAGGCGCTGGTGCACGCGGGCATGCTCGAGCGGCGCCAGGGATCGGGCACCTACGTGCTCGCGTCGTCGGAGATGCCGTCGGCCCTCGGCAAGTACTTCTCGTCCGCGCGGCGACGCGACGTCCTGGAGCTGCGGCGGGCGCTCGACATCACCGCGGCCACACTGGCCGCCGAGCGGCGGACCGACGAGGACGTCCGGATGCTCGAGGACACCCTGGCACATCGGACCGCACTGTGGGACGTCGACCGCACCCGGGCCCTGCATCTCGACGTGTCCCTGCACCGTGCCATCGTCGCGGCCAGCCACAACAGCATCTACCTGGAGGTCTACGACTTCCTGCTCCCCAGTATCGAGGAGACCATCCTCGACCACGACGCCGATTCCGACCGTGCGTTCCACGAGGAGCACGCGGCCCTGGTTCGAGCGGTCGTGTCCGGGGACGCCGACGCGGCGGCCACCGCCGCACGCTGCTTCTTCACCGAGCTCGCCGCGGACGGTGCCGACGATCGGGACACCGGCGCACTGCCGACCGACTAGAGGATCAGGCGCACCAGATCGGCGGTACGGGCCAGACCGGGAAACGCCTCGGCGGTCGAGCGCGGATGCAGAGCGTGCACCGCGAGGCGGAACATCACCGCCCGCAACAACATCTGCGGCCACTCGGGGAGATCCTCCCAGCGGCCGATGAGCCCGTCGTCCGCGCCGCCCCAGGAGAGCGCGTCGACGACCACCACGGCCGCGGCCCACGACGCGGGGCGCCAGTACGGGGTGATGTCGGTGATACCGGGAGCCTGCACGCCGTCGAACAGCACCGTGCCGAACAGATCTCCGTGCACCAACTGGTCGGGCTCGCGCACCGGCCGACGCAGGGTGGCCAGCTGACCGATCACCTCGACACTGCGCACACCGTCCGGCGACGTCGGCTCCACCGCTCCCCCGGCACGGGCGGAGCGGAACGGAACCTGTTCCCACGCAGCACGATCAGCGGCGACGAACACGTCCACGTCACTCCACGGCGCGACCGGCGTCTGGGTCAGGAACCGCGGTTTCTCGAGCTGCGACGTCGCGACGTGCAGCCGGGTCGCCAGCGAGACGACCTCGTCGTGGCGGGGTTCGGGAACCCCCTCGATGTACGTGTCCGCGCGCCATCCGGACACGACGTAGCGGCCGTCGGTCGACCGCACCGGCCGCGCGAGCCGAACCCCCTCCACCGCAAGGGTTTCGCGCACCTTCGCCGACCAGGCACCGCGGGCGTGATCGGCCACCGGGGACAGGACGACGTCACCGAGACGCCAACCGCCGTCCCAGTCCGCTCCCAGAGCCACCGGCGCGACGTCTCGGAGCCCGAACGTGCCGATGACGTGCTGGGGAGGTTCCGCCGATGTCATGACGGCCACCGTACCGCCGCCACGGTGCGAGTCCGCAGACCCCGGTGAGCGCGTGTCCCGGCACGCGTGACCGAACCCGGTGTCAGTACGTCGGGACGGTGGGGTCGACGTCGCGCGCCCACGCCTCGAGTCCGCCGCGCAGGTGGTGGACGTCGGCCATGCCGGCGGACCGCAGGACCGCGAGTGCCTCGGCCGAGCGGACACCCGTCTTGCAGTAGAGCACCACCGGCCGGTCCGTCGGCAGCGACGCGACCGCGTCACCGGCCACCACCGTCGGCAGAGGCATCAGCGTTGCGCCGTCGAGGTGCACGATGTCCCACTCGACCGGATCCCGCACGTCGATCAGTGCCACCGGGGCACCGCCGTCCAGCAGCGCGCGCACGGCCGCCGGATCGAGGTCGCCGTCCGCCGAGTCCACCGACGGCAGGGGCGAGGCCACACCGCAGGACACCTCGTAGTCCTCCTCCACCTCGGACACCCGCACGCGACCGGGGTCCCGGCGCAGGGTGACCGTGCGGAAGGTCATGGTGCGCGCGTCGTAGACCAGAAGACGCCCGAGCAGCGTGTCGCCCATGCCCGTCACCAGCTTGACGGCCTCGGTCGCCATGATCGAGCCCACGACCCCGCAGAGCACGCCCAGCACGCCGGCCTCCGAACACGACGGCACAGTGCCCGGCGCGGGCGGATCCGGGTAGAGGTCCCGGTAGTCGACGCCGAGACCGCCGGGTGCGGCGTCCCAGAACACGGACACCTGCCCGTCGAAGCGATAGATGGATCCCCACACGTACGGGATGCCGGCGACGGCGGCCGCGTCGTTGACGAGGTACCGCGTCGCGAAGTTGTCGGTGCCGTCCACCACCAGGTCGTACTGGCGGAAGAGGTTCACCGCGTTGCGGGGCTCGAGCCGGACCTGGTGCAGCCGGACCTCGATAGTGGAGTCCACAGCCCGGATCGACTCGCGGGCGCTGACCGACTTCGGCCGACCGATGTCGGCCTCGCCGTGGATGATCTGTCGCTGCAGGTTGGACGCGTCCACGTCGTCGAACTCGACGATGCCGAGGGTGCCCACGCCCGCCGAGGCGAGATACAGCAGCACGGGCGAACCCAAGCCGCCGGCACCGATCACCAGGATTCTCGCGTTGCGCAGACGCCGCTGGCCCAGCACTCCGACGTCGGGTAGCAGCAGGTGTCTGCTGTACCGAGCGACCTGCTCGCGGCTCAGCTCCGGGCCCGGTTCCACCACCGGGTCGACGATCGTCATGCTCCTCGTACCTCCCCGGTCAGGCCCTGGGGTACGGCCAGGGGTTGAAGCGACAGGTCTTGCCGTCCATCGGCACCACGCCCGCAGGATCGAGTACCGCGATGTCGTCGTTCGCCGTGCCGAAGGTCTGCTGCATCATGATCGGGGCCAGGCCACCGTCGGTCTCGCAGGGCTGGTGCGCCTGGTACCCGATCGCGTGGCCCACCTCGTGGTTGATCTGGTACTGCCGATACGACCCGATGTCGCCCTGGAACGCCACGGCGCCGCGCACCCAGCGCGGCTCGTTGAGCACCACCCTGCCGATACCGGGGTTGTAGCAGGACACCTCGAGCTGGATGTCGTACCCACACGCGTCGCGGATGGTCATCTGCGACGTCAGCGAGACCCGGAAGTCCGGATCACCGGTGTCGACGCGGCGGAACGCGAAACGCTGATCGTTCGTCCAGCTCTTGGGATTGGCGAGAGTCTGGTCGACGAGGCGACCGAACGACTCGTCGCCTCCGAAGCCCGTCGTGTCCACACCGTCCTCGATCTCGACGGTGTAGGTGAACGTGCGTTCGGTGCCCTGGCCCACCTGGTCGGTGACTCCCGGCACCACGCGCCACGTGCCTGCGCCCTGCACCGCGAACTGACCGCCGTCGGGCAGCTGACCGCTGGACACCGTCTCGGCGAAGTTCCCGTCGGCCTGCGGCGGGACACCGATGATGCCGGTGTCGTCGGTCGTGTTGCTCAGCGCGGGGAATCCGGGTGCCGAGTCCGTCGTGGACGCGGTTCCGGGATCGCGTATCGCGTCGACGACAACGAGTACCGTCACGACCGCGAGGATCGGGATCGCGTAGGCGCGCCAACCGTAGGTCGACGTGAACCGCCCCAGCCGGCTCTGCTTCCGGGCGCTGCGCTCCGGCCGTGCGGCGCGTGTGCGTCCGGGATCGACCGCGGTGGGATCCCACTGGGCGCGCAGAGGCTGATGCGAGCGTCGCGCACGGTCGTCACGCGTCGCAGGCTCTCTCTGCGGTTGCCGTCGGTCACTCACCGATCCAGGTTCTCACACGCGTCTGCGGCCTTCGGTCGGCGCGCCGGGGTATCGTCGTCACGATCCGGAAGAACTTTCATGCCGCGTAGTTCCGATGTCTGAGTGATCCTCGTCCACCGGTGTCGCGGCGGATGGGACACACGAAACACATGACAGACGTCGCCGACCGAAGCTCCTCCGTGGGCGGGACCGGGAGTGGCCGGCGCAGTGCTCGACTGCCCCGTGATGCACGCCGCGCCCAACTCCTCGCCGCTGCCGGGGAGATCTTCGTCGCCCGCGGGTACCACGCCGCGGGGATGGACGAGATCGCGGAATGCGCGGGCGTCAGCAAACCTGTTCTGTACCAGCACTTCCCCGGCAAGCTCGACCTCTACGTCGCGGTGCTGCAGAACTACGTCGACAGCCTCATCTCGGGTCTGCGCCAGGCGCTGCGGTCGACGACGGACAACCACAAGCGCGTCCGGGCCGCCGTGCTCGCGTTCTACGACTTCGTCGACAACGACAGCCAAGGATTCCGCCTGGTGTTCGAGTCGGACCTCATGGGCGATCCTCAGGTGCAGAGCCGCGTCGATCAGGCCACCGAGGCCTGCGTCGACGCCGTGTTCGACCTCGTCAGCCACGACTCCGGACTCGACCCGCACCGTGCCCGCATCCTCGCCGTCGGCCTCGTGGGCGCGAGCCAGTTCACCGCCCGCTACTGGCTCGAGGCGGATCGTCCCATCACCAAGGAGGAAGCGGTGGACACCACCGTCACCCTCGCCTGGGGTGGTCTCTCGCACGTCCCCCTGCAGTCCCAGTAGGCGACGCACCCCGGTCCCACGAACCACGACGGCCCCGCACCAGCAGGTGCGGGGCCGTTCCTCGTGCGCGGTGGGCGCGTCGGTCAGGCGGTGCCGGACGACGCGAAACCGACCCGACGACTGTCGGACGGACCGATCTCCACGTACGCGAGCTTGCCCGCGGGCACCAGGAACTTGCGGCCCTTCTCGTCCACCAACGACAGCACACCCTCGCCGCCGAAGGCCTTCGAGACCAGGGTCTCCACCTCGTCGGGCGTCTGCGCGCTGTTGATGACCAATTCCCGTGGGCTGTCCGAAATTCCGATCTTGACCTCCACGGCCGACCTCCGAAACGTTGTCGCGAACCTGCTGTCCACTTCAGGTTAGAGCAGCACCGGCCGCCGGTGAGTGCGTGACGCACACGCCCACAGCGAACACCGACACGAGTCAGACGAGGCCGAGAATCGCCATCCGCTCGGAATGCCGGACCTGCATGCGGTCGAACAGCGCCACGATGCCGTTGAAATCGCCCGACGCCGTCATGACCAGTTCGGTCAGCTCCTCGCGCTGCGCCAGGACGAACTGCGCCTGGGTGATGGCCTCCCCGAGCAGGCGGCGTCCCCAGAGCATCAACCGGTCCTTGTCCGCGGCACTCGCCGCGACACGCGCCACCACCTCGGTGACGACGAACTCCGAGTGGCCCGTCTCGGCGAGCACCTCGCGCACGGTGGCGGCGATGTCGTCCGGGAGGCTGTGCGCGATCTCGCGGTAGAAATCGGCGGCGAGGCCGTCTGCGACGTAGGTCTTGACGAGCACCTCCATCCACGTCGAGGGCAGCGTCGAGGCATGGTAGGCGTCGAGAGCGGCGGCGAAAGGCTCGGTGACCGACAGGACGTCGCGCCCGCGCTCCGCGAGGGCCGCCTCGAGCACCTCGAAGTGGTTCATCTCGGCGGCCGCCATGCTCGCCATGGCGATGCGGTCGCCGAGCGTCGGGGCCATCCGAGCGTCGTCGACCAACCGGTAGAACGCCGAGATCTCGCCGTACGCGAGAACGCCCAGGAGACTGATGATTCCGGGGTGATCACCCGGCACGGTTCCCCCGGTCGCAAGGCCCTCGTCGGACCCGGACGGGACGTTCGGAGTGGACCCGCCGTGCTGTGGATCCGAATCTGTTCGCATGGCTGCCGAGACTACCGTCGACACGGCTCGCGCGAGCGGAACCGCGGCGTCGGGTGCCGACCAGGTAGAATACGTCGCGAGCACGCTCCACCGGTGCCGGCAGCAGGGACCGAGACGGTCCGCACGCCGGCCCGACGCACCGTGGTCACCTCTGTCGGAGGTGATCGCGGCGAGCACCGGGAGCCGTGCTCACGACATTGTGCGCGCACCTGATTCGTGTCTGCCGCCGATCGTGTCGCCGCATCTGCGGCCGACCCCGATCGCGCCTGTCGACGAATCGAGGGTTTCGACACCGGCCGCGGAGCGGCCTGGCCCTCGTCGTGCGTGCGAGGCGAGAGACGAGAAAGGCCGAAACACTGAGCAAGATCACTGTGGACCACGAGACCGACGACGTGGCGGAGACCACCGTCTCGGCCACCCTGGACACCACCCACACTCCCCCGACCTTCGCCGAGCTGGGCGTTCACCCCGAGATCGTCCGTGGGTTGACCGACATCGGCATCGAGCGCACGTTCGCGATCCAGGAACTCACGCTTCCCCTGGCACTCGCGGGCGACGACCTCATCGGCCAGGCCCGCACCGGCATGGGCAAGACGTTCGGCTTCGGCGTCCCGCTGCTGCACCGTCTCGCCACCGGTCCGGCCGACGGCTCGGGCACCACGGTCCTGGACGGCACCCCGCGTGCGCTGATCATCGTTCCCACGCGCGAGCTGTGCGTCCAGGTCACCTCCGACCTGGAGAACGCGTCGAAGCACCTGCACTCGGCCAACGGTCGCGTGAAGGTCATGTCGATCTACGGCGGACGGCCCTACGAGGCTCAGATCGAGACCCTGCGGACCGGCGTCGACGTCGTCGTCGGCACCCCCGGACGACTTCTCGACCTGGCCAAACAGGGCCACCTCGTCCTGGGCAAGGTCGGCGTCCTGGTGCTCGACGAGGCCGACGAGATGCTGGACCTGGGCTTCCTCCCCGACATCGAGCGCCTCATGAGCATGGTGCCGGAGAAGCGTCAGACCATGCTGTTCTCGGCGACCATGCCCGGGCCGATCATCACGCTCGCCCGCACGTTCCTCACTCGGCCGACGCACATCCGCGCCGAGGAGGCCGAGTCCTCCGCGATCCACGAGCGCACTGCCCAGCACGTCTACCGGGCACACGCACTGGACAAGGCGGAGATGGTCGCGCGGGTGCTGCAGGCCGAGGGCCGCGGCGCCACGATGATCTTCACGCGCACCAAACGCACTGCCCAGAAGGTCGCCGACGATCTGGCCGAGCGCGGATTCTCCGTCGGCGCCGTCCACGGTGATCTCGGGCAGGTCGCCCGCGAGAAGTCGCTCGCGGCGTTCCGCTCCGGCAAGATCGACGTGCTCGTCGCCACCGACGTCGCGGCGCGCGGTATCGACATCGACGACGTCACCCACGTCATCAACTATCAGTGCCCCGAGGACGAGAAGACGTACGTCCACCGCATCGGACGTACGGGTCGTGCGGGCCGCACCGGTATCGCCGTCACGCTGGTCGACTGGGACGACATCCCCCGCTGGCAGCTGATCGACAAGGCCCTGGGCCTCGACATCCCCGACCCGGTGGAGACGTACTCCAGCTCCGAGCACCTGTACGCGGAACTGAACATCCCGCACGGCACCACGGGCAGCATCGCGAAGCGGCGCGCCGAGACTCCCGCCGCCGAGAAGACGGACACCCGCTCGAGCCGGAGCGAGAACTCCGACCAGGCGTCGGACGGCGAGGCCACCACCACGTCGCGCCGGAGCCGGTCACGTCGCCGCACTCGCGGCGGGGGCCACGCCGACGCTGCCGCCACCGCGGACAGTTCGGCCACGACAGGTCCCGCCGAGGCGTCCGGTGACGGATCCACGTCGGACAAGCCCCGTCGTCGCCGTCGACGCCGGTCGTCCGCCGGGTCCGCGGCGCACGCCGGTGAGAACGGCGCGTCGGCGGAGGCCTCGTCGTCCGCCGGTACGTCCGACTGACCGTCACGTACCTGACGTGCTCGCTCCCGAACGGCGCACCCGCGTCGACGTGATCGCCGCTGTGGTGATCGTCGTGGTCGTCCTGGTGGGCGCCTCGGTGATCTGGTTCCGCAGCGACGCTCGCGGCACCACGTCCGTGGTCGCCGACGTGCCTCTCACCGCCCCGGCGTCGGCATTGTCGGTGCCCGAGTCGTTCTCGGAGATCTGGCGCGCCGACGACACCGGAACCGGGGCACCGACCACCGTCGGCGGAGCCGTCGTCGTCTCCACCGACGACGCGGTGACCGGACTCGATCCCGCCACCGGCTCGCCGTCCTGGTCCTACACGCGTGACCGGGCCCTCTGCTCGGTCGTGGGGGCGTGGGACGCGGCGGTGGCGGTGTTCCGGGACGGCCGGGGATGCGGCCAGGTCACCGAGCTCGACGGGTCCACCGGAGCGCGCGAGGACCAGCGCACCAACGACGCCGACGACCCGGTCCGGTTGTCGTTCGACGGCACGTACGTGACCGAACTCGGCGCCACGCGCCTCGAGCTCTGGCGCTCCGACCTCGTGCGCACCCTCGAGTACGGGCGTGTCGACGCCCCGGTCAACCCGCGCAGCCAACCCCGCACCGGATGCGACCTCGTGTCGAGCGCGTCCGCGAGCACCCGCCTCGCCGTGCTGGAACGGTGTCCCGGTGAGGAAGGCCTGCGCCTGACGTCGATGAACCCCGCACCGAAGGACAACACGGTGCCCGACGTGTACGGCTCGACCATCCTGGCCGACGTCCCCGCGGACGCAGCGGCAGCACGCGTCCTCGCGGTGGTCGGGGATCGCCTCGCGGTCTACCTCCCCCCGGCCGGGAGCGAGGTCGCCCGGGTGGCACTCTTCGACGGGTCCGCCAACTTCGTCTCCGCGCAGGCCGTGACCGCCGACGTCACCACACCGTCCGCCGACGCCCTCGCATCCGACATCGTGCGTACCGGTTCCGTCGTCTCCTGGTGGACGGGCGCCGACACCGTCGGCTTCACGCAGTCCGATCTGTCACAGCGCTGGGTTCTCGCCGGAACCCTCGGCGCGGGTGCTGTGATGGCCGGTCAGCTCCTCGTCCCGGTTCCCGGCGGTATCGCGGTGGTGGATCCGGAGAACGGCGTCGCCTCCCGCACGATCGCGGTGGACCGCGGCGAGTACACCGGACCGGTCGCACTGTCCGTCCTCGGCACCAGCGTGTTCGAGCGCCGCGGTGCCGAGACCGTCGCCCTGGGCTGAGCCTCAGGCGTCGGCGTCGTACGTGGCCAGGGGTGCGCCGTCGGTCCAATGCGCGGCCAGGTTGTCGGCAAGGTCGCGGTACGCCTGAGCGCCCTTGTTCTTGCGTCCCGCGATCACCGAGGTGCCGGACGCCGACGCTTCCGCGAACCGCACGGTGCGCGGGATCGGCGGCGCGAGCACCGGGATGTCGTACCGACCGGACACGTCCGCGAGGACGTCACGGCTGTGCGTGGTGCGGGCGTCGTACAGGGTCGCGAGGGCGCCCAGGAGTGTCAGATCGGGGTTGGTGATCTGCTGGACCTCACTGACGGTGCGCAGCAGCTGACCCACACCGCGGTGAGCGAGCGTCTCGCACTGCAGCGGGATCAGCACGCTCGTCGCGGCCGTCAGCCCGTTCAGGGTGAGCACGCCCAGTGAGGGCGGGCAGTCCAGCACGATGACGTCGTAGTTCTCGAGGAGGGGCGCGAGGGCGCGTTTGAGGGTGTACTCGCGGCCCGGACGCATGAGCAACAGCGCCTCGGCGCCGGCCAGGTCGATGGTCGCCGGGAGCAGGTCCACACCCTCGTCCGTGCCGAGCACGGCGTCGCCCACGGGAACCCCGGCGGTGAGGACCTCGTGGATCGAGGTCTCCAGCTTGTCGGGGTTGTGCCCCAGCGAGAAGGTCAGACTTCCCTGCGGGTCGAGGTCCACCACGAGTACTCGTCGGCCCAGAGCGACGAGCGCCGCTCCCAGCGATGCCACGGTGGTCGTCTTGGCGACGCCACCCTTCTGGTTGGCCACTGCCAGGATCGTCGTCACAGCACGATCTTGGCATCACTCGGTGTGTCGAGCGACGTTCGGCCCGGCGTGGCGTGATGCCGCACCGGGCCGAACGGGGTGGAACGGAGGCCGAGCTCAGTGCAGCATCGCACCGCGCGCGACGGCGTCACCCTGGTCTGCACGCTGAAACTTCTTGCGCGGCAACAGAAGTGCGGGCACGAAGGTGAACGCGACGATGATCGTGGCCACCAGGAAGGTGCCGCCGAACGCGTCGGCTGCCTGCGCCAGTCCGGCCTGCACGGCATTCGGCCCGATCTGCTCGGCGATCGCCGGGTCACGCTGTGCCGCGATGGCGGGTCCCGCAGCCGCCCGGTCGAGCAGCTGGTTGGTGAGCACCACCGAGATCACGGCCGTACCGATCGACCCGGCCGACTGCTGGATGATGTTCATCAGCGACGAACCGCGGGCGACGGACGCGTCGTCCAACGTCTGGAGCGCGGCGGTCATGATCGGCATCATCGTCGCGCCGAGTCCCAACCCCATGACGAACAGGGCGCCGAGCAGGACGACGTACGAGGTCGAGGATCCCACCTGCGTGAAGACGGCCATGCCCAGCGTCACGAACACCATGCCGGTGATCACGATCTTGCCCGGCCCGATCTTGTCGGCGAGCTGTCCGGCAATGGGCATCGACACCATCGCCCCGAGTCCCTGCGGGGCGAGCAGCAGGCCGGCCATGAGCGTGGTCTCCCCGCGGACCTGCAGGAAGTAGCTCGGGAAGATCAGGCCCGCGCCGAAGAACGCGATGGCGAACAGGCTCATCGCGATCACCGCGACGGACAGGTGACGGTTGGCGAACAGCCGCAGGTCGATCAGCGGGTGCTCGGTCCGCAGGGCGTGGCGCACGAACGCCGCGACCAGGACGAGCCCCACGACGGCGGAGACCAGTACGCGAGCCGACATCACCGTTCCGGTCTCGGGGATCGAGGAGACGCCGAACAGGAAGAGCGCGAGGCCCGGCGACAGCAGCAGCATGCCGACGAAGTCGAAGGACTGCGAGGGCTCGGGTGCGTCCTTCGGGAGGATGACCCACGCGGCCACCAGCGCCACGGCGCCGATGGGCACGTTGATCAGGAAGATCCAGTGCCAGCTCGCCGCGTCGATGAGCCACCCGCCGAGGATCGGGCCCGCGATCGGACCGAGCAGCATCGGTACGCCCAGGACGGCCATGACACGACCGATGCGCTCGGGACCGGCGGCGCGGGTCAGGATCGTCATGCCGAGCGGCATGAGCATGCCGCCGCCGAAGCCCTGCAGGACGCGGAACACGATCAGCGACGTGATGTCCCACGCGACGCTGCACAGCATGGATCCGGCGACGAACAGGATCAGCGCAAGGATGTAGAGGCGTTTGGTACCGAACCGGTCCGCGGCCCAGCCGGTCAGCGGGATGACGGTCGCGAGAGCGAGGGTGTAGCCGGTCATGGTCCAGGCGACGTTGGCGTAGGACGTCTGGAACTCGAAGGCGAAGGTCGGCAGCGCCACGCTCACGACGGTCACGTCGAGGATCGACATGATGGCGCCGATGACGATGACGGCGGCGATCTTGAGGACGGCCGCGTCCAGCCCCTGACCGGTGTCGACACCACCCTGCCCGGGGGTGTTCGGGGACCCCTGCGCGCCCTTCTCGGTGCTCTGATCGGTCATGCGGAGTCTCCTGGCTGATCTGTATCCGCCGGCATCGAGGCCGGGTGTCGCGTGATCGGACCAAGGAAGTAAACACCCCACCGGCGGCGATCACCAGCGGATTTCACGAGACCTCCGTCACCGGGACGACCTCCGTCATCGACGCGGCGCGACCCGGGAGCATGATCGAGCCATGGCAGACCCCGACCCCCGTGACCCGGCACCTGCATCGTCCGGAGGGTCCGGGACGTCGCCGCGGCGCTCCGACGCCAGACTGGTGTTGATCCGTCACGGTCAGACGGAGTGGGCGGCGAGCGGTCGACACACCGGACGGACGGACATCGCTCTCACCGCCGACGGGGAGGACCAGGCCCGCGCCGCCGGGGACCGCATCGCGGCGCTCGGGCTCGAACGTCCCCTGGTGGTCAGCAGCCCCCGATCGCGGGCGCTGCGGACGGCGGAGCTGGCCGGACTCACCGTCGATCGGGTGTGGGACGCGCTGGTCGAGTGGGACTACGGCGACTACGAGGGCCTGACCACTCCGCAGATCCGGGAGACCGCGCCGCACTGGACCGTCTGGACGCATCCGTCACCGTCCGGCGAGACCATCGACGCCGTGTCCGCACGGGCCGATCTCGTCCTGTCCGTCGTCGTTCCCACCCTCGCCGAGCGCGACGTCGTGCTCGTCGGGCACGGCCACTTCTCCAGGTCGGTCATCGCGCGGTGGGTCGAGCAACCGGTGACAGAGGGAAAGCGCTTCGCGCTGGCGCCCGCCGGCTTCACCGTGCTGGGGTACGAGCACGAGTACCGGCAGATCCACACCCACAACGTGGATCCTCGCCTCGGTTCCTGAGCTGCCCGGCGTCGGTCGGAGAGCCGCTCAGGCGTCGTCGGTCTCGACGTAGTCGTCGGCGAGCCACCTCGTGGCGGGGCCGCTGAACAGACAGACCAGGACGCCGATGACGACGATGCCGAGCAACGAGCCCAGCACGGGCCGCCCGGAATCGGTGAGGAGCGACCAGACCACCGGGAGCAACAACAGCTGCGCGACGATCGCGATGGCGCGGCCCCAGCGGTGCCCGAGGATCAGGGCGATGCCACCGGTGAGCACGGCGCCCCCGAGTGCGGCGAACCAGATCGCGGTGCCGAAACCGTTGATGACGCTCTCGTCGGCGCCGGCGGCGCCGCGGATCACCAGGACGAGTGCCACCACGACCGCCGTGGCGCCCTGCACGGACACCAACAGGCCCGCGGCGCGCACCGGTGCCGGAACACCGGAATCGGGCAGCTTCGGACGCACCAGGCCACCCTAGAGCACACGCGCGAGGTGGCCGACGGTCACGCGCCGGTGGTCGTGAGCCGCCGCCGCTCGCGTCTACTCTGAGTGATCGTGCGAGCCATCCTCATCGTCAACCCGAACGCCACGTCCACCACGGCTGCCGGCCGAGACCTGGTGGCGCATGCGCTCGCGAGCAGGGTGTCGCTCAGAGTGCTCCACACCACGCACCGTGGACACGCGAGCGAACTCGCGACCGAGGCCCGCCGGGCCGGTATCGATCTGGTGATCGTGCACGGCGGCGACGGAACGGTGAACGAGGTGGTGAACGGACTTCTCGGTGTTCCTGCCCCGACCTCCATGCAGTCGGTCACCGTGGGACCCGTGCCGCTGCTGGCGGTCGTCCCGGGCGGATCCGCCAACGTGTTCGCTCGCTCGCTGGGCATCGCGCGGGACCCGGTCGAGGCCACCAACCAGCTCATCGATCTGCTGGAGTCGGGAACGAGCAGGCGTATCGGCCTGGGGCACTGCGACAAGACATGGTTCCTGTTCAACGCCGGCCTCGGATGGGACGCGGACGTGTGCGACGCGATCGATCGAGGCCGCAAGGGCGGCGAGGCGGTCACGCCCTCGCGCTACGTCCGGACCGCGGTCACCACGTTCTTCCGCCGCAAGCGTCGCGACCCGCACCTCACCGTGGAGACCGACACCGGCGAGGCCGTGACGGGCGTTCACTTCGCGTTCGTGACCAACTCCGATCCGTGGACGTTTCTCGACGCACGTCCGGTCCGAACGAACCCCGGCACCTCGTTCGACAGCGGACTCGGCATATTCGCAATGCGATCCACGAAGGTGTTCACGACGTTGCGAGTGGTCGTGCAAATGCTGTCCGGAACGTCCGGTCCGCATTCACGGGCGCTTCTCCGAGAGGACGACGTGAAATGGATTCGCGTGCGTTCGGTGGAACCGACCGGCCTGCAGGTCGACGGCGACTACCTGGGAGAACGCACCGAGGTCGAATTCGCGTCCGCACCGGACGCCCTCGCCGTCGTGGCGCCTTTACCTGGCGATACCCCGTAGGCCAAGCTACTGTGTTTCACATCTCCCGATCCGGGTACCAGACGTCGGGTGTGAAACCAAATCGGGTCCAGTGAGCTTGGCCACCCGCACCGCGTCATCTCTTGACTTCTGCTTGGTTCGTGAAAGCATTCACAAGTAACAGTGCGGAAACATTGGTTGCCGCGCTCGCGAACTGCAGGACAACAAGCCCACGATCCGGACGTGAGTCCAGGATCAGTTATTCGACAGCGCCGTCGTGCGCTCAGTGAGGAGTAAGAGGATGGATTGGCGCCACAAGGCTATCTGTCGCGACGAGGACCCGGAACTGTTCTTCCCGGTGGGAAACAGCGGCCCGGCACTCGCACAGATCGCTGATGCCAAGGTCGTGTGCAACCGGTGCCCCGTCACCGCGGACTGCCTGTCCTGGGCTCTCGAGTCCGGTCAGGACGCGGGCGTCTGGGGCGGCATGAGCGAGGACGAGCGTCGCGCGCTGAAGCGTCGTAACGCGCGTACCCGCGCACGCTCGGCGGTCTGACACAGCTCGCAAGACGCACGCAGGCCCGGCACCGCATGGTGCCGGGCCTTTTGTGTGTCCGACGGGGCAGCCGTATCAGCCGCGTGGTTCTCGGCGTCCGAGCGGGACGCGGAGCTCGGCAGCGGTGCCCCCGTCCGGCCCGGCCGCGACGCTGATGGTGCCGCCCAACTCCACCGTGACGAGTGTCGAGACGATCTGCAGTCCCAGCCGGTCGGACGCCGACGCGTCGAAGTCGTCGGAGACTCCACGGCCGTCGTCGCGCACGGTGACCTCCAGCATGCGGGAGGACCGTCGGGACTCGATGGTCACACGGCCTCGCGCACCCGGATCGAACCCGTGCTCGAGCGAGTTCTGGACCAGCTCGGTGAGCACCATGACCAGCGGGGTCGCCCGTTCGGCCGGGAACACGCCCAGGCTGCCCTCGCGACCGACGGTGACGTCCGCGGACAGCGAGCCGATGTCGACCATGACGGGAACCAGGCGGTCGACCACCTCGTCCAGGTCGACGACCTCGTCCACCGACGTCGACAGCACGTCGTGGACGAGGGCGATGGAGGTGACCCGGCGGACCGACTCGCTCAGCGCGACCTTGGCCTCGTCGTTGTCGGTCCGGCGAGCTTGCAGACGCAGGAGAGCAGCGACGGTCTGCAGGTTGTTCTTGACCCGGTGATGGATCTCGCGGATGGTCGCGTCCTTGCTCAGCAGCGCGCGATCGCGACGCTTCACCTCGGTGACGTCCCGGACCAGCACCAGAGCGCCCACGGACGTGCCGGCCGGGCGCAGCGGAACCGTGCGCAGCAGCACGGTGGCACCGCGAGCGTCCACCTCCATCCGTCGTCCCCCGGCGGACGTGACGGCCGCTCCGATGGTGGCGGCGATCTCCTCCGCGTCGAAGGGATCGGTGACGAGCGACCGGGTCGACGCAGCGAGGTCGTGGCCGGGGAGATCTGCCGTCAACCCCATCCGGTGGTAGGCGGACACCGCGTTGGGGCTCGCGTAGGTGACCATGCCGGCGGTGTCGAGGCGGATGAACCCGTCGCCGACGCGTGGGCTCGAGTTGACGTCCGTCTTCTCGGACGGCGAGGGGAACGACCCCTCCGCGATCATGTCGGAGAGGTGGTGGGCGCAGTCGCGGTACGCGGCCTCCAGCAAGCTCGGCGGTCGGCCGGAGACCGGCGCGGAGTCACGCGTCAGCACGGCGACCACGCGGCCGTCGACGCGCACGGGAACGGCGTCGTGGGGCGGACCCTGATCGTCGGGGAGGCGACCACCGCCGCGCACGATCGACGCCGTGCGCAGGCACTCCGCGACCTGGGGGTGTTCGGTCTCCCCGACCACCGCACCGACCGTGTCCGACGGGATCACCGTGGGGGCCGTCGTCGGACGACACTGCGCGACGCACACCACCGTCGCCGTGTCCGACGACGTCACCGCACGCGATCCGGGATGGTCGACGGGCACCCAGAGCAGCAGGTCCGCGAAGGAGATGTCCGCGAGGATCTGCCACTCCCCCACGACGCGTTGCAGATGATCGACCGCCGTACCCGGCAGGTCGGTGTGCTCGGCGAGCATCTCGGACAGCGTGGACACGACGAATCACCCTGTCCCGGTACGGCGTCGGCTGATCAGAGTGGTGACCGGATCAGGAGATGACGGCGATCAGGTCGCCCTGCTGGATGACGTCGCCCACGGCGACTCCGATGGACGTCACGGTGCCCGCGGACTCGGCGAGCACGGGAATCTCCATCTTCATCGACTCGAGCACCACCACGGCGTCGCCCTCGTTCACGTGATCACCCTCGGCGACGACGATCTGGAACACCGTCGACACCATCTCGGCTCGGACGTCCTCGGCCATCACGGTCCCCCTGTTCCGTTCCGCTCGTCTGCACGCGCGTGTCGACTCGTTCGGTGAACGGACCACGCCGGAGGCACGGCCGCTCGTCGTACAGCCAACCACACGTGAGAAACTGAGTGGAACAGGAAGGAGATCCACCATGGGCAAGCGAGGACGCAAGAAGCGCAGCCGTAAGGGAAATGCAGCCAACCACGGCAAGCGCCCCAACAGCTGATCACGAGCACCACACGACGAAGGGCCGGGACGCACAGCGTCCCGGCCCTTCGTCGTGTAGGCGGTCAGTCCTCGGTGGCGGTGATGGTCACCGACCGCCGGATCTCCAGCGTCAGGCGCTCCCGCAGGCCTTCCGGAGCCCGCTCGCCGCCGCACTTGCGGCCGACCAGAGACTTGATCTTCTCCTCGATGCCGTACTGCGCGAGGCACGAACCGCAACTGTCGAGGTGACGCTGCACGCGCTGCCTGCTGGCCTCGTCGCACTCGTTGTCGAGCAACGTCCACACGTCGGCGATGACGGCCGAGCAGTCCAGGTCCTCGAACTCGTTGCCGCTCATCGTGCTACCTCCTCGGTCGCCGCGGCGGACCGGTTGAATCCACGGTCGCGAGCGACCTCCGCCAGTTCGTTGCGCAGTTGCTTGCGGCCGCGGTGCAACCGCGACATCACGGTGCCGATGGGCGTGCCCATGATCTCGGCGATCTCCTTGTACGGGAAGCCCTCGACGTCGGCGTAGTACACCGCCATGCGGAACTCCTCGGGCAACGCCTGCAGCGCCGCCTTGATGTCGTCGTCGGGCAGGGCGTCCAGCGCCTCGACCTCGGCCGACCGTAGACCGGTGGACGAGTGCTCAGCGGTGGCCGCGAGCTGCCAGTCGGTGATCTCGTCCGTCGGGTACTGCGCCGGCTGACGCTGCTTCTTCCGGTACGAGTTGATGTAGGTGTTGGTCAGGATCCGGTAGAGCCACGCCTTGAGGTTCGTGCCCTCGCGGAAGCTCTTGAACGCCGTGTACGCCTTGACGTACGTCTCCTGGACCAGGTCCTCGGCATCGGACGGGTTCCGCGTCATCCGCAGGGCCGCGCCGTACAGCTGGTCGAGCAGCGGGAGCGCGTCACGCTCGAACCGCGCCGTCAGATCCGCAGCGTTCTCCCGCGAGCGGATGCCGTCCTCTGTCTCGAGGATCGCAGGATCGACGGCGCCCGTCGTGGTGCCGGTCTCGGTCTGTGGCTGATCCGTCACGCTGGCCCCTCTCGTGTGCCCCGCGGCGACCG
Source organism: Rhodococcus sp. UNC23MFCrub1.1 (assembly GCF_000686025.1). Taxonomy (GTDB): domain Bacteria; phylum Actinomycetota; class Actinomycetes; order Mycobacteriales; family Mycobacteriaceae; genus Rhodococcoides. The sequence goes on from NZ_JMLQ01000009.1 coordinate 164,201, forward strand.
CCCCGTCCTCCGAGGTGTCGACCTCGGACGTCCGGGAACCGGTGAGCTCACCGTGGTCGTCCGGACTCCACTTTACCGATGGGATCACCACCACATTCGTCAGCGTCGCCGAGAGCCACTCGGCTCCGGAGCGCTCCGGTGCAACGACGTTCACACGCCCTCCTCCGTCGAGCGGCGGCGCACAGTGCGCGCCGTCCTGATGCTGCGTGTAACAGCCGTGGCCGCCGTCGTGTTCCCCCCGCTGCCGGACCGTCTCCGCGAGTACGGCCAGAATGTCGTGTACCAGCAGCCGATCACGACGTTCTCGACGTACTCGCGGGGCGGGTGATCACGGTGGGAAAGGGACCACGACGCCATGGCCGGATCGGCTACTCCCGCGACGACGATGCTGACGCGTCTCGGAATCGAGTTCACCGTCCACACCTACGAGCACGATCGCGGCACCGAGCAGTACGGCGACGAGGCGGTCGACGCACTGTCCGCCGGCCTCGGTGTGTCGGCGGATCGGGTGTTCAAGACCCTGGTCGTGTCGACGGGCTCCTCGTTGGCGGTCGCGGTTCTTCCCGTGCCGGACATGCTCGCCCTGAAGTCCGTCGCCGCCGCCCTCGGGGCGAGCAAGGTGTCGATGGCCGATCCCGCAGCCGTGCGCCGGTCGACGGGATACGTCCTGGGGGGCGTCTCCCCGCTCGGTCAGCGCACGCCCCTGCCCACGGTCGTCGACACGTCGGCACTCGGGCACTCGACCCTCTTCTGCAGCGGTGGTCGGCGCGGCCTGGAGATCGAACTCTCCGCACAGGATCTCGTCCGGGCCACCGCCGCGACCGTCGCGGACATCCGACGCGCGTGCGCCAGTGAGAGACTGTGACCGTGACGTCCTGGATCGCGCCCCTCGCCCCGCAGCCCGTCCGTGCGACCGTCGACCTCCCGGGGTCGAAGTCGATCACCAATCGCGCCCTGATCCTCGCGGCGCTCGCGGACGGACCGTCGACGGTGACCGGCGCTCTGCGCAGCCGTGACACCGATCTGATGATCGATGCGCTGCGCACCCTGGGTGCCGTCGTGGAGTCCCCCGACGACGACGGGACGACGGTGCGGGTCACCCCCGGACCCGGCCGCGGCGGCGACGTGGACTGCGGGCTGGCCGGCACCGTCATGCGCTTCGTTCCCCCCGTCGCCGCGCTGGCCACCGGTCGCTCGCGCTTCGACGGCGACGAGCACGCCCGCTCGCGCCCGCAGCAGACCATTCTCGACGCGCTCCGCGCCCTGGGTGTTCCCGTGAGCGGGGACCGGTTGCCGTTCGTCGTCGACGGCACGGGCCGTGTCCGCGGGGGCACGGTCCGACTGGACGCGTCCGGGTCGTCCCAGTTCGTGTCGGGGCTCCTGCTCTCGGCGGCGCGGTTCGACGAGGGCCTCGTCGTCGAGCACGTCGGTCCCCCGGTGCCGTCGATGCCTCACATCGACATGACGGTGGAGATGCTGCGCGAGAGCGGGATCGAGGTGGAGACTCCCGAGGACTCCGGCATTCCGAACCGGTGGCGGGTGCATCCCGGCGCCGTGGCTCCGGTCGACCGTGTCGTGGAACCGGACCTGTCCAACGCGACCCCGTTTCTCGCCGCGGCGGCCGTCACGGGCGGTGAGGTGACCGTGCTCCGGTGGCCTGCCCGGACGACGCAGCCCGGTGACGCGTTCCGCGACATCCTCACGTCGATGGGGGCCGAGGTGCTGCTCACTGCCGAGTCGCTCACGGCGCGGGGGCCCGAGAAGCTCGAGGGCGTCGACGTGGACCTGCACGACATCGGCGAGCTGACCCCCACGGTCGCGGCGATGGCGGCCCTGGCCGGGTCACCCTCGCGCCTGCGCGGGATCGCCCATCTGCGCGGGCACGAGACGGATCGGCTCGCCGCACTCACGGCGGAATTCGGTGCTCTCGGCTGCGGTGTCGAGGAGACCGAGGACGGCCTGATCATCGAGCCGGCGCCGCTGCACGGCGGACCCTGGCGGGCGTACGCCGACCATCGCATGGCCACGGCGGGCGCCGTGATCGGTCTGGTCGTCCCGAGCGTCGAGGTCGACGACATCGACTCCACCGCCAAGACGCTGCCGGGGTTCGCGACCCTCTGGAGCGCCATGCTGGCCGGAGGTGGTGCACGCTGATCCGGCGGGTGTACGACGAGTCGGACGTCCGCGTCCGGCCGGGCAAGGGCACGCGCCCACGAACGAAGACCCGGCCCACCCACGCCGACGCCTCGGACGCGATGGTGGTGTCGGTGGATCGCGGCCGGTGGGGCTGCGTGATCGACAATGATCCAGAGCGCCTCGTGGTCGCCATGCGAGCGCGCGAGCTGGGCCGGACCCCGATCGTCGTCGGTGACGCGGTGGGCATCGTCGGCGACGTCTCGGGACGCGTCGACGCCCTGGCCCGCATCGTCCGCGTGGACGAACGACGAACGGTGCTGCGGCGCACCGCCGACGACACGGATCCGTACGAGCGTGTCGTGGTGGCCAACGCGGACCAGCTGCTGATCGTGGTGGCGTTGGCCGACCCGCCACCCCGCTCGGGCTTCGTCGAGCGCGCGATGGTGGCAGCGTTCGTGGGTGGTCTCCGACCCGTGCTGTGTCTGACGAAGGACGACTTGGCGTCGTCCGACGAGTTCGCCGCCGTCTTCGCCGACCTCGACGTGCCGGTGGTGCTGGTGGGCCGGGACCGTCCGCTGGACGAGCTCCTGGCGATGATCACCGGGAAGTCGTCCGCGCTGATCGGCCACTCGGGGGTGGGCAAGTCGACCCTGGTGAACCGGCTGGTGCCGGAGGCACATCGCGCCGTCGGCATCGTCTCCGGCGTCGGCAAGGGACGGCACACGTCGACTCAGTCGGTGTCGCTGCATCTTCCGGGTGGAGGCTGGGTCATCGACACTCCCGGTATCCGGTCCTTCGGGCTGGCCCACATCTCGCCGGAGGATGTCGTCGCGGCGTTCTCGGACCTCGCCGTCACCATCGAGGACTGCCCGCGCGGCTGCACACACCTCGGGCCGCCGGCCGACCCGGAGTGCGCTCTGGACACCCTGACAGGACAGCAGGCGAACCGCGTCGCCGCGGTTCGCCTGCTGTTGGTGGCCGTGATGTCGAACGACTCCTACTGACGGAGCTCCGACCGATCGATCAGCGCGAGAGCAGCTTTCGCAGTCCCGTGCCGCCCTTACCCTGCTTGATCGCGCTCAGCAGACCGGAACGACGTCCGGTCACCGGGTCGACCGTCGAGGTGACGTTGCCCCCGAACTTGCGCTCGGATGCCGTCTCCGGTGCGTCGTCCGCCGTGGCCTTGAGGTACTTGTCGGGGAGCGACAGCTTCGCGATGGTGCGCCAGGACTTGCCGTACTGGGCGAGGAAAGGCCCTGTGGTGTAAGGGAGGTCGTACTTCTCGCACAGTTCGCGAACCCGCACACTGATCGCGGCGAGCCGGTTGCTCGGCAGATCGGGGAACACGTGGTGCTCGATCTGGTAGCAGAGATTGCCCGACATGAAGGCGAGGGTCGGTCCGGCGTGGAAGTTGGCGCTGCCCAACATCTGTCGGAGGTACCACTGCCCCTGCGTCTCGTCCTGGAGGTCGTGGCGCGTGAACTTCTCCGCACCGTCCGGGAAGTGACCGCAGAAGATGACGGCGTTCGTCCAGATGTTACGGATGACGTTCGCCATGATGTTGGCGGTCAACGTCTTACGGTAGGACGCGGCGGGCGACAGCGACGTGATGGCCGGCGTGATCGCGTAGTCCTTCAGCATCTGGCGGCCGACCTTGTCGCCGACCTCCTTCAGCTTGCGTCGCGTCTCCTCCTTGGGCACACGGCCTTTCACGGCCTTGCCCAGCTCGAGATGCTGTACCGCCACGCCGTACTCGAACAGGAGCATCAGCAGCGTGTTGTACACGAGGTTGCCGGCATTGAACGGGACCCACTTGCGGTCACGCGTGACGCGGATGAGGCCGTAGCCCACGTCGTCGTCCATGCCCAGCACGTTGGTGTACTTGTGATGGATGTAGTTGTGGGTCTGCTTCCAGTGCTCGGACGGACCGGTGTTGTCCCATTCCCACGAGGTGGAATGGATCTCCGGGTCGTTCATCCAGTCCCACTGGCCGTGCATGACGTTGTGGCCGAGCTCCATGTTCTCGACGATCTTCGAGACACCGAGCATCGCGCTACCGGCCCACCACGCGGCGCGGTGGTTGCTGGCGAGCATCGTGGTGCGGCCGAGGGCCTCGAGGGAGCGCTGGAAACGGATGGTGTTGCGGATGTACCGCGCATCCTTCTCGCCGCGCGACTCTTCGATCTCCCGACGCAACGCGTCGAGTTCATGGCCCAGCGCCTCGACGTCGGCCTCGGTGAGGTGGGCATATTCCTTGACGTCGGAAATCGCCATGTGGTCACTCCTCGGCAGGTGGTCGATGCCCGTGTGGGCCTGACCGTGGTTACTCTACCGGAAGTTACGCACCCGTAGGTTACGCCGTCGTATCTGTGACCCGCTTCACTGCCTGACGCGCCTCGAGCCGCGCCTCGTGCAGGGCCGACCGCAGTCCTCGCTTGCGACCGGTGACCGGATCGAACCGCACCCGGTCCACGACCGAGGAGCCGGAGCTCTGGAAACGGCGCTCCGAACTGGTCTCCGGCGCGTCGTCCGACGTGCGACGAAGCAGCTGGTCGGGCAGCGAAAGCTTGAAGATGGTGCGCAGCGCCTTCCAGTACTGGGTCGCCAGGTTGCCGGTGGTGTACGGCAGGTCGTACTTGTCGCACAGGGCGCGCACCCGGACGGCCACCTCGGCGTACCGGTTGCTCGGCAGGTCCGGGAACAGGTGATGCTCGATCTGGTAGCAGAGGTTGCCGCTCATGAACGCCATCGTGGGGCCGGCCGTGAAGTTGGCGCTGCCGAGCATCTGCCGGAGGTACCACTCCTCGTGGGTCTCCGTCTCGAACTGGCCCATCGTGAACTTCTCGGCGCCGTCCGGGAAGTGACCGCAGAAGATCACGGCGTACGCCCACAGGTTCCGCACCACGTTGGCGGTGAGGTTCGCCCCGAGTGCACGACGCCACGCCGGACCCGCGAGCAGCGGGAAGAGCACGAAATCCTTGCCGACCTGCGACGCGACCTTCCGAGCGAACTCCTTGTTCGGCTCCGACAGCAGCTGCGTCGCGGGAACACCGGCCTCGAGCTTCGCCGCGTCCAGGTCGTGCAGAGCGATGCCCCACTCGAACGTCAGTGCCAGCACCAGGTTGCCCAGGGGCTGCACCAGGTTGCGTCGCCGCCACTTCTCGTCGCGGGTCATCCGGAGGATCCCGAAGCCCACGTCGTGGTCCATGCCGACGATGTTGGTGTACGTGTGATGCGAGTAGTTGTGCGCACGCTTCCAGTGCGCGGACGGACCGGTCTGGTCCCACTCCCACGAGGTGGAGTGGATCTCCGGATCGTTCATCCAGTCCCACTGACCGTGAGAGACGTTGTGGCCCAACTCCATGTTCTCGATGATCTTGCTGGCCGCCAGCAGACCTGCGCCCACCAGCGCGGCCGAGCGCCAGCGGGAACCCATGATCGCGAGCCGTCCGCCGACCTCGAGCGCGCGCTGCAAAGCGATGGTGCGGCGGATGTACTCCGCGTCCTTGCGTCCTCGGGTGTCCTCGACGTCCCGACGGATGGCATCGAGTTCACGACCGAGGGACTCGATGTCCTCGTCGGTCAGATGTGCGAACTCCAAGATGTCCGTGATGGCCATGCTGGTCTACTCCCCGGATCGCGGTATGCCGTTCCTCGCACCGATTCGGTATCGGCGGGCAGGCCTTTCCGAGAATAGCGGACGAGCCTGTGCGCAGGGTGTGTGTGCGATCACCCCTGCGGCGCGACCCGGGGCCGACGGAGTCAGAGTTCGAGCGTGCAGTCCCCGGCAGCCGCGGAGATGCACGTCTGGATCCGCTCGCCGTGCGCATGTTCCTTGCCCGAGCGCAGATCTCGGACGTGACCGTCGGTCAGCGGCACCACGCACGTCTGGCAGATACCCATGCGGCAGCCGAAAGGCATTCGCACACCGGCCTTCTCACCGGCCTCCAACAACGTGGTGGCACCGTCCACCGCCACCGTGCGGTCGGAGACGGAGAACGTGACCGTGCCGCCGTCGCTCGGCGCGCCGGTGCGAACGATCTCGAAACGCTCGGTGTGCAGGTTCTCCGAGATGCCTGCCTCCCGCCACACCCTCTCGATGTCGTCGAGCATCGCCGCCGGACCGCACGCCCACGTCTGACGCTCGCGCCAGTCCGGGTAGTGCTCGTCGAGCGAGCCCAGATCGAACTTGCCGTCCGAACGGGTGTGCTGCACGTGGGACACGACCGAGTCGTACTTCGCGTCGAGCGCCGCCAACTCCGAGGCGAACATCACGTCGTCCGCCGTGGGAGCCGAGTGCACGTGCACCACGTCGGGCATGTGGCCGCGCGAGTCGAGACTGCGCAGCATGCCGATCACCGGTGTGATGCCGCTGCCGGCCGTGACGAACAGGATCTTGGCGGGCGGCGGCTCCGGAAGGGCGAAGTTCCCCTTCGGCGCGGCGAGCCGCACGATCGTGCCCGACGGCACACCGCCGACGAGATGCGAGGACAGGAACCCTTCCGGCATCGCCTTGACGGCGATGGAGATCTGCTTGTCCTTCCAGTCGGGCGGCGACGTCAGGGAGTACGACCGCCAGTGCCACCGACCGTCGACGTGGAGGCCGATGCCGATGTACTGCCCCGGCCGGTAGTCGAAGTCGAAGCCCCATCCGGGCTTGATGACGATGGTCGCGGCGTCACCGGTCACCTTCTCGATCCGCACGATGCGGCCGCGCAACTCGCGCGCGGACCACAGCGGATTGGCCAGGTGCAGGTAGTCGTCGGGAATCAACGGCGTGGTGATGCGCGCGAACGCACCGCGCACCACGTTCAGCGACGGGCGCCGCGGGGACGACACACTCGCGGCCGGGGCTTCGAGCCAGTCCTTGATTCCCATGTCACATCTCCTCGGTCGAGCGGCCACCGCGGACGCAGTCGACGACTGCGACGAAACAGGGCGGTGTCGGAGCGGTTCCGGTGTCAGAGCAGTTCCGGTGTCAGAGCAGTTCCAGGAGAAACGGTATCTCCTGCGGTGCGTACCAGGCGAGTTCGTGATCCTCGACGTCGCCCAGCACGAACTCGGCGTCGGGATCCCCCAGGTCGGCCGCGTCCACCGCGGCGACAGCGGCGCTCACGGCGGACTCGGCCGCCGCGAGATCGACGTGGACCGCCGCCACCTCCGTCAGGGAGAGCGGCGCCGGCAGGCGGACCACGGCGTCGTCGAGATCGGGACGCAGGGTCACCGGATCGACGTCGGCGGCGATGACGACGCGGCGGAAGCTCGGAGTGGCGTCGGCGACCTCGTCGGCGTCCCCGTCATCGTCTGAGTCGAGTTCCGGCTCACCGCCGATCAGGCGCAGCGACGCCCGCGCGGCCTCCCGCAGCGCGACGTCGGCCAACTCGTCGTCGTCACCGGAGACGTACGCCTCCCGCAACGTCGGCGTCACGGCGAAGGCCGTCCGACTGATCGGCGAGAACTCACCCTCGTCCACCAGTGTCTGCAACATCCGCATGGTCGCCGGAACGAACACCCTCACCTGCGCCTCATTCCCTCACCGTCGTCAGCGGACGTTCTTGTCGTCGCGCGCCGCGTCGACCAGTTCCTCGAGTGCCTCGTGCAGCAACGTGGTGATCACGTCGATGTCCGGCATCGCTGCCCGGTCCGCGTTCACACCGTAGTAGACGTTGCCGTCGTACGACGTCAGGCCGATGCTGAGCGCCTGATTGCGCACGAGCGGCGGCACCGGATACATCTCGAGCATGCGTGCACCGCCCGCGTAGAGCGGGAACTGGGGGCCGGGGGCGTTGGTGACGATGATGTTGAACATGCGCTGCGACAGGCTCGACCCGACGCGCGCACCCATCGCGTGCAGCGTGGCCGGCGCGAACCCGGACAGCGTGATGAGGGTCGACGCCGTCACACCGCGACTCTGTCCCAGGTGAGCCTCCGTCGCGTGCGACACGTGGGACAACCGCACCACGGCGTTCGGTTCGCCCACGGGCAGATCGATGAGGAAGGACTCGACCTCGTTGGGCGGCACGTCGCCCTCGTCGCCCGTCCCCGTGGCGGCCGCGTGCACCGACAGGGGCACCATCGCGCGCACCGTCGTGTACGGGCCGATGGGCTCACCGCGCGAGAGCAACCAGTTCCGCAGAGCACCGGACACGACCGTGAGCACGACGTCGTTCACCGTCCCCCCGAACTTCGACCGCACCATCCGGTAGTCGTCGAGATCGGTCTTGGCCACCGAGTACCGGCGGTTGCGGGAGATGGTCGTGTTCAGTGGACTCGTCGGTGCCGTCTGCGCCGCGGTGCGGACCACCGCCGCGAACTTGCCTACGGCGCGTACCGCCTCGCCGGCGGCGCGGGTGACGTCACCGACGGCTCCGCGCACCGCCTCCACGCCCTCCCCCGGCCGCGACACCATCTCGGCGAGCGCCCCGGCGACGAGCGCCTTCTCCGACGGTTCCCGCGCGGGCATCCACAGCTCCTCGGCCATCGGAGTCGGAGCCTTGGTGGCGTCCAGGATGACCTGACTGATCTCGAGCGCCTTGTCGCCGTCCACGATCGACGAGTGCGACTTGGTGAAGATCGCGAACCGGTTCCGTGCCAGACCCTCGACCAGGTACATCTCCCACAGCGGACGCGTGCGATCGAGAGGGCGTGAGGTGAGTCGCGCGACCAGGTCGTGCAGCTGTTCGGTGGATCCCGGCTTGGGCAGCGCGGAACGCCGGATGTGGTACGTGATGTCGAAGTCGCGGTCGTCGACCCACACCGGGCGAGCCAGGCCGAAGGCCACCTCGCGCACCTTCTGGCGATAGCGCGGAACGAGAGCGAGCCGGCTCTCGACGAGGGTGAGCAGTTCGTCGTAACTGAAGCCCCCGCGCGGGAGCCGGAAGATGGCGAGCGACCCCACGTGCATGGGAGTCGTACTGGCCTCCAGGAAGTAGAAGGACGCGTCCTGAGTGGTGAGTCTGGTGGCCAACGCGCGAATCCCCTCGGTCGAGTGTGACGGGTCCCAGTCTCGCACGACAGATGAGACCGACCACGCTCACGATCGTCCTCGTGGTCCGCGCCGTGTCGGTTCCCCGTCGTCCTCGTCGGAATTCACCGACCCTGACGGGCTGCGGTGTGACGACGCCCCGCGTCTGCCTCGACGGGCCGGAACCGCGTCCGTGCGTGCGACACTCGCCGCACACCGGCCGTGGCCGCACAGGTACGAGCATGGAGGAGAACGCATGACATCGGAGGTCGTTCACGTGGCGCGGTTGCCGAGATCCGAGCCACCCGAGGTCGGCGCGACTCCCACGCGTGCACGCCCGACGACCCGGTCCGCGGGCCGAGCGCTCTCGTCGCCGCGCCCCGGCCCGCACTCGGGACGATCGACCTCGCGACCGACCCGGCCCGTCGTCGGACCGTCGGAGGCCGACGCGCGCACCGCCGCCGCGGCGCGGCACGTCGCCGATCGCGTCCTGCGTCTGACACTCGAGGTGGTGGACCGCCGCCGACCCGCGGCGTCCCTGCGCGCGGTGCTGTCACCGGCCATGGTCGGAATGGCGACAGCCCTGTCGACGGCGGCCGTGCCGGGCCGAACACTCGGTGTCGCCGTCGTCCGGACCGTGCACGTGCGCGCCGCCGGTCCGGTGCCCGACGGCGCCGGGCACGGCGACGTCGAGGTCTTCGGCACCTACTCGCGTGGTGACCGCGTGTTCGCCGTCGCGGCACGACTGACGGCACGGCGCAACACCACCGGTCCGGCCTGGGTGCTCACGAGCCTGCGCCTGTCCTGAGGCGGCGGTCGCCGCCCCCGGACGAGCAGATCACTTGCGCCGCTTGGCCTTCGGTGCGCGCTTGACCGGCTTGACCCCGGCCCGAGCCGCCTCGCGGCGCTCGCGTCGGGTGCCGGAGCTCGACTCGCCCGTCGGCGACCCCGACCCGGCGCGGCGGACCGAGGTGCCGCCCGTCTCGTCGGGACCGGAGTACGTCAGGCGACCGGTCGACTCGTCGTCCAGCCCCTTGGCGCGCAGCGCAGCAGGTGCGGCGGGCCGCGGTTCGGGCGCCGATTCGGCAGTGGGTTCGGGTCGACGCTGCGCCGGCGCCGCGGGGGCGGCCTGCGCTGCGGGGGCGGCCTGCGCTGCCGGCGCCGGTCGGGCTGCGACAGGCGACTGCAGTCCCGCGCCCACCTGCAGGCCCGCGGAGGCCGCGGGGCTCGGCGCCGCCGCCTCGACCTGCAGGTTGAAGAGGAACCCGACGGACTCCTCCTTCAACCCGTCGAGCATGCCGGTGAACATGTCGTAGCCCTCGCGCTGGTACTCGACGAGGGGATCGCGCTGCGCCATCGCGCGCAGACCGATGCCCTCCTTGAGGTAGTCCATCTCGTAGAGGTGCTCACGCCACTTGCGGTCGAGCACGGACAGCAGCACCCGTCGTTCGAGCTCGCGCATACCGCCCTCGCCCGCGATCTCGTTGATCTCCGCCTCACGCGTGGCGTAGGCCGCGCGGGCGTCCTCGAGCAGCGCCTCGCGCAGGTCGTCCCGCGACAGGTCGCCCTTCTCGCCGAACTCGTTCTCCGCTGCGAGGTCGGTGTGCTGCACGCCCACCGGGTAGAGCGTCTTCAGCGCGGTCCACAGCTGTTCGAGGTCCCAGTCCTCGACGTAGCCCTCCGAGGTGGCGCCGTCGACGTACGCGGTGACCACGTCGGTGATCATCTGCTCGACCTGGCCCTCCATGTCCTCTCCGCGGAGGATGCGGCGACGCTCCTCGTAGATGACGGTGCGCTGCTGGTTCATCACCTCGTCGTACTTGAGGACGTTCTTGCGGATCTCGAAGTTCTGCTGCTCGACCTGCGTCTGCGCGCTCTTGATGGCTTTGGAGACCATCTTGGCCTCGATCGGGACGTCGTCCGGGAGGTTGAGTCGCGTCATGATCGACTCGAGAGCGGCACCGTTGAATCGGCGCATCAGCTCGTCGCCGAGCGACAGGTAGAACCGGCTCTCCCCCGGGTCGCCCTGACGACCCGAGCGTCCTCGCAACTGGTTGTCGATACGGCGCGAGTCGTGCCGCTCGGTACCGAGGACGTAGAGACCGCCCGCGTCGCGGACCTTGTCCGCGTCCTCGCGGACCTGGTCCTTGACCTTCTCCAGCGTGGGCTCCCACGCCGCCTCGTACTCCTCCGGCGACTCGACGGGATCGAGCCCCTGCCCGCGCAGCGCGAGGTCCGCGATGATGTCCGGGTTGCCGCCGAGCACCACGTCGGTTCCTCGACCCGCCATGTTGGTGGCCACCGTCACCGCGCCGGACCGGCCGGCCTCGGCGATGATGGTCGCCTCCTGCTCGTGGAACTTGGCGTTGAGCACGTTGTGCGCGACACCGCGCTTGGTGAACTGCTTGGACAGGTACTCCGAGCGCTCGACACTGGTGGTACCGATCAGAACCGGCTGACCCTTCTCGTGCCGCTCGACGACGTCGTCGACGACGGCACTGAACTTGGCTTCCTCGCTCTTGTAGATGAGGTCGCCGTTGTCCACACGCACCATCGGGCGGTTGGTGGGAATGGGGATGACACCGAGCGAGTACGTCTGGTGCAGCTCGGCCGCCTCGGTCTCGGCGGTACCGGTCATGCCGGAGAGCTTGTCGTACAGACGGAAGTAGTTCTGCAGCGTGATCGTGGCGAGGGTCTGGTTCTCGGCCTTGATCTCCACCTTCTCCTTGGCCTCGATGGCCTGGTGCATGCCCTCGTTGTAGCGGCGCCCCACCAGGATGCGGCCGGTGAACTCGTCGACGATGATGACGTCGCCGTCTCGGACGATGTAGTCCTTGTCGCGCTGGTAGAGCTCCTTCGCCTTGATGGCGTTGTTCAGGTAGCTCACCAGCGGCGAGTTGGCGGCCTCGTACAGGTTGTCGATGCCGAGCTGGTCCTCGACGAACTCGACGCCCGCCTCGTGCACACCCACCGTGCGCTTCTTGATGTCCACCTCGTAGTGGACGTCCTTCTTCATCATGGGGGCGATGCGGGCGAACTCGGGGTACCACTTCGACGACGCGTCCGCGGGGCCCGAGATGATCAGCGGGGTACGGGCCTCGTCGATGAGGATCGAGTCCACCTCGTCCACCACGGCGAAGTTGTGTCCGCGCTGGACCAGGTCGTCCAGCGAGTGCGTCATGTTGTCGCGGAGGTAGTCGAAACCGAACTCGTTGTTGGTGCCGTACGTGATGTCGGCCGCGTAGGCGGCACGCCGCTCGGCGGGCGTCATGCCCGAGAGGATCACGTCCACGCTCAGTCCGAGGAAGCGGTGAACGCGGCCCATCCACTCCGAGTCACGCTTGGCCAGGTAGTCGTTGACCGTGACGACGTGGACGCCGTCACCGGACAGCGCGTTCAGGTACGCCGGGAGGACGCAGGTGAGGGTCTTGCCCTCACCGGTCTTCATCTCGGCGACGTTGCCGAAGTGCAGCGCGGCGCCGCCCATGACCTGGACGTCGAAGTGGCGCTGGGACAGCACCCGCTTGGACGCCTCGCGGGCGACCGCGAACGCCTCGGGCAGCAGTTCGTCGAGGCTCTCGCCGTCCTGGTGCCGCTTCGTGAACTCGTCGGTCTTCGCACGCAGTTCGGCGTCCGACAGGGACTCGACGTCCGGCGACAGGGACGACACGTGGTCGGCGATGTGCTTCAGCCGCTTGACCATGCGACCTTCACCGACACGGAGCAACTTGGACAACGACAACGTCGGCACGGGCTATTCGTCCTCAATATCGGGTACGTGGGGCGTGAACCGAGCCCGTCCACACGGGGGGCGCAGTTCGATGCGAAGAGACCTCGTCGGTCTCCCGGCGGAACCATCGTAGGCGTCGAGCCTGACAGCGCGCTGTGAGGCACACCGGATGTTCCGCGCACGACACCGGGCGCCCGCCGGAGCGGACGCCCGATGTGGTCGGCGCGGCGGTGCGAGCGTCAGGACAGACGCAGCAGTCCGTAGTCGAACGCGTGGCGGCGATAGACGACCGACGGCCGGTCGGACTCCTTGTCGTGGAACAGGAAGAAGTCGTGGCCCACGAGCTCCATCTCGTACAGGGCGTCGTCGACGGTCATCGGCACGGCCGGGTGTTCCTTGACGCGCACCACGGTGCCCGGGCCCTCGGTGGCGTGGTCGTCGACGGCGGGCGCCTCCTCGACGGGGGCAGTGACGGCCTCCTCGACGAGCGCGGCGGTCGCCTCGGCCACCGACACGGGCCGCTTCTCCCCGTAGTGGACCTTGCGGCGGTCCTTCGTCCGTCGGAGACGGCTCTCGAGCTTGGTGGTCGCCGACTCGAGGGCGGCGTAGAAACTGTCCGCGCAGGCCTCGGCACGCGCGACAGGCCCCTTGCCCCGCACGGTGATCTCGACTCGCTGGCAACTCTTGGACTGACGACGGTTGCGTTCGTGGAACAGCTCGACGTCGAACAGATGGATGGTGGGATCGAAGCGCTCGAGGCGAGCGAGCTTCTCTGAGACGTACAGGCGGAAGTGGTCGGGTATCTCGACGTTGCGACCCTTGACCACGACCTCGGCGGCGGGTTCGGCGCTCGAGCTGTCGTCGGCCGGGACGGCACTGGGTGCATCGTCGAAGTAGACGGAATCCGCAGTGGTGTCGGTCGAGTCGAGGGCGGTGGAGTCGTTCTGCTCCGGACCATGGGCGTGAGCTTCGCGGGGATGCGCGTGCACCCGGTGGGTGCTCGTGTGTGCAGTCGTCACTGGTGACGTTGTCGTCATACGTACCTCCCGATAGAGGCCGCGCCGAGATCGCTTCTGGCGCAGCGGAAGAACGGTGACACCGGAGCGCGGACCGCCCGGCGCCTTCGGTGGTGAGGCATCACCTCCAGACCCGGTAGCGAGGATCGATCGTGGCCCTGACCGTAGTCGCTCCCCGGGTGGTCTGCCACTGTTCACGGGATATTCACGGGACCTTTTCAGGCTCCCTTTCCGGCACCGGGACAGGCACTGCGACGTCAGCGCACGGCAGCGAGAACGAGCACCGCGTCGACACCGACACCGGACCGTCGCAGTGCCGCCACCGACTCCGCGGCGGTGGTTCCGGTGGTCACCACGTCGTCGACGAGCAGCACCGGTCCGCGACCGACCGCGGCGATGCCCCCGCTCCGGACACGGACCCGCCCCCGCAGGTTGTCCGCACGCTCGTCGGCGGTGAGACCGACGGAGTCACGCACCTGCGCGTCCACCCGCAGCACCGACACGACGCGCACGTCCTCCGGTGCGAGCACCCGCGCGACACGGCGGCAGGTACGCAGGATCGGATCACCACCGCGCGCCCGTGCCGCGCGGCGTCGGGACGGGGCCGGGACCAGCACGAGGGGCGACAGCTCGGGTGGATCGATCTCCCCGGCGTCGCGCAGGCGCGTCACGGCGGCGGCGAGGGCGACCCCGAGCGGTGCCGCGAGATCCCGCCGACCGCGTTCCTTCATCGCCAGGATCGACGCACGGTGCGGGCCGGCGTACGGGCCGAGCGCCCAGCACGGCACCCCGGGATCGACACGCGGCCGCACCGACCCCGGCGCCGCGTCGAGCGCGCAGGCGCAGGCGGGGCACCACGAGGCGTCGACACGGGCGCAGCCGCCGCACTCGCGGGGCAGGATGAGGTCCAGCAGGGTCGTCGGCACCGGGACACTGTGTCGCGGGGCTCCGACAGAGTTCGCCGCTCGTCAGCCCGGCAGGACGGGCACGGACTTCGTGCCGGTCAGGCCGGGCACCTCGCGCCAGTAGCGGTCACTCGCCGGGTCGCTGTCGTCGATCTGGAACACGGCGCGCGAATCGGCCACGTAGGTGCTCGACGCGGAGGCGTCGACGGACACGACGGGAGCGGTGAGGTTGCGGCTGGGCAGCCCGTCGAGACGTGAGCCGTCGACGGCCACCTGCACGATCGGGATGTCGGTCGCCGCTCGGGCCACGACCACCGTGTCGCCGGTGCTCCAGTCCAGGGACAGCGCCGCGCTCGCCAGACCGTTGGCCACCGCCTCGGGCTCGCGGAGTGCGTAGGTGCCGTCGGCGCGCCGCACCACCACCGCCACGTAGACGGCGCCGTCCACGATGAGAGCCGCTCGCACCCCGTCGCGGGAGAGCCGCAGTTCGGTGATCTGGCCGCCGAGCTCGGCGATGTCGGCGGAATCGACGTCCACCACCGACACCTGTCCGGTGGCCGGGTCGCGGACAGCGCGCTTGACCACGGTGCCGTCCACGACGGCCCACACGGCGTCGCGGTCGGGACCCCAGGTGGGCCGGGTGATCGAGCCACCCTCCGCGACCGGGAAGGCGTTGCCGCCGTAGGAGCCGATGAGCAGCGCGTCGGGCGGCTGCGGCGCCGCACGACCGGTGTCCGACACGGCCGCCACGAGCGTTCCGTCGCTGGACAACGAGATGGACCGCATGTTGTTGACGGTGCCGAAGTAGCCGGGAACCGGTGTCACGCCGTCGGTTCCGATGCGGACGAGCCCGCCGTTGCGCAGTGCGTGCAGGCCCACGTCGGCACCCGTCACCGCCAACGGATCGAATTCTGCGACCTCGGCGGTGGTCCAGCCGTCCGGATAGTTCGGGTCCAACGGCGCGCCGTCCGAGAGCAGGACGTAGGGACCCGACACCTCGGCCTCGGCCAGTGTCCAGATGATCTGCGCGGCAAGTAGTTCGCGGGTCGCGCGGTCCAGCGCACCGGCGCCCCGGAAGTCGATGCGGACACCGCCGAGACCGATGCCGACGGCCGAGGTACGCCCGTCGGCTTTCGTGATGGGACCGGCCGTGGTGACACCGTTGAACACGTTGCGCACCGCCGGCTCCAGCGACAGTCGCGGACCCGCCTGCAGCAGTGCCGTCAGGGTCTCTGTCATCCGGTCCTGCGTGGTGTTCACCCAACGCTGATCGGGCACCAGTTCGGTGCCGGTGGGATCGACGAAGTACAGCGACTTGCGCTGGTACGAGGTGAGGAACTGGGTGCGGTCCATGACGACTCCGGACGGCAGCTCGTCGATCCGCCACTCGCCGTCCTCGCGGGCCAGCGTCACCTGGGTCTCGAACGATCCCTGCTCGGCGCGGTACTGCCCACCCTGATCGAGCTGCCCCACCCGGTTGGCTCGGATCGTGTACTGCGCGGCGTCACTCGACCGGGAGTCCTCGAGGACGTCCACCTTGTCCACGACGATCGCGCTGGCGCCGTCGTTCCACTCCGAGGCGGCGTTCGCCGTCAGGAACTGACGTGCACCCGCGTGGTCGTCGGCCGGATCGGTGCTGGCCTTCACGAAGTCGCGGACCAGAAGATTGGGTTCACGACCGGCGGCGGGAACGGGTAGTTCCTGCTCGACGGGCCCGCGCGCGACGGTGCCGATGGCCTGCGGCGCTGACGACGCGGGCAACGACGCGCATCCGGACGCGACGAGCGCGAGCGCGGCCACGCACGCCACGAGGGCGGCTCGTCGCCGCGGCACGGTGCGGTCTCTCACGGTCGCTGCTCCCCCGCCGTGGCGCCGACACTCGTCGGGCGCGCCGCCGGAAGCGGCTGTCCCTGTGCGTACCTGCGGCCCGCGGGTCGCAGCGGCAGGGGGCTGGACACGACCTTGCGACCACGCACGCGCGGCAGCGTGAAGCGGAACCAGGCGCCCTGGCCCGGTTCGCCCCAGGCCTCGAGCTTGCCGTCGTGCAGGCGGGCGTCCTCGAGACTGATGGCGAGCCCCAGGCCCGTACCGCCCGAACGTCGCACGCGGGACGGATCCGACCGCCAGAAGCGGTTGAACACGAGCTTCTCCTCACCGGGGCGCAGTCCCACACCCTGGTCCCGCACGACGAAGGCGGCGGCGTCGTCGTCCGCGCGCAGGCGCAGCAGGACGGGCTTGCCCTCCCCGTGGTCGAGAGCGTTCGCCAACAGGTTGCGCAGCACGCGTTCGACACGGCGCGGATCCACCTCGGCGTTGACCGGCTCGTCGGGCATGTCGACGATCAGCTCGGTGCCCGTCTCGCGGGCGAGGTGCCGCACGGTGGACACCGCGGCGCGGGCGCACATACGGAGATCGAGTTGCTCGGACGCCAGTTCGGCGACGCCCGCGTCGTGGCGGGAGATCTCGAGCAGATCGTTGAGCAGTGTCTCGAAACGGTCCAGCTCGGCGACCAGCAACTCGGACGAGCGCTTGAGCAGCGGATCGAGACTCTCACTGGCGTCGTGGATGAGCTCGGCGGCCATGCGGACGGTGGTGAGCGGCGTCCGCAGCTCGTGCGAGACGTCGGACGTGAACTGGCGCTGCAGGTTTCCGAACTCCTCGAGCTGGGTGATCTGCTTCGACAGGCTCTCGGCCATCTCGTTGAACGACATGGCGAGCCGGGCGATGTCGTCCTCGCCGCGCACCGGCATCCGTTCCTTGAGCCGGCCGTCCGCGAAGCGCACCGCGATGCGCGACGCCGATCTGATGGGGACCACCACCTGCCGGGCGACCAGCATCGAGATGGCCGCGAGCAGCACCAGCAGGACCGCACCGCCGATGAGCAGGGTTCCGCGGACGAGGGCGAGGCTGCGATCCTCTCCCGCGAGGGGGAACACCAGGTACAGCTCGAGGGTGGAGAGGTCCGACGCGGTGGGACTGCCGACGATGAGGGCCGGACCCGAGTAGCCGTCCGGTTCCGACACGGTCGCGTACTGGTAGCTCACCTGGCCGGCCTGGACGAACGAGCGCAACGTCTGCGGGATCTGGTCGGCGGGACCGGTGAACAGCTCGTCGCGGGCTCCGTCGCCGGGGACGATGAGCACGGGGTCGAACGTGCCGGCGGACGTGCTGTCCGCGCCGCTCTCGGTGTCCCGGCTCGTCAGACCGGACCGAGCGAGCTCCAGACGGTTCGAGATCGACGTCGAGTCGTCGCCCGCCAACTGGCTCTCGACGGACGCACGCGCGCGATCGAGCTCCTTCGTGGCGGCGTCGATCTTGGTGTCGAGAAGTCGATCCGTGATCTGACTCGTGAGCACGACGCCGAGGATCGTGATCACGATGAGGGAGAGCGTCAGCGTGGACACGACGACGCGCAACTGCAGCGACCGACGCCACGCGTGACCGGCGGCAGCCCACATGGACCGGGACCATCGCACCAGAGGCGAGAAGGTTCCGTTGATGCGTCGACGGGAGCGGGACGTGAAGATCACCGACCGTCCCGCAGTCGATCGGCTCCGATCACGGCGGGCCGGCCTTGTACCCAACACCGCGCACGGTGAGAACCACCTCGGGGTTCTCCGGATCCGTCTCCACCTTGGCGCGCAGTCGCTGGACGTGCACGTTCACGAGGCGGGTGTCGGCGGCGTGCCGGTATCCCCACACCTGTTCGAGCAGCACCTCGCGGGTGAAGACCTGTCGAGGCTTGCGGGCCAGCGCCACCAACAGGTCGAACTCGAGCGGCGTCAGCGAGATGAGCGAGCCGTCGCGGGTGACCTTGTGCGCCGGAACATCGATGACGACGTCGCCGATCGACAGGAGCTCGGCCGGCTCCTCCTCGGTGCGTCGCAAGCGCGCGCGGACGCGGGCCACGAGCTCCTTCGGCTTGAAGGGCTTCATGATGTAGTCGTCGGCGCCGGACTCGAGTCCCAGCACGACGTCGACCGTGTCGGTCTTGGCGGTGAGCATCACGATCGGCACACCGGAGTCCGCCCGCAGCACGCGGCAGACGTCGATGCCGTTCATACCGGGGAGCATCAGGTCGAGCAGCACCAGATCCGGACGGTTCTCCCGGACGGCGGACAGCGCCTGGGTGCCGTCTCCCACCACGAACGGCTCGAATCCCTCACCGCGCAACACGATGGTGAGCATCTCGGCAAGAGCCGTATCGTCGTCGACGACCAGAATTCGTGGCTTCATGACGACTATCGTGTCATCCCGTCGTACTCCGCAGTCTGATTGAGAAGTTCGGCGGCGAGTCTCGTCACGTCGACCTGCTCACCGTCCGCCTGCGCGCCGTTCACGACGAACCACGGCGACATCCACGACGAGGCCGCGAGTCCCGCGTAGACCGCCGCGGTACGGGCCTGGAGACCACCGTCGCGCTCGTACGCGTCGCGGGCCCGCGACGGATCATCCTGCTCCCGACCACGTGCGCGATGCTCCGCGACCTCGACCGGAACGTCGAGGAGGATCTGGGCGGAGGGACGCGGCAGGACGAGGCGGTCGAACTCGAGCGCGCGCACCCACTCGACCATCGCACCGTCCGCGTCCTGGTGGACCCGCGCGGCGGAGTACGCCGCGTTGGACGCGACGTAGCGATCGAGCAGAACGACGTCGTGCCGGTGCAGCATCCGACGGAGATCGGACACCGCACCGGCACGATCGAGGGCGAACAGCACTGCCATCGAGTTCACCCCGGCGGCGAGATCGCCGTGCTCACCGGCCAGCGCCTCGGCGGCCAGGTCGGCGTGGATCGACTCCCCGTAGCGGGGGAAGCCGACGCGGACGGCGTCCACCCCGGCGGCCTCCCACGCGTGCGTGAGGCGGGACGAGAGCGTGAACTTGCCTGCTCCGTCGACGCCCTCGATCGCGATGAGAGTGCCCATCGACTCCACTCCTGCCTGTCGAGTCCTACGGGACCGAGTGTCAGTACCGGTAGTGCTCGGGCTTGTACGGGCCCTCGACGTCGACACCGATGTACTCGGCCTGCTCCTTGCTGAGCTTGGTCAGCGTGCCACCGAGAGCCTCGACGTGGATCTTGGCGACCTTCTCGTCGAGGTGCTTCGGCAGGCGGTAGACCTCGTTGTCGTACTCGTCGGGCTTCGTCCACAGCTCGATCTGCGCGATGACCTGGTTGGAGAAGCTGTTGCTCATGACGAACGACGGGTGACCGGTGGCGTTGCCGAGGTTCAGCAGACGACCCTCCGAGAGGACGACGATCGACTTGCCGCTGGAGAAGATCCACTGATCGACCTGCGGCTTGATGTTGATGCGTGTCGAACCGGACCGCTCGAGACCGGCCATGTCGATCTCGTTGTCGAAGTGGCCGATGTTGCCGAGGATGGCCTTGTCCTTCATCGACCGCATGTGGTCGAGCGTGATGATGTCCTTGTTGCCCGTCGCGGTGATGACGATGTCGGCCTTGCCGATCGCCTCGTCCACCGTGACGACGTCGAACCCGTCCATGAGCGCCTGGAGCGCGTTGATCGGGTCGACCTCGGTGACCTGGACGCGCGCGCCCTGACCGGCCAGCGACTCGGCGCTGCCCTTGCCCACGTCGCCGTAGCCGCAGATCAAGACCTTCTTGCCACCGATCAGCACGTCGGTGCCGCGGTTGATGCCGTCGATCAGCGAGTGGCGGGTGCCGTAGGTGTTGTCGAACTTGCTCTTGGTGACCGAGTCGTTGACGTTGATCGCCGGGAAGGTCAGCTCGCCGGCCGCGGCGAACTGGTACAGGCGCAGCACGCCGGTGGTGGTCTCCTCGGTGACACCCTTGACCGACTCGGCGATGCTCGTCCACTTGGTGGCGTCCTGCGCGAGCGACTCGCGGAGCAGTCCGAGGAAGACCTTGTACTCGTCGGAGTCGCGATCCTCGTCGACGGGCGGCACGACGCCGGCCTTCTCGAACTGCGCACCGCGCAGCACCAGCATCGTGGCGTCTCCGCCGTCGTCGAGGATCATGTTGGCGTGGCGGGGAGTGCCGTCCTCGGCGACCGGCCAGGTCAGCATCTTCTCGGCGGCCCACCAGTACTCGGCCAGCGATTCGCCCTTCCAGGCGAACACCGGGATTCCCTGCGGATCCTCGGGCGTGCCGTGGGGTCCGACGACGATCGCGGCGGCGGCGTGGTCCTGGGTGGAGAAGATGTTGCACGAAGCCCACCGCACCTCGGCTCCGAGCGAGACCAGCGTCTCGATCAGGACGGCGGTCTGGACCGTCATGTGCAGCGACCCGGAGATCCGTGCACCCTTCAGCGGCTGCACGTCGGCGTACTCGCGACGCAGGGACATGAGGCCGGGCATCTCGTGCTCCGCGAGGCCGATCTCCTTGCGGCCGTACTCAGCCAGCGAGAGATCCGCGACCTTGAACTCGATGCCACCGCGGATGTCCGCCTGCAGCGCCTCGGTGCTCGAAATGTCGGGGGATGTCGATGTCGTCATTGTGTGATGCCACTCCTGTCGGCTGATGATCGGCTTTCAGGCTATCGGCTCACGGCTGCCCGCGGGTGGGTCGGGGCCACGACGTGTCCGGTTCCGTCGTCTCGCGCCGACGGGTCAGGCGGCGGCGGCGCGTTCGGGAACGGTCGCCCAGCGCCGTTCCAGTCGAGCGCGGGCGCTCGGCTGCAGGTTCGCGCGGGTGACGTCGCCGTCGTAGTGCGCGACGACCCTGGGGTCCATCACGCGACGCCACAGGGGCGGGACGGCCGCGAGGACGACCATCGTCGCGTAGCCGGCCGGCAGTTGCGGCGCCTCGTCGAAGGTGCGCAACGTCTGGAACCGGCGGCCCGGGTTCGCATGATGGTCGCTGTGCCGCTGCAGGTGGTACAGGAAGATGTTGGTGACGATCCGATCGCTGTTCCAGCTGTGCCGCGGCGCGCACCGCTCGTACCGGCCCGTGGGTGTCCGTCCCCGGAGCAGCCCGTAGTGCTCGATGTAGTTGACGGACTCGAGGGTCATCACGCCGACCACCGCCTGGAGCACGAGGAACGGCAGGATGCCGACGCCGAAGACGGCGACCAGGACACCGAAGAGTGCAGCGGACATCGCCCACGCGTTGAGCACGTTGTTGCGGATCGTCCACACGCCGCTGCCCTTGCGCTCGAGACGCTGCTTCTCCAGCTTCCAGGAGGACACGAGGCCGCCGCTGACACTGCGGGACAGGAACCGGTAGAGGGACTCGCCCATGCGCGCGCTGGCCGGGTCGGCGGGCGTCGCGACACGCGCGTGGTGTCCGCGGTTGTGTTCGACGTGGAAATGGCCGTACAGGCTCTGCGCCAGAGCGATCTTGGCCAGCCAGCGCTCGGTGCTCTCCACCCGATGACCGAGCTCGTGCGCCGCGTTGATCCCGATGCCGGCGACGAGACCGACACTGACCGCGTACCCGATCTTGTCGACGGCGGACAGGGTGCCGAAGGTGACTAGATAGCACGCGACACCGAGCCCCGCGTACTGCACCGGAAGGAACAGGAACGTGCACCACCGGTAGAAACGGTCGTGCTGCAGGTCCTGCACCTGCGCGTCGGACGGATTGTTGCCGTCCTCCCCCGCCAACGCGTCGACCACGGGGATGACCAGGAAGAACAGCATCGCGCCGCTCCACCAGAAGGCCGACACCCCCGTGTGCAGAACCAGTTGAGACGGCAGCAGTGCCGAGGCGGGCGCCAGCATTCCCAGTAGCCAGAGCAGCTTCTTCGGGTCGTGCCACCGCCGCGCCATACGTCAACTCCTCGACATCGAGTGGACTCCGTGGCGGACTCGTGTCCACCGCAGAAACAAACTTCCGGTCTCGAATTCGAGTGTAGAGCAAGTAGCGCGACGGTCCGCCGATCCGAATGGTGAGATCGGTCCGTTATCGGCGCGAAATATGGTGACTAGTGAGTGTCGTCCGCATGCTGCCGGGCTCCGAGCACCGAATGGCGGCGGCTGTAGCCGAAGTACACCACGACTCCGAGCGCCATCCAGACGACGAACCGCAGCCACGTCTCCACCGACAGGTTCAGCATCAGCCACACGCAGGCCAGCACGGCGAGGATCGGCACCAGCGGAACCAGGGGGACGCGGAAGCCGCGCTTCAGGTCGGGACGGGTTCGACGCAGGACGACGACACCGATGGAGACCAGGACGAAGGCGAACAGGGTGCCGATGTTGACCATCTCCTCGAGCGTCCCGATGGGGAAGAACGCCGCGAGAAGGCCGACCACGATGCCGACGAGCACGGTGATGCGCACCGGGGTGCCACGGCTCCCCGTCTTCGCGAGACGACGCGGCATCAGACCGTCGCGCGACATCGCGAAGAGCACGCGCGACTGTCCCAGCATGAGCACCATGACCACGGTCGTGAGTCCGGCCAGCGCACCGAAGGAGATCACCTTCGACGCCCAGGTGATGCCGTTCAGTTCGAACGCCGTGGCCAGGGTCGCGCCCTCGCCACCGAGTTCGGTGTACTTCACCATTCCGGTCAGCACCAGGGTGACCGCGACGTACAGGATCGTGACGATCAGGAGCGATCCCAGGATTCCGCGCGGCAGGGCCTTCTGCGGATCGGACGCCTCCTCGGCCGTGGTGGCCACCACGTCGAAGCCGATGAACGCGAAGAACACGAGACTCGCGGCGGCCAGGAGTCCGTACCAGCCGAAGTTGCTGCCCTCGGCGCCGGTGACGAAGGAGAACAGCGACTGGGTGAGGCCCGACTCCTTCTCGGCGGGGACGGCGGGCGGGATGTAGGGCGAGTAGTTCGCCGCCTTGATGTAGAACGCTCCGACCACGACGATGAGCAGCACGACGCCCACCTTGATCGCGGTGATGACGAGGGAGACGCGCGAGGAGATCTTCACACCCGTCGCGAGCAGGACGGTGAGCACCGCGACGATGACCAGGGCACCCCAGTCGACGTCGAGTCCGCCGACGGACACCACGGGCGACGACGTCCCGAGCACCTCACCGAGGTACAGGGACCAGCCCTTCGCCACGACGGCCGACGCGAGCGCGAACTCCAGGATCAGGTCCCAGCCGATGATCCACGCGACGAACTCGCCGAAAGTGGCGTACGAGAACGTGTACGCGCTGCCCGCGACCGGCACCGTCGAGGCGAACTCGGCGTAGCAGAGCGCGGCGAGTCCGCACGCGATCGCGGCGAACACGAAGGCGAGCGAGACGGACGGGCCCGCGACGTTCCCGGCGGTGCGCGCCGTCAGGGTGAAGATGCCCGCACCCACGGCGACCGCGACACCGAAGACGGTGAGATCCCACGATGACAGGCTCTTGCGAAGTTTCGTGTCCGGCTCGTCCGTGTCGCGCATCGACTGCTCGATGGACTTCGTTCTGCGCAGACCGGTGTTGCGCGAACCGGGTGCGTCCTTGCCGTCGATGGTCACCGTCGAAACTCCTCACGTCCTCCGGGCGGCCGTCGACCGCCCGAGGTCATCGTCACACGAACAGTGAACTCGGCGGGACGTATCCGCCAGCGTGTCGGGGCCGTCAGATCCCGCCGACGCCCGCCACGAACACGCGAGCCGAGTCGGTGAGAGCACACAGCTGCGGGTCCGGATCGGACGCGGCGATCCAGACGGCACTTCCCCGCTCCACGACCAGGGTGGACTCACCCGAGGAGACCTGTACCCGACCGTCGACACACAGGACGATGCGCGGCGCGGCGTCACCGTCGTGCGCGAGCGTCCACGGCTCACCGTCGCCGGACGCCGCGGACAATTCGACACCGACGAGTGCGAACTCCGGTGCCGGCGTGGGATAGCGCACCACGTGCGGACGGCTGGTGTCGGCGACGAGGACCGGTGAGTCGAGCGGCTCGAAGTCGAGCACCCGCAACAGTTCCGGGACGTCGACGTGCTTGGGCGTGAGTCCCCCACGCAACACGTTGTCCGAGTTGGCCATGATCTCCACCGCGGTTCCGCGCAGGTACGCGTGGAGGTTTCCGGCGTCCAGGTACAGAGCTTCGCCCGGCTGCAGCGTGACCCGGTTGAGCAGCAACGCCGCGAGCACGCCCGCATCGCCGGGGTAGTACTCCCCCAATTCCAGTGCGGTGCGCAGTTCCGGCACGAAGGTGCGGTCCCCGGTCTGCTCGGCACGTTCGAGAGCGCGGACGCACGCGTCCAGCACGGCCGGCAGCACGGAGTCCAACGCCCGCTGCGGCAGAGTGATCCACGAGGTGAAGAGGGTGCGCAGGCCGCTCGAATCAGGTTGCGCGGCAAGCATCTCGGTGTAGGGACGCAGCTCGTCCGCATCGAGCCGACCGAACAGCTCCACCGTCTCGGCGGGACTGCGGAACCCGGCGAGCGCGTCGAACTCCGTCAGGGCGACCACGAGCTCGGGCTTGTGGCTGGCGTCCTTGTAGTTCCGGACGGAGGCGTCGAGGGGCACGCCCGCGGCGTTCTCCCGTCGGAAACCCTCGCGCGCCTGGTCCGAGGACGGGTGAGCCTGCAGCGACAGCGGCTCCTCGGCCGCCAGGAACTTCACGAGGAACGGCAGGCGCGGACCGTGCCGCTCCACCACACCGGTTCCGAGCAGTCCGGTCGGATCGGAGTCGATGGCCTCGAGCAGCGAGACCCGACCGCGCGGCGTGACGAGATGCGCCGGGTCGCCCGGATGAGCACCGAACCACATCTCCGCCTCGGGATGCCGGGTGGGTGCGGGGACGCCGCGCAGTTCGGCGAGAGCCGTGCGCGAACCCCACGCGTAGGACCGTGCTGTTCCGTCGAGGAGATTCACCGACCACCACCTGCCGTCGTCATCGCTGCGAACCCGGACACGGCTGGGGTCACTCCCTGCCTCCCGAGGCCTGAGAATTCGAGAGTTGGAGATAGGCCGCCGCGGCCTCGATCCGCACCGCCAGGACGAGCGCCCTGCGCAGCGACGCCCCGACCGGCGTCGTGGGACCGGGCACCGCGGCGGGCGCGGGCGCCTCCAGATCCGTGCGGGGACCACCGTCGTCGTCGGCGCGCACCACGTCGACCTCACCCAGGACGGCCACCCGACGGCGGACCAGACTGTCGTCGGGGTCGGTCGACACGGTGAACACCCGAACGGGATCGGCCGGGGGTGGACCGTCGAGTTGGTCGTCGTGGAACAGCGGGTCGTAGTCGACACTGCCGCTCTCGGCGGAGTCCCCACCGATCGCGCCGAGGTCGTGGATCACACCGACGGCATCGGAGAGTTCGGTGGCCGCCGCCACGACGCCCGCGGCACGCAGCAGGGACGCGGCTCCGTGCCGGGCCACCTCGGTCGCCACCACGCCGTCACCGGTCATGAGGACCCGACGACCCGCCATCCGGGACGCCAGACCTTTCGCGGGATTCTGGAACACCTCGACGGACGCGTGGTGCCGCATGGCCTCCGCGTCCACCGCATCGGCCACCGCGTCGAGGTCACCGACCGACGACGCCGGGTCCACCGCAGCGAGAACCGCGGCCATCACCGCGACGTGCCGGGCGTAGGAGTTGCGATCGAGGACACGGACTCGCGGCGGGAAGGACACCACCCGGCCGGCGCCGGCGTCCGCGACAGGACCCTCGTCCGGTACGGCCACCACGACCTCGGCACGCCGACGTACCCCGGCGGCGACGGACTCTGCGATGGCCGGATCGCCGGCGTCGTCGCCGGCCACCACCACGACGTCCAGGGGTCCGACCCACGGCGGGGTGGCGGGGAGCGAGACGACCGGCACGCCGGCGGTCGGAGCGAGGACCGCGGCGACCAGCGCCGACGCCCTCCGGGCGGGACCGGACGCGGCGACGAGCACGACACTGCGGGGACGCAGACCGTCCAGCGGCGCCAGCAGGCCCTCGCGGACGGCGGACGCGGTGGCGCGGATCTGTGCGCCGGCCAGCGCGGCGGAGTGCAGTGCGCCCAACGAGTCCGCAGCCAGTATCGCGCTCGCGTCGTCGAGATCGACGTACGCCGAAGGAGCAGTCATGGGCACCTCACCCGCCTCTCTCGTTCCGTATCCCCCACTATGACAGTCCGCAACCGTCACGCGCGGACGATGCTCAGGATCTCCGTCGTCAGGCGGTCCACGTCCTCGGGGGTGCGTGCCTCGACATTGAGTCGGAGCAGGGGCTCGGTGTTGGAGGCGCGGAGGTTGAACCACGCGCTGTCACCGAGATCGACCGTCACACCGTCCAGTTCGTCGGTGGAGACGGTGCGATCGGCGAACGCCGCGACCACCGCGGCGGTGCGCTCACGAGCGTCGGCCACCGTCGAGTTGATCTCGCCCGATGCCGCGTACACCTCGTACTTGCGCATCAGGGCGGACAACGGCTCGTCCTGTGTCCCGAGCGCGGCGAGCACGTGCAGCGCTGCGAGCATGCCCGAATCGGCGCCCCAGAAGTCGCGGAAGTAGTAGTGCGCCGAGTGCTCGCCGCCGAACACCGCGCCGGTCTCGGCCATCAGTGCCTTGATGAACGAGTGGCCGACCCGGGTGCGCACGGCGGTACCGCCGAGCTGCTCCACCAACTCGGGCACCGACCGTGAGGTGATGAGGTTGTGGATGATGGTCGAGGAGGGGTGCTTGCCCAGCTCCCGCTCGGCCACCAGCGCGGTGATCGCGGACGGTGAGACGGGCTCGCCGCGTTCGTCCACCACGAAGCAGCGGTCCGCGTCGCCGTCGAACGCGAGGCCGATGTCCGCGCCCGTCTCGGTGACGAACTTCTGCAGATCGACGAGGTTCGCCGGCTCCAGCGGGTTCGCTTCGTGGTTGGGGAACGTGCCGTCGAGTTCGAAGTACAGGGGGTGCACGGTCACCGACGTCGGGTCCAGGACCGCGGGCACCGTGTGCCCGCCCATGCCGTTGCCGGCGTCCACCGCGACCGACAGCGGACGGATGTCGCTGATGTCCACGAGGTCGCGCACGAACGTGGCGTAGTCCTCGAGCACGTCCTGCTCGCTGATCGTGCCCGGCGCACCGTCGAACGTCGGGACGCCGTCGATGATCTCGGCCGAGATGGTGGCGAGTCCCGAGTCCTGGCCGACGGGCTTCGCGCCGGCCCGGCACAGCTTGATCCCGTTGTACTTCGCCGGGTTGTGGCTGGCGGTGAACATCGCACCGGGGCAGTCGAGCCGACCGGAGGCGAAGTAGAGCTGGTCGGTCGACGCGAGGCCGATGAGAACGACGTCGAGACCCTGTGAGGTCACCCCTCGCGCGAAGGCGGCCGACAGTGCGGGAGACGAGTCGCGCATGTCGTGCCCGACCACGACGCGCTGCGAGACGCCCTCGCCGCGTACGAGTCTCGCAAAGGCGGCCCCCACGTCGGCGACGAAGTCCTCGTCGATCTGCTCTCCGACGACACCGCGCACGTCGTACGCCTTGATGACGCTGTGAACCAGGTCAGCTGGTCGGGCCACTGCACACTCCTGCATCTGGGACGAACCGGACGGATCACGCACGACGACGAGTCGGCGAGACCATGCTGGGAGCCTAGTGCCCGGGGGCGACGCGCGAGCAGTCCTGCAGCCCGACGCCGCGCGCAGGAACAGTCGTTCAGCTGGTGGGGTCGGGCAGAACGCGCAGATGTCCGCGTCGACCCGTGCGTGTCGGCGCGGCGGCCGGTACGTCGGCGGAGGTGCGCGTGTCGGACGACGAACCACGTCGACCGAGGGACGGAGCGGGACGCTCACGCGCACCGGCCTCGCGGACGGCCTCGGCGAGTGCGGTCAGATCGTCGTCGTCGGGGCTGGACGTGGAGAACCCACCCTCGTAGCGCACCATCTCCCACCCCTTGGGGGCGGTGATCGACGAACCGTGCACCTCGCACAGATCCCAGGAATGGGGCTCGTCCACGGTGGCGAGAGGTCCGACGACGGCGGTCGAGTCGGAGTACACGTACGTCAACGTCGCGACGGCCGGTCTCTTGCATCCCGGTCGGCAGCATCCCCGCACAGCTCTCACAGGTCGAACCCTAGCGCGTGTCCTCCGGCATGCCTCGCAGGACACGGTCGTAGCATGGGCGCGTGTCGTTCACCGGATCCTCTCAACCCCGCGGCCGCGCCGGCGGCCGTCCCGGACGGGAACATCGGGCGTCCAGCTCGCGGTCCGCGGCGCGGCGGGGTCGCGGAATGCGCGGCACCCTGTTCCCCGACACGGTGCCCGCACGCAGGTCTCGCGCCGAGAAGTTCGATGCGGCGGTGCTGGACGCGTTCGCCGAGATCGACCGCAAGTGGCACGACCGGCTGACGAAACTGGACATCGCCGTCGACGACGTGCCGAAGATCCGTGCGGTGGACCCGGAATCGGTGAACTGGCCACCCGAGGTCGTGGCCGAGGGCCCGGTGCCGTTGTCGAGACTCGTTCCGGCGGGAGTGGACACGCGCGGAGCGACGACGCGGGCTCGGATCGTGCTGTTCCGTCGGCCCCTCGAGCGGAGAGCACACGACTCGCTGGAGCTGACGGACCTGGTGCACGACGTGTTGGTGGAGCAGGTGGCGACCTACCTGGGGGTGACGCCCGAGGTGGTCGACCCCGACACCGAGGACGACTGACACCCCGGCGCATGCGGCGCGTCGTTCGGCGGCTGCGGTGACGCGACGCGTCAGATGATGCCGCGCTTGAGGCGGCGACGTTCGCGCTCGGACAGCCCACCCCAGATGCCGAACCGCTCGTCGTGCGCCAAGGCGTACTCGAGGCAGTCGTCCTTCACCTCGCACCCGAGGCAGATGCGCTTGGCCTCGCGCGTCGAGCCGCCCTTCTCCGGGAAGAACGCCTCGGGATCGGTCTGAGCGCACAGAGCGCGCTCCTGCCACTGATCCTCGAGCGGGTCCATGTCGCCCGGCACCAGACTCAGATGCAGTGCGGGCGCAGGCATTCCGAGGCTCGTGAGCGGCGGGTCGACGTCGTCGACCGAGACGTCCTCCGGGTCGATCCCGTCCACGGGGTCCGCCGGGGCGTCCTCCGTCACGGCATCCACGTGCAGTACGTCGTCGAGTTCCCCGACGGGGGACTCCTGTCGACCGAGGTCGTGGTGTTGTTCCGGCATCACGTCCGCCTCCTCACCTGTTCGAGCGCAGTTGTTGTCGGTCACTTGTGTCGATGATCGACCGCGAAGCCGGATCGAAGAGCGAAGCCTCGTGTCACCATGGGACGTGACGCTGCGGAACGCAGCGCGCGAACTCGTGTCGACTCATGGGAACACGTGTTCGAACGGTGGTTCGCTACAAGCGATTCCGCTGTTCGAACCGTTAATGACATGACTGTGATTAGACACGCCGCGGTGTGTCGCGGTCAAGCGGACCGCTCGATTTGCAATACCATCCGATCTCCGGTTTTCCCGGAAGGCGAGACTTCCCCGGTGTTTCGCGTCGGACACGCCGTGGTTCGCGCCCACCGGCCCGATCGCGCCGACGGCGACCGCCTAGGGTCGAGGGTCATGAAGGTGACTGTGGTGGTGGGCGGCGTCGGTGGCGCGCGGTTCCTCCAGGGGGTTCGAGAACTGCTGGGGCCGGACGGCGACGTCACGGCCGTGGTGAACGTCGGTGACGACGTCTGGATGCACGGCCTGCGCATCACACCCGACCTCGACACCTGCATGTACACGCTCGGCGACGGCATCGACACCGAGCGCGGCTGGGGTCGACGCGACGAGACGTGGAGCGTCAAGGAAGAACTCGCGGCGTACGGGGCCCACCCGGACTGGTTCGGGCTCGGGGACCGCGACATCGCGACGCATCTGATCCGGACGCGCATGCTCCGCACCGGGTACCCGCTGTCCGCAGTCGTGGAGGCCCTGTGCGACAGGTGGTCTCCGGGTGTCCGCCTGCTGCCCGTCACGGACGACCGCAGCGAGACCCACGTGGTGATCACCGATCCCGACGACGGCACCGACAAGGCCGTTCATTTCCAGGAGTGGTGGGTGCGCTACCGCGCTGCTGTGACGACTCACAGTTTCGCGTACGTCGGAGCGGACAAGGCGACCCCGGCGGACGGCGTCGTCGAGGCGATCGAGACCGCGGACGCGGTACTGCTCGCACCGTCCAACCCGGTGGTCAGCATCGGCGCCGTCCTGGCGGTGCCCGGCATCCGCTCCGCACTGCGCACCACACCCGCGAAGGTCGTCGGGCTCTCCCCCGTCATCGACGGCAAGCCGTTGCGCGGCATGGCCGACGAGTGCCTGTCCGTCATCGGTGTGGAGACGACGGCCGAGGCCATCGGCCGCCACTACGGCGCCCGCTCGGCGGCGGGCATCCTCGACGCCTGGCTGATCCACGAGACCGACACCGCCGACGTTCCCGGCGTGGACGTGCGCGCGGTACCTCTGCTCATGACCGAGCCCGCGGTGACCGCACGGATGGCGCGCGCCGCGCTCGAGGCAGCGGGCGTCCTGTGACCCGATCCGACGGTCCCGGCGATCATGCACCGGGCGGTTCGATCGAGGTGATTCCCGTCGCGGGACTCCCCGAGTTCCGGCCGGGCGACGACCTGGTGGCAGCAGTCGTCACGGCAGCACCGTGGCTCGCCGACGGCGACGTCCTGGTGGTCACGAGCAAGATCGTCTCCAAGGTCGAGGGACGCCTGGTGACCGCGCCGACCGACCCGGAGGCGCGGGACGCACTGCGCCGCATCCTCGTCGAGCAGGAGGCCGTGCGCGTCCTCGCCCAGCGCGGTCGCACGCTCATCACCGAGAACCGCCTCGGCATCGTGCAGGCCGCGTCCGGCATCGACGGATCCAACGTGTCGACGGACGAGTTGGCCCTGCTCCCCGAGGATCCCGACGCGTCCGCCCGGGCACTGCGCGACGGTGTATTCCGTTCGCTGGGCGTGGCCGTCGCCGTCGTCGTCACCGACACGATGGGCCGCGCGTGGCGGAACGGCCAGACGGACAACGCGATCGGATCGGCCGGGTTGCCCGTCCTGCACGCGTACGCCGGTGGTCGCGACGCGCAGGGCAACGAGCTGATGGTCACCGAGGTCGCGCTCGCGGACGAGCTGGCATCCGCTGGGGATCTGGTGAAGGGCAAGCTCGGCTCGGTTCCCGTCGCCGTGGTCCGGGGTCTGCACTACGCCGACGACGGCTCCTCCGCCCGCGATCTGGTGCGGCCGGGCGAGGACGACCTCTTCTGGTTGGGAACGCAGGAGGCGCTGCGACGAGGTGCACTCGGCGCGGTACCCGCCCGTCGCTCGGTACGCGAGTTCGACTCGGCCCCGGTCGATCCCGCTGTCGTCGAGGCCGCCGTGGCGGACGCCGTCACCGCGCCGGCTCCCCATCACTCCCACCCGATGCGCTACGTCGCCGTCCGGACACCGGCGGTGCGCACCGCACTGCTCGATGCGATGGCAACGCGGTGGCGCGCCGATCTCGAGCGAGACGGACGGACCGCGGACTCGATCGAAGCCCGTCTGGCACGCGGTGATCTGCTGCGCACCGCGCCGGAACTGATTCTGGCGTTCGCGGTGCTCGACGACGCGCACGACTATCCGGACGCGGAACGGCAGTCCGCGGAGACCGTCATGTTCACGGTGGCGGCCGGCGCGTCGGTGCAGGCGTTCCTGGTGTCCCTCGCGGCGCGCGGCCTCGGCAGTTGCTGGGTCGGGTCGACCATCTTCGCCGCCGACACCGTGCGCGAGACGCTCGATCTGCCCGCCGACTGGCATCCCGTCGGGGCCGTCGCCGTCGGGCACCCGCTCACTCCCCCGTCGCCCCGCACGCCGACGCCGCCCGGCTCCGCGTTCCGAGAACTGTGAGGAACCGTCCGTGAGCGCCGAGAGCCTCCACGAGTCCGCGAGAGAACTGCTCCGTTCCTGGTCGACCATCGAGCCGCACGACGACTCGATGCGCCACACGATGCTGGCGTTCCTCGACAGTGCGCCGCGTGGCTGTCTCCGCGAGAACGTGGCCGGTCACGTCACCGCGTCGGCGCTGGTGCTGGATCGGAGTGGGTGCCACGTGCTCCTGACGCTGCACCCGCGGGTCGGACGATGGCTCCAACTGGGCGGACACTGCGAGGTCGACGACGAGACCGTCCGGGACGCGGCTCTCCGCGAGGCGCGTGAGGAGAGCGGCATCGACGACCTGGTTCTCGAGCCGGAGCTGCTCTCCATTCACACACACCCGATCACGTGTTCGCTCGGCGAGCCGACGCGCCATCTCGACCTGCGCTTCGTCGTACGCGCTGCGGACGGTGCACACATCGTCCGCAGCGCGGAGTCGAACGACCTGCGGTGGTGGCCCGTCGACGACCTCCCCGACGGGGAGGCGGGCGCCGAACGAGACGCGTTGCAGGACATGATCTCCCGCGCGGCGGCTCGCTGAGCCTCGGGCGCCCTGGATTCTCGGACGCCCTGGATTCTCGGACGCCCTGGATCCTCAGACGTCGGTCGAGAAGCGCACTCCACCGTCGGGCAGCGTCACTCCGGGCCACACCCGGGCGCCGCGGAGCAGCTCGCACCGCGCGCCGATGTTGGCTCCGTCGCCGATGACGGCGTCGCGCACGAGTGCCCGCGGTCCGATGCGCGCACCGAATCCGAGGATCGATCGTTCGACCACCGCGCCGGCCTCGACCACGGCACCGTCGAAGAGGACGGCACCGTCGAGACGGGCGCCCGCTCCCACCTCGGCGCCGCGTCCGACGACCGTGCCGCCGATCAGCAGCGCACCGGGAGCGACGCCCGCGCCGGGATGGACCAGCGACTCGCCCCGCGTCCCCGTCAGCGCAGGCGACGGTGCGATTCCGCGCACGAGGTCGGCGGAGCCCTTCACGAAGTCCTCCGGCGTACCCATGTCGCGCCAGTAGGCGGCGTCGACGTGTCCGAAGACTCGCTTGTCCTCGGCCAGCAGTGCGGGGAACACCTCACGCTCGACGGACACCGGACGATCGGACGGGATCTTCTCGATGATCTCCCGCTTGAACACGTAGCAGCCGGCGTTGATCTGGTCCGTCGGCGGATCCTGGGTCTTCTCGAGAAACGCGGTGACGCGGCCGGACTCGTCGGTGGGCACGCAGCCGAACGCGCGCGGGTCACCGACGCGGACGAGGTGCAGGGTGACGTCCGCCTCGGT
Organism: Rhodococcus sp. UNC23MFCrub1.1; assembly: GCF_000686025.1. Taxonomy (GTDB): domain Bacteria; phylum Actinomycetota; class Actinomycetes; order Mycobacteriales; family Mycobacteriaceae; genus Rhodococcoides. The sequence goes on from NZ_JMLQ01000009.1 coordinate 197,989, forward strand.
GGTGCGGTGGGTGTCGAGCACGCCGCGCAGATCGGTACCGCCCAGCACGTCACCGTTGAAGACCATGACGTTGTCGGCGCGGAGCCGGGGCAGGACGTTGCGGATACCGCCGCCGGTGCCCATCGGCTCCTCCTCGAACACGTACTCGAGCTCGAGGCCGAGTGCGCTGCCGTCACCGAAGTGCTGCTCGAACACCTCCGACTTGAAGGACGTGCCGAGTACGACGTGGTCGATCCCGGCGTCCTTGATGCGCGCCAGGAGATGGGTGAGGAACGGCAGACCTGCCGTGGGCAGCATCGGCTTGGGGGCGGAGAGCGTGAGCGGACGCAGTCGCGTGCCCTTTCCTCCGACCAGAACTACGGCATCGGTCGCCGGAGCAGTCATCGCGTATCGCCTTTCTCAGAAACTTCTCACGTGCTCGAACCTGACCCCACCGTGTCGTCGCGTTGCCGCAGTGCGGCAGTCACGACCACCCTGGACCGCAACGCCAGTCCGGCGCGCAACGTCCACCGGAGAGGAGCTTGCCATCTCCGCGGGTGTCTATCAGCTTGGAAGCGATAGGCGCTGCGGTGGTGCGCCGGCAGCATCGACTCCGGATGACGCCCCGCGGCATGACCTTTGGCGTGCGTCACGACGGCCGTGGGCACGTAGATGTTGGTCCAGCCCGCTCGTCCGAGGCGATCTCCGAGATCGACGTCCTCCATGTACATGAAAAACCGGGAATCGAACCCGTCCACCGAGTCGAACGCGGCACGGCGCAGCAACAGACACGAGCCGGACAGCCACCCGACCGACCGCTCGCTGACCTCGTCGTTGTCCTGCCGGTAGCGCTGCGTCCACGGATTCGACGGCCACACCGAACCGAGCAGTGCGTGCAGCGACCCGGACGTGAGATCGGGAACGCGGCGGGCGGACGGGTAGCGCGAACCGTCCGGCTCGAGGATGAGGGGCCCGAGCGACCCGGCCCGCGGATGCCGTTCGGCGGCCGCCAGCAGCTCGTCGATCGACCCGGGGCCGAACTGGACGTCGGGATTGACGACCATGACGAACTCGGTGGCCGGATCCACCTCGGCGACAGCGCGATTGGCGGCGCCGCCGTAGCCGATGTTCGCTCCGGTGCGCAGCAGTCGGACGTGGTCGTATGCGGCCTCGGCCGCCTCGGGCGCGCCGTCGGTGGACCCGTTGTCCGCGAGAATCACCGACACCGGCCGCGTCGTCGCATCCCGCAGGGACTCGAGGAATGCGTCGAGGTGCTCGCCGGGCGAATAGGTCACCGTCACGACGGCCAGGGGGGCACTCACGCCGGTCACCCTACTGGGCGGCTCCGGGCGGGTCCGCGACCGCCCGAGCCGCCAGCGCGGCCGTCAGGGCGTCGCGCCAGGGCCGCAGCGGGGTCAGCCCGGCACCCTTCCAGGCCGCGGGCGAGAGCACCGAGTAGGCGGGACGCGGCGCCGGCCGCACGTAGCGATCACTGCCGCACGGGTGAACACGGTCGGGATCGGCGCCCACGGTCTCGAAGGTCGCCCGAGCGAGATCGAACCAGGACGCCGTGCCGGCGTTGGTGGCGTGCAGAATTTGCGGCAGCGCTCGCGGCGACGTCGCCGCCTCGAGGAGCGCGTCCGCGAGATCACCCGAGTACGTCGGCGAACCCACCTGGTCGTTCACGACGTCGAGGGTCTCCCGCTCGGCCTCGAGCCGGAGCATCGTGGCGACGAAGTCGGAGCCGGTGCCGGTGTAGACCCACGCGGTCCGCACGATCGTCGCGAACGGCAACGCCTCCAGGACCGCCCGTTCCCCTGCCAGCTTGGTGCGCCCGTAGGCCGTCGCCGGCGCGGTGGGATCGTCGGGTTCGTACGGGGTCCGCGCGTCTCCGGCGAACACGTAGTCGGTCGAGACGTGCACGAGACCTGCACCGACCTCGGCGCACCGCTCGGCGAGCAGGCGCGGTCCCACCTCGTTCAGCAGTGCGGCGCGGTCCTCCTCGGTCTCCGCCGCGTCGACCGCCGTGTGCGCTGCGCAGTTGATCACCACGGTGCCCGGCACCACGGCGGCGGCGATCGACTCCGGATCCGTGATGTCGAGGTCGGCCGATCCGAAGCCGAGCACGCGGGCCCCGCGGTACCCGTCCCGCGCGCGGTCGACGAGTCGGCGACCGAGCTGACCTCCGGCTCCGGTCACCACGATCGTCCTGTCCGAACTCTGCTCTGCGTCGGTGGTCACAGCGACAGAGTGTGGCACGCCGTGGCGGGTTGCGCGGAGCACGGCGACCCTGCCGTTAGCCTGGGGATCGTGACGGATTCTGTGACGGGCCCCGGGACACCGCGCGATCCGTACAGACCTCGGACACAGCGCGGTGCGCAGCGGCGACCCGATTCTCGCGAGTCGGAACCGGGTGCGCGGCGCTCCTCCACCCGCTCCGACCGGGGGCGTCGACCTCCGACCAGCCACCGCCCCTCGCGGACACCGGGGCACTCCAACGCCGGCCGGATCGCCGTCGCACTGTTCTCCGCCGGCGCGTTGCTGGTGACGGGTGTGGCATGGCAGAGCATCGACTCGCTGCGCAGCAACCTCGCGACGGTGTCGAACCTCGATCTCGGCGACGGGGCCGACGGTGCGGTCGACATCCTGCTCGTGGGCACCGACAGCAGGACCGACGCGCACGGCAACGCGCTCTCGCAGAACGAGCTCGACTCGCTCCGAGCCGGCGACGAGGTGGCCAACAACACCGACACCATCATTCTGATCCGCGTTCCCAACGACGGATCGTCCGCGTCGGCGATCTCCATCCCGCGCGACGCCTACGTGAACGTGCCCGGCATCGGCGACAGCAAGATCAACGCCGCGTACGGAGCCACCAAGGAGGAGAAGCGCCTCGAACTCGTCGAGAGCGGGGTGCCCGACGCCGAAGCCGACAGCGAGTCGACGCTCGCGGGCCGCAAGGCGCTCATCGACTCCGTCGCGGGCCTCACCGGCGTGACGGTCGATCACTACGCCGAGGTCGGGCTGCTCGGATTCGTCCTGCTCACCGATGCCGTCGGCGGCGTCGACGTGTGTCTGAACGCGCCGGTCGACGAGCCCCTCTCGGGCGCGCGCTTCGCGGCCGGGCAGCAGACGCTCTCGGGTGCCGACGCACTCAGCTTCGTGCGCCAGCGCCACGATCTCCCCCGTGGCGATCTCGACCGCATCGTCCGTCAGCAGGTGTTCATGGCGTCGCTGGTCCGCAAGGTGCTCAGCGCCCGCACGCTCAGCAACCCCGGCACGTTGGGGCAGCTCGGGTCGGCCGTGCAGCGCTCCGTCACCATCGACGACGACTGGGACGTCCTCGACTTCGCCACGAAGTTGCAGGACGTCGCCGGCGGCGCGGTCACCTTCGACACCATTCCCGTCGCGGACATCAACGGCGTCACCGACTACGGCGAGTCGATCGTCGCGGTCGACCCCGTCGAGGTCCAGACGTGGGTCCGAGGCCTCATCGGCGACGCGGCGCCGTCCGAGAGCGTGACGCCGACGCCCACCGTTCCCGACATCGACGCCTCGAGTGTCACCGTGGACGTCGCGAACGACAGCGGCGTCGACGGTCTGGCGTCCTCGGTCTCCGACACTCTGTCGGGCGAGGGCTTCGTTCCGGGCGAGGTCGGCAACAACGAGGGTGCGAGCGTCGACCGGACCACCGTGTACGCCGCGTCGTCGGACGGTGACGCCGCGGCGGCCGTCGCCGCGCGGGTGGGCACCGACCGGACCGAGACCGACGACTCGCTGCCGTCCGGGACCGTGCGCGTCGTGCTGGCCTCCGACTACTCCGCTCCCGCAGCGGCGGGATCGCTTCCGGCCGGTGTCTCGCCCGCAGGCGACACCGCCACCCCGGCTCCCGCGGCTGCGGACCCGATCGACGCCGGGTCCACGGGCCCCCAGTGCGTCAACTGATCGGGCCCGTTCGGAAGAATGTCGTCGATGACCTCAGGTGGCACGACGCTCACGGACGCGCTTCTCGGACCCATCCTCGCGGCGGACGCGGCGGGACCGCGCATCACCTACTACGACGACTCGACCGGTGAGCGCATCGAGTTGTCCGCGCTGACTCTGGCCAACTGGGCCGCGAAGACGGCCAACTTCCTCAGAGACGAGCTCGGTGTGTCGCCCGGCGACGTCGTCAGCGTCGTGCTCCCCGCGCACTGGCAGACCGCCTCGGTGCTGCTCGGCGCGTGGTGGGCCGGCGCCGAGGTGACTCTCCGGCCCGATCCGGACGCGGCGGTCGCCCTGGTGACCGCCTCGGGTGTGGAGACCGCCGACGCCGGTGAGGTGGCCGCACTGTCGCTCGACCCGTTCGGTCGGCCCGTCGACGACCTCCCCCTCGGAGTCACCGACTACGCGACGTCGGTTCGCGTGCACGGCGATCAGTTCGTTCCCGTCGGCGCCGGGCGGGCCCTGGAGGGTCGCTCCGTCCAGGACGTCCTGACCGATGCACAGGGCCGCGCCGCAGCGCGCGGACTGTCGGCGACGGACCGGGTTCTCGCGACCGGGTCGTGGGACGACGCCGACGGACTGCTCGACGGTCTCGTCGCGGTGCTCGCGGCCGGCGCGTCACTGGTTCAGGTGACCGCGCTGGACCCGGCGGCACTCGATCGCCGCGTCGCCACGGAGAAGGTCACGACGGTCCTCGGGTGAGATAGCCCCCGTCGCCGAGTCCGGCCTCCACCTCGAAGCGGTTGGCGGCGCCCGGCCGGCGCATCTCCTCCACCAGGTACCGGATCGCGAACGAGAACCCGTGGCGGGCCCACTGGTCGGCGTGCACGGACTCGTGGCGCAGCATCGCCCGCCGTCGACGGGGATCGACGAGCGCGTGTCCGGTGAGGAACGCTCCGCCGAAACACGTTCCGCCGCGGGCGTATCCGCCTCGCATCGCCTCGCACACGATCAGGTTCGACGACGCGTCGTACGAGATCCGCGAGCGCCACAGACGAGCCCAGGTGAGCGCCGTGGCCGTGACGACGAGCGACTGGATGCTGCCGCGCGACACCCGTCGCAGCGGGCTCGACCCCCGCGGACCGGAGGACGTCACACCGAGCTCCCACCCGACGCCGCCCACACGAGAGCCAGTCCACCGGCGCAGGCCAGGACGGAGGCGATCACGGTGGTCCCCGCGTTCGCCGCGGCCGCCCGGTGCCGACCCTCCTGCACGAGTCGGACCGTCTGCACGCTCGCGGTGCTGAACGTGGTGTACCCGCCGCAGAACCCGGTGCCGGCGACGGCCTGCCACTCGGCGGGCCGGCCGGCGAACAGCACGAGCCCGGCCAGGATGCCGAGGAGGAACGACCCACTGACGTTGACGATCAGAGTCCCCAGGGGGAACGGCCGACCGAAACGAGCCGTCACCTCGCCGTCGACGACGAAGCGGACCACCGCCCCGAGCGCCCCCGCGAGCAGCACCGCGGCGACCGTCATGTGCGTGGCCTCCGATGGAGCGTGCCACCGGTCACGATGCCCGCCCAGGCACAGATCAGTCCCGCCACGACTCCGACGGCGGCGTAGGTCAGTGCAGTCGTCGGTGCGCCGTCCCGGACGAGCTCGACCGTCTCGAGGGCGAACGTGCTGCAGGTCGTGAACGCGCCACAGAAACCGGTGCCCGCCACCAGGCGCACCCACCGACGCCGCCCGACGTCCGGTCCCGAGCGCGCCAACGCTTCCAGCAGCAGACCGAGGACGAACGCACCGCTCAGGTTGATCAGGAACGTGGCCCACGGCCATCCCGTTCCGGAGTGCGGCACCCAGGACTCCCCTGCGTAGCGGGCACCCGTCCCCGCGGCACCGCCGACGACGACCGCGGCAAGGGCAGCGGGCGTGCGGTGCAGAGGACGGACCGAGTCCGCGGACGCGGTCATTCCAGCAGACTGCGACGCAGCGCCTCGTCCTTGTCCAGCACCATCTGCTCGAGTCCGCGCTGGAACTCGGCCATCCGTCCACGCAGCTGCGGATCGGCGGCACCGAGAATGCGCACGGCGAGCAGACCGGCGTTGCGTGCGCCGCCGATGGAGACCGTCGCGACGGGAACCCCCGCCGGCATCTGGACGATCGACAGGAGCGAGTCCATCCCGTCGAGGTACTTGAGGGGAACCGGGACACCGATGACGGGGAGCGGCGTCGCGGAGGCCACCATGCCCGGCAGGTGAGCGGCACCGCCGGCGCCGGCGATGATCACCTCGATTCCGCGGTCCGCCGCGTCCCGCGCGTAGTCGAGCATGCGCTGCGGCGTCCGGTGCGCGGAGACCACGCCCACCTCGAAGCGGACGCCGAACTCGGCGACCGCCAGGGCGGCGGCCTCCATCACCGGCCAGTCCGAGTCGCTGCCCATGATGATGCCGACCCGGACGGCCGTGCTGTTGCTGTTCTCATCCATGATGCGAATCCCATCCGTCGGTCCAGACGCCGTGCGAGAGCCAGTGCGCGGCACGCTCGGCACGCTCCCGGACCTCGGCGACGTGCTCGGCATCGGACGCGGAGCCGTTCCGCGGGCCCACGATGTTGACGTGGCCGATCTTGCGGTCCTTGCGCTCACCCTTGTCGTAGAGGTGCACCTTGGCGTCGGGCATCCGCGCGAACAGGTGATGCACCCGCTCGTCCATGGTCGAGGACGGCTGCTCCTCGGCGCCGAGGACGTTGGCCATGACGGACACCGGCGCGAGAGGCGCGCAGTCACCGAGGGGATAGTCGAGCACCGCGCGCAGGTGCTGCTCGAACTGCGAGGTCCGGGCACCGTCCTGCGTCCAGTGGCCCGAGTTGTGCGGGCGCATGGCGAGTTCGTTGATCGACAGGGTGCCGTCGACCTTCTCGAACAGCTCCACGGCCATGACTCCCACCACACCCAGCTCGGACGCGATGCGGAGCGCGATGTGCTCGGCGTCCGCAGCCAGGTCCTCGGACAGGCCGGGGGCGGGTGCGATGACGACGGCGCACTGTCCGGACCGCTGCACGGTCTCGACGACGGGCCAGGTCGCTCCCTGCCCGAACGGGGACCGCGCGACCATCGCCGAGAGTTCGCGCGCCATGTCGACACGCTGTTCCGCCATCAGCGGCACTCCGGCGGCGAGCTGGTCGGACACCACGGTGCGCGCCTCGTCGGCGTCGTCGGGCATCCAGACGCCGCGACCGTCGTAGCCGCCGCGCACGGCCTTGATCACGATGCGCCAGTCGTGGGCGTCACCGAAGGCGACGACGTCCTCGACGGACGCCACCTCCGTGAAATCCGGTACCGGTAGTCCCAGTTCCCGCAGGCGAACGCGCATCCGCAGCTTGTCCTGCGCGAAGATCAGCGCCTCGGGAGGCGGCTGGACGTTGACGCCCTCGGCGACGAGGACGTCGAGATGCTCGGTGGGGACGTGTTCGTGATCGAACGTCAGCGCGTCGGCACCGGCGGCGACCGCACGCAGTGCCGCGAGATCGGTGTGCTCGCCGAGCACCACGTCGGCGCTCACCCGAGCCGCCGGATCGTTCTCCCCGGCCGCGAGCACGCGCAGGGTCTGACCCAGCTCGATGGCGGCCTGGTGGGTCATCCGTGCGAGCTGTCCTCCGCCGACCATCGCGACGACGGGCAGGGACGAGGTGCGCTGCCGCGGCGGGTCGGTGCGCGGGGTCTGCTGGGGGATGTCCGAATTCACGGTGTCTCCTGCTGTCACGCCGCTCATCGTGTCACGAGTCCGATTAGTGTTTGGTCACTGCTCTTCGTAAAGTGGGTCACCGTGCCTCTGATCGACCGTGTGGTTGCCGGTATCCCGCAGCCGTTCCGAAGCATCGCCCTCCGCCACTCCGAACTGATCAAGTTCGCGATCGTCGGCGCGACCACGATGGTGTTCGACCTCGCGATCTTCTACTCACTGAGCCTCACCGTGCTCGAGTCGAAGCCCGTCGTCGCCAAGATCTTCTCCGGCGTGATGGCGACGATTCTCAGCTACATCCTCAACCGCGAGTGGTCGTTCAAGAACCGTGGTGGCCGCGAGCGTCATCACGAGGCTCTGTTGTTCTTCACCATCAGTGGCATCGGCGTCATCCTCGCCGCCGCTCCGCTCTGGATCGCGAACAACGTCTTCGACATCCGCGAGGGACAGACCACCCTCACCGCGTTGATCATCATCGACTTCGTCCTCAACTACGTCATCGGCAATCTGCTGCAGATGGTCTTCCGATTCTGGGCACTGCGTCGCTTCGCGTTCCCGGACGAGAACGGCCGCGGGATCATCGCGAATCCGCTGATCGAGGACGAGCCGGACCCCGATCTCGATCCCGACGTCGACCCGGACGACGAGCAGACGCAGTTCATGGGTCACAGCTGACGCGACGCGTCAGGCCCCCTCTCCTCACTCACCCGGCGACGGGCCCGCTGGTGCGCTGCCGCTCAGCGGCGACAATATGTCGACTATTGTCATCTCTGAATACACATGGTTTAGTTCTGTCATCCCACTCGTCAGAACCATCCCAGCACCGAGGCGGTAGTCGTCATGAGCGTTCGCGACACGATCATCACGAGAACACAGGCACTGGTCCCGATGGAGCGTCAGATCCAGGGACTGCATCTGTGGCAGCGCGCGAAGAGGCTCGTGGTGAGCGACGGGCAGCCGCACTTCCGTGAGTCCGCGATCCCCGACGTGGCGGAGCTGGATCTGACCGAGATCGATGTCAGCAACCCGTTCCTGTGGCGGCAGGGATCGTGGGAGGCCTATTTCCGGAGACTGCGAGACGAGTCGCCCGTGCACTTCCGGGCCGACAGCGCGTTCGGGCCGTTCTGGTCCGTCACGCGCTACGACGACATCGTCGCCGTCGACCGGGATTTCGAGACGTTCTCGGCGGAACCGCAGATCATCCTGGGCACACCGCCGGAGGGTCTCGACATCGAGATGTTCATCGCGATGGACCCGCCGCGCCACGATCAGCAGCGCGCCGCGGTGCAAGGCGTCGTAGCACCTCGGAATCTGGAGGAGATGGAGGGTCTCATCCGCTCGCGGGTCGCGGAGGTCCTCGACGAGCTCCCGGTGGGCGAGCCCTTCGACTGGGTCGACCGGGTCAGCATCGAGTTGACCTCGCGGATGCTCGCGACGCTGCTCGACTTCCCGTACGAGGAACGACGGAAGTTGGTCGAGTGGACCGATCTGGTGGCCGCGAGCGCGTCGGCCACCGGCGGGTCCACCGACACGGACGCGGCGTATCGGGCCGCGGCGGAAGCAGCGCGCAGTTTCAGTGCGCTGTGGCACGACAAGGCGGCGCGCCTCGCAGCCGGCGAGAAGCCCGGGTACGACCTCATCACCCTCATGCAGCTCTCCGAGGACACGAAGGACCTGATCGACCGCCCGATGGAGTTCCTGGGCAACATCGTCCTGCTCGTCGTCGGCGGCAACGACACCACCCGCAATTCGATGACGGGCGGACTGCTGGCCCTGAACCAGTTCCCGGAGCAGTTCGATCGCCTGCGCGCCGATCCGGGCCTGGTACCGAAGATGGTCCACGAGATCCTGCGGTGGCAGACGCCCCTCGCCTACATGCGCCGCATCGCGACTCGAGACACCGTCCTGAACGGTCAGTTCGTCCGCGAGGGCGACAAGGTCGTCATGTGGTACGCCTCGGCCAACCGCGACGAGCGCACGTTCGACGACCCGGACAGCTTCGTGATCGACCGGCGCAACGCACGGCATCACCTCGCGTTCGGCATCGGCACCCACCGCTGCATGGGAAGTCGGCTCGCGGAGATGCAGCTGCGGATCCTCTGGGAGGAGCTGCTGACGCGCTTCGACGACATCGAGGTCCTCGCGGAGCCGACGCGCGTGCAGTCCAACTTCGTTCGTGGCTACAGCTCCATGATGGTGACGACGACACCGGAGGGCGGGGAGCGTCGACGGCACGGCACCTACCGCACCGACCGGAAGGCCGCCGGCGCCGCTCCCGTGGTGGACACGTCCACCGTCACGCCCCCTCGGCAGCGCCGCGACGGCGACGGAGCAGAGCGGACGCAGCTCGATGTGCGGGTCGCACACCGGCGTACCGCGGCGGAGGGCGTCGTCGAACTCGTCCTCACCGATGCCGCCGGCGGATCGCTGCCGTCCTGGACGCCCGGCGCGCACGTCGAACTGATGCTGCGCCCCGACCTGGTCAGGCACTACTCACTCTGTGGAGACACCGCCGACGAGTCCTCGTGGACGATCGCTGTCCTGCGTGAGCCGGACGGCCGCGGCGGCTCGGCGCACGTGCACGACCACCTGCCGGAGGGAGCCACTCTGCGAGCACGAGGGCCGCTCAACCACTTCGCACTCGATCCCGCACCGAGCTATCTCTTCATCGCCGGCGGGATCGGCATCACACCGATCCGCGCCATGATCGCCGCTGCCCGAGCCGACGGCGCCGAGTGGAACCTGGTGTACGCCGGTCGATCTCGTTCGTCGATGGCGTTCCTCGACGAGTTCGACGGCGACGACCGCGTGACGGTCTGGGCCAAGGACGAACGCGGCGAGCGTGTCGATCTCGACACCGTGCTGGGTGAGCCCCGGCCCGAGACCCTGATCTACTGCTGCGGGCCCGGCCCACTCCTCGATGCCGTGGAGAACGCGTGCGCGGCGTGGCCGGACGGGAGCCTGCATCTGGAGCGTTTCGCGGCCGAGACCGTCGAGGCACCCGACGACGCGCTCGACTCGTTCGAGGTCGAGTGCGCGCGCTCGGGGGTGACCGTCACCGTCCCCGACGGCACGTCGATCTTCGACGCCGTCGAGAAGGCCGGCGCCGACGTCATCGGGTCGTGCATGGAAGGCATCTGCGGGACGTGCGAGGCCGACGTCCTGAGCGGCACTCCCGACCACCGCGACTCCGTGCTGTCGCGTCGCGAACGCGAACGCGGGGACACGGTCATGATGTGTGTCTCGCGATCGCTGTCGTCGAAGCTGGTGCTCGACCTGTAGTGCGCCGGGCCGGTGGGACCGAGCCGAGTCCGCTCAGGCGAACCCGCGGACCACCCGGTCGATGCGATCCACCGCCTCGTCCACGTCCACGGACGGTTGCACCAGATGGCTCAGCGTCAGTCGAACCACGCAGTCCACCAACGCGTCCGGCGCTCTCTCGCCCACCAACGCACCGACGGCACTGTTCGCATGGCCCAACACGGCGTCGGGGTGGACCGTGACCAGGGCGAGCAGACCCGAATCGTGCCCCGGCCGCAGAACGGCTGCGAGAGCGACATTGGCCCGACCGTGTTCGAGCACACCCCGAACAGCAGCGGAGATGCCGTCCTCGAAGCTGTCGGGATGCGCTGCCAGCCCGGTGCGCACCTGCTCCAGGAATCGCTCGACCTCGCGGTCCACGACGGCGCGACCGAGGTCGTCCTTGGTGCCCACCTCCTTGTAGAGGCTCTGCCGGGGCACCCCGGAACGCTTCGCGACCTCGGTCATGCTCAGGCCGTCCCACCCGCGGTCGGCGATGATCTCCACCCCGGCGTCGAGCACCCGCTCGAGTCGCAGAGTCCGCAGTTCGGAATAGAAGTCGGGCGCAGTCACGTCGCGAGCCTAGGTGAGTCGAGCCGGTCAGCGCGGTTCGGACATCCCGGCCGGGATCACCTGGTCCACGCGTGCCGCGGGCAGGAACACCGCGAAGAGCGCGGGACGTCGGCGCTGCAGTTCGAGTCGTCCCCCGTCCGCCTCGACCAGCGCGCGGGCGAGGGCGAGGCCCACCCCGGTGGATCCGGCGCCGGAGAAGCCGCGGTCGAAGATGTGCGGCGCGAGTTCGTCGCTGACGCCGGTTCCCTCGTCGGAGACCTCCACGACCACGGGCGGCCGTGGTCCGTCCTGCGCGGGTGCACGCGACTCCCCCACGAGGCGCACCGTGACGACGCAGCGCCCGCCGCCGTGGTCCAGCGCGTTGTGCAGCAGCACCGACACCGCCTCGCGGAGCCGGGAACCCGTGACCAGGGCGGTGACCGACGAGTCGCCGCGCAGCTCGAGGTCGCGCCCGGCATCGGCGAACGGCCCGCGCCAGTCGTCGATGACGGGTTCGAGTTCGCCGCGCACGCGCACGGTCGAGGCGTCGGCCGCGCCGTCACTGCGGGACGACCGCACGAGGTCGTCGATCGCGGTGGTGAGCCGGTCCACCTGGGCCATCGCCTCGTTGGCCTCGGTGACCACCTCGGGATCGGGGTGTCCGGACAGCTCGTCGAGACGCAGGCGCACCGCGGTGAGACGGCTGCGCAACTGGTGGGAGACGTCCGCGACGAGGGAGTGTTCGCGTTGCAGGCGCCCCACGATCTCCACCGATGCGGAGTCCAGGACGTCGGACACCCGGTCGAGTTCGGGAATGCCGTGGCGGGTGGGGTCCTTGCGGAAATCGCCCTCGGCCAGCCGGGCGGCCCGCCCCGCGACGTGCTGCAGGGGCGTGGAGAGTCGACGGGACGTGAGGACGGCGACGACGGTGCCGGCCGCGATCGAGGCCAGGACGACGAGCGCCACCGCGCCGACGGCCTGCTTCTGGGCGGTGCGCATCTCGTCGGACGGCACTTCGAGGAGCAGCGACCCGGAGGTGCCCATCGAGAGGGACTCCTCGATCGGATCCTCGACGGACGGTGCGCCGATGTCCATGCGGGACGCCGGGTTCTCGGGGGTGGGGTAGACGACGACGAGGCGCCCGCCCATGGGCACGACGAGACGCAGCGAGGCGGTGTCGAGGCCGCCGTCCACGCGGCCGTCCCCGCCCTCCTGATCGATGATCTCGGACGCCATGCGCTCGAGCCGGGTGCGCAGGTCGCCGCGAGTGAAGTCCTCGACCCACAGCCAGGCGGTGTAGGTCAACGGGATGCCGAGCAGCATGCCGGTGAGGATGACGACCGCGAGGATCGACTGCAGGATCCGACGCCTCATGCGGTGGCCCGGTCAGTCCGTGTTGATCCGGAAGCCGACGCCGCGCACGGTCGCGATGCGTCGTTCGGCCACCGAGCCCTCGTCGCCGATCTTGCGGCGCAGCCAGGACATGTGCATGTCCAGCGTCTTCGAGCCGCGCAGCTCGGCGTCGCCCCACACCTCGCGCAGAATGGTCTCGCGCGAGACCACCTGACCGGCATGGTCGAGCAGGATCTTGAGAAGTTCGTACTCCTTGTTGGCCAGGGGGATCTCGTGGCCGTCGAGCAGGACGCGCCGTGCGGCGGGTTCGAGGCGCAGGCCGCCCACCTCGATGGTGCCGTCCTCGGAGGCCGCGCCGCGGCGCCGGAGCAGGGCCCGGACCCGCGCCATGAGCTCGGCGACGCGGAAGGGCTTGCTCACGTAGTCGTCGGCACCCGCGTCGAGACCGACGACGAAGTCGACCTCGTCGGTGCGTGCGGTGAGCATCAGGACGGCGAGGTCGGACCTGGTGGCGCGGATCTGCCGGCACACCTCGAGGCCGTCCATCCCGGGGAGCCCGAGATCGAGGATCAGGAGATCGAACGAGCCTTCCAGGGCGCGCGAGAGCGCTGCCGGACCGGTCTGCTCGACCGTCACCGTGTACCCCTCTCGTCCGAGTGCGCGGGACAGCGGGGTCGCGATGGCTTCATCGTCTTCGGCGAGCAGGACTTCGGTCACCGGACCACCCTACGTAGTGCGCGCGGGACCGAGATCGTCTCCGTCGTCCCAGCCGTGATTCTGGGAGTCGAAGACCTGGTGGTACAGCAGGGAGTGGACCCGCTCGACGTCGGGGATGTCGTCGAACTCGAGGGGGTCGTCGGAGCTCGCCACGATCACCAGGGTGCCGGTCTTCAGGAGCCGGTCGAGAAGACCGTGACGGAACTGCACGTTGGACACCCGGCGTACCGGGATGTCGATGCCCGAGTGCGACAGCACACCCTGGCGGACGAGGACGCGTCGGTCGGTCACGACGAAATGTGTGGACCGCCACCGCAGTACGGGGACAGCGGTGCGCCAGGCGATCAGCCCGACCCACACCACCGCGACGGCGATCAGCGCGGCGGACCGCGCCGTGGACTCCAGCGACCGTCCGATCAGACCCACGAGGAAGCCCGCGAGAAGTGTCGCGACGAGGAACGTCAGCACCGGCAGCACGAGCATCTTCCAGTGCGGGTGCCGATGCAGGATCAGGTCCTCCTCGTGCCCCAGTGCGTCCTGCGGAAACGACATGCGATTCTCCTGAGGGGAAGGGGCGGTCAGGCGTCGAGCGCGCGGAGGTGAGTGACGTCGCCCGCCGAGACGGCGACCGGCGTGGTGTCCCCCGACTCGGGCACGATCACCACCCGACCGTGCTCGTCGATGTCGGTCGCGACGCCCACCAGCTCGGTGTCGCCCGGCATCGTGACCCGCACGCGGCGGCCGAGAGTATCGCACCGGGAGCGATACAGCTCCGCGATCGGCGCGGTGTCCCACCCCGACTCCCGCCACTCGTCCAGTGCCGAACCCATGGCCCGCAGGAAGGCGCGCACCACGGTGCCGCGATCGATCACCGCCGCGCCGGCCAGTTGCAGGGACGTCGCCGTCGGGACGGGCAGCTCCGCCTCGGTGAGGCTGACGTTGATGCCGACTCCGGACACCGCCGTCACGACGGGATGGGTCGAGGCCACCTCCACCAGGATGCCCGCCACCTTGCCTCCGGCGTAGCCGGACGACTCGTCGCCCCGGATGAGGACGTCGTTGGGCCACTTGAGCACCGCGTCGACCTCGGTGACGGTGCGCAGCACGTCGACCACCGCGACACCGGTGAGCAGCGGGAGCCACCCCACCGATCCGGGCGGCACGCCGGGCAGCTTGACCAGCGCCGACACGATGACCTGCGACCGCGCGGGAGCGGTGAACGACCGCGAGTGCCGTCCGCGGCCCGCGTCCTGGACGTCGGCGATCAGCGCGGTGCGGTCACCGGCGGTGTCGGCGACGGCCAACAGGTCCGCGTTGGTCGATCCGGTCCGCGCCACGACGTCGACACGCGACCACGATCCGCGGGGTCCGTCGACGAGTGCGCGGGTGAGCGCACGCCCGTCGAGCGGCGGTCTGTCCAGGTTCTCCCACATGGGGCCGAGCATAGAGACGCGGCCGACGCACCACCCCTGCCACGTCCGGCGGCGCGGCGTCGATACAGTGCTGGTCTATGACGAGTGTTCAGGATGCGTCCGCGCAGGAATCAGTGGCTCGAGAAGAGACGGGGGCTGCCGCACCCGACATCCACACCACTGCCGGAAAGCTGGCCGAGCTCGCCGCCCGCCAGGCCCAGGCCGAGAAGCCCATGGGCGAGGCGGCCGTGGAGAAGGTGCACGCCAAGGGCAAGCTCACCGCCCGCGAACGCATCACCGCACTGCTGGACGAAGGCTCGTTCGTCGAACTCGACGCCCTCGCCCGCCACCGCTCCGTCAACTTCGGCCTCGCCGACAACCGCCCCTTCGGCGACGGCGTCGTCACCGGCTACGGCACCGTCGACGGCCGCGACGTGTGCGTGTTCTCCCAGGACGCCACCGTCTTCGGCGGCAGCCTCGGCGAGATCTACGGCGAGAAGATCGTCAAGGTCATGGACCTCGCCCTCAAGACCGGACGCCCCCTCGTCGGCATCAACGAGGGCGCCGGCGCCCGCATCCAGGAAGGCGTCGTCTCCCTCGGCCTCTACGGCGAGATCTTCCACCGCAACGTCCGCATGTCCGGCGTGGTCCCCCAGATCTCGCTGATCATGGGACCGGCCGCGGGCGGACACGTCTACTCCCCCGCCCTCACCGACTTCGTCGTCATGGTCGACAAGACCTCCCAGATGTTCGTCACCGGACCCGACGTCATCAAGACCGTCACCGGCGAGAACGTCACCATGGAGGACCTCGGCGGCGCCCACACCCACATGGAGAAGTCCGGCGTCGCCCACTACGTCGCCTCCGGCGAGCAGGACGCCCTCGACTACGTCCGCGAACTCCTGGGCTACCTCCCCTCGAACAACCAGGCCACCGCGCCCCGCCTTGCCCCCTCGGACCCCATCGACGGGGCCATCGCCGACTCCCTCACCGCCGAGGATCTGGAACTCGACACCCTGATCCCGGACTCGCCGAACACCCCGTACGACATGCACGAGGTCATTCGCCGCATCCTCGACGACGACGAGTTCCTCGAGGTGCAGGAAGGGCGGGCGCGCAACATCATCGTCGGGTTCGGCCGCGTCGACGGGCGCAGCGTCGGCATCGTCGCCAACCAGCCCACCGCGTTCGCCGGCACCCTCGACATCGACGCCTCCGAGAAGGCCGCCCGGTTCGTGCGCACCTGCGACTGCTTCAACATCCCGATCATCACCCTCGTCGACGTCCCCGGCTTCCTGCCGGGCACCGATCAGGAGTTCAACGGCATCATCCGCCGCGGCGCCAAACTGCTCTACGCCTACGGTGAGGCCACCGTCGGCAAGATCACCGTCATCACCCGCAAGGCCTACGGCGGCGCGTACGACGTGATGGGGTCCAAGCACATGGGCGCCGACCTCAACCTCGCCTGGCCCACCGCGCAGATCGCCGTCATGGGCGCCTCCGGCGCCGTCGGCTTCGTCTACCGCAAACGCCTCCTCGACGCCGCGAAGAACGGTGACGACGTCGACGCACTGCGCCTCGAGCTGCAGAACGAGTACGAGGACACCCTCGTCAACCCCTACGTCGCCGCCGAACGCGGCTACATCGACGCGGTGATCCCCCCGAGCCACACCCGCGGACAGATCGTCACCGCACTGCGCCTGCTCGAACGCAAGATGGTCACCCTGCCTCCGAAGAAGCACGGCAACATCCCGCTCTAGACCTCACCAGAACGAGTGCTCGAGTGACCACCGGTCGAGCTCCGCGGACACCGTCTCGCGGAGCCGGCCGGTGTCTCCCGCGTACTCGGGGTGAATGCCGAACACGGTGACCGTCACCTTGTCGCCGTACTCCACCGCCCACGCGGCGATCGCCGGTCCCTGTCGACGCCGGGCGGCCGCGTCGCGGCCCTGCATGATCGCGCGGATACCGAACGACTCCGCGACCTGATCACCGAGTTCGAGGGCGCTCTGCGGCGCGGCGCCCAGGTTCGACACCGTGGTGTCCGGCCCGGCGATGGACGTCATCATCCGCCCGAGCACCCGGTCCGGAAGCAACCTGGCCACCGCCTGCAGGTGGTCGGTGACCGCGTCGTCCGTGGTCGCGTACTTCGCGAACGCCGCCTTGCTCAGCGCGCGGATCTCGCCGAGCCCCACCTCGGGTCCGATCGGCCCGGGCACCCGGATCCACACGCCCCCGGACGCATTCGCTCTGTCGTCGCCGTCGGCGCGGTTGCTCACCGCGATGCAGATGCGCGTGCCCTCGGGACCCGTCGGATGGCCGGACGCACGCAGAACCCCGCCCATGACGGCCGTGAAGAGGCTGTTCGGCGTACCACCGTGCTCGGCCGCGCGGGCGATCCACTCACGGCGATCGAGATCCACCACGGCGAGGGTGGTGTCGGACTCGGTCGGAGTGGGTTGGTCCGCGCGAGCCGCGACCGGCGCGGCGGTCGGTGCAGTCTCGTCGGATCGCGTGATCGCCGTCCGCAGCGCCGTCGCGCCGGCCGTCGCCGCCGCCTTCCCGATCACCGCGAGAGCCCGCGCCACCGCCGGAATCTGCGCCCCCGCGTCACGGAGATCGCCCCGCACGCCGGCCCACCCGGCGACGTCACGCCCGGTGGGCAGTGCCGAGCGCGTCGGCCCCCGGCGAGCCGCGTCGAGCGCCGCGTACACGGCCTGGCCATCGGCGATCATGTGCGAGACCAGCAGTGCCAGAACGGTTCTCCCGGTATCGGTGTGCGCGCACTCGAGCGTGAAACCGCGTCCGGCAGACGGGTCGAGATCGGCCGCACGGAGCCGCGCATCGACCCAGTCCCCCACCGCGTCATCCGCGATGGTGCCCGGTTCGGTGTACACCGTGGCGGGGCGCTCGGCCCGCACCCATCGGTCGTGGCCGAACGGCACGGAGGTGGGGACCACCCGGCGGTCGAACGATCCCGACGCGAGCCGGTCGGCGAGCGTCGCGACGGCGTCCGCACCCGGGTCGGCCGGGAAGATCCACAGGTACTGGATCGGCGCCGTCCATCCGAAGAGTCGCTCCGCCAACGCGTACGACTCGTCGGCACCCGCCACGCGGTCTGCCGGGCGGACCTGAGCAGTGGTCACGTCACCAGAACTCATGCGGCACATCCCATCCGGTGAGCTCCGCGGACAGGGCTGCCGTCAGCGCCTGCGCGGAACCCACGCGTGTCTCGTCGAACCCGGCCACGGCGAAGGTCGCCGCACCGTCCGTCTCCAGGTACCAGGACTGCACGCCCTCGCCGAAGCGTTGCGTGCCGGCGGGGTCGACGTGGTGCGCTGTTCCCCGGAAGGCGACGTCCGTGGCGGTACGGCCGCCGACCCGGCGGAGACCGTCGAAGGACCCGAGATTCGACGCGACCACGTCGGGCATACCGGACCCGCCGCCCGTCACCACGGACGTCACGACGGACAGCGGGAGTACCTGGAGCAGTGGCTGCAGATGAACCATCGCCGGCCGGCGTCCGGCGGACAGCGCCGCGAACGCGTCCCGGCACAGCGCGCGGACACCGCCCAGATCGGAGCCCGGAACCACGCGCTCGGCGAGTGAGATCGACACGCCCCCGGTGGCGTTGCTGCGCTGATCGTCGTCACCCCGGCGCAGACTCATCGGGATGCCGACCTTCACGGGCAGCCCGTCGTCTGCGTAGCCGGTGGCGACGAGAGCACCGGCGAGTACCGCGACGAACAACGAGTTCCGTGTCCCGCCGTGACGCTGCGCGACGGCGTCCCACTCCGCCAGCGGCACCGTGACCGTCGCCCAGGACGGACGAGCCAGCGGCGCACGGGTGTGTGCGGGAGCGCGCGGGGTGACGGAGGCCGGACGTGCGACGCCGGAGCCGGTCGAGCGGAGATCGGACACCATCGCAACGGCGGTCCGTGCCACGCCGGCCGCGGCTCCGACCACCTGACGTGCTGCGTCGCCGACGTCCCCGACGAGTGCGGCCGGCCCGGTCGGCGCGGCGCCGATGTCGTCGCGCACCCCGGCCGTGTCGACGACGGCGGCCACAGCGGCCGCCGTCATCGCTCGGCCGTCCGCGACGAGGTGCAGGCAGGTGAGAGACAGCGCCGATCCACCGGTGGTCGTCCGGGTGGACCGCAGCGCCCAGCAGCGACCCTCCTCGGCGTCGAGGTCGACGGTCTCGAGATCGCGCGTCGCCCAGTCGAGGACCTCGTCCGGTGTCACAGACTCGTCGTCGAGCCGAACGGCGGGATCCCGGTCGGACCGGACCCAGCCCGGGCGGGCGACGGGAATCGACGGTCGCACGATGCGTCGATGCAGTGCTCCGCGCGCGAGTCCCACCGCCATCGCCGTCACGTCGGCGTCCGGCACCGCGTCGTCGAAGCGCCACACGAGTTGCAGGACCACGTCCCACCCGAACGCCTCGGAGAGGAACCAGTAGGTGAAGTCCTGATCCTGAAGCCGCGCCGTCATGCGACCACCGCGTCCGTCGGTGCGGGGCGGGCCGACTCCACGAGGTCGGACGCGCGGCGGACCGCCTCCGCGGGACTCGTCATGGCGGCGGCCACGGCGGCTGCGCCCGCGGCCGCCTCGGGCGTCAGAGCGAGGCGCAACGCCTTCTCCAACGACTGCGCCGTGATGTCGGAGGCGGACATCGCGGCGCCGCACGACAGGGCGACGACCCGCCGACCCCAGAAGGGCTGATCGGACGACACCGAGCACACCACCGTCGGCCGTCCGGCCCGCAGTCCCGCCGCGGTGGTCCCCGCGCCGCCGTGGTGCACGACGGCGCAGCACCGGGGGAAGACCGCGGCGTGGTCGACGGCGCCGGTCACACGGACGTGATCACCGAGCGCGTCTGCGGAGTCGACGTCGTTCCAGCCGGCGCACAGCAGAACCCGTTCGCCCACGCGCGCCGCGGCATCCGCGACGGCGGCCAGGACGGCCGCCGGGTTCGTCACCGGCATGGATCCGAAGCCGACGTAGACGGGCGGGGGGCCGTCGTCGATCCACTCGTCCAGGGACGGGTCGGACGGCTGCGGATCCATCCGTGCCCGCAGCTCCGGGGACACCTCGAGGAAACCTGTGAGGGGACGCGTGCCGTCCCAGTCGACGGCGAGTTCGGGGCAGAACACCCGGTCGTAGGCCTGGATCTCGACGGTCCGGCGACGGGCCATGCGACCGGGAAGCGGTGACGACACCGTGGGGATGCCCAGGGAGCGGCGCAGCGTGTTCTCGCGCCGCCGGGTCGCCGTCCACAGGACATGGTCCAGCACGGTCCAGGCAAGTCCGACGACCGCAGCCGGCGCACCGTCGATGCCGGGCACCGGTGAATACGGGTTGGAGCGCACCGGCGCGTGATGCAGCGCGACGAGACCGATCCCGCGCGCCTCGGCGAGGGGCAGCGCGATCTGTTCGGTGGTGATGCCGGTGAGCAGCACGTCCGGCGCCGTGGTGTCGACGACGTCGCGCAGTTCCGTCACCATCTGGTCCCACCCGAAGTTCCACAGTGCGGCGAGCGCCCGCGCACGGTCGGCGACCGACCCGCGGGACAGGCCGTGACGGACCAGGTCCGAGTTCATGTGCTCGCGGGTGTCGTACCCGAACGGCACCGTCTCGAGTCCGACCCCGCGGGCCAGGTGCACGAGGTTGGGCGGAACTGCCATGACCACGTGGTGGCCCCGGCCCGCCAGATCCGAACCCAGGACGACGGCAGGTTGTACGTCGCCTCGCGTTCCGCTGACGGCCATGACGATGCGCACGACTCGATTCCCCCTCGGACATACCTGATGTGGAGTGCGCCGGAAATGGCGTCTCGTCCGCTTGTGTCACTTGTTCGTACCATTCGATGCACGGGACGGCATGTCGTGGTGCCGATCCGAGAACTGGACCACGGACAGACCTCGAGGTCGGGAACGCACGCTGGTCACAAGCAGTGCCGCAGTCGACTTGTCAAGGCTGACAGCAGAATACGCCGAACAAGGAGGTCGGGTCGGCGCAGCGGCGTGGGATGTCACGACGGGCCCGATCGCAACTCGGACAGCGAGACACTCGTCACCCTGGCGTGTCGGTGTGGCGTAGGACGTCACGATTGGCGGAGTCCCACCATGTCTGCAATGGTCGTTCCACGAACAGTTCGCGGAGGTCATCAGTTGCGGACGCTCGGCGCGCGGGGGTCGCGGAGCAACGCTCGAGGGGGTGAGACATGCAGGTCACGTTGGCATTTCAGGGAAGTAGAGGCGACGTGCAGCCCGGCGTCGTCCTGGCCACCGAGCTGGAACGACGTGGACACCGTGTGGTGCTCGCCGTTCCGCCGAACCTCGTCGCCTTCGCCGCGTCCGCCGGACTCGATGCTCGCCCGTGCGGTGTGGACACCGCGGAGCTGCTCACCTCGCCCCTCGTGACCCGAGACATGGCCTCGCGCAACCCGCGCCGCCGGCTGGCAGCCATCACGGCCGTCACCGTCGCGGGAGGTCGCGCCGCGCGAGCCGCGCTGACCGACCTGGCCGCCGGCAGCGATGTCCTCGTGGGGTCGTCCGTCGGTCAGGAGAGCGCGTACGACGTGGCTGAGGTGCACTCGATCCCCTACGCACCCCTGCACTTCTGCCCGGTTCGCAGCAACGGCGTCGCCTCCGTCGTCCCGGTACCGTCGGCCCTCCCGGGGTTCGTGCACCGCGCGGCGTGGTGGGCGCTCGACACCACACTGTGGCGCGCCTCCCGTGGTGCGCACACCACCCTCCGAGCAGAACTCGGACTTCCGCCCATGACATCCAGTGTCGCTGGGGCGCTGGCGCGTTCCGGCGTCACCGAGATCCAGGCGTACGACGCGGCGCTGTTCCCCGGGCTCACGGAGGAATGGGGCCCGGCGCGACCTCTCACCGGTTTCCTGCATCCCGACGCCCGCACTCGCGCCGCGGTGCAGCGAGCTGCCCCGGTCACCGACGGTCTCGATTCCTGGCTCCGCGCGGGCACACCACCGGTGTACATCGGGTTCGGCAGCATGACGGTCCCCGGCGGCGCGGCTCTTCTCGACGAACTCGTCGCTGCCGTTCGGCGTGCCGGGAGACGCGTTCTGCTCGTCGGCGGCTGGGACGACCGGCTGCTGCGCGAGAACGCCCCCGGTTCCAGCGAGTTCGGGCACGATGTCCTCTCGGTGTCGGCCGTCGACCACACCGCGGTGCTCCCTCAGTGCGAGGCCGTCGTCCACCACGGCGGCGCCGGGTCCACCGCCGCCGGTCTGCGCGCCGGTCGACCCACTCTCGTGTGTCACGTCGGTGCCGATCAACCCCTGTGGGGACGACGCGTCGTCGCCTCGCGAGTCGGCGCGAGCGTCGCCGCACGATCGGCGTCCTCCGCCTCGCTCGATGCCGCTCTGGCCCGGGTGCTCCACCCACGGACACGTTCTGCTGCAGAGTGTCTCGCGGATTCCCTCGTCTCGCCCACCGATGCGGTCCGGCGGTGCGCCGACCTCGTCGAGGCGGCAGCGCAGCGCCGCAGGGCCCCGCTGCACCCGACCGCCTCGCGAACGGAGACCTCCCGATGAACCGACTGTCCCTGTCCGTCGTCGTCCCGGCATTCGACGAGGAGGAGTGTATCGGCGCGTGCCTGGACCTGCTGTGCACCCAGCTCGACTGCATCACCGAGATCATCATCGTGGACAACAACTCCGCGGACGGCACCCGTGACATCGTGCGACGACATGCCACGGACCACCCCGAGATCCGCGTGGTGACCGAGAAGCAGCAGGGTCTCGTCTTCGCCCGGAACGCCGGTATGGATGCGGCGTCCGGGGATCTCGTCGCCCGGATCGATGCCGACACCCGCGTGCCCGATGACTGGGCGGCAACGATTCTCGACTTCTTCGCGGCCGACGTCGATCAGCACTGGGCCGCCGCGTGCGGACGCGGTGAGGCGTACGAGCTGCCCTACGGCGACGCGGCCGCCCGCATCAAGGCGCGGTGGTCCCCGCTCGCCCGGCGGTCGCCGTCCACGCCGGAGGTCCGCGACGTTCCGGTCCTGTACGGCTCCAACATGATCCTGCGCCGCGAGACGTGGAAGCTGATCCGCGAGGACGTCTCGCTGCGCCGCGACGTCTTCGAGGACGTCGACATGGGGCTCTGCGTCCAGGAGTCGGGCGGGCGCAACGCCTTTCTGCCCTCCCTCACCGTGGGAGTGTCGCCGCGCCGAATGGAATCGGGAATGCGGTCCTTCGTCCGCTACATGGCGTGCCTCCCCCGAACCCTGCGACTGCATCGACGCCACGCGCTCGCGGCGGCAGCGCTCGTGCTGTACGTGCCGGGGGTGTCCGTGCTCCACGCCTGCCGACTCGTGATGATCCGCGCCTACGACAGCGACAGCGGATCCTTCTCCGCGCGACATCTCCTGCGCCCCCGCACCGATCGCGGAATGCCCTGAGCGCACCGCTCCACTTCCCGACCCTGCGATCTCGACCCGAACGGACGTGAGACCGAAGATGGAATTCACCGAGCTCGCCGATCACCCGCTCCCCCGGGGCGTGGTGACCGAGTGGATCCCCACCGTCACCGCGACCGACCGCTGGTATCGGGACGACCGACCACTGGCCTACACGCACGAGGAACATTGCCGTCACAGCCTCGCCAAGGCTGCCACGGGATCCTCGGACGAGATCGGCGCAGCCTGGATCGGGGCGGTGTTCGAGATCCACGACCGGTACGACGCCGAGGCGCTGCGTCGTGCTCTGCGCGCCTGGACCTCTCGCCACGAGACCTTCCGCTCGACGGTCACGACGGACGGCGTCGACGCCGACGGCGGCGCCCGTCTCGCCCGCTCCACCGTCCCGGAGGATGCGGTGGACGTGGTTCCGCGTGTACTCGGGCGTCGGCGCACGGGATCCGACGTGCACGCCGACGTCTCGGACTTCTTCGCCCGCACCCTGTCGCCGTTCCGGTGGCCGCACTGCGTGGTCGCCACGGTCGAGGACATCGCCCCGGGTTCGTCGACCGAGAAGGACGACGAGACGGACCGGTTCCTGCTCGTCTTCGGAGCCGACCACTCCGTCATGGACGCGTACTCGATGCTGTTGGCCGTCAGCGAACTCCGCCGGCTGTACGAGTTCGAGATCCATGCGCGCGATCCACGGCTGGCGGCGATCGGCAGTCATCTCGACTTCAGCGTCGTCGACCGGGAGACCGGTGACTGCCTGACCCCGGACCACGAGGTGGTCCGCACCTGGTCGTCCTTCCTCTCCGACGGCAGCTTCCCCCCGTTCCCCCTCCCGGTCGGCGCCGACGACGAGCACGGTCCCGAGCGGCAGAGCAGTCTCTCCCGGTACCTGTTGAGTGCGGCGGACACCGACGCGCTCGCCGCACACACCCGCGCGCGGGGTGCGTCCATGACCGCGGCCGTGGTCGGTGCGCTGGCACTGACCTCCCGCGACCTTGCGGGTGAACGCCGACTGCGAGTGACCATGCCCATGCACACGCGCTTCGAGCCCCAGTACGCCGAATCGGTCGGCTGGTACGTGGGAGTGGTGCCGGTCGACGTCCACGTCGACCCCGCCTCGGACGTGGACGACGCCGTGCGCCGCGCCGCCGCCGGCCTGGACGCCGTCAAGGGCTATGCACGCCAGCCGTACTCCCGTGTCGCGCGGCTGCTGAACGTGGACTCGGTGCCGCAGTTCGTGGTGTCCTACCTCGATCTGCGTCACACCCCCGATGCCGAGTCGTGGCCGCTGTGGAACACGCGCACACTCCGCAGTGCCACCGCCTCCCGCGACGAGGTCTATTTCTGGATTCTCCGCACGCCGCTCGGCCTCAGCATCGCGGCCCGGTTCCCCGGCCACGAGGAGGCGGTCCGCAACGTGCACGCCTACCTCGCCCGATTCCAGGAGGTGTTGCGCGAGTCCGCCGGCGCCGTCGTCGAGAGCGGGGCGGACAGGACGGTGCACGCATGATCATCACGGCGATGCGCAACTGGAAACCCGCACCCGGCGAACTGCTCGAGTGGCATCCGGTCGACGACGCACGGCCGCTCGTCGAGTCCGCACCGGTCGATCCCACCCCGCCGTCGTTCCTGCAGGAGAACCATGTTCGCGGTGTGCGCGCGGTGGCGGACCGGGGAGGCACGCACACCGCGTACCTCGGCTCCGCGACCGAGGTCGCCGGAGATCTCGACGTCGCCGCGTTGACCCTCGCCTTCGAGCAGTTCCTCCTGCGCCACGAGGGACTGCAGACGTGGTTCGAGACGGACGGCGCCGCGGTCGTGCGGCGCCGCGTTCCCCCGGCGGCCGCGCGCCTGCGGGCCGTCTCCGCGGGCGAGTGCTCGGCGCCCGACCAGTTCCTCGACTACGTGCGCGATCGGCTCTCGCGGGACGCCACACCCCTGAGTTGGCCCGCCGTGGCGTTCGGGGCCGTGGCGCGACCGGGGGGATTCACGCTCTACTACGGAGCGGACCACGCGTTCTCCGACGGCGCCTCGCAAGTCCTGGTCCTGGCGGAGCTGACCGATCTCTATCGCGCGGCGCAGTCGAACCGTGCACCCACCGACATCTCGGCGTGGACCGGGAGCTTCCTCGAGCACGTCGCGATCGAGAACGAGAAGGCCGAGGCCGTCGACGCCGACTCCCCCGAGCTGGCCGAGTGGATCGACGTCGTGCGAGCCCACGGCGGCGCGATGCCGTCCTTCCCGTTCGACCTCGGACTCGCACCGGGTGAGACCGCTCCCGTCGAACCGATCGAGATGGACCTGCTGGGCGCGGACGACACCGCGGCCTTCGACGCCGCCTGCCGGGACGCGGGTGGGAAGTTCGTCACGGGCCTGTTCGCCGCAGTCGCGATCACCGATCACGAGCTCGCGGGCCGAGACGACTACGCCGGCATCACCGTGCTCGGTACCCGCCACCTCGGGGACTTCGCCCTGTCCCAGGGCTGGTTCTGCAATTTCGCGCCCGTGACGTTCCCCGTGGCGGGCGCCGGCGACTTCCGCACCCTCGTCGGTCGGGCGAGCGAGGCCTACGCCCGCACGAAGGCCACCGCGGCAGCGCCGATCGGGAAGGTGCTGCAGCTGCTCTTCGAGTCCGGTGTCGGCGGCGCCGGACTGGCATCGAGCCCGCACCTGTTGTCCTACATCGATTTCCGCTGGTTCCCCGGCCACGGCTCCGAGGCCGACGACGACGCGATCCTGTTCACCGGCGAGGGCCGCACCGCGAACGCGTCCATGTGGTTCAACCGGGACGATCGCCACTTCTATCTCGGGTCGCAGACTCCCGCGACGCCCGAGGCGCAGCGGCAGGTGGCGCGATACCACCAGCACCTGCGGGAGGTCCTGCAGACGGTCGCGCGGGACGGGAACCGCGTCGTCGGTGGTGGCGCGTGCACGTGATCGGAGTGGACGCCTGGGCCCCGCGCCCCGGCGTCGTCCTGCAGTGGCTCGTGCGTTCCGACGCCGAACCCGTCCCGTCGACGGTCCCGCCGTCGTTCAACCAGAGTGCGCACCTCGCCGACGTCGACGACGGCAGCACGTGGCTCGCAGCATCGTTCGACGTCCCGGGGCCGCTGGACACCGATGCCCTGGCGCGTTCTCTCGAGCGGTTGGTCGCACGCCACGGTTCGCTCCGGACCGGGTTCGTGCGGTCCGACTCCGGTCCGTCACGCGTGAACCATCCGCAGGGTGCGCTCACCCTCCGACGACGACCGGACATCGCGGTCCCGTCCGTCCCGGAGGCCCACCGCGTCGTGCGCGGCGCGCTCGACGCCGCGTGCGCTCCCTTCTCCGCACCGGCCTACACCTTCCTCGCCATCGATCGTCCGGACGTCTCCACGGTGGTGTGCGGGTTCGATCACGCGCACGTCGACGCGTATTCGCTGGCGGTCGTCATCGACGACGTCCGTCGGGGCTATCTCGGCGAGCCGGAGACCGCGCCGGATCCGGGTGACTTCGTCGACTACTGCGCAGCCGAGTCCGCGGGCACGCCGATCGACCTCGAGGACGACCGGCTCCGCACGTGGGTCGACTTCCTGCACGCGGGCGCCGGCGCTCCGCCGCAGTTCCCTCTCGATCTCGGAGTCCCGCACGGGCGCACGGACCGCTGTGCGGTCCGCGTCGACACCCTGCTCACCGCACGGGAGGCCGACGCGGCCGAGACCGGGTGCCGGGCCGACGGGGCCAGCCTCTACGCCGGTGTGCTCGCGGCCATGGCGCACGCGGTACGCGACCTCGGTGGTGGCGCCACGGTTCCCCTGCTGTTCCCGCTGCACACCCGTCGATCCGCGGCGTGGCGGTCGTCCGTCGGCTGGTTCGTCACCAACGCGCCGCTCGAGGTGGTCACCGAGAGCGACCTGAGGGCCACGATCCGCTCGGCCGGTCCGGCGGTGCGACGCGCGGTCGCGCTGGGCGAGGTGCCCATCGCCCGCGTGGTCGAGGCCGCGGGCGGACTCCGGCGCCCGCGCAAGGACGTCTTCATGGTGTCCTACGTCGACTACCGGTCGGCCCCCGGACACGACCTGCTGCGCAGCATCGACGCCCACCACATCTCCAACGTCACCGTCTCCGACGACGCGCAGTTCTGGATCTCCCGCACCGCGGACGGTCTCGCACTGCGGAGCCGGTTCCCCGACAACCCGACCGCCCGCACCACGATCGAGGCCTTCGTGGCCGCCGTCACGGACCACCTCGCACTCGTCGCCCAGCCGTGCGAGGCCGCCCTACGGTTCGCGGTGGACACCCGGACCGCGGCCGACGCGCAGGTCACCGTCCCCTAGAGTTCGGGGAACACCTGCACCTGGAGGAGACGCTTCGTGACATCAGCCGACGACCGGACCGAGTCCGGTACGGACGAGACCGCTCCCTCGGCGCCCTTCCTGCGCGTCGAGTCGGGCAACCCGACCGACGAGGAGATCGCCGCCCTCGTGGCCGTCCTGTCCGCCGCCACGGCCGACGCCGGGCCGACCGAGATCCCCGTGCTCGATCACTGGGGTCGCCCGTCCACCATGCACCGCGCGGGCACGGCCTTCTCGCCCTACTCGTTCACCACCGGGGTCACCGGACCGCGGTGACGGTCCGGTTCGTACTCGCGTCGCGCTCGCCCGCCCGCCTGTCCGTGTTGCGGGCAGCCGGGGTGGATCCGATCGTCCGGGTCTCGGACGTCGACGAGGACGCGGTCGCCGCAGCACTGCCCTCCGACTCCCCCCACGAGGTGGTGGTCACCGAGCTGGCCGCGGCCAAGGCGGCCGTGATCGCAGAGGCTCTCGCCCACGATCCGGAGCTGTCGACCGGCACGGTCGTCGTCGTGGGCTGCGACTCCATGCTGTCGATCGGCGGCGACCTCGTGGGCAAACCACGAAACGTCGCCGTCGCTCGCGAACGCTGGGCGGCGATGGCCGGTGCGAGCGGTGACCTGCTCACCGGTCACTGCGTCCTACGGCTCGACGACGGCCGGGTGACCGCACGCGGCGCGGCCCACTGCGGGACCACGGTGCACTTCTCCTCGCCGACCGAGCGGGACCTCGAGGCATACCTTCGCTCGGACGAGCCACTCGCCGTCGCGGGCGCGTTCACCCTCGACGGTCTCGGTGGCTGGTTCGTCGACGGCATCGAGGGTGACCCGTCGTCCGTCATCGGTATCGGGCTGCCGCTGGTACGCCGGTTGCTCGCCGAGGTGGGTGTCGGCATCGCCGATCTGTGGGAGAGCGCCGCGGCGCATCGTGACGGGATCGACGACACCAGCGTCTGACGCCGTCCCGACGCGCGCCCTAGGATCGTGTGGTCACGCACAATCAGTTCGACCCCCCGTCTGACAACCTCAGGAGACGCACGTGTCCGTCGCGCCAGATCCCCACCCCGCCTTCGCGTCGTTCGCGCACCCCGAACGACTCGTCACGACGCAGTGGCTCTCCGCCAACATCGGCACACCCGGACTCAAGGTCGTCGAGTCCGACGAGGACGTGCTCCTCTACGACGTCGGCCACATCCCCGGCGCGGTCAAGATCGACTGGCATCTCGACCTGAACGACCCCGTCACGCGCGACTACGTCGACGGCGAGAAGTTCGCCGACCTGATGAACCGCAAGGGCATCTCGCGCGACGACACCGTCGTCATCTACGGCGACAAGAGCAACTGGTGGGCCGCGTACGCGCTGTGGGTCTTCACCCTGTTCGGCCACGAGGACGTGCGCCTGCTGGACGGTGGACGCGACGCCTGGCTCGCCGAGAACCGCGACACCACACTCGACGTCCCCGACATCTCCGGGGCGGACTACCCCGTCGTCGAGCGCGACGACGCCGCCATCCGTGCGTTCAAGGACGACGTCCTCGCACACCTCGGATCCGGCCCGCTGGTCGATGTGCGGTCCCCCGCCGAGTACACCGGCGAGCGCACCCACATGCCCGACTACCCCGACGAGGGCGCGCTGCGCGGTGGACACATCCCGACAGCGCTGAGCATCCCGTGGGCGAAGGCCGCGGCACCCGACGGCCGGTTCAAGTCCCGCACCGAGCTCGACGAGGTCTACGGGGACGTGTCCGCCGACGCCGACGTCATCGCGTACTGCCGCATCGGCGAGCGGTCGTCGCACACGTGGTTCGTGCTGACGCATCTGCTCGGCTACGAGAACGTCCGGAACTACGACGGTTCCTGGACCGAGTGGGGCAACGCCGTGCGCACACCGATCGCGCGCGGCGAGGAGCCCGGAGCCCTGCAGTGAGCGGAACACTGCCCGCGCCGCTGGCCGAGATCGTCGACGACTTCGCGGCCGTCGAGGGCCAGGACAAGATCACGATGCTGCTCGAGTTCAGCAAGGAGCTGCCGGCCTTGCCCGCAGGTCTCGAGCAGGCCGCGATGGAGCCCGTCCCGGAGTGCCAGTCACCGCTGTTCCTGTCGGTGGACTCGTCCGACCGGTCTGCGGTGCGCCTGTACTTCAGCGCCCCGCCGGAGGCACCGACCACGCGCGGCTTCGCGTCGATCCTGGCGCAGGGGCTCGACGGTCTTCCCGCCGACGACATCCTCGACGTCCCGGACGACTTCTACACCGAGCTGGGACTCGCGGCGGCCGTGAGTCCGCTACGGCTGCGCGGGATGTCGGCGATGCTCAGCCGCGTCAAACAGCACCTGCGTTCCTGACTCGCCGCTTTGTTCGGACAATGTCGCTCTCAGCGGTAGACTGAGGTACCGAGAGCGGCGTCCGGACGGGGCGCCGCGCCGGTGTGGAAGGACAGCCGAATCGTGGAGTTCACCGAACTGGTCGACTACCCGATTCCGGCAGGCACCCTCACCGAATGGATCCCGAGTGTCGGTCCGCACGCATCGACGCCGGAGGACGCGGGGTGGCTGCCCGACGATCGGCCCACCTCCTACGTGCACGAGGCGCACCTGCGTCGCACACTGGCCAGGCCGTCCGCCGGTCGCGAGTCGTGGCTCGGCACCGCGTTCGACATCGCGGGCCCGCTCGACACCGCCGCGTTCCGGCGCGCGGTGCTGGCGTGGATCGACCGGCACGAGGGTATGCGGTCCAACGCCACCGTCGACCCCGACACGGGCGTGCTCTCACGCGTGACGGCTCCTGTCGGTGCCACCGACATCTGGGTCATCCAGCAGGACGCGTGCACGCAGGCCGGCGAGGTGTACGAGCATCTTCAGCACCTGTTCGACGAGTACACGTCGCCGCTGGTGTGGCCGTCGTACGCGTTCGTCACTCTCGAACCCACCGGACACTCCGGCAGCGACGCAGTGCCGGACCACTTCACCGTGTTCTTCGCGGCCGATCACTCGATCATCGACGGGCTGTCCATCGTGCTCATCGCGCACGAACTCACCCGCCTCTACGAGCAGGAGACCACCGGCGCCCCGGCAGGGCTCTTCCCCACCGGCAGTTACCTCGATTTCGGCGAACTCGAGCGCACCCTCTGCAGCGGGGTCGACCGGACGCACGACGCCGCCGTGGAGTGGGCGAACTTCCTCGCCGAGGACGGGGGACGATTCCCGTCCTTCCCGCTCGACATCGGACCCGTCCCGGAGGTGCCGATCCCGCAGGCCGGACTGTCCGCGTGGGTCCTCTCGCCCGAGGAGGCGGACGCGTTCACCGTGGCGTGCCGCCGCGCCGGTCCGGGCTTCTCCGCCGGCCTCATGGCCTCGATGGGCGCTGCGGCGGCTGCCGTGTCCGGTGCGGGGCGCTTCCGCACGGTCACCCCGATGCACACCCGTCACGACCCGTCGTGGGCCGCGTCCCTCGGCTGGTTCGTCGGCGTGGCTCCCCTCGCGTTCGACGTCGCGGACGGCGAGTCGTTCGGAGACGTCGTCGTGCGCGCCGGAGCCGAGATCGCACG
Organism: Rhodococcus sp. UNC23MFCrub1.1; assembly: GCF_000686025.1. GTDB lineage: Bacteria > Actinomycetota > Actinomycetes > Mycobacteriales > Mycobacteriaceae > Rhodococcoides. The sequence goes on from NZ_JMLQ01000009.1 coordinate 229,292, forward strand.
CACCCGTCCGATCTCGCGTGTCCCCCTCGATCTCGTCGCCGAGGCGATCGACCTGCACGACACCCCGCGTTTCGTCGTCTCCTTCATGGACGTGCGCTTCGCACCCGACGCGCGGACGTGGCCCGATGTCAACGCGCGCGCACTGCGGAGCAGGAAGTACGACCACGACGTCTACCTGTGGGTGCATCGCACTCCGCAGGGCGTCAACATCTCGGCCCGGTTCCCCAGCAGCGAGGTCGCCACCGCTGCCGTCCACCGGTTCGTGGCAGAACTGCGGACCGTGCTCAGCGACGTCGTGACCACCGGGACACACCTCGTGCGGGCCCGGAGTGAGCTCACCCCTACACTCCGAAACTAGGATGACCAACCGATGGCGCGGGCGAAGGCCCGTGCTCGTCCGCCGGAGCGACACCACGCGACGGCCCACCCGACCTCACAGGAGGCTTCGTGCCCAGCCACGCCACTGCCCGCATCAGCAAGGTTCTCGTCGCGAACCGCGGTGAGATAGCGGTACGTGTGATCCGCGCAGCGGCCGACGCCGGCTACACCTCCGTCGCGGTCTACGCCGAACCCGACGCCGACGCGCCCTTCGTCCGCCTCGCCGACGAAGCCTTCGCCCTCGGCGGTCAGACCTCCGCCGAGTCCTACCTCGCGATCGACAAGATCATCGACGCCGCCGCCAAGTCCGGCGCCGATGCGATCCACCCCGGCTACGGCTTCCTCTCCGAGAACGCCGACTTCGCCCAGGCCGTCCTGGACGCCGGCCTGATCTGGATCGGACCGTCACCGCAGTCCATCCGCGACCTCGGCGACAAGGTCACCGCCCGCCACATCGCCACCCGCGCGAAGGCCCCCTCCGTGCCCGGCACGTCCGAGCCCGTCAAGGACGCCGACGAGATCCTCGCCTTCGCCGACGAGCACGGCCTCCCCATCGCCATCAAGGCCGCCTTCGGCGGCGGCGGACGCGGCATGAAGGTCGCCCGCACCCGCGAGGAGATCCCCGAGCTCTTCGACTCCGCCACCCGCGAAGCCGTGTCCGCATTCGGCCGCGGCGAGTGCTTCGTCGAGCGCTACCTCGACAAGCCCCGCCACGTCGAAGCGCAGGTCATCGCCGACCAGCACGGCAACGTCGTCGTCGCCGGCACCCGCGACTGCTCCCTGCAGCGCCGCTTCCAGAAGCTCGTCGAGGAAGCTCCCGCACCGTTCCTCACCGACGACCAGCGCGCCGAGATCCACGCCTCCGCCAAGGCCATCTGCAAGGAAGCCGGCTACTACGGCGCCGGCACCGTCGAGTACCTCGTCGGCCAGGACGGACTCGTCTCCTTCCT
>NZ_JMLQ01000010.1 GCF_000686025.1 Rhodococcus sp. UNC23MFCrub1.1
GAAGTCCTCGTCCTGCAGAAGTCCCTGCAGGAAGCCGATGTTCGTCGAGACACCGCGGATACGGAACTCCGCCAACGCCCGCCGCGACCGCGCCACCGCGTCCTCGAACGTGCGACCACGGCAGGTGAGCTTCACCAGCATCGAGTCGAAGTACGCCGACACCTCCGCACCCAACGTCGTCCCGCCGTCGAGACGGATGCCCGCACCGCCCGGCGTCCGATACGCGGTGATACGGCCGGTGTCCGGGCGGAACCCGTTCGCCGGGTCCTCCGTCGTGATGCGGCACTGCATCGCCGCACCCCGGATCCGGATGTCCTCCTGCCGCAACCCCAGATCCGCCAGTGACTCCCCCGAGGCGATCCGCAACTGCGACTGCACCAGGTCGACATCGGTGATCTCCTCGGTCACCGTGTGCTCGACCTGGATCCGCGGATTCATCTCGATGAACACATGGTTACCGTCCCGGTCCACCAGGAACTCCACCGTGCCCGCACACGAGTACCCGATCTTCCGCGCGAACGCCACAGCGTCACTGCACAACCGGGCACGAAGCTCGTCCGAGATGTTCGGCGCCGGCGCCAGCTCCACCACCTTCTGGTGACGGCGCTGCACCGAGCAGTCACGCTCGAAGAGATGGATCACATCGCCGTGGGTGTCCGCGAGAATCTGCACCTCGATGTGCCGCGGCTCGACCACCGCCTGCTCCAGGAACACCGTCGCGTCACCGAACGCCGACTCCGCCTCCCGCGCCGCCGCCTCGATCGCCGCACGCAACCCCGACGGCTCCGCAACCCGCCGCATACCGCGGCCACCGCCGCCCGCGACCGCTTTGACGAACACCGGGAACGTCATCGACTCCGACGCCGCCACCAACGCATCGACGTCCGTCGACGGTTCCGACGACGCCAACACCGGCAACCCGGCATCCTTCGCCGCCGCGATCGCCCGCGCCTTGTTCCCCGTCAGCTCCAACACCTCCGCCGACGGACCCACGAACGTGATCCCCGCCGCCGCACACGCCGCCGCCAACTCCGGATTCTCCGACAGGAACCCGTACCCCGGATAGATCGCGTCCGCACCCGCACGCACCGCCGCGTCGACGATCAGATCCACCGACAGGTAGTTGCGCACCGGATGCCCCGGCTCACCGATCTCGTACGCCTCGTCGGCCTTCGTCCGATGCACCGAATTGCGGTCCTCGAACGGGAACACCGCCACCGTCTGCGCCTCGAGTTCGTACGCCGCACGGAACGCACGGATCGCGATCTCGCCGCGATTGGCCACCAACACCTTCGAAAACATCTGTACTACGCCCCTCTTCATGCCGACGTCAGCCGCGCTCACGCACTGGTCAGCTGCTCACACACGTTCAATCCACCCGTCGAGCTCAGAACACTTGCCGGTACAGCTCCTCGATCTGCTGCGCCGTGGGGACCACCGGGTTGTTGTTCGGCGAGCCCGAGGCGAGTGCCTGCTCCGCCATCAACGGGACGAGCTTCTCCCATTTGTCCGCATCGAGACCGTGTGTGCTGGGGGACGGTACTTCGACTGTTGCGCAGAGGTTCTCGATGTAGGTGACCAGCGCTGCCGAGGCCACGTCGTCGCTGTCACCCTCATGTGCGGCGCCGAGTTGCCGCGCGCACTCCGCGTACCGCTCCGGGGCGCCGGGGATGGAGAATGCGGTGACGGCGGGCAGCAGCATCGCGTTCGACAAGCCGTGTGCGACATGGAAGTGGCCACCGATGGGTCGGCTCATGCCGTGCACCAGGCACACACTGGCGTTGGAGAACGCCATGCCGGCCTGGGTGGATGCGGCCATCATCGCGGCGCGCGCCTCGGCGTCGTCCCCGTCGGTGTACGCGCGTACGAGGAACCGTCCGATGGTGCGCATGGCGTTGAGGGCCAACGCATCGGAGATCGGGTTCGCCTTCGTGCTGACGTACGCCTCGATGGCGTGGGTCAACGCGTCGACACCGGTGTCCGCGGTGAGGCGTGGCGGCATGGACATCGTGAGTTCGGGGTCGACGACGGAGGCGATGGGGAGGAAGGACAGGCCGGGGCACAGCATCTTCTCGTCCGACTCGCTGTCGGTGATGACGGTGAACTGCGTTGCTTCCGAACCGCTTCCGGCCGTGGTCGGGATGGCGATGATGGGCAGCGCCGGTCCGGTGTACGGGCCGGGTGCCTTGTAGTCGCGCATGACGCCGCCGCCCTTGCTCAGCACCGACAGTGCCTTCGCGGTGTCCATGGGGCTCCCGCCGCCGAAGCCGATGACGGCGTCCGCGTCGTGCGCTGCGACGGCGGCGACCCCGGCGGTGAGGGAGTCGGTGGTGGGGTCGGGAACCGTCTCGGCGAACAGCGCGCCGGTCTTGCCGGCGGCCGCGATGATGCCCATGACGCGGTCCGCTGCACCCGTGCTGACCATGAACTTGTCGGTCACGAGGAGGGGGCGCTCGACTCCGAGGTCGTCGAGTACCTGGCCGAGGTCCTCGACGGCGCCGGGTCCCATACGCAGGAAGCGGGGAAAGGAAATGTGAAAAGGCATGTCCGCCATCGTGTCGTGCGATTGAGCACCGGTCAAAGGGCAGTCTCGCCCGTTCGCGTGCACATGTGCACGCGCCCGTCATAGTGCGGCGGCCTCTCCCCTCGTTCAGCCTTAACGCGACGCCGTTCCGGCGAACCGCATCCTATTGGTCTGCGGCGCTACCCGTGGCCGGCTCAGGAAGCGTCGTCGAGCCTGTGGCGCGCGGCGAGATGCAGTTCGAGCAGATCCGCGAACACCAGCGGGTTACGGCCGGTCAGTTCGTGAATGCGCTTCGCCCGGAGCGCGACAGTGTTCACGTGCACGAACAACCGTGTGGCGGCACGTGCCTGCGAAAGGTTGCACTCCGCTAGAGCATCAAGGGTGTCCAGAAGTTGCGGTCGGTTCGACAAAGCTCCGATCCGGTCGTGGACGAACTCTCTGCGCGCTGCCGGGTCCGAGCACAGGAGGACATCGAGCAGGGCTTCCCGGTGATGCCACACACGATGGGCCTCACCGCTCCTACGGGCCACCTCGCGGACCTTGATCGCATGTCGATACGAGTCGTGGCCGGACCGCAGACTCGCAACCACGTCGCCCACGTAGGCACCGGTACAGTCACGGGCCTTCACCAGGTCGTTCAGCACTGCCTCCAGTGAGGACGGCGGGCGTCCGTCATCGGTCCGGAGGAACAGCACCACGAACCCGTCGCCCGCGCGGGAGATCACCGTCCCGGGCACGGACGCCTCCAACGCGGTGACTGCGCGCCGGCGAAAGCGCTGATCGGCCAGCGGGTCTGCGGTGTCAGCGAGGTCGAGGACGGCGCACACACAGGCGCGGTCCGACTCGATGTTCAACACGTCTGCCCACCGGTCGATGTCCGACTGCTCGACGGACAGTCCTCGTGTCAGCGCAGTGGTCAGCTCCTCCTCGGCTCGGGATCGGATCGCGTCGAGCGCCGACGACGCGTCGCGGTAGGAATCGATCATCGAGTTGGTCAGAGCGTCGAAACACGACAAAGCGCGCTCTGTGCGCGCCGTCTCGGCGGGTTCGGTCTGCGACCGCTGCACGTGCAGCAGAACCACACGTTCCGTGGATCGAAATGCCTGGATCACCGACTCCAGTGGCACACCCTGCCTGGCTCTGAGCTCGCCGAGCTCGCGTGCGTGGGCGAGTTCCGAGGAGCTCGGGTTGTCGCTGCGCTCGAGGCACCCCAACACCACGACGACGTTCATGCGAACGAAGTGCTCGAGTTCGGTGTGGTCGAACAGTTCGCTGGTGTAGCCGCGGTAGGTGTTCCAAATAAGATCGGACGCATCTCGGGTCAACACCTCGACCGTGCCTCTGAGTTCAGCCACAGGACCACCATACTGTGGGAACCCCACACTCACCGTGCGGTGAACAGTGGTGCATGCATCGGTGTCGGTCCGGCTCGTGTGCGACCACGCTATATGTCACAGGTCACATCACAGAAGGAGTGCAGATGAGTATCACCCAGGAGTCCCGTCCCCCGTCCGCCGCGTTCGACGGTGTCGACGCGATCGAGGACGCACTCGCCACGCCGTCGCCCGATCTGATCGAGGCGATGTCGACGATCGACGGCGACATCGTCGTTCTCGGTGTCGGAGGGAAGGTGGGTCCCAGCGTGGCGGCGATGGCCAAGCGCGCCGCCGAAGCAGCCGGTGTGCACAAGCATGTGTTCGGTGTCGCTCGTTTCACCGATCCGCGCAGCAGGGAGTTCCTCGAACGGAACGGCGTCGAGTGCGTAGCCGCTGATCTGACCGATGACGAGCAGCTGCAGAAGCTTCCGGACGCCGCGAACGTCATCTACATGGCAGGCCACAAGTTCGGTACGACGGGCAACGAATCGTTCACCTGGTCGATGAATTCCTATCTGCCGGGCCGTGTGGCGACGCGGTACCGCGACAGCAGGATCGTCGCGTTCTCCACACTCGTCACCTACCCGCTCGCCGATGTCACCACCGGGGGATCCCGCGAGAACGACCCGTCCGGCCCCATCGGCGAGTACGCCGCCTCGTGCGTCGGACGGGAACGCATCTTCGAGCACCACTCCAAGCAATTCGGTACGCCCGTCCTCCTGTTCCGGCTCGGGTACTCCATCGAGACGCGATACGGAGTACTGCAGGAGATCGCCCAGGCAGTCAAGGACGGCGTCGAGATACCTCTGGAAATGGGCCATGCCAGCGTCATCTGGCAGCGCGACGTCGCCGACTACGCCATCCGCTCACTGACACTCACGCAGTCACCCCCGAGACGGCTCAACATCACCGGTCCCGAGATCGTCTCGATCCGATGGCTCGCGCATCGGTTCGGTGAGAAGCTCGGGCGCGAGCCCATCTTCTCCGGACGCGAGACCGGGACCGCCTACGTCATGGACGGTTCCGCACTTCAGGCCGAGTTCGGTTTCCCCACGACCACGCTGTCCACGATGATCGACGCAGTGGCGGCGTGGGTCGCCGACAGCGGTGACACACTCGGCAAGCCCACCAAGTTCCAGCAGCGCCAGGGCCTGTTCTGATGACACAGCAGATGGACCGCGACGTCTCGTCCACCGCCGCCGCAGACGCACCCGACGGCGCACTGATCAACGTGATCGCGGTGGACCGCGCCGACCTCACCGAATTCGACAGTTGGTACTCCACCGAGCATTTCCCGGAACGGCTGGCAGTGAGTGGTTTCCGCACAGCACGGCGATTCGTCGAGCATCCGGACCGCGGCCGGCAGCTGGCGGAGTTCCTGTCGATCTACGAGACGGACACCGTCGACACCCTGACCAGTTCGGAATACCTCGCCGCACTGAACTCGCCGACACCACGCACCACGGCCGCCGTGGCACTGTTCAAGGAGAACGAACGCACCGTCGGTCGCCTTCGTCATCGCCGCGGAGTCGGCCGCACAGGCGACGTTCTGCTCGGACGCATCACCTGCAGTCCCGATGGCGCCGACGCGATCGTTCGGAACCTGGTCGACGTCGCCCGCTCGATCATCGACGACGGGGTCGCCGACGGAGTGACGATCTACGAATCCGACCCGGTCGCGACGTCGGCCAAGGACGACACCGCCGAGGGACAGGCCGTCGGCGACCGACGCCAGGCACCGGAAAACGAGTCCACCGTCTCGTTGTTCGTGATCGTGGAACGCCACGGATCACTCGAACCTGCACCCATCGACGCATTCATCGACACCGTGTCCGCACTGGGTTCACCCGCCCGGTGGTCGACCTACCGACTCGTGAGCGACCAACGGGCGACAACCCCGCCCACATCCCGAGAGGACAACTGAACCCATGCGTATCGCGAACCACGACGACCGCCTGACACTGCTGACCGCAGACGCCGCCATCGACGTCGCAACCGCCAGCGACGGCCTCTTCGATCACCGAATCGAACACATCTACGACAGGTGGGACGAGTTCGTCGCCTGGTGCCTCCAGCACGACTCCCACGCACCGTCGCACGACGCTGACGCCACAGGCACAGGAGAGCCGGCTGCCGGCGCCGTCAGTCCCCGACCGCGCCAGATCTTCGGAGTAGGCCTGAACTACGTCGACCACGCCGCCGAAGCAGGCTCCCCACTACCCGAAGTCCCGCTGCTGTTCACCAAATTCGCGTCCTCACTCGCAGGACCGAATGCAGACATCACGCTCACCGGTCCCAGCGTCGACTGGGAAGTCGAACTCGTGGTCGTCATCGGCCGCCGCTGCGACAAGGTGAACCGCGCCGATGCCTGGAGCCACGTCGCGGGTGTGACCGTGGGGCAGGACATCTCCGATCGCGACGTACAGCTGCAGGGGGCCAACCCGCAGTACAGCTTCGGGAAGTCCTTCGAGAACTTCGCCCCGATCGGCCCAGTCCTCGTCACACCAGACGAATTCGACGACCCGGACTCGCTCGCACTTCAGTGCTCAGTCAACGGAGAGATCATGCAGGACGGCACCTCGTCGAACCTGGTGTTCCCTGTCTCCGAGCTCGTCGAGTACATCTCAGCTCGCGTCACCCTCTTCCCCGGGGACCTCATCTTCACAGGTACTCCAGCAGGCGTCGGTCTGGGCCGCTCCCCGCAACGGTATCTACGCGCCGGTGACGTCATCGTCAGCACCATCGAAGGTATCGGTGAGATGACCAACACGGTGGTCGATCCCGTCCACGCGAGTGAGACCCCAGTCACGCACGCCGCGAGCGTCCGATGAGCACACCGGAAGTTTCCGACGCAACACTGCCCGCGGCGAAACTCAACGCCGAGAACGCCTACACACCACGAGAACGCAAAGTAGTCCTCACGTTCGCCATCATCGGCGCGCTGATCGAGAGCATGGAACTCAATCTCCTCAGCTACCCCCTGCGAGACCTGTCCAACTCGTTCGACGTGTCGACCCAAGCAGTGGTCACCGTGATCACCCTGCAGAGCATCGCGTCGATCGCCGGCGGCTTCATCTTCGGATGGACCGCAGACAAATGGGGGCGGCGCCCCACCTACGTCGCCTTCACCACCATCTACGGAACGCTCGCCATCCTCGGCGCCTTCCTGACCAACTTCGAACTGTTCACCATCACCCGCATCGTCGCCGGCATCGCGATGGGAGGTGCCTTCGGTGTCATCTTCGCGATGTTCACCGAGACCTGGAAGACCAAGAACCGCGGCCTGATGGGCAGTGTCCTTCAAGGCATGTTCATCTGCGGCACACTCATCACACAGGCAATCCTGTTCGCCACCATCACCTCGTTCGGATCGAACAACGGATGGCGTACAGGGTTCGTCATCATCGGCGCGATGAGCGTCGGCATCGGCGTCGTCGCCTTCCGCTCATTGCCAGAATCCAAACTGTGGCGCGCCGCCCGCGATGCCGACACCGCGCCCAGTCCACAACAGACCCACGTGGACGAATCGGACGAGCGGACCGCCACACCCGTGCCCCCGCCCACCGAACACAGGACACGCGTCATTTTCGGCGGGTTGATCCTCACCCTGGCCACAACCGGAATCTTCGCAGCGAGCTACTGCTACATCACATTCGGTCCCACCTACCTCCGCGAATACGCCGGCCTGTCACTCGGATGGTCGACCATCGTCCTGTCGATCGGAACCCTGCTCGGAATCGCTTCCTACATCACCTTCGGCGCACTCTCCGATCGAATCGGTCGCCGAGGCTCCACCTTCTGGTCCTGCGCTGTGGGCGTACTCGGGTTCGGACTGTTCCTGGCCATCGGGTCCGACACGGAAACACCGCAGGGAACAGGTGACACATGGACCGTCGCCACCGCCGCCCTCGCGGGCGCGGCAATCGGATACGCAGGATTCGGCGTCATCGGCACCTGGATCTCCGAGTTCTACCCCACCCGGTACCGGGCGCTCGGATCAGGCGCCACCTACTACGTCGCCCGAGGAGTGGGATCCGGCCTCTTCCCCCTCTTCGCACTCATGGCAGCGGACGGGAACGTGCACCGCGCAATGGGCTTCGGAATCATCGGCGCCATCGTCGGCATGATCGGATGCCTGTTCGTCCCGGACACGAGAGACAAGGTCATCACCACCGGCTCGTAGAAGTACTCGACACCCCCGGACCCGTCTCAGGCGTTCGGGGGTGCCGGTTTTGGCGGAGCCGACCCCGACTGTGTCTACAGCGGCCAATCGGTTCGACTGTCATCGCACCATGGTTCGCGAGGCTCCGGCCACCAGGCGCCGCCACCGCCATATGTCAGGCGAGTACGCCAGTCGAAGACGGCGACACCAGAAAACGAGGCCTCGGGTAGGCGTGCAGAACTTTGATGCCTGGATCAGCGGTCGCGCGACTGCCTGTGACCTCCCGCCGTGTCGAGTTGTGCGTGCACTCGGGTGGCGTGGTTCGCGCCGGCCTGCCGGGGTTCCCGATCCCGACCGACTGATCGTCCGGGGACGGGTAGGACACACATCGAGCCTGATTCCTGCTGAGCTCGCCAAGCGCTCGACATCATGTCGGCGCAGTCGAGTGAGAGTGGGTGATCTGCGTTTGCACGACCGGCAGTAGCACGTCCACGACGAGGTCGATGACGTCGTCGATCCGCTCGGAGGGCAATCGCCCGGAAACGATCAACGACCCGATACCCTCGGTCGTCGCAGTCAACATGTAGACCAACGCGCCGGGCGGACCCGATGCAGTGTCTCCGATCAATTTCCGACCCTCAGCGAAGAATCGCGCGGCAGCAGCATCTGCCGACGAATGTGCCACTCGGGCCTCTTTCGAGAACATCAGCTCGACCAGAGCACCGTTCGCGGATGCGAAACCGATATGTCCGCGTACGTAGGCCGACAATCGTTCGCGACTGGTGGTGCCGGTCGCGGCCTTGTTCAGGATCTCGGTCAGTTCCTCGAATCCTTCTGCGGCCACTGCATCGAGTAGAGCGTCGAGGTCGGCGAAGTGCCGGCGCGGAGCGGCGTGGCTGACTCCGAGTCGCGCAGCCAGACCACGCATGGTCACCCCGCGCATGCCGTCGGTAAGGAGGACCTGTCGTGCGGTGGTCAACAACTCAGCGCGCAACGATCCGTGGTGGTACGGGGACGGCATATCGTCAGCATACCCCGATGTATCCATTGACAACAAAGTATCTAGTGCCTACATTTCGATCATGGCACTTCTTCCTGACCTCACGACACTGTCCCGCCGAACCGTCCTCATCACAGGCGCCACCAGTGGAATCGGACGCGCCGTCGCCGATGCGGCCGCTGAACACGGCGCCAGGGTCATCCTCGCCGTGCGAAACCTCGAGGCAGGGCGCGCGGTGGCCTCGGCACTGGACGGAGGTCTCGATCGACACCTCGTAGCCCACGTCGACCTGGCCGATCTGAGCTCTGTACATCGGCTCGGCGCCACGGTCACCGAGCCGATCGACATCCTGGTCAACAACGCTGGTGTGTCGTGCCAGCGTCTCGAGCGCACCACCGACGGATTCGAGATGCAGTTCGGGACCAACCATCTCGGGCACTTCGCGTTGACGGCACTACTGCTGCCCCGTGTCAGCGGCCGCATCGTGACCGTCGCCTCTCAGGCGGAACGGGCTGCCCGCCTGGAGTTCGACGATCTGAACTGGACACGTCGTCCCTACCGCGCCTCGCGGGCGTACGCCGACTCCAAACTGGCGAACGTACTGTTCACAGCGGAACTCACACGCAGATTGCAGCAACAAAAATCACCGGTCACAGCGTTTGCAGCGCATCCCGGGTTGGTGAAAACGGCGATCTATTCCCGCACCGCCGATGACAAAGTGGGGTTGTGGGACCGGCTGGTTCCCGTCCTCGGGCAATCGTCTGCTGCTGGTGCGCAGCCGGTACTGCTCGCGATGACCGCTGATTTACCTTCGGGAACCTTTACCGGTCCCCGGCACTGGGGCCACATGCGCGGGGCTGCGCAACCTATCGGCAGGTCCGCGCGTGCCCGCAATCACGATCTGGCGAGGCGCCTGTGGACGATGTCGGAGGACATGACGTCGGTCTCGATGCCGACGTGAGCACCTCACCTTTTGTTAACGGGCCCGACAACCGGCGTTGCCATAGCGAGCTACCGAACGAGCGGCCCCCGCTGAAGCGGCCCACTTCTCTGTGCGAACGGCCTGCCCTCGTTGTGGGTGGCCTCCAGATAGTCGACGTATCGCTCTACCGCCTCTGCAGCAAGGTCGGATGGTCCGCGAGGTGCTCCCGGTGTAGCAATCAGCGCTTCGGCCGCATTCAGAAGCCGCTCACTGGTCTCGACGTAGAAGTAGAAGGTCCGCTTGGTCTTGGCTGGCTTGTCCCCCGCCGGTGGAGCTGGAGCAGCGGCGGCCGTACCTGAAGCCACCTCGGACACCGGGTCAAGTGGGCTCGAGTTGCCCAGGCTGCTCTTCAGACGCTCAGGACGAACCATGGCCGACACCTTCCATGAGCAACTCCGACGTGCGGCGGTAGATGCTCGCCAGATTGCGGGCGTCCGTCGTCCCCCAGTCGAGCAGACTGGTCTGCGCCTCGGAGGAATCCTTCAACACGACCCGCTTGGGTACAGGGTCGCCAACGATCGTGATGCAGTCGGCGATCTCCGCCAGTTGCTCGCGACCAGCGATGGTGTTGCGTTCGTGAAGGTTGATGATCGCTCCCACCAGCTCCAGCGTCGGGTTGTAGCTGCGGCGCACCACGTCGATCGTGCGTCGTAGCCGTGCCAGACCGTTCGCGGAGAAGAGCGCGGACTGACTGACCACGAGTGCTCGCCGGGCTGCCACCAGAGCATTGATCGTCAACAGGTCCAAACTCGGCGGGCAGTCGATCACCACCAGTCCATACTTCGGAGCGAGTGGCTCCAGCGCATCGCGGAGTCGCCGCTCGCGTCCTGCGCCGCCGAGAATCAGCTCATCCCGCACGAAGGCGAGCGATTCCGAGTTCGGGTCGGTGGCGACCAGATCCACACCATCCCAGATGGACGGCGCCACGACGTCGGCGAGGGTGGCGGCCGACCGGTCCGACAACGCGTCCGCCATCCCTGCGTCGCCAGGTGCCGGCTCACCGGCATTAAGCACGGTGCTCAGGTTGCCCTGTGGGTCCATGTCCAGTGCCAGAACTCGGTGGCCGGAGCGACGGGCAGCATCCACGATGTGGAAGGTGGTCGTCGTCTTGCCTACGCCACCCTTTTGGTTGCAGAACGCGATCACGTTGTGTGGCATGTGTGTCCTCTCATGTGTCGGGATTTCGAAGAAAGAGACTTCCCGTACCCGCAATACCTGCAATACGGGTGAGGAAGGAAAGTAAGTGATGGAGAAGTGGCGGCGCGTACCTCCATACATGCCACCCCAGTGAAGAGTCCGATACCGGTAATGACCGACTGGGACGTGACACCCGCACGGGACGTAATACCAGCAATGCCACCATCACTGGGGTAGCGGTCGATGGTGACAACACCGCCGATACTGCAATCACTGGTAACTCTCACTGTTGTCAACGAACGCGCACCGGAGTCGACCGTTGGCCGGATCCACAGATTCGGTCTCCGAGCAGTGAACCTGAAAACTGTTGGTATGGAGCGTGGTCCCGTCTACTTCATCGGACTACGTGCTGCTACGCCCGAACCCCCCAGGGGTGACCCCCAATGTCCGCACCCACGTTGTCCGCTCCACGCCCTCTGGCCCCGCACCCGGATGGGCGCGTGGCTTTCGGTATCGCCACGTCATCAATGATCAGTCGACGGCATGGTGCCCGGGGCCGGTCTCCGGGGATCGCTACAGGGTGCACAGTCAACGGCGGCAGGCTGGTTACCGTCGGGCTCTGCCAGAGAACGACGGACGCGGGCATAAAGGGTGCCCAGCGTTCAGCACCATCAGCCGAATAGCTGATGTGCGGCTCGTCCCGTCAATAATCATCATTGAAGGACGAGCAGGAATGACCTAAGGTCGAATGCAAGAACCTCCGATCTGATGCGAGGCGGTTTGGACGCCCTCGGCCTCGGTGCTGGTAACACCGAGTTGCGCCGGGGGCGTCGTTTTGTTCGGGGCGTACCTCAGCTCATGCGACATCCGTCGACAAAGAAGCCTGCGCCTCGAGGCGTTCGATGTACTCGTCGATCGCGGTATCCGGTATGAGGCGGCGCTTGCCTACCTTGATGCTTTTGATCTCACCGGATGCGAGCTTGTTGAAGAAGTTGGACCGGCCCAAGCCGGTGCGGTCCATACCCTCTTGCACGCTGAACAGCTGTCTCGTCATGACACCCTCCGCTGCGTTGATTCACCACATCCGTTCCGCTGAATACGGTGCGTCCACGTGGTTCCACCACCAACTAGCGGACGCGTGTAATCACCGCAAGAGAACCAGCAGAAGGCGGTACAGTGCGTGTTCATGACGCAAAGCTGGGCCCAAGCGATCGTGGATCGAACGGGGGCCGAGGTCCGCCGGCTCCGGACGTCGGCGACCCCGCCGATGTCCGGGCAGGCACTCTCCGACCGCACTGCCGAGCTCGGCCACCACATATCGAGGGCGGTGATCTCCGACCTGGAGACAGGGCGGCGGAGGGGGCTCGATGTCGCTGATCTCCTCGCACTGGCCGCAGCGCTCGAAGTGGCGCCCGCCCAGCTGCTGTTCCCTGATCTTCCCCGCGGAACTGTGGACGTACTCCCTGGTGTTCCCCAGGAATCCCACGACGCCGTCAGGTGGGTGGGAGGAGAAAGCGGCCTGTTGATGCGCGAGGATTCGGGATGGTCCGACGAAGCAACCGGTCAGCCGGTTCCGGTGTTCGTGCGCCGCCAGTTCGATGCCCGCAGAGACCGTACGACGCTGACTCACGAATGGCACCGCACGATCACCGCGATGCGTAGCGCACGCAAGCAGCTGCAAAGGGCACTCGAGAACAACGAATCGCCCGACCAGATCGAAGCCCTGGAGATCATCTACGAGAACGCGCTCAAGCAGACGGCAGCGCATCGGGACACCATGGCCGGGCTCGGCATGACCGTCGGAGATGGACTCCCCCGTGGCTGATCGCTCATCGAGTACGCGATCGACGCGGATCCCGGCGGGAGCACTGAGAAACATCGCTGCCAGTTCGGCTCAGTCGGTCGATGGCTAGAAACCAACTACCCCCGCAGATCCGAAAAATCTCGGTCACCGATCGCCGTACGGCGAAAGAAGTTGTTCGCTACCAGGTCACTGTCGATGCGGGGACTCGAGAGGTACCGCGCCTGCGACCTGACGGATCCACCTATCTGCACACGACGCGATCACAGTCCCGACGGCGATTCGACACCGAGAAGGACGCTCGCGCGTATCTGGCCCGCGTGACCGACGAGGTCAACCGGGGTGTTCACGTCTCGGGTAGCGCTCTGTCCGTCGACGAAGTCGGCGAGGCATGGCTCGCGGGCCGGCGGGTGAGACCCACGACGAAGAACGCCTATCGGCACGCGCTCGAACCGCTGAGGCAATTCCATGGACCTATGCCGGTACAGAGATTGACCAAGGGCCACCTCGACTCGCTTGTGACCGCACTCGCCGCCGGCGGAACACCGATGACACCCCATTCGGTGCGTCGACCGTGGAGCCCGCAGTCTATCAATCCCATGCTCAACATCATCTCGGCGGTGCTGACCGACCTCGTCAAACAGGGACTGCTGGTGCGGAACGTCGCCTTGTTGGTGGATCGACTGCCGCGCACCCAGCCGCAGATGCGAACGTTCTCTGTCGAGGAGATGCGCCAGATGTTGGCTTTCGCGCAGACCGATCGAGTGGGACACGCGTGGAACCTGGCCTTGTCCGGCCTGCGCCGCGGTGAGATCTGCGGTCTTCGGTGGTCCGACGTCGACCTGGACGCCGGCGTCATGTCGATCCGCAACAACCGAGTGTCTGTCGCCGGTCAGGCCGGGGACGGACTGACCAAGACGGAACGGTCGAACCGCGTTCTTCCCCTGACCCCGGTGCTGACCGCCGCTCTGATTGCCGCCCGTGAGCGTCAGGACCTCGAGAGCGCCGCTGCCGGTGCGAACTATGGACCGGGCACCCATATCGTGTGCGACGTACTTGGCCACGCCTACCACCCCGACACATTGTCCAACTTCTGGCAGACGGCGTGTAAGCGCGCCGGGGTGCCGCAGATCAGGTTGCACGATGCGCGCCACACCTGCGCGACGTTGATGCACCTGCAGAACGTTCCCATAGCCGTCATCTCGGCGTGGCTGGGCCACGCGGATTCTGCCTTCACGATGCGCACGTACGCTCACGCCCCGAACGACGCCCTCAAGATAGCGGCCCAGAGCCTCCAGACGATGTCAGACCTTCACGGGAACTGACCACGTCCGTACGCCCCGATTTCGACCCTCTGTGGAGCAGTTCCGAGCGACTTGTGACAACTCGTGACATCGGCGCCCTGCGGCCCATTTCCGGGAAGCGGTCCGAATCACATAACCGCAGGTCGCGGGGTCTAAAGCTTGAGCCTCCTGTCAGGATTGAACTGACGACCTTTCGCTTACAAGGCGAGTGCTCTACCACTGAGCTAAGGAGGCGTGCCCGGCGAACCGAGCGGCACCATCATAACGAGAGCCCCTCCTGTCGGCGCCCGCCCACCCCGTCGGTTCCGGGGTCGGCGACGCTGACCCTGTTCCCGCCCTGTCGCTTCGCCTGGTACATGGCGGCGTCGGCGCGATCGAGCAGGCTGTTGAGCATCACGGCGGTGTCGCCGCGGGCCTGCGACAGGGGTAGGGAGGCCACCCCGATGGATGCGGAGATCGGTGTCGCGTCGTCGTCTCGATGGATGGCGTGCAGCAGCGCGCGGGCGACGGCCGGTCCCCTCGACTCGTCGCCGGCGACGACGACGAGGAACTCCTCGCCGCCGATACGAGCGGAGACGGCGTCGAAGGACACCCGACCGATCCGGGCGGCAGCGCTGCGGAGGACGTCGTCGCCGATGGTGTGGCCGAAGCGGTCGTTGACGGACTTGAAGGCGTCGAGATCGAGGCAGACGGCGGACACGACGGTGGCGCCGTCTGCGGGTGCGAGTCGCGCGCTGCGGAGCATCGACTCGACGTCGACGAGCAACCCGCGTCTGTTCCGTAGACCGGTCAGCTGGTCGTAGAACGCGCGCGCCGCGTCGTCACGCAGTGCGGTGAAGAACAGGTGATTGAGCGACGACGCGGCGAAGAGGACGACGAGGACGGTGACCAGGGTCGACACGGCGGCGGACACCTCCACCGACGTGGTGGTCACCAGTCGGAGGAACAGCAGCCCGGCGACGCCGATGGCCCAGGCCTCGTGGCAGACGAAGACGCGCACGCCGTGGAACGCATTGGCGTAGTTCCCCACCGTCACCAACAGCGCGGCGGAAATGACGACGATCTGGGACGGCGGCAACGCGAACAGCACCGCGGCGATGGTGACGTCGCCGATGATGACGAAGCGCAGCGACCACGTCCGGGAGAGGAAGTGGCCGCGCCCCCACATCAGACCGAGCGCGATGGAGACGACGGTGGCCACGGCGAACACCCACCCGGATGCGCCGAGTCCGGCGTCACGGGCTGTGACCAGATCCGCGACCGTCTTCACTGCGAGCAGGAAGCAGGCCACGCTGATGAAGTACGGCGCCGACCTCAGGTAGGCGTGGGTCCGGTGGTAATTGGCGACCCACGCGTAGTCGATGTCGGACGACCACCACTCGCGGAGAACACGCACTCGAGCCAGCCTTGCATCGAAACGGACAACAGTGTCGACGGTGGTCCCCACACCGTCGTCGACCGCAATGGTAGGCACATGGTCCCCGGTCGACACGGTCATTGCGGGAACAGAGCCCGAAAAAGACCGACCGAACGAGGTCTAGGACGGTTTCCGATCGTCAGAGGCAGTGCGCGTCATCGCCCGTCGCGACGGCTGCGCGATGCCCACCGCACCGTTTCGCCTCGTACATGGCTCGATCAGCAGAGGCGAGGACCGTGTCCAGAAGGTCCCGAGTATCGACGCGGCCGTCCGGCAGGGGAACGGTGGCCACACCGATGGACGCAGTGACGGGGGTGGGATCGTCGGGGCGGTGAATGGCGTCGAGAAGGGCGCTCGCCATCTGCGGCCCGGGGTCACCCACACCGACGACCACGAGGGCGAACTCCTCCCCGCCCGTCCGCGCGCTGACGGCGTCCCCGGCGACCGCGGCGATCCGACCGGCCGCGCGTCTGAGCACCTCGTCGCCGGCCGCGTGGCCGTGCCGATCGTTGATCGACTTGAACGCGTCGAGATCGATGCACAGGATCGACACCGCGACCGGCGTGCCGGCGGCGTCATGGATCTGCTTCTCCACGTCGACGAGCAGGCCCAGACGATTACGCAGCCCGGTGAGCTGATCGTGATAGGCCCGCACCGCGTCGTCGCGAAGCTGGGTGAAGAAGACGTGGTTCAGCGTGGATCCGCCGTACACGACGAACGCGACGACCACAGCGGTCGCGGCCACGACGACCAGGCTCTCGGACCCCACGGCGAGCGCTCGCAGCACCAGCGCCGTCGTCGCCCCGAGGACGAGGATGCTGTGCACGAGGTACACGCGCAGGCCGTGGAACGCACTCGCATAGTTGCCGACAGCGAGCAACAGCACGCTCTGCACGACGATCACCGACGACGGCGGCAGCATCACCAGCGGGGCGAGGACGACGATGTCGGCGACGGCCACGAACGCGACCGATCCGTAGCGACCCGGCATTCGTCCGCGGAGCCACCACAGCGCGAGAGCGGCGGTGACCGCTGCGGACACGAGGAGAACCGTCGGACGGAACCCGGCACCTCGGACGGTGGCCAGATCCGCACCGGTCTTCACGAGAAGCAGGACGCATGCGAACGCTATGAGGTACGGCGCTCGCCGGATCGCGGTGCCGTGGCGGTGGTACGCCACGACGCTCTCGTAGTCGACGTCGGCCGCCGAGATTCCGGGGAGCACGCGCACGGTGTGGCCGTCCTTGCAGGGTCGGACGTCGTCGCCCCCCGACGGTCGACGTGGTTCCAGCACTGTGCCACGAGTGGGCGCATCCGGACGCCGAAAACGGTGTGCGGGCGTGAGCCGCCTCGGTCAGGGAACACCCGGGTGGACCCGGTACCTTCGTCGGGACAACCGGACACCAGAGCGGACCGAGAGAAGGAATGACCTACCTGCAGGGCTTCGCGTCGACGTTACGACGCATGACAGGCGAGCGACGCGCCATCGTCGACACCCCGGCGGGTGCACCCAGTCCGCTCCAGCCCATCGACCTCACCGACGACGCCAGCGTGTCGGAGGTGCTCGACCTCGCGGTGCGTGTCGGTGAGGTGACCCTGGCCGCCGGGACCGGTGCCATCGACACCGCCAACCAGGTGCAGTTCATCGCCTCGACGTACGGCCTCGCCCGGTGCGACGTGGACGTCACCTACAACTCGATCGTCATCAGCGCCTACCGCGGCCCGACCCTCCCCCCGGCAAGCACGATGCGCATCGTGCACTACCGGTCCATGGACTTCACGCGCCTGGCCGACGTGGACGCTCTCGCCCGCAAGATCCGCCTGGAGGTGCCGACACCGGCGGTCGCGCTGGCGGAGCTGAAGGAGGTCACCCGGGCACCGCACCCCTACAACCGGTGGATCGCCACCCTGGCGTGGGCGGGCATGGCCGCGGCGATCTCCGTCCTGCTCGGCGGCGGTGTGCTGGTGGCCGCCGTGAGCTTCCTGTCGACGATGGTGATCGACCGCGTCGGCCGAGTGCTGAACCGTGCCGGTCTGCCCTTCTTCTTCCAGCAGGTGGTCGGCGGTTTCATCGCGTCGGCGCCCGCCATCACGCTGTACAACTTCCAGGAACAACTGGGCATCTCGATCCTGCCGTCCCAGGTCATCGCGGCCGGCGTGACAGTGCTGTTGTCGGGGCTGTCGCTGGTCGGCTCGGTGCAGGACGCCATCACGGGCGCCCCGATCACCGCCGCGGCCCGCTTCTTCGAGCTGTTGATGATGACGGGCGGCATCATCGCGGGCGTGGCGACGACCCTGCGACTGGCGGCGCTGCTGGGCGCCGAGCTGCCGGTCATGAGCAACGTCGCGCCTCCGGACCTCGCCCAGGTGCCCACCAAGGTGCTGGCCGGCGCCTTCGCGGCCCTCTTCTACGCACTGGCCTGCTACGCGGAGCGCCGAGGTCTCACGGCGGCGTTCGCCGGCGGTTTCGCCGGTGCGCTGGTGTTCCTCATCGCGCAGCAGGTCGGTTTCGGGCCGGTGCTCTCGTCCGCGATCGCCGCGACGGTGGTCGGCTTCGCCGGTGGTCTCATGGCTCGCCGAGCCCTGATCCCGCCGCTGATCGTCGCCGTCGCCGGTATCACCCCGCTGTTGCCGGGTCTGTCGGTGTACCGCGGCCTTTTCGCCCTGCTCAACGATCAGACGTTGCTGGGCCTCAGCGCACTGCTGGCGGCGGTGGGCACGGGCGGCGCACTGGCCGGCGGCGTCACGCTGGGCGAATGGGGTGCGCGCACACTGCGCCGCCCCCGCATAGTCGAACGCACCGAGTCCCTGCGTCGACCCATCATGAGACTGGGCCGCGCGGACTCGGTGCGCTCGAAGCTTCCGGTCAGGTCGCGGAGACGGTCCGCGGCGCGCTGGAAGTAGAGATCAGGAGGGATTCTCGACGCGGTGACGACCCGCGGCGTCCTCTTCCATGGCCTCGCGGAGACTGCGGGGACGCATGTCGGTCCAGTTCTTCTCGACGTACTCCAGGCACGCTGCCCGGCTCTCCTCGCCGAACACGACGCGCCATCCCTGGGGCACCTCGGCGAAGGTGGGCCACAACGAGTGCTGATCCTCGTCGTTGACCAACACGTAGAAGCGTCCGTCTTCGTCGTCGAACGGGTTGGTGCTCATCTTGCCTCGCTCACTGCAAACGTCGATGCCGGGCGTTCCCGGCGGGCCTTGTCGGTCTCGGCGCGGGTCGCCGCGCCTGTGGAACCGGTGTCGACCCTAGCAAGGACCGCGCCACCGGCACGCCTCGCAACGATGGAGTTCAGGATTTCTCCGGATCTGATCGCGACATTCGAGAGCAACGACGACGTGATGCCGTGCGTGGTCTCGGTGCCGCCCTGCAGGTAGACACCGGGTGCACCGGCGGTGTCGGCCTCCGGTGTCGCCAGCAGGCGATAGTCGCGTGTGACGACGCGGGGGCCGCCGTCCTCGGGCGCCAGTTCGCCGAGGAGCGGGCGCAGGGGCGCGGGCCGGAAGCCGGTCGCGAGCACGAGTGCGTCGCAGTCGAGGGTGTCGGCGATGCCGTCGATGCTGTCCCGGATGGTCACCTCGATGCCGTCGGCCGTCTCGACCACGCCGTCGATGGTGGACGCGCGGCGCATGAACAGCCGGCGGTGACCGCTGACGCGCTCCGCGTACTCCGCGCGGTAGAGCTCCTCGATCAGCTCGATGTCGACGACCGAGTAGTTGGTGCTGCGGTGCAGCGCGATGAGCCGCTCCCGCTCGAGGGCCGGTGCCCGGTGCAGTTCGTCGACCGCGGACGGATCGAAGATGCGGTTGGCGTAGGGACTGTCGTCGGCGGGGCTGTAGCCGTACCGCGTGAAGACACTGTGGACCTCGGCGTGCGGGTAGTGACCATGGAGGTACTGCACCACCTCGGCTGCCGACTGGCCGGCGCCCAGCACCACGAACCGTCCGCGGGTCGGCTTCGGCAGCTCGGCCATACGTGGCAGGAAGTCGTGGTTGTGGAAGCACCGTGCGGACAGCGATGCCCACTCGGGGACCCGCTGGGTCAACCCGGCGCCGACGGAGACGTTGCGGGTGCGCACGACTGTGCCGTCGTCGCACCGGACGGTCAGGACGTCGCCGTCCTGCGTGATGTCAGTGACCGACGTGCCGAAGCGGACGTCGGCGTCGACCCGGTCGGCAGCCCAGGACAGGTAGTCGTGGAACTCGTGCCGCGTCGGGAAGAACGTCTGGTGATTGACGAAGTCCACGAGCCGGTCGCGTTCGTACAGATAGTTGAAGAAGGTGAACCCGCTCCGCGGATTGCGGAACGTGACCAGGTCCTTCGGGAACGCGATCTGCATCGTCGCGCCGTCGAGCAGCATGCCGGGATGCCACCCGAAGCTCTCCTGACGTTCCACGAACACCGCCCGGACGCGCTCGTGCTCCGCGCACGTCTCGTTGTGTTCCTCGATCGCGATCGCCAGCGCGAGATTCGCAGGTCCGAAACCGACACCCACGACGTCGAGTACTTCTGGACTGCTCATGCTTCTCCCACCCGTTCCGTCCCGGATCGGATCGTCGCGTGGACGTCGGGACCGTCGGTCAGCTTAGCCTAGCCTTTGCTGGTCCACTAGCCCTCGACGACCGATCGCAGGTGCAGAGTGAGCCGTTCCACGAACCGACCGATCGTCCCGCGATCGGCACCCGCAGCGAACTGCAGCTGCGCGAAAAGTGCAGCGTCGTGGTCCGATTCGCTCTCGTGGACACTCAGCGTCAGGTCGGCCCACGGTCGACCGACGGGTATCGGCAGGAGTGCCGCGCCGGCGTCGCCGAGATCTGCGACGTGGTGGTGCACCACCAGGAACTGCGGACGGTGCATCTCCGGCACGCCGGCGCCCTCGACGATGTCGACATAGGAAGGACCGGAACGGCTCAGCGCCGCGACGGTCTCCGCCTGCACCCGACGAGCCACCGTCGCCAGATCGGATCCTGTTCGCGTGCGGATCGGCACGACGTCGGCGAACGCACCCACCATGGCGTGCGTGCTCTCGTCGTCGCGGCCGGCGACCATCGTGGCGATCGCCAGGTCCTCACCCGCACCGAGGTCGGTGAGAGCGAGCGCGAAGGCAGCATGCAGAACCGACACGAGACCCGCACCCTCGATGGTGCGCAGCGCTCGCACCACGTCGACATCGATGTCGATCGCGACGGCGTCGGACCCCGACTCCCCCAGCGCGATCGGAAGACTCACCCGACTCGGCACACCGTCCAGGGTCTCGCGCCACGATGTGATCGCCGAGTCGTCGGCATCCCGTCGGGCGACGGCCCAGCGCGCGACGTCGCCGTACCGCAGCGGTAGCGGCGTGAACTCCGGCGCCCCGGCACCGGAGCGCGCCTGCGCAGCGTGCATCAGATCGGTGAGCAACGGGACGACCGACCACTCGTCGACGGCCCAGTAGTGCATGACCAGGAGAACTATTCTTTCCCTGGAATCGTTCTGTAAGAGCATGATTCGCAGACCCGGTCGCTGCGTGAGATCCAGGGGTTCCTGTGCGATCTCGTAGGCGCGGCGGCGAATGTCGTCTGCCCCGACGTCGACGGTCTCGAGCGCCACCGGGTCGCCGAGGGCGGACCCCTCGCCCGGCACCAGAACCGAGTGCAGCGGTTCGTGCCGCTCTGCGACATCGCGGACCGCGGCGGCGAGCACCGCCGCGTCCACGTCGGGCAGCTCGAGAACCAGAGCGTGGTCGGCCTGCACCACGTGCCCGTTCTGCAGCCTGGTCTCCTGCATCGGACTCAGCGGCACGACATCCGGCCTGTCCGGGTGCGCGGTCAGGTGCGGTCCCTCGTGTCCACCGCGATCGGCGAGTCGCTCCGCCAAGGCGCGGACGGTCGACGCCTCGAAGACGTCGCGCACCGAGATGTCGACGTCGAGTTCGGCGCGGACGGCCGACACCCACTGCATCGCGGCCATCGAATGACCGCCGAGAGCGAAGAAGTCGTCGTCCGTCCCCAGCTCGTCCAGGCCCAGAACCGCTGCGGCACTGCGCACCAGCGCACGCTCGACGTCCGTGGTGGGAGCGCGGCCGCCGACCACCGACGACCACTCCGGCTGCGGCAACGCAGCTCGGTCCAACTTGCCGTTGGGTGTCAACGGCAACGTCCCGTCGACCACCACGACGAGAGTGGGCACCATGTAGTCCGGCAGCACCGTCGCCGCGTGCGTCCGCACCGCGGCCCCCGTGAGATCGTCACGCCCGGTGACGTATCCGACGAGTCGGCTCACCTCGGACGACTCGTGCACGACGACGGCGGTCTGATCGACACCGTCGAACGACGCCATCGCGGCCATGATCTCGCCCGGCTCGATCCGGAACCCCCGCACCTTGATCTGGTCGTCGACGCGCCCCAGGAAGTCGAGATTGCCGTCGGCACGCCAGCGTGCCCGGTCGCCGGTGCGGTACATCCTGCCGCTGGGAGCGGCGACATCGGGCACGAATCGGTGGGCACTGAGCCCCGGCTGCCCGAGGTACCCGCGCGCCAACCCGCGGCCGGCGATGTACAGCTCCCCCGACACCCCGACCGGGACGGGCCGCAGCCGATCGTCGAGCACGTACGCCCGCTCGTTGGGATCGGGTACGCCGATGGGCACGGAGGACGTCCAGCCCGGACGAGCCTGCCACAGAGTGTTGTTGACCGTCGCCTCGGTCAGTCCGTACGCCGCGAGCAGGTTCAGATGCTCGGACCAGGCGGAGATCACCGCGGGCGGCACCGTCTCGGTACCGACGAGCACGGTGCACCCCTCGGGCAGTGCGCATCCCGGCGGGAGCGCCGCCATGAGCGACGGCGGGATGATCGCGTGGGTCACCCCGTGCTCGGCGCAGAAGTCGGTGAGCTCGGGACCCGCCACACGCGCATCGTCGGGCACGATCACCAGTCGCGATCCCGTGCACAGGGCCATGGCGAGTTCGAAGACCGCGACGTCGAAGCCTACCGACGCGAACTGCAGGACCACCGATCCGGTGGTGAGTCGCATGCGGTCCTCCGCCGTGGCCACGAGTGACGAGATGCCCTCGTGCGGCACCACGACACCCTTGGGGCGGCCGGTCGAACCGGACGTGTAGATGACGTACGCCGCGAGTTCGAGCGAGGCCGGTCGCGCGAGCTCGACACCGGTCGACGGCGGGATGTCCTCCACGAGGACGTGTTCGGCCGCGGACGGCACCTGCGCGGTGGCCGCGGCCGACGTCAGGGCGAGGGTCGCCCCGGAATCGGTGACCATGTACTCGAGCCGGTCCGCAGGGTGCTTCAGGTCGAGCGGGAGATACGCCGCGCCCACCGCGAGGACCCCCATGGTCGCCGCGATGGTCCACACCGACCGCGGCACCGCGACCGCGACCACGGCCTCGGGGCCGACACCGCGCCGCTGCAACTCCGCGGCGATGTCGAGGACGTGCTCGTGCAGATCCGCGTATGTCCACGTCGTGATCTCGTCGACCACAGCGATCGCGTCCGGAGTGGTCTCGACCCACCGCAGGTACGACTCGAACAGCGACTCCTCGGGCACCGCGCGGGCGGTGTCGTTGAAGCGCCGGAGGACGTCGTCGCGCTCGGTGGGCAGGAAGATGTCGACGTCGTCGACCACCGCCGTGGCGTCGGTCGCCAGTGCGTCGAGCACTGCGAGCTGACGTGCTGTGACGGCCTCGGCGGTCGACGCGTCGAACAGATCCTCGGCGTACTCGAGCTCGAGCACCAGGCGGTCCGAGGTGAGATCCTCGGTGTAGTTGAACACCAGGTCGAACTTCGCCGGTGTCATCAGCGCCGCGTCACCGTCGCCGAGCGGACCGGTGTGATGGCTGATCATGACCTGGAACAGCGGGTTCCGCGACATGCTGCGCTCGGGAGCGACCCGCGCGACCACCGCGTCGAACGGCACATCCGCGTGCGCGAAGGCCTCGAGGTCGACGCTGCGCGCCTCCTCCACCGCCCGCTGCAGCGTGGAGCGGCCGTCGACCGCGGTGCGCAGAACCAGCGTGTTGACGAAGAACCCGACGAGCTGGTCGAGCCCCTCCTCACCGCGCCCGGCCACCGGGGCGCCGAGCACGATGTCGTCGGACCCGGTGATCCGGTGCAGCAGCACCGCAGACGCCGCGTGCAGGGTCATGAAGACACTCGCGTCGAGACTCCGCGCGAGTGTCCGCAGGGCGCGCACGGTCTCGGGATCGACGGTGCGACGCACCACCGATCCGCGATGACTCGGCCGCGGCGGACGCGGTCGGTCGGTCGCGAGTTCGATCTCGTCGGGAGCGCCGGCCAGGGCGGACTGCCAGTAGGCGAGCTGACGCCCCGCGAGCGACTCCGGATCTGCGGCGTCGCCGAGCAGGTCGGCCTGCCACAGCGTGTAGTCCGCGTACTGCACGGGCAGCGGAGGGCGGGCATCCGTGTCACCGGACAGTCGCGCCGAGTAGGCCGCCATCAGGTCGGCCAGCAGTGGCCGGTCCGACCACTCGTCGGTCGTGATGTGGTGCAGGACGAGCACGACGACGCACGAGGTGTCCTCGTTCCGGATCAGCGCCGCACGGATCGGGATCTCCCGGCGCAGATCGAACGGCCGCGCCGTCATCTCGGCGACCACGGCGGCGGCATCGCCTTCGTGAACGAACAACTCCGGTGACGCTGTCGTCAGGACATGTTGCGCCAGAACGCCGTCCGCATCGCCGAAGACGGTGCGGAGCGACTCGTGCCGTTCGACGACGTCGGCGAGGGCGAGCCGGAACGCATCCTCGTCCACCTGCTCGGGGAGCGGCAGGACGATCGGAAAGTTGTAGGCGGCCGAGTCCGGATCCAGCTGATGCAGAAGCCAGAGCCGTTGCTGCGCAGCCGACATGGGCACGACATCCGGCCGGTCGTACCGACGCAGAGCCGGCCGCGCGTCATCGCCTCGCGATCCGACTAGCGCGGCGAGACCCGCCACGGTCGGCGCGGCGAACAGATCGCGCACACTCAGCTCGGTGCCGAGCGCGGTCCGTGCACGGCCGACGACGCGAGTCGCCAGAAGTGAATGGCCACCGAGATCGAAGAAGTCGTCGTGGATCCCGGTGCCGCGGCGGCCGAGCACGTCGTCGAACACGTTGCACAGCACGCGTTCGACCTCGGTCCGCGGCGGCACAGCGTCGACGGCACTCTCGTCCGGCGCCGGCAGTGCGGCGACGTCGAGCTTGCCGTTGACGGTCATCGGGAAAGACGAGACGAGCACGACGGTGGGCACCATGTAGTCCGGCAGGACCACGGCGCAGGCCGCCCGTACCGATTCGGCATCCGCGTCGGTGTCGACGTAGGCGATCAACCGGGCCAGCCCGCCCGGCCCCGTCGAGGTGACGACCGCGGCGCGGCGCACGCCGGCCACCGACGACACGACCGAGGCGACCTCACCGAGTTCCACCCGGTGACCGCGGATCTTGACCTGATCGTCGGTGCGGCCGAGGTAGTCGATCAGTCCCGTTCCGACGCGGCGACGCACGAGGTCACCCGTGCGGTACATGCGCTCCCCCGTCCCGAAGGGATCGGCGACGAAGCGGTCCGCCGTGAGGCCGAACCGTCCCGCGTAGCCACGGGCGAGTCCGGCTCCGGCGATGTACAACTCGCCGGCCACGCCGTCCGGTACGGGCCGCAACCAGCCGTCCAGCACGTGCGCCTCGGTGGCGCGGATCGGCAACCCGACCGTCGGCGTCTCGCTCTCGTCGGTACCCGCGCCGAGAGTGTTGATCGTGTACTCCGTGGGGCCGTACAGGTTGTAGCCGAGCACGCCGTCGGTGGATCGCAGTGCGGACCACACGTCGTCGCCGACGGCTTCACCGCCCAGCAGGACGAGCGCCGGTCGATGCCCGTCGAGCAGACCTGTCTCGAGGAGGAGGGATGCGTACGTGGGGGTCACATTGATGACGTCGATGCGCTCCTCGTCGATGTAACGGACCAGGGCATTGGCGTCGCGGCGCAGCACCTCGTCGGCGACGTGCACCTCGTGACCCTCGACGAGCCACAGGAGTTCTTCCCACGACATGTCGAACGCGAACGACACCGTGTGCGCGATCCGCAGTGTCCGACCGTGTGCCGCATCCACCACCGGGTCGAAGATCGCGGACCGGTGGTTCAGCTGCATGTTGGTCAGTCCGCGGTACGGCGTGACGACGCCCTTGGGCGTCCCGGTCGACCCGGACGTGTAGATGACGTAGGCCGGGTGATCGAGCCGATGCGGCGTTCCGGGCGCGAACACCCCCAGTTCGGCTGCGGTGAGCGGTGACTCGTCGCGGAGTGGCTCGAGCACGACGATGCCGTCACGTCCGCTCAGTCGGCGACCGACCGCATCCGTGGTCACGGTGCACAGCGGACGAGCGTCGTCGAGCAGAGCATGGATGCGAGCATCGGGATGATCGAGTTCGAGGGGCAGATAGGCCGCGCCGGTGCGCAACACGGCGAACAGCGCGACCACCATGTCGAGACCGCGAGGCAATGCGAGAGCCACCACGGTCTCCGGTCCCGCACCGCGGCCCAGCAGGACGCGCGCCAGACCTTCCACCCGGCCGGCCAACCCGGCGTAGGTGAGGTGCTCGGACCCGGCGACGAGTGCGATTGCGTCGGGATCCTTCTGTGCTGTGCGGAGCAGCATCTCGGTCACGGTGAGATCGGGAACCTCGTCGACCTGTCGGTCGAGGCGTGGCAGCGCCGGCAGAACCGAACGCGACCCCTCGGTCGCGAACCCGGCCACCAGGCGGGTGAACTCGTCCGCGATCAGGTCGACGCGCTCGACGTCGATCGCCTCCGGCCGGTACTCGACCGTCACGGCGATCCGAGCGCCCGGCGTGACGACGACGGTGAGCGGATAGTTCGTGTGGTCGATGCTGTCGGTGCCCGCGACACCGTGCGCCGCGTTCAGGGACGCCGCCGAGTCCTCGGAGACGAAGTTCTGCACCACGCAGAGCGTGTCGAACAGAGTGCGGTGCGGCGACACCTCGATGATCTCGGCGAGACCGAGGTGATCGAACTCCATCGCCTCCACGCGGTCGCCCTGGACACGGCGGACCAGGGCGTCGACGCTCTCGCGGGGATCGAGCACGGTACGGACGGGCACCGTCGACAGGAACATCCCTGGTGCGGTGTCGAGTCCCTCGACCTCGGGCGGTCGGCCCGCGACCGTGATGCCGAAGACCACGTCGGTGCGGCCGGTGGCCGACGAGATCGCCAGTGCCAGAGCGGCCGTGACCACGGCGTTGAGCGTGACACCGCGCTGACGGGTGGCGGCGACGAGCGCGGCCGTCGTCGACGCATCGAGCTCGTCGCGTCGGCGCAACGGGATACCGACCGGCGGCGCGGCGCGGTGCGCCACCAGCGTCGGCTCGTCGAGACCGGCCATCGCCGTCGCCCACGCGGTGCGGGCCACGACGCGGTCGCGTTCCGCGAGCCACGTCAGGTACCGCTCGAACGCGGTGTCCGCCGGCGCGGGCAGCCCCGGATTCTCGTAGCGGGCGAGCAACTCTCCCACCACCACACCGTTGGACCAGCCGTCCCAGACGAGGAACTGCCGGTTGATCACCAACCGATCGCGCCCACCGTCGAGATGCAGCACGAGCACCCGCCACAGCGGTGGTGTCGACAGGTCGAACGGGGTGTCGCGGTCCTCCTGCATCCACCGCTCGGCCTCGTCGTCGTCTCCGGCGTGTGCCTCGCGGACGGGCACCTCGCACGACGACGACACGACCTGCACCGGCACACCGGCGGCCGTCTGCGTGAACCCTGCGCGCAGCTGTGGGTGGCGGCGCTGCAGCCCGGCGACGGCATTACGCAGCCGATCGAGATCGAGGCGGTGATCGAAGTCCAGCGCGAACTGCGCCGTGTAGATGTCGCGCTCCCCCGCGGACAGACTCTCGAAGACCAGCCCCTCCTGCAGAGGAGTCAACGGCCACACGGTCTCGACGGATCCCTGTGCGGTCAGCGCCGTCAGCTCGTCGGGAGTGAGGTCGACGAGAGGGACGTCCGACGGCGTGAGGATCGGCGGCCCGTCGTGTGTGCGGGCGGCCTCCGCGAGATCTCCGAGCGCCGTGCGGAACTCGCCGGTGAGCGAGGTGACCGCCTCGGACGACAGGTGCGCGGACGACCAGGCGAACTGGGCCGAGAGAGTCGGCTGTGCACCGTCCGTCACGTGCGCGTTGATCACCAGACGGTAGGGACCGCCCATGTCGGCATCGGGATCGGTACGCACGGTCTCCGGAGCCCTGTCGAACGGGGCCGACCCGGCGGCCGGCACCCGGCCCAGGTAGTTCAGCAGGATCTGCGACTGCTCACCGCGCGCGAGAAGGGCTGCGGTGCGGGCATTCCCGTAGCGCAGGAGCCCGTATCCGAGGCCACCGTCGGGCGCCGCACGCAGGGCCTCCTTCGTCTCCGCGAGCACCGCGACGGGATCGGTTCCCGGCCGCAGCCGGACCGGAGCGATGGACGTGAACCACCCCGTGGTGCGCGAGAGATCCGCCGCGTCCGACCGACCGTGGCGCTCGAGGTCGACCAGTACGTCGCGGTCGACAGACCACCGGGTGAGGGCGAGCCGGAGCGCTGCGGCGACGACGTCGGTCACATCGCCGCGCACGAGAGCGGGCACACTGCCGAGCACCTCGGCAGTGACCTCGGACGACACGTCGACGGTGCGGACGTCGCCCTGACCGACCACGGCGTGGTCGGTGTCTGCCGGTGTGAGCGCGCCGCCCGGCGCGGTGACGGCGGTCCAGTGGTCCAGTTCCGCGAGACGAGCGGGGCTGTGGGCACTCTCGTCGAGCAGGCGCCCGTACTCCCGCAGTGAGGTCCGCACTCGGTCCAACGTCGGGGTCTGGCCGCTGTCGTGCGCGATCCACGCCAGTGCGAGGTCCTCGACGAGGATGCCCCACGAGACCCCGTCGACGACGAGGTGATGCGCGACGAGCAGCAGCCGGCCGGGCTCGGAGCCACGGTCGAACCACACGACCTCGAGCACGGCGCCGGCCTCGGGAGCCAGACGGTCGGTGGCGGCATCGGATTCGCGCGCGACGAGGTCGGCGAACGCAGACTCGTCGAGATCGACCGCGTGGACGCGGTGCACGGTGACCGAGGCCTCGGGGCGCACCGCGGTGGTCCAGACACCGCGGAGGTGACGGGTCAGGACGAGGCGCAGGCTGTCGTGATGTTGGACCAGCGCATCGACGGTGCGCTGCGGCGTGGTCTCCTCGACCGGAGCCGGAACCACCAGCAGCAGTGACTGGTTGAACCGATCGTTGCTACCGGACCACTCGGACAGCCGGTGCACCACGGGGAGCGGGCGCACCTCCCCGACACCGGACTCCGCAACCGTGGCGGCCTGCGGAGACTCGACCCGTGCGACCTCCGCGAGCGCACGCGGAGTGCGCTTCTCGAAGACGTCGCGGGCGCTGATCTCGAGACCGCTGCCCCGCGCCAGGTTCACGAGCCGGATGGCCAGGATGCTGTCGCCGCCGCGGGCGAAGAAGTCGTCGTCCTCACCGACCGCCGCTCCACCGAGAACGGTGTGGAAGTGGGTGCACAGCAGCGCGACCGGACCCGACTCCGTCTCCGTGGTGGTCGGAGTGTCCGAACGTAGGGCGGCCAGCAGCGCTGCCCGGTCGAGCTTGCCACTGGGCCCGGTCGGCAGATCAGCCACCACGGCCAGCGTCGTCGGCACCATGTGCTCGGGCAGACGGTCGGCCAGGTACGACCGCAGTGCGGCCTCGTCCACCGACCCCACCACGAAGGCGGCGATCTGCGCGGTCCCGCGGTCGGTGCGCACCACCGTGGCGGCCCGGTCGACGGACGGATGCGAGCGCAGCGCCGCGTCGATCTCACCGAGCTCGATACGGAAGCCCCGCACTTTGACCTGGGTGTCGGCGCGACCGAGGTAGTCCAGCGCCCCGTCGCGCCACCGCACGATGTCGCCGGTGCGGTAGAGCCTCTCCCCGTCCGGCCCGGCGACGAACCTGGTGGAGGTGAGACCGGGGCGGCGAAGATACCCGCGCGCCAGCTGCGGACCCGCCAGGTACAGCTCGCCCGGCACGTCCGGTCCCACCGGCGACAGCCACCCGTCGAGTACGCGGAACCCGACGGCGGGCATCGCAGATCCGATGGGCACCGCGTCGCCGGGGTGGTTCTGCACGCCCTGCGCGGCGGTGACGTCGACGGCCGCCTCGGTAGGGCCGTAGAGGTTGTCCAGGCGCACGTGTGGAAGCAGATCGCCGACGCGGCGCGCGGACTCTGCGGACAGTGCCTCCCCGCTGCAGACGATCACGCGCAGCGACGTGCACGTCGCGACGTCCGGATCGGTGAGGAACGCGTCGAGCATCGAGGGGACGAAGTGCACCCAGGTGATCTGCTGCGCGCGGATCACCTCGACGAGACGGGCGGTGTCGCGGTGCGCATCCGGGTCCGCGAGCACGAGCGTCGCTCCGGACACCAGCGGTCCGAAGAACTCGCTGACCGAGACGTCGAAACTGGAGGGCGTCTTCTGCAGCACTCGGGTGCCCACGGCGAGCGGAGTGTGATCGCGCATCCACTCGAGGCGGGGCACGATGGCGCTGTGCGGCACCACCACTCCCTTGGGACGGCCGGTCGATCCCGAGGTGTAGATGACGTACGCGGCGTCGGCTGGGGCGGGCCCGGGTGCTGCCGTCGGCTCGGCCTCGAACGGTGCGAGATCGCCGCCGATCACCGCGGCGGGATGCGCGTCCTCGATCATGAAGGCCAGACGCTCGGCCGGGTACCCCGGATCGAGCGGCAGGTACGCCGCGCCCGACCGGACGACCGCGAGCAGTGCGACCACCAGATCGATCGAGCGCGGAAGCGCCACCGCCACCACCGATCCCGGACCGGCGCCACGCTCGCGAAGGCCGGCGGCGACCCGCTCGGCGCGCGAGTGCAGCTCGGCGTAGGTGAGGGACTCCTCGCCGTGGACGAGGGCGACGCCGTTCGGGGTGGTCCGGCGCTGCACCTCGAGGAGATCCACCAGGGTGGTCGAACTGTCGGACGAGGGCGGGTCGACGACCGCCGGACGGTCCGTCGCCGTCACCGCGGACACCAGGGTGTCGGCCGGTGCGGTCGCGACCGCGACGACGGTGTCCAGCATCGACTGCGCCGTCGCTGCCGAGACCAGCGCCGCGTCGTACTTCAGCTCCAGCGTCAACCGATCGCCGGGGATCACCATGAGCGTCAACGGGTACGGCGAGTTCTCCTCCACCCGAATGCCCGTCAACGCGATGGTGCCGGACGGATCGGCGATGGCGGTGTCGCCCAACGGGTAGTTCTCCACCACGACCAGCGAGTCGAACAACGAGTCCACGCCCGCGACACGACGCAGAGTCGGCACGCCTACATGGTGGTGATCGAGCAGATCGGCCTGCTCCTGCTGCCAGCGCTGTACCGCGGAGGCGACGGTGTCGTCCGCTCGCAGTCTCCATCGTGCCGGGATGGTGTCGATGAAGAGCCCCACCATGGACTCGATACCCGCGACCGGTGCCGACCGTCCGGACACCGTCGACCCGAACACGACGTCACGTCGACCGGTGGCGCGTGCGAGCGCGAGACCCCAGGCCCCGTGCAGCAGGGAACCCTGCGTCACCGCGGCATCGCGCGCACGTCCCGACACCACGGCGGTGACGTCGGAGGAGAGGTCGACCCGCACGGATGCGGTACCGCTGCCGGCGGCGCCGAACGCCGGGACGGGTACCGACTCGCGGACACCCGCGAGTGCGGCGCGCCAGACCCGTGCCGACGCGTCGATGTCGCGCTCGGCGAGGTGGCGGACCCACGCCGCGGGCGCGGTGACCGCCGGAAGAGCCGGAGTGTCCCCGTAGTGAGCGAGCATCTCGCGCAGCATGATCGGGATCGACCATCCGTCCGCGACGATGTGGTGGATCGACTGCACGAGGGACGAGCGGGTCTCGTCGTGGCGGACGAGGGTGTAGCGCACCAGCGGAGCGGTGCCCAGATCCATGCCGGCACCGGCGTGCTCGGCCAGCACCTCGTCGACGGTGCTGTCGGACACGGTGAACGGGACATCGACGGTGCGGTGCACCACCTGGACCACGCGCCCGTCGGCGAGGGGTCGGAAGCTGGTGCGCAGCGATGCGTGTCGAGCCACCACGTGCTCGAGCGCGGTGCGGAGCACGGCACTGTCGACCGGGCCACTGATCTCGACCACCTGCCCCACGACGTACGGGTCCGCACGACGACCGGCCTCCGGCCTACCCGCGTCCCCGAAGGTGCTGTGGAAGTAGATGCCGTCCTGCACCGCGGTGAGGGGCAGGACGTCCTCGACGTCGTCCGGGAGCGCCGCGACGTCGTCCGCGCCGAGAGCGGCGAGCGGGAAGTCGGCGGGGGTTCGGCGAGCGCTCGACGCAGATCCGGCGACGCGGTCGAGTGCGGCGGTCCACGCATCCACGATGCTGTCGTCCACCACACCCGGCACCCAGCGCAGGGTCGAGACGAGCTGTCCCCCGGTCTCGATCACGTCGATCGTCAGCGCGTGCGCCGCAGGCTGATCAGGATCGGAGCCCCCGGTGACGGACACCCCCACGTCGGTACTGCGGCCGA
Organism: Rhodococcus sp. UNC23MFCrub1.1; assembly: GCF_000686025.1. Classification (GTDB taxonomy): domain Bacteria; phylum Actinomycetota; class Actinomycetes; order Mycobacteriales; family Mycobacteriaceae; genus Rhodococcoides. Next base: position 32,303 of record NZ_JMLQ01000010.1, read on the forward strand.
GGTAGTTGAGCAGGACGCTCGGCGCCGCGGCCTCCGCCAGGGCGGGCTCGCGGCGCAGGTACCGCAGTGCGCCGTATCCGACGCCCGACGCAGGTGCCGAGCGCAGCGAGTCCCGAATCTGCAGCAGGACATCGGCGTCCGGGTCCGGACCGGTCGGTAGCGCGACGGGACGGACGGTCGTGAACCACCCGACGGTGCGCGTCAGATCGACCGCGGGGGCCTCGACGACCTCGACGTCGCGGCCGTGTCCCTCCACGTCCACGACCACCCACGGCGCCGAGTACCCGTCCCACGACGCGAGGGTGCGGGCGAGTGCTGCGAGGAGCACCTCGGTGGGCCCGGTGCGGTAGGCGGTGGCGACGTCGGTCAGCAGAGCCGCCGTGACGTCGGCGGGGGTGGTGACCGTGTGCGTCGCCGACAGTCGATCGGCCGCGGTGAGTGTGCGAGCACCGACAGTGTCGCTCGAGGTCGTCAGAACCTCACGCCACCAGGGTAGTTCGTGGTCGAAGTGGCCGGCGTCCGCAGCATCGGCGATCAGGCTCGCCCAGCGGCGGATCGACGTGGTGACCGGTGGCAGCGTGGGCGTGCGGCCCTCGATCAGCGCACCCAGTGCCGTCAGTAGATCCCCGAGCAGGATGCGCCACGACACCCCGTCGACGACGAGATGGTGCACCGACAGAATCAGCGTGTCGGCCTCGAGAGACACGGCCACCATGCCGCCCGGCCGCATCGGATCGAGGCGGGCCACGGTGTCCGCGACGGAACCCGTGCCGAACTCGGGGGACACGGTGTCGGCCGGCACGGTCAGACCCTCGCTCCACACGGCACGCAGCGCCGGGTGGTGGGCGACGACGAGCTCGACGGCCGCACACACGAGTACAGGGTCGGTGCCCGGAGGCAATGCCACGGAGGCGGTCTGGTGGAACGCGGCGCCGATGCCGCCGTGCTCGAGTGTCCGCGCGACGATGGGCGTGGCCACCACCTCGCCGACAGGATCGTCGTCGACGGTCACCAGTTCCGCCGGAGCCGCGCCGGCGATCGCCTCGGCGGTACGCAGGGTGAAGACGTCGCGCGGGCCGATCGCCAGCCCTCGTTCGCGGGCCTGCGCGACCACCGTGATCGCCACGATGCTGTCGCCGCCCAGGGCGAAGAAGTCGTCCGTGACACCCACATTCTCCACACCGAGCGCCGACGCCATCACCTCGCACAGCACGCGCTCCCGCTCGGTCCGCGGGGCCACGGCGTCGCCGCGCACCTGCTCCGGATCGGGCAGAGCCCGCCGATCGACCTTGCCGTTCGCGGTGGTGGGGAAGGCATCGAGCACCACGTAGGTGGACGGCACCATGTACTCGGGGAGGACGCGTGCACAGTGCGTGCGCAGCACCTCGGGTGTCAGCGCGGCGCCGTCCGGCACGATCCAGGCGGCGAGAAACGCCGCGCCCGCGCCGGTTCGGCGCACGTCGACGGCGGCGCGTCGCACACCGGGGCACGAGCCGAGCGCGGCTTCCACCTCCTCGAGCTCGAGGCGCATGCCGCGGATCTTGACCTGGTTGTCCACCCGGCCGAGGAAGTCGAGGGTGCCGTCCTCCGCCCAACGTGCGCGGTCGCCGGTGCGGTACAGCCGGGCGCCGGCGGGGCCGAACGGATCGGCCACGAAACGCGACGCGGTCATGTCCGGTGCGCCCACGTAGCCACGACCGAGGAGGAACCCGCCCGCGTAGAGCTCTCCCCCGACGCCGACCGGCACCGGGCGCAGCAACGAATCGAGCACGTAGAGGCGCGTGTTCGGGTTGGGGCGGCCGATCGACGTGGCGATGCGAGGAGCGTCGCCCGTGTAGATCACATGGGACACACCGATGGTGGCCTCCGCGGGCCCGTACCCGTGGTACAACGTGGTGCCGAGTCGAGAGCGGAAGCGCGCGAACAACTCCGGAGTGAGCACCTCACCGCCGCACCACACGTGCCGCAGGCCGGACAACGATCCGTCCGTGTCGAGGGCCAGCAGCGCGTCGAGCATGGACGACACCAGGTACACGAAGGTGACGTGGCGCCGCGAGATGACATCCAGGAGATACAGACCGTCCCGCTCGCCCCCCGGTTCGGCGATCACGAGGGTGCCACCCGACAGCAACGGGAGCAGGATCTCGTTCACCGAGATGTCGAAGGACAACGGCGCCTTGAACAACGACGCGTCGCCCGGTCCGAAACCGAGCACCCGATCGCGCTGCCACACCATGCGGGCACAGATGGCCTCGTGGCGGATCATGGCACCCTTGGGCGTCCCGGTACTGCCGGAGGTGAAGATGACGTAGGCGAGCTGCGAGCCGTGCACCACGATGTCCGGTGCGGACGTCGGCCTGTCCCCGAACTTCCAGTCGTCGAGATCGACCGTCCACCGGCCCTTCTCGTGGCCCGCACCGGTGAGAACGACGCGGGTGTCCGCATCCTGCTGCACCCGCTCGCGGCGATCCGCCGGCCAGTCCGGATCGAGCGGGACGAACGCACCGCCCGCGACCATCGCGGCCAGCACTCCCACGACCATCTCGATCGAGCGCGGCATCGACACGGCCACGACACCCTCGCGGGGCAGGCCCGCGTCGAGAAGTGCATGAGCGAGCTGGTGCACCCGCTGCGAGAGCTCGGTGAAGGTGAGCGTCCGCTCGCCCAGTACCACGGCCACCGCATCGGGGGTGGCGGCGACCTGCGCCGCGAACAGAGCGGGCACCGACGTCGACACGGACGGTTCCGCGGTGTCGTTGAAGGTGTGCAGTAGGCGATCGAGATCGGGCTCCGACATCGTCGACAGGGAGGACAGTGTCCGATCCGGCTGCGCGAGAACCTGATCGAGCACCCACTCGAAGCGGTCCCGGTGGCCGATCAGCGCGTCGTGCGCACCGGGGCGCGAGCGCAGGTCGAAGACCAGCGGCTCGTCGTCCCGGCCGCCGGTGACGGTGACGTCGAGATCGCGCACCGGTCCGGTCTGGAGGCTGTGCATGTGCGCCGGCGAACCGCCGATGTCGATGCCGTGCTCCACCATGAGGACGTTGATGCCCGGCCCGTGCACCATGCGGTCGCCGGAGTCCCGCAGCTCCCGAGCGATGTCCTCCCCGCGGAAGCGCCCGTGCCGGACCGCGCCGATCGATGCCCGCTGCAGTTCCCGCGCGACGTCGGCCACCGTCATCGACGGCGAGAGTCGCAGTCGCACGGGAAGGATGGTCGACGCCATGAACGGCGTCGTCCGCGCACGACGGCCCACGCGGGCGGTCGACGGCAGTGAGACGACGAGATCGTGACGGCCGGTGACCGCGGACAGGTACGCGATCCACACCGCCGGCGCGAGGCGGGTGCGTCGGATGTCCTCCGTCTCGGCGACGTCGTACAGCGGGGTGAGGCGGTCGATCGGCACTGAGACCCGCTCGGTGACCGCGGACCCCGTGTCGGGCACGTCGGGCAGCAGCACCGGCGGCTCGGGGGCGTCGGCCATCTGGTCGAGCCAGTAGTCGCGGTCGCGACGGAAACCCTCGGACGCGCGGTACTCCGCATCGGCCACCACCAGCGGCTCGAGAGCCCACGCGGATACGGTGGGACGAGCGGCATCCGGCCTGCCCGCGGGTGCGACTCCCCGATCAGGATCCGCATAGCGCGCGCGGACCTCGTTGAAGATGATCGACATGCCGAAGCCGTCGACGATGCCGTGGTGATACCTCTGGTGCCAGAGCACGTGCTCGTCCCCGAGGCGGAGAAGCGCCGTCGCGAAGAGATCGCGGGCGCCGCTGGTGTCCGCCGACGCGATGTCGCGCGCGATCCAGGCCTTCGCCTCGGCCATCGGGTCGGCAGCCGCGCGTAGGTCGACGACCCCGACCGACCACTCGTCGTCACTGCGGTACTGCACGGGCTCGGGACCGGAGAAGTCGAATCGCACGTGCAGCGCGTCCGCGTCGGCGATGACCGACCGGATGACGTCACACGCACGGTCGAGGTCGAGCGGGCCGGTGATCTCGACGAGCAGCGAGATGACGAAGTCGGTGCGGTCACCCAGCAGGTGCTGCGCGGTCCAGACCTCCGTCTGAGCAGCGGTCAACGGCAGCACAGCGGTGGTGACGACAGATCCCCGAGACATGAACGTAGGCTAACCTAACGCTCGCCCGGCGTTACTCGCGGAGGAACGTGAGAATCGCTTGATTGACCTCGTCGGGCTTCTCCAGGTATCCGTAGTGCCCCGCGTCGGCGATCTCGACGTAGCGACCGCCCGGAACCAGGTCGGCCACCTCGCGCGAGAGGTAGGCGGGAATCATCCGGTCGTCGGCGAAGCCCATGGCCAGGCACGGCACCGTGATGTCGCGGTACGCGGACCGGCGGTCGAACGACTCGTCCAGAGAGAGCTGGGCACGCTGGCCCGGGGTCAGCGGCTGCACGGAGAACTCGAACAGGTCGAGCCAGTCCCGTGCCTTCGCGGGGTCGGCGAGCGACGCGGGAGAGAGGTTCAGGGCCGCCGTCACCGCGGCCGCGTACTTCGGCGGCAGCGTCGCCGAGCTGTCAGCCAGCTCGCGCTCGCCGGCGCCGAGCACCTTCTGGAACTCGTCGAGCCGGGCGTGACCGGCCGCGAAGATCGCTCGCGACACCAGGTCGGGCCTGGTCAAGGCCAGTTCCTGCGCCACGCGCGCACCCATCGACGTGCCCACGACGGCTGCCTTCTCGTCGGGGCCGGACCGCAGGTACTCGATGAGCGCCGCGGTGTCCGCGACCAGATCGTCCATCGTCATGCCGCCCGCGCACTCGTCGGTCGGGGCGATGCCGCGGTTGTCGAAGGTGCACACTCGGAATCCCGCGGCCGTGAGCGCCGGCACCTGATGCAGCTGCCACACCCGGCCGGGGCTGCCCGTCCCCATGACCATCACGACGAGCGGACCCTTGCCCGTCACGGTGTAGTTGAGGCGGATGCCGTTGATGGTGCCGATGGGCATGGCGGATGTCCTTCTTCCGATACGACAGCTGTTCGGGGCAGACGCTACCGGTCACGGTGCGCGTCCGGTTTTGCCGGGAACGAGCGCGAACTCGTAGAGTTCAGGTACGCGAGTGCGCCCCACCGGGCTGCACCACCACATCGTTCGACCCCAGGAGACCCGCATGGCCACCGAGCCCGCCGAGACCGACATCGCCGACGAAGAGATCGAGACCCTGTCCGACGAGACCGCCCGCATGGCACGTCGCGTCGTCGCCGCCTACGCAACAGACGCCGACGAGTGCCGCATGCTGCTGTCCATGCTGGGGATCAACCCGCCCGTCCGCGCCTGAGCGCCGCTCGCTCCCGCACTCCGATTGGCGTTCGGCGAGTGGGGTAAGCACGTGCTGACACCGTCGCGGCAGGCTGCCGGCCTCACCGCGCGCCCCGACGTCGAGACAGAGGATCAGCAGTGACCGCATCAGGTTCGGACTTCGTCGTCGTCGCCAACAGGTTGCCTGTCGACCTCGACACGGCGCCCGACGGTTCCCGAGTCTGGAAGCGCAGCCCCGGTGGTCTCGTCACCGCGCTCGAGCCGATCCTGCGGAGCAACAACGGCGCCTGGGTCGGATGGGCCGGTGTCCCCGACGTCGACGTCGACCCGTTCGAGGACGACGGCCTCGAGCTGGTCCCGGTCCCGCTCTCGCAGCAGGAGGTCGCCGACTACTACGAGGGCTTCTCCAATGCCACCCTGTGGCCGCTCTACCACGACGTCATCGTCCGGCCCGTCTACGACCGGAGCTGGTGGGACGCCTACGTCGAGGTGAACCGACGCTTCGCCGAGGCCACGTCCAAGGCGGCCGCCGAGAACGCCACCGTGTGGATCCAGGACTACCAACTCCAGCTGGTCCCGAAGATGCTGCGCATGCTGCGCCCCGATCTGACGATCGGCTTCTTCCTGCACATCCCGTTCCCGCCCGTCGAGCTGTTCATGCAGATGCCGTGGCGCACCGAGATCGTCGAGGGTCTGCTGGGCGCGGATCTCATCGGCTTCCATCTGCCCGGTGGCGCGCAGAACTTCCTCTACCTCGCACGGCGTCTCGCCGGCCAGCCGACCTCGCGCGGCAACATCGGAGTCCGCTCCAAACTCGGTGTGGTGCAGGTGGGTTTCCGGTCCGTGCGCGTGGGCGCCTTCCCCATCTCCATCGACTCGGGCGATCTCGACGAGAAGTCGCGGCGCAAGCCGGTGCGCGATCGTGCACGAGAGATGCGCGAAGAGCTGGGCAATCCGAAGACGATCATGTTGGGCGTCGACCGACTCGACTACACCAAGGGCATCGACGTCCGTCTCGAGGCGTTCCTGGAACTGCTGACCGAGGGCCGGGTGGATCCCGAGGACGTCGTGATGATCCAGCTGGCCACACCGAGCCGCGAGCGCGTCGAGAGCTACAAGCAGATGCGCGGTGAGATCGAGGGCATGGTCGGGCGCATCAACGGCGAGTTCAGCCGCGTCGGGCATCCGGTGGTGCACTACCTGCACCGCCCCATTCCGCGCGAGGAGCTCATCGCCTACTACGTGGCCGCCGACGTCATGCTGGTGACGCCCATCCGCGACGGCATGAACCTCGTCGCCAAGGAGTACGTGGCGTGCCGCAGCGACCTGGGCGGTTCCCTCGTGCTCAGCGAGTTCACCGGCGCCGCAGCCGAACTGCGCCAGGCGTACCAGTGCAACCCGCACGACCTGAACAGCGTCAAGGACGCGATGATGGCCGCGATCGAGCAGACGCCGGAATCGGGCCGACGCCACATCCGGGCGATGCGGCGGCAGGTCCTCGCGCACGACGTCGATCGCTGGGCGCGGTCGTTCCTCGCCGCGCTGGGACGCACCGGCGACGAGGAGCCCAACCAGATGATCTCCAACCGGGACATCGGTCAGGCGACGATGTGATGCGCGAAGACCGGTGACCGTGGTCGAAGCGCAAGTGGTGCAGTGCCATCGGCTGCGCCGTGATCTCCTGATCGTCCGCCTCGTCGGCGAACTTGTTCCGTTCGCCGCGGGGCAGTCCGTCGCCGTGACGGTGCCCACCTCGCCGCACCTGCCTCGTCGGTACTCCCCCGCCCTACCCCCGTCGCGAGACGGCAAGTACGAGTTCCACATTCGCGAGGTACCGGCAGGCTGGGTCAGTCGCAGCATCGTCCGCGAGACCCGTGAGGGCGACATCTGGACTCTCGACGACCCGGCGGGCGACCTCCGTGTCGACGACACCGACGACGACGTCGTGATGGTCGCGGGCGGAACGGGTCTCGCACCGATGCGCGCACTGCTGCTGGGCCTGGCACGTCGGCCACGACCTCCGCGGGTGCGGCTCTACGTGGGAGGCAGGCACCCCCGCGATCTCTATGCCGCCGACATGCTGTCCCTGATGGCGCGATCAGCGCCATGGCTCACGGTGATCCCGGTGGTGGACGAGCCCGTGGACCCGCCGTACCGCGACGAGTTCTTCGATGCCGCCGAGGCCGTGCGGCTGCAGACGGCACCCGACTCCGGCTTCGCACCTCACGAGTACCTCGTCGGACGCGTCGGAGAGGTGGTGGCGCGGCGCGGGCCGTACCTGTCGCAGCGCGTGCTGGTGTGCGGATCACCGGCGATGTCGAGCTTCACGACGCGTGCCCTGGTGACGACGGGAACCCCGGCGGAGAACATCCGCACGGGGTGACGGTCAGGTCTGCTTCGGGTTGCGCGGTGTCCACACGACGAGCGCGTTACTGCGTTGCACCGGAACGAGATCGCGTCGGTACCCGGCATGAACCTTGGCCAGCTCGGTCGCCATCTCGGTGACGCGGGCCTGCAGCGCCTCCACCTGATTGGTGAGTTCGATGATGCGCTTGATACCCGCCAGATTGACGCCCTCGTCCTGCGAGAGACGCTGCACCTCGCGAAGCAGCGCGACGTCGCGCGGAGAGTACCGTCGCCCACCGCCGGTGGTGCGGAACGGCGTCACCAGTCCTAGACGGTCGTAGGTGCGCAGTGTCTGGGCGTGCATGCCGGCGAGCTCGGCGGCGACGGAGATGACGAAGATCCGGGCATCCGGGTCCGCGCCTGCGTCGCGCGCATCCTGCGGATCGCTGGGCGTCCGAGTCATCTCATCTCTCCTCTCGCATCAGAACCGTCAGGCTCCGGGCCACCCGGAGCGGGGATCGAAACCACTCGCCTTCTCCGCCGCAGCGTAGGCCTCGAGGGCATCGCGTGCCGCGTCGTCCAATTCGGACGGCACGGCCACCTTCACCGTGACCAACAGGTCACCGATCTTCGACTTCTTGGGAATGCCGCGACCCTTCACCCGGAAGGTGCGGCCGTCGACCGTTCCCGCCGGAACCTTCAGACCGACTCGGCCGTCGAGCGTCGGCACCGACAGCGTCGTGCCGAGCACCAGTTCGCTGTACGCGACGGGAACCGTGAGGGTGAGATCGTCACCCGTGCGGCCGAACACGGCGTCGCTCTTCACGTGCACGGTCACCAGCAGATCGCCGGCGGCAGCGCCGCGCAGACCGGCCTCGCCTCGGCCGGCCACTCGGACACGTTGCCCGTCACTGACACCGGCAGGAACCCGCACCGTCACCGACCGGGTGCGGTTCTGCACGCCGGTGCCGCGGCAGTCGGTGCAAGGATCGTCGATGATCGAGCCGGTGCCCCGGCAGTCGTCGCACGGCTCGCTGAAGCCGAACGCGCCCTGGTTACGGCTGACCACACCGGCACCGTTGCACCGCGGGCAGACCCGCGGGCTCGTGCCGGGCTTCGCGCCGCTCCCGTGACAGGTGGTGCAGGACGACGGACTCGTGATGGACAGCGGGACAGACGTTCCCACCGCCGCGTCACGGAAGTCGAGCGTCACCTCGGCCGCGAGATCACTCCCACGCCGGGGACGCGACGACGCGGCCTGGGTACGACCACCGGCCGCGCCACGGTTGAACAACCCGCCGAACAGATCACCGAGATCGGCTCCGCCACCGGCACCTCCGAAGAGGTCACCGACGTCGAACCCGCCGGCCGTACCCCCGCCGCCGAAGTTGGTTCCGCCGCCCGGCGAGAATCCGCCGCGTCCGAAACCACCACTGGCGAACAGTGATCGGGCCTCGTCGTACTCCTTGCGCTTCGCGGGGTCGGAGAGCACCGCATTGGCCTCGCTGACCGCCTTGAAGCGCTCCTCCGCTTTCGCGTCCCCCGGATTGGAGTCCGGATGGTTGTCGCGCGCGAGCTTGCGGTACGCCTTCTTGATCTCGTCCTGCGACGCGGAGGAGGAGACGCCCAGCTCCTTGTAGAAGTCCTTCTCTATCCACTCCCGTTGGCTCACCGGTCGCCTCCTCCTCTCACATCACATCTTCGTTGTGGTCGAACTATGCCTGGTCGGATGCCGCGTCGGCGCCCGAACCGTCGACGACGGCGACCATGGCGGTGCGCAGAACTCGATCACGCACCTTGTACCCCTTGCGGAACACGCTGCCGACGACAGGATCGTTGCCGTCGCCCTCGTGCTGCACGGCCTCGTGCAGCGCAGGGTCGAACGCGTCGCCCTCGTCACCGAAGGCGACGAGACCCTGTGCGGTGATGACGGATTCGAGCTTGTCCGCCACCGACTTCAGCGGCCCCGTCTCGAGGTCACCGTGCTTGCGCGCCCGATCGAGATCGTCGAGCACACCCAGCAACTCGGCCAACACCGACGCCTTGGCGTTGTCGATGTCCACCTGCTTGTCCCGAGCGACGCGTCGCCGGTAGTTGGCGAACTCGGCGCTGAGGCGCTGCAGGTCGGCCGTCCGCTCGGACAGCTCGTCCTTCTCGGGCGCAGTCTCGGAATCCACGGAACCCTCGGACATCTCTGCCTCGAGAACCTCTGCTTCGTCCTCCACGTCACCGGGCTGGGGCGCCGTGGCGGAGCCCGCGAGGGACTCCTCCACGGCGGGGTCGACGTCGGGTGCGTCTACCTTCCCGGTGTCCTCAGCACTCACTTCTTGTCCGTGTCGACCGGCTCGTCCACGACCTCGGCGTCGACGACATCGTCGCTACCGTCGGTCGGGGCTGCGCCGTCGGCACCTGCTCCGTCGGCTGCTGCCGACTCGTACAGTGCCTGACCCAGAGCCTGCGACTCCGTGCTCAGCTTCTCCACCGCTGCCTTGATGGCGGCGATGTCGGTGCCGTTCAAGGCAGTGCGAGCCTCCGCGATGGCCGACTCGACCTTTTCCTTGGTCTCCGCAGGAACCTTGTCCTCGTTGTCCTTGACGAACTTCTCCGTCTGGTAGACGAGCGACTCGGCCTGGTTGCGGGTCTCGGCCTCCTCGCGACGGGTCTTGTCCTCCTCGGCGTGAGCCTCGGCGTCCTTGACCATGCGCTCGATCTCCTCCTTGGAGAGGCCGGAGCCCTCCTGGATCTTGATCGTGTTCTCCTTGCCGGTGCCCTTGTCCTTCGCCGTCACGTGCACGATGCCGTTGGCGTCGATGTCGAACGTGACCTCGATCTGGGGCACACCGCGCGGTGCGGGAGGCAGCTCCGTCAGCTCGAACGAGCCGAGAAGCTTGTTGTGCGACGCGATCTCGCGCTCACCCTGGAAGACCTGGATCTGCACCGACGGCTGATTGTCGTCCGCCGTGGTGAAGGTCTCGGACCGCTTGGTGGGGATGGTGGTGTTGCGCTCGATGAGCTTGGTCATCACGCCACCCTTGGTCTCGATGCCGAGGGACAGCGGCGTGACGTCGAGGAGCAGAACGTCCTTGACCTCACCCTTGAGCACACCGGCCTGCAGTGCGGCGCCGACGGCCACGACCTCGTCCGGGTTGACGCCCTTGTTGGGCTCGCGTCCACCGGAGAGCTCCTTGACCAGCTCGGAGACTGCCGGCATACGGGTGGAGCCACCGACGAGCACGACGTGGTCGATGTCCTTGACCGCGATGCCCGAGTCCTTGACCACGGCCTGGAACGGCGCGCGGGTGCGGTCGAGCAGGTCGGCGGTGATCTTCTGGAACTCGGAGCGGCTGAGCTGCTCGTCGAGGAAGAGCGGGTTCTTGTCCGAGTCCACCGTGATGTACGGCAGGTTGATGGACGTGCTCTGACTCGAGGACAGCTCGATCTTGGCCTTCTCCGCAGCCTCACGCAGGCGCTGGAGAGCCATCTTGTCCTTGGTCAGATCTATGCCGTTCTGAGCCTTGAACTTGTCGACGAGCCAGGTGACGATGCGCTCGTCCCAGTCGTCGCCACCGAGGTGGTTGTCGCCGGACGTGGCGCGGACCTCGACGACACCGTCGCCGATCTCGAGCAGGGACACGTCGAACGTGCCGCCACCGAGGTCGAACACGAGAATGGTCTGTTCCTTCTCGCCCTTGTCCAGGCCGTACGCCAGAGCGGCGGCGGTGGGCTCGTTGACGATGCGCAGGACGTTGAGGCCGGCGATCTGGCCGGCTTCCTTCGTGGCCTGACGCTGTGCGTCCTCGAAGTACGCGGGCACCGTGATGACCGCGTCGGTGATCTCTTCGCCCAGGTACGCCTCGGCGTCACGCTTGAGCTTCATGAGCGTGCGCGCGCTGATCTCCTGCGACGTGTACTTCTTGTCGTCGATGCCGACGGTCCAGTCAGTGCCGATGTGGCGCTTGACGGAGCGAATGGTCCGGTCAACGTTCGTGACGGCCTGGTTCTTCGCGGACTGGCCGACGAGAACCTCTCCGTTCTTGGCGAACGCGACGATGGACGGGGTGGTGCGTGCACCCTCGGAGTTGGCCACCACGACCGGTTCGCCGCCCTCCAGGACGGACACGACCGAGTTGGTGGTCCCGAGGTCGATTCCGACCGCACGAGCCATGTGAAGACCTCCTGATAGATGCTGCTGTGATCGTTCGAGCGTCTGCCTGAGCGAACTGCGCTCAAGTCTGCCTGCCGGATTCTCGCTCCGTCAAGTCGTACTTGAGTGACCCACGCTCAATGGCAGTCGTACGGCTCAACGGAGGGGTGTGCGAGTTTGTTCCCGGAGTGGTCGGCCGGCTGTGGTCCGCGCGTCTGGACCCACCCGATCGCGAGGCTTTCTGCGGATCGGCAGCATTCGACGCGAAAATGTGGCAAAACCTGCACTCGGCCGTGCCTCAGCATCCACAGGTCGACCGGATCGACGGGATCCCGCCTCCGGCAGCGAGTTGAGGGCACTCACGCATGGTCGGCGCGTGTGAACCCACCCGATCGCGAGGCTTTCTGCAGATCCGCGGAATTCGACGCGAGAGTGTGGCTGAGCACGCGCGTCCGACGGTTAGGGTCCACGGCATGTCACCGGTTCCCGGCACGACCCTGACGGCCCGAGGTCTCACCCGCACGTTCGGACGCCACACAGCAGTCGCCCACGCCGACGTCACTCTGACCCCCGGCAGGGCGACCGGGCTGGTCGGACCCAACGGCGCCGGAAAGACGACGCTGCTGCTGATGCTCGCCGGCCTCCTGGCTCCCGACTCCGGGACCCTCGAGCTGGACGGGTCTTCGGTCGAGACGGTCGCACTCCGGCGGGCCGTGGGGTGGATGCCGGACGTCTTCGGCACCTGGGACAGCCTCACGGCGACCGAGATCCTGTCCACGTTCGGACGGCTGCACGGGCTGTCGTCGAAGGACGCCCGTGCCCGCGCCGCCGAACTGCTGCAGCAGGTCCACCTCGACGATCGCGCCGACCGACCCGCGCACGAGTTGTCCCGCGGCCAGAAGCAGCGGCTCGGGTTCGCCCGCGCTCTGGTCCACCGACCGCGCATCCTGCTGCTCGACGAGCCGGCGTCCGGCATGGATCCGCGCTCGCGAGTCGAACTGCGCGACGAGGTCCGCCGGCTCGCCGACAACGGATGCGCAGTGCTGGTGTCGAGCCACATCCTCACCGAACTGTCGGAGATGGTGGACGACGTGCTCGTGATGACGGACGGGCGCACGCGGGAGTCGGCACCCGCCACCGAACGATCGTGGCGACTACGCGCGGTGGGCCGGCCTGTTTCGTCGGCCGACATCCTGCGCTTCCCCGACGAGGAGGCCGCGGCGCGACACCTGCGCACGGTCGTCGACTCGGGAGTGCTCGTCGCCGAGTTCGCCCGCGTCGACTCGGAACTCGAGGACGCGTACCTCGCCCTCGACGCGGACAGGACATGACATGGCGGCACGGATGAGCAGCTGGTCGTCGGTGGTCGGCGTACTGATCGGCCTCGAACTCCGGCAGCGACTGCGCACCACGCGGTGGCGCGTCACCCTGGCCGTCACGTTCACGGTCATGTCGCTGGCCGTGTTCGGGTCGATGTATCTGGCACTGTCGGTGGACGAGGCCGATGCGAACTACGACGGCTGGGCGCGCAATCTCTACGCGGTCGTACTGGGAGTCGAGCTGTTCCTCGGCGTGGTCCTCGCCCCCACCCTCACGGCGACGTCGATCAACGGTGACCGCAAGGACGCGACGCTCGCCGTGGTGCAGGCGACGCCGATCAGCCACTGGCAGTTGGCCGTCGGCAAACTTCTCGGGTCGTGGGTGTCCTGCCTTGCCCTCGTCGCCGTGGCGTCGCCGTACCTGGTGTGGGGCATCGTCGCCGCGCCCTACGGCATCGGCACCTCGGTGCTGGGCGTGATCGTTCTCTGCGTGATTTTTCTGTGCTACTGCGGGATCGGGCTGGGGTACTCGGCCCTGACCGCTCGGCCGGCAGGTTCGGCCGTCCTGACGCAGGCCACCGTGTTCTTCCTCGTGCTGGGCCTCCCGGCGCTGTTCGGCCTGCTCTACTCGACCACGGCGGAGGACCACGAGGTGGTGGGCGCCGAGTACACGTACGTGGACGATTCGTTCGACACCGTTCCGGACTGTCGCGACGTGGCCACGGTGCGCTCCTACGAGCACACCGAGCGTATCTGGTGGCTGTTGGCGCCCAACCCGTTTCTCATTCTCCCGGATGTGGTGGCCCCACATGACAATCCGAGCGTACGTGTCTGGACGTCGGACGAGCGGCCACCCGATCCCAGCGTGGCGCGCCCGATAGCCGAGACGCTCTCGACGGCGCGCACGGGCCCGTACCTGACGGAGCCGACCTGCGCGGACACCGTGTCGACCTACCGCGTGAGCGCCTCGAACCGCAGCTTCTACGACGAGCAGGTCGCGTTCGAATCCGGAAAGATCGGCGACAGTTGGTACCTCGGGCTGGCCGTCAATGTCATCCTGGGAGCTCTCGGACTCACGGTCGCCGCGCGCCGACTCCGCGTTCCGGCCCGCACCTTGCCGAGGGGCGTACGGATCGCCTGAGGCGCTCAGCTCAGCCGTCCACCCCCGTCGACGTGGAGGGTGGTTCCGGTGACGAAGCCGTTGGTGAGCGCGAGAAGTACTGCGGCCGAGACGTCGTCGGGTCGACCCACTCGCCGAGCGGGGTTCTTGGCAGCCGTCGCGTCGAACATCGCCTGCTTGCCGTCCCCCATGCCGTCCCACGCACCCGAGTCGACGATGCCGGGCGAGACGGCGTTGACCCGCAACGGTGCCAGTTCGACGGCCAACGCTTCCGCGAGGAATGCGACAGCACCGTTGGTCGTGGCCATGACGGCGAGGCCCGGCGCCGGCTTCCATGCGGCGACACCGGAGAAGAACACGAACGAGCCGCCGTCCCGCAGCGTGGGCGCGAAGTGCTTGGCCAGCAGGATCGGTCCGACGACCTTGGCTGCGAACGCGCGCTCGACGGCGGCGCGGTCGAGGTCTGCGACCGGGCCGTTGGCGTGGTTCGCCGCGAGCGACACGACGTGATCGAGAGGTCCGAGCGTGGTGACGGCGGCGGCGATGGACGATTCGTCGTCGAGGTCGAGGTGCACCGCCGATGCGCCCGAGCCGAGCTCGGCGACAGTGTCGGCCAGGGCCTCCGGGCGTCGACTGCCGAGGACGACTTCCGCGCCGGCGGCGAGCGCGTCCTTGGCAATGCGCCGCGCGATGCCCGACGAGCCGCCGACGAGAAGGATGCGGGTGTTCTGCAGGGTGCTCATGACGGTGTGTCCCTTCCGCGGCCCCGTCTCTCGCGGCCACGGAAGGTTCAGCGCACCGGGCCCGCAGCATCATCCCGTCGCGCTATCGATAGTTTCGCGACTTGCCATCCATACTCTCTATGACAACAGCGTGGCGGCATAATCGACCAGCATGACGTTCGACGAGGTGGCCGACGAGCTGTACGGGCTGGACCCGTCCGACTTCGTCGCCGCGCGCACCGGCCGGCAGAAGCAGGCGCGTTCCGACGGCGACAAGGACCTGGCCAAGCAGATCGGTGCGCTGCGCAAACCGACGATCGTCGGGTGGGTGCTGAACGTGACGGTGCGCGACGCGGAGGACGACGTCACAGACCTGCTCGACCTCGGCGAAGCACTTCGTGAGGCGCAGCAACATCTGCGGGAAGGCCGGAGGCCGGCCGGTCGACCGTCGGGTGCCACCCTCCGCACGTTGACGAAGCAGCGGCAACGCGCGGTGCGCGCGCTGGCGAGCCGGGCTGCGGAGATCGCGGAGGATCGCGGTCACCCGATCGGCGAGGACGTCGGGCGCGAGGTGACGCAGAGCCTGAATGCGGCGCTGTCCGATGCGGACATCGCCGACGAGGTGCGGCGCGGCCGGATGCTGGGGGCCGCCGAGTACAGCGGGTTCGGCCCGATGGGGCTGGTGTCCGTCGATCCCGAACCCGCGAAAGAACCGGAACCCGAACCCGACGACACCGCCGAACGGGAGATGGAAGAGCAGCGAGCCCGCGCACAGGCCGAACTCGACGACGCCGAGGCTGCGCTGCAGGATGCGACCGAGGCGCTGGAGCACGCCGACCATCGCGTCGACGACCTGCAGGAGTCGGTCGACGCCCTCACCGAGCAACTCGAGAAGGCCCGCGAGGACCTGGAGGCGGCGCAGGACGCGCGTTCCGAGGCGGCGTCGGAGAAGGACGCGTCGACCTCGAGGGTCCGGAACGCGACGAAGCGCCTCGATCGACTGTGATCGAGGCGCTTCGGCGGTGACGGGTCAGGCGCAGTTGCCCGCTGTCGGAACGTCGCGGAACCGGGCGTCGAGCCAATTGGTGCCGGCGCCGAGTCCGATGAAGTCGGGCAGGACGTGGCCGAGCGCGAGCCCGGGGAGGAAGAACGGCAGCTGCTGAGTGTTCAGCTGGACGTTCGAGCCCTTTCCACACCAGGTTGCGGCGAGATCGACGGCCTGGCCGTGCGGAACGATGTCGTCGCCCGTGCCGGTGTCGATGTAGACCGGCGTGGTGGGCGTGCGGTTACCGATCTTGTTCTCGGCGAGAACTGTCTGCGCCTCGGGAATGCGCTTGAGGTAGTCCGACAGCGACTCGCCGGTGGTGATCCACTCGTTGGTGCGGTGGAAGCCCACGGTGAGTGCACTTTCCACGACGCACTGATTCTCGAGTGCCGCCAGCGCAGCCTTGCCGGCCGGGTTGGTCGACGCGTCGATGATCGGGCCCAACTCGGGGTTGGACCGGCGCAGACCGTTCAGGGTGTAGCCGATGACACCGGTGAGGATGGTGCCGTCGACCTGGGCCAGCGTCGCTGCCAGATCGGCGACGGGGGCACCGGCGTAGGTGCCCTTGATGTCCAGCTCCGGTGCGTACTCGGGAGCGAGCTCCACGGCTGCTGCCACGGCGCCGCCGCCCTGGGAGTAACCCCAGAGGCCGACCGGGGATTCGGGTCCGACCTTGGTGTTGCCGAGTTGCTGCGCGGCGCGCGCCGCGTCGAGCACCGCGTGCGCTTCGGCGGCGCGGTTGACGTAGGTGTGCGCACCCGGCGTGCCCAGACCGTCGTAGTCGGTGATGACGACGCCGTAGCCGCGGGCCAGCAACGCGTAGGTGGAGAGCAGCTCGTACTCGACCATGAGTCCGAGTACGGGGGTGTAGGTGAGGACGTTGTTCAACTGGTGCGACGGCGCGCACTGGTCGCCCTGGCCGTGGGTGCCGGGGGCGATCACCACGAGCGGGCGCGGACCGGGGCCGGTCCACTCGGCCGACGGGTCGATGTACGTCCCGGTGACGGCCACCGGCGCGTCGTTGGCGTCCTGCGACCGGTACATCAGGCGCGTCGCGGTGCCGGGGATCGGTCCCTGCGGCAAGGGAAGCGACAGTGCGAGATTCGACGGCCCGGTACGGATGAGGTCACCGTCGTTCCCGGCGGGAAGCGGCGAGGGGGGCGTGTAGAAGCTCGAGGCCGGGCCGGGGGGTTCGGCGGTCGCCGTGGGCACCACCGCGCCGAACAGACCGAGACACATCACCAGACCGACGCCGGCAGACCGCAGTTTCCGCACATTCATCCCATCGACAACGGGGCCCTGGCGGGCCCACTACCGCCCTGACCGTAAGTGATGGGGCCCACTTCCGAGAAGCCGGTGTGACCCCGACCGCGGACTTCGTGCTCGATCACTTTCCGAGCCCGAGCGGACGGGGCCGGACCACAACAGGGTCGGGCGGAAACAGACCCTCTAGCCTGAAGCCATGAACGCGTCGGACAGTGTCGAAGGCTCGCAACCCCCGAAGCCGCCCCGCCCGTCGGTGCACGTGACGCCCATGCGGGAGCCGGTTCCCGACGAGCGCCCACGCGCCGTCGATGCCGCCGTGATCCTGTGGAGTCTGTGCCTCGTCGTCCTGGCGGCCACCGGCGCGCTGCTGGGACTCGACCACCAGGGACTACGGTCGCGCCTCGCCGACGTCCTCTCGGCCGACGCCCCCGGCACCTCGGCGGAGGACATCGACTCGACGGTCCTCATCACGCTCGTCGCCGGTGCTGCCGTCGGCGCCGTTGTTCTCCTGGTGGGACTGGCCGGCATCCTGCAGATCCGCGGCCGACGCCCCACCGGACGATCCACGCTGACCCTGGTCGGCATCGTCGCCGCCGCGGGATCGATCGCGTTCTGGATCGCGACCTCCGATGCGCTGGAGCAGCCCACGACGTATGCGCCGTTCGTCGTCGCGGCCCTCGCTCTGCTGGGCACCGCTCCGCTGTTCGTCCCCGCCGTCGGGCGATGGCTCGCGGCCGCTCCCGTCCGGCGCTGATCTCAGCGGCGGTCGAGCTCCGCGAGGATGCCCTCGGCGCTGCGCGCGGCGATGTCGCACGCCCGCGCCGTGAACCGGTCGAGCAGCGGATGGGACGCGCGGGAGCGCCAACTGCGGACCGCGTCGAAGGCCGTCTTGCGCTGCAGTTCCACCGAGTCGTCGGGATCGAGCCCCAACCGCGTCGTCGTCTCGGTGCCCTGCGCACCCACCAGTCGAGCGAGCTCCGCCTTCTCCGGCTCGGGCAGCCGCACCTCGCGTGCCCGTAGCTGACCGAGCAGACGCAGTTCCTTGAACCCGTGGACGTCGGCGAGGGTGGATCCCACCTCGTCGATGATGGCGCGCGATCCCGCGGCCGGTGAGGCGCGCAGCACGCGATCGAGAGCGACGAGGGCCGAGTGCGCCTTGAGCTGGTCGGCTCGCTCGCCGAACTGAACGTCGATGATGTGCCGTAGCTCCTCGAGTCCACTGCGCTCGACGAGTTCCCTTGCGAGCGAGGGCGAATCGCGCGTGCCCATGCGGATGAGCGTGACGGCCATCCGGATGCCGAAGAGCCCGAAACGGTCGACGAGTCCGGCGCGCGTCTCCGCATCGACGGGGAGTGGCATGTCCGGGCGGGAGAAGCGGTCGGCCGACAGCATCGCCAGTTGGAGGTCGTCGGGCGGAGCGTCGGCCAACGCGACGAGCGCGCCGAACTCGCTCTGCCGCAACGTCCGTGCCCCGAGGGCGAGCAGGCCGGCGACGGGCACGACGGCCTGGCACAGACCGGTCTTCTCGAGCTCCACCGCGAAGCGGGACGCCACTTCCTTGGCCGACATCATCGCGTCCATGCGACCGGCGCCCACCTCGTCGGCACGCGAGACGACGCCGACCACGCCGAGGGGGCCGGAGTCGCCACCGACCGCGTCGTTGATGCGGGTGAGGAACGACGTGTCGGACGCGCTCAGGGTGCGCAGGAGATAGACCACGGCGTCGGCGCCGGACGCGGAGTCCTCGGGCGTCAACATCGACAACGTCCGCTCGGACACGTCCAGGGACAGCGACGACGTGCCGGGGGTGTCGATGATGGTGTTGCGGGCCAGGGTTCGCGCCGGCCACTCGACGTCGAGGCGGTCCACGCGGTCGGCGGTGAGATCGCCGAAGTCGAACGACAGTCGACCACCCCGTCGCAACACCGGGATGCTCATCGAGCGGTCCCCGTCGTACCGGGCCGTCACCGAGGGAGACGTCCCGCGGCGGTACCACGTGACCACGCGGGTGCACTCGGTCGCGTCGGTGGGGGCGATGTCCTGTCCGACGAGCGCGTTGAGGAGCGTCGACTTGCCGGCCTTGAGTGATCCGGCGAGCGCGACGCGCAGCGGCTCGTCGAGCCGGTCCGCGCAGACGCGCAACGCATCCCGGACGTCCGGCTCCCGCACGTACTCCGCCTGCGCCGCCGCGACGAGTTCCCGCGCACGGTCGAGCGTGACACTCACGAGCCGGTACCGATCTGCGTGCGGTCCGCACGAGCCGCCTCGACGACCTTGTCTGCCTCGGCGGCCTCGACGGCCTCGGGGTCGAGCTTCTGCGCGATGCTGCGCAGTGCAGAGATCTTCTTCAGTGACTGCTCCAGTTCGGCTGTGCGCGCGGCACGCTCGGACGAGGCGCCGGTCGCCGCCTCCTGCGCGGCACGCAGCGAGTCGCTCACCGAGCGCACCGTCTGATCGGCCATGTCGGTGAAGTGGTCACGGAGCTGGCGCTGGACGAGCCGCAGGCGGTCCTTGGACTCCTTGCCCACCTGGAAGCTGACGTCGTCGGTGAACTTGCGGATGGCGACCTTCGCGTCGGCCCGCCGCTTGAGCACCCGCGCCTCCTTGTCGTCCTTGTAGGCCTTGCTGCCCAACAGGACTCCGGCGCCGAGCGAGATCGGATTGAGCAGCGCCAGTCCCATCATCGTCGTGATGAGTCCGAACATGAGCACGCCGCCGTAGGAGCCGCGCATGCCCACGAGCACCTTCGAGGTGATGCCCATCCGGCCGGACTCGAGGTCCCCCAGTGAGGTCACCGGGTCCATGACGCCGTCGACGTTCGCGATGTTCATCGCCGGGATGTGCGCATCGGCCGTCTCGGCGAAGTGCCGAGCGACCGTCTCGGCGAGCCACAGGGACCGCTCGTGCGCCCAGACGAAGTTGTCCCCCACGGCGGAGGCGATCTGGTCCTCGAGCCACTCACCGATGCGCGGCCAGTCCTTGCCCGGGTCTCCCCCGTCGACCGCCTCCTCCGCCTCACGGGTGATGACGCGCAGCCGGTCTCGCAGGTCGTGGTCGATGTCGGCGGCCAGATCGGTGATGCCGTCGTTGAGTGTCTGCTGCCACCGACTGCTGCGCTTCTGCATGTCCTCGGCGTTGGCCCGCGCCTGTTGCAGACCGGCCACCGCCGCGGCGGCGGTCTCCGGATCGCGAAGCGCCGCGAGTTCACTGCCCAGGGCGAGGGCGAGATGCTCGGACACCGAGCGGACGTCGAGAGCGACGGCCTTGCGAGTGGTGGCGTCGGCACGCTGCACCACACCGCGGAGGAAGTCGTAGAGAGCCGGGAAGCCGGCCTCCTTGTCGAGCGAATCGTCCTTCAGCCGCAGCGCGTGCGAGCGGAGCATCGACGAGATCGGCATCAGCGGAACGTCGATGCCCTGCCGCGCGAGGTGCCCGCGATCGGCCTCGACGATGCGCCGCCAGTGCGGGTACAGGTCGGTCTTGGTCACCAGGCACGCGACCGCCGGGCACAGAGTCACCACCTGGCGCAGGAAGGCCACCTCGGGCTCGGTGAACTCCTGACTCGAATCGGACAGCACCAGAACGGCATCCGCCGACGTGACCAGACCCAGGGTGCTGTTGGCGTGCGGGTTGCCGTGGCCGCCGACGCCGGGGGTGTCGATGACGACGAGCCCGTCCTTCAGCAGCGGGCTGGGCACGGAGATCTCGAGGCGCAGGATCTCGCGACCCTCCGCGCGCGGGTCGGTCGGTGTGACGGCATGGATGTCCGCCATGGGGATGTCGATGTGCACCGGGTCGGCACCGATCTCGCCGACCACCAGCTCCGCCCGCTCGGTCTCCGCGTACGCGACCATCGTGGGCACCGCGGTGGTCTCGTCGTCGCCCACCGAACACACGTCGAGGCCCAGCAGCGAGTTCACGAACTGACTCTTGCCCTGCTTGAGCGGTCCGACCACGACGATGCGCAGGCGCGGATCGAGCACCCGCTCACGCGCCGCCGTCAACCGGTCGAGAAGGTCGCGGCGACCGGCACCGGACGCCACCTCGCCCATCCGGGACAGGAGCTCGGCCAGCTGCGTCGCCTGCGTCGGCGCGGGGGTCTTCCCGGCGCCGGTCTGCACGGCGGGTGGTGCGTCGTTCTGCATGTGGTCCCGATCTGTCTGCGGTGGCAACGGGTCGAGCGCGTCTGTGAGCATTCACCATCTGCGGCGGTGTGACCCTCACGGTAAGCGCCGACGACCCCGTACGCATAAGCGCGTACGGGGTCGTCGGTGTTACAGAGCGCGGGTGATCAGTTGGCGTCTCCCGCGTCGGCCGCGTTGTCATCGGCCACAGCGCCGGTGTCGAGGCCGTCGTCCGCGGAGCTCAGTCCACCGCCGAGGGTGTTCGACAGGCCGTCGGTCAGGCCACCGGTGAGTCCGCCGCCGAGCCCGGAGACGGTGTCGGTGAGGCCGTCGCCGACTCCGCCGACCGCCGCCGCGGGGCCGTCGAAGGCACCCTCGGCGTCGACGTCCTGCCAGGAGGTGGCCTCGCCGGCGATGTCGCCGCCGAGTCCGCCGTCCGTGGTCACTGCGCCGAGCGCGTCGCCGGTGACGTCGGTGACCGCGCTCAGGCCCAGTCCGTCGGTCGCTCCGGTGACGCCGCCGAGCACGGCGTCGGTGGAGTTCTGGAACTGGCCCACCGCGTCGGCGGTGGCGTCGATGCCGCCGTCGAGTGCGCCGGTGAACTCGGACGTGTTGTCCAGTCCGCCGGTGACCTCGCCGTCGGGCGAGATCTCGAAGCCGCCGAAGACGCCGCCCGCGCCGGTCGCAGCGCCGGTCAGGCCGCCCTGCAGCTCCGAGCCGAGCTCGAGCCCGCCCTGCGTGACGCTGTTCAGGCCCAGCCCGAGGCCGCTGGCGAGGCCGCCGCCCAGGCTCGCCACCGCACCGGTGACCGCGTCGGGATCGGTGACCGCGCCGCCGACACCGGTGAGGGTGCCGTCCAGTCCGCCGGCGACCGCACCCACGGCGCCGAGGCCACCGGTGAGGGTGGTCAGTGCGCTGAGGCTGCCGTCGAGGCCGGTGTTCGCGTCGAGCAGTCCGCTGATCGGCAGACCCTCGGCGTCGAGCGCGCCGCCGGCGGAGACCGCCGTGTCGAGTGCGGCGTCGAGCATCGTGGTGAGGTCACCCGTGGCTCCGAGTGCCGTTCCCAGGGACGCCACCGGATCGCCGCCGCCGGCGATGTCGAGCAGAGCGCCGAAGGCTCCGCCGAGCTCCGCACCCGCCGTGCCGCCGACGCCGAAAGCTGCGGTCAGCGTCGCGGGCAGGTCGCCCAGGGCGCCGGTGTCCACGCCGCCGACGAGGCCGAGCGCCCCGTTGAGCGCAGTGCCGAACTGGCCGACCGGGTCGGTCTCCAGGTCGAGGACACCGCCGACGTTCAGTGCGTCGCCGAGTGCGGCGGAGACGATGCCGCCGAGGTCACCCTCGAGCAGTCCGTTCGCATCCAGATCGGCGAGCACCGTGCCGCCGAGCACCGTGCCCAGTGCGGTTCCCAGTCCTGCTGCGGCTGCGCCGCCCAGTCCCAGTGCCGCGGCCAGGCTGCCCGTGAGGTCCGGCAGCTCCGTGTCGGGCAGGCCGACTCCCGCGACCAGGCCGAGGCCGGTCGAGACAGCGCCGCCGAGCAGGCCGGCGAGGTCTGCGTCCAGATCGAGATCCGGAGCCGCACCGAGCACCGTGCCGAGCGCGGCGTCGAGGTCCAGCCCACCGGCCAGCAGTGCACCGAGCTGGGCCTGCAGATCGGCGGTCAGGGAGCCCCCGAGAGCGGCACCGAGAGTGGCGCCGACCGTGGCGGCGACATCGCCGCCGGCGGCCAGAGCACCGCCGAGTGCAGCGCCGACCGTGGCGGCCAGATCTCCGCCGACCAGGCCGTCGAGATCGAGCGCCCCGCCGAGTCCGAGCGCCGTGTTCAGGGCGCCGGCCAGGGTGGCCGCACCCTCACCGGTGATGCCGAGAGCGGCGGTGACAGCGGCACCCAGATCGGCACCCGCGGTCAGGTCGGTGACGCCGGCGAGGACGCCGCCGAGGGCGAGTCCGAGTTCACCGGCAGCGTCGCCACCGAGGCCGAGAGCCACGCCGAGGGCGGTGGACAGCTGCGCCGCCACATCGCCGCCGAGCAGTGCCTGCAGGTCACCGGTGAGCAGCCCGCCGGCGCCGAGGGCAGCGCCGAGCGAACCGGCGAGCGCACCGACGATGTCGGTGTCCAGTGCGCCGGTCAGGCCGCCCAGCAGGTCGGCGTCGAGCAGACCGCCGACGGCTCCGAGCCCGTCCAGATTCGCGAGCCCGTCGAGATCGACCAGCCCGCCGAGTCCGAGTGCGCCGCCGAGGACCGTGCCGAGTGCGGCGTCCAGATCGACGCCGCCGCCCAGCAGACCCGCGAGCTGTGCGCCGAGGTCGCCCGACAGGGCGGTCCCGAGCACGCCGCCGAGGGCGGCGCCCACGTTCGCGGCCAGCGGGCCACCGGCCGACAGTGCTGCGCTGAGCGCGGCTCCGACGGTGGCGGCGACGTCCGCGTCGGCACCGAGGATCGCGGTGAGGTCGAGACCGCCCGCAGCTCCCAGCATCGCGTCGAGTGCGCCCGAGAGCGTGGCGGCGGCATCGCCGGTGACACCGAGTGCACCGGCGAGGACCAGTCCGAGATCGGCGCCGGCCGTCAGGTCGGTGGCAGCACCGACGAGCCCGCCCAGTGCCAGGCCGAGGTCGCCACCCAGTGCGCCGCCGGCGCCCAGGGCGCCGGAGAGTGCGGCACCCAGAACGGCGGTGAGGTCGCCGCCGAGCAGTGCGGTGAGGTCGACGTCGGTCAGGCCGCCGACGTTCAGTGCGGCGGCGAGCGTGGTGCCGAGCGTGCCGACCAGGCCGGCGGCCGCGTCGGCACCGATGCCGAAGACCCCGTCGAGGTCGAGAGCGCCGCCCAGGACGGCGGTCAGTGCGGTACCGAGATCGGCGCCGCCTGCCAGCAGTCCGGTGAGCTGGGCGCCGAGGTCGGCGCCGAGCACGGCAGCGAGGGTGGTGCCGAGTGTCGCGCCCAGTCCTGCGGCGACGTCGCCACCGGCGGCGAGTGCGCCCGTGAGCGCAGCCGTGATGTCGGCGCCTCCGACCACACCGAGTGCGGCGTCGAGCGCGCCGGCGAGCTGCGCGGTGAGTCCACCGGTCAGGTCGCCGTCGAGGCCGAGGGCCGCGGTGAGCGCCGCTGCGAGGTCGGCGCCGAGGACGCCGTCCAGGTCCAGACCCGCGGTGACCGTGCCGAGCACGTCGCCCAGGGCCAGGCCCACGTTCGCCGCCACGTCGCCGCCGGCCGCGAGAGCCGTCGCGAGTGCGGCGGAGAGCTGCGCGGCGAGGCCGCCGGTCAGCAGGCCCGCGAGATCGGCGTCGAGCAGACCGCCCGCACCGAGCACGGCTGCGAGCGAGGTGCCGAGCGTGGCGACGAGGTCGCCGCCGAGGCCGAGGGCACCGGACGGATCGAGGACACCGCCCAGCAGGGTGGTGAGGCCGGCACCGAGGTTCAGACCACCGGCGAGCAGGCCGACGAGCTCGGCGCCGAGGTCGCCGGACAGGACACCGCCGAGGGCCGCGCCGAGCGTGGCACCGAGGTTGGCTGCCACCGCGCCGCCGGCGGCGAGAGCGCCGGAGAGTGCGGTACCGAGGGTGGCCGCGAGGTCCAGGTCGCCGAGGACGCTGAGGTCGTTCAGCACGTTCAGGTCGCCCAGCACGCCGAGTCCGCCGAGCAGGTCGAGATCGCCGGCCAGGCCGAGGACACCGTCGAGAGCGGCACCGAGCTGAGCGGTGAGGCCCGCTGCGAGTCCACCGGTGAGTCCTGCGCCGACACCGAGTGCGCCGGTGAGGGCTGCGGCGAGGGCTGCGGCGAGGGTGGCACCGAGTCCGGCCACCGCGTCGACGTCGAGACCGCCCGCCACGTCCACGAGTCCGGCGAGCACGCCGCCGAGGGCGAGTCCGAGGTCGCCGCCCAGGTCGCCGCCGACGGCGAGAGCGCCGGCCAGCGCGGCAGCGAGCTGAGCACCGAGATCGGCACCGAGCAGTGCGGTCAGATCGCCACCGAGCAGGCCGCCCGCACCGAGGAGAGCCTCGAGGGAACCGCCGAGCGTGGCCAGGACACCGGCACCGAGGCCGAGTGCGCCGTCGACGTCGAGCAGGGCACCGAGATCGGCGACAGCGCCGATGTCCAGGAGGCCGCCGAGGCCGAGAGCGCCGTCGAGGATGGTGGCCAGTGCCGCACCGAGGTCCAGCTCACCGGCCAGCAGTCCGACAAGCTGAGCACCGAGGTCGGCCCCCAGGACGCCGCCGAGGGCGGCACCGAAGGCCGCGCCGAGCGTTCCGGCGACGGTACCGCCGGCGACCAGCACGCCGCTGAGGGCAGTGGAGAGAGTGGCGCCGAGCGTGGCCGCGATGTCGGCTCCGCCGGCCAGGGCGGCCGCGAGGTCCAGGCCACCGGCCAACTCCAGGACACCGTCGAGCGCGGCGCCGAGCTGCGCAGCGATACCGCCACCGAGGCCGAGCACACCGGCGAGGGTCGCGCCGAGGGTGCCGCCGACGCCGAGAAGAGCGTCGAGGTCGAGTGCGCCGGACAGGCCGGTGACGGCTCCGAGGAGCGCGCCGAGGGAGGCGCCGAACTCACCGGCGACGTCTCCGCCGGCAGCGAGGGCTGCGCCGAGTGCCGCGGAGAGCTCGGTGGTCAGCGTGCCTGCCAGCGCGGCGACGACGTTCGCGTCGAGGATGGTGGTCAGCGTCGCGCCGAGATCACCGGCGACGTCGACGGCAGCGGCGAGTGCACCCGAGAGAGCAGCGGTGATGTCGGTGGTCACACCGAGCGCGCCACCGACGACGACACCGAGCGATCCGGCGACATCGAGTCCGGCGGTGAGGGCGGCGGCCAGATCGGCGCCGAGCGAGCCACCGGCGGTGACCGCTGCGCCGAGCACGCCACCGAGTGCGGCGCCGACATTCGCGCCGAGCACACCGCCCACCGAGAGTGCGTTGGAGAGAACGCCGGACAGACCGACTACGGCGTCGAGGTCGAGACCGGCGACGGTGCCGAGCACGGCGTCGAGGGCGGCCGTGAGCTGGGCTCCGGCACCCACGCCGAGGCCGAGCGCTGCGGTGAGCGCACCGGCCAGGGTGGCGCTGAGGTCGACCAGCGTGTCGAGGTCGAGGACGCCGCCGAGGGCGAGGAAGGCGTCGAACGCCGCGCCCAGTGCGGCACCGAACTCGGCGGCGAGGTCGCCACCGAGGGAGAGTCCGTTGGCCAGGACGAGGGCGAGGACCGTGGTGAACTGGCCCGCGATGTCGAGGTCGCCCAGGTCGATGAGGCTGAGGTCGAGTCCGCCGAGCAGGTCGATGTCGCCGATCCCGCCGAGGTCCAGCGAGGCCAGGTTCAGGCCGCTGAGGTCGAGCGAGGCCAGGTTCAGGCCGCTCAGATCCAGGTCACCGAGGTTCAGGTTGCCGATGTTGCCGATGCTGCCGATCGCCAGGCCGCCACCGATGAGGGTCGGGCTGAAGGTGAAGCCGCCCAGGTCGAAGCCCCCGAAGTTGTTGTTGCTGAAATTTCCGTTGTTGTTGTTGTTTCCGAAGTTCACCGCGTTGCTGCCGAACGTGGGGCCGCCGACGGCGACGTTGTTGCCGCCGAAGACGGTGCTGTTGTTCACGCTGCCCGCATTCACGACGGTCGAGTTCACGACGTTGGAGGAGCTGCCCGCGTTCACGATCGAGGCGAGGCGCGATCCGCCGGCGAACAGTCCGGACTCGGCGACCATGGGCGCCACGGCCACGATGTCGGCGTGGCACACGTCGGGCAGGCCGGCAGCGTCCAGCGAGGCCTGGGGGTTCGCGCAGTAGGCGGCGGCGGCCTTGTCGTCGCGAAGAAGGCTGAGGATGAAGTCGAGTACGGCGTTCGTGGCCATCGGGATCTCCTGGGTGTGTGTGAACCGGTGTCGGCAGACGGTGTGTGTGCAGGCGTCGAGGTGGTCGGGCCGACTGTCTCGGCACGTTGAGATCAAAACTAGGTCGACTAGTGAGGTGTCCCAACGGGGCGCAGCCCCCTTCCTGCACCCCGGGGGTCGCCCCGGGGCAGATCGGGGTGACTAGGGGGCATAGGGGATAGGACCGCTCTACTCTTGTGACCTGTAACGAAACGGACCATCGGGACGACAGTGCCGGTGGACAGCTACGGCGTCACGGCGACGTGTCCGACAGCAGGTCCGACACAGCCTTGACGAGCACGAATATCGACGAGCACGGAAACGGAGTCGGCGCCATGGCAACGGATCAGGGACGGTCATCAGGTCTGGGACTGGACGTCGGCTCGAGCACCTCGACGGCGGTCGCCGTGGACGGTCCGGGACACCTCGGTGACGCCGTCACCATCGTGCGGTCCACCGCACTGTCGGTCACGCCCGACCGTGAACCCGCCCTGGCCGCGCCGGGCACCGTCGACACCACGGCCCTGACCGGCTTCGCCGGCCGCGTCGGCGATCCGGTCGCGCTGGTCACCGAGGACGGACGCAGCTACACCGGCGACGAGCTCTACGCGACGACGCTGGACTGCCTCGTCCGGGAGGCACGCACGGCCGGCGCCGACGACGACGCCGCGATCGTGGTGACCTACCCGACGTCGTGGCCCGAGTACACGGTGGATCGGCTTCGCAACGCGGCTGCCCGCCACGGCCTCACCGACGTCACCTTCGTTCCCGACGCTCTCGCCGCGACGGCATGGATGCAGCAGTCGCCGGACGCGGTGGCGGACGGCGTCGTGCTGGTCGCGGACCTGGGTGCGAGCGCCCTGACCGTGTCGGTCGTGCGCACAGGTGCCGATTCGGCGATCCTCGGACGCGGTGCGCGAAGCGAGGACGTCAGCGGCGCCCACATCGACCAGGTCGTGTTGGCGCACGTGCTCGACAACGTCGACTCCTCGTCGCTCGATCCCTTCGATCCCGCGACGGTCGAAGCCCTCACGACCCTGCGCACGCACTGTGCGACAGCCAAGGAAGCACTGTCCTCCGACACCGAGACAGTCGTGCCGGTGCACCTGCCCGGTATCGACACCGACGTGCGACTGGTGCGGTCGGAGATCGAGGAACTACTGCGCGAGACGTTCGACGACGTCACCCGGGTACTCGGCGAGGCGCTGCGCACCGCGGGTGTCGACGGCGACGCGGTGGACCGTGTGCTGCTGGTCGGCGGCGGCGCGTCGATCCCCATGCTCACCGAGACCGTGTCCTCCGCGCTGCGCAAGCCGGTGACCGTCGGCGAACAGCCCGCGGCCACCGCCGCGACCGGAGCCGCACTGCTCGCCGCCGACATCGCTTCTGCCGGCGCAGAACTGAACCGCCCGGGCGCAGCGGCACTCGCTGCCGTCGCCGCCGGTTCCACCGTCGACGACGACGAGACCGACCTGCTCCCTCCGGTCACCGAGCGCCCCGCCTCGGCCCGAACCTCCACGCCCGCACCGGTGTCGCGCTCGGCACACGCCAAGGACGCCCCGTCGCGCGGTAAGCGCACCGCCGTCATCGGTGGCGTCGCCGCTGCCGTGATCCTGCTGGCCGCGGGTGGCCTCTCCGTCGGCACCGGCCTCGTCGGCGGATCGTCGGAGAACACCGGCCCCTCCACCAGCAGCGCGGTGGCCCCGGCCGCCGCGGACGGTTCCGTGAGCGCGACCCCGACCACCGCCGCCGCCGGCGTCGACCCCGTGACGGGACAGCCGCGCACCACCGGAGCCGCCGGAGCGCCGACCGGCGGCGCCGCAGCAGCACCGGGGGCTGCGGCTCCCGGCGCGACCGCGCCCGGCTCGACCGGATCGGCCGCGGTACCAGGCGCCACCGCGCCGAACGCTGCTGTGCCGAACGCACCGGCGCCGCAGTTCACCGCTCCGAGCGTCCCGACGGCCCAGGTGCCCCAGGCTCCGGCCTACACCGCACCCTCGCTGCCGCAGTACACACCGCCGAACGTCATCGGCGGAGTCACGGACGGCCTCGGCAACGTGGTGGGAGGCGTCGGCGGTGTCGTGGGCGGTCTCGGGAACACCACGGGCGGCGTCGTCAACGGGCTCGGCAACACCGTCGGCGGTCTGACGAGTCCCCTCACCGGGCAGTGACCTCGCCCGACGAGCGGTCGGCTCTCGACGCTCTGCTGTCCGCGCACGATCACACCGCCCTCGTGGTGGTGACGCTCGCGTCGGTCGGTGTGGCCCCGGATCCGTACCTCGTCGCCGATGTCGCCGACGTCCCGATGCCCGACGCCGCCGCCGCCGTGGAGCGCGCCCGGGGCTGCGGGGTCCTGTCCGACGAGGGCCTGCTGTCGGACTCCGCGCGCGGTGCCCTGCGCGTGGTGATGGGCGAGCACGGAATGCTCGGCGTGCTGCGTCGCCTGGCACGGGTGCACCTCGACAGTGGCGGTCTCGGTGGTGATCTCGCGGTCTCGCTCGCGGATGCGGGTCTGCGCGATCCGGATCTCGCACAGCACCTGGTCGAATTGGCCTCCGCCGCAGACCGTCTCGCAGCACGACGACTGTGGGACGCGGCCGCCGCGGCGGGCGCGCAGGGCACCGACATCTCCGTGCCCTACGCCGACGCCCTGCTCGCGAGCGGCGATCTCGACACCGCGGCGCTCACAGTGGACGCGGTGCTGTCCGCCGAGGCGCCGTCACCCGACGGAGTACGCGGAGCCGTTCGCGTCGCGTCCACGGTCGCACTGATGCGCGGCACCGCGTCACACGCCGCCGACCTCTACCGGTGGCTCGGGCCGGACCGCATCGGACCGGATGCGGCGTACGCGGTGACGACGCTTCTCGCCGTGGGGGACGCCGACTGCGCCGCGACGTTCGTCCGCGCGCACGGCGGCCTCCGCGCCGTCCCGCCCACGTCGGCGAACGCCCGCTCGACGCTGGTGGCCCGCGGGCTCCTCGACTCACTGACCGAACCCGCCACTGTGGCAACGGGTTCGCTGCTGCGCGCAGCCTCGATGGCCGACACCGCGGTGGGCGCCCGGGCCGAGCCGGAACATCCCGCGGTGATCGCGGCACTGATCGCTCTGCACACCGGCGACCCCGCCACCGCCCGAGCGGTGCTGACCGAGACCATCGCCGCGGATCCGGGGTGCGCGGTGTCCACGCGGTGCCGTCTGCTGCTCGCCTGGTCGGCCCTCGTGGCCGGCGACACGGGTGTCGATCCCACCTCGGGCGTCGACCCGGCCACGCTCCCCCAACGGGACGCCCTGTCCTACTTCGCACTTCGCGTCGCCACCGCCCGCCGGCGCGGAGACACGGGCGCCCTCATGTCCGCGTGGCAGGAGGCCCGGCGCACCGTCGCGGAGGCCGAGCCCGATCTCTTCTCCCTCATCCCGCTCGGTGAACTGTGGCTCGCCGCAGTTCGTCTCGGGGACACGGCACGCATCGCGCACTCCGTCTCCGCGGCCACCGCACTGGTCGCCTCGCTCGGCGAACCACCGACCTGGGCGGCCACGTGGCACTGGTACGGCGTACAGGCCGCCATCCTCGGCGGCGCCCCGGCCGACCTGCTTCCCCACGCTCGTGCGCTCGGCTCGTTCGCCGACCGCAGTCCCCACGCCGCAGCACTCGCCTCCGCAGGCAAGGCATGGCTCCGCGTCCTGCAGGGCGAGCCCGACGTCGCCGAGGTCGAGACGTCCGCTCGTACCCTGGAGAAGTTCGGGCACGCCTGGGACGCGGCACGGCTCGCCAGTGACGCCGCCCTGCGCGTCGCCGACACCCGCGACGCCACCGCCCTGCTGCAGATCGCCCGCGACATCGGTGCCGTCGCGGCGACGGCCGAGCCCACCGAGCCCGGTTCCGCGTCGCTGGGGGCGCTGACCGAGCGTGAGGCGGAGGTGGCGCATCATCTCGTACTGGGCCTGACGTACCGCGAGATCGGCGCCCAGATGTACATCTCGGCCAAGACGGTCGAGCACCACGTCGCGCGGATCCGTCGACGTCTGGGAGCGCAGTCGCGCTCGCAGATGCTGTCGATGCTCCGCGCGGCCGGCTACGCACGGGACAAGGAACGACGGGTACACGCATGAACACCGGGCACGACGCCGCACCGATCACCCGAGCCACCGGGATCCACATCACCGATCTGACGTCGACGGCCGTCGTGGTGTCGACGACCTCGGGTGAACTGGTCCGCGTGCCGGTGACGGCCGAGACGGTCCTCTACCTCCTGCCCGACGGCACGACGACCCTGCACCGGCCCGACGCGCTGACTGCGGACATCGACGTCGTCGATCGCTTCATGGCCCGCGTCGGTGACCCGTCCGGCGTGGTCTCGTCCCGCGGCGTACCCATGCGCGCCGAGGACCTCGTCGCGACCATGATGTTCCTGCTGCTCAGTGAGACCGTCGACGCCGGCGAGGACGTCCGCGTCCTCACCGCCGGAGCTGCCCATCCCGCCGACTGGTCACCCGAGCGCATCGCCGCGCTGCGGGAGGCGCTCGACTTCGTCGGACTCACCGCGCTGACGCTGCATCCCGAGTCGGCCGATCCCCACGCCACCCTCGGCGCCTCGGAGGAACGGCTGGCCGCCGCCGCGGCCGCCGCACGTGCCGCCGCCGGGCTCGCGCCGACGACGGGGGCACCGCTGCTCGCGACCGCTGCCGCCTCGACAGCCACCGACAGCGGTGCATCGAGGTCGACACCGCGCGGCCCCCTCGCCCTCCTCGTGGCGGCCGCAGTCGCGACCCTGCTGATCGTGGGCGGCGGTATCGCCTACCTCGCGTCCGATCGGACGGTCAGCACCGCGGTTCCGGCCGTCGAGGACGCCGCCGGTGTCACCGCGCGGCCGACGACGACTCGTCCCGCCCCGTCCACCAGCATCGGCTTCCCGACCGTCGTCCCCGGCGCACCCGCGCCCGTCGAGGCCACACGTGCACCTGCTCGGATCTCCACGACGGTGCCCCCGCGCGCACCGGACCCCGAGCCGGCACCCGCGCCCGCTCCTGCCCCGGCGCCGGCATCCGAACCGGCACCTGAGCCCGTGCCCAGCGACCCGCCCGTCGTCGAGGAGCCGGTCGACCCCGCGGAGGGAACGGACCCGGACCCCGACGTTCCGGATACTCCGGACACTCCTGCCGAACCCGAGTCACCCGCGCCGTCATCCGGCACCACGCCGGTCGGCTAGATCCCTGCTGTGCAGGGGCGGAGCTCAACCGGTACCCCATGACCGTGACGACCGGTACGGTGATCGGACGGGTGCTCGCGGTCGACGTGGCACCGTGTCCGCAACTCGCCGAGGGGGTCGAGTCCGAATGAGCGCGCGCAGCCAGGGGTTCGACGGCCCCCGGGTCGACAAGACGATCCACCTCGTCATGGCGTTGACCGACGCCGAGACGGCCGTGTCGGTCGACATCGACGGTGGTACCGAGCTGTTCGAGTGCCCGACGGCGGTGGGCCTGGACTCCGACGGACGCGTCCGCCTCGACGACTCCGACCAGGGAGTCCGCGGATTTCTGTACGCGGTGGGAGACCCCCGCGGACTCGGTCTGGCCGACGGTCGCGTGGTGCGCGCCGAGGACCTCGTCGCCGGATTCGTCCACGCTCTGACGGGCATGCTGTCGGAGCTCTACTCTCTGCCCGCCGACGCGCAATGCATGCTGCTCCACCCTGCAGGACTGTCCGCCGACTCGATCGCCGCACTGCGGGACGCCCTCGACTACGTCGGTCTGCAGGACTGCTCGCTGGCTCCCGCGACGTCGGAGAACCCGGCGGTGGCCGTGCGCGCCGCACCCTCGCATCGGTCGTCGCCGGCCACCTCGGCGGCCTCGGACAAGGCATTCGCGGCGATGGTGTCGGACTCGGCCACCGGCAGGACGCGCCGCAGTCGGACTCACAGGAGAACACCCACGCGCGCAGCTGTCTCGGTCGCCGCGGTGGCGCTCGCGTTCCTCGCCGTCGGCGGTGCCGTGGGCACCCACGACCTCGACTCCAGCTCGGTCGCGCCCCTGAACTCGCAGCAGGCCATCACGCCCGCCGCTCCCGTCGTGACGTCGTCGTTGGACAGCACCACGACGTCCGCCGCGCCGCTGCCCGTCCAGGAGCAGGCACCGGCTCCGGTGCAGGAGGCCCCGGCTCCGGAGATCGACACGCCCGACCCCGTCGTGCCGCCCGCACCGCCTGCCGCCGCAGTGGAACCGAGCACCGGTCTCGGGCTCCCGACGGACCGGTTCCCGTTCGCGCCACCGGACATCGACTTTCCCGACTTCCCGTCGTTCCCCGAGGTGACCGTGCCGACGCCGCCGACCGTGGCAAGTAGTACACCCGCACCCACGACCACGTCGACTGTTCCCACGACGACCTCCACGGCGCCGTCCGTCGCGATTCCACGGCTCGGCCCGATGCTGTCTGTGAACCGTCCCTGACGCTCGTCGGGCGCCGGAAACGCTCAGGATGATGCCCTATGCTCGTGCGCTGGCATCGGTACCTCTGCAAACCATGTGCGGACCCGACGGGCCACGGACTGTCACCACTGCGAAGGGAACTTCTTGCGTAACTCGGCGGCCACAGCGGCCACGGGCCAGAGTCACTCCGAGTCGAGCGGCGCATCTCGCAGCGCACGGGTGATGGGGGTGGTGGGCGCGTCGCTGCTGACGCTGAGCCTCGGCACCGCCACTGCCGGCGCAGCACCCGCGTCGGCGGCTCCCGAGCAGCTGTCCGCGGATCGCCTCCCGTCCGAGTTGGTCGACGCCGTGCAGCGCGATCTGCACATGTCGCCGCAGGAGTACCTCGACCGCGCTGCCGAGGCGCAGAAGCTTCGTACCTACGCCGACGACTTCCGTCAGCAGCGCCCGGCGGACTTCGCGGGTGCCTGGATCGGCGACGACGGCGTTCCCGTCGTCGCGGTCACCACCTCGGAGGCCGCGAGCCAGGTGGCGCAGGACGGCTACCGCAGCCGCCAGTCCCCCGTGTCGGCGGACACGCTCGAGCAGTCCCTCGACGACTTCGGTCGCTGGGTGTCGGGTCTGCCCCGCGAGGTCTCGTCACAGATCAACTCGGCGGCTGTCGACGTGCTCGGCGGACGGGTGATCGTCGACATCGCCAACAGTCCGATCGGGCGCGCACTGAATCTGCCGACCGCCATCGCCAACCTCCAGGTGCAGCTGTCCCCACCCGCTCCCGGTCCGACGCCTCCGCCTGCCGTGATGGGCGGCGACGACTACGTGACGTCCGCCGGCGACATCACCACCGCGCCGCTCGAGGACATCGAGATCTGCTCGTTCGGGTTCAGCGCCACCGACAGGGCCGGCACGCCGGTCAGTCTGTCTGCGGGACACTGTGATCCGGGCAACTCCGCCTCGGTGTACCTGCCCAATCGTGACGACATCCGCGCCAGTACTCCCGTCGGCGACTTCACCACGTCGAATGTCGGCGGCAGCGACGGACTCGACTACTCCGTCATCGCGCTGAACGACGCCGGCGTGGCCGCCGGGCTCGACCAGCCCACCGTGCGGGGAGCCAACGGCACCGCCCTCACGATCACCGGAACGGCCTCGCCCGTCATCGGCGCCCCGGTGTGCAAGTCCGGTCAGGCGTCGTCCTTCACATGTGGTCTCGTCGCTGCGGACCGCGTCGAGACGCAGCTCTTCCTGGGCGACGGCGACAGCCGCACGGTGCGCGGATTCGCCAGTACCGCCTGCACTCTCGCGGGTGACAGCGGCGGCGCCATCGTCACCGGAACACTCGCGCTCGGCATCACCAGCGGATCCAACAGCGGCGCAGCTCCGAGCTGCGGCGAGGCCAACCTGGCGCTGGCTCAGTACGGCGGAACCGCCAGCCTGGGCATCCCCGTCGACGCCGTCACCGCGGCCACCGGAACGACCGTCCGCACGTCGTGAGATAGCACAACGTTCGGTCTCCTTGATGCGGTAATGTCACGTGTCGAGGCGAGGCGCCTCCGCGCCTCGAGCGGGTGCGTTTCATTCATGAAAGGCCCGACATGGATTTCCTCAAACTTGCTTTCACGGTGATCGGTTACATCGTGCAGATCGTCTCGAATGCCGGCGTTCTGAGCTGACCGACTGCGCAGTGATCGCGGCCCGTCGTCTTCGGACGGCGGGCTGTCGCCATTTCTGGAGGGAACCAATATGACACGGGCACATCACTTTTCGGCGTCCGTCACGTAACGCACTCTGGTCACAGTGGTATCGTGGGACACGCGCAGTCCACTCCGTCACCAACGTCGGTGACGTCCGAGTGTCGACCGTTCCGTTCATCCCACGAGGAGGTGTACCGCTGTGCTGCGCTGCGTTCGATACCCGATGACCTTCGGCTGTTCCCCGAAGGAGGTATCGCTGTGACCGACATCGCCGATTCGTCACTCCCCCGCGAGACTCAGTCCCCGGCCGCGATCTACACGGCGGAAAAGATGTCGTCTGCACGGGCGGCCCTGAGTTCCGTTGCCCGCGATCCCCGACTCGCCGACGCTTCCGTGCTGTTGGGCGCGCTGTCGGTGGTGGCGTTCTGGAGCTTCGGCTTCGGCGTTCTGCTGGGCATCGCCGCGCTCGTCGCCGGCGTCCTGGCCACCCGCGTTCCCGATGCCGATCGCGCAGACACCGTCATCGGACTGCTCACCGGAGCCGTCGGTGTGATCGCGGGTGGCATCTTCCTCGCCGCCGCCGTTCCCTGGCTCTAGCGACCCCGCCCGGAACGACCGAAGGCCGCCACCCGAGGGGTGGTGGCCTTCGTTGCTGTCGATCTTAGTTCGCGTACTTCGTGGTTCCCGGCGCCGCATTCAGCGTGTTCAGGTACTCGAAGCCGGCCACGGCCAGAGCCGGGCCACCAACTGCGATTGTGCCGATGACTCCACCGATGGTGGCGGCAGTCGGGATGGTTGCCAAGCAAGCGAGCGCGATGACTGCGCACGTGCTGAGGCCGATCGCGCCACCGATGATGCCGCCGACGATGGTGCCACCGAGGCCGCCGACTGCAGTCGCGAGACTCAGCTGCGAGGCGAAGTCCTGGGTAGCAGCGGTGTTCTCGGCAGGCGATGCCGCATTCTGCTCGAGCGCGACGGGAGCAGCCGGTCCAATCGGTGCCGCGAGGTTCGGGATGAGCTTCACGGTGCGGCCCTCGTCGGTGTACTCGACACCGTAGGGGAACTCGACGCCGTTGAGGTTGAACGACAGCGGGAGGCTCAGGACGTCGTTGCCCTCTTCGTCCTCGAGCACGACGGCCTTGCCGTCGTCGGACGCTCGGAACATACCGGCGTCGACGGTGGTGACGACGCCACCAGCCTCGACGCGCGATGCCCAGTTCAGCTCGGAGTTCTCCGCGGGAGCACTCTCGGTGGTCGTCGCGGAGGGGGTGGTGGTGGCCGGCTGCGCGTACGCAGTACCGGTGGCCACGCCCAGGGAGGCGATCGCGATCGCAGAGGTTGCGACGAGTCGACGCAGTGTCATCTAGATGTTCCGTTCGTTCAGGTTCGTGGTGTCGGACCCCGACACGAGCACTGTAGCGGTTGACAGGGACACAACCGAATATCAGGTCCGTTTTCAGTACTCGATCCGGGAATTGTCCGTGTGAACAGCCACGATGTGACCTCATTCACGGACGAGGTGGCTCGTGAAGGGTAACAAAATGGTCGCGATGAGGGGCGACTTCCTCGGCGGCCCGAAGTTACCCATGAGGCAAGTTAGGAATACCTGTGCGGGAGGCCTGTCGCTGTGCCGTAATACGGTAGGGCTCATCGCGTGTGCGGGACGGATCAGCCCTCCGTCCGACCTGCGGTGATGTCGACCGAAATGCTAAGTTACCGATCGGTAGAACCCTTGTGGTTACCGGCTGGTAACTTCGAGTGGGACAGATGCATCCGGGCTGACCGTCGGACCGCCCCCTGTGGCCGGCCGGAAGCGTAGGGCGACGGAATGGCCGTCGCCGAAGAAAGGCAGCGTCATGAATGCCCTGACGATCACCCTCGGCACCGTCGGTGCCCTGCTCAGCATCGTGTGTTGGGCCTACTTCTTCCGCGGTGCCGCGATGATGGTGCGATCCATCGCGCTGGGACAGCCGGACAGGACACGTCTGCGACCGTTCGTTCCGCGGTTCAAGCAGATGTGCATCGAGTTCGCTGCGCACACCCGGATGAACAAGTTCCGCTCCGTCGGCTGGGCGCACTGGTTGGTGATGGTCGGCTTCATGCTCGGCGCCATCCTGTGGTTCGAGGCCTACGGGCAGACGTTCAATCCCGAGTTCCACTGGCCACTCATCGGTGACCTCGCGATCTACCACCTGATGGACGAGATCCTGGGCCTGGGCACCGTCATCGGCATCGTGACGCTGATGATCATCAGGCAGCGGAACCACCCTCGCTCCCCCGAGCGCCTCTCCCGCTTCTCCGGCTCCAACTTCCGTGCCGCCTACTTCGTCGAATTCGTGGTGCTGCTCGAGGGCCTCGGCATGATCTTCGTGAAGGCCGGCAAGATCGCCACCTACGGACACGCCAACCCGTGGACCGACTTCTTCACCATGAACCTGGCCAAGCTGCTCCCCGCGAGCGCGGTCCTGGTCTCGATCTTCGCCTTCGTCAAGCTCATGTCCGGCATGGTCTGGCTGCTGATCGTCGGCCGCAACATCACGTGGGGTGTCGCATGGCACCGGTTCAGCGCGTTCTTCAACATCTACTTCAAGCGTGAGGACGACGGCGGAGTCGCGCTCGGCGCGGCCAAGCCGATGATGTCCGGCGGCAAGGTCCTCGAGATGGAGGAGGCCGACCCCGACGTCGACGCGTTCGGTGCCGGCAAGATCGAGGACTTCACCTGGAAGGGCTGGCTCGACTTCACCACGTGCACCGAGTGCGGCCGCTGCCAGTCGCAGTGCCCGGCGTGGAACACGGGAAAGCCGCTCTCACCCAAGCTGCTCATCACCTCGCTCCGCGACCACGGCAACGCCAAGGCGCCGTACCTGCTCGCCGGTGGCCGCAAGGACATGGGGGGCGACGAGATCGGCCTGGTCGACGCGGACGGCAAGCCGGACGAGGCCAAGCTCGCGAAGATCCCGCAGGCCGCCCGTGACGAGGCCGAGCGCCCGCTGGTCGGCGAGACCACTCTCGACGGCGGTCTCGGCGGAATCATCGATCCCGAGGTGCTGTGGAGCTGCACCAACTGCGGCGCCTGCGTCGAGCAGTGCCCCGTCGACATCGAGCACGTCGACCACATTCTCGACATGCGTCGCTACCAGGTGCTCATCGAGTCGGAGTTCCCCTCCGAGTTGGCCGGCCTGTTCAAGAACCTGGAGAACAAGGGCAACCCCTGGGGCCAGAACGCCAAGGACCGCACCAACTGGATCTCGGAGCTCGACTTCGACGTGCCAGTCTTCGGCCAGGACGCCGACAGCTTCGAGGACTTCGAGTACCTCTTCTGGGTCGGCTGCGCCGGCGCCTACGAGGACCGCGCGAAGAAGACCACCAAGGCCGTCGCGGAACTACTCGCCACCGCTGGCGTGAAGTTCATGGTGCTCGGCGCCGAGGAGACCTGCACCGGCGACTCCGCTCGCCGCGCGGGCAACGAGTTCCTGTTCCAGCAGCTCGCGATGCAGAACATCGAGACCCTGAACTCCGTGTTCGAGGGTGTCGACGAGAGCCGTCGCAAGATTGTCGTCACGTGCGCGCACTGCTTCAACGCACTCGGCAACGAGTACCCGCAGGTGGGCGGCAAGTACGAGGTCGTGCACCACACCCAGCTGCTCAACCGCCTCGTGCGGGCCAAGAAGCTGGTGCCGGTGGCGTCGGTGCAAGAGGACGTCACGTACCACGACCCGTGCTTCCTGGGACGCCACAACAAGGTGTACGACGCACCCCGCGAGCTGATGGCCGCGTCGGGTTCCACGCTCAAGGAGATGCCGCGTCACGGCGAGCGCTCCATGTGCTGCGGCGCCGGTGGTGCTCGCATGTGGATGGAAGAGAAGATCGGCAAGCGGATCAACATCGACCGCGTCGACGAAGCGCTCGACACCCTGGGTGGCAGCACCACCGCGACGCAGAAGATCGCGACCGGCTGCCCCTTCTGCCGCGTCATGCTCAACGACGGTGTCACCGCACGCCAGGAGGCCGGTGGCAACGACAACGTCGAGGTCATCGACGTCTCGCAGATGCTCCTCAGCTCGATCACGCGCCTGGACTCCGCACAGCTCGGCGAGAACATCAAGGTGGTGCCGCGGGCCAAGCCCGTGGTCGTCCCTGCCGAGGAGCCCGTCGACACCCCCAAGGCCGAGTCCGTCGCCACCGAGGACGTCGCCGCCGAGGAGGAGAAGGGTCGCGTCGAGGAGATCGAGACGGCTGCTGCGGGTGGCGATCCCGCTGCCCCCGCGCCCGGCAAGGGTCTGAAGATGAAGGGCCTGGCCAAGGCTCCGGGCGCCAAGGCACCCGGTGCGAAGGCTCCGGCCGAGCCCGCCGAGTCGCCCAACGCCGACGGTGACGACGCAGCCGACGCGTCCAAGCCGAAGGGCCTCGGCATGGCCGGCAAGGCGAAGGCACCGGGCGGCAAGGGGCTGCAGCTCAAGGGTCGTCCTCCGGGCGCGAAGGCACCGGGATCTGCCGCAGCTGCTCCGGCCGAGAAGCCGGAACCGACCGACGCTCCCGCCGAGACGGCCAGTGAGGCATCCGAGTCGTTGCCGACGGTCAAGCCCAAGGGTCTCGCCGTGAAGTCCGGGTTCAAGAAGCCCGGCGCCAAGGCACCGGGGTCGGCAGCTCCTGCTCCCGAGGCTTCTGCTCCCGCCGAGACTTCTGCTGCGGCGCCGGCCGAGGCACCGTCCGAGGCTTCTGCCGAGGCACCGGCACAGGCGGCCGAGTCGATGCCGACCGTCAAGGCCAAGGGTCTCGCCGTGAAGTCCGGGTTCAAGAAGCCCGGCGCCAAGGCACCGGGTTCCGCAGCCGCACCGGCGGCTGAGGCACCGGCCGAGGCTTCTGCTCCTGCCGAGGCTTCTGCTGAGGCACCGTCCGAGGCTCCCGCCGAGGCACCGGCACAGGCGACCGAGTCGATGCCGACCGTCAAGGCCAAGGGTCTCGCCGTGAAGTCCGGGTTCAAGAAGCCCGGCGCCAAGGCACCGGGTTCCGCGGCCGCACCGGCGGCTGAGGCGTCTGCCGAGGCACCGGCCGAGGCTTCCGCTGAGACACCAGCCGAGGCACCGGCACAGGCGACCGAGTCGATGCCGACCGTCAAGGCCAAGGGTCTCGCCGTGAAGTCCGGCTTCAAGAAGCCGGGCGCCAAGGCACCGGGTTCCGCGGCACCCGCCGCAGCGCCCGAGCCGGAGGCACCTGCCGAGCAGGCACCCGAGTCGGCGGCACCCGCAGAGCAGGCACCCGAGGAGACGGCCGCTCCTACGCCGGAGTCGAACGGTGCTGCCGAGTCGAACGGTGCCGCCGAGTCGAACGGTGCCGCGGAACCCGCAGACACCCCGGCGCCGCCGCAGCCGAAGGCCGGTGGGCTCGGGTTCAAGTCGGGAGCGAAGGCGCCGGGCAAGAGGTCCTGACCGAACACCCTCTGCACCAACCGAGCACCCCCTTCAGCACGCTGGAGGGGGTGCTCGCTTTATGACAGGGGTGTGTACACACCCTGGCGCTGGCCAACGCGTGCGGCGACCAGCAACCAGCGACCAAGCCTCCTTACCGAACACCTCCTGCACCAACCGAACACCGCCTCCAGCACTCCGCAGCAGGTGTTCGCCTGACGTAGGCCGTGTGCGCTCGCTCATCCACAGGGTGCGCGCTGTCCACAGCGAGCGCACGGGCACCGATCGGAGACGCCAACGTCGGCAACGATCGACCGATGGCGCGCATCACCTCCCGCTCGGAGGCATTGACTCAGGGATACACGGACTCCGAACTGCGGCGCATGTGCAGAACCGGAGATCTCACACGTGTGCGCCGTGGTGCCTACGCCAGCTCGGACGACATCGCGGACCTCTCCGGCCAGGAGCGCCACCTCCTCCTGGCGCGCGCGATGATGACGACCGGCAACACGGCCCCCGACGCAGTGCTGAGCCATGCGTCGGCAGCGATCGCTCACGGTATCGACTTGTGGAACGTGCCCCTCTCAGCAGTTCACATCGCGCGCAACCGGCGTACAGGCGGCCGTACGGGCCCCGTGCGTCACGTTCATGCGTCGCCTTATGACGCCGACGAGGTCACCGATGTGGCGGGATTCCGCTCGACTACCGTCAGCCGCACCATTGCCGATCTGGCCTGTTGCCTGCCGTTCGAGGAAGCGGTCTGCGCGGCGGACGATGCAGCACGTCGATTCGGACTGGCAGGCGCGCAGGTCGAGGAAGTACTCTCTCGACGCCCCACCCGCAGTGGCCATGCGCGAGCCCACCGCGTAGCGCTGTTCATGGACGCCGGGTCCGAGAGTGTCGGTGAATCACGCAGTCGCGTGCTGCTACACGCTGCAG
Organism: Rhodococcus sp. UNC23MFCrub1.1; assembly: GCF_000686025.1. Lineage (GTDB taxonomy): Bacteria > Actinomycetota > Actinomycetes > Mycobacteriales > Mycobacteriaceae > Rhodococcoides. The sequence continues at coordinate 73,973 of NZ_JMLQ01000010.1, forward strand.
GCTTCGCGGTCTCCACTCAGCACACCATCACGTGCGGCAACACGTCCTACCGTGTCGACTTCTTGGTGGACGGCTCCAACGTGATCGGCGAGTTCGACGGTCGTGTGAAGTACGGACGGCTCGTACCGGCGGGCGAGACCCCGGCCGACGTGCTCTGGCGGGAGAAGCTCCGCGAGGATGCACTGCGCGACGCGGGCTACACGGTGGTGCGCTGGACGTGGCAGGACCTGGCCACGCCGAGCATCATCATCGAGCGCATCCGGCGAGCACTCGCCCGTAACCGCACACCCCCCGCATGAACCGCACACCCCCAGCAGCCTGCAGCGAAGGGTGTGCGCTCACTGCGCCAGGTGTGCACACCCCCTCCAGGCGCGGGCGGACCCGGCAACCCCCGACCACCACCACGTGCTCACCGTGCATGTCAGGACTCGACGATCGCCTTGATCGCGGCGAGCGTGCGGGGAATCCCGTCGAGTGCGGCGGTACGGCGGATCTCGATCTCCTCCTGCGCGCGATCGCCGAACTTCGTGTGGAAGTACTCGATCCCCTGCTCGGTGAACAGCCACGATTCGGTGAGCTGCGTCGAGTTCTCGTCGATCGCCTCGAGGGTGTAACCCCACCGCACGAACGAGTCGCCGACGAGCCAGGCGAACTCGGTGCCCGGGATGGCGACGGCGACGGTCGAGACCGTCTCCCAGGTGCGGTCGGCGGTGACGTTGCGCCCGGTGAAGGTGGACCCGACCACGTCGGCGCTGCCGCCGTCGTTCCACCAGCACTGCTGGCAGATCGGGCTCCACTCCCCGGTCCGGGTCACGTCGGAGACGAGGGCGTACACGGCGTCGGGCGACGCGGCGATCACGATGGAGTCGGAATGCTCGAGTGCGGTCATGCCTCGAGTATGCCGCCGAGCGGCGCCGTGAAGGTGGTTCGTCGCCGAAGTTCCTGCTCCGCCACCCGGATCGCCAACTGCAGGCGCTCCTCACGGCTCCCCGTCAACAACACCCAGGACCGGCCGGTGCGCGTGAGCGCGTCGAGGAACCACCCGGTCATGTCCGCCCGCACTTGTTCACCGTCACGAATACCGTCCTGCACGAACGGAACTCCGTGATGATCCGTCACCAGATACACGGCGGGGCGATCGTCGGCGACGGCGTGGTGTGACTCGGGGCCGAGGTAACGCCGCTCCCACACCGTCGTCGCGAACGCGTCGGTGTCGCAGATCAGCACAGGCGATCCGCGCCGCGCTGCCGCGTCCTCGTGGGCAGTCTGGGTGCGCGCGATGCGGGCGAAGTCGTCACCGGTCCACACGATGTCGTCGACCGATCCGACCTCCGCGACCTTGTCGAGGGTGTCCTGCCGGCCGAACTCGTCGACGCACTCGGTGTCCGGCCACCGTTGTCGAAAGTGGGCAGCCAGCGCGCCCGCGACGGTGGTGGTGCCCGTCGACTCGGAACCCACCACGACGATGCGCGTCGCCAGACCGGCTCGGGCGGGCGCGTCGAGGCAGCGCCACGAGGCGGCGAGGTCGCGTCGACACGCGGTCCCGGACACCGGGAAGGTGCTGCGCGGCAGATCGAACGGCACGTGTCGAGCGTCGAACCACCGCGCCAGTTCCTCGCCGTACGGCTCGCTGGTGACCACCACGTCGACGGGCTCGTTCCCGACGGCCGCGCGCATGCACGCCACCTGGGCCGCCCACACGGCCCGTGAGGTGTGGTCGATCGGTGCGTCGCAGACGATGCCGGTGATCGTGACCGTCTTCTCGCCTGCGTGCGACTCGGTCATCCACGCCACACGGTCTCGCAGAGACAGCGACTCCACGGTGGCTGCCATCACCACGACGGTCACCCGGTCGGCCACCGTGGCGGCGAACCGGACCATCGCGTGGTGACCGACGTGCGGCGGATAGAACTTGCCGATGATCAGCGCGTGCCTCATGCCGGCACCTCGACGGCGGCGGGGGTCATCGACCGTGTCCACGCTCGCAGCCCGGCAACGCACAGCGCGATGAATCCCAGATAGAGAACACCGGTCAGCACCAGGTCCTTGTAGAGGTAGAGCGGCACGTACACGACGTCCGCGGCGATCCACAGGAACCAGGACTCACGACGCTTCGTCACCTGGCCCCACGTCGCCAGCAGTGACAGCACGGTCGTCACCGCGTCCCAGAACGGCACGACCGACGTCGTCGCGGTGTCGAGGAACCACGTCATGGCCAGCGTGGCCGTCACGCCGACGGCGCCGAGCCACCACCATTCCCGACGGCTGGTGGACGTGACCACCAGCGGACCCTGCGTGCCGCCGCCGACCCACAGGACCCATCCGGACACGGCGAGAGCGATGTAGACGAACTGCAGCGCCGCGTCGGCGAACAGCCCGGCGCCGAAGAACAGCAGGACGAACGCCAGATTGTTGGCGATACCGATGGGCCAGTTCCACACCGACTGCCGTGCGACCAGGACGACGCAGGTGGCGCCCGTGACGAATCCGACGACCTCGACCCACGACGTGGGTGCCCCGAAGGACACGAACGCGGTGGATCCGAGCCACTCGATCAGGGTCATGACGCCTCCTTAGCGCGATTATGCGCTAAGCATGGCGCAGAAGTGCTCGAAGTGCAACTCGACCCCTCGTCAGGCCACCGGCTCGAGCAACTGCGGCCCGTTGTTGCGCACGCTGTTGACGGCCGTGCTCACCTCGTACGGAGACAGGTGCGGCTCGGGCATCGACTGGACCAGGTCCGCCACCGCGCCGAGATCGGTCAGCGCCGGGTCCAACCAGGCATCGCGCATGTCCGCAGGCACCACGACGGGTGACCGGTCGTGGATGTGCCCCAGCGCGTCGGTGGCCGTCGTGGTGAGCACGGTCGTGGTCCACACCCACTTGCCCGGATCATCCTCGGGCAGTGCGGGATCCGGCCACAGCTCGTACAGTCCCGCCATCGCGAGAACACCGTCCGTGTGCAGGAAGTGCGGGATCTTCTTCCCCTCGCGCTTCTCCCACTCGTAGTACCCGTCGGCGGGCACGAGGCAGCGCCGCTTCGCCGCGGCCTTGCGGAACGCCGGCTTCTCGGTGATGGTCTCGGACCGCGCGTTGATCAGCCTGCTCGCGATCTTCCGGTCCTTCGCCCACGACGGGATCAGACCCCATCGGACCGTCCGCAGCTGGCGCGCTTCCTCCCCACGCTCGAGCACGATGCGCACCGGATCCGTGGGCGCCACGTTGTAGGACGGTTCCGGCGCCTCCCCCAGCGCCACGGCGGCATCGAAGATGGACGACAGGTCGTCGTCGGACCGGGTACTGGCGTAGCGACCGCACATCCCTCGATTCTGCCCCGCTCGGGTAGCGACATGCCAGGCGGTCTGGTTAGTGTCGGAAAGTACCGCAACCGACGAGGGGGATCGCATGTCGACCGTGGACGAGACACCCGGCGCGCTGCAGTCGTGGGGGCTGAGCAAGCAGTACGACGGGAGCGCACCGGCCGTGCGCGACCTGTCGTTGTTCGTGCCGGCCGGCACGCTGTACGGGCTGGTGGGACCCAACGGAGCAGGCAAGACCACGTTTCTGTCGATGGCGACGGGCATCGTGCGCCCGTCCGCCGGGCAGGTGTGGATCGACGGTCACGACGTGTGGGCCGATCCGGTCGCCGCCCGCGGGCGCGTCGGACTGCTTCCCGACGGGCCGTCCCTCCCCGAGGCCCTGCCCGGTCGGCGCGCACTGCACTACGTCGGAGTGCTGCACGGTCTCGATCCGGCGGTGGCGCACGAACGCTGCGAGGAACTGCTCGCGGTGCTGGACATCGCCGAGGCCGGTGACCGCGCGGTCTCCACGTACAGCGCCGGAATGAAGAAGAAGATCGGCCTGGCCGCGGCGATGATCCACTCGCCGCGGCTCCTCGTGCTCGACGAGCCGCTGGAGGCGGTGGACCCCATGTCCGCCCGCACCATTCGGCACCTTCTCGAGAGTTTCGTCGCGCGGGGCGGCACCGCGATGGTGTCGAGCCACTCCATGCCGCTCATCGAGCAGATGTGCTCGCACGTGGCCATTCTCGCCCGCGGCTCTCTGCTGGCCGCCGGCACGATCGACGACGTGCGTGCCGGCGGCACCCTCGAGGGCGCGCTGTTCGACGCGGTCGGCGGCGGTGACCAGGCGGCCGAGTTGCCATGGCTGGGCTCATGATCAACGCGCCGGTCCGCACACTGTTGTCGTTGGATCGCGAGATACGCAGAGCAGCAACCGGATCGGGTGCCCGCATCGCGATCGTGATCACCGCGATCGCGTCGCTCGGGGCGATGTACGCGATCACGCTGAGCGCACAGCCCTCGGCGCGTGCCACGCTCGCCGCACTGTGCGCCGTGGTGGTGGTCGTCCTTACCGTCGTCGCTCCCCTGCTGACCGGAGTGGGCGACCGCGGACTCGTCCCGGCGCACGTGCGCCATCTACCGGTGCGTGCCGACGATCTCCGGAGAGCCCTCGCCCTCATCGGTGCGCGCAGCGGGGTGACCGTCTTCCTCGTCGTCGGACTCGCCCTCACGCCCGTCGCGGTTCCGGACGTCTCGCCCGTGGCACGCATCGTGACCGCCGTGATCGCCCTGCTCACCGTCGGTGTCGCGCTCGCCGTGTCCCGTGTCGCCGTCCTCCGCCTGGATGCGGCATCGCGCACTCCACGCGGCCGCATCCTCTCGACGATCGGTGGCACCGTCGTCGCCGCGGCCGCGTACGCGGCCTTCCTTCTGCTCGGCAACGTCTCGACGTCGTTCGCCGACAACACCTTTCTGCGCACCGCGGTGCGCGTCCTGCCGACGGGATGGGCGGCGGTGTCGAGCGAGGCAGTCGACGACGGGAGGTGGTGGGTGCCCGTCCTCGTCGCCGTCGCGCTCGCCGGACTCGGCGCACTGGTGGTGCGGTGGTGGACCTCGGCGGTGTCGGCCGCGCTCGACAGCACGCCGCCCCGCTCCCGGACCGACCGCCGTCGGACGACGACGTTCCGTGCGCGTGGACCGATGATCACGGCCATCGCCGCCGAGAGCAGGTTGCTGCTGGTCGATCCGCGCCGAGTGGGACTGCTGACGATGCCGGGGGTGTTCCTGCTCGTCGGAGTCGTGCTCATGGCCACCTCGACCGACATCTACGGCCTGCAGTACGGCGCACCGATCGTGATCCTGCTGACCAGCAGCATGTTCGCCAACTCGTACGGCCTCGACGGCGCAGCGGCGTGGCGCGTCACGTCGGTGCCGGGTGTGGCAGGACGCGTCATCGACGCGCGTCTCGTCATCGCGGCGGTGGTGGCCGTGGTGTTCGGCGCCGTCGGGACTGTCCTCGGTCGCCTCGTCGGCGATCCGTCGCCGCGCACTCTCCCCGTGGCGGCCGCCGTCGTCGTGGCCGCGTCCCTGGCCACCGCCGCGGCCGGCGCCGTGCAGTCGGCGGCCAGCCCGTACGTCGTCGCAGGACAGACTGCGGGGAGCGCGTTCAATTCCCGCGGGTCGATGACCGGCCGTGCGATCGGGTGGACGCTCGCCGTGATGGCCGGGGGTGCCCTCCTGTGCCTGCCGGGCGTCCTGATCGCGCTGGCCCTCCCGGGCGTCCTCGTCTGGCTCGCGCCCGTCGTCTCCCTGCTGCTCGGCGGATGCATCGTGGCGGTGGCCCGCCGTCGAGCCGTGGCTCTGGTGACCAGCCGCGGCCCGGAGATCTTCGCAACCGTCAGCGCCTGATCACGATTCCGTGCACGATGTGGTCCGGGGAGCCGAGAGCGAGGAACACACAGGCATGACCATGCACGAACCGTCGACGCACGTCGTTCGCAAGACCAGCACCACCCTCGCCGACGGTCGAGAGTTGCTGTACTTCGACGACTCCGAGCCCTGGGTGTCCGGGGAGAAGACGCGGGACCTGGTGGACACGCGCCCCCTCCCCGCGTCGGAGTCGTTGTCGCAGATGCGACTCGACGTGCTCACCGGCGACTGGGTGGTCATCGCCGCGCAGCGGATGGACCGCACGTTTCTCCCACCGCCCGACGCGTCCCCGCTCGCGCCGAGCCGCCCGGGACGCCCACCCACCGAGATCCCCGCTGCCGACTACGACGTCGTGGTCTTCGAGAATCGCTTCCCCTCCCTCGCGCAGTCGGCAGCGGCGCAGCACCTTCCGTCGCACGTCGACGGCGAGGAGCTCTGGCCGCTCGCTGCCGGCACGGGCCGGTGCGAGGTGGTGTGTTTCGCCAGCGACCCCGACGCCTCCTTCGCCTCGCTCGACCTGCACCGGGTGCGCACCATCGTCGACGTGTGGGCCGACCGCACCGAGGCGCTGTCCGCCCTCCCGGGGGTGCGCCAGGTGGTCTGCTTCGAGAACCGGGGGCGGGAGATCGGGGTGACCCTCACTCACCCGCACGGGCAGATCTACGCCTACCCGTACCTGCCGCAGAGGACCGACGCGATGATCCGGCAGTCCCGGCTGCACCGGGAGCGCACCGGTCGCTCACTGCTGTCCGACGTACTGGACACCGAGCTGCGGTCCGGCCGCCGCATCGTCGTCGACACCGAGTACTGGGTGGCCTACGTGCCGGCGGCCGCCCGCTGGCCCGTCGAGGTGCACCTCGCCCCGCGCCGCGCCGTTCCCGATCTCGCTGCGTTGTCGACGGCCGAACGCGACGCGTTGGCCGGTGTGTATCGCGCTCTGCTGCGTGCCGTCGACGACTTCTTCGAGGGCGTCGACGAGGTGCCGTACATCGCAGCGTGGCATCAGGCTCCCGTCGGTGCGGACCGTGATCTCGGGCGTCTGCACCTGCAGCTGTTCTCGATGATGCGATCGCCGGGGCGGATGAAGTTCCTGGCCGGATCCGAGTCCGCCATGGGCGCGTGGATCAACGACACCACACCCGAGGCCATCGCGGACAGGTTCCGGGAGGTGCTCGCGTGACCGCGTGGCTGCCGGTCGTCGACGAGGCCGAGCTCGCCGACGGTGCCGTCGAACGGTTCCGCACGACCTTCGGCGGCGAGCCGGACGGCGTCTGGATCGCGCCGGGACGGGTGAACCTGATCGGCGAGCACGTGGACTACGCGGGCGGGCTCGTCCTTCCCTTCGCGTTGCCCTACGTCACCGCCGTCGCGGCCCGCCGACGCGACGACGCAGTACTGCGGGCGGCGTCGACAGGCTCCGACATGCACTGGGGTATCGCACTGTCGGCCATCGCTCCCGGCAGCCCGGACGGGTGGGGCGCGTACGTCGCCGGCGTCTCGTGGGCGCTGGGGCTCACGATGGGCGCGGACATCGCGGTGCACTCGGCCGTCCCCGTGGGCTCCGGCCTGTCCAGCTCGGCTGCTCTCGAATGTGCTGTGGCGGTGGCGCTTCGGGACCTGTTCGATCTCGACGCCGACCGGCGGGCACTGATCGACGCGTGCATCCGCGCCGAGAACGAGATCGCCGGCGCATCGACGGGCGGGATGGATCAGTCGATCGCGATGCTCGCGGAACCGGGCCACGCGTTGCTGCTGGACTGTCTCGACTTCTCCTCCCGGCAGATTCCGCTCGATCTCCCGGACGCGGAGATCCTCGTCATCGACACGAACGCACCGCATCGGCTGGTCGACGGTCAGTACGGCCGGCGGCGCGCGTCGATCGAGAAGGCGTGCGCCGACCTCGGCGTGTCGACGCTGCGCGGTCTCGACCCGGCGGCGGCGTCCGCGATGACCGACCAGGTGTCGGCGGCACGCGTCCGGCACGTCACCAGCGAGATCGTCCGCGTGGAGCAGGCGGCCGAACTCCTGAACGCCACACCCGATCTCGCGGCGTTGGGGGCGCTGCTGACCGCATCGCACCGATCACTGCGTGACGACTACGAAGTGAGCTCGCCGGAACTGGACTCCGCCGTCCGGGCATCGCTGGACGCCGGCGCGTTCGGCGCCCGGATGACCGGCGGCGGGTTCGGCGGTTCGGCCATCGCCCTGGTCGACCGGACGCGCACCGAGGCGGTCGCGGACGCGGTCACCGAGGCGGCATCGGCAGCCGGGCTGCCCACCCCCACCTTCCTCACCGCCACCCCGTCCGGGGCAGCGCACCGTCAGCGCTGAGAACGCCGACCCGAGACGACGAGTAGCGCCGCACCCAGAACCAGACCGACGCCCCCGACGGACCACAGCAGCACAGGTCCGCGGTCGGTGAGCCACATCAGCTTGGTGGCCGACTCGCGGGCGCGGTCGAGCTGCTCCTTCTGCCCGTCCTCGTCGAGCCCGAGGGTCGCCTTGAACACGGTGACCTCCGGAACGGCAGGGTCGCGCGCGAAGTACTGGTAGGGCTGCTCACGACCGCCGACGAGGCTGCCGCTGCGCGGCTCGACGTAGATGTCGCGAACGGTGGAGTAGTACCGCTTCATGGTGATCGACTGCTCACCGAGCCCCTCGAGCCCCCACTTCGACGCGGGCAACGTCACGGAGTTGATCGGCGACTGCGTCGTCTCGGAGAGATCGGCACCGGTGACCTGCGTGCGGAAGTGGTAGATCGGGAGCCCGTCCATCGAGATCTCCTCGACGAACTCGGCAGGGAAGCTCGTCCAGGCCGTCGCGTCGTAGACCGAGTACGTGATCGGCTGGGTGTCGAACGGGAAGCGCTGCTGATATCCGGTCCGCGGCACCGGGATGGCGGGCTTGCCGACGGTGGTCTGCAACGACGCCACCGGATCGACCGGCTGCGACGTGCGTCGATCGACGGTGACCCGGTCGACCGACGCGGTCAGCAGACCGGCATCGCCCTCCCGGTCCGCACGGCGCACGGTCGCGCCGGACTGGAACGTCACGCGATCCGCGTCGCTCGGATCCTCGGTGGTGATGAAGCGCTGCACCACCAGCGGGACCCCGGTGGCCACGGACAGCGGGCCGGGACGCGTGATGGACGTCGCGTCGAGCACGTCGCCGCCGGTTCCCGGATCGGTGACCGCGACCGTCGTGGTGCGGATGTCCAGGGGCGTCACCGCGAGTCGATGCTCGACGTAGGTGGGCAGCATGATCGCCCCCACCACGGCCGCACTGCCGATCGCGAGCAGGACACACGCGCTGCCGCGCAGGAGGGTAGGTCGCGCCACGTCGGTCACCTGCTCCCGTACTGCACGTCGCCGAGCACCGAGGCCGACGGATCGGCGGTGACCACCGGCTCCGGCCGGACGGTCTCCTCAGCGGACCATGTCAGGCCCACCACCGCGCCGGCGGACAACACCCCACCCACGAGCAGGCTGGCCACAGCCGGCACCACGACACTTCTCACAGCCACGTCCCCCATCCGATCCTCGACGTCCAACTGTGTCATTTCGGACACCGCCCGAGGCCGTCCCGACGTTGTGAACAGTCCACGATCTGGGCGCGGACCTCTGGAGGCTCCCGTTTCGCCCGGTCGGGTCGCGGGTACAACCCGGCTCATGAACGAAACCCGGCACACGAGCGATACGGGCGGCCGCGCACCGGCCGCGGCCGATCTGTCCACCGTGCAATTGGTCGAGCGCCTGACCCAGCAGGTGAGCACGCTGGTGCGCACCGAGGTGAGCAGCGCACTCGACGAGGTCAAGTCGAAGGGCACCAAGCTCGGGGTCGGCATCGGTGTCTCCGGCGCCGGCGCCCTGCTGCTGTTCCTGGGCCTCGCGACCCTCGTCGCCACCGCCGTCCTCGGCCTGGCGACGGTGCTCGACCCGTGGCTCGCGGCACTGATCGTCGCCGTCGTCCTGCTGATCGTCGGCGGCATCCTCGCCAAGGTCGGCGCGACCAAGGCGAAAAATGCCGTTCCGCCTGCACCTGCCGCCACCGTCGCCAGCGTCCAGCGCGACGTCGAGACCGTCCAGAACGCCCGAAAGGCTCACTCATGACCGACCCGAAGGACGCGTCCGAACCGCGTCACGCCCTGCGTACCGAGGCCGATGCCGAGCCGCCGTCCGTCGAGCAGCAGCGCGAGGAGCTGGCCGAGACCGTCGAGGCGCTCGCGGCCAAGGTCGACGTGCCCGCTCGCGTCTCCGCCGCGGCCCACGAGTCGACGGAGAAGGTGCAGGAGGTAGCTCAGCAGGGCGTCGCCAAGGCACAGGAGGGTGTCGCGCAGGTGAAGGAGAACCCGCAGGTCGCGGGCATCTCGCTCGCCGGTGCGCTCGCCGCCGTGGTCCTCGTGGCCCTGGTCCGCCGCCGTCGTGCGCGCACGGCGCTGCGCCGGCAGAGCGTCCTCGACATCCTGGCCGGCCGATGACCAGCACGTCGAAGGCGTTCTACAAGCCGCTCTCCCTGGCCACGAGCATCGTCGGTGGACTGGTCGCCGGACAGATCTTCAACCAGATCTACAAGCGCGTCGGCAAGAACGACGCCGAGATGCCCGATCCGAAGGACCTCTCACGCACCAACCGTGAGGTCCTGATCGCCGCAGCGCTGCACGGCGTCGTGTACGGGCTGGTCAAGGCCGGGGTCGACCGCGCCGGCGCCAAGGGATTTCGCGCACTCGCCAAGGAAGACCCCAAGTGACGATCATCAGAAGGAGCCTTTCGTGACCGAGAACCAGGGTGCAGCCTCCGAGGCGCGCAGCGACTTCGTCGACAAGATCAAGGGCCGGGCCAAGGAAGTGGCCGGCGCCGTGACCAACAACGACGAACTCGCCGATCGCGGACGGCTCGAGCAGGCGGAGGTGGAACGCCGCCGCGAGGCCGAGGCCACCGAGACCGCCGCCGCCCTCGAGATCGAGGAGGCGCAACAGGACATCGCGGAGACGGAGGCCGAGGCGGACGTCGCACGGCAGTCCGTCGAGGACCGCACCGACGCGACCGAGGCTGCGGCACAGAACGATCGGCTCCGCGCGCACACGACGGCGGAGGCCGACGCGATGCGTGACGCCGAGCAGGGTCGCGTCGCCGCCGAGGCACAGTCGGAGCGGCGCATCGCCGAGGCCACCAGCGAGCGGCAGCAGGAGGAGGCCCGTGCGGCCGACGAGATCTCCGCTGCGCGAAGCGAGTACGACGAGAAGCTCGACGAGGCCGACGCACTGGAGCAGGAGGCGGCGCAGGCACGCGAGCGCGCCGCCCGGGCCGAGCGCGAGGCCGCGTCGACCGACACCGAGGAGACCAAGTGAGCCTGTCCCTGCCCCGCCGGATCCTGCGACTGCAGTACTCGATCGCACGACTTCCGTTGCAGGCGTTCGAGTCCACCGTGATCAGTCGGCTCGACGCCGAGGGTCCGGTCCGTGCGACGTACCAGCAGATCGTCGGAGGCATCGACGCCACCGCGGGTGCCGTCCTGGGTGACGAGGACCTCGCGCGGCGCGGCCAGAAGATGCGCAGCGCGGCCGCGGATCTCGAGAAGGCCACCCGTCTCGAGGCGCAGGCCCGCGAGAAGCGTGCACAGGCGACGCGCGAGACGCAGAACAGGGTCGACGAGGCGACGACGCGGGCGAAGAAGGCTCGCGAGACCGCCGAGGAGAAGGCGACCGACGCGGCCGACCAGGAGATCGAGATCAAGGTGGCCGCGGGCAAGAAGGCCGCCGCACGACTCGAGGACCGCAAGTCGCGCGCCGACGACATCGCCGACAAGCGGATCTCGGCGGCCGAGGCCGAGCGTGAAGCGAAGCTCTCGGAGGTCGAACGCCGCGAGGCCGAGGCCAAGGCTCCGCGCACCGAGGAGATCGAGGACGCGGCGGAGAAGCTCGAGGACGCCGCCGAGAAGCGCGACGACGCCGAACGTCTGGCGGACGTCGCGGAGGCGTCGAAGGACAGCTGACACCGCCCGTCGACTCACCGTCTGCCCCCGACAGTCACTGGACTGCTCGGGGGCAGACCACTCGACGGGGCCGACAGTGAGACGATGGCGGACGTGAGCACATCAGACACGACGCCGCGCCAGGCCGGCCAGCGCACGCTGCGCCCGCTCGAGCAGTCCGTCAAGCTGCAGAACGTCCTCTACGAGATCCGTGGACCCGTGCACGCCCACGCCGCCCGTCTCGAGGCCGAGGGCCACCGCATTCTGAAGCTCAACATCGGCAACCCGGCGCCGTTCGGCTTCGAGGCACCCGACGTGATCGTGCGCGACATGATCGCCGCGCTCCCCACGGCGCAGGGGTACTCCGAGTCCAAGGGCATCATGTCGGCCCGCCGTGCCATCGTCACTCGCTACGAACTGGTCGACGGCTTCCCGTTCCTCGACGTCGACGACATCTACCTCGGCAACGGCGTGTCCGAGCTGATCACGATGACCATGCAGGCGCTGCTCGACGACGGCGACGAGGTCCTCATCCCGGCGCCCGACTACCCGCTGTGGACGGCGATGACGACGCTGTCCGGCGGCAAGGCGGTGCACTACCGCTGCGACGAGGAGAACGACTGGAACCCCGACCTCGCGGACATCGAGTCGAAGATCACCGATCGCACCAAGGCGCTGCTGGTCATCAACCCGAACAACCCGACGGGTGCGGTGTACTCGAAGGAGGTGCTGCGGGGGATCGCGGCGCTGGCACGCAAGCACAGCCTGTTGCTGCTGGCCGACGAGATCTACGACAAGATCCTCTACGACGGCGCCCAGCACGTGTCCATGGCGACGATGGCGCCGGACCTGCTGTGCCTCACCTTCAACGGTCTCTCCAAGGCCTACCGGGTGGCCGGATACCGCGCGGGCTGGCTCGCGATCACCGGACCCAAGGACCACGCCGCAGGCTTCCTGGAGGGCATCAATCTGCTGGCGTCCACCCGGCTGTGCCCCAATGTGCCTGCGCAGCATGCCATTCAGGTCGCACTCGGTGGCCACCAGAGCATCGGGGACCTCATCCTGCCGGGCGGGCGACTGCTCGAGCAGCGTGACGTCGCCTGGGAGGGGCTCAACGCCATTCCCGGCGTGAGCTGCGTCAAGCCGCGCGGTGCGCTGTACGCCTTCCCGCGCCTCGATCCCGAGGTGCACGAGATCCACAGCGACGAGAAGCTGGTGCAGGACCTGCTGCTGCAGGAGAAGATCCTGGTGGTGCAGGGAACCGGCTTCAACTGGCCCGACCACGATCACCTGCGCATCGTCACGCTGCCGTGGGCCCGCGATCTGCGCACGGCGATCGAACGGTTCGGCAACTTCCTGTCGTCGTACCGGCAGTGACCGTCAGGGCGTTCGTCGAGGCGCTGCCGAAGGTCGAGTTGCACGTCCACCTCGAGGGGTCGATGTGGCCGAGCACGCTGAAGGCGTTGGCCGACAAGCATCAGGTCGAGGCCATCCCGCGCACGGAGGACGCGCTGCGGGAGTGGTTCGAGTTCCGCGACTTCCCGCACTTCATTGAGGTGTACCTGACGTCGATCGGCGTGCTGCGCGATCCCGAGGACTTCGCGCGGCTCGCGTACGACAGCCTCACCGCGCTGGCGACGCACGCCGTGCGGTACACCGAGATGCACATCAGTCTCTTCGGGCACCTCATGCGTGGGGTGGACGCGGCGGCGGTGTTCGAGGGCGTCGAGGAGGGCCGGCTGCGTGCTGAGGCCCAGACCGGCATCGTCGCGCGCTGGATCCCCGATTTCCCGGGTGACTTCGGTACCGACGCCGCGAACCGCACCCTCGACGCCGTGCTGGCGCATCGCGTCGACTCGATCGTCGGATTCGGCATCGGGGGCATCGAGGTGCCGCGGGCGGAGTTCGCCGACGTGTTCGCGCGGGCGAGCGCGGCGGGACTGCATTCGCTCCCCCACGCGGGCGAGACCGGCGGGCCGGACAGCATCTGGTCGGCGCTGCGTGATCTGGGGGCCGAACGCATCGGCCACGGCATCGCCGCGCTCGGCGACCCCGAGCTCGTCGCGCACCTGATCGAGCACCGGATCCCGCTCGACGTGTCCCCCACCTCGAACATCCGGACCCGCGTCGTCGAGTCGCTCGACGTGCACCCGCTGCCGGCCATGATCGACGCGGGGCTGACGGTGACGCTCAACAGCGACGACCCGTCGATGTTCGGCACCGACCTCACCACCGAGTACCTCGCCGCGCACGGCATGGGACTGGACGCGTCGGCTCTGCGTTCGCTCGCCCTCGCGGGGGTGGACGCGTCGTACGCGGACGCGGACCTGAAGGAGCAGTTGCGGGAGGAGATCGCGGCGGTCGAATTCCCGGAGGCCTAGGGGCGCTGCACGTCCTCCAGCCACCGCACCCCTCCCCGCAGGCTGCAGGGGGTGTGCGCCTCACGGAACCCTCGCAGCACGGCGTGCCCGTATTCCCGCGGGCGTTCCAGGTTCCCGCGGATGCTGCAACACGTACGAGAACCCGGAACCCCTACGGGAGCGCCGGCACACTCCCTGACCTGCACTTGGTGTGACGCGCAGTGCCATACACCGCGCTGTGTGACACAACACAACGTCTCGGGCACATTTTTCAACCCCGTGATGATCGAACCGTGCGTTCGCGGGTATGTTCGTACATGAGCCCTTCGGGGTTCCGAAAGCGCCGAACGGCCCCCCACCCCCCCGGTGGGCCGCTCGGTCGGTGGCGGGGGACACCCCCCCTGCTTCCCCGCCACCCGCTTTCGTCCTGCGCCACTCGCGCCCCCAATTCCTTCTCCGCGCCACCGATAGTGTTGGCGTCGTGACACACGGCCACGGACACAGCTCCGGTCCCGCCCCCATCGGGAAAATCGCCGCGAGACTGGTGCTCGGCATCCTCGCCGTCGTCGGCATCGCCGCGATCGTGGGCGTGGTGCTGCTGTGGCCCAGCGATCGCAGCGTCGAGGTACCCGCGCCGTTCCAGAGCGCGGCCGGCGGCGTCGTGGCCACCGAGTACGGCACCGTGGTGTCGCAGGACATCGGTCCGTGCGGCAGTTCGTCCAATGGTCGCGTCTTCAGCGGCGCCCCCACTCCGCCCACCGTCTCGGGCTTCGAGTGCAACCGCAGCATCGTCTCGATCGACACCGGCGTGAACGAGGGCACCCGCACCCTGCTCGAGGTGACGCCGGGGCCGGGCACCCCCGATCTGCGCGTCGGCGAGGAGATCCGCCTCGTCCGCGGCACCGACGACAGCGGGACCGCGATCTACGGGTTCGACGACTACTCCCGCACCACGCCGCTGCTGCTGGTGGTCGCGGTCTTCGCCGTCGTCATCTGCGTGGTCGCGCGGTGGCGCGGGCTGCGCGCCCTGCTCGGACTCGGTCTCGCGCTCGGAGTGCTGGTGGGTTTCGTGCTCCCCGCGATCCTCGACGGCCGGTCCGCCATCCTCGTCGCCCTGGTCGGCGGCACCGTCATCCTCTACGGCGTGCTGTATCTGGCGCACGGGCCCAATCTGCGGACCAGTTCGGCGTTGCTCGGCACCGTGGTGTCGATGGGCGTCGCTGCGGGACTGTCCGAAGCGGCCATCAGGCTGACCCGGGTGACCGGTCTGTCGGAGGAACAGAACACCGACGTGCAGGCCTATCTCGACCACGTCAGCATCACCGGGTTGCTGCTCGCCGGGTTCATCATCGGATCGCTCGGCGTGCTGAACGACGTGACGATCACCCAGGCGTCGGCAGCCTTCGAACTCGCGGCACTCGATCCCGACGCCACCCGGCGGTCGATCTTCACGTCCGCGATGCGCGTCGGGCGGGACCACATCGCCAGCACCGTCTATACGCTCGTCCTTGCCTATGCGGGTGGTGCGCTGCCGCTGCTGCTGCTCTTCAGTGTCGCCGGCCGCTCGTTCGGCAACGTCCTGACCGGCGACGCGGTGGCCATCGAGATCGTCCGCTCGTGCGTGGGCGGCACGGCGCTCGCGCTCTCCGTTCCGCTCACCACCGCGATCGCCGTGATGCTCGCCCGGCCGCCCCGCGGACGCGCCCCCGTGAGCGGTCGGCACTCCGCGCGCTGACGCTCGACCGCGCATCGGGAAACTTCACAGAGTTCGGCCACGAGGTATGCACTGGCACTACAAAACATTCTCCTGTATTGTTTCAGTGGGTTCGGGAACCTGCGCGTTTGTTTGACGCAACTTCGCAGAGCACGACGACTATGTGAGGACACACAATGAACACTCTGGCCGCAGAGGACGTCGACCGTATCCGCCGGGTACTCGACAAGTACGGAAAGCTCCCGGTCGCCATCGACGCAGTCGCCAACGACGCCGATCTGTACGACGCAGGTCTGACGTCGCACGCGAGCGTCAATGTGATGATCGGCCTCGAGGACGAGTTCGATGTCGAGTTCCCGGATCGCCTGTTGCAGAAGGCCACGTTCGCGAGCGTCTCGGCCATCGCCGACGCCGTCGCAGAGCTGGCGTGATCTGAGATGACCACACTCGAGGCTCCCTCCGCCCTTCCCCCCATCGATCCGGACGCGCCCGCAGGCCTGGCGCAGATCCCGCTCGAGGACGTGCTCGCCGTGGTGCGCAGCAACGCCGAGCTCGTCGACCGTGAGGCTCGCTTCCCCACGGAGTCGGTGCAGGCGCTCAAGTCCGCGGGCCTGCTCTCCGCGTCGGTTCCGACGTCGCTGGGGGGCGCCGGACTCACACTCACCGAACTCGCGACCGTGGGCCGCGCTCTCGGTGGCGAGTGCGCGTCCACCGCGATGATCTACGCGATGCACCACACGCAGGTGTTGTCGCTGACCCGCCACGGCATGGAGTCCCCGGTCATCCGGGAGTTCCTGGCGAACATGGTCGTGGAGCAGCCCCTCGTGGCCTCCGCCACCACCGAGATCAACATCGGTGGCGACGTCCGCACCAGCGGGTGCGCGGTGGAGTACGACGGCGACCGCTACACGCTCACCAAGAATGCCCCCGTCATCTCGTACGGCGAGTACGCCGACGTCATCCTGGCCACGGCCCGTCGGTCCCCCGACGCAGCGCCCAGCGATCAGGTGCTCGTCGCGTGTCAGCGCGAGGACGTCACGCTGCAGAAGACCGGCACGTGGGACACCATGGGCTTCCGCGGTACGTGCAGCCCCGGCTTCATGCTCCGCGCATCGGGTTCGGCGGAGTGGGTCGTTCCCGCCACGTACAGCGACATCTCGGCCCAGACGATGCTGCCCTCGGCACACGTCCTCTGGGGTGGCGCCTGGTTGGGCATCGCCGACGCCGCGGTGCGCAAGGCTCGCAAGTCCGTGCAGAAGCTGGCCCGCAAGACGCCCGGTGTCACGCCGCCGTCCGCCGCGCGCCTCGCCGAGCTGCTCGTGGTCCATCAGCAGCTGTCCGACACCGTGTTCACGGCCGCCGCGAAGTTCGACTCCATCGCCGACGATCCGGCTGCGCTCAGCGCCATCGGTTTCGCGCTGCAGATCAACAACGTCAAGGTCACGGCGTCCGATCTGCTCATCGACATCGTCGCCCGCGCGCTGCTCATCTGCGGCATTGCCGGCTACCGCGAGGACAGTGAGCTCCGCATGAGCCGCCACCTCCGCGACTCGCACGGTTCCGCGATCATGGTGAGCAACGAGCGCATCCTCAACCACAACGCGCAGCTCTCGCTCGTCTACAAGGGGATCTGACCATGACCTCCACACTCGACCGCGACGTGGTCTCCGATCTCGATCTCGCCCGCGCCGATTTCCGCGATCAGCTCGTCGGTGCCGGTCTCCTCGTCCCCAGTTCCCTCGACGGTCTCTACGGCCGCTCGGGCGAGTTCGAGGACATCATCGATCTCATCGACTCCAAGGTGAAGGCCGCAGGCGCTGCCGCACACGGAGATGCGCTGCGCCGCTTCCGGTTCCCGCCGGTGTTCCCGCGCGATGCGTTCGAGAAGACCGACTACATCGCCTCGTTCCCCAACCTCACCGGTGCCATCACCACTTTCTCCGGTGACAACAAGGCCCACGCCGAGCTGCTCGCGGCACGGTCCGAGGGCAAGGACTGGGACCACTGGCTCGAGTCCGCCGGCACCATGCTGGTGTCGGCCGCGTGCCACCCGTCCTACTCCATGCTCACCGGTCAGCTTCCCGACGGCGGCACCATGCTCGACGTCTACGGGTACTGCTTCCGCCACGAGCCCGCCGTGGATCCTGCTCGCATGCAGGCGTTCCGGATGCACGAGTTCGTCCAGGTCGGCACGCCCGATCAGGCAGTCGAACACCGCGAGTCGTGGATCGAGCGCGGCATGACGGTGCTGGCCGACCTCGGGCTCGACGCCTCCCCCGTCATCGCCAACGACCCGTTCTTCGGTCGCGCGGGACGCATGCTGGCCGCGAACCAGCGCAACGAGAACCTCAAGACCGAGCTCGTGGTCCGCCTCTACGGCGACCTGGACGAGGGCACCGCGGTGGTGTCGTGCAATTGCCACCGCGACCACTTCGGCCAGACCTTCGACATCCGCACCGCGGACGGCAACGAGGCCCACAGTGCCTGTGTCGGTTTCGGTATGGAGCGCATCGCCCTCGCGATGGTGCGTACTCACGGCCTCGACACCTCACAGTGGCCGGCGTCGCTCCGCCTGAGCTGATCTATCTCTCGAGAACCGTCACCGTCGCCCTGGCTGTGCTGTTCACCGCTCGGACATGCCCTCGCGGCGTGGTCGAACCCGAGCGTGGCAGCAGAGTCAGGGCGCGGCTCGTTCCGGGGGCGAGGTGGAACCACGAGTCGGACGCCCGGTAGCCGTCCACGTCCACGCACACGTACTGCGCGGCATCCGTGCACGCGACGGTGAGGGTCCACCGGCCGTCGCCCTCCGGGGCCGCCGACGCGGTGAGACCCACCGAGTTCTGCAGCGGGAGCAGCCCGTTCTCCACCAGATGCACTGCCTCGGCGAGCACGGTGCCCTCCGGGGCGGCCAGCACGACACTCACCGCGTCGACGGTGCGCGACCCGAATCGGTGAGCGTGCGTCATGTCGGTGAACCTGCCGACGACACCGTCCGCGGTACCGGTCCACGACGAGTGGGCATCGAGAGCGAGCTGCCGAACACCGTCGGCAGCAACGGCTCCCGTACGCTGATGCGCCCGCACGGTGAGTGTTCCGGCGACGGGATCCGCGCCGTCGTTCATCACGTCGAGACGAAGCCCGTCCATCCCCTCGTCCGTCACGAGGACGGTGATCGGTGCGCTGGCCCGCGCCACCGCGTACCAGGGCGCCTTGGCGATGCCGGTGCTGTCGGTGAATCCCCACCCCGCGCCCGGCTCGAGGTCGCGGAGAGTCAGCACCAGCGCTCCCCCGCAACCCGAGTCCACCTGCCTCCAGAATCCGAACGACTGCGTCACCGCCTCACAGACGGCCGCGCGACCCAGGTCGAGGTAGCGCTCCGGATCGTCGCGGCGCACCGCGGACGGCTCCACGTCGAAGAGGGTGCGCACGTAGTGGTCTCGCACGTCCTCGAAGTCCCACGACGCTCCCCGATCACGCGGAACCGTGGCCTTCCAGCGCGGATCGTGGCCCGCCGGATGGGCCGAGCCGAACACGGAGTCGACGACGCGCCGCTCCGGGGGCACGGAGAACGCCAGGCACTCCGTCGCGAATGCCACCCGGGCGTACCGCACGTCCGAGAGAGGTCGCAGGTAGCCGCCGATGCCGAAGTAGTGCGCGAAGCCGGAGCCCACGTGGGTGGCGAGGTCGCCGCCCGACGGGGTGGACGGGACGTACGCGACACCGGAGAAGGCGTGCACCACGTCTGGAATGATGCTGTCCAGCAGTGGTATCCGTGACTCGTCCGAGGCGAGCCCGAGCATCGTCGGCTGCTGGTACGTCTCGCTACCGCCGCTCACCACCACGAGGGAGGGCCCACCGGCGGTCGCGAGCATCGCCCGGACCTCGTCGACGACGGCGGACTCGACGGCGGGATCGTCCGGTGGATCGATGGTCGCCAGCATGACGTCCTGCCACACCATGATGCCCAGTTCCGAACAGAGCGTGTGGAACTCGGCCGACTCGTAGACCATCGTGCCCGTGAGTCGCACCATGTTCAGCCCGGCCTCGACATACGAGGTCAGGGTGTCCCGCAGGTGGTCGGGATCGTTCTGCAGCGTGATCGGGTCGAGCGGGACCCAGCATCCGCCGCGGCAGAAGACGGGCACCTCGTTCACGAGCAGCGTCGTGTCGCGCAGTGCGCTCGAGCGGAACCCCACTCGGAAGTGCACGACGTGACCGTCGACGGTCACGGTGACGTCGTGGAGGGTCGGATCACCGTGCGTGTGCGGCCACCACAGGGCCCGCTCACCCGCGTCGATCTCGTCCGTCACTCGTCCGTCGGCATCGGCCGAGAGCTCGAACACGCTGTCGCCCAGCTCGATTCGCACAGCAGCGCCGGTCGTGGCCGTGCCGTCGACCTGTAGGACGCAGCGTCCGTCCCGCACCAGCCCGCGCACCGTCACGGCAGGGACGTCCACAGCGACACAGCGCACGGCGCGCCAGGGTCCGACAGGAGCCGGGGCGCCGGTGAACACGGGGGCGCGGCCGAGCATCGAGGTGCGGATCCACCGCAGGCCCTGCGACGAGATCATGGACGATCGCCACCGGCCGCGCGGGCGGCGCTTCGCCAGTGCCGCGTCGAGCGAACGACAGCACAGCGCGATCGAGACGGTGCCGGCGACGAGGGCCTCGACGGTGACGGGAACGAACATCGACGTGCTGGTGGTCGTCAGCGTCCCGTCGACCCAGACCTCCGCGAGGGTGGCGATGCCCTCGAGATGCAGCCGTATCGACTCCGTCCCGTCCGGCACCGGCACCTCGGTGCGGAACCACCAGTCGCGCCCGTCGAGGTCCTCGATCGGCAACCCCGCCGCGGCCAGCGCGCCGGCGACGGTACCCGGAACCCGTGCGGGCACAGCAGTATCGGTGTCCGGGAGACCATCGGGGCACTCGACGGCACCGGGATCGGTCGACAGGAGCGTCCAGTGTGCGTCGGCCAGCAGATCGAGCGGCGCGGTCACAGCGCCGAACGCACTGCGTCCATACCGCGCTGCCAGGCCGCTGCCACGCCGGCCATCGAGTCACGCACGTCGACGTCGCGTCCCCGAGCGGCTCGCGCCATCCGGAACTGCACGGACTTGGCGCCGGACGCCACCTCCCGGAAGGGCTCGGCGGCAGCCGCCGCACCCTCGACTCCGCGGCGTTCGAGGTACTCGGCCAGGTCGGCCGCGAGTTCGGCGGTGGAGCCGCACTGACGGAGGGTGCCGAACGACCACAGGTGGAAGAAGTCCGGGCCCGCCTGCTGGATCAGCGCGACGTCCTCGACGACCCGCCCTCCGAGGCGTTCGACCGGGTTGCCCGCATCGGCGCGCTCGAGGTGAGCACGCACCACCTGCAGGTCGTGATCGTCGGTCTCCGGACCGGCGGCCAGAGCATCACGGTCGACGACGACCCGTTCGACGTAGGGCGGCAGCGCCACCGTTCCGGGAGCGAGCGACCGGGCGAGTGCGCCGTCGAAGTCGTCACCCTCGAGGCGGAACAGACCGGCGTTGTGGAAGTAGTCGAGCCGGCGGGCGTCGGCATCGATGGCCGTCGGCACGATCGTCGTCTTGGTGTGCTCCCGGCCGTAGCTGGTGCCGTCGGTGTCGGGGAGGTAGAAGGCGTCGATCTCGACCGTACTCAGCACACCGTCGTGCATGTTCTCGATCAGGTGCTCTCCGAACGGCTTCCAGATGTTCATCTCGGAGACGTCCACCCCGTAGAGGAGGCGGAGATCCTCGGGCTGGAACTTCACGAAGTCCCACTGCCGGCCGTCGAACCCCGCGCTGAGGGCGAACGCCAGTGCGGGTGTCGGATCTGCGCCCATCGCGTGCAGCAGTTCGATCCACAGGTCGACGTAGCAGTTGGTCTCGGACCACGTGCGCTCCGACGAGTGCAGGGAGTGCGATCGGTACGTCGCGGGATCGAGGTCCGCGGGCAACGGGGACCCGCCCACCGGCGTCGCCGAGAGATTCACCGTCACTGCTCCTCCATTGGTCGTCGACACGAGGTGTCGGCCCACGCGTTCACATCACGCACGACAGTAGCCGCGAGAGAGGTGATCAGAACCCCCCGAAGTCCCCGCCACCACCGAAGTCCCCGCCACCGAAGTCCCCGCCACCGCCGAAGTCCCCGTCGGTCTCGTCGGCGAACGGGTCGGCGGTGGTGGTGACGGGCGGCGGGACTCCACGCGACCCGACGGGCGCCACCGCGCTGGTGGGTGCCACGGACGGGGTGCTGACCGTGGCGGGGTCCATCGGCTCGGGCATCGAGGTGAAGGCCCACGCCGCGGCGCCCGCCATGACGGCGCACGAGAAGGCGAGGACGAGGGCGACGGGGACCCTGCTGCGCTTCGGATCGGGCACCGGTTCCCCGCCAACGTCGACGACGTCCGCGGGCGCCGACGCGTCGGGCTCGCGTTCCGGCTCGGCGGGGGCGGCCGCGAAGGCGACGGTCCGATCCGTGGACGAGGGCTCGGTCTCGTCGCGCTGCGGATCGGGCTCGGGCGCCGGCGCCGGTACCGACACGCGCGTCGCGCGCGGGTCCAGCGCGGTGAGGACCGGAACGCCGAAGCGTTCCGCGGCGGCGATCGACAGGATCGGGATGGGCGAACCGCCCCCGACGAGGATCACCGCGTCGAGGTCGCGCTCGCCGAGAAGCGAAGCCGCGGTGTCGAGCGAGAGGTCGAGCAGAGGGCGAACCGCGGTCTCGAACTCCTGACGCGTGATCAATGTGGTGCCGCCGCCGGGGGTGCGCGCGACGGTCGCGGAGGACAGTGACTCCTTCACGCGGCGGCAGAAGACGATGACGTCCGTGTCGTCCGCGCCCTCGGCGGGACGCTCCAGAATGCCGCGGTCGACGATGTGATCGAGCACGATGTGATCGAAGACATCCCCACCGGCCACCGAGGAGTCGACGGAGCCCAGGACCGCCATCTCGTCGACGTCCACGAGGCTCGCCGTCGCGCCGCCACGGCCCAGGTCGTAGAGCAACACCGTGGTGAGACCGGACAGAACGCCCGAATCGACCACGTCCCGAGGGACCGACGTCACAGCTTCGGTGTCGGACATCCGTCGGCGCTTCCTCTCGGTGGGTGGTGATTCCCCTGCGTTGTCACTTGTCACAGCCCTGTTCACGTCGCACCCGCTTCGGGCGCAGGAACCGGACAGCTCCTGCTGTATGGCGCCCAAAAGAATCTTCCGGTATGTTAAACGATGAAATAGGGAACTGCGAGATCGATACCGGTCGTGGATGCGACCGGGCACACCTTACTGCCAGGTAGGGCCCCAGGGCGACTGTCAGTGGCACATCGATCGCAGAAATCCCTCACCGAGCAGCGTGTCGAGCGGGGCCGACGCGCACGGCCGAGCTTCGCCGATGCAGACGCGGCGCACCGGACGCTCCGATCCAGAAGTTTGGTTCGGAGTCACAAACCCGGCGCCGTGGACGCATCGACGAGCACCGGACCGAGACGAAAGGCTGTCGACCCCGATGATCCCCGCACCCGCTACTCGTGACCGCACGGCCACGGTGCAGGTACACATGACCGGCGCCGAGTGGTTCGCCGACTCGCCGGGTGGCCTCAACCGCTACTTCACCGATCTCTACGTCGCGCTCTCCGCTCTCGACGGCGTCAGCGCCTCCGCGTCCGCGTTCGGCGACTCCGATCTGAGCGACGGCCACCACGGCACGTCCTCGTGGGGACCCTCGACGGGTTCCACGCTCTCGCGCGTCTGGTCGGCCCTCTCCGCCGATCGCGGTCTGCCGAGGAACACGGTGATCGACCGCCACTTCAGCCTCTTCGGACGCCCCACCGTCGGCCTGCGCGGTGCGCACCCGTCGGTGGCGCACTTCCACGGACCCTGGGCCGCCGAGAGCGCCATGTCCGGCGAGAGCGATCTGGTCGTGCGCGCCAAGTACTGGGTCGAGCGTCTGCGCTTCCTCGACGTGCGCCGGTTCATCGTGCTGTCGGGGCACTCCGCCCGCATCCTCACCGAGGACTACGCCGTCGATCCGGCCGCGATCACGATCATCCCGCCGGGCGTCGACCTGGACCGTTTCGCCGTCACCCCGGCACCGAGCAACGCTCGCCCCACCGTCCTCTGCGTGCGCCGACTCGAGCGCCGCATGGGCATCGACCGGCTCGTCGCGGCCTGGCCCGCCGTCGTGGCGGACCACCCGGACGCGCAGCTCGTCGTCGTCGGGACCGGCACCGAGGAGGCGGCACTGCGCAGCCAGGCCGCCGAGTCCACCGCCGGCGACTCCATCGTCTTCACCGGCCGGAC
Organism: Rhodococcus sp. UNC23MFCrub1.1; assembly: GCF_000686025.1. Lineage (GTDB taxonomy): Bacteria > Actinomycetota > Actinomycetes > Mycobacteriales > Mycobacteriaceae > Rhodococcoides. Next base: position 98,052 of record NZ_JMLQ01000010.1, read on the forward strand.
CAGCGACGAGCGCCTCGCAGCGCTCTACGCCGAGGCCACCGTCTCCGTGGTCCCGACCCTGAGCCTCGAAGGCTTCGGGCTCATCGCCCTCGAGTCCTGCGCCAGCGGACGCGCCCCCGTCGTGACCGACTGCGGCGGCCTGCCCGACGCCGTCGCGGGCCTCGATCCCTCCCTCGTGGTGCCCGCCGGCGACGTCGACGCACTCGCCCACCGCCTCTCCACCGCGCTGAGCGGCGACGTGCCGAGTGCCGCCGCGTGCCGCGCCCATGCCGAGTCGTTCTCGTGGGAGTCCTCGGCCCGCCGCCACGTCGACGTGTACCGAGAGTTGGTCCATCGATGACCCGCGCACTGTTCCTCGCCCACACCGCGGCGCCGTCCGGCGCCGAGATCGCGCTGCACCGCCTGGTGCGCGCCATGGACAAGACCGAGGTCACCGTCGTCTTCACCGAGACGGGTCCGATGGTGGACAAGCTCCGTGCCGACGGCATCGACACCGTCGTCGTGGACGGCGCGTTCGACAGCCGCTCCGTGACCATCGAGGGCATGTCCGTCCGCCGCATGATCGGCGGAGTCACCGGCCTGCTCCGGCTGGGGTGGGCCGTGGGCGCCGTCGTTCGCGAGTCGGGTGCCGACGTGGTCGTCGCCGAGTCGTCCAAGGCGTTGCTCATGGGGACCATCGCCGCACGGCGAGCGGGCGTGCCCTTGGTGTGGCACTCCCACGACCGCATCTCCCGCGAGTACTTCGGCACGCTGTTCACCGCCGTGCTGCACGTTCTGGGCTGGACCGCGTGCCGCGGCTTCATCGCCAACAGCACGTCCACGCTGGCCTCGCTGCCCACCTGGCGTCGGCCCGCCGTGGTCGCCTACCCCGGCGTCGACGGGTCGGCGGACCGCCCGGTGGGTGCCCGCCCCGAGCAGTCCGCTCCCGCGGACACGGTGCTGTGTCTGGTCGCCCGACTCACCCCGTGGAAGGGACACGTCCTCTTCCTCGAGGCGGTCGCGGCGATGACCACCCGGCCGGCGCACGTCTTCCTCGTCGGCGGCACATTCTTCGGCGAGGAGCCGTACCGCGCAGAGCTCGAGGCCATGGCCGCCGAGCTCGACCTGCCCGTCACCTTCACCGGCCACGTCGACGATCCGCGGGACTACATGCGGATGTCCGACGTGCTGGTCCACTGCACCCTGACGGCGGAACCGTTCGGTCAGGTCGTGGTCGAGGGCATGCTCGCCGGCTGCGCCGTGGTCGCGTCGCGGCCCGGCGGACCCGCGGAGATCGTCGAGCACGGTGTCAACGGCATGCTCGTCGACTCCGGCGACCGCGCGGGCCTCACCGCCATGCTCGATCGCGTCGTCGCCGACCGTGACCTGCGGACGCGCCTGTCCGCCGCCGCGCCGGCCCGTGCCGCGCACTTCGACATCGAGGAATCGGCCCGCACCGTCGAGAGCTTCCTCGAGGACGTCCTCGACACCGTGAGCGTGCGTCATGGTCGGTGAACTCAGTCGTGGCGGGTCGCGCGGCGGCCCCACCACCGAGCCCCCGAAGCACCGCCGTGGATCGCTGCACAAGCTGTCGGCGGTACGCGACATCGCCTTCGTCAGCTTCGGCAAGTACGGCCAGTACCTGGTCACGATCGTCACGCTGCCGCTCACGGCCCGCATCCTCGGCACCGAGGGGCTGGGTCTGCTCGCGATCGCGATGTCGGCGTACTTCATCGGCTCGCTGCTGGTCGACTTCGGCATCACCACGTTCCTCGCGGCAATGGCGAACGACGAGAACCTCAACCAGCTCCGTGGCAACTACCTCGCGCTGCGCGCCACGGTGCTCGCCGTGATGGGCACCGGGCTGCTGGCCAGCCTCACCGTGGGTGCGCACGTGCACCTGCACATGATCCTGCTCGGCCTCTTCGCCGGCGGCTTCGCGTCGTTCGGCGACGACTGGGTGCTCGTGGCCCAGGCCCGCTTCGGCATCGGCGTGGTCTACCAGGGCATCGGCCGCATCCTGTACCTCGTGCTGCTGGTGACGCTGCTGCCGATGTTCCCCAGCGCCGCGGTCGCGATGCTGTGCCTGCTGGCGTCGTCGGTGGTGTCCGTGGCCCTGACCTGGCGGCTCACCATCCGCGAGTTCGGCCCGCCGAGCAAGCCGAAGGACGTCACCGCGATGGTCCGCATGGGCGTGCCCGTCCTGACCTCGCGGCTGCTCATCACCAGCTACGGCCAGGGCGCCGCGACCTTCTACTCCGTGGCGCTGTCCGCGGCGTCGCTCGGCATCTTCTCCGCCAGCGACCGGCTGATCCGCGCGTTCCAGTCGCTGCTCGACGCCATCGGCTACGGCCTTCTGCCGCGGCTGGCCCGCGGCCGGGAGGACCACTTCTGGCAGAACGCACTGCGCGGACTGACCGCGTGCGTGGGTGTGGCCGTCGTGGCCACCGTCGGGCTGTGGGTGAGCGCGCCGCTGCTGATCTCGCTGGTGTTCGGCGATCAGTTCTCGTCCGCGGTGGACATCATGCGCGTGCAGGTGTTCATCCTGCCCTTCACCGCCATCACCTCGTTCGTCACCACCGCGATCCTGCCGGTCCGCCAGGACACCAAGGGGGTGCTGATCGGCGCCGTCGTCGGCACCGTCTTCGCCGCGGGAGCGCTGGCAACCGCGCTGTCCACCGAGTCGGTGTGGGCGCTGGTCTACGGCACGCTCACCTGCGAGGTCGCAGTCGCGGCCTGGTACCTGTTCCGGGTGCGCATGCTGCATCGCCGCAACGACGATGCGCTGCACGCGGAATCGGAGGAACCCACCGTGCCGATGGCCGTGGTCGCCTCCGATGCCCCCACCGTTCCCCTCGCCGTTCGCCGCTTCCGGGAGGCAAGTCGATGAAGATCCTGTTCCTCGGAGACGACTGGATCGGCAGCAACGCCCGGTCCATGGCCGACGGGTTCCGCGAGGCCGGCCACACCGTGCTCGTCGTCGACACCACTCCGGTCGCGCTGCCGACCCGGCTGTCCCCGCCGTGGGTGTACAGCAAGCTCGGCCGCGGCCGCGCCCCCTGGGTTCTCGAGGCACTGCACCGCCGCATCGAGGCGGCGGCAGCGCAGTTCCGCCCCGACATGCTGTTCGCGTTCCGCACCGTGCATCTCGACCAGGACCGACTGCTGGCTCTGCCGGCGGGTCTGCACGTGCACTACAGCCCGGACGACGTGTCCAACCCGTACAACACCACGCCGGAGTACCTGCGCCGCGAGGCCGACTGGGACCTCGTCGTCACCACCAAGCGGCACAACGTGCCCGAGCTGGAGTCGCGCGGCGCGAAGTCGACGCTCTTCGTCCACAGCGCGTACGACCCTGCCTGGCACCGTCCGACCGCCCGTCGTGATCCGGCCGAGTACCTCGTCGGCTTCATCGGTGCCTGCCGACCGGACCGCCGCGACTCGATGGTGGAGCTCGCCCGCACGCACGGCTCCGCGATGACGGTCCAGGGTCCGGGATGGCGACGCGTGTCCGCGCTGCGGACGACGTCGGCTCACATCGGCGGCGCCGTGTACGGCGAGGGGTTCTCGGTGGCGGTGTCGGCCGTGCTGGCCAACCTCGTCCTGCTGAACTCGGACAACCGCGACACCCACACGTGCCGCACGTTCGAGGTGCCCGCGGCCGGCGGTCTGTTCGTCGGTGAGCGCACGGACGAGCACATGGCGCTGCTGGAGGACGGACGGGATTGCCGTCTTTTCTCCAGTTCGGACGAACTCGATGACATCCTGGCGTGGTGCCGCACCGAACCTGATGCAGCCAGAGAGATGGCGGAGCGCGGCCGGCTGCGGATCGTCGGTGATCACCACGCGTACGTGGACCGAGCACGGGAGATGACCGATGCGTTGTGACATCGTCGCCCTGCGCCGCCCGACGGGGGCCGCGTCGTGACCGCCTACACCGCCGTCGCGCTCACCACTGCGGCCATCGTCGCCCTCGTCGTGTCCGCGATGTTCGTGCCGGGTGTCGCCAAGGTGTTCCTGCTGGCGCAGTCCGCCTACTGGTCGCTGAGTTACGTGGCGCGTCCCCTCGTCCTGCTGTGGACGCTCCCGCAGCCGCAGTTCGCGGACAGCCTGGCGGACCCGCGACTGGCGAACATCGGCTACGACATCGGCATCGCCGAGGTGCTGAAGCCCGTCGTGTTCGGTCTGTGGTTCTACGTGGCTCTCGTCGTCGGATACGTGCTGTTCCGTCGGTGGCGCCGGGGACCGCAGGAGCGGACCACCATCGGCGCGGCCGTCGCGGATCCGTACTTCTTCCGCAGCCTCGGCACCATCTACGTGCTGGGTCTCGGCGGACGCTTCGTGTCCTTCGCGACGGGCAACACCGGATCCGCCGGTGAGGTCAGCAGTTCCAACCCGCTCCTCGACTTCGCCGCCACGATGGCGACGGTGGGCGCCCTCGGCCTCATCGTCTTCGCGCGACCGGAGAAGCTGTGGCAGACCGCGGTCCTGCTGCTCGGCCTGATGGGCATGGAGCTCGTGTGGACCGTGATCGTGGAGTCCAAGACCCCCGTGCTCGGTGCGGCTCTCGCCGTCGCCGTGCGCTTCGCCCTCATCGGGTGGACGCGCGGGACCATCCTCGGCGTGCTCGGTATCTCGGCCGGCGCCATCGGCGCGTTCGGCATCCTGCAGTCGCTGAAGGTGGACCCCGAGGCCCGTGCGATCTCGGCGGCCGCCGAGGCCAGCTATCCCCCTGTCGTGCAACCGTTCCTGCCGATCCTGCGCCGCTTCGACCTCCTCGAGGCCGCGACGGACGCGTACTACATGCAGGGCCGGGAATGGATCTCGCACGGCGACGTGGTGAAGAACGCGCTCCTCAACTTCATCCCGTCCCAGCTCCTCGGATCGGAGAAGTTCCAGTCCGGCACCGCGTGGGCCAACCAGGTCCGCGGGTCGTCGGTGGACATGCGCAACGTGTCCGTCTCCCTGGCCGAGGGAAACATCAGTGAGGGCTTCGTGTTCGGCGGGTACGCCGGCGTGGCCGTCACCATGACCTTCACCTTCGTCATGGTGCTGGTCGCCGTTCGATGGCTCCTCGCGAGGAACTTCCTCTTCGTGGTGCTCGGGCTGACGCTCATCGAGTATCCGGTGCTGTTCGAGCGCGGGATCCTCGGGACGACCGAGTCCATCGGCAAATCACTCCAATTGGCAATTCTCGTGTGGATCGTGACGCTTCTCGTCGGCGAGTACTCCCGACAGTGCGCGGAGACACCCCCTCCGACCACGCACGTTCCCGACGACATCTCCACACTCGACCGCTCTTCGAGCAAAGGATCTGCATCATGGGTTTGATCGATTACGTGAACATCGCACGACGCCGGTGGATGACCATCCTGGCCTTCGTCGTGTTGGGAACGGTGGCAGCGGCGGCGTACACGTCGACGCTGAGCTACTCCTACACCTCCTCGAGCCGTCTCTACGTCTCGATGGCGACCGGCACCTCGGTGTCGGACGCCTACCAGGGCAACATGGCGGCGCAGCAGCGTGTCACGTCCTACGTGAACCTGGTGACCAGTGAGCGCGTCATGTCGGGTGTCATCTCCGATCTGCAGCTCGACACCACGCCGGCGGCTCTCGCGTCGACGGTCACCACGTCCTTCGCACCGGCCACCGTGCTCATCGGCATCTCGGTGTCGGACACGACGCCGGACGGTGCGCGGGCGATCAACGACGCGGTGGTCACCGAGCTCCGTGATCTGGTCAACGAGATCGAGACCACGGAGATCGGCGCGGCTCCCGCGGCGAAGGTGACCGTCGTCGACCCGGCGACCACCCCGGCCGCCGTGGGCGGGCCCGCACCGATGCGCACCCTGCTCATGGGCGCCGTCGCCGGCATGCTGCTCGGCTGCGCTGCGGCGTACCTGCGTGACCGGCTCGACAAGCGCATCCGCACCACCGGCCAGGTCGCCGCGGTCGCTCCCACCACGTTCCTCGGTGACGTCAAGGCGGCCACGCGCACCGCGGACGCACGGCGCGCCGCACTGCGCCTCGACGCCTCGGTCGGCCGGACGACCCCGCACTCCATCGCGGTCGTCGGCGTCTCCCCCGCCGGCGGGTCGGACACCGTCCTCGCCCTGGCGCGTGCGCTCAGCGGACTGGGCCGCCCGACTCTCGTGGTCGACGCCTGCACCGACGGCACCGGAGTGTCGTCTCGCATGCAGAACGCCGGCGGGCTCGCCGATCTCGCACGCTCGCCGAAGCGGTCGGCCACCGATCTCACGCGGCCGAGCCAGGTCGAGGGTCTGAGCATCCTGCCCATGGGCGTGGGTGACGATCGGACCACCCTGTTCCTGGCCTCCCCGCGCTTCGGCACCATCGTGCAGAGCCTGAAGGCCGATCGTGACTACGTGGTGATCGACGCGACCTCGGTGGCGGACGCGACCGATGCGCTCGCCATCGCCGTGCACGTCGACCACGTCGTCGTGGCCGTCGAGAACGGCACCACCACCGCCGCGCAGCTCCGCGCACTGCTGACCGAGCTCGACAGCATCGGGGTCGCCGTGGCCGGAACCGTTCTGGTGCCGCACGTCTCGGCTCGCCGCTGGCCGCTGTCGCTGCTGAAGTCCTCCGCCGCGAAGGACGACGTCGTGCCCGCGACGTCGCCGAAGGCTGCTCCCGTGGCCGAGGTGCGCGACGTGCCGACCACCACCCGGACCACCACCGCTGCGCGTCCGACCGCACCGCAGTCCTACCGCGCGCCGTCGCCGGTCCACGAGTCCGAGTACCGGAACGACGACTACCGCAGTGACGGCTACCGCACCGACGGCTACCGGGACGATCACCAGGATCGCTGGGACACCGTCCAGCCGGCACCTCGTGCCGAGCGCGCCGCCCGTCCCGAGCCCCGCCAGGAGGAGCGTTACGACGTGGTCCAGTCGCCGGCGGACGCCGAGACCGACCGCTTCCACGCGGTGACGGCGGAGCCGATCGAGGTTCCGCAGGACGACGCAGAAGATGGTGTCGCGGAGAAGGGCTTGACCGAGTCCGAGGTGAACGACACCATCACCGCGGACGTCGAGGACGTCGACACCGACGAGTCCGAGACGGACGACGCCGACACCAGCGCGACGCCCGAGCCGGTCTCGATCACCAAGGCCGACACGACCACGCCGGCCGCGTCCGACAAGGCGGACAAGGCCGCGCAGGACACGACGGTCACGAAGGCGACCCGTCCCGCGGAGCCCACCACCTCGCGGCCCGTCCGCCCTCGGACGCAGACCGGCCGCCGCACCTTCCGGGTCACCAAGTGACGCAGACCCTCCACTCCACCAGCACCCCGAGCCCGATCGGCTCGCACTCCCGAGAGGACCGAGCACCCATGTCGACAACACCGACCTGGTTCGGATCGGACGGCCGTCGCCTGTTCGGCGTGGTTCACCTTCCCGAAGGCGACCACGCGCGCGCGGGGATCGTGCTGTGCCCGTCGATGGGCAAGGAGCACGTCGACACCTACCGCGGCCTCAAGCTGCTCGCGCAGGAGTTGGCCGCGGCCGGCTTCGCCGTGCTGCGGTTCGACTACCTCGGTGTGGGCGACTCGGGCGGCGACCAGAACGACGCTGCGGCGATGGACGGGTGGCTCGCGAGCATCGGGGACGCGGTGAGCCTGGTGCGCTCGCTCGGCTGCACCACGGTCTCCGCCGTCGGCCTGCGCGCCGGTGCCCTGCTTCTCGATCGCGCCGCCGACGCGGTCGGCCCGCTGCACACGGTCGTCCTGTGGGATCCGGTGCCGCGCGGCCGCGCGTACCTGCGCGAGCAGCAGGCGCTGTACCGGCTCGGCGTGGGCGCGGACACCGTCGGAACCGACACCGACGACACCGATCTGCACACCATCGGGCACTCGCTGTCCACCGAGGCCGCGGCAGCGCTGTCCGCCCTCGAACTCACCGCGGCGTCACCCGCCGTGTCGCAGTGGATCTTCGCGCTGCGTGACGGGTACTCCTCGCCTCGGCTCGACAAGGCGATCGAGCGGTCGGGGGCGACGGTGCGGCACGTCGGCACGATGACCGAGTTCGTCACGCCCGAGAGCTTCCTGGTGCCGTTGCCGAACACGGCGATCCGCGCGGTCGTCGACATCCTCGACGGCGCACACGACTCCGCCCGCGACTGCGCGGTCGAGTTCACCCCGACCACGAGCGTCACGCACCAGGCGAGCGACGGGTCGACCTTCACCGAGCACATCGAGAGCATCGGCGCGCACGGCCTGTTCGGCATCCGATCCACTCCGGTCGGGACACCGGATTCCGCACCGACTCTGGTCTTCTGCGCCACGGCGAACGACACGCGCACCGGACCGGCGCGGCTGTGGGTCGAGCTCGCTCGCGAGGCGGCACGCTCCGGTGCGTCCGCGCTGCGCTTCGACCGACGCGGAACCGGTGAATCGGAGGTGGTGCGTGCCGACGAGCACACTCCGATCTACTCGGCGGAGAGCGCCGACGACGTGGTCGCGGCCGCCCGTGCGGCGCATGCGGATCCGCGTCGCGTGGTGCTCACAGGCATCTGCTCCGGGTCGTGGAACGCGGCCCACGCCGCCACGGAGATCGGGGCCGGCGGCGCCGTCATGGTGAACGCCATCGCGTGGAGCTGGAAGCGCAAGAAGTCGACGCAGGGCGAGATCGATCCTGCCGATCTGGGCATCCCGCGGTCGGATCCGGCGTGGCAGAAGACGCCCCGGGCGCGCATCAAGAACGCACTGCAGACGCACCTGCCGTACCGGGCGTGGCGGCTGCTCGGTGTGCGCGGCGTGACCCAGGTTCCCGAGGTCATCCTGCGTTCGCTGGCGGACAACGACGTCGACGCCACCGTGATCCTGGCTCCGGCCGATCACCGCTGGTTCGTCGATCAGCGTGGGCCCGAGGGCCTCACACGCATCCAGCGTCGCAGCGGCACCGTACCGTTGATCGTCAGCGCGCCCGTCGGTGACCACTCGGCGTACCACGCCGACATGCGCCGCACGATCATTTCCTCGGTGCTCGCCCGAACCATCGAACCGCAGAGACAGCAGGTCACCGCGTGACCGCGAGTTCCTTCGGCCGGCGACGGCTGCTCACAGGCACCCTCGTCGCCGCCACCGTTCCGCTCGCGGTCGCGTGTTCGCGCGACGACGCCGAGTCGGTGCAGTTCCAGTCGCCGAACGTCACGGACACCCCGGCTGCGCGCAACGTGCGTGACTTCGGGGCGACGGGCGACGGCACCACCGACGACACCGAGGCGATCGCGCGGGCGTTCGAGGGCATCACCCAAGCCTCTGCGGTCTATCTGCCCGGCGGCACCTACCGGGTGACGGCGTGGCCGGCGATGGCCGACTACGCCACCGTGTACGGCGACGGCGCCGATGTCACCACCGTCCTGTACGAACAGAACGGCACTCTGATCGACCTGCGGGGACGCCAGCGCGTCAACTTCCGCCGGATGGGGTTCTTCACCACCGGCGCCACGTCGACGTGCTTCTCACTGTCCGCGTGTTTCCGCTGCTCGTTCGACTCGGTGACCATCCGCGGCAACCACTCGTCGTCCACGTTCCCGCAGTACGAGAACCAGCGCGGAGTGCTGCTGACCGACAACACGGGCGGCACCACGTTCACCAACTGCGACATCAACAACTACGGCATCGGTCTGACGTCGGAGTGCATCCAGAACTACGTGACGGCCTCGAAGTTCACGAGCAACCGCGTCGGCGTGCTCGGCACCGGTGGCGACTTCAACGCCGGCATGGCGTTCACCAACGTCGAATTCGTGTCGGACAACGACCCGGACACGACGGATCGGCACGTCCGCGTCGACGGTCCCGCGAACGACTGGTGGTTCACCAACGTCTGGTTCGAGGGGTCCGAGGTGGCCCTGAGCATCGGCACGCGCGAGACCGGCGGGCCGTCCCAGTTCGGCATGGTCAACTGCAAGATCTCGGCGCGCACCACGTGTGTCGAGCTGCTGTACTGCCGGCAGCCGTACCTGGCCAACATCATCTTCGATCCGGACCCGAACAGCCGGCCCGCCGAGCTGGTCATCGACGCGGAGCACGTCCCGACGGGCACCGCGGTGAACCTGATCTCGGGCGTCAACGACGACGTGAACGGCGCGGTCTTCCCCGATGCGTGGACCGTGATCGGTCGCGGCACCATGTCGGGGCCCACCTTCACCAGCACGGTGGTCACGCGCACCGTGCAGGACGACGTCGACCTGCTGCAGGCGCGGGACAGCGGCGATGCCGTGACCGCCGCCGTCCTGTCCGACGGCACCTGGTTGTCCGACCGCCGCGAGGCGGGCGTGGTGCTCAAAGACGAGTCCAACGCGTACTGGCGTCTGGTGGTGGGGACGGACGGAACCCTGAGTACCGAGTCCCTCGGCACCGATCGGCCGCGCTGACCGCTACAGCACCCCGAGGTTCTGCCCGCTCACCACACCGGTGTTGCTGATCGACAGCCGCCAACTCTTGCCGTCCGGCGACTTGACGACGGGTCCGCCGCCGGCGGAGAAGAGCTTGCCGCGGCCGAGCACCGACCAGCCACCAGGGAAGGTGTTGCCGGGGAAGTCGGCACCCTGGCTGGTGATGAGGTTGATCGCGGTCCCCTCCGCGACATACTGCGCGTTCACCCTGATGAGCTGGGGATTCGACTGTTGGTCGGCGTCGAACGCCACGTTGGCGAGGTACGGCTGGCGGCAGTGCTGCAGATCGAGGCAGATCCCGCGAGCGGCGACCTTGCAGTTGACCATGCCGAACTGCGACGGTCCGCCCGTGCCCGCCTTACCGATGGTGAGGGCCGTCGCCGCTCCCTCGAACCACACGTTGGTGAGCCACCAGTCGTTGGCCCGGCCGTCCACGACGAGATGCGACGTGGTGGTGTTCGCATTGATGTCGGAGACGAACTCGGTGTTGACGATCGACATTCCCGACGCGAAATTGTTGCCCGTTCCCAGCAGCCCGATCCAGTTGGTCGCGAACTTGCAGTTGGCGATGTACGACTGAATGGCCGTCGTCGACATCGCCGTTCCGTAATTGTTGAAGTCGCAATTCACGAACGACGTTCCGCCGGTGTTGTTGATCAGCGACACGCCTTTCTGCGGCAGGAACCGGGGGTAGCTCTGCGGGGTGTGGTTACCGCGGAAGACCACCGAGTCGAACGAGCAGCGGAAGCAGGCGTCGAGAAGCACGGCCAGCGACGAGGGATCCAGCGAGAAGATGCCCAGGTTCTTCAGTGCGACGCGCTGACGGCCCTTGAGGGTGAGCAGCGTGCCCGAGCTGGTGTGCACGATCGTCGTGAGATCGGCGCCGGCCCCGAACACCGTGGCGTAGTTGGCGAACTGTGGTAGCGAACGCACCCGGAACATGCCGGGCGGGAAGTAGAGCGGCCGGTTCTGTTGCTGCGCTGCGGTATACGCGGCGGCGACGGCGGCGGTGTCGTCGGCGGCGTTGTCACCCTTCGCGTTGTACGGGGCGGCCTTGACGTTGACCCACCCGAGCAGGGCGCCGGGGTCGGTCTCGCCCGCCGCGAGGGTCACGGCCACGGGGTCGTCGGCCTGCGCGAGGATGCTGCTCGCCGCGAGCGTGGTGCCCACTCCAGCGGCCAGTCCCCCCATGAGCAGTGCGCGGCGGTCGAGCCGCGAACCCGAAGGACCTCTGTCGTTCATGGTTTACCCCTTCACCATCGTGGTCGGCGCACCTCCTGCCCCCGCTCGGCGCCTGCCCATACACAAGCAAAGAAATGCGCATTCACGACGCGACGCGCCGCCCCGAGAGACCTGCGATACACGGCGGTGTGAAAAAGACCGACCGCGGCTTCCACATCGAAAGCCGTTCACTGATGGGCATCGTGTTTCGCGCCCGCCCACCAAGACAAAGGCAGGAAAGTGTGTCGGCCGTCACGCGGCGCCGAGCACCCACCGAGGCCGCGACCACACCTGCCAGTACTCCGTCGTGTGGAAGCCCAGCGACGCGTAGAGCGGCACTCCGGCCGGGGAGGCGAGGCACAGATCCTGCGACGGCCCGTGCAGTCCGGTCTCGACGTACTTGCCGCCCGCGATGAGGCGCGCCGCGTGTCCGGCACGGCGGTGGTCCGGATGGGTGGCCAGCGCCCACCCCGTGACGGTGTCGCCGGCGCGGCACGACAGCAGGCAGGAGACGAGCTCGTCGTCGACGAACAGCCCGAACGCCATGGCGTCGGGACGGCGAAGCGTCTCCGCGGTGTAGACGGCGGCGGCCAGCTCGGGCCCCACCCCGAACGCGAGCGACGCGACCTCCTGACAGGCGGGCAGGTCTGCTTCTGTGATCTCTCGCACCCCGTCCACCGGCTGCGACCCACCGGCGGACCGGTGCATGAACGGCATGGCCTGCAGGCTCACCCAGCCGGCGTCAGCCAGGGTCTGCGCCCCCGAGAGGCCGGCGCCGGCCAGCATCACCAGAGCCGGTCGGCGGAGCGCGGTCACCGAGTCGATCACCCGTCCGACCTGTTCAGCGGCGTCTCCGCCGTGCACCAGGGCGAGGTTGTAGTCGGGTCGGGCCAGCCCGCTGAACGCCACCCAGCCGGAGTCGGTCGACTCGAACGTGTGGTCCGCCCAGGAGCGCGTCGTCTGTCCGAACGACTGCCGGAGCGCCTCCATCTCGCGCTCCGATGACCGTCCGATCGGCATCTCACTCACGCCTTCACCAAAACCTTCCTGCGGTACGGAAACTTCTCATATACACTTCTCGTAGATTGTTGCGGCGTCCACAAGAGCCGACGCGGTCGAGTTCTTCCATGTAAGTCGACGATGCATTCGCCGCGGGGCGCGATATGAGCGTGACTGTCTGTCTGAACCGTAGGCAAGGAGTAAACCCTCGTGACGCACCCGTCACCAACCCGGGACACCATCGTCCGTAGCTCGCTGCACCGAGCCGGTCGACTACCCGTCGATCCGTGGACGCTGGGCGACGACGAGAACCTGTTCGACGCCGGCCTGAGTTCGCACGCCAGCGTGGCCGTGCTCGTGGATCTGGAGGAATCGGCCCAGGTCGAGTTCCCCGATCACCTTCTGCGTCGTTCCACGTTCGCCACGATCGCCGCCATCCGTGACGCGCTGGACCATGTGTCCGACACCTCCGCAGCCGTCCAGCCGGAGGCGAGCCGATGACCACCTCGCACCCCGACACCTCGCCGATCGATCTCCGTGGCGACAAGCGCCGCGGGGCGGACTCACCCGATCTGGAGCCGGAGAACCTGCTCCCCCGCTTCGCCCGCCATGCCGAGGCCGTGCAGTACGCACAGGCAGCGCAGGAGGCGACGGCCACCGAGGTCACCCCACCCATCCCGCTCCGTCCCAACATCCCGGATCCGCGCAGCCGTCTGTCGCGCTGGCCGGCTCTGCACCTGAGCGCGGTGCTCGGCATCGTCCTCGAGTCGATGTTCGTCTCCCTCGCTGTCGCGCTCGCGCCGTTCGACGGCCACCCGGTGATCGTGACCGTGCTGATCGTCCTCTTCGCGGTGCTGCCGCAGCGCCGTCGTCAGCGTCTCACGCTGTCGATGCTGGACGATCTGCCGCTGATGGCCGCCATCGTGCTGCTGGTCTCCATGAGCGCCATCGTCATCGTGGCGCCGTCCACCACCCTGCTCACGGCCGCCCTCATCTCCCTGTCCGTCCTGGCGGCCACCATGGCGGGCCGCGAGGCGTCCTACTTCGTCGCCCGTCGGCTGCGGCGTCGGCCGCGCTTCCAGCGCCGCACCGTCGTGATCGGCAGCGGGCTCGTGGCCACGCAGCTCGTCGAGAGCATGCAGTCCTACCCGGAGCACGGTCTCGAGCCGCACGCCCTGCTGGACGATTCGCCGATGCCGGCGAGCGTGGCCAGCCACATCCCCGTCGAGCCGCTGGCGAACCAGCTGCGGACCTACATCGACCTCCACCAGATCGACACCATCGTCATCGCGTTCTCGGCGATGCGGGAGTCGGCTCTGCTGACACTGCTGCGCGAGTGCGACCGGATGGACTGCGAGATCTTCGTGGTGCCGCGTCTGTTCGAGTTCGTGAGCGTCACCGGTGAGATGGACCGACTGCACGCCATCCCGCTGGTGCGTATCCGACGCGACGCGCACCGGTCGCTCGCCTGGCGCATCAAGCGCGTCCTGAGCAGCATCCTTGCGGGTATGGCTCTCTTCGTGCTGTCCCCGCTCCTGCTCGCCATCGCGGCGGCCGTGCGGTTCTCCGATCCGAGCGCGCCCGTGCTGTTCAAGCAGCTGCGCGTCACCGGCAACGGTCAGCTGTTCGCCTGCCTCAAGTTCCGGTCGATGAAACCCGCGTCGCGCACCGAGTCGGACACGACGTGGAACATCTCCCAGGACGACCGCGTCGGGCGACTGGGCCGCTTCCTGCGCAAGACCTCCCTGGACGAGTTGCCTCAGCTGTGGAACATCATGGTGGGCGACATGGACCTGGTGGGCCCGCGCCCCGAGCGACCCCACTTCGTCGACAAGTTCACCACCGAGATCCCGGGCTACTCCGCACGTCACCGCGTGCCCGGCGGGCTCACGGGATGGGCTGCGGTGCACGGACTTCGAGGCGACACGTCACTCAAGGACCGCGCGCTCTACGACAACTTCTACATCGAGAACTGGAGTCTCTGGCTCGACGTCAAGATCCTGCTCCGTACGGTCCTGTCCGTACTGCGGCGGACCGGTGGCTGAGACTCGTGACCTTTCGCCGCCTTCTGGTGGCGTTCTCGGTGCTGCTCGTGGCCATCGTGGCCGCGGGATGGCCCGTGTACGTCCACCCTCAGACAGACCCACTCCGACCGGCCGACGCCGTCGTGGTGCTCGGGGGGAAGCCCTACGGGCGCTTCCACTACGGCATCGACATCGCCGAGCAGGGGTACGCACCCGAAGTGGTGCTCTCCAACTCGGTGGGCCCGGACGACGTGCGCATGCAGCAGATCTGCAACGGCACCTACACCGTGAAAGTGTCGTGCTTCCTCCCGGATCCGTACTCCACGAAGGGCGAGGCGGAGGAGATCAAGCGTCGCGCCGCCGCGGAGAACTGGAAACACATCATCGTGGTGACCTACACGCCGCACCTGTCTCGGTCGCGCTACATCGTCCAGCAGTGCTTCGACGGCGAGGTCACCATGTCTCCCAACCCCACTCAGGAGGGGATCGGAGAGTGGATCGGCAGCTACATCTATCAGACTGCCGGCTACATCAAGGCTGCACTCGACAGCGAGTGCTCGTGACCGTGGCCTGACGGCCCGGACACGCGACGAACACGAACGCCGTAGTGCGGCATCGCTGCGATGCGATGCCGTCGGGGGCTACGGCGCTCGTGTTCGACGACGTTCACAGCAGGACAACGACTTTCGCTGCCACCGGAAGGATCAGAACCCGGGAATCAGACCCGGCGGGATCTGGATGCCGGGCGGCAGCTGCACACCGGGGAGACCCGGGATGGTCGGCGGAGCAGGCGCGGGAGCAGGCGCCACCTCGGGAACCTCGGCGGCCGGAGCGGGCGCCTCCACCGGAGCCGGAGCGACCGGGGGAACGGTGGTGGTGGTCGGCGGCACCGTGGTGGTGGTCCGTGTGGTGGTCGCCGTCGTCGTGGACGGTGCGTCCGAACTCGACGTTCCCGCCTGATCGGCCGGGGTGACGTCGGCGGTGGACTGCGACGGCGTCGCGCCGTATCCGAGCGCGAGCCCGACGGCAGCGATCACCGCGAGACCGACGGCCGCGATGAGCGGCAGCCGTGGGCGTGACGAACGCTGTTCCGGCGCTGCGGAACCGGCCCCGGAGAGCCACGAGGGAGTCTCTGCCGCGCGCGGATCCGCCACGTCGGGGCGATGCTCCGAGTCGCGAGCCGCATGGTCGATGTCGCGCGCGGAGTGCTCACGGCTCTCCACGTCGCTGTAGGCCATGGTCTCCGCGGACGGTGCGCTGAGCGCCTTCTCCGGCGCCGGTGCGTCCGGCGTGCGCGGCTCGACCGGCCCGGCGACCACGGGAGCGGACACCAGCGGTGCCGCGACGGTCGGAGCGGGAGCAGCGGGACGAGGGGCGGCCATCGGGACGGGACCGGAGTTCGACTGGCCGTCCACGGGAGTCGCGGACAGTGCCGCACCCTTCGCGGCGACCAGCTCGGGCTCCGCGGGCGTGATGGTGGGGAGACCGACCCAGCCCGCGAGCGTCGCCCGGACCAGCGGGATGCGGGATCCGCCGCCGATCATGACGAGAGCCTCGACGGGGCGGCCGGCGCGCGTGATGACATCGCGGGTGAGCCGCGCGGACTGCTCGATGGGGACGGCGACCATCGACTCGAACGCCTCGCGGGACAGCAGGATGAGCCCGCCGATACCCGGCAGGCACACGGCGCCGCTCGAGGAGAGCTGTTCCTTGGCCACGCGGCACCGGAGCTCGAACTCGCGTCCGTCCACGTCGTCCAGGCCGCTCTGCTGGCGGCCGATCTGGTTGTCGCGGATGGTGGCGTCGAACATGTTGCCGCTGACGGCGAAGCTGCGCTCGGAGGCGAGCACCTGCCCGTTGTCGAGGTCGACGACGGTGACGCTGAGACCCGAGCTGCCCAGGTCGTACAACCCGACGACGTGGAGCCCGTCGAGGTCGCCCGTGGACCGCAGGAACTGCACGGCGGCATGCACTTCGGGGACGAGGCGGTAGTTGACGATGTGCTGGCGGGCCATGGCCCGGGCGACGGCGCCGGCCTGCGCGTCGTCGCGGTAGGCGACGCCGGTGGCGGAGATCGACTCGGGGTCGGCGGGGTCGGCGAGGATGACGCCGATGGACTCGGCCGCGAGCTGCTCGGCCTGGTCGAAGGTGGTGTCGATGGCGCGGTGACGGAAGGCGGCCTCGACGCCGGCGCGCAGCCCCTGAACGGGCCTGGCCAAGCGCACGGCACTGGTGCCCACCGACACTCCCAGTACTGTCATGAGCCGCCTTGTCCGGACCGATGTACCGCACGACGAGCGCGTGCGATCACAGAGTGTAACCAGGCCGCGCCACCGCCGTCACATCGGCTGTTATGACCTGACAAACGGGGCGGGCGTCCACTTTGTCCGGAGGCCGGTCACGCGTAGGGCATGCGGGCGGTCTCCGGATCGCCGAACGTGACCGCTCGCTCGCGTCTGGTTCCCGAGGCGAGGGTCGCGGCCCAGTTGATCAAGGTGCCGGCACGGTTGCGTCGACCCGAGAGGAACGCGATGTGGATCGCGCCCCACGCGGCCCACCCGGCGAAGCCCGAGAGCTGGATGGGGCCCGCCTGCAGCAGCGCGTGCCGACGCGCGATGTAGGCCGCGCTACCGAGATCGTGGTACTTGAACGGCGACGACGCGCGCGTCCCGTTCTCGATGGTCTTCGCGATCATCGCGCCCGCGTGGCGGCCGCCCTGCATGGCGACCTCCGCGACGCCGGGCAGATCGTTCAGCGCGGCCACGTCGCCCACGACGTACACGGTGGGGTGCCCCGCGACCGAGAGGTCTTTCTCCACCGGGATGCGTCCGCCACGCGCCTGCGTGACGCCCAGTGCCGACGCCAGGGTGCCGGCGAACGGCACCGCCTCGACGCCCGCGGTCCACAGCACGGTGTGGGTGTCGTAGGTCGTCTTCTGCTTGTCCGACTTGCGGGTGACCTCGACGTGGTCGGCCGTCACGTCGGTCACGTGGACCCCGAGGTGGGTCTCCACCCCGATGTGGTCGAGGGTCTTCTGAGCCTTCGCCGACAGCGTGGCGTCGAACGACTCGAGGACGCGGTCACCGCCGTGGAACAGCAGCACCCGCGCCTCGCTCGGGTCGATCGAGCGGAACTCGTGCTCGAGCGCACCGACGGCGAGCTCACGGATCTGTCCGGCGATCTCGACGCCGGTGGGGCCGCCGCCGGACACCGCGAACGTGAGCCACGGCCGACGCTCCTCAGGAGTGGGCAGCGACTCGGCCATCTCGAACGCGCTGATGAGCTTGCGGCGGATCGCGAGCGCGTCGTCGACGGTCTTCATGCCGGGCGCGTACTTCGCGAACTCCTCGTTGCCGTGATAGCTCTGCCGCATGCCGGCGGCGAACACGAGGTAGTCGAAGGGCAGCTCGAACGTCGACCCGTCGATACGCGACGCGGTGAGACGTCGCTTCTCGAGATCGATGCCCGACGCCTCCCCGAGCGCGACGTGGGTGTTTTTTTGTCGACGCAGGAGGTGCCGCAGCGGCGAGGTGATGGATCCCTCGGACAGCAGGCCGGTGGCGCACTGGTAGAGCAGCGGTTGGAAGACGTGCGAGGTGCCGCGGTCGATCACGGTGACGTCGCCGTCGATATGGCGCAGTCGCCGGGCGGCGTACAGCCCGCCGAATCCGCCGCCGACGACGACGACACTCGGGCGCTGTCGTGAGAGTTCATCAGCCATGCTCGAAATCCTGCCACGCGAGGCCGCAGTGCTGTAACGAAGCGGGGCGTCGTCACGAACCTGTGAGTAGGTTTACCTTTCACCATTCGTCCCAGCCGAGAGTTGCCAGTCGATGTTCCGTGTTGTGGGCGAGTGGTGGAGTCGACCCTTCGACTACTCCGCAATGCCCGGCTACATGGCGCAGCGCGGACTGCAGCGGCCCTACCGCCGCATGATGGCCGCAGTGGTGCTCATGGTGGTGCTCGCCGGGTCCCTGCTGCTCTTCACCAGCGGAGCGCCTCCCTCACCTGCCGCCCGCGCCGTGTTCATCGCCTGCCTGGTCACGGGCGCAGTGTCGGCGCTGCTGTGGCTCCGCGGGACGTGGCCGACTCGTCGACAATCCCTCGTCTTCCTGTTCGGCGACGACGTGGCGCTGGTGGTGGGGCTGTCGATGCTGGCCGACGTGCAGGCCTCGTTCACCGTGTCCGTGGTGTTCGCCCTTCTCGGCATCTACTGCGGCTACTTCCACTCGATCCGCACGCTCGTGGCGCACATCGCGCTGACGGTGGCCGTGTCGCTCTACTTCTTCGGCTCGGCCGCCGCGGAGGGCGACAGCGACGTGGCCTACCTGTCCGTCCTGTTGGTCGTGCAGCTGGCACTGTTCCTTCTTGCACCGCTGCTCTCGCAGATCCCGCTGTCGAACCTGCGGGACGACGCGTACCAGTCGGGCACCGATCCACTGACCGGGGCGCTGAACCGTCGGGGGCTGAGCGCGGTGGTGCACGCGCCGCTGCTGGCTGCGGCACGTCACGACGAGGTGGTGGCGATGATGGTGATCGACCTCGACAGGTTCAAGTCGGTCAACGACCGCGTGGGCCACGAGGGCGGCGACGAGGTGTTGCGACGGGTCTCCGAACGGTTGCAGACCAGTACGACCACCTGGGCGTATGTCGCCCGTCTCGGCGGCGAGGAGTTCTGCGTCGTCGGGATCGTGCCGTGGGCGGAGATGCGGAACCGTCTCGACGACGTCCACGCCGCCGTCCGGTGCGACGCCGACGAGGTACCGGTCACGGCGAGTGCCGGAGTGGCGTGGATCCCCGGCAGCCGGTGGACCCGCGACGCCGACGACGTCGAACTGCTGATCCGCCGCGCCGACCGTCTGATGTACGAGGCGAAGCGCGCGGGAGGGGACAGCCTGCGGTTCGACGACCAGGCGTACACCACGACGGACAACGCGCGCACCTGACACCGGGGCGGACCTACACTCCGCTCATGCATGTCCTCTACGTCTGCACGGGCAACATCTGCCGCTCCCCCACCGCGGAACGGTTGACCGCCGCGTTCGCCCGTGACCTGAACCTGGACGTGACCACCGACAGCGCCGGCACTCGTGCCGTGATCGGGCACGGTGTGCAGGCCGAGGCGGCCCGCGTTCTGGAGTCCCTGGGCGGCGATCCCACCGGGTTCGTGGCCCGCCGGCTCACCCCGACCATCGCGTCCGGGGCGGATCTGGTGCTCACGATGACGTCGCGGCACCGTGACGAGGTGCTGACGGTGGCGCCGCGCAACCTCCGCCGCACGTTCACGTTGCTCGAGGCCGCGGAGTTCGCGCGGCGCACCGGTGTGATCGACACGTCCGCGTGGGTCTCCGAGCGAGCGGCGAACCCGGTGACGCAACTCGACATCATGGATCCGATCGGTCAGTCGACCGACGTGTACGAGCGGGTGGGCGACGCCATCTCGGAGGCGCTCGGTCCGCTGTTCGAGATCTGGGGCGCTCGCTGATCGAAGTTCGGACTGCCACCCGCCGTCTCCCCGGCTACGGTATGACTCGGCTCGAGGACACGGGCGGAAACGGAGCGCGGAGACCATGCGTGAGAGAGCTGCCGTCGCCGTCGTGATGGGCATCGCCGCGGCCGCCCTGGCCGGCGGGCTCACCGTCGCTGCCGCCGGCGGAGTGTTCGACGCGGACGTTCGACGGGTCTCTCCCCCACCCATCGACGGCACGGTCGCCGTCGTGGGCAGCCTGACCTACGCGCCCACCATCGAGGTGCCGCCGTCCCCGACGTGGCAGATCGCGCCCGTCACCACACCCCGGCCCACCACCACGCCTCCGCCGACCACCACCGCGGCCACGACGGCCGACGAGCCGACCACCACGACGAGGCGCACCCGTACGTCCACGACGACCACCACCGACGCGGACGACGCCGAGTCCGGTGACACGGACTCGGGGGACAACTGACAGTGCCGCGTCCCCCGGTCACAGACGTGGTGCTCGTCGCGCTGGGTGGGGCGATCGGGTCGGCCGGCCGTCACGCCGTTCTGTCGGATGCCGTCCCCGCGGCCGGACTTCGCGTCACCGTCGCTGCGATGCTCGTGATCGGCTGCCTCGCAATGGGTCTCGTCCTGGGAGCGACGACGCGATCCCCCACGAACCCGCTCCGTGTCTTCGCGATCGGACTCTGCGGCGGCTTCGCCAGCTTCTCCCTGTACGCAGTGGTGGGATCCGCGTTGTCGACCGCGTGGATCGGCGTCGTCTTCCTGGTGGTCACACCCGTCGTCGCTCTCGCGGCGATGGCTGCGGGCGCTCTTCTCACCGCCTCGATCGTGCGCCGATGAGCTCCGCCGTGGCCTTCGTCGTCGGCGGAACACTGGGCACGGTGGTCCACTACGTAGCCACCTCGATGTCGAGGGCACCCCAGCGAATGGTGCTGGCGGCCAACGTCGCCGCGTCCGCGCTGTACGGGGTGGTGGCCGCGATGGGTGCGCACTACGCCGGCGGCTGGAACACGCCGTGGGCCGCCGCGTTGCTCGGATTCGCCGGGGCGGCAGCACCGTTCACTGCCCTGGGCCTGCAGGCGAGTACGACGACCGGCCCCGGCCGGGTGCGCACCATCGTTCTCGGGATCGGCGCGAACGTGCTGGCCGGTGCGGCCGCTGCCGTGCTCGGTTACCTGTCCCTACGTTTCGGTGTGACGCTCTACCGCAAGCTGCGCTGAGAGACGTCGGTGCACGTGCCCTGCGCGCGAGCCTTGACGAAGCCGGCGACCTGGTAGAGGTAGGTGTACTCCCAGTCGGCCAGCGAGAATGCATACGACCGAGGAACGGCCCGCATGGTGACCTCGCCCGAGAAGCACTGTCCGAAGATGTATCTCGCGCGCGGAAGGTGATACCGCCAGCTGATCACCATGACGCGCGACCATCCGTACTGCTGCGCCAGGCGTTGCGTGACGATCGCTTCGCCGCGCGTGGTGCTCGGCACCGGCGCGGGGCACAGCACCGTCAGGGTCGCGGTGCCGGACGCGCACCACGCTGCCATGCGTCGATCCCGCGAGTTGTAGGGATCGGACAGGACGACCGTGTCGGCGACTCCGGAACGGGCGAGGTCGAGGCCGTACTCCTCGCGCCCGTCGTGCTCACCACCCAGCACGATGATGGCGTCGACGGCCGTCACCGGATCCTCTGCTGCACGAGTGAACAGCACATATCCCGAGGCGCCGAGTCCCACGGTGCCGGCGACCACGAGGGACGCC
This sequence comes from Rhodococcus sp. UNC23MFCrub1.1, assembly GCF_000686025.1. GTDB lineage: Bacteria > Actinomycetota > Actinomycetes > Mycobacteriales > Mycobacteriaceae > Rhodococcoides. The sequence continues at coordinate 119,933 of NZ_JMLQ01000010.1, forward strand.
ATCACCAGCGCGAGGCGCACCGTCCAGGACATGGGTCAAGGTTAGGCGAGAGTGCGGCTGCACCACCGAGTGAAGCCCCCTCGCCGGGCGGACGAGGGGGCTTCGTGTCAGCGCGATCGGTCAGATGTCAGGATCCGAAGGCGGAGAGCGGGATGCACACGAAACCGAGGTCGAGGCAGTCCGGCTGCTCGGGCTCGGGCTGGGGCTCGGGGGTGATGCCATTGTCGTAGGCGATGGTGACGGCGTAGGAACCCGTGTTGTCGGCGTAGCTGCCGGCACCCGCCGCGTCGTTGTAGGCGAATCGAACTGCACCCACACCGGTGACTACGGTCGGTCCGGAACCGACGAAGGTCGGAGCGCCGTCACCCACCGTCACGACGAGAGCGCCGATCTGTTGATCCGGCAACACACAGGTGTCACCGCACAGGCCGTACGCGCCGTCCGGAGTGGTGGTCGTACGCGGGTCGTCGGCGAAGAACGCGGTACCGGTCGCGGTGATCGTGGTGGTGCCCGCCGCCGTGGCGACGACGCCGGAGTTCTGGAAACCCTCCACTGCCGCCTGGACGTCGAACTGGGCCGTCACCGGCGCTGCTGACGCGGTCGATGCTCCGAAGAGCAGCGCACCGAGAGCAAGCGGTACGGAAGCAGCGTAGAGAGTGGGCTTCGCGAATGTTCGAGAGGTCATCATTGGCCTTCCGCCACGCGCCGCGTGGTCGTACCAGACTGCACCCCCGCATACCGGTCATCGCGAACGGCGCAAATCGACTGTAGCGCAGCCTTTTTCACGCCACGGGCGTAATTCAATCATTCGTTCGATCTTTCATTCGATCGAATGAACCCCGAGAAGGCGATCGCCCGGCAGTGACGGCATCATCACGGACTTGCATGACTGCCTCGGCTGGCAAACGTGCACGAACCTGTGAATCATAACCAAACTGCGCCTGAATGCTTGGTTACATGTGACACTCGGCCGATGGGGTGGGTGATCGTCGGCATCGTGGCCGTCTGGATTCTGATGGCCGTCGTTCTCGGCGTCTGGATCGGTTCTTCACTGCACAATGCCGAGATCGAGGACGAAGCCGACCGGGTCCGCCGCAGCGAGCGTGACAGCCGTGAGACGCCCGCGCACCACGATCCGGAGTGGGGATCGGCAGCCTGACACACCCGGAATACTCCGGCCACGGGTGCCGTTGAAGAGGCCGACGGTGTTCGATCCCAATGCCCCGGGTACCAACCATCAGCCGCTTCGAGCGGCCACCTGCCGAGAGGCGCACTGGCGGGCACCGTCGCCTATGACAAAGCCGCAGACCCCTGGTCTGCGGCTTTCGTCGTTCACACGGTGCGGGTTCGAGCACCCGCCTCTGTCAGGACTGATACGGACGGCGAGGCGGCGGACGCATCGTCGACCGACTCGGAACCTGCTCGGCCTCGTACCCGTTGCCGTTGCCGTTGCCGTTGCCGTTGCCGTTCGCGTTCTCGGCCTGACGCCGGGCAGCTCGGCCGCCATGGCTCCGGGTGGGCTCGTAGCGGGGCGCGGGGTAGGCCTCGGGGACGGGTTCCGGAGTGGGCTCCGGTGCGGGCTCGGGCACCACGACCGGCGCTGCCGGCCGCACGGCGGCGGACGGAGCGTCCTGACGAGCGACCGTGGTGTCGGTCTCGTAGTAGTGGCGGTAGTCGTAGTCCCGCTTGCCGCGCGACGGGGCCATCGTGAGGATGACGCCCAGGATCGGGGCACCCACCTGCGTCAGGTTGCCCAGTGCACGGGTGAGTTCGTCCCGCTTGGTGTGGCCGTGGCGCGCCACGACGATGGCGCCGTCGGCGTGCGCCGTGATGACGGACGCGTCGGTGACGGGGAGCAGCGGCGGTGCATCGACGACGACGTAGTCGAAGCTCGCGCGGAGCGTGTCCATGACGGTGCGCGCCGCCTCGGAACCGAGCAGCTCGGACGGGTTGGGCGGCAACGGTCCGGAGGCGAGCACATCGACACCGTGGAACTTGGTCGACTGCAACACTTCCTCCACGTCCGCCTGTCCGGACAGCACGGTGGAGAAGCCGACCGACCCGACGAGGCCGAGGTACTTCGAGACACGGGGACGACGGAGGTCGCCCTCGATGAGAGCCACGTGGTGGCCGGCCTCGGCGAGGACCAGCGCGAGGTTGACGGCCGTGGTGGTCTTGCCCTCGGCGGGCACGGCGGACGTCACGACGATGACGCGCGGCGGCGAGTCCACCTCGAGGAACTGGAGGTTGGTGCGCAGTTCGCGGAACGCCTCGGCGGTGCCGGAGGACGATTCGGCGAACGAGAGCGCCGCCTCCTCCTTGATCGTCTTGTCGAAGGGCACGACGCCGACGACGGGAACGCCCGAGAGGTCGGCGAGCGTGGTGCGGTCCTTGATGGTGTTGTCGAGCCGGTCGCGGATCACGGCGAGCGCGATACCGAGCAGCAGTCCGACGGCCACACCGAGCGCCAGGTTGCGCGTGGTCTTCGGCGAGATCGGGCCGGTGGGAACCTGTGCCGGCTCGACGACGCTGACCTGGGCCAGCGGAGCGCCGCCGCCGGGAGGCGTCTCGAGGTCGTCGACGAAGTCCACGAACGTCGTGCCGATGCCGTTGGCGAGATCGCGCGCGGTCGTCGCACTGGCGTCGGACACGCACGTGTCGATCAGCACGGTGTCGGGCGACGACGTGGTGCGGACCTTCGACGCCAGTGCCGACGGGCTCATGGAGAGGCCGAGGCTGTCGATGGTGCGCTGCGCGACGCTCTCGCCGCCGAGGAGCTGCGTGTAGGAGGCGACGCGCTGCTGCGAGGCCAGGTTGCCCTGATACACCTCGGTCACCGAGGACGACGACGAGCCGGTGGAGACGTAGAGGCGGGTGCACGCCTCGTAGACGGGCGTGGACACGAGTGAGAACACCAGCGACGCCGCTGCGGCGATCACCGTGGTCAGAACAATCACGATCCACCGCGCGCGGAGAATTCTCACGTAATCAGATATCTCCACCGAGACGACTCCTCACATCGATGACGGCCGGACCGAGCACCCGGACCACGCATCTGGGGCAAACTTCTGGACTCACCCTAACCATGTCGTGACCATCGGGCATCTCGGGAACGGGGTGAAAGCCCCGCTCCGGTTTTTACGCGATAAATGTGAGAAACACCGATTTCCGAAATCGCCATCGAGTTCGTGAGCACTACATACTTCGGCCCGCGCCGCTCGCCGTGTGGCACAGTTCACCACGTGACCAAGCTCGACCGCACCGATGCTCGCCTGTTGCTCGCGCTCTGCGACATCCCTCGCGCCACCGGAGTCCACCTCGCCTCGGTTCTCGGACTGGCGCGAAACACGGTTCAGGCCAGACTCTCTCGTTGGGACGACTCACATACCCTCGCGCCGATGGACCGGCTCGTCTCCCCTCGGGACCTGGGGTATCCCCTCCGCGCGTACGTGGGCGCAGTGACGGACCAACACCGCCTCGAAGCGGTCATCGATCGCCTGCGGGACATTGCAGAGGTGACCGAGGTGGTCGGCGTCTCGGGCGGAGCGGATCTGCAGATCGGCGTCTCGGCCGCCGACGCAGATGATCTGTATCGCGTGGCCGGGCTCATTCTCGCGGTTCCCGGAGTCGAACGCACGACGGTCTCCGTCGTGATGCGCGAAGCGATTCCCTATCGCACCCGGCCGCTGATCGAAAGACTTGCGCGCGAGAACGACAATTCCTGATTCCACTCCTGTTACGTGTGCGCAAAACAGGGATCGGGCCCGACGGAAGCGTGCAACCACCCCTCGACGCAGGTTCCACGCTGATACCGTCCGACAGGTGATACGCCCAGGTTCCGGCGGCCGCAGTCGTGTTCGGTCCCGGGCACCCTTGACCGACGTCGTGCGTCGCCGTATCGCTGTGCTGATCCCGACGTTCGCCCTCCCCGGCATCCTGACGATGTTCAGCGCTGCCGGCCCGGCCGCCGGCGCCACGCGTATCGCTGCCATCGCCGTTCTGCTGTCCACTCTTCCCGTGGCGGCAATCGTCGCCACCGCTCGCAAGTCGTTCACCTGGTGGCGCCGGGCGCGCACCCAGCGCGCCGTCGCTCTGGCCTTCACCGTCTACGCCGACGTGGGGACGTCGACCTTCCTCCTGCTGTGCAGCAGTCACGCTCTGGGTCTCGCCGGGTGCGCCCTGTTCGCGGTCATCAGCTCGTACGTCGCATTCTTCGGCGGACGCGCCACCGTGGTGGTGCACCTGGTGCTGACCACCGTCGTGATCGGCTGGATGACGGCGCTGGTCCTGCGCGAGCAACCGATCGGCGCCATGGCCACCATCGCCGCGGCGACGAGCATCTGGCTGGCGGTCAACGCGACCATGTCCATCGTCAGCACCACCTCGATGTCCCTGCACCGGCACCTCGAGCGTCAGATCGACAGTGCGCGGACCGATCCGCTGACGGGACTGCTCAACCTGCGGGGCCTGGAGGTGCAGGCGAAACGGCAGCTCCGCGGACGATCACAGGTGGGATTCCTGCTCGTCGACCTCGATCACTTCAAGTGGGTCAACGATCATCACGGGCACATCGCGGGCGACGGGGTGCTCGCGCTCGCCGCGCAGCGCCTGCGCGATCACCTGGGTGACCGGGCAGTGGTCGCCCGACGCGGCGGCGAGGAGTTCCTCGTGGTGCTCGACGCGCAGTCCACCGGTCTGTACGCTCTCGCCGAGTCGATCCGCCTCGCGCTGTCCGACACGTCCGACCTCATCCCGGTGACGGTGAGCATCGGGGTCTCGTGTCTCGACACCACTCGGATGACGGCGGCCCCGATCGCGTCGACCATCAACCACGGAATGCACCTCGCGGACATCGCCATGTATCGAGCCAAGGCCGCGGGCCGCAACACCGTGGTGGTCTACACGGACTGACGTCCGCACGGTTTGCCGTCCCTCTCCTCGGGTAGCTCGCACGCGAGCCATCACCCGACCGACGAGAGGACCGTCCCATGGCCGTCAATCCGATCGAACTGCAGAAGCACTTGGCCGGCGCCGACTACCCGGCGTCGCCGACAGACCTGGCCGATCTCGCGAAGAGCAACGGCGCGGACGACGACGTGGTCGACGCACTGTCGTCCATGCCCGACGACAATTACGACGGACCCGACGCCGTCAGCGCCGCCATCACCAAGAAGTAGGTCAGGAGTCGAAGCGCCGGGGCGGCACCGGACTCGTCGGCAGGTAGATCAGCTCCGACGATCCGATGTCCGCCGGCGCGACGTTCTGCGCGGCGATGATCGCGGCGGCGTGCTCGCTGTCCGTGGTGCCGTGCGCCCGCGCCAGGCGGGACAGCCGAGTGCGTGCCGCCGACGTGGAGTCGTCGAAGAATTCGGCCAACACACCGGTCGCACCCGAGATGGTGGCCGCGCCGCTGAGTACTGCCTGCACGGCGGCCGACGCGTCGACGCGTCGTATCTCCGACGCTCCGGTGGTAAGGGCCAACGCCGTCAGGTCGGCGAGCATCTGCCCCAGCTCGTCCGGACGCTGGGTCCCCCACGGTTCGGCGGTGTAGACGGCCAGGGCGCCGAGTCCGACGCCCAGTGCGACGACCGGATACGCCCGTACGGCGCCGACGCCGCTCTCCTCGGCGAGTGCGCGGTACTGCTCCCACCGGCTGGTTCCCGCCGCCGAGGCGTCACCGATCATGGCCACGGCCGTTTCCCGGGCACTGGTGCGGACGGGACCGGACGTGAAGAGCCGCTCGTCGGCGGCCGCACTGCCGACACTGGCGGTGGCCACGGCGTGCAATGCGTCGCCGTCCAGCAGGGAGATGACAGCGATGTGTGCGTCGAACCCGGTGAGTGCGGTGCCCGCGATGCGCTCGAGGAGGGCGGGCAGGTCGAAGCGAGTGATCAGCGTGGCGGTGATGTCGGCGAGGGCGAGCCGAGTGGGCGTCGTGTTCACCGGGGACCTCCGTTGTCTCGTTCGTCTCTCATGCTGATCCGACGGGCCACGACGTCGGCAGCGACCTCGGTGACGCTGCGCCCTCGCGCGAAGGCGCGCGCGCGCAGGCGGTCCATCGCCACATCGGTGGTCACTGCGAGTTGCACCGCGATCATGCCCGCCGCCACGTAGACGTCGGCGCGGCTGTACGGGCCGGCGCCCTCGATGGCGGCGACGTCCTCCGATGCCGCAGCATCCTCCGAGGTCGCCGCCGCGTCGTCGGTGTCGTCCGGGTTCACGTAGTGCCCGAGCACCGTACGCGCGATCGCGACGGCGCACATGCGGGCCGCGTCGTGCTCGACGTCGGTCAGGTCCACGGGGGTCGAGCGGTAGAGCTCCAGGACGCCGAACGACGACGCGCCACCCAGCAGCGGGTAGGCGTACATCCCGCGAGCGCCCAGCGTGGCCGCGCCCTGTCCGAAGATGGGCCAGCGGGCCGCTGAATCGGGCGAGCGGATGTCGCCCACCCGTACCGGTTCTGCGGAGCGATGCGCGTCGATGCACGGGCCTTCGCCGACGGTGAACTGCAGTTCGTCGAGCTGCTGCGAGAGGGCGTCCGTGGCGAAGACGAGTTCGCGCACGTCGTGTGAGGTGCCGAGAAGCGCGACCGCGGCCCCGTCGACACCCGTCAGTCGCACCGACGTCTCGGTGACGTGGCGGATCCCGGTGAACGAGGATGCACCGTCACGTGAGGACCCACGACGATCATCGTCACGGGTGGGGTCGTCGGGCATGGAATCCACGAGCGAACCTCCTCCGGACGCCCGGTGCGCCTTGCGCCCAGTGTCCCACGCGCAGTGTCCCGGACGCGGAATGCGCCTCCTACTTTCCGATCCCGCTGCGCAGCAGCTTCCACGGAACGGCGGCGGACTCGAGCTGCACCGCGAGACTCATCTTGGAGGTGCCGTCGACGCGCTCCTCAAAGCGGATGGGCACCTCGGCGATGCGCAGTCCGTGCTTGATGACGCGGTAGTTCATCTCCACCTGGAAGGCGTAGCCGTTGCTGCCGACGGACGCGACGTCGATGGTGCGCAGCGTCGACGCGCGCCAGGCCTTGAAGCCGGCCGTCGCGTCCTTGACCTTCAACCGCAGGATCGCGTTGACGTAGATGTTGGCCCACTTCGACAGCGCCTTGCGGTGCCACGGCCAGTCCTCGGCGACGGCGCCGCCCGGCACGTAGCGCGATCCGAGCACCACGGCGGCGTCCGACTCCTGCAGGCGCTGCACCATGCGCGGAATGGCCTCGCACGGGTGGGAGAGATCGGCATCCATCTGTACGACGATGTCCGCCCCCTCCTCCAGTGCGCGCAGGATGCCGGCGACGTACGCGCGGCCCAGCCCGTCCTTGGTGGTGCGATGCAGAACACTCACCGGGATGGCGGCGGAGGTGGTGAGCCCGTCCGCCACGTCGCCCGTCCCGTCCGGCGATCCGTCGTCGACCACGAGGACGCCGAGGTTCTTCATCTGCAGGTCGGTGAGCATTCCGACCAGCTTGGGAAGGTTCTCGCGCTCGTTGTACGTGGGTACGACGACGGTGATGCGGGGGTCAGCGGAGGCTTCGGACACTGTGGAATGGTGATGGATCGGCCGGTAGATCGCAAGAACCGGACATACCGCGTCGTTCAGCGGCGCGGGACCATGGCCCACATCGCTGCGAGCACCGTGGACGCTGCGACGCACCACACCATCACGGCCGGTGCCCCGCCCACCATCAGTCCCAGCGTCGTACAGAGAAGAAGGACAGCGAGTACTGACGCTGTGCGAGCGTCGAGTCGCCTGGTCATCGTCGACCCGAGCCTTTGTGTCCACGCGTGACCTGATCGGGGTCGGCCACCGCTCGACCCGTGATCACCCGGTCCTCACACGACGTCTCTCCCCCACCGACCTCACCGACGAATCCGCCGACCGCTGCCCCGACCGCGACACCGAGGGGCCCGCCGGCCGCGCCCAACATGCCTCCGACACTGGCACCGCTCAGTGCTCCGCTGAGCATCCCGGACGAGCATTCGTCCACCGCGAACTCCCACGACTCGGCGAATCCCTGCACCGGATCGATCACCTCGGTCGCCGCTGCCGACCCCGCGCTAACGGCCGCGCACAATCCGACAGCTACTCCGATGACGAGTGTTCGTGCGAGCTTCATCTGATCCCCCGATTCGTGGCGACGCCGTGTCGCCTCGCTATCGAGAGAAACAGCCCCCGAACAGGTAGTCCATGACGTCGCCGCACGAACACAGATTGGCCGCATGAACGCACGGCTCGCTGTTCAGATCTGAACCGAGAGTTCAATAGCAGGCGGGCGCGAGCGCAACCATCGATTCCGCGACACCGTCACTGCACACAGCCCGGAGTATCACCTCAATCATTCAGACAGACCACAAATCCTGCGCGGCACCGGCATTCACTGCGATATTCGACACATATCCTGACACTTTCCCCAGCAAGACGGGCACTGCCGCCTGTTGTAAGCTTCGATCAATCGGGACGCGCACACCGCGCACACGCCGCTGACAATCGCTGCGTGGAAATACCGCACAAGTATTGTGGGGAATGCATGACCAATCCATCTGTGCATATCATTGGCACTCGTGGCTATCCGAGTTATTACGGGGGCTTCGAAACGCTGGTCCGTCGCCTCGCCCCGTACCTCGCGGATCAAGGCTGGGACGTCACCGTGTACGGCCGGGGCCGTACCGCCGACGCCGGCAAGGCGGACGGCGACTCTCGCATCCGCTCCATCGACACGGTGGGCGTCGAATCCAAGTCGTTGAGCACTCTCTCCTACGGCCTGACCTCGACCGCTCACTGTGCATACGCCAAACCCGACGTGGCTCTCGTCATGAACGTGGCCAACGGCTTCTGGCTCCCCCTTCTTCGCGCTCGGGGGATTCCCACACTGGTGAACGTGGACGGCATCGAATGGGAACGTGCCAAGTGGGGCAACGCGGCCAAGAAGTTGTTCCGAGCAGGAGCAACCGCGACTGCGCGGCACGCCGACAACCTCGTGTTCGACTCGAAGGCGCTGGGCGCGAGGTGGGGCGACGAATTCAACCGTACCGGTGAATTCATCCCCTACGGAGGTTCGTTCGGCAAGGACCGGCCGGTCGTCGACGGACTCGAGCGCAGAGGCTACATCCTCATGGTGGCGCGATTCGTGCCCGAGAACACGGTCGCAGAGTTCCTCGAAGCTGCAGAAACGCTGAGCGAGCGCTGGGATGTCGTGGTCGTAGGGTCGTCCGGGTACGGCGGCGAGCTGGAAGACCGACTCACCGCTCTCACGGAGCGCAACCCACGGGTGCGATGGTTCGGTCATGTCAGCGATGACGAGGTGCTGTTCTCACTGTGGGAGAACTGTGGTGTCTACTTCCACGGGCACAGTGTTGGCGGCACCAATCCTGCTCTCGTGCAGGCTATGGCGTTGGGCGCACCGACGGTGGCCCGAGACACCGTGTTCAATCGGGAAGTGCTGGGAGATGCTGGAATATTTGCCGAGCCGACTCCAGCTTCAATCGCGTCAACAATCGCAGCGCTCATGACTGATCCGGGAGTGCGGCAAAAGCTGGCTAGTGCATCTGTAAATCGAGCTCAAGTTGAATACACCTGGGATCTCGTGTGCAAAAAGTACGCGCAAGCAATGCAGTCCCTAAGGCGCAACCGGTAATCTACGCGCAAACGATCGATTTAATACTCGACGAAACGATCTGCAGCCCAGTTGGCATCGCGCCCGCAATCAAGTAGACCGGAAACGCTGCACTCCAAGAATCCCCATGTAGATCTTTCGAGCATTAATTTATGCATCGTTTCTGAATAGAAATGCAGTACCAACCGACGTGCACTAATCCGACGCCGGACCGGCAAACGCGTTTCCCTTATACCTAGCCCCGCGCCTCAATTTCAATGCCGTCGACAAGCCCGAGAGGCTGGACCGCTCAATAGTGAAACATGCGCCGATCACTATGCAGTCCCGCAGATTTGCGAGAAAGTAGTTACCGGGACGTGACCTGCCCAGTTTTTGTCTCATCAAGAACCTATTCTGAACACTGAGCATATTCACCAAGGGATTAGTTCGAACGCCTTCCTTCACGCCCCGCATGTGACTGAATCCCAACATCTTTACTGACAGAGACTTAACACCGTGGGCTGCACAACGTAACCCGAGGTCGGCGTCTTCACGGTATGCAACAAACCACGAATCAAAGAATTCACCATCCTCGCGTCGCACAGTTTGGTACGCATGCCTCGGTACGAGCAAGCAAGCGCCAGTCAAACCTTCCACAACACGCACGGACTCTTGTACAGGGTTTTTCCATGCTTCACCCTGCGCTATATCCAGATGTCGACCGTCAGCTGTCCATCGAATGCCTAGCGAGTCGATCGCTTCAACAGATGGGTCAGCGAGGTCGACCGCCTTGATCCACGGACCATACAGACTTTCCAGACCATTCTGCCGGCATATCGACCAAAGACGCGTGAGCGCACCAGGCTCAACCACCAAATCCGGATTATAAATCAACACACCTTCCGATTGATCCTCAAACGCACTCTCCAATAGAAAATTATGACCGCCAGCAAATCCCAGGTTGTCGTAGCGAAGATAGACCGTAGAAGATAAGCCCGCCACCTCGAGTTCCTTCTCGACCAACTGGTGATCAAACTTGTCGCCAGATACCAACACGTAAAGCTTTCTGAATTCTGATTTACACACGGACAAACCAGCCAGAGTCGACCGAAGTTCTTCCACACGCGGTTTGTAGACAACAAGCGATATATCGATCATCGCGCAATCCGATCCGCAATGACAGTGGCCCTGGCCAACCAACTATGTTGCCTAGCAAAATCCATTCGATCTTGAATACTCAGCCTGCTTGATCCAACTATCCAATCAGGTAAAGTGCGCGCCATATTCAAACCCGGCCCAACTGCGTAAACGGCCTCAAGGGGAATGGTTCTTGGAATTAGATGGAGGGGACAGATTGCGTTTACTCCCAGCGCGACAAACGTGTACATCTTCATCATGTCCTGACTCACCGTGTAATCGCTCACAGCATTTGGAATCAATGCCACCGTATTAGCGCCAATGTAGCGCCCAAGATGATCGGGCGCCACAAACTCCTCGACCACTACAGAGGCACATGATGACACCGCGCGCTGCATTGGTTGGTATATGCGCTGCCCAGGCGTCAAGCCGCAAATAGCCACCTGATCGAAACGGCCTGCTTCAACCACACTACGCAACAAAGCAAGGTCAGTTCGACCCTCGAAAAAATGACCCAGAACTATCAGACGACGGCGTTGATCGCCCGTATGCTGCACGCTCGCCAAAGCCGGGTCTACACCGTTGTGAACAATATTGTCCTGGCGTAGTCCTAACATCCCTGCCATGTACGGACTATTCACTGTCACGGTAGCAGGAAGTTTGTGCACACGCTTTAGTCTTTGATAAAATATCTTCGAGTACGTACGATACAACCGATTGATGTCAGGCGCAATTGACCAATCGTCGAATAAGTCTATCCAACCGAACTGGGGACTATCCGGCGCGCAGGTGAATACCGGGGACATCACCGCAGTTGTACCCAAATCATCGTGCGGAATTCTCGGCAGCAGCGGTGAGGCTTGTGTACTCTGCGACGTTGTTTCAGCTCTCCCGTGATGCACAAACTGTGCGTCTGGACTAATTGCTCCGAGCTCTTGCAAACCGGCCACTAGGCGCGTACTTCGATTCATCGACTTTTGACCGGGTTGTACTGCCCACGCCACCTTGTTGATCACGAAAAGAGTCATCTCCCTTAGTAAGGTTCGAGTCTGACATTTTGTGCGTTACATAAAGCACCAAGAACCCGGCGAGCGGCACTGTAGACGCCCCCGCCAAGCCTGCTACTTGGGCGAGAACCGACCAGGTAAGGACGTATCCATATAAAGCTAGGTTCATGCGATAGCCGGTCGAACTAACTCCAGCTCTATCGAGACCTCCAATCACCCTTGTTCCGAACACGCGGACCAACCCAATAAGGAGCGCGGCTGAGAAAAATGTCCCGAATGCGCCGAAGTTTGCGTAACCTTCTCCCATGAAAGTCGGTGGCGTGCCACCTCCCACAAAGGTTTTGCCCGACGCTTCTTTGATCACTCGGTCCAAGCTCAATTGCTCACCGGGCAACGCAGTGACGAACAACGTGAAGTAGGTTTGACCAAGTTGAACCGGAATAGAACCAGCGTCTACAAGCTCCTTGGTCAAAATGGCGTTGTCTGCAACTACCTCCGCGTATTGACTTACGGAAGTCCAAGCCACGCCAATATAATCAGATTGAGCTAAATCCTCCCGATATTCTGAGTAGCTAGCAAATTCCGCTTGCGAAGCAATGCGAAAGGTGCCGATAGATGCGACGGTCGCCATCCCAAGCACGACAATCGAAAGAACGTACCAACTAGATTTTTGTTTACTACCACCCAAAAGAGTGGTTATAAAAAGTGGACCTGCTAAATATAGCAATGGGCTTCGGTTGCCCAGAGCCAAGATCATGATCGCCGCTAGTCCGACGATGACCCATCGGTATCGGTTACGTGCAGCAAATAGAATTGCTGCTGCCGGGACGATCAAATAGATGACTAATCGCAAGTAGCCAGTTCCAGAGGACGCTGCGTCTACCCGCCCCTGCTCTATATCTGTACCGAGAATGGGTACACCCTGTGTGGTTACGAACGCCAAAAACGCTGTAATCGACAATGCCAGAAGACCAAGTCCAACTCGCGCGACCCGTCTCGTATAGTTCTCGTTGGCTCGTGTATAGAGCATCGCGCGTCCCGCGACCGAACCGGTAGCACCGAAGACCAGTAGACCTACGACGAAACCCAACATCTGAAGTGACCACATTGCTAGATATGCTTCGTAGCGTTCCGAGCTCTGCCAGATCGCAAATACGCCCGCGCCAACCGCCGCAACTACGACGGCAAGGCCGGGGCGGACAAGCAAAGGCATACTTTTGAAGCGGCGGTCTGTTACCAGGGCTATTGCAATCACGATCACGCTGATAAGTAACTGGGGGGCACCGCGGTACTCAGTTACTAGAAAACCCGACAGCACCGCAGCAAGTCCTGCGCCGGCAACGAAAAAAAATCCGTTTGCTTTAACCGGCCGCCGGGTGACTAATTTTTGCTTATACAATATGCCTAACCCCAGTGATATAATAAATTCCGCAAGCACAATACAAGCCGCAGCACCACGTGCTCCATGTTCCGGAATGTAAAGCACTATTAATGGTGCGCTGACTGCGAACGCTAAGACGTGCAGGAGGCTTGGCTGCCACATTTTGCCCGCCGCCCTGAGCGACGCCGTCAAGATTGGATTGACGAACAGGAACGGCAGTGAAAGACACAAGACGCCGGCGAGGACAACTACGTCTCGATCGACCAAGACATCAGGCAAAACATAATATGCGAATAAGCAGACCGAGCAACCGGTGATGCACGCAATCAAACCAAGCCTCAGTGTGCGCGCTACAACGCCGACCCTTGCCTGGTTATGACTCGAACCCTTAATTAGCAATAGTGGAGCAGCAAACACCGGTACGCTGCTTAAAATCTGTACCGGATAATACGCGAGAGTGAAGTATCCCGCGTCCGCCACTTTGCCGGTATTGGCGAGCACAAAAGTCGCGAGGCGCCATATGCCGGCAGCGGCTAGCGCGCTTAGGATGAATGGCGTCGAGCTAAGTATGATTTTCTTGACGAGCCGCGGGTCGAAACGGATGTCGCCTGTAGGCATTCGACGCGTGGCTACTAGGCACCCAACCAATAAGCTGACCGTGTACGCGTAGATGAGAAAAGTAGTGGATGTCGAGACACACGCAACGGCGATGAATATTGCACTACTCACGAATTTTTCCAGCATGAGAGAGGCGCGCTCTCCGACACCTGAGACACGCATTGCTATGCGAGAGGCGCTGTTTCTTGCTGTGAATACGGTAGCTGCAGCACTTAGCGTGACGATGATGAAGCCTTGTAGTGCAGTAGTCGACGTTTCCGCAATGGTCGTACTGGTTATTGCAAGTAGAACCACTAGGGATGTGGTCATCTTTACAGTGGCAAGGTTCCCAACTAGGTGTTTCGGCTGGTTTGTATTCGGCGCGCGCGAAATCATATATGTCGCCGCCGAATCAAAGCCCGAGTCCGCGACCAGGCTGGCTGTGGTGAGGCCCATAACGAAGACTGCGAGCACTCCGAATTGATCGGGATTCAACCGAGCGCTGGCGATCAGCAGTGCAATAACAGGAAGGCACCGGGCGGCTACCAAGGCAGCACCGTAGGAGAAGAAGGGTGAAGTAGCGGTCTTCCGCGAACCCGCCCGGCCTACGCTTCTAATCATTCATGACTTCCTACCGTTGTAATTCTCTCCGCGCCGCGAAACTTTTCTGTTCCGACAGTCATCTCAAGATTAACTGTATACCGCGCACATAAGCCATACTTGCCCTGTACTTATTCCAATTGCCGCATACGCACTGGTTCCTGCATTTGGCTCGAACGAGGCTCGGTCAAGTATCTCAAAGACCATTACCGGCCATCCAGTCCTTGAACGCGGGTGCTGCGGCGTCCTTGTCGGAGAGTTGGTAGGTCAGGGGTGTGCCGTCGCGGCCGTGGGTGGGCCAGTCGATGGCGAGGTCGGGGTCGAGCGGGTGGATGTCGCGGTCCGCTCCGGGGGTGTACTCGAGGCTGCACAGGTACATCACCGTGGAGTGGTCCTCGAGGGAGAGGATCGCGTGCCCGAGCCCGACGGGCAGGTACACCGCGCGGCGGTCGACGTCGTCGATGAGCACCGAGTCCCAGGTGCCGTACGTCGGTGAGTCCTTGCGGAGGTC
>NZ_JMLQ01000011.1 GCF_000686025.1 Rhodococcus sp. UNC23MFCrub1.1
GAAGTCCTCGTCCTGCAGAAGTCCCTGCAGGAAGCCGATGTTCGTCGAGACACCGCGGATACGGAACTCCGCCAACGCCCGCCGCGACCGCGCCACCGCGTCCTCGAACGTGCGACCACGGCAGGTGAGCTTCACCAGCATCGAGTCGAAGTACGCCGACACCTCCGCACCCAACGTCGTCCCGCCGTCGAGACGGATGCCCGCACCGCCCGGCGTCCGATACGCGGTGATACGGCCGGTGTCCGGGCGGAACCCGTTCGCCGGGTCCTCCGTCGTGATGCGGCACTGCATCGCCGCACCCCGGATCCGGATGTCCTCCTGCCGCAACCCCAGATCCGCCAGTGACTCCCCCGAGGCGATCCGCAACTGCGACTGCACCAGGTCGACATCGGTGATCTCCTCGGTCACCGTGTGCTCGACCTGGATCCGCGGATTCATCTCGATGAACACATGGTTACCGTCCCGGTCCACCAGGAACTCCACCGTGCCCGCACACGAGTACCCGATCTTCCGCGCGAACGCCACAGCGTCACTGCACAACCGGGCACGAAGCTCGTCCGAGATGTTCGGCGCCGGCGCCAGCTCCACCACCTTCTGGTGACGGCGCTGCACCGAGCAGTCACGCTCGAAGAGATGGATCACATCGCCGTGGGTGTCCGCGAGAATCTGCACCTCGATGTGCCGCGGCTCGACCACCGCCTGCTCCAGGAACACCGTCGCGTCACCGAACGCCGACTCCGCCTCCCGCGCCGCCGCCTCGATCGCCGCACGCAACCCCGACGGCTCCGCAACCCGCCGCATACCGCGGCCACCGCCGCCCGCGACCGCTTTGACGAACACCGGGAACGTCATCGACTCCGACGCCGCCACCAACGCATCGACGTCCGTCGACGGTTCCGACGACGCCAACACCGGCAACCCGGCATCCTTCGCCGCCGCGATCGCCCGCGCCTTGTTCCCCGTCAGCTCCAACACCTCCGCCGACGGACCCACGAACGTGATCCCCGCCGCCGCACACGCCGCCGCCAACTCCGGATTCTCCGACAGGAACCCGTACCCCGGATAGATCGCGTCCGCACCCGCACGCACCGCCGCGTCGACGATCAGATCCACCGACAGGTAGTTGCGCACCGGATGCCCCGGCTCACCGATCTCGTACGCCTCGTCGGCCTTCGTCCGATGCACCGAATTGCGGTCCTCGAACGGGAACACCGCCACCGTCTGCGCCTCGAGTTCGTACGCCGCACGGAACGCACGGATCGCGATCTCGCCGCGATTTGCCACCAGCACCTTGGAGAACATTCCGGTCAACCTACCTTCAGTACGGGCGAGAGGGAGCTATGACTTGTCCAGATATGAGACACGTGCGGAGCGCAGCGAGCAGCCGTCGTGGTGCCGGGACAGTAGCGCCGATCACGTCCACGCCGCTCGCATCTCCTATGCAGAAATGTCGGCGGAGAGATTCGCGGCGGCCCACGTCATGTGTTCCGCCACCGAGGCGCTGGCAGCCGCGCCGTCGCCCGATCCGATCGCCTCGACGATGCGGCGGTGTCGGTCGGTGTCCATGTTCCCGACCGCGCGAGACTTGCCGGCCCACATGATGGACATGCGGATCGAACCCTCGAGGGACGTCCACGAGTGCACCAGGGTCTCGTTGCCGGTGAGCCGGCAGAGCAGTCGGTGGAAACTGAGATCGGACTCGATCCGGGCCTCGAGATCACCGTCACCGGCGGCGTCCATCAGGTCGAGCGCGCTCGACAGGCCGGCGACCGACTCCTGCCGATCGTCTCGCTCCGCGAGCAGTGCGGCAGCGGTGGACTCGAGCGCGGCGCGCACGACGAAGATGTCCCTGATCTCCTTGTCGTCCAGATGCCGCACGTACAGCCGACCCCGAGCGCCGATGACGGCGAGCCCCTCCTGCTGAAGCTGCCGCAGTGCCTCGCGCAACGTGCCTCGGCTGATCTGCAGGCGCTCCGACAACTCCGTCTCCACCAGCGCGGAACTCGGACGCAGCTCGCCACTGGTGATGGCCCGACGCAGCGCGTCGAGAGCCTGATCGCGCAGATTCGTCTTCTGCAACCCCAGGAGCGTGGCGGGCTGTGCGGCCATGGAGACCTCCTCGAAACGGTGATGTCGACAGCTGCCGGTCGACAGTGATCTCAGGGTAACGGCCGCCCGTGTCGATCCGGCACTGCTCACCGCAACGCCGCGAGAACACGCTCCTCGATGCGGTCGGTGGACAACCCGTAACGATCGTGGAGCGTGGGGAGTGCGCCGGCGGCCAGGAACTCGTCGGGCAGCGCGATGGGAGTCACCTGACGCACCGTGCCGGACTCGACGCACGCCGAGGCGACCGTCTCGAAGAGCCCACCGATGCGGGTGTGGTTCTCGAGGGTGAATGCGGCCCGGTCGGTCGAGAGTTCGCGCAGGACGGTCTCCGCGTCGAACGGTTTGATCGTCGCCACGTGCACCACCGACACGTCCACCCTGTGCTTCGCGAGTCGCTCGGCGGCCTGGAGCGCACGCATGGTCATCAGACCGGACGACACCAGCACGACGTCGTTGCCCGGTCGAATGACCTTGGCCTTGCCCAGTTCGAAGGTGTAGTCGTACTCGTCGAGTACCGACGCGACCTTCCCGCGGAGCAACCGGAGGTAGGTCGGGCCCGGAGTCGCGGCGAGTTGGGGAACGGCCTGCTCGATGTCCACGGCATCGCACGGGTCGACGATGGTGAGGTTCGGCATTCCGCGGAAGATCGCCATGTCCTCGGTCGCCTGGTGACTCGGCCCGTAGCCGGTGGTGAGGCCCGGGAGTCCCCCGACGATGTTGACGTTCAGATTCGGCTCGGCCGCGTCGAGGCACAGGAAGTCGTACGCGCGGCGCGCCGCGAAGACCGAGTAGGTGGACGCGAAAGGAACCAGGCCGGTCTCCGCCATGCCCGCCGCGGCGCCGAACAGCAATTGCTCCGCCATCCCCATCTGGAAGAAACGGTCGGGGAAGGCCTGCGCGAAGATGTGCATGTCGGTGTACTTCGCCAGGTCGGCACTGAGGCCGACGATGCGCGAATCCTGTTCCGCTGCACGGACGAGCGCGTGTCCGAACGGGGCCGCCGTGGTGCGCTGACCCTCGTCGACGAACGAGGCGATCATCGCCGACGTCTTGAGCTTGGGGGCGGATGCGGTGGTCATGAGTGGTCTCCCTCGTGAAATTCTGCGTCGTGGAAGCGAGCGGTGAGCTGATCCCGGCACACGCTCCACTCGTCCTCGTCGATACGCATGAAGTGCGCCTTCTCGCGGGTCTCGAGCATGGGTACGCCGAACCCGATCCGCGTGTCGCACACGACGACCGACGGGGTGCCGGTCGGCGACGTCCGCGTCGCGATGTCGTCCAGGGCGTCCAGCAACGCGCCCGCGTCGTTGCCGTCGACACGGTGGACGGACCATCCCGCGGCCGCCCACTTGTCCTGCACCGGTTCGATGCCCAGGACTCCCGCGGTGGGTCCGTCGGCCTGCAGTGCGTTCATGTCGACGAGTGCGACGAGGTTGCCCAGTCGGTGATGAGCGGCTCCCATCGCGGCCTCCCACGTGGAGCCCTCGTCCAGTTCCCCGTCCGACAGGAAGTTGAACACGAGTGACGGCGACCCCTGGTGACGCAGTCCCAGAGCCATTCCCACCGCCACCGGCAGTCCGTGTCCCAGCGAGCCCCCGCTGATCTCCATCCCGGGCGTGTAGGACGCCATTCCGGACATGGGGAGCCGCGAATCGTCGGAGCCGTAGGTCTCGAGTTCGGAGACGCTCACCGTGCCCGCTTCCGCGAGCGCCGCGTAGAGCCCGATGGCGTAGTGGCCGGTCGAGAGCAGGAAGCGGTCCCGCTCCGCCCAGTGCGGATCCGCCGGGCGGTAGCGCAGCCGTCCGCTGTAGACGGCGGCGAACATGTCCGCCGCTCCCAGTGCCTGACCCACGTATCCCTGACCCTGCGCTTCGCCCATGTCGAGGACGTGATGGCGCATGGCGTAGGCGAATCGCTCTGCGGCGCGGACCCGTGTCGTGCGGTCGGTGGTGATGTTGTCGGTGACGGTCACAGCGATTCCTTTCGAGTGGTGGCGGTCGCGACGAGGTTCTCGTCGAGCTCGGCCTGGAGTGCGAGTCGTCGTTCGGTGGGGCCCCACGTCTCACGGGTGGACAGGGCGGCGAGGAGACCGATCAGCGCGTAGACGCTGAAGAGGACTGCCGGCCCCATCCAGCCGTAGGAGACGAAGAGCAGCGTGGTGATGAACGGAGTGAAGCCGGAGACCATGGCCGAGATCTGGTAGGCCAGTGAGGCTCCGGACGCTCGGCGACTCGCCGTGAAGAGTTCGGGGAACCACGCGCCCTGCGCACCGGCGAGCGCGTTCTGGCACACGGTGTAGGCCAGGACGAAGGTGACGGCCACGAGGATGAAGGTGCCCGTGTTGACGAGGAGGAACATCGGGATTCCGAACAACACCCCGAAGGCACACACTGCGATGTAGACGGGTCGGCGGCCCATCCTGTCCGTCAGAGTCGCCCAACCGACGGTCGCGACGATGCCCAGCGCCGACGCGATGCAGAGAGCGGTCAGGGTCTCGGACTTCGTCGCCAGTTCCTCGTTGTGCAGGTAGGAGATCATGTAGGTGATGGACACGGCGTAGCCGGCGGTCTCGGCGATGCGCAGTCCGATACCCCGCAGGATGTTGCGCCAGTCCTGCTTCACGGACTCGACGATCGGCGCACGCTGGACCTGGCCGGACTCCTTGACCTCGTCGAACACCGGGGACTCCGGGACCTTGGATCGAATGATCAGCCCGACGACGACGAGGACGATGCTGGCGAGGAACGGAACGCGCCAGGCCCAGTCGCCGCCGAGGTGCACGCTGAACAGGAACACCAGGTTCGCGAGCAGGAGACCCACCGGGAATCCCGCCTGCACGATGCCGGTGAACGCGCCCTTGCGCCGCCACGGGGCGTGTTCGTAGCTCATCAGAATCGCTCCGCCCCACTCGGCACCGAACGCCAGTCCCTGGACGATGCGGACGATGACCAGCAGCACGGGCGCGACGACGCCGACCTGGGCGTAGGTGGGCAACAGACCGATGACGAACGTCGCGAGTCCCATCACGATGAGCGACGCCACCAGAACGGGCTTGCGCCCGACACGATCACCGAGGTGGCCGCCGATGATGCCTCCGATCGGGCGTGCCGCGAAGCCGACGCCGAGCGTGGCGAAGGCGGCCAGGGTGCCGGCCACCGAACTCTGGCCCGGGAAGAACGCCGTTCCGAAGTAGAGCGCCGCGGCGGTGCCGAAACCGATGAAGTCGTACGTCTCGATCACCGCGCCGACGGACGACCCCACGGCGACACGCTTGGCGTCGGGTGTGCCGTGGACCTGCCCGCGCATGGCCAGAGTCTCGCTGCTCATGACTACCCCTTTTCGAGGTGTTGGAGGTGTGAGGAAAGGGTGACGGATGCCGTCATCGATTACGAGTGTGACCCACTGCACGTTCACTGTCAACAGTCAACTGTTGGTGTCCAACAGTTGACTGATTTGCAGTTCGGGTCTTACTGTGTGCTGCATCACGACGAGCCTTCGCAGGCGGCCGACACCGGCCGTCGCCCCTCTCGAACCGTGACACCAGCCTCGACAGCCGTTCCCCCACACCCGTATCGGAGATCACCATGTTCGACACTCTGGCCCGACCGGCCACCGTCAGCCGTACCGCCGTCGTCACGGGAGCTGCCTCGGAACGGGGCCTCGGCCGCGCGACCGCGGCGTTGTACGCCGAGCAGGGCTGGGCAGTCGTCGTCCTCGATCTCGACGGGGAGGCCTCGGCCAAGGTCGCCGCGGACATCGCGAATGCGTACGGCGTCCGGGCCTTCGGTCACGAGGTCGACGTGGCGGACGAGTCGTCCGTGGAGCGAGCTCGTGCGGCCGTGGCCGCCGAGGTCGAGTCGGGATCGCTCCCCACCGTGGGCGCCCTGGCGAACATCGCCGGCATCACGTCACCGGTGCCGTTTCTCGAGACCACGCTGGACCTGTGGAACAAGGTGATGGCGGTCAACGCGACCGGCACCTACCTCGTCACGAAGGCCTTCCTCCCCGCGATGATCGATGCCGGGTGGGGACGCGTGGTCAACATGTCGTCGGTGTCGGCTCAACGCGGCGGCGGCGTGTTCGGCAAGGTGCCCTACTCCTCGGCGAAAGCGGCGGTTCTCGGTTTCACCAAGGCGCTGGCCCGCGAGATCGGACACACCGGTGTCACGGTGAATGCTGTCACGCCGGGCGCCGCGGACACCGCCATCCGGGTGGGGAGCACGCCCGAGCAGGAGCAGGCGATCGCCGACGGCATCCCGGTGGGACGCGTCGCCACTGCTCGTGAGGTCGCCGCGATCATCACGTTCCTGTCGTCGGAGGACGCGTCCTACCTGACGGGCACCACATTGGACATCAACGGGGGAAGCCACATGCACTGACCGGGTCGGGCGTTCACGCCTTGTCGAGGAAGTCCACCCTGGTCGCGTCCACGGCGGATCGCATCATCGCCGCGAGACCGGGGTGCTCCACGAGCCCCGGGTCCCGATCGACGACGTCGCGGGCGAAGGTCTGGGCCGCGGTGATGATGTCGAGGTGATCGAGGAGTGACAACAGTCGCAGGGTCGTCGTGGTGCCCGACTGCGCTGCGCCCAGCACGTCACCCTCCCGGCGTTGCCGTAGATCGAGAACGGCGAGCTCGAACCCGTCGGTCGTCGCCGCGACGGCGTCGAGCCTCGCGTAGGTGGGGGTGCCCGGTGCGAGCTCGGTGAGCAGGATGCACAGACCCTGGTGGCCGCCACGACCGATGCGGCCACGCAACTGATGCAGCTGACTCACGCCGAACCGGTCGGCGTCCACGATGACCATGACCGTGGCGTTGGGGACGTCGACACCGACCTCCACCACGGTGGTGCAGACGAGGACGTCGATGTCGCCGTCGTTGAACGCGGACATCACCTCGTCCTTCTCCTCCGTGGGCAGCCGCCCGTGCAGCAACCCGACGCGCAGGTTCGCCAGAGCGCCGGCGCGGAGCGACTCGTACACGTCGACCGCCGACGCGGTGTCCGGAGTGTCCTTGCCGAGATCCTCGGGCTTCTCGTCGCCGATCCGCGAACACACCACGTAGGCCTGGCGGCCGGCGGCCACCTCCTCGGAGATCCGGCTCCACGCTCGCTCGACCCAGGCAGGTCTGTGCTGGGCGGGAACGACCGAGGTGCGGATGGGCGCGCGTCCGCGGGGAAGCTCACGCAGGGTGGACGTCTCGAGATCGCCCAGCGTGGTCATGGCGATCGTCCGCGGAATGGGCGTGGCCGTCATGACCAGCAGGTGCGGGCTGACGCCCTCTCTCGCCTTCGCGCGCAACGCGTCCCGCTGCTCGACTCCGAAGCGGTGCTGCTCGTCGACCACCACCATCCCGAGGTCGAAGAACGACACCGTGCTCTGGATGAGTGCGTGAGTGCCGATGACGATGCCTGCGTCTCCGGTCACGATCGACAACAGCGCGGCACGTTTCGCGGCCGTCGACATCGATCCGGTCAGCAGCACCACTCGGGTGGCGCGGTCGGGCGCACCCAGTTCCCCGGCCGTCGCGAGCGCCCCGAGTTGCCGCGTGATCGACCGGTGGTGCTGTGTGGCGAGCACCTCGGTGGGTGCCAACAACGCGCACTGCAGTCCCGCGTCCACCACCTGCAGCATGGCGCGCAGAGCGACGATCGTCTTGCCCGATCCCACCTCACCCTGCAGGAGCCGGCTCATCGGCCGAGTGCGGGACAGGTCGCTCTCGATCTCCTCGGCGACCTCCTTCTGCCCGTCGGTCAGCTCGAACGGCAGCACCTCGTCGAAGGCGGCGGCGACACCGTCGGCCACGCGCGGGCAGGCCGGCGCCGTGCGCACCGCCACCGAGTGGCGCCGTTCGGCGAGCACCAACTGCAACGCCGTCGCCTCGTCGAAGCGCAGACGGTAGCGCGCGTTCTCGATGTCGTCCTCGGACTCCGGAAAGTGCACGACCCGCAGTGCGTCGTCGAGGCTCATCAGCGCGTGCTCGGCGCGCACCGTCTCGGGCAGCGGATCCTCGACGCGATCGAGCTGGTCCAGGACCTGACGCACGCAGCGCAGGAAGGTCCAGCTCTCGACCTCCCGCGTCGCCGCGTACATGGGAAGGAACGGAAGCGACAGCATGGACATGTTCACCGCACCGGAACTGTCCGTGGCGCCGCGAGCCATGCCGGCGAGCTCGCCACCGCCGTGCGGGCGCCCCACCAGGTCGTCCTCGTCGCCCTCGAGCATCAGGTAACCGGGGTGGTTCAGCGACCAGGACGTCCGGAACCACTTGACCGTGCCCGAGAACATCGCGCGCGACCCCACCGTGATGTTGTGACGCACCTTGTGACCGTTGAAGAAGGTGGCGGAGACGTTCTGACCGTCGCACGTGAGCACGACCTTGAGCATGTGGCCCTTGCGCGCCTTCATGGGCACGAGGTCCGCCTTGGACACCGTCCCCACGACGGTGATGCGTTCACCGTCGTCCGGGTCCTTGCGGGCCAGCTCCTGACCCTGTGTCACGTAGCGGAAGGGGTAGTGACGCAGCAGGTCCTCGGCCGTGACGAGACCGAACGCCGTCTCGAGCGGATCGGCGGCCCTGCGACCCAGTACGTGGTCGAGCCGGTCACCGAGCTGAACCACCGCGCTGCTCCCGTCCTGATGCTGCCGCCCTCTGTGCGACCATTCCACCAGGCACCTGCGGCATCGGCGCGTGCGGGCCGGTTTGGACTCGGGGCACCCGAGCGGCTAGTCTTGCACGGTTGCGTCTGACGCGTCCGGCATGCCCGGAGGTATCGGGCGCAGTTGTACGAAGATCTTGCCCCACACCGGCCACGGTTCGAATCGTGTCCCGGTCTCACCTCGAATACCAAGGAGTTCGCGACTATGGCTGCCGTCTGCGACGTATGCGCCAAGGGACCCGGCTTCGGTAAGTCGGTTTCGCACTCGCACCGCCGTACCAACCGTCGCTGGAACCCCAACATCCAGACCGTCCGCGCGCAGGTCGCGCCGGGTAACTCTCGTCGGCTCAATGTGTGCACCTCGTGCCTCAAGGCCGGCAAGGTGGTCCGGGGCTGACGTTCCCGCACGACATTTTCACGACAAGGCCCCGATACCGAGGTATCGGGGCCTCTGTCATCTCCGGCGACTCTGTCGTTTCCGGAGCCGAGCGGTCCTGGTCTAAGTTCGAACGATGACCGAATCAGTCGACCCCCCGGCCACGTCCCCCGTCACCGTCGAGGACGGTGTCCTGTACGTACGGGTGGCGACGCCCCGCGGCGGCAACGTGCTGAACGGCGAGGCGATGGCCGCAGGCGCTGCGTCGCTGTCCGATCTCGACGAGTCCGTGGGCGCCGTGCTGCTCGTCGGCGCCGAATCCAACTTCTGCGCCGGTGGCGACGTGCGCGCCTTCCACGGGGCGCCCGACAGAAGCGCGTTCGTCCGGCAGCTCGCCGACACGTTCCACGATTTCGTCCGCGCGCTCACCTCGGTGTCGGTCCCCGTCGTGGCGGGAGTACCGGGCTGGGCAGCGGGCGCGGGCATGTCGCTCGTGTGTCACGCCGACATCGCGATCGGCGGTCGATCCACCCGGCTCCGTCCCGCGTATCCGGCGCTCGGCTTCACTCCGGACGGCGGTCTGACGTGGGCTCTCCCCCGCATCATCGGCACCCGCCGCGCGCGCGACATCCTGCTCACCGACGGCGTTCTCGGCTCGGACGAGGCCTACCGCCTGGGTCTGCTGACACGGTTGGTCGGTGACGACGTCATCGCATCGGAGGCCGAGCGGGTGGCGCGCTCTCTCGCGGCCGGGCCCACCGAGGTGTCCCGTGCGACCAAGCGGTTACTGCTCGCCTCGGACTCCGCGTCGCTGTCCGATCAGCTCGACGCCGAGACCGACTCGATCTCTCACCAGGCGTCCACCGCGGACGGCATCGAGGGTGTCGACGCCTTCGTGGAGAAGCGCCGGCCGTCCTTCGGCCACTGACGGCCGCCTCAGTCCAGACGCCAGTCGACGGGTTCCTCGCCCAGCGTCGCGAGATGGTCGTTCACGGTGCTGAACGGCCGTGAACCGAAGAACCCTCGCGACGCGGACAGCGGTGAGGGATGGACGGACTCGACCGTGGGCGTGGACCCGAGCAGCGGCTTGGCCGTCGCGGCGTCGCGTCCCCAGAGGACCGCGACCAGGGGGCGGCCGGGTCGGTTCACCAGAGCGGTGATCGCCTGCGCCGTCACCGCTTCCCAGCCCTTGCGCCGGTGCGACGCCGCCTTGCCCGGTTCCACGGTCAGAACACGGTTCAGCAGGAGCACACCACGATCGGCCCACGGAGACAGATCACCGGTGGTGGGTGTCGGCAGGCCGAGATCGGCGCTGTACTCGGTGAAGATGTTCGCGAGACTGCGCGGGACCGGCCGCACGTCGGGCGCGACCGAGAAACTCAGTCCCACAGCATGTCCCGGCGTCGGGTAGGGATCCTGTCCCAGCACCAGCACACGCACCTCCTCGAACGGGCGGCTGAAGGCGCGCAGCACGTCCTCCCCGGCGGGCAGGTAGCCTCGCCCGGCGGCGTTCTCGGCGCGCAGGAAGTCGCCCATCCGGGCGATGTCGTCGGCCACCGGACCGAGCGCGGACGCCCACCCCGGATCCGCGACGGGCGCCGTCACGACAGCACGCGCAGCGCGCCCCGGTAGTACTCCGCATTGGCCTTGTACATTGCGACGTTGACGTCCACGTGCCCCTCCGCCACCTCGTGGCTCTCGCGGACCTTGGCCGGAACCCCCAGTGCCATCCGGCGTTCGGGCACGACGGTGTCGAAGGGGACCACGGCGCCGGCGCCGACGATCGCGCCGGATCCGATGGACGCGCCGTTGAGGACGACACTGCCCGACGCGATGAGGCACGAATCGCCGACGGTCGCCCCCTCGACGTGCGCGTTGTGCCCGACGACGCACCCGGCGCCGATCACGGTCGGGTGGATCGGCGTGCAGTGCACGACGGTGCCGTCCTGAATGTTCGTGTCCTGCCCCACGGTGATGGTCCCGTAGTCGCCGCGCAGCACCGCCCCGGGCCACACCGACACTCCCGCAGCGAGTGTCACCGCACCGATGACGACGGCATCGGGATGCACATAGGCGGTGGGGTGGATGTCGGGTTCACGGTCACCGAGTGCGTAGACGGTCATGGCTCCAGCATGTCATCCGGTCAGATCCTTCACCATGCACACCGACTGCTCCTCGTGCCGATAGAGGCCGAACTTCGGTACGAGCGGTCGATACCCACTCGAGGTGTAGAGGCCGATGGCCTCGGGTTGACGCAGTCCGGTCTCGAGGACCAGTCGTAGCCGGCCAGCGTCGCGGGCGGTGTCCTCGATCGTCCGCAGCAGGGCACGCGCGACGCCCGCGCCTCGCGCCTCGGTGCGGACGTACATGCGCTTGATCTCCGCGTCGCCGGTGCGCAGGCCTTCCGCCTCGGGTCCTCCGTGCTCGTGGGTCCGCCAGCCGCCCATACCGACGACGGCGCCGTCCAGGTCGGCCCGCAGCATCACGCCGTGCGGCGGCAGGAACTCTCGGACGTCGAGCGGCGTCTCGTCGGGGCCGCCGTAGCGGCGCACGTACTCCTGCTGGACCTCGTCGATCATCGCGACCACGTCCGGGTCGTCGAGCCGAGTGGTCGTGACCGTCAGAAGCTCGTCCATGCCGCAGGTCCTTCCCATCGCACACCGTCCACCGTGACTCCTGTTCCCGCACTCACGGATCCGATCCGGCGCCAGCCGGTCGGCACGTCGTCGGAGGCGAAGGTCGCGAGCAGCACGTGGTCCTCCCCGCCGCCGAGAGCCCAGTGCAGCGGGTCGACGCCGAGTTCGGTGCCGGCGTGCACCACGTCCTCGGGGATCTCCATGTCGGCCGACGAGATGTCGAGCCGCACAGCGGACATCGCCGCCAGATGTCCCGCGTCGCCGATCACGCCGTCGGACACGTCGCACATCGACGACGCTCCCGCGCGCGCCGCGGCCGGACCGTCGGCGGGATCGGGCGTCGGGACGCGATGTGCTGCCAGCAGATCCGGGTGGGTGGTCGAGCCCGCCTCGTACAGTGCCCACCCGGCAGCGGACCGGCCGGTGGATCCGGACAGTGCGAGCACGTCCCCCGGCCGGGCACCGGACCGCAGCACCGGGGGTCGACCCTCGAGGTCACCCAGCGCGGTGATCGACAACACCAGCCGGTCCCCTCCCGTGACGTCCCCGCCGACGATCGACGCGCCGACTCGCGTCGCCTCCGCCCACAGACCCGCGGTGAGCGCGTCCACGTCCGACACCGCGGTGGTCGACGGACACGACATCGAGACGAGGAATCCCGTGCACCGCGCGCCCATCGCGGCGATGTCCGCGGCGTTCTGCGCGATGGCCTTTCGGCCGACGTCGTGGTGACTCGACCAGTCGAGGCGGAAGTGTCGACCCTCCACCAGCATGTCGGTCGTGACGACGACGCGGGAGTCGGGGGCGGCGATCACCGCCGCGTCGTCCCCCGGCCCGATCGCGACCGATGGGGGGTGGACACGGCCGGCCGTCGCGCGGCCGATGAGCGCGAACTCGCCGAGGTCCCCCACCGTCCCGGTCGCGGGATCGTCCGCCTGTGACACAGAACTCCTCCATCACCGTCGTGGATCACCGTCGTGCAGCATCCCACGGGGCCTCGTCGTCGTCACGCATCCGGGCCCCCGTCAGGGCGCGGGTAACGTTTCCGCCGAGACCGTTCGACACGAGGGAGCACGATGACGCAGGACGAACCGACCGCGACGGACGAGTCGGCCACGGGTCTGCACCCCGCTCTGATCGCCACCGCGATCGCCCTGCCCGTCGCGCTCGTCGTCGGCATCATCGTCGCGGCGGTCATGGCGAACAGAACTCCCGTCCGCGAGCCCGTCGCTCTCGGCGCGGTCCCCTCGCCGCTCGCCGAGAGCACCCAGTGCGCGACGTTGCTCGGCGCACTGCCCGAGACGTTCGACTCGTTCACTCGCGCCGAGCTGGCCGACCCCGCGCCCGTGGGTGCGGCCGCCTGGCAGTCCGAGGACGTCACCGACCCCATCGTGCTGCGGTGTGGGCTCGAGCGTCCGGCGGAATTCGATCAGGCCGCCGCTCTCGACGTCGTCGACGGCGTGCAGTGGTTCCGGGTGTCGGGCGCGGATCAGGGCCTCGCCGCGAGCACCTGGTTCGTCGTCGACCGGGGCGTGTACGCCGCGGCCACCATCCCCGACGGCACGGGCCCCACACCGATCCAGGCCCTGTCTGCCGCGGTGTCGGGAGCCCTTCCGCAGACGCCGCTGGACCCCGCTCCGATCAACTGATCCGGCAGGGCCGACCTCTCACCGCAGTCCGGTCCCCCGTGCGATCGCGGTGTCGACGAGAGTGCCGACGAGCTCCGAGTAGCCGACGCCCGTCGCCTCCCACATCCGCGGGTACATCGAGATGGCCGTGAAGCCGGGCATCGTGTTGATCTCGTTGATCACCGGACCGTCGTCGGTCACGAAGAAGTCGACGCGCGCGAGACCTTGCAGATCCAGCGCAGCGAAGGCACGGACCGCGATCTCCCGCAGCACCGTCGAGACGTCGTCGTCCAGCAGGGCCGGGATGTCGAACTCGACCACGTCGTCGAGGTACTTGCTGTCGAAGTCGTAGAACGTCGCACCACCGGCCGACGCCGAGGCCTCGTCCATGCGGATCTCGGCGACGACGCTGGCGCGGACGGAGCCGTCCGGCATCTCCAGGACACCGCACTCCACCTCGCGGCCGACGATGGCGGCCTCGATCACGACCTTCGGATCATGTTCTCGCGCAACGGTCACCGCGTCGCCCAACTCGTCCCAGTCGACGATGCGCGTGATCCCGATCGACGATCCGCCGCGGGCCGGCTTCACGAACGCGGGGAGACCGATGACGTCGCGCTCGTCGGAGGTCAGGGTCTCGCGATCGCGGCGCAGGACGACCTGGCGCCCGACGGGAAGGCCCTCGGCCGCGAGCAGCTTCTTGGTGAACTCCTTGTCCATCGCCGCGGCGCTCGCGAGGACTCCCGGTCCCACGTAGGGGACGCCGGCGACCTCGAACAGCCCCTGGACCGTGCCGTCCTCGCCGTAGGCACCGTGCAGCACCGGGAAGACGACGTCGACCGCACCGATGTCCTCGGCCGTGCCGTCGACGGAGCGCGTGATGCGACCGGGGTTCTCGGGATCGACTCCGAGAGCGAGCGGGACGCCCGCACCGGCGACCGACGGGAGAACGCGATCCCGGATCTGCAACTCCGTCGGGTCGGCGGTGCCCTCGACCCACGTTCCGGCGCGCGTGATCCCGATGGGGATCACGTCGAAGCGGTCGGAGTCGAGGTGACGCATGACGCTTCCTGCCGAGACGCAGGAGACGGAGTGTTCGTTGCTTCGACCGCCGTAGATCACGGCGACCTTGATGGGATCGGTCACGTGAGCACCGTACCGGCGAACCCCGGACGAGGCGTGACGCGCACCGCCGCGGTTCACTCCGGCTTGTGACGACGCCCCAGGAGGCTGTGGACGGCGTCCGGAACGGAGAGGCCCTCGTGGCAGACCCGGTGGACCGCATCGGTGAGGGGCATCTCCACGTCGTAGGCCTCCGCGAGAGCTCGGATGGATGTGCACGACTTCACACCCTCGGCGACCTGACCGTGCGCCGCTTCCTGCGCACTCTCCAGCGAGCCACCCGACCCCAGCCGCTCGCCGAACGTGCGATTACGCGAGAGCGGGGACGAGCACGTGGCGACGAGGTCACCCACCCCGGCGAGACCCGCGAGCGTCGACGGGTTGGCGCCGAGCGCGACACCGAGACGGGTCACTTCGGCGAGACCGCGGGTGATGATGCTGGCGACCGAATTCTCCCCGAAACCGATACCCGCCGCCATGCCGCACGCGAGGGCGATGACGTTCTTGCACGCACCGCCGATCTCGCACCCGATGACGTCGGAGTTCGTGTACGGGCGGAAGTAGCTGGTGGCACACGCCGACTGGAGCGCGATCGCGCGATTGGAGTCCGGGCACGCGATGACCGTCGCGGTGGGTTGCTCGGCGGCGATCTCCTTGGCGAGGTTCGGTCCCGACAACGTGCCGACGCGACTCGGGTCCGCACCGGTGACCTGACAGATCACCTGCGACATGCGCATGAGGGTCCCCGTCTCGATGCCCTTGGCGAGCGAGAGCAGGGTGACGTCCGACCCCATCAGCGGTGCCCATTCCGCCAGGTTGGCGCGCAAGGCCTGCGAGGGCACCGCGAGGACGACCGTGCAGGCCCCGTCCAACGCCTCCGCGGCGTCGTGAGTCGCTCGAATGGCCGACGGCAGTGCGACTCCCGGAAGGTAGTCGTCGTTCCGGTGGTTCTCCTGGATGGACGTCGCGAGTTCCTCTCGACGCGCCCACATGGTCACGTCGGTGCCCGCGTCGGCGAGCACCTTCGCGAACGCGGTTCCCCACGAACCGGAACCGAGCACCGCTGCCTTGACCATGACCCAGCCTTTCCTCGATCGACACGAGGCCGTCGCCCGCTCGGCAGCCCTGGCGGCTCACAGTAGCGATGTCGGAGGCCTGCCGAACGAAGTCGGCGGTAATGACTGCTGGCAGGATCGACGGTCATGAGCACGCCCAGTCGACCTCCGACCGACACCGCCCCACGGCGCGGTGTCCATCTCGTGCTCGCGGTGAAGAACCTCGTCGACGCGAAGAGCCGACTGTCCACGACCTTCCCCGGCGACGAACGCGCCGAACTCGTGCTGGCGATGTTGCGCGACACCGCGTCGGCCGCCGCAGCGGCGGACGTCGTCACCGGATGGTCGGTCGTCACGCCGGACTCTCGCGTCGCGAGCGTCGCCGTCGCCCTCGGCGGACACACGGTGTCCGAACCCGAGTCGGGTGCCGCCACCACCGTGGAGCGACTCAATCGCGCCCTGTCCGCAGCGGACGACGCGATCAGTGACGCCCACGGCGGCGACGTGATCGCCCTGCAGGCCGACCTCCCCGCCCTGCGCACCGCGGAACTGGTCGCGGCCTACGCCGCCGCTCCCCCGGACACCCGCTCGGTGGTGATCGATCACACCGGAACCGGAACGTCGGCCCTGATCGTGCGGGGTCGCCCCCGGCGCCTCGAACCACGGTTCGGTCCGGACTCGGCCTCGCGCCACGTCGATTCCGGGGCGTTCCCTCTCCGCGGCACCTGGCCGGGTCTGCGTCTGGACGTGGACACGGCGGACGACGTCCGCGCCGCCCTCGACCTGGGGGTGGGGCCGCACACCGCCGCGCTGCTCGCCGAGCTCGGCTGGACCGCCGCGCGCTGACACGGCCGGGCGAGGCCCGTCGCGAATTCGCACGCGGTCGACTACTCGCGCTCGGCCCGCGTGAGGGATGATCGACGCGTGACCAACGAGGCGACCGAGAACACGACCGACGCCCCTTCCCGTTCCGGGGCCCCCACGAGTTCCGCAGCACCCGGTGACGCCGTCGACGGTGAGTGGAGCGCGCCGCTGGCCAGCCGCGCACCCTCCGCACCCACGGCACCGCCGGCCGCGACATCGGACACCGCGGTGCCGGTGGACCTGCTCCCGGAGGACCGCTATCTCAACCGCGAGTTGAGCTGGCTCGACTTCAACTCACGGGTGCTGGCACTCGCGGAGGACTCGTCGCTTCCGCTGCTCGAGCGGGCGAAGTTCCTCGCCATCTTCGCCAGCAACCTCGACGAGTTCTACATGGTGCGGGTGGCCGGCCTCAAGCGCCGCGACGAGACCGGCCTGTCCGTCCGCTCCGCCGACGGACTCTCCCCCCGCGAACAGCTGGCGTTGATCGCCCGGCGCACCCAGGAGATCGCCGACCGTCACGCCCGCACCTTCATCGACCGCATCCTGCCGGAGCTGGCGAACGAGGGTATCTCGGTCATCCGGTGGTCGGAGGTCACCTCCGACGAGCGGACCCGTCTGACACGGTATTTCACCGAGCAGGTGTTCCCCGTCCTCACCCCGCTGGCCGTGGATCCCGCCCACCCGTTCCCGTACATCTCCGGACTGAGCCTCAATCTCGCTGTGACGGTGAAGGACTCGACCACGGGCGGCGAGCACTTCGCCAGGGTGAAGGTCCCGGACAACGTCGATCGGTTCGTGCAGTTGCACCGAGGCGACGTCGGCGCCGTGCCCGCGTTCCTCCCCATGGAGGAGCTCATCGCGGCGCATCTCGACGTTCTGTTCCCGGGACTCCAGATCGTCGAGCACCACGCCTTCCGCATCACGCGCAACGCCGATTTCGAGGTGGAGGAGGATCGGGACGAGGACCTCCTGCAGGCCCTCGAGCGCGAACTCGCGCGCCGCCGTTTCGGATCGCCCGTGCGCCTCGAGGTCGCGGACGACATGACCGACCACATGCTCAGCCTGTTGCTACGCGAGTTGGACGTCGATCCCGGCGACGTCATCCAGGTGCCGGGACTGCTCGATCTGTCGTGCCTCATGCAGCTCTACGGCGTCGACAAGCCCGTCCTGAAGGACGCACCGTTCGTGCCGGCGACGCACCCCGCCTTCGGTGAGCGCGAGACGCCCAAGTCGATCTTCTCCACGCTGCGCGACGGGGACGTGCTGCTGCATCACCCGTACGACTCGTTCTCCACCAGCGTGCAGCGCTTCATCGAGCAGGCGGCAGCCGATCCGCACGTGCTCGCCATCAAGCAGACCCTCTATCGGACGTCGGGCGACTCCCCCATCGTCAACGCACTGATCGCCGCGGCGGAGGCCGGCAAGCAGGTCGTGACTCTCGTGGAGATCAAGGCGCGCTTCGACGAACAGGCCAACATCGCCTGGGCACGCAAACTGGAGCAGGCCGGCGTGCACGTGGTCTACGGGTTGGTCGGCCTGAAGACCCACTGCAAGACGTGCCTCGTCGTCCGCCGCGAAGGCGACACCATTCGCCGGTACTGCCACATCGGCACCGGCAACTACAACCCCAAGACCGCCCGACTCTACGAGGACGTGGGTCTCATCACGGCCGCCGACGAGATCGGCGCCGACCTCACCGACCTGTTCAACTCGCTCACCGGTTACTCGCGCAAGGAGCAGTACCGGAACCTCCTCGTCGCGCCGTTCGGTGTGCGGGCGGGAATCGTCGAGCGCATCGAGGCCGAGGTGCGGGCGCACAAGGACGGCGCGAAAGCCCGAATCCGCCTGAAGGCCAACGCACTCGTCGACGAGCAGGTGATCGACGCGCTGTACTGGGCGTCCACCGAGGGCGTCCAGGTCGAGGTGGTCGTGCGCGGTATCTGCGCTCTCAAGCCGGGCGTACCCGGTCTCAGCGAGAACATTCAGGTGCGGTCGATTCTCGGACGGTTCCTCGAACACTCGCGTGTGTTGCACTTCGAGGCGATCGACGAGTTCTGGATCGGCAGCGCGGACATGATGCACCGCAACCTCGATCGACGCGTGGAGGTCATGGCTCAGGTGAAGGACCCGAAGCTGTCCGGTCAGCTGAACTCGATGCTCGACTCGGCCATGGACGTCACGACCCGCTGCTGGGTACTGCAGTCCGACGGCGCCTGGACGGCGTCCCCCGCGAGCGGCGAGACGGTGCGGGATCACCAGGTGTCCCTCATGCGCCAGCGTCGCTACACCGGATCGTGAGGTGGGTCGATGAGCAGCTCACGCGCATCGAAGACGCCTGATCCGGTCCTGGCCGCGGGTGCGGTGCTGTGGCGTCCGGGCCCCGAGGGCGACGAGCCGATGGTGGCGCTGGTGCATCGACCGCGCTACGACGACTGGTCCCTTCCGAAGGGCAAGGTCGAGGCCGACGAGGTACCCGCTGTCGCCGCCGTCCGAGAAGTGTGGGAGGAGACCGGTTTCCGGTGCGTTCTCGGACACGGTCTCGGAACCACCACCTACCCGCTCCCGCGCTCGAAGAAGATCAAGCAGGTGGACCACTGGGCCGCTCGAGTCGTGGACGGCGAGTTCGCCGTCAACGACGAGGTCGACGAACTGCGGTGGCTCACACCCGCCGACGCTCGTGATCTCGCGACCTACGAGGCGGACCGGGACGTCGTCGGCCGTTTCGCGCAGCACCCGGTTCCGACGAGTACGGCTGTGCTGGTGCGCCATGCGCGGGCGGGGAGCAAGGCTCGC
Source organism: Rhodococcus sp. UNC23MFCrub1.1 (assembly GCF_000686025.1). GTDB lineage: Bacteria > Actinomycetota > Actinomycetes > Mycobacteriales > Mycobacteriaceae > Rhodococcoides. The sequence continues at coordinate 19,243 of NZ_JMLQ01000011.1, forward strand.
TACAAGGGGGACGACGCCGAACGGCCTCTCGACAGCGTCGGGGTCCGCCAGGCGGCCGCACTGGTTCCTCTGATCCAGGCCTACGGCGGCACCGACGGATTCACCGCCGAGCGTGCTCGGTGCGTCCAGACCATCGCGCCGTGGGCCGAGTCCGTCGGAGTCGATCTGGCCCTGGAGCCCACGCTGACCGAGGAGGGGTACGCGCAGGATCCCGACAAGGGACGTCAGCGCGCACGCGAGATCATCGCCTCGACGTCCGGCGTCCCGGTGATCTGCAGTCAGGGCAAGGTGATTCCGAACCTGATGGAGTGGTGGGCCGAGAGCGACGGCGTCGAACTCTCCCGCACCCGATCACGCAAGGCCAGCGTCTGGGTGCTCAGCTTCGTCGGTGGTGTGCTGGTGGCAGCGGACTACACCGATTCGCCACTCCCGCGTAGTCGGCACGACTGAACTGCCGGTACGGCCGACACGAACACGAAGGAGCCCCGGACCGATGGTCCGGGGCTCCTTCGTGCCGAACGGGAACGTTACTTGCGTGCAGTACGTTTCGCCGGCGCCTTCTTGGCGGGCGCCTTCTTCGCGGGCGCGGCCTTCTTGGCCGGGGTGGTCTTCTTGGCTGCAGTCTTGGCCGGTGCCTTCGTCGCTGTGGTCTTCTTCGCGGCGGCCGTGGTGGTCTTCTTGGCTGCCGTCTTGGCGGGTGCCTTGGTGGCGGTGGTCTTCTTCGCCGCCGTCTTGGCCGGTGCCTTGGTGGCGGTGGTCTTCTTCGCCGCTGTCTTGGCCGGTGCCTTGGTGGCCGTGGTCTTCTTGGCCGCCGTCTTGGCGGGAGCCTTGGTCGCCGCCTTCGCGGGAGCCTTGGCCGCGGTCTTCTTCGCCGCTGCCGTCTTCTTCGCTGCCGCAGTCTTCTTCGCGGGGGCTGCGGAGGCGCCACGCTTCACGGCGGGGCCCGTGGCGGACAGCTTCTGGCCACCGGCGATGACGGCCTTGAACTGAGCACCGGGACGGAACGCGGGAACGGACGTCGGCTTGACCTTGACGGTCTCGCCGGTGCGCGGGTTACGAGCGACGCGGGCCGCACGGCGACGCTGCTCGAAGACACCGAAGCCGGTGATGGTGACCGACTCGCCGCGGTGCACGGCGCGCACGATGATGTCGACGATGTTCTCGACAGCGTCCGTGGCGCTCCGGCGATCCGCGCCTGTCTTCTCGGTCAGGGCGTCGATCAGTTCTGCCTTGTTCATCGGTGATTCCTCCGCATACTGATTGGCCCGTCGTCGGACCGACTGAGTACCACGGTAAACCGGAAATGCGCACGAGTCCACGAGCCACGCCAAAACAGTCTGTTCGGCTGTAATCGTCGCAGCCACAATGAGTGTCGCGGGAAGGACCTTTTCGGCCCGGAATCACCGAGCCTGATCGGGCGCCGGAAGTGTCTTCGGCTTCCATTCCGGACGCGACTTCTCGAACTCGGAAATGGCCTCTACCTGGCGTAACGTCAGCGCGACGTCGTCCAGCCCCTCCAGCAGACGCCACCTCGTGTAGTCGTCAATATCGAAGCGCACCACCAGTGTTCCGGCGCTGATCGTCTTCGTCTCGAGGTCGACGGTGAGTTCCGTCCCGGGGCGCTCGTCGAGCAATTTCCACAGCAGTTCCACATCCGATTGCTCGACAACGGCGGCCAGCAGACCCGCCTTTCCGGCGTTTCCGCGGAAGATGTCGGCGAATCTGGACGCGATCACGGCCCGGAATCCGTAGTCCGAGAGTGCCCACACGGCGTGCTCCCGAGAGGACCCGGTGCCGAAATCGGGTCCGGCGACGAGAACCGAACCCTTGTCGAACGGCGGGGTGTTGAGGACGAAACCGGGATCGGTGCGCCACCCCGCGAAGAGCCCGTCCTCGAAACCCGTTCGGGTCACGCGCTTGAGGTACACGGCGGGGATGATCTGGTCGGTGTCGACGTTGCTGCGGCGCAGCGGGACACCGATTCCGGTGTGCGTGGTGAACGATTCCATGACGAGCTCCTGACGGGGCGTACGAGGGACGGGGCGGACGGATTGTCGGTCGACTCAGCCGAGATCGGCGGGAGCCGACAACCGTCCACGCACCGCGGTGGCGGCGGCGACGGCCGGTGAGACGAGGTGCGTACGGCCGCCCTTGCCCTGGCGCCCTTCGAAGTTGCGGTTCGACGTCGAGGCCGATCGCTCACCCGGAGCGAGCTGATCGGGATTCATGCCGAGACACATCGAGCACCCCGCCTGGCGCCATTCCGCCCCTGCGGCAGTGAAGATCGCGCCCAGTCCCTCGTCCTCGGCCTGTGCGCGCACGCGCATCGAGCCGGGAACGACGAGCATCCGCACACCGTCGGCAACGGTACGGCCGTCCAAGATCTTCGCTGCCACACGGAGATCCTCGATCCGACCGTTGGTGCAGGACCCCAGAAAGACGGTGTCGACCGCGATGTCGCGCAACGGCGTGCCCGGCTCGAGACCCATGTAGGTGAGCGCCTTCTCGGCGGACTGACTCTCGCCCTCGTCGAGGATCTCGGCCGGATCGGGTACCGACGCACTGAGGGGGGCGCCCTGACCGGGGTTGGTGCCCCAGGTGACGAACGGAGTCAGCGCCGACCCGTCGATCCGCACTTCCTTGTCGAAGACGGCACCGTCGTCGGTGACGAGCAAGGACCAGTCGGCGACGGCCTGCTCCCACAGCTCACCGGAGGGAGCGTGCGGCCGACCCTTGATGTACTCGAACGTGATCTCGTCGGGGGCGATCATGCCCGCGCGCGCGCCCGCCTCGATGGACATGTTGCAGATGGTCATCCGCGCTTCCATCGACATCTTCCGGATGGCCTCGCCGCGGTACTCGATGACGTAGCCCTGCCCACCGCCCGTACCGATCTGTGCGATGACCGCCAGGATCAGGTCCTTGCTGCCGACGTCGTCACCGAGCTCGCCGTCCACCGTGACCGACATGGTCTTGAAGGGGCGCAACGACAGTGTCTGGGTCGCCAGCACGTGCTCGACCTCACTGGTGCCGATGCCCATCGCGAGGGCGCCGAACGCGCCGTGCGTCGAGGTGTGGCTGTCCCCGCACACGACAGTGGTTCCCGGCTGCGTCAGACCGAGCTGGGGCCCGATGATGTGCACGATGCCCTGCTCGATGTCGCCCATCGAGTGCAGGCGGATGCCGAACTCCTCGCAGTTGCGCCGCAGGGTGTCCACCTGCGTCCGGGAGACGAGATCCGCGATCGGCTGGTCGATGTCGACCGTCGGGACGTTGTGGTCCTCCGTCGCGATCGTCAGATCGGGCCGTCGCACTGGCCGACCGGCCAGACGCAGTCCGTCGAACGCCTGCGGGCTGGTGACCTCGTGCACGAGGTGGAGATCGATGTAGACGAGATCCGGCTTGGTCGCGTCACCCTCACCACCGCCGCGAACGACGACGTGCTGATCCCAGACCTTCTCCGCCAGGGTCTTCGCTGCCATGACTCCACCTTTCGACCGACGACGATCACCATCTCACGTTGTGAGACGCTAGTATCGCTACATGGGACAGCATAGCGGCATCGGCGTTCTGGACAAAGCAATGAGCGTTCTGCAGGCTGCGTCACTCGAACCGTGCAGCCTCGCCGACCTGTGTTCCGCCACCGGGCTCCCCCGCGCCACCGCGCATCGGCTCGCCATCGGACTCGAGACGCACCGCATGCTGAGCCGCGACGCCGACGGACTGTGGCGACCGGGGCCGGCGCTCGCCGAACTCGCGCACACCGCCGAGGACCCTCTTCTCGACGCCGCGGCCACGGTGCTGCCACGGCTGCGCGAGATCACCGGGGAGAGCGTGCAGGTCTACCGCATCGACGGCACGGTGCGCGTGTGCGTGGCCTCCATGGAACCTCCCACCGGGTTGCGCGACACCGTGCTCGTCGGCGCCCGCCTCCCCCTCACCGCCGGCTCCGGCGCCAAGGTGCTGTTGGCATGGGCCGACCCCGCACTACAGCGCAGCGTCCTCCCCGACGCAGCCTTCGGTGAGCGAGTGCTAGCCGAGGTACGCAAGCGCGGCTGGGCGCAGAGCGCCGCCGAGCGCGAGCCCGGCGTCGCCAGCGTCGCCGCACCGATCCGCGGACGCGACGACCGCGTGGTCGCCGCGATCTCCGTGTCCGGCCCGATCGACCGCATGGGGCGCCGCCCCGGAGCGCGCTGGGCCGCCGACCTTCTCGCGGCCGCGGACGCCGTGCAGAAACGCCTCTGAGGCGGAGCGTCTCTGCCGGGCTACCGGAACTCGTGCACCGTCGGCTGCGGCGTGGACAGCCAGTTCCTCACGTTGCCCCGGTGCAGGCGCAGCACACCGCCCACCATGCCCACCGCGGACTTGGCGAGGTACTTGCGGTTGCCCATCATCGCGATGGCCGTTGCTCGGCCGAAGTGGTTGATGAACGCGCGCTCGGTGACATAACTGCCGAATCCTTCTGCTGCAGCACGGATGCAGAAGTCGACGTCCGCACCCCACCCCGTGGACCCGAAATTGCGTTCGTCGTATCCGCCGAGCGCAAGCCAGGTGTCCTTGGTGATGGTCATGGCGGTTCCGTCCACGGCGTAGCACTTGCGGTACCTGTCGACCGGAACGTAATCCTCGGCCGGCCCGGAGTACGTCGTCTTCATGTCTCGGTGGCCGTACGCGTCGTCGTAGACGGGCACGACGATGCCTGCATCGGTCGGCAGTTGCGGATCGGTCACCGCGTCGAGGAACCCGCGGGACAATCGCGTGTCGTTGTTCAGCGTCATCGCATGGGTGTGGCCGTCGCTGAAGGCGATGCGGAACCCGAGGTTCGATCCGCCGGCCCAGCCGAGATTGCGGCCGGGCGTGACGACGCGCTCGTCGGCGAGCGGGACGTAGTCACCGCGGTTGTCGATGATCACGAAGGTGGCGCTCTCGCGTCGCAGATCCTGGACCACAGCGTGGGTGTAGTCGATCTGGCCGTAGACGGGAACAGCGATGAGTAGTGAGGACACCCAGTGAACCTACGACACACCGACACGGCCTCACCACCGGAGCGTGAGGGCACAGCTTCCCCGGAAACGACTCGAGGACCACCGCATCGCGGTGGTCCTCGACTGTTGTAGCCCCGACGGGATTCGAACCCGCGCTACCGCCTTGAGAGGGCGGCGTCCTAGGCCGCTAGACGACGGGGCCAGGATCTTCATCTGTGAATCAGGTGGAGCAACCGGAAGAGCATAACCGGCCGAGAGCATCCGACGAAATCGGGTGTTTCTCTGCTGGGGTACCAGGACTCGAACCTAGAATGGCGGTACCAGAAACCGCTGTGTTGCCAATTACACCATACCCCAATGGCCTGGTCCGGCCGCGTTCTCCGGGCCGTTTCGAGCCGTGGAGAACACTACCAAACACCATCCCGCATTCACCAAATCAGCTGGTCAGCGGGCTGAGTCGGTCGACTGCGACCCGTCGGGCTCGCCGAAGGTGACCTCGATCTCCTCGAAACCCTTGCTTCGCTGCGCCTCCGCCTGTGCCGTGTACGCGTCTCGATCACCGTCGGTCAGTTCGACGTTGTCCGTGAACGGGGTGAGCAGAGCGCGCGGGTGCAACCTGTCGGTCCGCACGACGTTCACCTCGATGCACAGCACCAACACCAGCGAGGAGATGTAGAGGAACGCGAGCAGCCCGAGGACGATCGCGAACACACCGTTGGTGGTGTCCGCACCGCCGACGACGCGTTGGACGTACAGCCCACCGAAGGACTGCAGGGCCTGCCACAGCAGCGCGCCGATGACGGCTCCGGGAAGCACGTCGCGCACGCTCACCGCACGCGTGGTCCCGAGCCGGAACGCCACGACGAACGTGGCGGTGTTGAGCACGATCGCCGCGATCGTGACGAGCACCTGTGCGACCGTGCCGAAGAAGCCCGCCGCGTTGAAACCGTTCAGGACCGTGACGCCGATGACGGCCGTCCCGACGGTCAGCAGCAGGCCGAAGCCGCGCACCCGCGCCCGGACGGGATCGGGGCGATCGTTCTTCGGGACGGACCAGGCGACGTTCATCGCGTTCTGTGCGGCCACCGCCACACCCAGGCCGCCGTAGAGCGATCCCAGGACACCGATGACGATGGCCCCGGTCCCCCCGCTCAGCCCTTCCGGTTGGCCGAGTTGTTCACCGATCAAGGGGATCTGGCTCATGGCCGAATCGATGATCCGTTGCTGCAGTTCGGGATCACCGGCCAGGACGATGCCCAGGACGGTGGAGAACAGCAGCAGCAACGGGAACAGCGAGATGAAACCGAAGTAGGCGATGAGCGCTGCCAGGTAGCCACCCTGGTCGTCGAAGAACTTGTAGAACACGGCCAACGGGAATCCCATGGCGGGATGCCGCTGCTGAAATCTGTCGATCCGATCGGTGAAGCTCATCACCGCACCCTTTCGCCCGAACTGCCCCGAGTCACCTCAGACGATCGACGCACGGGCCGACCGCAATCGGGCCAGCGTCAGCTCCCGGCCCAGCAGCACCATCGACTCGTACAGCGGTGGGCTGATGTGGGAACCGGTCACCGCCACGCGCACCGGCGCGAACGCCTTACGCGGCTTCAGCTCCATCTCGTCGATCAGCGCGACCTTGAGAGCCGACTCCAAGGCCTCCGCAGTCCACTCCGGTGCGCCCTCGACCGCGCTCACCGTCGCGTCCAGAACGGGTGCCGCGTCGGCGCCCAGATTCTTGGCTGCCGATGCCGGATCGACCGTGAACTCGTCGGCGGGGGCAAGCAGGAACTTCAGCAGTCCCCAGGCGTCGGACAGCACGACGATGCGCGTCTGCACCAGTTCCGCGGCCTCGGCGAACGCTGCGTCCGACACCCCGATCGGATGGCCGTGCGTCTCGAGATACGCCCGCAGGCGCGCGGCGAAGTCGGCCGGCTCGAGCAACCGGATGTGTTCGGCGTTGATGGCGTCGGCCTTCTTCTGATCGAAGCGGGCCGGATTCGAGTTGACCGTCGAGATGTCGAAGGCACCCACCATCTCGTCGAGCGAGAACACGTCCCGGTCCTCGGAGAATCCCCACCCGAGGAGAGCCAGGTAGTTCAGCAGACCTTCGGGGACGAACCCGCGCTCCCGGTGCAGGAAGAGATCGGCCTCGGGGTCGCGCTTCGACAACTTCTTGTTGCCCTGCCCCATCACGAACGGGAGGTGCCCGAACTGCGGAATGCGTTCTGCCACACCGATGCGCACGAGGGCTTCGTACAGCGCGATCTGACGCGGGGTCGAGGACAGCAGGTCCTCACCGCGCAGGACGTGCGTGATCTTCATCAGCGCGTCGTCCACGGGGTTCACCAACGTGTACAGCGGGACACCGTTGCCGCGCGTGAGCGCGAAGTCGGGGACCGTGCCGGCGCGGAACGTCGTCTCGCCGCGCACGAGGTCGTTCCACGACAGATCGTGATCGGGCATACGCAACCGGACGACGGGCTTGCGTCCCTCGGCGCGGAAGGCCTCCCGCTGCTCGTCGGTCAGCGTGCGGTCGTGATTGTCGAAGCCCAACTTCGGATCCCGGCCGGCCGCGAGATGCCGCGCCTCCACCTCCTCCGGTGTGGAGAAGCTCTCGTACGCCTCCCCCGCGTCGACGAGCTGCTGCACCACGGCGAGGTGCTGATCGCGGCGCAACGACTGTCGGTACGGCTCGTACGGCCCACCGACCTCGGGACCCTCGTCCCAGTCGAGTCCGAGCCACCGCAGTGCGTCGAGCAGCGCCTGGTACGACTCCTCGGAATCGCGTGCCGCGTCGGTGTCCTCGATGCGGAACACGAACGCGCCGCCGTGATGGCGGGCGAACGCCCAGTTGAACAGCGCCGTGCGCACCAGCCCGACGTGCGGGGTTCCGGTGGGCGACGGGCAGAACCGGACGCGGACGTCGGATGCGGGAACGCTCGCGGCGGTCACTTGTCCACCACCGGATTGGTCAGCGTGCCGATGCCCTCGATCTCGACGGACACACTCTCGCCCGCCACGATCGGCCCCACGCCTTCCGGGGTGCCGGTCAGGATGACGTCACCGGGAAGCAGCGTCATCACCGACGAGATCCACTCGATGATCTTCGGCACGTCGTGCAGCAGGAGCGACGTGCGGCTGTTCTGCTTCACCGCGCCGTCCACCGTGGTGGTCAGAGCGAGATCCGAGGCGTCGAGCGAGGTCTCGATCCACGGGCCGAGTGGGCAGAAGGTGTCGTAACCCTTGGCGCGGGTCCACTGACCGTCGTGGCGCTGGTTGTCGCGGGCCGTGACGTCGTTCGCAACGGTGTAGCCGAGCACCACGTCGAGAGCGCGTGCTGCCGGGACGTCCTTGCACGGACGTCCGATGACCACCGCGAGCTCACCTTCGAAGTGGACCTCGGACGACGTCGGCGGACGCACGATGTTCGCACCGGGTCCGACGATGGACGTGTTGGGCTTGATGAAGATGACCGGGTCCTCGGGTGCGTCCGAGCCCATCTCCGCGGCGTGCGCTGCGTAGTTCTTGCCGATGCAGATCACCTTGCTGGCCAGAATGGGCGCCAGCAGGCGGACATCGGCCAGGGACCAGCTCCGGCCGGTGAAGGTGGGTGTGCCGAAGGGATGTTCCGCGATCTCTCGCGCCGTCCTCTCGTCTCCGTCGCCTTCGATGGCGACGAATGCAACACCGTCGGGACTCGCTACTCGACCAAGACGCATGGCGGAAGTCTATCGAGCGGCGTCGAGCGGACAGCGGCGGGCGACGAACGACGATCACGTACGGGGTAGCATCGGCGACCGGGAGTTCAACAGGCGAGAATGTTGTCCCACATAATGAGAACGGAGCCGGTATGAGTCGCGTCCAGCGCTACACCACGTCCACGACGGGTCGGTGGGCGATGCTCGTGATCGGCATGCTCGCGACGGCCTCCACGGCACTGCTTCTGAACGGCGCCGCCTTCCTCATCCCCGCACTTCGGGATCAGCGCGGACTCTCGCTCGCGTCGGCGGGTCTGATCGTGGCGATGCCGACGGCCGGCATCGTCCTGACGCTGTTCGCGTGGGGCGCCGTCGTCGACCGCGTGGGCGAACGGCGATCCCTGATCGCTGGTTCCGTGCTGACGTCGATGGCCGCCTTCTGCGCCTCCGCGACGGAGTCCACGGTGGCGTTGGCCGTCTTCCTGCTGCTCGGCGGCATGGCCGCCGCCAGCGTGAACTCCGCCACCGGACGCGTGGTGGTGGGGTGGTTCCCTCCCCACCGCCGCGGCCTGGCGATGGGCATCCGGCAGATGTCACTCCCTCTCGGAGTCGCACTGTCCGCGTTGCTGATTCCCGGTATCGCCCGCGATCACGGAGTGGGGACCGCGATGCTCCTTCCCGCGGTCGCGTCCGCCCTCTCCGCTCTCGCCTGCCTCGTCGGTGTGTTCGATCCGCCGCGGCCCTCCCGATCGGCCGCCTCGAGTGCCGATCTCCTCGCCAACCCCTACCGCGGGCGTCGCGATCTCTGGCGCATACACGGTGCGTCGGTCGCGCTGGTGGTGCCGCAGTACGTGGTGTGGACGTTCGCCCTCGTCTGGCTCGTGGACCAACGGGCCTGGTCCCCGGAGGCCGCCGGTGTCCTGATCACCGTCTCGCAGATCCTCGGAGCGGGAGGACGCATCGCCGCCGGCGCAGTGTCGGACCGGGTGGGCAGCAGACTCGGACCGATGCGGTGGGTCACCGTCGGCGTCGTGGCCGTGATGGCCGCGCTGGCGATCGCGGACGCCGCGGGCCTCGCGGTATCGGTGGTGATACTCGTGGTCGCGTCGGTGGCGACGGTGTCACCCAACGGGCTCGCATTCACCGCCGTGGCCGAGCGGGCGGGCCCGTTCTGGAGCGGGCGAGCACTCGGCGCGCAGAACACCAGTCAGTTCATCGCCGCGTCGGCGGTCCCCCCGGTGTTCGGCGCCCTGATCACGCATACGTCGTACGCGGTGGCGTTCGGGGTGTCCGCGGCGATCGCGCTTCTCGCGGTACCGACCATTCCGCGAGAAGCGCGAGACCGACTACACCAGTGAGGCGATCCGATCGCCGATCGTCGCGGTCGTGCCCGGATCCCCGGCGGTGCGCGTCGCCAGGTCCTGCGCGACGGCGGACTCGACGCGCGCCGCCGCCTCGGTCTCGCCGAGATGTGCGAGGAGGAGCGACACCGACAGGATGGCGGCCGTCGGATCGGCGATTCCCTTGCCGGCGATGTCCGGCGCACTGCCGTGCACGGGCTCGAACATGCTCGGATTCGTCCGCGTCGCATCGATGTTCGCGCTCGCGGCCAGACCGATACCACCGGCGACCGCGGCCGCGAGATCGGTGATGATGTCGCCGAAGAGATTGTCGGTGACGATCACGTCGAAGCGGCCCGGGTCGGTCACCAGGTGGATCGTCGCCGCGTCGATGTGCTGGTACGCCACCTCGACGTCGGGGAACTCGGCGGCGACCTCGTCGACCGTCCGCTTCCACAGCGATCCCGCGAACCCCAGCACGTTCGTCTTGTGCAGCAGGGTCACGTGCCTGCGACGACCCATCGCTCGCGCGAAGCCGTCACGGACCACGCGCTCCACACCGAACCGCGTGTTGAGGCTGACCTCGGTGGCGACCTCGTGCGGAGTGCCGACGCGGATGGCGCCGCCGTTGCCCGTGTACGGGCCCTCGGTGCCCTCCCGCACGACGACGATGTCGACCGGCTTGTTGCCCGCCAACGGACCGACGACACCCGGGTACAGCTTGGACGGGCGCAGGTTGATGTGGTGATCCAGCGCGAATCGTGCGGTCAGCAACAATCCGCGCTCGAGCACACCGCTGGGCACCGACGGATCACCGATGGCGCCGAGCAGGATGGCGTCGTGTCCGCGGAGCTCCTCGAGCACCGACGGCGGCAGGATCTCCCCCGTCGCGTGATAGCGCCGTGCACCCAGGTCGTACTCCGTGGTCTCCGCACCGGGCGCGACCACCTCGAGCACCTTGAGTGCCTCGGCCACCACCTCCGGTCCGATGCCGTCTCCGGCCACGACACCCAGCTTCATCGAAGTCCCCTCGTTCGGCGTCGACATCAGGACAGGTCGACCAGCTCGATGGTCGTCGCGCCCACGGAGGCGGCGATGGCGTCCCGAACGTCCTGCGCCACATCACGATCGACGCGCAGCAGGATGGTGGCGCCACCGCCCTCCGCGTCCTGGCTGAGTGCCGCGGCGGCGATGTCGACACCGGCGTCGCCCAGGGCGGTGCCGATGCGTCCGAGCGAGCCGGGACGGTCGTCGTACGTCACGATGAGGTTCTTGCCCTCGGCGCGCAGATCGAAGTTGCGGCCGTTGATGTTGACGATCTTCTCCACGTGCTGGGGACCGGTGAGGGTACCCGCGACGTTGACGACGGTCCCGTCGCTGTAGACCGCACGGACGTCGACGACGCTCCGGTGGTTGGGGCTCTCGCTGGCCTTGGTCACGTCGGCCGTGACACCACGCTCCTCGGCGAGCGACGGTGCGTTGACGAAGGTGACCGCGTCCTCGATGACGGCGGAGAACAGTCCCCGCAGCGCCGACAGCTTGAGGATGTCGACGTCCTCGGACGCCAGCTCACCGCGCACGTCGACGGACAGCGACGTCGGGAGCTCGTCCGACAGGGCACCCAGCAGGACGCCCTGCTTGCGCACGATGTCGAGCCACGGCGCGACCTCCTCGCCGACGGCACCGCCGGAGACGTTCACCGCGTCGGGCACGAACTCGCCGGCGAGGGCGAGCAGGACGGACTTGGCGACGTCGGTGCCGGCGCGGTCCTGGGCCTCGGTGGTCGAGGCACCGAGGTGCGGGGTGACGACGACCTGCGGGAGCTCGAACAGCGGGCTGTCGGTGCAGGGCTCGCTCGCGTAGACGTCGATACCCGCGGCGAAGACGTGGCCGCTGGTGATCGCGTCGGCGAGAGCCTGCTCGTCGACCAGTCCACCGCGGGCAGCGTTGACGACGATGACGCCCTTCTTGGTCCGGGCGAGCGCCTCCTTGCCGATCAGACCCTTCGTCTCGGGGGTCTTCGGCAGGTGCACGGAGAACATGTCGGCGCGCTCGAGAAGCTCGTCGAGGCTGACCAGCTCGATACCGAGCTGCGCGGCACGAGCCGGCGAGACGTAGGGGTCGTACGCGATGATGTGCGTCTCGAACGCGGCGAGACGCTGCGCGAAGAGCTGACCGATACGGCCGAGCCCGACCACGCCGACGGTCTTGCCGAAGATCTCGACGCCGTTGAACTTGCTGCGCTTCCACTCGTGCTGACGCAGTGTGGCGTCGGCGGCGGGGATCTGGCGAGCAGCCGAGAGCAGGAGCGTCACCGCGTGCTCGGCGGCGGTGTGGATGTTGGACGTGGGGGCGTTGACGACGAGCACGCCGCGCTCGGTGGCTGCGGGGACGTCGACGTTGTCCAGGCCGACGCCGGCGCGGGCGACGATCTTGAGCTTGGTACCGGCAGCGAGCACCTCGGCATCGACCGTGGTCGCGGAGCGGACCAGGATGGCGTCGGCATCGGGGACCGCGGCGAGGAGGGCCGGACGATCCGGACCGTCCACCCACCGGACCTCGACTCCGTCGCCGAGAGCCTCGACGGTGGACTGCGCAAGTTTGTCGGCGATGAGGACGACGGGGCGGCCTGGCTGGCTCACGTGGAGAACTCCCTGATCAGGTGACGGAGAAGAGGTGTGGTTCCGGATTCGTGCGGGCGTCAGCCTAGTGGCCGAGCCGCGACCCGACGCAGGGCACCCGAGGTCGAGGAACTCGACCGCGGGTGCCCGGTGTCAGGAATGCGAGAGTCAGGCCGTCTCGGTGATGGGACGGTCGACCCAGCTCATGAGGTCGCGCAGCTTCTTGCCGGTGACCTCGATGGGGTGCTCGGCGTTCTGCTTGCGCAGGCCCTCGAGCTCGGTGTTGCCGTTCTCGACGTTGGCCACGAGGCGCTTGGTGAACTCGCCCGACTGGATGTCGGCCAGGATCGCCTTCATGCGCTCCTTGGTGCCGGCGTCGATGACGCGCGGCCCGGAGAGGTAGCCACCGAACTCCGCGGTGTCGGACACCGAGTAGTTCATGCGCGCGATGCCGCCCTCGTACATGAGGTCGACGATGAGCTTGAGCTCGTGCAGCACCTCGAAGTACGCCATCTCGGGCGCGTAGCCGGCCTCGACCATGACCTCGAAGCCGGTCTTCACCAGCTCCTCGGTACCGCCGCACAGCACGGCCTGCTCACCGAAGAGGTCGGTCTCGGTCTCTTCCTTGAACGTGGTCTTGATGACTCCGGCACGCGTGCCGCCGATGCCGCGGGCGTAGGACAGCGCGAGAGCCTGGCCCTCACCCTTCGGATCCTGGTCGACGGCGATGAGGGCGGGAACACCCTTGCCGTCGACGAACTGACGGCGCACGAGGTGGCCGGGTCCCTTGGGGGCGACCATGCCGACGGTGATGTTGGCCGGGGCCTCGATGAGCTTGAAGTGGATGTTCAGGCCGTGGCCGAAGAACAGCGCGTCGCCGTCCTTGAGGTTGGGCTCGATGTCGTCCTTGAAGATCTGCGCCTGGGCGGTGTCCGGAGCGAGCAGCATGATGACGTCGGCCCACTCGGAGACCTCCGCCGGCGTGCCCACGCCGAGGCCCTGCTCGGCAGCCTTGTCACGCGACTTGGAGCCTTCCTTCAGACCGATACGGACGTCGACGCCCGAGTCGCGCAGGCTGAGCGAGTGCGCATGGCCCTGGCTTCCGTATCCGATCACAGCGACCTTGCGGCCCTGGATGATCGAGAGATCGGCATCGTCGTCGTAGAACATCTCGACTGCCACTGTGGTTTCCTCCTACATCTGTCCCGGTCGCATGTGACCGGGTAATCGAAACTACTGGGTTGGGTGACTAGCGGGACGCGGTGATGGACTTCGGTCCACGACCCACCGCGACGACGCCGGACTGGACGATCTCGCGAACACCGTACGGGTCGAGCATCCGGAGCAACGCCTCGAGCTTCGAGCGGGTACCGGTCGCCTCGACGGTGACTGCCTCCGGCGAGACGTCGATGACCTTGGCGCGGAACAGGTTCACCGTCTCGATGACCTCGCTCCGCACGCTCGCGTCGGCGCGGACCTTGATGAGCACGAGCTCACGGGCGACCGACGAATCGGCTTCCTGCTCGACGATCTTGATGACGTTGACGAGCTTGTTCAGCTGCTTCGTCACCTGCTCGAGCGGGAACTCGTCGACCGTGACGACGATGGTCATGCGCGAGATCTCGGGAACCTCGGTGCCGCCCACCGCGAGGGAGGCGATGTTGAATCCGCGGCGCGAGAACAGCGACGCCACGCGTGCGAGCACGCCCGGCTTGTCCTCGACGAGCACGCTCAGGGTGTGACTGGTGCTCACAGGTCGATGCCTTTCGAATTCGCGCCCTGGGCCGCCTCGGTGACGTCGCCGACCGAGCCGGGCTCCTGCGCCGCTTCCTCGTCGTTGTCGAACAGAGGACGGATGCCGCGGGCGGCCATGATCTCGGAGTTGCCGGTGCCCGCAGCGACCATGGGCCACACCTGGGCGTCCTTGCCGACGATGAAGTCGATGACGACCGGGCGATCGTTGATCGCACGCGCCTGCGCGATCACCGCGTCGACGTCCTCCTCGCGCTCGCACCGCAGTCCGACGCATCCCAGCGCCTCGGCGAGCTTGAGGAAGTCGGGGATGCGGACGGCGCCGTGCGTGCCGAGCTCGGTGTTGGAGTAGCGCTCCTCGTAGAAGAGCGTCTGCCACTGCCGCACCATGCCGAGGTTGCCGTTGTTGATGACGGCGACCTTGATCGGGATGCCCTCGACCGCACAGGTCGCGAGCTCCTGGTTGGTCATCTGGAAGCAGCCGTCACCGTCGATGGCCCAGACCTCGGTGTCGGGCAGACCCATCTTGGCGCCCATCGCGGCCGGGACCGCGTAACCCATCGTGCCGAGTCCGCCCGAGTTGAGCCACGTCCGCGGCTTCTCGTAACTGATGAACTGAGCGGCCCACATCTGGTGCTGTCCGACCCCGGCGCAGTAGATCGCGTCGGGTCCGGCGAACTTGCCGATCGACTGGATCACGAACTCGGGCGACATCGCACCGTCCGACGGACGGTCGTAGCTCAGCGGGTAGGTGCGCCGCACGTTGTCGAGGTAGGTCCACCAGTCGGCGAGATCCAGCGCGGTGCCGGTGGCCTGGTCCGCGCGGATCGCCTCGATCAGCTCGACGATGACCTCGCGGCAGTCACCCACGATCGGCACGTCGGCGAACCGGTTCTTGCCGATCTCGGCGGGATCGATGTCGGCGTGGACCACCTTCGCCTCGGGGGCGAACGAGTCGAGCTGCCCGGTCACGCGGTCGTCGAAACGAGCGCCGAGCGTGATGAGCAGATCGCTCTTCTGCAGTGCGGCGACCGCGGCGACCGTTCCGTGCATGCCGGGCATGCCGAGGTTCAGGTCGTGGCTGTCCGGGAAGACGCCCCGCGCCATCAGTGTCGTCACGACGGGGATGCCGGTGAGCTCCGCCAG
The DNA here is from genome assembly GCF_000686025.1 of Rhodococcus sp. UNC23MFCrub1.1. Taxonomy (GTDB): domain Bacteria; phylum Actinomycetota; class Actinomycetes; order Mycobacteriales; family Mycobacteriaceae; genus Rhodococcoides. The sequence continues at coordinate 34,785 of NZ_JMLQ01000011.1, forward strand.
CTCGAGGAGCTCGGGCGACGAGTTCGACTTGATGATGCCGCCGCCGCAGTACAGCACCGGCTTCTTCGCTGCCGCGATGAGCCGCGCGGCCTCACGCACCTGCTTGCCGTGCGGCTTCGTCACCGGGCGGTAGCCCGGCAGCTTCATCTCCGGCGGCCACGAGAAGGTGGTCTGCGCCTGCAGGACGTCCTTCGGGATGTCGACGAGCACCGCGCCCGGTCGTCCGGAGGACGCCAGGTAGAAGGCCTCGGCGATCATGCGCGGGATGTCGAGCGGGTCGGTGATGAGGAAGTTGTGCTTGGTGACGGGCATCGTGATGCCCGAGATGTCGGCTTCCTGGAAGGCGTCGGTACCGATCAGCGCGCGGCCGACCTGTCCGGTGATGGCGACGACCGGGACGGAGTCCATCTGCGCATCGGCCAGCGGCGTCACCAGGTTGGTGGCGCCGGGACCGGACGTCGCGATGCACACGCCGACGCGGCCGGTGGCCTGCGCGTAGCCGGTGGCGGCGTGGCCGGCACCCTGCTCGTGTCGCACCAGCACGTGCCGGACCTTCGCCGAGTCGAGCAGCGGATCGTAGACGGGAAGTACGGCTCCACCGGGAATGCCGAAGACGACGTCGACCTCGAGCTCCTCGAGTGCGCGGACGACGGACTTCGCTCCGGTCACGCGCTCGGGCGCGAGGGGACGACGCTGCGGCGTCGCGGACGGAGTGGGACGATCGGCGGCGGGCGGAGCCTTGCGTGGTGCCGGGCCGGGCCGGGCGGTGGGTGCGCTCACTGGTGCTTCCTTAGAACTTCATCCGGGCAAGAAAAAACCCTCGCCAGCAGATGCTGTACGAGGGTGGCGCGTCGTGGCTGAGCGTGAAGACGTTTCGGCTCAGGCGACGACGCGCCTGCCGATTACGAGGAACTCTTCACGCTTCACGCGTGTGACGTTAGGCGCGTGATGCGGTGCCAGTCAAACTTACCGAACTCGTTGTCCCATTATGTGGGATGGCGTTATGCAGTGCGAAGATGGAGGGGTGTCGTCTTCGCAGCAGTCCGAACCACCGGTGACAGTCTCCCATACCGAGAGCCCCACTTCCGACGCCTCCCCCGCGGCCCCCACGGTGTTCCGCATCCCGGCCCTGGCGCTGTCCGGCGTGGCGCTGTTCCTGTTCGGGGTCACGTTCCCCGTGGTCGGGGCGCCGGAGCTCTTCGGGTGGATGCTCGCGCTCCCGGTCCTGCTGGGGTACTGGATCATCCGCGTCCGGACCACCGTCACTCCGGAGCGGTTCGTCTCGCGCCGGGCGTTCCGTTCCACCACGGTGCCGTGGTCGTCCGTGACGGGACTGCTGTTCCCGAAGCTCGGGTGGGGCAAGGCGACCCTCGAGGACGGCTCGACCGTCCGGATGCCGGGCGTGACCGTCGACAAGCTCCCGCTTCTGTCCGCGGCGAGCGGCGGCGCGGTGCCGGATCCGTCGCCGGTCGAGGAGCCCGCTCAGGACGAGCCGGTCGAGGCCGAGTCCGCCGTCGAGCAGGACGAGGCCGAACCGCGGGCCTGAACGACCACAACTCGGCCGGATCGACGGAATCCCGTCGATCCGGCCGAGTTGTGGACGGTGACGCACGGATCAGGCGAAGGGGTCGGCGCCGTTCAGGAAGATCCACAGCGCTGCAGCACCGCCGATGCCGATGGCCAACGCGAGGAACGACCCGATGAAGGGGCGGCGCGCCCATCCACGTCCGCCGTCCACGGCGATCCGTCCGGGGCCCGTGAGGATGATGGACGCCGACGCCAGCACCAGCAGCGTCTCGTACTCGACACCTGCAGGGGCGAAGAACTGCAACCCCGGCTCGCCGACCTGACGCACGAGCCAGGCGTTGATCATGACGGCGAGGACTGCGGCACCCGCGAGAGGCGTGGCCAGGCCGAGGATCAGCAGCGCACCGCCGGCGACCTCGCCGACCGCACCGAGAATGGACAGCAGACGTGCCTGGTCGTAGCCGGACCCGGCGACGATCTCCTGGAAGCCCGAGAGCCCGGGACCGTCGAACCATCCCGTGAGCTTCTGCAGACCGTGCACAAGCACGATCGCGCCGACGCTCACGCGCAGGATCAGCAGTCCGAGATCGAGCGTGCCGCGACGCTCCGGGACCACCTCGGGCCGCACCTCGGCCGGGGTCGCCGTGCGGTCGGTTCCTGCCACCGGGATCGCGCGCGTCGCGCTGTCGTCGTAGGCCGGTTCGGTGCGACTCGCCGTCGTCGTGTCACCGGGGTAGCCGGTGAGCTTCTCGGTGGGATGCGCGGTACGCGACCGGTCGGCGTCGAGTTCGTCGTCGGTGCGCGGGAGCTGTGCTCCGCTGCCCCCGCCTATCCGCTCGGTCGGCTGGTCGTAGGGACTCGCCGCCGGCTCGTAACCGGACGGGGAACGGCCTGTGTCATCGGACTTCTCACTCACGTGCATCAGCGTAGATGCGGCGGGCCCGTTCCCGGCGCAGGCGCGACCCGTACCGTGGGATCTCATGACAGTGGGTGGGACTCGGCGCGCGGCCCGGCGATCGTTCGTGCTCGGCGCGGCGGTGATGGCGATCGTCACGGCCTCCGCGGGATGCGCACGCTTCGACGACTCCGCCTCGACGGAGTTCTCCCCCGAACCCACGTTCGGCGCTGCCGACATCGAACCGGTGGAGCCGGGAGCGCCGGGTTCCAGCACGCCGCCCGCGCCGTCGCCGGCCACCGGCCCCTGCGTGGATCCGGATCCCAACGTGGTCGCGACCTGTCTCGACACCCTGTCCGGCCTCGTCGTCCTTCCCGGCGGGGCATCGGCCCTGGTCGGCGAGCGTCGCACCGGCACCATCTTCCAGGTGGCTCCGGGCCAGGCGCCCCGACCCGTCGTGACCGTCCCGGTGGACGGCGACGGCGACGGCGGACTGCTCGACATCACGCTGTCCCCCACCTACGACGAGGACCGCCTCCTCTACGCGTACATCACGACGGCGACCGACAACCGCGTGGTGCGCATCGCGGCGGGAGACGTCCCCAAGACCGTGCTCGCTGGCATCCCCCGCGGGACCACCAGCTCGGGTGCCCTCGATTTCTCGTCACCCGACGAACTCCGGGTGATCACCGGCGACGGGGGCGATCCCGCCGCTGCGGCGAACCCGGCGTCGCTCGCAGGCAAGGTTCTGGCCGTCACCGACCCGCGTGTCGACTCCACCTCGGCTCCCCGCGTCGTCATGAGCGGCATCGGCCGCGCCGGCGACGTCTGCATCGACGCCACGGGCAGCACCTGGGTGACCGATGCGACGGCCACCGAGGACCGGCTGTCCCGCATCACGCCCGAGGGTGCCGTCGTCAGTCCCGTGTGGACGTGGCCGGACAAGCCGGGCGTCGGCGGATGCGCGGCCGCACCCGGCTCGGTGGCCGTGTCGATGTCCGGTGCCCGTGCGCTGGCACTGGTTCCCGTGGACCCGGACACCAACGCGGTGACGACGCCGCCGACCCTCACCGCACAGGACCGGTACGGCCGCCTGCGTGGTGCGTCGCTCGGCGCTCAGGGCCAGGTGTGGGTGACCACCGTGAACAAGGACGGCGGCCAGCCGGTGCCGACGGACGACCGAGTGGTCATCGTGCCGGTGCCGGCCGGCGGCGGCGGGAGCGACTAGCGGGAAGGCCGGAGGCCGGTCGGCGGGAAGGCCGGAGGCCGGTCGGACTCTCTAGCTGCAGGCGGCGATGACGAGTTCCTTGACTCGCGCGGGGTCGGCCTGGCCCTTGGTCGCTTTCATGACGGCACCGACGATGGCACCGGCGGCCTGCACCTTGCCGCCGCGGATCTTCTCCGCGACGGAGGGGTTGGCCGCGAGCGCCTCGGACACGGCCGTCTCGAGCGCCGAATCGTCTTGCACGACAGCGAGTCCGCGTGCCTCGACGACGGCGTCGGGGTCACCCTCACCATCGAGGACACCGTCGACCACCTTGCGGGCGTTGGCGTTGGTGAGTGTGCGGTCGGCGACCAGCGCGGCGACGCGGGCCACCTGAACCGGGGTGATCGCCAGGTCCGCGAGGTCGACGCCGCGGGTGTTGGCCTGCTGCGACAGGTACGCCACCCACCAGCTGCGGGCGGCGTCGGGTGTCGCACCGACGTCGACGGTCGCGGTGATGAGGCCGAGGGCATCGGCGTTGACGACGTCGCGCATGACGAGATCGGACCAGCCCCACTCCTTCTGGATGCGAGAGCGGGTGATCCACGGCGCCTCAGGAATGGTGGCGCGCAGTTCCTCGACCCAGGCGGCGTCCGGGGCGACCGGCTCGAGATCGGGCTCCGGGAAGTAGCGGTAGTCCTCCGCGGTCTCTTTCTTGCGACCGGGCGCAGTGCTGCCGTCGGCCTCCTGGAAGTGCCGCGTCTCCTGCACGATCTCGCCGCCCTCCGCGAGAACTGCTGCCTGACGGCGCATCTCGTAGCGGACGGCGACCTCGACGCTCTTGAGGGAGTTGACGTTCTTGGTCTCGGTCCGGGTGCCGAACTCGGTGGCGCCCTTCTCCATCAGCGAGACGTTGGCATCGCACCGGAGCGAGCCCTGGTCCATCCGCACGTCGGACACGCCGAGCTCGCGGATCAGTTCCCGCAGCGCGGTGACGTAGGCGCGGGCCACCTCGGGCGCGCGGTCGCCGGCGCCCTCGATGGTCTTGGTGACGATCTCGACGAGAGGCACACCGGCCCGGTTGTAGTCCAGCAGTGAGTGACTCGCTCCGTCGATGCGACCGGTGGCGCCGCCGACGTGCAACGACTTGCCGGTGTCCTCCTCCATGTGGGCGCGCTCGATGTCGACCCGCCACGTGGACCCGTCGTCGAGCACCACGTCGAGATAGCCCTCGGTGGCGATCGGCTCGTCGTACTGCGAGATCTGGTAGTTCTTCGGCTGGTCCGGGTAGAAGTAGTTCTTCCGCGCGAACCGACCCCACGGCGTGATCGAGCAGTTCAGCGCGAGGCCGATCCGGATGGCGGACTCGACGGCAGCCGCGTTGACCACCGGGAGCGCACCCGGCAGGCCGAGGCACACAGGGCACACCTGGGTGTTGGGCTCGGCACCGAACTCGGTGGGGCATCCACAGAACATCTTGGTGGCGGTACCGAGCTCGACATGCACCTCCATGCCCAGCACGGGGTCGTACCGGGAGATCACCTCGTCGTAATCCATCAGGCTCGTCGAGTGCGATGAGGTGGCAGCAGTCATGGTGCCGAGTTTACTGCGGACCGGTGGGCCGAACCCCCTCGGTGTCAGCCGAAGAAGGCGGCCGCGTCCAGGTAGCGACTCTCGGGAACCCGCTTGAGCTGGCGGACGGCCTCCTCGAGGTCCACCAGGCCGATCTCGGCGCCCTGGAGGGAGACCATCTTGCCCTTCTCCCCCGCGTGCACGGCGTCGACGGCGTTGACGCCGAAACGGGTGGCGAGGACGCGGTCGTACGGAGTGGGCTTGCCGCCGCGCTGCACGTGGCCCAGCACCGTGGTGCGGACCTCCTTGTTGATGCGGCGTTCGATCTCGACGCCCAATTGCTGTGCGACACCGGTGAACCGGACGTGGCCGAACTCGTCGATTCCTCCGTCGCGGATCTCCATCGACCCCTCCTTGGGCGTCGCTCCCTCGGCGACGACGCAGATGAAGTGGGAGTCCCCGCGCTGGAACCGCTTCTTCACCAGATCGCACACCTCCTGGACGTCGAAGGGCTGCTCGGGGATCAGTGTCATGTGCGCGCCGGACGCGAGGCCGGAGTGCAGCGCGATCCAGCCGGCGTGCCGCCCCATCACCTCGACGAGCATGACGCGCTGGTGGGACTCGGCGGTGCTGTGCAGCCGATCGATCGCGTCGGTGGCGATGGTGAGTGCCGTGTCGAAACCGAACGTGACGTCGGTGCAGTCGATGTCGTTGTCGATGGTCTTGGGAACCCCGATGACGGGCACGCCCTCCTGCGACAGCCAGTGTCCGGCGGTCAACGTGCCCTCGCCGCCGATGGGGATGAGCACGTCGATGCCGTTGTCGTCCATCGTCTGCTTGATCTGGTCGAGCCCCGCCCGCAGCTTCTCGGGATTGACGCGTGCGGTCCCCAGGATGGTGCCGCCCTTGGTGAGCAGTCGATCGTTGCGATCGTCGTTGCGCAGTTGGATACGACGGTCCTCGAGCAGGCCGCGCCAGCCGTCGAGGAATCCGACCACCGACGACCCGTAGCGGGCGTCCGCCGTGCGTACGACGGCCCTGATGACCGCGTTGAGTCCCGGGCAGTCGCCGCCGCCGGTCAGTACTCCGATACGCATGGGTCGGTGCCTCTCGTTCGCGGGTGTCGACGCGGGGTCGCCGCGCACGATGCTCGTCACCATCTTGCTACCTCCGGCGCGCGGAGGCACGGTCGGATCAGATCGCGGACGGCTGGGGAAACTCTCCCCGTGCGGCTTCGTACGCCGCACCGACCCGGTAGAGGCGATCGTCCGCCATCGCCGGAGCCATGATCTGCAGCCCGACCGGGAGACCGTCCGCGAGACCGGACGGCACCGACATGGCCGGGTGACCGGCCAGGTTGGTCGGCAGGGTGCAGAGGTCGTACAGGTACATGGCGATGGGGTCGTCGACCTTCTCGCCCAGCGCGAACGCCGTCGACGGGGTGGTGGGCGACACCAGGACGTCCACCTTCTCGTAGGCACGATCGAAGTCCCGGGCGATGAGCGTCCGGATCTTCAGAGCCTGGCCGTAGTACGCGTCGTAGTAGCCTGCGGACAGCGCATACGTCCCGATCATGATGCGGCGCTTGACCTCCGGGCCGAACCCGGCGGCACGCGACATCGCCATGACCTGATCGGCACTGTGCGTTCCGTCGTCACCGACCCGCAGTCCGTAGCGCATCGCGTCGAAGCGGGCGAGGTTGGACGACACCTCCGACGGGAGGATGAGGTAGTACGCGGCGAGGGCGTGATCGAAGTTGGGGCACGACACCTCCACCACCTCGGCGCCCAGCGAGGTGAGCACCTCGACGGCGGCGTCGAAGGAGGAGATGACCCCCGGCTGATAGGCGTCCGAGTGCAGTTCCTTGACGACGCCGACGCGCACGCCCGTCAGATCTCCACCCGCGCCGCGGCGCGCCGCCGCGACGACGTCCGGCACCGCCGCGTCGACCGACGTCGAGTCGCGGGGGTCGTGTCCGGCGATGACCTGGTGCAGCAACGCGGTGTCGAGCACCGTCCGCCCGCAGGGTCCGCCCTGATCCAGGGAGGAGGCGCAGGCGATGAGCCCGTACCGGGAGACGCCGCCGTACGTCGGCTTGCACCCGACGGTTCCGGTGACGGCGGCCGGTTGCCGGATCGAGCCACCGGTGTCGGTACCGATGGCCAACGGTGCCTGGAACGAGGCGAGCGCCGCGGCCGAACCGCCGCCCGATCCACCCGGCACCCGAGTGGTGTCCCACGGGTTCAGGGTGGGTCCGTACGCGCTGTTCTCGGTGGACGACCCCATCGCGAACTCGTCCATGTTGGTCTTGCCCAGCAACGGGATTCCCGCGGCACGCAGCCTCGCGGTGACCGTGGCGTCGTACGGCGAGACCCATCCCTCGAGGATCTTCGAGCCGGCGGTGGTGGGCATGTCCGTGGTGGTGAACACGTCCTTCAGCGCCAACGGGACGCCGGCCAACTCCGACGCGGGCGTCTCACCCGCGTCCAACGCGTCGTCGACGCGCTGGGCGGCGGCGATCGCCTCGTCCCCCGCGACGTGCAGGAAGGCGTGCAGCGTTCCGTCGACCTCGGCGATGCGATCGAGGTGGGCGCGAGTGACCTCCACGGCGGAGACCTCGCGGGTGCGGATCTTCGCGGCCAGGTCGGACGCGGTGGACCGGATCAGATCGGTCTGCTCGGCGGCGGTCATCACTCTTCTCCCAGGATGCGCGGCACCGCGAAGCGGCTCTGTTCGGACGCGGGCGCCTCGGCGAGGGCACTGTCCGGGCCGAGACCCGGGACGATGACGTCTGGCCGGGTGACGTTGGTCACAGCGAGCGGACTCGCTGTGGCGTCGACGTCCGAGACGTCGACCTCCGACACCGCCTTCACGTGGCCCAGAATGGCGTCGAGCTGACCGGCGAACGCATCGAGTTCGTGCTCCTCGAGCGCGAGCCGGGACAGTCGTGCGAGGTGGGCGACCTCGTCGCGGGATATGGCAGACACGTCCGTCAGGCCCCCTTCGATTCGTAACGCATGCCGAGCAGCCTAGTTCGTGGCGACCACCCCACCGTCACGGCCTCGCGTCGCGGCGAGGGACGGCGAGCCCGGCCGTCCTCCACCTTCTCGTGGGCCGCGTGCGACTCGATGGAGACGGCGTCGAGTGCGAGGATGTCGGCGTGTCGTATCTCCTGCGGGTCCAGTTGCCCGACCGTCCGGGCAGTCTCGGGTCGCTCGCCGTCGCCCTGGGTTCGGTGGGGGCCGACATCCTGTCGCTCGACGTCATCGAACGCGGAGCCGGATTCGCGGTGGACGATCTGGTGGTGGACGTCGCGCCGGGCGCCCTCCCCGACACACTCATCACCGCGGCCGAGAAGCTCACCGACGTCCGCGTGGACTCCATCCGTCCCTACGCCGGCATCCTGGACACACACCGCGAGCTCGAGCTCATCGATCAGGTGGCCACGGCGCACGACGACCGTCTGCAGGTGCTCGTGGACGGTGCGCCGCGGGTCTTGCGCGTCGGATGGAGCACCGTGGTGGGCATGTCGGATCACGGTCCGGCCGTCATCGTCGGCAGCTCCGGGGCGCCCGAGTCGCGGGCCGACGACATGCCGTGGATGCCCCTCGAGAAGCCGGCAGTCCTCGACCCGACCGGAGCATGGGTTCCGCAGTCGTGGAAGGACATGGACACCACACTGGCCGCGGCGCCACTCGGATCGTCGGGCACCGTGCTGGTGCTCGGACGACCCGGCGGACCGGACTTCCGACCGTCAGAGATCGCCCGGCTCGGCTACCTGGCCGGCATCGTCGCCACCGTCCTCGGCTGAGTCCGCCCCGGCGACCAGCGCGCGGGCCGCGTCGGGCCCCTCGCCGAGCAGCGTGCGGAACCCGTCCTCGTCGAGCACCGGAACACCGAGTTCGAGCGCCTTGTCGTGCTTGGATCCGGGCGCGTCGCCGACGACCACGAACGCCGTCTTCTTCGACACCGACGAGGCCGCCTTGCCGCCGCGGGCCAGGATCACCTCCTTCGCGTCGTCACGCGTGAACGTGGCGAGCGATCCGGTGACGACGATCGACAGACCGTCGAGCGTGCGCTCGATACTCTCGTCGCGTTCGTCCTCCATGCGCACGCCCGCCGCCGACCACTTCTCCACGATGGCGCTGTGCCAGTCGACGTCGAACCACTCGACGACTGCGCGGGCGATGGTGGGCCCCACCCCGTCGGCGGCGGCCAGTTCCTCCTCCGTCGCCGCCCGGATGGCGTCGAGCGACCCGAAGCGGGCGGCGAGGGCGCGGGCGGCGGTCGGCCCGACATGGCGGATCGACAATCCGACGAGCACCCGCCACAGCGGCTGATCCTTGGCTCGCCCCAGGTTGTCCAGCAATCGCCGACCGTTCGCGGACAGCGCTCCCGCCTTGGTTCGGAAGAGATCCGTCCGGGTGAGCTGGTCCTCGGTGAGATCGAACAGATCGCCCTCGTCCTCGATCACGTGTGCGGACAACAGCGCCGTCGCGGCCTCGTACCCCAGCACCTCGATGTCGAACGCGCCACGGCCCGCGACGTGGAAGACCCGTTCCCGCAACTGCGCCGGGCACGAACGCGAATTGGGACAGCGGATGTCGGCGTCGCCCTCCTTGGCCGGTGCGAGCTCGGTTCCGCACTCGGGGCAGTGCGTCGGCATGACGAACTCCCGCTCGTCCCCGGTGCGCGCGTCGACCACCGGACCGAGCACCTCCGGGATCACCTCGCCCGCCTTGCGGATGACCACGGTGTCTCCGATCAGCACGCCCTTGCGCACGACCTCGGACGCGTTGTGCAACGTCGCGAGGGACACCGTCGACCCCGCCACGAGCACCGGCTCCATGAACGCGAACGGCGTCACTCGCCCGGTGCGACCGACGTTGACCCGGATGTCGAGCAACGTCGTGGTGGCCTCCTCCGGCGGATACTTGAAGGCGATGGCCCAGCGGGGTGCGCGTGACGTGGATCCGAGTCGGCGGTGCAACGCCATCTCGTCGACCTTCACCACGAGGCCGTCGATCTCGTGCTCGACCGAGTGCCGGTTCTCGCCCCAGTACTCCATGCGTTCGACCACCGCGTCGACGCCCTGCACCAGTGCGGTGTGAGTCGAGACCGGCAGACCCCAGGCGGCGAGCGCGTCGTACGCGACGGACTGGGCGGCGGGGGCGAAGCCCTCCATCCGGCCGAACCCGTGACAGATCATGCCGAGCCGCCGCCGCGAGGTGACCGCGGGGTTCTTCTGCCGCAGCGACCCCGCGGCGGAGTTGCGCGGGTTGGCGAACGGCGGCTTGCCCTGCTCGACGAGAGAGGCGTTGAGCGCCTGGAAGTCCTCGAGTCGGAAGAACACCTCGCCCCGCACCTCGAGCAGCGTCGGGACCGGGAACTCGTCCGACGGGGTGAGCACCTCGGGGATGTCGTCGATGGTGCGCGCGTTGAGCGTCACGTCCTCCCCGGTGCGTCCGTCACCGCGGGTGGCGGCGCGCACCAGTCGGCCGTTCTCGTACACCAGATTGAGCGCGACACCGTCGATCTTGACCTCGCAGAGGTAGTGCAGGTTCTCCCCCGCCTCCACCTCGACCCTGCGCGCCCAGGCACGCAGCTCGTCCGCGTCGAACACGTTGTCCAGGGACAACATTCGCTCGAGGTGGTCGACAGCCGTGAAGTCCGTCTCGAAGCCGCCACCGACGAGCTGCGTCGGCGAGTCGGGCGTCCGGAGATCCGGATGCTCCTCCTCCATCGCCTGCAGGCGCTTCAGCAACTCGTCGAACTGCCCGTCCGAGATGATCGGCGCGTCCCGCACGTAGTACCGGAACTGGTGACCGCGGACCTCCTCGGCCAGCGCGTCCCACTCCTGCTTCTGCTCGGGTGAGGCCGGGACCAGGTCCGGCGGTGTCTCGATCTCGTCCACGATCGCAGACTATCGGAGCGCTCCGACACCGTTCCCGGTGACGAAGGCCGGTGTCACAGCGCGTCGGGATCCTCGGTGAAAGCAGCGCGGACGTCGCGCAGCACCGTCAGAGCGTGCCGGGCCCACGGCAGGCTCGCGCCGGACAACCCACACGTGGGTGAGACGGCGACGCGCTCGGCGAGGTACCGCCTCGGGAAGCCCAACCGATCCATCAGTTCCACTGCGGGCGCCGCACTCTCGCGCCACGCCGGGTACTTCTCCGGGTCGGTTCCCGGCACCACCCCCAGGACGGCGACACCGCCGCTCTCCAGGTAATCGCCGACCGCGTCGTACCGCGACGTGGACAGCAGGGACAGATCGAACGAGACGCCGTGCACCCCGCTGCGTCCGAAGACCTCGAACGGGACGTCGGCGGAGCACGTGTGCACGATCACGGGTCGGTTCACCCGCTGCACCACCGAGCCCAGCAGGTCGGCCACCTCCGGCGCCGGCACCGCGGCGATCTGCTCGAGGCTCGTCACGCCCTGCAGGCGACCGGCCAGCACGGCCGCGATGCGAGGTTCGTCGAACTGGACGACCACCTCGGCGCCGAGCCGCCTCGCGACCTCGTCGGCGTGCGCGGCCACTCCCTCGGCCAACGACCCGGCGATGTCGCGCACCGCACCGCGGTCGGTCAAGGCGCGGTGACCGAACGCCAGCTCGATGTCCGCGGCCATCGTGAGCGGGCCCGCGGCCTGCACCTTGACGGCGCGGCCGGATCCGCGCAGCCCGGCCAGTTCCCACTGCTCCTCGAGAACGTCGAGGTCCTCCGTCAGGAAGTCGCGGGCCCGGCGGCTCGTCGTACTCGGCCGTCGGCTCACGCGGTATCCGCTGGTGGCTGCATCGATCTCGATGTCGACCAGCAGCACGCCGGTGCGCCCGATCATGTCGGCGCCGAGACCTCGCGCCGGTAGTTCCACGACGTGCGGCAGGTCGGGGAGCTCGCCGATCACCGTCGTGACGGCGTTCGCGATGTCCGTTCCCGGCCACGAGCCGATACCCGTCGCCACGCCTGCCAGAGCGGCAGCAGGATCCGTCACGGGCGAGCGGACGCGGTGAGTGGCGACTCGGCGGAGGTTGCCGCGATGGTGCCGCTGCCGACCACGATGTCGCCTGCCGGGTCGGGGCGGTACAGCACGGCTGCCTGACCACGTGCGACTCCGGTGAGCGGGGACCGCAGACCGATGCGCAGGGTGTCGCCGTCGACACGAGCGACGGCGTCTGCGAGTCCGCCGTGTGCCCGGACCTGGACGACGCAGTCCACGTCGCCCTCGGGCGGCGTGCCGGACGTCCAGACGGGTGTGCTCGCATCGATGCCGTACACGTCGAGGCGGCTCGCCGAGCCGACCCGGACGGTCCCGGTCTCGGACTCGATGGAGGTGACGTACCGCGGCTTGCCGTCGGCGGCCGGTCCCTCGACGCCCAGGCCCTTGCGCTGGCCGACGGTGAACCCGTGCACACCGTCGTGCTCGGCGAGCACCGCGCCGGAGTCCGCGTCGACCACCGATCCGGGGCGCACGCCGATACGGGCGCCGAGGAACGCCCGGGTGTCGCCGGACGGGATGAAGCAGATGTCGTGACTGTCGGGCTTGTCCGCGACGGCGAGACCGCGGCGGGCGGCCTCGTCACGCACCTCCGCCTTCGGGGTGTCCCCGATCGGGAACAGGGCACGGGACAGCTGGCGCGCGGTGAGGACGCCCAGCACGTACGACTGGTCCTTGTCGGCATCGACCGCACGACGCAGCACGCCGTCCTCGAGCCGGGCGTAGTGGCCGGTGGCGACCGCGTCGAAACCGAGCGCCTCGGCCCGATCGGCGAGCGCCGCGAACTTGATCTTCTCGTTGCAGCGCAGGCATGGGTTCGGGGTCTCGCCTGCGGCGTAGGACGCGACGAAGTCGTCGATCACGTCTTCCTTGAACCGATCCGCGAAATCCCAGACGTAGAACGGGATCCCGAGCACGTCCGCGGCACGGCGCGCGTCCCCGGCGTCCTCCTTGGAGCAGCACCCGCGCGACCCGGTGCGCAGAGCGCCGGGAGCGGTGGACAGCGCCAGGTGCACCCCGACCACCTCGTGGCCGGCATCGACGGCACGCGCCGCCGCCACGGCGGAATCGACGCCGCCGCTCATCGCTGCCAGAACTCTCATGTCACCACTCTTCTCGTCTCGACGTTCTCGTCATCTCGAACTGGACGCCATGCCGGCGGCCCGCGCACGTTCGACGACGCGCGGCAGGACCTCGAGCAGTACGTCGACATCGGCGTCGGTGCTGGTGTGGCCCAAGGAGAACCGCAGTGATCCGCGGGCATCGGCCGCATCGACGCCCATCGCCAGCAGCACATGACTCGCCCGTGCGACACCCGCCGTGCACGCGGATCCAGTCGAGCACTCGACACCGGAGGCGTCGAGCAACATCAACAGTGAATCGCCCTCGCATCCGGGGAACGTGACGTGCACGTTGCCGGGGAGTCTGTCCGCGCCGCGGGCACCGTTGACCGACGCGCCGGGCACCGCGTCGAGGACACCCTCGATGACACGCTCGCGCAACGCCACGAGCCGCGCCTCGGTGTCGGCCCGTCCGGCGACGGCGACGTCGAGGGCGGCCGCCATGCCCACTGCACCTGCCGTGTCGGGCGTCCCGGACCGGACGTCGCGTTCCTGACCGCCTCCGTGCAGCAGTGATTCGCAGGGCACCGAGCGTCCGAGCAGCAGCGCGCCGACGCCCTGGGGTCCGCCGAACTTGTGTGCCGCGATGGACAGCGCGGAGAGACCACTGGACGCGAAGTCGAGCTCACGGACACCGGCCACCTGGACCGCGTCGCTGTGCATGGGCACGTCGAACTCGGCCGCGATGGCAGCGAGTTCGCGGATCGCCATGATGGTGCCCACCTCGTTGTTCGCCCACATGATCGACACGACGGCGACCTCGTCGGCGTGCAGCTCGAGTTCTCGGCGCAGCGTCGACGGGAGGACGCGGCCGTCGGCCTCGACCGGCAACCAGGACACCGCGGCGCCCTCGTGACGTTCGAGCCACTCCACGGCATCGAGCACGGCGTGATGCTCGACCGAGCTGGTGATCACACGGACGCGACGAGGATCACGCGCTCGGCGTGCCCAGAAGATACCCTTGACCGCCAGATTGTCGCTCTCGGTGCCGCCGGAGGTGAAGATGACCTCGGACGGACGAGCGCCCAGCGCCGCGGCGATGGACTCCCGCGACTCCTCGATGCGGCGGCGGGCCGTGCGCCCCGATCCGTGCAGGGACGACGCGTTTCCCACGGTCCGATGGATCTCCGTCATCGCCTCGATCGCCGCGGGGACCATCGGAGTGGTCGCGGCATGATCGAGGTACACCGGCGTTCCGGGCACACGTGGGGGCTGTGGCATGACGTGGTCCAGGATAACCGGTCGCGGACCCCGCCTCTCCCCCGCGCGAGCACGCCCGAACTGCCGTGCGTCAGCTCGCCCGCACGACGGTTCCGGCGTACTCACCGGGGCGGACCGGCTGGGCGAGCCGATCCCGGCGCGGCAGTCGCGTGCGGGTGACGCGCAGGGGCGGAACTGCCGTCTCGTCCTGGTGTCGGCGCACGGCCAACTCCGCGCTGCGCGCCAGCAGTCGACGATCGTCGATGGGCGCGATGTCCTCGCACACCCGCACGGCGGCACGGACGCCCTTCAGCCGCAGGATCCTCGACATCGACTCGCCGATGGTCTCGTCGCCCACGAAGGCGGTGGCCGTCGTCGGACGGTGGTCGACGTCGCGGTAGGTGACCGCGATCGGCCGCACCACCGCACCGGCGTCGATGGCCGCCTGGAACAGGGCGGGACGGAACGATCCGTAGGCGGTTCCGCACCAGGTGGTGCCCTCGGGGAAGACGACCACCGTGGCTCCCGATCGCAAGGCCTCGGTCACCTCGTCGACGGTGCCGGGCAGGGAGCGGAGTCGCTCACGGGCGATGGGGACGACCCGCACGATGCGTGCGAGCAGACCCAGGACGGGCCAGTCCACGAGGTCCGCGCGGGCGACGAAGCGGCACGGGAAACAGGCTGCCAGCACCAGGACGTCCGTCCAGGACACGTGATTGGCGACGACGAGCGTTCCGACGCCGGTGGGCTCGGCCGTGCGGTCGCCGTCCAGAGTCACCCGGACACCGAGCGCGCCGAGGAGTCCCCTGGCTCCGGCACGTGCGGCGGCGCGTCGACCGCCCGCCGGCAACACCCGGCCCGCCAGCAGGAGCGGGACCACGGCGAGCAGCACCGCCACCAGGACGCAGCGCACCACCACGCGTGCGGTGCCCACGGTCGCCGAGACCGCCGGATGGCACCCCGTCCCGCACGGGCTGGCGGGCATCCAGGCGTGTGTCGTCACGCGTGCGACTCCGCGGTCGCCGCGGCCGAGCGGAGCCGGTCGAGATAGCGGACGTTGGCGTCCTTCATGTGCAGGAGGGTGACGAAGTCCGCGACGCCGAAATCGGGATCGTGGGCCGGCTCCCCGCAGATCGAGGCGCCCATGCGCAGATAGCCGCGCATCAGGGCCGGCACCGACGTGCGGGCGGGCGCCGTCATGTCGGCGAGGGCGACACCGTCGACGCGCACGGGGGTCCGGGGATACGCGCGGACCTCGGAGCGGTGCCGCTTCTCGACGAGGTCGTACACGCCCTTGACGTGCGCGCCGTCCGGCTCCCCGTCACCGAGTGCCATGGGGACCGACACACAGCCCATCACCCGGTCGTAGCCACCGAGGTCGATGTACCGGAGGATCCCGGACCACATCAGCGCCAGC
This sequence comes from Rhodococcus sp. UNC23MFCrub1.1, assembly GCF_000686025.1. Taxonomy (GTDB): domain Bacteria; phylum Actinomycetota; class Actinomycetes; order Mycobacteriales; family Mycobacteriaceae; genus Rhodococcoides. The sequence goes on from NZ_JMLQ01000011.1 coordinate 50,717, forward strand.
ACCGAGCCGGATCGATGGCCCTCCAGGACGCACGCACGACCCATCTCGACCGTCCGCAACTCGTGTGCACGCAGTTCGCTGATGTCGAACTCCGTCGCCGTGTAGTACCCGCCGGCGCGCTCCGCACCGTCCGGGGTGAGCATGCGGTAGCAGCCGACACGATCGCCGGTGCGGTTGTCGACGACGAGCAGGTGATCGCAGTGGTCGTCGAAGCGGTCGGCGTCGAGGCCGCCGTCGAAGGCGGTCGACTCGTACCCCGCTTCCGAGCCGAACACGGTGGCGCGCAACCGCTGCGCCGCGAGCACGTGTTCCGGGGTGGATCCGAGAACGAGTGAGTGGTGCTTGTCGGAGACGAGCACGTGCTCGTCGGCCGAGGACGGGGTGATGACGGTCGGTGCCGAGTCGCACACATCTGATGTCATGGCACATAGATCTATCGAGCCCACTCGACGGCACTCACAACACGACGTGACCGGAAGGTGCACGAACGACGAAAGCCCCGCTACCGACGAACGGTAGCGGGGCTCCCGGGTACTGCTGAGGGGATCAGCCCTTGCGCTTCTTCACTGCCTCGGCGAGCTGAGGCGTGACGTCGAAGAGGTCTCCCACGACGCCGAAGTCCGCGATCTCGAAGATCGGTGCTTCCTCGTCCTTGTTGACGGCGACGATCGTCTTGGACGTCTGCATGCCGGCGCGGTGCTGGATCGCACCGGAGATGCCGAGCGCGACGTACAGCTGGGGCGAGACGGTCTTGCCCGTCTGACCCACCTGGAACTGGCCCGGGTAGTAGCCCGAGTCGACGGCTGCACGCGAGGCGCCGACGGCCGCACCGAGCGAGTCGGCCAGGTCCTCGACGACGGAGAACTTGTCCGCGCTGCCGACACCGCGACCACCGGAGACGACGACCGACGCCTCGGTGAGTTCGGGGCGGTCGCCGCCGGCGACGGGCTCACGCGAGGTGACCTTGACGACGGCCTCCTCCTGCGCGGGAACCTCGACGTCGACACGCTCACCGGCACCGGCCTGCGGCTCGGCGTCGATGGCACCCGGGCGGAGCGAGATGACCGGGACGTCGCCGTTGGTCTTCGCCTCGACGGTGAACGCGCCACCGAAGATGGAGTACGTGGCGGACTTGTCGGCGTTGATCGCCACGACGTCCTGGTGCAGTCCGGCACCGAGGCGAGCGGCGAGACGACCCGCCACCTCCTTGCCCTCGATGCCACCGGACGTGAGGATCGCGGCGGGCGAGACCGACTCGGCCAGGGACGACAGCACGTCGACCTTGGGCGTGACGAGGAAGCCGTCGACGTCGGCGGACTCCGCGACATAGATCTTCGCGGCGCCGGCCTCGGTGAGTGCGGCGGCGATCGCGTCGGTGGTGCCCGGCGCTCCCGTGACCACCGCGGACGGCTCACCCAGAACGCGGGCGGCCGTGATGAGCTCGCTGGTGACCTTCTTCAGTGCCCCGTCTGCGTGCTCGACGAGTACGAGTACCTCTGCCATGGTGTTTCTCCTGTACTGCAGTGAGACGAATGTGTGCTGGTGACGGGGATCTAGATGATCTTCTGCGCGACGAGGTACTCGGCGACCTTGGTTCCGCCGTCTCCCTCGTCGTTCACGCGCTCACCAGCGGTCTTCGGCGGCTTCGGGGTCACCGTGGTGACGGTGGTGCCGGCGTTCGCGACGCCCACGGTCTCCGGATCGACGCCGATGTCGGCGAGGGTGAGGACCTGCACCGTCTTCTTCTTGGCGGCCATGATGCCCTTGAAGGACGGGAAGCGCGGCTCGTTGATCTTCTCGGTGACGCTGACGATCGCGGGGAGATCTGCCTCGAGGCCGAAGATGCCCTCGTCGGTCTCGCGCTCGCCGCTGACCTTGCCGTCGGCGACGACCAGCTTGCGCATCTGGGTCAGCTGCGGGATGCCGAGGTACTCGGCGATGATGGCGGGGACCGCGCCGATGCGGCCGTCGGTCGCCTCGTTGCCGGCGATGACCAGATCTGCGGCCTCACCGTTCTCGAACTCCACCTGGCCGAGTGCGGCAGCGAGAGCCCACGCGGTCTGGATGGCGTCGGAACCGTGCATGGCCGGATCGTTGACGTGCACAGCACTGTCCGCGCCCATGGAGAGGGCCTTGCGGATGGCCTCGGTCGCGCGGTCGGGTCCTGCCGAGAGGACCTTGACCTCGCCGCCGTCGCGCTCCTTGATCAGGAGTGCCTCCTCCACGGCGCGCTCGTTGATCTCGTCGAGCACGGCATCGGCCGCGTCGCGGTCGAGCGTGTAGTCGCCGTCCGAGAGCTTGCGCTCGGACCACGTGTCGGGAACCTGCTTGATCAGTACGACGATGTTCGTCATGGGTCTTCGTCGACCTCCTGTGTCCTGTCTCGGTGAATCAGGTCTTGATCTCGTAGCGCGGGGCCCGAAACGTATTCGGAGTTCACGCTGCGCGCGGTGGGCCGAAGCCCCGGAACCGACGTGTCACGGACGTTACCCCATTCGTGGTTACTGATGGGTAACTTACTCCTGTCGGGCCGAGAATTCACCCCCCGGGGCCCCTCGGACCGCCGACCGGCGTCGCTCGACCGGGCAGGTGGGAACTACTGTCGCCCGGATGAACGACGCCGCGACCGACACGACCGTGTCGACCGAGACACCCCTCCCGCTCACCGGCGAGCGCACCGTGCCCGGCATCGCCGAGGAGAACTACTGGTTCCGTCGGCACGAGGTCGTGTACCGCCGTCTCGCACCGGCCTGCGCCGACCGAGTGGTGCTCGAGGCGGGCTCCGGCGAGGGCTACGGCGCCGACATGATCGCGCGGACGGCGACACGGGTGATCGGTCTCGACTACGACCGCAGCGCCGCCGAACACGTCGCTCGCCGGTACCCGTCGGTCGCCATGACCCGAGGCAACCTCGCGATGCTGCCGCTGCGCGGCGAGAGCGTCGACGTCGTCGTCAACTTCCAGGTGATCGAACATCTGTGGGACCAGGCCGAGTTCCTGCGGGAGTGCCTCCGGGTTCTGGTTCCCGGCGGCGTCCTCCTCGTCAGCACTCCCAACCGCATCACGTTCTCCCCCGGCCGGGACACCCCGCTGAACCCCTTCCACACCCGCGAGCTCGCAGCCGCGGAACTACGGGAATTGCTGTCCGACACGGGATTCGAGATCGACTCGATGACCGGCGTGCATCACGGCGAGCGACTGCGCGCACTCGACGCGACCCACGGCGGATCGTTCATCGACGCGCAGATCGACCGCGCGCTCGCCGGTGAGCCGTGGCCCGCGACCCTCGTCTCCGACGTCGCCGGCATCACCGTCGACGACTTCGACATCCACGCCGAGGCGATCGACGAGAGCCTGGATCTCGTCGCGGTGGCCCGGAAACCGTCCAGCACGTGACGAGCGCCACCTCGGCCGACGAACCGGGCATGTTCGCGCTCGTCCTGCACTCCCATCTCCCGTGGCTCGCCCACCAGGGGCGGTGGCCCGTCGGGGAGGAGTGGCTCTACCAGTCGTGGGCAGATTCGTACCTGCCCGTGGTCCGCGAACTGCGGACCCTGGCCGACGAGGGCCGCACCGATCTGCTGACCCTGGGCGTCACCCCGGTACTCGCCGCCCAACTGGACGATCCGTACAGCCTCGACGGGATGCATCACTGGCTCGGCAACTGGCAGCTCCGCGCCGCCGAAGCCGCCGGGTCCCGTGACCCGGACCGCCGCGCGCTCGGTCACCGCGAACACCGGCGATCGGCTGCCGCTCTGCACGAGTTCGAGACCCGCTGGCGCCACGGCGGCGCCCCCCGACTGCGCGAACTGGCCGACTCCGGCGCCGTCGAACTGCTCGGTGGGCCGTCGATGCACCCGTTCCAACCTCTGCTCGACCCACGACTGCGGACGTTCGCGCTCCGCGAGGGACGCGCCGACGCCGTACGCCGGTGGGGCCGCGGCACCGAGGGCATCTGGGCACCCGAGTGCGCCTTCACCGCAGGGATGGAACTCGACTACGCCGCCGCGGGCGTCGGACACTTCATGGTCGACGGCCCGGCTCTGCACGGAGACACGACGTGCGGCCGTCCGGTCGGCGACACCCACGTCGTCGCGTTCGGTCGTGATCTCCCGGTCAGCTATCGCGTGTGGTCACCGAAGTCCGGTTATCCCGGTCATTCCGCGTACCGCGACTTCCACACCTACGACCACGACACCGGGCTGAAGCCGTCCCGGGTCACCGGCAGAAGCGTCGCGGGCCCGGACAAGGCACCGTACGAACCGGAGCGCGCCGCAGCAGCCGTCCGCTCGCACGTCGAGGACTTCGTCGACGTGGTTCGCCGCCGGATGCGCTCCGAACACGCGCGCACCGGGTCCCCGGCACTGGTGGTCGCCGCCTTCGACACCGAGCTCTTCGGACACTGGTGGCACGAGGGTCCGGCATGGTTGGCCGGCATCCTGCGTGCGCTCCCCGAGGCCGGCATCCGCGTCGGGACACTCGCGGGCGCGAAGCGAGACGGCTACGTCGGTGACCCCGTCGAACTCCCGGACACCTCCTGGGGCAGCGGGAAGGACTGGCGGGTGTGGGCGGGCGATCCCGTCTGCGACCTGGTCGATCTCAACGCCGAGGTCACCGCCACCGCGCTCGACGCCGTCGACGCGGCACCCCCCGGCGGTCTGCGAGACCGTGTCGCGGACCAGATACTGCGCGAGACGATGCTCACCGTCTCGAGCGACTGGGCCTTCATGGTGAGCAAGGACTCGGCCGCGCAGTACGCCCGCGACCGCGCCCACAAGCACGCTCACGCGGTGCGCGAGATCGCCGACGCCCGCGTGCACGGGCATCACGCACGAGCCGCCGACCTTGCATCCGGGTGGAACCAGGCGGACGATCTGTTCCCGGACCTCGATGCGCGGCGTCTGCAACCGACGGGTCGGGAGGTGCGGGCGTGAAGGTCCTGATGATCTCGTGGGAGTACCCGCCCGTGGTGGTCGGCGGCCTCGGTCGCCACGTCCACCATCTCGCGGTGGAACTGGCCGCGGCCGGACACGAGGTGGTGGTCCTCTCCCGCCGCCCCACGGGTTCCGACGCGGCGACCCACCCCACCGTGAGCTCGGTCGCCGAGGGCGTGCTCGTCGTCGCCGTGGCCGAGGATCCGGCGCACTTCACCTTCGGAGTGGACATGCTGGAGTGGACGCTCGCGATGGGTCACGCGATGGTGCGCGCCGGCCTCGCACTCTCCAAGCCCGGCATCGGCGAGGGGTGGGTTCCCGACGTCGTCCATGCCCACGACTGGCTGGTGGCGCACCCGGCGATCGCGCTCGCCGAGTACTACGACGTCCCGCTGGTCTCGACGATCCACGCGACGGAGGCCGGACGCCACAGCGGATGGGTCTCCGGCCGCGTGAACCGCCAGGTGCACTCCGTGGAATGGTGGCTGGCGCACGAATCCGATTCCGTCATCACGTGTTCCGCGGGAATGGAGGACGAGGTGGTCCGCCTCTTCGGTCCGCTTCCGTCCCCGGTCCACGTGATACGCAACGGCATCGACACCCGGACCTGGACGTACCGTCCTCGCGCGGCGCGCACCGGCGCCCCGTCCCTGCTCTTCGTGGGTCGGTTGGAGTACGAGAAGGGGGTGCAGGATCTGATAGCGGCACTCCCGCGTGTCCGACGGACGCACCCCGGCACCACGCTCACCGTCGTCGGCGACGGGACCCAGCTCGACCACCTCGTCGATCTGGCGCGTGTGCACCGGGTGCGCCGGGCGGTGACGTTCGTCGGATCCCTCGGCCACGACGGCGTTCTCGGGCATCTGCACCGGGCGGACGCGCTGGTGCTGCCGAGTCGATACGAGCCCTTCGGCATCATCGCCCTCGAGGGCGCCGCGGCCGGCACACCGCTCGTCGCCTCCACCGCGGGCGGCCTGGGCGAAGCCGTCGTCGACGGCGTCACCGGGATGTCCTTCGTTCCCGGCGATGTCGGCTCCTTGGCGACGGCGGTGCGGCGCACACTCGACGACCCCGCTGCGGCACGTACCCGGAGTGACGCGGCACGTGCGCGACTCACGTCCGACTTCGACTGGCACTCCGTGGCCCGCGAGACCGCCACGGTCTACTCCACCGCGAAGCGCCGGGTGCGCTTTCCGCTGGGCAGGCCCACGATCAGCGAACGTCCACTGCCCGAACGGGACTGAGTCACTCGCTCCCGAGCGACTTCTTGCGGGCGATGTCCTCCAGTGCGGCGACGTACGCCGCGCGGTCCTCCGCGCCGGCCTCCCAGTCGGTGCGACGGTTCCGGACCACTCGTGCGGGTGCGCCGACCGCGATCCCGTAGTCGGGCACGTGACCCTTGACCACCGCGTGCGCGCCCAGGACGCAGCCGCGACCGACGACGGTCTCCCGCAGCACGGTCACCTTCGCGGCGATCCACGTGTCCGGGCCGATCCGCACCGGCGACTTGACGATGCCCTGATCCTTGATCGGCACCGTGATGTCCTCGGTCCGATGATCGAAATCGCAGATGTAGCACCAGTCGGCGACGAGAGTGGACGCACCGATCTCGATGTCGAGATAGGTGTTGACGACGTTGTCCTTGCCGAACACCACCTTGTCACCGATGCGCAGCGACCCCTCGTGGCAGCGGATCGCGTTGCCGTCACCGATGTGCACCCAGCGACCGATCTCGAGTCGCGCCAGCTCGGGCGTCGCGTGGATCTCGACGTTCTTGCCGAGGAACACCATTCCGCGCAGCACCACGTGCGGGTTCGCGGCCTTGAAACGCGCGAGGCGGTAGTACCGCACCAGGTACCAGGGCGTGTACGCCTTGTGGCCGATCACCCAGCGCAGCGACGCGAGCGTGAGGAAGCGCGCCTGGTCGGGGTCACGTCGCCGCGATCCTCGCCACCGGGTGCGCAACGGCGCGTTCCACATGCTGGTCATGGGCGGCACATTACTGTCGGCGCCGCCGCAGGGAACCCGGGGGCCGACCACCGGGGGTCGGAACCGTGACGCATCGTTTCAGCCGTTAGTCTCGTGCGAGCCGATCACCCGACATCAGGAGAGTGCATGCACGACGAGAACCCGCGTACCTCGGTGCGCACTCGTCGAGCCGGTGCCGCTCTCCTCGCGGTCGGCGCCCTCGCCCTCGGGGCCTGTGGCAGTGACTCCGGGCCCATCGACATCCTGGGCGACGAGGGCTGGCGCGGCGGTCTCGCCGACGCCCACAACTCCGCCTCCGTGACCACCGAGGGCAGTCGCTCCCTCGCTCTCGACTGGACCCGCCCTCTCGGCGCTCCGACGTCCACACGTCCCTCCGTCGCGCCCAACGGTCAGATCACGGTGACGATGACCGGAGACGCCGGCTGCGCGCTCGGATCGTTCCAGGGCGAGACCGGACGCAAGCGGTTCTGCAACTCGCTCGGACCCTCCGGCGTCTCGTCGACCGCGGTCGCCGACTCGGCGTCCAACCTCTACGCCGGTGACGACGGCAGCATGAGCTCGATCAACCAGAATGGTCAACTGCGCTGGCGCACACCGGTCTACGGAGTACCGCGCACCCCGCAGTTCCTGCCCGACGGCAACGTCCTGGTGGTCACCCAGTTCGGTCAGATCAACGTGCTGAGCAACCAGACCGGGAACGCGGTCGCACCCGTACTGGACCTGAACCCCAATCCCACGCCCCTGGACGCGCCGAACACCACGCTGCGGCCCGCGGACGACGGTCTGCTGGCCTGCCTGGGCGGTGGGCCGGACTGCGCCGTCGCGGCGGCACCGGCCGTCGATCTGGAGTCCTCGACCGTCTACCTCGTCCTGTGGCGCGCCGGCGCCATCGCTCCCCAGCTCGTGGCGCTGTCCTACACCGGCGGGGACTCCCCCGGCCTCACCGAGGCGTGGTCGTCGCCCCTGCTTCCCGCCGCCGTGACGTCGAGCCCCGTGGTGTCACCCGACGGTGACCGTGTGTACCTCACGGACGTCGAGGGCACCGTGCGTGCGTACTCCACCGAGGACGGCTCCGAGATCTGGTCCTACTTCGTCGGTGACCGCGCGGCAGGAAGTGTGTCCGTCGCTGCGGACGGCACCATCGTCCCCGCGGGCGGCGCGGGGTCGCATCTGCGGGCGATCCGCGATGCGGGCGAGCGACCCGAAACGGTCTGGGAGCGGCCAGATCTCGTGACACAGGGTTCCTCCGCACTGGCGGGTGGCACCACGGGCTACACGGTGGTCGGCGAAGGTGACGGGCTCGCACTCGTCACCTTCGACACGGCCACCGGCGAGACGGTCGACACCGACGCGCTCCCCGGCGCCGAGGGCTACAGCCCCGGAGTCGTCGTCGGCTCGGACGGCGAGGTGGTCGTCCCGACCGCGCTGGGATCCCTCTACTCGTTCCGCTGAGGCCCGGTACGCGGCCCGCACACGAAGGCCACCCCCGAGCGCCCGATCCGGGTGATCACGAGCCCCAGCGGCACGGTGCCCCGGAGATCGAGCCGGGGGCGCAGCAACGCGGGATCGACGTCGATGCCGCGGACGAGAATCTCGAGCGACCCGCATCCCAGCTCCGCGAGCCGCTTGCGCAACACCTTCTCGGTGAAGGGCAACCTGTCGAGGATCTCGAAGCCCGTCGTCCCCTCCGGTATCGCGTCTCCCGTGAGGTGCGCGATGCGTGGATCCAGTTGCCACAGTCCATGTCTCGCGGCGTAGTGGCGCACGAGACCGGCCCGCACGACGGCGCCGTCGGGATCGACGATGTACCTGCCAGGGGCACGATCGTCGTCGATGGCGTCCGAGTCGGCGTCCGTCACCTCCCACGCGGAACCGTCCGACCGGAGCACCGTCGCACGGCGACGCACAGCGGGGTCCGCCACCTCCCCCAGCCAGAGGCACGCCTCGCGGACGGCGCCGTCGAGGGAGACGAGTTCGACCTCGGCCCGCGTGTGTCGGCTCGTGAGGTCGAGACGGTCGACGTCGAGACCCGGTGCGCACTTGACCACCAGGTCGCGGCCGGCATAGGCGTCGAGGAGGTCCGGAAGCGGGGGTTCGAGGGCTGCGGGGTCGTGACGGCGGCGGCCGCCGGCGCGGCGGCCGGGGTCGGCGACGACGACGGTGCCGCGCGTGGTGGGGACCACCGCGTCGGCACGCAGCACGGCCACGTCGGGAACGTTGTGTCGTGCCATGGCCAACCGCACCGGATCGAGATCGCTGCCCACCACGATGTCCGCGACCGAGTGCAGGGTGTGCAGTTCGGTGCCGATCGAGCAGGTGACGTCGTGGATGCGACGTCCGCGCAGCCGCTCGGCCCGGTGCCGGGACACCTGTTCGGTGGTGGCCTGCTGCACCGCGTCGTCGGTGACCAACCACGTTCCGGCGAACGGCAGCTTGGTCGCGGCCTTGCGGCGCAGGGTGACCGTCTCGATCAGCGCGGCGGCGCGGTCACCGAAGGCGCTGCGGATCCGGCCGATGTCCGAGACCAGCGTGGCGGGTGTCAGCGCACGGTCACCGACCGCGGCCAGCGCGTCGGACGCCCCGGCCAGGTACTCGACGTCGTCGAGGTCGAACGAGTATCCCACCGACGCGTCAGAGCGCGCCGGTGTCCGGCTTCGTGCCCGTGATCATCACGTTGTAGAAGTAGCCACGGGGCACGACGTGGTGCAGCACGTTCTCGTCGAGCCAGGACAGTGACTTCCAGCCGTTGAACGCGAACCTCGCCCAGCCCCAACCCAGCTTCTCCGCCGGCACCGCCGCCTCGAAGGTGCGGACCGGCCAGCCCAGCAGCGCTGCGGCGAACTCCTCGGTCTTGGCCTGCACGTCGTCCGCACCCGCGGCGACGGCGATGTTCTCGAGCTCCGTCGGGTCGAAGGTGTGCAGATCGACGACGGCCTCGAGTGCCGCGGCACGGGACGACTCGTCCAGCTCCTGCTGCGGGCGACGCCAGTCCGCGAGGAACGGCAACCGCGTCGTGCGGGTCGTGGCCTCCCACGTGAGACGCCCCAGCCACCGCGCGTAGAAGTTGCCCACCGTCGTCGGCTCGCCCGCGAACACGAACCGGCCGCCGGGCTTGAGCACGCGCAGCACCTCGCGCAGAGACTGCTCCACGTCCGGGATGTGGTGCAGCACCGCGTGACCGACGACGAGATCGAACGTGTCGTCCTCGTACGGGATGGTCTCGGCATCGGCGACGCGGCCGTCCACGTCGAGGCCCAGGTTCTCGGCGTTGCGCAGCGCGACCTTGACCATGCCCGGCGACAGGTCCGTGACCGACCCGGTCGCGGCGACGCCGCTCTGCATGAGGTTGAGCAGGAAGAAGCCGGTACCGCAGCCCAGTTCCAGCGCGCGACCGTACGGCAGGGCCTCGGATCCGGCCACCGCGTCGAAACGGCCGCGGGCGTAGTCGATGCAGCGCTGGTCGTAGGAGATCGACCACTTGTCGTCGTAGGTCTCCGCTTCCCAGTCGTGGTAGAGCACCTGGGCCAGCTTGGTGTCCGACCGTGCGGCCTGCACTTCCTCGGCACTCGCGTGCGGGCGCGGCGCCGGATCCGACGGTGCGGTCGAGGCGGCGGTGTCGGTGTGCGGTTCACGAGCGGTCATGGAAGGGAACCCTATCTGAACGAGTGCGGGAGGCTAGTTGCCGGTGAAGTCGGCCTTGCCCGGGCCGTTCTCGAGGAACGACGCCATGCCGATCGCGCGGTCCTCGGTACCGAACAGCGAGGCGAAGACGTGCGCCTCGATCTTCAGGCCCGTCGCGAGGTCGGTGTCCAGACCCTCGTCGATGGCCGCCTTGGCTGCGGCGAGGGCGCGCGAGGCACCGCGGACGAACTGACCGGCCCACGTGCGCGCCGCCTCGTACACGGCATCGGGGGCCACCACCTCGTCCACGAGACCGACGGCAAGCGCCTCCTCGGCCCCGACGAAACGGCCGGTGAACACCATGTCCTTCGCGCGGCTCGGGCCGATCAGCCGGGCGAGTCGCTGGGTGCCGCCACCGCCGGGAATGACGCCGAGCAGCACCTCGGGGACGCCGAGCTTCGCGTTGTCGCCCGCGATGCGGCGATCGGCACCGAGGGCGACCTCCAGACCGCCGCCGAGGGCGTATCCGGTGATGGCGGCGACGGTGGGCTTCGGGATGGACGCGATCGCTCCGAGACCGGCCTGCAGAGCGCCGATCGCGTCGGTCATCTGACCCGCGGACATCTCCGCCATCTCCTTGATGTCCGCGCCGGCGGCGAACACCTTCTCACCGCCGTACACGATGACCGCCTTGACATCCGGATCCTCGGCGGCGGCCCGCGACACCTCGAGGAGCTCACCCTGCACCTGGCGGTTCAGAGCGTTCATCGGCGGCCGGGAGAGCCGGATGGTGCCGATGCCGTCGGTCAAGTCGAGAGTCACGAATTCAGCCATGGCCAGCACGCTAGCTGTTCGACGTCCGCTCGGTGCGTGGGGGGAGGTCGGCGCGATACTCGTCGGCGCCGTCGAAGTTCACCCGCACGGATCCACCCGATCCGCTGATGACGGGCTGCACCGGCGCCAGATCGGCCTCTGCGGCCATGGCCTCGGCCACCGACCCGTGACCGGCGAGATGCCGCAGGCACGCCCAGGTGGGCGGCATCAGCATGCGGTCGCCGCGACGGAACTCGTCGAGGGCATCCGCGGGCCGCACCCACGCGGCGTCGACGGCCTCGGACGTCTCGCCGTCGGGACGTTGCCCGGACGGGAGCGCCGCGACGAAGAAGCGGGTGTCGTACCGACGGGTCGTCTCGCCCTCGGGCGTGATCCAACGGGCGTGCGGGCGCAGCAGATCGGAGCGCACCACCAGTCGGGTCTCGGCCAGGAACTCACCGAAAGAGATCTCGTGCTTCTCGACGGCACGACGCCGGTCGGCGTGATCGGACGTGTCCGCGACGACGGTGTGCGCGTCGGGCCCGGCGAACAGGACACCGCACTCCTCGAAGGTCTCGCGCACCGCGGCGAGCACCAGGGCCCGCGCCGCGGCGTCGTCGTCGGTGCCGAACCGTACCGCCCACCACGCGGGTGACGGGCCGGCCCACCGGTCCTCCCCGTCCGCGGGCGTGCGATCGGTCGGATCCACACCGCCGCCCGGGAAGACCGTCATGCCGGCGGCGAACGCCATCCGTCCGACTCGCCGCTGCAGGAAGACCTCGAGCCCTGCCGGCGCATCGCGCAGCAGGATGACGGTGGAGGCGTCCCGCAGCGCGACCGGTTCGGTCACCGCGCTCGCCGATGGGACGACCGCGACCGCTTGCGCCGCGCGAAGAAGCGCCCGTCGGTGCGCTCGAGGGCGATGGCCTGACTGAACGCGGTGGACAGGTTCTCCTCCGTGATGACGTCGTCGATGAGACCCTGCGCCACGACTCCGCCCTCCTTGAGCAGCATCGCGTGGGTGAAGCCCGGTGGGATCTCCTCCACGTGGTGCGTGATCAGCACCGTCGCGGGGGCGTCGGGGTCGAGTGCGAGGTCGGTGAGGATGGCGACGAGATCCTCGCGGCCTCCGAGGTCGAGACCCGCGGCCGGCTCGTCGAGCAGCAGCAACTCGGGGTCCGTCATCAGAGCGCGGGCGATCAGGACACGCTTGCGTTCGCCCTCGGACAGCGTCCCGAAGGTCCGGCGAGCGAGATGCTCGATACCGGCCGTCTCGAGCATGTCGACCGCACGCTCGTCGTCCACCTCGTCGTACTTCTCACGCCAGCGACCGAGCACCGCGTACCCCGCCGACACGACCAGATCGGCCACCACCTCGTCGGACGGGATGCGTCCGGCGAGAGCAGAGGACGACAGGCCGATGCGCGGCTTGAGTTCCGAGATGTCGACGTGCCCGAGCGTCTCGCCGAGCACGTGCGCGGTGCCGGAGGTCGGGTAGATCTCCGCCGCGGCGACGCGCAGCAGCGTGGTCTTGCCCGCACCGTTCGGTCCGAGGACCACCCACCGCTCGTCCAGCTCCACGTTCCAGGAGACGGGGCCGACGAGGGTCGTCCCTCCGCGGACGACGGAGACATCGGCGAGTTCGACGAGCAGGTCTGGGTCAGGAGAGGACACGCCTTCCATCTTCCCGCACGCGCGGGGTGCATCCACGGCAGGATCAGCACGCGTGTCGCACGAACAGAACTCACCGAAGTCCGCCGCCGCGTCGGGCAGGCCCTTCCCGCTGGGCGCCCACCCCGTGGAGGGCGGCGTCTGCTTCGCCGTGCACGCACCCGACGCGCACGCCGTCGAGGTGTGTCTGGTGGACGGGTCGGGCCCCGACTCACGGGAGTCGCGTCACCTCCTCACCCAGCGCACGTACGGCATCTGGCACGGTGTGGTCGCCGAGGCCGGCGTCGGATCCGTCTACGGCTACCGCGTCTCCGGACCGTGGAATCCCGAGGCCGGTCACCGGTTCGATCCGAACAAGATTCTTCTCGACCCCTACGCACGGCGCATCGTCGGCAGCCTCGGCGACGCGCGAGCCCTCCTGCCGTATCGCGACGACCCGTTCGGACCGCAGTCGACGGTCGACTCGCTGGGACACGCTCCCCTCGCAGTGGTCACCGCTCCCCTGGCGGCCTCGGACGCACCGCGACTCGAGACCGACTGGGACCGCACCGTCGTGTACGAGGTGCACGTCGGGTCGTTCACCGGTGCCCATCCGGACGTCCCCGAGAATCTACGCGGCACCTACCTCGGACTCGTTCACCCTGCGGTGCTCGAGCACCTTCGTACGCTGGGTGTGACGGCGGTGGAACTGCTTCCGGTGCACGCGTGCCTCACCGAACCCGGTGTGCGCGCCCGAGGGATGCGCAACCACTGGGGCTACAGCACCGGCTCGTACTTCGCCGTCGAACCGTCGTACGCCTCGGTCCCCGGCGCCGAGGTCACCGAGTTCCGCACGATGGTGGACACGCTGCACGAGGCGGGTATCGAGGTGATCCTCGACGTCGTCTACAACCACACCTGCGAGGGCGGTGTCGACGGCCCCTCCCTCTCGTGGCGCGGCCTGGACGCGCGCGGGTACTACCTGCTGGACGCCCGCGGTCACGACATCGATCTGACGGGATGCGGCAACACCGTCGACGCCGCGTCCCCGGCCGTCGTCCGGATGGTCTGCGACTCGTTGCGGTACTGGGTCACCGAACTGGGGGTCGACGGCTTCCGCTTCGATCTCGCCAGCACTCTGGGCAGGCCGGGCGGATGGCGCTTCGATCCGCACGCCCCGATGTTGAGCGCCATCGCCGCCGACCCGATCCTGTGCCGTGCCAAGCTGATCGCCGAGCCGTGGGACGCGACCGGGCCCGGGTACCAGGTCGGCGGGTTCGGCGGCGTGTGGAGCGAGTGGAACGACCGCTACCGAGACACGCTGCGCCGCTTCTTCGCCGGGCACGGCGGTGTGCGTGAGCTGGCGTCCCGCCTCGCGGGATCCGAGGATCTGTTCGCGCCGACCGGACGCAGGCCGTGGGCGTCCGTCAACTTCGTCACCGCTCACGACGGCTTCACCGCGCGAGACCTGGTGTCCTACACCGCCAAGCACAACGAGGCCAACGGCGAGTCCAACCGCGACGGCACCGACAACAACCTCTCGGTGAATCACGGCGTCGAGGGCGAGACCGAGGACCCCGCCGTGCTCGCGGCGCGCGATCGACACGTGCGTGCGCTGCTGTCGACCCTGGCCCTGTCCACCGGGACACCCATGTTCCTGGCCGGCGACGAACTGGGACACACGCAGCACGGCAACAACAATGCCTACTGCGTGCCGCAGGGAACATCGGCCGCGGATGCGCACGCGATCGACTGGTCGAGACGGGACGACGCCCTGACGGCGACTCTGGGACGAGCACTGCGGCTGCGTCGATCGGCACCCGTTCTGCGCCAACAGGAGTTCTTCGCCGGTCGTGACACACCCAGCGGCGAACCGGATCTCATGTGGTTCGACCACGACGGGGCCGAGATCGTCGGCGATCGGTGGAACGACGATCACGCCCGTACCCTGCAGGCCTGGGTCGACGGATCCGACGTGCGCATCCCCGCGCTCCGACACGCAGGGGTCGAGGCGGAGACCTTCGATTCGGCTCTGCTGGTGGTGCACTCGGGAGGCGATGCGAACATCGTCCTCCCCGACCACCGTCGACACGGCCCGGACGAGGCTCCCGGTTACGTTCCCGTCTTCGACTCCGCGACACCCGACGGTCGACCGGTGGACGCGTCGCCCGTCACCGCGGGAAGCACAGTCCGAGTGGCCGGTCCGATCGTGCTCGTCTACATCTCGACGATCCCGTCCTGACTCAGGCGGTGCGCGGGACGTCCAGCTCGGCGATCACGGTCATCGACCCGGGGGCGACCTCCGTGTAGCCCGCGTCCCGCACGCCGACGGCGGTGCCGCGCTCGCACTCGGCCACGAGGCGAGACCAGGTCTCGCCATCGGCATCACGGACGCTGACGGCCCACTGCGCGTCCTGCCACGCCCGGACGTCCTCGACCGTCATGGCACCGGCAGCGAGCATCACGGCGTGTCCCACCTGGGCGGCGGTCTTGCCGACAGTCATCTCGAGCTCCGCGTCCACCCAGAGCCGCACGGCACCCTCGGCGTGCGGTCCCGGGTCGTCGGCCGGCAGGTCGGTGCCTCCCACCTGGAGCTTGCGCAGCCTCGGGTCCAGATCACCCACACGGCACGGCGCATAGGCCCGAGCCGACGCCCCGCCCACGTCGACGGTCACGCCGTCCACCTCCTGCGCCGCCGTCCACTGCGCGCCACGCGCGCGACGGGACACCTTGCGGATCCGCGCACCCAGCCACGCCGTGTACTCCTCGTGCCAGGGACCGCCCGGGGCGATGCGCTCGTCCAGGCACACCTGCAGCGTCGCGGACGCCGCCGCGGCCAGCAGGTCGGACCGGGCCGGCGGATCGACCTTGGGGATGTGGAGCACCAGCGGCATCGCGCGCACGTCGGCAGGATCGGGCGGATCGACTCGCGAGCCGTAGGAACCGGCCGCACTCGTCCCGGCCACCAGCACCGCGTGGCGCTCCTCGAGGGTGGACGGCCGGACGTCCTCCAGGGGACCCTCGTCGATCACGGGATGGGGATGCGGCGAACCCCGCCGTCGAGGGAGTCGGCGGCCTCGATCTCACTGCGGGTGACACCGAGGACGAAGAGCAGCGCGTCGAGGAACGGATAGGACAGCGCCGCGTCCGCGACCTCGCGCAGCGCCGGCTTCGCGTTGAAGGCGATGCCGAGACCCGCCGCGGTGAGCATGTCGATGTCGTTGGCACCGTCGCCGACCGCCACCGTCTGCTCCATCGGCACACCGACCTGTGAGGCGAACTGGCGCAGCGCCACCGCCTTCGCCGCGCGATCGACGACATCGCCGATCACGCGGCCGGTGAGCTTGCCGTCGACGATCTCCAGGGTGTTCGCCTTCACGAAGTCCAGTTCGAGCTCGTGCGCCAAGCCCTCGATCACCTGCCGGAAACCGCCCGACACCACGCCGCAGTGATAGCCGAGTCGTCGCAACGTCCGAATGGTGGTGCGCGCGCCCGGCGTGAGCTCGAGATCCTCGGCGACGTCGTCGATGACCGATGCGTCCAACCCGGCCAGGGTCGCGACTCGACGGTGCAGTGACTCCGCGAAGTCGATCTCGCCTCGCATGGCCGCCTCGGTGACGGCTCGGACCTCGTCCTCGACTCCGGCCCGCGCCGCGAGCATCTCGATGACCTCGCCCTGCACCAGCGTCGAGTCGACGTCGAACACGATGAGGCGCTTCGCTCGACGAGCCAGTCCGGACCGTTCGACGGCGACGTCGATACCGACTCCGGCAGCCACGGTCGCGAGCGCCGACCGCAACGCCTCGTCGGCCTCGTCGCTCGACAGCCCGCCCTCCTCCTGCGGACGGGCCGAGACCAACAGCTCGAGTCCCGTCACCGGGTAGTCGGCGATACCGCGGATCGAGTCGATGTTGGCGCCCTGTCGCGCGAGTTCGCTCGACAGCACGCTGATGGCTCGCGCGGTGACGGGCCGTCCCAACACGACGACGACGTGGGTGGAGAGGGGCGAACGACCGTGCGCTCCCCCGACCTCGACGTCGACGTGGACACCCACCGTGCCCATGGCCTCCTCGAGGTGCTCCTGCAAACTCTCGACGTCCCCGGGGCAACTGCCCAGGACACCGAGCGTCAGGCGACCGCGAATGACCACCTGCTCCACGTCCACGACGCTGACGTCGTGTCGCGCCAGCGAGGCGAAGAGCACGGATGTGACACCGGGCTTGTCACCGCCGGTGACCGTCACGAGCACGGACGTCGGCGGGGGTGGTGTCTCCACCATCGAGGTATCTCCTTGTCACACGAAAAGCCCCTCACCGTGAGGAGAGGGGCTCGTCGCTGGAACGGTCGTGGAACGAGAGGACTACTTGTCGCGGTCGCCCGAACCTTCGTGATCGCTGGTCGCGATCGGCGCGCGGCGTGCCTGCTCGAGCACCTCGGTGGTCTTGCCTCCACCGTGGCCCGGTCCCACATGCGCTTCGTCTCGCATGCGTTCGACCATGTGCGGGTAGTGCAGCTCGAACGCGGGGCGCTCGGAGCGGATACGCGGGAGCTCCACGAAGTTGTGGCGCGGCGGCGGGCAGCTGGTCGCCCACTCCAGGGAGTTGCCGTAGCCCCACGGATCGTCGACCGTGACGACCTCGCCGTAGCGGTAGCTCTTGAAGACGTTCCAGAGGAACGGCAACGTCGAGGCGCCGAGGACGAAGGCACCGACCGTCGAGATCGAGTTGAGCACCGTGAAGCCGTCGGACGGGAGGTAGTCCGCGTAGCGACGCGGGAATCCCTCGGCGCCGAGCCAGTGCTGCACCAGGAACGTGGCGTGGAAGCCGACGAAGGTGGCCCAGAAGTGCCACTTGCCGAGAGCCTCGTCCATCATCCGGCCCGTCATCTTCGGGAACCAGAAGTAGATACCGGCGTAGGTCGCGAACACGATCGTGCCGAACAGCACGTAGTGGAAGTGCGCCACCACGAAGTAGGAGTCGGTGACGTGGAAGTCGATGGGCGGGCTGGCGAGCAGCACACCGGACAGACCACCGAAGAGGAACGTGACCAGGAAGCCGACCGAGAACAGCATCGGCGTCTCGAACGTCAGCTGGCCCTTCCACATCGTGCCGATCCAGTTGAAGAACTTCACACCCGTCGGGACGGCGATGAGGAACGTCATGAAGGAGAAGAACGGCAGCAGCACCGCACCGGTCGCGTACATGTGGTGGGCCCACACGGCGATGGACAGCGCCGCGATGGCGATGGTGGCGTAGATCAGGCCCGTGTAACCGAACAGCGGCTTACGGGAGAAGACCGGGAAGATCTCCGACACGATGCCGAAGAACGGCAGCGCGATGATGTACACCTCGGGGTGACCGAAGAACCAGAACAGGTGCTGCCACAGCAACACACCGCCCGTGGCCGGATCGAACAGGTGCGCACCCAGGTGTCGGTCGGCCGCCAGTCCCAGCAGTGCCGCGGTGAGCAGCGGGAAGGCGAGCAGCACGAGGATCATCGTCACGAAGATGTTCCAGGTGAAGATGGGCATCCGGAACATGGTCATGCCCGGGGCACGCAGGCAGATGACCGTCGTGATCATGTTCACGCCACCGAGGATGGTGCCGAGGCCCGAGAGCGCGAGGCCCATGATCCAGAAGTCCGCGCCCACGCCCGGCGAGTGCACGGCGTCGGTGAGCGGCGTGTAGGCCGTCCAGCCGAAGTCTGCAGCGCCACCGGGGGTGATGAAGCCCGCCGAGGCGATGAGTGCGCCGAACAGGTACAGCCAGTAGCTGAACGCGTTCAGACGTGGGAACGCCACGTCGGGCGCACCGATCTGCAGCGGGAGGATGTAGTTGGCGAACGCGAACACGATGGGCGTCGCGTACAGCAGCAACATGATCGTGCCGTGCATGGTGAAGAGTTGGTTGTACTGCTCGTTCGACAGGAACTGCATGCCCGGGAGGGCGAGCTCCGCACGCATGAGCAGGGCGAGGACGCCACCGAACAAGAAGAAGCCGAACGACGTGACCATGTACATGATCCCGAGCGTCTTCGGATCGGTGGTCGTCACCATCTTGTGGATGAACGATCCCTTGGGCCCCATACGGGGCGGGTACGGCCGTGAAGCCGTCAGCTCGGGGACTGGCTGGGGCGCTAGGGCAGTCACTGATCCTCCTGAAAGCGCGTCTCCCCGTGCCCGAGGTGGACGCATGAAATTCGTGCGCTCTATGGATCGTAACCCCATGACACACGAACTGCGGCACGGGTCCTACGAAGTGTCGTACTTCCACCCGGGTGTCGCATTTTCCGGCCCGCGGGAGGCCCTCTTCCGAAGGCCTCCACGACCGGAGCACGGCCTGCCCGCCACTCGCCGAGCGACCGGCTTCCGGACTGCCCGTAAGGTCTCGGCCATGTCGGATCGCTCTCGTCGTCACGCTCGATCGGTCGTCGCCCTCGCGACGATTCCCGCGATGCTCGCCCTCTCTGCCTGCGGCGACACCTCGAGTGACGACGCCTCCACCATTGTGCGGACCACCACGAACGTGGCCGGAGCCGGCGTCGTCGGCATCGAACGTGACACCGCCGGCCTGTGCGCGCTCCCGCAGCCGGTCGACTCGGTCGGTCAGCAAGGTGACACCCGGCTCGTCGTCGGCAGCGGCCGTGCGACCACGGTGCCCGCCGATCCGCAACGTGTCGTGGTTCTCACCATGACGGCACTCGACGCGTCGTGCGCCGTCGGCACCTGGGAGCGCGTCGTCGGCGCACCCACGGCGCCGCTCGCTCCCACCGCTCCCCCGTCCGGCCTGCTGCGCCCGGACTACCTCGGCACCGGCATCGCCGAGATCGCCGGCGTCGGACCCGAGGGCTCCCCCGACGTCGACGCGATCCGAGCACTGGCTCCGGACGTCATCATCGGCGGCGACGCCCTCGACCCCGCCGTCACCGCGCAACTCGACGGCATCGCCCCGACCGTTCTCACGCGCGCGTCGTCGTCGTGGCTCGAACGGTCCACGCTCGCGGCCGCGGCGATGGGACGACGTGACGCCGCCACCCGTGCGACGGAGCAGTACCGCGCACGCGCCGAGACCGTGGGCCGCGAGCAGAACTCCCGCATCACCGAGGCGTCTCTCGTGCGCTTCGGCGCCGACGGCACACAACTGCTCGGCGACGACAGCTTCGCGGGGCAGGTACTCGCGCAGGCGGGCGTGCGACGACCGGGGCCTCAGCTGGGCGAGACCCGCGCACTCCCGCAGGACGATCTGTCCGACGCGGAGGGCGACCTGATCTACGTCATGTTCGACGGACAGGCGGGGCTGGAACGCGGCACCGAGGTCATGGACTCCGACGCCTGGAAGGACCTCGGCGCCGCGACGGACAGTCGCGTGTTCAGCGTCGACGACACGGTGTGGTCGGGCGAGGGCCTCGTGGCTGCGGGCGCGGTCCTCACCGACGTGTCGAACACGCTGAACGGCTACGTCTGACGCGTCGGCGGTAGCGTTCCGGGAGTGCCGATACCCGAGTTCATCACCACCCTGCGCGCCAAGATCGGTCACGATCCGCTCTGGCTCTCCGGTGTCAGTGCCGTCGTGCTCGACGCCGACGATCGGCTGCTGCTGACGCGTCGCAAGGACAACGAGCTCTGGGCCGTGGTGTCCGGCGTCCTCGAGCCCGGCGAGGAACCCGGACCGGCCGCCCTCCGGGAGATCCTGGAGGAGACGGGCGTGACGGCCGAGCTCGTGCGGTTGACGAGTGTCGACGTCACCGAGCCCATCGTCTACCCGAACGGCGACCGCACCCAGTACCTCGACGTCTGCTTCCTCGCCCGGTACGTCGCCGGCGAGGCGCGGGTCGCGGACGACGAGAACCTCGACGTGCAGTGGTTCGCGCGCGATGCGCTGCCCGCGGACATCACCGACACCTCGACTCTCCGCATCGCGAAGGCGCTGGACCACGGCCCGGAGGCCTGGTTCCGGCGGTAGGTGGCGCCGGACCGTGCCGTCCTGCCGCGTCCTGTGTGCACCGCTGCTCAGTGTCCGGCGCGCCCGCACACCCTCACCGATTTCGGCCACCTTCACCGGTCACAACCGGTGAAGGTGGCTACAACCGTTGCAGGAGGGCGCAACGGCGCACGTGCTCCGGTTTCCGCAACCCGCTCCTGCTACAACCGAAGCGGTTTGCGGGAACCGAAGCACCTCGCACTCGAGACGTGCTCACCAGACATGACTCAGGGCACCACCCGCAATGCGGACGGTGCCGTGAGGTGAGGTGGGTCAGAAGTCCCAGTCGTCGTCCTCGGTGTTGACTGCCTTGCCGATGACGTACGAGCTGCCCGAACCCGAGAAGAAGTCGTGGTTCTCGTCGGCGTTGGGTGAGAGCGCCGACAGGATGGCCGGGTTGACGTCGCACTCGTCTTTCGGGAACAGGCCCTCGTAGCCGAGGTTCATGAGCGCCTTGTTCGCGTTGTAGCGCAGGAACTTCTTGACGTCCTCAGTGAGGCCGACCTCGTCGTAGAGGTCCTGCGTGTACTCGGTCTCGTTCTCGTACAGCTCGAAGAGCAGATCGAACGTGTAGTTCTTCAGCTCCTCGCGCTCGGCCGGCGAGCGGGTCTCGAGTCCGCGCTGGTACTTGTAGCCGATGTAGTACCCGTGCACGGCCTCGTCGCGGATGATCAGGCGCACGAGGTCGGCAGTGTTGGTGAGCTTGGCCCGCGAGGACCAGTACATCGGCAGGTAGAAGCCCGAGTAGAAAAGGAACGACTCGAGCAGGGTCGAGGCGACCTTGCGCTTGAGCGGGTCGTCGCCCTTGTAGTAGTCCATGACGATGGACGCCTTGCGCTGGAGATTCGGGTTCTCCTCCGACCAGCGGAACGCATCGTCGATGTCGCGCGTGGAGCACAGCGTCGAGAAGATCGACGAGTAGGACTTGGCGTGCACCGACTCCATGAACGAGATGTTGGTGTACACCGCCTCCTCGTGCGGAGTGATGGCGTCCGGGATGAGCGACACGGCGCCGACGGTGCCCTGAATCGTGTCGAGCAGCGTCAGACCCGTGAAGACGCGCATGGTGAGCTGCTTCTCGTGGTCCGTCAGCGTGTCCCAGGACGGGATGTCGTTCGAGATCGGCACCTTCTCGGGCAGCCAGAAGTTGCTGGTGAGCCGATCCCAGACCTCGGAATCCTTGTCGTCGACGACGCGGTTCCAGTTGATCGCGGAGACGCGATCGATGAGCTTGAGCGGCGTTACACCAGCCGGGCTGGGAGCGTTCCGTGCGACCGTCATTTCATCCCCATCGTATGTGTGAGCGAGTATCGGGGTCCGCTACAACAATCTAGGCGAATCACTGGCGTGCGTTGCACGGACGGCACTAGATCTTGCAAAGTCTCCACACGCATGTCGCGGGAGCTTGAACGGGTACAACTTCAGGGTAGCTCACAGCCACGTAATCTGCGTCAGGCTGGGCCCATGAATTAAGTAGTCTTCGACTAAGCCAGAAAGCGCGAAAATGCCTGCAACACAAAGAAGGCGGTGACGAAGCGATTGCTTCGTCACCGCCTTCACCGGCGTTAGACGCGCTGGGTGATCGTTCCGTCGGGATTTCGCCTAGCAGTCGACTCGGTCACAAACCTTCCGGTTGATGCCGACCTGCTGACCGACGTGCCGTTGGACGTTCCCTTTCCGACGCGTTCGGTCGTCGTCTTCGACGGCCACCGCGCGGCGGCCGCTCGACTGACGAAACGGCCCGTGCCAGCACTTCTACTTACCGATCGAGCCATAAGGCTCACCTCCAGGGGAGGTTGCGCCCCAGCAGGAGGCCCGACGGCGTGCCGGAAGTCTGCTCCTGTAACCTTGAGATCCCTAGAGGGTGGTCTCAGTTCGCTGGGGCTAGAGGGGTCGGGCATGACAGTGCCCGGCCCCTCACATCTTTGTCAGGTCACAACATGCAGCTGACGCAACCCTCCACCTCGGTCCCCTCGAGGGCCATCTGGCGCAGCCGGATGTAGTACAGCGTCTTGATTCCCTTGCGCCACGCGTAGATCTGCGCCTTGTTGATGTCGCGGGTGCTCGCGGTGTCCTTGAAGAACAGCGTGAGGGACAGGCCCTGGTCGACGTGCTGCGTCGCTGCCGCATACGTGTCGATGATCTTCTCGTAGCCGATTTCGTACGCGTCCTGGTAGTACTCCAGGTTGTCGTTGGTCAGGTACGGCGCCGGGTAGTAGACGCGGCCGATCTTGCCTTCCTTGCGGATCTCGATCTTCGACGCCACCGGGTGGATGGAACTGGTGGAGTAGTTGATGTACGAGATGGAGCCGGTCGGCGGGACGGCCTGCAAGTTCTGGTTGTAGATGCCGTGCTGCTGTACCGACGCCTTCAACTCGACCCAGTCGTCCTGCGTCGGGATGCTGATTCCCGACTGGGAGAACAACTCTCGGACACGCGCTGTCTTGGGCTCCCAGGCGCGCTCGGTGTACTTGTCGAAGAACTCGCCCGACGCGTACTTGGACTGCGGGAAGCCTCCGAAGTAGCTGCCGCGCTCCTTCGCCAGACGGTTCGAGGCCCGCAGCGCATGGAACAGCACGGTGTAGAAGTAGATGTCGGTGAAATCGACACCCTCCTCGCTGCCGTAGTGGATGCGCTCACGAGCGAGGTAGCCGTGCAGGTTCATCTGGCCGAGGCCGATGGCGTGCGAGGTGTTGTTGCCCTGCTCGATGGACGGCACCGAGTAGATGTGGGTCTGGTCCGACACGGCCGTCAAGCCGCGGATGGCGACCTCGATGGTCTGCGCGAAGTCGGGCGAGTCCATGGTCTTCGCGATGTTCAGCGAACCCAGGTTGCACGAGATGTCCTTGCCCACATGGCTGTACGAGAGATCCTCGTTGAACGTGGACGGCGTCGAGACCTGCAGGATCTCCGAGCACAGGTTCGAGTGCGTGATCTTGCCCTCGATGGGATTGGCCCGGTTCACCGTGTCCTCGAACATGATGTACGGGTAGCCCGACTCGAACTGCAGCTCGGCGAGGGTCTGGAAGAACTCGCGCGCCTTGATCTTCGTCTTGCGGATGCGCGCGTCGTCGACCATCTCGTGGTACGTCTCGCTGACGTTCACGTCGGCGAAGGGCTTGCCGTAGATGCGCTCGACGTCGTACGGCGAGAAGAGGTACATGTCCTCGTTCTTCTTCGCCAGCTCGAACGTGATGTCCGGGATGACGATGCCGAGGGACAGCGTCTTGATGCGGATCTTCTCGTCGGCGTTCTCGCGCTTGGTGTCGAGGAACTTGTAGATGTCCGGGTGGTGCGCGTGCAGGTACACCGCGCCGGCACCCTGCCGCGCTCCGAGCTGGTTGGCGTACGAGAACGAGTCCTCGAGCAGCTTCATGATGGGGATGACGCCCGAAGACTGGTTCTCGATGCGCTTGATCGGCGCACCGGATTCACGAATGTTACTGAGCAGCAACGCGACTCCGCCACCACGCTTGGACAGCTGCAGTGCCGAGTTGATGGAGCGACCGATGGACTCCATGTTGTCCTCGATGCGCAGGAGGAAGCAGGAGACGGGCTCGCCGCGCTGCTTCTTGCCCGAGTTGAGGAACGTGGGAGTGGCCGGCTGGAAGCGGCCGGCGATGATCTCGTCGACCAGGTCGGTCGCGAGAGTCTCGTTGCCGGCGGCCAGCGTCAGCGCGACCATGCACACGCGATCCTCGAAGCGCTCCAGGTAGCGCTTCCCGTCGAACGTCTTGAGTGTGTAGGACGTGTAGTACTTGAACGCACCCAGGAAGGTGGGGAACCGGAACTTCTTGGAGTAGGCGTGCTCGATCAGACCCTTGACGAAGGATCGCGAGTACTGGTCGAGAACCTCTGCCTCGTAGTAGTTCTCCTCCACGAGGTAGTCGAGCTTCTCGTCGAGGTTGTGGAAGAAGACCGTGTTCTGGTTGACGTGCTGCAGGAAGTACGCCCGCGCGGCGTCCCGGTCCTTCTCGAACTGGATCTCGCCGTTCGGCCCGTACAGGTTGAGCATCGCGTTCAGAGCGTGATAGTCGAGCTCCGAGTCGTCACGGCGCGACACGGCGGGAGACGAGTCGGTGATGGTCGGTGCCATGTGCGTACTCCTGAGATCGATGATGGGCGGTACTGGTGCGGACGATCAGATGGTGCAGGTCGCGTCGAGCCGGTCCCAGAACTCGGCGAGTCCGGTGCGGACCCGCTCCACGTCCTCCGGGGTACCCATGACTTCGAAGCGATAGAGGAACGGGACCTGACATTTTGCCGAGACCACGTCCCCGGCGAAACAGTACGAATCGCCGAAGTTGGTGTTGCCCGCGGCGATGACGGCGCGGATGAGGGACCGGTTGTGCTCGTCGTTGAGGAACCGGATGACGGGCTTGGGGACGTAACTCGTGTCGCGCCCCAGCGCGGTGGTGCCGCCGCCGTAGGTCGGGAGGATCAGGACGTACGGACGGTCGATCTCCACGTCGTCGCGGGGATAGCGGACGGGGATGCGCGTCGCGGGGATCTCGAGCTTCTCCACGAACCGGTGGGTGTTCTCCGAGACGCTCGAGAAGTAGACCAGCGATTCGGACACGATGCTCCATCCTCCGCCGACTCTGCGCACTTCTTCGACATTCGCGACGGCGCGGACCGGGTGGGTCGGCCGTCAGCGGTGAGTCGGGAACTCACCCGAGCCGGCCTCCTCGTCGGAAGACGCGGCGGACGCGCTTCAGGCAGCGGCGGTGACGAGGGTCTTGATGCGGTCGGGACGGAAGCCGGACCAGTGGTCCTCGCCTGCGACGACGACAGGTGCCTGCAGGTAGCCGAGCGCCATGACGTAGTCACGTGCCTCGGGATCCTGCGAGATGTCGATGACGTCGTACTCGATGCCCTCTTTGTCGAGAGCGCGGTACGTGGCCTTGCACTGCACGCAGGCGGGCTTGGTGTAGACGGTGACGGTGGTGGCGCTCATGAATCCTCTTCTCCGCATCCTGTGTCCGGATGCGCTCGCTGTTCGCCCGAGAGCTGTCCTGCACTGCTGCTGTGGGATCGCACTGGAGAAAGCGAGACCCGCCGACTCTGCCGTGCACACCACTGACAACCTGTCCGAGAGACCGCGCCGGACCCGCATCCACCCCTCCGAAAAGGGGGTGATGCGGGCCTCGAGCCGTTGTGGCCTCTCGGTGTTCAAGACACTACACCTAGTGTCCGACAGTGCAAGGCAACACCACACTTTGTAATGACACTGGTGGAATTACCTGGTCGGACGCGGAAAACTCCGGCGTGTCGCGACCCCTCGGGCGCGTCGCGAGACCGCGCTGCAGACGGGGCCTCGAGCCTCAGGCGTCGACGAGCTCCGCGCGGGTGAGCGCCGTGACGACCTCGGCGATGTCCGCGGCGATCTGTGAGTTGTCACGGGGATGGCCCCCGTCGATCGCGGCCACCACGCCACCGATGGCGAGATCGACGTCATCGAGCACGCTCGCGCCGGCGATCCGCGCCGCCTTCTCCGTGTCCTCCTTGGCCCACCGGGCGCCGTTCGAGCTCGGCGAGGAACTGATGACGGCGGTCGGCTTGGTGGAGATGGCGCCGCTGCCGTAGGGGCGGGAGAGCCAGTCGATGGCGTTCTTGAGTACTGCGGGGATGGTGCCGTTGTACTCGGGCGTGAGCAGCAACACGGCGTCGGCGTCCTGGACGGCCGCGCGCAGAGCGGTCACGGTGTCGAGCGAGGCGACCGACTCGGGGGTGTCGATGTCCTCGTTGTAGAACGGAAGGCCTCCGAGGCCCTCGTGGATGACGACCTCGACGCCCTCGGGTGCGACTGACGCGGCGGTCTCGGCGAGACGACGGGTGATGGAGGCGGCGCGGAGGCTGCCGACGAGTGCGATGACGCGGCTCATGGGTGGGTCCTTTCGACGAAGTGTGTCCGTGATCTACAACCGGACCGTAGTCCACTTTCTTCCGTGACGCGCTATCCTGACGGTGTGACACATGCCCCTCTGCCGATGGCGGCCGACGACAGCGAGCGCTGCGACGCCGCGCGCAACCGCCGTCTGCTCCTCGACGCCGCGATCGGGCTGGTCGACGAGCGCGGAGCGGACTCCGTCACCATGGACGCCGTGGCAGCCCGCGCAGGTGTGGGCAAGGGCACCGTGTTCCGTCGGTTCGGCAGTCGTGCGGGTCTGATGTTCGCTCTTCTGGACCACACCGAGACCGAACTCCAACAGGCCTTCCTCTTCGGTCCTCCCCCGCTGGGCCCCGGCGCACCACCGCTCGATCGACTCGTCGCGTTCGGCCGTGCCCGCCTCGACCTGGTCGCCGTGCAGGGTGAGGTGCTGCGGGCAGCCGAGAACTCGCCCGTCTCGCGCTTCTCCGCGCCCGCCCACGCGGTCGGCCTGACCCACGTGAGCACACTGCTGCGGCAGATCGGCGTGTCGGGCGATGTCACGTTGCTGGCCTACGCGCTGCTCGCCCCGCTCGAGGCCACTCTGGTGCTGCACCTGCAACGCGACGCCGGAATGACCACCGAGCGCCTCGCCGACGGCTGGGAGGATCTCGCCCGCCGCATCGCCTCCGCCTGACCTCAGGCCAGCGCGAGGGTTCGCGTCGCGGCGTCGGCCAGTGCCACGCCGTAGCTCCGGCCGTGACCCGCCGCGTGCACGGCGAGGGGATGCAGCTGATGCAGAGGCACCCGTTCCTCGGCACCCGGAGCGAGCTCGTGCTGCTCCTGATAGCCGTCGAGAAGGTGCTCGAGGTGCGGACAGCCGAAGAGAGACA
Organism: Rhodococcus sp. UNC23MFCrub1.1; assembly: GCF_000686025.1. Lineage (GTDB taxonomy): Bacteria > Actinomycetota > Actinomycetes > Mycobacteriales > Mycobacteriaceae > Rhodococcoides. The sequence goes on from NZ_JMLQ01000011.1 coordinate 78,465, forward strand.
GCATCGCGAGGTCCGTCTCGCGGTGTCCGCCGTGCGCCGCGGGGTCGATGAGCGTCACGCCGCCGGGCGTCCAGAGCACGTTGCCGGTCCACAGGTCGCCGTGCAGACGCGCCGGAGGGTCGGTCGAGTCGAACGACCCGTCCGCGACGACGGAGCAGGCACGCTCCACGAGGTCGGCCTCGTCCCGCGTGACCGTGCCGGCGTCGACCGCGACACGGAGATACGGCAGCACCCGTTCCTGCGCGTAGAACTCACCCCAGCGGTCGTGCTCCACCGACGACATGGTGCGCGATCCGATGAACAGCGTTCCGTCGAAACCTGCAGGCGGCGAGCCGAACCGGGGGGCACCGCTGTCGTGGGTGCGGGCGAGCAGTGCGCCGAAGCGGCGAGCAGCGTCCGGCGTCGGCCGGACGGAGTCGAGGCGTTCGAGAACGATGTGGTCGGTCGCGACCTCGAGGACGTCGACCGTAGGCGCTCCCCCGTCGGCGAGCCACCGCAGACCTGCAGCCTCGGCGGCGAAGAAGTCGGGATGCGCGTCCTCACGCCGTTTGACGAACGCCATCTCTAGCCGCCGGCGAAGGGCGGGAGGACGTCGATCCGGGAACCGACGGGGTAGGCCTCGTCGCGGACCATCTCGTCGCCGATGAGGAACACCGCCACGTCCAGCACACGATTCAATTTCTGCCCGTGGCGTCCGCGCAGCGCCGACTTCACGTCCGCCACGGTCGCGCCGACCCTCAGGTCGTACGACTCCTGCGTGGTGCCCGCAGCATCCGCGGCCCCCGCGAAGTACCGCACGTCCACAGTCACGGACTCAACCACCGATGGCACCCATCGAGCGTTCCGGCGGCACGAAGTCCTCACGTTCCATCCCGTGGCCGGCCCACTTGTTCCACATCGCTCCACGCCAGAGGTCCGCGATCTCCTCGTCGGCCGCACCCCCGCGCAACGCCACCCGCAGATCGGTCTCGGAATCGCTGAACAGGCAGGACCGCACGGTCCCCTCCGCCGTCAACCGGGTCCGGTCGCAGTCGGCGCAGAAGGACCGGGTGACCGAGGCGATGATGCCCACCGTGGCGGGGCC
>NZ_JMLQ01000012.1 GCF_000686025.1 Rhodococcus sp. UNC23MFCrub1.1
TTGCGTCAGGGCGACGAGCATCGGGTGCGCCTGGAGAAGGGTGTGGATCTGCTGATCGGGTTGGAGGCGATCTCGGAGCCGGACGAGGCGGGGATGCGGACGGTGATGTGCATCCTCAACGGACAGTTGCGGCCGGTGTCGGTGCGGGACAGGTCGATCTCGGCGGATGCGCCGACGACGGAGAAGGCGGATCGGGACGATCCGTCGCATCTGGCGGCGCCGTTCGCGGGTGTGGTGACGTTGACCGCGGAGGTGGGGCAGTCGGTGTCGGCGGGGGAGACCGTCGCGACGATCGAGGCGATGAAGATGGAAGCAGCCGTCACCGCGCCGCGGGCGGGCACCGTCACCCGTCTGGCTCTGTCCGGTGTCGCGCAGGTCGAGGGCGGGGACCTGATCTGCGTCATCGCCGTCGGCGACACCACCGACCGCTCCTGACCCGCATCGATCCTGTACCGGTCGGTGTTTTCGGTCTGCACGGTGCGCTAACAGCGCATCGTGTGCTCAGGCCATCGAGCGCATCGAGCGCATCGTGACGTCGCTGATCGAGGCGAGATCGCGAATGGGCGTTCCGTCCGGGCTCTGGACCAGGGCGATCAGCGCAACGGGTGTCTCGGCTGTGAAGCCGATGTCTTCGCCCGCGCCCGAAGGTGGCGACACGGACGGATTCCGACGCTCCCCGCCGCATCACCGGCGGCCCGAGACTCTCGCAGACCCATCCGAGGTCGACAAGAACCGCAAACGGGTGGTGGATGAGAAACTTCTGGCTCATCAGCATGGGCTCGAGCGCCGACTCCGCCGGCAACCGCGCCACCGTCACACCCATTGTCCGGCACTACCGTTGAAGACGTCAGCACACGAATACGAAAGGCGCTGAGCAGCAAAGATAGGTGGGCGCTACGCCGTTCGTTCGAGAACCGGTCGATCGGCGCCGCGATGGAGGATGTGCCGCCATCGCGATCGTGCTTCCTCGACCGCGGTGTGTTCGGTCCCGTTCGGCGTGGCGCTCTGGGCCAACAGGGTGAGGGCCCGTGAGGTGGAGATCAGCCCCACCTTGTGTCGGTGCGAGAACGCGGTGAGTTCCGTGAATGCCTGCTCGGGTGTGTACCCGCAGAGCCCGACGAGGATCCCGACGCCGATATCGATCTGGGTGCGGTCTGGAGTCGCGTGGTCGGACATCGCCGGCGCCCTTTCTCTGGTGCTGGGTGGTGCTCGCGTGCGGTGATCGTCCCTCGATGCGAGCACCGTTGCCCACCATTGGAATCGGTGCGATTCGTGGTTCGTCGGTGCGATTGGTGATTCGTCGGTGCGCTGTACCGGGCCGTCACGCGGACGCGGCGCGCTCGGGCCCTCGCAGTCGGCGGTCGGCTCCCTTGGGGGACCGTGGGACCGTCTGCTTACCGGCGAGCGTTGCGAGGTAGCGACGTACGACTCGATCGGCGAGTTCGCTGCCCTCGGCGTCCGGCGTCACCGTGTCCTCGGTCTCGGTTCGCCATTGCGCCAGTCGAGTGGCCAGGTCTTCTTCGATGTCCGCGAACTCCGGCAGCCCGGCCAGATTGGTGGTCTCGTCGGGGTCGGTGGTCAGGTCGTACAACTCCCGTGCCGGTCGAGGAGCCAGATGATCGGAGCCCAGTGCGCGCCCGGACGGGCTGTCGGCGATGTCGAGGGGAAGCTCGAGCTTGTGCCGCGACGCGAGATTCTCCAGGTAGCTCCAGTTCTCGGTGCGCACCGCCCGAATCGGGTCGTAGGAGTCGTGGTAGTTCTTCTGCGTGAACACCTCGTCGCGGACCGCATCCTTGGACTCGCCCGCGAGGATCTCGGCGTGTGAGACACCTTCGACGTCGCCGGGGATCGGCAGACCGAGAACGTCGAGCAGAGTGGGAACCAGATCGACGCCACTGAAGAGACCGTCGTGCACGGCGGGCGCGACCGCGCGACGCCGCGGCGGACGCACTATGAACGCAATTCCGGTTCCGCGGGCGTACAGCGTGGATTTGGCTCCGGGGAAGGCTTCGCCGTGATCGGTGAAGAACACCACCCAGGTGTCGTCGGCGAAGCCGGTGGTGTCGAGTGCGTCCAGCAGGCGGCCCACCGCGGCGTCGGCCACCGTGATCGAACCGTGGAACGCGGCCAGATCCTCACGCACTGCGGCGGTATCGGGAAGGTAGGACGGAACGACGATCGTGTGGGGATCGGCACGCGGATACCGTTCGACGGGATATGGCCGGTGCACCTCGAAGAAGCCGGCGTTCAACAGGAACGGGCCGTCCTGCCCGCGAGCGGACTCGAGGTACGCGGTGGCCTGATCGACCACGTGGTCGCAATCCGAGTCGTCGACGTCGAAGGTGCTGTAGCCCAGCCGTTCCGGGGTGGACGACTCGTGCTGCATGCCGAACAGGGCGCTGCGGTAACCGTGCTCGCCGAGTAGCTGGGGGAGGGTGCGAACCGAGTCCTTGTACTCCCAACCGTGGTGCGCGAGACCGACGATGCCGTTGCTGTGCGGATACCGCCCGGTGAGCAGGCTGCCCCTCGACGGCGAACACAGCGGGGCAGTGGCGTGCGCGCGGGTGAACAGCACGCCTTCGGAGGCCAGACGATCGAGCGCGGGAGACGTGGCACCGGTGGCGCCGTACAACTCGAGGTGCCGACCGAGATCGTGCCAGTGGACCAGCAGGACGTTCTCGTCGGTGCCGACCGGCTGCGCCCTCATGCGGTCTCCATCTTCTCGGTGCGACTCCTGTTCGAGTGGTGCTCGGTCAGCCGACGGTAGTGGCCGCCGGGTTGGGCGTCAGCGGTTCGGCTCAGCGTGAGCGGAAGTGCCCACGCCCGACCGGGTCATCCGGCGCTCCGCATGCTTCGCTGGTGGTGACCACCCGAAACCCGGTGTGTCCACTCGAGGTGTCGGATGTGGACCCCGACCGAGCCGAAACGCGGTACCGACGGCAGTAGCTCGCGTGGCACAGGTACGACCCGCCGCGGGTCACCGCTCTGGTGTCCCCGCGGGCATCGTCGAACCCGCCGGTCGTCCATTCCCAGACGTTTCCGGTCATCTCGTGCACGCCGAAGGCGTTGGGTGCGTAGGACCGGACAGGGGCGGTTCCGGCATGCCCGTCGGCCGCGGTGTTGGACTGAGGGAAATCACCCTGCCACACATTCATTCGGTGAGTGCCTCCCGGTTCGAGGTCGGGCCCCCAGGGAAACGGCTGTTGTTCGAGGCCGCCGCGCGCGGCGTACTCCCACTGGGCCTCGGTGGGTAGTGCAGTGTCGGACCACGCGCAGAACGCCTCGGCGTCCCGGCGCGAGACATGGGTGACGGGATGGGCCGCTCGATCCCGTGTCGCGTCGACATCGACGTCGGGTCCCGACGGATACCTCCACGTCGCCCCCTCGACCACGTGCCACCACGGGGTCGCGGCCACCGTCGGCCATCGGTGCGCCGTGGGTCCGAGGTCTCCGACGAACACCAGCGAGTCCCCGAACACCTCGGCATCCGTCCGGAACCCTGTCGCGCCGACGAAATCAGCGAACTGGGCGACCGTCACCGGCGTCACCGTGATGTCGAACGCGGCGACCGTGACCGGGCGGACCGGACCCTCGAGGTCGGCGGCGTAGGCCCACGCGTCGTCGGCCCCCATGAGGAAGATCCCGCCGGGCAGCGACACCCACTCGAGGTTCGGACCCACCCCGCTCGACGTACCTGCCGATGCGCGGTTGCTCGTCGGTTCGACCGGGCGTCGATCCGGGGTGCAGCACGACGACGAGGACACCTGGTTCAGTTTACGTGGCCGCGGCTGGGATGATGTCCCGCTGCACGAGCACGCGCAGAACCTGCTCCACGAGATCGTCCAGGTCGGCCCCGGTGGTGTCGACCACCAGGTCCGGGTTCTCCGGAGCTTCGTACGGGGCGTCGATTCCGGTCAATCCCAGCAGTTCGCCGGCGCGTGCCCGCGCGTACAGGCGTTTGGGGTCGCGTCGCTCGCACTCCGCGAGCGGAGTGGCGACGTGGATCTCGACGAAGGGTAGGTCGGCCGCCGCGTTGAGCACCCGCGCGATCTCACGATCGGAGGCGAGCGGGGACACCAACGACGCGATCGCGATGGTCCCCGAATCGGCGAACAATCGTGTCAGGTGCCCGACGCGACGCACGTTCTCCGCGCGGTCGCCGGCGGAGAAACCGAGGTCGTCGGACAGCCCGTGACGCACGTTGTCCCCGTCCAGCAGGTACGCGACGCGACCGGATTCCACCAACGCCCGTTCCACTGCGACGGCGAGCGTCGACTTGCCCGACGCGGGAAGCCCGGTGAGCCAGACGGTGGCGCCGCGCTGTCCGACGGCCGACCACCGATGTCCCCGTTCGAGTGCCGACGGGTGCCACTTGACGTCGTTGCGCACGCGGCCGGCCGGTTTGGCTGCTCGCGCGAGGGTGACGGTTCCGGCGCCCACTGTGTCGTTGGTGTTCTCGTCGATGAGAACGAAGGCGCCGCCGTCGCGGATGTCGGCATACGGGTCGGCGAGAACGGGGGAGCTGGTCCGCAGGGTGACCGAGCCGATGTCGTTGATGGCCAGGGCGACCGGGTTGCGATCCTCGTCGAGGGTCTCGGGGTCGAGTCGGCCGTGTAGTTCGGAAACAGTCGCGCGCACAGTACGGGTGGTGTGTTTGAGAGCGAGGCGATCTCCGGCGCGCAGCGGGGTGTCGGCGAACCAGCACACCGTCGCGTCGAGCTCGCGCGCCACGACCGGCGACTGTCCGTCCTCCCGGCCGGAGACCACGACGTCGCCGCGGGCCACGTCGATGTCGTCCGCGAGTTCGATGGCCACGGACAGCGGCGCCACGGCGACCGTGCGCGCTGCATCCAGGGTGTCCAGCGCGGTGACGGTGCTGCGCGAGCCCGACGGCAGGACCAGGATCGGGTCGCCCACCTGCAGGGTGCCGGCGGCGAGACGGCCCGTGTACCGGCGTCGCTCGGTCGGGTCGGTCGGACGAGACACCCACTGCACCGGCATGCGGAGCTTGTCCGGGGTGGGTGCCGGTGCCTCGAGTTCGACGGTCTCGAGGAACTTGAGCAGGGTGGGGCCGTCGTACCAGGGTGTGTCGGCCGAGCGGGTGACGACGTTGTCTCCGCTCAGTGCTGCGATGGGGACCACCGTCGGTTCGGCGACGCCCAACCGGTCGGTCAGCAGGCGTATCTCGCCGACCACCTCGGCGAAACGGCTTTCGCTGAAGTCCACCAGATCGATTTTGTTCACCACGGCGACCAGATGCTCCACGCCGAGCAAGGAGGCGATGCGGGCGTGGCGGCGCGTCTGGCGGAGTACGCCCGCCCTGGCGTCGACCAGCAACAGTGCCACGTGGGCGTTGGAGGCGCCGGTGAACATGTTGCGGGTGTACCGCTCGTGGCCGGGGGTGTCGGCCAGGATGTAGTTGCGGTCGGCGGTCGAGAAGAACCGGTACGCCACGTCGATCGTGATGCCTTGCTCGCGCTCGGCCCGGAGCCCGTCCGAGAGCGCGGCCAGGTCGGGGACCCCGTCGTCGCCCATTACGGCTTGGAGGTGATCGAGTGGCAGGCTGTCGGTGTCGTGGAGCAAGCGGCCGATGAGCGTGGACTTGCCGTCGTCGACGGAGCCGGCGGTCGCGATGCGGAGCAGTTGACGGGGACGGGTGGAGCCGGTGGCGTCGTCGACGCGGCCGGGCGCGGCGGTGGTCATCAGAAGTAGCCTTCTCGCTTGCGGTCTTCCATGGCCGCGACCGAGGTACGGTCGTCAGCTCTCGTCTCGCCGCGCTCGGAGACGGTGGCCGCCGAGATCTCGGCGATGACGCCGTCGATGTCGGTCGCGGAGGATCGCACCGCGCCGGTGATCGTGAGATCGCCGACGGTGCGGTAGCGAACCTGCTCCACCGTGGCGCTCTCGTGTGGGCCGGGACGGACGAACGCGCTGGTCGACAGCAGGATTCCGTCCCGCTCGAACACCTCGCGTCGGTGCGCGAAGTAGATCGGTGGAAGTTCGAGACCTTCGAGGGCGATGTAGCGCCAGATGTCGAGTTCGGTCCAGTTGCTCAAGGGGAAGACGCGGACCTGTTCGCCGCGCTTGATGCGGCCGTTGTAGAGCGTCCACGGTTCCGCTCGTTGAGCGCGTGGGTCCCACTGGCCGAACTCGTCGCGGAAGCTCAGGACGCGTTCCTTGGCTCTGGCTCGTTCCTCATCGCGTCGGGCACCTCCGAAGGCCGCGTCGAAACCACCGGCCTCGAGCGCGTCGAGCAGTGTGCGGGTCTGCAGTCGGTTGCGGGACGCGTCCGGGCCGCCGACCTCGGTGACCCGGCCGGAATCGATGGTCTCCTGCACCGACGCGACGATCAGCCGGTGTCCGCCCTCGGCCAGGCGTCTGTCCCGAAAATCGATCACTTCCGGAAAATTGTGACCGGTGTCGACGTGCAGGACCGGGAACGGGATGCGCGAGGCCACGTCGGGCGGCTGCGACGTCGGCCGGAACGCTTTCTCAGCCAACCGGAGCAGGACGATGGAGTCCTTTCCGGCGGAGAACAGGAGAACGGGCCGCTCCAGTTCGGCGGTCACCTCGCGGATGATGTGGACCGCTTCGGCTTCCAATGCGCGAAGTTCGTCGACGTGGGTCACATCGAGACCGGTCACGGTCATGAGGGGAGTCCCAACTGGACCGCGTCGGCCCGATAGCGCGTGATCCAGTCGTCGGACCGAGCGTCCGACTGCTTCCGCAGCGCGGGCGCCGGTGCGAGCGACGGGTCGAGCCCGAGGTGATCGAGCACGGACGCCGTCACCGCAGCGGTATCCGTGGTCAGCTCGTCGAAATCGACCTCGAACGGGGTAATGCCGGTGGCATCGAACCACGAACGCCATCCCTTCTCCTGACCCTCGAGGATGCTCAGAAGATGGGCGATGCCGGCCGGGTGGTACTGCGCCGCCGCATCGACGGCAGGGTCGGCGCGACCGCGCCACACCCTGGTCTGCACCGCACGCCAGAACGACACGGCTTGGGGAACCAGGTCGCGTCGGGTCACCTTGATGAAGGCGACGTCTCCAAGCACGACGTCGACGGCCGCGCGCAGCGCATCGCCCGCAGGTGGTGTTCGGCCGGTGAGGGACTCAGCTCGGCGGATCAACAACGGTGTCTGGTTCCACATGAGCTTGCCCGCCCACACCCCGTTCGGGGTGCGTCCCTCACGCAGGATGCGAAAGCGCCACTCCTCGGCGTTCTCAGACCAGGGCGTGCCGGGCTCGAGCGGGGCGAGCAGCGACGTCACCGTGGTGTCGGAGACCGAGTCGAACCACTCGCGCGGTTGTGGGGGGAGCGAGGTGTTCGGCAGGTACTGGAAGAACTCCTGCGGTTCGCCGGCCTGGCGAGTGGCACGGAGGGTTTCCACGAGCAGGGTGCTGCCACTGCGTTGCGAGGCCAGCACCAGATACGAACGGGGCGAGGTCACTGGGGCCTTTCGACGGTAGTTCTCATGGGCGCGGCGGGGAGCTTGGGTCAGGACGCGACGGGCTGCTTCTCCGTGGCCACGCGAGCATGTGCGGCGATGGCATCCGCCGATTCGGCCTGTCGGTCTTTCGACCACTCCCGTAGCGACCAGCCGAAAGCGTCGGCCCAGACAGCGATCACCACCACATACCCCACCGCAGCCGCGGCCCCGGAAATCTCCAACCAGTCACTGCGAAAAAGGGTGCGCACGTTGGTGAAGACGATGAGGCCGCCCACCGCAGAACCCAACAGCCGCGGCGGTATGTGCCGCACGAGCCATGCGGCGATGGGTGCAGCGATCAGTCCCCCGAGCAGAATGGCGACGACCCACCCGAACTCGATGCCCGCGGTCCCGAGTCCCACGAGAAATCCCAGGCTGGCAGCGACGGCGATGACGAATTCACTGGTGTCGATGGACCCGATCACCTTGCGGGGTTCGAGGCGACCACTGGCGAGGATGGCGGGCGTGCCCACCGGACCCCATCCGCCGCCTCCGGTCGCATCGACGAAGCCGCCCACGAAGCCCAGCGGCCCGAGAAACCGGCGCCGCAACGGCTGGCCGAGTCGATCACGAGGGACGCCGCGAACGGTGAATCGGATCAACACGTACAAACCCAGGATCAGCAGGACGGTGGACATCACCGGCGCGGCGACCTCGGTCGACAACGAGGAGAGCACAGTAGCCCCGAGGAAGGCGCCGACCGCTCCGGGCAACGCGATACGACGCACCACCTGCCACTCGACGTTGCCGAACTTCCAATGCGACACCCCGGACATCAGGGTGGTGCCGATCTCGGCCAGGTGAACCGTCGCCGAGGCGGCGGCGGGATTGGTTCCGACCGCAAGCAACAACGTCGTGGTGGTCACGCCATAGGCCATGCCCAGGCTGCCATCGACGAGCTGGGCTGCGAACCCCACCAAGCCGAGCAAAACCAACGTTCTCATACGGCTCCCCGATCGACGGACACGACAATGGTTCCATCACAACGCGTGACGAAGAATCGGTCACTGGTTCGAATCGACGAGATCACAATCGACCCGCATCGGCTCGGCGATGCGAAGTGATGACGGTCCCGCCGAACGTCATCCGAGTGACGGTCGACCTCACCCGCATCGCATGCGGGCGTGAATCGAGGAGCGGTTTCGCGGTCTGCTCGATCTGACAGCTGAGGGAAACCGCTGGCTTCACCGGTTGCCTGCACCCGTGGACGTTGTCCGGTCAGTTCTCGCGGGCTGCGCTTTTGACGGCGTGGCCGATCTCCGCTCGCAGCGCCGCGTACTCGGAGGTCCCACGTAGTTCGTCGGGGTCGATGCCGGTCCTGGGCAGGTCCGAGGAGATGTCGAGGGCGACGCGGCCGGGGCGGGCGGACAGCACGACGATGCGGGAGCCGAGGAAGGCTGCTTCGTCGGCGCTGTGGGTGACGAAGATGGCTGTGCGCCCGCTCTCGTGACTGACCCGCCGGACGTCTTCCTGCAGCCGTTCGCGGGTGAGTGCGTCGAGTGCAGCGAACGGCTCGTCGAGCAGGAGCAACGAGTTCTCCGCAGCGAGTGCCCGGGCGATGGCGACCCGTTGTTGTTGTCCGCCGGAGATCTCCCAGATCTTGCGGTCCTCGGTGCCGGTGAGCCCGACCCGTTCGAGCAACGCCTCACGGGCGATGCGGCGTTCGGACTTCTTTGTGCCGGCGTAGGTGAGGGCCAGGTCGATGTTCCCGCCCACCGTCTTCCACGGAAACAGCCGTGGCTGCTGGAAGACCACACCGGCGCCGACGCCGGGTGTGGGCGGCCGCCCGGAGACGTGCACGGTGCCGTCGGTGGGTTCGTCGAATCCCGCGACCAGCCGCAGCAGAGTGCTCTTGCCGCACCCCGACGCGCCGACCAGCACCAGGAATTCCCCCGCTGCGATGTCGAGGCTGACGGGGCCGAGGGCGACGACGGAGTCGCGTCCGGACCCGTAGACGTGGGTGACGGCGTCGATGGTCACCGACCCGTCGACGCGGGTGTCGCCGGTGACGTCAGTCGTCGAGGACATCGGGCAGTCCCTTCGTGTAGATCGCGGACTCGAACACCGACAGGTCGGGGGCGGCGGGGATCTGCTGCTGTTCGGCGAGGAATTGCGCTGCGCTGTGCAGGTTCTGGGCCAGGTTGCCAGGTTGCCCGTCGGTGCCCAGCCACTCGCTCGACGTCAGTTCGGCGGGGGTCAGGAACACTCCTTGGGAGAGCTGGTTCGCCGCGTCCTGTTCGGTGATGCCGATCTCCGACGCTACGGCCTTCGCGGCGGCGGCGGGGTCGTCGGCGATGACTCCGAGAGCGCGCGCCTCGGCTTTGCGCCAGGCGTCGACGACCTCGGGCTTCGACTGGGCCACCTCGCTCGACACGACACCCAGGTCGAGGGTGGGCTTGCCTGCGGTCGCGAGCTCGCGGCTCGCGATCAACGTCTTCCCGCTGGCGCGTAGTTGGTCTAGTGTCGGCAGCCAGGTGTAGACGGCGTCGACGTCGCCGCGCTCCCACGCGGCCAGCGAGGCCTGGGGTTGCAGGTCGATCAACTGCACGTCCGACGCGCCGAGCCCGGCCTGGTTCAGCGCGGCGAGCAGGCTGTAGTGCGCGGTGGAGGCGAACGCCGTGGCCACCCGCTTGCCGCGAAGGTCCGCGACCGACTCGATGCCGGTGCCGTTCCGCGCGACCAGCGCCTCGTTGTCTCCGGCGACGTCGAGGACGAACGCCACCTGGTACGGGATGTTCAGTGGTGCGGACAGACCGCGGGCCACCGGGCTAGACCCGATCGCCCCGAAGTCGATCTCGCCGGCGACGAATGCGGTGTTGATGTCGGCGCCGGAGTCGAACTTGGTCCACTCGACGTTGTAGTCCGGCAGTGCCTCTTCGAGCCACCCGTTGTTCTTGACCACGAGGTCACCGCTGGGGAAGGACTGGTAGGCGAAACGCAGCGTGGGTTTGCTGTCGTCGGGGGCGTTCTCCCCGCCGACGGCGCACCCGGTCGCGACGAGCGCTGCTGCGGCCGCGACGGCCGCCGATCGAATGAGACGGTGTGAGATGGTCATATCTTTCCCCTCCACGGAACCGCGCGACGCTCCGCCGCGCGTAGTAGTGCATCGATGAGCAGACCCGAGATCCCGATGGCGAAGATGCCGACGAGAACGACGGGGGTGTTGTTGTAGTTGCTGGCGTCCTTGACCATTCCGCCGATACCGGGCAGGCCGTTGAACAGTTCGGCGGCGACCACGGACGAGTAGGCCATCCCCACGGCCAGACGGATACCGGTGAACGTCTCCGGCAGCGCCGACGGAACCACCACATCGGTGATGACCTGGCGGCGGCTCGCGCCGAGCGCGCGGGCGGCCTCGACGAGACCCGACGGAGCGGCCAGCACCGCTGCGGTGGTGGCGACCGCGGTCGGGGGCAGCGCGGCCAGCGCCAGCAGGGTCACCTTGGGTGCTTCGTCGATGCCGAGCCAGATGACCAGCAGGAAGAAGTACGCCAGCGGCGGCAGCGCGCGCAGGAACGTCAGCCATGGCTCGAGTACTCGGCGGACCCACTGCACGGTGCCCATCGCCAGGCCCAGGACGAGTCCCAACGCGACGCCGACCACCACACCGGCGAGGACTCGCCGCAGCGTCATGTACAGGTGCTCCCACAGCAGAAAGCCCTGATAGCCGCGGGTGCCGTCGTGCGTGGTGGAGACGGTGACGACGGCGTCCCACACGGTGGACGGGTAGGGAACGAACGTCTCGTTCCAGATGCCGGACGACGCGGCGATCTGCCACACGGCCAGGAAGAACACCAGCGACAGTGCAGGCAGCGCCACCGCCGACACCGGGAACCGGGAGGTCCTGCGCGGGGCGCGTTCGGGTGCGGACAGGGGGAGATCGACAGAAGAGGTCACGGGAGACTTTCGGATGCTGGGGACATGCGGCACGACGAGGTGATGGCGCTTCAACGACGACAGCGGGTGCGCATGCCGGAAGTATCACCTCGGAGCGGGGATGGCGCAAATCGGGTGCGCTGCAACCGATCACAAGAAAGCGTGTCCAGATTTTCGCTCACCGTGATCCGAAGGTTCGGCGATGAGCGGCGTGCGCCGACACCGCCACGGCAGCCCCGACTACGGGTGTGGTCGCGACGTGCGCCGGCCGGCGTCGGCGCTGAGCGAGGTTCTCGTGAATCAGCGAGCGGGAGCGGTGATCCCGCGCCGATCGAGGATGGGCCGCACACCCTCGGCGAAGTGGTACGCCTCCTCGAGGTGCGGATACCCGGACAGGATGAACTCGTCGAACCCGGCGTCGTGGTACTCGCCGATGAGGTTCGCGACCTCCTCGTGCGACCCGACCAGTGCGGTGCCGGCGCCGCCGCGGATCAATCCGACACCCGCCCACAGGTTCGGGTAGATCTCCAGCGAGTCCTTGCTCCCGCCGTGCAGCGCGGCCATTCGTCGCTGACCCTCGGACTGCGACGACGCGTGGAGGCGGTGCGCGTTCTCCACCGCGTCGTCAGGCAGCTCGTCGAGCAGGCGCTGCGCCACGGCCCAGGCCTCTTCGGAGGTGTCCCTGCTGATGGTGTGCAGACGGATACCGTAGGTGAGCTTGCGGCCCTGTGCATCGGCGAGAGACCGGACCCGGTCGATTTTCGCGCGGGCATCGGCGGGCGGCTCACCCCACGTCAGGTACGTCTGTACGCGCGTGGCGGCAACCGCCAGCGCCGGATCGGAGGATCCGCCGAACCAGAACTCCGGCACCGGGTCCGGCGCCTCGGACACGCGGGCGTCCTCGACTCGGTAGAACTCGCCGTCGTGATCGACGGACTCCTCGGTCCAGATGCGGTGCACCACGTCCAGGAACTCGTCGGTGCGGGCGTACCGACGGTCGTGGTCCACCCAGTCGCCGAACCGGCGCTGCTCGGCGTCGTCGCCACCGGTGACGATGTTGAACAGCACGCGGCCTTCCGAGAAGCGTTGCAGGGTCGCCGCTTGCTGCGCCGCCAACGTCGGCGGGGTCAGACCCGGGCGGAACGCGACCAGAAACTTCAGCCGCCGAGTCGCCTGCAGCAGTGCTGCCGTGGTCAGCCAGGCGTCCTCGCACCACGTTCCCGTCGGGGTGAGCACCCCCTCGTAATCGAGACGATCGGCGGCCTGCGCGACCTCGGTGAGATATCGCAAGGACGGGCGACGGAAGCCGGCGGGCTCGACGCGGTGCGCCGAGGCGTGCGATGCCCCGACGATGGATCGGCCGTCACCTGCGGTGGGTAGGAACCAGAAGATGCGTGCGGTCACGAGTGGGGTGCTCCTGCGATCAGTTGGTGGCGACGGTCGCGTCGGCGATCGCGTCGTTGTAGCGGGTGTCGACGAAGTCCGCGACCGGGTTGCCCGCGGGGATGGCGCCACTATCGGCGAACACGTCGAACAACGTCTGCTCGGACTCGATCACGCTGTTGTCCAACGCGATCGCCGGACGCTGACTGCGGCCCTGCGCCAGCTCACCGGCTTTCGGATCGATGCCGACGGCGGCGGAGTACGCGCCCGCCCACTCGGCGGGGTTGGCGTCGGCCCACGCGGATGCCTTCGCCAGGCGCACCACGAAGTCCTGCAACGCGGTGTTGGTCGCCGGGTCGTCCAAGGCCTGCTGCGAGGCGATACCGAACCCGTAGCCGTTGGCGGTTCCTTCGGCGGTGATCAGGGTCTTCGAGCCGTTCTGCACCTGCGCGATGGCGGTGTACGGATCCCAGATGGCCCACGCGTCGACGTTCCCCGACGCGAATGCCGTCGAGGCGTCGGCCGGCTGGAGGAAGACGAGCTCGACGTCGTCCTCGGTGAGTCCGGCCTTCTGCAGTTGCAGCAGGACGTGTCCGTGCGCGGAAGAGCCCTTGCCGACGGCGATCTTCTTCCCGCGCAGGTCCGCGAACGTCGTCGCGGTTGAGGCGGGCGGGACCAGGATCTGGTCGCCGCTGGCGTCGTTGGCGTAGGCCGAGACGATCTTGATGCGAGCGTTCGCTGCCACACCGAACAGCGGTGGGGTGTTGCCGGTGACCGCGAAATCGATCTGGCCGGCGGTCGCCGCTTCCACCTGGGGTGGTCCGGAGGTGAAGGTGGAGAACGCGACGTCGTAGGGAGTGCCGTCGAGCTCACCGGACGCGCGCAGGAGCGCCTCGGTGCCGCCCTTCTGGTCGCCGACGTCGAGGGTGACGGCGGCGAGGTCGTCGGTGGAGACCAGCGCGGGTGCCTCCGACGACGAGGAGGCGCTCTCCCGTGACACACAGGCAGTGAGTCCGGCAGCCCCGACAGTGAGGACGGCGAGGGCGGCGAGGACTCGCGCGAGATGGGAGCGGTGGGACGAGGACATGGAGGAAGCTACTTTCCGATGCGAGGGGATCAGTGGACGCCGAGGGCGCCCAGGAGATGGGTGCGGAGACGGGAGAATTCCGAGGTGCCCCGGTCTCGTGGGCGGGGGAGTGGGACGGTGACCGAATCGATCACGGCGCCGTCCTCGAGGACGAGTACCCGGTCGGCGAGCGCGACGGCTTCGTCGACGTCGTGGGTGACCAGCAGGATGCCGAAGCCGTGGCGGGACCAGAGGTCGAGCAGCAGTGATTGCATGGACAGTCGCGTCAGCGCGTCGAGGGCGCCGAAGGGCTCGTCGAGCAGCAGTAGTTCGGGTTCGCCGACCAGGGCGCGCGCGAGTGCTGCTCGCTGCGCCTGCCCGCCGGACAGTGTCAGTGGCCACGCATCGCGTTTGTCCTCCAGGCCCACCTCGGCAAGCGTCGCGTCGGCCGCGGCCAGTGCGGGCTCGCCTGTGACGCCGGCCGTGTTCAGGCCGTAGGAGACGTTCTGACGCAGCGTCTTCCATGGGAACAGGCGGGGTTCCTGGAAGGCGACCGCCGGGTGGCCCGCCACCTCGCGTCGGCCGGTGTGGTCGGTCGACAGGCCCGCGAGTACGCGCAGGATCGTGGACTTGCCGGAGCCGGACCGTCCTACCAGGGCGACGATCTCGCCGCGGTCGACGGTCAGGTCCACCGACCGCAGGACGTGGGCGTCGCCGTACCACTTGTCGACGTCGGACAGCGCCGCGACGGCCGTGGTGGTCCCGGTCATGCTCACGCCTCCGACCGGTATCGGAGCGAGCGCTTTTCGAGGACCCGGACGACACCGTCGGTGGTGATGCCCATCAGCGCGTAGACGACCAGGCCGAAGATGATGGTGTCCACCCGCAGGAAGTCGCGGGCGTTGTTGATGATGTAGCCGAGACCGGACTCGGCGTTGATCTGCTCCGCGACGATCAGCGACAACCACGCGATCGCGAGGGACTGCCGCAACCCCACGAGCAACTGCGGGGCGATGCTCGGTGCGATGATGACGCTGAACCGTTGCCGCCACGAAAAGCCCAGGACCACAGCGGTGTCGAGGAACTTGCGGTCGATCTGCCGGATCGCCGAGAACGTGTTGAGATACAGCGGGAACGCCACTCCCAATGCCACCAGCAGGATCTTCGGGGTCTCACCGATGCCGAACCACAGGATGAACAGCGGGATCAAACCGAGGTGCGGCAACGCGCGGAGCATCTGCAGGGGCGGATCCACCGTCGCTTCGGCCAGGCGGGACAGCCCGACGAGTGAGCCGAGCAGGACGCCGATCACCCCGCCCAGCACCAATCCCTGGATCACGCGGGTCCCGGACACCAGGAGGGCGTCCGCGAGTTCTCCGTTGCGCGCCAACTCGATTCCGGCGTCGAGGATCAGTGACGGTGCGGGCAGGACCCGCTCGGACAGGACACCCGCTGCGCTCGCGATCTGCCACAGAATCAGAATGGCCACGGGAGAGAGCGCGCGGACCACTGTCCACCGGTGACGCTGCCACCACGACGGTGCACGCACCGGCGTCACCGACTGCGCGGCCACCGATACGTTTCCCGCGGGAACCGCATAGGACTGGACAACCATGGAACGCGCCTTCCGATCGACCGAGTGCAGCTACAGCCCATCACTGTTGGCCCTTGTGCGGCGCTGCGCCACAGTTGAACTCACTGCGAATCAATTGCCCCACCGCAGAGGGGAGCTCCGCTGCCGGTAGCGGGCGGTGACCCGCCTTCCGGCGGACATCGCGACGGGTGACGGAGGACGACCCGACCATTGTTCCTGCTCCGCAACGGATCGAACGGGAACCTGTCACCGCCTGCGTTCGGCCGGTTCAGTCCACCGGCACCTCTTTCGCATGCCTCAACGAGTGCTGAGCCTCGACCCGGGCTGCGGACACCGCCGCGTTTCGTCAGCTCGGTCGACCGCACCGTAAGAGCCGACGACAACGACCCAGAGCTGCTGACCGGGACATATGGCCGGCCGAGTAGCTCGGCTGACCAGCGAGACCTCCCGGGACATCTCGAGCCGATGCGTCATCAGCAGCTATCGGCCCATCGTCACCGTCGTCTCGGCTGCGATGACGATCGCCAGGACTACGAAGACACTGCCGGCGATGTAGTGCAGGGCGGTGGCGCCGCGGGGAGCGTGGCTGAACCGCGATTGAAGACCCCCCGCCATCACCCCGATGCCGCCGTACAGGACGATCTCGCTCGAGATGTTCACCGCACTCAGCATGGTGAACTGCGCGAGAGTGTTCCGTGCTTCACCGACGAACCCGGGGAGTACCGCGAGGAAGAACAGCATGATCTTCGGGTTGGTCACTGTGACCAGTACACCGCGCGTGTACCACCGGCCGGCAGTGACGGCGCTGGGCTCTGGGGCGTCCCTCGCGCGGCGCACCGTGGTCACGCCCAACCACAACAGATATCCCGCACCGAGCAGCGTGACGGCGTCGAGCAGATGTGGGTGGTCGCGGGCGAGCGTTCCGACCCCCAGGACGACGGCAGTTGCGTACAGCGCCATTCCGGTTCCGATTCCCAGGATCGCGCGGACAGCCGCCCGACGACCACCTTCGAGACCCACCGCGATCATGTACGCCATGTCCGGGCCCGGTGGCAGGAGAAACAGCACGATCACTGCCACGTACCCGGGGAGGACCGCGACGTCGACCGTCATACCGCTTCGGCCCCCGTGCCGATGTACACGAGCGCGGGCCGACGACCACGCCTGAATTCGGCACCGCAGCAACTGCTGCCGGCGGGCGCCCCATCGGCATCAAGACTGGCGCGGCGCGGAGCACTGCCGGTCTCGGTCGACGTCATGGATCGATCGTGCGCCGTCGCGGACCGCGCTGACAGTGGCGATAATGACTACATGCGCTCGGAAACTGCCAGCCCGGATGTTCGATCGAGGCACGTCGCCGTCCTGGCGTACGACGGACTGTCGATGTTCGAGTTCGCGGTAGCAGTTGAGATCTTCGGGCCCCATGAAGTGCCGCAACTCGGAGGAGACTGGTACGCGATGTCGGTGTGCGGCGACACCGCCCACGTGAGAATGGACAACGGTCTCTCGATGCAGGTTCCGTGCCGACTCGATGCCGTCTCCCGAGCCGGTACCGTCATCGTCCCACCGTGCGCCGACGCATCGACGGTGCCGGAAGCCGTGCTGTCCGCCCTTCGGCATGCACACCAGCGCGGTGCCCGGATCGTCTCGCTGTGCACCGGAGCCTTCGTGCTCGCCCGCGCCGGACTGCTCGACGGTCGCCGAGCCGTCACCCACTGGGCAGACTGCGACGCTTTCGCCGAGGCGTATCCGCAGGTCACCGTCGATCCGTCCGTGTTGTACGTCGACGAGGGCGACATCCTGACCTCGGCGGGCAGCGCCGCGAGCATCGACCTGTGCCTGCACATCGTGCGACTCGATCACGGAGCGGACATGGCCGGTCGACTCGCACGGTCACTGGTGGTGCAACCGCACCGCCGCGGTGGACAAGCCCAGTTCATCGAGACACCGATGCCCGTGACCGGCCATGTCGACCCGCTGACGACCACGATGACATGGATGCTCGAACACCTCGATGAGCCGATGACCGTCGCGAGCCTCGCCCGCCGAGCCCACACGAGCCCACGCAGCTTCATGCGGCACTTCGCCGCCACCACCGGATCCACACCACATCAATGGCTGCAACGCCAACGCATCCACCTGGCCCAACAACTTCTCGAGACAAGTGATTTCAGCGTCGATGTCGTGGCCGAACGATCCGGGCTGGGGAGCGCCACGAATCTGCGCAAACTCTTCCGGCGTCATGTCGACACCAGTCCGAGCCTTTACCGCGAAACGTTCTCGCACAACAAGAATGTGCTGTAGATGCCATCTGTGACGTTGTTCTCGACCCACGTCGAGCCGGACGACAGGCTGCATCGGCGGGGCGGGGCGACGGCGTCGAAGATCCACAGTGCCGACAGTGCGGTGTTGTCGAGCTAGTTGCGCGCAGTGGTCGGAAGGAGACTTGCCTTGTCGACCTTGCGGTGGAACCGCATTCCTGCGAGGCCGCCGAGGAGCGCGCCGACGAGGCTCGCCAGTGCTGCTGCGCCCAGGGCGATGGCGCCGGCCGTTCCGATGTTGCCGTCCACCGGGATGCGCGGGAATGCATCCAAATTGCCGAGATGTCGTACTGGCTGCCGGCGACGGACGGCGGCGACGACGGCGATGACGATCGTCCAGATCCACACCGCGAGGCCCTGGCGGATGCCGTTGAACCGAGCCATCCGGCCTGCGACGTAACCACCGCAGTAGTACGCGATCAGCAGGACTACGAGCACGGCTATTCCGCCGACCAGGCCCACTGTCTGCGTCGTGTTCGCATCTTGTGTGGCGATGTCGGCTGCCTCGTCGAGAGATGTCTGCGTCCCACCCTGACAGCAGTTCCTGCGGCGGTCAGCGCCGCGACGAGCAACACCGTCAACCCTGTCGCGGTGAGCCACCCGAAGAACGCTGAACCGAACTTCATCCCTCCGAACTGCTCCTTCTGCCGCGCCACCACCTCGCGGTGATCGACGATCTGCTGGGACGTCAGTGGATCCGCCACCGACCTGTCGTCCGTTCCCCGAGGAGCCCCGCTGCCGTCGTCACGGAAATGCGGTCGGTCCGGTTGTGTGCTCATCTCGGTGGTCCTTCATCGTCGAAGAAGTTGCGTTGTCGACCGTCCCGTGCCTGCTGGGGGCTCGGTCAACCCCCGCGTCGGACGCAGGGTGCTCGCGGCGTCGTTCGCGGTCTGCGTACTCGGCACCATCGCCCAGGACGAACACACCACCGCCGGTGACGACATGCAGAACGATGACGCCGCGATGAGTGGGGGTGACGCGGGGCCGACGTCCACCTGCCATCACGCCGCCCACAGGACGAGGTGGTCGGGCGAAGGTCACCGAGCGGACACCACCGGCCCCGTGTCGTCCACGACAGACCATCTCGTTTCGGGCGGCGGACTTCCCTGCGGCGGTGTCGTCGACTGCTGCCGCGGGTACAGGGCAGAATCGAGCACGCGACGCCGCAGAGGAGGGGACGATGGACGACGACACCGACGATGCCCGCGGCGGGCAGCGGCCACCGCACCCGTTGGCCGGCCTGGGGGACCTGTTCCAGTGGGTGGAGGTGTGCACCGACCTGATGGCAGCAGACGGTGCCGCGGTGGTGTTCGGTGCTCCCCGCGAGCCGGACACCCACCACTTGCTGTGCGCCACCGACACCACCGCGGAGAAGATCGCGGATCTGTTCTACGTCCACGGGTCCGGACCCCACCGGGACGCGATGGTCACCGACGCTGCGCACACCGTGACGGTCACCGACCCCCGCCACCAACGGAGATGGCCACTGCTGGTGACCGAGCTGGACGCGTTGGGGGTCGGGTGGGTGCAGGCGCACCCGGTGGGACCGTCGGGGTCCGTGGTGGGCACGGTGCAGCTCTACCGTCGACATGTGCCCAGCGCGGTCCGGGGGACGGATGCGGGCACGCAGTTCGTGACCGCGCTGGCCCGCGCCCTGGGGACCGGAGAGGCCGCTGGCGATGCCCTGACGGTGCCGCCGGATTCGGTCGGGGACGGCGCCACCGTGAACATCGCGATCGGCATCCTCGCCGCCCGCCACGCACTGACCGTGGGGGCAGCGTCGGCGATGCTCGTGACCGGGGCCGACGACCTCGACACGCTGGACGGTCTCGTCCATCGAGTGCTCGCTGCCGCTCGTGAACCTGTCGTCATCGACGACGTCACCGCATTCGTCTCCGCCTCGATCGGAGTCGCCGTGCAGCCGGTCGACGGGACCACCGTCGACGACCTGCTCCACAACGCCGACGTCGCGATGTACTCGGCGAAACAGAACGGTCGAGATCGGGCGGTCTACTTCACGGCCGAGATGGACCACGACGCCGATGTCAGAGCGACCATCCGCCACCAGCTCGCATCCGCGGTCAGAGCGCACGAATTCGAACTGCACTATCAACCCATCCGGTCCATCTCCACGGGTGCGACAGTGATGGTCGAGGCCCTCATGCGGTGGCGGCGAGACGGTGAACTGGTCACCGCGAGCGAGTTCATCACCCTTGCGACCGAGACCGGTCAACTGCGCGCCCTCGGGCACCTCGCGCTCGACTGTCTCATCGACGACGTCGCGGCCCTGTACCGGCAATTCGGTGTCGACCACCCGCGAGTCGCGTTCAATCTCTCCGTCACCGAGCTCCGAGAACGCGAGCTGATGGACAGGCTGCTGTCCTGGCACCCGGACGCCGGCTTCGACAGGATCGTCATCGAGGTCACCGAGCACGTGACCCTGATACCCGGTGATCGCGCTTTCGGTGCGCTGACGTTGCTGCAGAGACTCGGAGCGACGATCAGCATCGACGACTTCGGTACCGGGTACTCGAACCTGGAGCTGCTCGGGCGACTGAGACCAGGAATCATCAAGATCGACCGCACCCTCACCGAACGTGCCGCCGAAGACGTTCGCGGCGAGCGGATCCTCGACGCAGCCGTGCGGCTCGCCCATGCACTCGAGGCCACCGCGGTCATCGAGGGCGTTGGTGATGCGAGGCTGTCCGCCGTCGCCGCCGCGACCGGTGCCGAGCTGGCGCAGGGGTACTACCACGGTCACCCCATGCCCTTGCTGGACCTGATCGAGACGATCCGTGACGGCGGATGAAAGATCGCATACAGCAGTCGCTTTCGGTCCAGCCGCATGTAGCACCAGCGATGCGTCAGCCGGCCGTGTGACACCGGGGACTCAGAGGTCGTCGAGTGCTGCTCAGGTGGGTGCTGGGCGCCCGACCGCGTGCTGCCGCATCCACCGCGGCGTTACGGTGGTCGGCGACATCCTCTATTTGCACGTCACCGAGTCGAGCCAATGGGCGAAGCGTGATGCGCAGGAGTACGGCTCGGCTTTCGGACGAGACGTATTAGGCACCCGCGTGACGAACGTGTCGGGACCCGTGGAGGTTGCGGCGGTGAACGACGAGACGATCTGGGCACAGTCGAAGGTACTGCCGATACCACCCGCGCGGGACCGGCCGATCGTGTGATCGTCCCCGCGTCAGCCCATTGACTCGGCGGATGCCGGGCCCCACGACGCCAACATCGGAAGTGCCCGAGCAGTGGACGACTCGGGCTCGACGGTGTAGATGATCAAGCGTTGCTCCGGATCGAGGGGCGACACAAGAGATTCGATGCCGAACGCGAGTCGGCCTACCACGGGGTGAGCGATCATCTTGTCGACGGACGTGCGATCCGCTACGCCGTGATCATTCCACCACCGGGCGAAGTCTCCACTTGCCAGACGTAATTCGTCGATGAGAACCGTCAATCGGGCGTCCGCGACGTGGCGTCCGACTTCGTAACGCATCGCACCCACCGCGGCCGACGCGTAATCGGACCAGTTGACGATTCGTTCCCTCGCACGCTGATCCAAGAAGAGCCAGCGCACCAACACGGCGCCCGCGTCTATCTCTGCCCCCAGGACTGCCCGCGCCAGCGTGTTGCACGCCAGGATCTCCGAGCGGCGCCCTAGGACGAGCGCAGGAACGTGGTCCATGATGGTCAGCACCCGGAGAAGACCAGGATCGGGACGCTGCGCAGACTCCCACGCACTCGAGCGTTTCCGGCGAAGCGGAGCGGCGAGATTCCGGAGGTGTGCGTCCTCGATCTCGTCGAGGCGCAAGGCCCGGCTCAAGGCGTCGACGATGTCGTCGGTGACCGTGTGCTGGCGACCCTGCTCCAACCGGCTGTAGTGGTCGCGAGCACCGCGAGCACCGCGAGCTCCTCCTTGCGCAGGCCCGGAACGCGCCGCGGTCCGGGGAACGGCGCAATCCCCGCCGTTGCCGGCGTGAGTGCGTCACGTCGGGACCGGAGGAATGCCCCGAGTGCGGATCTGTCTGCTGGCACCCTGCCGAGACTACGGAGACTTCCCGGACACTGCCTGGTCACGGCGTGACCAGGCAGTGCTCGCCCTGGTGCGTTTTGTGATCGCACTGTGGACTGGTCGTCATGAGCAACCCAACGAATCTGTCCGACCGCACCGCCGTCGTCACCGGATCGACAAGCGGAATAGGCGCCGCTACCGCCCGCGAACTCGCGGCCCGTGGCGCCCGCGTCGTGATCACCGGGCGCGACGCCGATCGTGGTGCGCATCTGGTCGCCGAGATCGAAGGCGCCGGCGGATCCGCCGCGTTCGTGAACGGCGATCTCGCCGCGTCACCTGCCGACCTGCGTGCGCTGGCCGCCGCGTGGACCACCGCTCTCGACGGGCGGGTCGACATCCTGGTGCACAACGCGGCACTCTGCCCCGCCGTCGACACCGTGTCCCTCACCGACGCCGATCTGGAAGCGACACTTGCCGTCAACGTCCGGGCACCGCATGTTCTCACCGCAGCCCTGGCGCCGGCAATGGCCGAACGAGGCACCGGCGCGATCGTGGTCATCGGATCGTGGATGGCCACGGTGGGCCATGCATTCGTCGGCCTGTATTCCGCCACGAAAGCGGCCGAAGCTCAGCTCGCTCGAAGCTGGGCCGCCGAGTTCGGACCGCAAGGGGTGCGAGTGAACACTGTTGCGCCGGGCGCCACGCGCACTCCGATCAACGACTCGAGTAGCGGCGTCATCAGTCAGATGACGGCCGGCATTCCGGCCCAACGTCCGGGTAGGCCGGAAGAGATCGCGTCGGCCATCGCGTGGGTGGTCTCGGATGAGGCGGCGTACCTGCACGGGGCGACGATTCCGGTGGACGGTGGCATCACCGCAACCCGTTAGGCGGCGGTGGCTGAGGTTCTCGTGGAGTGCACCTTTGCAGTTCGCCGAGTGACCCGCCGCGCACGGCTACTGTCGGACCGGTGACCTCGACGTGGACGACCGCAGACATCCCGGATCAGACGGGGCGGCGTTTCGTCGTGACCGGCGCCAACAGTGGCTTGGGTGCGGCCACGGCCCGAGCCCTGGGTGCTCGTGGGGCGGAGGTGGTACTCGCGTGTCGCAATACCGACAGGGGAGAGGATGTCGCCCGCGAGATCGGGCCGACTGCGACCGTTCGCGAGCTCGATCTCGCCGATCTGGCCTCCGTGAGACGCTTCGCCGACGCAACCGAGCCCTTCGACGTCCTGGTCAACAACGCCGGTGTGATGGCGCTGCCGCAGAAGAAGACGGCCGACGGTTTCGAGATGCAGTTCGGGACCAATCACCTCGGCCATTTCGCGTTGACCGGACTGCTCGTCGACCGCATCTCCGACCGGATCGTCACGCTCTCCAGTCTCGCGCACACGAGCGGACACATCTCGATCGACGACCCCAACTTCGAGCACCGCCGCTACAGTCGCTGGGCTGCCTACGGCCAGTCCAAGTTGGCGAATCTGTTGTTCGCGTACAAGCTTCAGCGGCGCCTGTCGGAAGCGCGCTCCTCGGTCGTCTCCGTCGCGGCGCATCCCGGTATCTCGTCCACGAACCTGGCGTCCCATACCGAATCCGCCCTGGACAAGATTTTCTCGTTGGGAGCGGGCGTCATCGGTCAGAGCTCGAACATGGGAGCATTGCCGCAGCTGTACGCGGCGACGGTCGCCGGCGTCGAGGGAGGCTCGTACATCGGACCCGACGGGTTCCGGGAGATGCGCGGCCATCCGACAGTCGTCTCGTCCAGTAAGCGTTCGCGCGACTTGAAGCTCGCGACCGCCCTGTGGAATCTGTCCGAGCAGCTGACCGGGGTGAGCTACACGAGCCTGCGCCGGGACCCGCCGATTGTCTGAGGGTTCCCTGCCCGGGGGCAGCACGCTGCCGAGATGCTGGTCACCATCTGTCGCGTCACAGCGGAGACCGGCTTTGAATCGGACTCGTGAACCGCGTGGTTCCGGCGGACCAGCCAGCACTCCGTGCAGGTCCGCCACGGTCCAGGGGAGTCCAGGCACCTGCGACAACTGCCGAAATGCCGCTCGATGTCACGAGTTGTCACAACGTGTTCGTCACTCGTTCGATGGACTCGGGTGGTCATGGGTGGACTGTGCGCATGAATATCCACGACGGTCGGTGGACCTCCGGAGACTTCTGTGGACGGACACCGCTCGCTTCATGTCGACGTCGGAGGCGTGGAGCGTGCTGACTGCGCCCCGCACAGTGCACCGCTCGCTTCGGAATTCTCACCTGTTCACTCTTTCTGCGTGTTGTCGTGTCGTTGGCGTTGTCTGGTTCCGTAGGCGGCTTCCTTGACTGCGTCGTCGTCCTCGAGGCCGGATCCGAGGGCGCCGCCGATGGTGGCGATGGAGGCGAGGAGCCAGCTGAGTTCGAGGTAGTCGGCGACGGTCGCGCTGTGCCCGAGGGTGGAGGACAGGACGTGCGCTCGGAGGGAGAGCCAGGCGGTGAAGAGCAGCAGACCGAACAGGGCGATGTGGAGGACGGCGACGCCGGTGGTGAGGGTGATGACGGTCGCGGTGTTGTAGAGCCTGGAGCGTTCGCGTTCCTCGTCGGATTCGGGCCGTTCCCACAGTTCGTGGTCGATGACGAGCCAGAGGATGAGCGCCACCGTCGACAGGATCGTCGCCGCACAGAGGCGCCATCCGCCCATGGTGTCGGCGAACGACCAGATGGTGCTGGTGGACAATGCGAATGCGCCGGTGGCGAAGGCGCCGACGAGCACCTTGGACAGGCCGGTGACCAGCCGCCAGGGCCGGTTGGCTCGCACCATTCCGGAGACCAGTCGGAGCGTGCGCAGTCCCTTCGGTGCGAGGTACCGGGTGCTGGTCTCGTGCTGTTCGGAGGGGAATCGTCTCGCGGCGCTCGTCGGTGCGAGTTCGGGTTCGCCGAGGATGCGTGCGAGGGCGAGTTCGACGACGGTGGTGACGCGTCGAGTGAGGTCGATGCCGCCGACGGCGGCGATGGAGATCAGTGCGAACTTGTGATCGGCGCTGACCTCGCCGATGACGGGGACGGTGTTGTCGCGGCGGGGGAGGTCGGTGAGGTAGACGACGATGTCCTCGTGGTCGGAGTCGGTGTCGACGGTGTCGATCACGTCGTCGAGTGAGGCGTGTTCGTCGGATACGAGGGGTTGTCGGCGCACGGTGGTGGTCCATCGGCGGGGCGGTGATCCTCGTTCGGTGAGGCGTTGGGGTAGGTGGTCGGAGAGGTGCTCGGCGAGGTCTGCGGGTTTGCCGGGGTCGGCGATGAGCAGTACCGATACGCCGTCTCCCGCTGGACGGGTGGGTCCTTTTTCGGTGTGGGTCGTGGTCTGTCATCGCCCGGTGCTACCCGGTCGAGACAAGTCGAAACGTCCGAAAGACGAGCAGACCGTCAGCTGTCCGACCTTCGCCAGGGAGCTGACCGACGACGTGTGCGATCACCCGCGGGCGACCCGACTGCAGTGACGCCGATCGTCAGCTGACCCCAGGGTCGCAGAGGCTTCGGGGCGGCGAGAACATTCACTACAGGGGGGTGGTTCCGTGGGCGGCGGGGGCGGGACGCCCGAGGTGATACCCCTGCAGGAGATGGGCGCCGAGACGGCGGACGGTGCGCAGTTCGGCATCGGACTCGACGCCCTCGAACACCACGGTCATGCCGAATTGCTCGGCAAGGGTCACGGTGCCGGCAGCGATGGCTGCACGCAAAGGATCGGTGTCGATGTCGTGGGTGACGAACGCGTCGATCTTGATCATCTCGGGTCGGACGGTGATCACCTGCCGGAGCCCGGACTGCCCGGCGCCGACGTCGTCGAGGGCGATGACCACACCGGCGCCGCGTAGGTCGTTGACCCGTGTGAGGACGGTGTCGATCTCGTGGATGTGGGTGCGTTCGGAGACCTCGAGGATGATGCGACGATGTCGGGCGGCGTGGCGCAGCGGCTCGGCGAGCAAAGGGTCGTCGGTGAGCGCGGCGGGGGAGAGGTTCACCGCGAGGAACATTCCCGGCGGGAACGATGCCGCTTCGTTCAGAGCGGAGAGCAGCGCGGCGCCTTCGAGTGCCCCGGACAGTCCGCTCTGCGCTGCGGTGTCGAACCACTCCGCGGGGCACGCGGTTCCGGTGGGGAACCGCGAGAGCGCTTCGTAGCCGACGACGTTCAGGTCTGCGGCGTCGACGATGGGTTGGAACACCATGGTGGGTCCGCCGCGACGTACAAGGTCGCAGATGTCATCAGCGGTGACCGGCCGCTGCTGGGCGCGGCCGGAGCGGCTTCCGTCCCCGTCGAAATCAGTCACCGGGAACGCTTGCTCGCACACGGCGCCGCACCGGCGGGCGGAACGAGCTCACGTGGACTGCAGCCTGCGGCGCATCGTGTCGGGTCTGAGAGATGAGGACGTGGTACCCCCCATTCGCAGAACGGATGCACCACCCCTGAAAGGGTGACAAGCACAAACTCTGCTGGCCATGCCCGCCGTAGGAATGACGTCCCGTCACGCCGAAAGCGGCACGCCGGAACCGGCTACGCACCGGGACGGTGGGGACACGCGTGGTGATTGCCGAGGACGGCTCGGGAACTGACACCCTCCGAGTAGCACCGACGATGCGGCCCTGCTCACGATGCCCATTCCCGGGCAGCGTCGCGGCGACCTCGCCGCCGAGGACCGGGGCGATATATTCGGCCGGCCCCGATTCGTTCAACATGTCAGCAGTGAAGCAGGCACCCGCGCCAGGCAATGCGTCGGGTCACGACCACTCCTGAGCCTCATGCCCGATTGCACGAAGATCGTCGACTCGCTCAGTTCGGGGAAATGCCGGAGGCGTGCTCGTGCGCCACCTGTGAAGTCACCGGACGAGAGGAATGGCGGCCCTCCGGCCCTGCCCGCACGCCGCCTCCGATCTGATGTGCGGGCAGGGCCGGATCCCCCGGTAGGACGCGCCGCGACCCTCCCGCGACACCGGGACAGTCGTCACCACGCAGCGGGTTCGCCGGGGGCCGGTCGAGGTCGCCGGCGAATGGTGACCCGCGATCGACATGCACTGGTCGGACCTTTGAGAATCATCCTCTCTCGGTGCGGTCGAGAATCAATCGAGTGGCTTCTCGAGGTGCGTCCCACTGCGGAAAGTGACCGCATCGCTCGAACCAGTGCAGAACGGCATCGGGGAACAGCTCCGAAGCGCGCGCCGCTTGCTTCGGCACTGTCACCAGATCTCGTCGTCCCCAACCGATCGTGACCCGCCCGGGCACTGTGCCGGGCGAGGCGCCTTCCTGCTTCGGCCCATGGATGAGGGCATCGAGAGCGGCCCCGGTCGACGGGGAGTCGGCGAGCCCTCGCACGTCGGGCAACACGGTGTCGCGCGGGAGCGCCCATGGCCGCGCGGACAATTGAGCGAGCAGCAGGGTCCTTCCCGCAGGGTTGCCCAGAAGTGCAGGCAGGAAACGCCGCAACAATTTGACAAGGGCTATCGACGGCCGGAGTGTGGCGCCGAAGACAGCACGTTCGCGGTCGCTCCAGAAACCGCCGGGGTCGAGTGCCACGGTGTCGCCGCCGACTCCCCGTCGAGCAAGTTCGAGGACGATTCGACCGCCCATCGACTGACCGGCGGTGGAAATGCCACCCAGATCGTGTTCGCGAATGAAGTCCGCGACGGAGTCGGCGAGAGCAGCGATCGATACTTCGCCCGTCAACGGCGGCGTGTCGCCGAACCCCGGTAGGTCGACCGCGATGACGTCACGGTGTTCCGCCAGTTCGTCGATGATCGGGGACCAGGATCGCCATCCGACGCCCAAGCCGTGCACCAGCAACAGCGGGCTGCCATGTCCGAATCTGACATAATTTAGCGTCATATACTTGACGGTACGCGAATGCCCGGTCGACGCACGGGTTCCGGAAGACCGATGGCACCCGCTCACCCAGCGTTCGAGTCGGCCACTCTTCGCCGGGTACGACTGTTCGGGACCACGTCCCCGGCGTGGCGATTCGCGTTCGCTGATGATCTCGAGATGCCCCGGAGGCGACAGCGCGTCTTCGCGTTCCGGCTCGTCCCGCGGTGAGAACGCAGGTACCTGTCCGGGTCGTCGAGGCCGCGTGCGCGAGGCAGCCGGTCGGCTTCCGGCGAGGTTCAGACGAGAGTCGTCCGGCCCATCACGTCGACGTCCCCGACCGGCCCCGAAATTCGACCACCGTGGACCCCCACCCGAGGCTTCCGACACGTGCGTCGGCCCCGACGGACTCGGCAATCAGCTCGCGCACTTCGGCTTCGGTGCGTCGCCCGGATCCGTACAGGCACAGTCGGACCAAGTCGTCTTCGGTGTCGTGATCGTCGGTGGTCGCCGGGTCGAGCACGTCGGTGACGAGGACGACCCTGCGCGCGGACGTGGCAAGCATCGACAGCAGCAGGAGGGCGTCAGCGTCCGGGAAAGCGTCGATGAGGTCGACGGCGATCGCGAGGTCTACGAGGGATCCCGACGGGGTGATATCGGTGGAGTCGATGCAGTGCACCGCACCGCGCCGCTCGTCGGCCACGTCTGCCAGGTTCCGGCGGTTGCGGTCGGGATGTCCGACGAGCGTGATCTCGAGGTCGGGACGTTCCCGTACGAGGGTGTCGGCGTAGACGCCTGCCCCGTCGCCGTGGAGTGCGACCGTCCGGACTCCGTCGAGATCGACCGCGTCGGGCAGTGCGGGAGCGCGGTAGACAGCGGAGAACGCCGCTTCCTCGTGGAACTCGTCCGCGACACCGGGCTCGGCCATCTTGTCGGCGAAACGATGTGTCGCAGCGGGTGTCCCGGTCCGGATCGTCTCGGTGAGTCCGAGGAGCGACAGTTCGAGTCGGGTGTGGATCCTGTCGTCGTGCAGCGATTGGTTGAGAAACGCGTCCGGGTCGGCGAGCAGGGACCCCATCTCGGTGAGGGCGCAACGCTGACCGTCGGTGGTGAGAAAGTCGAGCAGCACGAGGTGCCGCACCAGCTTCGCCGTGGCGCCGGGGTGAGTGCTGCATGCTGCGGCGATCGCGTCGACGGTGTCGGCGCCGCCGTCGACAGCAGCGAACACCCCGAGCGTCACCGCGGTCCTGATCACCAGCGGGGTTGCCAGGTCCGCCATCTCGTGCAGGCGCGCCGCGGCGTCCCTCGCCTGGCCGCTCTCGGCCGGGGACGCGTCCGTTCGTTCCTCGCGTCTACGCCAGTACCCGGCGATCTCGACGAACTTCTTGTCGATCTGCTTGTCCTGCCTCGCCCATCGACGTAGTGGCGTGATGGTCTGTGCTTCGCCGGCCACCCACAGGTACGGCTGCCCGGGTCGCCACGGCGCCGTTCGGACCGCGTCGACGAGCCGGGAGTCGCCTCCGGCTTCGGACCGGTACAGCCAGGTGATGTCGACGTCGGCAGCCGAGCGCAGCTCCTGCCGGTGCGAGCGCTCGGCCACTTCGACGACCACCGTCGCCGGCAGATCAGCGGGCAGCATCTCGAGGCAGTGCGCGATGGCGGGCAGGGCGGTCTCGTCGCCGGCGACGAGCATCCACTCCACCTCGCGCGGCAGGCTCGCGGAGTGTTTCGGTCCGGCGATCAGCACCGTGTCGCCGGGCTCCACCGTCCGGGACCACGTCGCGGCGAGTCCGCCCTCGTGGGCTGCGAAGTCCAGCACCATCTCTCGCTCGGCCTCGTCGAACCGGCGCACGGTGTACGTCCGTGCGTACGGGAACGATCCAGAGGGCCAGTCGACGGTGCCGTCGTCCTGATTCCTGGGAACCGGGAACGGCAGGGTCCCGGTGACCGGGTCGACCGGAAGAATCTTGACGTCGTCGTCGAATCCGGTGGTCCGCACCGGAGGCAGCTCGACACCGTCGCGCACGTGCCGGTCCATCGACGGCCCACCCACCACGACCCGTCGCATCCCGGGGGTCACGTCCTCCACCCGCAGGACATCGAATTCTCGCATGCAGATCCGAAAGACCTGAACGTCGCGCACTGTGCCCGCCATAGGAATCCCTACCTCCTGATCCGTTCTCACCGGGTGGCACTGCTACGCGGCGAACGTCTGCTGGATCTGGTCCAGCGTGGCCATGACGCCGTCGTAATCGGGTCGGTAGCTCGTCGCCGGCAGCTCGTAGACCGTGTCGGCAGCGAAGGCCGGCAACACCGCGTAGGCCGGATCCTGCGTCAGCTGCTCGAGGGTGCGCCCGGCAACCGGGACGACGAACATCACCGGGGCGGTGGCGACGGAACCGAGAAGTTCCGGGCTGACGATGAACGAGTCCCCGGAACCGTACAACTCCGGATTCCCGGCCTTCGTGAGAATGTCGTCGGCTTCGAAACCGACCTCCGACAACAACGTCGGCAATGCCGCGGTCTGCGGAATGAAGGAGGGTTCATTGGTGCTCAGCGACAGGAAATAGGCGACGGGAGACCCGGGAACGGTGATGGAATCCCTGACATCGGCGACCTTGTCCTCGTATGCCTGCAGTAGAGAGTCGACCTTGTCGCTTTCCCCGGCGGCGTCGGCGACTGCCGCGAGTTCGCCTTGCCAGGTGGTGACCGTGGACGGGATCAGCACGGTGGGTGCGATCGCGGCGAGCTGATCGTAGGCATCATTGGCCAGGACGGAGGAGTAGCCCTGCCCGCCACCGATGATGAGATCAGGTTCGGCCTGCGCAATGGCTTCGATGTTCAGCGATTCCCCCGCCGGCAGTTCCACTGTGCCCCGGGCGGAAGCCTTGTCGGCCCACTGTGGAGGGAAGCCGCCGTCGAGGTTGGTCACACCGAGCAGTCGGGTGTCGGTGATGGCGACGGGCGCGTCGAGTGTGTAGAGGTATCCGGCGAATCCGGCCGAGAGGACCGCGATGCGCTGGGGGTCGGCGGGCACGGTCACCTCTCCTTTGTCGGTGGCGATCACGCGGGTCTCGCTCGGTGTCGGCTCGACAGTTGCAGCGGTGTCATCGGCGGTCGAACTGCACGCGGACGCGCCGAGGACGACGAGCGCCATCGACGCAGCGGCGACGAAGCGGACGCCTCGCCGGCGAAGGGGGGAGTGCACCATGGCGAATCCTTTCGAGAGCACTGTCGTGCGTGTCATGGTTGTGTCGAGGCCGCGATACGCACCTCGTTCCCAGGGCGGGCGTAGATGGCGGTCCGCGCGCCGTCGATGTCGTGGACGCGCACCCGGGTATCGAACACGTCGCTCAGGATGTCGTCGTGCATGATCGCGCCGGCGGGCCCGCTGACGACGATCCGGCCGTCCCGCATCGCGACGATGTCGTCCGACCAGGCCGCTGCGAAGTTGATGTCGTGCACCACGAGCACGATCGTGCGCCCCAATTCGTCGGCCGCGCGTCGGAGATGGCCCATCATCGCCACCGAGTGCTTCATGTCCAGATTGTTCAGCGGCTCGTCGAGCAGGACGTACGGAGTGTCCTGCGCGAGAACCATGGCGACGAACGCCCGCTGGCGTTGACCACCCGATACCTGGTCAAGGTGGCGCCCGGCGAGGGTGTCGAGGTGCAGGAAGTCGAGCGCACGGTCGACGTGTTCGTGGTCGTGTGCGCGGAGTCGGCCGCCGCAGTGCGGGAACCGGCCGAACGAGACGAGCTCGCGGATGGTGAGCCGCGCGGTCAGGTGGTTGTCCTGGCGCAGCACCGAGACGATGCGGGCCAAGTCTCTCGTGGCCGTGTGCTGCACAACGGCGTCTCCGATGGTCACGGTTCCGGTGGTCGGCTCGAGCAGTCTGCCCATGATCGAGAGCAGGGTCGACTTGCCCGCTCCGTTGGGCCCGACGACCGAGGTGATGCCACCCTCTGCGATGGTGCCGCTGACCGGTCCGAGCACCGTCTCGCTCTGGTAGGTCTTCGAGACGTCCGAGAACGTGATCACAGTCTGCCTTTCCGGAGGACGACGATGAGGAAGAGCAGTCCACCCGCGAATTCGATGACGACCGTGAGGAAACCGGCCGCGTAGAAGATGTGCTGCATGACGAACTGTCCGACGACGAGCGTGAGCATGCCGAGCACGAATGCCATCGGCAGCACGTACTGGTGCTTGTAGCTGCCGGTCACCTGATAGGCCATCGTCGCGACGATGAAGCCGAAGAAGGTCATCGGCCCTGCCAGCGCGGTGGAGAACGACACCAGCAACGCCACCAGAACGAGCACGAGCGTCAGTTCACGCTTGTGGTCGACGCCGATGGTCGTCGCGGAGTCACGGCCGAGCAGCAGAGCATCGAGCCGGAAGCGTCTGCGCCACAACACCACTCCCACCGCGACGCACACCGTGAACGCGAGGGGAAGCATGCCCGGATCCACCCCGCTGAGGCGACCGAACAGGCGAACGGACAGCAGGTCGTACTCGGTGGGGGAGAGCAGACGCTGCAGGAACGTCGAGAGGCTGTCGAAGGCCAGCCCCAGGACGACGCCGACGAGCAGCATCGTGAAGAGACTGCCGAGGCGACCGGAGAAGAGCCAGCGATAAAGGATCGTGGCGAACAGGACCATGGTGAGGGTCTGTGCGATCACCTTCGGGGTGCCGTCGGTCCGTGCGATGACGGAGCCGCCGAAGACGAACACCATGACGGTCTGCATCAGCACGTACAGCGAGTCGAAACCGACGATGGACGGAGTGAGCAATCGGTTGTCTGTGACGGTGTGGAAGACGACGGTGCCGAGCCCGTGGGCGAAGGCCGCGACGGCCATGGCGCCCAGCATCGTGGCGCGACGTTCCACCGCGAACTCGAAGGAACCCCGGACGAACAGGAGAAGGAAGCAGGCGATCGCCCCCGCCAGCACCGCGGAGGCCACGAGAAGTCGTCGTCGCGGACGTGGTCGCGAGTCGGTGCGCACCGGCGTCGGCATCGAGGGTGATTCACGCAAGAACATGACGTTGCTGCCTCACCACGAGAAGGACGAAGACCGCGGCGCCGAGCGCGCCGAGAATCACCGAGGCCGGAATCTCCATGGGCGCGACCACCGTGCGCCCGATCAGGTCGCAGGCCAGCAGCAGTCCGACGCCCAGCACCGCCACCCACGGAAGGTTCCTCCGTACGTCGTCTCCCAGGACCATGGACACGATGTTCGGCACGATGAGGCCCAGGAACGGGATGAAGCCGACCACCACGCTGGTGACACCGGTGCACACCGCCACCATCGCGACGCCGAGCACGACGGTCGCGTCGTAGTTCAGTCCGACCGTGGTGGCGAGGTCCTTCCCGAGGCCGGCGACGGTGAAGCGGTGCGCGAGCAGGTAGACGAGCACGGCGATGACGACGACGGCCCACAAGGGTTCGTAGAAACCGCGCACGATGCCGCTGAATCCGCCGGACCGCCACGCGGACATGGACTGCAGCAGGTCGAATGTGCCGGCGAGGAAGGTGGTGATCGCGCCGACGACGGCGCCCAGCATGATGCCGACCAGGGGGACCACCAGTTGTTGTTCCAACGAGATTCGACGCAGGACGCCGACGAACAACATGGTGCCGACGAAGGCGAACGCGGTGGCGATCAGCATCTTCGGCATCGGCCCGAGATTCGGCGCCAGCAACAGGGCCGCGAGAATGCCCAGCCCCGCCCACTGGCTCGTGCCGGCGGTGGTGGGCTCGACGAACTTGTTCTGAGTGATCATCTGCATGACCACACCGGACACCGCCATCGCGACGCCGGCGAAGATCAATGAGAGGGTCCGCGGGACGCGGGAGATGAGGAACATCTCCCGCGCCACCGGGTCGGTGAGCAGTGTGCCGAGCGAGATGTCGAACTCGCCGACGAGCAGCGACGCCGCGACCAGGGCGGCGGTGACCACCGCCGTGCCCAGAAGTGCTGTCCTACGATGCATTCGAGAAGGCATCCGCGAGCTGCTCGTACGTCTCGGCGTGCGCCTGGATGCTCTCGCGCGTGTAGAAGTAGGGATCGAGGTAGACGATCTGGTCCTCGGACGCGAACGTGGTGCGGGCGAACGCTTCCTGCGCATCGATCACCGACTTCGCCGGAGCTGCACCGGGTTCGCCGGCCGCGGCGTCGCGGTCCAGCACGATCATCCACTCCGGGTTCGCCGCGGCGACGGCCTCCGGCGCAAGGCCGGAGTCGCCGTGCACGTCGCCGGCCTCACCGGCGAAGACGTCGCGCAGGTTCAGCGGTTCGATGATCCGACCGATCCGTCCGGCACCGTTGTCGATCTTGCCGCCCGAGACGACGGACAGGAACACCGACTGGCCGGTGGTCCGCTCCGCCGCGTTCTCCTCCGCGGCGTCGAGAGCCGCGATGATCTCGGCCGCCTGCTCCTCGCGGTCGAAAACGACGCCGAGAGAGGCGGTCTGGCGCTTCAGCGACTCGACGTAACCACCCTCGGCATCGTCGGACGGCGCGATGTCCAGCGTCGGGGCGATGCGACCGAGTTCGTCGGTGTACTCCGAGAAACGGTAGCCGCCGACGATGAGATCGGGTTCCGCCTCGTTCACGATCTCCAGGTTCGGCTCCCTGTGCGTACCCACGTCGAGGATGGCGTCGTCGTCTATCCAGTCCTCGAACCCTTCGTACGGCATGATCGGCTTGGGCAGCGCCACCGGTTCGACGCCGAACGCGCGCAGGGTCTCCAGCGAGGTGTTGTCGAGGGCGACGACACGCTGCGGGTTCTGGGGGACCTCGACAGGTCCGGTGGCGGTGTCGATGGAGACGGTGGTGGCGGAGTCCGCGGACGTGGTGTCGTCGGTGCTGCAACTCGCGAGCGCGCTCACCGTGATCACGGTGGCGAGCAGGGCGAGGATCGTGGTCTTCGGGTTCTTCACGAGTCTCCAGGGGTGAGTTCTTGACCGAACCTTTACCCGCTGGAGAATAGCTACTTAGGTAAGGCTACGCAAACCTATCCTGCTGGCTGTGACGGTCTCAGCGGCCCGCGCGTGAATCGGCGTCCTGTCTGAGCCACCAACATGTCACCCCGTACAACGCTCCGAGCCACACGGCTGCCACCGTCAGCATGCCGCTGAGGCTTTTGCTGCCGGAGAACATCGCGACGGCGATAGCGACGATCAGCACGGCATAGCTGGTGGCCACGACTATCACTCGGAATCCGGACCGGCCCACTGCGGTGCGGCGGTCGGCGAGGGAGGCGCTGAGAACGGAACTGCTCATGATCAAGGCATACTCTTCCGTCCGAACCGGGGAGCGTTCGACGCGCTCGCAAGGGGGCGCACCACGCGCAGTTCAGATCAACGGGTCCACCACCCCATGCCTGGACGGTGCGCCGCTCGCTTCGAGGATCTCACCTCTCACTCCTTCTGCGTGTTGTCGTGTCGTTGGCGCTGTCTGGTTCCGTAGGCGGCTCCCTTGACTGCGTCGTCGTCTTCGAGGCCGGATCCGAGGGCGCCGCCGATGGTGGCGATCGAGGCGAGGAGCCAGCTGAGTTCGAGGTAGTCGGCGACGGTCGCGCCGTGCCCGAGTGTCGAGGACAGGACGTGCGCTCGGAGGGAGAGCCAGGCAGTGAAGAGCAGCAAACCGAACAGGGCGATGTGGAGGACGATGACACCGATGGTCAGGGTGATGAGAGTCGCGGTGTTGTAGAGCCTCGAGCGTTCGCGTTCCTCGTCGGACTCGGGCCGCTCCCACAGTTCGTGGTCGATGACGAGCCAGAGGATGAGCGCCACCGTCGACAGGATCGTCGCCGCACAGAGGCGCCATCCGCCCATGGTGTCGGCGAACCACCAAATGGTGCTGGTGGACAATGCGAATGCGCCGGTGGCGAAGGCGCCGACGAGCACTTTGGACAGGCCGGTGACCAGCCGCCAGGGCCGGTTGGCTCGCACCATTCCCGAGAGCAGCCGGAGCCTGCGCAGTCCCTTCGGTGCGAGGTACAGGGTGCTGTTCTCGTGCTGTTCGGAGGGGAATCGTTTCGCGGCGCTCGTCGGTGCGAGTTCGGGTTCACCGAGGATGCGTGCGAGGGCGAGTTCGACGACGGTGGTGACGCGTCGAGCGAGGTCGATGCCGCCGACGGCGGCGATGGAGATCAGTGCGAACTTGTGATCGGCGCTGACCTCACCGATCACGGGGACGGTGTTGTCGCGGCGGGGGAGGTCGGTGAGGTAGACGACGATGTCCTCGTGGTCGGAGTCGGAGTCGGTGTCGACGGCGTCGATCACGTCGGTGAGCGAGGCGTGTTCGTCGGAGACGAGGGGTTGTCGGCGCACGGTGGTTGTCCATCGGCGGGGCGGTGATCCTCGTTCGCTGAGGCGTCGGGGTAGGTGGTCGGCGAGGTGGTCGGCGAGGTCTGCGGGTTTTCCGGGGTCGGCGATGAGCAGTACCGATACGCAGTCTCCCGGTGGACGGGTGGGTCCTTCTCGGTGTGGGTCGTGGTCTGTCATCGCCCGGTGCTACCCGGTCGATCGACCGACAAACGTGACGACTGGCCGCCCGTGATGGCTTTTCGCCAAGGCAGAGGTGCACGCGCAGATATCGAGCGGGCGGAGAACGCCGACACGGTCGACCTTGGGTGAGAACGCAGATTTCCGGCGCCGGGGATCTCGGAGCGCCCGAGGTGACACTGCGCGTCACAGTTGTCGTTCACGATGCGACCCTGTGGTCGAGGGCTGCCCGATCGCGAGATGCGCGGCGTGCAGTGCCGCCATCACCACCGTCTCGTGCGGGCCGACCGAGGGGATGCTCGGGAACATCGACGAGTCCATCACGTGGAGGCCGTCGATTCCGTGCACGGCGCAGTGGTCGTCGACCACGGAGAGCGGATCGGTGCCCATGCGGGCACTGCAGCACATGTGCGCCGACGTTCCGAGCCTGTCCACCAAGCGCTCCGAGCGAGCACTCTCGACCACGCCGAGCGACGACGCGAGCGTTCGAGCGAGGGTGACGCCGTCCAGCAGTCCAGCTCTGTCTCGTTGTGAAGTGAGGTAGCGGTATTCGATCCGCGGCGCGGCGAAAGGGTCGGCCGACACCGGCGAGATGCGTCCGCGCGAATCGGGTCGCATGAGAGCAACACCCAGCACCGGATTCATCGGCGGCAGCCCGGGTATCAGCTGGTCGAAAGATGCTGTGTAAGGGCGGATCTCCACATCGCCGACGTGCAGGACGACGTCGAGAGCGCGGGTTCGTACCTCGGACGGAGGTCGAAGCGGAACGTACGGCACCGTCACCTCCGGGTGATCACGAAACCCCACTCCCACGCCGGGCAGCGCATGGTGCACGTCCACGCCCACGCTTCTGAGCAGTGCAGGGTCGCCGATGCCTGAATGCATCAGAAGCAGTGGTGTTCTCACCGCGCCCGCGGTCAGGATGATCGTGTCCGCCCGGAGGACGAAGTCCCCGTCGTCGTCGATGCCCGTGACGCCGACCGCGCGTGTCCCCTCGAGAACTACCCGCGCGACACGGGTGCGCGGTCGCACGTCGACGAGATGGCGTACCGGCGCCAGATACGCGTGTGCCGTGGTGACGCGGTAACCGTCCCGAACATTCGAGGGCACGGCCATCCAGGCATCGGTGCCTCTTTCGGCTCGGCTGACGCACGAGAACCCGGCCGACGAGCATGCCCGGGCGAAGGCTCGGCCGATCTCCGAGTCGATACTCGCCGTGGGCACCATGTGCCGCTCGACGTCGTCGTAACGGCTCCGGACAGCGGGCCAGGACCATGTCGTCCGCGGCCAGGCGTCGAAGTCGGCAGAGGGGGCGCGGAGAAAGTACGCACCGTTGACGGCGCCGCTTCCCCCGAGGACTCGGCCTCTGGCCATGAATCCTGTCCGGCCGGCGGAGAGCTCGACCTCGAACGTGTCCACCCGCTCCGATCGGGGCCCGATAGGCAGCTGCGTCGCAGAGCGCAGATCCTCGGCGTCGATGTCGGACTTTCCGGCTTCGAGAAGTGCGACGGTGGCCCCCGCCGCAGCGACTGTCGCTGCGACAACGCATCCCGCACTACCGCCCCCGACGACGACGACGTCGAACGAGTCACCGGTGGTCACAGTCGGCCGTGCGTGTCGGGAGCCCACGATCGAACGGCTGCGGCGAGGGAGTCCCCCATGGATGCCACGAGCGAAGCGCCCTCGGCGGCGCTCGCACCCCGAGGGTCGCCCAGAACACCGTTGCTGGTGATCGCGCTCATCCCCAGGGTGCGTAGGCGCGGAAGCAACGAGGCGATCGGGGCGGTGATTCCCACCTCCACAGCAGACTCGTCCACCAGGTTCGGTGCGAGATGCATCATGAGGGACGTTTCCGTACGACCGGCGTGGGCATCGCCGCCGGCGACCGCGCAGGGAAACCATGCGACATCTCGGCCCTCGTATCGCAGGAGACCGACCGCGGAGACGAGGGACGACAGGTTGCCACCGTGGCCATTGACGAACACCACTCGATCGGCCCATCGGCAGATGGATCGGCCGTACTCGACGAGGACAGCGGTCAGTGCTTCGGCTCCGAGAGAGACCGTGCCGGCGAAGCCCTCATGTTCGCCGCTGGCCCCATAGGCCAGGGCAGGGGCGAGAAAGGCGTCATCGAGAGACCCCGCGACTGCTGCGGCGACGCGGGTGTCGGTGTCCAAGGGGAGATGCGGGCCGTGTTGCTCCAGCGACCCCACCGGCACCGCCACCAACCGAGCCCCGACTGTCTCGCGCGAGCGCATCGCTCCCAGGTTCGAGGACTGAGCGGGCCTCGACGACGACACGCTGAACCGCCCTACCGTCAGGACGACCGACGTGCGGAGGTCAGCACGGTGGTGGCAGCATCGGACACTGTCGGCGAGGGCACGCTCTCGCCCAGCCGGCGAGTGAACCCGTCCGGAACGACGATGTCCTGCGGGGTCAGGTCGTGGATCGAACTCTTGCCCATGCCGAGCAGCGCGCTGTCTGTGCCCATACGCAGTACATCCAGAACGTTCTCCACACCGGCCTGCCCGTTCGCGGCGAGCCCCCACAGATAGGCGCGGCCGATCATCACTGCGCGGGCACCGAGGGCGACGGCTTTGACGACATCGCTGCCGCGGCGGATTCCGCCGTCGAGTAGTACCTCGATCTCGTCGCCCACGGCCTCGGCGACGGCGGGCAGCATACGGATGGTGGCCGGTGTGCCGTCGAGGTTGTTGCCGCCGTGGTTGGAGACGGAGATGGCGGAGAAACCGGCGTCGACGGCTCGGTGGGCGTCGTCGATGCGGGAGATGCCCTTGAGCATGAACGGGCCGTCCCACTGCGCACGGAGCCAGGCGATGTCGTCCCAGGACGGCGGTGGAGTCTGCTGCCACATGCCGTACGCGCCGAAGAACGTGGGTAGCTGAGGTGCGCCGGCGGGCAGGATGTTCGGCGTCGTCAGGTCTGGCACTCTGCCGGTTCGTGCGAACTTGTACAGCCAGGCGGGACGGAGAATGCCCTCGGGTGCGAACTTGACCATGGCCGCGAGATTCATCTTCTCCGGAATGGCGGGGCTGCCCCAGTCGCGCCCGTAGGAGAACGACCAGTCGAGGGTGAGGATCATCCCCACCGCCCCGGCAGCTTTCGCCCGTTCCATGCGGGCGACCATCTCATCGCGGGTGCCGAGCCAGTAGACCTGGAAGAGTGTCTGCGGGTTGGCCGCCGCCACGTCCTCGACCGACTTCGATGCGAACGAGGACAGGCCGATGGCGGTGCCACGTGCCGCCGCCGCACGAGCCACGGCAACCTCACCGTCGGGGTCGACCGCCTGAACTCCCGTCGGCGAGATGATGACGGGCATGGAGATGTGCTGCCCCATCACCGTTGTCGACTGATCACGCTCGTGACAATGTCCGGCGACACTGGGTGCGAATCCGAGTTCGCCGAAGGCCGCGAGATTGTCGTCGTAGGTCGTGCCACGTTCGGAGCCGGCGATCAGTGCGGAGTACACCGATGCCGGGAGTCGCTTCTTCGCTCGTCTCTGAGCTTCGGCGACAGTCTCCATCCAGGCGGGTCGTGACCAGGGGGTGCGCATGGTGTCAGTCCTTCTCTCGGGGCATTCCCGCAAGGGGGCTCTCGTCACACAGTTTCGATGCCGGCGGCCGGCCTCCGGCCTTCCCGAGGGCCGGCCGGCCTCCGGCCTCCACGAGGGCGGGTGCGCCGTCGCGGCGGGTGAGCAGCGTCAAGGGGATCGACGCTTTCGGGGTGGAACGCTTGCCGGTGCGGGAGTGGTCGACACTCGACTTCGGCACGGTGCCGCGGTCGGCGGCGAGGGCAGATTCGCCGTAACCCTGCACGCATTCGGGGTCGGGGCCGTCCATGGGAAGGCCGGTGAAGAACTTCGCGGCCATGCATCCGCCGCGGCAGGCGTCGAAGTGCGCGCACTTCGTGCACGCGCCGGACGTCTGCGGTGAGCGCAGTTCCTGGAACAGTTCCGAGGTCTGCCAGACGGCCTGGAAGCCGCCCATGGTGGGGGTGGCGTCGCGGACGATATTGCCGGCGAGGAACTGTTCGTGAATGGCGAAGGGGCAGGCATAGACGTCGCCGATCGGGTCGATCAGGCACACCACTCGTCCTGCGCCGCACAGATTCAGACCCGGTAGGGCGTCGCCGAAGGCGGAGAGGTGGAAGAACGAGTCGCCGGTGAGCACACCCTCGCCGTTGGCGACGAGCCAATCGTAGAGCTCGCGCTGCTGTCCCGCGGTGGGATGCAGGTCGTCCCACACGTCCGCGCCGCGACCGGACGGACGCAGGCGGGTGATGCGCAGGGTGGCGTCGTAGGCGTCGGCGAGGGCCTTGAACTCGTCGAGCTGAGAGACATTGTGCCGGGTGACGACGACGGAGATCTTCGCATCGCGGAACCCGGCGTCTTTCAGGTTCTTCAGGGCGCGGACGGCCATGTCGAACGAGCCGGGGCCGCGGACGGCGTCGTTGACCTCGGCGGTGGCGCCGTCGATGGAGATCTGCACGTCGACGTAGTCGGACGCGGCGAGCCTGGCGGCGACCTTCTCGTCGATCTTGACGCCGTTGGTGGAGAACTTGACGCCCACCTGGTGGGCGGTGGCGTAGTCGACGAGCTCCCAGAAGTCCGATCGCACAGTCGGTTCGCCGCCGCCGATGTTGACGTAGAACACCTGCATCTTCTGCAGTTCGTCGATGATCGACTTGCACTGCTCGGTCGACAGCTCCCTCGGGTCGCGCCGCCCGGAGGAGGACAGGCAGTGCACGCAGGAGAGATTGCAGGCGTAGGTGAGCTCCCAGGTCAGGCAGATGGGGGCGTCGAGGCCGAGTTCGAACT
This sequence comes from Rhodococcus sp. UNC23MFCrub1.1, assembly GCF_000686025.1. GTDB lineage: Bacteria > Actinomycetota > Actinomycetes > Mycobacteriales > Mycobacteriaceae > Rhodococcoides. The sequence continues at coordinate 40,932 of NZ_JMLQ01000012.1, forward strand.
GGTCGACCAGGCGGCCGACCGGTTGCTCGGGGCGGGCGAGGGTGGAGGTCATGCCGGGCCTTCCTTCACGGGAGTGGGAACGATCATCGTCGAGTCCGCGAGAGCGGCGAGTGCCTGCGCGTAGCGCGGTATCGCCAATTCCTCGATTCCCATGGCCGACATCGCGGATCGTGCATCCGGATGCGACGACAGCGAGGTGACCAGTGACACGATGACGGCGTTCTTGAGGAACGAGAGCTTGCGGGTCCCGAAGTGATACAGCAACGCCCCGAACGGTTCCGGGCGCAACGCGACCTGAGGATTGAGCTGCCACGCCAGGGCCAGGTCCACCGTTCGGGGCGATGCAGCGAGCACGTCGGTCACGGCCGACTCAGTAGACGCCGCACATACCGTCGATGGAGACTTCCTCCACCAACGACTCCTGGACCAACGGTTCCTGCTGCGACGTGTCTGTCGTCTCGGTGGGATCGCTGTGAGTCATGACGTACCTCCGGTCTCGGGTTTCTCGAACGCGCATTCTCGTGTGAGGTGCGTGAATTCACTGTAGGACCGAGAGAGGTTCAGGTGTCCGATGTTCCTCTGTGACAGGCCTGTTGGCGCCCGAGGACTGCCCGATCGGGCAGGTGCGGAACCGGCCGTCACGTTGCGGCGTTCGGCCCTAGGATCGATGCTGTCCCCGACAGATGTGGGAGAGGCCTGTGACCGCGACACTCCAACCATTCGATTCCCTCGCACCGTGTGCGCCCGGTGTATGGAGGCACGGCAACGTGACCGTCACCCGTTCCGACGATCGGATCGCCGGTGACATCCATATCGGGCGCAGCGGAGGCGTGCTGGAGGTGCGACACTCCCTGACCGCGGACCGTCTGAGCGATGCGCTGGTCGGAGAAGTCACCGACCGAGTGACAACCGCCGGCTCGAGCAGATCGGAGTTCGAAGCGATCATGGTCGGCCTCGTGCGGTCCACCGTCCCCGGTGCGGTCGCAGCGTGGGCCACGTACTATCGTAATTCTTTGGCAGAGTTGACATCCGGTACGTCCGCCTTTGCGCCGATTCATGCCTGCGCTGACGATCTGGTCGACGGCGACAGCGTGCTCGACCTCGGTTCGTGCTTCGGGTTCTTCCCCCTGCGGCTCGCTTCTCGCGGCGTGAACGTGATCGCCACCGATCTTCACGAGGGAACCGTGCGTCTGCTCGACGCCATGAGTACTGCACTGGGCCTCGACGTCGCCACCCTGGTGTGCGATGCCGCCTCCGTGCCTGTGCCCGACGGTCACGTCGACACCGTGACGGCGTTGCACCTCCTCGAACACGTCGACGTGAGATCGGGTGACGCGATCGTGCAGGAGGCGCTGCGCGTCGCACGCCGGCGAGTGGTGATCGCGGTGCCGTTCGAAGAGGAAGCCGAACGCTGTCACGGCCATGTCCGTACCTTCGATCTCGCCGCACTGGCATCCGCGGTCTCGCGCAGTGGCGCGCCCTTCGACGTGTTCGAGCACCACGGTGGCTGGGCCGTGCTCGACGCACGCTAGATCAAGCCGCCCTTGCTCGCAGCGTAGACGGCCTCTGCACGGCGACTGACGCCCAATTTGCGCATGATATTGCTGACGTGGAACTTGACTGTGGTGGCCGAGATGAACAGTTCGGTACCGATCCTGGTGTTGGACATGCCGTTCGCGAGCAGGCGCAGGACTTCGAGTTCGCGCTCGGTCAGTCTCCCGTCGGGTTCACCTCCTCGGTTCAGTGACCGCACCACGGCGGATGCACTGCGGGCGTCGAACGCGGACTCGCCGCGAGACACTGCACGGATGGCTCGCACGAGTTCGGTGGTGTCGACATCCTTGACCACGTAGCCGCGTGCGCCCGCATGAACGGCTTCGACGACGAGTCGTTCGTCGAGGAATGTGGTGAGCACGAGCAGGCCCATGGACGGATGCGACTTCGACAATTTCTTGCACAGGGTCAGACCCTCGTAATCCGAACTGGCGGAGAGCTTGAGATCCATCAGAACCACGTCAGGGGTGAGGTGAGCCGCCGTCGTGGTGGCTTCGTCGAGTGATGCCGCCTCGCCGACGATTCTCAGGTCGGGCTCACGTTCGAGGACGGAACGCAGACCCTGGCGCAGGATCGCGTGGTCGTCGACGAGAAGGATGGAGGTCATCATGCTCCGATCGGAATCGTTGCGGCGATGCGTATCCCGCCCAGGCGCGAACGTCTGACGTCGAAGGTGCCGTCGAACTCTCGTACGCGCGCCGCCATGTTCACGAGACCGCGGTGTGAGCCGCCGAGGTCGTTGGTCTCCGCGAGTCGCATCACGACGCGGAGATCGCGGGGATCGCCGTCGCCGTCGTCGTCGACTGTCAGCAACACCGAGTGGTCGCGATACGTGAGGCGGAGTGCCGCGCGGGAGGCGTTCGAATGCACCGCCGAATTGAACAACGCTTCACCGGCGATACGAAGGACCGCGTGCTCGAGGTCGCTCGACAACTCGACAGCGTTACCGACGGTGTTCACTTTGACCTGCAATTCGTCCGGCATGTGCACGACAGCGAGTTGATCGAGCATCTCCGGGAGTGTGGACCGATCAGAGTCACCCGCGTGGTTCAGCGCGTAGATCGCTGATCGCAATTGTTCGACTGCACGCTTGGTCAGGTCTTTCGCCAGATCGAGGCGATCTCGGCGTTCCGCGTCGGGGATCTCGCTGCGGCACACCTCGATCTGCATACCGGCGGACAGCACTGCCTGGGTGACACTGTCGTGTAGTTCACGGGCGATGCGGTGCCGCTCCTCGTCCACTACCTGGTGGCGCTGGACCGCGCCGAGCTGTCGCTGCGTGGTCTCCAGTTCAGCGTTACGCACCGCGAGGTCCGCCGCGGTGCGGCGGGCATTCTGGAACAGGGCCGAGTTCTGCAGCGCCACCGCAGTTTGCGAGGCGAGGATGCTCAGGACGGCCCCGTCGGTGGCATCGAGAGTCCGATGCTCACCGGTCCACGCGGCGAACGCCCCCACAGCGCCGCCCACCGAATCGATGGGGACGAACGCGTAGTGGGGTTCTATGACAATGCCACCCTGCACCCGCGCTCGGCGGATGTCGTCGAGGCACTTGACCACGTCGTCGGGCAGGGGAGGGCCCTCGACGTCGCCCACGAGAAACGGTGTCGCGTCGGGGCCCAGGACCAGGCGGCGAGGGCCGGCGTCCGGAAGTGCGCCGTCCGTGAGGGCGAAGACGACCCAGCGGGCGCCGAGGTGCGCGCGAGCGGCCTCGGCCACTGCACAGATCAGGGTCTCGGGCCCCTCGACCGTGCGGACGAGTGCACGCGACACCAGATCGAGGGCGTGGAAGATCCGTTCGGCCCGTTCGGCGGCTCCCCGGTATTGCGGGTAGTAGGTGCTCTTCGACGATCGCAGGCCGGTGAGGCGGGACAGGTCCGTCACCGGTTCGCGCTGAGTCACAGTGCTTTCCGGAACAGTGCTGCGATATCGCTCTGAGTGGCCGGCCGCGGATTGGTGGCCATGCAGGCGTCGCGGAGCGAGAACTCCGCGAGGCGCTCGACATCGGCGTCGGTGACGCCGATGTTCCCGAGTGTGCGGGGAACCCCGACGGCCCGCGCCAGAGTCTCGACACGATCCGCGACCGCGAACGCTGCCTCCGCGGCCGATCCGCGGGCCTCGGGGAGCCCGAGACTCGCGGCGACGGGCACGTACGGCCGGCCGTCGGCGCCTGCGTTGAAGCGGATGACATGCGGCAGAAGTATTCCGTTGATGACGCCGTGGGGGAGGTCGAGAAGACCACCCACCTGGTGACTCATCGCGTGCGCGGCTCCGAGGATGGCATTGGTGAACGCGAGTCCGCCCTCGAGGCTGGCCTGGGCCATCACGGTGCGCGCAGGAAGTCCGTCGGGGTCTGCGATCGTGTGGGCGAGAGTCTCGATGACGAGAGTGACCGCCCGGAGGGCATGGTGGTCCGTGAGGGGATTGTGGGCGAGCGAGACGAAAGCCTCGATCCCGTGCGTCAGGGCGTCCAGGCCGGTGGCCGCACTGAGCCATTCCGGCATGGTGGTGAGCAGTCGCGGATCGATGATCGTGATGTCCGGGACCAGTGCACGGCCGAGGATGGTGATCTTGGTGCCACGGTCGGTGTCCGTGACGATGCAGAACTGAGAGACATCGGCGCCGGTGCCGGCGGTGCTGGGGACCATCACGACAGGCGGGATGGGTGATTCGACCGTGTCGACGCCCTCGTAGTCGAGGATGCGACCGCCGTTCGACGCGAGGATGGCCACGCCCTTCGCCGCGTCCATGACGCTACCGCCACCGATTGCGACGAGGACGTCGCATCCGCGGTCGCGATAGACGACGTGGCCGGCCGCGATCTCGTGGTCTTTCGGGTTCGGGGTCGGGTCCGCCCACACCACCGGTGCCATGCCGTGCTCTCGTAATTCCTTCTCGATCGCCGCGACCCACCCTGCCTCGAGCAGTCCCACGTCGGTCACCAGGAACGGGCGCACTCCTCCCAGTCTCGCGACCGCGTGCGCGACCTCGCCGGTGGAACCCACCCCGAAGACGATCTCGGGGGCGTGGAACTTGACGACCCGGCCGACGGCGTTGACGTCACCGAGCGGAACGTCCAGGCCGGGAACAGTCGGGTCCGCCGAATGCGCCGAGGACGGTGCAGAGAATCCGGACATGTGATCCAGCTTACGGCGCAACGGCCTGTCGATACCTGCCCGATCGGGCAGGACCGTCACCGCAGAGCGTTGCCGAGTTCGGGTGCTCGGTCGATGAGTTGCCGAGCATCGCGGGCCACCACGACGCCGTCGCACACGTCTGCGTACTCGCGCATGGAGCACGATGCCTGGTCCCAGTACCGCTCAGATTCCGGGGTGATCCATGCCAGTCGGTGAACCCGGCGTGAGATCTCCTGAAGCCTGTCCACTCCCGCGGGGAGACCGTTGCATCGGCCGTCGCCGACGACGATGACGGACGTCCGTGAGGTGATGAACGAGCCGTGGTGGGTGAGTACCTCGTCGAGCACGCGTCCGTAGTCGCTGCTGGCTTCGAGGTCCAGTTCCGGACTGGACAGCACCGTGGCGAGAGCGTCGTCGCCTGTGCTTCGAGCCAACTCGTCCGTGACGTCGACCGGTCGGTCGACGAAGGCCAACACCGTGCATCTGTTGACCCGGTGGCGCATGCTCTGCGCGAGTCGCAGGGTGAATGCGGTGATGGGCCGAACGGACAAGGAGACGTCGGCGAGTACGAGCAGTCGAACCTGTTCCGGAACGGGGGTGCGCACGATCAGATGGAACGGCACCCCATCGGTCCGCATCCCGGCGCGCACGGTCCTGCGCATGTCGAGTCTGCCGCGACCGTGTTCACGAGGTCGAGGTCTGGGCGCCCCCCTCATCCGGCGGAGTATCTCCCGGCACGCCCCGTCCACGTCGACGCGAGACAGGGCGTTCGGATCGGCCTCCGTCGCGGGTGTCGTACCCCCCGCGCTGCGCGCCAGCGCATCGACGAAGGCCTCGATGGCCTCCGCGAGTCGATCGAGCTGGGTCCGAGTCATCTCCCCCGCGTCGAGTGCGTCGCCGTAGACCGCCGCGGGATCGTAGGCGTCCAGCCAGCCCAGAATCCCGTTCGGGTCGTCCCACCGAAGAGTTCCCCGCGACACGACCGCGTCATCGGACGACAACTCACCGACCGTCGCGCTGTCGGCACGGTCCACGTCCACGGTGAACGTGACTCCGCGGCGACCCGACGCGGAATCAGCGTCCACGGACACCTGAGAGTCGCTGCTCGTGAGGCTCAGATCGTCGTCGTCCTTGTGCGGATTGAACCCCTGCTCGGCATCGGGCGTGTCGAAGTGTTCGCCCACGTCGGCGGCGCGCTCGTTGAAGTCCGCGTAGCGGGCGGTGGTGTGCTCGTCGCCGGAGACCTCCAAGTCCGTGGGCAATCCGCCGGCCACCGCCGCCGCGCTCGCTGTGCGTCCTGGCTCGTCGATCGGGAGAACGGGATCGAAGAGCGCCGAGAACGCCAGGTCGAAGCCCTCCTGCTCGTGTGGGTACTTCGCGCACGTCGCGCGCAGTGCCGAGCGCAGAAGCGGTGTGTCGGAGGCGCCGATCAGGCCCAGAACCCGCCTCACCTCGATCACCTCGGCGGGCGACGCCGCGACACCGAATCGGCGGAGGAGCCGGCCGAACACGGCCGACAGAACGTCGAGTACCCGTGCCGGAGTGGCGGACGTGGTTGTCACGTCACGCCTTCTTCCCGACTCCGCCACGGTCACGTCCGCCGTGTCCGCGGAAAGCAGCGGTGGTGCTGTTGGGTGGTCGACTGGTGATGCTGGGCGGTGGACCCGAACGGTCGGCAGTGTCGTGCGGTGCAGAGGGCTCTCGTTGTCGCCGAACGAGTTCGACGTCGCTCACGTATTTCAGCAGTGCGGAGGACAGCAACTCCCTCGTGCGCTCGGTGTCGTGCTCCTTCAGGATCATCGCGGCTCGGGCTGCGTCGATGACCTCGGAGACCGACGGGCTCTTGCGCAGGGGCAGTTCCCGCATCGACCGAGCAAGGTCGACGACGTCAGCGACCACGGACTCCTCCACCTCCGGAGCGCGGGAGGAGACGATCTCGCGCTCGACCTCCGCGCTCGGGAAATCGACCGCGAAGTGCAGGCAGCGCCGCTTGAGCGCGGCGGACAGTTCACGAGTGTCGTTGGATGTCAGGATCACCCACGGATCGGTTCGCGCCCGGAAGGTACCGACTTCGGGAATGGTGATCTGCTTCTCAGCCAATACCTCGAGGAGCAGTGCTTCCATCGCTTCCTCTGTGCGGTCGACCTCGTCGATGAGCAGCACCACCGGCTGCTCCGAGAGGATCGCATCGAGGAGGGGTCTGACAGCGAGAAAGCCCTCGGAGTAGAGACCGAAATCCGTGTCGGACAGTAGGGCGGACGCTGCGGCGAGATCCGGTGCATCGGCGAGTTCGGCCCCCATGCGGTCCCGCAACATCTGGACGTGCAGCAGTTGCTTCGCGTAGTCCCACTCGTACAGCGCGCGATTGTCGTCGAGACCCTCGTAGCACTGCAGGCGGACCAGCCGACGCCCTCCCGCGAGGGCGAGCGCCTTGGCCAGTTCCGTCTTACCGACGCCGGCCGGACCTTCGAGCAACAACGGTCGATCCAGCGCGATGGCGAGATGCACCACCACCGACAGGTCGTCGGTCGCGATGTATCCGGTCTCCCGGAGCGATGCGCGCACGTCCGCGGGCGTCGCCAGATCCGAAGTGGTGTCCTGTTGTCGAACGAAGGGTCCGGCCGTGGTCATACTCGTGGTCCTTTCCGTGATCTCTCGAGTGTCAGTACGACTCGTTGATGGAGTGACCGACGACCGGAATCATCGACTCGACCGTGACCTCGCGGGGATTGCCCGGCGTGCACCAGTCGTCCTGGATGTGCTCGGAAATGGCGAGGACGGTCTTCTCGTCTCCGGTGATGACGTCTCCGCGGCCGGTGTACTTGCCCGTGTTCATCCGGTTCTTGTCGTACAGGCGGGTGTTCACCTCCCCGAAGTTGTCCGGGATGCCGACGTCCTTCGACAGTCGAATGGCCGCCTCGACAGCAGCGTCCGCCGCTTGCACGGTGGTGAGGTTGCGGGTGTCGACTCCCAGGGCGCCGGCCAGCTGCGCGTACCTCTCGTACCGGCTCGGCAGGTTGTACTCCCAGACCCGCGGAAGAGCGATGGCGTTGTTGAGTCCGTGGTGGCTGTCGAAGAAGGCGCTCACGGCATGCGAGATGGAGTGCACAATGCCGAGGCCGCCGGAGTTGAAGGCCTGCCCGGCGATGTACTGCGCGTTCATCATTCCTTCTCGAGCTTTCAAGTTCCGAGGTTCGTACACCGCTTCGCGAAGGTTCTTCGCGACCAGTTCGACGGAATACAACGCATTGCCCAGCGACGGCGCGAAGTCCAGCCGGGAGACGAAGGGCTCGCTTCCGTGGGCAAGCACGTCGAATCCGCAGTACGCGGTGAAGTGCTGCGGGCAGGTGTAGTAGAGCAACGGGTCGTCGATCGCGACGGTGACGATGGAGGCCTCGTCGAACGCCACCCACTTGTGGGGCTTGTCCATGTCGGAGGTGTCGGTGATGACGTAGGCCCACGAGGTCTCCGAGCCCGTACCCGCCGTCGTCGAGACGGCGATGTGCGGTGGGTTCTCTTTGTTGGTCGACTTGGAGAAACCCTCGAACTCGTTGATGTTGCGTCCGTCGTGCGCGATGACGACACGTGCACCCTTGGCTGCATCGTGACTCGAGCCGCCACCGACGGAGATGATGCTGTCGCACTTCTCCTTCTGGTAGAGCGCGGCGGCGTCCATGACGTTGTAGTCCTTGGGGTTGGACTCCACCTTGTCGAACAACACGACCTCGACGCCCTGGTACTCGATCTTCCCGATCAGTTCCTCGATGATCCCCGAACCCCGGAGGCCCGTCGTGACCAGAAGTGATCGCTTGAAGCCCAGGTTCTTGGCCTCGACGCCGATGATGTCGTGTGCGCCGACCCCGAGAAGGGCGCGAGGAAAGGGGTGGAACTCCTTGATCGGGAAGTCCCAGATCTGATTGAGCTCGATGGCCATGGTCGTCTCCTGTGGTCGGCAACGGTTCGACAGTCGATGTGACTGCCATCACCATCCCTGGGGAGTTCGACGGACGGCGGACTTCCCGCTCGAACTGACCTGTTGCGCACCGAGACTGTCCTTTCGGAGAGGTCTCGATGCTGGCCGAAACGAGTGCGCACGACCAATGAAGGCCCTTGCGACGCTCCGCGTGCGCGCTGATGTGCGCTGTGGCAGCAGGACCAGGGTGTGGTAGCAGCGAATGCTACCCCTGACTGTGTGACTGAGATGCTGTGCAAGACAGCGCATTGCGACATCGCGAGTGCTCGCCCCAGCCGCTCCGCGTCGAAAGAATGTCACGCGTCACTCGTGCATGTTCCCCACAGGGTCGACATCGGGGGCGTGACGGCGCGGACGGTCACGTCGAGTAGAACGACGTGAGAGTGTCGACCAGTTCGCGCAGTCCGATCGGCGGTTCATGTCTCCACCACGCGAGATGGACCGGGATGCTCGGTCCGTCCGTGATCGGTCGGTAGGTGACCCCGGATCGGGGATGGTGCAGGGCGGTGGCTTCGGCGGTGGAGCCCACTCCTCGGCCCGCCGCGATGGTGTCGAGCCACTCGTCGACGTCGGTGGTCTCGATGAGATCCGGTACGGGGTCGGTGCCGTCGTGGGTCCAGAGCGCGGGAGTCGTCGTACCCACTCGAGGGTCGACGACGAGCGTGCGACGGCCCACCTCGGCCATGGTCAGTGTCCGCCTGCGGCGCCAGAGTGCGTCGTCGGTCGCGAACGCGGCCAGTCGTCTCTCGAGTCCGACGACGACGGTGTCGAATCGAGAGGTGTTCACCGGTGTGCGGACGACGGCGACGTCACAGAAACCTTCCGCGAGTCCGGCAGTGGGGGAGTTGTGGCGTACGAGTTGCAGTTCGATTGTCGGATGCTCGGCGGGCCACGAACGCAGGAGTGGTGTGGTGTGACGACCGACCGCGGCCCACGCGTAGCCCAGACGTAACCGTCGGCGCCTGGTGCGAGCGATGTCGTCGAGCACGTCGAGTTCGGACAGGATGCGGCGCGCCTGTGGCAGGAGTTGCAGTCCGAGAGCGGTCGGTTCGCAGCCATGAGGTGTGCGACGCAGAAGTCTTTCGCCGAGCCGGTTCTCGGTGGCGGCGATGGCGCGAGAGACGGCCGCTTGGGACACGCCGAGTTCGATGGCCGCATCCGTGAACGACCCACAGCCGGCGACAGCGACGAAGTAGACCACTTCGCGAGACGACCACGTCATAACCGCAGAGCATACCCGGAGCGTTGTATGCATTTCAGTTCTGGCTGGAGCTGCTCCTACGGTTCTCGTCATGGTGCTCAGGCAACGTCCGTCGCAGGGTTCGCGAGTTCACATGGCCGGTGCCCGGCCGGAGAACGGCAGGCGCCGATCGGTGGGCGTGACGGCCGCGCTTGCTGGATCTGCGGCCAACCAGTCCGGCGCAGCGGCGGGCGCTCTGGCTTTTCCCGCGATGGGTCCCGTGGGCGTGGTCGCCGTGCGCCAGTTGGTCACGGCGCTGGTCATGGTGTTCGTGGCGCGGCCGCGCTTCCGTTCGATGACGAGCACTCAAGTGGTGGCGGTGATGGCGCTGGCTGCGGTGTTCGGCGTCATGAATCTGAGCCTGTACCTCGCCGTCGAGCGCATCGGTCTGGGTCTGGCGGTGACGTTGGAGTTTCTCGGTCCGTTGGCTGTCGCGGTCGCCGGGTCGCGCCGCGCCCTCGACGTGCTGTGCGCCGGACTGGCCGCCGTCGGTGTCATCGTTCTCGTCGGACCGAGCGGGACCTCCGACATCGCTGGTGTCGTCGCGGCTCTCGTCGCCGCAGCGGGGTGGGCGGGCTACATCCTGCTCAATCAGCGCGTGGGAGCGCTCTTCTCGGGCTTTCGCGGAACCTCGGCTGCGGCGATTCTGTCGGCAGTCGTGTGGGCTCCGGTGGCGGTGGCGTTGTTCACGGTGAATCCGCCGTCGCCGCGATTCGTGTTGTTGGCAGCGCTGTGCGGTGTGCTCGCCTCTGTGGTGCCGTTCGCGGTGGACATGGTGAGTCTGCGGCATCTCGACGCCGGCGCCTTCGGAACGCTGGCGAGTGTGAATCCCGTCTGGGCCGCGGTAGGTGGGTGGATCGTCCTCGGGCAGGTGCTGTCTCCCTGGCAGATGCTGGCTCTGGTGCTCATCGTCGCGGCCAATGTCATCGTCTCGACCACCCGGTGATCTCCGCGCTGGTTCGTACTCGGGGCGGGCCGGATGCGTTGTGAAGGCACGTCGCGCGGTCCGCTCCCCGTGACGCGACGTGCGCCCCGATGTGACCTCAGACTGCGATCACATGTCGGGACAACCCGTCCAGTGTCTCCCGTAGCCGCTTCTCGAACGTTCCCCGCAGAGCTTTGCCCACCGGGCCGACCAGCAGCGGGCTCGTGACGTCGAGGTCGATGGTGACGGTGGTCGTGTCACCGGACGCGTCCAACCCCAGGCGCATGTGGATCTTCGAGCCGGTCGAACCCTTGCCGCGGAAGACGACCTCGCTCGGCGGCCGGAACGATTCCACCTCGAAGGTGATGGTGTCGACCAGGGCGGCCACCTTGATCTTCTCCACCATCGTCGCGCCGACCTCGATCGTGCTCGGCGGCAGCTCTTCCCAGCCGGCGTGCAGAGCGTGCCAGTGCTCGAAGGTGGTCACGTCGGAGACGGTTTCCCAGACCTTCTGCTGGGGCGCGGCGATGTTCCGGCTCACGGATGTGGGGCTCATTCGGATTCCTTTCGGATGCGGTCGACGAGGCAATCAGGCCATGTCGTTGACTCGATGTCAATATTGACACGAAGTCAACGAAACCCTACGTTCGGTGTCACAGATCGCATCTCCGCTCCTCAGGGGCCCGACCGAGAGTGACACCATGACGACACTGACCGAGTCCTCCGCACCGACCACGGGCATCGACACCGGTGCCGAGGTAGTACGACAGCTACGCGACCTGCTGCCGCAGCTGAAGTCCGGTGCCGCGGCGAACGAGCAGGCGCGCAGGTTGTCCGAGGACACGGTCGACGCCCTCCGCCGTTCCGGCGCGTTCCGGATCGCAGCGCCGGCCCGTTTCGGAGGGCTGGAGACGAACTTGCGGACGATGCTCGAGGTGTCTGCCACCATTGCCGAGGGTGACGGCGGCGCAGCGTGGGTCACCACGCTCTCCAACATCAATCACTGGGCACTCGGAATGTTCACCGAGCAAGCGCAGTCCGAGGTGTACGCGGACGGGCCGGACGTCATCATCTCCGGCGTCGTGTCGCCCACTGCCACCGCGCGACCGGTACCCGGCGGTTACCGCGTCAGCGGCCAGTGGCCGTACGCCTCGGCCAGTCTGCACGCCACGTGGTGCACCGGAGGCGTGGTGATCCTGGACGAGGACGAGACGGTGATGGATCAGGGAATGGCGCTGATCCCCCGAACCGATTACCACGTCGACGACACCTGGTACGTGACCGGAATGCGTGCATCCGGCAGCAACACCGTCGTCGCAGACGACGTGTTCGTCCCCCACCATCGGATGCTCTCGATGATGGGTGCCTTCAGCGGTTCCTATGTCTCCGAGCGCACCGATTCCGCGTTCGCCAGGTCCGCGTTCGGCCCCATGCTGGTCATGGTCCTTGTCGGACCGCAGCTCGGAATGGGTCGAGCTGCACTGGAACTGGTGCGCACCAAGGCTGCGGGAAAGTCTCTCGCCTACACCGTGTTCGAGCGCCAGGCAGACTCGGTGGCGTTTCAGATGCTCGTGGCCGAGGCGGCTCTGAAGATCGACACCGCCCACCTGCACGCTTTCCGCGCAGCCGACGATGTCGAGCGGTGGGCGGACGCGGGGGAGTATCCGGACCTCCTCTCGCGGGCCCGTGTCCGCGGCGATGCTGCGACCGCGCTGCGCAGCATCAACGAGGCGCTCAACACGTTGCTCGATGCCACCGGCGCCGGCGCCTTCGCGGAGGTGAATGCGCTGCAGCGGATCTGGCGCGACTCGAACGTCGGTGCGCGCCACGCGGTGATGCTGCCCCGAGTGTCGATCGAGACGTACGGAAAGGCTCTGCTGGGGGTCGAGCTGCACGATCACATCACCCCGATCATCTGACGATCGCGGCCGTCACCTACTCACCTCGGGTCGGCTGTTCCCGATACAGTGACGTCGTGTCGCGCCCGCCTGCCAAGATGACCGCCCGGTCCGCCCGGGCGGCGGAGACCCGCCAGCGACTCATCGACACCGCCATCACGCTCTTCGCCGAGAACGACTACGACAAGGTCGGCGTCGGTGAGATCTCCAAGACGGCCGACGTCGCGCACGGGCTGTTGTTCCACTACTTCGGCACCAAGCGAGGCATCTACCTCGAGGCCATGCGATCGACCGCCGAGGCGATGGCGCGCGCGTTCGACGGCATCCCCGACGCAACCCCGGACAAGCAGATCCGGGCAGCGCTGACCGCACACCTGACATATCTGCGTGAACACCGTGGCCTGGCGCTGCGGATGGTTCTGGGCGGTCGAGGCGCCGATCCCGAGGCGTGGCAGGTATTCGAGAATGCCCGCACAGCAGCGCTCGTCGCCGCCGCTGCCATGCTCGGCATCGATCCCCACAACGACGCGATCAGGTTGGTCGGACGGACAGCCGTTGCCGCTGTGGACGAGACGAGTGCTCGGTGGCTGGAAGTGGAGAGTCGGTTCGACGTCGATGTCGTCGTCGACATGCTCGTCCACCTCATCGCCGGGTGCCTGAGATCTGTCCCGTTCCTCGATTCCACGGTCGACGTGGATCACGCGGTGTCCGTGCTACTCGGCGACTCCGCACCCGCGTAGCTCAGGTGGCATGGCCTGTGAGTGGCAGGATTGCCGGCGCCCCTCGACCGAACAGTGCCTCGCTTCCACATCGAAGCCGATCGCGCGTGCTCAGCTCGAAGGGTCGTCGAAGATTCCGGCTGACGCACGGTGGTGTGGTGGCTCCTGCTCCACGGCCGCGAGCACGCCGTGTGTGCCGGCCCGGTCGAGTGCGGTGACGACACCGTCGGCGAAGATGCCGTGCAACGCCGACGAGGGATGAAATCCGTCAGCGGCGAACATTCGATGTGACGGTTCGAAAGCCACGTCCGACAATAGAATTCGCGGACGCACGGCGATGAGTTCGCCGGCGATGGCATTGAACTCGTCGGCTCGGCGGCCGAGCACGGTTTTCAGCGGCGCGGGCAGGGCCGGGAACTCTGCAAGTGGGGCGAGCGGGATGAACAGGATTGCCGCCTGAGGGGAGGCCTCGATGACGCGGTCGAGCAGTGCGGACAACTGAGCCCGCCAGGTCGCCCGTGAGTGCAGATTCTTCGTGTCGTTCACACCGACCGAGACGACCACGATGTCGGCAGCTCCGAGCACCGCGTCGTCGACGAGAGCCGACACCTCGCGTGCGGTCGCTCCCGATCTGCCGATGATCGTCCACTCGACGGGTCTGCTCGTTCGAGTACTGATCCGTGTCGCGAGATGTCCACCGAGAGCATCGGCATGCTGGTCGACTCCCACGGCAGCGGCGAGGCTGTCGCCCAACACTACGAGCTGCACAGCCCGCCCATCGGTCTCGCCGATCCGGCCTTTCAGGCCGAGTGCCGCGGGCAGGCGGGGAGTGGAGCGCCGCACTCGGATGCCCTGGGCGAGGACGATCGCAGCTCGATGCCTGCTGAGCCATGCGAGGAGCAGAACGCCGGAGAGGGTCACCGTGCGCTTCGCTCGGCGGCGTCGGCCTTGATCTGTTCGAAGCGAGAGCCCATGGCAGCCGAGAGGGCCTCGGCCGCGCGAAGTGGTCGCACCATCACCATGAAGTCGACGATCCGACCCTCGTCGTCGTACCGAAGGAAATCGCACCCGGTCACGGTCAGTCCGTTCACTGTCGCCTCGAAGACGAACGCGTGGTCTCGACCGTGTACGTCGTGGATCTCCCGGCTGTAGTGAAAACCTTCGAACACCTGAAGGACTGTCCGGAGGATCGCGGAGACGATGGCCTTCCCTTGATAAGGGGCGAAGGCCACGGGGCTTCGGAACACGACGTCGTCCGCCAACATGTCGTCGACGGCATCGAGATCTCGCGCATCGATCGCCTGGCGGAAGGTCGTCATGACAGCCCCTAGTCAACTTGTTGAGTACGTCAGGGCGAGGCTACTGCGATGCACGCACCGTGTCCAGGCTCGGCCCAGCTCGGCCCGACAGAATGTCGCGCACGTAGTCGCACCATCTGATGTTCTCCTCCTCGAAAGCAATTCCGCGTGCGAGGGTGAGGAAGTGCCCGATTCTCGTTGTGTCCGCCAGGTACTCGGCCTCTGTCTGTCCGTCGAGCAATACTTCTCGAGATTGTTTGTACTGCAGCAGTTTGCGGGTCGAGGCGGCCCCCCTTGTGTCAAGGTGCGCCATGATCGCGTGGACGTCACCCACGTCCACTGCCTCGATCTGCACCAGTAGTTCGTCACGTACGGCTGTGGGCTTGGGTTCGCGAACGATGAACTGCTGCAGCGCGGCTCGTCCTTCGGAGGTGAGGCTGAACAGTCGCTTGTTCGGCCGTCGTTGCTGCTCGACCAGGCGTGCTTCGACGAGGCCGTCGGCCTCCAACTTGTCGAGTTCGCGATAGAGCTGTTGCGAGGTGCAACTCCAGAAATTCGCCACCGCGACGTCGAAGCTCTTCGTCATGTCGTAACCGGAGGACTCACCGTCGAGGAGTGCGGCGAGGATCGCGTTCCGTAGAGCCATTGCGCGATGCTACATCGGGGTAGGTGTCGAATTGAGTACTCAGCGGCATCCTGGGCGCGACGTACCGTCGCGGTCGATGTGTGAAGGCTGCCCGGCGCAGACCACCCGAGCGATGAGCGTTTCGAACCTCCCGGTCCGATCGATGGCACGATGAGAAACAGAGGCGGCTCGGAACGGGGGCATCGGCGTGAACGACGGCGCCGACGGTGCCGCGGTGATCGTCACCTCCGCCGAGAATTCGGATGCACGTTCGCTCATGCACGCGACGAGCGCATCGGCGACGGCGGTGGCGGATGTGCTGTACGTGCACGGGTGCGGTCCCGATCGGGCTGCGATCGACGACAACGCGGTGTGCACGATCACGTCGGGTGATCCGTTGGATCGCTTGCGGTGGCCGGCGCTCGTCGAGCAATGTCGTCGCTGGGCGTGGGGTGGGTGCAGATCTATCCGATCGGTTCCGGTGATCGTGCATCGGGGACGATGCAGATGCATCGATGCACCCCGCCGACGCGTCGATGGCCCGGGGAAGTCGACGTCTTCGTTTCCAAGCTGGCCCGCGTGTTGGGTGATGACCTGGTCGGCCACGTCGGGATCGACGGTCTCATGCGTCACCATGTCGATCTGCAGTCTGCGAACATCGCGATCGGCATGCTGATGGCACGTCATGATCTGGCGGCAGACGATGCCTCGGCTCTGCTGCGGGCCCGCGTTTATGCGTTGTCGATCTCGTTGGTCGAGGTGGCCCGGTGGGTCATCGACGGTGGCGACGTCACTGCCGGAACGGTCTGACAGTGGTCGGATCGACCACCACGTCACCCTGCCTGCGTCGGGATCACGCGAGCCGTCGCGAGAGCGGATGACTACCGGGTCACGACTTTCGATCGGTGACGTCGTTCGAATGAGCCTCGACGTGCCCGACAAGCTGAGTCGCCTTCACTCGGTATGACGCGATCGTCCGGCCACGACCGGATCGGACCGGCAGCGCCACTTCACCTCGGCGAGGGGTTTTTGATGGGTCCACCTGCTTGATCCGACGATGTCGCAATCGGCACACTGCAGGTGACCACCTCGCTCCCGGTGCCACCTCATGCATGCGGACCACGTCGCACCAGTCCTCATCGCAGTGGCCGCGAGGTACCCCGACGCAGACAGGATCCTGACCATGACCGGCGGACGAGACCGACGCATCGCCCCGAAGACGACGGAACTGATCGCAGCGTGTTGGACGTCGGCGGGTGATGTCCGCCCCGACGCGCCACACCCTGTGAGTCCGATTCCGATCGCGGACCGGATCACGGCGGTCTCCGATGCCGGGTTCGCCGGCATGGGGATCGTCGCCGCGGACCTCGCGGTCATTCGCGACGACATCGGACTACCGGCCCTGCGGAGCATGCTCGACGATTCACCGTTGCGGTATGTCGAGATCGAACTGCTGGAACGGTGGTGGATCCCCAGAGGAGAGAACGGAAGCACCCACGACACTCGCGACCTGCTGCTGGAGGCCGCCGAGATCCTCCGGCCGACGCACATCAAGATCGGCTCGGAGAATGCGCCGCCCCGGGACCTCGAACCCTTGGTCGACGCCTTACGCGTGTTGACCCGCGAGGCCGCGGAGCGCGGCACCCGCATCGCCATCGAACCGATGCCGTTCTCGATCATCTCCACCATCCCGGATGGGGCCGACCTCGCCCGCGCCACAGGAGATCCCGCGTGCGGCGTGATCGTCGATGCCTGGCACGTCTTCCGCGCCGGCACCACCTTCGACGAACTGCGATCTTCCCTGACCGGCGACGTCGTGTTCGGTGTGGAACTCGACGACGCCGACGAGGACGTCGTCGGATCATTGTTCGACGACACGATCGACAACCGGCGACTGTGCGGTGAGGGAGTGTTCGACCTGAACGGACTGATCAGTGTTCTGCGCGAGGTCGGATACGACGGAACCTGGGGTGTCGAGATCTTGTCCGACGACTTCCGGCGCATGCCCCTCGATCGCGCCCTCACCCGAGCGCACGAGAGCGCAGTCGCACTGGTGCATCCCCTGCCATGACGTCCGGTCGGCGAGGTCGATCCACTGTCAAATGATCGTGGGGAGTACACCGCCGTCGGCGCGAATGGCTGAGCCGTTGATGGCCGAGGAGCGAGGACTTGCCAGGAACGTGACCAGGTCGGCAACCTCCTCGGGTTCGATGAAGCGTTCAATGAGTGAACTCGAGCGCACCAGCGACGACGTCAGATCCTCCGGCGGGACGCGCTGGGCGGACGCGATCCCCTCGACCGCTTCGGCGACGCCATCGGAGTAGGTCGGGCCGGCAAGAACGGTGTTCACCGTAACGGCGGTACCTCTGGTGAGTTTGGCCAGCCCATTGCCGAGAGCCAGTGCCGTGGCCTTGGTCGCTCCGTAGTGGACCATGTCGACAGGGACATCGATCGCCGACTCTGTGCCTGTGAAGATGATCCTTCCCCATCCTCTGTCGATCATTCCACCGAGCAGGGCTCGCGAAAGCCGAACTGCGCTCATCACATTGATGTCGAAATAACGCGACCACTGCTCGTCGTTGATCTCGAAGAAGGGCGCGACCTCGAACACGCCGACATTGTTGACCAGAATGTCCACCTGTCCCAGCCTGCCCAGAAGTGTGGATACCTGTTCCATCTCGCACATGTCCGCTGAGATGCCGTCGACACTCGCGCCGGGGACGGCCTTCCGGAGACGGGTCACAGCCCCGATCACCTTCTCCTCGGTGCGACCGTTGAGGACGACCGATGCGCCTTCGGCTGCGCACGCTGCGGCCACGGCGTACCCGATGCCTCGAGTGGAGCCGCTGACGAAGACCCGTCGTCCCGTGAGGTCCAGGTTCACGGCTACTCCTCCAGTCATTTTGCTTGCCTGAGCAACTCAACTGTAGCGGCAGACACTTTCCCGAGCAATCAATGGGTAGGGTGCGAGTCATGGACGAACCGCTGCATCCCGTCGACTTCACGGCCGACGAGCTCGGGACGTGGTCCTCGTTCGCCACGATGCTCGAGTGGCTTCCGGTTGCTCTCGACGCTCAGCTGCAACGCGATTCGGGTATGAGTCATTTCGAGTACGGACTGCTCTACGCCCTGTCGCGTGCCGAGGGGCGCACAGTGCGCATGAGTACGCTGGCAGGCTTCGCCAACAGCACTCTGTCGCGTTTGTCCCGCGCTGTGGCACGGCTGGAGCGCCGCGGGTGGGTGCAGCGTTCCCCCGATCCGATCGATGGCCGGGTCACGACAGCGACCCTGACGCCGAGCGGTCTCGATGTCACGCGGGCTGCCACACCGGCTTACGTGGCCCTGGTCCGGACGCTGGTGTTCGGCTCGCT
This sequence comes from Rhodococcus sp. UNC23MFCrub1.1, assembly GCF_000686025.1. Lineage (GTDB taxonomy): Bacteria > Actinomycetota > Actinomycetes > Mycobacteriales > Mycobacteriaceae > Rhodococcoides. The sequence continues at coordinate 59,669 of NZ_JMLQ01000012.1, forward strand.
CACCGGCGGTCAGGCAGAGGAACTCAGGCGCATCAGCTCGCAGATCGCCAGTTCGATCGGTGCCGACGGTCGATGGGTTCCGGGTGGGTGACTTACGGAGATCCGAGCGCCCGTCGGAGAGGTCACGCGGGCCTGGTCGCCACGATCCCACCGGCGACGTCGAGGGTCGTCCCGTGTACGAAGGCAGCCTCGTCGCTCGCGTCGACGCATTCTCGTCCTCGACGAGCCGGTCTCGCTCGCCGCGGCCACGGTCGGCTACGTCAGCGCCGCGCATTTCTCGCGGGACTACCGCGCGGCCTACGAGGTGCCTGCGGCGTCCGATGCCGCGCGCCGACCACGAGCCGACACAGCCACCGGCTCGGGCATTCTCGCCGCGTGGCAGTCAGTCCTCGAGAAGGCTCAGCTCGTCCGTTGCGTGTCGTATCGGACGAGAGCAGCACCGGAAGGAAAGGCGCGGAACTCCCGCAGTACGAGGTGTCGTGGGGGAGTTCCGTCGAACATTCGCCTTCCGTGTCCCCTCGCGAACGGGTGGACGAAGAGCCTGTACTCGTCGACGAGATCTGCGCCGATCAGGGCATGGCAGAGGTCGATACTTCCCGTGCAGACGATGTCGGAGCCGTCGAGTGCGGTGATTCGTCCGATCTCCTCGACGAGCGGACCCGACAACACTGTGGTGTTCGCCCACCCCGGATCCTGCCGCGTCGAGGACACCACGTACTTCGCGACGCGGTTCAGATGTTCCGTCACGCCGGTCGTGTCATCGGTTCGAGGTGCCCAGAAATCGCGCATGCCCTCGAACGTCCTCCGTCCCACGAGAAAGCCGTCGGATGCGTCGCGCTGAGCGGCCAACGCCCTGTCCATGTCGGGATCGTGACCGGCGCGCGCGAACCAGTCATCGGTAGCTTCGATCACCCCGTCGACCGTGATGTTCTGGGTCACGACAAGTCGTCGCACGACTCGATCCTTTCTCGCGCGTGCTCAGCCACGGTCGACCGTGTCCCAGAACGCGCAGTGATGTTCGGCGCGGTGGTCGATCAGGTGTACCCCGGAGCCGGTGGCGGCATTGTCGAACTGCATGACAGTGGTCTCGATGCCGGTGGTGGCCGGCCACTCGGCACCGTCGGCAGGACCGGGTGTGCCGTTGTGGGCGAACGCAGCCCATGCCGCCACCATGGCGTCACCGAGCTCGCGTTGCCCTGGCCCCGTGAGGAGGTTCTCGCCGCCGAGATCGAACAGATACGGCAGGTCGGTGGCGTGCGCCGCGCCCTGCGGCATACCGGACGCCGACACTCCGCTGACATCGGGCGCACTGCGATCGGCGAATTCGTAGCTGTAGACCGGTGTCCCGTCGGCGGCGAGCTCACGGGCGCCACGGGAGGTCGTGCATGCCCAGGCGACGTCGGTGACCAGGGTCGCCCAGGCGACGGGCGCCGACTCGTAGTCCGCCAGCGGATAGTGCGCGCCGACGGATGCAGCGTCGGCGGGAAACGAGGCTTGGATGAGGGACTGGTAGTTGTCCGCCGTGACCGCCGCGGGATCGGTCAGGAGCAGTCCGCCGATGAAGGAACGGTGCTCGTCCCGGTTGCCGCCGGTCAGGACGGGCACGTGAAGCCAGTCTCCGGCCTCGACGGCGAGTGCGGGTTCCTGTGGGAGCAGGTCGGTGCCGTAGGCCAACGGATTGCCGAACGACGCGGCTTGCCCGAGCAGGGCATCGACGGGTCGTTCTCGCAGGCATCCCAACGGGTCGGGGTGGGTACACCCGAGTGCAGTGGCTACAACTACGCCCTGTGATTCACTGTCGGACAACGGGATAAGTGACGATGACGCGGGTAGTCCGGGGAACAGGGTGCCCGGGGGGCCATGCGAGACGGCAGGAACCGGAGGAGAAGATGGCGCGGTCGATCAGTCCTTCGGCGGCCGGTGAGGTGAGCGCCGCGCAGGTGGAGGTTCCACCGGCCGACTCCCCGTAGAGCGTCACCGAATCCGGGTCTCCGCCGAAGGCCGCGGCATTGTCGTTGGCCCAGCGCAGGGCGGCCACTTGATCGGCGAGACCGAAGTTGCCGGATCCTGCCAGGCCGGGGAGTCCAAGATATCCGAGCATCCCGAGTCGGTAGTTCGCCGAGACGACGATGACGTCACCCTGGTCGGCGAGCTTCTGCGCGTCGTACTGCGCGCCGGCTCCGCTGGTGAATCCGCCACCGTGCCACCACATCAGAATCGGACGAGGCTCGGCGCTCGCGCGTGCCGGGACGGTGACGTTCAGGAACAGGCAGTCCTCGTCGGTCGAGGAGACTGCCTGCGCGGTCTCGCCGGTCTGCGGACACGGTGAGCCCGCTTGCGTGGCGTCGAGGACCTCGTCGGTGTCGGGCACCGGCTCGGGGAGGGTCCATCGGCGGTCACCGGTGGGGGGTTGTGCATACCGCACGCCGAGAAACTGGTGCGTGTTCCCGACTGCGACTCCCTGCAAGGTTCCGGTCGTGCTGTCCACCAACAGGTTCGACTCGGTGTCCGGTTCGATCCCCGTCGAGGTGCACGCGGACACCATGAGAGTGGTGGCTGCGACGACGGCAGCGAGTGCGCGCCTCACGGGAGCGCCCGCGTTGCGGCGTCGAGGGTGTTCACGAGTTCGTCCGCGAGAACACCGGGGTCGGCTCCTGCTGCGGTGAGCCCGACCGCGGTGTCGAGAACGGCGCGAATGGTCAATGCCATGAGTGTCACATCGAAATCACGCATCTCGCCGGTCACCTGACCTCGTCGGAGAAGATCGGCGACGGACATCATCTCGGTCGCGTGCTCGGGTCGCTCGTCCCGTCGCAGGTTGTCCTCGGTGCGGCTGGTGTAGATCGCCGTGAGAGCTCGAAGGTGGATCGGGTGGCGGGCGTAGAAGGCGATGCTTCCCCGGACGAACGATGCCAGCCCGCGTCGCGGAGACGGGGCGGACTCGGTGTCGGGCTGCACTTCACGGCGGCCCAGGTCGTAGATCTCGTCGACCGCGGCCTCGAACAGTTCTCGTCGCCCGCCAGGGAAGTGGTAGTTCACCACCCCACGGCTGACGCCGGCGTGCTCGGCGATGCGTGAGAGTGATGCTCCTTCCACGCCCAGGTCGGCGAGAGAACGAATGGCAGCCTCGACGAGCTGTGCGCGTCGTGCCGAGCGAAGGAACGTGCGAGTCATGGTTCAGAATCTAGCAAGCATGACCATAATCTGACAGTACTGTCAGAAAATCCGAAGGGTCGAGATGCCCGCACGTCAGGCAGGCCCGCGAAGCTTCCCCCGTACGACGATGACTCCGACCAGGATCACCAGTGCCGCGACGACGAGCGCCGACGGTCCGCCCCGAGGTAGCGAGGTCAGAACCGGTGCGGCTGCGAACAGCGCGAGACCGAGCGGGGGCAGGGTCATCAGTCCCACCCCCGTCCCGTACCAGAGGCCTTGTCGTTTGTCCCAGTCCGATCTGGCCTGCACGGCTTCCTCGAAGCGGACGATCGCGATTCCGAGTGGTGTAGCGACGAGCAGCCACACCAGAGGCGACGTCGGTAGTCCCGGTCGACCGAGAAGTGCATCCGTGATCAGAGTGGCACCGAGATAGGCCGGCAGGAACATACTCGCCGCCAGAACGACTCCGAGCGTGACGTCTGAAGGTTCGTCACCTGAAGGCGACCCGACAGACGAGGTCGGGTCGGGACTCATGACTCGAGCGTATCGTCACCGAGGAGATCGAGGGCGGTGTGCCGCCACCGCGCCGTGCACTGTTGTCAGGACCCAGCGCGGACACATCAGACTTCTGCGCGAGTGGACCGTTCACCGCGATCCGATCGCCGAGCGTGGTCTGTCGCGCGACTATCGGCGGTCATTCCCCGGTGTCCCCGTCGATGCACTGGCGGAGGAGATCTGCGTGTCCGTTGTGTCGGGCGTACTCCTCGATCAGGTGCAGGTGAATCCAGCGCAGCGAGACCTGCAGGCCGTCGACCGTGCCGATCGACAACGCTTCCAGGTCGGTGTTCGCGGCGAGGGCCCGACTGTCCTGGACGGCCCTGTCGTAGGCGGCGAACACCTCCGCGACAGGTGCCGAGTCGAGGCTGTCGAAGTCTCCGTCGGGCTCGGCGTCCGAGTAGTACAGAGGTGGGCGTTCACGGCCCGCGAGCCGTCCGGCGTACCAACTACGTTCGACTTCTGTCAGGTGTCTCACCAAGCCGAGAAGGGACAGAGTGGACGGCGGTATCGACCGCATTGTCAACTGCGCGTCGGTGAGACCGTGGCACTTCCACAGCAGAGTTGCTCGGTGGTAGTCCAACCACGATTCGAGCATGGTCACTTCGTCCGCGACGAACGGCGGTTCCACGCGGTTCACAGGGTCGGTCATGGTCGAACTCTATGTCCGGACACCGACACGTGGGTTCGACCGACTCGATGCTACGGATCCAGGTGAGCTGCGCGAGTGGGTCATCCCGAGCGTTCAGTCAGTGGAAAGCGGACTCCGGGTGCTGACGCGCCGTCGAGGACCATGTCGCGCGGACGGTGGTCCCCGTGCCCGAACGATCCACTGTCGACGATGTGCTCAGTGCCGTGATGAGCGGCAGGCCGTTACCCCGAAGAGCGTTGTGCACAGGCAGTTTCCACCGCCCGAGATCAGCGACGGTGACGTCCAGCGCGCCGAGGTCGACCGAGTAGGTGGCGCTGATCTGCATCGTGCCGACACCGTCCGTGTCGAGGTACGCGTGGTCGACGACATTGGCCATCGCTTCGTACACCGCCAGCACCACATCGGCTCTGCGGGCATCGTCGAACGGCAGGATACGGAGCCAGGCGGCCAATGCTCTGCGTACGGCGCCGATGCACAGGGCGTCAGCGGGGACATCGGACATGACGAGGCCCGGGTTCCGGACGCTCGGACCGAGAGTGCTGTCTGTGACACCGTCATGGGTCGCGTCCAGCACGCCCGCCGTGCGACCGTTCAGGACGACACCGCGGCCAGTGCCGCGTCGAGGTCGGCGTGGAGCGAGAGCATCTCGTCCATTCCGACCAGCGTGAGTGGACGGGTGGTCGCGGGCCCGTTCGACACGACAGCGAGCGCGACGAGTGCGCCGAGTCGGCGGTGCGTGTCGATGAGGGCCGTCATGCCGGTGGAAGAGAGAAAATCGACGTCGGTCAGGTCGATGATCACCGCGGAGGGCACGTCGTCCGACAGTGCTCGGTCGAGACCTGCCGTCAGCATGGGCGTGGACTCGAGGTCCAGATCGCCGCGGACCGACACGATGAGTACAGACCCGGGCAACGGTGACCTGGACGGATCGTCGGTCTACGTCCTGCTCGCTTGCGCGATCAAGGGTCACTGCGGTACCGCCACGACCGAGGTGACCGTGCGTTCCGCGAGTACCGACACGCGCACGTTCTCACGTTGCGATTGCTCGACCAGAGCGGCGAAGGCCGCGTCCGCGGTGATACCCCGAACTGCCATGACGATGCCCTTCGCCTGTTCGATGCAGGCGCGGGTCTCCATCGCTCTGCGGAGGTTGCCTGACTCTTCCCGAGCGTCCGCGGTGTGCCGCGATTCCCACACCGCGACCTCCACGGCGGTCACGAGCACCGTGACCAGCACCTCGTCGATGTCGCTGAAGCCGTGATCGCCGAAGCTGTAGATGTTCAGCGATCCCGCATGTTCGGAATCGACGTCCAGGGGTGCGGACAGGAAGCTGCGCACACCGGCCTCGGAGGCTGCCGCGGCGAAGAGCGGCCATCGCGCCGCAGCATCCTCGACGTGCACGCACACGATGCGCCCGGTCCGGGCGGCTTCGAGGCAGGGCCCCTCGTTCACGCGGTACTGATCGGCATCGATGTCGCTGACTCGGGAATCCGACCGCGCCGCGGTCTCCGGGTTCGCCGCGTCGTGATGCAGGAGGGTCACCCCGGCCATGTCCGCTCCGGGGATCGCGGCGACCGCCTGTTCGCACAAGCCCTGGAGGAGGATCTCGAACCGACTGTGCGACAGCAGGAGTCCACGAAAGGCATCCAATGCGTCGAAGGTGTCCGCGGCGAAGTACCGCATCGTGATCGCCGTGCGAACCCCGCCGGCCGTGCGGGACGACAACGCTCCTGCGATCTCGTCGTCGAAGGCGTTCGCGGCGGCCAGTGCGGCCGCCGTGCTGTGATCGTCCGGGGGCAGGCCGGACGTGACCGAATCCGTCATGCGGAGTCCTCTGTGGTGTAGTCATGACACCTGTCGACGTGCGCGGAGGACGCTGCGCGGTGATGACTTCACCGGATGCGCCCAACCGTACGCCGCGGGTCAACCCCACACACGGTATGTCGCAATGCGCGACCCCCGTACGAACGGTCGATGCTCGTCGGACGCGGACTTACTAGTGACGTGTGGGTGCGCGGGAGGTGGCACGGCGCAGGAATGCGCGGTCACGACCACGGGACAGTGTGGCCGGGTTGTGAGACCGCCAGACAATGGTTCGGCCGCGCTCTCGGTGGAAGGCCCGAATCTAAAATTCGTGCATGGAGCACCCAGAAGTTCGCCGAAACGGCCTGTCATGACTGCCACAGTGGAGCAGAAAGGCTCTGTCTCCGTCGAGATCGACGGTGCGGTCGCATGGGCCGTGATCAGCAATCCGACTCGTCGCAACGCATTGAGCGCAGCGATGATGCGCGATCTGCACGCGCGACTGCAAGAGCTGGACAAACGCCCCGACATCCGCGCCATCGTGCTGCGCGGGGAAGGTTCGGAGGCATTCGTCTCCGGAGCCGACATCTCGGAGTTCGAATCGCAGCACGGTTCCACCGATGCCAAGCAGGCCGCCGACGACGCCATCGCCGCGTTGTTCTTCGGACTCGCCGCCATGCACACGCCGACCATCGCGATGGTGCACGGCTTCTGCATGGGCGCCGGCGTCGCCGTCGCGCTCACCGCGGACATCCGCATCGCCGATGAGGCGTGCGCGTTCGCGATTCCCGCCGCACGTCTGGGAATTGCATACCCGGTTCCGCCGACGCGCGTGCTGCAGCGCATGGTCGGCTCCGGTCACGCCGCCGAGATGCTCTACACCGGCGGTCGCGTCACGGCAGAGACCGCGCTCTCCATCGGTCTCGTGAATCGGGTGGTTCCGAAAGACCAGTTGCACGAGGCCGTACGCACACTCGCGACGACCATCGCGGCCAATTCACCCATGTCGGTGCGGGCTGTGAAGGTGGCCCTCGCGAGCGACCTCTACCCCGAGATGCTCTCCGAAGCCGAGGCTTTCGTGGCCATGTGCGCCGGCTCGGACGATGCCGTGGAAGGTGGGCGCGCCTTCATGGAGAAGCGGCGACCCAAGTTCACAGGCGTCATGTCCTGACGCAGTCCTGCAACCACATCCGGGTTGCGAGAATCATGTGGGCCGGTCGTACCGACTGAACGCATCGGGTCGAGGCGGTACTCGAGGTGCGCTCGTTGTTCGCGTTCGCGCTGGCTGCCGGGGAGTCGACCATCGGGTCACTGGAGTTGTACCGCACCGCGCCGGAGGTGCACTCGGCCATCGGGATGCTCGCTGCCCGGTTGCGTATCCCGATCGACGATGCGGCGGTTCGGCTCCGCGGGCACGCGTACGCCGAATCGCAACCCATCAGCAGCGTCGCCCGCGACCTGATGCGGCGTGTACTCGACCCTCGAATTCTCGACGATTGAACGCGCTCGTGTCCGCGACGCCGTCTCGACCTCGTGGGGCGGTCGAGCGCATTCCGAGTGAGCGCGACCTCAGAGACCCACCCACTCGCTGGTGCCGCCGGGGAACTGCTGGCGTTTCCAGATGGGTACCTCGGTCTTGATGTGGTCGACCAACGCCTCCAACGCTGTGAACGCCTCGGCGCGATGGGGAGACGCGACCGCGGCGACGAGAGCGGTGTCACCGATCGTCAGGTCGCCGACGCGATGCACGGCCGCCGTCGGCAGACCGGACGACGCGGCCGCGTCCTCGCAGCAGCGCCGGAGGAACTTCTCGGCGTCGGGGTGGGCTCGGTACTCGAGTGCGGACACCGACTCGCCGTGGTCGTGGTCGCGCACGACTCCCCAGAACACCAGCACGGCGCCGCGTTCGGGGCCGGTGACGGCGTCGGCGACCTCCGCTGGATCGATGGGATCGCTCGAGATCCTGGCGAGAACCGTTGTCCTCGGGCGCCTGTCGCCCACGTCGGATGCTGAAGCAGCACCCGGCGTACCGGCAGCGGCGTGTCGATACGGCGGGCGCTCCGTCTTCGGCCGCCCGCCAGTGGTGTTGCTCTGGACCATGAACCGTCTCTTCCGCTCGTGGTGATCAGATGTGGCCGCTCGATCAGAGCACTGTCGCCGTGACCGTCGCGCCGGCATCGAGGGAAGGAACCTCGCCGTCCAGCTCCACGAGACAGCGCGCCTCCCGTACCGCCCCGAGTCCGTGTCGTCCCGAACCGGTGAGAAGAGCGAGCGACCCGTCGGGGCGTTCGGCGGCGAGATCCAGAGTGTGTCGGCCGGGCCTCCTGACCAGCGGGTCGGCCAGAGGTATCTGCACGGTGGGCCTGTTGTCCGGCACCAGACCCATGGCGCGCCGGAGAATCGGTCGCGCGAGGATTTCGAACGAGGCGTAGGCCGCGAGGGGGTTGCCGGGAAACGTCAGCAGAGTCGTACCGAAGGCGGTCCCGGCACCCTGCGGCCGCCCGGGCGACATCGAGACGCCGGTGAAACGCACGCCGTGGGGCGTGAGCGTCTGCTTGACCACCTCGTGATCCCCCGTGCTGACTCCGCCCGAGGTGATGACGACGTCCGCACGTGCTCCGAGGTCTTCGAGGTGTGCACGAAGCCGGTTCACCGAATCCGACACGGCGACACAGGCGACGAGTTCGGCGCCGCAGTCCTCGACCGCGGCGGACAGGAGTGCCGAGTTCGCATCGTGGATCGAACCGTGTCGCAGGGGAGCGGAGGTGTCGACGATCTCGGCGCCGGTCGACACCACGGCGACACGGATTCGACGATGCACGAGAACCTGCCCCACACCGGACGCGGCCAGCAGTCCGATCCGCGACGGTGTCAGGACCGTACCCGCACCGAAGAGCCGCTCGGGAGGCATGAGGTCCTCGCCGGTCCGCCGCACGTGCGCACCGAGCGTGCCGGGACGACGAAACGCCACCTGCAGCCCGTCGTACCGAGCGTCCTCCACCGGCACCACCGCATCGGCCCCGACAGGAAGGGGTGCGCCGGTCATGATGCGCGCCACCGTTCCCGCGCGCAGCTCTTTCGGTACCGGGTGTCCTGCGGGTATCAGGTGGGACACGGGGAGCCGAACCAGCGCGTCCGCTCCGGCAGTGGCCAGGTCAGCGGTATGCACCGCATATCCGTCGACTGCGGAGTTGTCGAACGGCGGAAGCGGGATCGACGCGGTCACTTCCTCGGCCAGGACGAGTCCCGTGGCCGCCGCCAGCGGTGTCAGCACTGTCGGCGTACGCGAGATCAGGCCGGCGATGATCCTTCGGTGCTGCTCCACCGTCCGCAGGCTCGGTGCCGACGGCATCACGGCGAGGGTGCGCCGACGACGACCGCGGACACGAGGGCCGTGTCCACGCCGGTGGCACCGAACTTCGCTGCGCCGCCCGGAGATCCGATGATGTCGAAGAAGTCCACGTTGGTCGAGATGTACGCGGACCACTGAGTGGGCACGTCCTCCTCGTAGAAGATCGCCTCCACCGGACACACCGGTTCACACGCTCCGCAGTCGACGCATTCGTCCGGATGGATGTAGAGCATGCGGTCACCCTGATACATGCAGTCGACCGGGCACTCCTCGATGCAGGCCCTGTCCAGAACATCGACGCACGGCTCCGCCACCACGTAAGTCATGAAAACCCCTTCTATGTCTACAGCCATAGTACAGAGAAACGAGTGCAGCGCAACGCATCTCGTGACGAGAGTCGGCAAGATGCGTGATGTGTGCGTATGCACAGCATGTCCGACGCGAACGTGTACCGATACCTCTTGTCATCGCCATCCGGTCCCCGCGACACTCGCCATCAGGGCCAGGTGACGCTGCTGTAGGCGATTCGTGACCGGGCAACCCACCCTCGACCGACAGATCGAGTCGATCATGCGCGGCGACGATCACCACATACACCGACTGGAGACGATCGTGACGGACGAGAACGGCACCGGCTGGCAGAAGACCGCGTGCATTCTGTGCGAGAACAACTGCGGCATCACCGTTTCCATGGAAGGCCGAAGTATTGCCAAGATACGTGGCGACAAGGAACATCCCAAGTCGCTGGGGTACACGTGCAACAAGGCGCTTCGACTGGATCACTACCAGAACGGCGGGTCACGACTGGACACCCCCATGCGACGCGAAGCCGACGGCACCTACAGCCCGATCGACTGGGACACGGCGATCAGCGAGATCGCACACCGTCTGCGGGCCGTGCGCGACGAACACGGCGGCGAGAGCATCTTCTTCTGCGGGGGTGGAGGACAGGGAAACCATCTGGGTGGCGCGTACGCCGGTGCCATGATGCGCGGACTCGGCGCGAGGTACAGATCGAACGCCATTGCGCAGGAGAAGACCGGTGAAGCCTGGGTGGACGCGCACCTCACCGGTGGGCACACGGTGGGCGACTTCGACCGCGCGCAGGTCAGCGTCTTCCTCGGAAAGAATCCGTGGCAGTCTCACGGTGTCGCTCGGGCGCGCACCGTGTTGCAGGAGATCGGCAAGGACCCGAACAGATCGATGATCGTTCTGGACCCGGTACGTACGGAGACAGCGGAGCGCGCCGACCTCCATCTCCAGGTCAAGCCGGGAACCGATGCCTGGTGCCTCGCTGCCGTTCTGGCCGTCATCATCGACGACGGAATGATGGACCACGCCTTCCTCCGTGAGCACACGGCCGGTGTCGAGCAGGTCGTGGCGGCTGTCCGCAGACTCGACGTTTCCGCGTACGCGCGGACGTGTGGGGTGGACGAGTCGTCGATCAGACGAGCCGCGCATCTCATCGGGACAGCGGACAGCGTCTCGGTGTACGAGGATCTCGGAGTGCAGCAGAGCCCTAACAGCACCTTGGTGTCGTACCTCGAGAAGCTCATCTGGCTGATCACCGGAAATTTCGCGAAGAGCGGCGCGATGCAGAATCACTCGTGGATGGCGCCGGTGGTGAACTACTCGCTGGACGTGAAACACACACCGGTCCACGGCACTCCGATGTTCGGCGGGCTGGTTCCAGGTAACGCCATCGCGGAAGAGGTGTCGAACGATCACCCCGCGAGATTCCGGGCGATGGTGATCGAGTCGTCCAACCCAGCGCATTCGATGGCCGACTCGGCGAGCTTCCGGCAGGCCATGGACGACCTCGAGTTCAGCCTCGTGATCGATGTCGCCATGACAGAGACCGCACGGTGCGCCGATTACGTGCTGCCCGCGTCCAGCCAGTTCGAGAAGTGGGAGGCAACCTTCTTCAGTCTGGAGTTCCCACGCAACAGTTTTCAGCTCCGGGCGCCGATCCTGGACCCGCTGCCGGGCACATTGCCCGAACCCGAGATCTACGCACGACTGATCGACGCTCTCGGGCTGATCGAACCGTGGTGGCTCGCGCTGCTGCGTGGAGCGCTGAAGCTCGGTCACAAGGTGTACGGCGCCGTTTTTCTCGCGCTGCTCAGACTGGACAAGAGGTCCGTCCCGGTCGCGGCATACCTGCTCTACGCGACACTGGGGCCCACGCTCCCGGACGGTGCGACATCGGCCTCGGTCATGTGGGCGTTGTCCCAGAAAATCTTCCATGAACATCCCGGCTCGGTCCGCGCAGCAGGCCATCGCAACGCCGAGGCCCTGTTCACCGCGATCCTGGAGAACAGATCAGGCGTCGAGATCACCGTGGACGATCTGGACGGTGGAGCGTGGAACTATGTTCCCGCTGCGAACCGGCCGATACAGCTGGCCATCACACCCCTGCTGGAGTCGTTGACGGCGTTGACCGGCAAGAACCCGTCCCATGTCAGCGACGAATTCCCGTTCGTTCTCTCCGCCGGCGAGCGACGCGCGTTCACAGCGAACACCATCTTCCGGGATGACACGTGGCGCAAGCGGGGCGGAAACGGCGCCTTGCGCATCTGCCCCGTCGATGCCGAGAAGCTCGGTCTCTCCGAGGGTTCCAGTGCCCGGATCACGACTGCCAAGGGTTCAGCGATGGCACACGTGGAGATCACGGACACCATGCAGCCCGGCCACATCGCCCTGCCGAACGGGTTCGGACTCGACCTTCCCGGTTCGGCCCGCGTGGGAGTGGCACCCAACGAGTTGACCGACGCTGCCCGCCGCGACGAGTACTCGGCCACCCCCTGGCACAAGAACGTGCCCGCACGCGTGGACGCGATGCACACTCCGGAGTGAGTGCGCCGGCGCAGTGAACACGGGCACGCGGCATCGACACTGCGGCACGTGTTGCGACCCTGCACCGTTGGTAGTAACCAGTTTCCCGAATCTGTCACAACATCGTTATCACAGGAGGATTCATCATGCGACTGTCTACTCGCAACCAGCTCGTCGGCACCATCACCGAGGTCACTCTCGGTAGCGTGATGGCGACCGTGAAGGTACGTCTCGACGGCGGCGACCAGACCGTCACCTCCTCGATCACACGAGAGGCGGCCGAAGACCTCGGCCTCGAAGTGGGTCAGCAGGCAACCGCGTTCGTCAAGTCCACCGAGGTGACGATCGGCGTCGAGTGACCCCGCTAGCGGTCTCGGGTCGACACCGCTAGCCGCCGGCGAAGGGCGGCAGGACGTCGACCCGGGAACCGACCGGGTAGGCCTCGTCGCGGACCATCTCGTCGCCGATGAGGAACACCGCCACCGCCAGCACACGATTCAATTTCTGCCCGTGGCGTCCACGCAGCGCCGACTTCACGTCCGCCACGGTCGCGCCGACCCTCAGGTCGTACGACTCCTGCGTGGTGCCCGCAGCATCCGCGGCCCCCGCGAAGTACCGCACGTCCACCGTCACGGACTCAACCACCGATGGCACCCATCGAACGTTCCGGCGGCACGAAGTCCTCACGTTCCATCCCGTGGCCGGCCCACTTGTTCCACATCGCTCCACGCCAGAGGTCCGCGATCTCCTCGTCGGCCGCACCCCCGCGCAACGCCACCCGCAGATCGGTCTCGGAATCGCTGAACAGGCAGGACCGCACGGTCCCCTCCGCCGTCAACCGGGTCCGGTCGCAGTCGGCGCAGAAGGACCGGGTGACCGAGGCGATGATGCCCACCGTGGCGGGGCCACCGTTCACG
>NZ_JMLQ01000013.1 GCF_000686025.1 Rhodococcus sp. UNC23MFCrub1.1
GAGCGCCAGGATCGATCCGACGAAGGTGGTCGATGTCCCGAGGGCAGCGGATGATCCGACCTGCCAGAACACGTTGCAGGGCTGGGCACCGTTGACGAGGTTCACGGTGCTGTTCGACGCGGTGGTCAGGGTCGACCCCGCTTGAAAGATGAACACAGCGTTCGGGTCCGACTGAGCATCGAGTGTGACGGTGCCGGTGAGTCCGAGTTCGGTGTCCGCCTTGTACACACCGGAGACGAGTGTGCGGCCGCCGATCTCGACGGGCACGGCGGTCGGGGGTGTGCGGCCGGCGGCGTCGTTGTACGCGACGGTCAGATCGGCCTGCGCCTGCGCCGCGACGGGGTCTGCCCGGCGGATGACACCATTGGTGACGATTCCCGGTGGGAATCCGTCGACGGCGGATCCTGCGCTGACACCGACCGATCCGCTGATGTTCGACACGCCGGTGTTGGTCACGGCTGCGCCGGCCAACACTGCGAAGGGGTCGGCGGTACCGAGTCCGACGGTCGGCGTCGCAGCCGAGGCGACTGCCCCGTTGGTAAGCATCAGCGCTGCCGTCGCTAGTGCGGCCACCCCGACCAGAGGGGGCAAGGACCAGTTGAAGCTGTTGTGCGGGCGATGATTCGGGTGCGTCAAGAGGGATCCTGGTGAAGGAGAAGCGCGCGCAGCGAGTAGTCGTCGATGCGCTCGGGCACGCATCGCCGGCCCCCGACGGGCACTGGCGGTGCAGGTGAAACGTCCCCACGACGGTCGGCGTCGTTCCGCACCTCGATCACGAGGAAGATGCGGCGCACGAAGTCTCGTGAACACTGCGAAAACGGTGAAATTCGTCGACGCGCTCTCAGCGGAAACGACGGTGATCGAAACAGTGCAGCCCGCACCCGGAGGATGCGTCATGGCAAACGTTGCGTCTTGTTGCTGACGGTACACCCAAGCGACGTTTCACCTGGGGTTCTTCCGATTCCCGAATCCATGCTGCGAGATTGCACGTACTGGGATTAGGAAGTGCGCCGCGCATATGACGCCGTTCCTGCACGTGCCTCGACTCGTCCGCCTCATCACCGCCCACGAGCACGAACCCGGCCGGTAGACACCGCTGCGTGGCCGCACGAGGGACGACGGTGCGCCTGCGTCAGGAATCCCAGATGGGACCGAAGGCGGGGATGCCGCGGCGTTCGAACTCGCTGACCACTCGGTCGGTGACGGCCTTGTTGGAGACGATGATGACCGCGTCGGCGCCGGAGTCCACGAAAGCCTTGTACGAGAGGTCGAAGACGTCGGGTTTGCCCTGCTCGCTGGTGTTCCAGATGACGGCCTCCGGCTGCGATCCCTGCACTTCGTCGACGAGACCGTCGCCGTACGTCGCGCGCGGATTCTTGGTGACCCACACCAGACGTGCTCCTCGGGTGTCGGTGAGGAGGTGGCCGAGGGTCGGTCCGATTCCGCTACCGGTCGCGATGTAGAGGACGCGGTCGAAGAGCCTTTTGGCATTGGCGACACCGGCGGTCGGGATCCCACGTACCCATACGTGGGAGGGCGGATTCTCGATGAATTCACCCGTCCAGCCGCCCGCACGGGAGACGACCATGCGGTACCCGCTCTCGCCCGGAGCCGCGGGAACACACGCGAAAGGATGCCACCCGAGGAGCGGGTGACGGCTGATCGCGCGAGTGGTGCCCACGGCAGGGGTGAACCCGTGGTCGAGCCGGACGATGACGGTGTGATCGGAGGGGCGCTCGGTGGTGATCGCGACCTTGCGGAGCAGAAGCCACGGCCACACCGCCAGACTGGTGGACACCACCAGCATCCAGAAGATCGGGGAGGACACCAGCGCGTCGCCGAACGGGCGGGCCGGCCTGTGCAGATGGGCCAGGATCAGCGTGTTCGCCCAACTCAAAACCAGCACCGTCCACGTCCCGAATCGGTGCGAGGCCTCGAAGATGTCGTGGTGTCGGGTGCGTAAACCCGGTGAGGCCAAGACGCAGATGGTGATCAGCGTCAGGCAGACCGCGACGGCGATGCCCATGGACACGTCGTCGAAGCCCAGCACTCCGTCGAACCACGCCGGCGCCAGCTCGACCTGGTAGACCACGTACCAGAGCGTGCCGGAGATGGCGCCGCCGACGTGAAGGCCGCCCACGTGGTAGTACTGCGCCAGCCGCCAGCGCAGCCGCAGCGGCCAGGATGTGGGCGCTTTTGTCGCGAGGTAAGACAGCAGGTTCACCATCCAGTGTTGGCGCGGCAGGATCGCGAACAGGATGTTGACCTGGGAGATCGCCGCGATCACCTGCAGGCTGGGCGCGTCCGGTCGCCACCAGTTCGCACCCACACCCCAGAGGAACAGCGCAAGGTTCGCCGCGACCACACCGACGAAGAGCACGACGTACGTACCCACACGGGCCCGGCGTCGGCGATCGGGTTCGGCGAGGTTCGAGCCGTCGGCAGTGATCAGACCCGCGTCATTGGCCACGCGGCTCATCATTCTCCTTATCGTCAATTTCTGTCGCCGTTCGAGCAGTCGCACGAGACGGCTCTTTAGGACTCGACGACGCCGACACGTATCCGGTGGGCTGCGTTTCCCGGCGGAGGGCTTCGATGAAGCCGTTCACTCCGATTCTGGTCGTGTTGTACACCCATTGCGCTGTGAGCTGCGCGGCCGACGATCGACGAGACGTCGACGATGACGGACACGCGGGGGGCGTTGTCGACCAGTTGCCGCCGGGGATGTGCCGACAGAATCGTGTGGGAGGACCACGTCGAGGGTCCTCAGGGTGTGGGGGGTGTGAATCCCCTTGTGTCCCCGGCGGGGAGGTTCGTGACCGTCACACGTGCGCCGTTGTCGAGAAGGGCGATGGTGAGGTTTCGGTTCGTGCGGTTGTCGACGTAGAGAAGATCGCCCAGGCGTCTGCTGTCGGCCGGGAAGAAGGTCAAGTTTCCGTTCTCGCCGTCCCTGATGATGATCTCCCGGTACGGGATGATGGACGCCGAACCGACCGAGGCCCCGGTGGCCGGGTCGATGACGGCGACCGCGTAATGGCCACGATCGATGGTGGCGGCCGCGGGCGACGCGAGCAGCACCGGGGACAGAACGAGCGCGGCCGGGGCGAGGACGCGGCCGGCGATTTTGGCAACTGCGGACGCGGTCGGGTGCGGGGTGTTCGACATGAGGGCCGTGACCTTCTTTCGTGGGTGAGTGCGGCGTCAGCGACGGTCGAGCGACGAGTGGGTCGTGCGTGTGCGTCACCGGTCCGAACGGGCTCGGCCCTGACCACCGGTTTCGCTCCACTTGTCCGGGCGCCCTGCGAACGCTACGGGGAACCGGCACGGCAGGGTGAACGGTGTTCACCGTGACCTTTTCTCCGCCGTTACCGTGTGCGTGGTACCGCGAGTTCGCAGTACCACCGGTGCCGGACGGCGTCGTTTCGTGCAGGGGGAACTGTCTTGGTTGATCGCCGACCGAAGCGCCGTCAGGCCGGCCGCGGTGACGGGGCGCGGTTGCGTGAAGATCTGCTGCGGGCGGGCGGGGACATTCTCGCCGGATCCACCGGTGTTGCGGACTTGACCGTGCGTGCGGTGTGCGACCGAGTGACGGTCGCCCCGGCGTCGTTCTACTTGCATTTCGCAGGCCGCGACGAGTTCCTGTACGAGTTGGCCTACCGACGACTCGGTGATAGTGAGGCGACCCTCGCGCTCACCCTGGCCGCAGTGGACGATGCCTTCACGCGGGTGGAGTTGCGTGGGGAGTCGTACGTGAACTTCGCACTGTCCAACCCGGATCTGTATCGGGTGCTGTTCATGGGAAGCGGCCACGAGTCCACCCCGACTCGATTCGAGGAGGCCAGTACGTTCGCCGACACCGGGCTGGGGGCGTTGTCGGCCGATGTGGCCCAAGCAATGACCGAGGGCACCATCGCGGCCGGTGACCCCGACGCAGTGGCTGCGGTGCTGTGGATGAGCCAGCACGGCTTCGCCTCGCTGTTGATCTCTCTCCCCGACTTCCCCTGGCCCACGGTCGCGGCGTTACGCAGCACACTGTCCGCTTTCACCGGTGCCGCACTGGCCGGCCCGGAACAGCGCGGCCCGGTGCCGCCCACTCACTGATCGTTTCTCGGCCGCGCTCATTCGAGCGTGGGGCCCCGCACCATCCCGACCGACGAGGAGAACACCGATGTGGTCCGACGCCTGGAACAGTGCCCCCGACTACGGGCCGGTGGCTGTCCCCCTGATCAGCGTCATCGGGGCTGTCGTCAGCATCCGGCGACACCGCGGCGACCCCGCCGCGCCCTCGCCCGGTGACACGCTCCTGCTCTGGCTGTTGGTCGGAGTGGCAGGGGTCGGTGGCCTGGTGGTCACCGGCTCCCACGTGTTCGCCGCCGACGCCACTGCCGAGCAGATCGGCTTCCCCGCCGGAAACCCGTTCCAGTTCGAGGTCGCGATGGCCAACCTCGCTTTCGCCGTTCTCGGATTGCTCTGCGCGACACGAAAAGGGTCGTTTCGCACAGCAACCGCGATCGGATTCTCGGTCTTCTACCTCGGCGACGCCGTCGGGCACTTCGTGGAACTGGTGCGCAACGACAATTACGCCCCCTACAACTCCGGTCCCATCCTGATCGTCGACGTCGCTGTCCCGGTGCTGGTTCTCCTCGCGCTCTCCGCCGCCCACCGACACCGAACACGCCAACCGATTCGCACGGACCACGAGACAACAGTGGACCCGAACGGCGCTGCGGCACAACAGGAGATGCGATGACCACCCCCCACCCGATCGCAGATGCGGCAGTGAAGTTCACCGACAACCCCGCCGCGGGTTTCGTTCCCTGGATCGCGTTCTGGGTCATCGCCAGCAGTCCCAGCACGTGGGTCTACGGTGCGGCGGCGGCCGCCCTGGCGGGTGCGGTGATCTGCGTCCCGGACCTCCTCGCCCGGTCCCCAAAAATGCTCGACATCGCCACGACGGTGTTCTTCCTCGCCCTCACCGTCATCGGGGTGATGATCGGACCCGCGGAGGGTGACGTCGTGGACCGGTGGTCGAACGTCATCTCCAGCGCCGCGCTCGCCGTCATCGCGCTCGGCTCGTTGTTGTTCGTGCCGTTCACCGAGCAGTACGCCCGCCGGGGCGTTCCCCGCGCCGTCTGGACCACCCCCGCCTTCAAGCGCATCAACCGCGTCCTCACCGCAATGTGGGGTGTGGTCTTCGCTGCGATCGCTCTCAGCGGGGTCGTCGCCATCACCGCCCCCGCTACGGCCGACTGGACCAACTGGGTCATACCCATCGTCCTGCTCGTCGCGGCGATGAAGTTCACCGGCTGGTACCCCGACGCCGCGGCTCCTAACTCCCCGACACCGACTACCGCAGCCCGCGACGACCGGACGACGAGGGCGTAACGAACACGGCGGCATCGACCATCACCTGAACCAGGTCTTCGACTCGGATGTACGGCCCGTCGATGGCGCGGGGACTGCAGACTCGACCCCCCCCACGCCATCGACAGCGCGGGATTCTCGGCGCGGCGGAGTTCGCCGCGATGCGTCTGTTGCCGCGGCCTCAATGCAACGAACCCTACGTTTGAGTTATTTTTCGATCAGCCCACTGCCCACACGTGGACCGGGCCCGACAGTAAAACTCACGTGCGGGGGTTCCGGGTCAGTTGTCTTGGGGTGCGCGCTCCACCCGAGCGACAATCGATTCGGCGAGCTCGCGCATCGAGGCGGCGTCGCCGGGGGGGGGGGCATGCCGAGCTCTGACATGGTCCAGTGCCCATAGGCCAGAGCGAGAATGCGGTACGCGGCCTTGCTGTACAGCACGTCCGGTCGATACGGGTGATCGGCGGCCACTGCGTCGGCGACTGCGCAGTGCAGATCCATGTACGCGGCACGAATCTTCCGACGCAGATTCTCGTCGAAGCGAGCGGAGGCGATGAGTGCGTCGATGGCGGCGTAGTCGTCATCGACGGTGGTCGGTGCGACCCTCGGCGAGCCAGGCGTCGACGCAGGCGATCGACACCGGAAGCCGGGCCCACCGAACCCGAACAACGATGTCTCGGCCGGTAGGCAACACTCCGACGCCACCCGAGAGTTGTCGGTGACCGGCCGGTTCGCGCGGAGTCACAATCTGGGCACCGACGACGGAACTCAGCGACGGCGGGCGAGCCCACCGAGACCGGCCGCTGAAACGGGAGAGCCTCGCTCGATTCTCGGCAGCACCCCCCTCGCGCGAGCGGCGGTACAGATCCGGCTAGCTGCATAGCTGTACAGCTGCCTAGCTTGCTACCGAGTGCGGCCCGACTCAGAACATCGCCAGTTGAGCGGGGTCGTTCGGCCTCCCCCGCCGCGTGGACACGACGCGGATCGACGAGGGGGCGTACCCGGCCGCCGCCAGGATCGCCGACCTCACTGCCTCACGTTCCCGCGGCGATATCGACGGCCGGCGAAATTCCGTCAGCCATCGGGCGGTGCCGGGTTGCGGTGCGCTCACGACGCGGTCGGTGAGCCGGTCGAGGAGAACGTCGACGCGATCCTGAAGAACCGCCGCGGCCTCCGTGACCGCCGCGGCGTAGACGGACGGCGGGACGCCGCGGCGGCCGGTCACCACGCCTCCCCTCTCGCTGGCGCAGACTCGTCCCGGTCGGTGTCCATCCCAACAACGTTCGCGGTATGCGCCAGGATGATCACCCGACAGGTGTCAGCGACGATTTCGTGAGGAAGCGGCGGCCCTGCCAGCGTTCTGATGCGCACGGATGCACTGTGCACTCCCCCACCGACAAACACGTGTCCACTTTCGGACAGCACAATTCGTACCGTCCATCTCGTATTTGTTCCAACCCTCGGCCTGTTTTCCTGGCGAGGTACGCCGAACGCCCGGCCTCGCAACTATAGGTACGCGAAAAGCCGTGGTAGAACTCGACAGAGCACAGTTCACCGCGACGAAGAGGACCTTTACCCGTGGCCAAGCAATACGTCGTCGAATTGACCGACGACATCGACGGAACCGCCATCGCCGACGGCACCGGAGAATCGATCAGCTTCTCGGTCAACGGAGTCGACTACAGCATCGACCTCAAGGACAAGAACGCCACCGAGTTCCACCGCAAACTCGACTACTACATCCAGCACGCCGAACGTGTGGGTGGTCGCAAGCGCAAGACCGCCACCCCGAAGCCGTCTGCAGCGGCCGAATCGGCGCCGTCAACGAAACGTGATCCCGAGCAGACCCGCGCCATCCGTGAGTGGGCGAACGCGAACGGTTACACCGTCAACTCCCGCGGCCGCATTCCCGCCGAGGTCGTCGAGGCCTACGACTCCGCGAACTGACCCCCGCCACGATCCCCCGCGGTTCCTTGCGACGCCGTCCCTAGCGTGGTGGTCGTTGCATCACGCCCGCGGGGGCCACGACACCAGTCAGCGGGCGCTCAACGCTCCGGTGACGGTGGTCATCTCGGCGGCAGCGCGCCGTAGATGCAGCATCGTGGTCCGGTCGGGTCCTGCTTCCCACGGCACCGGTGGCCCGGACCGGACCATCAGGTAGCGCACGACGGACTTCACGGTGTCGGCGATCGCGACAGCGAGCACCCGATATCCGGCGGCCGGGTTGTCGCAGGTGCAGTCGGCCAATTGCAGCACGTCGCAGAGGTCGTCGAACGCCGCCCGCGCTTCCCACGACGCGATGTCCGCATCACGTCCGAGGGCGACGTACCAACTCTCGGCGGCGCGGCACACGTGACCACGGGCGGTCTCGAGCGCTCCGGCCAACTCCGGGTCGGCGTCGACGGTGCGATGCACCAGGCGCAGCGCGAACGCCACCGTCTGCACGTCTGTGGGGGTGAGGTCGTCACCCGACGGCACCGACATCAGCGCGGCGGCGGCCGCAGCGACAGGTGCGGTGTCGCAGCGACCCGGTCCGGTGTGTTTGGTCTGCATCGGTCGGCCTCCGTCGCGGTCGTGGGCGGTCACAGGGTGCTGCTCAGGATGCGGTAGTTCGCTACTTTCCACGACTCCTCGACCCGAGTCAGCGTCACGTCGGCGGTGTAGGTGGTGAACGGGGTGCTCTCCCGCGAGCGATGCAGCACCGTCTGGGAGATGGTCACCGGCACCGTCGCGGTGCCCCCGTCGACAACGGTCTCGCCGGGCGCTTCGACGGCCGCGGTGACGGTGTCGTCGCTGCGCGCCCACCCCGCCCACTCGCTCATCAGACGCGGCGCCGGCGTCGGGGGTGTGGCGGCGGCGGTGGCCATCGGCCCGGTCAGGAACGCGCTCTGGGTGTGCAGGGCGTCCCAGGTGGAGTCCTGCACCGACGGTTGCCAGGTGTAGATGCCGGCCATGACCACGGTGGCCACCGAGGTCGGATAATCAGCAATCGGGTCGATGGCGAAACCGGCGTCGGTGCCGCCCCGCTCGCCCTCACCGCGGGTGGTGCCGGTCAGGACGACCAGCGCAGTACCGACCGCGATGAGGGCGACGACGGCGACGGCCGCGAGGACGGCGGCGGCGACGCCGGGTGTGCGGGTGGTGGTGCGGTAGGCAGGCATCGGTGGTGTGTCCGTTCTTTTCGGTCAGCGGGCGAGGTCGTAGGCGGCGGCGGTGCCGCTGATGGTGGTGACGTAGTTCTGTGTTTCTGCATAGGGCGGGATGCCGCCGAACTGTTGGACGGCGCCGGGTCCGGCGTTGTAGCCGGCGAGCATCAACGCGACCGGGTCACCGGTGATGGCACCGGATTCGATGCCCGGCCTCAGTGTGTCGGCGACGGCGCAGTTGTAGCGGCCCTGCGCCATGACCGCGTCGCCGACGTCGTTGGGGTCACCGGCCCCGGCGGGCCCGGTGACCTGACCGGCCTCGTCGACCGGGTAGCCGTAGGAGGCCCAGGTGCCGGGGAGGAACTGCGCGTACCCCTGCGCCCCGGACGGGCTGGTCAGCCCCGCGGTGAACCCCGACTCCTGCTTCAGTTGCGCGGCGAGGATCGCCGGGGACAACTCGCGGCACTGCGCCGCCGAGAGCGGCAACCATCTCTCGAACTCCGGCGGGATCTGCCCGGCGGCGAGGTCACCCGTGCCGCCCAACCCGGCACCGGGGGCGGTGGTGCAGCTGCCGTTCGCCTTCGGTGCCGATCCGGCCCCGCCGGGGGCGGGTCCGTAGGTCTGCCCGGGTGCGGGCGGGCCGTGGCCGGCGACGGTGACGTGGACGTGGTCGAAGTGGTTCTGCGTCGGTGATCCCCTGTCCTCCATGATGTTCGGCTCACCGGTCGACGGGATGTACTGCTGACGCCAGATCATGTACTCGATCTGCAACACGTCGCGGTTGGCCCACAGGTAGTCCTTGACCTGGTCGCCGAGGGCTTTGCCGTCCTCGGTGGACCAGTTGTCGATCGTCACGTCGACGGCTCGGCCGGAGGGGTGGTCGTCGAATCCGCCGCCGTCGGCGCGCCACCCACCGATACGGGTGATCTGCGGGAACGTCGCGTGGACGGCGCGGGCGACGCGGACGGTGTCGACCTGGAAGTGCTCTTCCGAGCCGACGGAGGCGGGCAGCGCGGCCATCTCCGCGGCCCCGGCGGCGGTGTCCGGGGTGGACGGTGGCGAGGACGGCGGCGGCGACGGTGCCGACCCGGGCGCGCCGGTGCCGGGGTCGGCCGCGGCGGCGTAATAGGGGGCGGGGTCGATCGCGTGGCCGGGCGCCCACCCGCCGGGGTGGTACTCGAAATGCAGGTGCGCCCCGGTGGACTGGCCGTCGTTGCCCTCGTTCGCGATGTGCTGCCCGGCGGTGACCCGGTCCCCGACCTTCACTAGCACCCCGTCGGCGAACATGTGGCCGTAGACCGTAGAGACGAGCCGGCCGTCGATGTTGTGGTCGAGGACGATCCAGTTGCCGAACCCGGACGCAGGTCCTGCCTTGGAGACGATGCCGTCGGCGTAGGCGTAGATGGGGGTGCCGACCGGGCCGGCGATGTCCATCCCGTTGTGCTGAGTTCCCCACCGCGCCCCGAACGGACTGGTCACCTGCCCGTCGGAGGTCTTCATCGGCTTGGCGAACGACCCGGCCGGTACTCCACCGGCTGTCGAGCTGCTGCCGCCGCGCGGGATGCACGGATCGTCCGGGTCCGTGCCGATGGTGGTGACGAACAGGACCACGAACAACGCCGCCGCGAGCGCCGTGACCAGCGCGATCGCCCCGCCCTTCTTCATTGCGCTGCGATCGAGCGAGGCGAGACGGCGGCGAGCCGGTCGGTCAGGTCACGGTTGACCCGCAGCAGGCGTTCGATCTCCGCTTCGGCGGCGCGGAGCTTGGCGACCACCTCGTCCGCCGCCGGTGCGCGGGAGGGCCCGAACTCGAGCTTGATCCACCGGTTCACGGTGTTGACGTGCGCGCCGATCTGCTCGGCGATCGCGGTCACGCACTGGTCCCGTGAGGGGTAGTTCGGGCGGGAGGAGCGGTAGGTCTCGAGCGCCCACTCCTTGACCTCGGCGCCGTATTCGGCCCTCATCGGTACACCGGCCCGATCGCTTCGTCGCCGGCCGCGGTGGGAGTGGCGGCGGTGTCGAAGTAGTCGGCGAAGCGGGCGTTGGTGTCGTGGACACCGGAGTCGATCTCGAGGTCGGTGAACACCGTCTGGATGGGGATGCCAGGAGTGTTGTCCTTGGCCACTTTGATCAGGAACTTCCCCCGCCCGATCGGTGAGCGGGCGGTGCGCCGCTCCGCCGACCGCAATGCCGCCCCGCGGGACCAGGAGGTCACCATGTCCTGCTCGGCGGAGGTGAACTTCAGCTCGCCGGAGAGGCGTTCGACCTCACCGATGGGCAGGCCCCCGCAGACGACCATGCCGGCGCGGTCGATGAACCCCTTGGCGGTCTTGATGTCCGCTTCGGTGGGCAGGGTTTCGAGGTCGCGGCCGGTGTGGGTGATCATCAGCAGCCCGGTGGCGTCGGTGCGATTCAGGCGGGAGATCTCGTTGACGCGGGCGACCATGCCGGGTCCGGCGCCGATGACCTGCCACAGCTCGTCGAGGGCGAGCAGGAACAACCGCTGCCGGTCCAGGCCGGCGTCGGCGAGCAGGTGCGCCGCCTCCACAGTGCCGTAGGCATCGGCCCAGCAGGAGAGCATCACCGCGGCCTTGAGGGCGGTGTCGCCGCGGTCGAGGGAGGAGACGTCGATGCAGATCATGGGGACGTCGAGGTCGAGGGGCTGGGAGGTGTGGTCGGCGAAGATCGTCCCCAACGGACCCGAGATCAGCGCCCCGAGCGCCTGCATCAGCTCGGTGATGTGCGCCCGGTATCCCTCCCGGGTGGTTTGGTACGTCGCGCGCCGCATCGCCTCCGATCCGGTGTCGATGCGCTGGTAGAGGTCCCGGATCAGCGGCGGGTTCGCGTAGTCGAACCCACCGTCGGCGCCGTAGAGCTCGTCGAGGGCGATACCGATGATGGAGTTCTCGAACGCCCGCACCGAATGGGTGTCGTAGCGAATCAGCTCGATCAACGCGCACACCGCGTTGACCTGCCGCGTCCGCACCGTCAACTCCGCGGTGCCGAGCAGCTCGCCGAGGTGATCGACGCGCGCGGTGTCCCCGGCCGCGGCGGCGTCCGTGCGGGCAGCCCGCAACCGCACGACGGCGTGGCCGAGGGTGCCCGCGGCGAGAGGGTTGAGGTGCCCACCGCCGTGCCCGAGGGTGACGACCTGACCGCCGAGCATGGTGGTCAGGGCGACGTATTCGGCTTTGATGTCTCCGGCGACGATCGGCGTCTGCCCCCACGCGGTGGCCCCGAGCAGCACCTTGCGGATGAGCGAGGACTTCCCCAGGCCGGGGAGGGAGAGGACGAACATCGACGGGTTGGCGATGTGGTTGTCGCGGAAGTACGCGAACGGATCGCACGCGACGGCTTCTCCGGTGACGGCGTGCTGGCCGACGATGGTGCCCGAGTTCGGGGCGGCCGCACCGATGGCCCACGGGTTGAGCCCGCACAGCTGCACCGACGACGCCTCGTACTCGATCGGGGCGGGCACCGAGGTCATCCGACCGCCGCCGGCGCCCCGTGCCCCGTCCGCCGTGGTCGTCAGCGCCGACCGCCAGTCCGGGTCCGCGCGATGTTTCCCTTGCGGCGCAGCGGTGTTGGAGCCGGAACCGGCCTCGTCGCTGTGGGTGTTGCGCCAGCGGGCCAGGCCGATCCCGATGCGGCTGAGCTTCGCCGGTTCGGGCGTCTCGCCGGCCTCGATGCGGGCGGCGAGGTCGGCGTAGTCGAGATCCGGGATGAACCCGCGCCGCCGCGGCGGCTCATCGGAATCGGTGGAGGCTCTGCGGGTGTCGGTGAGTGTCATCGGTGGTCGCCTTCTTCCGAGGGTGAGGGGTCAGCTGCGGCGGACCAGGGCGGAGGTGGTGATGTGGTCGGGCAGCAGCACCCCGAGTCCGAGGCCGGCGGCGAACCCGGCGTCCTGGAATCCGTGCGCGCGCCGTAGCCGCAGGCGGGCGCGGGCGGCGAGGGATTCGGTGACCGCCGCGGCGTTCCCCACCTCGGCCGGGTCTTGGGCGGTGATCGTGAGCAGCGCCGAGTACCGGAGCTGCCCGGCGCCGGAGACCATCTCCTTGCGGGCCTGGGAGGTGATCTCGAGACGCTTCTCCGCCTCGGCGGAGCTGATCTTGGCGCCGCGGGAGTTGATGGCGTGCAGGGCGTCTCGGTGTTGCTTCTCGACCTTCTTCGCCGCGTCCCCGGCCGAATACGGCCGATAGATCAGGGTGAGGCGTTTGCGGGGTAGGTCGTCGTGCGGGGCGAGCAGCGGTTTGAGGACGGTGTCGGTGAACACCGACTCCGGTGGTGCGGCCATCTCCCACACCACCGACGTCGCGCCGTCGTGCCGGTAGTGCCCCCACTCGGTGCGGGCCCGGCCCGGTCCGGCGTCCTCCCACGCCACCCCGTGCGGTAGTCCGGCGATGTCGAGTTCCTCGAAGTCGTTCTCCGTCGAGGGGTTGTAGGAGCGGTGTGCGGTGGCCACGATCTCCGCCGCCGTCATCGGTTGGGCGTCGACACCGGCGCCGGCGAGGTGGCCGTAGAGGTCCGGCAGCCGCCGGGCCAGCTCCGCGGCCATCTCCTCCGGTTCCTTCTGTCGTTCGCGGGTGGTGGCGCGGAAGGTGATCGACAACCGCGCCAGGGTGCGGTGTCGACCCGAGGGCATCCGCACCGACGACTGCCGCACGAACTCCGCCGACAGCCCCGGCGCACTACCGGCCATCTCCCGTTCGACGAGGCGGGCCAGGCGCAGGCCGGTGGCGGGAATGTTCTCCACCACCACGGCCGCGCCGACGATGTCGCCGGGCAGCCCTAGGTCGGCGAGGTAGACGCCCCAGTCGGCGGTGTAGAGGTCCTTTTCGCTGCGCACCACCGCTTCGTCGCCGCCGGGCAGGCAGTCCACGATCACGGTGTAGCGGTGATCGGCGGGGTGGTGGATCATCCCGAACTCGTTGCCGTGCCGGTCGGTGCCGACGTGCAGGGTGGTCTTGGCGAGCAGTCCGGGGAGGCGGTAGCGGCCGCCGGGGATCTGCGAGTGCGGTCCGGCGTGGTACTCGGTGGAGCGGGAGATGTGCTTGCGGTGGAACCACTGCATCGCGAACTGTCCTGTCTCGTAGAGGGATCGCCCGTTCGGGGCGACCACCAGCGGCACCAGCAGCACGGCCATGACGGCCATGAGCGCCAGGCCGGGGATGACGCCGACGAAGATCAGCACCGCGAACGAGACGGCGAACCCGGCGGCGGCGTAGCCGACGGCTTTGACCGATAGTCCGTACGCGAACGTCGACTTCGGTCGGGTGCCGGCGGAGAAGATCGCCGGTTCGTCGTGCGTCGTGGCGGTCATCGGGGGATCCGGCCGTGGTAGTTGCCGACCGCCCCGCCGGCGGCGGACCCGAGGCCACCGGCGACCTGCGCTGCACTGCGCGCCCCGGACGCCGCCGTGCGCACTGCGCCGGCCGCGCCGCCGAGGGTCGCGGCGGTACCGCCGCGGGTGGCGGCCGCGACACCGGACGCACCGCGTGCTGCGCGTCCCACCGCACCGGAGGCGGTGTGGAGCTTCCCCAGCACGGGGGCTCCGCCGGTGTACTGACCGCGGTACCCCGCCGGAGCCTTTGCGCCCGTGCCCGCCGCGCCCATCCCCGGGCCGGGACCGGACCCACCTCCGGTGCCGCCGAGCGCGCGGGCACCCGTCGACAGCGCTTTCGCACCGAGCATTCCGGCTCCGCCGGCGAGGGCGCCGCCCGCCGCGGCCAACCCGGCCGCCTGCACGCCGCCCGCGGCGATCGTCTCCGCTGCGGGGGCGATGATCCGCACCAACGTCGGCAGCGCGAACCCGACGACTGCAAGCAGGACCGAGCCGATGATGACCGAGGCCACCGGGTCACCGGAGGACGAGGACTGCGCCCAGAACGCGAACAGATACAGCAGAGTCGCGACGGGCTTGAACAGCAACGCCCCCAACGTGAACGCGATCATCGACTTGTAGGACGAGCGGCCGGTGGCCGTCGCCGACGACGCCGCCGCGAGCGGGATCACCGCCACCACCACGCACAACACCGCCTCCCGGATCAGGAGGGCGATCAGCTGCGCGACGGAGCCGAGGAAGGCGAACCCGGCGCACGCGAGCGCGAACACCGGCCCCAGGCCGGTCTTCTCGTCGAAAGCGGTGATCGCAGTGATCTTCTCGTTCAGATCACCCCCGACGAACCTTTCGAGGGCGTAGGCCGAGGCGGCGTCGCCGCCCTGGTGGAACATCAGCACCAGCACCGGGAGCAGGGCGACGGTGAACACCGTCCGCACCAGCATCGACGCGGTTTCCGTCGCGCCTTCCATCACCGCTTGCTTGCGGGCGACGGCGAGTTTGGTCATCGCGATCACCAGCGAGGCGAACAGGGCGGCGACGGTGAATCCGGTGACGATGTTCCGCAGCCCCGACATCGCGGTCTCCGCGCCGAGGCCGGGGATGCCCGCGGTCATCCAGAACGTCATCACCGTCCGGAATGCCTGAGCGTTGCCCTCCATCACCGCCTTGGCGAAGTCGCCGACCGAGTCCCCCCAGAACGCCGACGCCGCCGACGACGCGGCCGTGGCCACCGCGTCACCCGGGTTGTCCTCGAACGACTGGATGAGGCACGCGCCTTCGGCCACCACTTCGCCGGTGACTTGGTTCATGAAGTTCTGGAAGGCGTTGCCGTCGAGGGTGTCCGCCAGGCACTCCCGGCGTTGCTGCTGGAACGCATTGCCGTCCTCGGCGATACCGGTGATCGGGGCGACCGGCTCGGGTTCCTGAGCGGAGGCGGTTCCGGCGCCGAGACCGATGAGGGCCAGGAGCAGGACGACCGCGGTGGCGAGCCGCCTCACGACAATGCCCAGGGGGTGGAGCCGGCGATGCTGGTGACGTCCGTCGTCGCGGAGACCGACCGGTTGTCGAGTCGAGCGCGCCATTCACCACCGTCGTGGAACAACGCCGCGCGCATGACCTGCCACACCGGCGTCGTGCGCCGCTGCCCGTTGTCGTCGATCGGGATGTTGATCGCGTACTCGACGGAGGCGAAGTCGTCGGTGCAGCTGACGATGCGGAATGCCTCCGGGGCGGGCAGCGACTGCGCCGCACCGAATCCGTTCCCGGTCCATGAGTCGCCGTCGACGAGGGCGTCGAGCTCCGGCGTCGAGACGGTCAGCTTGTCGTAGGCGTCTTTCGCCACCGGTCCGGGCCCGTAGAGGCGGCCGATCCAGTTCCAGCCGGCTAGGGCAGCTCCTTGGGGGGTGCGGCTGTAACCGGTGAGAACGTTGCCGTCGATGCGGGTCGGACCGTCGGTGGCCGAGACCAGCGTGGGGAGCCCGACGGTCTGCTGGATCTGCACACCACCGGGTGAGGGCACCGGACCGGCGACGTCGCAGCCGGTCCGGTCCTCGGTCGCTTGCTGCGGGAGCGGGGAGCCGACGGGGTTGTTCGGCACGGTCACCTTGCGACCGAGGATGTCGACGGTGGGAGTGCCGAAGCCGCTGCTGCCGTTGTCGATCGACCCCGGTGCGGGTGCCGGTGTGGTCGGAGTCGCCGGTGGGGCGGCGGTGTCATCGCCGCGCAGGTTCGGGACGACGAACGCAATGGCGCCGACGATCACCAGGACCAGAACAGCGACGGCGGCCACGATCAGGGTGCGGGTGCGGGTCACGATGCCCCTTCCAGGGTGGTGTAGCCGGTGAGGTCGGCGATCTCGGCGGCGTCGATGTTGTCCTCCGGAGTGGGCAGGACGATGCGCCAGTCGTCGTCGATCCATTGCAGGGCAACGGGATAGGCGTAGAGCTGCGGGTCGGTGCCGATGGTTTGTGCCACCGACACCGCTGCGGTCGGTGGGTCGAGCTGGTAGTCGGTGACCTCGAACCCGACGAACCGTGGTGCGGCGGTGGTGGGGACGGTGCCGGCGACGGTGACGCCGGCGCGGGCGACGGCGAACGCATCGCGGCCCGGTCCCGGTGCGGTGACGGTGTTGACCACCTCCGGCCAGGTGCGGTCGTCCGCGACGGCGAGTGCGGTCTGCCCGTTGATCGCGGCGAGCACCGCGCCCTGCGGGGTGCGCTCGTATCCGTGCCGGGCCGCTCCTGTCCCGGCGGTGGGACCGGCGGTGCGGGAGGTGGGGACCGAGACACCGGCGACGGTGCGCCACTGCAGGTCCTGCGGCGCGGAGGCGGTGTCGACCGAGGGGGTCGGGTCGGCGGTGTCGGAGGCGTCGTCGGTGCCGCATCCGGCGGCGGCGAGGATCACGGCGATTCCGGCGACGGTGAGGCGGGCGGTGCGGGAGACGGTCACGGGCGGGGCACCTTTCGAGTGGGTGGATCAGGCGAGGACGGCTTGGGCGATGCCGGCGGCGCCGCCGATGACGGCGGCGCAGACGAGGATGCGGCCGAGGGTGGCGTCCTCGACGACCTGCGTTCCGGTGGACTTGCGCTGGTTGACGAACACCGCACCGCAGACGAACAGCGCGGCGATGCAGGTGCAGATCGCGAACCACAGCAGCCACGACAGGGCCGTCATGAGCGGCCCCCAGACCTCGGAGGGGAAGGTCACCGGGGAGGTCGGTGGCTGCGCGAGCACCGTCGCCGCGGCCGCAGGAGCGGCGCTCATGTGCCGATCCCGGCGGTGGTGGCGTGGCCGATGATCCAGTCGATGCCGCCCGAGAGTCCGACGGTGGCCAGGACGACGCCGGTCACGCTGCCGAGGATCGTGCCGACGGCGCGGGAGCTGCCCGAGACGAGCATGACCACCCCGACGGCGATGCCGATGGCGGAGACGATCAACGCCCCGCGGGCGAGCAGTTCGAGCAGGCTCACCGCGGAGTCGACGGCGCCGGTGACGGTCTCGTTCAGCTCGTCGACCCCGGTGGCGGTGGGCGCGGAGGTGGCCCCGGTGGTCACAGGATGAGTCCGTTGACCAGGCCGGCGGCGCCGCCGATGATGACCGCGCCGACCAGGCCGCCGACGAGCTTGCCGGTGCTGTCTCCGCCGCCGCCGGTCATGCGCTGGTAACCGAGGGTGGCGCCGCAGATCATGATCGCGGCGACGGAGGCGAAGATGCAGCCCCACATCAGCCAGGACATGAGCATGTTGATCTTGTCGCCGAACTCCCCGCTCGGCGCGCTGGGGTCGACGTCGCCGATGTTCTGGGCCAGGACGACGGTCGCGGTGGTGGTGAGCATGGGGTCTCCGGTGGTGTGAGCGGTGTTGTCGGGGTTGGGGTCGGTCAGCGAGTGGTGGCGGCGGTGCGGGCGGCGTCGAACGCGGCGTGCCCGGCCGCGACGAGACCGGGGTGCGGGGCAGCGGCCGACGTCACCGACCGCATCCGACCGGGCGGGGCCGGGTCGGGTTCGGCGGGTGACCACGGGGCGAGATCGGTCAGGGTGTGCACCCGCAGATCCGGCACCCACGGCAGGTGCCACACCACGGGCGCGGCCGAGGCGACGACGTCGGCGCTGCGCCGCAGGGTCTTCGGGAGCTTGCCGGGGGCGTCGGGCACCAAAGCCAGTCCGAGGACGGTGCACCCGCCGACGAGACCGGCGGCAGCTTGCAGGAGGAGGTCGTGGGCGGCGGCGAGGCCGGTGCGGTGGGTGCGGGCGACGACGATCACCGACCGGTACTGGTCGGCGGCGGGCCACCCCCTGCGGGCATCGGCGGCCGGGGCCCACACCCGGGCGAGGGTGGAGGCTCCGGCGCCGCCGTGCGCGCCGAGCAGCCACATCACCGGTGGGCGTCCCGGCCCGGCCACCGGGTCCGCATGGACCGGTGCCTGCCGGTCCGCCGGGGGGATGCGGAGTCCGGCGGGAACGGGCGTCGAGCCGGTGGTGTCGTCGGTGTAGAGCTGGTGGTCGTCGATCGGTTGTGCGGCCATCTCCGTCCCTCCTGGATGGGGTGTGTCGGTCACCGGGTGCCGGTCGAGGACGCCCCGACCGGTGCAGTGCTGGTGGTCGCCGACGGCGTCGTGGTCGACGGGGTCGCCGTGGCCGACATCGTCCGCGCGGACGCAGTACCGGCGGCGGCGAGGATCTGGCCGGCGGGGCGGACGGTGTCGGTGGTCGCGAGCAACTGCGCGCTGCGAGTCAGGACGGCCCCGACCTTCTCGGCGAGGGTGCTATCGCCGGTGAGGTCGGCGGCGAGGGCGACGATCCACCGGACCGTGAGCTGCACCGGAGTTTCGCCGCGAGTTCCGACCGGGACGCTGTCGTAGGAGCCGTGCTTGGCGGCGGTGTTCCAGTACGAGGTGTCGGTCACCAGCTTCGCCAGGCCCGCGTTGTCGTCGACGGTGCGGGTGACCTCGTCGAACGCCACGGCCACGGCGGAGTCGATCGTCGCCGGCGGCACCAATTTCACCGCCGCAGCACCGACCTTGGTGGCGAGGACGGCGAGCGCAGCCGGGGGGTTCGCCAGCCCGACGGCGGCGAGCTGGCCGATGGTCTCGGCAGTGATGACGTCCTTGGCGACGGTGATCGCCGCCCCGATCGCCATGCCGGCGATCTTGGTGACCGCGCCGACCGCTTCGTCGACGGCCTCGCCGTCGGTGACGGCGGTTGGGTCGGAGTACTTCGCCATCTTCCCCAGCACCGTCTCCGATGCGGGGTTGACCTCGAAACGGCCTGCGCGGGAATCGAAGTCGATGTTGTCGTTGACGGCCGAGGCGCTGGTGAGCAGGGCGGAGCGGCCGACCGCGGCGGAGACGTCGGTGAGGATGCGCACCGGGTCGCGGGTGTCCATCGAGGACTGCCCGGCAATGTTGGCGACCAGCTTCGCAGCGGGTGCGTCGGCGGGAGTGTCACACGCCAGATCGCCCGCGGTGCAGTAGGAGGCGACGCGGTCGGCGACGGCGCCGAAGTCCGCGTCGGCGGGGTCGGGGGCGATGCCGCCTCCGGCCGGCGGTGACGCGGCGACCGCGGGCGCGAGCTGGACGGACTGCACCGCGTCCCCGGTGGTGCCCGGGGCCGGTGCCGGTGCGCGGTCACCGCCGCCGAGGACGGGTTCTCCCTGGCCGCGGGTGGGGTCGGAGAACAGGGCGCCGCCGGCGAACCGGTCGGCGTCGATGGGGCCGGTTCCGGCGCCGATCTCGCGGATGACCTCGGAGGCGATCTGCCCGCCCTGCGAGTAGCCGGAGACGAACACCCTGGTGCCGGGGCACTTCTCGGCAATGTCGCCGATCATGGTGGTGGCGTTGTCGATGCCGGTCTGCACGGACGCCGCGTAGGTGTCGGCGCTGCGGTCGCCGGGCTTGCCGCCGAACGATGCCGGGTAGGGAACGTAGCTGCGCTCCAGTGCGGGTTCAGTGCCGGAGTTGGCGTCGCGCATGGCCGGGACGGTGAGCCGGGAGAAGAACCCGGAATCGGCGTCGGGTGAGCTGTTCTCGTCGATTTCGGTGGTGCCGGGGACGACGAGAAGGTGCAGCGGTGCGCACCCGTCAGCGGCGGGTGCCGTGGTGGTCGGGGTGGCGGTGGCGGTCCCGGTTGTTGCGAGGAGTCCGATGACTGCGAGTAGCCATGCCATGACCGCGTGAAGGAGTAGGCGGGGTGGGCGCGCCGGTGGTGCGGCGTTGCGTGTGGCGGTCATGGGTGGTGCCTCTCTTCGAGTCGGGTCAACGGCGGGTGATGGCGGTGATGGAGGTGGTGCCGCCGGCCTCGGCGGTGGTGAAGCGTTGAGAGGAGGTGCGTGGGTCGATGCCGGGTCCGCGTTCGACCACGGTCACGTCGTAGACGCCGGATGAGACGGGGTTGGCGAGGACGCAGAACTCGACCGACGGTTCGAGGGCGTCGATGCCCATGCGCAGGCGCTCGGCCGATGCCATGACGGCTTCCGGTGCACCGACGGCGCGGGCCGCGACCGGGTCACGGTCGTAGTAGAACGCCTTCTCGAAGCGCCAGATCGCGCTCAGGCCGGGATCGGTGGTGTCCTCGGTGACCGGTTCCCCGGCACCTTGGCCGGCGCACCAGGTGAAGTCCGCGGCAGCCGCGGCGCCCGCTGCCGACTCCGCCGCGACAGGAGGAGTGGCCCGGGTGGTCGGAAGAAGTGGTGCCGGATCCGCGGTGAAGGTGTCCTCGGTGGCTCCGGTGAGGAACACGGCGGTAGCGCCCACCGCACCCACCAGGACCAGCAGGGACGCGGTGACCGCCACGGCGGACCGATGACGACGCCACCACGAGGACCTGACAGCGGGGCCGGCGGCTCCGCTGCGCAGGGTCTGCGTCTGCACGTCGAACGTCGGTGTCGGAGCGTCCGCGAGCCATCCGTCGCCGTCGTCCGTGCCGGTGTCTCGGTCGGCGAGGACGGTGAGGCGCCTGTTGGGTGGCGTGTCAGTGGACGCGGCGGGACTGGCGGGCGGGACGGGCGAGCGTTCGCCTGTGGCGGGCGGCGCGGCCTCGAACCAGTCATCGGCTGCGCTGTCGTCGGGATGAGCCACAGCGGGACCTCCTCGGTCGGATCGGGCGAGCGTCGGGCGCGGACGAGCGGTGCCGGCCGCACCCGACGCAAGGTCAGGCCCCGATGTTCAGAGCGGACAGTGCGCCGGTCAGGGCTACTGCGCCCTGATCGAGTGCGGGGGCGTTGTCGGCGATCACGGTGTCCACCGCGGCCAGGACGTCCACGCCGCCCGGCGCGTCGGCGACCGCCTGGCGGGCCTGCTCCACGTAGGCCGGGGCTGTGTCGCCGACCTGTTGCACCTGCTCGGGGGGTGTCCACACCGGAGCGGCCGGGGCGGGAGCCGGTGCCTCGGGCGCGGGTGCGGGAACAGGGGCGGGTTCGGTGATGGTGGTCTGCTGACCGCCGAGTGCGGTCGCACCGATAGCACCGCCGATCGCGCCGCCGATGCCGGCACCGATGACGGTGGCCGGGACGCCGAGCGCCGCCGCTCCAGCGCCTGCGCCGATGGCTGCGCCGACTCCGGGTCCGAAGACCCAGCCGACGCCGGGTGCCCACCAGGTGAACGGCACGGTGGCCGCGCCGACCCCGAGACCGATCAGTCCGCCGCCGACAGCGCCGAGTGCGGTGGCGGGGACACCGAGTGCGGCTGCGCCGACAGCGCCGCCGACGACGATGCCCGTCGCCGCGCCTGCTGCGGTGCGGTCGGCCTGCGGTGCGTCGACGAGGCCGGCGTTCACGAGAGCGTTGGCGCCGTCCGCCTGCAGGGCGGAAGCGGAGTTGTTGAACTGCTCTGCGAAGCGGGGATCCACCCAGTCGGGGCGGGCGATGGCCTGGCTGCCGATGAGGATGGTGCCCTCGGGTGCGTCGACCGGGGCGATGATCTTGCGGTCGACGGTGGGGACGGGAGGCGGCTGCGGCGGGGCGATCGGTGCAGGGGGTCCTACCTGTGGGGTCGGCTGCACGGGAGGTGCCGCGTAGTAGGTGGTCGCGGCGGTGGCGGACTGCTGGCGGCCTGACTGGTAGTCGTCGTAGCTGCGCCACTGCGACTGCTGTACCTGCGGGGACGGGGTGAAGCCTGGCAGGAACTCGCGCTGCTGGGTTGGTGCCGGGACCGGGGTGGTGTCGGTGGTGCCGGACTGGGCGGTGTCGGGAGCGGTGACGAAGTCCTGCGGAGCGGCGTTCGCCGTCGCAGAACCCATCGCCACGGCGAACGCGATCGGGACGGCCGTCAAGACTACAGCTCGTTCCTTACGTCTGCGGTGTCGGCCGCCGATTCCTTGCTGAGGAGACATGGCTAATGGTGCCTTTCGTAAAGCGCTGCGTCGCAGCGGCAATGAGCAGTTCAGGGAGGTCGTTGTTGGTGGAACCGTTAACGACCGCGATGAATGGAGCTGCGCGACCGAAGGCGAGGGCCAGCGTTCGGGAGCGCGAGCTCGGAGAAGTGGGCATGACGGTCGGCCTGGTCGCATGATCTGACCAGTTCGAGCCAGAACAACGGTTGCCGAAGACGACGGGCATGCGGGCGGTTGCCGGGTCTCCGACTCGGAGGAGCGTGCACCGCAGCGAGCACAAACAATCCGTGACCGAAGGTGCGCAGGCAAGTAGCCTGGAGCTACCACGCCCTTTTCTGGTGTGTGGGTTGGTCCCTGGACGCGCTACGCGGACGGCAATCAGCTTGCGCGTTCAGGGACTTCTTCAACTTGTAAGGCGACCCCTTTCTGTGTTGCTGGTCTAAACAACCAGCTTTAACGTAGCATCTAAACATCCGTTACGTGCTACATCAATGGAGCAAGTGGCATCGTGCCCACTCGTGAGGTTCCTTCGTTGAGGCGGCGACTGCGAGGCTTCGCGCCAGAACGGCTTCGGGCACGTCGCCTTGCCGTAGGCCTCAGCGGAGCGGAAGTGGCCCGTCTGGTGGGTGTCGCGTCGTCGACGTACTCGCAATGGGAGCGGGGACAGTCGCACCCTCGAATCGACTCACTAGCTCGCTGCGCGGAGGAACTGGGTCGGCCGATCAGCGACTTCGTCTTCGTAGTCGAGGAAGAGGAGTACCTGGGAGACCTACGCACGTCTCGCGGGCTGACCCAAGGCGCGCTGGCCAATGAGGTGGGTGTCAGCCCCCAGTACATCGGAGCGCTGGAGCGAGGCCAGAGCCGACTGAGCGACTCGACCGCATCAAAAATTGCAGAGGTGTTGCAGTATCCCGCTCCACGCGTTGCCGCGGCATACGAACGGGTCCGTAGCCGTCCGCGAGGCGAGCCGGCCTGACGCTGCTGTGGCTGTAGGAACAACATGGGCAAACTCCAGACGCAGTATCGACGTCACGGAAGCGAACAAGCACCCGTGATGGATAGGCTGCGTCTGAAGGCCGTTCGGCCAACAGGAATCTCGACCCAGGAGGGCGAGTGCCTTGGAGAAGGTATCACGACTGCCGCCGGACCGGAATCCTCGCCAGACCATCATGTGACGTCGGCGCGGACGCGGGTAGCACAGCCAGGACCAGACGCTCGCTCAACTGTCCTGGGTAGGGCCTGAGCTCTACTTCCGTACGTTGCCACCGCCAATCAGCTCCGTTCTTGGCCCTGATGCGAACGATCGCGACGACGGGTCGATAGGTAGATCGCGACCACTGGTCGAGGGCATCGGTCAAGACCGATCGATCTTCCTCGTGGACAACATCGCGTCCGCTGGCGACGTCTCTCCATCGGACCCATTCCGGCGCATCCGTCAGCCACATTGTCAGGATTCCGGTATGCGCATCGAACACCGCCATCCGGGTGCCCGCGCTCTCTAATGCGCTGGGTAGGCCCAGTTCGAGCAGCGTCGGCTTGTCAGGTGGAGTCGTGTCGGTGATGTCGTGCCACAGCAGTCGCAGGCCGACGTTGCCGGGGTCAGTGCGCCCCTTGCCCCAGCAGTGCCAACGCATGATGTGCCCGTCAGCGTGTAGGACGGACATCGGTCCTTCCCAACTTTTGCCATGCTCCGGGTTCAACGCCGCGGCGAACAGCGACTCCGAATCATCGAACTTGACAGCTTTGGCGTAGTACTCGGCGGGCGTGCGTTCTGGGACGTGATCGGCGGGGTTCACACCGGACATCAAGGCCGCCTCGAGTGACTGGGCGATTACCGTGCGTTGCAGCAACCACGAGATTCCCGAAACGATACGAGGTGGGTCAGGAACGATCCCGGACTCGCCCAACCACAGCTGAGCGCCATGTGCCTCGCCGGAGGGCCCCAACACCGGAACCACGCGGATCAGAATCAAGCCGCGGCGGCTCGCGACACGGTGCTCTTGGATCTGCCGAGAGTGGCATGCGTGTGTGATGAGAGAGGGCAAATCGATGTCCGGAGCGGGAGAGAGGCGGTCGACCTTTGTCCAATTCCGGGTCCTCCCACCCGAACTGACGACCGTCATTACTCCCGGTGTAAGAGTCTCGATCAAGTGCCAACTGTTCAGAACATCCATGCGCGAACTCCCCCGACTAGGCGAGACCAGACGTTACATCTAATCGCATCGTGAGAGCCGCAATCGAACCCCGTGGGGTCGCAAAGTGATGGCCTCCCGCACGTCGAGCTCGTACGTGCCGTCAGGTGTCACGTTGTACCGCCGGACAATGGACGCGAGGGCCAACACCGCCTCGTGGAGGGCAAACTGACGACCGATGCACGCTCTCAAACCTGTCCCCCACGGCTTGTAGACACGATCGGGGGCATGGTCCATCCTGCCGGCCATGAACCGATCGGGGTCGAAGCTTCTGGCGTCTGTTCCCCAGGATGCAGATCGATGTACCTGTGGAAGGAGAACGAAGACCCATCCTTCGGGAATCTCGTAGCCGCCCAGTTCAGCCGGGCCGCGTTCACGCGCCTTACGGAAGTAACCGGGTGCAGCGGGCCAGAGACGCAGCGTCTCGTCGACCACTCGGCGAACGCGACGGAGCTTCGGTACGTCGTCGAACTCGACCGCGCCGCCACCGGGAGCGACGTGTTTCACCTCTTCCCGCAGAGACTGCAGCAGACCCGAGTCACGACTCAAGAAATGCAGTGCGAACGCCATGGTGGACGCAGTCGTCTCGTTCCCAGCAACGAGGAAGGTGATGATTTGGTTCTTGATGTTGCCGATGCTGAGACCACTCCCAGTCGTGGGGTCGACCGTCTCGAACATGTGTTGTAGCAGGTCCGAGTTGGCGTTGACGCCGGAACGGCGAGCGAGAATTCGGCTGTCGACGAGTGAGTCGACAGTATCCCGGATCAGTGCCAGATCCTGCCCGTGTTGCCGCGCGGCGGATCGACCTGTGACGGCTCTGACCACGGGGACGTCGTTCGATGACCGATTGACGTAGCCAAGCGCCCGGGCAATTGCTTCTGCGAACGGCACGTTGCCGTCGAACGTCCCGAAGTTGTGTGACAGGGCGCACCGCCCAATCACATCGAATGCCAGTTTCGAGCACTCGTCGTACGCATCGACCGATTTGGAAGCGGACGAGTTGTCCCAGGTTGTCAGCAATCCGTCGATGGAATCCTGCATCGATTGGTGGTAGCGGCGCATCGCGGCCTTGTTGAAGGCTGGGCCGAGTACCGAATGACCCAGTTGCCAGTTGGGTTCGGAGTTGAATGCTGTGAACAGCCCGTCGCCCGCGATGCCACGTAGCTTGCGGTGCGGGAGGCCGAGAAACTTGGTCCAAACCTTTTCGTCGTTGACCTCGTTGACCAGAATCGGATCAGACACCACCACGAGTCGATGTCCGAATATTTTGCGTTCGTAGATACCCCCGAGCTCATCGGCCATCTTCATCTCGCGCTGCACAGGCTTGGATGAGTCGACGCTGAGCAGATCCCCCGCGATGGGAAGCCGGAACTTCGGATGCGGGAGGCGAGCGAGCGGTGGTCCAGCTTGTTCCATGGAGACAGTGTCCCTCAGGACGGTGCCGGTCATTTTGGGTCGCGATTACGGCGTGTCCTCCCCGCGCGGGGCCTGTCGCAGGGCAGTATCGGGCTTGCCGTCCGTGGTTGTTTGCACCGAACCCGACAAGGAGGTACACCTCATGGGACGTCCCCATCTCGGTCCGACTACTCGTCTCGGATCAGTCCCGACGGAGGTCTACGCGGCGCTGACCGCGGCGGCAGCACAGCACGGCTACAGGGAGACGACGGCTTACGTCTCGGACATCCTCAGTCTTCATGTCGGCCGGCCCGACAAATTACGCGGCGCACTCAGCCAGGAGGTGCTGCCACTGACGGGCTAGTTCGGCTACTGAAATCTGCGCAGCATCTACGTGTGCAGAACATACGAGCGAGCCAACAAACACCGAACCCCCCGACCCGTGGGCCGAGGGGTTCGGTGTCAAGGACGAAGGGCCAACTTCGTCCTCGGGTGCAGCTCACCAACTGAAGGGACAGACTGTGTCGGTCTGGTCTCAGGGTACAACACACCCTGATGCACGTTCAGGAAGTAACTGCCGTGTCTCCGCGCCCACCGCACGGGCGGTTCCTCACGTACCCGTCCAACGCCTGGGTCTCGTCACGTGGGGTGTGTTGCCTTGA
Source organism: Rhodococcus sp. UNC23MFCrub1.1 (assembly GCF_000686025.1). Classification (GTDB taxonomy): domain Bacteria; phylum Actinomycetota; class Actinomycetes; order Mycobacteriales; family Mycobacteriaceae; genus Rhodococcoides. The sequence continues at coordinate 26,424 of NZ_JMLQ01000013.1, forward strand.
CACGGCTATCTGAAAATCTCTCGAGGTGTCGGCGTGTCGCAGCACACCCGACGGGGCCTCGAGGCAACATTCCTGCCGTGCCCAGGCCACCGAGAACACGTCCAATAGGGCGCCCACAGCTGCCCTATCGACCGGTACAGATGAACACCAAAGTGCACCCCCAGGTCAAGCAACAGCTCACCGCACTGGCTGCGGAGCGAGGAATCACGTTGGGAGCTCTGCTCGCCGAGCTAACCGCGCGCGCCGCAGGGAGCACTGTCGAAGAGTTGACTGCAGGTGGGTTCGACCACAACCCGCAGGAGCTGCCGATGACGGGTTGATCGCTCTGACACAACGCTCGTTCGGACGAGAACGCCGACGAGCTTCATAAAACAGCACCGACATGACGAAGCCCCCGGCGGGGCGGCCGAGGGCTTCAAGGTCATTAGGAACGAGCGGGAACTCGAACCTCGGTGCTGCTAATCCCCGAAGGGACTGTCTTGCTGGACAGGTCTCAGGGTACATGCTGCCCTGATCAAGCTTCAAGTATCGATGCACGTGTCGTGTCGCCGATGTCGGCACCGGACGCTGTGTGGCGGCGCTTGTCGCCCATGGTGGCGGCGCGCCGGTCCATGCGTTTGTACGACGCGGCGGCGCGGTCCTTCACCTCGTCGCGGGCGCTGACGAGCAAACGGCCGCTGGTGCCGGCGGCGGTGCCGCTGTTCGCCCACGGGCGTGCGCGGGTGCTCGCGTTGGACTTCGACGCCAAGATGCACGGCGCCGCCGCTGTCGAGGCAGACGTGGCACGGGTTCTCGGGTGGTTGACCGAGACTGGTGGCCGCGCGGTCGTCGACATCTCCACCAGCGGCGGCCGCCACGTTCTGGTCCCCTTAGCCCCGGGCGTCACCGCCGGCGTCACCGAGCTGCGTCCGCTGTTGAATCTGCTGGCCGCTCGCCTGCCGACGTTAGACATTGTTCCGATGACCAACGCCGCGACCGGATGCATCACCGTCCCCGGCTCCGCGTGCAGAGAAGGCGGGCACCGGCATCTGATCGGTGACCTGGCCACCGCGACCGACACCCTGACCATCGGTTCCGAGCCTGCGGTCTTGACCCGCCTCGCAGCGCTCCTCGGCGGGCTACCTCACGTCCGCCCGCGCGCCGGGGCTGCGGTGCGCACCGTAGACGACGAGATCCGGGATACCACGGTCGCCGAGCGTGTCATCGGGAAGGGCCGCGCAGCTCGGTTGCACAGCCGGTTCTGCCGTACCACTCCCCCACCCGCGGCGGTCCGTGTGTTCGCTGCCACCGGACGACTGGATCGCTCTCGGTGGGCGTCTCGTTCGGAGGCCCGCCAGTCCGTCATCGCGCACGCAGTGCTCTCCGGCAACACTGCCGACGACATCGCCGCCCGCCTCGACACACCCGAATGGGCTGGCGTCCGGGACGCGTACGCCCATTACGGCGATGCTCTCGGCGCCGTCCGCCGCGACACCGCACGCGCGCTCGAATGGGCTGCGTCGTCGCTGCCCGAACCAGTCCGGCACACGGGGCACAAGCTAATGCACACAGGGGGGGGTAACGACCCGGTCGTTTCGGGCTGGCTGGCCGCGGCCCAAGACTGGGCCGGTCGGGAATACGCCTCGCGGCGAGATCGGTGGTCCACCCATGCGGTGCTGCAGGCGCTGGCATGGGGTGCGGCAACAGCAGGAGAAGTCATCGAGGGTGTCCCGGTGGTGGCGTTGGGTGGGCGATCGTTGTCCACAGCTGCAGGGTTGCTGCCGGAGACCACCGTGTGGTCTGTGCTGGCGCGACTACGGGACACTCCCGGTTCCCCAGTCTTGCTCATCGCCCGCGGCGTCGGCCAGAACGCCGACCGTTACGCCCTGGTACCCCCGCGAGGAGAAACACCGTCACAGAGCCACCCAGAGCGTCAATTTCGGGCGGCGGGCATCGACACGGTTCACCCGGCCTGGAGCGTCGTCGGTTATCGTCACCGCGTCCTCTACGACGCGGTCGCGGCCGCCGCCCGTCCCATGACCGTCGACACCCTGCTCCAGCAGGTGCGAATCGGGCGATCCAGCGGTTACGACACCGTTCTGGATCTGCGCACCGCGGGCTTGCTCACCGTCACCGACGGATATGTCCAGCTCGGCGACGCCGATCTCGACGACATCGCCCACCGCAACGGCCTCGCCGCCGCACTACGCTCACGCACCGTTCGGCACCGGGCCGAACGCGTCATCTGGCGGCAGTGGCTCGCCGAACGCGAAGCCCAACACATCCCCACTCCCCCACCGATGTCCACAGCCGCCGTCATCGTCGACGACGGCATCGCACCTCCCGACGAAGGGCTCTGGGACTCCGTCATGGCCGACGAACCCCGATACCGACCCGACAACGACCCCTTCGCGTCATTGAGCACCCTGCTCGACGCAGTCGACCCCATCACCACCGCAGCCAACCAACGCAGCACAACGCTCGGCGCATGACCGGCCTTTGATGACCTTCGAGACGTGTCCGCGTATGAACTAAGAATGAGTTACCCATCAGGGGAAGTCGTCGGCAGATTGACGCGTTCGGGTTCCGTACCGCGCACGAGTGATCCGTTCAACTTCTAGTCCGCAGAGGGAACGTCCAGGTACCTGCGCAGAGCTTCTTCGACGAGAGCGCTCCTACTCCCGGCGCCCCAATCGATGGCCAGTTGATCGAGGAGTGATGCGTCGGCATTGATGACCCCCGCGAGAGGTACGCGTGCCCGCGGTTCTTGGTGCCGCCTACGTGTCGGTCTGCCGGCCTCAGCACGTTTAAACAGCCCTGATGAGGCACGGCTCGCCACGCCTACCCAGTGATCCTGCAATTCGTCCGCGTGTTTTTCGACAGCATCAAGAACTACTTGTCCGTATGAGCGGGCGGTCGCTGGGTTCGAGTTGCGCTCGTCCAGCGTGAGCGACCGAAGGGCGACATACAAAGCCTGCGGCAAAGCAACCTCCGGGGGCGCAATGCGGCTTGGAGTTGGAGACGAGTCGCGCCGGGTGTTGCGCCGACGCGCGTCCGCACGGCGGCGCGTGTTCGTGTCGTCTACGACAGCGGCTGTCCGGACTCCCTCCGACTGTTCCTTCCGCGGCGTCGAATCTTCCTGATGGGAACCTGATGACGATGAAGGTGCCTCTTGCTGCGGCGTGGGTTTGACCGGGTGATCTTCATCGGGATCGTCTCCCGTCCCACCCGAACCCACAACCGACAGAGTGGTCACTGGCTTGGCCGCGTCGTCGCTGTTCACAGAGTCGTGGTCGCGGCCGCCGGAACCTTGCGCGGGCTCCACAGGTGGTAGCACGTCAGCGAGATCCCCCAAGAGCTCGGGATTGAAAGCCGCACGTCGTTTGCGGCTGCTCATGCGACGCCACCTTCGACACGCTGACGTTCAGCACGGGTCACGCGGGTCAGGATCTCGCGGGTGAGTGCTTGGTAGTCGCTAGCGAGGCCGGAGGGGTCTCGTGACCACAGTCTTTCGCCCGGCTTGCTTTTCTGGCGAAGTCGCTGCAACCGATTCTTTTGGTCCGACTCAGCGGCTTCCACTAGTTCCAACGGTGTGAGGTGTCGTGTTCGTAGATCGACCGCAGCGGCTCTGTCGGACCGAATGAACGCCTCGAACGGATCGGCGCCGCTGCCTTCAAGTAAGTCGTTTACCTGGTCGAAGACATCGCGATTCCGGGCCGTGGCGCGGGGGTTGGTATCAAAGAGCACCACGCCGAGAAGCTCGATAACAGACCCTGCTTGGCGTGCGCGGAGGTAACGAAGAGCAAGCAGTTCAACCCCAGACAAGCTCGCGTCGTCGTCCCTGGTGGGCACGATGAGATACCTGGCTGTGCCGAGTAGTGCATCAAGTAGCGGCGCGTCGCCGGGCCCCGAGTCGATGAGGATCAGCTCATACCCCTCAGTCGCGCACAACGAGTTGAGGGTGTGGTCAAAGTTCGCTCGAAGATCAATCCCGGTCTGGCCCGCAGTGGCCGCCACCGATGCGACGACCGCAAGAGCAGGTCCCCCAGGGATGACATCCATGTTCGGGCGCACGTTGCGAATGGGCTGTAGTTCTTGCGCGAACTGCAGAGCCATGCTCAAGCCTCTACCGCCGTCGCCTTCGACACCCAGATCTGAGGAACTGACGTTCGCTTGTTGGTCGGCATCAACAACGAGCACTCTGCGACCCGCTGCAGCGACCATGCCGGCTACCGCGGACACGATGGAGCTCTTCCCAACGCCGCCCTTCTGGTTGGCGACCAGCAGAGTCCTTGAAGTTCCCGATGTCGTCACCCCGCAGAAAGTACTGCATGTCGGCCAGAGTGGAGTGCAGCGACACGGCCCTGCCATCGACATGTCGAAGAGATTGACAGCGCGCTGTTGTAGCAGCCTGGCGCAGAGCAATGCACATGGTCGAGAACATGGCTGCACACGTGGTCATTGCTCTTGGTTGAGAGCTAGCTTGGTCAGCCGCCTTACATAGGGGCATCATAATGACTACAACAACGGGCAGTGTAAAGGTATTACTTGGAGCCCGAAGGTCAGCCGTATGTGTGGAGCACCGTGCGGGCGCAGCATTGTCCTTGAAAATGAACGTATTGCAGTCCATATGTAGCGCCATACACTCAGGTGCGATTCAGGTCTTACCTACAGCGCGTTGTCGCCCCATAATTCTAGCCTGACTGCGTGTCTGGCGTATGGCCATGTGTATGGGCGTGCACATGGCCATAACACGAGGTGGGTAAAATTAGCAGGTCAAGGCACGCAATGACCGATATCAGACATCCATGGGCTCGCTCCCGAGGAAAGTGAGCGGACGCCGTTGAGGCACCAAAACCGTAACAAGTGAGCGATCCCATGGTTGCGGGGCGCGCTCCGGCGATGGCCCATACAGTCGGCTGTTGTTGTCCTGATGCATGCCAGTTCATATTGACTTCTTGCCTCACCGACGCGATGCCAACGCCGTCGTGATCGAAAACTCGAAGATCCAACACGTTGTGTTATTTGTCCCTATCGCGAACTGAAGGGCGTCGCTCCAGCCATTGAGGAGCGGGTGGTCCAAGCATGACGCAGCGTTCCGACACCCGCTGATGGTCCGACCGGGTGTAAACGCGCTCGGTAACGACCCGACACGACTATGTCTCCGTGGATTGACCAGCACCCCTCGTCCTTGCCCAATCCCAGCCCGCGAACACACGATTCGCAAGTACGGGCATACGTATGGCAGGTCGTATGGCCTTATTCAAGGCAGTTTGTTGCGACCAGTTCGCACGACGGCCCTCGGACCCTGCACCATGGACTCAGTATCGACACCATACGTCTTGAAAGTGGTGTCACTGTGACAAAACTCCATCTACGGGAGCATCTACGGAGGAAAGCAAAGCCTGATCCCGTGGTGCTCTCGCGGGCATGCTGGCTAGCAGCCGCCGCTCGCTTCTCCGGGTTTCATGGTGTCTCTTCGACGACTACGCAGAAGCGGTGTTGTCCAGTACCTTCTGCACGCGCCTACCGATTGGGCCGGATGCGGCAAGACATACCTCACGACGACGGTGACCATCAGTTTCCCGTTCGGGTGCGCTCAACATCGCGTCGACGCGATGGTGCTTACGAGACCGGAAACTTAGTCACATGTTGTCACCCAATGTTTCAACGAGATTGATCGTGATAATTTCACTTAACGCACTATCGAACCAGAATCGCCAGCTCAGCACAGTTTTGGCCCGCGACCATGTCGGACGAAGGGTCTAGGCTGCGGATATGGAGTCCCGACCTGTCGAACCGGCCCCCGTGCGCCCGCTGGCGGCCGTCTCAGGTCCCTCGGAGGGCGCGAAAGCGCCGGCGATCCCCGCGGCGGTGGCCGCTCGCATTGCCGGAGCGGTGGAGTCGTCCCGGTCGGCCGGGACCCGCCGCGCCTACGCTGCCGGGTGGCGACGGTTCACCGCCTGGTGCACCCGCAACGGCCACGTCGCACTGCCGGCGCACCCCGTCACCGTCGCCGCGTATCTCGTCGACGCTGCCGACACCGTCACCGCGGCGGGGGAGAAGGCCTACGCCGCCAGCACCCTGTCGGCGTGGGCATCAGCGATCAACCACTACCACCAGACCACCGGGCACACCTCGCCCACGAAGCACCACCTCGTCACGGCTGCGCTTGCAGGTATCCGCCGGCAGTACGCCAGCGCCGGCGACCGACCCCGCACCCAGCGAGCACCTTTACTGGTATCCGACATCCGGCACCTCGTCGTCACCGCCCGCTCGCAATGCGAAGGATGGGCCGACGAGGTATTTGAGCGCCGCGACACCGCACTGCTACTTCTCGGATTCGCCGGGGCGTTCCGCCGCTCCGAGCTCGCCGACCTCGAGTGCCGCGACATCAGCCTGCACCGCGAGGACGGCCTGCACATCCGGCTCCGCAAGACCAAGACCGACCAGGAAGGGCAGGGCGTTATTCGGGCACTCCCGGCCACCGAATCGCACACCACGTGCTCACCATGTGCGTACGTGCGTTGGGTGCAGGTTGTGTCAGCCTTCGACGCCGGCGGACGCCCGTTTGTCATTCGACTGCTTCGTAGTCGGGACCCGTTCGACGAGCATGTGTGCCGCGGGGGAGTGCCCCGCACTACCGCACGCGCGCCGCTGTTCCGGGCTATCGCCAAGAATGGCAACCTTGGGGACACCTCGCTATCGGGGGCCGCGGTACACAAGACCATCCGACGCCGCGCCGAGCGCGCGGGTTATGACGCCACCCTCACCGTCCAGCTTGGTGGGCACTCGCTGCGCTCCGGATTCGTCACTCAAGCGTTCCGCAACGGTGCCGACGCGCACGCCATCATGCGCCAGACCGGCCACGCCACACCCGCCATGCTCGAACGCTACGCACGCGAGAACGCACCACTCATCGGCAACGCAGTTAACGACATCGGATTATGACCGGAACAAGCTGAAGTACTGGAGCCAATGACCGCACGCCAAGCGGTGGCTGACTCGTCGTCCTCTGCCTACAGGTGAGTGAAGATGGTGAGAGCTGTCGTGTCCCAGGGACGGAAAACGTCATAACTCAGGGTCAACAGGATTGACACTGTTCGCAAGATGTGTCGGCCCCCTGCTGTCGAACTAGTAATCCACGCACGGTGGCGGACTTGCGACGTCGGGCTAAGCGTTCGCTTGAGACCGTCTCAGTGGCCGACCGACGCGACTGGGTGACGCAATTGGCGCGTTTCAAAGCATGGACCCTGCAGAACGACGCCCGAGCATACGAACACTATTAGTCAGGCGTGACGCGATGTTGTCGGTACTCGGTGCTACAAACCGGCTGGTACCGACAACGAGAAACGAGGGTTCGAGTCATGCCGCTTCAAATCACGCACATTCGCTTGTCAACGGGTGGGACGCGCAACGAGCACATCACCGATGTGTACTGGCAGGGCGACGCAGGGGAGGGCGCTGCGCCTGCCACTAAGGCGCAGATGGTGGACTACATCGACAACCAGGGGTTCCGCGCCTATGTGGTGGGGCCACGGTCTCGCTCGGACGTGGTGACGGTAAAACGAGCGGGCACTGCGCCCTATCTGCGTACTGTCGCGAACGGCGTGGAGAACGATAATCTGTTGTCGCTGCCGAGGTTCTAACGACCGGTCGAAAGCCCCCAAGTACCCTTTGCGTCGGCCTGGAGGCTCACCTCAAGCGCAGCAGGGCGGCGACCGGGGCCGCACCAGACACAGTGAGCCGCGGTGCTTTGAGCTGTGGGCGGCGCGTCATCGACGGGCAGCGTTCTTCCTTGATCGGTACACCGGTGGGCCCGACTGTCAGCACATCGTCTGACGCATTGGTCGGGCCGGGTGAATTCGCCGCCGAGCGGGCGGCGTGGCTCCACACCGTTCGCGGGCACGAAGGTCGATCATTTGGTGCGTGAGTACTGAAGGCGGTGAACCATCGGCACCCTCTCCTCTGCGCTTCCTCCTCGATACGAACGCGTTCATTGCGATGGAACCGTATGACGGCTTCCTAGAGGACGAGCTGGATGCAGCGACCACGGTAATGCGCCTCGCCCAAAAGCAGGGGCATTTGTTGCTCGTGCACCCGGCAACACGCGATGAGCTAGGCGGTGGGGCGAACAAGCCGCGAACTGCTCAGCGCCTTGCTGAGCTGGCCAAGTTCACGATGGTGAGCGAGTCTCCCATCGCGGTATCGCTTCGTGAAGCGGCCGGTGACAGCGCAGCCGACACAAATGATCACCGCGATCTTCGAATTCTTGCGGGGCTGCACGCAAACGCTGCGCACTTCTTGATCAGCAATGATGCTGGACTTCGACGTCGGGCAGTGCGCGCGGGTATCGGAGATCGCGTTCTTACGCTCGCAGACGCAGCTGCGATGCTGGTTGACCTTGAACCTGGCATTGCAAAGCAGCCCCCAAGAGTCGAACGCATCGACGCGTACGCGCTCGACCTCGACCAAGAAGTGTTCGACGACCTACGAGCCGATTACGCCGACTTTACGACATGGATCGGCAAAGTTCGTGCGGACTCCGAGAATCGAGCTTGCTTTGTCATACGCGAAGTCGACGGTACCTATGCTGCTGTTGCTCTAGTGAAGCTGGTCGAGACGGAATGCGTGTACGGATTCTCCGCTCCAGTATCAAAGATCTCGACTTTCAAAGTCTCCAGCCGTCGCGCCGGAAACAGATATGGTGAGCTCCTATTGAAGGCAGTTTTTCTCGCTCATCACGCTAACGGCACCTCATCTACCTATGTCGAGGTATTTCCGAAACACGAGCGTCTTGTCGACTTTCTGAAACTATTCGGATTCCTGAAACAAGAAGAACTGACGTCACGAGACGAACTGGTCTGCGTTAAAAGCTACAAGCCGGCGTCGGACGCAGAACCAACGATGTCGTCGTTCGACTTCCATGTGCGTTACGGGCCACCGGCGATTATGCGAGGCACCTCAACATTCGTCATCCCCATTGTGCCACGGTGGCACTCGCAGCTATTCCCGGATGTCGCAGAGGAGATTGTCCTTGACGATCAGCTGCCGTTTCCGAATTTTGTGGGGGCGACGACACGTCCGTGGGGCAATGCCATTCGAAAGGCGTATCTGTGCAACGCGCCGACGAACCAGATGAAGTCCGGTGACACAGTGTTGTTCTATCGCTCACACGGAGCCGCTTCGGTCACGGCAGTAGGTGTGATTGAAGACACCTTCCGGTCGTACAGCTCCGACCAAATCCTCAACGCCGTTGCGGGACGTACTGTGTACAGCCGTGAAGCTGTCGGGGAGCTGTGCAACCATCCTTCGGGAGTCCTGGTGGTGCTGTTTCGCCAGGACCGACTGCTGGATCCAAGTTGGTCAATCGGGGAGCTCGTTGCCAACTCAGTATTGAAGGGACCGCCACAGACCGTGACGAGAGTGAAGGAGCGCGGTAACGCATGGGTGAACTCGCAACTAGTCGATCTGCGCTGATGTCGATACACCCGGTGTATGCAACAGCAATAATGAGCGGGCAAAAAACAGTGGAGTTCCGGAAGCGGCGTCTTGCGGACGACATCACTACAGTGTGGGTGTATGCAACGGCGCCTGTTCAAGCAGTCGTTGGATGGTTCCAAATTGAAGAAGTGATTGAGGACAGTCCTGCCTCGCTATGGAGGCAATTCGGAGAAGTTGGGTGCATCAACCGTAGCGAATTCGACAAGTACTATAAGGCCCACACGTCTGGAGTTGGTATTCGTATAGGCAAGGTCGCCGAATTTGACAGTCCCTTGAATCTGTCGAGTGTCGTCGCTAGCGGCGTCCCTCCGCAGAGCTTCCTTTACATCAACGACGCGGTACTCAATGAGCTGCATGCGTCGCTGGCAGAATGAGTCAATAGTTGGTGCACCCGCTGGGTGCGAGGTTACCGTCACTTTTGATGCGTGACTGCAATTGCGAGAACACTTGGCGCAACCAACGTGTGTACTCCCGCACGTTCGACCTTATCGTGCGGGTCCTTCGCCGAGCATGACCACAACTCGGCGTCTATCAACAAACGCGCACGTCCGGCCAGTCAATAAGCGGTACTGTGGACCGCGAGCCAGCTCACGCATTAGAAGGGCCAGTGAAAAAAGCCCCGCATCGGGCGCAGGTTCAGAAGAAACGGTCTGGTGCGGAGAACGAGACTCGAAATGTCAAGCCACACTTTGCTTGTGCAAAGACGCAGGCTGGCAGCATCGCCGGTGCATTTCGGGGGTTTTCGTCCAATAGGTTCCGGACGGTTCGATACTATTCGTCGCGCTCCGCCGAAGTCAGGTGCACGGTGCGTTCTCAGTGTTACGCCAGCGACGGTGCGTTAACACGCATCCGCCGTACCTATGCCGTTCGCGCTAGGTGGTCTGGGCGCCAGGAAACACTGATGGTGCCCGCACGACCACGGAGCTCCCCGACCGTTCCGTTCGGGCTTGTCGACCGGTAAGTGATGGTGAAACTCAGGATGTGAAATTTGCAGCGCAGTGACACGTTGACACCGCACCGCCGGTCGATCCGAAAGTTGGCAGCTGAACTTCTACGCCTGCAAAGTTTCGGCGGCGCTTGTCTGCCGAATCATCCGCCTGTCACGGAGACATGGCTTGCTGACGTGTGCGGGTCCCGACCACAGGGCCGGTTGGTGCTGACAGCACGTAGTCGGTTCTCGGCGATCAGCCAGTGTCGGCCCGACGACGTGAGCCGACCGAGTGTAGTGCTGCGACCCCCGTGGAGTTGCGTCTCACCACCGCATGGGGGGCGGTGGTATCGGAACGATCTGTATCGGTGCGGGCGATGGCTTGGGGGTTTGTTGCGGGATTGGTTGAGGTCGCGGTCTGGGGTACTGGGGTTGAAAACAGTAGGCGTCGTAGCACCCGCCCAGAGCGGGCAGGGCTTCGAGGATGCTGAGTGCACCGTCGCCGTTGACGTCGGATGCCGGGGCGTAGGCGGATGGCACCAGCGGAGCTTCCACGATCTCTCGAACTGTGACGACACCGTCGCCGCTCGGGTCGAACGCGGGTGTCGCCGCCGCGGTAGCGGTGGTTGCCAGAATGGAGAGAACGGTCAGCGCGCCGATTGACATCGCAGAGACCGCTATGCGGTGAGTCATGTGTACCTCTCGTCGTGTGCAGTCATCATCGACCCCGGCGGCGCATGTACAGGCTCTCAGCATTGCGATATGGAGACTCTTCAATCGGATGCGTAGTGCGACGCTGGTCGATGTACTGAGCGACTGACCGGACGATCAGTACGCGAACGTCGGCGCCCATCGCATGTACTGAGTCGAGTCACTTCCACGGGCCCAGGCACGAGAACGCAGTCGGGGCGATGGCGACACGAACTACATCCGAGGTGATGCATCTGTATTCAGCGCTTCCTCGGTAGACGACGTCGCTCGCCCACATCAGTGCGCTCAGGTAACCATTTTCGTCCGTAGTGCTGATCGATCGGTCAGTGTGCGGGCGCGAATGCCCCGCGTACTCGCGGTCTTCCTGTCATAGAGTCGCCGAGCGGTGCGCGGGGATGTCCCGACAGCGCCTGTCCCACAACGGTTGTGTGATGAACTGCGCGCGAGGCTGACCGGGTCGAGCGCGGGTCGGGGCCGCAGAGACACTAGGAGTGCGATGATCTTGAGGGGCAGACGGAGCGCCGCAATGGCGGTGGTGGCAGCTACGGCGCTGGTCGCCACCTCGTGTTCGCTATCTCCGCCGAGCCCCCAGTTCGTCACTGCCGACCCCGACGACGGCACATTGATCGCTGCTTCCGGATTCGATGTGCACCGCGACGGTTTCGGGTTTCGAAACTGGGGCCCGGCTGACGCAGCCCACGGACGGGTATTGACACCCGCGGCGATGCAGTCCTTGTTCGGCGACGGGGTGTGCACACCCCCCGCAGCGATGGGATCCTGCAACCTGACCGCGGCCGGCCAGGTGTCCTCGGAGATCTTCGAACAGGGCATGAGTGGTGGGCACTGCTTCGGGATGGCCGCGGTCGCAGGATTGTGGTTTCGCGGTCTCGTGGACACCGCGCCCTACGTCTCGGCCGGCGCTACGGTCTACGACACCGGACCCTCTCCGACGGTGGACGAGCTCATCGGGAGGTACTTCCTGACCCAAGGATTCGCCCCCACCGTCGCCGCCGCCGAGTCCGCTCCGGTCGCGGACATCGTCGACGACCTCGCCGCTGCATGGTCTCGTGGAGAGGATTACGTGCTGGGGTTCTACACCGACGCCGACAAGAACTCCGGCCACGCCGTCACCCCGATCGAGACCCGCGACCTCGGTGACGGTGAGGTCGGGATAGTGCTCTATGACAACAATTTCCCGGGTCGGGAGACGATGCTCGTGGCGAACCGCGACCAGGACACGTGGTACTACACCACAGCCGCGGACCCCGCTGACGACAGCTATCTTTTCGTCGGCGGACCCGACAACCAACTGGAACTCACGCCGTTGACGTCGATGACCGGCATGCACCAGTGCCCCATGTGTGAGGAGTCGGACGGTTCCGACTACGTCGCACTGGTTACCGACGGGGACCCCGATGCCGATCCGGCGTCGAACGAAGACCCCGAATGGTCGCTGGCGGTGGCCGATGCCAACGGCGATCATTCCGAGACCATCCGGCGTTCCGAGTTCTTCAACAACGACAACACCGCGCTGCTCGAAGCGCCCTTGAACACCCCGATGCGGTTGACTCTGTCGGATCTCGACGGTGATGCCGACAGCGCTGCCGCCACAGACCTCTCGATCATGGGAGACGGGTGGGTGGCGAGACTGCAATCTCTGCAGCTCGATCTTGACGCCACGCTGACCGTCACTGCCGACCCCGCCGCACGTACCGTGACCCTTTTCGCTGATGCGCCCACTACCGCTGATCTGACGGTTGCCGTCGACACCGACACGCTGTCCCGCTCGGCCACGGTCCGCTCGACCGCCGTGGACGCGGGGCAGACGGTCACGCTCGGCACGACGGGACAGTCCCTCATTCTGACGGACAGCGACGGAACGACGTTGCGAGAGGTAGAGATGCGTTGAACCGATTCGACGGGGTGCGGACATCTTCGGCGGGTTCCCGTGTGCGAGTCCCGCGCCGTCATCCGACGATCACCGATGATGGTGGGAGACAGTGCCGAAACCGGGCGCGGCCGGATGGGTCGGCGTAGGCGCGAGGAGAGGGAACAGATGGCTCAGAAGCAGACCACGCCGAGGACGCGAGCGTTCCGGCGCGCACGCGTCAAGTGGCGGGCGGTGTCGTCTTTGTTCGAGATCGAGCCGCTGGTGTACGGGACGGTCATCGTTCTGACCGTCCTGCTCGCCGCGGACGAGCACGTGGTCGACGACTACGGCGACGCGACCGGTCTCGTTCTGGGGCCCATGCTCGCGACGATGCTCGCGCACCTGTTCGCCTCGTCTTTAGGGTTCGTTCATCGCCACCATCGGGCACCCGATCGCGCTGAGGTGCGGCACCTCGTCCGTCATGCGGGCCAGTTTCTTTGGCTCACGGTCCTTCCGCTGATGTTGCTGGCGATAGGGCGAACGACAGGCACATTCTCGGCGCAGGGTGTCCTCGACGCAGTTGTCGAACTCGGCTTCTGGTTTCTCGTGGTGCTCGGTGGATTGGGCGGGTGGCACGCCTCTCCCTCGGCACGATGGTTGGGCGTCGGCGTCGGCGCGGTCGGTGCCGTGGTCATCGGCATGGTTCTCGTGGTGCTCAAAGCCGTTCTCGAACACTGACAGTTGGCGAATTGTCGGGTGAGTGCGCCGCGGAACGTGTAGGGGCACCCTACGCGGCACCGCGGGTTCGATTCTCCTGTGCGCCATGACGGTTCTTCACCACCCCGCAGTGGGCGGACACCGATCGGCATTTCGGGAGCGTTCGTCCCCTTGTCTGACCGCATGCGCCGTTCGGATGACCGATTTATGTCTCCGTACGCGGGGTGGGGCTCAACCGGGGATGCCGCGAGCGCAACCGCAGGTGTCTACGAGGCGGCGATGCTCACTCGGACCAGTTTCGGGTCGAAACTGTCCCCGGCAGTCCACGTGTCGGCCGACACCCGACCTGCGGGCACTGTCAACCTGGTTCTGTAGACGGCGCCTGACACATCATGAAAACCGATCTGATAGGTCACCGTCTTGTCGGCGATCTGGTTTCGAACGAAGACGTTGTAGACATAGGCTCCCCTCTGCAGCGCGGTGGGTCGGTCCATTCCGACGACCCAGCGGGTGCTGTACGGGCCGTCGATATCCCCCTGCGATTGCCCGAGCTTGATATCTGTCTCGAGCGTGATCGAACCGGAGTTGGGAAGCGGGCCGGGTCCGGTGTGCATCACAGGTACCGAGCGCCCCAGTCCTTCGTTGATGCTCACTGCGCCGTCGCCGTTGGTGTCCGACCCGGGCAGATAGCCATCGGGTACCAGGGACGCATCGAGGACTTCATTCTGCGTCACCACCCCGTCGCCGTCCGGATCGAATGCAGGCCCGGCGTTCGCGGTTCCAGGTGTTCCGACGGCGAGGCCGGCGGCCACACCGAATGCCGCTGCAGTTCGTGCCTTGTACAGCCTCATGACATTGCCTCTCGTGCTGACTCGGTAATTCTCGGGGGGGGTGCCGAACGCATTCGTCCTCGGCACAATGACGGGGCTCGGCTCACAGGCTGCAGTACGACGCGGTCGCGCGGGTGAGCGCTACCGCATAGTCAGCCCCGAGGGCCAGTCGTCCGATCGTGTCGGCAACGGCCGCGACGACCAGCGCTTCGCACCCGGGGCTGGTGAGGACGTGACGGTGCCGGTGGAGCTGATCCACCATCGCCACATTGAGCGCGTCGATGGTCGCACGTGCGGTCGACAGATCTGGTCGTACAGTCGGCGCCGTGTGCGGCAACAGCTTCCACTGTGCAAACCGGGCGTATTCGACGGCTTCCGTGGCGTCGATCTGGTCCCGGAACACCCTGTACACGAAGGCCTGGTCCAGGCCCGCTTCCGCGGCCAGGCGAGTCACGGTATCGAGAACCTGCTTCTCGCGAGGGGGATCGTTGACAGGTGTGACCGTGCCCCATTTCGCACTGGCAGCGTCGTCAGCGATCAGAAGTCGTTGGCCGGCGGCGAACACAAGCGCGTTCAGTGGCAAATCTGCGGCCTGTGCCGTCGTACCGGCGCCTACCGCGATCCCGGCGGTGACTGTGAGTGAGAGCGCGAGCGCGCGTGCCCATGAGCGGGCGCGGTGCGCTCGTGCCGAAGACGACATCGATCGGGGTGGTCGCATGAAGTGCTCTCTGAACAAGTGTCGAATGGACTGATGGTGACGGCGAACGGCGTGTTCGGGTCAGTCGTCAACTGCCGAAGACGGAGGGGGTGCTGGCAGTGGAGAGGGTGTAGGCAATCAACCCTTGGCCTGTCGCGCCGGCAACGAACACCGTCGATGTACCGGAATCGTAAGCGGGACTGTGCAGCCCCGATCCGGGCGATGTCACGCGGTCGACGACCGCCCCGTCCTCGACGCGCACCAGATCGCGCCCGTCAGCGAGATAGAACACATCGTCGCTCGGGCCGTACGTGACGTCGAGGAACCGGCCCGCCTCACCTGTGACGGGTGTGGTGACCCCGGTGGAGGTATCGAGGATCGACCCCACCCCGTAATCGGTGGTGAACACGTGACGTCCGCTGGGCGAGACGGCGATCTTGGTGGTCGATCCAGATCCGGCAACTCGGATCGGCCAACTCTTGCCCACAACCTTCGATCTGACATCCACCGGGAACAGCGTCGGGGGAGTCAAGCCGACCACGTAGGCAGTGCGGCCGTCGCCTGATCGTGCCGGGCGTACGGCGACGGGGCTGACGTCGAGTGGTGCACTGGTCCCAGTGCGGGTGTCGATGATATCGGCGCCGTTCACGAGTGTCGTACGGACGAGGCTGTCGCCAGCGGTCGCCACCGCTGCGGTGGTCGACTGCGAGCTGATCACTGCGCTCACTGTCAAGTCGTGCATGTTGACGCGAAGTATTCCATTCGTCAGCGCAACGTACGCTACCCAACCGTCGTCGACAGAGACGGACAGCGACCTGATCTGCGCCGCACCGGGGTCGGGTATGGGAAGCGTCACCCATCTGCCGACAGTTCTGCGTGTGTGGGCATCGACGACTTCCGCTGTCTTCCTGTCACCGTCGACGACCCACACCCAATTCGAGTCGGGCGACACTGCCACAAGTGTGGGTGTTCCCACCCGGTCCAGAGCGATGCTTTCAAAGCCGCTCGACCACATTGCCGGCTGCGCCTCGGCGGGCAGCGCTGACACCACGAGAGCGGTGGTCAGGGTCGCCAGGACGATGGTGAACCGACGTGTTCTACTCGTCAACATGGTGGTGATCTCGCCTCCGTCGCTCCGCGCGAACGAATTCGATCGCATGTGAGCGAGGAAACCACGTGCTCGGATAGGCGAACGACCATCACACACCACGTCGCAGGATCTCCGGCGTGACCCTCGGACGAAACTCCACTTCACCGCAGCGTCGACTGACTGATCGCACAGACTCCGCCGGCGCATGATGGTGGTCGGCGATGTGGCGCAATTGGTTTTGAACACCATCGTGAGCACCGCGACGTTGGACGGTCCGATACCCTTCTCGGCCGAAGGGTTCGGCGACCCGACGCCGACGAGACTGGCGTCGATCGTCACCCGGACGATCGTGGGTCGACGGGTCTGGTGAACGTGACCTTTTTCCGGATTGTGTTTCGCACCCACGGGCTGGCTGTCTTGTAGATGGCACCGGAGGCAACTTCGAAAGCGAATTTGTAGGCCGACTATCCTGTCTGGCGCGGATCCATCTCCGGGTCGACCTCGACCTCGATCGAGGCGCGTCGACGCTGAGACGGCCGTAGGGCTCGTATCGCGAGCCTGTGAGGTTCATCGTGAATCTTCCCGTCCACGTTCTGCTCGCCGGGGCACCGGCGGCTTCACCGAGACTGACGGCGCCGTCCCCCTTGCCCTCTCGGCCGGACGCGACCGTGGTGGGAAGCGGAGGTGCCGACAAGACCTCGCAGTCGGTCACGATTCCCGTCGCCATCGGGATCGAAGATCGGCGCGGCCAGCGCCGATTACATCGACCCGCCCGTCAGTGCAGCGATCATGGTGATCGTGGCAGCGGTACGACGTGGCTTCGTCATCGAGATGATCCGTCCTGTTAGCAGTTGGTTGATCGCGCAACTGACCCGACCTTCGCCGCAGCAGACCATGTCTGCCGGCAGGACCTGGAATCGAATGAGCCGACCACGCGTGCGCGTGCGGAGGTCACAACGTGATCCGATGTGCCCGGTTCGACCCCAGTCGGAGTCCGAGACACCCAGCTCAACCGTCCCCGTCTCTGGCGATGGTTCCGCGCCTCTCCCTCACGCGTGGTGATCGATCCATGAGTTCGAGCGGGGGAATCGCGACTTCTAGCCGGTTGTCGCACGAGGCGTGCGGAGAGCAGGTGGCGCAGACTCCGCCGCCCGCGGACAGCTATTACCGGGAACGGGCTGGGTATTCTCTCGACAATGCTGCGCACGACGATGTGCCCGTGACATCGCCGACGGAGTCAGTGTCGGATGATGACCTTCACAATGGTGGGATCCGAACTGTAGTAGCCGATCTCCTGGGTGCGATCGTGCACGTTGATAAAGGACTGCAGCTGGTACTGGTCGCCTGTGGCATCCTCGAACGTGAACCGAAAATCCTCGAACCTCAGACCTTTGTCGATGCGCCTTACGTTGATCACGTACTGCCCCCACTGCACCAGAGCCGCCTTGGTCACGCTGATGGACCACAGCGAATCCGCCGGCCCGCGGACGGACTTAGTCTCTCCGAACCTGATTGGTTCCCCAGAAAAGGTGATCTCCTCGCCGGTCGGCGCTACGAACGAGTCACCACCGCGAACTGCCTCGGCAATGCTCAGCGCACCGTCACCGTCGGCGTCCCGGTCCGGCAGGTATCCGGCAGGAACCAGCGGCGCAGTGAAGACCTCGGCAGGGGTCATGGTGCCGTTGTTGTCCGGGTCGAGAGCCGGTGTCGCTGCAGCAGGGATGGCGGCGATGGAAGAGAACAGTGTGGCACCGAGGAGTGACGTGGCAGCTAATCGGACGATTGATCGCATGATGTGGTGAGTCCTGACATGAGCACGATGGATGGGGGACGGCATGATGGGCGAAACTTCGGCCACCGGTGAAATCGCCAGCGCACTGAATCTAGCTGCATGAATCATCGCAAAATTGAGTGAGTAGTCCGGCTGGAGAAACTGTCTTTTCCGAGGAGGCACTCGCTCCAGCCCTGGGTAGGGTTTTCCTGAACGATCGCTCAGCCAGCAATTTGTCGTGGTGTCGCACCGCCGCTTCCTCGTCGACGGCGAAGTACGGCGTGCCGGAAGCCAACGATCGAATGCGGGTCCGACGAGGGACCGAACGATCAGTGATCATGCTCTCGAACAGCGTGTTCGGGCCGCCGCCGACCCGAAGCGTCTCCACAATCGGCAGGGGTGTCCCGTCGTCCTGATGTTCAGGCGACAATGGAGCAGGATCAGCACGTAGATCAGGCGAGCGTCGCCATCGCCATTCATTCCGAGTCGGAGCCGAGCAGTTGGTTTCGCCACAGAGAGAGAACAGTCATGTCGCATTCATGTCGAGGCCGGGTTCAGGTGGCCGCAACTGCAACTGCAGCTGCATTTCTACTCCTGCTGGCGCAACCGACTGTGGCTGCCGCCCACCCTCTGCCCTGTTGCGCAGTACCCACGACGAGCGCGGCCACGGGCCCGGGATCGCACGTACTTCCTCCCGACCCGCAGCCCGCGGTCGTTCGTCCGACGCAGACGCAGGACGGCAGAGTCAGCGCTGTGGAGATCGACCTACGTGACGACCGTGTGTTACGGGACGGCGAAATGTTCGATGTGTCGGCAGCGCTGCGGGCCTCGGGTCTGAGCTTCACCGGCGCCATGGTCGAGATGGGGTGGCAGTCGACGAACGCGAGCGTGAAGGTCACTACGCATCAACGGCTGTGGTACCACAACCGCATCACGACATCGGTCAACTTTCGTGACAAGTCCCCGGTGAAGGTGGACTGGTCATTCACCGATGCCACGGGAGACGTGTACTCCCTCTCCGACGAGACATCGGGTGAGCACACCGTGGACTACAACAGCGACAGTCCCACGCTCGTCCGTCTGACCGTCAAGGCAGAGTTCTCCTCGCCCGGGCCCGATCCGGGACCCGCTCCGTACCACGAGCAGTGGGCTTCCTGATCAGTACAGGGTAAGTGCGTAGCAGGTCGAAGTACCTGTGCAACTCGGCGCGTTCGACGTCCGACGCGAGGGCGACACGATCGTCATCGGACTCGGAGGAAACGCCGTCGGAGCGTCCGCTGGCTCGGATTGGTCCTCGCAAGTTGCGACGTCGGCCAGACTCGGTCCGTGGTGGACACCAGAGATGCGAGCGACACAACCCGTCCGACGATTGAAGTGGTCCCCACACACCAAGTTGTGGGGACAGTGTTCTCGGCTCACAGCGGGTGGGTTCAGACCGGACTCGAAGGCGGTAACGAGGTCGTTCGACGTCCGCGTTCCGGCTTCTTTCGACCTGACAGCAATCACGGGCCCTACCGGCTCGGGCTGCTGTCGGTTCGGATGCATCACAGCGACTGTGACGATGCAGGATGTTGCGACAGTTCTGTACACGGCGTCGCGGCATCGCTCGTCGAGATGCATCACTCGGATTGGTGCCGGCGATGTGCGCTGAGGCGAACTGATCACTTGTCTCTCTGTCGAACAGGCAGTCTTCGACGACAGGGCCCCGACGCTCGTGTGCTACGCGATCAGCTGCCGAAGGGGGATCGAGTCGTCGTCTGTGGATTGAGGACAGCGATCAGCACGCCCCCGCCAGCGGCGAACAGGGTGTTCGTCCCGGTCGCGTACACAGGATTGTGAACGGTGGCGGCAGGCGTGGGAATGCGGTCGATGACCGTGGCGCCGTCGACGAGTACCAGATCCGATCCCACAGCCACGTAGTACGCACCGTCGCGGGCGCTTGCGCTGACGTCTCCGGCGCGTCCGATACTTGCGGGTGCGGGTGTGCTGGCCCCGGTGGTGACGTCGACGGAGACGGCCGTTCCCTGAGCGCCGGAGGCGAAGAGATGTTGTCCGGACATCGATACCGCGGTCCGAGCCCCGGATCCGTCGTTGGCTTGCGGTACTGGGTGGCTGGCGACCGCCGTACGTGATCGGATGTCCACCGCCCAGAGTGTCGAGCCGGCGATCCGACGCACGTAGGCGGTCCGGCCATCAGAAGAGAGCGTCACACCGCTGAGTGGGCCCGGGACCGCGGGGACGGGCGTTGCGCTTCCACTCGCGAGATCGATTATCTCCGTGCCGGTGTCGAGACCGGCGACGACCAAGGTGTCGTCCACGCCGGCGACAGCACCCATGACGGAGAACCCGCCCTTGACTTCGGTCGACGTGAGGTTGTGCATGTCGACCCGCAGGATGTTGCCGGACAGTGCGACGTAGGCGACCCACCCATCGGTGGGTGAGACCGAGATCGACCGGACGTCGATGTTCGCTGTGGTGCTCTCGAGTTGTACGTACCTGTTCGTGCGCGTGCGCGTTCTGGCGTCGACGACCTCGACCACCCCGGAGGTGGCGTCCGCTACCCACACCCAGTTGCTGTCGGGCGAGACCGCGACGTGTGTGGGGTTGAAGGTGTGTCCCAGTCTGACCGTCTGCACGGTTGTCCCCTGAGTCAGGGGTTCTGCCTGGCCTGTCACAGTCGTCGTTGCGACCAGCGCGCTGAACACCAGTGCGATTGTTCCAAGTCGCCACAGTGGTCCAGCGGTGAACAAACGCGTCATGGGGTACTCCGATCCTCACGCGCGGTCGAAGGAACTCGCGTCTGTCGGCAATCTTGCTCGCTGATCCACCGTTGGAGCCGCGCCGCACAAAATTCGGAGGTCCTCGACTGTGGTAGTTCGGGTGGAGGCCAGTTCGACGGCCCCCGCGCTGAGCGACCGCACAGGTGGTGACCAGATCCAGTGCGGCTTCGCGACCTGGTCGTAGGGGAAGTCACCGCGAGGTCAGCGCTTCTGCCGGCGTGCGGCGCCGAGAAGTCCCAGCGACGCCAGCATCAGAGCGCAGGGGACGACGAGGAGGAGGCTGTGCCGCAGTCCCGTCGCAGCGGCCGTGCCGGCGCCGAGGATGTCGGAGAGCGCGCCCACCAGGACAGGTCCGAGTGCCCCTCCGAGAAGGTAGAACGCCGCGTAGAACACGCCGACGGCTGAGCCACGCTGCTGTGGGGGGACGACGTCGAACAATGTTGCCAACGCAGCTGAGTGAAACGCGTTGACGCACAGCCACCCCGCGGAGAACACCACAACGAATGCTTCGAAGGATCTCGATGAGAACGTGAAGCTCAGCGCGGTCAGTGGAACGGCCGCCAGCACCGCGAGTCCGCCCGCCGCGGAGCGGGCAGCGGAGGACCGCTTTCGAGCGCGGTCGGCCAGGACGCCGCCCAGCAGCAGTCCCAGCACGGCGCTGGCGCCGACCGTGACCCCGACTGTCGTGGCCGCCCGTGTGAGCGTGAGCCCGAAGTAGCGCTGAACATAGGCGGTGAGGAACGTCGCGACCGCGTACGAGGCGATCTGAATTCCGATTCCGCTGAGAACCAGCCACCGCACCTCGGCGATCGAGACCAGGGCCATGATCGACCGGATGCTGCCGGAATCGTGGTCCGCGGGTGGTCGTCGATCCGCCGGCATGCGATACAGCATCGCTGCCACCACGCATCCGGCTGCGGCAGCGAGGACGAAAGGCGCCCGCCACGTCCCGAACGAGTTGACGACCGGTCCCACGGTCAATGCTGCCAGCACGAAGCCCACCGGTATGCCGAGTTGCAGAACAGCTGTCGCCCGTCCACGTCGTTCGGTGGGGAACCGTTCTCCGATGAGGGAATTGGCGGCCGGGGCGAAGGCGGCCTCCCCGATGCCGACACCGGCCCGAGCAATGAGCAGGATGAGCAGACTCGACGCCGCTCCTGTCAGTGCTGTGAACGTGCTCCATGCCAGGACACCCAGGACGAGAATGCGCCGACGGCTGTAACGGTCTGTGAGGCGACCCAGGTGCAGTCCTGCCAGCGCGTAGACCACCACGAACAGTGACCCGAGGGTGCCGATCATGGTGTCGGAGAGTCCGAACTCGGCTGCGACGGGTTCGACGAGTATTCCCGGGAGTGCTCGGTCGTAGAAATTGAGAACGTTGGCGAGCGTCAGCACCGCCAGAACACGCCACGCGGCCACTACCTGTCCACCCCTGACCGATGATCGTTCGACGGAATATGTTGCGCCGGAGACTGAGCGCCGCCGAATGGTAACGCTTGCCCGCATTGCCGGGGCTGTAATCGTCGTCCCGTTCGTTGTCGACCGGTGGCTCATCGACTGTGGGACCGATGTCGCCGATCCCGATCGGCGAGGCGCGGAAACAGGGTTCGGTCACGACCTGTGAGTCTGTTCGGGGGAGGTGCGTACGCGCTCGCGCAGCACGTGCGCGGCCACCATGCGTGCGGTGTGGGAAGGGAACCTCAGGGTCCGTCGGATGGTCGCGATGATGATCATCGTCGCTTCCTCCATCCGATCGTCGTGGTCGCGGTGTCCGTCGTTCAACAGTTTGGCCAGCGCGGTGATGACGGTTTGCGGCGCACGGCGGGAGGTGGGATCGACGAGTTCCGCGAGGTACGGGGGTGCGATGTCGGTGCGGGTCGCGGCCGCGGTGACCAGAGCGCGCACAGCTCGCTCGAGCGAATCCGGCTGGTCGGCACCTTGATCGTGGCCGGTGCCACCTCGCAGTACCCCGTCTGCGGCCTGTTTGTCGAACAGTTCGGCAGCGAGCGCCGCTTTGGAGACGAAATGGCTGTAGAGCGTCGATTCGCTGACTTTCGCAGCTCGCGCGATCTGGGACATCTTGGTGACTGCGAAGCCGCGTGTGCCGAACTGTTCTGCAGCGGTGTGGAGAAGAACGGCGTGTTTGCGTTCGGAGATTTCGGTGATGGCCCGTCGTCCCCGCCGAAGTGGGTAGTAGTTGATCTCACTGAGGCGGTCCTCGACGGTGTGGCGGTCGCCGATCACCCGCATCGAGATCATCGACATCGACGCGGCGGCGCGAGCGAAGGAGTCTATGTCGCCTCGGTCGGGGTCGATGAGGTGGCGGGTGACGGATCCGGACAGCAGCGACGAGTGTGCGGCGATATAGGTGCTCGGTGTCCACGGGGGACGTAGTTCGCGGCCCCAACTGTGCAATAGCTTGGCGAGCATGGGCTCGAGGCGAGCATCGATGGCCGCGAGATACTGCTGATACGCAGCGTCGGCCGTCGGTCCACCCAATGCCCACACACCCAGACGCAACCGCAGCTCGGGATCGCCGGTGACCCGGAGAAACTCGTTGTGGTGCAAAGCCACGGCAGCATCGACAGGAAGTGCGGATTCCGCCAGTGCGTCGATGGTGGCGCCGACCTCCCCGGCGGGGACAGTGCCGGGATCGAAGATCCGGTCCACGACTTCGACCGCGAGTGTCTCGACCGAACCGAAGTGATGGAACACCAGGGCTGTCGACACGCCCGCGCGCCGCGCAATCGCACGGGTTCCGACTGCGCTCAACATCAGTGCGGGCGTCAGTTCGGACAGGCTCCGTACGGCTGCGGTGATGATGCGGTCGCGGGCGGAGGGCCCGGATTCGCGTAAGGCTGCCATGGCCGCCGACGTCTCCTCCGGGTCCGGGAAGTCTGATGGTCGACGAGACGTCATCGACAGATTCCGGCTGCGTCGGTCGATCGTTCGGTCGGGCCAACGGGCGGGTGGCCGCGTCGCGTCTCCATGATCATGCCGGCGGCCTCGCTCTGTTCATCGACCCATCGTGTCAAAGGTTGCTGATCATTCTCGCGAGGATCGACCGCACCGCAGATCGTCTGCCGCCTCGGGACTCGTCCTAGAACCCGGACTCCCGGCAGAGCTGGGTGTCGATGTCGCCTTGCGAGCACAGGTACTGCAGCTGTGCGTCGGCCGCTGACGGTGTGTCGCTCTGGTGCGGAACCGCGAACCCTGCGTCGGCGCACAGGCCGGTCCCGGCCTCGCCGCGAGAACACAAGTACTGGAGCTGTGCGTCGGCCGCGGAAGCAGCTGTCGGCGGGGACGGCACTTCGAACCCTGCGGCGCCGCACACGTCGGAGGCGGCTTCACCAGTCGAGCAGAGGTACCGCAACTGCGCGTCCGCCGCACCGGGTCCGGTCTGGCCCGGCACCGAGGGCGCTCGGGTGTCCATTGCTGATCCGGCGGTCGGCGTAGCCGGGACGGATGTGGGAACGGCGGTGGTCGTGGGCACCGTGGTGGACGGCGCGCCGCTGGCGGACGCGGCAGCACTGGCGGACGCGCTGGTCGCCGGGGTGGATGTCTCGCCCTGACTGCAGGCGGATGCGAAGACCACGTACCCCAGCGCTGCGATGGTCACAAGAATTCGCTTCATGAACGTCCCGTCCGTGTCGGTTGTCTCGCACTCGTCGTGTCCCGGTGCCGAGCCGACAGTGTCACGGGTGGGACCCGGCGGCGGCGAGATCATGGGATCGTCCGAGTTCCTCGTTCCCGTTCTTGTCTCACGACATGGGCGAGGACGTCGATTCGCTGACAAACCGATCAGTAGTTGTCGGTGAAATCGCAGCTCACCGGTACGCCGACTGATCCGCCCGCCTCGGGGACGCGGCCGCAGTGCTGTGGACGCAGTGTCCGACCGTGGCCCACCATGTGCTGGACCGGAGGGTGTCGTGCGGCGCCGAGCCGTACCGCGGAGCGAATCCCCGATTGTGATCACCGCGTCTGACCACTCGCATTCTCGGAAGGGATTCGAACTTGCTGAACAACGGCGTCGGTCAACGATCGACCGGTGATCACGCTGCGCCGGAGGGTGACTCGGTCTTCGTTCCGGTGGACCGACGATGGTGGGGCCTCGACCGCCGTTCGTTCGCGCCAGCTGCGATGCTGGTGGTGGTCGCGACCTGCCTGGCTGTGGTTCTGCCTCTGGTTGATGACGCGATGGCTGCCGAGAACCCTGCGGACGTCGGTGACATCTACGAACTCGACGGGGACATCACGGTCGTGCCGGCACGCGGGTGGGACGTCGTGGCCGGGGTGCGTCGAGGGCAGGGGCCGCCGGAGTACCCGTCCGTGACCGTGTTCGGCCGAGCTGACACCAGTTTCCAGATCAGCACCCGCCCGTTCATGGGTGACGCGACTGAACTGCTGGAACAGAACGCTCCGCCGGCGGCATCCGATTCCGTGCAACGCCCGGTGACCACCGACAGCGGGCTGCACGGAGTGATCGCCGTGCGCGACCAGGTCGATGTCGATGCGACCGTCGCTGCCTTCGTCACCGAGAAGGGCGTCGGAGTTCTCGTCGTCGTGGCCGGTGCGCCCGCCGTCCTCGACGAGCGGACCGAAGCGCAGGTGCGCGAGATGATAGGCAGCATCGCGGCCGCGGAGTCCCCGCGATGACGCCTGCGACCATGGTCGATGAGCGTGCGTCGGCAATCGCCGAATCCGGCCGCGGCCACTCACCGACGCTGCTGCTGCCTCGCAACCTCACGATGTGGGTGGCCGCACTCATCGCTGTCTGCGGGACGACGGTGTTCGCCCGCATGATCCTCGCCGGGGTAGCTGTGAGCGGTGATGCGGTAGCGGTCGCCGTGGCCATCATCCTCACCTTCAACGGTGTCTTGTTGCTCGGCATCATGCATTTCTGCGGTATAGGCCGTCCCCGTTCCGTTCTCGTCGCCGCCTTGTTGTGGGGTGTTTGCGCTGCGCCGTTCGCTCTGGCAGCTCCGGCGAATGGGGCGCTCGGGGGCATGTACGGCAAGCTCTTCGGTCAGGCGTGGGCGATGAACTGGAGTGCAGCGCTGTCAGCCCCCTTCACCGAGGAGATCGCCAAGGGCCTCGGCCTGCTCGTGCTGGTTGCCCTGTCGCCGCGCGCCGTGCGCACCGCTTTCGACGCTCTCTGGGTAGGCGCGGTCATCGGTCTCGGGTTCCAGTTCACCGAGGACATCGCATACTCGATCATGACGATCGTCGCGGCAGACGACGCCCCTGTCAGGTCCGCGTCCGGCGTCGCAGTACTTCGATGCGTCCTCGGGGTGGCGGGTCACGTGGCGTACTCGGCTCTGTTCTGCGCCGGCCTCGTCTACCTCGTCGGTCGGTCAGCGCAACCACGCAGAGTCGTCCGCGGAGGTGTTCTCGTCGTCCTCGCAGTGCTGCTGCACGCGTTGTGGGACTGCGCACCGGCACTCGCCGGGGACAACGGCATCGGGGTGTTGGTTCTCATGGCGGCCATCACCACAGCCACCATCGCAGCCGTCGTCGTCGAGTACAGACACGCGGTACGAACCGAACGCGAGCTTCTCCGGGCCGTTCTCGCCCCGGAAGTGGCGCTCGGTGTGGTGTCGCCGGCCGAACTCGACGCGCTGTGCGGGTCCGCTCGGACACGTCGGAGGTTTCTGCGGGCGGGTCGCCGCAGAGAGGTGAAGGGTCGCCGTCACCGGCTCGACTCGTGCCGGGATCTCGCGCGGGCGCTGATCACCTCGGGAGGCGCTGTCTCCGAGGCGGTCCAGCGGAGGCGTCGCGAGGTCCACCGCGTTCGCGACACCGACGGGCAGGTAGCGAGTTGATGCGGTTCAGCGAGCAGCATCCCTCGCGGGATGCTGCTGCGGAGTACCGGCGAGCGGTAGATGCTGTGGTCGACGAGGTCGAAGAAGCGGAAAATCGTGACTGTGCCACGTCCGCTGTGGTGTCCCACCACCTGAGATCGGGTGTTCTCGCACCGTACTTGCGGCGAGTGGACGAGGCCTTGATCGGGTCCGTGACCGTGGGAGTCGACGGCTTCGTTCCGACATCTGTGTCGACGGCGTCCGGTACGACTTCGCTGGTCGGTGTTCGGTTGCTCTCCTTGCTCGAGTCCGAATGGTGGTGTGGCGCCGACGCGTTCGACTCCGATCACGACGTGCGCGCCAGCACCGAACTCGTCGACCTGCGACGCGCTCGTCGGCAAGGTCTGCTCCTGTTCCGCTTCCGTGTGCAGACGCACCACATGGTCGGCCGAGTGGTGCGCGCCGTCGACCGTCGGTTGCTGCCGGGTAGAGCTCCGGTCACTATCGGCATGCGACTGCCGTTCGCGCGACCGGCCGTGGTGGAACTGCTCAACCACTGCGCGCACCGGCTCACTGTCGTCGATCCATGGGCGCCCCCGTTGTGGGTCAACAGCTGCACGCGCAGCGTCGACTACCAGACGTCACTGCGCGAGCGCGGATACGGCGCACGCGAGGGCAGTACACACTGTTCCGGTTGGGCTGCCGACATCGAGATGACGTGGATGCGGCGCCGCGGACACGGAGACGCCCTCGCCGAGGTGCTACACACCGTCCAGGCATCCGGAGAGGTCAGCGTCATCGACGAGGGGCAGGCGTGGCACGTGTGCGTGGCACCGCACGCCGCCGAGTCCCTCACGCGCGACTGGCACCGCCACGTCGCATTCGCCGGTGTCGGCTGATGTGCGGTATCGCGGTGATCGCCGGTTCCGCCGCTGACGAATGCACCCTCGAGGCGATGATCGCCGCGATCGAGCACCGCGGACTGGTCACCGAGACCGCGGTCGTCGGGACGGCAGCGGTAGCGACACGCCGACTTCCCATCGTCGACCGCACAGCGGCGGTGCAGCCAGTCACGCTCACCTCCCCCGGCGGGGGTATCCTGGCGTATAACGGCGAGATCTACAACTGTCCGGAGCTGCGAACCGAGCTCGCCACTGCTGGCGCGTCTTTCGTCACCGAGTCCGACACCGAAGTGGTGGCCGTGGCCATGGCCAATCTCGACGAGCACGCGGTGACGAAATTTCGCGGCGAGTTCGCGTTTGCCGTGGCCGATCCGACAGGTGGCCGTGTCTATCTCGCGCGAGACGCTCTCGGAGTCAAACCGCTGTACTACTCGTTCGCGCGCGCGTCGGTGTTCGTCGCCTCCGAGATCAAGGCACTGACCTTCCTCGGCACCGCCATCCACGCGCTACCTCCCGGTAGCCATGGTTGGGTCCATGCGAATGGACACACCGCCCTGACGCCGTTCACGGCTGATGCACGGGTCGATGTGTTCGACGACGTCCCCGCGGCGATCGAGGCAGTGCGGAACGCCGTGGTGGACTCGATCCGGGTGCGGCTCAGGACGGACCTCCCCGTCGCAGTGATCCTGTCCGGTGGACTGGACTCCACGATCGTGGCCTGCGTCGCAGCGCGCGAACGCTCCGACGTCACAGCCTTCACCGTCGGAGACTCAGACAGTCCCGACGTCGTCTACGCCCGAAAGGTCGCCAGCCACCTCGGCATCGACCACGTCGTCGTCGACGTCGAGCATCGGACGGTGTCCGCGCGAGACGTGCGCGAGGCCGTCGCAGGAAGCGAGCTGACGGAGTACGGCGACGTGATCAATGCTGTCATCTCGAATCGGTTGTTCGCGACGATCCGCGATCACGGTTTTCGCATCGCGATCGGGGGAGATGGATCCGACGAAGTATTCGGCGGGTACCCGATGTACGCGTCCACCCCGGACGACACAGTCCATGCACTTTTCGCTCACAAGCTCGGTCAGCTCCATCGCACCGAACTGCAACGCGTCGACAGAGCGAGCATGTCTCACACGGTGGAAGTACGAGTACCCTTCCTCGACCCCATCGTCGTCAACGCCGCACGTCGCATACCCACTGTGTGGCGCCACGACGGCGACATCGACAAATGGCTTCTACGAGCAGCATTCGCCGACTGGGTGCCCGCATACGTCCTGAGCAGACCCAAACACGGTCTGTCGTACTCCTCAGGACTGCACGACCGCGTGCGCATGTTCAGGGCCGTCCACGAACGGGCATACCGTGCAGCTCGATACGACCTCCACGCACCCCTCCGTCGAGACTTCGACGCCGCATTGCGTCGCACACACGGTGGTCTCACCGCTCTCCTCGCCGACGGCGGCGACGGCGAAGCTCCGACACGCCTTGAGGTGACCCTCGACACCGTGTCGGCCATCAGGTGGAACCTGCAGCGCGTCCTCGGCCGACTGCGGATGAAGAAATGAAGTCATCCGATCCGCTCTTGACCGCGGCACACCGGAACAGGCTCGCTTCCGTTGCCCGGAAACACTATGCGAACGTCACAGCACCCGGACTGCACGTCCACGGGTCCACGCCCACCGTCGTCGGTGACGTCGACTCGGTGAGGTCGAGCGCGAACCGGGAACTGTCGTACCCGAATGCCACTGTCCGGTCCGCCCGCTCCTCCGGTGAGATCGTCCAACAGGGTGATCTCCACCTTGCGAACCATGAACGTGCTGCCTCTCTCCGAGCTCCGATGAACGTTGTCGACCGTCTCGTCACCATCTTGCCTCTCGAGCCGCGCCGGTTTCCCATTCGGCGGTCAGCCCGATCCGTGCGACTGGACGACCGACCACAGTGGGTCGTCATAGCCGATGTCGAAGGTGCACTCGTTAGGGCGTGGGTCGGGGACGAACGCCCACAGCAGGAAACCTGCAGACCCTGCGGCGCGTTGCCCGTCGACTTTGGTGTCGATGTCGTCGGCGCGTTCGACCGGGTCGAGGCAGGAACCTGCCGCTTGTCCGATCTCCGCGACCACCAACGGTTTCCCGGCGTCTGATGCTTGGTCGAGTCGCCGAGCGAGTCCGTTCCATTGATCACCCGGGAGGGCGACCCCGTCGGCGCCGTAGTCGTGGTACTGCAGGATGTCGACGTGCGGCGAGGCTGCGATCAGCCCGTACTCGTCGCCCTGGGTGCCGCACTGCCCACCACCGGTCAGCCCGGCGGTGATGGGGGTGGCAGTGTCCGTCGAGCGCACCACGGCGCCGGATGCGTCGGTGAAGGCACGCAGGACAGCGGCCGCGTCCGAGGGGCAGCTGCGGTCGGTCCAGTCGCACGTCTGCCCGCACACCGACGTCTCCGGTTCTCCGACCGTCTCCCACGCCGCGAGGGAGGGCTCGTCCCGCCACCGTTCGACGGCGATGCCCACCCAGTCCTCGAACGAGACGATCGCCGAGGTGTCGGCGACGGAGCGCCATCCGTCGGTGTACCAAATGCGGTCCTTGAATTTCTCGTCCTCGCACGCTCCGTCCTGAGCGGTGAGGACCGGCACGACGAGTTGCCCGTGCACCCGCGCCGCTTCGAACACGGCGTCGATGGGCGCGAAGTTCAGCATCCCGGTGGTGCGGTCGATCGCCAACGACTGGAACGCGTTGAAACGCGTCAGTGAATTCGGCGGGAGGGAGGAGAAGTAGCGGTCGAGGTCCACCATGGCGCCGCACCCGAGATTGACCGACCAGTTCGTCGCCAACTGGTAGGCGTCGAACCCTGTGGGATACCACGGCCGACTGTCGAGCGTCAGCCCGCTCGCGGTCGCCCCCACGCGTGGTGGCGTGGGGGCGGCGGAAGACGGCGGCGCGGCGTGGGCGCAGCCGACCATGAGAAGAACGGCCGTCACGACGGTCGCCGTGAACATCCGACAGGTCCAGTGCATGGGATGAAACTATCCCCGCGTCGACACCGGTAAACGACGGCGCCACGAAACGGTGCACCAGGACCGAACAGCAATTGCGCAATGGTATCCGTGGCGGTTTGATCCCCTCATTCATGTCGTGTTGCCGGTCAAAACTGGCGTGTGTCAGCGGATGTCGTGGTGATCACAGAGCACGTTCCGTGGTTGGCGCGCGATCGCTGTCGTGCACTTTTACGATGACCAGGCAGTCGCAAGTGTGCGGGGGCACCGTTCACGGTTTCGTTCTGTCGAGAAAGTCGAGGCGCACCGAATGCGTGTGTCCGTTCGCCCCCGCCATGGAATTGGCTCCCGCCCTGGATTCCATTTCCGACCCGGTCGGTGTCCGCGTTCCCCGGGCCGCCTCGTCGCTCTGATCGTCGCGGCCCTCATGCTCGCACTCGGTGTCCCGACGACCGCGACCGCGCAAGAGGTCGACGACCAGGACATCACCGCGCAGGACGGGGCCATGCAGGAGAGCACGACGCTGGAGGGGCCGGCGCCGGCGGCGTCTGCGTTGTCGTTCGGCGAGATGGGCCTCGGCGGGTCGGTAGCACTGACCGGCCAGCGTGGGCGGGCGACGATCACGGTTCCTGTTCCTCCCGGCACTGTTCCGGTGGCGCTGCGGGGCGTGCTCGAGGTACCGGCCGGCATCGACCGCGCGTGGCTGGATCTCACGCACGAGAACCGGTTCGTCGGACGCGTCGACGTGATCGGCGGCGCCCCGACAGCGGTGGTGAACGTCCCGCTTGCCGGTGTGGCGGTGACCGGTCGCAGCGTGACCTTGGATTTGAGCACCACCGTCGTCCCGGCGGCGGGCACGTGTCTGTACACCCCGGACACGTCGACCGTGCGACTGCAGGATCCCGTCGTGGACTTCGCGGGGGTTCCCGCGGCGCCGACGGTCGTCGCGGACTTCCTGCCGCCGGTGTTGCGGACGGCGACGGTCATCGCGCCGGACGAGCCGACAGCGGAGCAGTCGACCGCTGTGCTGATCTTGGCGACGACTCTCGTGGATTTCTACGGGTCGCAGCCGGTGCGGGTGGTGGTTCGGTCGCAGAGTGAGCGCGCGGGCACCCCGGCGGACGGCCCGTTCGACCGCACCCTGGTCATCGCCGGCGGCGACGAGGGTGCGATCGAACTGGAGCCGGCGATCGACCCGGCCGCACCGCCGGCGCTGCGCATCACCGGAAGCGGTGCCTCCCTACTCGATCAGATCGCCCTGCTTGCCGGCGACGCCGCAGCTTTGGCTGTCGCCGATCGAGCCTCGGCCGGTCCGATCACGATCGCGCCGGTGCTGCCTGCGGAGTCGATGACGTTGCGGGAGATGGGACTGGGGCCTGTCACCGGGCGCGGGGCCGGTGAGGTCACGGTGACGGTGCCGGTGGATCAGACTCGGCTCGCCCGCGCCGGGTCGAATCTGCGGGTCCATCTGCTGGGCGACTACACACCTCTATCTTCTGGTGTGGCCGGTGGGTTGCGTGTCTCGGTCGGTGACACCGACCTTGCGTCGTCGGCCACGGACGCTTCCGGTGTCCTCGACCTGTGGGTCGACATCCCGCCGGCGTCAGTCGAGCGGGTCACGGCGGTGACCGTCACCCTGCGCACGACGGGCAACGGTGACACCTGCAGTACGGGCGGCGCACTGGCCCTGACTGTCCATGCCGACACGACGGTGTCGAGTTCCGGCGGCACTCCCGACACCCGCGGGTTCGAGTCCGTCCCGCAGTCGCTCATGCCGGGTGTGTCGGTGGCGTTGGCGGAGCAGTCGTTCGCGAACACGGCCCGAGCGGCGGCGGTGCTGACGGGGTTGCAGCGCCTGTCCGCGCGGCCCTTGGTGCCGACGGTGGCACCGTTCGCCGACGTGGCCGCGGCGACGACGCCGGCGCTGCTGGTCGCCCCGGACGGTCTTGCCGCGTTCGGACCGCAGGCGCAGAACATCCGACTCCCGCTGAGCACCACGGGGACCACCGTCCTCACGGTGCGCGACGACAGCACCGGCGGCGGGGGTGATCAGACTCAGGTGACCGTCGACAGCGCCGCACCCTTCGGGTCGGTACAGGTGCTGCGTCAGAACGACCGGTCGTTGGTGGTGGCGACGTCGAACGGCGCCGAACAGCTCGACGGGGTTCTCGCCTGGTTGGGCGACGACGTGCGACGGTGGTCCACGCTCAGCGGTGATGTGCTGTTCGGGACCGTTGCGCGTGAACCAGTGTCGCTGTCCTCGTCCGGGGACGCGGCGGTACCGGTAGTAGACGTGGCCAGTGGATCGACGGCGCCGTCAGGGGTGTGGGCGATCCTGGTGATCGGCGGTATCGCCCTGGTGATCGGTGTGATCGGCGCGGCGCTGGTGTACATCCGCAGCCGCGGCCGATCGGACGCGGCGGCACCGCCGGGCGAGCGTTCGTGACCGCCGTCCGCTCCCTGGTGGTGCGGTGGACGGTGCTGATCGCGGCGGTGGTCCTGGCATTCCTGCCGACGTGGCGGCGGCTGGCGGTCGAGGCCTCGGGCGGCGCGGTCAGCGGATACCTGTTCGTGGTGCCGCTGCTCGCGGTGGTGGCCGGGCAGGGCATCGCGCGCAGGAGGGCGGGGGAGTTGCCCATCCACGATCGCCAGACCGACGTCATCGTCGGCGGCCTCGGGGCGTTGGCGGCGGTGGCGGTGCAGGCTCTGTGGCTGCCCCGGTACGCCGATCAATACGCGCTGCTGCACATCGACGTGGCGGCGGCGGGCATCTTCGCGATCAGCGCCGCGATCCTGCTGTTCGGGTTGCGCCCGGTCGGGCGGTTCTGGCCACTGGTGGTCCTGGTGATCGCACTCTCGCCGGTGCTCTACCGCACGGTCGCGGTGACACTCGGCGGCAGCCGATTCGCCTACGGTCTGGTGCTGGTTCTGGTGGCCGGGGCGGCGGGCGGGATCGCCGTCGGCCGCACGGCGGCGCGCGGAGTCGCCGGATTCCTCGTCACGGTCGCCGTCGGGGTGGCGCTGCTGCGCGCGGTGCTGGCCGTCTCGCCCACGATCCACATCCTGTGGCTGCAGCTGATCCCCACGGTCGGTGCCTCGGCCGTGGCGGGCACCGCGTTCTACCTGCACGCTCGGCGCGGCACCACGAAACGGGTGCTGACCCGACCGGTGCAGAACCCGTCCGCGACATCCACCCGCTCCTCGGTGCTCACCGTCGCCGTCGTCGCCGCGGTGCTGGTCACGCTGCCGCTTCCGAACACCCCCGTGCCGCCGAGCGTCGCCGGCCCACCCGGCCCACCGGCGGCGACTCTCGCCGTCCCCGTCGGGTGGCGGCAGATCCAGGACGAGACTTTTCCGTGGGTGCGGTCCTTCTTCGGTCAGGGTGCCACCTTGACCCGGCAGGAATGGCAGGCCGCCGCGGTGAATCCGGCGTGGGACGGAAAGGGCCGACCGCGCACGGTCATGGTGGACACCCTCGGCACCACCAACGGCGCCAGTCTCGGGGTCTACCCCGAACGCACGCTCTACCGACTCTCGAGCACCCGCACCAGCCCGTCGTTGCGCATCGATCTGGGCCGCGACATCACCGGGTCGCTCTACACCTCCGTCGACGACGCGTTGCTGTTGACCTGGACCAAACTGGTCTTCGAATGGGTGCGAGGACCGGTGTTCCAACGGGTGACGGTCGTCAGCGTGGACAACCACGACCCCGACGCACAGTTCCCGATCCCCGAGCCGTCCATGGCGTCCAACCTCTCGGCGCTGGCCGCGGTGTTCCTGCGCGGTAACACCGTGGTGGGCGACGACCGACCTGACTACGCGGACGCCGACCTGCTAACCACCGTCGGCCGAGACCTCGTCGCGGCGCAATGGCCACCCGCGCCGATGGGCGGTGACCGATGACGGCATCGGCGACACCGCCGCCGGTGGGCACCGAGACGCCGCAGTTCCGGGCGGCGGCCCTCGCGGACGCGATCAACGGTCTGGCCCGGAAAGACCCGCTCGCGTCGGCGGCGGTGGCGTTCGTCCCGTGGCAACGCAACACCGCCCTGCTCGTCCTCGCGGCCATCGCCGCGGCGCTGGCGCTCGCACCGGTCGCCACGTTGACCGTGATCACCGTGGTGTCCACAGCCGGGTACCTGGCGATGATGGCTGACCGCATCCTGCTCTTCACCCGCGGACTGGACGCATCGGCCATCGTGACCGTCACCGACGCCGACGCGTCGGCGGTGCCCGACGAGGACCTGCCCGCGTACACGATCCTGGTTCCCGCTTACGACGAACCGGAGGTGGTGGGCGATCTGATCGTGGCGATGACGGCGCTGGACTACCCTGCGGACAAACTGCAGGTGCTGCTGCTGCTCGAGGAAGACGACGACGTCACCATCGCCGCGGCCCGCCGCGCCGGCGTCAGCGAGGTGGTGGAGGTCGTGCTGGTCCCGGCGGCGGACCCGCGCACCAAACCGAAGGCCTGCAACTACGGTCTGCACTTCGCCACCGGCGACATCGTCACCATCTTCGACGCCGAGGACCTGCCGGACCCGCTGCAGTTGCGCCGCGTCGTCGTCGCGTTCTCCCGGCTGCCGGCGACGGTGGCGTGCATACAGGCGAAACTGGCGTTCCACAACGGATCTCAGAACTTGCTGACCGGATGGTTCACCGCCGATTACGCCCTCTGGTTCGGCTACCTGCTGCCCGGTCTGATGAAAAGCCGCTCACCGATCCCGTTGGGCGGAACGTCGAATCACCTGCGCGCGGACGTCATCGCCGAGGTCGGGGCCTGGGACGGATTCAACGTCACCGAGGACGCTGATCTGGGAGTACGGATCGCTGCCTCGGGCTACTCCACGGCAGTGTTGGACTCGACGACGCTCGAAGAAGCCAACAGCGACCCGATCAACTGGATTCGTCAGCGATCACGGTGGTACAAGGGGTATCTGCAGACCTGGTTGGTGCACATGCGCCGCCCCGCCCGTACCTGGCGCGCCCTGGGTCCGGTGGGGACCTACCGATTCACACTGCTGTTGGCGGGAACTCCGTTGACGGCGTGCATCAACATGACGTTCTGGTCACTGACTGCAGCGTGGATCCTCGGGCAGCCGAGTGTCATCGTCGCGCTCTTCCCGCCGTACATCTACTACTTCTCGCTGCTGTCGCTGATCGTCGGCAACGTCGCCACCATCTACATGTATCTCGTGGCGTCGCGAGAGAGTGGAAACGCGTCCCTGCTGATACCCAGCCTGACGATGCCGCTCTACTGGGTGATGATGAGCGTCGCCGCACTCAAGGGCTGCTGGCAACTGCTGCGCAACCCCTCGTACTGGGAGAAGACCTTCCACGGGCTGTCGGTCCCGGCATCGTCTCCGGCGCAGGGCGACGACGCGGGCGATCCACGGTGAAACTGTTCTCCGCCCTGTCGGCCGCCTACTTCGCGATCGGCGCCGTGCTGTCACTGCGATTCGGGTTGATGATGGGCGACGCGCTCAGCCGCACCTACGCCGCGCAGGCCGTGCTGCACAGCCGGGACCCGCACGTCGCGGCCATCGGGTTCGTCTTCACGCCAGTGACGGCCCTCCTGCAACTGCCCCTCGTCGCCTTCTCCGACCTGCTCCCCGCCATCACCCGGTGGAACTTGTCCGCCGTCGCGGTGTCGGCGCTGTTCATGGCGGGAGCGGTGCTTCAGATCCGCGGCATCTGCGTCGACCGTGGTCTCGGCCGCATCCAGACCAGTTCCCTGACAGCGGTGTTCGCGATCAACCCCATGATTGTCTTCTACGCGGCCAACGGGATGAGCGAAGCGGTCTTCCTGTTCTTCCTCTGCTGGACGGTTCGCCGGCTGGTGCGGTGGATCTCCACCGACGACGTGCACGAACTGCTCGTCGCCGGCATCGCCCTGGCGCTGGCCTACCTCACTAGGTACGACGCCGTCGCGGCCATCGCCGCGGCCGCCGGACTGGTTTTCACGGTCACC
Source organism: Rhodococcus sp. UNC23MFCrub1.1 (assembly GCF_000686025.1). GTDB lineage: Bacteria > Actinomycetota > Actinomycetes > Mycobacteriales > Mycobacteriaceae > Rhodococcoides. The sequence continues at coordinate 62,967 of NZ_JMLQ01000013.1, forward strand.
GCGTTGCGGCGCGGGTGGGCGCACCGGAAGGTGATGCTGCGCCGAGCCGTCCTGGACGCGGTACTCGTCGCCGGGCCCGGCCTGATCGCCTTCCTCGGGTGGGCGACGACGAGTTGGCTCATCACCGGCGAGGCGTTCGCGCAGTTCTCCTCCGCCTACGGCAACACCGCGATCCTCGCGCAGTCCGGCGGTGGCACCGACGACCCGGTGGGCAACACCGCCTCCGTCCTCACCGCACTCCTCGCGCTCGGCCCCGCGATCCCGTTGCTGCTACCGTCCGTCGCGGGACTGTCCTGGCGGCGCCGAGACGCCGAATTCCTGGTCGCACCAATATTGTTCGGGGCCGTGCTGGCATTCCAAGCCCTCACCTACATCACCGGCTCGACCTTCGGTTTCCTGCGTTTCTTCATCGCGGCCATCCCGCTGGCGGCCGTGGGATGCGCGCAGGTCCTCTCCGCCCGCGGAACCATCACCGCGCGGCGGCCGGGGGAGTACGCACGCGACCGGATCGGGCCCGCAGCGCCGCGCGACCGCACAACATTCCGGCGGGTCGTGGCGGCGGGTACCGTCGCGGTGTCCCTGGTGTCGTTGCCGCTGACGACCTACGTTTTCCTGCAGCCGTCGTTGTCGCCGCAGCAGTACGCCGTCGGGCACCTGCTCGATCGGAACCCACCCGCGCAGGCGCAGCAGATCATTGCCTCGTTCTCCACCGAGCGGGCCATCGCGGACTACCTCGACGCACAGAACCTGCCCGACGGCTCGGTGCTCACCGACAGCGTGTACGGCTTCGCGGTGGTTGCGGCATCAGCGCGGCCACGACAATTCATCGTGCCGTCGGACGAGGACTTCACCACCGTGCTCAACGACCCCGCCGACGCCGGAGTGCAACTGATGCTGACCGTGCCCAACACCGGGCGCGGCGAATCCGACGCCCTGAACCGCCGCTACCCCACCATCTGGGACAACGGCGCACAGATCGGCCTACTCGACGTCGAAGTGCCCAACGACGGCGCAGATCAACCCACCTGGCGCATCTACCGAGTACTCGCCACCTCGAAGGTGCGTTAAAACCCGGTCACGGCTGGATCTTTCGCGCGGGGGTGCCGCGCCGACTTGGTGGCCCGGCGATCCTCCGGCGGTTGTTCCACATAACCGGGCACCGGATCGACCTGGGCCGCAACAGAGGCCCGGGGACGAACGGTTGCTCTCATGGTCTAGTCCGGCAGCGGGGAATCGGAGACGTCGGGGCGCGTTCCGATCGGCAAGGCCGCATAATCAGACCTTCAGCAGTCGAGGTGGCCCGGCGGGTGCTGGCCGCGCTGCGGAGCGCCGAGACACGCGACGAAACCATTGTCACCTGGGACGAGCGGGCCGCCCTGCGTGCGTGGGCGACCGGCAACGAGTGCCGTCTGTCCGCAAGACGGAAACGGAAACGGGAACGGGAACGGGAACGGGAACGTCCAAAGCGGAGCCGTTGCGCTCTGGCACTTTTCGTATGAGACGAACTGTGCTCTCAGACGTCGTTGGGAATGGCCCGTCGACCACACCTGCGGGCGCGAGCCACGTTTCGTCCCTGTCCGCCGGTGGCAGCTACTTCGTGGTGACCCATTTGCGGACGGTCATTCGGTCGACACCGAGCTCGGTGGCGATCTGCTTCTCGGGTATGCCGTCGTCGTGCGCCGACCGTGCCATCATCTCCGCACCGAGGAACGCCTGGCGCACCGCGGCTCGCGCCTCGGCGAGCTTCTCACCGAGCGCCAGCCGCTGCGCCTGCGTGTACCGAACCATGCGGTGCATTCTACGAATCCCGGTGCTGCCTTGTCCTGCGGCGACGTCGACGCAGCGGGGAGTCGCGGTACACCGAGTCGTGCGATGGCGCCGGGGCGGTCGGCGATAATGCCGCAGGTGACACGGGGGAAGCTCGAGGTGGTGGGGTACGCGCCGCTCCGCGGCGTGTCTGGTTAGGCTAACCTCACTGCAATAGATCGCACGGGAGCAGGTGGCGGTGCAATGGGTGTCGACACACGGTCCGGCCCGGTCATGTACGACGCTGTTGCATTGTCGAGTTGGAACGTGACGCCGTCGATGATTCGAGTTCGGCTCGGCGGCAACGGCTTGCGTGTGTTTGCCGGCACGGGCGTTCCCGATGAATGATTGCGGTTGTTGTTCGATCGGCCCGGTTCGGCGGATCCGGTCGTGCGCAGCTACACCGTTCGCCGATTCGATCCCGCCGGGCCGTTCCTGGACGTCGATTTCGCTGTCCATGACGGCGGTGTCGCCGCCGAATGGGCCGCTCGAGTGCAGCCGGGTGCCCGCATCACTGTCTCCGAAGCCCGAGGTTGGTACAACCCACCCGTTGACACCGAGTGGCAACTTCTCGTCGCGGACATGACCGGTCTACCTGCGCTGACCCGCGCGATCGAACAACTCGCAGCAGGTGCTCGAGCTCATGTGATCGCCTGGACACCCTCCGTGCAGGACTGTCAACACGTCGACACCCGCGGGAGGGTCTCCTACCAGTGGATACACCCGGACGGCGACACCGCTCCCGTCGCCATCGGATCGGGGCTCGTCGACGCGGTCGAGCGATTCCGCTTGCCGGAAGGAATCGGATACCTGTGGGCAGCAACGGAAGCGGGTGACGCACGTGCCATTCGGCATCTTTTCCACCGCCGCCGAGGCTGGTCGCCGGAGCGATTCGAGATCAAGGGCTACTGGCGGAGAGACAAGGAGCAGTGGCAACGCCGCTACGACCTCGTGCAGGAGCACATCGACACCGTTCGCGACCGCGCTGTCGCGGCGGGGCTCACCGGACACGCACTCGTCGACGTCGTCGACACTGCACTCGAAGACGCCGGCCTTTGACGACACCGACCTCGCCCACCCCCACCCGAACTCAGGAGACAATATGACACTCACGTGTTCATGGAGGCCGACCAGCCGATTCAGTTCGGCCGCTGAGCTTGTCGACGACCTGTCGCGGCGGAGATTCGGAATCGCCGCCGGTGCGAGCTTGGCCGGTCTGCTGGCCGCGTGCGCACCGACGACCACCGGCGCAGCGGGCGCCGCGGACGGCGACACCACCCGCACGGTCTCGACACCCATGGGCGACGTCGTGGTACCGGCGACCCCGACGCGAATCGTCAGTCTCGATGCCTACGTCGGGTTGCAGACCCTCGACGAACTCGGTGTACCGGTGGCGGCCAGCGGCACCCTCGGCGGTGGTCTGCGCACTCTGGTCAGCACCTCTTCACAGCAATTACCGTCCATCGGTGTCACCGCCGCCGGCGACGTGCAACTCGAAGCGATCGCCGCCACTGCCCCCGATCTCATCGTGGGACGACAGCCGATCGGTGAACCGTTCTACGCCGAGTTGTCCGCGATCGCGCCCACCGTCCTGGTTCCGTTCTCCTACTGGCGCGATCAGTACATCGATGTCGCCGACGCGGTGGACCGTAAGGACGAGGCGCAGGGCAAGTTCGTCGGACTCGATCGGCGCATCAGCGAACTGCGTGATGCGGTAACCGCAGCGTGGCCGACAGGCGTTCGCGTATCGGTGGTCCGTGCCTCCGACGCCACCGGCGATGTGCGCTCCTACAACACCTTGGCGGCGTCGTCGACATTCCTCTACGCCGACATCCTCAGCGGCGCCGGAATAGAACCGACCGCCAACACCGCGGCAGGCGCAGACCCGAGCCGAGTCAACGTAGCGGTGAGTGCGGAGAACCTGTCTCTGATCGACGCCGACGTCATCATCTACTACATCGGGGCAGGCGGGCAGGCAGATGCCGGCAGCGACGCCGAACAAGCACTCACCGGCGGGCCGTTGTGGAGAACCCTCTCCGCCGTCCGCGCCGGACGCGCACACAAGGTCGACTCCGCGCCCTGGTTCGACGGTTACAACCTCGTCGCCGCCAACGCGGTCATCGACGACCTGCACCGCATCCTGGCCCCGTGACGGCCGCACCTGAGACCTGGTTGCTCCGCCGACGCGCAGGACCCACCAATCTTTTTCGGCCCGGTCGAACGACACAAGCCCTACATGAACCCGCACATCCTGTTTCTGCGAACCCCGATACGGGCCTGTCCTGCGGTGACGTCGCCGCCGCCGGGAGCCGCGGTGAATCGGAGCCCGAGTCACCGCGCCGGGGCAGTCGGCGACGAATGCCGCTGCGCGTGCGCCGGTTTTTAACTCGGGCTGCTGCTCGGGTTGGTGCACCACGATCGTGCGCACGGTGGGGTGGTCGATGATCACCCACTGGAATGCGCCTCGCATCCGTATCGTCGTCCTGTTCGGTGCGGCGCCCACCACAGTCACAGGCGACGCGCCGGCCGGTGCGGATCGCTCGACAGAATGAAAGGAGGCGCGTGACAGTCGTGACGTCCGACGAGCTGGTCGACCGCATCCGGACCAGGCATCACCGCATCCTGGACAAGCTCCGCGTCAGAGCGCTCGGTGAGCGCGGCACCCCCGAAGGAATCAGACGCACCACCGGCATTCCGCCGCACGCCGCCGCACGATCCTTCCTCGACCCCACGCTCGAGGTGACCGTCTTCGCCTCGCACATGTCCCTCGGCGTGGACCCCACCATCGGTGCGTACCCCACCGGATCGGTGCTCGTCCTGGTGTCGGTCAGCGCTCACCATGTGCGCACCCGGGCGACTCGTCTGCTGCCCGAGCAGGAACTCGACGCGTGGGGCCGAGTTCTCGGTCCCGTCGGCTACGAGGACTACACACTCAGGCTCGGCCGAGTCTTGTCGTCACCGTCGACCGCGACCCACTACAGGCACGTCCTCGGACCCGACGGATACGTCTGTGCCATCGACCCACGCCACGAGCATGCGATGAGGGCCGCTACCACCTATTCGTGACCGGACTCGTATGTGCCCGCCATGGCCTGCCCAACGCCTTGGCTGTAGGCCTGATTGTGGTTATCGGCTGTGCAGACACGATCGTTTTCGGCACCACCGCGCGGTTCGGCCGGGTTGTGCTGTCGACCAGTCACGGGACAATGCCAGAAACGTGCGCCGAACCGGGGGAGCCAGAACCGATCGTGTCGGTGAGTTGTGGCACCGGCGCTACTACTCAGTCGCCGATGTAACCGGTGTCGGGGTCGATAAGTGCAAGGAAGTTGCGGATCGCCGCGCGGTGCTCGTCGAGCGTGGCCGGCGGAAACCCCGATGGGGTGTCCGCACGATCCGTCACGCTGGAGAACGCGGCGTGGGTGGTGCTCGAGAATCCGTAAGCCGCATTCGGACCGAAGCCCAGTCGTAGTCGTACGTTCGTGAGTCTCCCCGTCGCTCAGTCACGACAAAGATCTCACCGTCGACGGTGAGGGTGACCGGCCCATGGTCGGGCGGCGGTACGCCTAGCGATGTGTCGTTCAAGTCGGGGTCCTCGATCGGTGTGGCTGACCCGTGTGGTTCGAAGTGGCCGCGTCGCGCCTCAGCTACCGAACGCGTCCGACAGTTCGTCGAGTGGGCTTGCGGTGCCACCGGATGTCGGCCCCGGGACCGTCAGAACAGTGGAGGCCTGGTCGACCGCGAACCACGGGGCGGGGAACTGGAGTCGGGTGAGGTAGTCCTCGACTCCGGGGTAGTCGGACAGCCAGGTCGCCGGGCTCTCGCTTCCCGGATTGCTGCACGTGACCAGCACCGCCCACGACCCGTCCGGAACGTCGGTCAACTGCTGGGTGGTGGTGCCGGGCGGAACGTCACCACCGGTGAAAATGTCCTGCCCGAGGATGGTGTCGAGCGGCGGCAGAACCCCGTCCGGGGCGGGCTCCAAAGACGTCGAACAGTACAGCGTCGAATCCGTGGTGTTTGTGATCGCGTTGGAGATGGTCGATCCCTCCGCCGAGTACGAGAAAGTGACCTCGCTTCCGTCCGCGGCGGACGCCACGGACGGGAGGGCGAACACGATGCCCACCGAGCTCGCAGCGGCCACACCCAACTTCGTCATCGAACTCACAGAGAACTCCTTCGGCTGTCATAGAACACAACGTTCGGTTCGAAGTGTGCCCGATCTGACCGGATCCCGCGCCCGGTACCCCAGTCCTGTTCGACGATCGTCAAACAGCACCGTCAGTTTGAAGAGTTGGTGCACTCCCCGGCGCGCCCGCCGGGGTGGTGCCCGGGCTCCCCGAAGCGGGTGGCTGGCAGCCGTCGGGCCTCGCGCACAGGTGGGCAAGGTGGCCGGTGAAAGTGTCTGAGAAAAGAGAAACACCCCCCAGGTAGCCTGAGGGGTGTTTCTGACCTCCAACGAGGTAACGAGCTTATGGCTGGCATCGACAAGTCGAGCGAGGCATGTAGCTCGTTTACGCCAATAAGATAACACGATGCCGATCTCAGAGCCACCCCGCTACGCGAACTTCACTGCTCGAATGATGGAGATTACGTCGACGCAGGCGCCCTGGCACCGACGCTTGTGGCGCAGCGGCACCATGCAGATCGCCCGTGAACTCCTTGAGGAGAGTGTCAGGCCCGGAGCTCCGGAAGCAGCAATCACTGATCAACGCAGCTACGTCCAGCACTGCTTACGCACCGACCATGGCATCGCAGATCACGGCAAGTGTGTCGAGGGCACCATCAAGGCGATCAAGCCGGGCATCACCGAATCGAGCCATGCCTGGATCAACCTGCGGGAACACTTCGACCGTATGAACGACTCGTACTTGGTGAACTGGGCCGATTCCCTCGATTCCCCGGCGGCCAACGGCAAGCCGATCGATGTGGAGGGTGCGGCTCGACGAATCACCGCCCATCTTCTGGACGCCGGCATGCACAAAAGCAGCCTGTACGCCTGGTTGCGGGCGATCCGTGACAACTCGACCGCCACCACCATTGGAGACTTCCTACGTGAGGCAGACAGCCGGTTGAAACAGCCCGAGCGGACATACACCTTCTGTGTTCCTGTCGAGAAGATGGGCAGGTTCGACGTAGCGAGCGCGTCGGGTTGGATGACTGCACAGGAGACAGCGCAGTGGAAACGACTCCATGCGAAGAAGGCGCAGGGTCTGCTGCAACGTGGATCTTTTCTGCTCGAAGTCCAAGGTCGCGATGTCAACGCGGCGGCGGACAAGGCCAGATCCCGCATCTCCAACCTTGCCGCCAAGTTCCATCTCGGCAGCAGAACTCCAATCGTAATCTGCCCGAGCATGTGGTCGAAGGAGAAGGGCAGCGAGTTCCCCACTCACGCCACCAATCGGGTCATCAACGTGCGCTCGTTCGAACTGCTCGGACGGGTTCAGGACCTCGAGATGCAGGACTACATCACCAACACCCTCGCCCTGGTGCAGCCACTGAGCACGGCCGCTCCCCATATTGCAGTGATTAGCGGGTGGTCCGCGATTGAGTCACTCATGGTCGGTTCGTCCGATGCACAGGATGCCGTCGCAGCGAGGCGCTTCTCGCTCATCGTCGCCGCCAGCATGGTGCGGGCCGAACTTTCGTGGCTATCGCGAACGTATGTCCAAACACACGATGGCACCGCAGCCGAGGAGATGGCTGGCTGCGAGCAGAACATCGACCGGGCGCGGCTTTTCCAGATGCATGCCTGTGCCAACCCTCAAATTGACCTGCAGAAGCCTATCGACAACCTTGCCCTGGAGCGCATTCGGCCCGCGCTGATTGATCCGAGGGGAGAGGTCGAGAAGATCAGTGGCATCCTTACCCGAGAGTTCACCCGGCTGTACCGGAAGAGGAACATGATCGTTCACGGGGGACACACACAGGAAAGTAATCTGCACTCCATCTCCGAAACGCTCGCGCCTTTGATCGGAGCCGGTATCGATCGTGTGGTGCATGTCGGCCTGACGTTCGATGTTCGACCGATTGAGCTCTCGGCCGTGGCCGAGTCCCGAGTTCACTACCTGGTACCAGCCACCTCCACGAGCTCAGGCAACCTCTTGGACCTTCTTGAGTTCTAGTGGGCTTGGCCTACAGCGTGGTCCGCTGACAGTATGAGCGGCTCGTGTAGATCTTGTGTCGTAAGAGCATCCTGTCGGTGGTCAGCATGGCCCGTCGCGGCTGAGACGCCTCCTGCGTACTTGAGTATCCATTTGGACCATCGTCTATCGGGACGGTTTCGCGACCGGGCCGTGTGTCCGCTCCGAGTTGCTGCTCCAGGACTTCGGCAGGGCGAATCCGTGCGACCACTCGAACGGCACCCGAATCATGATGTCTACGTCGACGGGACCGCGTGCAGTCGGCGGTGCGATCGGGCCTCCCTCTGGCGGGCCCTGGCGAGCTGCTGTGTCGCACGGTCCAGGCGTTTTTGTGCCCTCTGCCGCCGGCGGCGGTCCCGATCCGCGCGCCGTCGCAAACGTGTTGTGCGGCGGCGATGCTGGGCTGTCATGTGCTCGGCCAGCTCGGCTTGCTGCACGGTCAGGTAGAGCTCGGGCGGTAGAGCGTTCATCGGGTCCTCTCCTGTCCGAGGCAGTGGGGGTCAGGGTTCGAACGGGAAGCCGTGGGCGAAGACCATGACGTGCTGGCCCGCCGCGGCGGTCTCGGAGGCGGCCTCGGCCTGTGTCCGCCACTTCTCGATCACCGATTGGATCTCTCGCGACATCTCCGCATGTTGCTCCGGAGTCATCTTGAGGACGTAGTCCGTGCTGAACGCGGATTGCACCCAGTCCGGACCCCACCTGTCCGGGTCGGAGTCGAACTCTTGGCGTCGGCGGAACTGGTTGTCGACCAGTAACCGTCTGGCGGCGCGCTCTGTCGTGCGTCCCTCGGGGGTGGCGTCGAAGTCGCTGGAGGTCCAGGTGAATCCGCCATCGGGGACACGCCACCAACGTTCCCGCCCGTCGGAACCGTGCTCGGGTGCTTCCTGGACGAAGCCGGCGTCGGCCAGCTTGCGCAGGTGGTAGCTCACCGACGCGGGGGACTCGTCGACCAGCTGTCCGATTCGGCTCGCGGTCGCCGCGCTCTCTGCTTGAACGGCGTAAAGGATGCGCACACGCAGAGGGTGGGTCAGAGCCTTGAGTTGCGAGACGCTCGATACCGGGCGGGGCGGTGTAACGGACATGGCGCAACCGTAAGCCCAAAAGAATTATTGCGCAATATTTCTTTCACGTGTGTCCGGCCGGGACATCGCGACGGCAGCCCTGATGCTCACCAGCGGAGCCGTCGCCTCGGCTGCGACGCCGACCGTCGGACTCGGCACTGCCGACCCGTTCGCCGTGCTGGCCGGCGCAGCCGTCACCAACACCGGTGTGTCGAACATCAGTGGATCGGTCGGTGTCAGCGCAGGATCGGCCGTCGACGGATTCCCACCGGGAATCGTCACCGACGGTGTCATCCGCCGGGCAGACCCCGTCGCGGCGCAGGCGCAGGCCGACCTCACGGTCGCTTACAACGACGCCGCCGGCCGCACACCCCCGACCGCCGTGCCCGTCGAGATCGGTGGCCGCACACTCGTCTCCGGTGTGTACAAAGCGGACACCGAACTCGGACTCACCGGCACCGTCACACTCGATGCTCAGTCGGACCCGAACGCCGTGTTCATCTTCCAAGCGGGATCGACCCTCACCACTGCATCGAACAGCACGGTCAACCTCATCAACGGTGCCCAGCCCTGCAACGTGTTCTGGCAGGTCGGATCATCCGCTGCCCTCGGGACATCGACCACCTTCGTCGGATCGATCCTGGCGCTC
>NZ_JMLQ01000014.1 GCF_000686025.1 Rhodococcus sp. UNC23MFCrub1.1
CGTCATCATCAACACCGCGTCGGTGGCCGCGTTCGAAGGCCAGATCGGTCAGATCGCCTACTCCGCCTCCAAGGGCGGCGTGCACGGCATGACCGTCCCCGCGGCGCGCGACCTCGCCCAGGTGGGCATCCGCGTCAACACCATCGCCCCCGGCATCGTCGACACCCCGATGCTCGCCGGCGTCACCCCGGAGTACCGCGCCGGCCTCGAGGCAGGCGTCCCGTTCCCGTCCCGACTCGCTCAGCCCACCGAGTACGCGCAGCTCGCACAGATGATCGTCGAGCACGACTACCTCAACGGCGAGACCATCCGCATGGACGGCGCACTCCGGATGGCACCGCGGTAACTGCTCGGCACCCTCGATTCTCGGCCGCCTCCGCTGACAGGGCGGGAAAGCATCGAGGCCCGGCCGGGCAAGTACGCTCCACGCGACGACCGAACTCATTTAGGTCTCTATACGCAGAGGCGAGTCGACGACCCGCCATGCGATGGCTGCAATGTGTCATCGTGACCCTCTGACTCGCGAAACAACGAACATCTTGTTGAGAATTGTCGCATGACGGGTAGTTGCCAAAATGACGTCAAAGGCATGCGAGGCACGACTGCGCCAGCGCGGTAAGAATGTCATGTGCGTCCTGAGACTATTTTCGGCGGCGCCGAAGCCCCCTTCCCGCCAGCGTCGACGAAGCGACATCCACTCGGATTCATTCGCCGTATGTGCCAGACGCCGCGAGCAACAACTCCCGCGTGTCCAATTCAAGCGGATGAACGCTGCGGTCAGCTTTCTGACGCATTGGGATTTACTTCGATGGGCACGAATGCAAAGGCTACGCATCAGCGTCAGGATTCTGCTGTTGTCGGCAAGAGTTCCCTGAGGGCAATTCGTTTATCGAAATATGGAGACCACCCGTCTCGATTTCCGCCAAATTGCCTCCTGCCTCGGCATCGACCGAAAGACCAATTTCCACTTTGAGATAAAGATGCGAACATTCATACCCAGTGCCCGCACTGCCCGCTCGCGAATGCGGGATCACGGAAGCTGCGACCGCCTCGGCAGGTGACTGCCACTGCCCGCTCGGCCGCATGTGCCCCCGGATCAAAACCTCACCGGTCAGTCCACTAGATGTCCGGAATCTCGCCATGTGTACATGTGCCGAGACCGCCATGACCTGGCTGTTCGCGAACTCGGCCAGGGATCTTGTTGACTTCAGTTGTTCGTTGGGTCACAGTTGAGGCGCTAGGCGTAAGCATTGGATCCCACGCGTACCACTGAATGAGGTGTCATGCAGTTCGCAACCAAGGACCTGACAATCGGACACGTTCTTGAGTCTCAAGCCGCATCTTTCGGTTGCAAACCATTCCTGATTTTCGACGATTGCCGCTACAGCTACGCAGAAGTCGATCGGGAGACCAACAAGATTGCTCATGGCCTGATCAATCTCGGTATCGAACACGGCGATCATACGGCCATCATGTTGGGCAATTGCCCCGAAATACTGTTATCTATATTTGCCCTCGGCAAAATTGGGTCAGTGTCCGTGCCATTGAACACATCGGTGCGAGGAAAAGGGCTCGCGTACAATCTAACTCATTCGGACGCAACCACGCTGATCGTTGACGCGAGCCTCTTACCGCACGTCACAGCTATCATTCACCTCACACCAGCTCTCCAACGAATCGTGACCGTGGGGAGGCTTGACGCGAGCGATGACTTACCGAGTGGCATCACGGTGATTGAGATCAACGATCTGATCACCGACAATATGGACCCGCCCGCATGTACGGTCGAGTTCAAGGATTGCGCATTCTTGATGTTCACGTCAGGTACGACTGGCCCCCCCAAAGCAGTGGTCTACACACATGCATACGCCCTTACTTGGGCCGGCGGATTTGCCGATTCGTACGGCTACCAGTCGACCGACATCATGTACGTTTCTATGCCTCTGTTCCACAGTAACGGACTTCACGCAGCCACTTATGCAGGCATGCTCGTGGGTGCCACAGTGGCAGTAGCGGCACGATTTTCTGCGTCAAACTTCTGGCGGGATGTCAAGATGTACGAAGCGACGCTCACCAATCTGTTGGGTTCGATGGGCGACATCCTGTGGAATCTGGAACCATCAGATTTTGAAACGGACAACTCGCTTCGGCAAATTCTGGCCGCGCCAATACCCGACCGGGGACGCCAAATGGAACAACGGTGGGGAGTCGAACTTGTTTCATGTTTTGGTCTCACGGATTACGGTGTCTCCAATTTTTCCTCCGTAAACGATCCACCCGAGAAATACGGTTCATGCGGTAAGGTGTCGGCGAATTTCGAAGTCAAGGTTGTCGACGACGACGACTTCGAGCTGCCGGCGGGCCAACTGGGCGAGATCGTGATGCGGTCGCGAAACCCGTGGCACACCGCCTCGGGATATTATAAAATGCCATCGGAAACGCTTAATAGCGTCCGCAATCAATGGTTTCACAGTGGAGACCTCGGAGTCGTAGACGTAGATGGGTTCCTCTATTTCAAAGACCGCAAAAAAGATGCGATTCGACGTCGCGGCGAGAATATCTCGGCGTTCGAGGTCGAACAGGTATTGATGGACCACGAATCAATTGCAGAAGCGTGCGTGTACGCGGTCGATATCAGTGGAGATCAGGAGGTGGGTGCGTCACTCATCATCAAACCAGGGCGGGATTTGGAGCCGGCCGCGCTTGTCTCGTGGTGTGAAGGACGCATGTCCTATTTCATGGTGCCGCGGTTTGTCGAGTTGCGCGACGAGATGCCTCGAACTGCGAGCGGGAAACTTCAAAAACATTGGCTCAGAAGCCACGCCCAGAACAACCTGGACTCGCTGTGGGATCGAGTGAAGGAAGGGGTCGAGGTGAATCGACGGTGACTACATTGGATAAGATTGCGGGCGGGTTTGGTCTGCTTGAGGGACCGGTATGGGATTCAGAAATCGGAATTCTGTTCGCCGACGCACAGAACGGCGGTGTGTACGCACTGAACGAAGAGGGCACCACTTGCGTAGTTGCGCACCGTCGTGGCATCGGGGGCATGGTTCGTCATAGTTCCGGTGGGCTCATTGTTTCCGGACGAAACGTCGCTCTCAAGGCTCAAGAACCTGGGTCGACGGTAGTGTTGCTGGACAACGACTACGCCACGAGTGGGTTGGTCGGTTTCAGCGACATGTGCGCAGATCCGGCCGGTCGATTGCTGGCGGGGATGCTAGGTTCGCGTCCCACGGAATCGAAACACTTGTCAGAACACGGAAGCTTGTGGCTTATAGAGCTGGATGGGTCGGCCCGTTGCATCATTGAGGCGCCTAAGGTTCTGCACACGAATGGTCTGGCGTTTTCACCCGACAATCAGGTGCTCTACTACGCCGATTCTGCAAAACGTTCCGTGTTTGCTTACGATTACGACACGGACCTCGGACAGGTGGGCCACCCGCGGTTGTTCACCGAGATGCCCGAGGGTATACCGGATGGTCTGGCGGTGGCATCTGACGGTTCGGTGTGGATCGCCAATGCTTTCGCCGGCCGGGTTGCAGTAGTAGATAGTGCTGGTCACCACCAGCATTCCATTGACGTGCCGGAATCTATCGTGACCAATGTGTGCTTCGGTGGTTCTCGGATGGACGAGGTATACATCACGACGGGATCATTGAACCCGTCTGAACGCATTGGCAGCGTATACAGAATGACAAGTACCGTACCGGGGTTGGTTCCTTTCCAAGCACAGTGCTCAATTCGGCCTGAGCAGATGCCCCCAAGCGTCACGCCGCCGGTGGTACAACAGTGACAATCCCAGCTCTTCGTATTGCCCGTGAGGTGGACGGATGCAGCAAAATGCATCGCAAGAAAGCGGAATCTCGACCGACCGGAAGATCGTTGTCGGTCGATGTGCTTTCTGAAAGCACTCCTCTCATGAGCAGGACCGTTCCGCATGTGTCGCCGAAGCGCGCACCTCGAAGTGACGGACCGACTCGAATGAAGCCGGAGCAGTCTTTCACGCTCAGCTACAGAATCGAGTGCTGGTGGCAGGGCGTGAGGGTTGGCCGTCCGCTGGTCACGGCGGACACGCCGACGATGTCGCGAACACGGATTCAGCGCATGTGGCAGTCGAGGCCGAGGGCGACGGTGTCCGTCGGGGTGAGGCCACCTTTGGCGCCGAGTCCGTCATAGTTCGCTGTAGAGAAAACACAACACAGCCGGTTACATCATCCTCCTCGCTGATCGGGACGGTGGACAGCGCGGTCTCCCCTTTGATTCGGCTTTGCCGACCTACGTCAAGGACATCATGAACAATACTCGTACAGACGGCGTCAAGCGCACCGGAGAAAATCCTGTGGCAACTTCAGTTACTGCAAATCGCCGTAGAACGCTGGTGTCCAGTGCAATGGGGACAACCATCGAATGGTACGACTTTCTGCTCTACGGGTTTCTGGCCCCGATTGTCTTCAATGAGTTGTTTTTTCCGGATTTTGACCCGGTGGTCGGCACCATTATAGTTTTTTCCACGCTGGCCGTCGGGTACGGTGCCCGCCCCCTCGGGGGTCTTGTTTTCGGGCATTTCGGAGACAAAATAGGCCGCAAGAAGATTTTTATGGTCACCCTGGTTTTGATGGGTGTTTCGACCGTTGGCATTGGTTTGCTGCCCACCTATGATTCGATTGGCATCTGGGCGCCTATCCTGCTTGTGGCGCTTCGATTCTGTCAGGGAATTGGTGTCGGAGGTGAGACCGGTGCAGGAACGTTGCTGACGCTTGAAACCGCCCCGGATAACCGACGCGGATTGTACGGGTCAATGGTGATGGCCACAGCCAATGTCGGAGTTGTTTTGGCCGTGGGATCGGTTGCTCTGATCAGCTTGCTGCCCCGAGAGGATCTACTCGCTTGGGGATGGCGTGTCCCGTTCCTCGGAAGTATTGTCTTGGTGGCGATCGGCGCGTACATTCGACGCAACATCACCGAATCCCCCGCATTCGAACGAAAGAGGACCGAGGTCAAGGTCCCAGCAGTCGAGGTTTTGAAGACGGCCTGGAGGCCGACTCTGGCCGGCATTGCGTTGGCAATGATTGCATCAACCTTGTACCATCTCGTGGCGACCTATGCGCTTTCAATCGGTCCGCGAAATTACGAGCTGTCTGTCACGGGCCTGACCGTTGCGACAATGATCGCCAGTCTAGTCGCACTAGTGACCATCCCGTTGAGCGGGCGCTTGTCCGATTCCATCGGCCGTAAGCGCAATTACTACGTCGCGATTCCACTCGCCATGGTGGTGGTCACGGTTTATTTCCGATACCTTCTGCCGTCGGGTAACATTTACTTGGTTGGTCTTGGCATGGTGGTTGCGATTGGTGTGGCGCAGGCACTCATGTACGGTGTCGAGGGTGCTTTGATCGCCGAAAATTATTCAACCAATGTCCGTTTCTCGGGTTTTTCTATTGCCAAACAATTCGGCACACTGCTCGGAGCTGGGCTATCGCCCCTCATAGCTTCAAGCTTGGCTGCTGCGTTTGGCGGAAACACATGGGCTTACGTCATCTTCTTCGGAGTAGAGGCTGTTGTCGCCATGGTCGCGTTGGTGCTTCTCAAAGAGACGTATCGTGCGCCGCTTCGATCTGTCCGCCAATGACGTAAGCGGCCGGCGACCCGGTGGAAGGTGCCACGTTTGGGAAGCCGCCGTTCCTTCTGCGTCTGTGGTGCTGGCGCCGTCGCTGATATCGACTGCTCAAATTGCTGCGCAGTCTTCCTCACCACTTTGAGTTCGAATCCGCGAATCGGGCAAGTGCTTCAGGCCCTGAGGCTACGTTGGCGGGCGTGCGCGCGCGGCGCCGGGCAGTTTCGTTGATCGATGCCGTCACCTCGTCCTCGACTGGGTGGCGTCTCGAACGTGGTGGTGTGGTCACGCCCCGGTGTAGACATTGGGTCGATCACATTCTGTCGCAGTCGGTTTCGCACGACCTCGGGGATGCTGGGACGTCCCTGGGTCGCGCGAGCCCGCTGTTGTCAGCCGTTGATGCCGGGTTGTCCGTTACCGCCCCGGGATCCGCGACGCCGCAGCCCCGTCAACCTCGGCCAGGTGAAGCTCGACTCGCTTGAGGCTCGCGTGGATACGGTCTAGAAAGCGTTGAAGGCAGACAAGCAGATCGGGCACCTGGTCCTCGGCAAGACACCCCAGGGCTCCTGGGCGCACAAGACCATCATCAACCCGCTGGGCAGCAACGAGTTCGACGCGGACTTCATGCTCGACATGAGCGAGAACACGGACTGGTCCGACGACCCCAAGAAGTACATCGAGGAGGTCTACGCGGCTCTGCACCGCCACAGCACCTACCGCAACATGCCGCACTCACGCAAGTGCCGTTGCGTCCGACTCGTCTACGCGAACTCCATGCACCTCGACATCGTGCCGCACCTCAACCTCGCCGATGGTCGCGAAGTCATCGTCAACCGCGACGACAACGACTGGGAGTCGACCGACCCCCAGGGGTTTACGGACTGGATGAAGAGCAAGGACGCGCTTGCGAAGGGCAACCTCCGCAAAGTCATCCGACTGATGAAGTACCTGCGCGACCACAAGAACTCCTTCACCGGCACGCGGTCCATTCTCCTGACGACACTGCTCGGCGAGCAGGTCACCGAACTGCGCACGATGCTCGACCCCGGCTACTACAGCGACGTCCCTACGACCCTCCTGCACCTCGCGAAGGACCTCGACGGCTGGCTCCAGGCACGCCCGACCAAGCCCTCCATTCCAGACCCGTCCGGATCCGGTGTTACCTTCGACCATCGGTGGGAGCAGTCCACCTACAGCTACTTCCGTGACCGCATTCATGTTCACACTGGAAAAGTTCACACCTCTAGGCGAGCGACACCGTCTGCTTTGTCACGACCTCGAACCAACCCAACCGAACATCAGGACGTTGTGGTGGGCCGCCGGACGAGTCTCGCAGCGACACGCCGCTAGCCGTGATGGCCAGGGAAGTTGTGCGCACAGGCTTCGCTGCGTCCAAACCTGATCGGACCCTGCTGCGAAAGTCGCGGCCCGCAGCCCGTTCACCCACCACGTACGCCTCGATGGTGACATCCCCGCCCGCGTCCCGGTACGGAAAGGTTTCCGGGATGTACCCGCAGCCCGGGAGAGGGGTGACGGCCAAGGCGTAGTCATAAGCGGCCTCGGGAGTGCCGTCGGCGATGAAGTCGGCGGGCTCGGACGTGACCGTCACGGGGATCGACTCGTCGAGTCCGAGGCGCAGCATCATCTCGTGTGCGGCCGCCTGCCACAACGACAGATAGTCGGTCGCATCGACTGGTCGTGTCGGCGGCACGGTCGTTGATGAGGCGCGTCCTGCCGTCACACCGATGACCGTCGACCTACTGTGGTGGGTCCCGCAGTTCGATCCGTATGCCCCGTCGGGCGTGTCCGGGCACCATCACCTCGTCTGATCGGTGGTGCGGGTTCCGACGACGTCGGCGGCGACGGTGACGAGTCGGCGGTTGTCTTCCTGGGAGATGCGGGCGAGGAGCTCGAACGCTGCTGCGGCGTCGACGTCGTAGCGTTCCATGAGTATTCCTTTGGCTTGGCCGATGAGGTCGCGGCTGGCCAGGGCGGTGCGCATCGAGGTGTCCTCCCCGAGCGCGA
Source organism: Rhodococcus sp. UNC23MFCrub1.1 (assembly GCF_000686025.1). Lineage (GTDB taxonomy): Bacteria > Actinomycetota > Actinomycetes > Mycobacteriales > Mycobacteriaceae > Rhodococcoides. Next base: position 7,643 of record NZ_JMLQ01000014.1, read on the forward strand.
GCGCGGCGAGGGCGACGTGGGTGGCGATGGCGGCGCCGGTGGCCGCGGCGTCGTCGTCGAAGGTGTCGGCGGTGTCGGCGTAGGCGGTGAGCACACCGACCGATCGTTCCCCGACGAAGAGGGGCAGCGTCATCATCGCCGTGACACCGGCGCGGGCGGCGGTGTCGGTGAGGGCGCCGTGGGCGGGGTCGGTGAGGTCGGTGACGGTGACGTCGCGGACCGTTCGCGGTATCGGGTGCAGTCCGAGCTCGAGCTGGACGCGGGCCAGGTCCGCCGCGACGGTGTCGGTGGCGTGGCGCAGGTCGCCCTCGCTGGTGCCGCGGTGCTCGACCGGGACGACGATGACCGAGGCGTGGTCGACCCCGGGCACGAGGGCGACGGTCTGAGCGGCGGCGGCGGCGGCGACGGCGGAGAACGACCGTGTTCCGCTCTCGTCCACTCCGCGTAGTGCGCGGGCCATGTCGGCGATGCGGGTGATCAGTCGGTCCGGGTGCGGCGCGCCCGTGTCGCCGCCGTGATCGTCGGTGATCAAGGTGGTGGTGTCCTCGTGGGGTACGGGGCCAGACGGCCCGGCATCGGAAGAACCGATCCCGGAGCGTGGGCTCCACCCGCGGAATCGGTCACTCAGCGTACCGGGTCCCGCGCGTGTTCCTCCGGGTCGCCTCATGGGGATCGAGGGTGCTCGGCAGGTTTGGCGGCCGGGTGGTGGTGGCACAGACAGAGCGGTGCCCCGCTGCACCCCGACCGGTGCCCGTCGTTGAAACCGCCAGCGTCAGGCATCGGCCCGGAGGAACATTCTCGCGAGTTCGGCCGTGTCACGCGGACGGCAAAGGAACGGGGTTCGGTGTCCGATCAGGCGGCCGAGGGCGGCGGTGAGCACGACGACCGGTCGATGGTGGCGGAGTGGGTGAGTGTCTGCGCTGGCGTGGTCGGCGCCGCCGGGGGCGCGGTGATCGTGGGCGCGATCGCCGGTGCGGAGCAGGCCCATCGGGTCGTGTACGTCACCGACGCGGTCGCCGACCGCGTCGCCGATCTGTTCTACATCCACGGTTGGCACCTCGAGTCCGGCGACCCGGACGCGCCGGTGTCGATCGTTGCGGTCGGCGATCCCTCACACTGCCGTCGGTGGCCGCTCCTGACGTCCGACCTCGAGGCGATGGGTGTGCATTCGGTGGACGTGGCCCCGATGGCCCCCGGTGGGTCCTCGGTGGGAGTGCTGGTGCTGTATCGAACCGTCGCGCCCTCTCGGCGACACACCGAGACGGCCGGGTTGATCGGCCCGTCGGCCACCCTGATCGGGCATCTCGTGCTCGGACTCGATCCGGTCGGTGTGGGCGGGGCCGGAGGGTCCGACCTGCGCAGCGTGGCGGTCGGGGTGCTGATGGCGCGAGACGACATCGACGCGCGGTCGGCGTCGGCGCGGTTGCGCGCCGCCGCGTACGCGCGCGGCACGTCGACTCTGACCGAGGCGTGTCGGATCGTCGACTCGACCACCCCGAACGCCTGACACCACTGCGTCCCGTATCGAATAGTCCCCCGTGTCGATAGGCGACATCACGGGCCGGGGGAACGCACCGTGACGGTGGTCGCCGGGTGTCCAGCGAGGGACACGGTCCACCCGACGGCGGCGCCGACGAGATCGACCGAAATTCATTCCACCACAGAGTAATGCAAGTTTATTCGAGCCCTACAGATCGGCGTGGGCCAGGATCGGGACGGGTGGGCATCGGTTCGCGCTGTGACCGACCATGTCACACCCGATCGACGACAGGATGCGTGTGGCTCACGCGCATCGATGAGCTGGGGACGTTCCGTCCCCCGGATCAGCCGTTGTGCGAACCGTACCCGAGTTCGCCGCGCCCGAGCCGATGCAGTGCGGACACGACAAGACACGTCGGGGCGAATCGGGTGCACAGGTGAGTTCCCACGGGTCACGAGCGATCCTCGCGGTGGTCGGCACCGAAATGATCTCGGCTGCACTCACGCACGCTTGTCTGCGTGTCGCGCACCTCTCGCTGAGACTTGTGGTCGACGGGATGACATGTGCAACATCGGACTGGGAGGGAGTGCGCGTGGTCGGACATGTGACCGGGGTCGGTGGTGCTGCTCTGGTCGCCGGCCGGTTCGACATGCGGTCGTGGGCGTTGATATGTGCGGCGTCGGGCGCGGTCCCGGCTCTGGTGATCGCGCTGCTCGTGCCGTCGCTGGTACGGCCGAACTGGCTGTGGGTGTTGGCGGTGGTCACCGTGTCCAGCGCGGTCGCGGTGGTGGTGACGGTGCGGGTGGGCGTGCTGAACGACCGGCAGTTCATGGTGTTGGGGTCCGGGGGGATGGTGGGCATGGCGGTGTCGGCGTTCGCCATCGCCGACCCGGCCGCGACGACGGCGGTCGGCGCGATGCTCGGGGTGGTCCCGGCGATCGCCGCGTCGGGGCCCTCACGGGCGATCACGGCGTCGTTGACGGCGGCGGCGCTCGTGTTGGCTGTGGTGGTGTGCGTCGACGGTACCGACGGTGCGGTCCGGCTCGTGGCGGTGGGTGCGGCGATCACCGTGGTGCTGGTGCCGACGGTGCTGATGGCTTCGCTACGGTCCTCTGTCGCGGCGGCGAGCACACGCCTCGAGGCGCAGGCGGTCACGGACCCGTTGACGGGGTTACTGAACCGCCGTGGTCTGACCGCGGGGACGACGGCCCTGTTGGATGCGGCCTGCACGTCCGGGACCTCGGTGACGGGGTGTCTGGTCGACATCGATCACTTCAAGTCCGTCAACGACCAGTTCGGTCACACGGTCGGTGACCGGGTGCTCGTCGGCGTCGCGCAGACCCTGCGCGCCGCGGCCGCACCGGCCGCCCTGGTGGCGCGGTTGGGTGGGGAGGAGTTCCTGGTCCTCGGGCTCGTTCCGGCCATGGCGGGTGTGGAGAGCACGATCCTGCGGGTGCTGCGGGAGTCGGGTGGTGTGACCGTCAGCATCGGAGTGGCACGCTGCACCGTCGTCGCTAGTGCGGACGGCGGATCCGATGTCGGTGCGGCGCTGGACACGATCACCGCCGCCGCCGACCGGGCGCTGTATGCGGCGAAGTCGTACGGCCGCGACCAGGCCGCCTACGCCACCGCGGCGCCGGTGTCCTGGTTCGCGACCGACGGTTCCTGACCCTCACCCGGACCCCGCCGCGCCGTCTGCCAGGGAGTGGCCTGCTCCAGTTGCCGATCGTGTCGGACCCCGGCGGCACGATGAGGTCCATGCGCATTCGCACCCTCGCCGGACCGCCCCTGCCGCACGAGCTCGTCATCGACACCGTGCGCGCGATCCTGCTGTCGCACAGCATCCCCGAGGGTTTGGATGAGGCGCCCCCTCGTCGCCATGTCTGCGGACCGACGGTCCAGCCGACACAGAACCGACGAGGCTGATCCGAACCGCCGGTCCCGTCCCCAGTGTGATCCGCTGTGTTCGCGAGAGAGCGGCGTACGGTGACCGTCATGGCGACACCCGTTGACCAGAACCGCGACTCGACGACACCCGGCGTGTCCAGTGCTGCGGTCGACGACGCGGTGCGGGTGTTGCACGACCGCCTCGATGTCATGCTGGATCGGTTGACCGATTCGGTGATGGGGGCTCCCACACCGGGTTCGGCGTCCTGGCGGACCCGGTACGGTACCCCCGGCGCGCTCACTACCGCTGTGCGGGCACAGGACCGCACCGCGGTGCGGGCGATGATCGCAGCCCGCGCCGGGGTCGTCGACCCCGCTGCGCCCGCCCCGGTGCGCCACCGGCCCACCTCGGGGGCGGTGTCACCGCGCCGGCGGCGGCCGCGACCGGATCCGGCGCAACTGTCGATGTTCTGACTTCGCCACGCCGTCTCCTCGGTGGTGCTGCGATCACGGTTGCACGCGATGGTGTCGACCTGGTTCGTTGTGAATGCGCCCCGACGGTGGGTCGAGGGTGTCGGGGCGTGGCGCTAGCGTCGACGGTCATGGTCGAGGGGGCGGGTGTGCCGGTCGGGTACCGGTACGAGTGGGCACTGTTCGCCGACTGGTGCGCCGCCGCCGATGCGAGCGCCCTGCCGGCATCAGCGTTGACGCTGGCGCAGTTCTTGGCCGAGAACCCAGCCGGGGATGCTGCCCGACGCCGACTGGTGGCGGTCGTCAATCACGTCCACACCGCGGCCGGGCACCCGGCGCCGGGGACGGTGACGGCGATCCGTCTGCAACTCGACCGGGCCCGCACCGCCCGGGCGACGGTGCTACGCAGCCGGGTCGCACCGATTATCAGTGCGTTGCCGGTGGTGGGGTGGCCGACCGGGATGTTCGGGCGCCGCGACGCCGTCATCCTCGCCCTCCACGGGGCAGGGTTGCGTGCGGTCGACATCGCCCGCCTCGACCGGCGGGACATCACCGTGGCCGGAGAAGGTGTGCGGATCGGTGGTCGCCACCAGCTGCACCTGCATCTGCATCCCGACACCGACGGCGGCGGTGGTGGGGTGGTGATCGAGTACGCGGCGGTGTGGCGGCGGTGGGAGCAGGTGCTGCGGGTGGTGCAGGAGCACCCGTCGACGCGGGTGCTCGAACAGCACCTACGGACAGGCGTCTTCCCCGATAACAGCGACTACCGCGGTGGGTCGGGTCCGGTGGTGGTGCCGATCAACCGGTGGGGCGCGGTCCCGCTCCCGCTGGTGTCGATGGCACCGGCGGCGATCGCATCGGTGGTGACCAGCCACCTGGCGGGGACGCCGGCACGACACCGACGCATACCCGAACGGCCCGCACCGTCGAGGTCGGCGGCGGAGCCGCCCGCACTGTTCGGCGATCCCGCCGCGGTGCTGTCCGACACGTACGCGGCGGGTGTCGCGGCCCGGGCGGCGGCGCACACCGCCCTCGCCGACGTGGGGGACGTTCTCGACGAGGTGGAGGACCGCGCCGAGAAACTGCTGCGCCGCACCCTCGAGCTGCTCGACGAGCTCTGACCGGCATTCCTGCCGGTACGTCGGTTAGGCGATGTCCCCGGGGAGAGCGCCCGTGCGCGAAGGCGCACGCCCAACGTCGGGGCGACACACCGGTGACAGCGCAGCTTGCAATGCTGCATGGGCACCCGGTGGGTGAGACGCCGGTTCAGTGGGCGTTGTCGAACGCCTCGATGACGTGCTCGGGGATGCGGCCACGGCCGCTGAGCTCGTACCCGTTGCTGTTCGCCCACTCGCGGATTGCCTTGGTCTGCTCCCGGTCCCGCTTCGCCGGCGCGGCAGCGGATCCGGTGGTGGACGCGCCACTCGCCTTCGTCGTGCGGCGCTTGCGGCCGCCGATGCGTTCGGCGTGGCTGATGTAGTAGTCGAGCTTGCGGTGGAACTCGGTCGCATTCTTCGATTTCAGGTCGATGGCGTAGGCAACGCCGTTGACGGAGAACTCGATCGATTCCCCGGAACCGTCGTCGATTGCGGTGCCGTCGATGTCATCGGTCAACTGGGTGATCAACTGCTTCGCCACGGCGCATTCCTCGCTGTCGGTACTGATCGCTGCCTTTACGATCCTGCCACAACGATTCATTGTCAAAACCGCACTACATGTTAGGTTTCTAGATAAGCATCCGCGACATCACCGACCGCGTCGCGGACGTCAGAGCGCTCGCAGACGCAGATATGAGACGCGGAGCGCGAAAGGTCCGCCGGGTTGGCAGTAGGGCAAGGGTAGACCTCGCGTGACTATTCGAGCTGACATAAAAGAACGTTTCTGTCGCAGGTCCGCGGCCGAGATCGGCCTGCGGACCCACCAGCCACGACGGTGTGCCAGAAACGTGAGCTAAACCGATCGTGTCAGAACTGGCCGTGTCGGTGAGTTGTGGCAGTCTTCGGCCCTGTGGGACACAAATACGGCTACGCCAGGGTCTCGACCACCGAACAGACTCCCGCCTTGCAGAGCGACGCTCTGACAGCGTTCGGGTGCGAACGACTCTTCGTCGACACCGTCAGCGGATCCACCACCACCCGGCCGGCCCTTAACGAACTCCTCGCCACACTCCTGCCCGGCGACACCCTCTGCGTGTGGCGGTTAGACCGACTCGGCCGCAACCTCCCACATCTGATCGAGCTCGTCGACGGACTCAAAGCCAGGGGAGTGGCCTTCGCCTCCGTCACCGAACAGATCGACACCAGCACCGCCAACGGCGAACTCATCTTCCACATCTTCGGCGCCCTCGCCGCCTTCGAACGTCAACTCCTCCGAGAACGCACCAACGCCGGCCTCGCCGCCGCCCGCGAACGCGGCAAGGTCGGCGGCCGACCACCAGCTCTCACACCTTCCAAGAAACGCGAAGCCACCCGAATGCGCAACCAGGGCAGCACCGTCGGTGACATCGCCGACGTGCTCGGCGTCAGCAAACGCACCCTCTACCGTCATTTCTCGGCCCGCTGAACAACCCACAAAAGGCCGGGCCGAATGAGCTGGCAGAACTACCGTTGCCAGTCGGCTCGGCGGTCATCCATGACGCGGCCAGCCTGCCAGCGTCGGCTCGTACTGGGGTGAATGAGCATGTTCGACCGCTTCATCAGTTCGACGGTGTCGTAACCGGGGAACTTCGAGCCCCCATCGGCCGGCTCAATGGCTTTCCATTGCCGACCGTGTTGAACGATCAGCGTCGGCATTGCCTGGCGTTCGTCCCAGCAGGTCGTCATCGCATTGGTCAGTTGTTCGAGGAAGCGCGCTACAGAATCGCACAACCCGTTAAGCACTGCTGGCGAAGACGACATCACGTACGCGTCCAGCATGGAGCTGCGTCGACCCTGCCCGCCACCGAAGGCGAGAGACTGCAACTCGCTCCACTTCGGATGACGATGAAACAAGGTGGCGAACTGCCGATCCGACGTCGACACGGTCACGCTTGTCCCGCCAGCACGGTGGGCCATGCCGTTGCGGGTGTCGCGCATCCACGGTAACCAGTCTTCAGGGCCGAACGGTTCCCAGTCGAGGACCGTTGCGAGTAGGGCCTCCTGAACCTCTCGACCGGGTGACCCAACCGGCTCGAACATGTTCTTTTCAGAAGAACTCAAGATCTGCCGGGAGTTTTTTTCTAACGAGGTCCAGTCCAACCCCACCGCGTCACGCACCACTATACCGCCGACGATGTAGATCGCTACAGCGGCGCGATCTAATGCTTGACCGAGATGAAAAAAGCAGGAATGAGCTGACTCTCTGATTGTCATAGCCCGTTGCCTGCCGACTGCATCAAGTGGGAAGTAGGACTCGCCTTTTGTCTTCAACGCAAAGTGCTCGGCGGTTACTTTTTCTGAGTGCGTTGTGGCCGCCAGCGACGCGGAAAGTATTGACTCTCTAACGCCCATCACTAGCTGAATCAGGTAGTCCGATAACAGAGTGAGCGTTTTCCAGTCACTGAACCCGGACCACCAGTTGAATCCACCAGCATCAACGTCGAGTTCCTCGACCAACCGCTCCGTGAAACCGGTCAACACCCGCACAGCCGGTTCGACTCTTCTCTCATACAGCGCGGCATCGGGCGGTAAGGGCATCGTAAACATGATACCCGCAGGTCACCGCCCAAAGAGGCTGACGGTCACACACAGCTCTCAAACGCTCTACCGAGGACCACGGAAACATGGTTGTGCTCCGTCGCTTTCGCACAATCGCTTCCCAGCCGAACAGGTGGGAGGTGGCAACCGAGTGGGAGTGGTCGGCGGTTCTCCGTCGTAGGCCAGGCCGTGGTCGGCCGGGGCGGTAGGCCACCTTGCGGGCGTCCTCTGATCGCAACTGCGCTGCGCTCCGTCCTGTCAAGAGCGTTGTTCTTTCGATACATCTGGCTACTCCGATGCTGCGGCACTCGCGGCCTCGACCACCAACACCCGACCTCCGCTTGCGCTCCGGCCCCTGCGGGGTCCGAAAACTTCTCAAAGCCCTACGGTGAGAACTTTCCGGCTCGGATGCTGGTGCCGGCCGCTCGCACCGCCTCCTCTGCGCCACGCCAGATGACGACGAAAGAACGACTAGGGGAGAAGTGGTTCACCGGTATGAACGCACAGCAGGCCATCGAGGACTACATCGCCGACGTGCAGCGCACGTCGACCCGAGAACGACGACAGCGAGCACGAGGTGCGCCTGATGGGGCCACCCGGGCCGACGACTGGCGCGTGTGGGCGATCTCCCTCGGAGCCACCATCGCCGACATCGCCGACGCAGAACGGGCCGATCACCCCGCAGACCGGCCGGACGAGGCGATCCGCACGGTGACCGTGCAGTACGGCGCACACCGCCGTTTCGAGGCAATGGCCCACGCGGACTACCGCCCGCTCGAGACGGACCGGTGGGAGTCGGCGGCCGAGGCGAACCTCATGGGCGCCGAAGCGCTCGGGGCCACTGCCGAGGACCTCGCCATCGCCCGCAGCAGCAGATGGCGTGAGGCGGACTTCGACGACTCCGAACCGTGCCGACCCTGTGGCTGCAAGCCCTACGACTGCGACGGCTACACCGACGCCGAGTTCGACGCCGACGCCTGGACCTGACGGGGCCCGTCCTACCGCCTGAGCGCCCCACCACCGGAAGGAACACACCGAATGCCTGCACAAGCGTGGGTGACCCTGATCGTCGGCGTCCTCGCCGTCGTCGGGGTCGCCCTGACTGTCCGCCAACGCACCATCGCCGACAAACGCACCCAAGCGTGGCAACGCATCACCTGGTGCCTCGACCACACTGTCGGGGACGATCCGGACGAGGCCGAACTCGGCTGGGACATCTACACCACCGTCACCGATTCCCCGCTCATCACCAGCACTGAGAAAGGTGTGCTCAAGGTCGTGGCCGACCGATCCGCACGCGACCTGGCGCGCACGACGGAAACCGAGCACACTGAGAGCCAGAACGAGCAGGAGGACCCGCGATGACGACCACCGAACCCCGCAAGGCCTGGACACCCGACGAACGAAGCCGTGTCGCCGCCGCCGCCGCTCGCGCGTCGATCGCCATGCGCGAACGCGACGGAGATGAGGTTCCGCAGTGGCTCCGCGACGTCGCCGCCGGCAAACCCATCTCCAAGGCCGACGCCCACAGCTGACCCGACAGGACCGACGAGGCCCGTACCCCCACCGAGGGGGTGCGGGCCTTCCTCGTGTCCGGGGCCAGGCTCGGCAGTGCGCCGACGTCGGGTGTCGCCGGCCGATCGGTTCGGCGGCCGGCGGTGCTGGCGCGTTGGCCGGCCGCGGGCCGGGCGTAGCCCACCCTGCGGGCGTGCCCTGATCGGAACTCCGCTGCGCTCCGTCCTGTGAAAAAGCGTCGTTCTTCGACACATCTGGCTCTCTTCGATCCTGCGGCACTCCCTCCCTCACCGCCAACACCCGACCTCCGCTGCGCTCCGGCCCCTGCGGGGTCCGAAAACTTCTCAGAACGCCTCCGGCTGAGAACTTTTCGGATCGGATGCTGGCATCGGTCACTCGCACCGCCTGATCTGCGCTACGCCAGATGACGGCGAAAGAACGCGGGGAGGGCCACCAGGTCCGCACCGCCCGAGTTGGCAGGGGCCACCACCATGAGCAGCACCGATACCTACTGGACCACCTACGACAACGCGCTCGACGACGCTGCCGGAGCGACCACCACCACCGAACTGATCGCCGCACTCAACCGGCACTTCGCTCCGTCCTCCGGGGTGGCGTTCTTCCCCAACGGAGCCGACCGCGACCTCCTCGGAACACTCACCGACGCCGGACATTTCACGCTCGTCTGGATGCGCGCCGACTACTACTTCGCCATGCGCGACAGCGCAGGTGACGGGTTCACCTTCATCGAAGGCGACCTCGTCCACGGCGTCGAACGCCCACTTTGATCACCCCCACACCCACCGAGGAGCACGCAGCCATGACCAGCAGTTTCCAGACCGCCACCACGGGCGCAGTGGGGGAGGCGGTGCTGACCATCCGCGCCCACGCACTGCGCCAGATCACTGCCTACACCGCCAAGGCGGTTACGGCAGCAGCGAACCCCGAAGCGTCCACCGAAGCCGCGCACCGCGAACGCGCCGCCTACTGGGCGTGCACCGCCCGCGAAGCCGGAGCCACCGAGGCTCAGATCGACGCCGCCGGAGCAGCCGGAACGGCGCAGGGCACCGCATGAACACCGACACGGTTCGGAGCCGGGGACCACCGACCCGGGGAGCGACCACCCGACCAACACCACCAGAACAGAAAAACACCGGACAGCTGTTACCTGCCCGGTGTCTCACCGAAACCATATCAGGGAGAGACGCCATCATGACCGCAACCATCGACAACCCCACCGCGACAAACGAACCCACCACCACCGCCGCCCCCGGCGTGCTGGGAACGGAGTTCGCGATGGTGGACCCGACCACCCTCGACGTCGCCGCCAACGTCCGCGACAGCGTCGACCTCGACGCGGCACCGGAGTTCGTCGCCTCGATCCGCGAGCACGGAGTCCTGCACCCCATCCTCACCGTCCGCCGCGACGACGGCACCCTCGCCGTCATCGACGGCCAACGCCGCACCCTCGCCGCGATCGCCACCGACACCCCCGTCGTCCCGGTGCTCATCCGCACCCAGGACGGCGACCAAATTGCCGCCGACACCACCCGCATCGTGGAGCAGATCGTCTCCAACGACCAGCGCACGGGCCTCACCGACGGCCAGCGCGCCGCCGGAGTCGCCCAGTTGCTCGACCTCGGTGTCTCCGTCAAGGAGGTCGCGCAAGCCCTGTCGGTCACTCAGAAGGCCGCGAAGGTCGCCGGACGCGTCGGCGGCTCCGACGCCGCGAGGGCGGCGATCGACGCCGGGCAACTCGATCTCGAGCAGGCGTCGGTCATCGCCTCGTTCGAGAAGATGGGCGACGACAACGCCGTCGCGCAGCTGCTCGACGCCGCCGAGCACCGCCCGTACAACTTCGGGCACGTGGCGCGGCGGTTGACCGAGGACCGCAAGAACGCCCGCGACCGGGCCACAGCGCTGGTGCCGTTCGGCGAGCCCGGTCACCCGGTGCTGACCGTCGACCCCGAGTCGGGGGACGAGCGGTGGTACTACGCCGGGGAGATCCGCACCGCCGAGGGGGAGCCGGTCGACCCGGCCGAGCACCCCGAGCGGTGGTCGGTGTGGGCCGACCGCGTCGAGGCATGGATCGACGTCGAGACCGGCGAGCAGGTGAAGGAGGACAGCGTCGACTGGGACGCAGAAGGCCCCGACGACGCACCCGCAGAGGGCAAGCGCCACCCGAAGACGGTGTCGGAGGGGTGGGTGTGGGAGCCGTCGTACTGGATCAGCGCCGACGACGCGCAGCAGCATGGCTACCAGGTGCCGCAGGCAACCCCCGTGGCCCACGGAAGCGCCGTCGCCGCCGGTGCGGCCGGGGTGGACCCCGACGACGCGGCACGCCACGCCGTCGACGCCGCCGAGGCCGATCGGGCCGAACGGCGTCGGGTGAAGGCGCTCAACGCCGCAGGTCTCGCCGAGACCACGCTGCGCCGCGAGCACATCAAGGCGCTCCTGGCGCGCAAGACCGCGCCGAAGGGCAGCGCCGGATGGGTCGCCGCGACCCTCGCCGCGTCGCCCGATCTGCTCACTGAAGGCAAAGCCGGGGAGGTGCTGCGGGAGGTGGTGTCCGGTGCCGACCCCATCACCGGAATCGCGGACCTTATCGACAAGGCCACCGACGCCCGCGCCCAGGTGCTCACCCTCGCGCTCGTGCTCGCCGCGCTGGAGGCCCGCATGGCCGGAGCGGACAAGTCGTGGTGGAGGGCCAGCCCGCAGACCCGCTGGACCCGCGACGGCCTCCCCCGAGGAGCCGCCCGGTACCTGGCGTTCCTGACCGAGCACGGCTACACCACCGGCCCGGTCGAGAAGGTCGTCACCGGCGAGCACACCGCCGAGGACGCCTACACCGAGATCACCGTCACCAGCAGCGGCGGCAAGTGACCCGGTGACCGGTGCGGGTGCCCCCACACCACGGGGCACCCGCATCGTCCCCAGTGGGTGGGGAACGCCCGACCCCCGACCCGGGGGAGGCCAGGGACCGGACGGCTGCGAATCGAAGCGTCCGGTCACGACCGTCCCCGGCCGGGCGAGGGGGAGCTCCCCCTCGCGCTCCCCCCGAGGAGCGCGCCAGCCCCATGCAGTGCGGCACGCGCGGGCGGAGCAAGTCGGTGGGGCGGAGCGAGTCAGTGGGCGGCGTCGAACGCCTCAACGACCGCGGTCGGGATCCGGCCCCGATCGCTCACCTCGTACCCGTTGCCGTTCGCCCACTCGCGAATCGCCCGCGTCTGCTCAGGATCCCGCTTCGCCGATTTCCCCGTGGCGGCCTTGGCGGCGGCGCGGACAGCGGAGGTATGCCCACCGCGTTTACGGCCACCGACCTTCGCCGCGTGTTCGATGTAGTAGCCGAGCGTCTTCCGGAACTTCTCCGCGTTCTTGGCCTTCAGGTCGATCGCGTAGTCGACGCCGTCGACGGAGAACTCGATCGACTCCCCGGTGCCGTCGGCGATGACGGAGCCGTCGATGTCATCGGTCAGCTCGACGATCAGATTCTTGGCCACAGTGCGATGTACCCGTCCTACTCGGTTCAACGGTCGACAAATGCCCGCTCACCGTCCCACAACCACGCGTACCGGCCCCGCGACCCGGTCGGTGTGTCGGCACACCCGGTCGCCGGCGGGAACCGCCCGACCGCCGGCTGCATCCAACTCGTCATGGACCACGACGAACGCGCCGCCCTCGTCCTCGACGGGCACGACCCCGACGACCTGGAACTTCTGGCAGCGCACGCGCACGTCACCGACATCCTCCGAGCGCACCGCCACCTCACCACCGAACCCGGACCGCTCCGCGACTGGTACCGCACCACCGCCCTCACCAGGCTCCCCGGAACACCCGACCCGGACTAGAACACATGTTCGATAGTTGCTAATCTCGGACCTGCGGGGCCGAGTGGTTGGCGAACGGACCGAAACCGGACGTCACGGGAAGCACCCGGCTCCGCAACACCACCCGGGAACAGCGGAGACGGAGCGCCCATGACGAACCCAACGGCGTCCACCCGCACCGGGGAATGACCAGGTCGTGTTCGAGGACTGGCCCGTCACGTTCACCCCCGCACCCCGACGGATCTACGACCCACCGATACCGGTTGTCATCGACCTCGGCCGCGCGTTCGCCCGCACCTCGCGGCCCGCCCACCGCGGACTCGCACTGCGCGTCAAAGCCGAAGGACTCCACCTCACCGGCACCGCCCGCGGACTACTGCGGGCGTGGGTGCGCACCACCTCCGGCGACTGGATCGGACTGTGCGAGGTCGAACTGCACAGCGGAAACGGCCACGGCACCCTCCGCACCCACCAGTGGTGCCCGTCCGGGGCCATCACGCCGCAGCGGAGATAGCCGAGCAGACGACGTCAGCGCCGCGTCGACGTGTCGGGCGATTGGGCGAATGCAGCCAGGGTCCGAAGGTTCCCGTTCAACGACTCCACCAACTCATTGATTGCGGCGCCCATCACGCGGGTTTGTTCACTGAGCGAATCCAGATGACGTGTTGCGAATTCGTTCCCCACCGCATTGGCAAACAGCTCGACGGTGTCCTCGTCCAGCTCCAACACGCGCCTGGCAGTTCGCGCATGCTCCAGTTCGGTATCGAGCGCCCTGAGATCACGTCGGTAACGACGAAGAGCGGTCACACGGGCGATAACAGTGTCGAGCACACTCTCCAGAGGTGTCGCCGCCGCGGTGTAAGCCTCCGAGGCAGTCACCGCCCCTGCGGTCGACCCGCGTGGTTTGTCGCCCAATTTGGTGAACGCACGGTAGAGGCCTGCGATGTGATCGAGAATCCTCTGTTCTTCGACTTTCGGATTGAACTGATTGTGATGAGCTGCAAGTAAGAGGGGGTCGCGCCAGGAGTCGGAAGCCCGGATGTCTCGTGTTAGCTGATGGGTCTCGGCGGCGAGGCGCTTGAGTACGTCCAACGGGTCGTTCCTGCTACGGGGCGTCTTCGTCTCAGAGGTCAGTACGGGCTCGAACTTGTGTCCCCACCTGCCGTGCGACGGGTTGGGGATGGACACCTCGACGATGGCTTCGCGCAGTTCGAGACTTTCGTCGCGAGTAAAGGTCCGTTCCTTCAGCTCGGCGCGCGCCTTCTTCTTATTAGGCATTGCCTCAACAATCGCGGCGATAAGCAAGACAACCCATATACCACCGCACAGAACAGCGCCGGTGACCGCACCCGCATCGCTGTTCTCCGAGGCTACTCCCACCAGGTATCCGACAACCATGCCCACGAATGGCGGAACAACAATCGCGGTTAAGAGTAAGTCGTCATCCTGTTTCGCGGGTAGCTCATTCGACGGGTCAGCCGGCAGCGGCTCCTGTTGTCTGTCCAACTTGGCGACGACAGTCGGCTTCAGCAAGCTCGGGTTTCGGTACCTCAAGGTCCAGCCGCTGTTGTAATCCGCCGAGTAGCTTCCTTCGACGACGTTCGCGCCGTACACATTCAATGTTTCGTACTCCATCGTTGCCAGCTCACCTGTCGGCGAGCGTGGATGAACTGTAGTCGGCGGATCGCCCAGTGCAGGCAGGGTCCACGCGAGATGGGCAGGAGCTACCGCGACTCGCGGGACGTGGTCGATTCCCGTCGCTCCCGCACAATCGCCATCCGCCCGCACCAGTGGAAGGTGGCAGCTCGGGGGGAGTGGGCGGCGGTTCCTGGTCGCAGGCCGGCCGTGGTCGGCCGGGCGGTGGGCCACCCTGCGGGCGTCCGCCTAGTGGAGCTCCGCTGCGCTCCGCACCGTCGAAGGGCTTCGTTCTTTCGGCACATCTGGCTACTCCGATGCTGCGTCACCCGTGCCCGTCTTACCCACACCCGACCTCCGCTGCGCTGCGGCCCCTGCGGGGTCCGAAAACTTCTCAGAACGCCTCCGGCTGAGAACTTTTCGTCTCTGGTGCAGGACGCCGTTCCCGTGCGCCGCCTCCTCTTCGCCACGCCAGATGACGGCGAAAGAACGTGGTGAGGGCAAGGACCCGAGCCACACAAGTTCCGAAGGGAAGCACCAGTCATGCGCGCACAGCACCCGTCCACCGCAGACGAGATCGACCACCTGGTCCATCGACGCGGCGCACCGAAGATCCGCCGCACCGTCAAACGAGCCAGCGCCCGCTACGACCGCCGCAGCGCACGCCGCGCACTCCGATCCTGACCGTCCCCCAGCCACACCACTCGAAAGGTTCCACTCCCATGACGCAACCCCGCATCACCCTCACCGGCGCAGCCCAGGTCATTGCCGCAATCCCCGCAGCCCTGCGGCACGTCCCCACCGAGTCCATCGTCGTGCTCGCGTTCACCGGCAAGATTCTCACCTTCGCCGCCAGGTTCGACCGCGTCGAGGTCGTCACCCAGGCGCACAAGATGACCGACGTATTGCGTCGCCACGGCGTCGAGTCGGTCGTCGTCGTCACCATCGCAGAGCGCCCCGGCAAGAAAGCGGCCGCCGTCGAGAACCTGGTCATCGCCGGAATCCTCGCCACCGCCGTCGACGTGATCGGCACCTATTGGGTCCCCACCCTCGCCGGACCGGCCGCCGCCCAGGACCTCGACACCCTCGCCGTGTTCGACGTCGACCCCATCGTCTCCGAACTCGCCGCCACCACCGCCCTCGCCGGAACGGTCATCGAAGCCAATCGCACCGCGATCGGGAACCGCTACGCCCACACCATGCAGGTCCACCCGGCCGAGCACGCCGACCCCGCGCAGGTGCTCGAGGAGCTGGCCGCCGTCGTCTACGCCGACGAGCTGCCCGACAGTGGCCTCATCGCCCGCACGGCCGCCGTCATCAGCAGCCTGCCCGTCCGCGACGCGATGTTCCGACTCCCGCTTTACGGCAGCACGTCCGCGCACACCGTCATGGCCACCATCGCCCGCCACACCCGAGGAGAAGCCCGAGTCCAGGCCCTCAGCATCGCCGGGTGGCTCTGCCACCGCGCCGGAGACGGAGCGGCGGCCAACATCGCCTACGACGCGGCAGAAGCCGAAGCGAACAGCGCAGGCATACACGCCCCCCACATGCTCCGACTGCTCCGGCAGGCACTCGACGCCGCCATGAGCCCCTCCGAGATCCGGACCCTCGACGTCGACGCCGAGACCGTCCGTGCCACCACCGGGGCGCACCTCCCCGGGGCACCCGACCGGGAATGAGACACGGGGCCGGGCGGCTCCCGCAGCGAGCGGGGGACGCCCGGCCACCGGCGGGGGGTAGCCGGCGATCGGGCATCGAGCCCTCACGCCGACCCCGGACGCACCCACCACCGAGCGGACCTATCGTCACCAACCGGGGCCGGCCATCGCGATCACAGGTCGGGCATGTCCTCCGGCACCCACACCACATCCACAGCGCCGGGGTCTGCGGAACGGGGCAGGGTCTCCTCGACCGGCACCCCCGACACCATTGCCTCGACCGCGAGATCCGACGGTGCACTCCGATCCAACGCCCTCGCCACCAGTTCCGACTCCACACGCGAATACGTCATCCCGTAATCGTAGACTCTCGCCGCGAAAAACTCCGACAGCGCGAGGAAATCGCAATACAAAACCCGCCGAGACCAGACCGAATACAATTCACAAGTCGGTCATAACGGTTGCAGCGCAACGCGATAAGCACCGCATCGTTACGGAACGAATACCATCCAGCGGTGGATGAAAACCCACCAGTGAAATAGGATAGAACCACTCCACCGAATAGTCGAAAGGCGCGAGCCATGTCCGGAATCACCGTCTACACCAAGCCCAATTGCCAGCAGTGCCGGTCGACGTTCCGGGCACTGGACAAGGCCGGCCTCGACTACACCGCCGTCGACATCAGCGTCGACACCGAAGCCCGTGACTACGTCATGGCGCTCGGCTACCTCGCTGCACCCGTCGTCGTCGTCGACGCCGACACCCACTGGGGCGGATACCGGGACGACCGCCTCGCCGAGCTCGCCGCCGCGTCCGCCGCCTGACCGCACATCGCAACCCACCACCGACCGAAGGAGACCCCGTCATGGCGCACCTCGCGTTCGACTACCGGCCCGACCACGACTTCATCGCCGCACAGATCGAAGCGGACCTCGCCGCCGAGACCACCAGCGCCGTCGTCATCCCCGGCCCCTGGAACGTCCACCCGTCCGCCGACACCGGCGACACCCGGTAAGGGCAGGTCACACCGTCATGAGCGCACTGCGGGCAGTCCCCGAACCCGAACAGAACCCGGCAATCGTCGATGCGGTCCTCGATCTCGCACCCGACGCTGTCGAGGATCCCGCCGCCGACACCGGTGCTGGCCTCGACCCGCGGACCGACCCGGAATCGCTGACTCTCTGCGCGCTCCTGTGGAGCACCGACCCCGCCGCCGCCGTCCGCGTCACCGACGCCCTGGTGCCGGCCGACTTCGCGACCCCCGCCTACGCGGAACTGTTCACCGTCATCGCCGACCTCGTCACCAGCGGACAGCCCCACGACCCCGCCTCCGTCGCCGCTGTCCTGCACCGAGCCGGGGGAGGGCAGAAGGACGCACCGCTGCGCCGAGCATTGGCGGACGTCGTCACCGCCGACGCCCCCGCAGTCTCGGTGGCGCACTACGCCGACATAGTGCTCTCGCAGTCCTACCGGCGGTCCTTTCACATCACCGGGCAGCGACTCATCCAGGCCGCTGAACAAGGCCCCGAGGACGAACTGTTCGACTACATGGTCGAACTCGGCACCGCCCAGCGGGCAGCGTGGAGGCGGCTCAACACCTTCCGCAGCACCCCGGCGGAAACTCCGTGACGAACTACCGTCCCACTCCGCTACCTCCGGGATGGTTCGACCTCCCCGGCCAGGAGGGGTCCGCCGGTGGCACCCGCCCGCGCACTCCGTGCCAGCACGCTCCCGCCCGGTGGGACGTGGACCGCACCGACGTCGACGGACTCCGCGTCGCAGCACGGGAATGCCTGACAAGGTGCCCGGTGCTCGACGCCTGCCGTACCCGCGTGGAAGACCTGCGTGGCGGGTACCGCGGGCGACGAGCGGGGGTTCCGGAACTGGCGGGAATGGTGTGGGCCGGTGACATCTACGACCGCGACGGCGTCCGCGTCGACCTCACACCCGACACCCGCATTGGACCGATCACCCAACGCGACACCCGCCACGTCACCGCCGACGGCCACGTCTTCGACGGGCACACCGGCACCTGGGTCCCGACCCGGA
The DNA here is from genome assembly GCF_000686025.1 of Rhodococcus sp. UNC23MFCrub1.1. GTDB lineage: Bacteria > Actinomycetota > Actinomycetes > Mycobacteriales > Mycobacteriaceae > Rhodococcoides. Next base: position 25,839 of record NZ_JMLQ01000014.1, read on the forward strand.
GCCGGACCCACGCCGGCAACGGGCCGCACGATGCGGTGGTCACCACCGCATCCTCGAACCGGCCGCGGTAGAGCCGTCACAGGCGTCAGCGGTGCCGAACACCGCGCGAGGCGAACAGTCGCGCCGACAGCGGAGCGGCGAGTCCTCCGATGCAGAACCCGACGGTCAGGTGCGCACTCTCGTTCGCCCACGCGGCGACGAACACCAGTGCCAGCACCGCAGCCGCGGAGAGCCATCCGGCGGCGTGCACGATGCCCGGCCTGATGTCGCTCGGCTGCCTCAGATGCCGCCACGCGTTTGCCGCAGCCCAGTAGGCGACGGCGGTGAAGGCGGCCGCGAAAGCGATGGAGAGCACGATGGCGATCCCGTCGGTGGTTCTGGTCATGCCCTGTGGGGGCCGTTCACGTCTCTGCGGCGGCGACGGCGAACACCGACGCCAGCACCGCGCACACGATCGCCGCATCCAGGCGGTCCCGACTGGCATCACAGTCGCCGCGCGCTGCCCGGCGCAGCCACTGATCGACAACCAGCAGGATCGCCGCACCGACATACAACGCGGCCGACCCGGCGACGAGCGCGGCCCTCGCGGTCACGAACGAGCTGGCGCGAGATCCCCGGTGTCGGCGAACACCAACCGCCCCGAGTCCAGCGCGATCGCCCACCGACGAGCCTGCGCCCACGTCCGCCCCGTGCGCTCGGCCGGCAGAACACTGTCGCCGAAGTCCTCGACGATCCGCCCCCGCTCCGGATGCTCCGACACCGTCACTGTGACCACGTCATGGACGGACGGCTCGAAGTTGGTGTTACTTCCGGTATCACGGGTCACGTTCAGCATTGAAACAGACACCCGGACTGCCCGGTCGGGTAGGTGGACGGCGCGCGCCCATGACGTTCGTCGCCCACTACCGAACATGCCCGGCCGCGTCACTCGTCGAGTGACGCGGCCGGGAGCGGAGTGCTGCGGCGGTGACGGTCAGGTGTCGCCGTTGCAGGGCGGACCCCACAGGCCGCGTCCGGTCACGCGCGCCTGGTATTCGCCGTTGGCGATTTGCGACGCCATGACCGGTGGGTGGGACTCGTCGAAGATGTACGCCCGCGCCATGCCGGCGTCGGCGGCGATGACGGAGTAGTCCGCCCCGTCGGCCAGGGTCAGGTACCGCAGCAGTCGCCCGTAGTCGTCGACATCGTCACCGGTGGGGTCCGCATTCATCGTGACCGTCTGACCATCGAGGTACATGTCGGCGTACGCGGTGGCCTCGGGTCCCCAACACTGCACCGCCGCTCCTGGCTCGACCGTTTCCGGTGTGTCGATGCCGATCAACCGCACCCGCACGGTGTCCCCGCTGGTGGTGGTGACGTCGACGGTGTCCCCGTCCACGATGTTCGTCACCGTCACCTCCTCACCTGTCGTCGCCGGTGGTCCCGAACCCGGCACGGCAACGGTGATCGGTGAGCACCCGGCAACCGCTGTGCAGACCGACAGCGCGCCGGCCACCACCCCGCCGACCCGGCGACGCCGCGTCACGACGCCACCTGTTCGCCGGTGCCGCCCTGGCCGCGTGCGCGGTCGCGGTAACCGCGGCGCGCGGCGTGTTCGGCGGCGATGAACGCCTCGACGTCGATACCGCCGTCCGACGTTCGGTGCGGAAACGTCTCCGGGATGTACCCGCACCCTGGCAGCGGTGTGAGGGCGAACGCGTGGTCGTAGATCGGTTCGAGATCCCCGTCGTCGAAGAACTCCGTTTCCTCCGTCGAGACCACCACCGGCACCGACTCCCGCAGGCCCATCCGCCGCGCCTTCTCCGTCGCCGCCGCGGTCCACGCGGCAACGTAGGCGTCGGTGTCCGCGGCATAGAGCCGGTCGACGGCGACCAGCTCCGCGCCCAGCTCGGTCACCACCGAGGACGGTAGGTCTGCCGGCCGCATCGCCGCCCGGATACTCGCCCGGTCCCGGTGCCACAGTTCCTGGATCCCGTAGTCGGAGAGCTGTTGGTCGCGGGTCTCGAGATAGAGCACCACCGGCGCCGTCCGCTTCGCCAACGGCAACTGCGGGTCGGTCCCGAACGCCGCCAGTGCGGCGACGTGCTGCGCCGACTCGGACTGCGGCGACGCCGCCAACAACGTGTCGGTACCGCCGACGTTCGCGGCCGCCGACGCGGCCGCGAGCTCCAACACCGCGGCGACGTCCACGCTGCGGGTCTGTGCGGTGCGGGTGAGGACGGAGGAGATCGCGTGCGCCGCCTGGTCGGGGTGGTCGAGATCGGCGAGCACCGACGAGGTGCTGCCGACGATGTTGCGGGTCGGCCGGGACGGTCCGTCGCCGGCGACGGTGACGGTGACGAGTTGGATCATCACGTCGTCGACCCCTCTGGTGGGGAGGGTGCGCATCTGGTGCGCGATGAACTCGTGTGCCCCGGCGTCGTCGACGAACACTCCGTGCGCGAGTGGTGTGCGGCCGGGTTCGCCGGCGGGGGTGCGCCGCCACACCGTTGCTTCGACAGCCGTGGTCGCCCCGGTCATGCCGTCGCCTGCTCGTCGACGGCCGCGCCGCCGCCCGGTGCGGTGTCCACCGGTGCTGACACCGGAGTTGCTGCCTTGCTGCGCCGGGGGGTGCTGCGGCGGCCGGACCGGCGTGGTGCGGCCGGGGTGGGGAGGCCGGCGGCCTTGAGCTCCGCGGCGGCCCATCCGGCGGCGAGCGCGTCGCGGTACGCCTTCTCGAACGCAGTGTCCGCGGTCGCGGCGGCGTCGCGGGCGTCGGCGACCGCGGAGTGCGCGGCTGCGGCATCGGTGGCGGCGTCGAACAGCGTCTCGACGAACCGGGTGCGGGTGTCGATCGCCTCGCGAGCGCGAGCGAGGACAGCGGACTTGTCGAGCGTGGTGATGGCAGACATGAGGGCCTTTCAAGATGGGAGCGTCGACCGGCATACGCAACCGAACGCACACGACTGGTCGGACTGTCGTGCGGTGGTGGCGGCCGGTGGTGATGGACGCTCGACCGTGACCCTCATCGACGGTCGAACACGGACGACTCTAAATCATGGCCCCGACATGTGCACGGCCGCGCCGCACACATGTCCGCCGGGTCAGTAGTAGCGGCGCGGGTAGACCCCACGGCTGCCGTTGCCAACCGATCCGCCGAGCAATGCAAGCGGGATCATGAACGCGAACACCACAGCGATGAGCGCGAACACCGCAGCGCCCGCGACAAGCGCGGCGATGACGGCACCGACGACGGCGATGGTGCCGAGCCAGATGATCGCACCGGCGACCCACGCAAGCGGGCCGGTGCGATGTTCGGCGACGTACTTGATGCCCAGGATGAGCAGTCCGCCGCCGACCAGGGCGAGTGGTGTGAGCATGGTGAGTCCTCCCGGTCGGGAAGTGCACCACCCGGGTGCGGCGCACGTGTCGTGACCTGCTGTCTACACCGGGGGTGCGACAGGGCCGGCATCTGTGTTCTCTGTTGTTCCTTACCGATCGGTGGGTAAGAGCTGATGCATGTACTCGGTGTTGATCCCTGCACTCGTCGCGTCACTGATCGTTCTCGTGGTCTGTGTGCCGACGTTGCTGGTGGTGGAGGCGGTGCGGATGATCGTCGCGCGGCGCGAGCGGTCGAGCACCTCACCGGCTGAATCCGACGCCCCTTCAGAACAGCCTCGGAGCGTCCTGACCCGCGGTGTCCGTCCCGCTCAGGGCGGCAGATAACCGGTTCGCGTTGTACCCGTGCGCGAGTGCGTCGCGGATGGCGAGTGCGCGACCGTAGCGGCCGCGCGGGTCCGCGTAGGCCGGTATCGGTCCGAGGTGCCGGCCGGTGGCGACGGCGTAGGCGAGGTTGCCCGCTTGCGTGCCGAGCTTGAGGTGCCCGTCTCCGACACGAACGCACAACGTCTCGTTGCACTCGTGTTCCCCGACGACGTCGGGGCCGAGATCACCGTGCACGAGGATCAACGCGAACCGATGCGCACCGATGGTGCGCTGAACACCGCCGTCGAGGAAGTTGATACGCCCGTACCCGTCCGGGTTCGACACCGCCCCGACGAAGAAGTGACACCCCGGAGTGCGCACCACTTTGGAACGGAACCGTTCGATCGTCGCCGCCGACGGGGGAGCGGCCAGCGGGGTGCCGCGGTGAGAGGTGCGCGCCGGCGGCGCGGCGACGCCGGCGAAGCCGGGCAGGAGAAGTTGCCCGTCGACAGGTGGCAGACCGGGCAGCGCGAGTTGACCGGGCACCGGGTCGTGCAACGCCGGATCGGGGGGAGACATTTGCACCCGCAGTGGTGCTAGACCGCCGACTCGGACGAGTCGGAAGCGTCGGCGGTGTGCGGAACAGAATCAGTGCTCGACGACACCGAGGTGCCGTCGTCGAGCGCCGGGTCCGGCGCGGTGAGCACGGCGAGCAGCGTGCGCGCTTCGCCGAGGGTGAGGCCGGCCAGCGCAGCGGCCGCAGTGAGCGTTCCCTCCCGCTGACGGATCGCGGCGAGGGCGCCGGCCTGGCGGCGGCGGGCAGCCTCGATTTCCTCCGCGGCGGTGAAGAACTCAGTGAGCGAGTCCATGTTCGCCTTGTCGCGTTCGGCGCGGGCAGCGAGGACTTTGCGTTGCGCGTCGCGTGCGCGGGTGCGCGCCGCGACGCGGGCCGAGGTGGACGCCATGCCGGCCACCCTAGCCGCAATCATCGCCTACCCGCCGATTCCTAACACAACCCCCACCCGTGTCGACGTTCCGCTCCGCTGTCGACCCCGAAACCACTGTTCCTCCTCCGTCGTCACACGACACCTCGTTCCTCGCCCACCACGAACTCCACACACCAGTTGCTCTTACAGAGCGCCTGCGGCACCATCGGACTGTGCACTCCCGGTCGTCCGACCCCCTCACGGGCGGTCTGACGCGCCCTAAACGGGCGGCTGAGCGGCCAGTTCGCACCCCGCCAGGACGGCCCGCAACGGCGCCGATCACGGGTGTCAGGGGCGGTGGTGTGCGGTGATGACGCTGCACCGCCTGCACGCGGGCGACGGATACACCTACCTCACCCGGCAGGTCGCGGCGTGCGATCACACCGTCACGCGCGGGGAGAACATCGCCGACTATTACACCGCCGAGGGCGCCCCTCCCGGACTGTGGGCCGGCCGCGGGGCGACCGCACTCGGTGTCGACGGTGTGGTGTCCGAGACGCAGATGAAGGCACTGTTCGGTGAAGGGCTGCACCCGGACGCGGAGGCGAACATCGCCCGCGCCGCAGCGATAGGGGAGAACGTCGACCGCACCGCCGCCGCGCAGCAGCTCGGTCGCCCGTTCCCCAGCTTCGAGAACAAGGTGCCCTACCTCGCCGCCGTCAAGGACGCGACGAGCGCCGCGGCGAAGGAGACCGGTAAGGCATTGTCGGCGGGGGAGCGCCAGCGTGTCCGCCTGGACGTCGCGCAGTCGTTCTTCCGCGACGCGCACGGACGCGACGGACTGCCGAAGGAACTCACCGAGTTCATCCGCGCCCAGGAGTCGAAGGTGCGTCACCCCGTCGCCGGATACGACCTGGTGTTCACCCCGCAGAAGTCGATCAGCGCCCTGTGGGGACTTGGCGACGCCGCCGCCAAGGAAGCAGTCGAGCGCGCCCACACCGAAGCAGTCAACGAGACGTTGGAGTGGATACAGGCCGAGGCCGGGTTCACCCGCCGCGGTAAGGGATCGACCGAGCAGGTCGAGACGGACGGGTTGGTCATCGCCCAGTTCGTGCACTACGACAACCGCACGGGGGACCCGAACCTGCACACGCACTGCGCGGTGTCGAACAAGGTCCGCACCACCGTCGACGGTAAGTGGCGCGCCCTCGATGCGCGTCCACTGCACCGCGCCGCGGTCGCCGCAGCCGCCCGCTACAACTCCCTCGTCGCGGACAAGACCGCCCGCTACGCCGGCGTGCAGTTCGAGGACCGCGCCCGCGCCGACGGCAAACGTCCGGTGCGCGAGATCGTCGGGTTCGACCCGGAACTGTTGTCGGAGTTCTCCCGCCGCGACGCGATCATGGACCGCGCCCGCGAGCTGACCGAGGAGTACCGCACCGAGCACGGACGTACCCCGTCGAAGGCGCAGCAGATCCGACTCGTGCAGCAGGCGACGCTCGACACCCGGTCGGGGAAAGCGCCGCCGGTGTCGCTGTCGGTGATGCGCGGTCAGTGGCGTGAACGCGCCGAGACCTTCCTCGCCGAGCGCGGCGCCAACGGCGGGGTGGACGCCCTCCTCGCATCGGTGCAATCGCCGACCGCCACGTTCGACGTCGTCACCGACATCGACGCAGACGAGTGGGCGCAGCGCGTCATCGACCGCGTGTCCACCGCCCGGTCGACGTGGACGGAGGCGAACGTGCGCACCGTCGTCGAGGACGAGCTTTCCCGCATCCGGTTCGCCGACCCGGCCCACGCCCGCCGCGCCGTCGAACAGGTCACCCACGCCGCCCTGCACCGCGACTCACTGCTCCTCGACATCACCCTCGACGACCTCCCGCCCGCGCTGACCCGGTCGTCGGGGGAGTCGGTGTTCACCGACCACGGCGCGTCCCGCTACTCCTCCGCAGCAGTCCTCGACGCCGAACAGCGCCTCATCGCCGCCGCCCACACCCAGACGGTGTTCACCGTCTCGGCGGAGGCATTCGACGGTGCCCGCGCACGCCGCGAAGCACTCGAGACCACCCGCACCGGCACACCGTTCGTCTTCAATGACGGACAGCTCGACATGGCACGCCGCCTCGCGACCGCAGAAACGCTGGTGTCGGTGGGCATCGGCCCGGCCGGCACCGGCAAGACCGCCTCGATGAAACTGCTCGTCGACTCCTGGCACGAACAAGGACGCACCGTCCTCGCGCTGGGACCGTCCGCCGCCGCTGCGACAGTGCTCGGCGAGGACGTCGGTGTGCCCGGACGCACCATCGCCTCCGTCCTGCACCGGCACGCCACCGGATCCGACACCGGCATCGACCGCGGCACTCTGATCCTCGTCGACGAAGCGGGCATGGCCTCGACCCGCGACCTCGACCAGCTCGTGGCCCTGGCCGCCGAGCGCGGCGCGGTGGTGCGCATGATCGGCGACTCCGCACAGCTGGGCGCCGTCGATGCGGGCGGCGCGCTCGGCATGCTCGCCCGAGAGACGAGCGCGCCGGAGCTCGTCGACGTGGTGCGCTTCCGCAACCCCGCGGAGGCGACCGCGTCACTCGGGTTGCGCACCGGCGACGACACGGTGATCGAGTTCTACCGCACACACGACCGGATGATCGGCGGCACCGACGACGAGCTGCTGGTGCGTCTGCTCGACGATCACCTCGCCGACACCCGCGCCGGCCTGTCGTCGGTGATGCTCGCCCCCACCAACGAGCAGGTCCGCCACCTCAACACCGCCGCCCAGGCGATCCACCACACCGAAGCCGGCACCGGCAACGGGATCTCCGCGGCGCTGTCGGACACCGCCCGCGCACACGTCGGCGACGTCGTGGTCACCAGGCGCAACCGCGCCGAACTGCGCGCCACCGACAACCACGGTCGCCGCTTCTCCGTGCAGAACGGTGACCTGTGGACCGTCACCGGCGTCGGTGAGGACGGCAGTATCGCTGTCACCGGCAACCGGCACGGCGCACACACGGTCCTGCCCGCCTGGTACGCCCGAGGGCACACCGAACTCGGCTATGCCCACACAATCCACCGAGCCCAGGGCCTCACCGTCGACATCGGCCGCGCACTGCTCTCCAACGCCGTGGACCGACAGACCGCGTACGTGGCGATGACCCGAGGCAAGACCGGTAACTACGCCTACCTCGTCACCGACCAGCTCCCCGACCCGGACCTCGACCACGCCCCCCAACCCGAGGCGACACCGACAACGGTGTTCGCCGGCATCCTTGCGCGCGACGGCGAGGAACGCGCCGCCGTGGAGCACCTGCGCGAGGGGTTGGCCCGCGCATCGGACCCGCGCAGGTTCCGCGACTACTACGACACCGCCGCCACCAAACTCGGCGACGCCCACGCACGCCACCTGCTCGACTCGGTACTCCCGGCCGCGATCCACACCACCGCCCGAGCGCAGCGCGGGTGGGACGCCGCCGTCGCCGGTGTCCGCGACGCCATCGCCCGCGGCGCCGACGTCGACTCCGTCATCGACATCCTCAGCGACCGTGGGTTGCACAGCGCCGGCAACATCCCCGTCGCGATCCTCGCCCGCCTCAAGAACGTGCAGGCGCCGGCGGTCGCGTCGACGGTGCCCGTGCTGCCCCCGCAGCACCACGGCGCGGACACGGAATTACGCACCTTCGCCACCGCGATGGTCGCGGCGATCATCGACCCGCACGGCCCCGACGCGGTGTGGGCGACGGACCTCGACTACACCCACCCGCAGCAGAAGGCGTACCGGAACGCGGTGCGGGCGCTGATCGACATCGACACCGACACTGCCCTGCAACGTGCGCTTCCCGCTCGCGTCGCCGACACCCTCACCGACCGCGAGTGGACCGAGTTGGCCCGACGTGTCGTCGACACCGCGCTCGGCGCCGACACCGCCGCTCTCGATCTGCACCTGACCCGGTTCGACAACCCAGAACGCACCGCGATCCGAGCAGTCGTCACGGCCGCCGCGGAAACCGTCACCGACCTCGACCCGGATCTCACCGCCTACACCGACGAACTGCGCTCCTACCTCCACATGAGCGACCGTTCGACCGAACCGGCGGGCGCACTCACCACGGACGAACCAGCGACCACACACGACCAAGCACCGGCGTCCGACCGGGCACCGCGGCGCACACTGGACGAACGCCCCGACGCGGTGCGCACTCCCGCGCACGCGAGCACGGACGCCGCCGCGGCCGCCGAGCAGATGCGGCGAGCACCTATCCGAGCACTGACCGACGACCAGCTCGACGCCGCCGCCGCGCAGGCCCGCACCCGTCTGGCCGCACTCGATCGCGACATCCGCCTCGCGGGCGTCGCCAGGGCAGCAGCACTGGGCGGACAGTCCGTGGCAGCAGTCCGCGCCGAGCACGCACAGACCACCGCTGCGGCGAAGTCCGTACAGGTCGCTGTCGACGCGCGAGCACGTGCCGAGCGGGCACAGGCCCGTCTCGCCGCAGCGAAAGAGAACGAACGCGCCGCCCGCGAACCCCAGGTAGGCCGTTTCGGTCGACGCACCGTCGACCAGGACCGTGTCACCGCTGCCGCAGCGGACACCGCACTGTGGTCCGAACGCGTTCGAACCACGAGAGCGGACGCTGAGGCCGCATTGGCCGCCGCACCGCCGCGTCAGATGTGGGACCGGATCGTGGCAGACGCCCAGCGTGCCGACGAGAATCTCGACGCCAGGCTGACCGCGGCGCGATCGGCCGATCAGCGTGCCGCGACCACTGCCGCCGGCACCATCACCACAGCCGGATCCGAACGTGACCGCCTGCGCTCCCGAGCCACGGCCGTCACCGCGGAACAGCACCGGCGCACCGCCCTGACCACCGACGAAGCCACAGTCGAGAACACACTCCGCCCGCCGCAACGACCGACCGCAGCCGAGACCACCCGTGCCAAGGACGCCGCGGTAGATCGGATACCGACCGCGGAACTCAGGCGACGTCTGCGGGTCGCCGCCGTCGCCCGTGCGCCCGCGGGTGCTGCGGCTGCCGCACGCAGCGAGCGCACCCGCCAGACGTATCGGGATGAACTCGACCGCCGCGCCGCACTGTCACCGGCGGACCGAGCCGCCGAAGAGCGTGTCCGGAACGCGGCCACCCGCAAGCAGGACACCGAACAACACCTCAGAAGCCGGGCCGTCGGCCGCGATGCCGACCAGGGTCGTGACGTCGGACCGGGACTGTGAGGCAGCTCGATCCGGTAGTGCCGTGGTCTGCGGGAAGTGGTGACTCGGGCGGACCCGAGTGGTCTTGGTGGACCGGTGCGGTGTCGGGTTGCGTGTCTACTGTGGCGGCGTGACGCAGCATCCGTGGGTTCACGAGGACTTCCGCCGCATGATCGCGGACATGGGCAAGATCTCGGCGTTGAGCGGGATCGACAAGCTCGTATCGATTCCCCCGATCGTGCCACCGCTGGACCTGCAACACAGTCCGGCCGCGGTCATGGCGCGGGAGATGACGGCCTGGCAGCAACGGTTCCACGCGCAACTGGTGCAACCGCCGATCGCCATCGCTGACCGTTTCATGCTGCCCACGGCGCTGACGACTGCCTGGAAGCCGCCCGTGGCGGTGACGACCGCGTGGAAACCCCCTCTGGCGGTGACGGCAGCCTGGAAGCCGTCGCTTCCTCAGTTGATGGTTCCACGCGTGCACGTGCCGGACATCCGTGTGCCCGGCCTCGACAAGATCCTCGGGGTTTTGGCACGCCGATTCCCAGCGAACTGGCCCAAGGAGCGACCCGATCTCGACTTGGTCTGCCAGATCGTCGAGGACGAGGGGATTCCGTTGGTATACGTGCCGAGGGCGAACGTCGTGGTCGAGCTGGTTGACGCCGCGGACCGTGACGAGCGGGTCGCCATCCTGCTCGACCGCACTCGGGCAATCCTCGACGACTGCGACGAGGCCCTGCACGACACTCTCGGTGACGAAGTAGAAGGTCAGCGCGGTCTGCTCCAGAACGCCGTGACCGCGCTACGTGATGGTCACGGGGATGCTGCACAGGCTCTCGCAGTCAACGTGTGCGACACCCTCATCGGTGAGCACATCGACGAGCGGCACGGCAAGGCCAAGAACTGGTGCGGGCTCGGCGACCTCGGCCACGCACTTTGGACCGACCAGTTACGGATAGAGCTGGGTGTGGCACCGGTAGTGAATCTGCTGACCGAATGGAATCCGAAGAGCGGCAAGCCGCGCCCGATGGCCCTGTCCCGGCACGTGACCATCCATCGCGCTCACCGTGATCACTACACGCCGGCCAACGCCATCATCGCTGTCATGGTCGCAACGGGATTGATGCTGGCGTTGGCCGAGATGCATACCAAAGCGGCGGCCTGACTGCTCCTATGCGTCGTCGAGGTCGAACCCGTCCGGCACCGGAACAGTGCGCAGCGGTGGATGACCGGTCCAGGACCCGTCGGGGTCGGTGTGGCTCATCGGCCCACCTCGGCCGTCGAGCAACACCTTCAGGTGCCCGTCGAGGTCGGTGAGCCACCACCGTGACAACGCGGACGCGTCCTCCGCGCTCGCGACCAGGGCTCCTTCGTAGGCATCCCACAGAGCCCGGAGTCGCTCGCGGACCTCCCTGTGACGCCACCACCGTGGATCCCACGTCGCTCCGTCCCCCGGGCGGTCGGACAGGTGACGGTTCACCACCTGGGCGAAAAACCCGTCGACGAAAGCTTCCAGGTCCGGGTAACGACGTTCGGGCCCGTCCTCAGGGGATTCCGCCGCGTCGTCCCACTGCTCGGTGATGTCGAGGGCACGGTCCGGATCGACCCCGTCTGTGTCGGGATCGGCCCTGTCCGGATCTGACCACCGGTGATCGTCCATCACCATCCTCCCTGTTCGTCGGTGTCATCGTCGTCCTTGTCGAACGACATCCCGGCGAGATCCGCATCGACCTCGAGGTCGTCCTGCGTGGGGTGCAGATCGTCGTCGTCGAGTCCGGTGAGCAGCGCGGCTCTGAGTTTCTCCGATCCGGCGTAGCGGCCGATGGACTCCTCGATGAGAGCTTTGTCGTCGGTCTCCCACCACGGCAGCTTCTTGATCAGAACCGGAGGATTGCCGGGCATCGTCACCAATGCGCGTGAGCTGGGCATGGCGGCGAGCGTGTGCACCGGGAGGATGGGGCGCTCCTGCCAACTCTGCGAGGTGCTGACCCCGGATCGTCCGCGACTGTGGCTGGTGGTCTGCACCTCGTGGGTGCCGACCACATCGGATAGGCCCTGGACGTAGGCGCGGTCCTTCGTTCCACCGCCGTAGAAGTGCACGGCGTTGGACATCATGCCGTCGAACTCCTCTCGGCCCCATGACTTCTGGCCCTGTTGCGGGTTCTGCAAGATGGCGATGGGGATGATGCCGTGTGATCCGAAGTAGGAGTACTGGTCGGGCAGGTCTTCGAGCAGAACGGTGTTCGCCACCTCGTCCAGAACTGCCACCAGTGGCACCTCGAGTCGCCCTTCCGGTGCTCGGTGGGAAGGACGCCACCAGGACTGTGGCCACCACCCGGGCATCTGCGCCGGGTAGCTCCGTGAGGGGTTGCGCACGGCGATCGTGATGCCGGCATCGAAGATCTGACCGAGCAGCGCAGTGACCAGGGGCGTCGCCGGTCCGGCTCCCTTGTTGGAGTGTGTGTACAGGGTGTCGGTGCTGGTCACGAACTTGTGCGGGTCGAACTCGGGCCGATCGTGGTGGACAGCGCCGCGGAGTCGACGGATCTCCGCAGCTCCGGTCTCCGGGTTCGTCCTGGCTTCGATCACGGTGCGACGCGGAGGTGTGACGACGTCCGCGTAGTCCTTGTCCACCAGGACGTTCAAGCACTTGCGGGCCATGTCGTAGAGGCCGTCTCGCTGACGAGGGTTGATCCTCAACGCCGTACGGATCGCGTTCGCCGCCTCCGGATGACCGGTCGCGTCGAGGATCTGCGCCGGTGTGGAGTCCTGATCGCGGCCGAGCCAGTGCACCGCATGCAACATGTCGCCGCCGCCGGCGGCCGCGGCGAGCAGGTACAGCGCCAGCAGGTCGGCGGAACCGCCGTCGAAGTAGTTGCTCGTCGTCGCCCCCTTGGTGGATGACCCGGAGACGAAGAACGACGCCACCCTGCGCGCGTCACCCATCTCACGCACCCGCTTGAGGGGGTTCCACCAGAACGTGACCACACGTGTTCCGCAGATGCGTTGCAGATCGAGCATGTGCACCTGCCCATGGCGTTCCCGACCCAACCGGGTCGCGGCGTGCAGATCCGGTTTCGTCGAGTTGACGATCGCCGGACCGGGCGCCGCGAGCACCGCCCGGATCGCCAGCGCCACGGTCTTGCCCATCCGCATGCCGGCGATGGCCACCATGACCATCTCCCACGTCAGATACACCGGTACGTTCCCGCGAACGGTGTAGCCGATGAGGAACCCCCACGAGCGAGAATCCTTCTTGTCGAACTGTGGCACCAACTTCTGCGACGCCGATCGGGAAACGCCGGACAGCTTGCCCGGGTGCACCATCGTCTTCGCCGCTGCGTCCACGGAAGTGCGTCCCCGCGCCCACCGCCACACCGCAGCTACCGTCAGAACGAGAACCGCCGACCCCGCAAACGCGGCGAGGACGGTGGACTGCCACGGCCACGGTCGTCGACCACGAACAGCATCGAAAGCTCCGATGAGCGGGTTGGGGGAGGTGTCGATGCCGGTCAGCGCCGCGCCGAACCACCACGCCCCCAGGGTGATCAACGCGCCGACCACCGCGAGGGTGAGGACGATCAGTGCGATGGTCTCACCGATCGACGAGCCGGCCGAACTCGTGGTGCGGGCGGTCATCACTGCCCCCCGAACGCCGCGCCGACGGCGCAGAACGCCCACATGATCCATCCGAACAGCAGCATCGCCGCCGTCTGTGTGGCGTAGGACCAGGCCATTCGTGCGTTCAACCGGCCATGCACAAAGCGATTGCAGCCCACCACCACCACCGTTGTCACCGCAGCAAGAACGACGAGGAGGACCACCCCGATCCTGCCGGCGACCAGCACGCCGTCGACCGCGGCGACGCGATCGGTCGGCACGTCACCGACCCACCAACCGCCGAAGTCGACTCCCATTGCCGCCGCCACCGACACGAGCACCAACACGCACGCCGCGGTCACAGTCCAGTTCAAACGCTGAAGGACGGGGATCTTCGCGGCGGGGCCGTGGTCGGTCTTGCCGCTCCTGGCCTCGCTTGGATGAGCGAGGACCGCACCGTCGTCACCGTTAGTGTCGGGATCGGCGGGCACCCACGCCTGGGCGAGCCGGTCCGGCTCCCGGATCAGGTCACCGATCTGCACAGCGCCGTTGGCGTAGGCCGCCTCGACACCGACGGTGTAGGACACCACCAGGGCGAAACCGCCCTCGCGCATGATCCGTTCGACGAACGCGGGTGGGGGGTCCGTGAGTCGGTACTGCGCGGCGACACCGTCCGCGACGACGATCGTGCCGTCGTCGTCGATGCGCCAGGACACCTCGTCGGACGGTACGGGCAGCACCTGTTCGTCGCCGGCGGTGAACCCACGCTCGTGGTACCCGTCGAGCAACGACCGTGCATCGTCGGCGATCAGCCACCCGTCGATCGACGGGTTCACCAACAGCGCCGACACGTTCCGCACCTCGCCGCCGGACGTCACCGGAACCCGCATCGGCGCGATGCGATACGTCGTCGGCGTCACCACATGTATCGACGCTTCCGGATCGGCCGGCCCGCAGGTGGCATGGCGGACATCGACATGGGTCGACCCCGGAAACGGGGTGACACCGAACCGCACAGGCCTCTCTCCGAGTGCGGTACCGCAGATTGCACAATCACCGAGTGGCTGCACGGCTTCGCGCACCTGATCGGCGAGACCGGGCGGGAGAGAGCGGTCCAGGACAGCATCGTCGACGAACGACATACGCCCGGTCACGACTGTGCTCCGCCCATGGCCGACACGACAACGGGCAAATACGAACCGACCGAGGACGGCAGGGGGAACGAGCAAAACTTCATGGGAGCGAGGGCCTTTCGGGAGCGTCGAATCAGCACACACGCGCATCGTGCGACACATACAGGTGCCGACACCGCGTACGCACTGGTGATGGACGCTCGACCGTGACCCTCATCGACGGTCGAACACCCAAAACGATAGCGCACCTACGCGCACCGCGCGTGGATCAACTGTCGGAGCTTGGAACGCCGATAAGGGGTTGTCAGGTGACCTGTCACCAGTTGACGCACCGCTGTGCCCCATCGGATCGGCCGCGATAGCCGAGTCGGTGGCAGGGCGAATCGGCCGAGCCGGGCGGCACCTACCAACGGAGGGTGTAGGTCACCTTCCGCCGTCCCGCTGCATTCTGCGAAAGCAACCCCGCAGACTTCGCCTTATTTGTCTTCCTCGCTCTTGTCGTTCCATGGCCCAAACCAGGCGGATGACCCGTCGCGGAAGTGGGCCTCATAAGCGATCTTCTCTGTGAGGTCCAAATTATTCTCGTCGGAGATGGAAATTCCCAACAATAGTGGAGTCGCTACATACTGCACTCGAGGTAATTTCGGACCATGTGGTGGGTCCTCTTTATTTGCACGCCGTTTTATGACACACAGCCCGACCATCTGAGTGGCACCAGCGGAAAATTCGGAGTAGGCGGTATCGGTTGTGACATACCGCGGGTCGTACGGCATAACAATACGAACTCCACTTTTCTTTATGTAAATCACTGGATCTTTGGTCAAATCATTGGTGAGAGGCCGGTTCTCGTGTGGCGCTGGTCCGTTCAAGGTATGCACACGCCTGTTGAAAACGAGCAAATCACCTGGTTTCAACGTTCGAAGATTCAGGTCTTGGGTGAATCGCCGTGTCGGTAATTCGATCTGTGCCATGTGGACTGTAATTTCTTGCATCACCTGTAAGAACGACAACATTTCGCGTTCTGCGGGGTGCGGTATCGGCGGTAATGTGAGGGCGATTCCGTGGCTGAATAACAACTGCGAAAGTCGAGGGATGTTCGCGTAATGCAACATGTACAGGGCCGGAACTCGACTAGGTTGGGGAGTTTCTTCAATGGCATCTGAGATCTCAGGCGCTGGTTCGCGGACCTTCGTGCGGGCCGACTTTTCATTGTTGGCTTGGCGGTAAAGATGCACGAGCGATGCCGGGATATCGCCGCTTTGCGTAATTGCCGCAACGAGTAATTTGAACTTCTCCACGCTGGACGGAACAGACTTTCCCCTAAACCAGTCACTCAATGACGACGAGGGAAGTGAATTGCGGCCATTCGTGCGCTCTCTGGCCCTTCTGTTCAGAGTGCTAGCTGGGGGATCACCATGTTCGGCCCGTAGTTCACACAGGGCTTGCGCGAAGTGGGCCACCGGGTCGTCCTTCATGCAAGGTCCTCTCGTTCTCCACGTCGCTGGGGGACTGTCCGGCACCGGATTTCCGGCGGCCGGATTTCCGGTGCACCGCTCTGACCGCCCTCTATGTCGCCACAGTGGCCCAACGCTATCGCCGGATGGACTCCGGTCTGTGAGAACTGAGTCGTACCGCTCATCGCCGACCGAAGGAATTCACATGTCATCTTCTGTACTGAGTGCAATTGACGTAGTCGGCAGCATGCCTGTGCTGCTGGCGTTCGTGATCGGTCGCCAGCTCCTGATCGCTGCATCCGTAGGAATCGCATTGGGTTCGAAAGACGATGCGCGCCGTTCGGTCGCGATCCGGGTGCTACACGCCCTGCTGATGCGTCGGCCTCAAGCCTGAGCCTCCGCCGACGTGCATAGCACCACGGCTGCGCGGATACTTGTTGGTGTCTCGGCCTCGTGGTGCCCACGGCACTACGAGCCTGACGAGGGTGAATGTGGCATCAGTACGCCACCGATGCCTGCCGGTAAGCGTGTTCGGCATCAGGAGCCTGTAGGACCGCAGCCTTCACATCAGCCTGATGGAAATCGAGGACCCGTAGTTGGCCGTCGATCCGGGAAATGGACTCGATGCGGTGGAAGCGCTCGCCGTGTACCTCAGCGAATCGGGCCATCCCTCGGAGTTTGGGGAGTGCGTCCGGTAACCATGCGCCGTGTGGGTCGACGATGTTTGCCTTGACCCCGCTGGCGGTGTCGATGAAGAAGAGGAAATCCGGCCGCAACGTACGCCAGTCACCGTGCCTGTCCTGGTAGGAGATGCTCATGGAGTCACGTCCCGCCGTGGGATTGCGGTACCACGCCAGGAGGTCTCCGTTCGCGAACTCGGAGTCGAGGACCTTGATCTCCTCGGGGTTGAGTTTGCCGATCGGGAACAACCCAGTGTCATCTGCGAGGAGATGAAGAGGACGCACCTCGAAGTTCTGCACCAGGTCGCCGACCATGTGTTTGGTCTCTTCGTGTCTGTTCTTCGGCAGAATCATCGAGGTGAGCTGGGGGTCCGTGCTCATCGCCGTGATCTCGGCGTAGAGGCTCTGGCGCGCCTCCCTCAACGCCTTGACGGCGACCCGGTGCTGGGTCAACCATTCCGCGGACAGTGCATCGGCAGCACTGTCGAGCGCAGACCTGGTTTGCGGCAGCTTCGCCAGGCTCGCAACTTGTACGTGTGAGTCCCGTAGTACGTCCTCGTCGTCGGAGTCGTCGGCCAGGTGATCCACGTACGTGCGCGCGAGGTCCGGTGTGATGATACGAGCGCCGTGCCGGTAAGCCTCCTGAATGGCGCGGTCATCGGCTTCCTCAGTCCAGGACCCGTCGCTCCGCATGCCGCGGTGTCCATGGACGGTCCCACCCTTCACCGTGAGCACGTCGGCCTTCGCGGCAGCCAGTTCCCTCCGATACTGGGCGCCAAGGCCGTCTAGCACCCCGTGCAACCGGTCATGGGCGATGTGGCCGGCATCGGGGACCAGCTTGTCTGTCGATAGCGCTTGAGCAAGAGAGGTCAGTCGCTTGATCGGATTCGAATGCTTACGTGGCAGTGTCTCGGTCGGAAGGTCACCGAATAACTCCCACACCTCGGCCGGCACCGAAAGGTTCGCCGACATGAGTTGCGGGTCGATCAAGACCCTCGGCCCGACGTCACCATCTCCGTCGAGCACGTCGCTGCCCATGATCTTCTCGAGCACCAGACTGGCAGTTGCCTTGTTGAAGCGAGGGAGGATGCACTCGACGCTGTTGAGGAGGTCATCTCCCTCCACGCGGCGCGCGAGCGGCGTCCGAATCATCCGTCCCAGCAGCTGCGTGATGTGCGTCTCGTCTTTCGCCGGGCGGAAAGACACCATGACTTCCGCGCGGGGACAATCCCACCCGGTGCTGATGGCATCCTTCGCGAGAAGAACACGGACATGGTCGGCGTCCTGCACTCGCTCAGGCGAGATGTAGGCGACGCTGTAGCGCCCGAACGTCTGGGCGGTGTGCTCACCGAAGACATGGGCGAAGGACTCGCCGACGAGTTCCGGCCATTCGTCTCGGATGACGTCGATCGCCGACGCGACCTCAGACGGGGATGGCTTGTTGGGCACCTGTAGAACAAGCAGCGGTTTCACTTCAGCGTCATCGCGCTGCGCCAGGGCATAGCTCGACCACGCCGCCGACATAGCCTTCACCTTCCGCACACCACGCCGCAGGAGCACGGTGTCGAAGTCTCCGGTCTCCGAGGGGAAATCGAGGACGATGTCGTCCTTCAAAAGACCCGAGTCCTGGATCCGTACAGGATCTACGACAACTGTTCCAAGGTGAACTCGGTTGTCGTGCACGTCCGCAGCGTGCATGGCCTCTTCGAAACGCTTTACGGTGGCGGAGATCCCCCACACGATCGGCATCGGTGGCACACCACTCTGACCGTTGATGAGACGCTTCACGATTGTGGGCGTATCGGAGGTCGCGCGGCGCCCCATCCCGCGGTGAGCTTCGTCCAACACCATGTAAAGCGTGATGTTCGGGTCGTTGATGGTATTCCGCAGTGTGTCCCAGATCGTGTACGGGACAAGGTCCGGATGTGAATCCAGGCCGGGCAGGGTGTCGATGCCCTCCTGCCCCCGCACGAGCAAGCTGTTCCGAGAAAGCTTCGAGGTGTTGAGGAAGTAGACCTTGCCGGGTTGGAGCCGTGCGTATCGGAACGGATGTTCGACCGTCACCAAGCGAGTGCGTAGTCGGTCTGACGCCTGCTCGAGACGGTAACGAGTTTGCTGATTGAGCGACGGGTCATCGCTGAACCACAGCACCGCAGCTGTCGGATCGGGAACGACCTCGAAATCATCGCTACCCCAGAACAGTGCTTCGATAACGGCAGCGGCCATGACTGTCTTCCCGGCGCCGGTGGTAGCGGTCAGCGCGACGGAGGACACGCGTTTGCTCGCGCTTCGGTAGAAGTCATGTGCCGACGCGAGCTCGCGCAGGGTGTCCCCGACAGCATCGGCTTGATAGTCCTTCAGAGTGAAGCGCATCAGAAGTCCCCGGTGCTCTCGCAGTTGCGGAGGTAATCCTCGTAGAGTCGTACCGTCTCCAGGCCGGGGAGGTCGTTGGCAATCTGCTGGTAGCGACCGTCGTCGTCGGTGACTATGTAGGCGAGACGGACACGCTCGGCGGATCGGACCGCATCGATGAAGTCACTCGACTGGTCGAGGTCCCGGATGATTGCGTAGGTGTCTGCCACATCCCAGCCGTCGGCCAGCGCGTCGATCCGGCGACCTTCTGCTCCAGCGCGCAGCCACAACATCGGTGCGATGGCGGCGAACGCTCGATCCGTACTCACCCGCCAGGGGGACTCGTACGTCAGCGTGAAGAACGCTGCGTTCTCCTCGAATCCGTCGGACATGGGGAATATGTCGGTGAATCTGTAATCACCCTGGATTGGTATGAAATCGGGGGTGGCGCCAGTAATTGCTGCTCGAATGCGCGGCTTGGTTATGAAATCGCAGATGCCCCATTGTTCCCAATCCGGATCGCCGGGTCGTAAGGCCTTTGCGCGCAATCCACGCTGCTCGTCCACCGACACCTCGTTGTTGGTGACGAGAATCGCTCGTCGGTGGCCGCCGTCTTGCTTATTCAGTCGCATCAAGGCGTGAGCGGTCGTTCCTGACCCGGCGAAATAGTCCAGGACAGTCGCGTCACGCTTGTTGCCGACGGCGACTCTGAGTGCGTCCTCTACGGCATACAAGCTCTTCGGGAACGGGAAGCTACGTTGAGGAAGCATGCTCCGCAGCATCCGAGAACCGTGTTCTCCAGCTGAGTGTTGAGGCCGGTTCCATACCGTCTTAACGGTCCTTCGGACTTGAGTCGGGTCGGATTCGAGCTCGACGTAGCCTCGCGCGTTTGTACCCACCACGTTGATCTCACCGGAGGCGATTCGTGCTATCTGAGCTTTGCCC
The DNA here is from genome assembly GCF_000686025.1 of Rhodococcus sp. UNC23MFCrub1.1. Lineage (GTDB taxonomy): Bacteria > Actinomycetota > Actinomycetes > Mycobacteriales > Mycobacteriaceae > Rhodococcoides. The sequence goes on from NZ_JMLQ01000014.1 coordinate 45,819, forward strand.
AGGTAGAGAATGGACCATCGCCCCGTGCGTCGGTCTTTCTCTCCGAGGCGCGCGTAGCCGGCCTCCAGTAGCTCCCGCAAATACTCGGGTGAAGTGCGCCAGTTCGCCTGCTCGCCGTTGCTGCGCTCCGGCCACAGTGTGAGGAGGCCCGGCCTATCAGGGGTGTCCTGCGGATCGGCAGTGACAGGGATGGGTTCGCCAACCTCCGCGATTGCTTGTCCGGCTTCGTCGATGAAGATTGGGTAGAACAGATTCGGCCGGTCGATGCGACGAGAATTGGAGCCCCCACGCATCAGCCACTCCCACCGAACCGTGGATCGCTGACGCGTTCCTTGATCTAGCAGCGAATCCAGCGAAGCGGCAGGTGCAGCATCCCCGAGAAAGCAGAAGTAGATGTACTCCTCCACGCGTGCTAGCTCGGCTGAACGGGCCACGCCGTTCGGGTTTATCACTACGCTTACCATCTGTACTCGTGCATGCGGGAATGTTTGCTCCAGTAGCAGGCCGAGCCGCAGATATTCCTTTTCGTCTATGGTTACGATCAGTACAGAACTGTTCGGGTTGAGTAGCCGCTTAGCTACTTGGAGCCGTCGCTCCATGAATGCTAGCCACTTAGAATGGCGGTAGAGGTCGTCGCCCTCCACATAGTCATTGTTGTATTTCCAGTCGCGTGCGCCTGTGTTGTAAGGCGGATCGATGTATATAGCGTCAATGGCATTCTCGTGCGTGAAGGACAACTGTTCCAACACATGAAAATTTTCTCCGCTGATGACCGTGTGGAACGGTTTGTCGTGGCCTCGTTCTACCGATCCGTCTGCGCGTAGACCTGGGTAGATCCTTTCGCGAAACTCCGCGACGAGGATGAGGTCCTCCAGGAGAACGGTGACCGTTTCATCGCGTGAAGACTCCATGAGCGAGACGACGGCGGAGTCTCCGGTGAGGCTGTCCACGCGCCACAGGCGCTGGTCTCCTCGCTCGACCGCACCCCTCGGTGGGAGGATCCGCACCTTGCTGCCACGTCGGACCTTGTGGCCCGGTAGCTCGACGGCTTCAGGGGCGTGCCGTTCGAAGTTGAGTCCAAACGGTAGTCGGGATTGGAGTGGCTGGACCTCGATCTCGAGGTCTGACCCAAGCTGAGGATCTATCTGCTTCACGGCGCGCAGCAGATCCGTCAGTCTCGACATCCTCTTCCTCACGCTCTACATAGATGGTCCTGAACAGGGCATTATTGTGCGGCGCCCCAGTCGCTTCTTCAGGACTCTAACCGCGGGGCGTGTGGGATCGGACCAGGCGGGGTGATTCCTTGGCCGTTGGCCGACTCGCACGGCGCTCTGCCCGCAGTCCGAGGAAGGCGTGCTAGTAGCAAGGTTACTTGTCATCAAGGATTTAGCAAGGTAACTTGTGAACGTGCAACAGCTGCCGATCATCGCCCCCAGTGCCTACAAGCATGGTGAGGGTGACGACGACATCCTGCATGCGGTTCGAAACGTGATGATCACGCACGTCGGCGATGAGGGGTTCACGATGGTCGTGGGTCCCACCACCGATGCGGTGCTCATCGAGGTCGGCTACGTATTCAGTACCGATGACCGGATGCTCATCATCCACGCCTTTCGACCTGCCCGACCGAAGTACCTGCGATAACCAGAGAGGTGACGCACATGGCACGACGTAGTACCGAAGACATCCTCGGCCACGCTGACGAGCTTGCTGCAATGTTCGAGTCGTCGTTCGAGCCGACCAGTACGACCGTGACCGATCCGCTCGACGGACTCCGCAAGGCCGTTGTCACAGAAGCGAACGCACGCAAGAACGTTGAGGTGTGGGTAGCAAACGCGCGCGGCGCTAAGGTCGCCTGGCGCGCGATCGGTGGTGCTCTGGGTACAACAGGCGAGGCGGCTAGGCAACGTTTCGGCCCGGCCCTCGGCGAACTGGTGTCGGCGCCAGGTCCGGCGAAGACTGCACCTACAGCCCGAAAGGCTCCGGCAAAAAGGCTGGCATCGAAGGCTGCGGCCAAGTTCCCGGTGAAGCCAGTAGGGCATGCGAAAGTGGCGGCGTCTAAGTCCGCCGGGCGGCGAACAAGGCGTGGCTAACCGCGCGGACGCAGGCAACCTATCCGGCGAGCCGCAGCGGCTAGATGCTGCCTGATCAGCGAGTATGTCATAATCTCAATTATCGGCAGTAAATCTTTGATTGGTCATAGTCCGCTGGTCGAGCTGCTGGGTTGCCAGGGTCTGTCGTTGCGGTGCGGTGTCACCGCGCACAAGAAGTTCGGGCGGCGGGCGCTCGCTCGACGTCCGCGTTGACGGGTGTCGATGCTGGGTGGCCGCGTTGACCTGTCTGTCGAGGAATGCAAGCCGCGCTACCGATCGTCGGGGTCGGCCGTATCCTCGGTCCGCACCCGGATGACCTGCGCGTCGGGTGCTCCATTCGCTATGAGCTCGGAAGACTCCACGGTCAGCTGATCGTCGGTCACGATCACATCGATGTCTGAGAGGTCGCACACGGGGGCCGCCGCCCGTCGCATGAACTTCCAGCTCTCGCCGACGAGAATCACCCGATCCGACAGCGTCACGATGGCCCGCTTGATTTCGGCGTCGTCGAGGTCGTGAGCGAGGACGGTGCCGTCCCTGTCGACCGCGCACGTGCCGAGAATCCCGACGTCGAAGCGCAGGCGGGACAACGACGCCAGTGCAAGTGGTCCGACGAGTGTGCCCTCGGATCGCCGCACCAGGCCACCGGGCAGGATCACGGTCGGGCCGTCGTCGACGCACAGTGGCGCGATCAGGGGTACGGACATCGGCATGACGGTGATGGTCCGACCCGTCATCTGTTCGGCAATAGCGCCCGTCGTCGTTCCCCCGTCGAGGGCGATCGTGTGGCCGTCGAGAACGTGTTCGAGTGCTGCCGCCGCGATCATCGATTTGACGTGCTGGTTTCGATGCCGGCGAGCGGCCAGCGGCAGTTCCGCCCCTCGGCTCGCGAGTCCCACGGCGCCGCCGTGGGTTCGCTTGATCAGACCTCGGTTCGACATCGCAGCCAGGTCGCGACGGACGGTGATCTCGGAGACGTCGAATTCGTTCGCCAGGGTCGCCACGGCGGTCCGACCGTGCCTCTGGAGATAGGACACCATCTCCTGTTGGCGTGCCGCAGTGGTCGTGTATCGCACAGAACGATGATCCTACGACTGCTGCCGGTGATCGACGCTGTCCGGCGGACGGGCGGTGCATCGCGTCGCTATGACGGCTCCGAGCGCGAAGAGCATGTACATGCTGGTCACGTTGATCATGATCAGCGTGGTGAGAGTGGTCAAGATGGTCCCGTTCCGATCGAGCCTGCAGAAATACCGGTATATGATCGTAAGTGACGATTGTTCGATCATCAAATATGATCGTTCGCGACGCGTGGTCGCGGTTCGAGGACCGATGCTCTTGGAACCGGCGGCGGTCGCATCCGACGACTGGACGGAGAACCAGATGAGCTCGATCGAGCGCGGGGACGCAGGTACTGCGTCGCGCGATCACGGACCGACCGTTGGCGTCGTGCTTCCCCGGGACATTCCGATCGAGCTGTGGTCACCGTTCGTCGAGAAGGCCGAAGCGGTGGGGCTCGATCAGGTGTGGGTCGTCGAGGATTGCTTCTACCGCGGGGGATTCACGCAAGCGGCCGCAGCCCTGGCGCGCACCGCCACGATCACGGTGGGCATCGGAATCGCCCCGGCGTCGCTCCGTAACCCGGTGGCCACTGCTCTGGAGTCCTCGTTCCTCGAAGAACTGCATCCCGGTCGATTCGTCCTCGGGCTCGGGCATGGAATGCAGGTCTGGATGGAGCAAGCGGGAACCTGGCCGTCGAGCCCGCTGGCACTCCTGCGCGAACACCTGACTGCCGTCCGAGAGATCCTCGGTAGCAAGACCGCAGTCACCACGCGCGGTAGGTATGTCGACCTGACCGACGTGGTCCTTGAGAACCCGTTGACGCGTCCGCCGTTGGTACTCGCGGGCGTACGAGGGCCGAAATCGCTGGCGCTGGCCGGCGAATGTGCGGACGGCATCGTTCTCGCCGAACCTGCGACCGAGCACTACATTCGCTCCGCCACGCGGGACACCGGCAACGACGAACACCATGTCGTGGCATACAACTTCGCATCTGTCGACGCAGATGTCAGCGCGGCGAGGAACGCTGTTCGACCAGGCCTGAAGAACATCGCACGGCCCGGCTCCCGAGCTCACCTGACCGGCCTCCCGTTCGCGGACGACGTCGCAGATCTCCGAGGTCGGTGCGCCTCGGACGCCGAGTTCGTCACGGCACTCCCCGACGAGTGGATCGATTGTCTGGCCCTCGTCGGGGATCGGACCGCGGTCGCCGGCCGCATCGACGCGCTGCACTCGGCGGGAGCGGACAGCATCGTTCTGGTTCTGCCGCCGGGAGCGGACCCGATGCGCGCTCTCGACGGTTTCGGTGAGGTACGCGCTCTGGTTCGACCCGAGCGGGCACCGTGAATCGACGCGTCCGTCCCCTGACATACGACCACCGTTCGAGGGCCCCGATTCGGGCGTGGGAGAGGGCGCGTCGACCATTCGGCGCCTCGGGGTGACGCGGCATCCTCATCGGGCAGCTAGACCGTTCCGGTCGCGCGAGTTGCGGTCGCTGGCCAGCGACAATATGGCAAGAACGAGGCCGACCACGACGAATGCTGCGCCGATGGGCCCGAGAACCACTGGGCTCGAACCCGAGGCGATGATCACGCCACCGACGGCGGCGCCGATAGCGTTGGCCACATTGAACGCGGACTGATTGGTCGCCGAGGCCACCGTCGGTGCGTCCGGAGCCTGATCGATCAGTCGCTTCTGAATCGGCGGCTCCGCCGCGAACGACGCCCCGCCGATGACGAAAAGTAGAGCTACCGCGGCGGCGACGCTCCCGACCAGAGGTAACACTGCCAGCGCTATCGCGAAGACCAGGAGTCCACAGATCAGCGCCCACCGGACACTGCGATCGGTCGCCCACCCTCCGATGAGCGTTCCGACCGTGAACCCGATTCCGACGACCGCAAGAACCCAGGGCAGGTGCGCCTCGTCGAGCCCGAAGTGTTGCGTCATCAGCGGGTCGATGTAGGCGTATACGGCGAACAAGCCCGAAAAGCCCACCGCGACTGTCGCAATGGTCAGCAGGCTGTGACGATTGAACAACCCGCCGAACTCGTCACGAATCGACGGGAGCGGCACCTCGAGGTCGGCGGGCACGCTCGTAGCCACTGTGACGAGCGCAAGAGCGCCCAGCGCGGCGACGACGCCGAACGAGGCGCGCCAACCGGCATGCTGCGCCAAGGCCGTCGCAGCCGGCACGCCCACGACGTTCGCCACCGTCAACCCGGCGATCACCACGGCAATGGCTCGTCCCTGAGCAGACGGTGGCACCAGGGACGTGGCCACCACGGCCGCCAATCCGAAGAACGCGCCATGGGGCAGGCCACCGACGAACCGCAGCACAACCAGCCACTCGAAGGTCGGAGCGCATGCTGCGGCCACGTGAGAGACGACGAATATCCCCAGCAGAATCAGCAGAGCCCGCTGCCGCTGTACTCGGTTGAGCGCCAGAATCATCAACGGTGCTCCGACGGCGACCCCCACCGCGTACGCCGTCACCACCGCACCGGTCGCCGATACGCTCACCTCGAGGGATGCGGACAGCACCGACACCATCCCCATCACGACGAACTCGCTCGTACCCAGGGCGAAGGTGCCCAAGGCCAGCGCAAGTAGGCCCGCGGCGACGCGAGTCGGCCGTCGGGTCGGCAGGTAATCGGTCATCGGATGGGTGCAGCCTTTCGTCGCGAGCAAACGTCCGATCCTGCGAGTTCGGACAGCACCCCGCAATGCACATCTCGAGAACCCCGGGGAGCGATCATGCACACTGCGATCACGTCGTCGGCCGAACCCTGGAGGGTTGATCCGCTGTCGACACTGGTGAGTGCCCTGCAGCGGCTGCGGCGCCGTGGGAGCGGAGAACCGACCGTCGTAGCCATCGACGGCCGAAGCGGTTCCGGTAAATCGACACTGGCGAGGAGACTGGCGAACAGCGGCCCCGCAACGGTCTCCGTCGTGGAAACCGACGACATTGCCTGGAACGAATCCTTCTTCGATTGGGCAGCCATCGCACGGAGCGGACTGCTCGACCCGATCCGCCAGCGGGGCACCCCGGTGACGTTCCGACCGCCGGCGTGGGAGAGGCATGGCAGGCCCGGCGCGATCACCGTTCCGAACAAAGCGGGCCTGATTCTGATCGCAGGAGTGGGATCGAGCCGACTCGCATTCGCCGACGTTCTCGACGGCTCCGTGTGGATCGACCTGGATGAACCGACCTCGACGCAACGGGTCGCCTCCCGCGGCGGAAGCGACGGGCAGCCGGAGGACCCTGCATTCGTTGCGGCGTGGGCGTCGGCCGAGCGGGCTTTCCTCGACCGTGACCGACCGTGGGAGCGGGCATCAGTCATCGTCGACGGCCGGTCGAGCCGAAACGGCGGTCCGGTGGTCTACCGCATGCGGGATTGAACGGCTCACCACTCGATCGGTACACACTTTGTGTCCTCTTCCGGTCCCCGAGTTCCCCTCTTGGATCTGTGCCTGGACTGGCCGACGCGAGATCGTGGGATCACGCCCGGTGAAGGGGCCGACCCAGTCGTCGGAACTCACATCGCAAGACCGGGTTCGGTGAGTTCCACGATTCGAGGAGAGTGTCATGTCGTTCGTTCTCAAGGCTGCCGGCGGGACGCAGCACGTCCGCACCAGCGACCCTGCCGTCGTGGACACGGTGGCCGCCGTCATCGCCGACATCCGCAGCTCCGGCGATGCCGCGGTGCGTCGGTACTCCGAAGCGTTCGACAAGTGGTCGCCCGAGCAGTTCCGCCTCTCGAACGACGAGGTGTCCGCGATCGTGTCCTCTGTGCCCGAGACGGTGCTCGACGACCTCCGATTCGCGCAGAAGCAGATCGGGAATTTCGCCCGCCACCAACGCGAGTCGCTCCAGGACTTCGAGGTCGAGACCCTCCCCGGTGTGTATCTCGGACAGCGCAACGTGCCGGTGAACGCGTCCGGCGCCTACGTGCCGGGGGGACGGTACCCGTTGACCGCGTCCGCCCACATGACGGTACTGACCGCGAAAGTCGCCGGAGTCGAGCGCGTCGCCGCCACCACCCCGCCCAATCAGGGCACCCCGCCGCCGGTGAGCGTCGCCGCGATGCACCTCGCCGGCGCCGACGAGATCTACGTTCTCGGCGGGGTCCAGGCCATCGCAGCCCTCGCGCTCGGAACCGAAACCATCGGAGCCGTCGACATTCTCACCGGCCCCGGCAACGCGTACGTCGCCGAAGCGAAAAGGCAACTGTTCGGGGAAGTCGGCATCGACCTGTTCGCCGGGCCCACCGAAACGCTGATCGTGGCCGACGAGTCCGCCGACCCCTTCACCGTCGCGGTCGACCTGCTCAGCCAGGCCGAGCACGGGCCGGATTCCCCCTGCGTGCTGATCACCACCTCCGAGGCGCTCGGGCGCGCGGTGCTCGACCACATCGAGGACCTGCTGCCCGGTCTGCAGACCAACGCCATCGCCGGGCCGGCCTGGCGCGATCACGGCGAGGTGCACGTCACCGACACCATCGCCGAGGCCTACACGCTCGCCGACCGGTTCGCCTCGGAGCACGTGCAGATCCTCACCGAATCCCCGCGGGATGCGCTCGACGCCATGCGGAACTACGGCGCCCTCTTCCTGGGCGAAGGGACCTGTGTCCCGTACGGCGACAAAGTGATCGGGACCAATCACGTTCTTCCCACGCTCGGCGCGGCCCGCTACACCGGGGGACTGTGGGTGGGCAAGTTCCTCAAGACGCTGACTTACCAGGAAGTCCGCGATCCCGCTGCCAGCGCCCGCATCGGCGAAATCTGCGGCCGCCTCTCCCGCCTTGAGCGCTTCGAAGGGCACGCCCGCAGCGGAGACCTGCGGGCCGCGAAGTTCGGTGGGGCGCCGCTCGACTGGGCCGAACTGCCCACGCGGTCGTCGATCGGATGACCTACCGCGTCGAACACGACATGCTCGGTGATCGGCAGGTCAGGGCCGACGCCCTCTACGGCGCTCACACCGACCGTGCCGTGGAAAATTTCCCCGTCACCGGCACACCGATCTCCGTGCACCCCGACCTCGTCGCCGCCCTCGCCTCGGTCAAACAGGCCGCGGCGCGGGCGAACCGCGAACTCGGACTGCTGCCGGCCGACGTCGCCGACGCCATCGACCGCGCGTGCGAGGAGATTCGCAAAGGACAGTGGCACGACCACTTCGTCGTCGACGTGCTCCAGGGTGGAGCCGGCACGTCGACGAACATGAACGCCAACGAGGTCGTGGCCAACCGCGCGTTGGAACTGCTCGGATCAGGCCGCGGGCAGTACGACCGCATTCATCCGATCGACCACGTGAACCTCGGGCAGAGCACCAACGACGTCTACCCCACGGCGATCAAAGTGGGCCTGCAGTCGGCGATCGTCGCACTGCGAGCGGACCTCAGTGCGCTCGTATCCTCGCTCGCGCGCAAGAGCGACGACTTCAACGACATCGTCAAAATGGGCCGGACGCAGCTGCAGGACGCAGTGCCGATGACGCTGGGTCAGGAATTCGGCGCGTGGGCCGGGATGCTGAACGAGGACATCGCACGGCTGAAGGACTCGACGGGATTGATCTCCGAGATAAACCTCGGCGGCACCGCGATCGGGACCGGGCTCAATGCTCATCCGCGGTACGCCGAACGCGTGTGTGCGCACCTGCGGTCGATTACCGGGTTCGAGGTGGTCACCGCCGAGGATCTCGTCGAGGCCACCCAGGACGCCGGAGTCTTCGTCCAATTGTCCGGCGTCCTCAAGCGAACAGCGGTGAAGATCTCGAAGATCTGCAACGACCTGCGCCTGCTGTCCTCCGGTCCCCGGACCGGTTTCGGAGAAATCACCCTGCCGAGCCTGCAAGCCGGATCGTCGATCATGCCGGGCAAGGTCAACCCCGTCATTCCCGAGATGGTCAACCAGGTCGCCTACCGCGTCATCGGCAACGACCTGACGGTGACGATGGCCGCCGAGAGTGGGCAGCTGCAACTCAACGCCTTCGAACCGGTGATCGCTCATGCATTGTTCGATTCGATCGAAATCCTGCGCCGAGCGTGCTCCCTCCTGGCCGACCGCTGCATCGACGGCATCGAACCCAACCTCGCCCGTCTGGCCTCGATGGTCGACTCCTCGATCGGCGTGGTGACCGCCCTGAACCCGTACATCGGCTACCGCGCCGCCAGCGAGATCGCAGCCTGCGCCCTGGCCACAGGCCGAACGGTCACCGAGCTCGTCATCGAACGAGGTCTGATGACCCCCGAGCGTCTCGCGACGGTTCTGGCGCCGCACAACCTGGTCAAAACCGTCGCCCCGTCCAAAGTGATACCCAGCGCGTGACCCTCCCCCACGGGACGGGCGACGCTGTCTAGGGTCGATTCATGGAGCTCACCGTGGCCTCGGTTCTGGCCTTGCCGCCCCTCGACGGCGCCGGCGCACGGGTGCTGTCGGCACCCGACCGGCTCGACCGCGAGGTTCGCTGGGTGCACGCCTCCGAACTGCCCGACATCGCCCAGTTCCTCTCCGGCGGCGAACTGCTCCTGACCGCCGGACTCGGCATGGGAACGACGGAGCACTCGCAGCGCACCTACATCCGCGACGTCGCGCACGCCGGCGCTGCGGCTCTGGTCATCGAGGAATCGGGGCGGGCCTTCGACGCCGTTCCCGCGGTCGCCGTCGCCGAAGCGGCGGCGCTCGACCTCCCCATCGTCGCCCTCGCCACCGAGGTCCCGTTCGCTCAGGTCTCGGCCGCCGTGCACGAGCTGCTCACACAAGCCCGCGTGGACCAGCTGACCCGCGAACGGGCCATCGAGGAGTCGTTCTCGGCGCTGCTGCTCGACGGAGCCGACTACCTCACCATCGTCCGGGAACTCTCCCGGCACACCGGCACCTCGGTCGTCCTCGAGAACCTGCTGCACCACGTCGTCGCCTACGTCGGAAAGACGGCCGACGACAATCACACCGTCGACAACTGGGACCAGCACGCCCGATCACTGCATCGCGACGACGACTGCTTTCGCAGGCCCGTGGTGATGCGCGGACAACCCTGGGGATGGCTGCACCTCCTGCGGTCCGACGACCGCGAGGCGGGCGCCCTCGACCACTTCGCCGTCGAACGCGCCGCCACCACCATCGCCATCTCGCTGCTGACCGACCGCACGAGGGAAGCAACCGACGACCAGCGCAGCACCACCCTCATCACCCGCCTGATGCTCGGCGACATCACCGGCACCGACTTCGCCCGCCGCGCCCGCGAGATCGGGTACCGACTCGATTCGGGTTCACTGACCGTGATGGTCGTCAACACCGCCCCGGGCGACGACAAAATCTCCGTCCCCTTCATCTCGGCCGACCTCGGCGACTACATCCTCGCCGTCGTTCCCGACGTGGCCACGACCGGCTCCGACGCCGCCACACTCCTGAAATCCGCTGCAGGGGGCGCCGGACTGAGCAGATCGACGACGGCCGAGCACCTCACCGCGGCCGTGACACAGGCACAGAGCGCCGCCGCCGTGGCACGCTCACTGACCCACCGACCCGTGCTCCGGTTCGACGACCTCGGCGTCGAACGGGTCCTCGTCTCCCTCGCCGACGGTCCCGAACTGGCCAACTACGTCAACGACGAGCTGGGCCCGATCCTGGCCTGGGACGCCTCGGTAACGAACCCCCTGATGCCCACCCTGCGGGCCTACCTCGACTGCGACGGACGCAAGAGCGACGCCGCGGCCGCGCTCTACATTCAGCGCCGCACCCTCTACAACCGCCTCGAGCGCATCTCGTCGCTCCTGCACCGCTCCCTGGACGAACCCGCCACCCGGCAACGATTGCTGCTGGCAGTCAAGGGACTCGACCTGCTCGACAACACACCGAGGGCAACCACGCCCCGCACTCGGTGACGCCTCGCGGGCGGTCACACCACGCCGACCAACACTTCCCGAGGTGTGTCGGTTCTCGCCGGAAGATGTACACATTGCGGCTATCACGCCGTGCCCGGGCTTCGTAACGTGACCTGCAGCATAGGCACGCGAACGGCCCAACCCATGAGGTGCAGCCGGGGCACCGCCCGTGCGCCCCCACACCCCGTCCTCCCGGAGGAACATCTCATGGCACTGTTCTCGGACTCGACATCCCGATTCCAGCTGACGAAACTACGCAAAGCGCGGCTGGCCACCTTCTTCGGTTTCTTCCAACTCGGCGCGATGATCCTGATCTGGTCGACCTCGACCAGCCCGCTGCGAGCACACCTGGGCTGGGGTGGATCGGACGGCGACAGCAACTTCGGCTTGCTCGCACTCTCGATCGGCATCGGCGCCACCGTGGGGTGCTTCGCCATCGGCCCCTTCATCGACCGCTACGGCCCCCGCACCACCACCACCCTCACGCTGGTGCTCTACCCGCTCATCTACATACCGCTCGCGTTCCTCAACGGCCTCGTCGCCGCCATGATCATCGGAGCGCTCATCGGCTTGCTCCGCGGAGCGGGAGACACCGCCGTCAACGCCCACGGCGTTCAGGTCGAGCGCTACTACGGCCGACCCATCATGTCCGCCTTCCACGCCGCCTACCCCGCCGGCGGCTTCGTTCTCGGCCTGGTCGGCAGCGCGTTCGCCAACCACTTCATCGACAGCCCCGCCGTCGCCTACGTCTCCACCGGCATCCTGATGTCGGTGCTGGGGCTGGCATTCGGGCAGTGGATGCTCTCGCAGGACGAACTCCTCGCCCCCGAGGCCGAACACACCGCCGCCCCGACGCAGAACGAGAAGACCTCCTCGACCGCTCCCGTCGGCACCGCCACCCTGGTCATCATGGTCGGCTTCGGCGTCCTGCTCCTGGGCTCCCAACTCTCCGAGGGCGCGATCCTCGACTGGGGTCAGGAATTCGTGCGACGCCACGTCGGCACCACCGCCGGCCTCGCCGCAACCGCGGTCACGGTGTACTCGGGCGCGCAGTTCGTCGGACGACTCTTCGGTGACCGCATCGCCGAAGCGCTCGGCTCGCGCACCGTCGTCGCCGGAAGCGGCCTGCTCGGCGCCGCCGGCGCCGTCACCGCCATGCTCGCCGGCAACGCCACCGTGGCCCTGATCGGGTTCGCCATGCTCGGACTCGGCCTGGCCTGCATGGCCCCCCTCATGCTCTCCGCCGCCGGGCGCCGCGATCCCGCCAACGCCGGACGCAACATCGGCCTGGTCAACGCCCTCGGCTACGGCGGCATGCTCGTCGGCCCCGCGGCGATCACCCTCATCGTCGACCGCGGCGGCATCGCCTTCGTCCCGATCCTCCCCGCCATCCTGCTGGTCCTGGTCGCCCTGTTCGGCCCGCTGCTGATGCGCACCGCCCCCCAGTACCTGCGCCGCGAGGAAATCGCCCCCGTCGAGCGCCGGACCGTCTCGCACTGAGCGCACACCCACCCCGGTTTCGGAATCCGAAGCCAGTACCCACGGAAAGGTCGAACCGATGACCAACGTTCTCTATCTCTACGGCGGCTGGCCCGGCCACTACCCGTACCAGATCGCCGACTGGACCAGGGAGCTCCTCGCCGAACTCGACTACCACGTCGAGGAAACCCAGGACATCTTCCGTCTCGACGGCGACCTGACCGGGTACGACCTCATCATCCTCGGGTGGAACAACGCGCTGACCACCGAAGACCTCAGCGACGCCCAAGAGGACAACCTGCTGCGCGCCGTAGAGAACGGCACCGGCATCGCCGCTTGGCACGGCGCCGCCGCCGCGTTCCGGGCGAGCCTGAAGTACCACTTCCTGCTCGGCGGCGACTTCATCGAACACCCCGCCGGCGAGGCGTATCCCCAGCCCTACACGGTGCGCATCACCGACACCGACCACCCCGTCACCGCCGGTGTCTCGGACTTCGAGGTGGCCTCCGAGCAGTACTACATGCACGTCAACCCCAACAACCACGTCCTCGCCGAGACCACGTTCACGGGCGAGCACCTGGCCTGGCTCGACGGACACCGCAGTCCCGTCGCCTGGGTACGCGAGTGGGGCCGAGGGCGGGTGTTCTACCACTCCGTCGGTCACGACCCCAGCAATCTCGCCGACCCGGACGTGCGTCGGCTGACCAAGCAGGGCCTGACCTACGCCGCCCGCACGCACTGACACCGCACCATCTGGCACCGAACCGCACCACCGAAGGAAGAACTCACATGCCCAAGCTCACCGGCGGCCAAGTCGTCGCACAGGTCCTCAAGCAATACGGAGTCGAGTACGTCGCCGGCATCCCCGGGCACGGAATCTGGTCCCTCACCGACGCCTTCCTCGAAAAGGGATCGGAGATCCCGTTCGTTCAGGTCTTCCATGAGCAGAGCGCCGTCCACCTCGCCGACGGCTACTACCGCGTGTCCGGCAAGCCCATGGCCGCAGTGACCTCCATCGGTGCCGGCGCCGCCAACACCGTCCTCGGTCTGGCCACCGCCTACGCCGACTCCACCAGCCTGCTGTGCATCACCGGCGGCCCGCCCACGCACATGCGCGGCCACGGCCTGCTCCAAGAACTCGACCGTCACACCGACAACGGCTTCCCCCAGGTCACCGACGCGGTGTCCAAGCGCAGCTGGACCGCGACTCGGGTCGAAGAATTGCCGTTCATCATGCACCGCGCGTTCAGCGCGATGCTGACCGGCAGGCCCGGCCCCGCGCACATCGAGGTGCCGATGGACGTGCAGGCCGAAGCAGCCGAGGTGTCCCTGCACGACCTCCAGCGGCGCCTGCCGGTCGGTGTCGCCCACCCGGATCCCGCCGCGATCGACAGTGCCGTGCGGGTCCTGAACGACAGTCGTCGACCGGTCATCGTCGTCGGCGGCGGCGCCATCACCGCGGACGCGTTCGACGACGTCCTCGCCCTCGCCGAGAACTGGTCCATCCCCGTGGTCACCACCTGGAACGGCAAGGGCGCCTTCCCCGAGGACCACGAACTGTTCGCCGGCAGCGTCGGACAGACCGGCACCATCGTCGGCAACGCCATCGCCTCGAAAGCCGACGTCGTCATCTCCGTGGGCTGCCGCTTCACCGACTGGTCGGCGTCGAGCTACGCCCAGGGAGTCTCCTTCTCCATCCCCCCGGCCAAGCTCGTCCACATCGACATCGATCCCCACGAGATCGGCAAGAACTACCCTGCCGAGGTCGGGATCGTTGCCGACGCCAAGCCTGCGGTCGCCGGCATCGTCGCGTCCCTGCCGTCCGCCCGGCCGGATCGCAGCGAGTACCTCGCCGAACTCGCCGAGCTCAAAACCGAGTGGGAGACCAAGCTCGCCGGCCGCCGAGACTCCGACCGCTACCCCTTCACCTCCCAGCGCCCCCTCGGAGCGCTGCGCAACGTCATGGACCGCGACGGCATCGTCATCGCCGGTTCCGGCAACACCCAGGGCGCGGTCAAGCAGACGTTCCCCGTGTACCAGCCCCGCACGCACCTGACCTCCGGCGGCTTCTCGTCCATGGGGTGGGCCGTGCCCGCCGCCATGGGCGCCAAGCTCGCCGCACCCGACCGTCAGGTCGCCTGCGTTCTCGGTGACGGCGACTTCCTCATGACCGCCCAAGAAATCGGCATCTGCGTCACCCACGACATTCCCGTCGTGTTCGTCGTCCAGGACAACTCCGGGTTCATGTCGATCCGCGGTGGACAGCGCAAGCAGACCAGTCGGCACATCGGCACCGAGTTCAACCGTCCCGACGGCACCCCCTACAGCCCCGACTTCAAAGCTCTCGGCACCGCGTTCGGGCTCGAATCCTTCCGCGTCGACAGCCCCGCCGACCTCGAAGCGACCTACCGCAAGGCGTTCGAGAGCAACGCCCCGGCTCTGATCGAGATCCCCACCGACCGCGACGCCGCCGGCCCCTGGGTCCCCGGCTGGTGGGACTTTCCCATCCCCGCCTACATCGACGACGAGCGCCAGGACGAGTACCGGGAGAACCGGGCCAAGGAACAGCACCTCTGATCGCGTCGGTCGCCGGACGGCACGAGCCCGTCCGGCGACCGGGCACGCCACATCGAAAGACGAACCCATGACACTCACCGCACGACCGATCGACCAGTACGCCCCCCTGCGCGACGGCGCCGTGGTCGACGCCTCCGTCACCGACACCATCACCGCCGACGTCGCTGTCATCGGCTCCGGTATGGGCGGATCCACCCTCGCCCACGCCCTGCGCGATTCCGGACTCGACGTCCTCGTCGTCGAACGCGGCAAGTTCCTCCCCCGCGAACCCGAGAACTCCATGCCCGAAGAGATGCACATCAACGGGCGCTACAAGACGGCAGAACCCTGGTTCGACGCCCGCACCGGCAAGCCGTTCCAACCCGGCACCTACTACTGGGTCGGCGGGAACACCAAGTTCTACGGGGCGAGCCTGCCGCGGTTCCGCAAAGAGGACTTCGACGAGATCGTCCACCACGACGGCACGTCCCCGGCGTGGCCGTTCGGCTACGACGAACTCGAACCGTTCTACATCGAAGCCGAGCGCCTCTTCCAGGTCCACGGCACCCCGGACGAGGACCCCACCGAACCACCCCGGTCCGCGCCGTACCCCCACCCCCCGCTCGCCCACGAACCCACCATCGAGCGCTTCGCCGACTCGCTGAAGAAGCAAGGGCTGCACCCGTTCCACACCCCGAACGGCATGAACCTCGACACCGAGGCGCAACGCCGCGCCGCGACCGCCGCCGACGGCACCCCGGTCGAATCCGACGTCAAGAGCGAAGCCGAGAACCGCGTCCTGCGGCCCGCGCTCGAATCGAAGAACGTGCGGCTGCTCATCGAAGCCAAGATCACCCGTCTGATCACCTCGGCGGACGGCCGCACCGTCGTCGCCGCAGAGGCGGAGCTGCACGGGCGCACCATCCGTATCGAGGCGAACCAGTTCGTCGTGTCCGCCGGTGCGGTCAACACCGCCGCGGTCCTGCTCCGCTCGGCCACCGATCACCACCCGCACGGACTGGGCAACTCGTCGGGTCTACTCGGCCGTAACTACATGGTGCACAACAGCACCTTCTTCATCGGCATCGATCCGCGCCGACGCAACACCACCGCCTGGCAGAAAACCCTCGGCATGAACGACTGGTACACCGCCGGGCCCGACACCGAATACCCACTCGGCAACCTGCAGATGCTCGGCAAACTGCAAGCCGCCATGATCAAGAACGCCCGACCGATGATCCCGATGTGGGCGCTGAAAATGGCGACCGACCGCAGCCTCGACATCTACCTCACCACCGAGGACCTGCCCCGACTCGACAACCAGGTCACCGTCACCGGCGACAAGATCAACGTGCGCTGGCGACCCAACAACGTCGAACCACATCGCGAACTCGTCTCCCGGGTCACCAAAGCCGTCCGCCGCGCCGGCTACCCCATCGTGCTGACCCAGCGCATGGGCATCGAGACCAACTCGCACATGTGCGGCACCGCCGTCGCCGGCACCGACCCCGCACGCAGCGTGCTCGACGCCCGCTGCCGCAGCCACGACGTCGACAACCTCTGGGTCGTCGACGGGTCCTTCTTCCCGTCCTCGGCGGCACTGAACCCGGCGCTCACGATCGCGGCCAACGCATTGCGCGTCGCACCCGACATCGCCGCAGCCGCACGATAACCGCAGGTGGCGGTGGGTTGCCTCGACCCGCCGCCACCTGCGGTCTCCCCCACTCCGATCGCCGCCGACTCGATCGGCTCACTCACCTCACCGGCTCAGGAGACTCACGCATGGCAACGATTCGGTTGATCACCGCGACGATCGCCTCTTCGACGGCGCTGCTCGCGAGTTGCTCGTCCGCACCAGATGTCGCCCCCACCGGTGATGGGTCGGCACCGGTGCGCAGCGCGGTGTTCTTCGGTGACAGTCTCACCGACGCCGGAACCTACGGCATGCGGTTCACCACCAACCCCGGACGAAGCTGGGCGCAGATCGTCTCCGAGCGGCTCGGCCAATCGACCGAACCGAATGTGCACGTCGACGACCCGTCGCAGATCTACGTCGGTGTACCGCCACTCACCGGACCGGGTGGACCGAACTATGCGCAAGGCGGCGCCCGCGCCGACGCCGCGTACTCCACCGTGTCGGACGATCCCAACGGCGCACCCTGGTCGACCGCGGTGCAAGTCGATCGGTACCTCTCCGCCAACGACTCGTTTCGCGACGATCAACTGATCACGCTGTTCGTCGGAACCAACGACGTCGCCTACCACTACGACACAACGAAAAGTCCACTCGGTCAACAACTACGAGACAACGTCGCCGTCGACGCTGCCACCATGCGAATAGAGAAGGACCGCGTCGAATCAGCAGCCGACGCCGCTGCAGCCACGGCGAACCGCATCGTCGACAACGGCGCCCGCCACCTCATGGTCTTCGAGCTCTACGACCTCAGTGCAGCCCCGTGGTTTCGCACCGACGCCGCCCGGTCCTACATCTCGCAGTTGACCGAGGCGTACAACGCACGACTGAACGCGCAACTCGACGACAACCCGGCCATCGAACTGATGCGCACGGACGACTTCATCGACACGCTCCTCACCGACGGGTCTCGGCACGGGTTGCAGCACTTCGCCAACGAGGACGCCTGCCGGGAACCGGATCAGGACTACTGCGACGAAACCGGATTGGCCGACCCAGACGCAGATCGCACCTACGTCTTCGCCGGCAGCGTGCACTTCACCACCCGCACGAACGAACTCTTCGCCGACTGGGTGCTCAACGAGGCGGGGGTTGCCTGAGCTCCCCTGCCATGGCGTAAGTGTGCGATCGATAAACAGCAACATAGTCCGCGCGGTTATCAGCTTCTTTCTCTACTGCTTGCGGGCGATTCCCGATCAAAGTGACGTCTGTAAAACCTGTTCGGCGGCGTATGCGTGGACCGTTCAGGCGCGACCGCATGTGCCGCGAACGTGGCCGGACGGAGCCGGCGTGAACGGCGCCCCTCCTCGCTTGCGCCTGGGCGAGTGGGTTAGGTGAGGTCGGCGTAGACGACGATGTTGTCGTCGTAACTGGCGGCGTCCGTGTCGAAGTCGCCGCCGCAGGTGATCAACCGCAGGCCCGCATGGTCGATGTCTCCGTACACCGACTCGGTCAGGAACTGATCCTTTGGGTACTGCTCGACCGCGGTGACGGCGAACGAGGCGGTAGTGCCGTCCTCTCGGGTGACTATCACCGCATCTCCCGGCTTGACCTCTGTGAGGTCGGCGAACACCCCGGGTGCTCCGCCCCAGTCGACGTGCCCGGCAAGGATCGACGGCCCCAGCTCTCCGGGCGTCGGCGACCCGATGTACCACCCGGCCGGGAAACCGCCGGACGGCACCTCCATCGTGCCGTCGCTCTGCAGTCCGAGACCGATCAGGTCTGTCTCGACGCCGATCGACGGCACGTACAGGTGCACCGGCGTCGACTCACCCAGCACGGTGGGCGAGACACCGGTGGGGCCGGTGGTCGTACGTTGCTGCGGTGCCGCCGAGACGGAGGCGTCGGCGGGTGCAGCTGACGACGGCGTCGAGCACCCGGCCAGCACTGCCATCAGAAGAAGTGCCGCGGCGACGATCCCCGCTGCGGCCCGGGTTCGGGACGCAGCAGGGCGAGGTGTGGTGCGGGCGGTGTTCACGTCAGACCCGGTGTCCGCGTGTGCGGCGGGTGATCACAGCGGCGCCTGCGCCGAGCGCTGTGATTGATAGCAGCAGAAGCGACCACTCGGCGGACGAGCGCGAACCGGTGGTGGATCCGTCTCCGGTGTCCACACCTCCACGAGGAACCTCGGTGATCTGCGTACCCGGTCCGGTGGGGACGTCCGGTGTGTTCGGTCCGGTGGGGACGTCCGGTGTGTTCGGTCCGGTGGGGACGTCCGGTGTGTTCGGTCCGGTGGGGACACCTGGTGTGTTGGGTCCGGTGGGGACGCCCGGTGTGTTCGGCAGGCCGGGGATGCCCGGAATCGGGGGCAGGGTGATCACGGGGGGTACATCCGGGATCGAGGGGACACCGGGAATGACCGGGACCGTGATCACCACGGGAGGTGCGGTGGTGGTCACAGGTGTTGTCGTGGTCGCGCCCGGTGTGGTCATCGGACCGGGGGTGGTCGTGGCGCCCGGTGTCGTCGTGTCCGGGGTGGTGGTGGCCGGCGGAGTCGTGGTCACAGGCGGGGTGACGCATCCGGGCCGGATGATGGTGTTGGTGTCGAGTGTGACGTTTCCGTTGCGGGCGAGGACGCGTCCGGCGACGGTGGCGTTCGTATCCAAGGTGATCGAGGTGAGCGCCAGGATCGATCCGACGAAGGTGGTCGATGTCCCGAGGGCAGCGGATGATCCGACC
>NZ_JMLQ01000015.1 GCF_000686025.1 Rhodococcus sp. UNC23MFCrub1.1
AGAGCCAAATCCAGCAATAAAACTCACGCCAGCAATAACTCCATTGCTGACAAAAAAGAACCGGTCCCTCCCCGACGGGAAGAAGGAGAAGAACCAGCAAACCAAAACAAAATATTGGCACTGACATTCATCGACACACTGTTGAGTTCTCAAAGAACACGCACACACCACCACCACCCACACGAAGAGGGAGGATCCGGGGCAACCGTTCCAGCCTAACCACACCGCAACACCCGAGTCAAACACCAGGCACCACGCGGATCAGGAAGTTGGACTGTACGCTCAGCCTACACGAGGTGCAGACGAACCTTTTCTGTCCGATCGGCCATGCGACTCCGTCCCACCTCGTTCGCCCAGCCCCTGAAGGCCTTCGGTCGGTGTCCGTGTCGCTCTGACTCGAAGAAAGTTACGCCTGTGGACCGCTCCATGCAAATCGGCAGGTGTTCCGCGGCCCACGCGGCGTCGGCCCAGGTCAACGCATATGTCGGGGCCCGCGCCCGCTCACCCTGGAGCGACAGTCCGACTATGACGCCGCTCACATCGGTGGGGATGCCGCGCCGATCTCGTCCAGATCGGGCGCCGGGACGGGTTCGCCGACCTGCGTCGTCAACGGGAGGACGCCGGCCCACACTCCCCCGGCGGCGATGTCCCCCTCGTCGTCGTTCGGTCCGCCCGACCGTGCCTTCACCGACGCCTCGTACAGCGGCAGTGCCACCACGCGAGTCGCGGCCAGCTCCTTGCGAGTGTTGGCCCTGACCACATCGGTCCGGCCGGGGACCAGCTTGTTCACGATGAGATCGAGTGCGACGGCGCGCTCACCCTCGTCGTCCACGACACGGGGTGTCCCCCGAACCACGGCACTCCGGTAGTTCATCGAGTGATGGAACGCGGAGCGCGCCAGCACCAGACCGTCCAGCACCGTGATGCTCACGCAGACGTCACCGGGAGCGCCCAGGGTCGTCGCGGCCACCGAGCCGTGGAGGTACAACGTCCCTTCGGCATCGGGACCGTCCAGGTCGTAGGCGAACGCAGTCGGAACGACGAGGGGACTTCCCTGCACCACCACTCCGAGGTGACAGAGCTGTGCGGCGTCGAGCACGTCCGTCAGAGCAGCGCGATCCGCCTGGGCGCGAGCTCGGTTGCGTCGCAACGTGGTTCGGGGTGTCGGAGAGAGAGCTGACGCCGTCGACGAGGTGTCGGGCCGCCGGCCATGGGCATCGTGCATCGTCATGCGAATCAGTGTGCTGAACGAAGTGGTCTGCCGTCACGGTCCACTTCGATACTGTTCGGCTGGACCACTTCGACCAGCGGGAAGGCATCGACGTCATGGCCTCACACGCGCTACCACTCTCCGTGGACCGATCCTCGACGCGTCCACTCCCGTTGCAGATCGCCGACGCACTACGCACCGCCATCGTCGACGGACTTCTGGTCGCCGGCGATCGTCTCCCGTCGACCCGATCGCTGGCCGCAGAGCTGTCGGTCTCCCGCGGCGTCGCCGATCAGGCCTTCGACCAGCTCGCCGCAGAGGGGTGGATCGAGGGCCGCGCCGGATCCGGCACGTTCGTCTCCCCCGACCTGCGGTCCGTCACACCGACCACCGCCGCCGTGTCCGACGCGCGTCCACGCGCAGAGGCGGACAGCGCTCCCCCCACGCTCGCGCTTCGACCGGGCATCCCCTGGACACCGCCCTCGGCGACCGCGGCATGGCGGCGGGCGTGGCGCATCGCCGGCACGGAGCCCGCTCCCCCCGGTTACCCCGATCCGGCGGGGCCCGTCCGTCTTCGCCGCAGCGTGTGTTCGCTGCTCGGCCGTGCGCGCGGAATGAGCGTCGATCCCGATCGCGTGGTCGTGACGACGGGTGCCACCCATGGGCTGACTCTGGCACTCGCGGCGATGCGCGCGGACCGTCCGGAACCGAGACCTGTTCTGGCGATGGAGGATCCGGGATATCGGACTGCGGCGTCGGCGGCGATCGCGATGGGCTGGGACCTGTACGACGTCCCCGTGGATGCCGGCGGCATGAGGGTCGACACGCTCGCGTCCACGCCCGAGACCACACGCGCCGTGTACGTGACACCGTCTCACCAGTACCCCACCGGCGGAACCCTCGACGTGGGACGTCGTGCCGCTCTCATCGCCCATGCGCAGAGCACCGACACCGTCGTCGTGGAGGACGACTACGACTCCGAGTACCGCTACGACGTCGCGCCGCTCCCCGCCTTGGCGCACCTTGATCCGGATCGCGTCGTCTACCTCGGCACCATCGCCAAGACCCTGGGCGCAGGCGTGCGACTCGGGTGGATGGTGCTGCCGTCGCACCTCGTCCGGCCGGTACTCGACCACCGCCTGGCCACGGGCGACTTCCCGTCGACACCCCTGTGCTCGGCGATGACGTCACTGCTCGACGACGGCGAGTGGGATCGCACGGTGCGAGCGGCGCGGCGGCGCTACCGCGATCGCGATGCGGCAGTACGGGATTCGCTGTCGCCGTTCGGTGAACTCCGTGGCCTGGGCGCGGGTATGCACACGACACTCGTCCTGTCGCCGAGACGAGCGGAGGCGGTCGCCCGCGGCGCAGCACACCGCGGAATCGAGGTACCGACCGTCGCGCTGTCCACTCGATCGCACACCGACGTGGGCGGGTTGGTGATCGGCTACGGCCGACTGACCGACACGGAGCTCCGAACGGCACTCACCATTCTCATCGACGAACTCCGACGCCACCGCGACTGACGTGCAGCGGCGCGAGCGTCACTGCACGCGTTCGATGTCTCCGCCGAGATCCTGCAGCTGCTCGACGAACCGCGGGTAACCGCGGTCGATGTGATAGACGTCGTGCACCTCGGTGGTGCCGTCGGCCACGAGGCCGGCGAGCACCAGACCGGCGCCCGCGCGGATGTCCGAGGACCAGACCGGTGCACTCGACAGCCGCGACACTCCGCGGACCACCGCGTGGTGGCCGTCCGTTCGCGCGTCGGCACCGAGCCGGATCATCTCCTCGACAAAGCGGAACCGGGCCTCGAAGACGTTCTCGGTGATCATCGACGTGCCGTTGGCCACCGAGGCGAGGCCGATCGCCATGGGCTGCAGGTCTGTCGGGAACCCGGGGAACGGGAGCGTGGCGAAGTTGACGGCCACCGGTCGTTCCTCCTGCACGACGCGGAATCCGTCCGGGCGCAGGGTGACGGTGCTGCCGGCCGCCTTCAGCTTGTTGAGCACGAGGGTGAGGTGCTTGGGATTGACCCCCGACACCGTGACGTCGCCACAGGTCATCGCCGCGGCGATGCCCCACGTCGCGGCCACGATGCGATCACCGATGACGCGGTGTTCGGTGGGCTTCAGGCTGGGGACACCGATGATGGTCAGCGTCGGAGTTCCGGCACCCTCGACGCGAGCACCCATCTTGTTCAGCATCGCGCACAGATCGGCGATGTCCGGCTCGCGGGCAGCGTTGTCGATCACGGTCTCGCCGTCGGCCAGCACCGCCGCCATCAGGATGTTCTCGGTCGCGCCCACGGACGGGAAGGCCAGCCGGATCGTCGCGCCGTGCAGCTTCTCCGCTGTCGCGACCACACACCCGTGCTCGATCTCGCTGTGCGCGCCGAGCAGGCGGAGACCCGACTGGTGCATGTCGAGCGGACGCGAGCCGATGGCGTCGCCGCCGGGCAGTGCCACCACGGCCTTGCGACACCGCGCGACCAGCGGTCCCAGGACGCACACCGACGCACGGAACTGGCGTACCGCCGCGAAGTCGGCGTGATACTTCGGCTCTGCGGGGGTGGTGATGCGCACGGCATCCCCCTCGAGTTCGACGTCGCACCCCAGCCCACGGAGAACGTCGGCCATGAGGGGGACATCGAGAATGTCGGGGCAGTTGGTGAGGGTGGTCGTGCCCTCGGCGAGCAGCGCCGCGGCCATCAACTTCAGCACGCTGTTCTTCGCCCCACCGACCGACACGTCGCCGGAGAGACGACTACCGCCGGTGACCAGGAAACGTTCACTCACGACGACAACAGTAGAGGCATCGGTCGTCGATCAGAGCATCGGCCGACTGCCAGTAGGGTTGATCCATGGCGGTTCACCTGACCTCGATCTACACCCGTACCGGCGACGACGGGACGACGGGTCTCAGCGACTTCTCCCGCGTCTCGAAGAACGACCCGAGGGTCGTGGCCTACGCGGAGTGCGACGAACTGAACGCTGCTCTCGGACTGGTGTTGGCGGTCGGATCACCGCCCGAGGGCGTGGCGACGGTGTTGCGCCGGATCCAGAACGATCTGTTCGATGCCGGAGCCGACCTGTCGACTCCGATCCAGGAGAACCCGAAGTACCCACCGCTGCGCGTCACGCCGGAGTACGTCACGCGGCTCGAGACGTGGTGCGACGAGTTCAACGACACTCTCGCGCCGCTGACCTCCTTCGTCCTTCCGGGCGGGACGGCTGCTTCCGCGTTTCTGCACCAGGCGCGCACCGTCGCGCGACGGGCGGAGCGGGCAGCGTGGGCCGCTGTCGAGGCACATCCCGAGACGACGGGGCCGCTGCCGGCGACCTATCTCAACCGACTGTCGGATCTGCTGTTCATTCTCGGGCGGGTCACCAACCCGGACGGCGACGTCCTGTGGAAGCCGGGCGGCGAGCGTTCGCGCGACTGACCACGGGCCCGAGCGAGCGACGTGTCAGGCCGGGCCGCTGCCCGGCATGTTGCGCTGCGACCGGTCGGACGGCCTCGACTCGAGCCACGACGTGAATGCAGTGAACGGGCCACGCTCCATGGCGATCTCGTAGCGGCGGTCCCCCGCGTCGAGTTCGACGATCGCGGTCTCGTCACTCATGATGTCGAACTCGGAGCTCTGCGGACTGCGCCGCTCGCCCTGGATCAGAGTCTGGCGGATCATGCGGCGGTCCGGACCCGGACGCAGACTCGACAGCTTGTAGAACACGAGCACGTTCTCGCCGTAACGGACGATGCCGTGACGCCACCCACTTCCCGCTGCGGCGGGAAGACTGCGCAGGATCACGGCAGTGCCCCCGCGGCGGAGAAGCACCAACCGATACAGAAAAGCCGCGGCGAGCCCTCCGAGCAGCACGACCAGAACGACAAGCACTGTCATCCAGGACGTCATCTCTTCGGAACCCGCCGCGGCTTCTTCTCGTGTACCTAGGCCCGCTCGACCGCGCGGACACGCCCGCGTGCGATCGCGAGCGCCTCCTCGTCGTCGGAGCCCTCGGACAGCACGGACCGCGCAGCCTCGACGTCGATGTCCTCCGCGAACTCGGCGGACTCGGCGAGGATGGTGACGGTCCGGCCGGTGACCGACAGGAAACCACCGTGCACGGCGGCGACGCGCCGTTCACCGTCGCCCGTCGTGATGGCTACGGTGCCGCCCTCGATCAACTGACCGAGCACCGGCTCGTGTCCGGCCATGATGCCGATCTCGCCCTCGGTGGTCTGAGCGCTGACCAGCGTGGCCGTTCCCGACCACAGGCGTTCCTCGACTGCGACCAGTTCGACGTCCATCTCAGCCATCTCGGACTACTTTCCGGAGATCTTCTTGGCTGCGGCCTCGACGTCGTCGAGTCCACCGCAGCTGTTGAAGGCCTGCTCGGGAAGGTGGTCGTACTCGCCCTTGGTGACCTTGTCGAACGCCTCGATGGTGTCGGCCAGCGACACGACCGAACCCTCTTCACCGGTGAACTTCTCGGCGACGATGAAGTTCTGGCCGAGGAACTTCTCCAGACGACGGGCACGGGAGACCGTGACCTTGTCCTCCTCGGACAGCTCGTCCATACCGAGGATGGCGATGATGTCCTGCAGCTCCTTGTACTTCTGCAGGATGCGCTTGACCTCGTTGGCGACGCGGAAGTGCTCGTCTCCGACGATCGACGCCTCCAGGATGCGCGAGGTGGACGTCAGCGGATCGACAGCGGGGTAGATGCCCTTCTGCGAAATCGGACGCGACAGCTCGGTGGTGGCATCGAGGTGGGCGAAGGTCGTCGCCGGTGCGGGGTCGGTGTAGTCGTCGGCGGGCACGTAGATGGCCTGCAGAGACGTGATGGAACGACCACGCGTCGAGGTGATGCGCTCCTGGAGCTCACCCATCTCGTCGGCGAGGGTGGGCTGGTAGCCCACGGCGGACGGCATGCGGCCGAGGAGAGTGGATACCTCGGAGCCTGCCTGCGTGAACCGGAAGATGTTGTCGATGAAGAGCAACACGTCCTGGTTCTGCACGTCGCGGAAGTACTCGGCCATGGTGAGAGCCGAGAGGGCGACGCGCATACGCGTGCCCGGCGGCTCGTCCATCTGACCGAACACCAGGGCGGTGTCCTGCAGAACGCCCATCTCCTCCATCTCGAGGTGGAGGTCGGTGCCCTCACGCGTGCGCTCACCGACGCCGGCGAACACCGACGTGCCGGAGAACTCACGTGCGATACGGGTGATCATCTCCTGGATGAGCACGGTCTTGCCGACGCCTGCGCCGCCGAACAGACCGATCTTTCCGCCCTTGACGTACGGGGTCAGGAGGTCGATGACTTTGATGCCGGTCTCGAGGATCTCGGTCTTGCCCTCGAGCTGATCGAAGGCCGGGGGCTTGCGGTGGATGCCCCACTGCTCGCCGTCACGGCCGAGTCCGGGGCTGTCCAGGCAGTCGCCGAGGGCGTTGAACACGTGGCCCTTGACGACGTCACCGACGGGAACCGAGATCGGCTTGCCGGAGTCGACGACGGGGGTGCCGCGGACGAGGCCGTCGGTGGGCTGCATCGACACGGTGCGCACGAGGTTGTCGCCGAGGTGCTGTGCGACCTCGAGCGTCAGCGTCTTGGCGACGGCCTTCAGCTCGATCTCTGCGTTCAGCGCGTTGAACAGCGCGGGGATGGATCCACGGGGGAACTCGATGTCGACGACGGGACCGATGACGCGCACGACGCGCCCGTTCTCGGACGACTTGGCGCCGGAACCCGTGCTATCGGTTACTGCTGCGGTCATGTTCAGTCTCTTCCTGAGCTCGCGGCAAGCGCGTCGACGCCGCCGACGATCTCGCTGATTTCCTGGGTGATCTGAGCCTGGCGTGCCTGGTTGGCCTGGCGTGACAGGGCATTGACCAGATCGTTGGCATTGTCCGTGGCGGCCTTCATCGCGGTGCGACGAGCGGCCGACTCGGATGCCGCCGCGTCGAGCAGTGCGGCGTAGATGCGGGTGCTCACGTACTTCGGGAGCAGCGCGGACAACAGCGTGTCCGCCTCCGGCTCGAAGTCGTACTGCGCGGTGACCTCCTTCGACGACGGCGAGTCGCTGAGCATGTCTGCACCCAGCTCGATCTCCTCGTCGTCGTAGTCGATCTCCAGAGGAGCCATGCGGCGCACCGTCGGCTTGAGCGACAGCATCGACACGAAGGTGGTGTAGACGATGTGGAGTTCGTCCACACCCTCGACCGTGCCCTCGCCGTTCGGTGCCTCGATCTCCTCGCCGGACCCCGCCATGAACAGCTGGACGAGGTGCTTGGCGGCCTTCGCGGCATCGGTGTACGCCGGCTGCTGCGAGAAGCCCGTCCACGCGCCCTTGACGTCGCGATCACGGAACGTGTAGTACGTCAGGCCCTTTCGGCCCAGAACGTAGATGACCGGCTCCTTGCCCTCGGACTTGAGGAGCTGCTGGAGCTCCTCGGCCTCACGAAGGATGTTGGAGTTGT
This sequence comes from Rhodococcus sp. UNC23MFCrub1.1, assembly GCF_000686025.1. Classification (GTDB taxonomy): domain Bacteria; phylum Actinomycetota; class Actinomycetes; order Mycobacteriales; family Mycobacteriaceae; genus Rhodococcoides. The sequence goes on from NZ_JMLQ01000015.1 coordinate 7,692, forward strand.
AGCCACCACACTGACCCGAGTCGCTGGTCACGACGAGCACGGCGGCCCGCTTGGGCTCCGCACGCTCGGTGAGCAGCGGATGGTCCAGCGAACCCGAGGCACTGGCCAACGCCGAGAGCACCTTGGTGATCTCGGTGGCGTACGGCTTCGACGCCTCGACGCGGGCCTGCGCCTTGGTGATGCGCGAGGTCGCGATCAGTTCCTGCGCCTTGGTGATCTTCTTGATCGAGTTGGTCGACCTGATCCGGGAGCGCAGCTCACGAATGCTGGGCATCTGTCACCTCACTCCCTGTTCGACGTGCCACGGGTCCGCTCATCACTTGCTGACAGTCTTGCGAGTGACGGTGACCTTCTCCTGGTCGACGTCGCCCTTGTCGAGCGCATCGGCCTCTGCCTCGTTGACGATCCGCTCGCCCGAGGACGTCAGGAAGCCCTGCTTGAACTCGTCGGTCGCCTTCGTGATCGCGTCGGCGGCCTCGTCCTTGAGAACCTTGCCGCCGGCGATCGCCTCGTAGGCGCTCGACGCGTTGCGGTGCAGATCCTCGAGGAGCTCGCGGTTGAAGCGACGAACGTCCTCGACCGGGACCGTGTCGTAGTAGCCGGCGTCGACGAGGTAGATCGAGACGATCTGGTCCTCGACGGACACCGGGGTGTACTGGTCCTGCTTGAGCAGCTCGACCCAGCGGGCACCGCGCTCGAGCTGCGCCTTGGACGCGGCGTCGAGGTCGGACGCGAAGGCGGAGAACGCCTCCAGCTCGCGGAACTGAGCCATCTCCAGACGGAGCGAACCGGCAACCTTCTTCAGACCCTTGGTCTGCGCCGCGCCACCGACTCGGGACACCGAGGTACCGACGTTGATGGCGGGACGGACACCCTTGTTGAAGAGGTCCGACTCGAGGAAGACCTGGCCGTCGGTGATGGAGATGACGTTGGTCGGGATGAAGGCCGAGATGTCGTTGGCCTTGGTCTCGATCAGCGGCAGACCCGTCATCGAACCGCCACCGAGCTCGTCGGACAGCTTCGCGCACCGCTCGAGCAGACGGGAGTGCAGGTAGAAGACGTCACCGGGGTACGCCTCGCGGCCCGGCGGGCGACGCAGCAGCAGCGAGATGGTGCGGTACGCCTCGGCCTGCTTGGTCAGGTCGTCGAACACGATGAGGACGTGCTTGCCCTGGTACATCCAGTGCTGGCCGAGGGCCGAACCGGTGTACGGGGCTAGCCACTTGAAGCCGGCCGAGTCGGACGCGGGAGCGGCGACGATGGTCGTGTACTCCATGGCGCCGTGCTCGTCCAGAGCGGACTTGACGCCCGCGATGGTCGAACCCTTCTGGCCGATGGCGACGTAGATGCAGCGCACCTGCTTGTCGGCGTCGCCGGTCTCCCAGTTGGCCTTCTGGTTGATGATGGCGTCGACGCAGACGGCGGTCTTGCCCGTCTTGCGGTCGCCGATGATCAGCTGACGCTGGCCGCGGCCGATGGCCGTCAGGGCGTCGATGGCGGTGATGCCGGTCGCGAGGGGCTCCTCGACGGGCTGGCGCTCGAGCACCGATGCCGCCTGGAGCTCCAGGACACGCTGTTCGTTCGACTCGATGTCACCGAGACCGTCGATGGGCTTGCCCAGCGGGTCGATGACGCGTCCGAGGAAGTTGTCGCCGACGGGGACCGAGAGGACCTCGCCGGTGCGCTTGACTTCCTGGCCTTCCTCGATGTGCTCGTAGTCACCGAGGATGACGGCACCGATCTCACGGTCGTCGAGGTTCAGTGCCACGCCGAGGATGCCGCCGGGGAACTCCAGCAGCTCGTTCGACATCGCGGACGGGAGGCCCGTCACGTGAGCGATTCCATCGCTCGTGTCGGACACCAGACCGACCTCTTCACGAGAGGACTCCGGTGCGTAGTTCGCTGTGTAGCTCTCGATCGCGCTACGGATCTCGTCGGAGGAGATCGTCAACTCCGCCATGTTTTCCTGCTCTCACTGTCTGGTGTTTCGTGGCCGGACCGGCTGTGCGGTCGACGTCCGAAACGCGGGGTGGGGCTTGTTACCGAACTGGGCTTGCTACAGAACTCGGGTGCTGCGATGCGTACCGCTCACCGGAGCGACTTCCTCAGGGAGGCGAGACGACCCGCACCACTGCCGTCGATGACCTCGTCGCCGACACGGACGACCAGTCCGCTCAGCAGTTCCCGGTCCACCTCCACGTGGACGGTCACGGACTTGCCGTAGATACCTTCCAGCCTGGACGTGAGCCGAGAGATCTGATCCTCGCTCAGCTCGGTGCTGCTGCGGACGTGAGCGACCTCCTTGTCACGACGAGTGGCCGCGAGTGCGGACAGTTCGCCGAACACGGATGCCGGTGCAGCACCCTTCAGTCGGCCGACGGCCTGGATCGCCAGGGCCTCGGTGATCGCGGTGACCTTGCCGTAGAGCAACGTCGACAGGAGCGATCCCGACGCCTCGGCGGGCTTGCTTCGATCGGACAGCGCCTGCTCGAGGGCAGGATCGCCGGCGATGATGCGGCCGAGACGGAACAGCTCGTCCTCCACGGTGCCCAACTGATCCTGGTCCTGCGCCGCGCGCAGAAGTGCCTCACGGCCCAGGAGTACGAGCGAGTCGGTGAGGTCACGGGCCGACGACCAGTTCTGTGCGACGGCGGCCTGCAGTGCGGCGGTGGCCGCTGCACCGATCTTGCCGTCGAACAGGCGGCCCGCGAGCGCGCGTCGCGCGTCCGGAGCAGCCGACGCGTCCGCGAGTGCGGCGCGCAGTGGACGCTGTCCGTCGAGCACCGACACGACCCCGAAGAGGTCGGATCCGGCGCCGGCGGCAGCCGACGTCGCATCCGACGCCGCATCGAGCTCGGCCGTCAGGACGGTGCGGGCCTCGGCGAGGGCTTCACGACTCGCTGCGTACATGGTGCTCACTTCCCGCTAGCGGAATCTGCGCCGACAGAATCGAGTTCGTCGAGGAAACGATCGATCGTGCCGGCACGCTTGACGTCGTCGGACAGCTGCTCGCCGATGACCTTCTCGGCCAGCTCGACAGCCGTACGGCCCAGATCGGCACGCAGTTCGGTGACGATCTGCTGACGCTGAGCCGCGAGCTGCTGGTGACCGGAGGCCACGATGCGGTCGCTCTCCGCCTGTGCACTGGTCTTCATCTCCGCGAGGATCTGCTGACCCTGGGTGCGTGCGTCTTCACGGATCTTGGCGGCTTCCTGGCGTGCGTCGGCCAACTGGGCGCGGTACTGCTCGAGCGCCTCCTTGGCTTCGGCCTGTGCCTCTTCGGCGCGCTTGATCCCGCCTTCGATCTTCTCGGACCGCTCGGAGAGCACCGTCTGGAATCGCGGGAGCACGAACTTCCAGAAGAAGAACCCGATGACGGCGATGCAGACCGCAGACCAGACGATGTCGTAGGTCGCGGGGAGGAGAGGATTGATGTCCTCTTCCCCCTCCGCTGCTGCGAGGACTGCGAATGTCGACATGGCGATCAGAAAATGAAGCCGGCGACGAGGCCGATCAGCGCGAGGGCCTCGGTGAATGCGATACCGAGGAACATGTTGGTGCGGATCTGGCCGGCGAGCTCGGGCTGACGCGCGATGCCCTCGATGGCCTTACCGACCACGATGCCCACGCCGATGCCGGGGCCGATGGCCGCGAGGCCGTAGCCGATGGCTCCGTAGCCTGCGCCGGTGACTTCCTGTGCTTCCTGCGCGAGGTAGGTGAGGCTCATTGTGATGTGTTCCCTTTCTGTTGCCCACGACCGGTCGGCAGCGGGTCAGGTCTGTCTGGTGGCTGGAGAGTCGGTGGGTGGGTCAGTGCGAGTCGGCGTGCAGGGCGAGGTCGATGTAGACCGCCGTCAGCAGCGCGAACACGTAGGCCTGCAGGAAGATGACCAGCAGCTCGAACAGCGTGAAGCCGAATCCCGCGACGAGCGAGAACAGGCCGAACACCTTCATGCCGGTCGCCGCCTCGAAGAAGAAGAACTGCGTCGCGCTGAAGAACAGCACCAGCATGATGTGGCCGGCGAGCATATTGGCCATGAGTCGCACGGTCAGCGTGAAGGGCCGCAGGATGAACGTCGAGATGAACTCGATGGGGATCAGCAGCAGGTGCAGCGCGATCGGCACGTTCGGAACGACGATGCTGCTCTTCACGTACTTGAAGAACCCGTACTTCTTGATACCGACGTAGTTGAAGACGACGTACGCGAGGGCTGCCAACACGATCGGCATGCCCACTCGGGCATTCGACGAGATGTTGATGAAGGGGATGACACCCGAGAAGTTGAGGAACAGCACCGCGAAGAAGATGGTCGCGATGACGGGCAGGAAGCGCTTGCCCTGCTCCTTGCCGAGAACCTCGTCTGCGATCTGATCCTTGACGAAGCCCAATGCGAGCTCACCGACGTTCTGGATACCGCGGGGCACGATCTTCGGGCTGCGCATCGCGAGGCTGAAGAACGCGAGAAGAACGACCGTCATGATGATGCGGACCAGCATCAGCCGGTCGAGCTCGAACGGGGTGCCCTCGAACAGGATGGCCGGTGGGAAAAAGTCGGACAGTGACGGCGGATGGAACTCCGCGGCCAAGTTGGTGACGCTCAGCGGTCTCTCCCGTGTTCGGCCGCAGGCGAAGGACACCCGCGGTTCGATCGGACATATGGCATTCGGGCACGATCGAGCTAGGACGATCTACAAGTCGACTCGGGTCGGCTCGAGTAGTCGTCAGCCGCGTCGGACCGTGCTCACGGTCCCGCGTCTGTCGGGTGTCGGCGACTTCGTCGACTCGGTGACGCGACGTCTCGAAACGGACGCTTCGTCGCGGTACACACTCTCACATGGCGTGGACTACGAGAAACAGCTTTGGTGACGTCGATCACCTGCAAAGACGGTTCCGGGCGGCGCGATGTGTCCGTTACGCCCGGTAAGCCCTCGCTCGAAAGGAACTTTATCAACACAACACGCTGAGTTGTGTCGGGGGTCGCTCCGCGGACGACACTACTACAAAATGTCGTACTACTGAACGTCCGAGTCGGGGTCGCCCGCGGGAGAATCGACGTACGGAACACGCTGCCGGAAGATGCCGTACATCTCGGCGCCCAGGACGATGACCAGGGATGCGAGCACCACGATGCCCAGTGTCGGGCGGTTGTAGAAGTCCATCCCCCGCAGCAGTCCCAGCACGATCACCGCGATCAGCATCTTCACGATCCACCCGCCCAGCAGGACGGCCCCGACCGCGGTCGGCGGCAACTTGGCCGAGAACAGGACGGATGCGGCGGTGGCGAGGATGAACAGACCACCGACCGCGGACCCGAGCAGCGCGCCCCACAGACCCTCGAGGCCGGCGACTAGCACCGCGATGATCGCGGCGACCACGGCGAGGCCGAGCAGGGCGATGACGCCGTACCGGACGGCGGCGCGGAGCGGTGCGGTGGAGGACGGGATCGGTGCGGGCGAGAAGGTCACGACACGCAGGTTACCGGCGGCCCGGATCCCGGAACGACGGCACCGCGGTGACCACCAGGGCGAAGACGAGTCCGCCGGCGAGCAGCAGCACCACGAGGCGGCGATCGAACAGGGACGCGCCGACCGCCCCGAACGCGAGCACACCGACCCACAAGTAGATGAGCAGCACCACGCGGCGATGCGAGTGACCGATCTGGAGCAGACGGTGATGCAGGTGCATCTTGTCCGGGCTGAAGGGGCTGCGGCCTGCACGCGTGCGACGCACGATCGCGAGCAGCAGGTCGAGGATCGGGATGAACATGATCGCGCCCACCAGCAGCAACGGGGTCAGCAGACCCAGGAGGTCCCGCGTGCCGTAGGCACTGAGCCCGATACGTCCGGATGCACTGGTCGCGACGGTGGCGAGCATGAGGCCGATGACCATGGAACCCGAATCGCCCATGAAGATGCGCGCCGGCTGGAAGTTGTGCGGCAGGAACCCCAGGCACGCACCGGCGAGGGCCGCGGCGATCATCGCGGGCGGGTAGGCGCTGACGTCACCGCCCTGCTCGTGGAGCAGTCCGACGGAGAACAGACAGATGGCCACCGCGGCGATCAGGCCGACGCCCGCGGCGAGGCCGTCGAGACCGTCGATGAAGTTCATCGCGTTGATCATGACCACGGCGATGAGCACGGTGACGAGACCCGCCTGCAGCTGGTCCAGGATCAGCGTCGACCCCTCGCCCCACGGCAGATACAGCAGGTACCAGCTGACGCCCATCAGCACCAGGACACCGGCCGCGGTGACCTGACCGGCGAACTTGGTCAGCGCGTCCAGGCCCCACCGGTCGTCGACCACACCCACGGCCATGATGATGAACCCGGAGACCAGGGCCGCCTGGACGTCCGTGGTGAATTCGAACCCTCGGGTGAGGGCCGGCAACTTCTGCGCGAAGAGCAGCGCGACGAGCAGCCCCAGGTAGATGCCGATACCCCCGAGCCGGGGCGTCGGGGTGACGTGGACGTCGCGCTCACGCGGTACGGCCACCGCGCCGAAACGCAGAGCGCCGAGCCGGACGGCTCCGGTGACCAGGAACGTCACCACCGCTGCCGTGAGCATGACGAGAAGAAGCTCGCGGATGGGGACACCGGCGCCTCCGTCCGACTGCGCCAGGAGCGCACTCGCGTGCGCGGGCACGGCCGTCACCACGGTGACTCCCGCGGCGGAGCCGAGTGCGGCATTCGTCAGGCGCTTCCGGCGACGAGCGACTCGGCGGTCACGCCGAGGACCTCGGCGATCTCGCTCGTCGAGACTGCGCCGACGCGGAGAATGCGCGGGGTGTCCCCCGTCAGGTCGACGATCGTCGACGCGAGCGCATGCTCGGCCGGACCGCCGTCGAGATACACGGCCGCGGACCCGCCGAGCTGTACGCGGGCGTCCTCCGCCGTGACGGCGGGCGGGCGGCCGGAGATGTTCGCACTCGAGACGGCCAGGGGGCCCACCTCGCGCAGCAGTTCGAGAGCCACCGGATGCAGCGGCATGCGGAGCATGACGGTGCCGCGGGCGTCGCCGAGGTCCCACGCGAGCGACGGCGCCTGGTGCACGACGAGACTCAGCGCTCCGGGCCAGAACGCGCGGATGAGATCGCGCGCCGCCTGCCGCACTCCCAGCACGAGGCCGTCGATCGTGTGCCAGGAACCGACGAGCACCGGCACCGGCATGTCGCGGCCGCGCCCCTTCGCCCGGAGCAGATCCGTGACGGCGCTGCTGTCGAAGGCGTCCGCGGCCAGCCCGTACACGGTGTCGGTGGGCATCACGACCAGTCGGCCGGACGACAGCGCACGCTTGGCGGCATCGAGACCTGCCGCGCGAGAGGCGGAATCGGAGCAGTCGTAGACGGTGGACACCCGGCCCATCTTGCCACTGCGTGCACGGCACGCCTGCGCAGCGGTGGCGCGATCTCGCGTCCTAGGTGATCCGGCGCTGCCGACGAGCGACGACGAAGCGTGGGCGGTCCGCGAGATCCCGATGCTGGGACACGTCTCCGAACACCGCTCGCCCCTCCAGGAGGGCGACCACCCGGTCTCCGTGCGAGTCGTCGTGCTCGATGCCCACTCCCCCGTCGATCCGCAACCACCGCGCGATGTTCGCGATCATCGGCTCGATGACGGACAGCCCGTCCGGGCCACCGAACAGCGCGACGTGCGGATCGTGGTCGATCACCTCGGGATCGAGCCGCGCACTCGTCGGCACGTAGGGCGGGTTCGCCACGACCAGGTCGACGGTGCCGTCGAGCTCCGTGAGCACCGTCCTCTCGGTCACGTCACCGTGATGCAGATGCACGGGAGTGTCGCCGTCCGACGCCCGCAGGTCGGCGTTGCGCCGCGCCCACGCCAACGCGTGCGGATCCTTCTCCACCGCGTGCACCACGGCGTCCGGGCGAGCGTGGCCGATCGCGAGGGCGAGTGCGCCGCTTCCGGTGCACAGGTCGAGGACGACGGGCGGATGCCGCCCGGCGGACTCGAGGAACGCGAGTGCCCAGGCGAGCAACAGTTCCGTCTCCGGGCGGGGGACGAACACCCCGGGGCCCACCTCGACGTCGATCTCCCCCAGTGACGACGTTCCGATGATGTGCTGCAACGGAATTCGCTTCGCACGCTGCGTGACGGTCGCACGGTAGGCCTCGGCGACCTCGGGCTCCACCAACGGGGTCAGGCCGAGCCGCCCGCGGGGAACCGACAGCAGATGCGCGGCGAGCAACTCGGCGTCGACCCGCGGGCTGGGGACGCCGGCCTCGGTCAGGACGCGGGTTGCCTCGACGATGGCCAGACGTAGCGGGACGCGACTCACCGACACAGCTTCGCACTGCCGGTCGGCCCGGCGATCACGCGGAGGTCATTCCGCCTGGAGCCGCGCCTGTCGGTCGGCCGCGGCGAGCGCGTCGAGGAGCGCGTCCATGTCACCGTCGAGAACGGCGTCCAGGTTGTGCGACTTGAAGCCGATGCGGTGGTCGGTGATGCGGTTCTCAGGGAAGTTGTACGTGCGGATGCGCTCGGACCTATCGACGGTGCGCACCTGGCTCGCACGCCCGGCCGCCGCCTCCTTGTCGGCCGCTTCCTCGGCCGCCGCCTGCAGCCGCGAGGCGAGCACCTGCATCGCCCTCGCCTTGTTCTGCAGCTGGGAGCGTTCGTTCTGACAGGTGACGACGATGCCCGTGGGCAGATGCGTGATGCGCACCGCGGAGTCCGTGGTGTTGACGCCCTGGCCACCCTTGCCGGACGAGCGGTAGACGTCGATGCGCAGATCGGTCTCGTCGATCTGGACGGCTTCGACCTCGTCCTGCTCCGGGTAGATCAGGACGCCGGCCGCCGACGTGTGCACTCGTCCCTGCGATTCGGTGACGGGAACACGCTGCACCCGATGCACGCCGCCCTCGAACTTGAACCGCGACCACACACCGTCGGCGGTGTCGGTGCGCGCCTTGATGGACAGCGTCGCGTCCTTGTACCCACCCAGATCGGAGACGTTCGCGTCGAGGATCTCGACCCGCCAGCCGTGGCGCTCGGCGTACCGGACGTACATCCGAGCGAGATCGGACGCGAACAGGGCGGACTCCTCGCCGCCCTCACCCGACTTGACCTCCAGCACGACGTCGTCGGCGTCGTGAGGATCACGGGGCGCGAGCAGGTCGGTGAGGGTGCTGTCGAGCTCGGCCACGGTCGCCTCGAGCGCTGGGATCTCCGCGGCGAAGCCGGCGTCGTCGGCAGCGAGCTCGCGGGCCGCCTCGAGATCGTCGCGGGCGGCACTGAGCTTGGAGTACACACTCATGATCGGGGCCAGCTGCGCGAACCGCTTCCCGGCGCGGCGAGCCGCCGCCGGATCGTCGTGCAGCGAGGGATCGGACAGGTCGCGCTCGAGTCCGGCGTGCTCGGCGAGGATGTCGTCGATCGCGGACGGTGTCGCGGAGGCGGCCACGGTGTTCTCCCTGTCGAACCGAAGAATGTCAACGAACAATGGTGCAGAAACGACCGACGCCCGCCCCGAGACGAATCTCGGAACGGGCGTCGGCGGAAGAGCTAGCTGTCGGCGTCGGCCTTCTTGCCTGCGCGCTTGCCGTAGCGAGCCTCGAAGCGAGCCACGCGGCCGCCGGTGTCGAGGATCTTCTGCTTGCCCGTGTAGAACGGGTGGCACTGCGAGCAGACCTCGACGTTGATGCGCTCCGCCGAGTTGGTGCTGCGGGTCTCGAAAGTATGTCCGCAACCACACACGACTGTCGTCGCTGTGTAATCGGGGTGGATTCCTGCCTTCATGGTGTCCCTTTCATGGTCGCCGGGTCGCCTCGACTGTCGAGTGCGTGAACCGGAACCGGACTCGGCCGATCAGTATGCCAGAGCAGCTGTCCGCGCTGGTAATCGTCTCAACATCGGTGCCGAGACGTTTGTTCCGTCGATCCTCGGGGGTCAGTCCTCCGGCGAACCGGGCGCCGTCTTGGAGACCGACATGAGGAACTCGATGTTGTTCTTGCTCTTCTTCAGTCGGTCGATCAGCAGATCGATCGCCTGGTGCGAGTCGAGCCCGGAGAGCACCCGACGCAGCTTGTGCAGCACGGCCGCCTCGTCGGGACTGAGCAGGAGCTCGTCCTTGCGGGTGCCCGACGGATTGACGTCCACCGCCGGGAACACGCGCCGCTCCGCGATCTTGCGATCGAGCTTGAGCTCGGCGTTGCCCGTGCCCTTGAACTCCTCGAAGATCACCGTGTCACCTGTCGAGCCGGTCTCCACCATCGCCGTGGCGATGATGGTGAGCGATCCACCGTTCTCGATGTTGCGCGCGGCACCGAGGAAGCGCTTGGGCGGGTAGAGCGCCGTGGAGTCGACACCACCGGACAGGATGCGACCCGAGGCCGGCGAGCTGTTGTTGTACGCACGGCCCAGACGCGTGATCGAGTCGAGCAGCACCACCACGTCGCGGCCGTCCTCGACCAGACGCTTGGCGCGCTCGATCGCCAGCTCGGCGACCGAGGTGTGGTCGCCCGGCGGGCGATCGAAGGTGGAGGCGATGACCTCACCCTTCACGCTGCGCTGCATGTCGGTCACTTCTTCGGGACGCTCGTCCACGAGCACGACCATCAGGTAGCACTCGGGGTTGTTCGTCGCGATGGCGTTCGCGATCGCCTGCAACACGCTGGTCTTACCCGCCTTGGGCGGGCTCACGATGAGCGCACGCTGCCCCTTGCCGATCGGCATGACCAGATCGATCACGCGCGTCGTCAGGATGTTCTGCGTGGTCTCGAGGCGCAGTCGCTGATTCGGGTACAGCGGCGTCAGCTTGTTGAACTCCGGCCGCTTGCGGTTGCCGTCCGGCGGCGCACCGTTGACCGTGTCGAGACGGACCAGCGGGTTGAACTTCTGCCGGGAGTTGTTCTGCTCCCCCTCGCGGGCCACTCGCACGGCACCGGTCAGTGCGTCACCGCGCCGGAGGCCGTTGCGGCGCACCATGTTCATGGAGACGTACACGTCGTTCGGTCCCGCGAGGTATCCCGAGGTCCGGACGAACGCGTAGTTGTCGAGCACGTCGAGGATGCCGGCGACGGGCTGCACGACGTCGTCGTCGCGCAGTTCGGGCTCGCGCTCACGATCACGCTGGTTGCCGCCGCCCTCGGGAGCACCGTCACGATCGCGCCCACGGCGACGCTCGCGGAAACGACGTCCCCGCCTGCCGCGGCCCTCGCCGTCCTCGTCGTCGCGGGGACCGTTGTCACGAGGCCCGTTGTTGCGGTCACCCTGGTTGCGGTCGCCCTGGTTGCGATCGTTCCGGTCGCCCTGATTGCGATCGCCCTGGTTGCGATCGTTGCGGTCGCCCTGGTTGCGGTCGTTGCGGTCGCCCTGGTTGCGGTCGCCCTGGTTGCGATCGTTGCGGTCGCCCTGATTGCGATCGCCCTGGTTGCGGCCCTGGCGCTCGCGGCGCGGCCGGTCCCCGTTCTGACGATCACCCTCGCCCTGGTCGCGGTCGTCGCCACCGTCGGTGCGGGTGGTCTCGGCCGGAGCCGTCGTGGTGGACGCTGCCGCGTCGGTGGACTGGTGCGCGCGGCCGTCCTGCGTCGGCGCAGCGTCGTTCTGCGACTCGGCGGCGGTGTCGGTCGACTCCGCGGCGCCGGCACGGCGGGTCGCTCCGCGACGGTTCCGCGTGCGACGCGGGCCGTCGGGGTTCGCGCCGTCGGACGCTGCACCGTCGGAACCCGAGGTGTCGGCGCTGGGGGTACCGGCGTCGGAGCTGGAGGCGCCGGCGCTCGCACCGTCGGCTCCGGAATCCCGGGGGGCCACGGCGTCGGACACACCGGCGGACGGTGCGTCCGACGTGGCGGCGGGCGCGGACCGGCTCACGCGGGGTGCGCGCGACGGTGCCTCGGTGGCAGCCGCGGACGCGGGCACCTGCTTGGCCTCGATCGCGGACACGAGGTCGCCCTTACGCATCCCGGAGACACCCTTGATCCCGAGTTCGGACGCGAGTCCGCGCAGCTCGGTGAGCACCATCCCGGAGAGTCCGGCACCGCGGCGCGACGTGCGCGGGCGCGTGTCGGACTGGGTCGCCGGAGCAGCGATAGATTCCGTATCGGTCACGGAGGTCCTTTCCTTCCCTCGCGCGCCTGGTGCGCAGATCGAGGGTTCGTTCCGCCGTTCGACTCTCGTGTCGAACTCGGATGCCGCGTACGTTCGCGTCGTGCAGAAGAGCGAAGGCTGTTCCAGGATGCGACTTCCCTGGCGGCCGTGGCGCGCCGATCGACGACGGCGGCACCGCTGGAGCTCGAGGCCGGGAAGTAATGCCCTGGAGAAATCGGCGCGCTGACTGCGCACGATGTACGGACGCGTACCACAATAGCCGTGATGCGAGGTACGGGCAAGAATGTCCGCGTCAGCGCGTCGTGACGCCGTCCGCGATGTCCAGCTCCAGCACCGTCATCCCGTCGTCCCCGGCGCGGTCGGCCAACTCGCGCGCGATGCTCGCCGTTCCGAGCACGAGCACGGTGGGTCCGGCGCCCGAGACCGTCGCGGCGTGCCCGTGTGCACGCAGGGTCTCGACCCATCGCGACGTCACCGGCAGGGCGGAGGCCCGGTAGGGCTGGTGCAGGCGATCCTCGGTGGACACCATCAACAGATCGGGTCGCGTCGTCAGGGCCACGACCGCGAGCGCGGATCGGCTCGCGTTGAACGCGGCGTCGCGGTGCGGAACGAGGTCGGGCAACAGTCCGCGCGTGTGCGCCGTGGACGACCGTTCGGTCGGGATGAGCACCGTCGCACCGATGTCCGGGTGCACGTCGAGACGGGCGGCCGCATAGGCCCGCGGCCCCTCCGGCGGGCCGGACTCGCGGCTCCAGGACACCACGGCGCCGCCGAGCACGCTGGCCGACGCGTTGTCCGGATGACCCTCGAACTCGGCGGCCAGCTGCACCATCTGCTCGGGCGACAACGCGAGAGCCGGATCCAGGGACGCCGCGAGGCAGTTGGCCGCGGCGAGCCCACCGACCACCGCCGACGCCGACGAGCCGAGGCCGCGAGAGTGAGGAATCCTGTTGTAGCAGCGTACTTTCAAGCCGTCCGCCCACACGCCGGCCGACTCGAGACCACGCTCGATCGCTCGCACGACGAGATGCGACGGACCCCACGGAACCTCGCGCGCACCCTCACCGTCGACCTCGATGTCGAGCCCGGACTCCGCCACGGTGACGACGACGTCGTCGAACAGACCCAGGGCGAGCCCCAGTGTGTCGAACCCTGGTCCGAGGTTGGCACTGGAGGCAGGCACGCGGGCGTGCGCCATCGTCCCGGTGGTGAGTGTCCTCGTCACGTCGGCCGGCCCGGCCACTATGCCGACTCGGTAGCAGCCGGGTTCACCGACGAACCTGGCGCCACAGTCGATCCCGCGATCGAGATCCCGATCATTCGGACGTTCCCTCGAGTCGGAGAACGCTGGTGACGGCGGTGACGATGTCGAGTTCCTTCAGCGCGTCCACGGTGGCCGCCAGAGCCGAGTCCTTGGCGCGGTGCGTGACGACGACGAGACGGGCATGCTTGCTCGCGCCCTCCTGGCGCACCGTGGAGATGCTGACGTCGTTCTTGGCGAACTCGGCCGCGACGGCGGAGAGCACTCCGGCGCGATCCGCGACCTGCATGTTGACGTGGTACCGCGTGGGGGTGTCCCCCATGGGTGCGACGGGGAGCTTGGCGTACGTCGACTCCCCGGGTCCACGGCCGCCGTAGAACTTGTTGCGCGCCGCCATCACCAGGTCGCCCATGACGGCGGACGCGGTGGGAGCGCCGCCCGCACCCTGGCCGTAGAACATGAGCCGTCCCGCGGCCTCGGCTTCGACCACGACGGCGTTGAAGGCACCCGACACCGAGGCGAGCGGGTGCGACAGCGGTACGAGCGACGGGTAGACGCGGACGGAGATGCGGTCGTTGCCGTCGTCGTCACTCACACGCTCGCACAGCGCGAGAAGCTTGACGGTGCAGTCGAACGCACGCGCGGTGGCGATGTCCGCCGCGGTGATCGAGGAGATCCCTTCGCGGTGTACGTCGGCCGAGGTGACCCGGGTGTGGAACGCGAGTGAGGCCAGGATGGCGGCCTTCGCCGCAGCATCGAAGCCCTCGACGTCGGCCGTCGGATCCGCCTCCGCGTATCCCAGCCGTCCCGCCTCCGCGAGCGTGTCCGCGTAGTCCGCACCCGTCTCGTCCATGGCCGAGAGGATGAAGTTCGTCGTGCCGTTGACGATGCCGATGACACGGTTCACCCGGTCACCGGCGAGAGACTGCATCAGCGGCCGGACCACCGGAATGGCCCCTGCCACAGCGGCTTCGAAGTACAGGTCGGCGCGGTGGCTCTCGGCGGCATCGGCCAACTCACCGGTGTACTCGGCGAGGAGTGCCTTGTTGGCCGTGACGACCGACTTGCCGGCGTTGAGCGCGGCGAGGATCAGTTCGCGGGCCGGCTCGATGCCGCCGAGCACCTCGACCACCAGGTCGACGTCGTCGCGCGCGACGAGTGCGCGCACGTCGGTGGTCAGCAGGTCGGGGTCGATGCCGCGGTCCTTGCCGATGTCGCGCACCGCGACTCCCCGCAGCACGAGCGGCGCACCGACGCGGGCGGTGAGATCGGTGGCGTGATCGAGCAGGATGCGCACGACCTCGCTGCCGACGTTCCCCATACCGAGGACGGCGACGCCGATCGGCTTGTCCACGGGACTGACGAAGGCCGCGGCCTCCGACGACACTGACGATTCTGGAGCGGTCACCGGTCTACCTCCAAGCTGAGCAGGTCGTCGAACGTTTCGCGGCGGAGTACCAGCCGCGCTTGCCCGTCCCGCACGGCGACGACGGCCGGACGGGGCAGAAGGTTGTACCGGGACGACATCGAGTAGCAGTACGCACCCGTCGCGCCCACGGTGAACAGGTCACCGGGACCGAGATCCTTGGGCTGCCACGTGTCGCGGATGACGATGTCGCCACTCTCGCAGTGCTTTCCGACGATCCGGGCCAGAACGGCCGGAGCCTCCGACGTACGCGACGCGAGGCGGCCGACGTACTCGGCCTGATAGAGCGAGGTCCGGATGTTGTCGCTCATGCCCCCGTCGACGCTGATGTAGCGGCGCGTGTGGGTGCTGTCGACGGTGACGTCCTTGACGGTGCCCACCTCGTACAGCGTCACGGTGCCCGGTCCCGCGATCGCACGTCCGGGCTCCACTGCCAGTGTCGGAGTAGGGATCCCGGCGGCCGCCGACTCGGACTCGACGATGTGGGCGAGCTTGGCGGCCAGATCCTGCACGGGGGGCGGGTTGTCCCCCGGCACGTAGTGGATGCCCATGCCGCCGCCGAGATCGACCACGGTGATCTGCGAGGTCTTCTCGGTGCCGAACTCGGCCTTGATGTCGCGCAGCAACCCGATCACGCGGTGAGCCGCGAGCTCGAACCCGTCGACCTCGAAGATCTGGGATCCGATGTGCGAGTGCAGGCCGACGAGGCGCAGATTGTCGGTCTCGAACACTCGACTGACGGCCCGGAGCGCGCTGCCGTCGGACAGGCTGAAGCCGAACTTCTGGTCCTCGTGGGCGGTGGCGATGAACTCGTGCGTGTGTGCCTCGACCCCGACGGTGATGCGGATCAGGACGTCCTGCACCGTTCCCGCCGCGGCAGCGACCTCGTCGAGCCGGTCGATCTCGATCATCGAGTCCAGCACGACGTGCTCGACACCGGCGCGCACTCCCGCCTCCAGTTCGGCCCGTGACTTGTTGTTGCCGTGCATCGCGATCCGGTTCGCCGGGAAGCCCGCGTTCAGTGCGATCGCCAGCTCGCCGCCCGAGCACACGTCGAGGGACAAGCCCTCGTCCGCGACCCAGCGAGCGATCTCCCCACACAGGAAGGCCTTGGACGCGTAGTGCACCCGCTCGGGGGCACCGAACGCCTCCGCCATCTCGCGGCAGCGCGACCGGAAATCGTCCTCGTCGATGACGAACAGCGGCGTGCCGTACGTGGCGGCGAGTTCCGTCACCGGAACACCGGCCAGCGTCACGACGCCGTCGTCACCACGAGCTGCGTTGCGGGGGAACACCTTCGGATGAAGGTCCGTGAGTGCCGCGCTGTCCACCGGACGCTCCGGGGTGCCGGGGCCCGACTGCTCGGCGTGCCGCGGCCCGGCGGGATGCGCGCTCACATCTTCTCCGGTGCACTGACACCGAGCATGGCCAGGCCGTTGGCCAGGACCTGCCGGGTGGCGTCGCCCAGGGCGAGCCGCGCTGTGTGGACGGGCATCGGATCCTCGTCTCCTCGGGGAAGTACTCGACACGCTCCGTAGAACCGGTGGTAGGCACCCGCCAGCTCCTCGAGGTACCGGGCGATCCGGTGGGGTTCGCGCAGCCCCGCCGCACTGGCGACGACGCGGGGGAACTCCCCGACGGTACGGACGAGGTCACCTTCCGCGGCATGGGTCAGCAGCGCGAAGTCGGGATCCGCGGCGGAGACGCCCAGCTCCTCGGCACCGCGGGCGAGAGAACACAACCGGGCGTGGGCGTACTGCACGTAGTAGACGGGGTTGTCGTTGCTCCGGCTCGCCCACAGCGCGAGATCGATGTCGATCGACGAGTCGACCGACGACCGCACCATCACGTACCGCGCGGCGTCGATCCCGATGGCCTCCACGAGGTCGTCGAGAGAGATCACCGTGCCCGCACGCTTGCTCATCTTCACGGCGACACCGTCGCGGACGAGGTTGACCATCTGACCGATCAGCACCTCGACGGTCGCCGGATCGTCGCCGAAGGCTGCGGCAGCGGCCTTGAGCCGACCGATGTAGCCGTGGTGGTCCGCGCCGAGCATGTAGATGCACAGGTCGAACCCGCGAGATCGCTTGTCCTGGAAGTACGCGATGTCGCCGGCGATGTACGCGGCGTTGCCGTCGCTCTTGACCACGACGCGATCCTTGTCGTCGCCGTACTCGGTGCTGCGGAGCCACCAGGCCCCGTCCTTCTCGTACAGGTTGCCCGAGGATTTCAGCGTCTCCACAGCGCGCTCGACCGCGCCGGACTCGAAGAGCGAGTTCTCGTGGAAGTACACGTCGAAGTCGGTGCCGAACTCGTGCAGGTCCGACTTGATCTTCGTGAACATCGCGTCGACGCCGAGGGCTCGGAACACCTCCTGCCGCTCGTCGTCGGGCAGACCCATCACGTCCGGTCGCTGCGTGACGACGGCCGCGGCGATCTCGGCGATGTACTCGCCCGCGTAGCCGTCCTCCGGTGCGGGCAGACCCAGCGCCGAGGCGACCAGCGAGCGTGCGAACCGATCGATCTGCGCGCCGTGATCGTTGAAGTAGTACTCGCGGGTGACCGCGGCACCCCGCGAGGTGAGGATGCGCCCCAGGGCGTCGCCCACCGCGGCCCAGCGAGCGCCGCCCAGGTGCACGGGACCCGTGGGGTTCGCCGAGACGAACTCCAGGTTGATCGAGGTCCCGGTGAGCTCGTCGGACCAGCCGTAGCGATCGTTCTCGCGCTGCACGCGCTCCACGATGGCGCCCTGAGCGGACTTCGCGAGCCGGATGTTGAGGAATCCGGGACCGGCCACGTCGACGGCCTCGACAGCGTCGGCACCGGCCAGAGCGTCCGCGAGCCAGGTCGCCAGGTCGCGGGGGCTGACGCCCGCCTTCTTGGCCACCTGCATCGCGACGTTGGTCGCGTAGTCGCCGTGCTCGGGATTGCGCGGGCGGTCCACCGTCACCGTCGCGGGCAACACGGCAGGATCGAGTCCGTGCTCGGTGAGCACGGCCGCTGCGGTGGCATGCAGCAGTTCGGCGAGGTCGGCGGGAGTCACGGGGCCTTATCCTATGGTCTCGCTGCACAGCACCCCGACCGCGGTCACCGGTGGGTCCGACGGGAGCGCTTCAGCGAGGGCTCAGACTCCCTCCGTACAGTGGGGCTGCCTCGAGTAGGCGGCCACTCATCTCCTCGATCGAAAGAGCGCTCCGACCATGCCAAGCGGTTCCGACAAGAAGTCAGCCAAGGCCATCAAGGCTGCCAGCAAGACCGGCACCCGGAACAAGGGTGGTGTCCCCTCCAGCGTGGGATCGGGCAAGCGACGTCAGATCCCGTGGCTGACGGTGGCGGCATCCGTCGTGGTCATCGCGCTGATCGGCGCCCTGGCCTGGAACCTGGTCCCCAAGTACCAGGACCGCGCCGAGGCGCAGCGCTTCGCTCCCACCGAGGAGAACCAGGACCCGTCGACCGGCATCGACGGCGTGGTCACGCAGGACTATCCCGCTGCGCTGCACGTCACCGGCTCGCAGCGTGTCGCCTACGACCAGTCGCCGCCGTTCGGTGGCCCGCACGACCAGGTGTGGGCCAACTGCATGGGCACGGTCTACCCGGACGGTCTGCGCACCGAGAACGCCGTGCACTCGCTCGAGCACGGCGCCGTCTGGATCGCCTACAACCCGGACGACCTGAGCGAGGACCAGATCTCGACGCTGGCCGCCAAGGTCGAGAACCAGCAGTACATGCTCATGTCCGCCTACCCCGGACTCGACTCCCCGATCTCGCTGCAGTCGTGGGGCCACCAGCTCAAGCTCGACAGTGTCGACGACCCCCGGATCGACCACTTCATCGCCGCACTGCGCCTGAACCGCTACGCCTACCCCGAGGTCGGCGCGAGCTGCTCCACGACGCCGGAGACCTTCGATCAGGACAACCCGCCGCCGTTCGACGGCAGTGCACCGGGCCCCGACGCGGTGCCGATGAGCGGCGAGGGCCTGACCCCCGACGCCTCCGAGACGGGTGCGGGTCAGCTCCCGGGCGGGCTGGGCCTGCCCACCGACGGCCTGCCCACCGACGGCGCGGCAGTGCCCACACCGTGAGCGTGACGACGGAGGAGCGGCCCACGGCGCAGCGGAGTCAGCGGTCGGCGCTGCTGGTCCTGGGCGCGGTGGCCCTGCTCGTCATCGGATTCGCCGTCGGCTTCCTCGCGCAGACCCCGTTGCGGGACGATCCGGCACCCACACCGGGCGCCGATTCGGTCGACGTCGGGTTCTCGCAGGACATGACCGTGCACCACAACCAGGCGATCGAGATGGCGACCATCGCGCTCAGTGGCGCCTCCGATCCGCTGGTCAAGAATCTCGCGTACGACATCCTCACGACACAGCAGAACCAGGCCGGGCAGATGCAGGGCTGGCTGGCGCTCTGGGACGCCGCTCCGTTGCCGACGGGCGGCTACATGGGCTGGATGACGGAGGACGGCGGACACTCCATGTCCGGCTCGTCGATGTCGTCCATGTCCGGGTCCGGCTCGTCCACCGGTCCCGTGCAGACCATGCCGGGTATGGCGAGCACGCAGGACATGACGGCGCTGCGCGCCGCCACCGGTCCGGCACTGGACGTGCTGTTCCTCCAGTTGATGCTGCGCCACCACGAGGGTGGTCTGCCGATGATGGAGTACGGCGCGGTGCACGCGGAGACGCCCGCGGTGCGCAATCTCGCGCAGACGATGGTGAACACCCAGACCTCGGAGGCTCAGCTGATGACGCAGATGCTCACCGAGAAGGGTGCTGCTCCGCTCTGATCGCGTGATGCGCTACTGTTGGCACCGCCCGAAACGGCACATCGGAGTTCGCTCCGGTGCGCCCCCGTAGCTCAGGGGATAGAGCGTCCGCCTCCGGAGCGGAAGGCCGCAGGTTCGAATCCTGCCGGGGGCACCCATCACTCGCCCGGTGCGAGCACCGTCAGTCGTTCGCCAGGAGCGCCGACATCACGGCGTCGGCCGTCAGCCGGGCCGTCGGTTTCCTCGCAGGCGCCAGGTCGTGTCCCGCTGCCTCGATAGTCACGATGGTCACCGCTCCCCCGATCCGCGCCGTGTGCTCGCGCAGTTCGTCGGCGGTGGCGAACGGGTCCCGCGAGCCGTGCACGATCACGGTCGGCGCGGCGATGCCCGGGAAGTGCTCGGTCCGCAGGGTGTCCGGCTTCGTCGGCGGGTGCAGCGGATAGGACAGTGCGAGAAGAGCGTCCGCGATGTCGGGGTCCTCGGCGAGGAGCATCGAGGCCTGACGGCCTCCGTACGAGTGACCCCCGACGATCACCGGTCCCCGCGCATCCAGCGCCCGCACCGCGGCGGCGATACCGGCACGATCCGCGGCGGCGCCCGCTCGGTTCGGAGGGCCCTTGGGCCGAGCCTGACGAAACGGGAGATCGATCCGCGCCGTCAGTACCCCACGGTCCGCGAGCTCGTTGGCGACGCCCACCAGAATCGCTGCGTCGCAGTTGCTTCCCGCACCGTGGGCGAGCACGGCCGTCGCGACGGGTGCGCCGGCAGGTTCGTGGACGACGCCGTGGATCCCGTCGGCACGCCACTCCCGCACCGTTCCCTCCGTCATGCCGCGACCGTAACGCAGAACGGGCACCGACCACAGCGGTCGATGCCCGTTCTTCTCGTGCGTCCGGTGTCAGGGAACCTGCGTGAGCCCCACCGTCGGGAAGAACGCGCAGGTCTTGCCGTCGTGCGAGACCTGGCCGAAGATCGCCGACAACACGGTGCCCGAGCCCGTGGCGACGGGTGCCAGGCGGACACCGGCGTTGGGGAACTTCGAGAGGTTGTTCGTCAGCAGGTCGCGTCCGATGGAACGGAACGGCTCACCCAGTGGCTCGATGATCTCCGCGAGGACGACGTCGGTGAGACCACCCATGTCGGCGAAGCCACCCTTCAGCGTGTTGACGTTGAACCACGCCACCTGCATGCCGGACTTGTTCGCACCGTCGTTCACGATGCCGCCGGGCGCCGGAACGAAGGCGTACAGCGTCTCGCCCGGATCGGCGATCGTGGTGTCGATCCCGGGCAGTGTCGGAATGGTGACACCCGGCACCTTCGGCGTGTACGGGCCGGGAGCCGAACCGGCGACCGCGGGCACGATGCCGAGCGGCGCACCCGGGAGCGCGGAGCAGTTGATCGCGGCCGTCGGGTAGAAGAACGGCGTGAGACCGAAGCCGCCGAGCAGTCCGTTCGCAGCGTCCAGCAGCGCCAGCGGGTTCGTACCGGCAGGCTCCGCGACATCGACCGACGGTGCGGCACCCAGCACGGCGCGCGCCGCCTCGAGGGCGACGTCCCCCGGCGCAGCGGATCCCTCGAGAGTGGCCAGCGCCTGCTGGAACGGGTCCGGAGCGGGTGCCGGATCGGCAGAGGCGACGGCCGGCAGCGCGAGCGCTCCGGCGCAGGCGATGGCCAGGGCGGCCACCGTTCGACGAGGCCGACGGAATGTACGCATGCATGCTCCTGAATGGCTCGGGGTCGACGATCTCGGGATCGAGATGCGCGTGCGGTCCCTTGGGAACCGTGTGGTCCGATTCGATCACGGGTTTCGTCAGGTCACGGTCGTCGAGACTGCATTGATACCAAAGTGTCGCATGATGCAGATGTGACGGATGTGGCGATCGACTCGGTCGTGCGCCGAGTCGATCCACCGTGCGAACGTGGGAAGATCGACCCATGTCGTCAGCGCCGAAGCTTCCGCTGGACCCCATCGCGGAAGCTCACCGTCAGTGGATCCGCCACGGATGGTCGGACGCCGCCGACGGCATGGCCGCGGTCACGTCCATCATGCGCGTCCAACAGATCATGATGGCGCGCGTCGAAGAGGTCCTCAAACCCACGGGGCTGACCTTCGCTCGCTACGAGTTGCTCACCCTGCTCACCTTCACGAAGACCGGCGCCCTGCCGATGGCGAAAGCCAGCGCACGCCTGCAGGTCCATCCCACCTCGGTGACCAACGCCGTCGACAGGTTGGAGAAGGCGGACCTGGTCACGCGGGTACCGCACCCCACGGATCGCCGCACCACACTCGTCGAGATCACCGAGGCGGGACGGCAATTGGCGGTCAAGGCGACGGAAGATCTCAACGACCGCGTGTTCGGGCTCCCCGGAGTCGCGGGTGCGGATCTGGACAGACTGGTGTCCATCCTCGCCGGGGTCCGGCGGCGCGCCGGGGACTTCGACGACGAGGACACGTCCGGCTGGTGACAGCAGAGATCCGGTGCCACTCCCCTCGCTCGGGCGAGGAGTGTCGCACCGGATCTCGGTACGGCCGGATCAGCGGTGGCGGAACACCGGCTGACGCTTCTCGGTGAAGGCGGTCATGCCCTCGGTCTGATCGTCGGTGGCGAACGTCGAGTGGAACAGGCGACGTTCGAACCGAACACCCTCCGCCAGAGTCGATTCGAACGCCCGATTCACGGCTTCCTTCGCCATGACAGCGATGGGCAGCGACTTCGCGGCGATCGTCTCGGCCGTCTCCAGCGCATCGGCGAGCAGATCGGCCGCCGGCACGATCCGCGACACGAGCCCTGCTCGCTCCGCCTCCTCGGCGCCCATCTTGCGGCCGGTCAGACACATCTCCATGGCCTTGGCCTTGCCGACGGCACGGGTCAACCGTTGGGAGCCACCGATTCCGGGGATCACCCCCAGAGCGATCTCCGGTTGGCCGAACTGAGCCGTGTCCGCTGCGATCAAGATGTCGCACATCATGGCCAGCTCGCAACCCCCACCGAGGGCGTAACCCGCCACGGCGGCGATGGTCGGTGTGCGCACTGCGGCGAACGCGTCCCACTCGGAGAAGAAGTCCTGCGTGTAGACCTCCATGTAGGTCTTGGACTGCATCTCCTTGATGTCGGCACCGGCCGCGAACGCCTTCTCGGAACCGGTCACCACGATCGCCCCGATCGCCGGATCACGATCGAACGCCACGGCAGCCTCGACCACCTCGGTCATCAGCTGAGAGTTCAACGCGTTCAGCGCCTTCGGCCGGTTCAGCGTGATGACGCCGACGCGGCCCCTGGTCTCGACCGTGATCGTCTCGAATTGCTGCGTCTCCACTTTCGGCGTCCCGACGTCGCTCACGCGGTACCGCCCGAACGCTCACGGATGTCCTGCACGATGCCGGAGAAGTCCCTGTCCCCGTGCTCGGCGGCGTACGCCTCGTACATCGCCGAGGCCAGCATGCCCAGCTGCGCCTCGACACCGTTGGCGCGCACGGCCTCCGACACGAGACCCAGATCCTTGCGCATCAACGCGGCGGCGAATCCCGGCGTGTAGTCGTTGTTCGCGGGACTCGTCGGCACCGGTCCCGGAACGGGACAGTTGGTGGTCAACGCCCAGCACTGTCCCGATGCCGTGCTGGCGACGTCGAACAGTGCCTGATTGGTCAGCCCCAGCTTCTCCCCGAGCACGAAGGCCTCGCTGACGGCGATCATGGAGACCCCGAGAATCATGTTGTTGCACAGCTTGGCCGCCTGGCCGTTGCCGCTCTGTCCGCAGTGCACGATCTTGCCACCCATGATCTCGAGCAGCGGATTCGCCTCGGCGACGGCAGCGTCGTCGCCCCCGACCATGAACGTCAGCGTGCCCGCGGTGGCTCCACCGACGCCGCCCGAGACGGGAGCGTCGACGGCGCGGTGGCCCGCGGCCCGCGCGACGTCGGCCGCCGTTCGGGCATCGGCCACGTCGATGGTCGAGGAGTCGATGAACAGAGTGCCGGCGCCGGCAGCGGGGACGACGTCGGCATAGCAGTCGAGGACGTGCTTGCCACTGGGCAGCATCGTCACCACCACCGAGGCACCCGCCACGGCGTCGGCGGCAGACTCGGCGACCGTGATGCCCTTCTCCCGCGCCTGGTCGAGCGAGGCGGGAACGAGGTCGAAGCCTCGGACGTCGTGGCCGGCCGCGGCGAGGTTGGCCGCCATCGGCCCGCCCATGTGCCCCAGCCCCAGGAAGGCGATCACGGTGCTCACGATTGTGGTCCTTTCGAGACGGAGTCCGCCGCAGCGGACGTCAGACCCAACTCGGCGTCGCCGAGCGGTGCGAAGAAACGATCGACGTCGGAGGTGGTGACGTCGTCGAGATGGGCAGGCCGCCAGCGCGGTCGACGATCCTTGTCCACCACCTGCGCGCGGATGCCCTCGACGAGGTCGGGGCTGTCCAGGCAGGCGATGGACACGCGGTACTCGTCGTCGAGGACCTCGTCCAGCGACGACGCCGCGGCCGCGCGGCGCAGTGAGCGGAGCGTGACCGCCACCGACGTGGGGGACTTCGCCTCGATCGCGTCGGCCGCAGCGACGGCCTCGTCGCGGCCGTCGGCACGTAACCGCGCGACGATGCTCGCCGCGTCGTCGCCCGTGTAGGCCGCGTCGATCCACTCACGCTGCGCCGCCAGAGCCGACTCGGGAACGGGCGAGACGAGCGACAGCGCGGTGTCGACGGTGCCCGTGTGCAGGGCCTCGACGAACGCCGGCAGATCCTCGGTGGGCACGAAGTGGTCGGCGAATCCGGCAGCGACGGCGTCGCCCGCCGTCATGCGCGCGGTGGTCAACGCGAGGTGAGTGCCGATCTCGCCGGGCGTCCGGGCGAGGAGATACGTCCCGCCGACGTCCGGAACGAAGCCGATGCCGACCTCGGGCATCGCGACCTTCGACTTCTCCGTCACGATACGGACCGTCGCGTGAGCGGAGATACCCACTCCGCCGCCCATCACCGCACCGTCCATCAGAGCGACGATCGGCTTGCCGTACCGGTTGATCCGCGAATTCATGACGTACTCGTCCCGCCAGAACTGCGCGGTGGCGGACCCCGTCGGCCAGTTCTCGCCCGCCTTCGCCTTCGCGTCGTCGTGGATCGCGACGATGTCGCCGCCGGCGCACAGTCCGCGCTCCCCGTTGCCGGTGATCAGCACGGCGCGCACCGACGGGTCGTCCTCCCACCTCACGAGAGCCGCGTCGATGTCGCGCACCATCGCGTGGCTGAGCGCGTTGATCGCGCGCGGCCGGTTCAGGGTGACCGTGGCGACCCCGCGGTCGACCGTCAGCAGGACGTCGGAGTTCTCCGCGGCGGTGTCGCTCACGCGGCACCCACCACCGATCGGGCGATGACGATTCGCATGACCTCGTTCGTTCCTTCCAGGATCTGGTGCACTCGGAGATCGCGGACGATCTTCTCCAGACCGTACTCACTGAGATAGCCGTAGCCACCGAGCAACTGGAGCGCGTCGTTGGCCACGGTGAACCCCACGTCGGTGGTGAACTTCTTCGCCATCGCACACAGCTGCACCTTGTCGGGAGCATCGGCGTCGAGAGCACTCGCGGCCCGCAGGAGCAGGACCCGGGCCGCCTCGAGATCTGTCCGCATGTCGGCCAGCCGGAACTGCAGTGCCTGCGCGTCGAGCAGCCGTGATCCGAACGCACGACGGTCGGCGAGGTAGGACACCGCGGCGTCGAACGCCGCCGTCGCGCCGCCCAGCGAGCAGGCCGCGATGTTGATGCGACCGCCGTTGAGGCCGTTCATCGCGATGCGGAACCCGTTGCCCTCGCCGCCGAGCAGATTCTCGGCCGGCACCGTGACGTCCTCCAGGATCACCTGGCGGGTGGGCTGCGCGTTCCAGCCCATCTTGGCCTCGTTGGCGCCGAACGACAGTCCCGGCGTGTCCTTCTCGACGACGAACGCGGAGATGCCGGACGGGCCGGGCCCGCCGGTGCGTGCCATGACGACGTAGACGGCGGACTCGCCGGCACCCGAGATGAACTGCTTCACGCCGTTCAGGACGTAGGTGTCCCCGTCGCGTACCGCCTTGGTCGACAGCGCGGCCGCGTCGGATCCGGCGCCCGGTTCGGTGAGGCAGTAGCTGCCCAGGGTCTCCATCGAGCACAGAGCCGGAAGCCACTGTCGCCGTTGATCGTCGGAGCCGTAGGTGTCGATCATCCACGCCACCATGTTGTGAATCGACAGGTACGCGGCGATCGACGGATCACCTGCGGCGAGCTTCTCGAAGATCCGCACGGCGTCGACGCGGCGCAGACCGGAGCCGCCGACGTCCTCGGCGATGTAGATCCCGCCCATACCGAGAGCGGCGGCCTTGCGCAGGACGTCGACCGGGAAGTGCTTGGTCCGGTCCCACTCCACGGCGTTCGGAGCGAGGAACTCCGCGGCGAAATCCGCTGCCGTCTCGCTGATCGCGCGCTCGTCCTCGTCGAGCGCGAAGATGTCCGCCACCGTCAGTCCATCGTCGGGATGACGAAGTGGTTCTGCGCCACAGCTTCCTTGCGGCCGCTGGGCCACCGCTGGGTGACCGTCTTGGTCTTGGTGTAGAACCGCACCGAATCCGGTCCGTGCTGATTGAGGTCGCCGAATCCGGACCGCTTCCAGCCACCGAAGGTGTGGTACGCGATCGGCACCGGAATGGGAACGTTGACGCCGACCATGCCGACATTGACCCGCGCGGTGAAGTCGCGCGCCGTGTCACCGTCGCGCGTGAAGATCGCGACACCGTTGCCGTACTCGTGAGCCGACGGCAGGCGCAGGGCCTCCTCGTAGTCGGCCGCACGCACGATCTGCAGCACCGGTCCGAAGATCTCCTCCTTGTAGATGCGCATGTCCGTCGTCACCTTGTCGAACAGCGTTGCGCCGGTGAAGAACCCGTTCTCGTGGCCGGCGAGCGAGAAGCCTCGGCCGTCGACCACCAGGTCCGCACCCTCGTCGACACCGATCTGCACGTAGTCCGTGACACGCTGGACGGCCTCGGCCGTGATGAGCGGTCCGAAGTCGCTGCCCGCGTCGTCGCTGCGTCCGACGCTGAGCTTCTCGACGCGCTCGACCAGCTTGGCGCGCAGGGCCTCCGCGGTCTCCTCGCCGACGGGCACGGCCACGGAGATGGCCATGCAGCGCTCACCCGCACTGCCGTAGCCGGCACCGATCAGCGCATCGGCCACCTCGTCGAGATCGGCGTCGGGCATGACGATGGCGTGGTTCTTCGCTCCGCCGAAGCACTGGGCGCGCTTGCCGTGCGCCGCCGCCGTCTCGTAGATGTACTGGGCGATGGGCGTGGAGCCGACGAAGCCCACCGCGCTGACGCGGGGGTCGGTCAGGATCGCGTCGACTGCTTCCTTGTCACCGTTGACGACGTTGAAGATTCCGGGAGGGCCACCGGCCTCGAGGAAGAGTTCGGCCAACCGCAGCGGCACGGAGGGGTCCCGCTCGGACGGCTTGAGGATGAACGCGTTGCCGCAGGCGATGGCGGGCGCGGCCTTCCACAGCGGAATCATCGCGGGGAAGTTGAACGGGGTGATGCCGGAGACGACACCGAGAGGCTGACGCATCGAGTACACGTCGATACCCGTTCCGGCACTCGCCGTGAACTCACCCTTGAGCAGATGCGGGATGCCGGTGGCGAACTCGACGACCTCGAGTCCGCGCTGGATGTCGCCCTTGGCATCGGCCACGGTCTTGCCGTGCTCGGACGAGAGCAACTGGGCGAGCGGCTCCATGTTCTCGTTGATCAGGGCCAGGAAGCGCATCAGGACGCGGGCACGCTTCTGCGGATTCTGCAGCGCCCACTCGACCTGCGCCTCCTCGGCGTTCGCCACGGCCGCCTCGACCTCCGCCGTACTGGCGAGCGGAACGCGGGCCTGCACCTCGCCGGTGTTCGGGTCGAAGACGTCGGCGAAACGGCCCGACTCCCCCGCCACGTGCTGTCCACCGATGTAGTGCGTCAGTTCTCGGGTCACGGATCCACCTTCGTCGTCGTTGAGTGAGGTGATCCTATAGTCGGACGTCCACGTATGTCCAGGATCACGCCCCGCCCATCCGCCGGTAGAGCGCATCGAGCTCCGCCATCGCGGACCGCACCCCGCGCTCGTCGACGTCCGCAGTCCGCAACGCGATGCGCAGCAACGACGCCTCGAGATCGTCCGACGCCGGCGAGAACAGCGGGTCCGGCAGCGCGGGCAGCGTCGTCGCGTCACCGAAGTGATCGTCCGGATCGACCGTCGCCTCCGCGTCCTCGACGAACCCGACCAGGGCATCGAGGTCGACTCCGCGCAGCGCCAGCAGGCGGGTCGGGTCCTCGTCGATCCGCTCCGCGGCGAGATACGTCAGCGCCGCGGCGTGCTTGCAGGGCCACCCGCTGTCGGGGCAGGTGCAGTCGAAATCGAGCTGCGACGCACTCGACAGCAGCAGCCGCGGCCCCAGCGCCCGCGGAACCGAGCCGGAGGCGAGCTCGGTCAGCATGCCGGGCGACTCCTGTACGTCGGACATCAGCGCGTCCATGTCGAACGGATCCAGGACAGCGATGCTCACGGACGCCGAGAACGGCTCCACCTGACTGCCCTGGACGTCGCCGTCGATCCGCCCCGGCCGGAGTTCGAGGGAGATCACCTGCCCGCCGCGGGCGTACGTCCGTCCGCGCGAGAGCCGCCCGGCGTCGGCGATCGACTCGATGGTCTCCACGAACTGCTTGCCCCACCACGTGCGACCGAAGGCGCCCCGAGAGGTCTTCGCCGCGATGCCGTCCGGGATCCGCCGCCGGGGGCCGAACTGGTCGAACTGCGCCATCAGTCGCCCACCGCGTCCTCGGAGAGCGTGAGCAGATCGCGCAACTCCCCCGTCGACAACTCGGTGATCCAACTCTCGCCGGAGCCCACCGCGAGATCGGCCAGATCCTTCTTCGTGGTGAGCATGGTGTCGATGCGCTCCTCCACGGTGCCGACGCACAACAACTTGCGCACCTGGACGTCCTTGCGCTGGCCGATGCGGAACGCGCGATCCGTCGCCTGGTTCTCCACCGCCGGATTCCACCACCGGTCCAGGTGCACCACGTGATTGGCGGCCGTCAGGTTGAGGCCGGTGCCACCCGCCTTGAGCGAGAGCACCATGATCGGAGGACCGCCGGCGGACTGGAACTCCTCGACCATCGCGTCCCGTCGACCCTTGCTCACACCACCGTGCAGGAACGGGACGGGAACGCCGAACCGGCGTTCGAGGTACGGCGCCACCATCGATCCGAACGCCGTGAACTGGGTGAACAACAACGCCTTCTCGCCGTCGCCGAGGACCGAGTCGAGGATGTCGTCCACGAGTGCGAGCTTGCCGGAGCGGTGCTTGCCACGACGTAACACCGTCGACCCGTCGTCGAGGAAGTGCGCCGGGTGGTTGCACACCTGCTTGAGCCGGGTCAGCGCGCCGAGCACCGCACCCTTGCGCGCCATGCCCTCGCTCTCGGCGATCTGTCGCATCATCTCGTCGACGACGGCCTGGTACAGGCTCGCCTGCTCGGCGGTGAGGTTCGAGCGCACGGTCATCTCGAACTTGTCGGGCAGATCCGCGATGACCGTCTTGTCGGTCTTCACCCGCCGCAGAACGAACGGTGACGTGAGGGAGCGCAACCGGGCCACGGCGGTCTCCTCCTTCTCGCGTTCGATCGGGATCGCGAAGCGTGCCCGGAACGTGGCCGGGGTGCCCAGGATGCCGGGGTTGCAGAAGTCGAAGATCGACCGGAGCTCGTCCAACCGGTTCTCCACGGGCGTGCCCGTCAGCGCGATCCGGTGCGCCGCGGGAATCGCCCGCGCCGCGCGGGCCTGCGCCGTGCTGCTGTTCTTGACGTGCTGGGCCTCGTCGAGCACCACCCGTCGCCAGGTCTGCGCCGACAGTTCGCCCACGTCGCGGGCCAACAATGCGTACGTCGTGACCACCAGATCGTGCGAGCGCACCGCAGCCGTCAGGTCGTCCCCCGTCGCGCGATCCGGCCCGTGGTGCACCAGCACGCGCAGGGTCGGCACGAACTTCGCCGCCTCGCGCTGCCAGTTGCCCACCACCGACATGGGCGCGACGAGCAACGTCGGTGTCACCGATCGCTCGTGCGCCAGGAGAACCAGCAGCTGCAGCGTCTTTCCCAACCCCATGTCGTCGGCCAGTACCGCCCCGAGGCCGGCCGAACTCATGAAGGCGAGCCACTCCACACCGCGCTGCTGATACGGCCGCAGCGTCGCGTGCACCGAGTCGGGCACCTCCACCGGTTCCGGCCGGCGGTCCGGGTCGAGCAACTTCTGCGCCCAGCCGGTGGCCTCGATCCGCTCGACGGGAACCGGCGGCGGTTTCTCGGCGGACAACTGCCCCAGCACGTCGGCGAGCGGCAGGGCGCGGTCCCGGTTCTGCTTCTTCACGTACTCGATCGCGCGGCTCAGGGCGGTTCCGTCGGCCTGCACCCAGGTGCCGCGCAGTCGCACCAGGTCGCCCTTCGTCGACGCGAGCCGGGCCATCTCCTCCGGCGTCAGTTCCATGTCGCCGATGGCCAGTTGCCAGTCGTACGAGACGATCTCGTCCAACCCCACCGCCCGGTTCTCCGCGGTGGGCGACGGCGGCGAGTCGACCTTCAGCCGCAACGACGCGTCGAGGCGACTCCACGCCCGCGGAAGCAGCACCCCGACCGACACGGCACGCAGCTTCTCGACCCCGTGCAGCACGAAGTCGGTCACCGCCGCCGTGGGCAGCAGCATGTCGAGCGAGCCGGTGTCCGTCGCCATCGAGCGCAGCGGCTCGTACGCGGCCATCGCCTCGCCGAGCTTCGCCACCGCGACCCGGAACAGTTCCGCGTCCCGCACACCCGGCGCTCCGCCACCGTGTGCACCGGGCGCGCCGCCGCGGTGCACCACCACCGGCGTCGGCGCCTCACCGTCCGGACGCAGCAACACCTCGAGCGGCCACAACGGCTCCCCGGTCTCCTCGTCGTCGTCCGGTTCGGTGAGCCGCAGGACCAGCTCGGGCTCGTCGCCGCGCAGGCTCGCCCGCCACTGCTCCAGTGCCGCCTCGGAGCGAGCCGATCCCTCCTCGTACGGCTCCTCCTCGACGAGGGACCACAGGAGCGGATGCTCGACTACGGGGCGTCCGATGACGCGGCGCACGATCGGATCCGTCACCTCGGCGAGCAGGTCGTCGAGGACGGCGCGCGCACCGCCCTCCGCACTCTGCACCGGCGGCATCGCGGCCGCCAGTTCCGCGCGCCACGCGCGCTGTGGCTCCCCTCCGACCAGTCGCCACCGCAGCCACCACTGCGACTCGAACCGCACCTGCACCGGGACCACCCGCGCGGCACGGACCCACCGCTCCACCCCGGCCACCACGAGGGCGAGATAGCGCAGATCACCGGAGATCGCGGGATGGCGGGGCGGAACGCGCAACAGCAGTTCCGCTGCGTCCGCCGGCGCCAGCGCGATCGACGGCATCGACACCGCCACGTGTCCGCGCGGCGTCGGCAGGGTGACGTCGGCACGGTGCCGCATCCGTCGGGACATCACCTTGGCCAGGTGAGGCGGGAGCTCCGGCGTGTCGGCCGAGTGACGGTCGCCGCTCGGGGCGTCGTCGTCCTCCCACAACATCAGGCCTCGACCGGGGGTCCAGAGGCCGTGGAGCATGGTGCCATCCAATCACTGCGAGGCCTGTGCAGAACGTCCCGCGTCCTGTCGGACCCACCCGGCATACTCGCTCCTCGTGACCTTCTCCTCGACCCGGCCGACGCGGCGTCTCGCGTCCGCGCTCGTCGCCGCGATGGTCCTGGCCGTCCTCACCGGCTGCTCGACGCTGCTGGGCGCGCCCACTCCCGCACCGGGCAGTCCCCCCGCGACGACGATCGAGTCACTGCTCGCGCAGGTCGCCGTCGTGGACTCCCGGCCCGACGTGCCGGGGTACGAGCGCAGTTGCAAGGCCGGGGACGGATGCGTGTTCGGTCCCGCCTGGACCGACGACTACGACGGTCCGGGCGGACACGACGGCTGCGGCACCCGCGACAACGTGCTGCAGCTCGCGCTCACAGACGTGCAGTTCCGGCCGGGAACCAACGACTGCGTCGTCGTGGCGGGATCGTTGAGCGATCCGTTCACGGGATCGGTGCTGCCGTTCAGCAAGCAGAGCGCGGGCGACGTGCAGATCGACCACACCTACCCGCTGGCGGCGGCGTGGGACATGGGCGCATGGCAGTGGCCGCTCGATCAGCGCATCCGTTTCGCCAACGACATCACGTACAACCTCATGGCCGTCTCGGGTGCGGAGAACCAGTCGAAGAGCGACAAGACCCCCTCGGACTGGATGCCTCCCAACGGCGCGTACCACTGCTACTACGCGGGGCGGTTCCTCACGGTGGCCGTCCGGTACGGGCTTCCCGTCACGGTGGCCGACCGGGACGTGCTGACCACGGTGTCGAACTCCTGCCCCTGACTCCGTCCGAACCCGAGCCGTCGCCGGAACCGTTACGCTGCCCGTCATGTCGCGTGTGTTCACCAAAGACACCCAGCTCTGCATGTCGTTGTCGGGGCGGCCCAGCAACATCGGGACCCGGTTCCACAACTACCTCTACGACGAGCTGGATCTGAACTTCGTCTACAAGGCGTTCACCACCACCGACCTCCCCGCGGCCGTCGCCGGAATCCGTGCGCTCGGAATCCGCGGCTGCGGAGTGTCCATGCCGTTCAAGGAGGCCTGCATCGAGCACGTCGACGTCATGCACGACTCGGCGTCCGCGATCGACTCGGTGAACACCATCGTCAACGAGGACGGCGTGCTGCACGCCTACAACACGGACTACCAGGCCGTCGCGGACCTCGTCCGGGAGGCCGGTCTCGACCCGTCGTGGTCGGTCGCGGTCACGGGCAGTGGCGGCATGGCCAAGGCCGTCGTCGCCGCGCTGCGGGACACGGGCTTCACCACAGGAACTGTCGTGGCGCGCAACGAGAGAACCGGACCGGCTCTCGCCGAGAAGTACGGCTACGGCTGGTCGGCCACCGCCGACGACGTCTCGGCCGACGTCCTCGTCAACGTGACACCCGTCGGGATGGCCGGCGGTCCGGACTCCGACGCGCTGCCGTTCGCCACCGAGCAGATCGCCGCCGCTCGCGCCGTCGTCGACGTGGTCGCGGTGCCGTCAGAGACACCGCTGATCGTCGCGGCGCGCGCCGCCGGAAAGCCCGTGATCACCGGTGCGCAGGTGGTGGCACTGCAGGCCGCGGAGCAATTCGCGCTGTACACCGGCGTGCGCCTGCGCACCGAGCAGATCCAGCGGGCCTCCGAGTTCAGTCGGCGCTGAGGTCGTTCGACCAGCCGACTACTCACGGAACATTCTGGCGGTGACCTCGAGGGCGGCGCGCCGTGGGAGCAACCGCACACCGGCCGACTGCAGCTTGTTGTTCACTCCGGACACCACCGAGGCCGGGGGCCGCTTGGCCGCGAGCGCCGCGAACGTCGTGTCCATGACCTGTTCCGACGTCTGCATCTTCCCGAACGCGGCGTCCTTGCTGCCGAGCACCTCGAAGAACTCGGTCTCGGTGGGACCCGGCGAGACCGCCATGACGGTGACGCCGGTCCCGCGAGTCTCGACGGCCAGCGCCTCGGTGAAGCTGAGCACGAACGCCTTGCTCGCCGCGTAGACGGCCATTCCCGGGAGCGGTTGGTACGCCGCCGTGCTCGCGAGCGTGACCAGCACGCCCGCGCCGTGCTCGATCATGCCCGGCAGGAACGCACGCGAGAGATCGACGACAGCAGCGATGTTCACGGCGATCTCGTTGCCGAGCGTCACCGGATCCTCCTCGACGAACGGCTGGTGCGTCCCGAATCCCGCATTGTTGATCAGCGAGTGCACCGTGATGCCGCGGTGACCGAGAGTCGCCTTCAGCGCCGATCCCGCACCGGGCACGGCGAGGTCCGCGGCGATCGGGGTGGCGGTGACACCGTGCCGGGAGGAGATCTCCGCAGCCAGCTCCTCGAGGCGATCGAGTCGCCGCGCGACGAGCACGACGTCGCACCCGAGGGATGCGAAGCGTCGTGCGAAATCGGCACCCAGGCCCGAGCTCGCGCCGGTGACGAGGACGGTGGATCCGGTGAGACGCGTACGCAGCGTCGACATGGTCATCCGCTCACTGTAGGGACCGGACGTCCGACGATCAGAAGTTCTGCCATGTGGGTTTCTCCGACAACGCGTACCGGTAGTAGTCACTCGACCCCAGCGCCGACGCCGCGCCCTCGTCGACGACCACGGTCACGTGCGGATGCATCTGGATCACCGACGCCGGACAGGACGCGGCCAGCGGCCCCTCCACCGACGCGGCGAGAGCCTCCGCCTTCCCCTCGCCGAGTGCGACGAGGACCAGATGGCGGGCCTCGAGAATCGTGCCCAGACCCTGGGTGACCACGTGATGCGGTACCTCGTCGGCGGAGTCGAAGAAGCGTGCGTTGTCCTCCCGCGTGCGGCGCGTGAGGGTCTTGACCCGCGTGCGGGAGACGAGCGACGACCCCGGTTCGTTGAAGCCGATGTGGCCGTCGGACCCGATGCCCAACAGTTGCACGTCCACACCGCCCGACGCGGCGATCGCGGCGTCGTAGCGAGCGCACTCGGCCGCGACGTCCGCCGCCTCGCCGTTCGGACCGTCGATGGCATCCGGGTCGATGTCGATCTCCGCAGCGAACTCCGTGGCGATCACCGAACGGTACGACTGCGGATGGGCGGCCGGCAGACCCACGTACTCGTCGAGGAGGAACGCCCGGCAGGACGCGAACGACAACGCCTCCTCGCGATGCCGCCGACCGAGCTCCCGGTACGTCCCCAACGGGGTGGACCCCGTCGCCACGCCCAGCACCGCGGCACCCTGCCGAACCCTGCGTTCGACGATGTCCGCCACGGTGCGGTGCACCGCCGCCGCGTCGTCACGGATGACGATCTCCATCCGGCACACCCACTTCCACTCGTCCGCGCCTCACGACGCTCGTCACGGTCAGATCGGCATCGGTGATCACGATGTCCGCGCGCATCCCGGCCGCCAGGCGCCCCACCGTGTCCTGCAGGCCGAGGAACCGAGCCGGTGTGGTCGCCCCCATGCGCACCGCCGACACCAGGTCGACTCCCGACTCGGCCACCGCCCGTCGCACGATGTCGAGGACTGTCGACGTTCCGCCCGCGATGGCTCCCGGCTCGTCGCCGTCCTGCGTCAGGCGCGCCACCCCGTCCGCGACCGTCACGTCGAGCGAGCCCAATCGGTAAGGGCCGTCGCTCATCCCGGCCGCGGCCATGGCGTCGGAGACGAACACGATGCCGTCGGGTCCGACGAGGTCGACCACCATGGCGACCGTCCAGGAATCGAGATGCACTCCGTCACCGATGAGTTCGAGCACCATCTCGCCGCGTCCCGCCGCCGCGAGACACGCGGCCACCGGTCCGGGCGACCGATGGTGCAGCGGCGGCATCCCGTTGAACAGATGGGTGGCGCTCACCGGCCCGGTCAGCCGCGCCAGCGCTGCCGTGACCGTGGCCGCATCGGCGTCGGTGTGGCCCACGCTCGGACGGATGTCGTTCTCGGCCATCACCCGAGCGAGGGCGTCCAGGTTCGCGGTCTCCGGTGCCAGCGTCATCGACCGCACGGCTCCCCCGCCGGCCGTCACCACGGCCTCGAGGAGACGCGGATCACCCGGAACGATCGCCGCCGGATCCTGTGCACCGCAACGGCTACGGGCGAGGAACGGCCCCTCGAGATGAACGCCCGCGATGTCGCCGCGGCGCCACAGCTCCGCCAGCAGTGTCGTCCTGTCGACGAGCACCTCGCGCGGGGCGGACACGAGGGAGGCGAGCATGGTCGTCGTCCCGCTGCGCACGTGATGCGCGACAGCGGCATCGACGGCGTCGGCCGTGGCATCGGGAAAGCCTGCTCCCCCGCCGCCGTGGCAGTGCACGTCCACCATGCCCGGCAGAATCGTCGAGGACGACGGCGGGACGGCGATGTCCGTCCGCCCGCGGGCCGGGCCCACCCGGACGATCCGATCGTCCTCGAACTCCACCACCCCGTCCTCGAGCACGCCGTCCACCAGGACGACGCGCCCGCGGAGGAGGGTCACGCCGAGCCGCCGCCGGCCGGCTTGTCCGTCGGCGCGGTCGTGGCGTCCGTCGATGCGGTGGTGGCCGCCGGTGCGCCGGTGGTCACCGCCGCGTCGTCGAGGGTCACGTCGTCCTCACGTCCGGGCGTGCGCAGGTTCCACTTCTTGATGACGAAGCTGAACAGCACGTAGTAGATGACGGCGTAGACCAGGCCGATCGGGATGAGAAGCCATGCCTTGGTGGCGATGCCGTAGTTCAGCAGGTAGTCGATACCGCCCGCGGAGAAGAAGAAGCCGTCGTGGATGCCCAGTGCGTTGGTCAACGCCATCGAGGTACCGGTCAGCACCGCGTGCACGATGTAGAGCGGCCAGGCGACGAACATGAACGAGTACTCGAGCGGCTCGGTGATACCGGTGACGAAGGCCGTGAGACCGGTCGAGAGCATGATGCCACCGACGAGCTTCTTCTGCGACGGCTTCGCGTTGCGGTAGATCGCGAAGGCAGCGGCGGGCAGCGCGAACATCATGATCGGGAAGAAGCCGGTCATGAACACTCCGGCGCTCGGGTCCCCGGCGAAGAAGCGGTTGAGGTCGCCTCGGACGATCTGGCCGCTCGCGTCCGTGTAGTCACCGACGAGGAACCACACGACGGAGTTGAGGATGTGGTGCAGGCCGGTCGGGATGAGCATGCGATTGGCGAAACCGTAGATACCGCTGCCCACGACGGAGTGATCGGCGACGGTGGCGCCCACCCAGTTCAGGGCGCTGTAGAACAGCGGGTACACGAAGGACATCAGGACGCCGACCACGAGACCGGTGATCGCCGTCAGGATCGGGACGAGGCGTCGGCCGCTGAAGAAGCCCAGGTAGTCGGGCAGCTTCTGACGGTAGAAGCGTTGCCAGAGAACGGCGGAGAGCAGACCGATGATGATGCCGGCCAGCACGCCGTAGTCGATGACGGCAGGGTCGCCGTTCGCGTCGACCTCGCCGTCGAGCACCACCGGCGACATGGCCGTGAAGACGCCGTCGACCACCATGTAACCGACCACCGCGGCCAACGCGGTGGAGCCGTCCGACTTCTTCGCCCAGCCGATCGCGATGCCGACTGCGAAGATGAGGGGAAGCCACGTGAAGACCGACTGCCCCGCGGCCGAGATCACCGATGCGGTGGTCTCGAGCGGGGTGAAGCGTCCGAGCAGATCGGGCTGGCCGATGCGGAGCAGGATGCCTGCGGCGGGGAGCACGGCGATGGGCAGCATGAGACTGCGCCCGAATCGCTGCAACCCGGCGAGTGCGCGGGAGTCCTTCTTCTCGGTGGGCGTCTGTGGTGCGGTGTTCCCGGTGGCAGTCGTGCCGGCCATGGCGACCTTCTTCTCGTGTGTGTTGTGGACCGGTTCCATCACGGGTACTGTCCGGTCATAACCAGTTGTAGTTTGACCAGGTGGCAGCCTGATGTCAAACAGAAAGTGTGAGCACGCCCACCTGCATCGCATCGCGCCGGGGGCGGGTCACCGAGCGGAAGGAGCACCGCATGTCCAAGGCGGACGCCATCGTCGCCGGGCTCGGAGGAGCCGGGAACATCGTCGAGATCGAAGCCTGCATCACGCGGCTCCGCACCGAGGTGCGAGACGGAGCACTCGTGAACGAGGCCGCTCTCAAGGCCGCCGGAGCACACGGGGTCTTCCACAAGGGGACGGCCGTGCAGGTCATCGTCGGGCCCGAGGCGGACACCCTCGCCGAGGACATCGACGACATCCTGTGACCGACACCGCCGTGGGCAGCCCGCTCGCGGGCACCGTCATCGCACTGGCCGACGTCCCCGACCCGGTGTTCTCCTCGCAGATGGTCGGCGCCGGCGTGGCTGTCAGACCCGCTTCGACGACCGGAATGGTGGACGTCCACTCTCCCGTGTCCGGGCGCATCCTCAAGCTGCACCCTCATGCCTTCGTGGTTCTGACGGAGGACAGGAAGGGAGTGCTGGTGCACATCGGTATCGACACCGTGACGATGAAGGGCGAGGGTTTCGAACTGGTCGCGGCCGAGAAGGACTCGGTGTCGGCTGGAGACGTCGTCGTGCGCTACGACCCGGCCGCCGTCGCCGCCGCCGGATTCGACGACGTGTGCCCCGTCGTCGTGATGGACTCCGCCGCGGACTCCTTCGCGACGCCGTCGGTCGGGTCGTCCGTCACTGCCGGCGAGCCGCTCTTCACCCTCTGACGCGCCGGGGTCAGGCCAGCCCGACCAGCTTCTCCGACTCTCTCCACAGCCCGTCGACCACGGCGGGATCGTCTACCTGCCCGTTCGTGCGACCGCGAGCCTTGTGGCGGCTGTAGTAGATCCCGGCGACCTCGGCGTCCGGCTTGTCGACGGCCACCGACACCAACGGCTCGGCGCCCGACTCGGCACTGATCGAGGCCACGTACTTCAGCGGAGTCCGGTAGATCACCCGGAACAGGACGTTGGCGTTGCCGAAGTTGCTGCGCACCGCTCCGGGGTGGACGGCCACCGACGTGATGCCGCGGTCGGACCACCGCTCCGTGGCGCCGCGGGTGAAGCCGATGTTCATCAGCTTGCTGGTGCAGTAGGCGCGGAACTCGGCCGGCGAGGAACGGTCGTAGGCCATGTCCTGCAGATCGATTCGTCCACCGAGGTTGCCCACGGACGACGTGTTGACGATGCGACTGCCCGCCGTACCGCCGAGTCGGTCGAGTAGCAGGTGGGTGAGCAGGAACGGCGACAGGTGATTGATCTGGACGTTCGGCTCGTGCCCGTCGGCGGTGCGCTTCGACGGATCGAACGTTCCACCCGCGTTGTTCAACAGGACGTCGATGTGATCGACGGAATCCCGCAGCTCGTCCGCGACCCGTCGCACGTCGTCGAACGAGGCGAAGTCGGCCACGAACGCGCGACCACCGATCTCCGAGGCCGCGGCGGCGGTCTTCTCCGGTGAGCGGCCCACGACGAGCACCTCCGCACCGCGTTCCGCCAGGGTGCGCGCGGCGATGCGCCCGATTCCGTCGCTCGCTCCCGTCACGACGATGGTGCGACCGGTGAGCGAACGGGGAGTGGGCACGGAGGAGCCTTTCGATCTGCGGATGGAACGCCTCGACCGAAGTGTACGAGCGAACGGCGTCGGCGACGCTGTCGGCTGTGGACGTCAGCGACGCTGTGGCCGCCGCCCGCCCTGGACCTCCATCGTGAGCTGATACCGATCGCAGCGGTACCAGCTCTCCGTGTGTTCGATCGGCCGGTCACCGCTGAACGACACCCGGTCGAAGTACAGCACCGGCGCCCCACGCTTCGTCCCCAGCAGCGTCGCGGTGTCGTTGTCGGCCGCCGTCGCGCTGACCGTCTGCTCGGCGCGATCGATGGTCTGCCCGTAGTGGGAGGACACCGCGTCGTAGATGGACTTGCTCAGATCGAGTTCGACCAGGCCCGGCAGCACGGCGGCGTCGTACCACCCGTCGTCGACGCTGACGGGCTCTCCGTCCGCCAGCCGCAGCCGCTTGATGTGGTACGCCTTGCCGCCCGCGGCGATGTCCAGCGCACGGATGGTGGCCACCGACGGATCCTCGAGCCGCGCGAAGAGAACGACCGTGGTGGGTTCGAGACCCTGCGCGCGCATCTCCTCCGAGAACGACGCCAGGTGGAGCCTCGACTGGACGGGCCGACTGGCGACGAACGTGCCCTTGCCGCGCACCCGCACCAGGTGGCCCTCGTTGACGAGCTGACCGATGGCCTCGCGCACGGTGATTCGACTGACCCCGTAGTCCTCCATGAGGCGCCGTTCGCTCGGCATCAGATCGCCGGGCTGGAGTTCCTTGGTGCACCGGTGCAGCAGGATCGCGCGGAGCTGCTCGTGCTTGGGTACGGCACTGTCGCGAAGGTGGACGGGCATCACCACGGCGTGTACTCCCGAGAATCGGCGCGACCGGAGCGATCTTGGCGCGAGCGGTACGGACTGGTCCCGTCCAACTTACTACCGTGGCTTCGCCCCGTGCGCCTTTTGCGCACCCTGGGATACGCGAAAGGCGCACGGGGATGGAATCCTCACCCGCATGACCGAGAGCACCGTCCCGTCCGCAGCCGACTGCCCCGTCCTGTGGCCCGTCGCCACCCGCTGGGAGGACAACGACCACTACGGGCACGTCAACAACGTCACGTACTACTCGTACTTCGACACCGCGGTGAACGGGTGGCTCATGCAGAGCACCGGCCTCGACATCCGCACACTTCCGGCCATCGGCGTGGTGGCCGAGACGTCCTGCAGGTTCCTCAGCCAACTGAGCTTTCCCGACGACCTGCAGGTGGGTATCGCCGTCGAGAGGCTCGGCAACACCTCGATCGTGTACGCGCTGAGCATCTTCCGGGTGGACGGCGAAAACCTGACCCCGGCGGCGGCGGGACGGTTCGTTCACGTCTACGTCGACGCCGAGACCCGCCGCCCGACACCGGTCCCCGACGAGATCCGCGCGGTCGTCGAGGCACTCGGACAGTGACAGCCCCCGGCCGGGTGTCCCTCGCCGTGCCGATCGGCGCGGGTGTGGTCACGGCGCTCGTCGGCTTCACCAGTTCGTTCGCCGTGGTCCTCACGGGCCTGCGCTCGGTGGGGGCGAGCGAGTCCCAGGCCGCGTCCGGACTGTTCGCCATGTCTCTCGTCATGGCCTTCGGGATCACCGGTCTGGCACTGCGCTACCGCATCCCGATCACACTGGCCTGGTCCACACCCGGTGCCGCGTTGCTCGCGGGTACCGGAGCGGTGGTCGGCGGATGGCCGGCGGCCGTGGGAGCGTTCGTGACCGTGGGCATCGCGATCGTGCTCACCGGAGTGTGGTCCGGCCTCGGCCGCGTCATCGCGGCGATCCCGGTGTCGCTGGCACAGGCGATGCTCGCCGGCGTCATCCTGCCACTGTGTCTCGAACCCGTGCGGGCCCTCGCGGACAATCCCGCTGCGGTCGCCCCCGTCGTCGTCACATGGGTCCTGCTGCTGCGCTTCTCCCCGCGCTGGGCGGTACCGGCGGCCTTCGCCGTCGCCGCCGTGGTCATCGGCATCTCGCTCACGACGGGCGACACCGAGATCGGCGCCCGATCGCTGCTCCCGAGCCTCGACCTCGTCGCACCCACCTGGACGTGGCAGGCGCTGATCGGCATCGCCCTGCCGCTCTACATCGTGACGATGGCGTCGCAGAACATCCCGGGAACGGCCGTCATGGCCTCCTTCGGCTACGCGGTACCGTGGCGAGCCTCGATGACCGTCACCGGCGTCGGCACAGCGATCACCGCACCCGCCGGCGTTCACGCCGTCAACCTCGCTGCCATCAGCGCAGCGCTCGCGGCCGCCCCGGACGCGCACCCGGACAAGGATCGTCGGTGGATCGCGGCGGTGGCTGCCGGGGCGTCCTACCTGGCCCTCGCGCTCGCCTCGGCGGCGCTGGCGACCCTCGTCGCCCTCGCGCCGGCCGGCATCGTGGAAACCGTTGCGGGACTGGCGTTGCTGGCAACCCTCGCGGCATCGCTGGCCGCCGCGTTGAGCACCGAGGCGGACCGGGTGCCGGCGGCCATCACGTTCGTCGTCGCCGCCTCGGGTGTGGCGATCGCGGGGATCGGCTCGGCCTTCTGGGCGCTCGTGCTCGGTCTCGTCGTCCGACTGGGCCTCACCCGACGCGCCTGAGGACCGGTGCTCCTCGTGCGCCTTTCGCGTATCCAGGGGTACGCGAAAGGCGCACGGGGGCGGAGCCCACTCAGAGGATCCCGGCCTCCTCCGCCGTGGCGACGGCGCGGCCGATGATGCCGTCCACCAGATCCGTCGTCGGAGAACCGTCGCGTGCCCGGTTGCGCTCGTCGTCGATGGCCCGGCGCATGACGCCCTCGGCGATGACGGACAGCTTCCACAGCGCGAGGGCGTGCCAGTACCCCACCGCGGAGACGTCGCGGCCGGTGGCGGCGGCATAGAGCTCGACCAGCTCGTTCCTCGTCGGGAAGCCCGGCAACGTGGAGGACATGAACATGCCCGCGTTGTCGTCGTCGGCCTCCGACCAGTAGGCCAGCAGCGCACCGACGTCCGCGAGCGGGTCGCCCAGCGTGCACAGCTCCCAGTCGACCACCGCGACGATCGCATCGTCGACACTTCCCTCACCGGCTCCGCTGGTGATGATGTTGCTCAGATGGAAGTCGCCGTGCACCAACGAGACCTCGGCCTGCTCCGGAGCCGACGCCGCCAGCGCGGTGGCAAGGCGCTCGATGTCCGGAACGTCCCGCGTCTTCGACTGCGCCCACTGCGACGACCATCGCTTCAGTTGCCGTGCGGCATAGGGCTTGTGACTCGCCAGGTCGGTGAGTCCGGTGCTGTCGAGATCGACCGCGTGGATCTTGCCGAGCGTGGCGGGCATCGCCTCCCCGATGGCCCGTCGACGCTCCTCGGACAGCGTCTCCGCGACGGTCGGGCTGTCGATCACCAACCCGTCCACATGACTCATCAGGACCAGAGGCGCATCGGTGACCGCTGGATCATCGGTCAGCGCGATCGTCGTCGGCACCGGAACGGCGGTCTGCTGCAAGGCCGACAGGATGCGGTACTCGCGAGCGACGTCGTGCGCCGACGCCAGCAGCGTGCCCAGCGGCGGACGCCGCAGCACCCACCGACCACCGGCGGCATCGCCAACGGCGAACGTCAGGTTGGACTGCCCGTTGCCGATGCGCTCGAAGGTCAGTGGCCCCGAGACCCCGATGTCGAGGCTCTCCATCCACGCCGTCACCGCACCGTCGTCGAGGCCCGGTGTCGTTCCCGTCGTCACTTGTCGATCTTCCGGTAGGGCGCGAGCTCGGTGCGT
Organism: Rhodococcus sp. UNC23MFCrub1.1; assembly: GCF_000686025.1. Lineage (GTDB taxonomy): Bacteria > Actinomycetota > Actinomycetes > Mycobacteriales > Mycobacteriaceae > Rhodococcoides. Next base: position 50,155 of record NZ_JMLQ01000015.1, read on the forward strand.
GCGATGGTCCGCTTGTGCACCTCGTCCGGACCGTCGGCGAGACGCAGGGTCCGCAGGTGGGCGTACATGCTGGCGAGCGGGAAGTCGTCGGAGACACCGCCGCCGCCGTGGACCTGGATGGCGCGGTCGACGATCTTCAGGGCCATCGCGGGCGCGGCGACCTTGATGGCCGCGATCTCCACGCGCGCTTCCTTGTTGCTGAACTCGTCCATCATCCAGGCGGCCTTCAGCGTGAGCAGGCGCGCCATCTCGATGTCGATGCGGGCTTCGGCGATCCAGTCCTGGATGTTGGCCTGCGCCGCGATCGGCTTGCCGAACGCCACGCGGGACGACGCACGGTCACACATGAGTTCCAGTGCGCGCTCGGCCATTCCGATCGCACGCATGCAATGGTGGATACGGCCGGGGCCGAGACGTGCCTGGCCGATCATGAAACCGGCGCCCGGTCCGGCGAGCACGTCCTTGCCGGGGACGCGGACGTTCTCGAAGAGGACCTCGGCGTGACCCTCGCGGTCCTGGTACCCGAACACGGGCAGTCCGCGCAGGACGGTGACGCCGGGCGCGTCGATCGGCACGACCATCATCGACTGCTGTTCGTACGTCGACGCCTCGGGCGCGGTCTTGCCCATGACGATCAAGACCTTGCAGTTCTGGTGCAAAGCGTTGGAAGTCCACCACTTCCGACCGTTCAGGATCCAGTCCTCGCCGTCGGCCACCATGGACATCGCGATGTTCGTCGCGTCGGAGCTGGCGACATCGGGCTCCGTCATGGCGAAGGCCGAGCGGATGGTGCCCTCGAGCAACGGGGCGAGCCACTTCTCCTTGTGCTCGTCCGTGCCGAAGCGGGTGAACACCTCCATGTTGCCGGTGTCCGGTGCGGCGCAGTTGCAGGCCTCGGGCGCGATCGCGGGGCTGCGGCCCATGATCTCCGCGAGCGGTGCGTACTCGGCGTTGGTCAGACCGGGGCCGTAGGCGGGATCCGGATGGAAGAGGTTCCAGAGGCCGCGCGACTTCGCGTCGGCCTTGAGCTCCTCGAGGATCGGCGGCTGGAAGTGCGGATCACCGGACTCCAGGATCTGCTGGGCGTAGACCGCCTCCGCCGGATAGACCTTCTCGTCCATGAACGCCAGCAGGCGCTGCTGGTAGTCCTTGCACCGATCCGAGTACGCGAAATCCATGTCAGCGATCCTGTCCTGGCCGTGCGGCCGTCTCGAGAGATGTTCGGTACCGACGCATCCCGGCGATCCACCGGTCGTAGTCGGCACTCTTGTGCGAGTAGAACGTGAGCACCTCGGGGTGCGGGAGAACGAGGAACTTCTCGGTCTCCATCGCCTCGAGGACGATGCGAGCGACGTCCTCCGGTTCGAGGACGGTGCCGGCGCCGGTCACGGCGGAGGCCGCCACCGAGGCACCCTCGGCGTCACTGTCGAAGCCCGAGTTCAGGAGCGCCGTGTTGACGCCCATCGGGCACAGGCAGCTCACCGCGATGCCCTTGTCGCCGTAGGTGACCGACAACCATTCGGCGAAGCCGACGGCGGCGTGCTTGGACACCGAGTAGGTGGCCGATCCGATCTGGGTGAGCAGGCCCGCCGCGGACGCGGTGGACAGGAAGTAGCCGTGCGTTCCGCGCTCGATCCATCGCGGGATCACCACGCGCGCAGCGCGCACATGGGCGAGGACGTTGACCGACAGCGCGGTGTCCCAGGCGGCGTCGGTGCTGTCGAGCCCCATCCCTGCCGTCGTCCCGGCATTGGCGATGTAGATGTCGAGTGGCCCGAACGCCTCCTCGACCCGCTCGATCATCTGGGCGATCACCGCGTCGTCGGCGACGTCGCCGCCGACGGCGATGCACCGCTCCCCCAGTCGCGCGGCGACCGCATCGGCGGCCGCCCCGTCGAGATCGGCGACCAGGACCGAGTTCCCGGCCTCGACCAGTGCAGTGGCGAGGGCGGCGCCGATACCGGCGCCACCTCCCGTGACGATGGCGACCTTGTCTGTGACCCGCATCATTCAGATAGTAGGCATGCGCAGTGGGTGACGGGCTTTCAGGGTCAACGAACTCGAGGTCGACCTCGAGTTCAGAAAGAGGTCCGGTGCCGCTCCTGCTCGACGATCTCGTCGATGTCGCCGAGCCGCTCCATCGAACTGACTGCTCGGCGCGTGCGCATGTTCTTCGCCAGCCGCTCGCGGTGCTTGTGCGTGAACGCCCAGTACCCCGCCGTGAACGGGCATGCGTCCTCGCCCACCCGCTTCTTCGGATCGAACGCGCAGCCCTTGCAGTGATCGGTCATGCGGTCGATGTACGCGCCGCCGGACGTGTAGGGCTTGGTCGCGATCACTCCCCCGTCGGCGTGCTGACTCATGCCGAAGACGTTGACCGGCATCACCCACTCGTACCCGTCGACGAAGTGCTCGGTGAACCACCGGGTGAGCGCCCGCGGGTCGTACCCACGTTGCAGCGCATGGTTTCCGAGGATCATCAGGCGCGGGATGTGGTGCACCCACCCGCGATCGTGCACGCCGGCGAGGGCGTCGGACAGACACGCCGCGGTGACCTCCTCCGCATCCAGGGTCTGGAACCATCCGGGCAGCGGTGTGTCGGCATCGAGGGCGTTGGTGCGCATGTAGTCCTCGCCCAGATGCCAGTAGAGGTGCCACACGTACTCGCGCCACCCCAGGATCTGGCGTACGAACCCCTCGACGCTTGCGAGCGGTGCCGTGCCGTCCCGGTAGGCCTGCTCGGCGGCGCGCGCCGCGTCCAACGGGTGCAGCACACCGAGGTTGAACGGCACCGACAGCAGCGAGTGCGACATGGTCCAGTCCGCGGCCATCACGGCGTCCTCGTAGGGACCGAACGTGGCGAGACGGGTGGCCACGAAGGTCTCCAGCGCCGACGCCGCCTCGGCTGCGGTGACGGCGAAGAGACGCGGTCCGTCCTCGCCGGACCAGTCGACGTCCATGGCGTCGAGATCCTTACGCACGCCGGCGTCGATGTCGTCCTCCTCGGGCCACCACGGTTCGGGAACACCGAGTGTCGTCCGCTTCTTCGGCGGCTTCTCCCTGTTCTCCGCATCGAGGTTCCAGGTGCCGCTCACCGGATTCTCGCCGTCCATCAGGATGTCGAACCGGCGACGCTGCTCTCGGTAGAAGTTCTCCATGAGGAACGACTTCTTGCCGCCCGCCCAGTCGGCGAAGTCCGCACGGGACAGGGCGAACGTGGGGGTCGGCACGATCTCCTCGACCAGGCCCTCGTCGGCCAGTCGACGAACGAAGGCCTCCGCTCGCCGCGACGTCGGTTCGTGGACGACGACCGGGCGCCCGACGCGAGCCAGGCCCTCGCGATAGGTGTCCGCACGGATGTACGTCGCTCGATCGCCCAACTCCTCGGCGAGGTGCCGCATGCCGCTGAGCAACAGATGGGCCTTCTGACGATGACCCCGTCGACGTCCCAACGCGCGCGCGGACTCGATGATGACGACGTCACGGTCCACCATCTCCTCGGACGAGTGGACGTGGGGTCCGAGCTGATCGGCGAACACCCAGAGCGGAGCCGGAGAGGACATGCTCTGCTGTTCCCCGTCCTCCCCCGAGCCAACCGGCCGGGAACCGCTACGCGTGACCGTCCGACACCGTCACCCGACGCCCATCCTGCTCGTTCTGTGCGTGTCGGTGAGGTGTCCATCGAGCGAGTTGCTCACTCTCGCAGGTATCACTTGCGCAATGCGGTCAGGCGAGCATGCTGTGAGGTGAACCACACACGGTTCGTCCACACTGTGCGCCCTCCTCTCACGACGAGGTCCGCGCACCGGCGGAGAGGAAGACCATGACCCGATCGGACACATCACCGCGGGGCGATCGCATCGCGCATCCCGTGCAACTCGTCCAACCCGACGGCCGACGAGTGCACGACCCCGAGCACTGGCGACTCGTCGCCGACGTCGACGCCGCCCACATGCTCGACATGTACCGCGACATGGTGGTCGCGCGCCGCATCGACACCGAGGCGACCGCTTTGCAGCGTCAAGGCGAACTGGGACTGTGGGCACCGCTGCTGGGTCAGGAAGCAGCCCAGGTGGGCTCTGCCCACGCCGTCACCGCCGACGACTACATCTTCACGAGCTACCGAGAGCACGCGGTGGCGTACTGCCGAGGCGTGCCGGTAGAGAAGCTCACCGCACTGTGGCGCGGTACCGCGCACTCCGGATGGGACCCCGACGAGTACAACATCACCAATCCCGCGATCATCGTCGGAGCGCAGGGTCTGCATGCCACCGGCTACGCCATGGCAGCGCGGCTCGACGGTGCCGAGATCGCCACGGTCGCCTACTTCGGCGACGGCGCTACCAGCGAAGGCGACATCTCGGAGGCGTTGTCGTTCTCGGTGTCGTTCGGAGCCGGAGTCGTGTTCTTCTGCCAGAACAACCACTGGGCCATCAGCGAGCCCGTCGCGCTCCAGAGCCCGCTCCCGCTCGCGTCCCGTGCCGCCGGCTTCGGCATGCCCGCCCTGCGTGTCGACGGCAACGACGCCCTCGCCGTCCTCGCCGTGACGCGCGCCGCCGCGCACCGAGCCCGCACCGGCGGTGGCCCCACGTTCATCGAGGCGATGACCTACCGCATGGGCCCGCACACCACGTCCGACGATCCGACGCGGTACCGCGCGGACGCCGAGCGCGACGTGTGGGCGGCGCGCGATCCGTTGGACCGCCTCGACAGACTGCTCACCCGCGAGGGCGCCCTGACACCGTCCGTGCGCGAGGACATCGCCGCGACCGCGGACGACGTCGCCACCCGGCTGCGCTCCGCCACGATCTCCGCCGTCGATCCGGAGTCGTCCACCCTGCTCGACCACGTCTACGCCGAACCACACGCTGTGGTGGACCGCCAGAAGGAGACACTGCGATGACCACCGGAACCCTCTCCCGCGCCGGCGCGACCACCGCGTCGTCCGATCTCCACGTCAAGGGCACCCTCGGTGGTGCGATCAACGCAGGTCTGCGTGCATGCCTCGAAGACGACGACAAGGTCGTGCTGATGGGCCTCGACATCGGCAAGCTCGGCGGTGTGTTCCGCGTGACCGACAGACTGCAGAAGGACTTCGGCGACCAGCGCGTACTCGACATGCCTCTCGCCGAGTCCGGCATGGTGGGCACCGCGTTCGGCATGGCGCTCCGTGGCTACCGCCCGGTCGTGGAGATCCAGTTCGACGGGTTCGTCTACCCCGCCTTCGACCAGATCGTGTCCCAGGTGGCCAAGATCCGGTATCGCACCGCCGGACTCGTCGGCGCTCCGATGGTCATCCGCATCCCGTTCGGTGGTGGCATCGGAGCCGTCGAACACCATTCGGAATCTCCCGAGGCGTACTTCGCCCACACGGCGGGCCTGCGCGTGGTCAGCCCGAGCACGCCCCACGACGCGTACTGGATGATCCAGCAGGCCGTGCACTCGGAGGACCCCGTCGTCTTCCTCGAGCCCAAGCGTCGGTACTGGGACAAGGGCGAATGGGCCACCGATGCGCCCGATCTGCCGCTGGACGCCGCTCGCGTGTGCCGCACCGGTACCGATGCGACAGTGGTGGCCTACGGGTCGATGGTGCAGACCGCACTGAAGGCAGCCGAGGTGGCGGAGTCCGAGGGCCACAGCCTCGAGGTCATCGATCTCCGGTCCCTCTCACCGCTGGACACCGACACGGTCTGTCGGTCCGTGCGTCGGACCGGGCGCCTCGTCGTCGTGCACGAGGACACGGGCTACCTCGGCATCGCGGCGGAGGTGGCGGCCCAGGTGTCGCAGGAGTGCTTCTACTCGCTGGAGGCACCCGTCCAGCGGGTCACGGGCTTCCACGTTCCGTACCCGCCGGCACGCCTCGAGCGGCACCACCTCCCGGACGTCGATCGGATTCTCACGGGAGTCGACACGGTTCTCGCAGGCTGACGCGCCGCACGGGAATCACTGTGCCGGGTCACAGGATTCTGCCAGCCTCGTGCGCCATCATGGGGACCCGTGAGTACCACGACGACGCAACAGATCGCGCTTCGCGCCCGACGCACCACCCCTCGGTGGTGGGCACTGACAGGAGTGTCTGCGGCGGCACTGGTCGTGCTCTACGCCGTCCTGCCGCTGCTGGGCGTGCGCTACCCACCGGCGTCGGTCGCGCTCGAGGCCCTGTACGCCCCGGCCGACACGGTGCTCGACGTCATCGACGTGACGACCGTGCTGGTGGTGGTCGCCGCGCTGACGGTGGTCGCGGTGGTGCGCAAGTTGCCGTACGGCATCGGCGCGATCCTCATGCTGTGCCTCGGGTCGACCCTGACCGCCGCAGCCGGGTCGGCATGGCTGTCCGATCACATCGCGACGTCGGCACTTCCCGACGGCCGCGTGGTCGCAGCATCCTCGGTGATCGCGTCGGGTGCGCTCGTCGTGCCCGGTCGGCTGCGTCCCGTCGTCCTGGGGCTGGGCTCGGCCCTGGTCGCCGGCGTGGCCCTCGCCGCCGTGGTCACCGCGGGTGCGACAGGCATCGGCATCGTCGGGGCGCTGCTGGTGACCGGGATGTGGTGGGGCGCCGCCGGTGTCGTCATGGCGCACTCCCCCGTCGCCGCTGCCCGCGAGGCGAAGAACCCTCTCGACACCGCGGCCCTGATGCTCCGCCGCCGGTGAGCGGGCGGGGCATCAGGGCCGGGTACACCTAGAGGGCTTTGAGTTCCTCGATGACGGCGTTGACGGATTTCTTCGCGTCGCCGAAGAGCATCGACGTGCGGTCCGCCGTGAACAGCGGATTGTCGATACCTGCGTACCCGGAGCTCATCGACCGCTTGAGCACGATCACCGACTGCGACTCGTCCACGTTCAGAATCGGCATCCCGTGGATCGGCGAACTCGGATCGTTGCGCGCCGCCGGGTTGGTGACGTCGTTCGCGCCGATGACGAGGGTGACATCGGTGCGGGAGAACTCCCCGTTGATGTCGTCCATCTCCTTCATCGCCTCGTACTCCACGTCCGCCTCGGCGAGCAGCACGTTCATGTGACCCGGCATGCGCCCGGCCACCGGATGGATCGCGTACTTCACCTCCACGCCCTTGGACTCGAGGATCGACGCCATGTCCTTGACCGCGTGCTGGGCCTGCGCGACCGCGAGACCGTAGCCGGGCACCACGATGACCTGCGAGGCGTACGCCATCTGGATCGCCGCGTCGGCCGCCGAGGTGGACTTCACCGTGCCGCCGGCATCGTCCGGGCCACCGATCGCGGACGCGCCGCCGCCACCGAAGGACCCGAACACGATCGCCGGAATCGACCGGTTCATTGCCGTCGCCATCAGATTCGTGAGGATGGTGCCGGACGCGCCGACGATCATGCCCGCCACGATCATCGCGGTGTTGTTCAGCGCCAACCCCGCCGCCGCAGCCGACAGACCCGTCAACGCGTTCAGCAGCGAGATAACCACCGGCATGTCCGCGCCGCCGATGGGGAACACCACGAACAGGCCC
>NZ_JMLQ01000016.1 GCF_000686025.1 Rhodococcus sp. UNC23MFCrub1.1
GGGGTAAGGCCCCCGGCAGACCACCGGGTTGATAGGCCAGAACTGGAAGCCCAGCAATGGGTGCAGGTGACTGGTACTAATAGGCCGAGGACTTACCACAAAGAAGCTACGCGTCCACTGTGCAGTATCTGAGACAACACACGAGTTGGTCAGCAGATAACTGAAACCCGCACCACCGATCCATCACCAGCAGCACCGGTGACAGGAAAAGTGTGTGCCTCGTGCTCTGTTGTTTCACAGAGTTTCGGTGGCCATAGCGGAGGGGAAACGCCCGGACCCATTCCGAACCCGGAAGCTAAGCCCTCCAGCGCCGATGGTACTGCACCCGACAGGGTGTGGGAGAGTAGGACACCGCCGAACAACCCTTCCCAGAAAGCCCCCCGACCACCGGTCGGGGGGCTTTCTGCATTCACGGGTCATGCACCGGCAGAAGGTCTTTCGCCGTGCCCCCCGCCGGCCGGCATGGTGCTACCGGGAGGCGCCCACTGCCTTCATGGCAGCTGCGACCACCTTCTCGACGCCGTCGACATCCGGCACTCCCGCGCCGTGCTCGTCCGCCTGGAGGTCCTCGAGGGTGTCGAACTGCGACTGCAGCAGAGACGGGGGCATGAAGTGCTTCCTGCGCGACATGCGGTCGAGAAGCGTGTCGTAGTCCGCTTGCAGATGGACGAAGAACAGATCCGGGTAGCCCCCGCGCAGCCAGTCCCGGTACCGCCGCGCCAGGGCGGAACAGGCCGCCACCGACGTTCCACCTTCGACTGCCACTCGTTCGATCTCACCTGCCACCGCGGCGAGCCACGGTCGACGGTCGTCGTCGTTCAGCGGGTGGCCTGCAGACATCTTGTCGATGTTCGCCTTGGGATGAAAAGTGTCGCCCTCGATGAAGGTGCTCCCCAGTGTCGTCGCCAGTGCGCTGCCGACGGTGGTCTTCCCGGTCCCCGACACACCCATCACGACGATGTGTCTCGGAATGCCGTCGGCGTGGTCCGTCACGTCAGAACACCACCCAGAGCAGTGAGGCGAGCGCGAAGACCGCGAGTCCCAATGTCGTTTCCATGACCGTCCAAGTCTTCAGAGTCGTCTTCTCGTCCATGCCGAAGAATCGGCTGACGAGCCAGAAACCCGAGTCGTTCACGTGCGAGAGCACGGTGGCCCCCGCAGCGATCGCGAACACGAGCAGTGCGATGTCGAAGTTACCCAACCCGAGCTCGACCACCTGAGCCGAGACCAGGCCGGCAGTGGTCGTCAGCGCGACCGTCGCGCTGCCCTGCGCGACGCGGAGAGCCGCCGCGATGAGGAACGCCTGCACGATCAACGAGAACCCGAGATCCGACAGCGACTCCGTCAGAGACGCACCGATGCCGCTGGCGCGAAGAACTCCGCCGAACATTCCGCCGGCGCCCGTGATGAGGATGATCGCGCACACCGGGCCCAGGGCGTCGTCCATGAGCGACGTGGCCTTGGAGACGGAGAACCGTCCGGGTGCCAGGACCACGAGTGACAGGAGCACCGTCAGCAGCAGAGCGACGGGTGTCTGCCCCAGGAGAATGAGTGCGTCCGCCCATCCGGCGTCCTCCGAGACGATTCCGGCGGTCTGCAGCGTCGAGACACCGGTGTTCAGGCAGATGAGTATCAGCGGGAACAGGAGCAGTCCGAGGACGGCCAGGAAGCGCGGTGGCGCGACGGCAGGAGCGTCGGGGTCGTCGGCGGCATCGGCGAACAGCGCGGCCGGGCTGGTGACGAACCGGCGACCCAGGCGTGTGCCGACCAGGTAGGAACCGAGGAACCACGCGATGATCGCGACCGGGAGCCCGACGACGAGAGTGACGCCGATGTCTCCGCCCATGAGGTCCGCAGCTGCCACGGGTCCCGGGTGCGGCGGCACGATCGCATGCATGGCCGCGAAGGCGCCGGCTGTCGGCAGCGCGTAGAGCAGGACGGATCCGCCGAAGCGCCGCGCCACCGAGAAGATGATCGGCAGGAAGATGACGAGACCGGCGTCGAAGAAGATCGGGAACCCGAAGATCAAGGCCGCGACGCCGAGCGCGAAGGGAGCGCGCTTCTCACCGAAGCGTGCGATGAGGGTGTCCGCGAGAACCTGGGCACCACCGGTCTTCTCGAGGAGCCGGCCGAGCATCACGCCCAGCGCGACGAGCAACGCGACGTTGCCGAGTGTCCCTCCGAAGCCCGAGAGGAGCGTGTCGGGTACGTCCGCGAGCGGGATGCCTGCGGCGACCGCCGTCACCATGCTCACCAGAACGAGCGACAGGAAGGCGTGGAGCTTCACCTTCATGATGAGGAAGAGCAGGACGGCCACGGCGACGGCCGCGACCGACAGCAGGTAGGCCGTTCCGTGTACCGGTTCCATGATGTCCACGCCGAGTCACCCTTTCGCGTGCCGAGATGTGTCCCGACACTAACGGCGCGACTCGCACGCACGGCGTTGCACGCGCCTCACCGTGTCCGAATCGTCACGTCCGGCGGGGTGTCATCGAGCGCGTGCCACGCGGCCCTCGTCCCACACCGGTTCACCCGACTCGTACACCCGACCATCCGCCCCGAAGACGAGGAACCGGTCGAAACTCCGAGCGAACCATCGGTCGTGCGTCACCGTGACCACGGTTCCGTCGAACGCGACGATCGCGTCCTGCAGGGAGTCGGCCGACTCGAGGTCGAGGTTGTCGGTGGGTTCGTCGAGGAGAAGCATCGTGGTGCCGGACAGCTCCAACAGCAGGATCTGCAACCGTGCCTGCTGACCACCGGAGAGGTCGTCGTACCTCTGCTCCGCCTGGCGGGAGAGCCCGTAGCGGTCCAGTGCGCGGGACGCGGCCTCCCGTCCCATCCCGTCACGGTGCGAGGTCCCGCGGTGCAGGATGTCCAGCAATGTGTTGCCCTCGAGGTCGGGACGGGTGTGGGTCTGAGCGAACAGTCCCGGGCGGACCCGCGCACCGAGAGTGGCTGTGCCCGTGTGCGGTACGGGTGCCAAGTCGAGTTCACCGACAGGGAGGTGCTCGAGGTCGGGATCGGTTCCGCCGGCCGCGAGCAGCCGCAGGAAGTGCGATTTGCCGGACCCGTTGGAGCCCAGTACGGCCACGCGGTCGCCGTACCAGATCTCCGTGTCGAAGGGCTGCATGAGTCCGGTCAACTCGAGTGACGTGCACACGAGTGCACGCTTCGCGGTCCGTCCTCCCGTGAGCCGCACAGCGACGTTCTGGCGGAGCGGCACCGCCTCGGGTGGGCCCGCCTCCTCGAACTTCGCGAGCCTCGTCCGGGCCGCCTGATAGCGCGAGGCCACACCGTCGTTGAACTTCGCCTTCTCGCGCAACCGCAGTACGAGCGCCTGCAGTTTCACCCGCTCCTCGTCCCACCGCGCCTTCAACTCGTCGAGTCGCGCGTTCCGCTTCTCGCGTGCCTCGGTGTAGGTGGAGAAGCCGCCGCCGTGCACCCACGCCGAGGCGCCGTTGATCCCCGGCTCCAGTGTCACGATGCGAGTTGCGGCCGTGGACAACAACTCTCGGTCGTGGCTGATGAACAGTACCGACTTGTCCGACGCGGCGATGGTGCGCTCGAGCCACCGCTTGCCCGGCACGTCGAGGTAGTTGTCGGGCTCGTCGAGCAGCAGCAGCTGATCGTTGCCCGCGAACAATGCCTCGAGCACGAGCCTCTTCTGCTCGCCGCCACTGAGCGTGGACGCGGCCCGCCACTTCGCGCGTTCGAACGAGGTGCCCATCGCGGCCATGGTGACCTCGTCCCAGAACGGCTCGAGGTCGTACCCACCGATGTCGCCCCAGTCGGACAGCGCCTGTGCGTAGGCCATCTGGGTCGCTTCGTCGTCGTGCTCGATCATCGCGTTCTCGGAGTCGTCCAGTCGCCGGGCGGCCGTACGGACGGGCTCGGCGCACACGGACAGCAGGAGGTCACGCACCGTCGACTCGTCGCGCACCTGGCCGACGAACTGCCGCATCACCCCGAGCGTTCCGGAGCGCGTCACGCTCCCCTCGTCCGGCGGCACGTCACCGGCGACGATGCGGGTGATGGTGGTCTTGCCGGTCCCGTTGGGTCCGATCAGTGCGGTCTTGGCGCCGTCACCGACCCGGAAGGACACGCCGTCCAGCAATTGGCGGCCGTCGGGCAGGAAGTAGTCGACGTCGGACAGTTCGAGATGGGACACAGGACGTCAGACTACGGCCGGTCGATCGCGTCCTCCACGCCATATTCGTGCGTCGCTGGAGACGTCGCGGAACCCCGTCGGGCAAACTTGACCGATGCAGCCCACACAGCGACCCGTCACTCCCGGCGAGACCGGACGGCCGCGGCTCGTCGCATCGGACGTCGACGGAACGCTCATCGACCACCACGAGCGTGTGACGGCTCGAACGAAGGCCGCGGTGCACGCCGTCGTGGCGGCCGGGGACACCTTCGTGCTGTCGACGGGTCGACCGCCGCGGTGGATCGGGCCCATCGTCGAGCAGTTGGGCCACGCGCCCATGGCCGTGTGCGCCAACGGCGCCGTGATCTACGACAGCGAGAACGACGTGGTCGTGTCGGCGCGGACGTTGAGCGTGACCGATCTGGCCGAGCTGGCCGCTCTTGCGGAGTCCCTCATCGCCGGGTGCGGCCTCGCGGTGGAGCGGGTCGGCCGCAGCGCGCACGACGCGGCGACGCCGCAGTTCGTGAGCTCCCCCGGCTACGAGCACGCGTGGCTCAACCCCGACAACACCGAGACGTCCTCGGAGGAGGTGCTGTCCGCCCCCGCCGTGAAGTTGCTGATCCGGCAGTCGTCGATGACGAGCGGGGACATGGCGGCCGCACTGACGTCCCACGTGGAGCACCTCGCCGACGTGACGTTCTCGACCGACAACGGGCTGATCGAACTGAGTCCGCCCGGGGTGTCGAAGGCGTCGGGACTGCTGGAGATCGCGCGCACTCTCGGCATCGACGCGTCCGAGATGATCGCGTTCGGAGACATGCCGAACGACGTGCCGATGCTGACGATGGTCGGCCACGGCGTCGCGATGGGCAATGCGCACCCTGCTGCGATCGCCGCGGCCGACGAGGTCACCACGAGCAACGCGGACGACGGCGTCGCCCGCGTGCTCGAACGGTGGTGGAGCTAGAGGAGAACGATCAGCCGACGGGCGCTGCCTCGGGAGCCGGGGCAGCCTCGGGGGCCGGTGCGGGAGCGTCCACCGGCGCGCCGGCGTTCATCTCCGCGGTGTACGTGTCGGTGAAGGTCTTGACGACCGTCGTCACGATGCCCGTGATCTCGTCGAACGAGAGCGATCCGTTCTCGAAGTCGGACTGCCATCCGTTCGGGATGCGGTACTCGTCGGACGTCGGGAGTCCGAGAGATCCGGACTCCGAGCCCATGGCGACGAACTGCTTGAAGATCTGGCCGAGCACCGAGACCACCTGGCCGGTGGGCGTCGTGTAGATCGATCCGTTGGCGAAGTCCGCGCGGGTCTGTCCCTCGGGTGCGGGGAGCAGTCCGGTCAGGGCGGCGCCGAGTCGACCCGACTCACCGCCCTCGGCGACCCACTTCTGCACGATCGGGTTCTGGACGCCCATCGCGAGGAGTTCGGACACGAGCCCGGTCAGCGTGTTGCCGGGTGCCGGTGACGACGCGTCGACACTCGGGGGAGCGGCGACGGGCGGCGCCACCAGGCCCTCGTCGGTCGAGGTCCCGGTACCGGGCTCCGCCGGTGTCGGGGTGCCGGTCCCGTTCAGGTTGGCTGCCGCGATGGACCGGATGTCGTCCATACGTGCGTAGGCGGCGTCGCCCGGGCACTCGGTGTTGCCGACGTCGCGGTGCGCGAAGATCACCGGGAGATCGATCGAGCGGCCCTGCTGGACGAACGTGTACTGCGTGCCCTCGGACGTCATCGTGGTGGTCCCCTTCGGGTCCAGGCCGGCCTTGCCGAGACGCCATCCGAGGAACTTGCCGGCAGCGTCGAGCGACTCCTGCGTCGGCTGCTCCGAGCTGTAGTCGCCCATCAGCGCGATGCCCATGGTGTTCTCGTTGAAGCCGCCCGCGTGCGCGCCCTCGACGTTGCGATCGAGGCCACCTGCGCGGCCCTCGAACACCTGGCCGTACTTGTCCACCAGCACGTTGTAACCGATGTCGCACCAGCCCAGTGTCTGCGCGTGGTACGCGTAGATCGCCCGGACGATGCCCGCGGACTCGTCCTTGCTGTAGTTGTTGCTGCCCGCGGTGTGGTGCACCGTGGCGCCGCCGAGAGAGTCGTCGTACGTGGGAGAACCGCAGCGCTTCGACTCGTCCGCTCCCCACTGGGCGCGGGTGATCACGGCGGGGCCGGAGCCGTCGACGGGGGTCGCGATGTCACTCAGCGTGCTGTCGGCCGCCGAGGTGCCGGGCGTGATGAGCACGGCGGTCGCGTCCGCGAGGGCGTTCGCGATCGGCTGGGCCCGTAGCGGGCGGGACGACGACGCCGGGACGTAGCCGAGCTCGGGTGCCGGCGCGACGGGATCGGCCGCGTCGGGAGCGGGAGCCGCCTCGGGTGCTGGTGCCGCCTCGGGAGCGGGTGCCGGCGGCTCGACCGGGAAGGCCGGGTCGGCGGGGTTCAGCACGGCGCCGGCCGGGACGGTGGGGCTCAGCAGGAACTGGACGCGCTTGGTCAGGCCCACGTAGATGGGCTCCGTGCCGTTGGCGACGGCGGGCACGTCCGAATCGGTGCGACCGGTGTCGATGGACTGCGTCTCGTTCCACGGACCCCAGGAACCGTCGTCGAGCTGGGCACGCACACGGGCCACCGCAGAGCCGAGCTGGTCGGCCGTCAGCGCGACCATGCTGAAGGGGGCGTCCTGGGACACCTCCTTGACCACGGCGCCGTCCTGCGAGCCGTCCACCTCGGACGGCGCGGGGGCCGCCGGATCGGTGGGCGACGCGGCGGGCACCTCGGGAACCGTGAGTCCGGGGATGGACGGGATCTCGAAGGAGTCGGGCAGCGACAGATCGCGCAGCGACCCCAGGTCGATGTCCGGCAGATCCAGCCCGGTGAGTTCCTTCACGGGGATGACGATGTCGGGTGCGTTCGCGAGCGCCAGCTTGGCGATCTGCGTGGGAACGACGGTGGTCGTGTCGTTGGCCGCGCGCACTCCGGTGGTGCTGTCCCCGACGGCGTAGACCACGACAGGACTCGTGACCGCGAGTGCGGCGACGACACCCAGAATCAGTGACGGCTTCGGTCGACGGTGCAAGACGATTTCTCCCCTGGTAGACGTTGCCCCGCGATCACCGTCACATGTGACGGATGTGACTCATGTGATAGGTGATGCGCAACAAGCGCCACACTAACCACAGAAACACCAACCATCAACCTCAAGTAGAGGGTTCGGCCAGGTGTTCGAACGATTCGCCCGTCGGGAGGGTCGACGTGCGGGTTGCGGGACGACTACACAGCGTCGGATACCCTGGTCACCCGTGACTGATACTTCGCGAGGACGGTACGACCTGATCGTCGTGGGGTCCGGTTTCTACGGCCTCACGATTGCCGAGCGGAGTGCCGCGGAACTGGGAAAACGAGTGCTCGTGCTCGACCGGCGCTCCCACATCGGAGGCAATGCCTACTCCGAACCCGAGCCCGGTACCGGCATCGAGATCCACAAGTACGGCGCCCACCTCTTCCACACGTCGAACGAGAAGGTGTGGGAGTACGTCACTCGCTTCACCGAGTTCACGGGCTACCAGCACCGCGTGTTCGCCCTGCACAAGGGCCAGGCGTACCAGTTCCCGATGGGCCTGGGCCTGGTGTCCCAGTTCTTCGGCCGCTACTTCACTCCCGCCGAGGCGCGCGCGCTCATCGAGGAGCAGTCCAGCGAGATCTCGGTCGAGGATGCCGCGAATCTCGAGGAGAAGGCCATCGCGCTGATCGGCCGCCCGCTGTACGAGGCGTTCGTCCGCGACTACACCGCCAAGCAGTGGCAGACCGATCCCAAGGATCTGCCCGCGGGCAACATCGCGCGGCTCCCGGTCCGCTACACCTTCGACAACCGCTACTTCAACGACACCCACGAGGGTCTGCCCGTCGACGGCTACACCGCGTGGCTCGAGAACATGGCGAAGAGCGACCTCATCGAGGTCCGGCTGGACACGGACTGGTTCGACGTCCGTGACGAACTCCGGGCCGAGAGCCCGGACGCGCCGATCGTCTACACGGGACCGCTGGACCGGTACTTCGACTACTCCGAGGGCGAACTGGGTTGGCGCACACTCGACTTCGAGACCGAGGTGCTCGACACCGGTGACTTCCAGGGCACCCCGGTGATGAACTACAACGATGCGGACGTGCCCTACACGCGCATCCACGAGTTCCGGCACTTCCATCCCGAGCGCGACTACCCCGCGGACAAGACGGTCATCATGCGCGAGTACTCCCGGTTCGCAGAGTCGGGAGACGAGCCGTACTACCCCATCAACACTCCCGACGACCGCGCGAAGCTGGCGGCCTACCGGGCCCGCGCCAAGCAGGAGACGGCCGAGAACTCCGTCCTGTTCGGCGGCCGACTGGGCACCTACCAGTACCTCGACATGCACATGGCCATCGCCAGTGCGCTCACCACGTTCGAGAACACGTTGCGCCCCCACCTCGAATCCGGTGCTCCACTGGGTGATTCGGCGTGAGCGAGGACCAGTTGCTGGGGCGGTCGCTGCTCCAACGCATCCTGCTCCCGCGCGCCGGTGAGCCGCTCGACGTCCGCACCCTGTACACGGACGAGGCCCGCACCAACCCGCGCCGCGCGCATTCGCTCTCTCGCACCTCGGTGTCCATCGGATCCGAGTCGGAGGTCTCCTTCGGCACGTACTTCAACGCGTTCCCGGCGAGCTACTGGCGACGGTGGAGCACGCTGGATTCCGTCGTCCTGCGGGTCGAGCTGATCGGCCACTGCCGCGTCGACGTCTACCGCTCGAAGGCGGACGGGTCCCGGATCCACGTCCAGGGCGGCGACACCGACGACGCGACGACGGTCGACGGCGACGTCACGACTCTCGAGTTCGTCGTCGAGCTCGGTCCCTTCGAGGACGGCGGATGGATCTGGTTCGACGTCACCACGGACACCGACGTCGAGGTGCGGTCCGCCGGGTGGTTCGCACCCGTCGACGCGCCCGGACGCGCGTCCGTGGCCATCGGCATCCCCACGTTCAACCGGCCGACGGACTGCGTGAAGGCGCTGACGGCGATCGCGTCCGATCCACTGGTCATGGCCGTCGTCGACGCCGTCATCGTGCCCGACCAGGGCACCCGCAAGGTGCGCGACGAGCCCGGATTCGACGACGCCGCGGCCGCGTTCGGCGATCTCCTCAGCATCCACGACCAGGCCAACCTCGGTGGATCCGGCGGATACAGCCGGATCATGTACGAGGCGCTCGAGAACACCGACGCCGAGCACATCCTCTTCATGGACGACGACATCGAGATCGAGCCCGACTCGATCCTGCGGGCGCTCGCCATGGCCCGCTTCGCGAAGGTGCCGACACTCGTCGGTGGCCAGATGCTCAACCTGCAGGCACGAAGTCACCTGCACGTGATGGGCGAGAAGATCGACACCGGCATCTTCATGTGGGGTGGCGCCCAGAACGTCGAGTACGACCACGACTTCGCCGAGAAGCCGCTCCGCGAGTCGACACTGCTGCACCGCCGGATCGACGTCGACTACAACGGCTGGTGGATGTGCCTCATCCCGCGGGTGGTCGCCGAGACGATCGGTCAGCCGCTGCCGCTGTTCATCAAGTGGGACGACGCCGAGTACGGACTGCGAGCCCGCGAGGCCGGGTTCCCCACGGTGACTCTCCCGGGGGCCGCGATCTGGCACATGGCGTGGAGCGACAAGGACGACGCCATCGACTGGCAGGCGTACTTCCACCTGCGCAACCGCCTCGTGGTGGCGGCGTTGCACTCCCCGGGTTCCGCCCGCGGCCTCGTGGTGAACACCGTCAAGGCCACGATGAAGCATCTGCTGTGCCTCGAGTACTCCACGGTCGCGATCCAGAACATGGCGATCCGCGACTTCCTCGCCGGCCCCGAGCACATCATGGACATCCTGCCGACGGCGCTCGCCGAGGTGCACCGGGTACGCAGGCAGTACCCCGACGCCGTGGTCGTCCCGTCGTCGACGCTGCTCCCGCCGGCCAGCGGCGCGGACGTACCCGCCGTCGCCGAGCCGGTCGGCGCCGTGGCCAAGGTGTCCCGGCTGGCGAAGGGCCTGATCCACAACGCCCGAGGTGCGCAGCGGCAGCACCACGACCGTCCCCAGCTCAACGTGCCGACGCTCGATGCGCGCTGGTACCTGCTCTCGCAGGTCGACGGTGTCACCGTCACCACCGCCGACGGACGCGGCGTCGTGTACCGCAAGCGGGATCCGAAGATCGCCTCCGCGCTGCTCGGAGAGGCGCTCTCGCTGCGCCGCGAGCTGGCGTCGCGCTTCCCCGAGCTGTCCGACCGGTACCGTCGCGCCGTGCCCGAACTCACCAGCAAGGAGCGTTGGGAACGTGTCTTCTCCTATCCGAACTGACAACCTGGTTCGAACCGACCTGCGGGTCCTCACCGCGGTGCAGGGCAGCGTCGGATCACTGCCGGGCGCCGTGCGTGTCGCTCGGGGGATGTCGCACTTCGGTGAGCACGCCCTCGGGTGGATCGCCATCGGCGGTGTCGGTGCCGTGGTCGACTCGGCGCGGCGCGAGCAGTGGGCGTCGGTCGCGGTCGGTGCCGTCGGTGCGCACGCGGCGTCGATCGTCGTCAAGCGCATCTCGCGGCGTCGGCGCCCGACCCATCCGTCCGTGCGCGTCGGCGTCTCCACGCCCAGCCGGTTCAGCTTTCCGTCGTCGCACGCGACGTCCACCACGGCCGCGGCGCTGCTGATCGGCCGCGCGAGCGGTCTGCCCGTGGCACCGGTGCTGGTGCCCGCGATGCTGGTGTCGCGCCTGGTGCTCGGTGTTCACTACCCTTCCGACGTACTCGTGGGCTCCGCGCTCGGCGCGCTGTCCGCGGCGGCGACGGTGCGAGCCGAGAAGAACGCGGCGGTCCGATTCGGCCTGACCGGCGGAGACGCAGCGGCCACGACAGCAGGAGCAGCATGAGCGAGGAACCCGCCGTCGTCGGCGCGCCCCCGAAGAACCTGGCCACGGGCATCGTCAAGGCGGTGCGCCCGCGCCAGTGGGTCAAGAACGTGCTGGTCCTGGCGGCGCCCCTGGCTGCCGGCTCGGTCACCGAGAGCTCGGTGCTCCTGCCGGTCGCGCTCGCGTTCCTCGTCTTCTGCATGGCCGCGTCGGGCATCTATCTGGTCAACGACGCGATGGACGTCGAGGCGGACCGGGCGCACCCCACCAAGCGATTCCGTCCCATCGCGGCGGGTGTCCTCCCGGTCAACCTGGCCTTCGCGATGGCGGTGGTGCTGCTCGGCGGCGCGATCGGGCTCTCGTTCCTGGCCAACTGGAACCTCGCCGTGGTCATGGGCGTCTACATCGCGGTCCAGCTCGCGTACTGCTTCGGCCTGAAGCACCAGGCGGTGCTCGACATCTGCATCGTCTCGTCCGGCTTCCTGCTGCGCGCGATCGCGGGCGGCGTGGCGGCCGACATCCCGCTGTCGCAGTGGTTCCTGCTGATCATGGCCTTCGGATCGCTGTTCATGGCAGCCGGCAAGCGGTACGCCGAACTGCAGCTCGCCGAACGCACCGGCGCCAAGATCCGCAAGTCGCTGGAGAACTACACCACCACCTACCTGCGGTTCGTGTGGACGCTCAGCGCCACGGCCGTCGTCATCTGCTACGGACTGTGGGCCTTCGACCAGGACGCGAAGAACGGCAGTTCCCTCTTCGCGATCTCGATGGTTCCCTTCACTGTCGCTATCCTGCGGTACGCAGTGGACGTGGACGGTGGCGAAGCGGGCGAGCCCGAGGAGATCGCACTCGGGGACCGGGTGCTCCAGATGCTCGCCATCGTGTGGATCGGAGTGGTGGGTGTCGCTGTCTACCTCGCATGAGGAACTGACAGAACGTACCGGCGACGAGCAGTCGCGGGCCGAGGACCGGGTGGGAACGCCCGGGTGGGCCCGAGCGACCGGCGTCGCCGGTATCGCCGTGGTCGCGGTGCTGACCTTCTGGGGCGCCTGGGACCGCCGTTGGATCGCGGACGACGGACTGATCGTGCTGCGCACGGTCCGCAACCTCCTGGCCGGCAACGGGCCGGTGTTCAACGCGGGCGAGCGCGTCGAGACCAACACGAGCGCCGCCTGGACCTATGTCGTGTACGCCTTCTCGTGGCTCAGCGGTGTCCGCCTCGAGTACGTGGTGCTGACCATCGCCCTCGTGCTGACGACGGCGGCCGTCACGGTCGCGATGATCGGCACGGCACGCCTGTACGCCGGGCGCGCGGTGCTCGCGCTCCCCGCAGGAGCGCTCGTCTACATCGCCGTACCGCCGGCACGCGACTTCGCGACGTCCGGCCTCGAGTCGTGCCTGGTCATCTTCTGGATCGCGGTCCTGTGGTGGCTGATGCTCCGGTGGGCGGACCGGCGGGTGGAGAACCCGTCGACGGCACTCGTGCTCGTCATCGCGTTCTGGGGCGGACTGTCGCCCCTCGTCCGCCCGGAACTCGTCATCGTCGGCGGCCTCGCGCTCCTCATGCTCGTCGTCGCGACGTCGGGATGGATCCGCCGCGGCGCCGTCGTCGTGGTCGCCGGTCTGCTCCCGGTGGGCTACCAGATCTGGCGCATGGGCTACTACGCGCTGCCGTACCCGAACACCGCGGTGTCGAAGGACGCCGGCGGCGCCAAGTGGGCGCAGGGTTCGACGTATCTGTGGAACCTCGTGGGGCCCTACGCCCTGTGGGTGCCCGCGGTGCTGGTCGTCGTGGCCGCGGCACTGGCCGCCACCCGGATCGGGCCCGGTGCGGCTCGCCGTGGCGAGGCGCCGAGCGGTCTCGACGGACTGGTCTCGCGGATCCGGACGCCGAGCGCCGTGGTGGTCTTCGCGCTCGTGTCGGGTCTGATCTCCACGGTGTACGCGGTGCGAGTTGGCGGCGACTTCATGCACGGCCGCACTCTGCTCCCCGCGCTGTTCCTGCTGCTGCTCCCGGTCGCCGTCGTGCCGATCCCGCTGCGGCGCGGGATCGTGGTGCTGGTGTCGTGCGTCGCGCTGTGGCTCGGCGTGGTCGTCTGGGCGATCTTCGCGGCCACCACCACCGGCATGCCGCAGGGCACGACGGTCGGGCGTAGCGGCATCGTCGACGAGCGGGCCTTCTACTCCGAGAACACCGGCCACCGCCATCCGATCCTGGCCAGCGACTACCTGGACTACCCGCGCATGCGGGCAATGGTGCAGACCATCGAGAACACGCCGGACGGCGGTCTGTTGCTGCCGTCCGCGCAGTTCACCTACTGGGACGTGGTGCCGCCGCCCCTGCCGATTCCCGAGGGCGGCGACGAGCACGTCGTCTACTTCCTCAACTTGGGAATGACCAGCATGAACGTGGGGCTCGACGTCCGGGTGCTGGATCAGATGGGCCTGGCGTATCCGTTGGCGGCGCACACGGAACGGCTCGACAACGGCCGCATCGGACACGACAAGAACCTGTACACGGACTGGGTGGTCGCGGACACCGGAATGGTGGACGTGCATCCCTTCCTGCCGTTCTATCTGGACGAGGAATGGGTGGAGCAGGCGCAGGTCGCGTTGACCTGTCCGGAGACGCAGGAACTGCTGACGTCCTACCGTTCGGAGCTCACGCGGGCCCGATTCGTGCAGAACTTCAAGCACTCGTTGGATCTCGCGGGGTACCGATTCGACCGGGTGCCGAAGTACGAAATACAACGGTGTAATTTGGAGATGCCCCCGGAGCGGCCCGCATCGTGACGATGTGCGGCAAGTGAGATCCGCGTCACAGTGAGATCACCGGGTCATGGCGTTTCGGTGTCGTGAGTATTCCGATTTCGACGTCCCGGCTGGATTCCGGCATCTCGTTTGTGTAACGCTGTCTCCGTCGGCGGAGATATGTGTAGATGATGTGCGTCGACGTGCAGGATCGCCCGCGGGGCGATCGTGCGCGGAAGACGAGACCGATGGTTCAGGTTCCGAGGTCTTCCTCGGAGCGTGACCGGATATCGATCGACGAAGCGGTGCGGCCGTCCGGCTGCACGGAACTGTGAGAGGCCGAATGTATGCGTGACGGGTCCGTTACCGATGTCGCTGGTGACGACAGCGCTCTGCCGCGTAAGGCTTCACGCCTGCGCACCCCCCGAGTGGGCCGACGTATGCGTCAGGCCCTCGTCTCCGTCGTGATGGCCGCCGCCATCCCCCTCGGCCTCGCGGTCGTGGGCACCGGAGCCACTGCCAACGCCGAGATCCGTGCCGGATTCGACGTCTGGTCCGACTCGTCCATGGGTCCGATCAAGAGTCGCGTCTGGCGCGCCGCCGACGGCAACACGTCGAAGGTCGTGTACCTCCTCGACGGTCTCCGCGCGACGCCGGACATCAGCGGCTGGGAGCACGAGACCAATGCGGGCTCGTTCCTCTCGGACAACAACATCAACGTCGTCCAGCCGGTCGGCGGTGAGTCCAGCTTCTACACCGACTGGTACGCACCGTCGAACTTCAACGGCCAGCAGATCACGTACAAGTGGGAGACGTTCCTGACGCAGGATCTCCCCAACCGTCTCGCAGCGGGTGACCTCGGCTTCTCGCGTCAGAACAACGGCATCGTCGGTCTGTCGATGGGCGGCAGCGCTGCGCTGACGCTCGCCGCGTACCACCCGAACCAGTTCAGCTACGCCGGCTCGCTGTCCGGCTACCTGAACATCTCGGCGCCCGGCATGCGCGAGGCCATCCGCGTCGCGATGCTCGACGCCGGTCGCTACAACGTCGACAGCATGTGGGGACCGCCCTGGAACCCGGCGTGGCTGCGCAACGACCCGTTCGTCTTCGCGCCGCGTCTGCGTGACAACGGCACGCGTGTCTGGGTCTCGGCCGCCAGCGGCCTCCCGGGCAACTACGACCGCCCGGGCTCGCTGCTCGACTACTACAACACCGCCAACGGCATGGGCCTCGAGGCTCTGGCGCTCGCCAACAGCCGCGCTTTCCAGGTCCGCATGGCCTCGATCGGCGCCAACAACGTCACCTACAGCTTCCCCGCGCAGGGAACGCACCGGTGGGGTTACTGGTTCGATCAGATCGTGCAGATGATGCCCGACCTGCGTGCCAACATCGGCTGAGTCAGCTCGCTAGTCGACAGCCCCGGCCCTCGCTTCGGCGACGGTGTCCGGGGCTGTCGCATGTTCTGAGGCGACTCCAGTAACATTTGCACCACCAGTCACAGCGAGTCTCCCCGAGACCGTCGCCGTGACCGTGTAGAACAAGATCGGCGGCACTCTCGACGTACCGGACCTCTCCGGCACGCCGACGGCCCCGCACAGTCTGACGTTTCGAGGAAGCGAGTCCCACACATGCGAGTTCCGAACGGCCGGAGAGCGCGGATCCTGTCCGCCCTGGCGTTCACGCTGGTTCTTCCGCTCGCAGGGGGCCAGGCCGCCACGGCGGTCGCGTCTCCGGTCCACGCGGCACCTGTCCAGGCAGCGCCGCTGCGCGCGCAGGCGGATGCCGGCGCCACCGTATCCGCGGTCGACTGGATCACCGACCGCCGTGTCGCGGTGTGGGTGAACTCGCCGTCCATGGGAGTCCCGATCCAGGTGCAGCTGCTGCTCGCGCGGGACTGGAACAAGAACCCGCAGGCCACGTTCCCGTCGGTGTGGATGCTCGACGGCATGCGCGCGACCGACACCGAGAACGGCTGGACCGCCGAGACCGACGCCGAGTCCTGGTTCGCCGACAAGAACGTCAACGTCGTGCTGCCCGTCGGCGGTCAGTCGAGCTTCTACTCCGACTGGGCTGAGCAGAACAACGGCCGGAACTACAAGTGGGAGACGTTCCTGACCAAGGAGCTCCCGCCCATTCTCGAGCGTGACTGGCGCTCCAACCAGACGCGCGCGGTCGCCGGTCTCTCCATGGGCGGCACCGCCGCGATGACGCTCTCGGCGCGGAACCCGGGCTTCTTCCGATTCGCCGGATCGTTCTCCGGCATCCTCAGCACCACGACGCTCGGAATGCCGCAGGCCATCGGGTACGCCATGCAGGACGCGGGCGGCTTCGACGCCGGTGCCATGTGGGGCGTGCCGTCGAGCGAGCTGTGGGCTCAGCACGACCCGTACGTTCTCGCGGAGAAGCTGAAGGGCATGAGCCTGTACGTCTCGAGCGGCAGCGGTACCGCCGGACCGTACGACCAGCAGTCCGACATCCCCGGCATCAGCACGAACTACGCCGGCATGGGTCTCGAGATCCTGTCGCGGCTCACGTCGCAGACGTTCGCGACCAAGCTCAACAAGCTCGGCATCCCGGCCTCGATCAACTACCGGCCGTCCGGAACCCACTCGTGGCAGTACTGGCAGTTCGAGCTCCGCCAGGCATGGCCGCAGATCGCCACCGCCCTCGGCGTCGAGGTGGACAAGCCCGCGTGCAGCGTCGGCGGGAACATCGGCGGCACCGCGAGCGCCAACGGATGGCTCGGCGACTGCCTCACCTCCGAGTACGACGTCGCGGGTGGGCGGGCACAGGACTTCCGGTTCGGTCGCATCTTCTCCTCCGACGGGGGCACGCACGTCGTCGCCGGTGCGATCGGTGGCGCGTACGCGGCCAACGGTGGTCCGGCCGGTGCACTGGGCATGCCGCTGTCGGGTGAGCTCGGAACCCCGGACGGCCGTGGACGCTACAACTCGTTCCGCAACGGAATGGTCTACTGGACCCCGCAGACCGGTGCGCACGCAGTGCGCGGCGCGATTCTCGACGAGTGGGCCCGCCAGGGCTACGAGGGTGGGCCGCTGGGCTACCCGCTGCGCGACGAGGTGCAGACCCCGAACAAGCCGGGTGCGGTCCAGGGCTTCGAGATCGGTGCGATGTACTTCTCGCCCGACACCGGCACGCACGCCGTGATGGGCAAGATCATGGAGAAGTACGGCCAGCTCGGGTGGGAGAACGGGGCACTCGGCTTCGCGAAGACCAACGAGGTCCCGGTCCGTGACGGCGGTCGCTTCACCGAGTTCCAGGGCGGCAACATCTACTGGTCGCCCGCGACCGGCGCGTGGTCCATCCTCAACGGCCAGATATTCGACGCGTGGAAGAGCGTCGGGTACGAGAACGGTCGCCTGGGATACGTCACCAGCGATCAGTTCGACATCCCCGGCGGTGTCCAGCAGAACTTCCAGAACGGCTTCGTGACGGTGCGGGACGGCGTCGTCCAGATCGTTCCCTGACCCGACACCGGGCGGTGCCGACACGGTGGGACTTCGCCCCGCGGCCGGCCTCCGGCCTTCCCGCACACAGAGTCCTCTCAGACCGTGCCGGTACCGTCCGCTGTCAGTTGCCGTGCCCCGATGACAGTAAGGACGTTTTCGTGACCTCGAGGTTCGCCACCACCGTCGCTCCCGTGATGCTGGCCGTCGCGGCCGGTGCTCTGCTCACCGCGTGCGGCGGCGACGACTCCTCGGCCAGCAGCACGCCGTCCCTCACGTCGAGCGCCACCGCCGCTGCGACCACGACGGAGGCGCCGACCTCCACGTCCGCGTCCGCCACGTCGACCTCGCCTGGTGCGACCACGAGTCCGGGCGCGGCGGCGACCGCTCCCGACGAGGCGGAACCGGTGCCCAGTGGCTTCCCCGGCCCGACCGAGGTGCCGATCGACGCCCGTGGAACCGCGTTCCTCGACGCTCTGAAGTCCCGCGGCGTCACGGTGGCCGGCAACGGCGACATCGCCATCGGCACGGCGAGCTACATCTGCGCCGCCCAGTCCGAGGGTGTGGCGGACGACCAGGTCCTCACCTTCGTCACCGCGAACGTCGGTGCCGAGGCGTCGGCGTCCGGTGCGACCATCAGCGCCGAGGACGCGTCGCGGACCGCACAGACGTACGTCGACGTCGCGCGCTCGACGTACTGCGGATAGGCGGCGCCTCGTGACACGATCCGGTCGGCCCGGGCCGCCGCGTCGGCGTTCGGTGGCGCGCACACTGCTCGTCCTGCTCGCGGTCGCGCTCGTCGTCGTCCTCGTCCTGCTGTTGCTCTGGTACCTGCTCGCGGGTCGACTGACGACACCCGGTCCTGGTGAGCCGCAGGTTCCCGGTGCCGAGCCGCCCACCTCGCAGCCGGCGTCGTGCCCCGACGTGTTCGTGCTCTCGGTGCCGGGCACGTGGGAGTCGAACGCGGCGGACGATCCCTACGCTCCCACCGCGAACCCGATCTCGTTGATGCTGAACGTGACTCAGCCGCTGCAGCAGCAGTTCGGCCCCGAGCGCGCCGAGGTCTACACGGTTCCGTACGTCGCGCAGTTCTCCAATCCCATCGCGTTCCCGCCCGACGGCCAGGCCTCGTACAACGTCAGCCGGTCGGAGGGCGCCGCGAAGGCGAACGAGATCCTGGCGCAGCGGTCCTCGGAGTGCCCGCTCACGTCCTACGTGCTCGCAGGGTTCTCGCAGGGAGCAGTCATCGTCGGCGATCTCGCCGCGTCGATCGGCGCAGGGGCGGGTCCGGTTCCGGCGGAGCGAGTCCTCGGCGTCACCGTCATCGCGGACGGCCGACGCGACGGCACCAGCGCGCAGCAGATCGGCCCGCCGGTGGACGGCGTGGGCGCGGAGGTGGCTCTCGGCGGTCTCGACGTACCCGGAATCACCATGACCGGTGCCCGCCAGGGTGGGTTCGGTGCGCTCGCCGATCGGACCTTCTCGATCTGCGCTCCCGGCGACCTCATCTGCGCGGCGCCGCCCGAGGCGATGTCGCTCCGCAACATCCCGTCGTCGCTGACCGCACTGGCCGGTGCGGCGGGTAATCCGGTGCACGGCAACTACGCTCGGTACGTCGTAGACGACGCCGGCACCACCGCCACACAGTGGACGGCGAACTGGGCGGCGGGGCTCGTCGCGTCGGCTCCGACGCCTGCTCACAGCTGACGGAAGGTGCTGCGCGGGGCAACTTTGGTCTCGAGCCGGTAACGGTTAGAGTGGCGAGTCGGCTTCGACTCCGGCCACCGCACCTTCCCTCGACGCTGCAGGAGAGAAAATTCATGAGTTCTGCCGACGCCGCGGCCACCACTGCGCCACTGCGCACGTTCCGCTTCGCGGCAGGCGGTGAGGGCAACCCGGACGAGGGCGGCGCACGGCGTTTCGTGAAGTTGGCGCAGAAGGCGGAGGAGCTGGGTTTCGACAGCTTCATGATTCCCGACCACCTGGGCAACCAGGTCGGCCCCATCGCCGCGCTCGGCGCGCTGGCCGTCGCCACCGACAAGATCCGCCTCGGGACCGCAGTCCTCGCGAACGGTTTCCGTCACCCGGCGGTGCTGGCGAAGGACGCGACGACCATCGACCAGATCTCCGGCGGACGGCTCGAGCTGGGAATCGGTGCGGGCTGGCTCAAGGAGGAGTACGACAAGGCGGGCATCGCCTACGAGAGCCCCGGTGTGCGCATCGAGAAGCTCGACGAGTCGCTCACCATTCTCGACACCCTGATGCGTGGGCAGGAGTGCCACTTCCAGGGCAAGCACTACCAGGTGAACGGGTTGCAGGGCAGCCCGCGGCCGCGCCAGGGCCCCCGGCCTCCCATCGCCGTGGGCGGCGGCGGCCCGAAGATGCTCGCGATGGCAGCCAAGCACGCCGACATCATCTCCCTGGTCCCCAGCACCACGCGCGAGGGCAAGCTCAAGCTGTCCGAGATCACCATGGAGAAGAGCATCGAGCGCGTCGAGCTCATCCGCGCCGCTGCGGGCGACCGGTTCGCCGACATCGAGCTGAACTGGACCATCACGACCATCCTGATCTCGGACGATCGGGAGCAGACGGCGGAGATGGTCATCGGTGCGCTCGACAACGGCTTCCCGCCCAACATGGAAGTCGACACACGTCTGACCGTCGAGCAGATCCTGGAGTCGCCGTACATCGCGATCGGGAGCTTCGAGGAGATCGCGGACCAGATCCGGAACGTGCGGGCCCGGACGACGATGTCGTACGTCGGTGTCTTCCCGACGCAGATGGACGCCTTCGCTCCGGTCATTCCGCTGCTGGCGGGAGAATGACGGTCGTCGCTCGGCGGGTCTGTACCATGCTTGTGGTTCTCGCTGTCACGATCGGTGAGCGGGACCGGTGAGACTTACCGGTGAGTAAGATGGCGACGCTCGAGAACGAGCGCGTGCATCCAGCAGACCGCGCCCACATCAGAACTGGGCGGTGTCGTGTAGCCGGCGGTGTCGCACTGCTTCGGAGGAGAGAATGATGAGTAACTCGTTCGACGATTTCGTCGA
This sequence comes from Rhodococcus sp. UNC23MFCrub1.1, assembly GCF_000686025.1. Taxonomy (GTDB): domain Bacteria; phylum Actinomycetota; class Actinomycetes; order Mycobacteriales; family Mycobacteriaceae; genus Rhodococcoides. Next base: position 20,343 of record NZ_JMLQ01000016.1, read on the forward strand.
CGACACCGGCAACATCGTGATCCGCGAGGATCTGACGCTGGTCCGCCACGTCGAGCAGAACGTCGCGGACAACGGCGACGACCTGGCCTACCGCTACGTGGACTACTCGCGGGAGCGTGACGGTGAGGTGCACGAGCTCACCTGGTCGCAGTTCGGTGCCCGTCTGCGCGCCGTGGCCGCGCGCCTGCAGCAGGTGACGTCGCCAGGTGACCGCGTGGCGATCCTCGCTCCTCAGGGTCTCGACTACGTCGTGGCGTTCTTCGGTGCCGTCTACGCGGGCACCATCGCGGTACCGCTCTTCGATCCGGACGAGCCCGGACACAGCGACCGCCTGCACGCCGTGCTCGACGACTGCTCGCCGTCGGCGATCCTCACCGCGACCAACTCGGCCGCCGGTGTACGCCAGTTCTTCCGCGCTCTTCCCGCAGCGCAGCGCCCCCGCATCATCGCGGTCGACGCCATCCCGGACAGCGTCGGCGCCACCTGGACCGAGCCGCCCACCGACATCGACGCGATCGCGTACCTGCAGTACACGTCCGGATCGACCCGCGTGCCGGCCGGTGTGGAGATCACGCACCGCGCCGTCGGCGTCAACGCCCTGCAGATGGTCGACGCGATCGAGCTGAACCACGACTCGCGCGGCGTCACGTGGCTGCCGCTGTTCCACGACATGGGCCTGCTCACCGTGATCCTGCCGGCGCTGGGCGGCAAGTACATCACCATCATGAGCCCGCGTGCCTTCGTGCAGCGGCCGTGGCGATGGATCAAGGAACTCGCCGCCGTGTCCGACGGTGCCGGCACATTCGCGGCCGCACCGAACTTCGCGTTCGAGCACGCGGCACAGCGCGGCCTGCCGAAGAACGGCGAGTCGCTGGACCTGTCCAACGTCATCGGCCTGATCAACGGCAGCGAGCCGGTCACCACCACGTCGATGAAGAAGTTCAACGACGCGTTCATGCCGTACGGACTGCCGAAGACGGCCATCAAGCCGTCGTACGGCATGGCGGAGGCGACACTGTTCGTCTCCTCCACCAAGCACTCGGACGAGGCCAAGGTCATCCACGTCGACCGCACGGAGCTCAACTCCGGACGTGTCGTCCAGGTCGCCGAGGGAACGCCCAACTCCATTCCGCAGGTGTCGTGCGGCTACGTCGCACGCAGCCAGTGGGCCGCCATCGTCGATGCCGACTCCGCGTCCGAGGTTCCCGACGGGCACGTCGGTGAGATCTGGCTGCACGGCGAGAACATCGGCAAGGGCTACTGGGGCCGGGAGAAGGAGACCTCGGAGACCTTCCACAACAAGCTGGTCTCGCGCCAGACGGAGAACAGCCACGCCGACGGTGCGGCCGAGGGCGCGAACTGGATGCGCACCGGCGATTTCGGTGTCTACGTGGACGGCGAGCTCTACATCACCGGTCGCGTGAAGGACCTGGTCATCGTCGACGGCCGCAATCACTACCCGCAGGACCTCGAGGCATCCGCCCAGGACGCGAGCACGGCTCTGCGCCCCGGTTTCGTGGCGGCCTTCGCCGTGCCCGCGAACCAGCTTCCCGACTTCGTCTTCGAGCACGGCGGCGCCGGACTCACCCGAGACCCGGGTGACTCGTCGGAGCAGCTGGTCATCGTGGCCGAGCGGGCGCCGGGCGCCGGCAAGGCGGATCCGCAGCCCATCGCGGACACCGTGCGTGCGGCGATCTCGACTCGCCACGGCGTGACGGCACGCGACATCCTCCTGGTTCCCGCCGGTTCGATCCCGCGTACGTCCAGCGGTAAGATCGCGCGTCGGGCCTGCAAGGCGGCGTACATCGAGGGCACGCTGCGTGGCGGCTACCAGCAGACGGCGTTCCCCGACAATCCCGAAGACTGATCACCCGACGCGGGTAGTTTGGCGAGCTGATGGCTGAAGAAGAGACAACGACGTCCGCACCGGAGCCGACAGGTGACGCCGGGGCCCCGCAGGCGGGCGACATGACCGTCGCGCAGCTGAGGGACTGGCTCCGCGCCTGGGTCGCCGAGGCCACCGGCAAGGACGTCTCGGAGATCTCCGACGACCGTCCGATGGAGGAGTTCGGTCTCGCGTCCCGCGACGCCGTCGCGCTGAGCGGCGACATCGAGGATCTGGTCGGCGTCACGCTGACGGCCACGGTCGCGTACCAGCACCCCACGATCGCCTCGCTCGCGACACGCATCATCGACGGGGAGCCCGAGTCGGAGAGCGGCACCACCGACGACGCGTTCTACCTGTCCGGCACCACCGACGACAGTCACGACATCGCCGTCGTGGGCGTGTCCACCCGCTTCCCGGGTGCCGGCCACACGCCGGACGAGATGTGGGACATGCTGTCCGGCGGACGCGACGGCATCACCGATCTGCCCGAGGGCCGGTGGTCCGAGTTCCTCGGCGACCGTGCCATCGCCGAGGCGGTGGAGAAGACGGTGACCCGCGGCGGGTACCTCGACGACGTCAAGACGTTCGACGCGGAGTTCTTCGCCATGTCGCCGCGCGAGGCGGCCAACGTCGACCCGCAGCAGCGCCTCGCGCTGGAGCTGACGTGGGAAGCGCTGGAGGACGCGCGGATTCCGGCCAACGAACTCAAGGGCACGCAGGTCGGCGTCTTCATCGGCACGTCGACCAACGACTACCAGATGATCGCCGTCAGCGATCCCGACCCGCACCCCTACGCACTGACCGGCACGTCGACCGCCGTCGTCGCGGGGCGCGTGTCCTACTTCTACGACTTCCGCGGGCCGTCCGTCGCGCTGGACACCGCGTGCTCGTCGTCCCTCGTCGCCGTGCACCAGGCGGTGCGCAGCCTCCGCACCGGCGAGTCGAGCCTGGCCCTGGCCGGCGGCGTGAACATGCTGCTCTCGCCCGCCGCGACGCTCGGATTCGGGCAGACCGGCGTGCTCGCACCCGACGGCCGCATCAAGGCGTTCTCGTCGGACGCCGACGGCATGATCCGCTCGGAGGGCGGCGGCCTGGTGGTGCTCAAGCGTCTCGAGGACGCCGAGCGCGACGGGGACACCGTGCTCGCGGTCATCGCGGGCAGCGCGGTCAACCAGGACGGTCGCTCGAACGGGCTGGCCGCGCCCAACCCGGACGCCCAGGCCGACGTCCTGCGGACCGCCTACCGCGACGCCCGCATCGTGCCCACCACCGTCGACTACATCGAGGCGCACGGCACCGGCACCATCCTCGGCGACCCCATCGAGGCCGATGCACTGGGTCGCGTCGTCGGCCGCGGACGCGACGCGGACAAGCCCGCGCTGCTCGGTTCCGCGAAGACGAACTTCGGCCACCTCGAGAGTGCCGCGGGCGCCGCGGGGCTCATCAAGGTGATCCTCGCGATGCGCGAGAACCAGGTGCCGCCGTCCCTGAACTACGCCGGACCCAACCCCTACATTCCGTTCGACGCGGCCAGGCTCCGCGTCGTCGACACCGCGACGGACTGGCCCCGGTACTCCGGCACCGCCATCGCCGGTGTCTCCGGCTTCGGTTTCGGCGGCACCAACGCGCACGTCGTGGTCCGCGAGTACGTTCCCGCCGCGTCGGCGCCGAGCGTTGCCGGCGCACCCGAGTTCGATTCGCCGGAGTTCGATTCGACAGCGGTCGATCCGGAAGCGCTGATCGGGGAGCCCGTGGGCGTTCCCGAGGAGACGCCGGCGGACATCGAGCGGGTACTCGCGGGCGTGTCGGCGTCTCCGGCCGAGTCCGAGGAGGCGCCGGAGCCGGGACCCGTTCTCCTCGCCGTGTCGGCGAGCATGCCGTCGCGCCGTCGTCGTGCGGCATCGGATCTGGCCGACTGGATCGAGTCCGAGGTCGGCAGCACCACGGACCTCGAGGCTCTCGGTCGGTCCCTCGCCCGTCGTAATCACGGGCGCTCCCGCGCCGTCGTGCTCGCCACGACGCGTGCCGAGGCCGTCGCCGGACTGCGCGCCGTCGCCGACAACAAGCCGGGCCCCGGCGTGTTCTCCGCCGACGCGCCCGCGTCCAACGGCCCGGTGTGGGTGTTCTCCGGCTTCGGTGCGCAGCACCGCACGATGGCGAAGGACTTCTACGCGTCCGAGCCGCTGTTCGCCGCGGCGCTCGATCGCGTCGACGCCCTCATCGAGGACGAGTCCGGGTACTCGATCCGGGCGATCGTCTCGGACGACTCGCTCACGTACGACTTCGAGAACTCGCAGGTCGGGATCTTCGCGATCCAGGTGGCGCTCGTCGAGACGCTGCGTGCGTACGGCGCCGCGCCGACCGCGGTGGTGGGCCACTCGATGGGTGAGGTCGCCGCCGCGTACGCCGCCGGTGGTCTGAACCTCGAGGACGCGGTGCGCATCATCGTGGCGCGTTCGCGACTGCTCGGCGAGGGCCAGGAAGGTCTCGGCGACGCCGAGGCCGGCGCGATGGCGCTGGTGGAGTTCTCCGCGCAGGAGGTCGCCGACCTCACCGACCGCTTCCCCGGGGTGGAGCCCAGTGTGTACGCAGCGCCGACGCACACGACCGTGGGCGGACCGGCCGAGCCGGTGCGACAGCTGGTCGAGTACGCCGAGTCGCTCGGCAAGATGGGCCGCATCCTCGACGTGAAGGGCGCCGGACACACCTCGGCCGTCGATCCGTTGCTGGGCGAGCTCGCGGCCGAACTGATGGGCATCGAGCCCACCCCACTCGCCGTGTCGGTGTTCTCGTCGGTGGACAGGGAAGCGTTCTACCGCGCGGGTCACGAGCCGATCCACGGTGTCGAGTACTGGACCAAGGGCATGCGCCATCCCGTCTGGTTCACCCAAGCGGTCAAGCTGGCCGTGGATGCCGGCTACACCACCTTCGTGGAGTTGTCGCCCAATCCGGTGGCGCTGATGTCCGTCGCCGCCACGGCCTGGGCGACGGGTGTCCCGGACGCGACGCTGATCGCGACGCTCAAGCGCAAGGAGAGCGAGCCCGCGACGTTCCTCGCCGCACTCGCCGACCTCTACGTGCACGGCCATGCCGTGACGCTGTCGAGTCTGTTCGGGCCCGGCGAGTACGCGGAACCGCCACGCACCGCCTTCGTGCGCAAACACCACTGGATCGACGCCGCGGTGCATCTGGGCAGCGGCAGCGCCGGGGGCGCGCGAGTCGCGTTGCCCGACGGCCGCGTCGTCTGGGAGACACCGGTGGCCGGTGTGTCCGCCATCGGAGATCTGGTGTCGACACTCGCCGGCGAGGTGCTGGGCGACGTGACGGTCGGCGCCGTGGTCACGCAGCGCCCCGTGCCCACCACCGGTTCGCTCACCACCACGCTCACCCCGCATCCGGGCGGTGCGTCCCTCCAGGTGCACTGGAACGACGGCACCCTCTTCGTGCCGGTCGCCGACGCCGTGGTCACCGCGGCGGGCGGTGTCGGATCGCTGGCTCCCGCAGGCGATTCCGCCGCGGCGGCTCCGTTCGTGGAGGAGGAACCCGAGGTCGTCGACGACTTCGGCGATCGCTGGATCCCGAACGGGACACAGACGATGGAGGATCGTCTCGCGATCATCGTCGCCGAGTCGATGGGGTACGCGCCGGAGGATCTGCCGGCCGAGATCCCGTTGATCGAACTGGGTCTCGACTCACTGATGGCCGTGCGCATCAAGAACCGCGTGGAGTTCGAGTTCGACATCCCCCAGGTGCAGTTGCAGGCCGTGCGCGACGCCAGCCTGCGTGAGGTGGAGAAGTACCTCCGCTACGCGCTGGACAATCGCGAGGAGGTCGCGGCGCTCGCCGAGCAGCAGGAGCGCGAGCGCACGGCCGAGCAGGCCGCCGATCAGACGCCCGAGCAGGAACCCCCTGTCGCACAGCCGGATCCGGTGATCGCCGAGCCCGAGACCGCGGTCGACGAGACCGTACCGGGATCCGACAGCGGCCAGGCGGGCCCGACCGCGGCGACGGCGTTCGAGGCGCCCGTGTCCGACGCGGTGACCGACGTGGGCGACGCACAGTCGTTCGCGGAGGCGACCGGGACGGACGTCGCACCGCGTGACGCCGCGGAGCGCCTCACCTTCGCGACGTGGGCCGTCGTGACGGGGCAGTCCGCCAGGGGCATCTTCAATCCCCTTCCCGTGCTGGACGATCCGACGGCCGAGAAGCTCGCGGAGCGTCTGAGTGAGCGGTCGAAGGGCGAGATCACGTTCGACGACATCCTCGACTCGGAGACGATCGAGCAGCTCGCCGACGTGGTGCGGCCGTTCCTCGAGTCGGGCGACGTCACCGGACTGGTGCGCACGCTGCGCGCTCGCCCGGAGGGCTCCACCGCGGTGCCGGTGTTCGTCTTCCATCCCGCGGGCAGTTCGTGCGTCGTGTACGAGCCGCTGCTCAAGCGACTCCCGGCGGACACGCCGATGTACGGCTTCGAGCGCACGGAGGGACCGATCGAGGATCGCGCCCGCGAGTATCTGCCCCTGCTCCGGGAGATCCAGGGCGACGGGCCGTACGTGCTGATGGGCTGGTCCCTCGGCGGTGTGCTCTCGTACGCCGTCGCGACGATGCTCCGCGAGGAGGGCGCCGACGTGCGCTACGTCGGGCTCATCGACACCGTCATGCCGTACGAGCCGATCCCGGACACCCCGGAGGAGATCGAGCTCCGCTGGAAGCGCTACGCGCAGGTGGGCAAGAAGCTCTACAACGTCGACTACCCGCTGCCGTACGAGAAGCTGGCACAGGCCGACGACGACGGCCAGATCAAGATCATCATGGACATGGTCAAGATGAGCAGCGCCAAGATCCCCAGCGGCATCATCGAGCACCAGCGCACGTCCTGGTTGGACAACCGCGCGATCCAGACCGCCCGGCCCCAGCACTACGACGGGGACGTCACGCTCTACATGGCGGACAAGTACCACGACGACGCCATCGCGCTCGAGCCTCGGCTCGGCAAGCGGGAGCCGCACGGCGGCTGGGCGCCGTTCGCACCGAATCTGGACATCGTGCACATCGGCGGTGACCACCTCGCGGTGATCGACGAGCCGTACATCCGCGCGATCGCCGCGGATCTGACGGGCAAGATGCGAGACATTTCGGCGTCGATCACGCCGGAGGGAAGCGAGTCGCACACGTGAGCACCACTGCCGCCAAGCTGGCCGAACTGCGCGAGAAGTTGGAGGTGGCGCGGGAACCCGCAGGGGACGTCGCCATCGCCAAGCGCGCGAAGAAGGGCATTCCGAGTGCGCGCGAGCGCATCGACATGCTGCTCGATCCGGGTTCCTTCGTCGAGATCGGCGCCCTCGTCCGCGCGCCCGGCAACCAGGACTCGCTGTACGGCGACGGCGTGGTCACCGGCCACGGCACGGTCGACGGCCGACCGATCGCCGTGTTCTCGCACGACCAGACCGTGTTCGGCGGCACCGTCGGCGAGATGTTCGGCCGCAAGGTCGCGCTCATCATGGAGTTCGCGGCGGACGTCGGTTGCCCGTGCGTCGGTATCAACGACTCGGGCGGCGCGCGTGTGCAGGACGCCGTCACGTCGCTGGCCTGGTACGCGGAGCTCGGTCGTCGGCAGGAACCGTTGTCCGGCATGTGCCCGCAGATCTCGGTGATCCTGGGCAAGTGCGCCGGCGGCGCCGTGTACGCGCCGATCAACACCGACATCATCGTGGCCACCGAAGAGGCCTACATGTTCGTCACCGGCCCGGACGTCATCAAGTCCGTCACCGGCGAGGACGTCAGCCTCCACGATCTCGGGAGTGCCCGGAAGCAGGCCGAGTACGGCAACGTGCACCACGTGGCTCAGGACGAGAAGGCAGCGTTCGAGTGGGTGCGCAAGTACCTGTCGTACCTGCCGTCGAACTGCCACGAGCAGCCGCCGGTCATCAACCCCGGTCTCGAGCCGACCATCACGGACGACGATCGTTCGTTGGACACCTTCATGCCGGACTCGGACAACGCCGGGTACGACATGCACGAGATTCTGCTGCGGATCTTCGACGACGGTGACTTCCACGAACTCACCGCACAGACCGCGTCCAACATCATCGTCGGGTTCGCCCGCGTCGACGGTCGTCCGGTGGGAGTGGTGGCCAACCAGCCGATGCACCTCAGCGGCGCGTTGGACGCGGCGAGCAGCGACAAGGCGTCTCATTTCATCAACATCTGCAACGCCTTCGAGATCCCGCTCGTGTTGGTCACGGACACACCGGGATTCCTGCCGGGGCTCGAGCAGGAGAAGATCGGCGTCATCAAGCGCGGTGGCCGGTTCATCTTCTCGTACGTGTGCGCATCGGTCCCCAAGGTCACCATCGTGATCCGCAAGTCGTACGGCGGCGGATACGCGGTGATGGGGTCGAAGCAGCTCGGCGCCGACATCAACTTCGCCTGGCCCACAGCACGTATCGCGGTGATGGGCGCGGAGGGTGCGGTGTCGATCATGGCGCGCAAGCAGCTGGCCGAGGCGGGCGACAACGCTCCGGCGATCCGTCAGGGATTCATCGACTTCTACAACGAGCACGTGGCGACGCCGTGGGTGGCCGCCGAGCGCGGTTACATCGACGCCGTGATCGAGCCGTCCACCACGCGTCTCGAGATCCGCAAGGCCCTGCATATCCTGCGCGACAAGGCGAAGGAACCGCGACCGAGAAAGCAGCATCTGTTCCCGATCTAGTTCCGCCGGGGCTATCGTGCTGCCATGAGACGGACCGTGGTCGTCCTGGCCTGCGTCGGAGCGGTCGTGGTGCTGGTGGTGGCCGCGGTGGTGGCGGTGGTGATCACGCGGTCGTCCACGACGTCTCGCGACGATGCGCGGTTCCAGGAGTCGATCGCGTCGTTCTACGAGTCACCGGACACGCCTGCCGCGCCGGGTGAGCTGATCCGCATCGAGCCGATCGACGATCTGGACGTGCCCGGCGGCACGGCCTACCGGATGCTCTACGGCACCCAGCGTCCCGACGGGTCGCCCGCCGTCTCGTCCGGAATGCTCATCGTGCCGACGGCACCGGCGCCGCCGGGTGGTCGTCCGGTTCTGGCGTGGTCTCACGGCACGCTCGGCTTCGGAGACGAGTGCACCCCGTCGCGGCGGTACCACCCGACGATGGACACCCTGGACTTCACGAATTGGTTGCCGTCCGTGATGGAGCGCGGGTGGGTCGTCGCGGCGACCGACTACACGGGCCTCGGCACCGCCGGTGACACCTACTATCTGATCGCCCGCAGCGAGGCGCAGGACGTTCTGAACTCGGTGCGTGCGGCGCGCGATCACGCTCCGGCGCAAGCGAGTTCGGTGTACGCCACGTTCGGGCACTCGCAAGGCGGTCACGCGGCGATCGGCACGGCGATGTTCGCCGGCTACGCGCCCGAGCTCCGGTCGGTGGGCGCGGCGGCGGCAGCGCCCGCGGCGCTGCTGGGTCCGCTGTTCTCCGAACAGTGGAACGCGTTCGTGGCGTGGGGGATCGGACCCAGCGTCGCGGTCTCGTGGCCGGTCGTGTATCCCGACCTGCCGCTCGAGGGGGTGCTCGGCGACGCGGCGATGTCGCGCTACCGGTCGCTGGCCGACGGGTGCATCACGGACGAACTGCCCGAACTGTTGCTCGAGCGCGCCGAGGGGGAGCAGTTCTTCGACTCCGACCCCATGCAGAACCCGGACTGGGCTGCGGCGGCAGCGGATCAGACCATCGACCTCTCGCGCGTCGACATACCCCTCTTCGTCGTCCAGAGCCTCGCCGACACGGTCGTCCTCCCGAACACGACGGCGCTGCTGGCCCGGACGGCCTGCTCCGCACCGTCTCCCGAGTCCGACGTCGCCTGGATCGGCCAGGTGGCACACCAGGACACGGCGAAGGTCGGCGGCCTGGTGGCGGTCGACTGGTTGCAGGACCGCTTCGACGGCGTCCCCGCGCCGAACTCGTGCTCACACCCGTCGCCGATCGCGCCGGCGGAGCCCACGGGGTGACGAACGCCGTCTAGTAGACCCGCAGCGTCCCCGGCGACCACAGCCCGCTCCGGGTCTGCTCGGTGACCTCGACGGTCGCTGCGGACGCGCTCGGATCGAACCTGTCGTAGCGCTCGAGCGAACCCCAGTCGCGTCCCCAGTCGTGGTTCAGGTACGTCGGCACGGTGGTGGGTGTCGCCAGCATCTCGGTGAAGCCCAGCGGGCCACCGTTCTCCGCGGCCTGCCACGTGTCGGTGGACGAGACCGCCAACCCGCGATCGGGCAGGATGCGGAAGTTCGGCACCTCGGCGACGCCGTCGAGATGGTCGAACGGACGCTGGCACGGGAACTGCAGCCCCACGGCCCAGTCCAGCAGGACGGGCTGCGTCGTGCCGATCTCCTCCTGCAGCGGGACGACCACGGGCACGCGGGGCGGCGTGAAGGCCAGCCACTGGTCACCGGTGAGGTTGGGATCGTTGGCGACCACACGCACGGCATCCGCATCGGGGGAGAGCTCGTCGAGCGGGATGCGCAGGTTGCGCCACGACGGTGCCGGGCCGATGTCCTTGGGGAGGTAGTCGCCCTGGACCTGCACCGAGCCGTCCGGCTGCCGGATGCCGTACTCGACGCGGAGCGACTGACCGTACGTGTTCTCGCCGGTCTCCTGGTTCTCGGACCAGATGCGGCCGGCCGCACTGACCACCACCAGGGGCGCGTCGTCACTGCGCGCGGGGAGGCCGTACCAGCTCGACGTCGCGTAGGCCGGTGTCTGCACCCCGGTCTGGTACGAGCCGAGGACGGGTGTCGTGGCGGGGTCGAGCCCGAAGGGCAGGCGCGCGGTGGAGCCGTTGACGCCGGCGGCGCCGACACCACCCGCGGTACCGGAGGACTGACCCTCCTCGAAGGACGCGCCCACGGACTGCTGGTCGGTGTTGCCCTGTCCGGGCTTGACCTCCACGGCGTCGGCACTGAGGTCGGTGGGGATGCCGTTGGGTGTGAAGCCGACGGGCTCGGCGCCGCCCAGTGGGCCCGTGGCAGTGTCCACTGGTCCCGGAAGTGGCGACAGCACACCGGCATTCGGGTCGGACTCCACGAGGACGTCCCCGGCCAGTCCGCAGCTGTTGCCGGCCAACGCCTGCACGTTGGAGCGACCGAGCGAGTAGGCGGGGTACTGCGAGACGGCACCCTTGAGGAGCGAGAGGATCTCGAACAGAACGAGCAACCCGGCCACCACGGTGAGCGGCGCGGCCGCGAACTTGCGGATGCGCCGCCCGCGTTCGGTTCCGGGCTTCGGTTGCGGCGCAGCGAATCCCTCGCGGAGATAGTGCCATGCCGCGAGTCCGACGGCGGCGAAGAACAGGATCAGCAGCACGGTGTTGGACTGGATTCCCTTGACCGAGACCACCTTGTCGAACCACGGCACGCCGTAACTCGAGACGTACCAGTACCCGTTGATGCCCGAGAACGACAGTGCGAGAACGAAGGCGAGACCGACGACGAAGACGGTGCGGTTGCGCCGCGACCGCAGTGCACTGGCCGAGACCGCGACGGCGGTGAGCGCCGCGAGCGAACCGGCGATGCCGGCGTACACCCCGAAGTGGTGGGTCCACTTCGTCGGGTTGAACATCATGAAGAAGATGGTGCCGAAGACGACACCGATGAGACGCCACGCCGGACCGGACGGTACGCCCGGGATCCGCTTGCGCCGCAGCAGGACGAACACCGTGGTGAAGAGGCACAGCAGCATGGTCAGGAAGGCGAAGCGGCGGGCGACCGATCCGTCGACCGTCTGGACGAAGAGGTAGTAGTACCGCAGGAAGTCGTTGTACCAGGGCAGGTTCGGACCGATGAGCGTGCGGACACGCGTCGACTCCTGGACCGCCGCGAAGGTCTGGTCCCCGTAGACGACGATGAGGACCAGCACGCCGGCACTGGCGATGGGTGCCAGCAGCGGCAGCGTCCCGACCATGCGGTGCCGTTTGACCACGATGCGCACCAGCGGCCGGATGCCCGTCAGGATCGCGGCGACACACATGAGGCCGGTGGGTGCGGCGGCGAGGGTGAAGGCGCCGATCAGCGCTGCCATGGCGGCGGGGAGCAGCCGTCCGGTCGCGATGGCGCGCTCGACGGAGCACCACGTGAGCAGGGCGCCGAGGGCCACGACGGGCTCGGGACGCAGCCCGTTGTTGTACGGCAGCCAGAAGGCGAGGAAGACCAGTCCGCCGGTCCAGACGGCGACCGAGTTGACGCGCACCGCGCGCCCGAGGCGCGGGACCACCTCGCGGCTGATGACCAGCCAGCACAGGATGCCGGCGATCAGCGCGGGCAGGCGCATCCAGGGGCTCGCCGTGGAGATCTTGGCGAACGCGGCCAGCACGTCGTAGTACCAGCCGAAGGGCGCCTCGGGGACACCGAACCAGCGGAAGTAGTTGGCCATGTAGCCGGCGTTCTCGGAGACGCGGGCCATGGTGAGCAGGTACCCGTCGTCCGCGGTGTTGGCGCCGAAGAAGTGCCAGCCGGCGAGCGCGCCGACCACCACCGCGTCGATACCGGTGACCTTCCACCAGTGCGCGGGGAAGAAGCGGCGGTGGGTGCGGCCGTCGACACCGTCGAGCCTGGCCAGCGCACTCAGTGCGAGCGCCGTGCAGGCGATGGCGGCGGCCATGGCGAGCAGCTTGAGCACGGTGGGCGACGACGAGAAACGGGAGTCGACGGCGATCGACACGTCGAGGCCCGGGTACTGCGCGGCGCTGCCGGCGAGGTCGGAGTAGACGCCGACCACCTGGGGCCGCAGGTCGCCGCCGAGCTGACCCGCGCGGGGATTGCCCTGTGCGTCCACGAGCCCGTCGAACGACGCGGACGTGGCATCGATGGTGGACGTGAAGGTGATCGCCCCGCACGCGGCCGACTGCACCTCGGAGCGTGGGGCGGAGACGATCACGACGTTGCGGTCGAGGACGTCGACCGTGTTCTCGCCGACGCGGACGAACATCGCGTTCAGCGCGGCGCCCTCGCCCTGCGGCGGCGCGGTGGAGAGGAGGATGCCGCCCGCGGCCGGCACGTCCGCGACGGCGCTGCAGGGGATGGAGACCGACACCGAGACCGGCACCTGGGACATCAGGGGTGCATCGACACTGTCGACGGTGCCGTCCTGCGGCCACTGGACGACGGCGTCGTCCTGGGTGACCGGAAGGAACGGGGTCAGAATCGCGAAGAGAACACCGAGAACCCCCGCCACCATCGCCACGAGGCGGGTGGTGCGGTACTGCTGTCGGACGTCCACCGAGCGATCCGGGCCGGCAGGTGTCGGCGCGGTCGGCGAAGAGGTGAGGGCGTCGGGCACGGCTCCCGATGTTATGCGACCGTGATCCGGTTGCTGCACCCGCTGGTTACTTACTGGTACTTGATGTGTCCGGGCGACCAGATGCCCGAACGCGACGACGTGGTCACGTCGGGTTCGACGGCCACCGCGTCCGGGTCGAGGGGCAGATAGCGCTCGAGGGATCCCCAGTCGCGACGGAGGTCGTCCGCCAGGTAGGTCGGTACCGTCTCCGCGCGCAGGACCAGTGCGGTCCAGCCCAGGGGGCCGCCGCCGACGGAGTCCTGCCAGGCATTGGTCGACTCGGCCCCGTTGCGGTCGGGCAGGATGCGCCACTCCGGCAGTTCGGCGACTCCGTAGCGGTGGTCGAACGGCCGCTGGCACGGGAACGCGAGTCCGACGGACCAGTCCAGCAGCACCGGGTCGGTGGACCCGACGACGTCGTTGAGAACAGTGGTCCGCGGTGCGCGCGGCGGGGTGACGGCGAGCCACTGGTCGCCCGCCAGATCCTCGTCGGAGGCGACGAGTCGCACAGCGTTGGCGGTCGGCGGGACCTGGTCGAGGGGGACCCGCAGGTTGCGCCACGACGGTTGCGGGCCGATGTCGATGGGCGCGACGCGTCCGAGGATCTCCTCGGCACCGTCCGCCCCGACCGTGGCGTACTCCACCTCGAGGCTCTGCCCCGGGGTGACGATGCCGTCGGTGTCGACCGAGCGGATACGACCCGCGGCGGTGACGGACAGGAAGTCTCGCTGCGCGGCGTCGGGCAGCGCGTACCAGCCGGACGTGAGGCTCGCCGGTGCGGCGTCACCGGAGCCGAAGCTGCCGAGAACCGGCGTGGTCGCGGGGTCCAGCCCGAACGGCAGCGCGATCCGCGAGCCGTTGACGCCGGTGCCGGCGGTGGTGCCGCCCCCGGTGCCCGCGCTGTTCGCGGTGGCCTGCTGATCGGTGTCCGAGGGGTCGACCGAGTTGGCTCCGCCTGTCGCACCCGAGCTCTCGCGATCGGCGCTCAGATCGCCGGCGACGCCGTTCGGGGTGAAGCCGACGCTGGCGGTCCCGGCGAGCGGGTCGGCGCCCGGCTCGGGGTTCAGCGGCTGGAGCATCGAGGCGTTCGGATCGGTCTCCACCAGGACGTCGCGTGCCAGGCCACACGATTGACCGAGGATCGAGTTCACGTTGGACCGGGCCACCGAGTACGCGGGGTACTGCGACACCGCGCCCTTCAGCAGGGACAACACCTCGAACAGCACCACGAGGCCGGCCACGACGGTGAGCGAGGCCCCGCTGAAACGCCGGGTCCGCGCCGGCTCGGCGCCGACGTAGGGAGCGCGGAAGTGTTGCCATGCGGCGTACGCCAGCGTCAGCACGGTGAGCCCGAGCAGCAGCGTCGCGAAGCCCTTGCCGGCGATGGACGGGGGCTTGTCGAACCACGGCACGCCGTAGCTCGAGACGTACCACCACCCGTTGGACCCGGTGAACGCCAGCGCGGTGAGGAACAGGACGGCGCCCGTGAACAGAGTCCGGTTGCGCGGTGAACGCTCCGTCGCCGACATCACGGCGATGGCGGCGAGCGCGGCGAGAGACCCTGCGAGCCCGGCGTAGACGCCGAAGTGGTGCGTCCACTTGGTCGGCGTGAACATCATGAGGGCGAGGGCTCCGGCGACGATGCCGAGGATGCGGCGGGACGGACCGGTCGACGTTCCCGGGATCCGGCCGCCGCGGCGCAGCATCACGACGAGGCACGTCACGAGGCACAGCAGCATCGCGAAGACGGCGAAGCGGCGGGCGAGCGACCCGTCCGGAGCGATGTTCAGCAGAGCGTCCCAGCGGTACCGCTCGTCGAACCACTTCACGTTGGGTCCGACCGCGGATCGGACACGGGTGGCCTCGAGGACGGAGGCGACGGTCTGGTCGGCGAACACGGCGAACAGCACCACGGTGCCCGCCGCGAGGATCGGGGCCAGCAGCGCGGGCAGTCCGACGGCGTGGCGCCGACGGACGACGATCTGGATGACCGGGCGCGCGCCGGCCAGCAACGCGGCGATCGCGATGAGGCCGGTGGGTCCGGCAGCGAGGGAGAAGGCGGCGATCACCACGGCCACGGCCGCGGGCAGCAGGCGCCCGGTGGAGACCGCGCGCTCGATGGAGCACCAGGTGAGCAGAGCGCCGAGTGCGATGATCGGCTCGGGACGCAGGCCGTTGTCGTAGGGCAGCCAGAAGGCCAGGAAGACCAGACCGGCCGTCCACACGGCCACCGGTCGGGTGCGTACCGCGCGACCGAGGCGCGGGATGACCTCCCGAGAGATGACGAGCCAGCACAGGACGGCCGCGATCAGCGCGGGCAGGCGCATCCACGGGCTGGCGGTCGACACCTTGGCCAGTGCGGCCAGCATGTCGTAGTACGGCATGCCGAAGGGCGCCTCGGGCACGCCGAACCACCGGTAGTAGTTGGCCATGTATCCCGAGTGCTCGGAGACCCGCGCCATGTTGAGCAGATATCCGTCGTCCGAGGTGTTGGCGCCGATGACGTGCCACAGCAGCAGCGTCCCCACGACCACGGCATCCACGCCGGTGACCCGGAGCCAGTGCCGGGGGAAGAACCGCCGTGCGCGCCGGCCGTCGGCGTCGTCGAGCCGGTGCAGTGCGACCAGCGACGCGACGACCAGGAGCGATCCCAGCACGATCGCGAGCAGTTTCAGCGTCGACGGTGAGGAGGAGAACCGGGAGTCCACGTCGATGCGTACCGACATGTCGGCCGGTGCGGATCCGGTCAGGTCGCTGAACACCCCGACGGTCTGGGGGCGCACGTCGCCCGGGGCCGTGCCGGTGAGATCGCCGACCGCCGCGGTGGTGCTCTCCGGCGTCGAGGTGAGAGTGAGCGCATCGCAGCCGGCCACGGTGTCCGCGGGCACCGAGAGCAGCAGTTGGTCGCGCAGCACGACGGTGACGTCGCCGGCGTCGGTCCGTGTGACCACGAGGCCCACGCGCCGGGCGTCCGGTGACTGCGGCGCAACGGTGGACAGCACCAGGCTGCCCGGCGCGGCGTCGGCGAGAACGGAACACGGGACGGTGGCCGACAGCGAGAGCGGGTTGTACGAGACGAGGGGCGTCTCGACGCTGGTGAACGAGCCGTCCTGCGGCCAGGTGACGGACGCGGCGTCCTGCTCGACGGGCAGGAGCGGGGTGAGGATCGCCAGAAGTGTGCCGAGCAGACCCGTGACGATCGCGACGATGCGCGTGGTGGCGAACTGTCCCGACCGGCCTCCGGCCTTCCCGAAGGCGAATCGACTCGGTCTCGACGCCGGGGCCGGTGGTTCGGTCGTCGTCTCGGCGGTTGTCGGCACGCCACGATGCTAGGCGACGAGACCCGCCCCGCCAGAATCCGCGACCGTCAGCGGACGTCCCACACGTACGTGCCGTCGATCTCGGTGGCGGTGCGACCCAGCAGATCGTCGACGGTGTCGCGCAGTGCGTCCTGGTTCTCGGTCGGGGGCAGCATCACCACGTCGGCATCCCAGAACGCGAGGTCCTCTCGCGCCGTGCGTCGCTGATCGTCGTTCAGTGTCGGGACGATGCCGGTGCGTCCCGCGGTGCCGAGCAGCTTCGCGGTGGGTCGATCGATCGCGCCGTACTTCGCCTCCCCGTCCGGTTGTCCGCTCGGTCCGACGAAGTAGCCACCGGCGATGCGGTACTCGAGCCCGGTGTCCACCTGCCAGCGCAGCGCTGCGGCGGTGCCGGGATTCGGGACCGGCACGGTGACGATCGATCCCGGGTCGTCGGTGTCGACGTACTCGCGCCACGTCCCGTCCGCCAGGAACGACGGGGTCTCTCCCCGGTCGGCCGTCGGCAGCGGTGTCGGTGCGAGGGGGACGAGTGCGACGGCGAGAGCGCCCGTCCACACCACGGCGACGCGGCGCGAGGCGGGTGCGGTCAGGACGCGATCGGTGACCATCGCGATCAGCAGCGCCATGGCCGGCACCGCGGCCAGTACGAACCGGGTCTCGAGGACGGACTGCAGGAGCGGGATCCGGTCGAGGTACTCGCCGGGCAGGGCGATGCCGGTCTCCGTCCCGTCGACCACGAGGGCGACGCCCAGTGAGGCGACGCCGAGGATCAGGATCGACACGAAGGCGGCCACCGCGATCGGACGACGGCGCAGCACCACGGCGGAGACCACGACGAGAAGCAGCAGCGGGATGCCGAAGTACGCGTTCTGCTCGGTGGGGTTCAGGGCGACGTCGTCCATCGGAAACGCTGCACCCCAGAGCGACTGGGGCGGGAACCGGACGAGTGACACCAGATCGTTCCCGGGCAGATTGTGGTCGAGGTAGCTGTAGTGCTGTCGCCCGCGGAACTGCCACCACAGGGGTATCGCGACGAGCACCGCTGTCAGCAGTGCGGCACCCAGCACGGGCAGTGCCGCGTGCCGGACCATGGGGACGAACCGGCGCGGCCGGAACACCCAGTACAGCACCGTGAACAGGGCGACGGCGACCGCGAAGACGAGGAGCGGCTCCTCGCCGAGCATCACCTGCCACGCCACCAGGAGACCCAGGACGACGGCGTGACGGCGACGGCGAGTGTTCTCCGCGTCGGCCATTCGGACGAGCAGATACAGGATGAACGGCAGGACTCCCAGCACGACGAAGTTGGGGTGGGCGTTGGCGTGCGAGATCATGCCCGGCGCGAACCCGCAGAGGAGCCCGCCGAGACCCGCGGCCGCACGTGACCGGATCACGGTGCGGGAGAACAGGAAGTACCACCCGTAGGCGGTGGTCGCCAGCCCGAGCGTCAGGGCGAGGGTGAACGTGGCCGCCGGTCCGAAGGCCAGAGTGATCGGTGTCAGAGGTACCGACAGGCCGAGCATCGCGGTGTTGGCCATCATGTTCACGCCGTCGGGCGCGTTCTGCAGGTCGGAGAAGAACGGGTTGTCGAAATGGGTGACCGAGCGGGCGGTCACGGCGAAGAACCACTCCCACATGGTCTGGTCCTGGCCGCTGAAACGGAGGTACTGCGACTGCAGGTGCTGCCACTGGTTGTGCAGCACCAGCACGGACAGCAGCGTGTAGACGGTGGCAGCGAGGAGGTCCGCCCGGCGGGCGGTCACGTGCGCACGACGAGGACGAACGGACCGATCTCGCGGATCTCGAACCGAGGGTCGTCGAACAGCGACTCGGGGTAGGAGACGGTGTAGCGGCGCACGTTCGGATCGTTGGGGTACACGTCCTCCGCGAGACGCAACGTGTAACCGTCGGCGCCGCGACGGAAGAGGAACGCGTCGGGGGCGCGCCACGGCAGGGCATCGAGGGCGGCGATCAGTTCGTCGCTGCTGCGCAGATCGCTCCACGACTCGATGGCGTCGGCGCGGGCGGCGAACTCGGCGAGCGGGTTCGCGTAGTGCGACGTCAGCCCCTGGAACCCGAAATACGGGTGGTACGCGAGGAACGTCGTGTCCGAGGTGAGCAACACCGTGTCGGTCCGCGGACCGGGCCGCGCCTCCTGGAGTGCCGCGTCGACCTCGCCGTAGTACGACACGGCGCTCGGTGGTCTCTGATCGGCACGGACTCCGTCGCCGTCGGTGTCCGTGTACGCCACCGTGATCTCGTTCTGCAGGACGTGGGGGATGTCCTGGGCGAAGGCGACGGCACCGACGATCCCGACCGCGACGGAGACGGTTCGGACCCGGGGCGACTCACTCGCCACCAGGTACAGCGCCCGAGCGCCCTCCACGAAGCCGAACACGCCCGCGGTGCCGAGGATCAGCACCAGCACCGCCTCGAGTCGGAAGCCGAGCAGGGTGGTACCCGCGACGGTGGCGAGCATCGACAGCAGGCACCACCCGTAGACGGCGACGACGCCGAGACCCAGGGCTTGCGCACGGCGAGAATCACGGACGCGCACCACGATCCACAGAGTGCCGACGAGGCACAGGGCGCCCGTGAGGGTGAACTGCGCCATCGGGAAGGGCAGCTCGGACCCGGACTCCGGCAGGTAGTGCAGAGCGGTACCGCTCTCCGCCGTGCTGCCCGTCAGCGACGCGAGCAGGTACGGCGCCCAGACGGTGAGCGCGAGCAGCCCGGAGATGCCTGCGATGACGACGAGGCGAAGTGCCGGGTCGAGCAGCACTGCGAGGGAACGGTTCTCCCGATAGCGCAACACCGCCGCGACCACCGCCATGAGCACGACGGTGAAGGCCGCGATACCGAGATAGAGGGTGTAGACCGTCGCGGCGACACCGAGGAACAGGCCGGTGCCGACGACGGCTCCCCATCCTGCGCTGCGCGTCGACCCCGGGCGATGGAGTGCACCCCACGCCAGGATCAGCACGGGCGGGATCATGACTGCGATCGTGGCGCCGTAGGCCTCGGGTGAACCGTTGGCCAGCATCAGGGCCGTCACGCCGAGCGCGGCCAGTACTGCCAGGTCCGCCCGAACGAGACTGCGCCACAGCACGAGCGAGACCACGGCGGCGACGGCGAGGGACGCGATGGCGTAGGGCTTGTAGGCCTCCCACCCGGCAATACCGAGCGCGTCCGCGACCCGGCCACCGACCCAGAACCACCCCGCGGGGTAGTACGGCGGGAGGTCGGCGTAGGTCATGTCGGCCAGTGCCGGCGAGTCGGTGAGGCGAGTGAGGTACTCGGTGCGGAACTCCTGATCCACCGAGATGCCGAACAGGTACAGCTTCGTGGCGGCCAGCGGCATGCCGAGTGTGACGGTGACGAATCCGGAGAGGCCGATCCACGACAGCAGGGTCGCGACACGGGGGGAGCGGCGCAGCCGGAGCATCACCACCGACGCGGCCAGCACGGCGAGAGCAGCCACCTGCCCGACCGTCGCGACGGCGCGAGTCACGTTGGAGGAGTTGAATGCCGGCCACTGCACCAGGGAGAAAGCGTACAGACCGACCGCCGCCACCGCGGCCGCGACGACTGCCGCGGCGACGGCCTCTGCGCTGGTACTCAGAGCCGTCCGCATGACTCTGTTCGGCATGGCCCTGCTCAGATGGGGAGTTTGCGGAAGATCGGACGCGGGACGTGCCGCAGCGCCATCATGACGAAGCGGAAGGGCCCCGGAGCCCACACCAGATCCTTGCCCTTGCGGGACGCGGACACGGCCAGCTTGGCGATGTCCTCCTTGTCCACCGTCAGCGGTGCTTCCTTGACGTGCGCGCTGAACTTGGTGCGCACCATGCCCGGACGGATGACGGTGACGCGAGGTCCGAACTCGCGCAGGGCTTCCCCGAGGCCGAGGTAGAACCCGTCGAGTCCGGCCTTGGTGGAGCCGTAGACGAAGTTGGAGCGCCGCACGCGCTCGCCCGCGACGGAGGACATGACGATGATGCGGCCGAAGGCCTGCGCCTTCATCTTCTCGCCGAGGAGCACACCCACCGACACCGACGCGGTGTAGTTGATGTTGGCCGTGAGCACGGCCTTGTTCTGGTCCTGCCACAGCAGTTCCGGGTCGAAGTCCACCGCGAAGGCCACGATCGCGACGTCGACGTCGCCCTTCGACCAGGCCTCGTCGATGACCTTCGGGTGCGACGCTGTGTCGAGCGCGTCGAAGTCGATGACCTCCACGGACTTGGCGCCCTTGGCCGTCAGCTGAGCGACGGCCGCGTCACGCAGGGGATCGTTGGGCAGCGCCGCGAGAATCACGCGAGCCGACGACGTCGAGAGGTACTCCTCGGTGATCGCGAGGCCGATCTCGCTCGTGCCACCCAGTACGAGAATGGTCTGCGGGTCGCCCACAGCATCGATCGTCACAGCAGTTCCAACCTTCTGGCCATATCCGAGGCGAAGACGCCTGTGGGGTCGACGGATCGCCGAACGGCGATCCACTCGTCGATGCGCGGGTACATCGCGTGGAACGTGTCCGCGGACGTCCGGGAGTCCTTGGCTGTGTAGAGCCGTCCGCCGAACTCGAGCACCCGCCGGTCGAGGTCCGCGACGAACGCGCCGAGACCCTCCTTGATCGGGAAGTCGACGCAGACGTTCCAGCCCTCGATCGGGAAGCTCAGTGGCGCTTGGTTGCCCGGTCCGAAGAGCTTGAAGACGTTGAGGAACGAGTAGTGCCCCGAGCGCTGGATGTCGTGAATGATCTTCTTGAACTCGCCGACGGCCTGCGGCGGCACCACGAACTGGTACTGCAGGAATCCGGCCGGGCCGTAGGCCCTGTTCCACTCCCCGAACATGTCGAGCGGGTGATAGAACTGCGTCAAGTTCTGCACCTTGCTGCGGTAGGTACCCGACTTGCGGTACCAGAGCTCGCCGATGGGTCCGAACGTGTACTTGTTCGCGAGGCCGTTGGGGAACACGTCGGGGAAGGTCAGCAGCGGCTTCGCGCTGAAGCGCAGCGGATCCTTCTGCAGCTTCGCCGGCAGCTGGTCCAGGGTCGCGAGCGATCCGCGCGACAGCGCCGCACGTCCCAGCTTCGGCGGACCCGAGATGGCGTCGAACCAGGCGCTCGAGTAGTCGTACCGGCTCTCGCTGCCGTCGCTGTGGATCGCGATGGTCTCGTCGAGGCTCGCCGTCACGTCGCCGTCGGCGATGAAGTACGCGGTCTCGGTCGGCGTCATCTCGATGGTCGCCCGCAGGATGATGCCGGTCAGGCCGTTTCCGCCCACCGTGGCCCAGAACAGCGGCGCGTCGTCGCCGTCGGGCGTGATGTGGCGGACGGTGCCGTCCGCGAGCAGCAGCTCCATCGAGCGCACGTGATTGCCGAAGCTGCCGGCGCTGTGATGGTTCTTGCCGTGGATGTCACACCCGATGGCGCCGCCGATGGTCACCTGACGAGTGCCGGGGAGCACGGGAACCCACAACCCGAACGGCAGTGCCGCACGCATCAGCTGGTCCAGACTCACTCCACCGTCCACATCGACGATGTGCGTCTCCGCGTCCATCGAGTGGATGCGGTTCAGTGCGCTCATGTCGACGACGAGCCCGCCGCCGTTCTGCGCGTTGTCACCGTACGAGCGGCCGAGTCCGCGGGCTATGACGCCGCGCCGCAGATGGGACGGCTTGCTCTCGTTCTGCTCCGCGACCCGGAGGACGGCGGCGGCCACGATCTCGGGATCGGACGTGGTCAGCACCTGCGCCGTGGTGGGCGCGGTACGTGCCCACCCGGTGAGGGTGCGCGCACTGGTGGGTGGCATTTCGGTGATGGACATCGTTCGTCAGGTTACAGGCAGTGGCAGGCCCAGTACGCTGACGCTCTGTGTCATCAGACGATCACCAGCGCGTTCCTCTCCCCGTCGAGATCCCCGTCACGGAGAACACTGCCGACGACGCACTCGACCTGAAGACGCAGATCCTGCGATTCCTGGCGACGGGCGTGTTGTCGGCCATCGTCGATTTCAGCATCACGATCGCGCTCCAGTACGGACTCGACGTCCAGCTCTCCCTGGCCAAGGCCGCCGGTTTCGTCGTCGGCACCACCGTCGCGTACCTGATCAACCGGCGCTGGACGTTCGCGGCACCGCCGTCGCGGGCGCGGTTCGTGGCCGTCGTCGTCCTGTACGCGGCGACGTTCGGTGTCCAGAACGTGCTGTACACGCTGTTCGGGCACCTGTGGCCCGAGACGATCCTCTACAGCGCCGCGGCGTTCGTCGTCGCGCAGGGCACCGCGACGGTGATCAACTTCGTGGTCCAGCGAGCGGTGATCTTCAAGTTGCGCTGACGCGCCCGTGCGCCTTCTGCGCATCCAGCGATACGTACAAGGCGCACGGGGGCTAGGCCCAGTCCTTGAAGGCGGGTGCCGCGGCGTCCTTGTCGGAGAGTTGGTAGGTCAGGGGTGTGCCGTCGCGGCCGCGGGTGGGCCAGTCGATGGCGAGGTCGGGGTCGAGCGGGTGGATGTCGCGGTCCGCTCCGGGGGTGTACTCGAGGCTGCACAGGTACATCACCGTGGAGTGGTCCTCGAGGGAGAGGATCGCGTGCCCGAGCCCGACGGGCAGGTACACCGCGCGGCGGTCGACGTCGTCGATGAGCACCGAGTCCCAGGTGCCGTACGTCGGTGAGTCCTTGCGGAGGTCGACCACGACGTCGAGGAACGCGCCGCGGGTGCAGGTGACGTACTT
>NZ_JMLQ01000017.1 GCF_000686025.1 Rhodococcus sp. UNC23MFCrub1.1
TTCTCGCCGTAGATCTCGCCGAGGCTGCCGCCGAAGACGGTGGCGTCCTGGGAGAACACGCACACGTCGCGGCCGTCGACGGTGCCGTAGCCGGTCACGACACCGTCGCCGAACGGGCGGTTGTCGGCGAGACCGAAGTTGACGAAGCGGTGGCGGGCGAGGGCGTCGAGTTCGACGAACGAGCCCTCGTCGAGGAGGGCGGTGATGCGTTCGCGGGCGGTGAGCTTGCCCTTGGCGTGCACCTTCTCCACAGCCGCCTCGCCAAACGGGGCATCGGCCTCAGCGCGCCGCTCCCGCAGCACGGCAAGCTTGCCCGCAGTGGTGTGGATGTCGGGTGCGCGGTGTGATGTCGGGCCGGCGGGGGACAATTGGGGTCGCTTTCTCTCTGGTCTGACGTGCGGTGGTTCTGTCGAACGGTCCGGCAGACGGCTACGTCGGCACGCGGAGGATCAACGCGTCACCCTGGCCCCCTCCGCCGCACAATGCGACGGCGCCGACACCGCCACCGCGGCGACCCAGTTCGAGCGCCAGGTGAAGCGTGATCCTCGCGCCCGACATGCCGATGGGATGCCCGAGCGCGATGGCTCCACCGTTGACGTTGACGATCTGAGGATCGAGGCCGAGTTCGCGAGTAGAAGCGATACCGACAGCTGCGAATGCCTCGTTGATCTCGACCAGATCGAGGGCGGTGGGCTCGATTCCCTCCGCTGCGCATGCGGCGGCGATTGCACGAGCGGGTTGCGACTGCAACGAGGAGTCCGGACCGGCGACCATACCGTGTGCGCCGATCTCGGCAATCCACGTCAAGCCCTCGGACTCAGCCTTCTCCTTGCTCATGACGACGACTGCGCAGGCGCCGTCGTTGATGGGTGAGGCGTTACCTGCCGTGACGGTGCCGTCGGGTCGGAATGCGCCGCGCAGCTTCGCAAGCCCGTCGACCGTGGTATCGGCGCGAATGCCCTCGTCCCGACGCAGCCACGTACTCTCACCCTTGCGACCCTTGATCTCGACGGGCACGACCTCGTCGTCGAAGACCCCGTTCTCCCACGCGGCCGCGGCGAGCTTCTGGGACCGTGCGGCGAACGCGTCCTGGTCCGCACGCTCGATGAAGTCCCCGTCGTTTCGGATCTCCGTCAGCAGACCCATGGCCTGATCGGTGAACGCGTCGTGCAGACCGTCGAGCGCCATGTGATCCACGAGGGTGACGTCCCCGAACTTGAAGCCGCCTCGCGAGTGCGGAAGTAGGTGCGGGGCTTGACTCATCGACTCCATGCCCCCGGCAACGATGGTGTCGAACGCGCCCGTTCGAATGAACTGGTCCGCGAGGATGATCGATTCGACACCCGAGAGGCAGACCTTGTTGATGTTCAGTGACGGCACCGTCATGGGGACGCCTGCCTTCACGGCAGCCTGCCGTGCGGGCATCTGACCTGCGCCCGCGGTGAGAACCTGACCCATGATCACGTACTGCACCGCCGCAGCGTCGACCCCTGATTTGCCGAGTGCACCCGTGATGGCGGCCGCACCCAGGTCGGCACCGGACAGTGTCTTCAGCGACCCCATGAGGCGGCCGGTGGGTGTGCGCGCTCCAGCGACGATGACCGATGTCGGCATGAATGTTGCCTTTCGAGAGAAGGATGCGTCAGTTCGACGCGAGTGAACGGGCGATGACCAAGCGCTGGATCTGGTTCGTGCCCTCGAAAATCTGCGTGATCTTCGCATCGCGCATGTAGCGCTCGACGCGGAAGTCGCGGGTGTAGCCGTAGCCACCGAACACCTGGACCGCATCGGTGGTGACCTTCATCGCCGCGTCCGTCGCGACAAGTTTGGCGACCGATGCGTTGCGTGAGTAGGGAAGTCCCGCGTCGCGGCGTCGGGCAGCATCGAGGTACGTTGCGCGCGCTGAATCGACGGCCGCCGCCATGTCGGCGAGCACGAATCCCAGGCCCTGGTGGTCGATGATCTTCTTGCCGAATGCAGTACGTTCCTGCGCGTACTTGACGGCGTCGTCGAGCGCTGCCTGTGCGATACCTGTTGCCACAGCCGCAATCCCGAGGCGGCCGGCGTCGAGCGCGCTGAATGCGATCTCCAAGCCCTGCCCTTCGTTACCGATGCGGCGCTCTTCCCCGATGTGAACATCGTCGTAGTTCGCCGACGTTGTCGGAACAGCGTGCAGCCCCATTTTCTCCTCTGGCTTGTCGAAACTCAGGCCAGCGATGCCGTCCGGCACCAGGAAGCAAGAGATTCCGCGGGATCCTTCACCTGTGCGGGCGAACAGGTTGTAGAAGTTCGCTCTGCCGCCGTGCGTGATCCATGCCTTCGATCCGTTGACGGTGTAGCCATCATCGGCCTTGGTCGCTTTGCAGGTCAGAGCTGCTGCGTCGGACCCTGCCTGCGCTTCCGACAGTGAGTAGGCGCCGATCTGGGTGCCGTCGAGCATGCCCGGCAGATATGCGCTCTTCTGCTCGTCAGAGCCGTAGGCGAGCACCGGGTAGCAGGCCAATCCGTGAACGCTCACAGCAACGGCCACCGATGCCCACCTGGCGGCGAGCTCCTCGAGGACCTGCAAATACACCTCGTACGGCTGCGCTCCGCCGCCCCACTCCTCCGGGTAGGGGAGGCTGAGCAGTCCAGCCTCGCCGAGGGTCGCGAAGACGCCCTCCGGGTACGTCTCCTCACGCTCGTGCAGATCGACTATCGGCTCCAGGACCTTGTCGGCGACGTCACGCGTGAGCTGGATGAGGGCTCGCGCTTCCTCTGTGGGCAACAAACGATCGACGGGCACGACAACCTCCGAAAGGGACGAGAGACAGTACTGCGAGAAGATGTTGAGTACAGTACAGTACTGGAAGAACAAATGCAGTATCATGATGGATGTGCCACTGTCGGGGATCGAACACACGACCGCTCGTCGATCTGAGCTTTTCGATCAATTGGTGGCTTTGTTCTTGAGTGAGGGGTTTGCACACCTGACCCTGGATACGATCGCCGCTCGGCTCCGTTGCTCGAAATCGACGTTGTACACGCTGGCAGCGAGCAAAGACGATCTGGTCAGAGCCGCGACGGTACATTTCTTCAAAAGTGCAGCTGAGCAGGTCGAAGACTCGGTGGCAGTGACCATCGGGACCAAAGAGCGGCTCACTGCTTACCTCACAGCCGTCGGTGTCGCCCTACGGCCGGCGTCGGAGCAGTTCATGACCGACTTGGCATCCTTCGCTCCGGCTCGAACCGTGTACGAGACGAACACCTCGATCGCCGCGCAACGCGTCCAGCAGTTGATCGCAGAAGGGGCCTTACGTGGCGAGGTGCGCGACCTGCATGCCGCATTCGTTGCCGACGTCGCGGCGTCGGCCATGGTGCGGATCCAGAACCGTGAGATCTTCCGGACGACCGGTCTCGTTGATTCCGATGCCTATCTCGAGCTCGCCCGGTTGCTCACCACTGGCGTCGGCACGTAACGAGTGCACGAACACCGGCACGACAGTTTCGATGACCCTGGATCGCACCGGGCCTTGACCGTCACTCCTGTCCGCGTGCGTGTTTCGCCGAGAGAGAAGACCGCACCGTCCATCCCCGCCGCGTCGAACGTTGCAGAACTACGCGGGATTCGCGAAGGCCCGGTACTCGGCGCGCCGGTGTGAGCCGGCCGAGCGGACGGCCCTTGGCGGGGTTCGATTACCTCGATGGCGCATAGACGGGCGTCCTGGCATGCAGAAGGCGTCGGTGTGCCATCTACCGCGATCGATGGCGGCGTTGCCTCGAGACTCACCGATGCGACGCAACCGCCAACTGGTCGACATGACCCCGTGTCGCCGAACTGGAACCTCTGCCAAGTGCCGCCGACCCTCCCCCGGGTATGGCTCAGCAGTACCTGCGCCATTGGCAGAAATACTGCTGTCGGCTGCGTCCGATGCTCGAACTTGCAGTCACCCGGCGAATCACCAGTCCCGCGAGGCATGAACTCGCGCCCCGCTTTTCGCGCATGGACTCCTCGAACCGAGGGCCCGAACCGCGAAACAGATCGGATGCATGGTCTTTCCGCCACACCCCTGTCCGCCGGAGGCACGCACGGTGCACGGTCCGCGGCGAGCGGGACGACTCCATATTGGTCATATTGCGCACTATGAAATCCCACACTTGTGCATACTGACTTCCGGTGATGGTGTTCGACATACAACACGACCATCCGCGTCGACGCCGCCCGGCACGGCGGGCGCTAGGAGGACTCACATGAGCCAAGACAGCAACGAGTTGATCCAACTCATCGCACCGGACGGGCGCCGGATGTCGCATCCACTCTTCACGGAGTGGGCTGCGCCGATCGGAACGCCCGAGCTCCGGGCCATGTACTCCGATCTCCTGGTGTCCCGACGAATCGACGCGGAAGCGACCGCGCTCCAACGTCAAGGTGAGCTCGGACTGTGGGCGCCCATGCTCGGCCAGGAAGCAGCGCAGGTCGGCTCCGCTCGCGCGCTACGCGGAGACGACTTCGTGTTTTCCAGCTACCGAGAGCACGCCGTTGCCTACTGTCGCGGCGTCGACCCGACTCAGATGTTGCGCTTCTGGCGCGGATCGACGCACTCGGGTTGGAATCCACTCGAGTTCAGGATGACAACTCCGGCGATCATCGTCGGGGCTCAAGGCTTGCACGCCACCGGATACGCCATGGGGATAAATCTTGACGGCTCGGACAGTGCCACCATTGCCTATTTCGGAGACGGCGCCACGAGCCAGGGTGACATCTCTGAGGCGTTCGGCTTCGCTGCCAGTTTCGAAGCTCCGGTGGTGTTCTTCTGCCAGAACAATCAGTGGGCGATCTCTGAGCCGGTCCGTCTGCAGAGCCGGCAGTCGATTGCCGATCGCGGTCGAGGATTCGGAATTCACAGTTTGCGTGTCGACGGCAACGACGTGCTCGCGGTCTACGCCGTGACCAAGTACGCGCTTCAGCGAGCCCGTGAAGGTAGCGGACCGACGCTGATCGAGGCTGTCACGTACCGCATGGGCCCCCACACCACATCCGATGATCCGACCCGGTATCGCTCGGCCGCGGAGGACGATGAGTGGAAGGCCAAAGATCCCGTCGACCGCGTGAGACGACTGCTCGAGCGCGAGGATGCGATCGACGACACGCTGCTCGCTGAGGCCGGCGCCGAGGCCGACCGCGTTGCCGCCGCGCTGCGCAAGGGCTGCTTGGGCACCGTCGAACCGCTGCCGCTCACCCTTTTCGACGACATCTACGCGGAACCGCACACCCTCATCGACGAGGAACGTCAGCGATTCGCCCACTACCTAGACGGATTCACGGAGAACGCGTCATGACACTTCTGCCACTCGGTAAAGCCTTGAACAGCGGTCTGCGTCGCGCCATGGAGAACGACAACAAGGTATTGCTCATGGGCGAAGACATCGGCAGACTGGGCGGGGTCTTCAGGATCACCGACAGTCTGCAGAAAGACTTCGGCGATAAGCGTGTGATCGACATGCCACTGGCAGAATCCGGCATCATCGGTACTGCGATTGGACTGGCGATGCGAGGCTACCGACCGGTGTGCGAGATCCAATTCGACGGTTTCGTGTACCCCGCGTTCGATCAGATCGTCTCGCAAGTGGCGAAGATGCACGCCCGCACGGCCGGTTCCGTCCCATTACCGATCACGATTCGAATTCCGTACGGCGGAGGAATCGGGGCCATCGAACATCACTCCGAGTCGCCGGAAGCTTACTTCGCTCACACAGCCGGTCTGAGGGTAGTCACGTGCAGTACGGCACAAGACGCGCATACGATGATTCAGCAATCCATAGCATCTGACGATCCGGTGGTGTTCTTCGAACCCAAGCGTCGATACTGGCAGAAGAGCGAGGTCGACGAGGCTGCGGACCTCTCGGCGGCTTTTCCGTTGCATCGAGCGCGCGTTGTCGTAGAGGGCCGCGATGCGACCATCGTGACCTACGGACCACTGGTGACCACTGCACTCGCAGCTGCCGTGCAGGCCGAGAAGGAGGGGACCTCGCTGGAGGTCATCGACCTTCGATCACTGTCCCCTATCGACTTCGACACCGTGGAAGCGTCCGTGCGAAAGACGGGTCGACTGATAGTCACGCACGAGGCTTCGGAATTTCTCGGCATCGGCGCGGAAATCGCGGCGCGTATCTCCGAGCGCTGTTTCTACAACCTGGAAGCTCCGGTACTGCGCGTCGGTGGATTCTCTGTTCCGTACCCGCCTGCGAAACTCGAAGAACACTTCCTCCCCGATCCAGATCGAATTCTGGACGCCGTCGACCGCGCACTGACAGCCTGAAAGCGAAGCCAGTTCATGACCAACAAGACCTTCAAACTTCCCGATCTGGGCGAAGGATTGACCGAGGCGGATCTGAGCGCCTGGATGGTCGCAGTGGGCGACCGCATCGAACTCAATCAGATCATTGCCGAGGTCGAGACAGCCAAAGCAGCAGTGGAATTACCGTCACCGTACGCGGGCACCGTCGTCGAGCTGCTCGCCGAGGAAGGACAGACTGTCGACGTGGGGGCGCCGATCATCGTCGTCGGGATCGAGGGTCCGGAGGCCGACGCCGACGATGCCCCTGAGGGCGATACCCTCCTTGAGGCCGCCGCGCCCGCTACTCCCGAAGACGCCGCGTCCGAGAAGAAGGTGCCGGTTCTCGTCGGTTACGGCGTCGCAGGCGAATCACCGAGCAGACGACGTCTGCGTTCGGCCGAACCTAGGGGCAGAGCGGCAACCGGAGCGACAAAGCCGGTGACCACCGAACCGGTCCTCGACGAACCCACCGTGCAGCGACCCCCGGCAAAACCACCGGTTCGCAAACTGGCGCGCGACCACGGGGTCGACCTCGCCGATCTCACAGGTACCGGCCCGGGCGGACGTATCACCCGCGAGGACGTCCTCGCCGGCCGAGATGCGACTGCGGGTACGGCGACGGTTCTGTCCGATGCATCAACCTCGACGGTGACGCCGACGTCTCTCGATGCGACGGTGTCGGTGAGCGACAGTCCAGAAAGCTCTGCTCGCGAGACTCGTGTGCCCATTCGCGGTGTGCGCAAGCACACCGCCCAGGCCATGGTCCGGAGCGCCTTCACTGCACCGCATGTCACCGAGTTCATCACGGTGGACATCACCGAGACAATGGATCTCCTCGCCCGCCTGAAGGCGAGCAAGACATTCAGCACCATCAAGCTCACTCCGTTGGCGTTGATCAGCAAGGCGCTTCTGATTGCATTGCGCGACAACCCGTCGCTCAATTCACAGTGGGACGAAGAGGCGCAGGAAATCGTCACCAAGCATTACGTCAATCTTGGTATCGCGGCGGCCACGCCGCGCGGACTGATGGTGCCCAACATCAAGAACGCCGACCGCCTGGGACTCCGCGACCTCGCGGTCGCCCTCTCGGAGTTGACCACTACGGCGCGAGACGGCAAGACCACGCCTACCGACCTCGCAAAGGGCACAATCACCGTCACCAACGTCGGGGTGTTCGGTGTCGACACCGGCACACCCATCCTCAACCCCGGCGAGGCTGCCATTCTGTGCCTCGGCGCCATTCGCAAGCAACCCTGGATCGTCGACGACCAAATCACCATCCGCTCCATCACGACCCTCTCGCTGTCCTTCGACCATCGACTGGTCGACGGGCAGCAAGGGTCACAACTGCTGGCAGATCTCGCATCGATCCTTCAGGACCCACTCAATCTTGTGGCACTCGCCTGACCCGACACATCGACGTTCGCCGACAGAGCGCGAACGGAGGAGCTATTCCATGACAACCACAACGGACGTCCTCATCATCGGAGGCGGGTCAGGCGGATACGCATGCGCCTTCCGCGCCAGCCAACTCGGCCTCTCGGTCACCCTGATCGACGACGCAGACGTGGGCGGCACGTGTCTGCACCGCGGGTGCATTCCTACCAAAGCGCTCCTGCATGCGGCTGAGGTGGCGGATTCGGTGCGCGAAAGCGCCGACTTTGGCATCGACGCCGAGTTGCACGGCGTCGATCTGACACGCGTGAACGCGTACAAGAGCGGCGTCGTGGACAAATTGTTTAAAGGCCTGCAGGGTTTGGTTCGCAGTCACAAGATCAATCACGTGCAAGGGCGCGGAGTCCTGATCGACGCCGGCACCGTGGACGTGAACGGCGAACACTATCGAGCCGACAACATCGTCCTCGCCACTGGTTCCTTTTCACGAATCCTCCCGGGCATCGAATTGAGTGACCGCGTGATCACGAGTGATCAGGCGATGAACCTCAGCGAGATCCCTCGCACAGCGATAGTGTTAGGCGGCGGTGTCATCGGAGTCGAATTCGCCAGTATCTGGACTTCATTCGGTACCCAGGTCTGCATCGTTGAGGCACTCCCCCGTCTTGTTCCCGCCGAAGACGAATGGAGCTCAAAACAGATTGAGCGCGCCTTCCGCAAGAGAAAAATTGATTTCAAGACCGGCGTCCGATTCAAGTCGGTCGCCGAGACCGAAACAGGTGTGGTGGTGACCCTGGAAAACGGCACCGAATTGCAGGCCGATATTCTGCTCGTTGCGGTCGGCCGTGGCCCGCGCACCGATGACGCCGGGTTCGCCGAAGCCGGTGTCCGACTCGATCGCGGCTTCGTGATCACCGACGAGCGGCTACGGACCAGTATCCCGAACGTGTACGCGGTCGGCGACATCGTTCCCGGGTTACAGCTCGCGCACCGAGGTTTTCAGCAGGGCATTTTCGTCGCCGAGGAAATTGCGGGACTCAGCCCGGTCGTCAGAAGCGAAGAGGGCATTCCGCGTGTGACGTACTCGAACCCCGAGGTCGCTTCGGTAGGCCTGACCGAGGTACAGGCGCGCGAGCGTTACGGGGACGTCACGACCGTGACGTACGATCTTGCGGGCAATGGCAAGAGTCAGATCTTGCGTACCGCTGGAGGAGTCAGATTGATCAGGTCGGGTGGACCTGATTCCTCGGGGCCGGTCGTCGGCATCCATATGGTGGGTGCACGCGTTGGCGAACTGATCGGCGAAGCCCAGCTGATCAACAACTGGGAAGCCCATGCCGAGGATGTGGCGCCTCACATCCACGCCCACCCCACGCAGAGTGAGGCGCTGGGCGAGGCTCATCTCGCGCTGGCGGGGACACCACTGCACTCACACAGCTGACGGCTCGGCGTCAGGGCAGGGATTGCCCTGCCCTGACGCCGAATTGCACCTCAGCAAAGCTGACTATCCGCTGCCCCACCAATCCGTCGTCCGACAGGTTAAAAACGCATAATTGATCATTTTTTGTGATTGAGGTAATTCTGCGTTGATTTTTTTTGCCCACTTGATGGCGGCTTTCTCCAGCTCGTGATGGTTGACAACTGCGTTCACCGCACCCATTCTGTGCATCTGGTCCGCAGTGTCGGTTCACCGAGAAAAAATATCTCTCTCGCAGATTTTCGCCCACCATTTACATTAAGGATCCATTACCGTACTCGCTGTCGAAGCTCCCTACATCCGCAGCTGTTTGTATGAAGCGCGCATGCTCGCGGCTCGCGAGGGTCAGGTTGCACACTACGTGCTGACTGTGCCCACCCCCCCGGCCGACCCGACCGAGGACGACACGATTACGACCTTCGGTATGGTAGTGATGTCCGTCAGGTCGTCGAAGGCGGGAACCTCATTCCAAAGCAAGGGATTGAAGGTTTGATCCTGCATGCGTTTGAGATCGAATTGCGACGTAACACCGCCGGGTGACGAGCCGCCGTGATGGGACCAAGCTCCCCCCAGCAATGGCTCCCAAGACGTCGGCACCGGTCGTTCAGAGTCGTGGGTCACGCTCACAGCGTCAGGCAACTGTGCGTCAAATTTGAGTGAGTCAGTTTTCGAGTGTTGGGCAGGTCAACTCGTTGCCGGACGGCTTATCAAGCGTCGGTTGCAGCGCATGGGATGGCGCGACGGTGCTGCTCGATGAGGTTGCGGTAATTTTCGGCGTTGATTTGATTGTGCTTCATCTCGTCAGCGGTCAGCGTCCTTCGCACTTTTGCGGGCACGCCCGCGACGAGAGAGTGGGAGGGAATGACGCTTCCCTCGAGGACCAGCGCCCCCGCTGCAATCAAACTCCCCTCACCAATCACGGCTCCGTTCATGACCACCGCATTCATGCCGATAAGCACACCGTCTTCGACGGTACACCCATGAAGGACCGCGTTGTGTCCGACACTGACATTTCGTCCAACGGTCAGCGCAAAACCGACGTCCACATGCGCCACGACACCATCTTGTATATTGCTACCTTCTCCGATCTGAATGTCCTCGAACTCGGCTCGCAATACCGCCCCGTACCAGATGCCGGCCTCGGGACCGACAGTCACGCGACCTATCAGCGTCGAGGTCGGTGAAATCCAGGCGCGAGCGTCAACGTTCGGTACACCTGCGTCCAGAGCCCAGAGCGAAGCGAACGTCAATTCCGAAGATGACATCTCATCTGACACCTCATCTGACACCTCATCTGACACAAACAACTCCGTGATCGAATAAATTTAAGAATTGTTCAACGGTAAGTGTGCAGCGCACGCCCCCGCATGACTTTGCCAGGCAGCGTATGTCCGACGATACTCTCGGCCTCCAGCGCCACCTCGATAAGGCGGTCAAGATCAACGCCAGTCTCGACACCCATTTCATGGCACATGTGCACAAACTCTTCGGTAGCGATATTACCCGCAGCACCGTGATCGCCGCCGAACGGACACCCGCCGAGACCGGCGACTGAGGAATCGAACTCGCGCGCTCCGAGCTGCATGGCTGCATACGCATTCGCGATCCCCATACCGCGGGTGTCGTGTAGGTGCATCCGAATGTCATGGTCGGGCCATCGTGTCCGTACTTCGCTGACGGTGCGGCGAACTTGTTCGGGGTTTGCCCAACCCATGGTGTCCGCGAGCAGAAGAGTTGATACGTCGACTCCCGACTCACTGGCGACGTCGAGCGCGCGCGCAAATCGGTCTATTACGGTCTCCACTGCCACGTCTCCGCCGTAGTTACAGCCAAACGCAGCTGCGACCGACAGGTACGCGACCGGGATGTGTGCCGCCTGCGCAACTGCGAGCGATGCCGGGATGTCAGCAAGCACTTGTTCGGTCGAACGCCGCATGTTCTGGCGCGAGAATTCCTCACTTGCCGACACGACCAGCGCCGCCTTGACGTCCAGTGTACCGACCGACAGTGCTCGTTCGAGACCACGCTTGTTCAGGTATACGCAGGTGTAGTCGATGCCGGGGCGCCGTGTGAACCCGGCTGCAACTTCCTCAGCATCCGCCATCTGCGGTACCCACTTGGGCGAGACGAACGATGTGACCTCGATTTCCGAGAACGAGCATTCAGAGAGAAGATCAACGAGACGTATCTTCTCCTCAGTTGCGATCGGCCCCTTCTCGATTTGCATTCCCTCACGTGCCCCAACTTCTCGTACAATAACCGATTGTGGCAGGGTCATTATTCTCTCATCCTCCTAGAAAACATATGGTCCAGCGCCCTTGAACTGCGCCAATGACGTTCGTGTCAAATACCTCGTCAGTTGCGCAGCGCCCCCGCAATGGTGTCCTACACGACGCCGGGCGCAAGTGGACGGTTGCGCAGGATTCGTTCGGATGGCCGTCTGACACGTGCAACAGGAAGAACGCGCGGCGATCGCAACGTCTCACCATCACGCACACATCTCCCAACTGGTCGATGCACAGACGAGGTGGTCGGCGAAACGCCGAGAATGATCCGGGGTGAAGCGTCGACCGAAGGCGCCCAGAGGCGGCCCGGCGATTTTCGGTTGGAGTGCGCGCTCACTTGACGCACCTTACCGTTTGTATCCAACAACTTCTAGCGGGCGTACCACCTGCGGCGCGGCGGTACCCAACAAGTCCATAAGACGAGCTTACCTGGGCTGTGATGCAGCTCAGCTGAACCGCGGGCGAGCTGGCACGAGATTTGGTCAATAAATCACCGGTCTGGCCGGTACCTGGTGCGACCACTCAGGTCCGCCTTGCCACGCACGCCGAGGGTGTGCGGCAGGGTGCTCGGACAACGTGTGCACTCCCCGGATGGTGTTCAGCCGGCACGAACAGTTCCAGATGCTGACTGACGGCCGCGTGCTCTCCCGCAGGCCTCGAAGCAGATCCAAGCAGTCATGTCCGCAGCCTCGACGGGGACAGACGTGAGAACGGGCACTCGCTGTTGACGCTACGGCTGCTAGACCACCACGCGGCTCCAGTCGGGTGATGCGTCGCCGGGTCGAACAGATTCGTACCATCTGGCGCCGCGCAGAACCCCGAGGTCATCAAACCGCGGGCCAGCTATTTGTAACCCGACGGGCGAGCCAGCGTCCGTGAATCCGCAGTTGACAGACGCTGCCGGCTGTCCGGAGAAATTGTAGGACGCGGTAAAGGCAAGGTGGGCGAATGCCTGCGCGGGATCGTCGAGCGGGTGCGGCAACGATGCGGAAAAAACTGCACAGGGCGCAACAGGAGAAAGGATGAGATCGAATGCAGACGTGCTTCGAACTGATGCTTCAGCGAGCGATTGAATAGTGCTGTAAGCACGCACCGCGTCCGAGCCCGAGGTTGCCGAACTACGGTTGACCCATTCCGCAATATAAGGGTGGACCAAAAGCTGTTTCGCCCGGGGCAGATCACTGTATTCGATCCATGAGCGGATACCCAAGAACGTCTCCAGCCCGTCAAGCATCTCTTCAGTCACGAACGGCGGAATCTCGATGACCTCCGCACCGGCCCCCTCGAAAACCCTGGCGGCGTCCCTGACCAGACCGGCGATCTCGGGATCGGTTGGCATGCCGGCACCACCCTCCACATGAAAAGCGATGCGAGCGCCTCGCAGGCGCGTCGATGTTTGCGTGATGTCGAGGTCGGTCCAGCTCGTGTTCACCGGCACGCTGGTGTGATCTCTGACGTCTGGTCGTGCCAGAACGGAGGAGTACAGGGCCACGTCGCTGATCGTGCGAGCGATGGCACCCACGCACCGCCCCATGTATGGAGGATCGACCGGGAGTCTGCCGAAGGTCGGCTTGAGGGTCGCCAGGCCTGTCCATGTGGCGGGGAAGCGAAGCGAACCACCAATATCCGAACCGGAGTGTAGCGGTCCGCAACCGGATACAGCAGCGGCCGCCGCACCGCCGCTGCTCCCTCCCACTGTCCACTCCAGGTTCCACGGGCTACGCGTCACACCATGCAGGGACGACACGCCGGAGGACAACATGCCCATCTCTGACATCGTCGTCTTTCCGACGATGATCCCCCCCGACTCGACGGTCCGGAGGGCGGGTGGACCGTCGGCCTGACTGGGCCGACGATCGGAGAACGCCCGTGTGGCCTGACTGACCGTGACCCCTCTGGTAGGAACATTCTCCTTGATCGTCACGGGAACGCCGTCGAGCGGGCCCAGGGGTGTGCCCATACGCCACCGGCGTTCACTCGCGCGGGCAGATTCGAGTGCGGCGTCGGTGTGGACGGTGACGAAACAATTGAGATCCGGCTGCACCTCATCAATTCTTCTCAGCACATCCTCGATCACATCAACGGGGGAGACCTCCCCCGCGGCATAACCGGACATCAGCGATTCAGCTGTTCGCTGGGCCGGACGAACCGACGAGCTCTCCAAGATTAAACTCATTTCGATATATTCAACAAATTGCGTGAAAAGTTATTTCCTGCCTGCATGTTCAATACAATTCAGCCATTATTTTTGCGTACACTCCCTTGGTCACCCGTTCCATATCCACCGCGTAGTCGGCCGTCGCCTTCGACAGCACGCGGTAGGAATCCAACGATGTCGGACTCATGGCGCGGATAGCGCGTATGTGGCCCCCGACTGTCCCCACGTCACCTCGGACAACGGGGCCTGTCGCTCCGCCGAATCCTTTCTCCAGTACGTTCGAAAGCGCGGCGTACACCGCGGGACCGATCACGTCGGCGGGGTCGTCCACACCGACCACCGTCAACATGGTCATCGATTGCACCATGAGGGTGACCAGATGATTGCTGGCATGTGCCATCGCGGCGTGATAAAGCATTCTGTCCGTCTCCGCGACCGAGAACGGGATTCCCCCCATTTCATGTACCAAAGACTTGACCAACGCTTGCTCAGGATCTCCGGCCGTGACGGCGAAACGCGCACCGACCACGCGCTGGACTTCTGTGACACGATCGCCACTGAACGCCATGGCAGGATGCATTGCAACCGGCAACGCGCCTACCGATGCCAGTGGGTCGAGCACCGATACGCCATACCGCCCACTGACATGGATGACGACACGTCCACGCCATCGCTCGCCGCCGTCGGTGGCCAACTTCTCGACCAGGTCCGCGAGCACGTCGTCAGGCACAGCAAGAAGAACGACAGCACTGAGGTCGCTGACACCGGTGGGTTCCGCCGGTGCGGCGAATCGCCCTAACGCGTCCTTGGCGGTCGCGACAGCGGCCGGGACTGCATCCCACACCGCCGTGATGGTGTGGCCGGCACGAGCGAGGGCCGACGCGAGTACGACACCAACCTTGCCGGCGCCGATCAGCCCCACAGCGAGTTTTTCTTGTCCCGACATGTCAACCTCCGGATGAATGGGTATGCAAAGCTCCCCTTAGTTGGACGTTCTTTTTCATCCCCTCGCGCTGCCTGACAGCGCGTCCTGTCGACCGCGCTGTCGTCAGCCCAGAAGAGCCGCGCACGTCGTGATCACCATGAGGGCCACAACCGACGCAACCGACACCCCACCCGTGATGAGTTTCAGCGTGCCTCTGGTTGTCAGGCCCGACATCGTCTGGAACAGCCAGAAAACATTGCTGGTGACGTGTATCGCGAACAGGGAGCCCGCGCCCGCTGCGAACACGAGCCAAACGGGATCGAGTCCTATCGCACTTGCGACTGGCGCCAGAATACCTGCCGCGGTCAAAGCCGACACCAGAACGGATCCGATAGCGAAGTGCAACACGGCAGCGATTACCCACACCAGGAGCAGCGGAAACGCAAAGCTTGCAGAGAAATACTTCGATAATGAGTCACCTAGACCCACCTGCGCAATGACGGCGGCGAGCGAGCCGCCCACACCGTTCAGAATCAAGATCTGTCCGCTGTCTTTGAACCCGTCCGACATCGCGGACCCGGCCTCATCTTTGCCGAGCGAACGTCTCGTAATGAGAATTGTTCCGATCAAAGCGAGGAAGAGGGCGATGACAGGGCTGCCAATAAAAGCCAAAACAGCAATGTTCACGTCCATTATCTCGAGCAGCGCATTGGACGCCACCAGCACCAGCGCGAGAATGGTTGGCGCGAAAACGACAAGCAAGGGGGTCTGCCGAGCTGTTAAGGAAAGTGACGACGGGTTATTTGTCGACGGATCGGTCGACTCACCGGAGGTACCGCTCGACCCCACGGCCACATCGCTACCAGCCGGCCCCGTCTCGTCGTTCCAAGCCGACTCGACCAGCAGTTGCTCGTCCTTCTCAGGGTTCCAACCGCCTCGCCGATAGACCGCGTCCATGAATGCAGTACTCAACAAGATTGTGGGGATCGCGACAAGCAGCCCGTAGAGAAGCGCCTTCCCGAGCGGAACGTTCAACACACCCGACATGGCAATGACGACGGTCCCCGGCACCACAGTGATGATGCCGACGTAACTGCCTATCGCCAGAGCCCCGATCAATCGCGGAACACCGTTCTTGCCGCTACGAGCGCCGAGCCGACGCGCAAGAGGGGCGATGATAACTACCACGACATCGATGAAGATTGGTTGGAGTACTGTTCCCGCAGTCATCGAAAGCGCATAAGGAAGTTTTCCGGCACCCACTTTCGATACCAGCGCGGAGACCAACCGCTGCAGAGCACCCACCCTCTGCAGAAGGGCGCCGGTCAAGACACCGAACGAAACCAGAAGCCCGATTTCAGCCATCAGGTCTCCGAATCCGGTACCGACCGCGTCGATCGTACCGTCGACTCCCAATCCAGAAGTCAGACCGAGATAAATCGAACCCATCAACAGCGCGACCACCGGGTGCACGCGAAGACCAACTATCAGTACAACCGTCGCCAGAACTGCCAGTGCGGTGTTAATTAGAACTGCGGTTTCACCC
The DNA here is from genome assembly GCF_000686025.1 of Rhodococcus sp. UNC23MFCrub1.1. Taxonomy (GTDB): domain Bacteria; phylum Actinomycetota; class Actinomycetes; order Mycobacteriales; family Mycobacteriaceae; genus Rhodococcoides. The sequence goes on from NZ_JMLQ01000017.1 coordinate 16,104, forward strand.
ATTATATCCTCGTCAACTAGTGCGGACTCACTGAATGCGCCTGATGCGCTTGAAAATTGGTTACCCCTAAGAATGGTCTTCGGAGGTGACCGGGACGGTTCTAACGCTTAGCGATGGTGCGGTTACTTCAGCACCGTTTCAATCTGCACCTCGCCACCAGTCGGGGCCTTCCCCAAGTCGCGGAATCGCAATGCGATGAGTAACCCGGCAAGCAGCATCGCTACACCCACAACAAACAATCCGCCCCGGTACCCACCCGTGGCATCGCTGAGCAACCCGAACGAATAGGGGCCAAGGAAGCTCCCCAAGTTGGCGACGGTGTTGATCAGCGCGATGACCCCCGCGGCAGCTACACCCTTGTACAGACGCGACGGGAGCACCCAGAACGTGGTGAGAGAACCCAGGACGCCGACCATGGCCACCGTCACTGCACCAAGAGCAAGATAAGGGTTGTTCAAACCGAACATTGCAAGGAAGAAGAACCCTATGGCCCCGATCACAGCCGCAACCACGAAGTACCGTGAAATATCGTTACTCCGATCCGATCGGGAGGCGAAGATGATCATTCCGATGCCCCCGATGGCCCACGGGATCGCAGACAGCAGACCCACTTGGACGCTACTCAGACCGAGAGATTCCCTGACGTTGATCTCTTTCAACAGGGTAGGGAGAAAGAAGGTCACGACGAACATCGAATACAACACAAGGAACGGGGCGACGGCGAGCAACCACACTCGGCCGTTTGTCAGAGCCCCACGAATTCCGTGACTGTCTTCCTCTACTGGCATCTCGGCTGCGAGCGCCTCAGTCAGGACGCGCCGTTCTTCTCCTGTCAACCACTGGGCGTCCGAAGGTCGATCTGTCAGATAGAACCAACAAGCGACGCCGAGGACAACCGCCATCAAGCCTGTGACCAGTAAAACGACACGCCAACCATCGAGTCCGAACAGTCCGTCCAGGTGCACGTCGACGAGGGTCATGAATGGCACTCCGAAAGCAGCAGCAATAGGAATACCCAGCAGGAATATGGCAGTGGCTCGCGAGCGCATCTCCCGTGTGAACCAGTAAGTCAGGTAGACCAGGATGCCGGGAGCGAATCCGGCCTCCGCCATGCCCAGCAGAATACGAAGACCATACAACCATCCTGCGCTTGGCACGAAAGTCAGCGACGTCGCAACGATTCCCCATGTGACTACGATGCGGGCCAGCCAGCGCCGTGCTCCAAATCGGTGAAGGGCTAAATTACTGGGCACTTCTAGTGTCATATATCCGATGAAAAAGATTCCGGAAGCGAGTCCGAATTGTACAGCCGTCAGACCCAATTGATCGTTCATCCCGTTCGGCCCTGCAACAGATATGTTGATTCGATCCAGTTGATTGACTACGAACAGTAACGCCACGAACGGCATGAGGCGGCGGAACGATTTCTTCTGAGCCCTGTCGAGAACGTTTGTGTCCATTGAACTGCCTATCGGTGGGCGGCGCCCTGCGGAAGCCCCGCCGGCCGGCCTTGTTGATGGGATGATTATTGCGACGGGTCGGGCGGTTGATACACAACGTTTATTGCTCTGGGAAGTCGTTCTCGGTCACCAGATAAGATTGTGCCTCCCTTGCGTCATCCTCGACCGCGTGCAACGTAGTCTGCAATTCTTCGCGCGCAGACTCGAGGTTCGATTCTGTGGTGGCAGTCGTCGTCTTGTTGATGAACCGCCTTGCCCGTCTGAGAGAGTCCATGCCTCCGCCAATCCAGTTTTCGATGCGAGCTTCCATTGTGTTCTCGGCGACCTGCAGCGTGTTGCAGGGAATGACTCTGCTGACGGTGCGCGCGACTTCATCGGGAGACAGTCGCTCGCCCTGCCACATGAGACGAGCTCCTACTGCCGCATTACCCGTTGCGTTCAGAACAGCGAGGGCGTATGCGGGTACGAGTCCGTGATGCAATTCTGGGAGCGCAAACCACGCCCTATCTGTCGTATATACGAGGTCCGAACTCAGAGCGAGGGCGCATCCATATGCTTGAGCTCCCCCATCGACCAGTGCTACCGCTGGGATGGTGCGATTCAACCACTGCTCTGTGAAGTGATGAATTGCGTCGGCGTAGCGCGGATCGCGCTTGCCGGCAGGGTCGGACATGTCCCCCCCCAAGCAAAAGGTGCCGTGATTGCCACGAACGATCAGAGCGGTGATCGAGTCGTCGGTTTCGGCGGTGTGCAGTACTTCAGCGAGCTCCCAAAACGTGGTCGCAGAAAGAGAATTCCCGCGGTCCGGCCTGTCGAGCACGATCTCCAAGATGTGCCCTGCGGCGCGCGAGTTGGTTTCGAAGTTCTTGGACACCTTAAGCCTCAATTGGTCGATTGGTCCGGAACTGCGACCGGAATCAGACAATCCCGTTCCTCTGCAGCTCAGCGATCTGCTCGCCCGTGTAACCAAGTTCACTGAGGACAGAATTCGTGTGTTCGCCCATCAGCGGACCGGCGTTTCGGATCGAGCCGGGATTCTCGGAAAACTTCGGCACCACGCCTGGCAAGGTGATCGAACCCAGGGTGGGGTGACTGACCTTCACCAGCATTTCGCGAGCAGCATAATGCTCGTCGTTGAAAATGTCGGCAACGTCGTAGACCAACGAATGGGGCACAGAGTGCTGGTCGAGGCGATCCTGCAATTGTTCACGGGTGTAACTACCCGCCCAGTCCGAGAGCATCTGGTTCATCTCGGTTCGTCTCGTCAATCGTTCTCGGTTGGTCGAGTAGCGTGGGTCGGTCAACATGTCGGGTCGATCCATCGCCTCAGCCAGTCGGGCGAAGGTACGTTCCGTACTGGTCGTGATGACGACCCAGTGCCCATCTTTTGCCTGATAGATACCTGCGGGGCAGGAAGCGGCAAGTTCGTTGCCGGTGCGTTCCCGCACGGTACCGAGTGCGTCGTACTCGGCGACGACGACCTCGAGCATCCGGAAGATTGACTCGTACAGTGCCGCGTCGACCTCCTCGGCGGGCCCGCCCGTCACTTTCAGCTGGTACACAGCTGCCAGCGCGCCGAGCGCTCCGAACATGCCGGTGAGGTAGTCGACGAGCGACACGGAGGGCAGGACAGGGGGACGATCCGGATATCCGTTGATGTGCGCGTACCCACTGAACGCCGTTGCCGGAGTCCCGAAGCCAGCTTTGCTTCCAAGTGGGCCCGTCTGTCCGTATCCTGAGATGTGGACGACGATGAGGTCTGGGTTGGCAGTGCGCAACCGTTCGACGTCGAGACCCCACTTCTCGAGCGTGCCGGGTCGGAAGTTCTCGATCAAGACGTCGCGGTCCGCGAGGAGCCTGAGAAGCACCTCTTGACCCTCTTCGGACTTGAGGTTCAGGGTGACGCTGCGCTTGTTGCGGGCTGCGGCCGCCCAGGTCAGCGAAGTGTCTCCTTTGAACGGACCGAGAGAGCGGAGGGGGTCGCCCGCCCCAGGCAGCTCTACTTTGATCACGTCGGCACCCATGTCACCTAACAGTGCCGCCGCGAACGGGCCGGCGAAGACGGTGGCGATGTCGAGTACTTTGAGTCCAGTGAGTGGTCCACTCATAAGACCTCCTTCATGTGAGTAGATCCGCGAATCCGCGGTCAGCGCTTGTGGACGGTCCGAACACGTGATGCGAGGTGTTTGCGCGCGCATCCAACTGTTCGTCCATCCAGGGTCTGTCCCTTGAGAAGGGGGGGCTTGCGTGCAGCGGTTACGCTCCCCGATGGACGGACCGGCAGCGCGCTCGCGCACGGGCCGAACATCTGGGACGAGTTGCCCTCGCAAACCACGGAAACTCTGGCGGGTCGCATTGACGACTTGAGGCTGTGACCCGAGCCGCTTAAATATGCTCGATGTGATCAGCGACCTACAAGTCCGGTGTCTCACTCAGCGGACATCGGTTTTGAGGTTTGTGGGCCAAGCGATCAGCGGCCGGCCCGAGAGAGCTCACGCCCCAATGCGAAGCTCTCAGGTATATACATGTAGGTCGAGCCGAAGCATCCAGACCGACGCGGGGTACCGTTGATCGACTATGAACGTCCAACCTGCAGTCGACGTCCCGCAATCGCCTGGCGACGGCGTGATCGAGCGCATTATGGCGATCCTGCGGGCGTTCACCATCAGCGACGCTGGCATTCCGGTGGCAGAGTTGGCTCGACGCAGCGGGTTGCCTCGTTCCACAACACACCGGCTGGTCGAGAACCTGACTGCAGCAGGATTGCTGCAACGCAACGGGAGCCGACTCCACCTAGGGCTCATCTTGTTCGAACTGGGGCAGCTGGTACCGGTCCAGCGACGGTTGCGTGCGACGGTGAGTCCATTTCTGCACGATCTGCGAGACGCCACTAAACATACTGCGAACTTGGCGATCTTGGACGGCACCGAAGTGATGTTCGTCGACAGGGTCCCGGGGCCGGGGTCGACACCTATGCCGTTCCGGCCCGCAGGTCGTCATCCGGCCCACGCGACCGCACTTGGTAAGGCCATCATGGCGCATCTTTCGAAGGAGGCTGTCGACCGAATTTGCGCAGGGGAACTTCCGCATCTGACACCACGCACCATAGTGAGCCGCGAGGTGCTGGATGATCAACTCAGTACAATTCGCGAAACAGGCATCTCATACGATTTTGAAGAGACGCGGTCGGGTGTGTTTTGCGTCAGCAGTCCCGTTTTCGGGCCCGACGGCGCCATCCTGGCCGCTATCTCGGTGACCGAACTCGGTGGTCCCAGCGTCGCTCGACAGCTAGGGCCGACAGTGCGAAGCGCCGCCCTCAATCTCTCCCGAATACTGACGTTGGCGCCGATCGTGCCGAGCTGACGAGACACGGCAGGATCCGCCTTATGTTGCCTGACGGCTGAAGCGTGGCGGCCCCGCGGAAATACGTGACCGCAACGCGGCGACGACCATTTCAAGCCGTATGAAGACTGACCCGTGTTCGGTTGACTTGCGCGTCGGGTCGTTCGACCACCCGTGCCATCCTGTCATTCGTAGGGTTCAGCTGGACAACTTCACGCGGGCACGAATTTCGATGATGGTTCGCTCGATGTGTGCTCGGGCAATCCGTTCGGCGTTGGGCGAGTCGCGGGCCTCGATCGCATCGGTGATGGCGACGTGCTCGTCGACCGCACGAAGCGCACTACTTGGATCAAGAACCGAGACCGGCGCGAACACCTGCGCCGTCAATTTGATGATGGATGTTTGGGCGACCACGAACTCGTTTCCCGACATGTGTGCCACCAATTCGTGGAATTCTACGTTGAGCTTCGAATAGGATCGGGGCGACCACGGGTCGAGAGATTCTCTCTGCGCCTCGATCGTCTTGCGCAGGTCTCGAACCCTAGTCGCCGTCGCATCGCGGGCGGCGAGCTTGGCTGCCAAGCCGTCCACCACTGCTCTCAGCTCGTAGGCGGACAGTAGCGTCCCGGCGTCACCCGAGATCACGCGAGCGCCTTTACCCGGCTCGGACTTGATCAACCCTTCCTGTTCCAGACGGCGCAACGCCTCCCGCAAAGGCGTACGGCTCACGTCGAACTCTTCAGACAATTTCTCCTGCCTGAGCCACTGACCGGTGACGTAGCGTTGCGAATAGATGCGCTCGCGTATCAACTCGGTCAACTCGTCGACCAACGGTATGCGAGTGCGGCGGCGCAATGACAGAGACCCCTCGTCAGGCACGGCGCAGCGGCCAGCCTGGTCATGGCCGCTGGCACTTGCACCGACCGCGGTCTCCGTCATGGACCTCGTCTCCTTCGCCCCGATTCAGGACAGGGTATCTCGGTGCGGTGGCGAACGACCCCCGACCCAGAACGAGACACCGGACAGAGCGACGCGGTGTGTCATCGACACCGCCGACTTTGCATCTCCCACGAGCTTCCACCACGAGTCGGATGTCAAGCTTCGGGCCGGGTCCAAGTTCGTCAGATTGAGCGGTACCCGATGCCCCGGCCGGCGCGGCTCACGCCACCCACCCGGTAGACGCGCTCGTGTGCTTGCAGGTCAGCAAGTCCACTGGCACCCGCGGGCGCTGTGTCTGACACTCATGCCCCCCAACGCACAGCGAGGCGTCAGGGACCGAATCTGCGGTCGGCGACTCCTCCACGCGACGATGTCTTGACCACGATGCGGGAATGGATGTGATCTATCGCCCGCCCCGTTGTCGCGATAACTTTCCCGTCAGAGCGGACGCACCTCGTCTGCGAGCGCGCGAAGGCCCGGACGGTCGGCGGGGTCGAGGTAATCGAAGTAGTACCAGTACAACCCGTCTCGCGTGAGCCACGCAGCGTGGCCGCCGTCCCCGGCACGCACGGCGTCCAGGACTTCGGTGTGATGCCGAATGGACGACTGCATCAGTGCGTAACTGTCTCCCGAGTCCACGATTCGCTGCTCGATGAGTCCGAGGACCGAACCGCGAACCGCTTCCCCGGACAGCTCGAGCAACGGGTTCTTGCTCGACCTCGCGACGATGCGATGGAAGTCGAAATCCGCTTGGCTGAACTCCTCGTATCCGAGTTCGACACTGGCTCGCATGCGTGCGTTGGCCCGCTCCATTTCGAGGAGGTCCGAATCGGTGCGGTACTGGGCCGCCAGAACCACTGCAGCGCTGTCGATGATCATGCGAAATTGCAGAAGCGCCTGCAAACCCACTGCATTGACCGACGTGAGACGAGTCAACGCCTTCCTCAAGGAGTGCGATGTCAGCGGGAGCACGACCGGCCCGCGGCGGTCACCGAGCCGAGACTTGACCAAGTGGTTGCTTTCGAGGACGCGTAGGGCCTCACGCACTGTCGGCCGGCTCACGCCATATTGCTGCACTAGTTCACGTTCGCTCGGTAACCGGTCGCCGGGCTTCAATTCACCCGAGAGAACCGCGTTCTCGATCTTGTCGGCGATCAGCTGATACACGCGCGCAGGTTGCGCGGACTCGGTCGTCATTTCCAGCTGCTACCTCTCGGTTCGTGCCTCGCCTCGGCCGCGCCAACCGCCGAAGTCACGAAGTTGGAGGTGTGAACCTGCCATCGACGGCTGTCCACCCTCCGTCGACATACATTACTGTGCCCGTCACGTAGCTCGCCGCGTCCGATGCGAGGTAGACGACGGCGCCTGCCAGCTCGCTCGGCACCGACCATCGTCCCAGTGCACCCTTGGTTGCGTACGCGTTGTACCACTCGGGATCAGCCTTAATGGTCGAAGTCAGAGGAGTGTCGACGCATCCGGGGGCCACCGCGTTGGCGCGCACACCTGCGGATCCGAATTCGGCCGCAGCCGTACGTAGCAGTTGCACAGTCGCTGCCTTGGTTGCGGCATAGACACCCTGGCCGGGTTCGACGACGAGGTGGCGCACCGACGAGAACCCGATGATGCTGCCCTTTTCCCGCTTCACCATGTTGTCGCCGAAGGCCCGGATCAGGTTGAAACTCGAACGCTGGTTCAGATTGACCACGCGGTCGTATTCCTCAAGAGAGTAATCCAGCAGTCGTTTGCGGACGTTGGTCGCCGCGGTGAAGACCAGCGTCTCGACATCTGAGTGACTGGCTGCGGCGGCGGCAACAGCTTCTGATTCCAAGACGTCGACCTCGACGGACTCGGCGGCACCTCCGTCACTTTCGATCAACGCGGCGGTTTCCCGTGCGGTGTCGAGGTTGCGGTCGGCGCAAATGACGTAGGCACCGTGCGCCGCGAGCGCGAGAGCGGACTCACGACCGATTCCGCTGCCGGCGCCGAGAACGAACGACTTGCGACCATCGAGGCGAAACAGGTTGTTGTAGTTCATGTTCTTTCTCTTTCTCACGAAGGTCGGATGACGGCCATGCGGGTGACGGTGAGCTCTTCCATCGCGAATCGCGGGCCTTCGCGACCTATGCCCGAGTCCTTGACTCCGCCGTACGGCATGATGTCGTTGCGGTATCCGGGAACCTGATTGACGACCACACCGCCGACGTCGAGTTCATCGATCGCACGGAATGCAGTGGACAGCGACGAGGTGTAGACGCTCGCCTGCAGCCCGTAGCGGGACGCGTTGACCGTCGAGATGGCGGCGTCCAGATTGGGGACGGTCCTGATGCACACGACGGGACCGAAGATCTCCTCGTCCCATACACGCACATCCGCCGGCACATCCAACAGCACTGTCGGCTCGAGTACACGCCCGTGGACACGGCCGCCGCTCAGGAGCTTCGCTCCTGCGGACAACGCTTCCTCGACCCAGTCGAGGACGCGCTGCGTCGACTTCTCGTCGATCAATGCGCCGACTCTAGTTTCGGGTAGTCGCGGGTCTCCGAAGACAACCTCGGCCATACGATTCGAGATATGTCCGGCCAGGTCTTCGACTATCGCCTGGTCGGCAATGATTCGTTGGATGGAGATGCAGGCCTGACCGTTCCCGTAGAACCCGCCCCGGATGACGGCGTCAGCAGCCGCCTCCAGATCGGCGTCCGACGCGACGACGAGCGCTGCGTTGGACCCGAGTTCGAGTAGGAACTTCCGCGGCGCACAGTCGCGCGCGATCTGATGGCCGACCGAGGCGGAACCGGTGAAGCTGACAGCGCCGATCCTGGGGTCCGCGGTGAGCGTCCTGCCGACCTCGGGACCACCGGTCACGAGCTGGACGATGTCGCGCGGGACGCTCAGTTCGTCGGCAACCTGATGGATGAGGTGAGTCAGCCAGAGAGTCGCGAGCGGGGTGTTCGGCGCAGGCTTGCAGATGACCGCACAGCCCGCCGCGATGCTGGGAGCGATCTTGTGCGTGGCGAGCAGCAGCGGGTAATTGAACCCCGCGATTCCGACAACCAGACCGATTGGCTTTCTGGTCCAATACCCGATCATTCCCTCCCCGCCGGGCTGGATGTCTAGCGGAACCGTCTCACCATGCAGCGACGTGATCGCCTCTGCGGCAGCAGACCAGGTGAAGAGTGTGCGGTCAACTTCGGTGCGGCAATCCACCAGCGGTTTCCCGGTCTCGGCTACCAGCAACTGCTCGAACTCGGAACGAAGTTCTTCGATGCGAGTTCCCACCGCGAGGAGAAGCCGACGACGGACTGCAGCAGATAGTGCCGCGATGCGCGGCTGGACCGCCAGACCAGCTTCCACGGCGGCGGCGGCGTGTGCGGTCGTGCCGACGGGAGCCGAGGCGACCGTCGCTCCGTCGAACGGAAAAATGATGTCTACGACATCAACCCCGTCGGTGGTCCACGCACCCGCGATCGGGAGTCCTTCGGGGTACCGGGGCTCGATCAGGCCCATCGTTCACTCCAATCTCGAAATTACTGCGCTGTCACACCAGTGGTAAGGCCAGTGAAACTACAGCATGGTCGGTGATACGAGTCACGTCAACTACCACCACCGCGCGCTAGCGCGCTGTATGTGACTGCTTGGAGCGGTTTTCCGAGGTACCGGCCGCGTCTAGTTACCTCGGCGGTGATGCTAAAGCTTTGATGTAGATCACACCCCGGTGTGCTACGTTCACACTGGATCCAGACACACTACGAGCTTTCGGTAGCATGCATGCCCGTAGCCGAGAAGGCTGGACTTCGATCGATTTTGCATCGCACGGATCGATCAGATCGAGGTGAGACAGAGCGCCTCGTGACGCTTTCAGAGCTGACTCCGACACCGGAGGAGCGTCTGCGGGCACGGTCCTCATCGCGTCGAACGGTCTGAAATCGCGTCATGGGAAGCGCCGGCACGATTTCTCAATCACGAAGCAGAAGGTGGAACTCGCATGAGGAACTACGACCTCGCCATCATCGACGGCGATGGTATCGGACCCGAAGTGAACGCACAGGCCGTGAAGGCGCTTGAAGCTGCGGCCGCCGTCCACGGCTTCACGCTGACAACGACGCCGTACGAGCTCGGCGCGCAGACATATCTAGATACCGGAACGTTGATCGATTCCGACACCATCTCCGCCCTGCAGTGCCATGACGCCATCATGTTCGGCGCGATGGGCGACCCCCGCGTCACGCCGGGGATCCTCGAACGTGGCCTCATCTTGCGCATGCGTCGCGAGCTGCGCCAGCAGGTGAACCTGCGGCCGGTGAGGCTTTATCCTGGTGTTCCCACACCTATCAAGGACCTCGACCCGACCCGTTGCGACTTCGTCGTAGTACGAGAAAACACCGAGGGGATGTACGTAGGTGGCGGATCCACGGTCCACGGCGGAACCACGAATGCCGTAGCTCTGCAAGAGTCGGTTAATACTGCGTCGGCGATCGCCGACGTCGTGGACTACTCCTTCCGTTTGGCGGGACAGCGCAGGAACAAGCTCACGCTGTGTCATAAGAAGAATGTCCTCGTCCACGCAGGTGAGCTCTGGCAGACGATCGTGGACGAGCACGCGGCTCGATACCCCTCCGTCGAGGTCGATTACGTGCACGCCGACGCCATGTGCCAGCACATGCCGATGAGTCCGGAAAGATTCGATGTCATCGTGACCGACAACTTGTTTGGTGACATCATCTCCGATCTCGGAGCCACGATTCAAGGCGGGCTGGGCGTCGCTGCGAGTGCCAATCTCAACCTTGACGGCCTGGCGCCGAGCATGTTCGAGCCCGTGCACGGCTCGGCCCCCGACATTGCCGGCCGCGGGTGGGCGAACCCGGCCGCAGCTGTGCTGTCGGCAGGAATGTGCCTCGCAGCGTTGGGCGAAGGGAAAGCCGCACTGGCTCTCGAAAATGCTGCCGCCTCAGTACTTGGCGAGTTGCGCGAACTAGCGGGCCCAGGAATGGGCGCTTCGACGGATGAACTCGGCGACCGCATCGTCGCTCGCATCACTAGTGACGTCACTGAGATCGATACCGCGCGTATATCAATCATGACTGCTATGGCCGCCGTCTGAAGATCGTGGGCGCCGCTCGGCGGCGCCACCCGGCACATAACGGGACCAGGAGCAGAACCGAGCGGTCCGGGAATGGGCGAGCAGCAACGGGTACGAGCTGGGCAACAGCGGCCGCATCCCCGAGCACGTCATCGAGGCATTCGACGACGCCCACTGACCCTGTACCTCGCCGCATCCGGATGCGTGGATAGCTCAGCTAGCTGTTCTTCGCGGGGAGGTTGTGGACGGTGAGTCGCTCGATGGGTGACTTGCCGTCGATGCCTGTGTGGGGTCGGTGGTGATTGTAGTGATGGACCCAGTCCTGGTAGGTCGCTGCGCGGGCTTCGTCGGAGAGGTAGGTGTGGGCGTAGGCCCATTCCTGGTTCAGGGTGCGGTTGAACCGTTCGACTTTGCCGTTGGTCTGCGGTCGGTAGGGGCGGGTGCGCTTGTGCACCACCGATCCGAGTGCTTCGGCGAACAGTGTTGACCGGTAACAGGATCCGTTGTCGGTGAGCACTCTGGCGATGGTGATGCCGTGGTCG
>NZ_JMLQ01000018.1 GCF_000686025.1 Rhodococcus sp. UNC23MFCrub1.1
AGAGCCAAATCCAGCAATAAAACTCACGCCAGCAATAACTCCATTGCTGACAAAAAAGAACCGGTCCCTCCCCGACGGGAAGAAGGAGAAGAACCAGCAAACCAAAACAAAATATTGGCACTGACATTCATCGACACACTGTTGAGTTCTCAAAGAACACGCACACACCACCACCACCCACACGAAGAGGGAGGATCCGGGGCAACCGTTCCAGCCTAACCACACCGCAACACCCGAGTCAAACACCAGGCGCCACGTTGATAAGGAAGTTGGACTGTACGCTCAGCCTACACGAGGTGCAGACGAACCTTTTCTGTCCGATCGGCCATGCGACTCCGTCCCACCTCGTTCGCCCAGCCCCGTAAGGCCTTCGGTCGGTGTCCGTGTCGCTCTGACTCGAAGAAAGTTACGTGAGTGATTCGCGAGATGCAAATCGCCTGGTCACGGCGTGTCGAACAGTGCGAGAGGCCGGCACATCGCTTTCATGCACGGCCACGAATACCTCCAGAGTGCGCCCGAGCCGGCCCGATGGTCGTGTCGGCAGGCGTACCGGAACGGAGTAGCTCGTGCCTATCGCAGCAGTCGACTACAACCATGTGCGACTCACTGTCAGTGACATCGCGACCTCGCGGAAGTTCTACGACGACGTCTTCGGTTTCGAGGTGGCCTTCGAGCTCCCGCCGAACCCGGACGAGGCGACGAAGGAAGCGCTGGGGTTCCTCTTCGGCGGAGTCATCTACAAGTTCGGCGGCGGGCTGCTCGGTCTGCGCCCCGTGGCTCCGGGTGACGACACGTTCGCCGAGGACCGCGCCGGCCTGGACCATCTCAGCTTCAGTGTCGCCTCGTTGCAGGATCTGCACGACGCCGCCGCACTGCTGGACACCCTGGGCATCGAGCACGAGCCGGTGAAGGATCTCGGTGACGCCGGCATGGCGATCCTCGAGTTCCGGGATCCCGACAACATCGCCCTGGAGATCGCCGGTCCCAACAGCTAGTCAGTCCGAGGCGCGCTTGCGCTCGTCTCGCGCTGCCATCCGAGCCTCGAGGTCGACGGCATCCAACTTGTCGGCTTCCTCGAGGGTCGGGGCCGTCCCCCCGAGACGGGCCGGTACCCAGTACTCGCCGGCGGGATGGTGATAGTTCTTCTGCACGTCGGCGAGCATGGTCTGCATCGTCGATCGCAGGTGGGCGGTGAGGTCACCGGCCGACATGGTCGGCGCGATCGGCTCTCCCACCGCGATGGAGATCGGGGTCTTCGTGCGTCCGAGCTTTTTCGGGAACCCCTTGGTCCACACACGCTGCGCGCCCCAGATGACCACCGGAATCACGGGGACCCCGGCCTCGATCGCCATCCGGGCCGCGCCCGACTTGAACTCCTTGATCTCGAAGCTGCGACTGATCGTGGCTTCGGGATAGACCCCCACCAGTTCGCCTCGCGACAACGCGTCGACCGCAGCCCGGTAGGACTCCGCGCCGGCGGCGCGGTCGACCGCGATGTGCTTGAGAGAGCGCATGATCGGCCCCGACTTGGGGTTGTCGAACACTTCCTTCTTCGCCATGAACCGGATGTACCGCTTGTGCTTCCGCGCAGGCAGGCCGGCGTAGGTGAAGTCCAGGTAGCCCGTGTGGTTGATGGCGATCACGGCGCCACCCCGAGCGGGGATGTTCTCCGCGCCCTCGACGTCGAACTTCAGCCCCTGCGCCGCGAAGACGGTGCGAGCGATTCCGATGACAGTGCGATAGACGGGGTCCACACGGTGCAGCGTAGCGGCTCGTCGCCGCCCCCGAGAGGGGCTCGTCCGGTAGGGCACTCCGTCAGCGGGAGTTGCCCACCGCCACGACCATCTTCCCGGTGTTCTCCCCGCGCAGCATCCCCAGGAACGCCTCCACCGTGTTCTCGATGCCGTGCACGACCGTCTCGTCGAAGGTCACGCGACCCTCGGAGAGCCACGTCCCCATGTCCTCCGCGAACTGGGGGAACCGGTGCAGGTAGTTGCCGACCGTGAATCCCTGCAGGGTGAGACCGCGGGTCACGATGTTCGACATGTTGTCCGGCCCCGGCGTCGTTCCCACAGTGTTGTAGGCGGATATCGCTCCGCACAGTGCGGTCCTGCCACCGTCGTTGAACGCGTCGAGCGCCGCTTCGAGGTGGTCGCCGCCGACGTTGTCGAAGTACACGTCGATGCCGTCCGGGGCTGCCTCACGCAGTTGGTCGCGCACAGGAGCCTGCTTGTAGTCGAAGGCCGCGTCGAACCCGTACTTGCTGGTGAGCAAGTCCACCTTCTCCGGTGATCCCGCAGAACCGACGACGCGTCCCGCGCCGAGGATCCGTGCGATCTGCCCGACCGCGCTGCCGACGGCGCCCGCTGCACCGGACACGAACACCGTGTCGCCCTCCTGCAGGCGCGCCACGTCCTGCAGTCCGACGTAGGCGGTGAGTGCGGTCATGCCGAGGATGCCGAGGTAGGCCGAGGTGGGGACACCGTCGATCTCGCGCACCACGCGGAACTGCGACGCTTCGGCCTGCGCGACGTCGCGCCACCCGAGCTGGTGCACCACGACGCTGCCCACGGGATGCTCGTCCGAACGGCTCTCGACGACCCGGCCCACGGCGCCACCCGTCATGGTCTCGTTCAGTGCGAAGGGCGGCACGTAGGACCGCACGTCGTTCATGCGCCCTCGCATGTACGGGTCGACGGACAGGAAGTCGTTGGCGACGCGCACCTGGCCCGGCTCGAGGTCGGGAATGTCGACTGAGACCGACCGGAAGTTGTCGGCAGTAGGCCACCCGGTGGGGCGGGACACGAGCTGGATCTGGGTGCTCTTCACGAAATACTCCTTTTGTGGATCGTTCGGTACAGTAAATACCGTACGCCTCACCGACGAAAGGTGACAGATGGGTAGGAGAGCGACGTTCGATGCGGCGCAGGTCGTCACTGCTGCGCGGGATGTGTTCTGGCACAGAGGCTTCGATGGCGCATCTCTGCCCGAACTCGAGGTGGCGACCGGGCTGTCCCGGTCCAGCATCTATCACGCGTTCACCAGCAAGCGCGGCCTGTTCGACGCAGCGGTGCAGGACTATCTCGACACGGTGGTGGCACCGCGGCTCGCCCTGTTGCGTACCGACGACGGTCTGGACGCGTACTTCGCGTCGATGGACGTCGAACTCGAAAACCTCGATGCCGAAGCACCACGTCGCGGCTGTCTTCTGGTCAACACTGCTGCGGGATCCGCCGCGCACGACGACACCCTCGCCGCCGTCGTTGACGCCCACCGTCGGCGACTCACCGATGCGGTCACCGACGCCCTGGTGAACCGGGGTGACGACGATCCCGAGAATCGGGCTCGCATTCTGGTGACGATGAGCTCGGGCGCACTTCTGCAGGCACGCGTCGACCGGGACGAGGCACGCGCAATCATCGCCTCGGCACGGAAGTTGGCGCGGTCCTGGGAATCATGAGCCGACGCGGACATCGGTACCGTCGAGGAAGTGGATATCGACCGGTGGCGTAGCCGACTCCCCGTGACCAGAGCATCGGACGGTGAGCTCGTGGGGTGGACCGTCTCCGACATGGCTCGCGACGACGGCGAACTCGTGGACGCCGTCAACCCTGTCGGCCACGTGATCGCCGAAGACGTGCAGCTCGAGGCGGCAATCGACGTTCTCGAAGCGCGCGGGCTGAGCTCGCTGTCCGTGCCCTACTGGGCGCGTGCGCCGTTACCGCTTGTCGGCGAGCTGGATCTCCGGCGTGCGACACCGGAATGGCAGTGGCGTCGGATGGTCATGACGCAGTTGGACGACACCAAGGTGTGGATCCGTCCCGCCTACCCGTCGTATCCGGAGCGGATGGTGGAACTCGCCGTCCCGCTGCCGGCAGACGACGTCCTGGTCCCCGAACCGCCGACACGGGACGAGTAGTTCCGCGGCACCCTGGCGCGGATCACTCCAGCAACGCCACCTGATCGCTACCGACGTACAGAAGTCCGGCGGAACTGTCGACGACGGAACCGTGTCCGTCCGCATCGGCATCTTCGGTCGGGCCGAGGAGATCTCTCCCGGTCATCGCTCCCGTGCGGACGTCGAGCAACTGCACGGACAACGAGCCGTCGGGTCCAGCCACCACGCTGGCGGCGCGGCCACCGACCTCCGCTGTCACCGGATCGAAGTCGTCCGCTGCCTGCTGCCACAGGCGCGTCCCGGTCCGCAGATCGAAGGCGGAAACCTCGGCGGTTCCGGGCGCTCGGACCAACACCACGTCTCCCACGACTGCTGTCCCGTTGGTCGCGGTAAGCGCATCGTTCGACCACAACACTTGCCCGGTGACTCTGTCGATGGCCGATGAGCCCACCAGAAGCGGCAGGTCGGCGGTCGAAGAATCCCATTCGTCGTAGGAATAGCTCGGCCCGGGAACCACCGCCAGGACACGGCCGTCCACTGCAATCGCCTCGTAGCCGGTGACGGGATCCGACGACTGGTCGCACGTCATCCTGCGTACCGTCGTCACTCCACCCGCCGACACGGTCGCGCCCGACACACAGGAGTCGGGGCGTCCACGAGACCACCTGGTGGCGCCTGTCACGGGGTCGAAACCCAGTGCCTCACTGCCGAATCGAACGATACCGACGTCTTTGCCCACCGTGACGACCTCGCCCGGATAGCCGGGATAGCCACCCGTGATCGGCGTCGACACGGCCCAGTCGGCTGCAGGGTCGTCGAGCGTTCCCTTACGTAGAACGGTGGGGCCGGATTCGCCCGCCGGCGTCACTGTCTGGACCACCGAGTACAGCGCATCCCCGTCGGTTCCTATCCCCACCAGCGGGTCCCCGCCGGGCATGTTCTGCAGATCCCCGGTGCTCGTATCGACGGCGACCAAGGATGTCTCAGACGCACGGTCGGGATCGGCTCGCAGACACACCACTGTCGTGCCGAGAAGCGTGTCGAGGCACGACACGAGATCCTCCACGGGTGCTCTCCACCGCACGACCCCCGTCACCGTGTCGATACCGAGCAAGGTCGAGTCGTCGTATGCGCCGGTGGTTCGGTCGAGTCGGCCCACCGACACGACTGTGACTCCGCCCGCGTCGATGACCCCGGACGCCAGCGGGGGCACCGTGCCGCTACCTGGATCACTGAAAGTGGAGAAGCGTCCTCCCGCATCTGCTGTGAGCGTCCACGCGCTGTCGACGACGTCGCGGACGACGGGCAGAGCTTCGCCAGGGGTGCCATCCGGATCGACATCGAGGCCTGGCGCCGTTGCCAAGTGCTCGAGGTCCGCCGTCGAGAGATACGGCACGTCGGCGGGTTTGTCCTCGCGCGCCGTCACGGTGATCACCGTTCCGGATGGGCGAGTGACGACGACACTGGGGACGCCGGTGCGGGATCGGGCGGACACGGCCCCTCCGGCGAGCTGCACGTGGTCGCTGCTCAGGTCCTGGTCCGGGTCGTGAACGTCCGGGTTCCGCGGGGCCTCGGTGCCGCCGGCGATACCGAGCGTCAACGACCCCGAACGACCGCTTGCACTTGTGCGGACCTCGATACACGCACCCGACTTCGAGCCGTCCGACAGCGTCAGCTCGCTCAGCGAGCGATCGAGCTCGACTCTGCGGCCCGGTCCGTCGTCCCAGGCATTCGACAACGCTCTGCTCACTGCGCCGAGCCGCGCCCTGTCGAAAGTCGGTGCGCCCTCGACGGTGCTTGTTCGACATACCGGAGGTAGGGGCGACGTTTCACCCGGAATCCGCGCCGAGACACGCAGGCCGGGAGAGGCGACGATGTCGAGCAGTTCGTCCTGTGTCACCAGGTCGTCGCTTCCCAGCTGGAGCACGGTGCCGTCCGGCGCGTACGCCAGAGCGGACCCCGGCGACAGATCGACCACGGTTCCGTCGGCCAGTCGCACTCGCCGCGTCACCGTCGGCCCGCAGGGCGGGACACCCCGATCCGTCACACTCACCGTCGCGGTCAGCGAACCGGACTTCCCTGCACGTGTGATGGTTCCCGATGCGGTGGTCGAGGCGATCTGCTCAGGTGCCACGTCGGACGGCCTACTCATGAAGTCGTCGGGAACGCCACCGAACTGCAAGGACCCGGACGGCGACGCGAATGCCACCGTCGTTCCCCGTGGGAGGGCGCGGTGCAAGGCGTCCGTCATCGCCGCCGCCTTGCGAGCGGAGAACCACGGTGCGGCAGGACTGTCGTATGTCTCGGCGCCGAACGCCACGTAATAGCCGCTCGTCTCGCCGGCCGACGTGCACTGCAGCGGAAGGTCGACGGGATCGGGCGGGCGCAGAATCGCCGCGACCAGTGTTCCGGCCGCCACGATGCCCACGACGACGAGCGCATCGACGCCGCGAGCTCGCATCGACTACGAGGTCGGCGGACGCAGGACGTCGGTGCCGACGAACGGGACGAGCGCAGCCGGGATCTTGACGCTGCCGTCGGGCTGCTGGTGGTTCTCGAGGATCGCGGAGATCCACCGCGTCGTGGCCAGAGTCCCGTTGAGCGTCGCCGCCGTCTGCGGCTTCCCGTTCTCGTCGCGGTAACGAACACCGAGTCGACGCGCCTGGAACGTGGTGCAGTTCGAGGTGGACGTGAGTTCACGGTAGGTGTTCTGCGTGGGAAGCCATGCCTCGCAGTCGAACTTGCGCGCAGCCGACGATCCCAGGTCGCCGCCGGCGGTGTCGATGACGCGGTACGGCAACTCGACCGCGGCGAGCATCTCCTTCTCCCAGCCGAGGAGCCGCTGGTGTTCCGCGTCCGCGTCCTCGGGACGGGTGTAGACGAACATCTCCACCTTGTCGAACTGGTGGACACGGATGATGCCGCGGGTGTCCTTGCCGTAGCTGCCGGCCTCGCGGCGGAAGCACGACGACCATCCCGCATAGCGCTTCGGGCCACCGTTCAGATCGAGGATCTCGCCCGAGTGGTAGCCGGCGAGGGGCACCTCCGACGTGCCGACGAGGTAGAGGTCGTCGTCGTCCAAGTGGTAGATCTCCGACGAGTGCGCGCCCAGGAAGCCGGTCCCGGCCATGATCTCCGGCCGCACGAGCACCGGTGGGATGACCATCGTGAACCCGTTCGACACTGCCTTCTGGGCAGCGAGCTGCAGCAGACCGAGCTGCAGCAGTGCGCCGTAACCGGTAAGGAAGTAGAACCGAGCGCCCGACACCTTGGCGCCGCGCTCCATGTCGATGATCCCGAGAGCCTCGCCGAGCTCGAGGTGGTCCTTCGGATTCTCGATGGTCGGGATCTCACCGATCGTCTCGAGGGTGACGAAGTCGTCCTCGCCGCCGGCCGGCGCGCCCTCCTGCACGATGTTGGAGATCGCACGGTGAGCGGTGTCGAGAGCCGCGTCGGCGGCATTCTGCTCGGCCTCCGCCTCCTTCACCCGTGCGGCGAGCGCGGACGCCGTCGCGAGAAGTTGCGGGCGCTCGTCGGGAGTGGCCTTACCGATCTTCTTACCGAACGCCTTGTGTTCAGCACGGAGGTTGTCGGCAGCCGACACGGCGGCCCGGCGCGCGGTGTCCGCCTCGAGCAACGCATCCACCAGGGACGGATCCTCGCCACGGGTGCGCTGCGACTGACGGACGGCGTCGGGGTCCTCGCGGACAACTCTGAGGTCGATCACGGGACGTCAGCCTACTGGGGCGATGTGGTCACCCTCGTCCGAGGACGTCCAGGTAGTCCTCGCGGCCGAACATGCGCGCGGCGTCGACCGCGGTCGGATGCCCCGCATCGGCGTCGGCTCCGGCGTCGACCAGTGCCCGGACGACCTCGTCCTCGCCCTTGAACACGGCACCGGCGAGCGGGGTCTGACCCTTGTCGTTCGCGCGGTTCACGTCGGCTCCGCGGTGCGCGAGGGCCACGACGCTCTCGGCGTGACCGTGATAGGCCGCCAGCATCACCAGGGTGTCCCCGGATCCGTTCGTCAGATCCACGGGCACGCCCGCGTCGACGTACGCGGTGAGTGCGGCGGTGTCGCCGCTGCGTGCCATGTCGAACACGCGCGTCGCGAGGTCCTCGATCCCGGCCTCGAGCCCGGTGTCCTCGGTATCAGCACCACTCATACCGTCCGAACCTACCGGCAGGCATGATGGAGCCGATGTCTCCGAAGCCCGAAGATCCCACCCCGAGCCCGTCCGGCGAGGACGGCCCGGTGGTCGACGACGCCCCGACGTCCGAGAT
Source organism: Rhodococcus sp. UNC23MFCrub1.1 (assembly GCF_000686025.1). GTDB lineage: Bacteria > Actinomycetota > Actinomycetes > Mycobacteriales > Mycobacteriaceae > Rhodococcoides. Next base: position 8,183 of record NZ_JMLQ01000018.1, read on the forward strand.
CGCGACACCCGACGCGTCCACATCCGACACGTCCGCGCCCGACGCGGTGGTACCCGAGGCATCGACGGCCGACGAGACCGACACCGCGACGGACGAGAAGAGTGGTCCCCGCACCGTCCAGGCCTCGAACGCCCGTCGGCTGCTCGCCCTGGTCGCGATCGGCGCCATCGGAGCCGCCGCCGTCACCATCGGTGTGTCCGGTGGGTTCGACCGGAGCGAGAAGCTCGCCACACCGTCCACGGCAGGAACCGTCGGAACCGCGTCGACGACGTCCTTCGGCTCGTCCGACGCGGGCGACTGCCTGCAGTGGACCCCCACCGACGACCCCGACACCGACCGCCAGGACCTCGCCGAGGTGAGTTGCGCGGAGCCGCACCGCTTCGAGGTCGCCGAGACGGTGGACCTCGGGGTGTACCCGGTCGCCGAGTTCGCGACGGGATCGCCGTATCCCGACGCGGCCCGCTTCGCCTCCCTGCGCGACGAACACTGTGAGACCGCGGTGCAGGACTACACCGGGGGCCGCTTCGACCCCACGGGCAAGTACTCGGTCGGCCTCATGTTCCCCAGCCAGGCCGGGTGGGCCGCGGGCGAGCGCGCGATCCGGTGCGGCATCCAACAGACCGGCGCGACCAGCGCGCTGCAGGTGATGACCGGCAGCGTCGCCGACCAGGACCAGTCGATGGTCTGGGAGACCGGTAGTTGCGTCGGCGTCGAGTCGGGCGTGCCGACAGACCCGATCGACTGCACCGCTCCGCACGCCTTCGAGGTGGTGTCGGTGGTGGATCTCGCCGCGCAGTTCCCCGGCGGACTACCGTCCGTCGAGGACCAGGACCGCTATCTCGAACCCACGTGCACCCAGGCGTCGGACGCCTACCTGGGCGGTCCGGACGTTCTCCGGGAGAAGACGTTGACGCTGTTCTGGGACAACGTCGACGCCTCGAGCTGGTTGGCGGGCAGCAAGAAGGTGAGCTGCTCCATCGGCAAGGAGGTCGAGTCGGGCGGGTTCGCGTCCATCGTCGGCTCGGCGAAGGGCGACATCACCATCGACGGCGCCGCGCCGGTTCCGCCGCCTCCCGTTCCGGACGGCCGCAGCCTGCCGATCCCGCTCCCCGGAGCGTCTCCCCTGCCCGGTGCGTGACGTGTCGGTCAGCATGTCCGAAGCGGAGTTCGAGAACGCGGTCGGCGATGCGCTGGACACTCTCCCGGACGAGCTGGCCGCATACATGAACAACGTCGTCGTGCTGGTCGAGGACGAGCACCCGACGGAGGATCTCCTGGGTCTGTACGAGGGCGTCGCTCTGACCGAACGGTTCGAGTACAGCGGGCACCTGCCGGACGTCATCACGATCTACCGACTGCCGATCCTCGACATCGCCCGTGACGAGGACGACGCGCGCCGCGAGATCGCGGTGACCGTCGCTCACGAGATCGGGCACCACTTCGGCATCGACGACGATCGCCTGCACGAACTCGGCTTCGGCTGAGCTCCGTTCTCCACCCGCGGAACCGATTCCCGCCGTCGCGCGTCCAAGTCTCGAGATCCGACCGGACGCTCGAACGGAGACCCCATGCCCGGCCACGTACTCGTCGATCCCGAGGCGCTGCTCGCGGCCGCGTCGGAACTCGATGCCGCGGCGATGCGCCTGGCATCGTCTCTCGCCTCCGCGTCCGTCGCGCTCCGTCCTCCTCCCGCGGGCAGCGACGAGGTGTCCGCGCTGGCTGCACGCTACTTCTGGTCGACCGCGCAGTCTCTCGACACCTCGACGTCCGCGGCGGTGACCGAGCTCCGCGAGACGGCGGCTGCCCTGCGAGTCCAGGCGGCGGCCTACCGCGAGGTCGACGCGTCGTTCTCCACGGCCCTGACCGCGGGCACCGCGTGACGGCCGGGCCCACCGGGGTGTTCTGGCTCCCGCGTACCGCGGCGGTGAACTCGGCCGCACTGCTCGCGGGTGCCGGCCCCGCTCCGCTGGCCGCCGCCGGCACGGCGTGGGCCGCGGTGGCCACGGCACTCGCCGCGGCCACCGCGACGGTCAGCGGTGTCGCGTCCGCACTGGCAGCCACGTGGGACGGGGATGCCGCCGACGCCGCCGGAGCGGGGATGACAGCGTTCGCGACGTGGGGCACGGGAGCGGCGCAGCACGCCGCGTCCGTGTCCGCTCGGGCCGCCGCCCAGTCCGCGACGGTGGTGACCGCGCTCGCCGTCATGCCGACACTGCCGGAGATCGCCGCGGTGAAGGCCGGACGCACCACCGCGTACGCCACCGGCGGCGCCCTCACCGGCGCGGCGCAGGCTGCCGATGCCGCCGACGCCGCGCTCGATCTCCGCGCCGCCCTGGTCATGGAGGCGTACGAAGCGGCGACGGCGCCGCTCGCGCTCGTCGACGGTCTGCAGATGCCCCCGCAGATCACCACGGCGGTCACCGCGGCCACCTCCACGGTCATCTCTGCTGTCCCCGGTCACGGGCCGGTGCCGGGGGAGGCCGGGACACCGCCGTCGGACGACAGCGGATCCGACCGGCAGGAGCACGGATTCTCGGACGATCCGGCGCACCAGGGTCAGCGGTCGCCCCTCACCGCGGACAGCGTCGGACGCGATCCGGCCGTCACGAGGGCGGCGTCGCTGATCCAGCAGATGCCGGCGCAGGCCGGGTCGACGCTGTCCTCCGTTCTGTCGTCGGCACCGCAGCCCGGTGCGGCACCGACGATCACCCACGCTGTGCCGCAGCAGGTTCCGATGGTCGCCACCGGGTGGGGTGGCGGCGGCGGGCGAGGTGGCAGCGGGCAGGGTGGCTCCGTGCACGCCGCCGGTGGCTCGTTCGCACGGACGCCGTCACCGTTCCTCGGTGCGGGCGTCGGATCGGACACGGCGGTGTCAGCGGGACAGGACGCGTCCGCGTCCGGCGCCGCGCACGCCCGGTCGCCGTTCGGCGCGGGACTTCCCATGGGTCACAGCAGGCTCGGCTCCGACGATGTCGTGCACGCCCGCAGGACACCCGCCGTCGTCGAGGAGGAGGCGGGGGTTCCGGTCGTGCCCGCCGTCATCGGGGCGCGGCGATGAGCGCGGCGCCGGTGCTGGGCGGGGACGTCCCGCTCGAGGGTTCGCTCACGCTCGACACGGACGAACTGACGTACCTCCTGGGGGCGATCGGGGGACATACTCTCCCTGCCGTTCTCGGATGGCACCCGGCCGGCGCGACCGTCTCCGATCGCGCGACCGTGCTCGCGAGTGCCGCCCGACGCCTCGCCGATCGACTCCTGGTCGCGGCCGACGGCCGCCCGCACCGTGCCCTGGCCGCGATGCTCCGCGCGGCGGCGGCGCCTCGCTGGAGTGTCGACGTCCGCATCGTCGGCCACTCCACCGGCATCGAGAACGGGCGTGGGTGTCTGTGCGGCAACGACATCGACGATCCGGTGTGGATGACCGCGAGCGAGGGATCGGTGACGATCACGCGGGTCGACACCGACGTGGCCGCCCTGATCGCGGCCTGGCTCGGCGACGCCGCAGGAGCGCCGATCGATCCAATGACCGAGTACACCGACGTCCTCACGGCCGGTATCGAGGACGTCGTCCCGCACTGCACCCGCCACACCGAGATCGTCGGACTCCGACACGATCACGGTGTCACCACCACGGTCGACCTGTCGATCGCGGTGTACGACAGCGACTCCGGCCGTGTCGTCGCGACCACGGTCCAGGATCCGACCGGACGATCGAGCACGTCCGTGCGATCCGCGACACCGGTACGCACCGTCGGAGCGCTCCGCTCGCTGATCACCTCGCTGGAACGGCGCTCGATACTCGACGACCACCTGGTCCGTGTGTCCGCTCAGCCCATCGGATCGTCGGGAGTGCGGCTGCCCTTCGTCTCGAACGGGGGCGTGTAGTCGCCCCAGCGCACGCAGTCCCAGGCCGAGACACCCTCGGCGGGAACCAGTTCGACGGTCCCCGTGTTGTCGAGATGGTTGTCGGCGGCGAAGTCGCGATCGATCCCGGACAGCACCGCGGCGACGAGCCGAATCGCAGCACCGTGACTCACCACGTGGACGGTGGCGGAATCGTCGCCGAGGTGGGTGGCGCGGAGCTCGTCCAGTACCGGCACGTAGCGGGCGAGCACGTCGGCGCCGGACTCGCCCCCGGGCAGGCGGGCATCGAGGTCACCGTCCAGCCAGGCGCGATACACCGCGGTGAAGCGGGCGTGGTCCTCCTCGGCGCTGCGGTCCTCGAGGTCGCCGACGAACGTCTCCTGCAGACCGTCGCGCACCGTCAGCGGCGTACCGGTCGCGTCGGCCAGGTACTGCGCGGTCTGACGTGCGCGGACGGCGATGGACGACACCACGGCGGCCGGGGTCCGCGTCACCGTCCGGGCGTACTCCCGCGCCTGTCGGTGTCCGAGCTCGGTCAGCTCCGCGCCGGGCGGCAGAGTGTCGAGACGACGAGCGACGTTCGAGTGGGTCTGACCGTGCCGCACCAGGACGAGTCGGCCGCTCACCGATCTCCCCGTCGCAACGCGTCCAACCAGTCCCGGCCGCGGTCGTCGGTGGGGCGAGGACCGCCGGCGGCGACGTGCGCGCTGGGCCAGGAGCCGAGGAACCGCACGTCGGTGCGCGAGTGCAGGACCCGCAGGGCGTCCGCCACCGCGACGTCGTCGATGTGGCCGACGCAGTCGATGTAGAAGCGGTAGGTGCCCAGATGGGTACGGAGAGGGCGAGACTCGATGAACGTCAGATCGATGTCGCGCGTGCTGAACTCGGCCAGCGCGGACACCAACGTGCCGGGCCTGTTGGCGGGAGTGAGCACCACGGCAGTGCGATCCGCCCCCGTGGGCGCAGGCGGCGGGCACGGGCGCGTGACGTACACGAAGCGGGTCCGTGCGTTCTCCACGTCGGCCACGCCGTCGGCCAGTACGTCGAGTCCGTGCCGTCGGCCCGCCAGACCGGTGGACACCGCGGCGTCGGCGAGTCCGGACGCGACGTCCTCGGCCGCACCGGCATTGGACGACGCGAACTCCACCTGAGCATCGGGCATGGTGGCGGCGATCCACTGCTGGACCTGGGCGGCGGCGTGGGGGTAGGCCCGGATCGTGCGGACGTCCGCCATGGCGGTGCCCGGACGGGCGACGATGGTGAAGGCCACGTCGAGTTCGGTCTCCGCGAGGATCTGCAGCCGGTCCCCGATCGCGAGCGCGTCGAGGGTGGGCGGGACCGAGCCCTGCACCGAGTTCTCGATGGGCACCACGGCGCCGTCGGCCGCACCGGAGCGCACCAGTTCGAGGGTGGCGGGCGGGCTCGACGCACTGACGCGCTCGACGGGAGCGCCGAATGCCCCGTCCGCCTCGAGCTTCCCCAGGGCCATCTCGGTGAACGTTCCCGAGGGTCCGAAGTAGGCGATGCGCACCCCGGTCACGCTACGCGTCCCCCGCCGCGTCGCCGGTGATCTCGTCGATACGACGGCGAAGTTCGTGTGCGATGTTCCCGGCGTTCGGCACCAGGACACCGAGAAGGACCTCTCGGGTCGCGGCCGCGGCGTCGGGATGAAGGGCCACCAGCGCGGCCAGATCCGGGGAGCGGAGCGCGCTGCGGACGTCGTCGCCGCGCAGTGCGGCCACCGTTCCGGCGAGCACGGCGAGCACCGAGGACGTGTCGGTCGCGACGGCGAAGAACCCGTGTTCCGCGTGCGCGACGACCGCGAGGAAGTCGGCGACCCGATCCTCGGACCACCCCGCGTCCAGGCCGGGATGCCGACCGGCCCGATCGACGAGCGCCGTCGTCTCCACGACGTCGCCGTCCGGACAGAGCACGACGACGGACGAGCACGGCGTGATCGCCACCGCGTCGCCCAGCTGCTCGGCGGTCGCCTCGACCACGTAGGCGCGCACCGAGGGCGGCTCGTCGGGCGGAGCCACGTCCAGTCGTACGAGGAACCGTTCGAGGGCGGCCGAGTCGTCCACCGCACTCAGCGGGACACAGGCCGTTCCGACGAGTGGGTGCGGTTCGAGGGCCTCCGCCGTCGCCACGTCGTCGACGGTCGCGACGAGCAGGTCGGCGAACAGGGCCTCGGGATCTCGCCGGGGGCGCACGCCCAGGGTCAGCATCGTGGGCACGCTCCGAGTCTAGTTCGACGTCTTGCGCAACGGCGCGAGGGCTGGTTAGCTAACCCTTACCTAATTACTTCCACCCGAGGGGGCCGTCATGAACGGTGTCGTCACCACCACCGCGCCGTCCACCGCCGAGCGGGTGCGCAGCGTGTGTCTGCGTGCCGAGCACACCGTCCTGGCGGTGGAGGGCAGCGCACCCGTCGCCACGACCATGCACTTCCTGCGCTCGCCCGGCGAGATCGTCATGGTGGTGCCCGCGGACAGCACCGTGGGGGCCGTGTCCTTCCAGGCCGGCTCCGCGGGGATCCCCGCCGTCCTCGAACTGACCGACCACACTCCCCTGGACCTGCGCGAACCCGTGCGCTCGTTGGTCTGGCTCAGCGGTGAGCTGCGCCGCGTCCCGGACACCGCCGAGCGCGCGGTCGCCGCGGCGGTCGCCTCCCAGTACCCGCACGCCGGACTGCTCGACATCGGACACAGCGGCATCCTGCTGCGTCTGCTGCTCGAGTCCGTCGTCGTGGCCGATGCGACGGGGGCGGAGCCGGTGCCGGTGCGCGACCTCATGAACGCCGATCCCGATCCGTTCTGGGAGGTCGAGGGAGGCTGGCTGCAGCACCTCGACAGCGACCACTCGGACATGGTCGAGCAGATCGCGCGGCGACTCCCGCCGTCGTTGCGCATCGGTCGCGCCCGACCGCTGAGCATCGACCGCTACGGCGTCGGGATCCGGGTGGAGGGGCAGGGCCAGGACCACGATGTGCGGGTGCCGTTCGCGAACCCCGTGTCCGACGTGACCGAGCTCGGTCGCGCGCTGCGCGTGCTCGCCGGATGCCCGTTCATGAACGGCCTGCGGGCGCGCGACCACCACTGACCACGACCCTCGAGACGGGTCACGGGCACAATCGACCGGGTGCATCCGGAGAAGACACCCACCACCGAGTCGCCACGGTCGATCCGGATCGAGATCGTCGTCGTCCTGCTGTTCACGTTCGGGCTCAGCGGACTGTCGAGCATCCTCTCTCTCGTCGAGAGCGCGCTCGAGCAGGGCGCCCTGTCGGACCAGACCGTGGCGATCAACGTGCCGCAGTCGACTCTCGGACCGATCGACTTCCTCCGTCAACTGATCGGCGTCGTCCGGCTCTGCGCATGGGGGGCACTCGGTCTGTACCTGTTGTGGCGCAGCGGAATCGGGCCACGCGCCATCGGCTTCGCACGTCCCCGCCTGCGCCCGCACGTGCTGCACGGCGTGGGGCTCGCCGCGATCATCGGCATCCCGGGCCTGCTGTTCTACCTCGTCGCCGTCGCACTGGATCTCAACGTCACGGTGCTGCCGAGCACCTTGAACGACGTGTGGTGGCGCCCGATCACGCTGACGCTCTCCGCGGTGGCCAACTCGGTCGCCGAGGAGGTCCTGGTGGTGGCGTGGCTGATCTCGCGGCTGCGCGCCCTCGGGTGGACCGACAACCGATCGCTGCTCGCGTCGGCCGTGTTGCGCGGGAGCTACCACCTCTACCAGGGCTTCGGGGCCGGCGTCGGCAACCTCGTCATGGGTCTGATCTTCGGCCGGTACTTCCAGCGCACCGGTCGACTGTGGCCCCTCGTGATCGCCCACGCCCTCATCGACATCGTGGCGTTCGTAGGGTTCGCCGCCCTGCGGGATCACGTTTCGTGGCTGCCGGGCTGACAGGTCGGCCGGTTAGAGTCGCCGGATGAGCCAGCAACCTCCGTACGACCCGCGGCGGCGACCGCCACCCCCTCGCCGTCCGGGTCCGGAGGAACCGCCGGTGGTGCGGCGACGGGCGGGCAGCCCTCCGGGGTGGGCCGACCAGACCCGTGTGCAGCGGGGTCCTCAGCAGCCACCACCCCGGCAGGATCCGCGGGCGTGGTCGGCGGTTCCCCCGGCGCGGGACGCGCCACGGCGTGACGATCGGTACCGGGACGACCGGCGACCGTACGACGACGGGCGTGGGCCGGCCGATCGAGGCCGCGCCCCTGCTCCCGCCCCGGTTCCGCCGCGCCAGGTGCCGCCCGAGCCGACGCGTCGACGCCGGCGGCCACGATGGGGTCGCCGCATCGGTATCGCCCTGGTGGTGTTGCTCCTGCTCGTCGTCGGGGGCGCCGTCTGGGCGGACACGTCGCTGTCCCGAGTCGACGCGCTCGGGAACTACGAGGGTCGCCCGGCAGACACCCCGGGGACCAACTGGCTGCTCGTCGGATCGGACAGTCGTACCGGACTCACTCCCGAGCAGGAGGCCGAACTCGCGACCGGTGGGGACATCGGTGCCGGCCGGACCGACACGATCCTGCTGATCCACGTGCCGGCGAGCGGCCCGACCACGATGGTCAGCCTCCCGCGCGACTGGTACGTGCCGATTCCCGGCAACGGAACCGACAAGCTCAACGCCTCGTTCTCCCTCGGCGGCGCGCCGCTGCTGGTGCAGACCGTGGAGGGTGTGACGGGCCTGCGCATCGACCACTACGCCGAGGTGGGCTTCGGCGGGTTCGCCGACATGGTCGACGCGATCGGCGGGGTGGACATCTGCGTGCCCTACGACATCGTCGACCCCCTGGCAGGAATCGACCTGCGTGCGGGCTGCCAGGAGCTCTCGGGTCCGCAGGCGCTCGGCTTCGTCCGCAGCCGCGCGACGGCACTCGCCGACATCGATCGGATGAACAACCAACGACTCTTCCTGTCGTCGTTGCTCTCGAAGGCGACCAGCCCGACCACCTTCCTGAACCCGTTCCGGGCGGTGCCGCTGGTACGGGGGGTCGTGACGTCGCTGCAGGTCGACGACGGCGACCACATCTGGAACCTGGCCTCCCTCGGCTGGGCGCTGCGCGGGGAGATGGTCACCACCACCATTCCCGTCTCCGGGTTCGAGGACGTCGACGGCTCGGGCAACGTCCTGCTGTCCGACCGCGAGCGGGCGTCCCGGTTCTTCGAGCTCCTGGCCACCGATCAGCAGCTGCCCCCCGATCTCGTCGGCGGCGGATGACGCGTCCCGACGGACACGCTCGACCCAGTACCGTGTGTCGTCATGAGCCTCGACGACGTGTCCGCTGCCTCCGACGCCCGGGATTCCGGGGTGTTCCACGACAGGGAGTCCAGCGCGTTCCACCTTCTCCTCCGTGAGCAGGTGCGACACGAGTTCACCGCCTCGCAGCAGTACATCGCGATCGCGGTCCACTTCGACGGGGCGGATCTGCCGCAGCTCGCCGCACGGTTCTACGCCCAGGCCGACGAGGAACGCGGCCACGCCATGATGATGATCCAGTACCTGCTGGACAACGACCTCGAGGTCCGGGTGCCCGGGGTCGACGACGTCGTGAACGCGTTCGGGTCGGTGCGCGAGCCGGTCGAGCTGGCGCTGCGGCAGGAGAAGAAGGTCACCGAGCAGATCACGACGCTGGCACGCACCGCCCGCGACACCGGCGACTACCTGGGCGAGCAGTTCATGCAGTGGTTCCTCGCCGAGCAGATCGAGGAGGTGGCGTCGATGACGACGCTGCTCACCATCGTCGACCGTGCCGGCGAGAACCTCTTCCACATCGAGGACTTCATCGCCCGCGAGATGACGAGCGAGTCCCGCGGCGGCGGCAACGCGCCGAGGGCCGCCGGGGGACTCGCCTGATCGTCAGCGCAGGGTGACCTGGCGGCTGCGCAGGCCGTCACGGGCGCGCCGCTGCTCGGAGGTGAGCTCGCTGGTGTCGGCCAGGGTCTCGTCGAGCCTGCGGCCGAGAGCCGCTGTGCCCGTTGCCCATTCGTCGGGATGAACCTCGGGATCGAGGTCGAAGACGGGCACGAGCAGGCCGTGGGTACGGAACGAGCCGGCGAAGCGCGATCCCTCCCCCACATGCAGTTCACCCACCGACTGCAAGCGAGCCAGCGCGATCATCAACTGATCCTCGTCCTCGGGACGGACCCAGCGGATGTGCGCCTTGTCGCCGGCGTCGACCCACCAGGCCGCGGACACACCGTCGGCCGTGATGCGGGCGGACGGGAGGATCGCACCGTTGGCGCGCTCGATGGTGGCGTCGACCTCGGGGTCCGCTCCCGCGCCCTCCGGGATCCACCACGAGAAGTCCTTATGAACGGTGATGTCCAGAGGGGACGTCGCGTCCACGAGTTCCGTGAGCGCGGGCGTCTCGGCGGACGGGTTCGACGCCGCCGTCGAGGTTCCGGGCGTCGCCGAGGAGGCCCACACGACAGAGGCGGCGAGGTCGGCCGACAGATCCTCCGAGAAGGTCTGGACCTGCATCGCGACGAACGCGTTCTTCTGCTCGTCGTCACGCACGAGTGCGGCGACGGCACCGGGGAGCACGGTCGCGAGGGTGAAGGGACGGTCGCTTCCCGTCACCGGGAGGGATGCCGACGCGGAGGCGACGAACTCGCGCATCGCCACGATGTCGCACTCGAAGGCGAGGCCCTCGAACGGCCGCACCGGCGCGGACGACAGCGCCTCACGCTCGGCTCTGCGCTGCTCCAGCAGCTCCGCGCGTCGACTGTCGGGCTTCGGTCCGCTGTTTCTCTTGCTCTTCTTACCCACGAGCGTCGAACCTACCGGGTGATGCTGTCGTCCAACCACGCGAGCGCCCGACCCGGATGATCGGTGGCGAGCCATCGCACCCCGAGGTCGTGGCACAGATGCACGTCCTCCTCGGTGTTCACGGTCCAGCAGTACGTCGCTCGACCGGCCGCCGCGGCGTGGTCGACCAGGTTCGGATGATCACGCAGCGTCTTGATCGAGGGCCCGACCGCCGTGGCGCCCACCGTGGTCGCGGCGCCGCCGCCGATGTAGCGCGACGCGGTGCCGAGCAGCACGGTCGGCAGCATCGGCGCCGATCGCCGCACCCGCCACACCGCCGACGGCGCGAACGACATCACGACGGCGCGGGACAGGGACGCCGACCCGGGTCGTCCGATGCCGAAGCGGTGCAGTTCCGCCAGCACGGCGTTCTCGATCAGGCCTCCGTAGCGCACCGGGTGCTTGGTCTCGATGAAGATCTTGGCGGGCTTCGCCTTCCACGCCATGACCATGTCGATGAGGTCGCTCAGCAGCAGCACGTTCGCCGGATCGTCGGCTGTCCCGTAGTCGTGGCCGGACAGTGCCTCGTAGGTGAGGGCACTGACGATCCCGGTTCCCGACGACGTCCGGTCGATCCGTCGGTCGTGGACGCACACCACCCGGCCGTCGCGCGTGAGCCGCACGTCGCACTCGACGCCGTCGGCCCCCTCGCGCAGCGCCTGTTCGTACGCCACCAGTGTGTGTTCCGGCCGCGTTCCCGACGAGCCTCGATGCGCGACGACGAGGGGTGTGGCCTCGTGTGCGGAGTAGATCATCGGACGTCGGCGAGCTGGTCGGGTGCGGTGTCCTCCGGGGCCGGGGTCGTGTCGGACACGGGGGTGGTCGGCAGGACCGTCCATCGCGTGAGGGTGCGGGTGTCGCCGCGCACGGTGCGGCCGTCGGCTCGGCGGATCACGGTGAGCGTGAGGGCGGCCACCCCCGCGGCGACCAGGTCGGTGATCGCGGTGAGGACCACACCGTTCGCCTGCGCCTGGATGCCGTCGACGGTGCGCCACGCGACAGTTGCCGCGATCAGCAGCCAGTTGCCGACCCAGGCCGCCCACCACCACGGCACCAGACGCTCGAGTCGGAGCCGGTGCTCGCTCGTGCGGGCCAGCTCCGTGAGGAAGACCCCGGGCAACAGCAGGGTGACGATCGGCAGCAGCGATCCGAGGTACAGGGTTCGCGTGCGCCGCGGATCGGTGAGTCCGTGACGGGCGTAGGCGCTGCGGCGCAGCCGGACCACGCGGGCGACCGTCGCCACCGCGGCGACCAGACCGACTCCGAGGGACAGGAACGACAGGCACCACACGGCGGCGTCCGACAGTGCGAGGACCGCGGCGGGCATCAGTCGGTCGCGACTGACGAGCAGCACGACGTACCGGGCCAGCTCGGCGACGGCCGCCGCGACGAACAGGGCGACGGTCGCCGTGAGCAGGGAGGTCGAGCGCCGGGCCAGCCGGTCCGTGGCGCTCTCCGGCGCACTCGGGTGCGGGCGCGGCGCGATCGGCAGACCCCAGGTGGGCATGACGTCGTAACGGGGGGTGGGGGTCGGCACCCGGCGGACACGGCGCCGCGGCGCGGATCCGGGCGCGGAGGCCACCCAGCGGAAGTTACGACGGACGGCCATCGGCAACTGCCCGACCGGGGCAGTCGACTGCCCGACCGGCACCGGGGAGAGCAGGACCCCGTGGCAGACGGGACACCACTGCCGCGGCGACGGCCCCACGTCGATGCGCCGTGTGCAGCGCGCACAGATCTGGAACCAGGCCACCGGCCGAGGAGCGGTCACGGCGTCAGTACACGGTGGCCGGGCGACCGGCGTCGTCGACGACCGGGAGGCCGGCCTGCTGCCACGCCACCATGCCGCCGTCCACGTTCACCGCGTCGACTCCCGCGTGCTGCAGGTACTCGACGACGCGGGCCGAACGCCCACCCTGGCGGCACACCACGTAGAGGGTGCCGTCAACGCTGATGTCGGCCATCCGCGACGGGACGTCGCCCATCGGGACGTGCAGCGCGCCGGGAGCGTGCCCGGCGGTCCACTCGTCGTCCTCACGGACGTCGAGCAGGGCGGTGCTGGGACCGGGCTCCGGGACGTCGGAGACGGATACGGACGGTACGGATCCGAAGCTCACGCACTCGATCCTGTCACGCCCCTCGCCCCGGTGCCACCGTCGATCACCAGTCGTTCCGGAACCGTCCGGTCTCGAACCCTCCGCTATCGAACCTTCGTGCGCCGCGGGCCACCACCCACGTGGTCCCCACCTTCGCCGCGGGCAGGGTGCCCGCCGCGATCTGCGCGAGCACGGCCTGTCGGGAGATCGCCCGCTCCGCCGCCACCTCGGACACCGACGACCACCCGTCGGTGGGCGGCAGTCCGGAGACCCACTCGTGGTCTCGTGCCGAGCGGACGGACAGCGACACGAGGTCGCGACCGCCGACGAGATCTCGCAGCAGAGCCGAGGCGAGGGTGACGGCCTGCGGCAGGCCGTCGGCCGAGAGGGTGACCACCAGGCGCGCGCGGCCGAGAAGGCTCCGGGTGAGGCGTCCGCGAAACGGCGCGACCGCCGAGGCCAGGGAGTCGATCTCCGCGGCGTGCAGGTCGTCGAGCGCGGCGGACAGTTCGGCCTCGGCGGTGAAGTCCATGGGGAGCAGTATTGTCGATCGGCATCTTCGACTTTCTACGGAGGTTGCTGATCGACAATCACCATCCCCATCATCCACAGAAACATCCACAGAAACGGGACTCGATCCCGTTTCTTCCGCGTGTGTCGCACCCACGGTCGCTCCCCGACTCCGGCACGCCCTTCTACTGTCGAACCATGGACCTCAGAATCTTCACCGAACCGCAGCAGGGCGCGACCTACGACGACCTGGTCCGCGTGGCGCGCGCCGCCGAGGACTTCGGGTACGACGCCTTCTTCCGCTCCGACCACTACCTGGCGATGAGCACGGACGGCCTCCCCGGACCCACGGACGCCTGGATCACGCTGGCCGGCATCGCTCGCGAGACCTCCACGATCCGCCTCGGCACCCTCGTCACCTCGGCCACCTTCCGGTACCCGGGTCCCCTGGCGATCTCGGTCGCGCAGGTCGACGCGATGAGCGCCGGCCGCGTCGAACTGGGGCTCGGAGCAGGCTGGTACGCAGAGGAGCACGCGGCGTACGCGATCCCGTTCCCGTCGGTGGGCACGCGCTTCGATCGCTTCGAGGAGACCCTCGCGATCGTCACCGGTCTGTGGGGCACTCCCGCGGGTGAGACGTTCTCGTACCAGGGCGACCACTTCACCGTGACCGAGTCACCCGCTCTGCCGAAGCCGGTGCAGAGTCCGCCGCCCATCATCATCGGGGGCATGGGGAAGAAGCGGACGCCGGAACTCGCCGCGCGTCACGCGACGGAGTTCAATCTCCCGTTCGCGGACACCGACGCGACGGCGACACAGTTCGACCGGGTGCGCGCAGCGTGCTCGGACATCGGCCGTGATCCGTCGTCGATGACGTTCTCCAACGCGCTGGTGCTGTGCTGCGGCACCACCGAGGACGAGATCGCCCGCCGCGCCGCCGCGATCGGACGGGACGTGGAGGAGCTCCGGGCAAACGGCGCGGCAGGGACGCCTGCCGAGATCGTCGACAAGCTCGGAACGTACGCCGAGCTCGGATCGACCCGGTTCTACCTGCAGATGCTGGACCTGTCCGATGTCGACCACATCGAACTGGTCGCCGCCGAGGTGATGCGTCAGCTGGCCTGAGGGCCGGAGGTCGGGTCACTCGAGGTCGGCTCGTTCGCGGTCGGGGCAGGCGTCCGCGGATGCCCCGACCAGTGGCGGGCGATCCACCGTGCCGCCGGCGTCTCGACGTAGCGGTACACGAGATCCGAGAGCACACCGGTGATCAGCGCGAAGACGAGCACCGCGACGGTCGCACCGAGATGCGGCTCGACGAGCGAGTAGATGCGGTAGAGCACCAGAGTGTGGACCAGGTAGATCGTGTAGCTGCGCGTCGCGAGCCAGTGGATCACGCGCGAGCGGCCGAACGCGGTGTCGGTGGGAGCCACCAACACCACCGCGACGACGAGCACCAGTACCGTCCACAGGTGACCCTGCTGACCGACGTGGAAGGCGTCCACCGTCGTCGCGTACCGGATGACGGCGAACTGGGCGAGACCCGCGAGAAGAAGGAACCGCCACGACGCGAGCCGGGCGAACGCGAGATACACGATCTGGCCCAGGAAGACGGTGGGCAACGTCGCCGCGACCTTGTCGACCATGGGGATCGTGTACTCGTACGGCACCAGATCGGTGTAGAGCAGGATCAGCCAGCACACGGCCGCACCGACGATCGGAACCAGCACGGGGCGGGACGCGAGCACCCGGCGCATGCTCACCGCGTACACGTAGAAGACCCCCTGGACCACGAGCGTCCAGGTGACCCCGAGGACCACGACCTCCGGGCGCACGAAGAAGCCGCCGAGCACGAAGCTCATGGCGGCCTCGGCGTTGCTGATGCCCACGGTCTGCGAGAACATCCCGTTCACCCCGAGGCGAACCAGCACGATCGCGGCGAGGACCGACAGCCAGAACACCGGGAGCAACCGCGCTGCCCGCCCCACGAGGAAGGCGCGCGGCGAGTTGCGGACGACGGACGCGGTCGCGACCAGTCCGGTGAGGATCATGAAGAACGCGACGCCCACGAACGAGAGATGGTGGTTCAGACCGCCGTGCTCGACGAACACGAGGGTGACGACGTCGATGAGCCACCACGGTGTTCCGAGATCATCGACCAGGAAGTACGAGATGTGCGAGTACACGACGGTCAGGACCGCCAGCGCACGCAGGATGTCGACTCCGCCGAACCGGATCCGCGGCGGATCGGCCGCCGTACGGACGGAGACCACCCCACCGTCCGAGTCGGGCGTCGAGGAGGTCATCACCCTCGATCTTAAGGTTCCGTTCACCTGTCGGTCGAGTTCGCCCACGTCATCGCTGCGCGCGGGCAAGGGGACCACGGTCCGCATCGGTGCGTCTGCGCTGCACTCCGACTGCGTCGAACTCTTGCGCGAGGTGTACGAATGACGTTGGCTGGGTAACGCCAGCAGTCAGCTACAACAGATGCAAGAGAAGGGAAACACGTGTCCGAGTACACACTGCCCGACCTCGACTACGACTATGCAGCTCTCGAGCCCCACATCTCCGGGGAGATCAACGAGCTGCATCACTCCAAGCACCACGCCACCTACGTCGCCGGCGTGAACACCGCACTGGAGAAGCTGGCCGACGCCCGTGACAAGGACGATCACGGCTCGATCTTCCTGCAGGAGAAGAACCTCGCGTTCCACCTCGGTGGCCACGTGAACCACTCCATCTGGTGGAAGAACCTCTCCCCCAACGGTGGAGACAAGCCCGAGGGCGAGCTCGCGGCCGCACTGGACGACCACTTCGGCTCGTTCGACAAGTTCCGCGCGCAGTTCACCGCCGCGGCCAACGGTCTGCAGGGCTCCGGCTGGGCAGTGCTCGGCTACGACACGCTGGGCAAGAAGCTCCTCACGTTCCAGCTGTACGACCAGCAGGCAAACGTGCCGCTCGGCATCATTCCCCTGCTGCAGGTCGACATGTGGGAGCACGCCTTCTACCTGCAGTACAAGAACGTCAAGGCCGACTACGTGAAGGCGTTCTGGAACGTCGTCAACTGGGCCGACGTGCAGCAGCGCTTCGCCGCAGCCACGTCGCAGACCTCGGGTCTCATCTTCCCGTAGTCCCGCCGCACAGTCGCACCGCGAATGCCGCGTCCCACGAGGGCGCGGCATTCGTCGTCTCACCGGCCACATCTGGCACTCGTGACCACTTGTGTGCCAGCGCGATGGTGGTGTTCTCTTCCTCTACCCGACGTTGTGTGCCGATGGTCCGCGCACGTTCCGCGCAGGCCGTCCCGCTCGATGCCGGCCAGTGCGAGGAGAACGTCATGACCAGTCCCGATCGTCGCATCATCGGTGTGGCCCCGTTCCACGCCTCGGGAACCCTGCGCGGCTTCGTCATCTCCGGCCGGTGGCCCGACACGACGAAGGAATGGGCGCAGCTTCTCGCCTTCACGGTGCGGGTCGCGTCGACCCCCGGCCTGCTGGACACCAGCACCGTCTTCTGTGTCCGCGAGGAACTGCCCGACGACCCGCACGAGGGGACCGTGGGCATCGTGGTGTCCGAGGGCCCCGTCATCGGGGACCACGCGGTGACCCCGGAGCGCTTCGCGCTGCATCAGCCGGCCGCGCTGATGATGCTGCATCCGCCGTCGGAGACGATGCCGACGCTGCCGGAGTGCGCCGGGGCCGCGTCGGGGTGCGTGCTGTTGCCGGGTCTGCCGCACCTCGGGCTGGACCATCGCGCCGCCTGGGTCGAGGCCGAGGCGGACGGCACCGTGACGTCGATGATCAGCCGTGTGGGCCTCGATCCCATCAGCCATCCCGATACGGCCGTCCTCGCGATGTTGCTCGCTGCATGACACGACAAATTTCGGGTAGCCGAACAGGTTTGTCGAAGTTGCAGAAGCCTGACCAGGGCTTTAGCGTGGAGATCAGCGAAGGGGAGTAGCCCCCGATCATCCAGTCGACATACTGGCGCGCACCGGTTCGCCGGGGCGCTCCCGGCTCGGTGAACCGAGCTTCCACACACGTGGCAGCAGGTGGGCGAGACCTTTCGTCGACCGGCCGGCCTCCGGCCTTCCCGCACCGGTCCCGATGACCGCACGGTGCGCTGCACCGAGCGTCGGCCAGGTTCTCCCCTCGTGTCGGCCGACGCGCCCTGTCCTGGAGGTTCGACGTGCTCGCCGCCCTGCTGCTCAGCTTCGGAGTCATCTTCGTCGCCGAACTCGGTGACAAATCCCAGCTGATGGCCATGACGTTCGCCCTGAAGTACCGCTGGTGGGTCGTCATCGGCGGCATCACGGTCGCCACGACGCTCGTCCACCTCGTCTCTGTTGCCGTGGGCCACTACCTCGGTGTCGCGTTGCCCACGCACCTGATCGGCATCGTCGGCGGCGTCGCGTTCCTGGTCTTCGGCCTGTGGACGCTACGCGGCGATTCGCTCGACGACGAGGAGAAGACGAAGGCCGACCGGGTGACGAAGTCCGCCTTCATCGCCGTCGCGTCCGCCTTCTTCCTCGCCGAGCTCGGCGACAAGACGATGTTGGCCACCGTCACGCTCGCCTCCGACAACGACTGGGTCGGCGTGTGGATCGGCTCGACGCTGGGCATGGTCGCCGCCGACGCTCTGGCCATCGTCATCGGCGCGACCCTGGGCAAGCACCTGCCCGAGCGGCTCATCACCCTCGGTGCCGCGACCCTGTTCTTCGTCTTCGGCGTGTGGCTGATCCTCGAGGGGCTGCTTCCCGGCACACCCGTCGGACTGATCGCCGCAGCCGTGGTCCTCGCTCTCGGTATCGCGGCGACGAGCTGGACTCTCACTCGTCCGACGGCAGACCGGCCTTCCGACGATGAAGTGCCCGCATCTCCGCGCTGACCTCCGGTACGGGCCCCCGCACCCGGATCCGCGGCGCAACGTCGCCGATGGGCAGCGCGGCGACAGGGCCCGGCTCCAGACCCCACTCCGACCGCCACGCGGTGAGCTGAGCACTCGTCACCGCGACGACGATGTCGCCGAGCCCCACCCACGCGTGCGCCGCCGAACACATCGGGCAGTGCTCCCCCGATGTGTACACCGTGGTCCGGGCGCGCTCGTCGGCCGTCAGGTTCCGCACGGCCCACTCCACGATCGTGAACTCGGGATGGCGCGTCGAGTCCCCGCCGCCCACGCGATTGCGGTCCTCGAAGAGCACCTGACCGTCCGCGTCGACCAACACCGACCCGAACGGCTCGTCACCGGCGTCGAGTGCCTCGCGCGCGAGCGCGACACAACGCCGGACATGGACCTCGTCTGCCGAACCGGGGAACGTCATGTCCCGAGTCTGCACCCACCGACTAGGGTTCGTTTCAGTGAGCGGCCGGTAACCGAGTCGGCCGTCCGACGAGAGGACACGGCAGTGGAGATCGCGGGAACAGCGGCATTGGTCACCGGCGGCGCATCGGGGCTCGGCGCGGCCACGGCGAAGCGGTTCGCCGACAACGGCGTCACCGTCTTCGGCCTCGACCTGCAACAGTCCATCGACAAGGCCGGTGACTCCGTACCGGACGGCGTGACGCTCATCGCCGCCGACGTCACCAGCGACGAGGAGGTACGGGCCGCCCTCGCACAGATCGGCGATGCCGGCGTCCCGCTGCGCATCGTCGTGAACTGCGC
>NZ_JMLQ01000019.1 GCF_000686025.1 Rhodococcus sp. UNC23MFCrub1.1
TCGTCGTTCGGTGCGTCTCGGTGTGCGCGCGGGGCTGCGGCGGGGCCGGCTGGACCGGTCGATCATCGCCGGCGCCCCGCCGGCCCGGTACCGGTCGGCCCACTTCTTTGCGGTGGTCGGTGAGACCTGGAAGCGTTCGGCGGCCCGCCGGATGGACCAGTGGTCGTCGACGATCGAACTCGCGAGCTTCAATCGTCCCTTAGGGGTGAGGGAGGCGTTAGCGTGGGACACGAGGACCTCTCGGTTGTCGGTGCAGTTGTGGTAACCACACCGATACCGGAGGTCCTCACCTCTCTGTTGTCGCCACGCCGTCCACAACGTCCCTGGCCATTACAGCTAGCTGAGTTGTCACCGTTGGTTCCCTGACGGGTCTGCACGTGTCTGCCCGCAGGTGTGCCATCGACGTGCCCGGCACGATGCCGGTCAGAGGTCATCGAGAAGTGCAAGGGTGCGGAGCAGCAGCTCCTCGGCGCGGTCTCCGATCTCGGCGAGGACGTCCCCCACATCGGCGAGGGCGGCGTGCGCCGACGCTCGGGCTGCGACACCCGCCGCGTACGTGTCGGACAGAACCACCGCGCCATCGCCGGGCACGGTCGGCGGCCCCGCCGCCGACCTAGACGGCGCGGGGCGTTCGGGGATGGGTCGGTGTCGTACCGGTGCCCCTGACAGATGCGTGGTCACCACGGACGTGATCGCCCCCGGTGTCATCGCAACCAGCGGCAGCGGGACCGCCCCCCACCGGTCGATCGGCACCACCACCGGACCGAAATCACTCCGACCATCCTCGTCGTCACAGCCCGGGAAGGCGCCTGTCCGCAGGTGTAGTTCGAGCACCCGCGTCGACGGGTGATCCTGCACCGCCCGGAGCACCTGTTCCCACCGCCGCCACACCGCCGCGTAGTCGATCACCGCACCACCGCCAGCGGCGCTCGAACCGAGGTGCAGCTGGTGGTGTTCACCGATCCGCACGCCGTCCCCGACGACGGTGATGTCGCGGCGGTCGAGGTGGGCGATGTCGACCGCACGCAATCCCGCCGCGTACAGGGCGTGGATCACTGCGTCGCGGCGCCCGAACATCCCGGTCGGCCACCCCGTCACCGGTAGCGCGGCGATGATCGGCGCCACGCGACCGCGCAGAACCGCCATCCGCTCGGTGCGGGCCTGGTCGAGTTGAAGGCGGATCGCGGTGACCGTTCCCGGCGCGGGGTACCCGGCGGCGGTGTGGGCCCGGTTGACGACCGCCACCCGTCGCCGCTGCGCGGCGTTCCCGGTGGGGTTCTCGGCCAGGAAGGTCGCCACCGTCAGTGGCGATGCCGGCAAGGCGGTCGTGTCGGCGGCGGCGCACCAGTCCGTGAACAGTGCCCACTCGTACCGGTACCCGACCGGCACACCCGCACTCTCCGCCACAACTACTGACGCTATCCCCACTCCCCGACACCTCGACCTCGGCGAGGTGAGGTCTGCCGGGAGCCGGCGGCGCTCGTGTGCAAAACCTGTGACGACCCTCGGGTGAGACGCGTGGGTCAGAACATCGACAGCTGCGCCGGGTCCGGTCGTGGCCGACGCCAGCGCGGCGACACCGAGGTGGCCCGGTGGTGCGCCGGGGCGGGCGCAGCGGGGTCGACGACGCCGGCGCGGGCGGCGATCATCGCCCGTACCGCGGTGCGGTCGCCCGCCCGCACCGCGCTGGTGAGTGCGCCCGGAGCACCGAAACGGGTACGCCAGGGCGCCGAACCCGGTGTGGGAGCGCCCATCACCGAATCGGTCAATCGGTCGAGCAGGACATCGAGACGGTCGTGCAGCACGCGCACCGCCTCGTCGACGGCAGCATCCGACACACCAAGGGTCGAGTCGCGCTGTCGGTCAACGGGTGTCGCCATGACGGTCACCGTACGCCGCCCGATCGTCGATGGAGCGGACCTCACCCGGACAGAACCGACGGTTCACGTGAGTCACGCGGTCCTGTGTCGGGCACACCATTGTTCTGCCGGAGCGGCCACGGGCTGTAGCATGGTCGGCCCTTCGATGCACAGGCTGTTCGACAGCAGGATCGCGCGCACGGTGGCGGCGAGGAGCTCGTGCGGCAGGGGCGGTCCGGCGAGGGTGCGAATGCGCATGGACCCCATCGTGCCGCCACGGTCCGACACTGTCGGGCAGTGTCAGCGGTGCGGTCATCGACACCACCGTCCATCGCACCGCCCGCACTGGTATTAAAGAGGTTGTCCGGTGACGTTATTCGCGAAATCTATCCCGGTGACGAGTCACACGGAATCCCGTACTGCAGCCATCCGCATCCCGTCTCGGGTAGTGCCCGTCGGGGGCGTTGCTCACCACCAGCGTCCGCACCCTCAGCGGTTCGGGGAGAAGGGAGCGCCACCGCAGTGCTTCGGCGAGGTCGGTACTCGTCCACAGGGCCGACACCAACTCCCCCACACCCGTGGACCGCGGTGAGCGCAGTTCGACGGTGTACACGTACGGCAGCGGGCCCGGCGCTGCAAGTAACGCTTCCCACTGCTCCGAGGGCACGGCAACCCCAACTGGGTTCTCGACGCACTGCACGCGCGCACCCCACGCCGCGCACTACGCCCGAGCTACCTCGACCGCCCCGCCCAGGGTCGTCGCCGCCCGCACCACCACGGTGGCGCGGTCGTCGATCATCCACACCACGAACCGGCCACCACTGTCGTGTCCGTCGTCGTCGATCGCCCCGCTGGCTGCGGTACCGAACAAATCGCAGGACCGCGGCACCGACTCCGGCTGATGAACCATGATTGTCATTCGACACCACCACCCCCGGCGGTGGGCACCGAACAGTCGCGCCCTCGCAGCGCTGGGTCGCGTCCGTGCTGTGTCCTTCCGTTCCGTTCCTGTCGGGGGTAACTGCACGTACGGTCAAGGCATGTCCTCGGCGAGGAGCGGCAGCGGCGGCCTCGCACGGGTGCTGCGTGCGGTGTCCACGAACTGTTCACGTCACCGGTCGTCGAGTCGACCACCGGCATGAACCGGCGCCTGCAAGAGAACACTCCGCGTCCCGATACCGGTGAGATCACAAGCGCGGTCACACCCGAGGAGATTGTCGCGGTACTGCGCCGCGGTGGACCCTCGACGGTGTTCCAACCCGTCGTCGAAGCGGCTGATCTGCGCGTCGTCGGCTACGAAGCCCTCGCCAGGTTCCCCACCGGCACACCCGGACCCGAACAGTGGTTCGCCTCCGCAACACAGCACGCACTGGCAGGGGCACTCGAAGGCGCCGCACTCCTGCGCGCGCTCGACCACGCCGACGCGCTCCCGCCGGAGCTGTTCCTCGCCGTCAACCTCTCCCCCGCCGCGCTCACGGCCGATCCGACTCTGATCGAGCCGCTGCGTCACGCCGCCCGGCATCGCCGCATCGTCCTCGAGGTCTCCGAGCACTCCACCGTCACCGAAGTGGAGAATGCCCTCGGCCTGCTCGACGATCTGCGCGCCGCCGGGGTGGTTCTCGCGCTCGACGACGTCTGCGCCGGGCATTCCGGACTGCGGCAGGTGATCACCGTGCGACCCGACATCGTCAAACTCGACGCGTTCGTCACCCGCGACATCGACACCGACCCCTTCCGCTCCGCCATCACCGCCGCCACCATCACACTCGCCGGCCAGTTCGACATGACCGTCGTGGTGGAAGGCATTGAAACCGATGCCGAACTCCGCACCGTCCGCGAGCTCGGAGCCCACCTCCTGCAGGGATGCCACCCCGGGCAGCCCGCACCCGATCACCGACCTGCACACCCGCCCGACCTGGCGCCTCCCGCCAAGGGGAGCTGAGTGACAGACATCCCCGCGGTCCACGGCGAGACCCCTCCCCCGCAGCGCGAACTACTCCGGGCGCTCGAGCTCGGAGGACAGGTCGAGAAGACGGATGCCGGCGTCGGGACGGTGCCCCAACGGACTGACAACGGCCGAGATCTCGCAAGAGGCCTGCCGGACAGCGGCGGGTGATGATTGTGAACCGCCTCGGCGAACTCGACACGTTCGTCTGAGAGCAAACTCGGGCGCGAAGAAGGCTGAGTCGTCAGATGGCGTCGGCGTAGACGACGATGTTGTCGCCGTAACTGGCGGCGTCGGTGTCGAAGGCGCCGCCGCAGGTGATCAACCGCAGACCCGCATGGTCTATGTCCCCGTACACCGACGAGGTCGGAAACTGATCCTTCGGGTACTGCTCAACCGCGGTGACGGCGAACGAGGCGACGGTGCCGTCCTCTCGGGTGACGATGACCGCATCCCCGGCCGCGACTTCGGTGAGGTCGGCGAACACCCCGGGTGCTCCGTCCCAGTCGACGTGCCCGGCAAGAATCGATGGTCCCAGCTCACCGGGTGTCGGCGACCCGGAATACCACCCGGCCGGGAAACCACCGGACGGCACCTCCATCGTTCCGTCGTTCTGCAGTCCGAGACCGACCAGGTCCGTCTCGACGCCGATCGACGGCACGGACAGGTGCACCGGCGTCGACTCACCGAGAACGGTGGGCGAGGCACCGGTGGGGCCAGTGGTCGTACGTTGCTGCGGCGCCGCCGAAACGGCGGAGTCGGCGGGTGCGGTCGACGAGGGCGTCGAGCACCCGGTCAACACCGCCACCAGCAGGAGCACCGCGGCAACGATCCCCGCCGCGGCCCGGGTTCGGGACGCGGCGGGGCGAGGTGTGGTGCGGGCGGTGCTCACGTCAGCCCGGTGTCCGCGTGTGCGGCGGAGGATCAGCGCGGAGCCTGCTCCGAAAGCTGTGATCGACAGCAGCAGAAGCGACCACTCGGCGGACGAGTGCGACCCAGTCGTGGATCCGTCACCGGTGTCCACACCCCCACGAGGAACCTCGGTGATCTGCGTACCCGGCCCTATGGGAACGCCTGGTGTGTTCGGCCCAGTGGGGACACCCGGTGTGTTCGGCCCTGTCGGGACACCCGGTGTGTTCGGCCCCGTCGGGACACCCGGTGTGTTCGGCCCCGTCGGGACACCCGGTGTGTTCGGCAGACCGGGGACACCCGGAATCGGGGGCAGAGTGATCACAGGAGGCACATCCGGGATCGAGGGGACACCGGGAATGACCGGGACCGTGATCACCACGGGAGGTGCGGTGGTGGTCACAGGTGTTGTCGTGGTCGCGCCCGGTGTGGTCATCGGACCGGGGGTGGTCGTGGCGCCCGGTGTCGTCGTGTCCGGGGTGGTGGTGGCCGGCGGAGTCGTGGTCACCGGCGCGGTGACGCACCCCGGCCGGGTGATGGTGTTGGTGTCGAGTGTGACGTTTCCGTTGCGGGCGAGGACGCGTCCGGCGACGGTGGCGTTCGTATCCAAGGTGATCGAGGTGAGCGCCAGGATCGATCCGACGAAGGTGGTCGATGTCCCGAGGGCAGCGGATGATCCGACCTG
>NZ_JMLQ01000021.1 GCF_000686025.1 Rhodococcus sp. UNC23MFCrub1.1
GAGGGAGGCCTTGTTGCCGGCGTAGGTGAGGGCGTCGAGGACGGTGATCTCGATGTCGGGGCGGGTGCGGGCGGTCAGGTGCACGAAGTTCGCGCCGATGAACCCGGCGCCGCCGGTCACGAGCATTCTCATGCGGCGAGACTACGTTCCTCACTTTCGAGTTTCGACCTGAGTGGGATGTGTGACCGGCATCGCTCAAGACGCGCGATTTGCTGGCTTCTGAGACACTTCGTTCTCATGCGGGGAATCATTCTGGCCGGTGGAACCGGCTCGCGGTTACATCCGATCACCGTCGGGGTGAGCAAGCAGCTGGTGCCTGTCTACGACAAGCCCATGATCTATTACCCCCTGACCACATTGATGCTGGCGGGCATCCGAGACATCCTCATCATCACGACGTCGCACGATGCAGATCAGTTCCACCGTTTGCTTGGTGACGGCTCCCAATTCGGTGTTTCCATCACTTATACGGTTCAACACCAACCCAACGGCTTGGCTCAGGCGTTCGTAATAGGCGCGGAGCATGTCGGTTCGGAACAAGTCGCGCTCGTACTGGGCGACAACATCTTCTATGGTCCCGGCTTGGGTTCGCAATTGGCGAGATTCGAGAACCTCGGTGGCGGTGCAGTCTTTGCGTATGAAGTGTCCGACCCGTCGGCCTATGGCGTCATTGAGTTCGACAGGTCAGGGCGAGCGATCTCGCTGGAGGAGAAGCCCACCAAGCCGCGGTCGAACTACGCGGTGCCGGGGCTGTACTTCTACGACAACGACGTCGTCGCCATCGCCCGCGATCTGAAGCCTTCGGCGCGGGGCGAGTACGAGATCACGGACGTCAATCGGCACTACTTGGAAGCCGGCACCCTTCAAGTCGAGGTGCTGCCGCGTGGAACCGCGTGGTTGGACACGGGTACCTTCGACTCCTTGTTGGACGCGTCGAACTTCGTACGCACGATCGAGCAGCGCCAGGGACTCAAGGTAGGGGCACCCGAGGAGGTGGCGTGGCGTCGAGGTTGGATCACTGACGACGAACTGACCCAGCGCGCGACTCCGCTGGTCAAGTCGGGGTACGGCACGTACCTCCTCGAACTCATCGACAAGAAGGTGGGGTTGTATGAGTTTTCGTGAGCTGTCGATTCCCGGGGCGTTCGAGTTCACTCCCCGCCAGTTCGGCGACGACCGCGGGGTGTTCTTCGAATGGCACAAGGACTCCGCCTTCACCGCCGCCGTCGGCCACCCCCTGGAACTGCTGCAGGCCAACTGCTCGGTCTCCGCCGCCGGTGTGCTGCGCGGCATCCACGTCACCGTCGACCCACCCGGACAGGCGAAGTACGTCACCTGCACCCGCGGCGCGTTCCTCGACGTCGTGGTCGACCTCCGCAAGGACTCACCGACGTACGGCACCTGGGACTCGGTGCTCAT
>NZ_JMLQ01000022.1 GCF_000686025.1 Rhodococcus sp. UNC23MFCrub1.1
TTGTTGCCGGCGTAGGTGAGGGCGTCGAGGACGGTGATCTCGATGTCGGGGCGGGTGCGAGCGGTCAGGTGCACGAAGTTCGCGCCGATGAACCCGGCGCCGCCGGTCACGAGCATTCTCATGGGCGGCACTTTACGTGGGAGAGCGGCGCGAAGCGCAGTCTGAAAGACTCGACCATCATGCGAGGAATCATTCTGGCCGGTGGCACGGGGTCGCGGCTGCATCCGATCACTCAGGGCGTGAGCAAGCAGTTGGTGCCCGTCTACGACAAGCCGATGATCTACTACCCGCTGACCACGCTGATGCTCGCCGGGATCCGCGACATCCTGATCATCACCACCGCGCAGGACGCCGAGCAGTTCCAGCGGCTGCTCGGTGACGGCTCCCAGTTCGGCATCTCGCTGACCTACAAGGTGCAACACGAACCCAACGGCCTCGCGCAGGCGTTCGTGCTGGGTGCCGAGCACATCGGCACCGAGGGCGCCGCGCTGGTGCTGGGGGACAACATCTTCTACGGCCCCGGCCTGGGAACGCAGCTGAGCCGGTTCGGGGACATCGACGGCGGCGCGGTGTTCGCCTACGAGGTCTCCGACCCCACCGCGTACGGGGTCATCGAATTCGACGAGAGCGGCACCGCCCTGTCCTTGGAGGAGAAGCCGACACACCCGCGGTCGAACTACGCGGTGCCGGGGCTGTACTTCTACGACAACGACGTCATCGCCATCGCCCGCGACCTCGCCCCCTCCGCTCGCGGGGAGTACGAGATCACCGACGTCAACCGCCACTACCTCGAGGCGGGGACCCTGCAGGTGCAGGTGCTGCCCCGCGGCACCGCGTGGCTCGACACCGGCACCTTCGAATCGCTCCTCGACGCCTCCAACTACGTGCGCACCATCGAACAGCGCCAAGGCCTCAAGATCGGCGCCCCCGAGGAGGTGGCGTGGCGACGCGGGTTCATCACCGACGACGACCTGCGCGCCCGCGCGCAGACACTGCTCAAGTCCGGATACGGGGCATACCTGCTGGACCTGCTCGAGAGAGGACACCGACCGTGAGCTTCCGCGAACTGCGCGTCCCCGGGGCGTTCGAATTCACTCCCCGCCAGTTCGGCGACGACCGCGGGGTGTTCTTCGAATGGCACAAGGACTCCGCCTTCACCGCCGCCGTCGGGCACCCCCTGGAACTGCTGCAGGCCAACTGCTCGGTCTCCGCCGCCGGTGTGCTCCGCGGGATTCACGTCACCGTCGACCCACCCGGGCAGGCCAAGTACGTCACCTGCACCCGCGGCGCGTTCCTCGACGTCGTGGTCGACCTCCGCAAGGACTCACCGACGTACGGCACCTGGGACTCGGTGCTCAT
>NZ_JMLQ01000023.1 GCF_000686025.1 Rhodococcus sp. UNC23MFCrub1.1
CGCAACATCATCGTCGGGTTCGGCCGCGTCGACGGGCGCAGCGTCGGCATCGTCGCCAACCAGCCCACCGCGTTCGCCGGCACCCTCGACATCGACGCCTCCGAGAAGGCCGCCCGGTTCGTGCGCACCTGCGACTGCTTCAACATCCCCATCATCACCCTCGTCGACGTCCCCGGCTTCCTGCCCGGCACCGATCAGGAGTTCAACGGCATCATCCGCCGCGGCGCGAAGCTGCTCTACGCCTACGGCGAGGCCACCGTCGGGAAGATCACCGTCATCACCCGCAAGGCGTACGGCGGCGCGTACGACGTGATGGGGTCCAAGCACATGGGCGCCGATCTCAACCTCGCGTGGCCCACCGCGCAGATCGCCGTCATGGGCGCCTCCGGCGCCGTCGGCTTCGTCTACCGCAAGCGCCTCCTCAAGGCCGCGAAGAACGGTGACGACGTCGACGCACTGCGCCTCGAGCTGCAGAACGAGTACGAGGACACCCTCGTCAACCCGTACGTCGCCGCTGAACGTGGCTACGTGGACGCCGTGATCCCCCCGAGCCACACCCGCGGACAGATCGTCACCGCACTGCGCCTGCTCGAACGCAAGATGGTCACCCTGCCGCCGAAGAAGCACGGCAACATCCCGCTGTGAGCGACACCGTGATTCGTATCGTCCGCGGTGAGCCGACGGATACCGACATCGCCGTTCTCACAGCGGTGCTCGCTACCGTGTGCGTCCCTGTGACCGTGCCCCATCCGCCGGTGTCCAGCCTCGGCGGGTGGGGCGCCCCCACCCAGACACTGCGCTACGGGATGTCCGCAACCCCCACCCACTTCGTCAACGCGCGCCACGCGCGGTAAGGAAGCAGTCGACGTGTCCTCGACCAACGGTGTTGCACCGAAGAAGATCTCGAAGGTTCTCGTCGCGAACCGCGGTGAGATAGCGGTTCGTGTGATCCGCGCGGCGGCCGACGCCGGCTACACCTCCGTCGCGGTCTATGCCGAACCCGACGCCGACGCGCCCTTCGTCCGCCTCGCCGACGAAGCCTTCGCCGTCGGCGGTCAGACCTCCGCCGAGTCCTACCTCGCGATCGACAAGATCATCGACGCCGCCGCCAAGTCCGGCGCCGACGCGATCCACCCCGGCTACGGCTTCCTCTCCGAGAACGCCGACTTCGCCCAGGCCGTCCTGGACGCCGGCCTGATCTGGATCGGACCGTCCCCGCAGTCCATCCGCGACCTCGGCGACAAGGTCACCGCCCGCCACATCGCCACCCGCGCGAAGGCCCCCTCCGTGCCCGGCACGTCCGAACCCGTCAAGGACGCCGACGAGATCCTCGCCTTCGCCGACAAGCACGGCCTTC
>NZ_JMLQ01000024.1 GCF_000686025.1 Rhodococcus sp. UNC23MFCrub1.1
CAGTCGCATGCTCTAGACCCGAAGCGGAGTGATCTACCCATGGCCAGGGTGAAGCGACGGTAAGACGTCGTGGAGGCCCGAACCCACTTAGGTTGAAAACTGAGGGGATGAGTTGTGGGTAGGGGTGAAAGGCCAATCAAACTCCGTGATAGCTGGTTCTCCCCGAAATGCATTTAGGTGCAGCGTCGCGTGTTTCATCCTGGAGGTAGAGCTACTGGATGGTCTAGAGGGCCCACAAGCTTATCGAAATCAGCCAAACTCCGAATGCCAGGATGTGAGAGCGCGGCAGTGAGACTGCGGGCGATAAGGTTCGTAGTCGAGAGGGAAACAGCCCAGATCGCCGGCTAAGGCCCCCAAGCGTGTACTAAGTGGAAAAGGATGTGAAGTCGCGAAGACAACCAGGAGGTTGGCTTAGAAGCAGCCACCCTTGAAAGAGTGCGTAATAGCTCACTGGTCAAGTGATTTTGCGCCGACAATGTAGCGGGGCTCAAGTACACCGCCGAAGCCGCGGCACTCACACAACAGCCCCCGGTTCCCTTGCGAGGGTTCCGGCAGGTGTGTGGGTGGGTAGGGGAGCGTCGTGTGGCCAGGGAAGCGCCGGAGTGATCCAGGTGTGGAGGCCACGCGAGTGAGAATGCAGGCATGAGTAGCGAAAGACGAGTGAGAAACTCGTCCGCCGAATGATCAAGGGTTCCTGGGCCAGGTTAATCCGCCCAGGGTGAGTCGGGACCTAAGGCGAGGCCGACAGGCGTAGTCGATGGACAACGGGTTGATATTCCCGTACCCGTGTATCCGCGCCCATGATGAATCAGGAGTACTAACCGTCCAGAGCCGCCAGGAGCACCTTCGGGTGCCGGGTGTGGTGATGCACGGGACCTTTCCTGGTAGTAGTCAAGCGATGGGGTGACGCAGGAAGGTAGCTGAGCCAGTCAGTGGTAACACTGGTGTAAGCCTGTAGGGCGAGACCTAGGCAAATCCGGGTCTCACACAGCCTGAGAGGTGATGCATAGCCGAATGAGGCGAATTCAGTGATCCTATGCTGCCGAGAAAAGCCTCTAGCGAGCTGGTACACGGCCCGTACCCCAAACCGACACAGGTGATCAGGTAGAGAATACCAAGGCGATCGAGATAACTATGGTTAAGGAACTCGGCAAAATGCCCCCGTAACTTCGGGAGAAGGGGGACCCCTGCTGGTGAT